>JANQOK010000010.1 GCA_028289645.1 Anderseniella sp.
CTTACTGAACCCACGGTAAAAGCCGGCATCCGCCGTCTTGATCGGGAGATCGGTAAGTGCTGGCTTGACTGCCATTGATAGTTCCCTCCTCAGTTTGCCAAACTACAGTGTACAGTCATGCGACAAATTGCCTATGAAAAATGCAAAAATGTGATGTGGGGGTCATATGTTGCCCACAACTGAATGTTCGTCCGCAAAAATTGAGAATCTTTGCCTTAATAAAGTGGTCATTTTTGAGACTTAGCGGGCTGCCGCATCATTGATTCGCCACTCAGCCGAGCAATTTTTGCAAGCGCAACCGCTCGGAATGCCCGGGAATGCACGGTCCGGATGCGGGTTGCGCACAGGTTTGCCAATTAAAAAAAATTAACCGCGGAAATACCCTGATCACAAAACCTCCACAAAAAAGCCGGATTTTCAAACGGTTACCCGCGCGTCACGGAAACTGCTGATTGCGGTGCCTGCAAGAATGGCGATCAACTTTGTGTATATCCGAAAAATTCCCGGCGTGATGGCTGTACAAATCGCCGGTGTTTGCCCATCATTTGGATGAGGGCAACAGTAGGCGGCGGACTGAGTAAAAGTTAGGAGCAGGTATTATGGCTGGTGATGGCGGGCCAGTGGACGATGGGGCTGAGGTAACTAACAAGACAATGGCGCAGACAGGAAAAGCGCGCCAGTCGTCTCTATCAGAGCTTGAATCCAATGTTGAAATTTTCGAGGTTGCAGGCTTCGTCAAATGGTTTGACGTGGCGCGCGGCTACGGTTTCATCATTCCTGACAGCGGCATCCCGGATGTCCTGCTGCATTTGAGTTGTCTCAAGCGCGACGGATTCGAGGCGCCGCTGGAAGGTACCCGTGTGGTGTGCGAGGCCGTGCAGCGCCAGAAGGGAATCCAATGCCTGCGTGTGCTCGACGTGGACACGACGACAGCCATCCATCCGGTAGAGCGGGTGCCGCGCACCCACCAGCATGTGGAAGCCGGCAGTGACTGGACACGTGTGAAGGTCAAATGGTTCAACCGCACTCGCGGGTTCGGATTTGCCAGTGAAGGTGAGGGCCATCCCGACATCTTCATTCACATGGAGGTGCTGCGCAAAACCGCGATTGCCGAGATTGAGCCGGATCAATGGATCTATGTCCGTTTCGGTGACGGCGCCAAGGGAAAGATGGCCGCCGAAGTTCGTCTCACCCTGGATGACGACCGGTTGCCTGGCACCAATTGATCTGCTGTGCGATACGACGGCCTGCAGTTCAAGCTGTTCAGGCCTTGGCGTCAGTTCTGCTGGCAATGTTGTTGATCACCGCCGGGGCAGCGCAGGCGCAAACTTCGCAAGACGTCGTCCGCCTGCCGGTTGAACAGGTCACAGTCACCACCGAAAAAGGTGACATCACATTTGCCACGGAAATGGCCACCGATGACAAGACCCGTTCGCGCGGACTGATGTTCCGCCGTTCCATGGGGGAGCGCGAGGCCATGCTGTTCCACTGGCCGACGCCGCGGGTCGTTTCCATGTGGATGCGCAACACCTATCTCTCCCTGGACATGTTGTTTGTCACCGCTGACGGCATCGTTGTTCATATTGAAGCAAACACGGTCCCGCAGTCGCTGGATGTGCTCAGCGCCGGACGGGAAGTATCAGCGGTGATGGAGCTTGTCGCCGGTACGGCGGCGAAACTCGGCATCAGGCCGGGCAGCCGGCTGAAGCATCGGTTCTTCCGTCCTTAACGACTTTTCTGATCTGCCATCTGGTTGCCCTGCCGGCTCACCTGAGTGTGACGCGGGCCCTGTTGCCGCAGTCCGCTGTCGGTGATAGATTCCCGTGAAAATCTAGGGCGTTGGGGGCTTTCAGATGAGAGATTGTACAAATGCCGCCATCCGTCACTTTGGTCCTGGAATGGGAGAACGCACTGCTTGCCGAGATGGCGCGCCCCCTCGAAATGCTCAACAGACTGAGCCGGCAGGTCATCGACTATGCAGCCGCCAACAAGACCCGTTTTGAGCTTCTGATCGTTTTCAACCCGGAAGACGTGTCGCCCGAGTTCGTAGACGGTGTCATTTCAGACCACATTGATGGGAAAAAGTGGCCGGGCAAGATTCGAAAGGAATCCGCCATTGGTCTGCACTACTATGACTTGAAAAACTTTGGTGCGCAGAAGGCCGTTTCCGACATCGTGCTGTTTCTGGACAGCGATGTGATCCCTGATGACAACTGGCTGCCGGCACTGCTCGACGTTTTCGATGATCCCGATATTCAGTTTGTTGCCGGAAACACATACATGGCACCCGATGGTTTCCTAGGCAAATGCTTTGCCTTGACGTGGAATTTTCCCGCCAAGGAAGACAAGCCTGATCTCTTCACGCAAGGTGGATTCTACGCCAACAACATTGCCTTCAGAAGAGAGTTCTTCCTCGCCAATCCGTTTCCGAGCGAGGATTGCTACAGGGGACAATGCGGGCAACTTGCCAGCAACCTGAGCCAAAAAGGCTATCTGACCCACGTCTCAGGGCGGGCCTGGGTAAGTCATCCGGCTCCCAACGGTCTGGAACACTATGTCGTGCGTGCCATCGCCAAGGGGTATGACAACCAGTACTGGAGCACCAGGCGGCACTCCGGCGGACTGCTGGCCAAACCGGTCGGAACCGTGCGGCGTTTCGCGGTCGGTTGCGCAAAGGTGCTCATCAACACCGTCAAGCGGTATCCGAAGGTCAAGGTTGGGTTCGGTTACGTGATCGTCGCTATACCGGTCGGGTTGACCTATCAACTTATTGTGCTGGGGTCTGAACTGTTTTGCTACGCCAGACCGCAGGCGATCCGGCGCAGGTTTTCCATCTGATTGAGCTGTTCGGTGTTCAGGCCGGTTTCGTGTTGGTTGTCTTCGCTAAATCTCATTTGCTGCTGTCTTGTTTCGGCCTGGCGCAAATACAAAGAGCCAGCGCAAGGACGGCGATCCGGCACACTGGCTCCAATCAAACCCTTTATGCGGCAACAACCAGAGTTCGATATAATCTGTATACGTCTTAATGTATGAACATGACTACTAGTTAAAAGTTGCAATAGTCAGAATTATGCACTTCCAGGGATTGGGTGCCCGTTCCCGACCAGGCCACGGGGCACTATTGTTGTTCGGCGCAATTTTCGGACTTGCAGGGCTATGCTGAAAAGGCTAGAGCATTCAGCAACTTTGCAGGGCAGTGACGGTAACGGAGCGTAGCGCAGCCTGGTAGCGCATCTGGTTTGGGACCAGAGGGTCGGGAGTTCGAATCTCTCCGCTCCGACCACCGGCCGGCCCTGAGACGAGTTTGGAGCCAACCGGCAACACTTGAGGCGACACACATGCCTGCACGAATTTACCAGCCCACCCGCAATGCCATGCAGTCCGGCAAGGCCAAGACGAAAAAGTGGGTGCTGGAATTTGAAGCAGAGGCCCGGCGTGAAACCGACCCGCTGATGGGCTGGACATCATCCGGCGACATGAAGCAGCAACTGAAGCTGATCTTTGACACCCGGGAAGCGGCTGAAAACTACGCCAAGCGCAAGGGCCATGCCTATCAGGTCATCGAGCCGAAAAAGCCGTCGGCCAAGTCAAAGTCCTACGCCGATAATTTCCGCTGGGGCCGGACCGACAACTGGACCCACTGAACTGGTCGCCATCTAACACTTGGCAAACACACGCACTTGCGGCAAACAGAATGCCGCAACTGCTGAACAACGGTCCCGTAGCTCAGCTGGATAGAGCACCAGCCTTCTAAGCTGATGGTCGCAGGTTCGAATCCTGCCGGGATCGCCAATCTTTTCAGACAGATCATCTGACCTGCCGCCGGCACCGGCAGAGGGGCCGGGCATCGGTCGTGCCTCGCCCTCAAGGGTCTGCAGCCGATCCGGCACTCACACTGACCCCGAGACAGGGATTGTTGTCTTGAGCCGATGGCGGAGAGTTTACCGTCAGCTTGCCCTCCGGCGCGTGGCAGAAGTAACGCCACTCACTCGGCAGGGTGTAGGCCTTGCGGCTGAACGATGCACGCACCCGGACGCGCCTGGCTGTCGGTCTGCCGGGCACCTCCAGCTCAATCGACACCTGTTTCGGCAGAACGACCGGCAGTTCGAACCCGGCCAGGTTTCCTGATTTCCAGTCCGGCCGCCAGGCCTGGTCATCCTCGTCCCGGCGTTCGACTTCGGCATACAACGTCCCGTACGGCCGCTGTGGCACGGTTGCCCAGAACGGCTCCCAGTCAATGACAAGCGGCACCTTCGCGCCCTGGTAAACCCGGTGGTTGGGTCCTATGAGGCGGTGCAGCGGGCGTTCCAGGCTAAACGTGGTGGAAAAGGTGATTTCAACCGGGTGATCCTTGAAACCGTCAGCGCGGGCGCGGATCGAATAGGTGCCGGGCGCCAACGTCCAGAAATAGGGAAGCTGCGTTTCATGGCTGGTCTTGCCGGGCAGGATCGCGTTCCACACCTCACTCACAAACCCGTACGGATGTGGCAAATGTCGGATCTCAAACAGCACATTGACGGCTTCGGTTTCAGGCACCCCCGCGTCCGTTTTGCGGTTGATCCGCAACGGGATCGGCAGGGTGTGGTAGACTTGGTCGGCGACAGGGTGCTGGAACTCGAATGGCGCGTCTGCGTTGCCGGCGACGGACATCATCGGCGGCATAAGCAAGGTTGCGGCCACAACAACAAGGTGGCGCGGTCTGCCGGTCAGCTTTCGATCGCAACTCTTGACCTGGCTCATGATCATATGCTTCGGCTGCGGATACCCGGGAGCAATTGTTTCCTCTATCGCCTCCCGCGTACAACCATTTTTGCAGAAACCCGTGGTACTTACTCCGGCATCGGCAGTGTCAGGTCCGGCGCGTCTTCTATGACCTGGGTCGTGAAGCTCTGGTACCCGCTGCTCTTGCTGTCATATGTCGACTTGGTGATCCGCCCGGTTTTCCGGTTCACCCAGTACTTGTAGTGGTTGGACGATTTGTACTGCTGCACAGTATCGAAATCGGCTTCGACGGTGTCATGCATGACCCCGTCGAGCAGCTCTTCACCGCATACGGCATTCTTTATGGTCTTCGCGTTGGCTTCCTGGTTCCTGATATTGTCGAGCCGGTTTTTTTCGCTGTCCATGTCCCGGATCTTCTTCCACGACTTGCCGTTGTCCGAAGAGGTATACATCTTGTTGTCGTAGGCCAGCGTAACGGGCTGGTTGGCCGGTTCGGTCATCACTGTCATCCAGTGGCCGGTGGTTTTGAAAAAGAAGTCGTTCTTTGAAACCTGGCCGCCCTTCGGCTCGGTTGTGATGCGAATGATGGACGGCCGGTCACCGTTACCGTGAATCAGCAGCTGGGCGAATTTTTCCTGGCATGGGTTTGCAAACGCAGCCTGAGTAGAGGCCAGTAGCAGTGCCGTGGTTGCGAAAAACGATCTCATTGTCCATCACCCTTTATCTTGCGGTTTGTCCAATTAGATATCTTTTTCAATGCGTTGTGGCAACTTTGTTCGGCTGCCCAAGCGCGCTTTTCAGCTTTGCAAAGCCATATTCCCGAACTGTGTGGAGACGCAGACCGGGTCCGTTCAGCACGGTCGAATTAATCTGGCGTTAATGTGCCGCATCTGTTCTGAGCCGCTCAGAGTGCCTATTGTCATGCCCATGCAGATCAGAACAAAACTCGTCATGAGCGTCAGTACTCTTGCGGCGGTGGTCGTGGCGTGTTCGATCCTGCTGCTTTGGAACACCTACAGTGCCACCTACAATCAGAAGCGCACCAGTCTCGCCTATGAAGAGCTGACCGGGTATCTGAGCCTGTCCAGCGAGGTGCTGGGCACGTTCAAGCGCGTGCGCCGTGATCTGCTCAACGAGGGGCAGAGCCTGACCTTCGATCTGGGCGAAGCACAGGCCCGGGTCTCCAAGATCGTTGCCGATATCACCGAAACCACCATTGTCGAGGATGAGGTCGGACTGCGCGCCGGCGAGGTTGATGAAGACCGCCAGCGCGCCATGGACCTTGCCAAGGAGCTCGAGAATGCCTTCGCCGATGTGCGCCAGACTGAATTGCTTATCAAGAATGGCCGGCTCGACGAGGCCCGGGAATTTCTCGACAAGAGTCTGAAAGTACGGCTGGACGGTACGGTGACCGGGTACATCAATGATGCCGTCGAGGATGAGCGCACGGAACTGGACGATGCGCTGCGCGAAATCGAGTATTACAACACTGTGGCCTACTGGGCTGCATTGCTGGCATCGCTAACCGGAGCCCTGGTGGCAGGCTGGGCCATGTATGCGCTGGCATTGAGAATGTCCAGCGGCCTGCGCAATCTGGAAGACGGCGCGGAGCTGTTTGCATCCGGCAAGCTGGACCACACCATACCGATCACTGGGCGCGACGAGTTCGCCAAGCTGTCCGGCCGGTTCAATGCCATGGCCGGCCAGCTGAAGACCCAGCGCACGGCTCTGGAGGAGGCCAGGGACCAGCTTGAACAGCGGGTCATGGAGCGTACCGACGAGTTGCAGGTCGCCAATGATGAGCTCAGGCGACGGGACGAGACCAGGCGGCAGTTCTTTGCCGACATCGGTCACGAACTGCGCACGCCCATAACGGCGGTTCGCGGTGAAGCGGAAGTGGCGCTCAGGGCGCGCCAGAAGCAGCGCGAGACCTATCATTCGGCACTGAGCCGGATCATCGCCATTTCCGACCAGTTGACCCGCTTCGTCAATGACATTTTCTTGATTGCGCGCGAACAGGCCGGCGTCGTGGACATGCGCCACAACGAGATCGACCTGCGCGCACCGGTCATCGCGGCGGCTGAACAGCTGCATTCGAAATTTGAGCAGGACCGTTGCCGGCTTTCCATGGAGCTTGGCGAGGAGGCGGCAACAGTGGAAGGCGATGCCCAGCGACTGTGCCAGTTGATACTGATCTTGATGTGCAATGCGATCGAGCATTCGCCGGAGGGGGTCAGCATCAGGGTCGCGCTTGAGCGTCAGCAAGATGAATGGCGGTTGAGTGTTGAAGACGACGGGCCGGGCATATCGGACGAAGACGCCAGCCATGCATTCGAACGATTTTACCGCGGCGCCGTGGAAGCAGGTTCCGACCAGCGCCGCAACACCGGCCTGGGGTTGCCAATTGCGCGCTCGATTACCAATGCCCACGGCGGACGCATCTGGATTGATTCCGGTTTTGAAGGCGGCACGGCGGTTCGAATGGCGTTCCCCGTTGTCGAAGATCACCCCGATGAGCAAGAGACTGACCCCCAAGCTGAGATGGAGACTGTGAATTGAGGTTACTGCTTATCGAGGATGATGTCCGGATCGTGGAGTTTCTCGGTCGGGGACTGAAGGCTGAGGGCCATACAGTTGATATACAGACCGACGGCAAGTCCGGTTTCGACGCGGCCAGCAACGGGAGTTGGGATGCGATCATCCTGGACGTCATGCTGCCGGCGCTTGACGGGCGCGAGGTGTGCAGGTCGCTGCGCCTGGACAACAACCGCACTCCCATCCTGATGCTCACCGCGCTGGACAGTACCGATGATGTCGTCCGTGGCCTGAGGCTAGGTGCTGACGATTACATGACCAAGCCGTTCGCCTTCGATGAACTGCTGGCCAGGCTGGAAAGCCTCGACCGCCGCGCCGAAGCTGGCGAACTGAAGCAGGCAAAGGGTGTCATGCAGGCCGACGATCTGACATTTGATCGTGATGCACTCATCGTCAAGCGGGCCGGCAAGACTATCGAACTGACATCCCTGGAGTATGCCTTGCTGGAGTTCATGATGGTGGAGACCGGCAAGGTCCTGAGCCGTGCCAGGATATTGCAGAACGTATGGGGCGTGTCGCAGGACCCGCTTACCAATGTCGTTGACGTCTATATCAGACGGCTGCGCGCCAAGATCGACGATGGCGCCGAGACCAGGCTGATCAACACGGTCCGCGGCCGCGGCTACCGGTTTGGTGCGGTCTAGAGCAGGAAATTCTGTCTCGCCTTCGAAATTGCGGCAACATTCGTGCTTTGCCATGAACGCGAAATGAACCGGTTGTGAAGCCTGCATAAATGTGAGTTGAACTGCTTGTTAAGCGATAAATAACAACGTGTTAAGCAGATTGCGCGGTGAAATTCCGGCATGCATCCTCTGCTCGTGACGGCATCGAAACACGCGTTGTGAGGCCTGCGCAGGCAGCCTCGAACAGCGGCTAACACGAAAGCAGAGGAACCGACATGAAACAGATCATTTTCAATCAGAAGGTTGTGCCAGCCAGTGCAAAATGGGCTTTCGCCGCGCGCCGGGTGAACAGACACGATGCGGTAGGCTATGGCGGCGATCTATATAATGCCCGGGCGGGCGATCTTGTGCTTGTGGAAGTGCAGACCATCGGTCAGCACAAGAAGCTGCAACTGGCGGAAGGGCGCTATTCGGAGAGCTACAAGGGCGACCTGATGGTCGTCGTATGCGGCAACCGCTATGCGCCTGATCAGTTCGAAGGCTTCGCCGAGATCGATTATGACGGCTGTGACATGCTGGCGGGCGGCGGCATAGTCGGGCGTATGGAAGCGGCCCACGACAAGATGGCGACCCCGACCAGATTGCGCCCGCTGGGATTGCTGACCGATAGGCGTGGCGAAGTGATCAATATCGCCTCTTACGCCATACCGGACGCCACCATCCCCGCCCATGTCACCGTGATCGGCGTGTTTGGCGCGTCAATGAACGCGGGCAAGACAACCGCCGCTGTCAGTCTGGCCCACGGTCTGAGCCGGGCCGGATATGCCGTGGAGGGTGTCAAGGCCACCGGCACCGGTGCGTTTGGCGATTTCAATGCCTTTCTCGACGCCGGCGTGCCGGTCACCGACTTTACCGATGCCGGAATGGCATCCACTTACAAGGAGCCGCTTGAGCGGATCGAGGCCGGGTTTGACGCGCTCGTCGGTGGCGCGGCGGCACGCGGGGCCGATATTGTCGTGGTCGAGATTGCCGACGGTGTGTTCCAGGCCGAAACTGCCGAAATCCTGAAGAGCAGCCGCATCAAGGAGCGTTTTGATACCAGCCTGTTTGCCGCACCTGACGCATTGGGCGCCGTGGGTGGTGTTTCCATCATGCGGCGGCATGGCCTGGCCCCGTTTGCCATATCCGGCATGGTGACCCGCTCACCGCTGGCGGTGCGTGAGGCTGAAGCCGTTACCGGGACAAGCCTGTTGTCCCGTGACGATCTGCTGGACCCGGAAAAGCTGGTGCCGGCAATGAAGCATACACTGCGCAACCGTGAGCAGCATGCAGTTCAGGCAGCGTGAACAGATGCCACGCAACAGCCAACCGGCGCTGCTCCATCGTGACGGCGCCGGTTGCACGCTGCAGCCGGGCCTGCGCTGGTCCATTGCCCTGACTATCGCCGCATTTGGTTGTGCTGCCATCTGGCTTGGGCTGGAGGATGCCAGTCTGAACATACGCACTGTCCTGTGCGTATTCCTCATGGCCGTCATCTGCTGGTCGATCTTGCGGCTTCCCGCAACGCCGGTGGCGCTGGTTGCCGGCCTGACCCTGGTGGTGACGGGCGTTGCCCCGGCACAAACCTTCTATCTGTCTCTCGGGCATCATCTCATCTGGCTGCTGTTCGCCGCGTTCGTGATTGGTCATGCCCTCAGCAAGACCGGATTGGCGCAACGTCTTGTGCTGGCAACGACCAGTAGGTCCGGCACGGTGCGTGAGCTGTTTTTTGCCATCGGGTTTGCCATTGCGGCCACCGCCTTTCTGGTGCCGTCGACAACCGGCCGGGCGGCACTGCTGGTGCCGGTCTACCTGGCGCTGGCCGCGAACATCGATGACCGTCGTATCAATCGTGCGCTGGCGCTGCTGTTTCCAACTGCCGTGCTGCTGTCGGCCGGTGCCAGCATGATCGGGGCCGGAGCCCATCTTGTTGCGGTGGACTTCATGGCATACACCGGCACGGAGGTCACCTTCCTGTACTGGGCGGTGTTGGGTGTGCCGTTTGCGGCACTGTCGTTGCTGTTGGCCATCATCGTCATTCTGACGTTGTTTCTGACGCCGGAAGAGCGCGCGCGTGGGCTGGTTATGGCGCAACCGGATGCATCTCCATTGCGCGGCGAACAGGTTTACGTGCTCGCGGTGAGTGCGGCGACCATTGCCTTCTGGCTCACCCAGCAATGGCACAAGCTCGACCTTGCCATCGGCGCGATGGCCGGTGCCGTTGCGATCACCTTGAGACCTTTTTCGGGGATCTCGCTGAAAGACGCCATCAGTGACATCAACTGGAATCTGCTGGTTTTCCTGGCTGTCACCTTGATGCTGGGCCATATGCTGACCGACACCGGTGCGGCAGCGCTGATTGCCTCCAAGCTCATGCACCTGGCAGCCGGCAATGGCGGTCTTTCGCCGGCGGCCGCAGTGATGATTGCAGCCTTTGCCGCCATGGCTGCACATCTGGTCATCACGTCGCGCACCGCCCGGGTTGCGGTGCTGATCCCGTCACTGGCCATCCCGCTGGCGGCGTTTGGAGTCAACCCCGCGGCCCTTATTTTCCTGGTGACCATGGGCAGCGGCTTTTGCCAGACCATGTATGTCAGCGCCAAGCCGGTCGCGCTATTCGCCGGTCTCGATGTTGCCACTTATGATGACCGCGACCTGGTGCGCCTCAGTGCCTGGCTGCTGCCGGGCATGACCGGCCTTCTGCTGCTGTTCAGCTTTCTGGTTTGGCCGATGCTGGGGCTGGATCTGTCGCCACCTGCAGATGGAGGCAGTTCGTGAAGCTTACGGTTCTCATAGCTCCATCGGGTTTCAAGGGCAGCATTGGCGCCCAGAGGGTTGCGGACCTGATTGCGGAAGGCGTTGTGCGCGGGCTGCCTGATGCCAGCGTCATCAAGGCGCCACTGGTGGATGGCGGGGAAGGGTTTACCGAAGCGATCGCCGATGCCACTGGCGGCACCTTGCACGAAGTCACTGTCACCGGACCGGTCGCGCATCCTGTTGCGTCCTTCTTCGGCATTCTCGGCGGTGCCGGGCCGAGGACGGCGATTATCGAAATGGCCGCTGCCGCAGGGCTTAGCCTGGTGCCTGCCGACATGCGCGATCCGACCGTTACAACCAGTTACGGTGTGGGTGAACTGATTGCCGCGGCGCTGGATCACGACGTTGACCGTATTCTGCTGGGCTGCGGCGATTCCGGCATCAATGACGGTGGTGCCGGCATGGCCCAGGCACTGGGCGTCCGGCTGGTTGACGGCGACGGCGAGTCCATCGGCTTTGGCGGCGCGCAATTGGCGCGCCTGGACCGGATCGATCTGTCGGGCCGGGACCCGCGTCTGGACGATGTAACAATTGATGCTGCCGTGAACTGGCACAATGTGCTGCTGGGCCAGCGCGGCGTTGCCCGTGTGTTCGGCCCGCAGAAAGGCGCCACGCCACGCCAGGTTGAACAGCTCGAGGCAGCTCTGGAAAACTATGCGGCGAAAATCCTGGCTGAAACCGGGCTTGACATGGCGTATCTCCCAGGCAGCGGCGCATCCGGCGGGCTGGGTACAGGGCTGGTGGCGCTCCTGGGCGGAAACCTGCATCCGCGCTACGACATCGTCATGCAATACCTGGAGCTTGACCGGCTGATTGCCAGGGCCGACCTGGTCATCACCGCGGAAGGCTGCCTGGATGGCCAGACGCCCTACGGCAAGATTCCGTCCGAGGTCGCCCGCCGGGCCAAGCAGTTCGACCTGCCGGTGGTTGTGCTGGCCGGCACAATCGGCAAGGGCGTCACCGAAAATTTCGATCATGGTATCGACGCGTTTGCCAGCATTCTGAAACGGCCCGGCAGCCTGGACGACGCTATTGCGGACACCGACAGGCTGCTGGTGCAGGCTGCCGAGGACTGTATCCGGATGGTCGGTGTCGGCGTCACACTTTCTCAATCAAACGAACATCGTGCAGCCCAATCTTCATCATCAAGCGCAGTCAACATATCCCGGGTCGGTCGCCATGCAGACTTCACCCCGGATGATGAGAAGTGACCTGGAACATCACAGTCAGAATAGCCCAGGAGATCGTTTCACATGAGGCCATCGTGCGCGAAGCCTACCTGGACAGCGTTGGTGTATGGACCTGGAGTGTGGGCATCACAAATTCGTCCGGGCGCACGGTGTTCCCCAGATACAAGGACAATCCGCAAACCGTCAGGCGCTGTCTTGAAGTGTTCGAATGGGTGCTGCGCACAACCTATGTGCCGGCGGTTGCCGATGTGTTCGAAGGTTTCGGTCTGACGGAACAGCAATTCGGCGCAGCCTTGTCGTTTCATTACAACACCGGCGGCATCCGACGGGCCACCTGGGCAAAGCGCTGGAAGGCCGGCGATGTTGCGGCTGCCCGCACCACGTTCATGAACTGGTCCAGACCGCCGGCGATAATTCCGCGCCGGCGCAAGGAGCGGGACCTGTTCTTCGACGGCTTGTGGTCCAGCGACGGAACCGCGACAGTTTTCCCGGTCAGGAAGCCATCCTACCGGCCCGATTGGGGCAGGGCGCAGAGGGTCGATATCAATCCGGTGCTGGAAGAGCTGCTGGGCTCGCCTGGCCCGGTGAGCCCGGTTGAGACTTGAGTTGCGTTGACCCCGAAACCGTGTTGGGGTTTGTGACAGTGACATGCAGGCACTCGATCTGCTGGGACACGGTTGTGGAAATGGCGCCGACTTTCGGCAAGCTGCGCGATGCGGAGGCGGCGAAAAACATCGCATACACTTCATGACTGTGGCGTTGAACAGCGAAACATGCGCATTGTCGGGGTGTAATCTTGCCTCTCGCTCATGCGATTTGTGAAACTGCGGGATGCTGAAAACCAAGGTTCTGTCACGCACGGGGACAATTGAAGCTGCATGTGGCCAACCATAATCAACGTATTCGTTTGTGTCAGGCATTTCAGGCTGGTTCACCAGTATGTACGGAAGACCGGTCGATTTCCCAGTGCGGCCCTGCCTGTCGCCACCCTCGACAAGTTTTTCTGGAGGAAGGTCTTTGACCGCAATCCCCTGTTTGTCCGCCTGAGCGACAAGATTCTGGCCAAGCAGTATGCGGTTTCCAAATGTCCCGACCTGCAGGTTGCCCGAGTTCTATGGTCAGGACGCGATTTCAATGACATACCGGAGAACCTGCTGGCCGCTCCAGGTGTCCTGAAAAGCAATCACGGATCCGGTCATATCGTGTTTCTTGATGGAAGCCCGGTTGACCGTACCAAATTCAAGTCAGAGACCGACAGGTGGCTGGCCAGGCCGTATGGGCAGGGCAATGGCGAGTGGGGCTATCGTGATGTTGACCGCAAAATTTTCATCGAGGAACTCGTGCAGGCCGGGCAAGGTGCCTCGATTGTCGATTTCAAGACCTATGTGATGAATGGAAAGGTTCAACACGTACAGTGCATGTATGAAAGCAATGGCCCACACCCCGGCACATCGAGATATGATCGCGAGGGAAACCTGTTCGAAGCCCACCGCAGCGCCAGGTATACTTACATACATGCCGATCCACCCTCGCAGTTTGGCCGGGTTGTGAACATGGCTGAACGCCTGGGCGCCGGCTTTGATCACATGCGCTGCGACTTTTACGTCTGCGGAGATGCAATCTACTTCTGTGAAATGACCATTTATCCCGTCGCTGGGTTTCCCGACGTCGCCGGACAGCTGGAAGAAGCGTGGAAGTCCAACTGGGACATTCGGCACTCCTGGTTTCTGACAACACCACAATCAGGCTGGCGGCATGCTTACGCAACCTGGCTGAAGTCGAAACTGGCAAACTAACCTTATTGAGCCCTAGGGAATCCTGGTCATTTCATTCAGCACAAAATGACTGACAGCGCCGTCTGTCGCATCTCTGTAGGCCGCCAGATGCGGGGCGTTCATGTGCTGTTGCCAAAGCTCACGGCTTTGCCAGTTTTCATAGAAGACGAACAGGTTCGGGTTCTCGTTGTCCCGGTGCAGGTCGTACTGTTCGCAGCCCGGTTCAGCGCGTGTGATATCCACGAGTTTTTCCAGCTCATTGCGAACCAGGTCTTCCTTGCCGGGAGCCGCTGTGATCTGCGCAAGTATCGTCAGTGACATGATCTCGATTTCCTGTGCTTGCTGTTGCGATGAAAGCTTTTATCTTTGGATCGGCGTGGTGAGCAAGTAGGCGCCGGCAAGCAACAACACGCGCCAGCGAAGGTGTCTACTGCAACCCCCGCGCCAGCATCGGATAGATCGACATCACCAGAACCAGCGCGCAACAGATATTGAAGCTGCGGTGGGCTGCCGGTGTCCGCAGCAGATGCCTCAATTGCTGGCCCAGCATGGTCCACGAAGTTATGGTGACGGTTCCGATAACCGCGAAAACCAGTGCGATGAAAAACACACTGCCCAAAGGCCGCGCTTCAGGTGAGTAGGCAGTGATGGCGGTGACCGCCATTGCCCAGGTCTTGGGGTTAACCCATTGAAAGGCGGCGGCCTGAGCGAAAGATAGCGGCTTTGTAGGTTTGCCGGCGTGATTGCTGCTCAGCGGCTGCGCGGTGGCAATTTTCCATGCCAGGTAGACAAGGTAGCCTGCGCTCAGCACGCGTAGCGTGTTGAAGCTGTATGGCACCAACTCAAAAACCTGCATGATGCCGAGTCCGACCAGGACAACCATGACTGGAAAGCCAACACCGATGCCAAGCATGTGTGGCAGCGAGCGGAGCCAGCCATAGTTCATGCCCGATGCCATCAGCATGAAATTGTTGGGGCCCGGTGACATCTGCGAAACAAACGCAAATCCGGCCAGAGCGATGGTCAGGTCAAGTGTCATCATTGCGCAATCATATGAGAGTTTTGCTGCAATGTGCTTGCGTATTGGTGCGCCGTAAGTGTATTTTGCACAATATATGAGCAGGTTAGACAAAATTGACCGGACAATATTGCATGAGTTGGAGCGCGATGGCCGGCTCACCAATATCGAGCTTGCGCGCAAGGTCGGCTTGTCCACATCCGCCTGTTTGAGGCGAGTCCAGGCGCTTGAGCGGGATGGTACGATTCTCGGCTATCGTGCCATTGTCAATCGCGACGCCGTGGGCAACGGTTTCGTGGTGATGGTCGCAGTTGGCCTGTCGCGCCACTTGAAGTCAGACCAGGTCGAGTTTGAAAGAGCCATGGCCAATGCGCCGGAAGTGCGTGAATGCCACAGTATCTCCGGCACCATTGAATACCTGCTGCGGATCGAAGTTGCCGATCTGGCCGCCTACAAGCTCTTCCACACCGAAGTGCTGGGCACGGTGCCGCAGGTCAGCAGCATAACCTCCTATATCGTCATGGCTTCGCCGAAGGATGAGCGCGGCTGACGGTGGACGGGCAGGTGGACCTGTCAGTTCAATGGCGATTGGGCATATGGACCTGGCGTGATGGAGATTAAGGTGACCGGCCTGCACCCGGGCAGTGTTGCCTGGATCGCATGCCTCGTTGTGTAGAGAGCTCGCTGTCAGGAGTAATATGATGCGCCTATTGGTCTTCCAGCACATTGACTGCGAGCATCCCGGATCGTTGCGGAAGTTTCTGAAAGCTGACCGGATCGAGTGGGATGCGGTCAACCTTCATGCCGGAGACCGGATTCCCGAGCTTGAGGACTATGACGCCCTGTGGGTCATGGGCGGCCCGATGGATGTGTGGGATGTGGAGGACCATCCCTGGCTTGTGCCGGAAAAGGCGGCAATCCGAACCTGGGTGCGTGACCTGGAGAAGCCTTTCCTCGGCTTGTGCCTCGGACATCAATTGCTTGCCGATGCGCTTGGAGGAACATGCGGGCCGCAGCGCCCGCCGGAGATTGGCATTCTCGACGTGGAGTTGACCGAAGCAGGACGCAAGGACGGGTTGTTTGCAGGCCTGCCCGCCCGGCAGAAGTTTCTGCAATGGCATTCCGTCAATGTTGCCCAGGCGCCTGAAGGCGCAATCGTTCTGGCCAGTTCCGACATATGCAGGGTGCAGGCGATGCGGATCGGACAGCATGCCTGGTCGATGCAGTACCACGCCGAGATCGAGCCTGACACGGTGGCAAACTGGGGTGAGGTTCCTGCCTACCATGATGCGCTGTTGGCAGCCCTTGGAGAGGATGGCCTGACCACCATGCAGTCGGCAGCCGATGCGAACATGCCGGCATTCCTGTCCTGCGCTGAGACGCTGTATCGCAACTTCATGCGGCAGGTCAGTGGACAGGTGTCAGGCTAATTTTGCTCAACTGAAGTGTGCAGGCATGGATGCTGGCGCACCGTCCGCCAGGCCGAAGGAACAGATGTTGTCGCAAGGCGCTTGGTTTTCACGGCCGGAATTGGTTTAGTGCTGGCACGGCGGTGTTGACGCCGAACCGGTTTGTCCAACGCACCGGTAGGGACGCTGTGTTTGAAAAAGAAGATCGCTGCGTGCTGAAGATAGCCAACTTCCTGTTCTGTTTTTCTCACCCGGTTCTGGTCCTGCGGTTCATTTTTAGAATGGGCCATTTCCCGAACATTCTGGTGCCCGGAAACCTGGCTGAGAAATACTTGTGGAGAAAAGTTTTCGACAGGAACCCGATGTTTGTCAAACTGTCCGACAAGATCCGGTTCAAGGAACATATCTCCGCAACCCTGCCCGGCATAAAGTTCGCAAAGGTGATGTGGCGCGGGAACAACATTGATGAGGCCATCGAAGCCGCATTGCATCGTTCCGGGTATCTGAAAATCAACAATGCTTCCGGCGCAAATTTGAACCTGGCGGAAGAAGGCGGTGACGAAGCGCAAGTAAGACGGCGGGCGCGGCGGTGGCTTCGGCGGAAATATGACAGATACCACGGAGAGTGGGCCTACAAAAACATCGTTCCGGAATTGTTGATAGAGGAAGATGTCTCTTTGGGCGGGCTCGAGCGGGTTGTTGATCTCAATCTGTATGTCTTTGGTGATTGCGTTCCCTGCTTCCATGCCATTCTGAAAAACAAGCGTCCCGACATGCAAGCGGGAATGTTTGACCGACACGGCCGGAATCTGGACACCCGCTTCCTCCAGGCCTGCTTCCGGATGTTCCCACCAGCGTACGAATTGAAGGCGCCATCTCGGCCCCTGCCTGCGGACTTTGTGCTCCCGGTTGATGTCGAGCACCTGTGTGAGCTTGCCGTGAAGGTCGCACAAGGTCACGATCATCTGAGAGTGGATTTCATGTGGAACGGTCGGGATCTGTATCTTTGTGAGGTGACGGTGTATTCCATTGCCGGATATCTACGGTACACAAAGAGAGAGATACTGGACGTGATGGCGGATTGTTGGGACCTGCGCAAATCATGGTTCCTGACGGCCCCACAGGCAGGCTGGCGGAAACGCTACGCTGACTGGTTGAGAAACAGACTGGAGGCCAGCCGGACCGACATTGTCAGGCCGTAGTGGGCCAGGCGCCGGGCGGTCGCTCCACTGAGGGTGTCGTTATCGCCTGAGTGAGGCGTCCTGGACCAGCAAGTGACATAGTTCAGACAGCGTCAGGTTTTTGGCGGCGAGCTGACTGTCGAATGTCCCACCCTCAAAACCTATCGCGGGCTGTGTGTTGGTTTCAATCACGGTGAATCCATCCAGACCTTTGCTCTCGTCCCAGCGCAAGTCGGTTCTGCTGATGAACCGGCAGCCTAGCGCATGATGCGCAGCTTCCCCGAGCTCGAGACATCTGGCAGTGATGTCCGGCGGCAAAGCTGCCGGTGTCATGTACCGGGCATGAGGCTGAGAATACTTTGACTGGTAGTCCCAGACGCCTGACTCCGTCTCGATCTGGGTCACGCCAAACCCCCGATCACGAAGCACACCTACCGTTAGGTCTACGCCTGGAACAAGCTCTTCAACCAGAACAATCTCCGGCATATCCGGGCCTGGCGTGGGTGCCGGCGTGGCCTTGTCCCAAATAAACTGAATGCCGATGGAAGACCCCTCGAGATTGGGTTTAAGCACATAGGGAGGGTCCAGGGGATGGCCGTCAATCAACCGGTCCCGGTGTATCAGGTGGCCTTTGGCGACCGGCAAGCCGTTTGCCTGGTAAACCGCGCGGCTGGCAGCCTTGTTCATGCATATGGCTGAAGCATTCACGCCCGAATGGGTGTAGGGGATCTGCAGCCACTCCAGCAGTCCCTGGATAGCCCCGTCCTCTCCCCAACGCCCCATCAGGGCGTTGAACGCGACGTCGGCGCGAGCTGCAACAAGCTGCTCAACGACATCATCTCCGGCGTCGATTCCGATCACATCATATTCTGCGCCCTCGAGTGCGGAAACGCAGTTTTTGCCCATCATGAGCGACCCTGTTCGCTCGGCAGAAATACCGCCCATCAACACAGCAATCCGTGTATTCCGATTACTCACGCGAGCCGCCTTTCCGTATCAGGGCTGTTCCGGAGAACTCTGGTGTAGGTGCTTGCTCATATCTCACGCATATATTCAGATCAACGGACATTCACGAAGCTCACCGTTTACAAAACTAAGGACTGTTGTGGTCGGTTTCGCCCAATCAAAATCTTCAAGCACCGAACACGCGTCCCGGGGTGAATCAGGCGTTGGAATGAAGCTTTGAGCCAGTTTCTCCAACTGCAATTGGGTCGCCTCGTTCACCGTGCGCTTGCGGCTGAATTCGCGGGCCGGACCCCAGTAATCCCAGGGCAGTGGCTCTGTGGCTGCAAGCGTGGCGACATCCTTGAGAACGTTTGATGCGGGAAACCAATGCCCGCTGATGCCGGCGTAGAAAAGACCGCATGTCTGCGGGTCGATGTCACCATTGCGAATTGCCAGCCACATTTCACAACCGGTCTTGAAGCGGGATCTGGGAACATCAGTGATATCGAATGTGATACCATGGCCTTGCCGTGCCCGCATGCCAAGCTGGGCATCAAGCAGCCGCCAGCCATCTTTTGTGCGATATTCGCACAGCCAGTGATCCTCCCATCGGTTTTCGCGGAAGTAGTTGACGAAACCGACGCGCAGCCGGGCCTCGATGCCCAGTGACCGGAACTTGCTGGCGGCGATCAGTACAAAGTCGTGGCAGCTCCCGTACAGATATGCCGGCAATCGGCGGTGCGCGGTGAACGGCCGGTTGTCCCGCTCCTTGGCCGTTTGAAACAGGCGTTCAACCGTGCGCAGGTTGCGATCTGTTTCCGCATAATCGGGCACGCCAAAGTTCAGGAACCTGGCCGCCGCATGATGTATCAGAAAGTTCTCAAGGCAGTCGGCCAGTTCGCTTGGATGCGCGGGAAGATCATCCAGGCCATCGGCAAACGGTCCCGGATCCGACCAGACCGTCTGTTGCGAGTAGCTCATCTCAGATTATGCCTTTCCGCCATGGCATACATGACATTGTGATCGCTCCAGCCTGTCGCGGGGGACAAGGTCAGCAATAATACGAGATGTCCGTTGACGGATCAAACCTGCTTCTGCTTGTCAGTAGGTTGCCTGGCCCGTTGTTGCCAGCAGCACCGAGTACACGCTGCGCGAGGCGGTAATGAATAGCCGGTTCAGCTTGGGTCCGCCAAAACACAGGTTTGACACTTTCTCCGGAACGAAAACCTTGCCCAGCAGGGTGCCGTCCTGGTGATAGCAGTGCACGCCGTCGCCTGCGCTGGTCCAGATGCGCCCCTGGTTGTCGAGGCGAAAGCCGTCGAATACGCCACACTCACATTCTGCAAACACCTGGCCACCGGACAGGCTGCCGTCCGACGCAACCGCAAATGCACGAATATGATGCTCACCGCTGGCATATCGTGTGGCCCCGGAATCGGCGATGTAAAGCGTCTTCTCGTCAAGCGAGAATGCAAGTCCGTTGGGACAGGCAAAGTTGTCCGCCACACGTATGCAGTCTCCGCTGGCCGGATCGAGGCGATAGACATGTTCGCCGTCAAGTTCGGGCTCAGCCTGGAACCCCTCATAGTCGGTTTCTATTCCGTAAGCCGGATCGGTGAACCAGATGCTGCCGTCTGAGCGCACGACGACATCATTGGGGCTGTTGAAGCGCTTGCCCTCGTAATGGGAGGCGAGTGTGGTGACCGAGCCGTCATGTTCTGTCCGGGTGACACTGCGGGTGCCATGCTCACAGGCAACGACGCGGCCTTCCCGATCCAGTGTGCTGCCGTTTGTATAGCAGCCAAGCCCGCTGCGGATGTCGCCAACCGCGCCGCTCAGTTCATCCCATCTCAGGCGGCGGTCGTTTGGTATGTCGCTCCACAACAGGCACCTGAAGGCCGGCGAATAGACCGGACCCTCCGTCCAGCGCCCACCGGTCCACAACTGTTCTATGGGTTCATCAAGTTTGATGCTGCGGCGAAAACGGTCATCTCTGATTTCGTATCTCTCGGTCTTCATCGGCACTTTCCTGTCATCACGTGTTTGCGCTATACTTTCCATAGCGAAAATGAAACGCTATGGAAAGTATAGCATATGGTAAGAATACCCAAACCCGGCCAACCGGTGAGAGGGTCGCGCAGTGGTGCACCGATCATGGCATTGTTCGACCTGATTGGCAGGCGCTGGGCCATGGGTGTCTTGTGGACACTCAGTGAGATCGGTCCGGCCACGTTTCGTGATTTGCAGGACAAATGTGAAACCATTTCGCCCGCGGTGTTGAACCAGCGTCTAAAGGAATTGCAGGCTGCGCAGCTCGTGCACAAAGTCGCGTCGGGCTATGAAGTAACAGCGATCGGCCGGGAGATTTACCAAGATCTGGTGCCGCTCGGCAGCACCGCCAAACGCTGGGCCAGGCAGTTGTCGGATCAGTGATGGCAGCCCGTGCGACCTGGATTAGCTGCAGGGTGCCAGCTTGAGCCGCATCAGGTTTCTTCTCGTGCCAACGGTCTCGACAAACTCGAAACCCATGGCGGTGAACGTGTCACAGATGCCCATGAACCGGTAACTGGGAGAATCTGCCGCTACCGGATAGGCTTCAAGCCATACTGCGCCGTTGCTCCTGGCATAGTCGGTTGCCGCTGCAATAAGTTGCCGTGTGAGGCCTTGACCACGATAGTCCCGTTTCACGAAGAAGCACACCAGTGACCAGATACCGTCGGAGGTTTCATCGCCTCCAAGTGGCCGGTAAGTGGTTTTTGGTGCTATCGAGCACCACGCAACCGGATCGTTGTTCAGGTAACCGAGCAGCCCAACCGGGACGCGGTCATCAACGCGCCGCTTCATGGCTGCTTTTCGACCGGCCTTGCCAGGTTTGTCCTGCTTGAACTCATTGCGGCGCCAAGCCATGCACCAGCAATAGTGCGGTCCGCCACGGCCTTCGATCAGGGTTTCCATATCGGCCCAACGTTCCGGCACGACCGCGTGGAAGTCCAGCTTCATTGGTACGTCCTGCCCTTGAACACTATGTGATCGTCAGCAGATGGTCGCCCTCTCGCGTCGACAGCAATCCTGCAGACTGGTTGTCCCAACGTCGGAGCTGCTCGTCAACTGACGGTCTGATGACAAGTAGAGGCAGGCTTTCTGTAACCGTACGCATCCGCAAGCTCATGTCACAGCGACCATTGGCCGGTCAGGACGCCGACGCCCAGCACCAGCATGACACCGCCGAGCCCGGCCAACCCGAATATGACCCATCGTGTCACCCGGTCTTCCTTCCTGCTGTGCACGTTGTCGGTTGCGCTGTCGAAGTAGCCGTCCACCAAGTCACCTATGGCATGCAGGGGAGGGTAGGTGCCGGCATCGCTTGTCCGTCGCAGTCCGGAGTGCGGACCTTCTGTGATCTTGTATTCAAGGTGGATGTAGCTGGCACCGTCTTCCCCGGTGCTGGCGTGACCATCGACGACCAGCAGTTTCACCGGTGTCCGGGTCCTGTTGATGCGGCGCTGGATCAGGAAGATCCCGAGGCTGGCCAGAATGAAGAATCCGCCACCAGCAATAAATAGGGCCGCTGCAACAACATTCATGCTCTCACCACACAATGCACCGACAGGTGCTGCCGGGCATCACAGGTTTATCTCGCCGCTGAAGATCGCCCGGGCAATTGCCTGCTCACGGGTGTTGGCACCGAGTTTGCGCCGTGCGTTGGTGATGTAGAGGCGGACCGCAGATTCACTGAGCGACAGCCGGTCCGCGATCATCGAAACTCTCAAGCCCGCGCAAAGCCATATCAGGCATTCGCGTTCACGCTCGCTGAGCAACTGTTCCGCACCCATGCTGCCGAGCCCGAGTGCCACCATTCGCTCATAGGCCAGTACGCCCGCCAGGTGCATTGTGGTGGCATGATCTTCATGCAGTTTCTCAAACTGCTGTTCCGCCTCACTGTTTGAAAAGATCCAGCCGCCGAACAGTGTGTTGCTGTTTCCCGACATCCGGACCGGGACGCCCAGATTATGGACCGCGCCGTTTTCAGCTGCATGTTCCAGAAACGTCGCGTGTTGAGAGGTTGCGTCCGGAAAGCTCGACAGGTCCTTGGTGACGATTTTCTTGGCAGTCAGCGTATTGCAGCTGAACAACAGAAACGGATCGATCTGCCCAAGGCCTTCCCTGGCATAGGCATGCTGGAACTCTGCGCTGAAATTGGAGCTGATGCGGGGACGTTCAATTTGCCCGTCGGTGCTCTTTCCGAGCACAAGAGAGCAGCCAGCATAACCGGTATCAGCGGCAAAGTCAGCCGTGCGCCGCCAGACGGCTGCTGAGTCCGGCAGTATGGTCAGGTCGTCGACAAACTCCGCAAAGCGTGAATCCATATGGGCACTCCCGCAGAAAGTTTACGTAGTGGGATGTTCACACCCATGGATTGCAAAAACAATATATCGATTCTGCCATATTGCGGCATGAGTGGGGTTTTCGTCTGTTTGATGTGTGAGAGGTGCTGCGATTTCTCAAGAATCGGCGTCCAGGGGATCGAACTGATGAATATGTTCAGGATCGCGACCGGTGCAGTGTCCATGATGGCGGCCTGTCTGGTTTTAGTTGCCGCCCAGCCGCCGCTTCATGCGGCCTCGCAAGAGTATTGCAAGAAGTACGTCAAGCAGGCGCTCGAACAGCAAAGGCGCAATATCGGCAACCAGTGCGGTCTGACCGGCAGCTTGTGGAGCGACAATTTTTTCGTGCATGCCTACTACTGCACCGGCGCCAGTGAGGCTGCCGCCGCCAACAACCGGATATCGCGTGAAAACGCGCTGAAAGCCTGCAAACCCCACAGCGGCGCTCGGGAGGACTGCATCCGCATGGCGAGGTACGGGCTTTACCGGCTCAAGGAAAACCGCGACATGAAGTGCGGTTACAAGGGCCCGCTCGCCAACATCAGGACGCTCAAGGATTTCGTCAACCGCTGTGTGGAGGCCGGTGCCTTGTTCGGCCGGTTGTATAGACAAGTTGGCGCCACCGATGATTGTGCGGAAAGCAACCCGAGGGGAAACTCCGAGTTTTGCAGGTGGTATGGCCGCACCAGGGTGGACCTGGAGCTGAGGATCAAGTTCAGGGCTTGTGGCGGCCGGCCCAATGTAAACACTTCGGCCGCAGTCACCCAGGCCCAGTATCGCGACTGTCCGACCCGCTGGCGCGAAATCTCATTCGAACGTATCGAGCAGTTGCGGCGCAAGCTGAAGAAGATCTGTGGCTAGCAGGAATCTCCGGCGAGACGGCGATCAAGGGAGGATAGCATGTATATCGGTATATCTGATGCAGCGCATCGAAAGACTTACGCGCCGGGGGCGCTGGCAGCGGGAACTGTGTTCGGCCTGGTTGCCCTTGCCGCAGTCGGTACTGCCGCTAATGCCGAGTCATCCATCGATGCGGCGATGTTTGCCAATGGCAAGACCTATTTCTTCAAGGACATCGGCTATTACCGGCTGAACGGCAGCAGGGTAGAGCCTGGCTATCCCAAGCTGATGCGGCAGTGGAAAGGCCTGCCGCGCAAGTTTCAAAGCGGGCTGGACGCGGCACTGTACTTTCCCGAACGCAAGAAGATCTATTTCTTCAAGGGCAACCAGTACGTCCGCATCACCGGCAGCAAGATGGACAAGGGTTATCCCAACCTCATCTCAAGGGCCTGGCAGGGCATGCCGGCGCGGTTTCACTCTAACCTGGATGCCGCCGTCTACAGGAAAGGCCATACCTACTTTTTCAAGGGCGGCGAATATGTCCGGTTCACCGGAACCCGCATGGACAAGGGCTATCCCAGGAAGTTACCGGGCGGATGGGGGTTCCCCGGCGGCTTTCGCAACAACCTGGATGCAGCCTTCCAATCCGGCAAGAACAAACGCTACTATGTGTTCAAGGGCAATCGCTACATCCGCCTGACCGACATCAAGCTCGACAAGGGCTACCCGCGCGCCTTAAGTGTGTGGAAAGGCCTGAGCGGCAATTTCGCCAACAACAAGCCCAAACCGAAGGACGGCGGCAGTGGAAAGGCCGGCGGTGCCGACAGCCCATATGATCTCAGCAAGGGCATTCTGCCGGCCCAGATGTCCTGGCTGCCGCAGGTCTGTCCCAACCTGGATTTCTGCTCCAAGCTGGTGAGCCGCGCCTACGATGTCCAGTTGCGCAGCTACGTGCCGCCGAGGTTCGTGGCTATGGGCGGATACGCCGACCTGGTCGCAACCCGCGATGTGCCCAAGTACGGTGTCCGGGCCGGCTGCCGTTTCGACAGTCAGGAATACAAGAATCGTATCCGTGACGACCAGACCCTGTGGGAAGAAGGTCTTGAGCTTGGCCAGGCCATCCTTGCCCAGTGGGGCGGAGCACTGAAGGCTGCCAAGTCCGCCGTGGCCTCTTCTGTGGCCGGCGAGATCTGCACCATTGTCGATGACAGCAATTCTTGCCGCAGCACGTTGAAGACGGCCATCACTGCCGGACTGAACGCCGGCATGGTCGCGCTTGGGCTGCCGCCGGAGATTCCCGATTTGCGGATGTTGCGCGAGCAGGGCATCAACTACCTGGCGTCCGAAGCGGTTTCCATCGCACTGAGCAATGCCGACAAGATTGCCGGCGAAGCCGTACCTGGCCTGATCAGGGAACAGGTTTACGAGCGTGCGTTCGATGCGGCCAAGAAAGCCCTGACCAAGGAGTTGAATACACTGGTGCCGTCCGCCAACTATGATCCGGAAAAGCCTGAATCCTGGGGCTACATGGTCAGGGCCTATTCACCGCGTCCGGCACAGGCCTATGTCACCATCAAGCGGCGCGAGGGCATTGATCCGGTGATCTATGGTCTGATGGCGCAACTCAACATGCGCAACCGGCCGCAGCTGGCACTGATCGACCGCAACAAGGTCTGGGGTCTGACCCTGGTACCATTCCCGGAATATGTGCCGGCCGAAGGCCTGATCCTGCCGATTGTGCTGAAGCCGTCCTATGGCCCGAAAAACGCTGCTGACCGGGTGCCCGACACCAAGATTCCCGGCCAGCCGATTTCAGATCACTGGCTCAACAACAAGTTCGGCATGAGCGCCTACCATATGCGCGCCCACCAAACCAACCTCGATCACCACAAGTCCACCAGCGGCCAGCCAGGCTCGGACTGGGACCTGTTCTATTCGAAGGTGAGACTCAGGTATGATTTTCAGCTTGCCGCCACCTGGTCGGCCTTCGGCCCGGCAAAGAAGGGGTATGAGCCGATTGTGTTCTCCGAACACTCGGAGAGAAACGGTATTGTCTGGGATGCGGTCACCGGCCTCGGCATTCGCAAAACCAACCAGAAGTGCAGGACCAGCTGGTGGTATGCCGATCAGCTGAAAGACTATATGGGCCGCATTGACCCGCCGAAGCACTGCAATGGCCACCCAAACCTCGTAAACTACCTGGACAAGGAAATCAGGAAGCGATGTTACTGATTTTCTTCGGCTCGGCTCTGCTCAATCAGCCAGTCCCACATGCGTCTGACCGCAGCGGCGTTGCCTGATTTGCGCGGTGCCACGATGAAAAACCCGAGGTCCTTCTGCACCGTTTGACGGAACGGTCGCACCAGCCGTCCCGAGGCCAGTTCATCGGCGGCGAAGAGATCGCCGGCCAGCGCCACGCCCTGACCGGCAAGTGCCGCATCGATCGCATGGGCTGTCTGGTTGAACCTGATGGTGCGGAATTCTGCGACGGACCTGCCAGGGAGGACTTTCTCTATAAACAGCGGCCACAGCCCGTGCCCGTCAAGCAGCAGCGTGTGGTGTTGAAGGTCCTGCGGCGTTAGCAGCGGATGTTCTCCCTCTAATAGTGCCGGGCTGCACACCGTGTAAAACTCTGACGGGAACAGCGGTGCCGAGACGAGGCCGGACCCTTTTGGCGCGCGGCCCTGGCGAACGGCAAGGTCTATGCCGTCGTCCTGGAAGTTGGCCAGGTCGGACGATGCCACGATCTGCACATTCAGATCGGGATTGGCGTCGGTAAACCGTGCCAGGCGCGGCACCAGCCATTTCGATGCGAACGACGGTGTGACTGAGATGGTCATCACACCGGGTTGCGGGCGCAGCTCATTGGTTGCGCTGCGCATCAGGTCAAAGGCCCGTTGCAGCGGCGCATGAAACTTGCGGCCTTCGTCGGTCAGCGCCAGCCCCCTGGCCAATCGGTCAAACAGCTTCACCTGAAGGTCGGCCTCCAGTGCGCGCACGTGCTGGGCCACAGCGCCCTGGGTGACGCCGATCTCGTCCGCCGCAAGCCGGAAGTTCAGGTGGCGGCCGGATGCTTCAAACGCCTTCAGCGCATTCAGGGGCGGCAGTCTGGTCAAGGATTCGGTCCGTCACACAGTAGTTTTTCTATAGTCTAGTGAGCATAATTGTGGTTGGTCAACAGCGTGCCAGGAGCATAGTTTGCTGCCATCTGAGGATTTCAATGACAACAGCATAGGAAGTCGGACATGTCTGAACAAAGAGTAGCGGTCATCACGGCAGGCGGCAGTGGAATGGGGGCCGATTCTGCGCGCAAACTTGCATCGGATGGCTTTCACGTCGCCATCCTGTCGTCGTCCGGCAAGGGTGAAGCCCTGGCTGAAGAGCTCGGTGGCATTGGCGTCACCGGGTCCAACCAGTCAACCGATGATCTGAAGCGCTTGGTCGACGGCGCCATGGACAAATGGGGCCGCATCGACGCGCTCGTGAACAGTGCCGGCCATGGCCCGCGCGCACCGGTGCTGGAACTGAGCGATGAAGACTGGCACACCGGCATGGATGTCTACTTCCTTAATGTGGTGCGGCCGACCCGCCTGGTTACCCCGATCATGCAGGAACAGAAAGCCGGTGCGATCGTCAACATCTCGACCTTTGCCGCGTTCGAACCGAACCCGGTGTTCCCGACATCGGGCGTGTTCCGCGCCGGCCTGGCCGCTTTCACCAAGTTGTTTGCCGACAAGTATGCGGCCGACAATATCAGGATGAACAACGTGCAGCCCGGCTTCATCAACTCGTTGCCGGAAAAGCAAGAGTTTCTTGAGCAGATCCCAATGCAGCGCTATGGCGATTCACTGGGCGAAATCGCATCCGTGGTCGCCTTCCTGGCCTCCAGCGGCGGCGCGTATATCACCGGGCAGAATATCCGCGTGGATGGCGGCATTACCCGGTCCGTGTGACAGCGAAAGTTGGGCCTGGGATGTGAACCAGAGCTTTTGTGCTGGTTTTCGGGATGTGTGTCTTTTGGGCAACACATTCCAAAAAAGTATTTCCTTGCGGCAGAATCCTCTGGAAACTGATCGGTGCACGTTTCATGCTGATCGATGGAGCGAGTTGCAGGGTCAGGGGAATTCACCATGCGTCGGTGGTTGACTGCAATTTTGGCAGTGTGTGCGTGCCTGATGGTCGCGTCGGTCTCTGCCTATGCGCAGGATTCCGGCGTTTCCGGCACCAGGGGTGCACTGTTTGAGCCCTGGGGCAGGTTCGGAGCCAGCCTCGGAAACAAGCGCTCGGAGTCCGAACTCACCATTTTCACACCGCTGCAGCAGGATCACACGACACTGTTGTTCGGGCAACTGGATGCCCGGCTTGGCAGCAATGACCTGTCCGACCTGACCGATGAAGATTTTCAGGAACTCGGTCTGGCGTTGGCTTTCCGCATGATGGATGTCGACGGCGTCAATTATGGAGGCTTCATCGCCTATGACTATCAGCACACCAGGTTCGACAACGATTTCCACCACATTGTACTAGGCGGCGAGGCGCTGTCGGAAGACTATGAGGTCCGCGTCAACCTGCATCTGCCGCTGACCGAGCAGGGTGGCCGTGATGACGGCAATTTCATTATCGATGGCAACGCGATCCTGCTTGATGGTGCCGGTGAAGTGGGCATGTGGGGCATCGATGCAGAAGCGGGTCGGCGCTGGTACACCGGCGACACCAGTATCGGCCTGTGGGGCGGCGGTTATGTGTTTGATGACTGGTGGGGCACCGGGGCTGACACCATTGTCGGTGTCAGGGGCAGGGCGGAGTACGCCGCCTACAACGTGCTTGACATGGCAGGATCGAAGTTCTCGGTCGAAACATCGGTTCGCTGGGATGAGGAGCGCGGTGCCGATGCGCGTGGTGGTTTCCGGCTGCGCATCCCGTTCGGTGGCGTTGATGCCTCACCGCGCGACGGCACGCGCCAGGAAATCCTCATGGTCGAACCGTTGCGCCGTGAGGCACCTGTGCTGGGACGCTCGGGAACGGAGCAACTGGTGCCCGAAAACGGGACCGGCGCAACCACCACCATCTTCTTTGCTGATGCGGCCGGCGGCGGCGCGGGCACACAGGACGACCCGACAACACTGGAAGACGCCATCAGCCAGGCCGGTGACAATGGCATTGTCGTGGTCAGCGGCGATGCCGGCCAAGTCGGCGCGCCCGGTTCTGGCTTCCAGTTGGCAGAAGGCCAGTCCATCATCGGCGGCGGCCAGACCGCGCTGTTCTCCGGTGCCAGCAGCGGCGGCACCGGCAGCTTCACCGCGCCCGGCAGCAAGCCGGACATTGCCGGTACAAATGCCGCCAATCCGGTGTTCACGCTGGCCGACAACAACTATATCGGCGGCGTCGGCATCAGCGGTGCCTTCAGCGACGGCATCTTCGGCGATCAGATCAACCGCTGGCAGATTGTCGACAACATGATCGTCGGCTATGCCGACCGCGGCATCGACATCACCACCCTCAACACCGTCAACGGCTCCGGCATCATCACCGGCAACCTGATTTCCGAAGGCGGCTCCCAGGCCGCCATTGCCGCGGTTGACCCGATCGCGGAACCGTTCACCGGCGATCCGAATGCACCCGAACCGCCCCTGCCGACACCGAACCTGGCAGCGGTTTCCGGCGATGACGACGATGACGACGACGATGATGACGACGACGATGACGATGACGATGACGACGACACGCTGCAGGCTGTCTCGGTCGTCAATGTCGTTGATGATGGCGCGGCACATTCGCAGCAGCTGACCATCAGCGGCAACGAAATCTTCAACGTCACCAACGACGCGGTGTTCGTCGCAAACGATCTGACCGGCCCCGGCAGCAGTCTCGACCAGACGATCGTAGCCAACAACAACACCATCAACTCAGCCAGTGATGGCTTCTATGTGCGCAACCACGTGTTTGACCGGTCGACGCTGACCCAGGACCTGACGTTTGACGGTGGGCTGTATGCCAACATCACCGACGACGCCATCGACATCGGCAACCTGGCCACCAGCGGCGGCACCATCGACCAGGGCAATACCATCCGGGTCATCAACGGCACGTTCAGGTCCGTCGCCTCGGCCGTAGACATTGAAAGCTTCGCCACCAGCCATGAGGCTTATGACCCTTCAGCCGTCGGTGTGGTGGGCAACACGCTGTTCGGGTCGACGATTATCCAGAACATCATCGTCACCGGCAACGACATCGGCAACGCCACCAGCGATGCCATCGACATAGAAAATGACGTGCACACGGCGCTCAACGCGACACGATCCAGCCTGACGCAAACTATGAATCTGTCGAACAATACCATCGTTGGGTCGACCAGCGGCGTAATCGAGGTTGCCACTTTCACCAGCGGCAGTCCGCCCGGAGACGATGCACCGGCTTCGAACAAGAGCGGCGATGTCGACTTGACAGTTAACATACTGAACAATGTGATCGACGGCGCAGACAGCGATGCTATTGACTACGAAGTCAACATGGATGGCAACCAGCGCGCCAATGCCGAAAGCCATGTGGTGTTCACCGACACGGTCAACATCATTGGCAACACCATAACCGATGCCGATTCCGATGCCATCGAAGTGCGCTATACGGTTCAGGAAGTGGATCCAGTTTTCGACACCACGCCGGATCAGTTCACATCGACTGTCAACATTTCCGGCAACACCCTGTTCGGTGGCTTCGTGTTTGATGGCGACAATGTCGACGGCACAAGCGGAGGTACCGCCATCAATTTCGAGACACAGCTCGACCGGAACGGCAACGGCTCTACACCTGCCGACGTTCACGATCCCGACCTCGTGGCGGACCGACAAGTGACCGTCACCCAGCAGTTCACGATTTCCGATAACACCATCCTCGGCGGATTCGGAGACGGCATATCTGTGGAACCGCACATCGACGGCGAAGCCGACAATGAGCTGACCGAGGCCCAAATCATTACCCAGACCGGCACGATCAGTGGCAACGTTATTCGCAATATCTCCGAAGAAGCCATCACCGTCGAGCAGTTGGTCTCGGACAATAACGGCCTGGTCACCACGAACATCACCATTTCAGACAACACCATCGAGGCGGCCTTCCACGAACTGGTTCCGGCAGGTGGCGGCCCGATCTTCATTCCCTCCAGCGCACAAGGTATCCGGATAGAGAATTTGACTGGAGACGACGACGTAGGGACGACGGGCCAGTCCATCCAGAATATTGTCATCAGCGGCAATACATTGCGCAACATCTACAATGACGCGATTGGCATCGATAATGGCTCTGACATTGGCCTGGCCCGGCAGACCATTCTGATCGACAACAATTCGATCATCGCCACGCGCTGCGACGGACCAGGCGGCGTGTGTGATGTTGTGGGCGGTGACGATGGTGGTGAGGCCATCAACATCGACAACGAGTCACAAGGCGGCATAGCCACGCAAACGGTCACCGTCCGCGATACGTTTGTGTCGAATTCCGGCGACAATGGCCTGTACGCCGAAAACCAGATGCGGGCGCTGAGTGTTTCCGGCAATGTGGAGCCGCCACCCGCCTTCCCGACCGCCACACAGACCATCAACATCGAGAACAGCACCTTCACGCTCAGTGTCGATGACGGTCTGCAGTTCCGCAACATCGTCGAAGGCGGCGCCCCGGCCGGGTCAACGGCGATACAGAATGTCAATGTCACCGGAACGACCGTCACCCAGAACGGCCAGGACGGCTTTGACTTCGACAATGAAGGCGCCGATGCCACCCAGACCGTCGATATCGGCGGTGGCAGTGTGATCACCGGCAATGTGAGCCAGGGCGTGGATGCCGACAACACGGACGGCACCCAGGTCATCGGGCTGTTCGGCTCGACGCTCAACACCAATGGCGGCGGCAATGTCGATGCCGACACGGTCGGCGGCACCCAGACGGTCAACGGACCATAGGACCGGTTACTGGGCCATCAGGTCCTGAAACTTGCGGAACTGGATGAACGCGCTGAGCGCATGCTGCACATAGTCGATGCGGATTTCCGTGGCCCGGCGGTTGAACTTGGCCGCATCGGGGTGGCTGGACCGGATGCGCGCGATGGCGCGCCGCACGCCGCCCCTGTAGCGGCCCTGCAGGATTTGCGCGCGCAGCATGAAGCGCATGCCCCAGGTGATCGCCACATGGATGGATCTGTGAAACGCAGGCTCGTCACGGAACAGGAACTCCGCCGCCAGCAGGCCTTCCAGGCGGGTGGCGGTGGGCGTTGTGCGACCGTCCGGCGTGAAGCCGCCATTGGCGATTGAGTTTTCCTCCCACACCTGCTCGGACAGCATGAAATTCACCACTTGACGGGCATGCCGCCGGAACACCGCCCTGTCGGCCTCGTCCAGGTGCGGCCACAGCCGCCCGGTCGCGATCAGCGCCCAGTGATCGGCCGGCACTTTTGCCTGGCCCTTGCGGCTGGCGGACAGGAAATGAAGGGTCTTGCGCGCACCGTCCAGCCAGTCGCGATTGCCGTCCTGTTCATACAGCATGGTCAGGCCGAGCGCCGCCTCGCCGGGATAGTACAGCGACACCCAGTCATCGTTCGGGCCGCCTTCGTCGGGAATGTATTTCGAATAGTAGGATCCGTCGGGTTTTTGCATGGCCACGATGAAACGGGCCAGGCCTTCCAGTTCCCGCACGGGCACCGATCCAGGCGTGATGTCCTGCAGGGCGGTCAGGGCGACAAGCCCAAGACCGGCCCCGCCGAGCTTGGCGGAGCCCGGTGGCTTGCTGCCGGTCACTTTCGGGTCTGTCCACACCGCCCAGGCGCCGGGAAACCGTTTCACGGGCGCCATCGCAGTCGTGCGCATATGGTTGGCGGCCCTGGTGATGGCCGTTGCGACATGCGGCTTTTTCGACACCTGGTAGTAGTCGGCGAGCGAGTACAGGGTTCCGGCATGGCGCAGCCAGTTGTAGCGCCTGCGCACCTCGACGGCCGGGTCCACATTGATCCGGTAGACGAATGATCCGTCCGGCTGTACCTGGGCCAGCAGGTAGTCGGCTGCGAGGCTGGTGGCGCGCGCCAGTTGCGCAGGGTTGATAGTCGCCGGCCTGTCAGGTGCAGTACCGGCCTTGGCGGAGCCAGCGAGCATTAGCAAGACAAGGCCGGGGAGCATCGACCGCGCTATCGCCAGCATGGTGGAAGGTTGTCGAGACCCGATCATAGGTCACCTTGTAACGTGTTTCCGATCAGTTCAAGCTGATTGCAAGCATTTGGCAAAACAGGCCAATCACCGGTGCGTTCGAACACATCGCGGACGGTTTCTCGGGACTGGAATCTGTTACAACACAGGCATAAAAAACAGCTGCCACGACCGCCAGCATGGTGGATACCAATACCGACGACGCGACAGCTGCTTTGGTCTCCGTGACCCCCTCAGGTCTCCCGGCCCGCCCCGTGCTTTCATCTGTACGCTAGATGTGAAGACACGACAGTACAATCAGTTTCGCAGGCCCGGCTGCGGTTTTTTGAAAACTGTGTCCTAAATGTCACAGTTGCATCAGTGCCACCGTATACTGAACTGCTCCGAAGCAGTGCGGCCGGCTCTTTGCCGGGCAGGTTTTACACCTTTGCCGCCAGGAAAAGCTGGATCGGAGCGTGGATTCCGGGCAATGATACTCGCCCATTCTGCCGGAGGCTTTCAGATGAGTGTTGAATTTCTGCTGACGTCGATCGTTGTTGTGCTGCTGCCGGGCACCGGTGTGCTGTATACGCTGGCTGTCGGGCTGGGCAGGGGCTTTCGACCAAGTGTCGCGGCCGCGTTCGGCTGTACCCTGGGTATCCTGCCGGCAGCCATTGCCAGCATTGTCGGACTGGCCGCCATCCTGCACACCAGCGCGCTTGCCTTCCAGATCGTCAAGTATCTCGGCGTTGCTTACCTGTTCTACATGGCTTGGAGCATCATGAAGGATGGCGGCACGCTGGATGTTGCCGAAGACCGGGCTCCGGTCCCGGCGCGCCGGACAATCGTGAACGGCATGCTGCTCAACGTTTTGAACCCCAAGCTGTCGCTGTTCTTCATGGCCTTCCTGCCACAATTCGTGCCGCTCAATGCGCAAGGTGCAACAGCTAACCTGGTGCTTCTGGCAGCCGTATTCATGGCGCTCACCTTTGTCATCTTCGTCGGCTACGGCGCCTGCGCTGCCATGGCCCGCGACTATGTGATTTCCCGGCCCGTCGTGATGAAGTGGCTGAAACGGACATTTGCCGGCACGTTCGGTTTTCTCGGCCTGAGGTTGGCGCTGTCTGACAGGTAGCTTCCCAAAAGCCTGCAAGCCATGACTGTGGTGTGAGGAACTGCACTTAATTTTTCCGCATCCGGCGGCATTCAGTGTGCCGGAACCATGCAACACTCATCAGGTCAAAACGCCATCATCATTGGCGCCGGGCTTTCCGGCCTCACTGCTGCCCATGAGCTTGCACAGCGTGGCGTGTCGGTAACCGTCCTTGAAGGCGGCGACCGGGTTGCCGATCCGTGGCGTGCGCGTCACCCGAAATTGCGTCTGAACATTCACCGCCACTTTGCAGGTTTGCCGGGCCGCCAGTCGCCGGACACTGACGGGCCGTTTCTGCGCCGCGATACGGTTGTGAACTATCTTGAGGATTATGCCCGCGATCTTCAGGTGCCGGTCCGCTTTAGGGTCGCGGTGACAGGCATCGAGCGGGCAGGATCACGCTGGCGCGTTGGCACGGACAGCGATGCATATGAGTGCGATCACGTCATCCTGGCCACCGGCAGGGACCGCATACCGCACATGCCGGACTGGAAAGGTCGGGAGGGTTTCAGCGGCGAACTGATCCATGCGGCTGATCTCGGCGATGTCACCAGGTTTGACGGCAAGCGAGTGCTGGTGGTCGGTGCCGGTAACTCGGGCGGTGATGTGCTGAACCATCTGGCGCGGCATCAACCTGCCGAGGTCCTCGTTTCGGTACGTCACGGCCCGGCCATCGTCCCGACCCGGGTGCTGGGGTTTCCTTTGCACCGGGCAGCCAGCCTGTTTGCCGTCCTGCCGTTGAGCGTGCTCGACCCGGCATTCCGATTGATGCAGTGGTTGTTTTTCGGCAACCTGACCCGGTATGGCCTGACCAGCCACCCGGACGGCGGCGGCACGCGCCTGCTGCGTGACGGTGTTGCGTTTGCCATGGATGACGGCTTCGTTGCGGCAATCCGGAGTGGCCGCTTCCGGGTCGCGGCAGAAGTAGCCGGTTTCCACCGGGACAAGGTTGAGTTCACGGATGGCAAAAGTTTCCATGCCGATACTGTGATCTGCGCCACCGGGTATCGCACCGGGCTTGAGCCGCTGCTCGGTCACTTGCCGGTGCTGGACCATTGCGGCGTCCCTTTGCATCCATCAGGCGAGGCCGACCCTGATCATCAAGGTCTCTGGTTCGTCGGCTACCGTCCTGGCTTCCGCGGATATTTTCATGCCGCCGCCGCCAGTGCCAGGCAGATTGCCGACGGTATGCGGCTGCAAGCATGAATGGGAGGATTTGATGGCAAACCCGGCGTTGAGCAATCTCACCATACGGCGCGCGAACCACGCAGATCGGGCCTCGCTGCATCAGCTGCTGGTGCGCTCCTGGCTGACAAGCTGGGCGCCGCATCTGCCGGCAGAGTGTGTTCGCCGGTTTCATGATACCGACCCGACAAGTGCCTGGCTGGCTACGGACCTCGAACAGATTGATGTCGCCGTGCTTGACGAGAAAATTGTTGCCGCGATGCAGGTGCGTGACAAGGTGTTGGAAGACATCCATGTGGATCCGGACTTCAAAAGACAGGGTATCGGAAGCATGTTGTTGCGGCGGGACGAAGAGTTGGGGGCCAGGCGCCTGCTTGTTCGTGCCTTCAACGGACCGGCAATGGCGTTCTACGAGGCGCACGGGTGGGTGAACAGACGTCGTTTCGCGGCGACGGAACTGGGCACGCCGGTTGAGACCGTTGAGTACGTGAAGACATAGTTCTCAATTTGCCCTGACTGCATTTCTGACGCAAAGATCCCGAAATTCAACCATTTTTGGCCCAACAAAAACCCGGTGGCGAAGGTCATATGTGCGCTTCGGCAGGGCTTCGAAACGCTGCGCTGGCCGGATGTGACAAAGCCCGTCATGACGACGGGCTGGCCGATTTTGGAGGGTGCGATGAAAAGGTTTTTTGCTGTTCTTGGGGTTTCTGTTCTGGCAGTCGGTGCCGTGCAGGCTGCGGAATTTGCCGATGTGGATACCGATGCCGATGGCTCGGTGTCGCTGGATGAAGCCGTGTCCCAGATGCCTGACCTGACCGAAGATGCCTTCCTGTCGGCGGATGTCAATGAGGATGGCGCGCTGTCGCCGGATGAATTCGCCAGCATGAAAAACTGAGGCGGGGGCCTAGAGCGAGATGAGGTCAGATTCGATTATTTGATGGTGGAAAACCGGTTCACTCGGCTAGACGCTTTCGGCTTCCGGGGCCGGGCCGTGATAGATCATCTTCCATTCACCGGCGTCCTTGCGAAAGATGTTGATCATCCTCACCGTTCCCGGGTTGAGCTGTTCAAGACAGATGACTGCCCAACCGCCGTCGGAAAATCGAACCGCTTCGATATCGCAGCTGATGTCAGGCGGCCGGCGCATTACTTGCGCCCAGCTCTTCAGCACCGCGTCGCGACCGTTGATGCGCCCGCTTGACGGGTGCTGGACGGCAACCGGTTCCTGTTCGCTCCACACCCTTGCCATGGCGGCAATGTCGCTTTCCCGAAACGCCCTGTAGAATTCCGTGTTGAGGGCAAGAACGGCTTCGCGGTCTGAACCTGACTGGGCATTGACCTGAGACACATAGGCGGCGATGAGTACGCAGAGCGGGGCCAAAAGAAGTAGTAGTGGATTTCTCACGGCTGATATCACTGCTTGTTTGCGTTAGTTGCTTTGGGCCATCACCGAGGCATAGACCGGCCGGATCACCGTTCCGGCCTCTCAGTTAGTGACGTCAAAACAACAGTATCAACGCATATCAATCAGGCCATTGTGGGCCCGTTGCTGAGCAACAGGCGGTTGCCGGCAACAGAACCGGTCAGCGCTACACTTCGGTCATCGACGCATGCGCATTCAGGTAGGCGTCAGCGTCCGGTTGCGGCACCATCATGGTATCGCGCCAGATGCGCTGTTCTGCGTCAATCAGGCCCAATTCCCAGACACAGGCGATGACTGGCCGTGTGGCGGTATCCATAGGTGTTTCGGCGCCCCACAACGTCCGCTCAATGTGCTGGCACAAAACCGAGCCTTGTATCCACCAATGCAGCAGTACCGATACGCCGAGATCACCTGGGTGAATGATAACAAATCCAAGTCCGTCATCCTCACCCACGGCGGCCATGAGTACCGGTAGCTCGCGCCGGGCAAAGCCTTGCGCCTTCCTAACAATGCCGTCAGTCAGTTCCTGTCCGTCGGCTGCAATTCCATAGACTTTCAGGCGAATGTCACCAATGTGCCAGACACCGAGATTGGACACAGCTCGCGGCTGATAAACCTCCAAGTTCGATACCCTGCTAGAAGTCAAGATCTGCAGCCAGCCCGATCAGGCATGATACTTGTTGCTCGGCGTGAACGACGACACCACCGGATCGCGCGGATCGTTGACCCACAATTCCCGGTCCGGGTGCATGCCGGCACCCTGAATGGCCGGCACGGCAGAGCGCCGCATGCGATTGAGCAACCGGGTATCGGCATCACCGCAGGCCGGATGAATGCCACCGTTTTCATCGACTGTTTTCTGCCAGGCCGCCTTGCGGGCTTCCAGCGTTGCCGGGTCGTCCAACTGCGTGCAGTTCAGTTCGTTCTTGTTCAGGTCGGCGATGATCTCGTCACCGTCCTCGATGAAGGCAATGGGCCCGCCGAGTGCCGCTTCCGGTCCGACGTGGCCGATCACCAGCCCCACGGACCCGCCGGAGAAGCGGGCATCGGTCATCAGCGCCACGACGATCTCGCGCTCGCGGCACAAGGCCGTGATGCGTGAGGTTGAATCAAGCATTTCCGGCATGCCGGGCCCGCCGCTGGGGCCTTCATAGCGCATGATGATCATGTCGTGATCCTTGAAGCTGTCAGGATCAGTGTCTAGTGCGTCGAGCAGTCCCTGTTCGCCTTCGAACACCCGGGCGGTGCCGCGGAACATATTGTCTTCAAGACCGCCCTCGACTCCGGCAAGTTTCAACACCGCGCTGAACTCCGGCGACAGGTTGCCGCCGAGGACCCGCAGGCCGCCGGTCGGTTTGTAGGGCTTGGCGACCGGATACACCACGCGGCCGTCGGCGGCAGGCGTTTCCAGCCGAGCGACCTGTTCAGCAAGCGTCTCGCCGGTGCAGGTCGGCACATCACCGTTCAGAAGACCAGCCTCGAGCAGTTCCTTGACGATAACCTGCACCCCGCCGACACCGTCGATGTCCACCATCGAGTAGCGCCCATAGGGCCGGGCATCGGTCAGCACCGGCACCACGTTTTGCGAGATATGGTTGAACTCTTCCGGCGTGATGATGTCTTTCCAGAAGTTTGCGAATCCGGCGGCGCGCGCGATCTCCGGTGCATGCAGCACGACGTTGGTCGAGCCGCCGACCGCCATTGCCACGATCAGCGCATTGCGCAGCGAATCGCGCCCGACAATGTCCCTCGGCGTCGTGTCGGTTTCGATCAGGTTCTTCAGATAGCCGACGAGTTCGGCGGGAAACTGGTCCAGACGGCGCGGGTCATCGGACGCCGGCGCCACCATATGCAGCGGCTGCATACCGACAACCCCGATGAAGGTCTGCATGGTGTTGTAGGTGAACATGCCGCCGCAACTGCCGATCCCGGGACACGCCACGCACGAAATGTGCATGCGCTCTTCCTCATCCTTGTTGCCGGCTGCCTGATACGCGGTGACCAGGTCGACCGGACTGTTGGACTTGGGGTCAAAACCCGGATGTATCGAGCCGTCCGACATCATGATGGCGGGCCGGTTGTGCTCAAGCAGGGCGGCGAGCGTTCCGACCGGCGGCTTGTCGCAGGCCACCACGGCGATGGTGCCAGCCAGGCCGCTGGCGCTCAAGTGTTCGCACACGGAATCGTGAGTGACCTCGCGCCCGATCAGTGAATAGCGCATTTCGCGGGTGCCGTTGCGGATGCCGTCCGATGTGGCAACCGTGTATTCCGGCTGAACCAGGCGCATCGGCATCTTGCCGGCCTCCCGGCCGATATTGTCGAGCAGCTTCTGGTGGATTGCCTCTACCTTGTCCTGGACCCCGATGTAACACTGGCTGTCGCCCTTATTGCCGATCACTCCCACCGACGGGCTGTGGATCAGGTCAGGGTCGGTTCCAAGTTCCCGTGCAATGCCGAAGGCCTGGGCGCTGCGGCCGGGATGTTTGTCGATGATGACGGTCCTGGATTTTGGCAATTTGGGTGTCTCCTGATAGGTATAACAGCACCACGATAGACCGTAATGCCGGATCAGAGCAGTTCATTAAATGATTGACGGCCATGTGACCAGAACAGATCTGCTTGCGCAAGTTTGCAAATGGCAATGAAGGCGGCAGGTCAGAGTGCTGGCCCAGGTTCAATCCGTCTGAATCGCGGTTCGCCGGGCGCTTCAGTCACTGTCCAGCCGAGCCCGGAGATCTTCCTTGATCTGTTCGGGTGTCGCGTAGCGTTTGAACACGCGGCTGGCCAGCCATGAACCGAAACAGCCGATGACAAAGAACCCGATCACACCCGGCCACGTCACAAAAGCGCACAAGCCCAGGAAGGCGAAAGCCAGAGAAATGAAAAACTTCAGGTAATGTGCCATGGCGCAATCGTATCGGACTGTCCTTAAGTGTTTGCTGAGGGCTGCGCCGCTTTTTGTTATTTGTGATAAGCTTTTGTTTATGATAGCGAAAACGCCAAAGCGGCGACTGTTAAATTCAAATGTACCGATGACTGGAATGACCGGCGCAATTGTCAAATGCCGTGAACTGATGTGCAGTTGATCCGGTAGACTGGGCGTGGAGGTTGCGTGATAAAGAATCTGTCTGTCGAAGCAATCAGGTTCCTGCCTTTCGGTGCTGCTAACCTGGCTGCGACACTGCTGGCGTGTGAAGTTGTCCGCTATCTGCGTCGCGCAGAGGCTGTCCGTAGCCTGACACGCGGCAACTTCGAGGCCCTGATCGCGTCTCGCAATGCTCTGCGTGTCCAGTTGATGACGTCTTCCAGCCGCCCGGTTGTGAAAACCAGGGTTGCCAGTCACCTCGCGCTCGAGGCGCTGCAGGAGTTCACCCGGGTGGCTGATGAATTCGGCCTGGACGCATTTCTGTTTTTTGGCACCTTGCTTGGAGCCGTCAGGGAACAGAGGCTCATTCCCGGCGACACTGATGTTGACCTCGGCGTCCTCGACAGTGTGAGGCTGCGTGAATTCAGCAGGTTTGCCGGCGATAGGGGGTTCAAAGCTGGCAGAATCCGTGAAGAGGAGAACCGTCCCTCGAAGCTGGTATTGTGGCATGCAAACGGCGCGACCATAGACCTCAAGGGTTGTGATGTTGAAGAGGACGGTTCAACGGTCTGGTTCACCCATAGCGGCAGGTTGGTGCTGAAAAGGCGGTTTCCCCGCCAGGTGCGCTTGACACCAATGATGTTCGCCGAGATTCCGGTTATGATTCCGGACTGCGCTGCGGAGTTCCTGGAATGGCAGTACGGCAGCGGCTGGAGGACGCCGGATGCTTCCTACCACATGCTTACCAGCGGTCCTTTGCAAGGAAATCATCATAGGCGGTTTGTCTCCCAGGTTGGACCGCTGGCAATCTTGCGGGTGTTGCTCGAAGGCCGGGTTCCCAAGGCCTGCGCCATGGTTTCGAGCATGGCCAGGCTGTTTCCGGAGGACGATTTGTGGCCCCGGTTTTCCGAAGCCCTTTCAGATGCACACGCAGAAGCGGTTGTTGTCCCGCAATCCAGGGCCTGACGGGCTCTAATCCTGAACCGTCAGGTCGCTCCGTGCCAGTATGCGGTCTATGATGTCGGATGTGCTGACGCCGTGTGTATAGTCGATACGTTTGAAGTAGTCTCGGTTCATGTCTTTCCACAAGGTGGCGAAATTGCGCTCCTCTTCCGCCTTGCTGGCAGTGGCGTAGGCCCTGATGCGAAGATTGTGCCGTTGCATGAAATCATTGGTTATGTTTTCGTCCAGTTCCACAACCTCGTCGACGTAGCGACATGATCGTACGACCTCGCTACGCTCGGCGAACGACATGATTGGTTGTCTCTTGTAGCCCCGCGCACGACGGTCCGATACCAGCCCGACCGTAAGATGGTCGCCCAGAGAGCGGGCTTCACGCAGAAAACGGACGTGGCCGAAATGAAACAGATCTCCAACCATGGCGGTGAATACCCGAACGGGTTCATTTTGTTGTCGCGGCATGTCAGACACCGATGTTCCGGTAACCGGGAGTTGCCCGCTGCACAATCCGTGCCGGGTTGCCGGTGACCACCGCACCGGGCGGGACATCCTTTGTCACCACCGCGCCAGCCCCAATAACAGCATTGCGCCCAACTTTGACTTTCGGCAGCAATGTGGCTCCCGCTCCGATGTAGACCCCGTCGGCCAGCCGGCAACCGCCGCACAAAGCCGTGTTGGGTCCAATGGTGCAATAGTCTGAAATCTCGCAGTCATGGCCCAGCGACGCGGAGCGATTGACGAGAAACTGTACGCCTGTGCTGACGAATGCTCCAATGGCGACACACGGCCCGACAAGCGCACCCTTGCCCAGACTTGCAGTCGGTGACACGGCTGAACTCGGATGCACCACAGGGTCACATAAGTGCAGCCCCATATCCTGCGCCTCCTTTATCCGGAGCTTGCTTCTGCCCGGTGTCAACAGAGGGACAGCAAAGGCCTGTCCTTTCAAACCCGGCGCCAGGCTATCCGTCATGTTCGGGAAAGGACCGGCAATTTCGCTGTCATGGGATGACTTTAAGCAGGCCAGTAGTTCGATACCGGCTGCCATCAGCAAATCGATGACATCGAAGCCGTATCGCGATTCCAGGCCAACTAAGACAACTCTGTTTCTGATTGAGCTTTCCAATACGGCACAACTTTGCTGGTTTCATTGCTTGGGCAATGGCAGACATTCTACATTTTTCGTGCGCGTTCAACCACTGTTCCGCCTGTTGAACAACTGCAATGACACAGTACCGTTGAATTCCGGAGCCAGCAGGAGCATGCGCCCTACGGCGAGATCAAGCCGGCGCCGGACAACAACACCGTCAAATCTCCAGATGCAGCTTCGGTTTCCAGAACGGCCGGAACAGTTCGATTTTCGGACACCTGTCCATGACGACCTTCATACCGGCTGCTTCGGCGATTTTCGCGGCTTCGGGATGAGTGACGCCGATCTGGCCCCACAATACCCTGGCACCGATGGCGGCAGCCTGCCTGGCCACCTCAGGCAGGTCTTCGGCGCGCCGAAACACCTCGACCATGTCGACCGGCCGGTCTATGGACGCAAGGTCAGGATAGACTTTCAGGCCGCGGATTTCGGTCACGTCCGGGCGTGGATTGACCGGGATCATGTCATAACCGGTTTCGTGCAGCACCCGCAGAACGCCATAGCTGAACTTGGTTTTGTCCGGGCTGGCGCCGACCATGGCGATGGTCTTCACCGTTTTCAGTATCGTTTGCAGGTAGTCGTCGCTGTAGGGCAGGTCGTGATTGGTATGGCTTAAGCCATCAAGGCTGGTCATGGCGTGTCCTTGCGAGCTTGCTTTAGGGGAGTGGCGATGTCCGCCTTCAGTTCGTGTGGTTCCAGCGGGTCCAGAAACGGGTTGCGGTAGAGCTTGTCGTGGCTTTCCACGCCGATGTCGAACGTGCAGTCGGATTTGGGCCGCGCCACGCACAGGATGACATAGCCGTCGCTGATCTGCCTGTTGTTGAGGGCGACCTGTGCCGACTGGTTGACTTCGCCCCGGATCAGTTTGGCGGCACAGGTGATGCAGCCGCCGTACTTGCAGCCATAAGGCAGGTCCACACCCTGATCACGAAGACTGTCCAGCAAGGGTTTCTTCGCATCCACCCGATAGGTCGCGCCGTCGCGGTTGGCTATGGTGATCGTGTGCATGGCCACTGTCTGGGGCACTCCTTGAAGGCAGGCTCTAAAGCCAGATGTCGCTCGTGCAGTCTCCGCCGGGATAGCGGGTTTCGTGGCAGCGGCTGGGACCGTTCGGCTCCCTGCCGAAATCAACCACGAAATCAGGGTCGATTTCCATACCGCCAGACTCGGTGTCGCAGTTCACCATCAGCATGCAGCCTCCATTGCTGCGTATCTCAGGGTAGAACTGGTTGTCCCAGGTGGAAAACAGCGAGGTCGTCACATAAAGCCGCTTGCCATCCAGCGACAACTGGATCATCTGCGGGCCACCTGTGACACTCACGCCGTTGACCTCCGGCGCACGCCCCAGCAGCCCGCCCATCCAGACCTGGCCGGTGAGCTTCGGCTTGTGTGGGTCGGAAATGTCATATTGGCGGATGTCGCCGTGCAGCCAGTTGCAGAGGTACAGGAACCGGTCGTCCATGGACAGCAGGATTACCGATATGACGCCGGGAACCGGGATCGGCCATTCCGGATGCGGTTCGTTTTCCACATCGATGATCTTCTCCCATTGCCACTCACCGTCAGCGTCTTTCCACCAGTGGATAATGTTTGCAGACAGGGCGGCGCCGACGAAACCGTGCGACGAGGCCGGATCGTGGTGAAAACGCACCTCCAGCGGGATCAGTCCGTCCTCGCCCAGATACATGGTCTGCTTGGGGGTCTTTGCTTCAAAATCCCAGAAATGGATCTCGCGCCCATATTTCAGATGCCCGACCTCTTCCAGGTCAAAGCCCGGCATGAACGTGTTGGGCGCTGCCCATTCTGACGACACCATGACGTTGTGACGGGGCTGGTACCAGAAGTCATAGCCGAACTTTATGTCGCCCATGGAGTTTTCCCAGCGCCCGACAATGTTGAACTCCTTGTCCAGATGCAGGTAGCCGCCCGGTGCGTTGCCCTGCGCATCGCCGAGCATCGAAATGATGATTTCCGAACCCAGGCAATGCACTGTATGCGGTGCCGACAGATTGGTTTTCGCCTTGATTTCCGATCCTTCAATCACCTTGAACAGCGCCGGGTTGCGCGGATCGCTGGCGCAATCCACGATATGCAGGGTGGATGACCGTACGCCCGGCACAATCATGTATTTGCGCTCCATGCCGGCGTCGTCGTGGCACGATGAGCACGCATTCCAGCCCATATGATGCAGTTCATCGCCAATGCCCGGCATCTCAAGCCGCGAGATCACTTGGCTGTAGGTATCGCTGTCGGGATCTGCATCAATGGTGCACAGATAGTCCGGCTTTTGAATGCCGGTGCCGGTGTATATGGCGATGGTGTAGAGCAGTTTCTCACGCGGTGCCCGCATCGCTTCGGCTGGGGATGCGTAGCCGGGGCCGCAGCATTTCATGGCAAGTTCCTATCCGGTTGGCACAGTGTAGAAGATGAAGTCGGATTTCGGCTGGTAAGAGTCGTACAGTTGCCGGCCGGCATAATTGTCGTCCTGTGTCAGCCAGTCCACCGATGACAAGCCCTTGTCTCGTGCAAAGGTCGTGACACTGTCAATCAGCAACCTCCCCGCGCCGACACCGCGCGCCGGCGGCTCGACGAACAAGTCTGCCAGGTAACAGGCCATGCTCGCAGTCAGCGTGCTGTGCCAGAGTTGGTAGTGGGCGAAGCCGATGATCCTGCCGTCGTCATTGACCGCAAGGTTGCACCAGAAATCATTGTGCGGGTCGAATATCCAGTCCCAGACCTGATCAAAACCGTTGTCCGGAACAGTGACCTCGTAGAACTCGAAGTAACCCTGGAACAGATCCTGCCATCTGTTCCGGTCTGCTTCTTCAAGTCGCCGTATTGAAACGGTCATTGCGGCCTCCCGGTCCACACAGTTGAGCTGCCATCGAATATCTCAACCAGTACCGTCTTGCACCATTGCCGCGCTGTCAATCATGTCAATTCGCTTTGTGGCGGACTGTAAACAGTGTATTTTCGCCCCCGGGGTCGGGCCGCATCGTGCGGCGCAAGCTGGGCTATGGGCGCGCTAATGTTTTGGGCAGTTGATCTGTGGGCCTACTGCAGGCATCCCGTGCTCGTGGCAAGGTTTTACCGGGCGCTGGGGTACCTTCCATCAGTTGGCCTGCCTGGTACCTACAACGAGAAAATTCTCTGGCGCAAGGTATTCGACCGCAATCCGCTCATCGCAACTTTGAGTGACAAGCTCCAGGCCAAGGAATATTTTGCAGAAATCTGTCCGGAATTGAAAACTGCCGAGGTCCTGTGGTCAGGTATGCGGGCCGAAGACATTCCGTCAGACATTTTGCACGGCAATGTGGTTGTGAAGACGACCCACGGTTCAGGCTTCAATCTGTTCATTAAAGGGCAGGGGCCAGATCGGCAGTCACTCAACAAGAAGGTGAACCAATGGCTGGGTCATCACCCCTACGGCCGCAAATCCGGCGAGTGGGGGTATCGCGCCGTTCAGCCTCGGGTCTATGTCGAACGGATGCTGTGTTCTGACCGGCAGGCAGAACCCGTCCAGCTCAACTTCTCGACCTTTGCCGGACGCCCGGTAATGGCACTGGTGATTGCCGGTGCGGTGCATGGCCCGAAGCGGGCCGGGATTTTTTCGGCTGATGGCCGCCGACTGACCGGCACGCCTCACCACTTTCTGAACCGTGACCAGCAATTGCCACAGGATTACCAACTGCCGCAGTGCTTTCACAACGCAGCTGCCTGCGCCGCCAGGCTCGGAGAACAACTGGATTATGCCCGCATAGATTTCCTGGCGCTGGAGGATGAATTGTTTGGCGGCGAGATCACCTTCTACACGCTCGGTGGCTACGCCACCTACACCGACCCGGAAACGGAAAGGCTGTTGAGCCGGCCATGGGATCTGCGTCGGTCGTATTTCATGTCAGCGCCGGGAAATGGGTGGCGCGGGGCATATGCCCGCCACCTCCATGCAGCCCTGTCACGAACCTAGCGCAAAATTTTTTTGAACTGGCTGAAACTTATTCCGGAGCCTCCTCGTTACTGCCGGGGTCCAAAGGGACAAGCATTAACAACAAGGATACCCTCCAATGTATACACACACGAAAATACTCTCCTCTGCTGTCACACTTGCTGCGGGCCTGGCCCTGTCTGCAAGCATCGCGCTCGCCAACCCGGAAGTCGGTGGCGCGCCGATGTTCGAGAGCAAGAACATCGTCGAGAACGCGGTTAACTCGAAGGACCACACAACACTTGTGGCGGCGGTCAAGGCTGCAGGCCTGGTCGACACGCTGGCCAGTCCCGGTCCGTTCACGGTGTTTGCACCGGTCAATATGGGCTTTGAAAAACTGCCTGCAGGCACCGTTGAAACCTTGCTCAAACCGGAAAACAAGGGCCAGCTCACCAAGGTCCTGACTGCTCACGTGGTGGCCGGAAAAATGTCGTCGGCAGATCTGGTGCGCAAGGCCAAGGCCAATGGCGGCCGCTACAACATGCAGGCCGTCAGCGGTGATGCCCTGACAGCGGTGATCAAGGGCAAGGCCTTGTACCTGTTTGATGAGAGCGGCGGCGCCTCAAAGATCACCATTGCGGATGTGAACCAGTCAAACGGTGTCATTCACGTGGTCGACAGCGTTCTGGTTCCCCGTTAATCCGACATCGGCGCATTATGGGTCTGTCAGCCAAGACAGGCCCATATTTCAGATAGTTACATTCGATTTCCTGACTCAAAGGAATAACAACATGAACAACAAAACCCCCATCAGCCGGCGCCACTTCCTGCGCGACAGCGCTCTGGCCTGGGCTGCGACTTCTGCCGGTCTGGTTGCGGCAGGCGGCACAACAAGCGCCGCCTTCGCCAACACCCCGGCCCAACAGTTTGAAATTGTGCGCACGCCGGAAGAGTGGCGGCGGCTCCTGACCAAAGAGCAGTTTGCCGTTCTGCGCGAAGAGGCGACCGAGAAGCGTTACTCCAGTCCGCTGCTGTCGGAAAAACGCGCTGGCACTTATCACTGTGCCGGGTGCAACCTTGCGGTGTACAGCTCGCAGACCAAATATGACAGCAAGACCGGTTGGCCGAGTTTCTGGGATGCGCTGGAAAATGCCGTCGGCACCAGACCTGACGATACATTCTTTTCAACCCGCACTGAAGTTCACTGCCGCAGGTGTGGCGGACACTTCGGCCACATTTTCGATGACGGGCCGGCACCCACCGGCAAACGGCATTGCCTCAATGGCCTTGCGCTCAAGTTCATGCCAGCTACGGGATAGAGTTCCTGCATGGCTGCAGGTCGCCAGCTGCCTTGCAAATCTCAAGGGGGGCATCGGACTGATGTCCGGTGTCCCACCGGCCTTCCGCTACCCGGATTGTCCTGCTGTCCCTGATAATCTAAACAGGTGTTGCGGTTTTATGGCGCGGCCGGAACAATCCTCTCGCCAGTGCCAAAATTGTCACTTAGTCTTGCGCTCCAGGGAACTTCAAGACGGATAGACAGTTGTCACCGTGGCGATGGCCTTTTTGCAGCGTTTGATTTCCGGGGGTGAGGGTCAAATGGGAAGGATCGTGATCATTGATCCGGACTTTGAACAGCTGGGTGGTCACAATATTGCAGCAAATGAAATCATCAGGGCGCATACTTGTGCGCCCATGGACGTTGTGTGCGCGTCCAGCCTGCCGGACGAGGTTAGGCTGGAAGGCGCAACGCTCAAACGTGTCCTGCCGTTCAATTCCTATGAGGCGTATTCCAGATACAGGTCGCCGCTAAAAAGGGCCGCAAGGGGGGTGCGAAAACTGTTGCGGCAACAAGGTGGGCCAGGCCTTGATGAGACCGGTTTCGGTCGCGAACTGTTTCGGGTTTTCCAGTCCGTAAACATCTCCTCGCGCGATGCCGTCGTTGTGCACACCGGCTCGGCCGTGCTGCTCAACGCCATCATGGATGCGCTTGCGCAGTTTGCGGAATCTGACTGGCCCGACTTGCATTTTCGTCAGGTGCGCCCGCTGGACAACATCAACTACGAGCGCACGACACATGCGAGGGCACAACGCATGAAGCGGCTTGGCAAGCTGTTCATGTATTCAGAAACCAACGCATTTGCCGAGATGCTGGCCCCGTTGGGTTATGACAGATCCCTGATTGCTTTGATTGAGTTTTCCGACGTGTCGCGGCCTCTGGTGCATCGGTCGGGTCCGCAGGACGAGTTTGAAGTCGCCATGCTGGGAACCGTCAGGCGCGAGAAGGGGTACGGACACCTGGCGCAGATAGCCAGTGCGTATCGGGACATTGCGGACCGGCAGGGCGGTCCCCGGTTGAAGGTTCTGATTCAGACAGGGGCGGTGAAAAACCGCAAACTCTATCGGGCCATGCTGAATGAACTGGAGCAGGCCGGCGTCAATTTTGCCCTGGTCGAAGAAGGTGCAGGGCTGGCCGGCCACTGGCGCTGCATTGAGCGTTGCCATGCCGTGATCATGCCCTATGACCGTCGGCGTTACACCGATCGCGGGTCTGCGGTGGGCATGGATGCCATCGCAGCCGCGCGGCCGCTGGTTGTTGCCGGCGAATGCACGCTTGAGGAATACATTAGAAACCGCAACGGTCTTGCAGCTGTCGGTAACCGGAAACTGGCTGAAAGCCTGCATGCCATTGCATCGAACTACTCTGAGTTTTCGGGCAATGCCCTGCAGCTGGCGCAGAAATTTCGCAAGCAACAATCCCAGAACCTGCTGTTCAGGCGGCTGAACTCTTCCGCATCCGGCAATCCAGACACAGCCAAAGCAGCAACCGCGGACAGCGCTGTCTGAGAACCTGTATGATACCCGGCAAGACACCAATATGATTGTTTCACACAAGCACAGGTTCATTTTCCTGAAAACGCGGAAAACCGGCGGCACCAGCGTCGAGTGCGCGTTAAGCGCCATCTGCGGACCCGATGATATTCTGACCCCTGGCCTGGGCAAGGACGAAGGGTCCAGACTGGGAGAACTGGGACCCAGGAACTTTGAATACGTCCCGCCGTTTTATTCGACAGAATGGCCCAATCTCATCTTGCGGTTTATCCGCAACCGCAAGATGCCGCTTGACTACTACAATCATATGCAGGCCTGGCGGGTGAAACGGCGGGTGAGCAGGGCTGTCTGGAACAGCTACTACAAGTTCGCTTTTGACCGGAATCCCTGGGACCGCGAAATTTCCTGGTATTACCAGTTGAAGGCGCATGGCCGGCGTACAGGCAGTTTCCAGGAGCACCTTCGCCAGCTGCCCGGTGCCAGAATGGGCAATCACGGCATCTATTCCATCGGTGGAAAAGTTGTTGTGGATTTTCTGGGTCGCTATGAAACCCTTGAAGAAGACTTGCGCAATGTGATGTCTGATCTGGGTGTCAGTTCTCTGCCGCCGTTGCCGGTCACCAACAATCGCAACCGCACGAACCAACAGCCCTATCAGGAGCTGTATGACCACACCAACCGCGAACTGATTGCAAACACCTACAAAAGGGAAATCGACCTGCTCGGCTACACATTCTAAAGGGCACCTTGCGGTTTACGACTGGCTGTTTTCGCCGATCCGACCGACGAGTGTATCCGGCCGGCATCAGGGTTGCCTACGAGCTGACCGGCTGCAGCCCGCACTCTTCGAACCAGCTTTGATGCCGGCGCTCGATCTCAGCGATCAATCCCGGTTTGACATGGCCATGCCACGAGTTGGATTTGCCGTCGGTAATATGCTGCTTGTGGAACAGGTTGATCTGGTTGTGCAGCGACTTCGGGCCGTCGCTGAAATAACTCATGCGAGATATCTCGTCGATGATGGGTTGAGGATCCGGGTCCTCGATACCCAGGGTTTTCGCCATCTGCTCGATAACCCTTGTCTTGTCTGCGATGATGTCTTCATATCTGACGATGTAATCCGCCTTCTCGGTCCACCGCCGGTACAGGGAAACCAGTCTGTCAGCCGTCTCTACCGAGGGTTTCTTGTTCCATATCCGTTTCATGCTGGCCAGCACATCGCGAATGTCGCGATATGAGTACAGGATATGGCTGGACTGACGCACCAGTCGCGCATCGTAGTCGTGAAGTTTGATAACGGCATTTGTCGGCGCGGGCAGATGTTCAATATCCTCGACCCAGCCAAAAACCATGTCGGCTCCAACACGGCGCGAGACCAGCAGTCGTGCAGCATTGTACAACCACGTACTGGCGGACCGGCTCATGCCGGCACACAGCACATTGTAATGGTTGGAATCGACCCTGGTGTCTTCAGGCAATGCTTGCTGATCCGTTTGTTGTTTCGAGACACGCCGGGGCCGGGTCCCAGATTAGAGCCTATGGCCATGTTAGTGTACCGGTGGTCCGGACGGCAACGGATAATCCTGGCGAAAGCGGTCGGCGCCGGCTTGTGAGACAGCCATTTCGGCGCTTTGAAAAAAAACTGTTGACCCTGACGTAGCGTGAGGCTCGATGAAAGGTCCATGAAAACGCGTATCGAGGAATTCACAGTAGGGCAACTGGCCCGGCTCGCCGGTGTGTCGGTGCGTACCCTGCATCATTACGATGATATCGGCTTGCTGAAGCCGGCGCACATTGCTGGCAATGGGTACAGGCTTTATGGCCGCAGCGAAATGTTGCGGCTTCAGGAGATCATGTTCTACCGCGCTGCCGGCATGTCACTGGATGAGGTGGGACGCCTTCTCGATGGCCCGGCAACCGCCGTCGAACGCCTCATCCGGCACCGCGACCGGCTGCAGCAGCAAAGCCTGCGCACGGCCCGCATCATTGCCACGCTGGATGCCACGATCGCTCATCTCAAAGGAGAAAGAGACATGGAACTCAATGACCTGTACACACCGTTTTCAGAGCAAAAACAGGCCGAATACGAAGCCTGGCTGGTGAATGAGTACGGGCCGGACATGGCCGCGGGCATTGCGGCCTCTAGAGCAGCTGTCGAAAAACTGCCCGATGGCATGGCGGGCGCAATGGAGCGCCTGAAGGACATCGAAACCCGGTTGGTTGCGGCTTATGAATCCGGTTCTGCACCTGGGGCGGAGGACCTTCATCCCATACTTGAGCAGCATCGCGCCCTGATGTCGGATATGTGGGGCCGGGAGTGCAGTGCAGACGGTTTTGCTGGCCTGGCTGACATGTATGTCTCGCATGCCGACTTTGTCGCGCGCTATGAAAGGCTCAGCCCGAAGTTCTCCAACTGGCTTCCCGCCGCGATGAGGGTTCATGCCGGTCGCCTCAGGTATGGAACTTGAGATGGTCGTGTTTTTGGCTGCACCGGCTCCGTCAAAGGCCGGTGCGCCGATCTGGTTCGACAACCTATTTCGCCGACAACTGTTTAATGGCCTTGGCCCACTCCTCAACGTGATATGACCTGGTGATGCGGCCGTCCTCCACCGTATGGATGTCAATGGTCATAATCTCGAAGCTTTTGCCTGAAGGTTCCACACCGAAGAATTTCTTGACCGGCGTGCCGGTCGCGATGCTCCTGACCGTGTAGCGGTTGCCGTCCTGAAGGATTTCCTGGACCGACCACTTGAGATCTGGAATGGCGGCGCCGAAGCCCTTGAGTGACTTGACCAGTCCGGCCGCGTCCTTGCCGCCGCGCGGGGTCGGAATGGAGACCCAGTTGTCAACGACGACCTTTGACACGCGCTGCTCTATATCAGCGGCGTTGGGGGCACTGAGGAGCTGATTGTAAAAGGCTGTGACAACCGCCTTGTCATCAGCCTTGGCACCGACTGAAGTGGCGGTGAGCATCAGCGCGATCGCTGCCAGAGTTGAAAGTCGCATTTTGTTTACTCCTGTTTGAGTGTGGACCCGGATTCCGGAGATGAGCCCGGAACGGCTTCAAACAGGGCTAGTGATTATCGATTTCGTTTGGTAGATAAGAAAAATAAAATTGGTTGTTCGTTTTTGCCAAACAGTGAAATGTATGAATACCGGTGATTTCAGACTGCTTTACTATTTTGTGGAAGTCGTCAAGGCGGGCTCCATCCGCAGTGCCGCCAGGCAACTGCGATTGTCACCTGCCGTTGTCAGCACTGCATTGTCGGACCTGGAAGCCGCACTGTGCGTGACTCTCATCAGCCGCACCACCCGGAAAATGCGCCTGACCGAAGCTGGCCGGATCACTTTCGAGAAGGCCGCGCTGGCCACAAAACATGTGCAGGACGCCATGCAACCGCCCGCGGGAAACGCGACTGAAATCAGAGGCAGGGTATCCATGACTGTGCCGACGGAACTGGCGTCCAGTTGGCTGCCACCACTGCTGACTCGCTTCCGGCAGCTTTATCCGGCAGTGGAAACAACCATCCATGCTGATGACGCCGCCCTGCACCTTAGCGGCAGCGATCATGACATTTCATTGCGCACGGAGTTTAATTCCGAGCCTAAACAGGGTGCCGACATTGCGGCGGTGTTCCAGCTCGAGCTGGTCTGCCAACCTGCCTTGCTGTCAGACCTGCCGGAGACCCTCCCGGAACGCCTCGGCGAGCTGGCATTCATCGGCAGCCGACATCAGTTGCTGGATGGCCGGCTATTTGCAACCGATCTGAAAACAGCGCGCGACATCATGCTGGCGGTCAACCCGGAGTTCACCATCAACAACCGGCAGGTGGCGCTGGAATTGGCCCGCAAGGGGTTCGGTGCGGCACTGCTGATCTCCGTGAGCACCGCTGATGATCTTGAAAACGGCACGCTTGCAAGGCTCAGCGAAGATCACGGGTTTGGGTGCGTGGTGGTCAGTGTTGTCATGCGCGATCCGCTGCCGTCGCCGGCGGCGTCCGCCATGCAGGCGTTCCTGCTGTCCAGCGGCCAGGCGTTGCCGTAAGCGGCGACTGATTGCGTGGCTACCCGATGTGGCGGCGCGGCGGCGAATTCCACACCGGCCTTGACGCAGGTCAAGATGTACCGCGCCGGTTTATTGGATGGTGCGCCGAGAGCTGGTTTCACCGTTCAGCATGCGCAACAGTAATCCGGAACTCCCATATGAAACTGAAAGCCTTGATGAAGATCTCGCTGGCCACGCTGGCATTGTCGATGTGTGCCGCATCCGGCGGTGTTGGCGCGACAACCGCTGATCCGGTCGAAGACGCCGCGCACTTCGGTCCGCCTGACCGCATCTTGTTCTGGTCGCAGGCGCAAAAGGTGGCCGGGTTCCGGAACATGGACAAGATTGTCTGGACACGGGAAGTCAGGGCCGGTGACAAGGTTCTTCCCCTGCCGGAAGCCGGTGCCGACCTGTCCGGTTTCGAGTTTCGCCACAACGGCAACAGCATGAGCGTGGACGACTATTTCAACAGCCAGAACGTTGCCGGCCTGCTGGTCATCAAGGACGGGAAGATCGTGTACGAGCGCTACGGTCTCGGCAATACCAGGAACACGCGCTGGTTGTCCTTCTCCGTAACCAAGTCAGTTGTTTCGATGCTGGTCGGAGCCGCGATCAGTGACGGCTTCATTGCCGGCATTGATGAACCCGTATCCGACTATCTGCCACGCCTCAAAGGGTCCGCCTACGACCAGGTGACCATCGGCAATGTCTTGCAGATGTCGTCCGGGGTCGAGTGGAACGAGGATTATGCAGATCCTCAGTCAGATATCGCCCGTGCCGACCTGAGCACCCTGGGAACGTTCAGGCAGTTGCGCCAGAAACAGGTTGTGGCCCCGCCCGGCGAGAAGTTCAATTACAACACGGCCGAGACCAATCTGGTCGGCATGCTGCTGCGGTCGGCCGTCGGCAACAATCTGTCCACCTATCTGAGTGAAAAGATCTGGCGGCCGTTTGGCATGCAGGCGGACGCCAACTGGATGTTGAGTGAGCCGGGAGGCGGGGAAAACGGTGGTTGCTGTATCAGTGCGACCTTGCGGTACTATGGTCGCATCGGCATGTTCGCGCTCGCCAACGGTCGGCTTGCCGACGGCACCGAGGTACTGCCGTCGGACTGGATGGCCAGGTCCGTGGCGCCTTCGCCGGGCAACAAGGACTATGGCTACCTGTGGTGGCTGAACGACGGCGGCAGCTTCCGTGCGCAGGGGATATTTGGTCAGGACATTTTCATAGATCCGAACAGCCGGATTGTCATCGCGCAGCAAAGTGCTCGCGAAGAAGCCGACAGGCCCGAAGACTGGAGCCTGCAGGATTCATTCTACAAAGCGCTGATTCAAGTTCTGGAAAGTCAGCCTTAACATGCTGAAAACAATAAGGTTCATGCGCTTTGCCTGAAGTTGGCAAAAAAGCGCCTGAACGTGACCGGACCTGTTCGCCTCTTCAGTAGTTGAAAGTGCCGGCCCGGTGCACGCGGATGCGTGAGGGATAAAATGTTGCGGCCCGATGCACCCTTATGTGCGGGCGGTAGTACGGTCGCACATGATTTACGGTGATATGTATGTGCCGATGCGTTGTCACATGATACTCGACAATATCGGCCGGTCCGTCTTCGGGAACATCAGAGGCAGCGGTCACGCCTTTCACGGGACCTTTGGGATATATGAAGGCCACATCGGCAGACCGTTTCGAGGAGTATCCCGGCGCATACTTTACCGAGTAGGCTGTTGCCTGTGACACTGGCAGCAACAGCGCCAGGCCCGTCAACAGGGTCATGCGCAGGCAGGTTTTGCGTGTTCGGGAATCCATGGGATCAAACCCTTTCAACTGACAACAAAGATGGCCGCATCCTTGCCGGAGCATTTAAGCATCGCCACGCCAAAGGAGTAAAGAGCGGTGATGCCGGCATTCTGTCGGCTGTGCATATTTTGTGATCGATCAGCTTTCTTGATTGGTGGTCGAATTAGGTTCTGTGCCGCTCACGCAAGCAGCCTTCGGCTGCGCTCCGCTGGGGCGCACTTCGTGCGGCGGCCGGTCGGCCTTGCCTCGGCACTTCGCGCCTCGGAGGGGAGTTCATCACAACTGTCATCCCAGCTTTCGCAGGAATGCCCCCTCTACATAGGAGTGTTCGGGATTTGGAGAACGGCCCGCCGAAGGCGGACAAGCTGTTCGACCAACAAAATCGAGCGACATAATGCAAAAGGTTCCACCACCTAAAGCCTGTACACCCTGATCTTGCCGCTCCGGCCGCGCACCGTCTGTTCGCCCAGATCGTCCAGCTCATGCTTGGCGGTCAGTTGCCTTGCGGTCACTTCGGTCAGCAAGGTTGTCACGGACCGTTTTAATGACGGATCTGTGGCCTGCTTGCCTAGTTGCTCGAGGCGCTGGGCCAGGTTCACATTGTCGCCGATGATGGTGTAGTTGATCCGGCCCGGCGCGCCGATATTGCCGACGGTGACTGGTCCGCTGTGCAGTCCTATGCGGATCCTGATTTCGGGTTCACCCGCCGCAACCCGCGCCTTGTTGTCCTCATCAAGGGCGCGTTCGATTGCCAGCGCGGCCCGTACCGCCCGGTCGGCATGATCGTCATAGTGGTCCGGCGCTCCCCAGAACGCCATGATGCTGTCGCCGATGAACTTGTCAACGGTGCCGTCTTCAGCCTCGATGCACCCGGCCAGCAGGCCGAAATGCCGGTTGAGCAGCCGGGCCACCTCATCTGCGGCGATGCCTTCGGACAATCCGCTGTAGCCAACGATGTCGGTGAACATGACGGTGACGTCCCGCTCAACGGAAGAGGGGAATTGCTCAGAGTCCTGGCTGATCAGCCGGCGCACCAGCTTTTTCGGTACGTAGGTTTCAAACCATTTCAGGCCTTCCAGCATGGTGTTGAAGGCGATGGCCTGATCATTGAGTTCGCGGAACGTGCTGCCATTCAGCTTCGGCGTTGCGGAGATATCAAGCTGGCCGATGCGTGAAGCGGCCGTGGCGGTGTCGACAACCGGTTGCGCAATTCGCCGACCGAGCCATATGGCACCTGCCAGGGCGACAGCCAAGGTGACAAGACCGGAAAGGGCCGCCCATGCCAACCGCCGGAACTCGGCATCGACCTCGGAACTTCGAAAATAGGTGCCCACCTTCCACGGTTTGCTGGCATAGCCCGGCAGGTCCTCATAGATGAATATGTATTCGTCGCCGAACAGGCCGAGTACGTGGCCCTGCAGGTCACTGCCTTCGGTAATATCAAGCGGAAACCTGTTTTCACTCTGCCAGAATGCGGCCAGCACCGGGTCACCGGTTTCGGCAAGGCTGGGCAGCGGAGCGTCTGCATTGCGGTTACCTCCGCGCGAGTCCGCCAGGTTCGGGTGCGCCAGAACTGTGTCCCTGTCATGCAGAATGAATACGTTGCTGCCAATATCCGGGTCCAGCTTGCCCAGGTAGGAAGACAGTTCGCTGACCGTGACCGATGCAACCAGCAGCCCGGGTTTGCCGCCTGGATAGGTCACAGGGGCGCGGTTGTTCAACAGCGTTTTTTCGATCTGCTGCAGCCAGATGGGCTCGCCCCACGAGCCCTTGCCCCCGGCAAGTGCCCGGTCGATGTTATCCCTGACGGTTTGATCGGATGAATAGTCCCCGAGGATTTCAGTTAAGCCGGTATCGGACCGCCCGATGCCGGTTCCTTTATAGGTATGATCGAAATACAACACCGAATTTAGCTGCGGCGCTGCCAACATGGCGCCCTTGAACATCTCCAGCAACTTGTCGCGCCGGGAGGGATCAACTTCACCGGCTGCTATGAGCTGTGCGAGAAGGCTCACCTGATTGCGGGCCGGTTCAAGATGAGTGCGAACCCTGTCGGACGTGGTGGCAAGGATCATCGAAGCTTGTTGCCGCAACAATTCCTGGGTGTTCTTGGCACCACTCCACAAGCCTATCAGCAGCACGCTTGTAACCGCGACCAGCAGCAGTGCGCTGATGCTTGTCGCCAGGGTGAATGTGAGAGATACCCCGCCACGTTTACGCAGAGCGCGCCTTAACCCGAACATTTCCGACCACTCTCGATTCTCATGCGGCCCACGATAGGGCATGCAGGGCTATTCGCGAAATTTCGACTTATATGGCGGGTCGCAAACGGTTTTCAACACTGCAGAAAGCCAGTGGCATGCAGGCCGGTCACGTCAGCCGGTTATCATCCACAGTGATTATGCCCAGAACATCATTGGTCAGGAAACCGTACGACCTTGGACACGCCATGTCCGGCACGACGGCGATGTCATAGAGTTCACCGATCTTGCCGTCGATGCGGAACCACTGCACGCAAGCCCCGTTGTTGAGATCAATGACCTGCACCCCGCACCACGGTTCCGAGTCGGCGTCCTTGAGCTTCTTGTCCAGCGCCAGTCCCTCGAAGCGCTCATGGCGCGGCTTTGACAGGCCGACAAAGGCGTATTTGCCGTGAAACGAAAGGCCGCGCACGAAGCCCGGGCAGAAACACACCGGCGTGAAGCGGTCTGTGAGCTTCTTTTTCGACAGGTCGATCCAGCCGAGCTCGCCGGTGCCGGAATTGAGCACCCACAGCTTGCCGTCATGAAGCCGCGGCGAGTGTGGCATGGACAGCCCCTCGCAGACGACTTCGCTGGTCCCGACGTCGATGACGATACCGCCATCGAAGCGCCGGTCGCGCCAGCCGTCAATGGTGTCGGACCGGCTGACTGCCGTCACATAGCGCGGCGCGCCGTCTTGCATGGCCATGCCGTTCAGGTGGCAACGGTCCTCGGCCACGATTGACGAGATGAAGTCTGGCTTCCACACGGTTTTGAAACTGTGAACGGGTGAGACCTGCGCGATGCAGTTGTAGGCCGTGTTGATGAACACGACGTCGTTGTCGCTGGTTACACCGACATCATGGATGTCGAGGATGCCTGTAAAATGGGTGGTTCGCGGCATGAAGCAGTCACTGAACAGCTTGTCCATCACCTGGTCAGGCCGCAGTACGTTTTCCATGCGGTAGATGTTGGCCAGGGTCGCCATGAAGAGCGTCGAGCCGTCATAGTGCAGACCCATGGCCTTCTGGAAATACTGCTCGTTCACCATCAACCCGCCTTGCGGGTTGCGGCCCAGCAGGTATAGCCTGCCGGACTGGTAGGAGGTCACTGCCAAGGCGATGTTCAGGTCGTTGAGCAGGCTGACAAATCCGGCCGAAACCGAGTACCTGGCTGCAGGTTCACTAGTTTCATTGTCCGATGACGGCATTGTTTCTTTGTCAGTGCTGCCGGAGGAATTTGTCATGGAAGGTCTTGTGCGGCTGGCCGTAAATCGAGCGGTTCACGGTAACGCCTGAGCCGCATAAGGCAAGGGCAACCATGACTGCCGGACTTTCGCTCTAGAAGTTCCACACCGCATTGAGATTGCCGCGCAGTTCATAGGATCCATCGGAAGCAAAGTGAACTTCGGTGCTGGCCTTGAAGAAGCCTGAACCGTCCTCGCTGGTGCGCGCCAGGCTGCCGCCGACAAACCCGCTGACGATCTCGTCGTCGAACGTGGCG
>JANQOK010000015.1 GCA_028289645.1 Anderseniella sp.
TCAGGCTCAGGCTCAGGCTCAGGCTCAGGCTCAGGCTCAGGCTCAGGCTCAGGCTCAGGCTCAGGCTCAGGCTCAGGCTCAGGCTCAGGCTCAGCCTCAGGCTCAGGCTCAGGCTCAGGCCCAGGCCCAGGCTCAGGCTCAGGCTCAGGAATTATTTTCGATTCGGGCGCCGGCGCAACCACTGTTTCAGGTTCCGCGTCCGCCTCGGCAATCGCTTCGGGCTCGGCTGCCTCTTCAGCCTGCGCTGTTTCCGGTTCAGGTTCGACAGCGGGCGTTTTTTCAGCAGTTTTTTGCTTCTTCGGCCTGGCTTTGACCGGTGCTTTCTTGGCCGGAGCCTTTACCTTCGGCTCATCTACTACTTCCTGTTGCGCAACCGGTTCCGGGGCAGCTTCAGGTTCCGGGGCAGCTTCAGGTTCCGGGGCAGCTTCAGGTTCCGGGGCAGCTTCTTCCTTGGAACCCGTAAAACTTTCTTTCAGGCGGCCAAGCAAGCCCTTTTTCTTCGGCGCTGGCTGTGCCGCTTCCGCCGCAGCCGGTTCTGGTTCCGGTTCTGGTGTCGCAGCAGGCTCCGCTTGCGGCTCAACTTCCGGCTCCGGGGCCGGCAACTGCTCCTGGGTTACCTCTTCCTGAGGCTTCTCCTCATCCTTCTTGCCCCCGATGCGATTGAAAAGTTTCTTGAAAAAGCTCAAACAACCAGCTCCCCGGCCAGATCATGTCCGGCTGACTGCAGCAGGCGCACCGACGCAACTTCGCCGGGTTTTTTCTCACATCCGGCAATGTCGACATTCAGATAATGCGGTGTGCGGCCGCGCGTTTCAGTTTCAAACAACACATCTCTGGTTTGCCCAACCTGGGAGGCCACAAAGTCCGACAGCCGTCTTTCTCCAGCAGACCGCAATGCCCTGGCACGGGACTTGATCTCTGTGCCACTGACCTGCGGCATCTTCGCCGCCGGGGTTCCTGGGCGAACCGAATAGGGAAACACGTGCAGGAAGGTCAGCCCGCAGTCTTCCACCAGCCGCATCGAGTTTTCAAACATCTGATCGGTTTCGGTGGGGAAGCCGGCAATGATATCCGCACCAAACACAACATCCGGCCGGCGGCGGCGCACATCGTCGCAGAACCGGATCGCGTCATCCCGAAGATGCCGGCGTTTCATGCGCTTCAGGATCATGTCGTCTCCGGCCTGCAGCGACAGGTGAAGATGCGGCATCAGGCGCTCTTCTTCTTCAATGGCGATGAGCAGGTCTTCATCGGCCTCAACCGAGTCGATGGACGAAATCCGCAGGCGCTGCAGCTCCGGCACGGTTTTCAGTATCCGCCGCACCAGATTGCCGAGGCTCGGCTGGCCGGGGAGATCCTTGCCGTAGGACGTGATGTCGACGCCCGACAGCACAACCTCGGGACAACCTGCCGCGACCAGCCTGCGGATCTGGGCGACAACTTCACCGGCCCCCACCGAACGTGAATTGCCACGGCCGTAGGGAATAATGCAGAACGTGCAGCGGTGGTCGCATCCGGTCTGCACCTGGACAAATGCCCGAGTGCGCTCACCGAACCCGTCAAGCATGTGCAGCGCCGTCTCGCGGACCTGCATGATGTCGTTGACCCTGACCGGGGTCTCATTGGCCAGGCCGAAATCCAGCGCGCCTGCACGCCAGGTGTCCGGCTTGAGCTTTTCCTCGTTGCCGACAACCAGGTCCACTTCGTCCATGGCGGCAAATGCGGGCCCGTCCACCTGGGCAGCGCAACCGGTCACCACAATGCGCGCACCCGGGCGCTCTTTGCGCGCGCGCCGGATTGCCTGCCGGGCCTGGCGCTGGGCTTCCGCCGTAACCGCGCAGGTGTTGACGACCACGGTGTTTTCCAGCCCGGCGGCGTCAACATGAGACCGCATGACTTCCGCCTCGTAGGCGTTCAGCCGGCAGCCGAAGTTGATGATGTCGACCGGCTTGCTCACAGGTTCGCATCTTCCAGTTGCGGCAGCTCGCCTTCAAAGTCATAAGTCACCGGCCCGGTCATCAGGATGTGGCCGCGATCGTCCCACTCGATGAGCAGGTCACCGCCCGGCAGAGTGATCGTGACGACGCGCCCGGTTCGCTTGGTGCGCGCGGCAGAAACCGCAACCGCGCAGGCAGCCGTGCCGCAGGCCTTTGTCAATCCGACACCGCGTTCCCACACCTTCACTTCCACATGATCCGGCGATATCACCCGGGCCAGCGAGATATTGGCCCGTTGCGGAAACATCGGGTGGTTTTCCAGCAGCGGTCCGGTCTTTGACAGGTCGGTCACGTCCAGGTCGCTCACCCAGAATATCGCATGCGGATTGCCCACATTGACCACCGACGGCGTGTGCAGGATAGGGGCATCGATCGGTCCGATCTGCAGTTCGATGCCGCGGGTGTCGTGAAACTCTTCCGCCAGCGGGATATCCCGCCAGTCGAACTTCGGCACCCCCATGTCGACAGTGACCTGGCCGGCATCGGCGCGGCGGCAGACAAGAAACCCGCCTTTGGTGTCAATGGTCGCTGCCTCGGTGCCGGTCTCGGCAAACAGGATGTCGGCGACACAGCGCGTGGCATTGCCGCAGCTTTCCACTTCATAGCCTTCGGCATTGTAGATGCGCATGCGCAAATCAGCCACGTCGGAGGCCTCCATCACGATGAACTGGTCACAGCCGATCCCGGTCTCCCGGTGCGACCAGGCATGAACCTGCTCCGGTGTGAATCCGCGCGGCTCGGAACGGCCGTCAACAATGATGAAATCATTGCCAAGCCCGTTCATCTTGCGAAACGGAATATGTGCGTTCGTGCTCATTACGCGCCTTATATGGTGAAATGCCCCCAACTTGCCAGAGCTAACAAGGTGTCGCGTTCATAACTGCGAAGCGGCGGGTAAAGCTGTTCAGCAACATAACATTGACCTTGAGCTGCAATTACCCTATTGAACCGGCCACTCCAGATGCCAAAATGAATTGGCAGGCTTACTGACACATGGGTGCATGCATTTGTTCCCGGGGGGTCAGGGGTCCACATCCGTCCGCGAAGGTTCGCGCACGGGTGCCATTTTGCTTTGCGTAACCGGTTTGGGAAAACGATATGTTTGAAACACTTCAAGATCGCCTCGGCGGTATCTTCGACAAGCTGACGGGCCGCGGCGCCCTGTCGGAGGCTGATGTCGATACTGCCATGCGTGAAGTGCGCCGCGCCCTGATCGAAGCGGACGTGGCGCTGGAGGTGGTGCGCAACTTTGTCGAACAGGTCAAGGAGCGGGCCATCGGCAAGGAGGTCATCAAATCGGTGACGCCCGGCCAGATGGTCGTCAAGATCGTCAATGACGCCATTGTCGACATGCTCGGCAAGGAACCCGAGCCGCTCAATTTCAAGGCCGCGCCGCCGGTGCCAATCCTCATGGTCGGCCTGCAGGGGTCCGGCAAGACCACGACAACCGCAAAAATCGCCAAGCGGCTGCTGGACCGCGACAAGAAGAAGGTCATCATGGCCTCGCTGGACACCAGGCGGCCAGCTGCCCAGGAGCAGCTCGCCATCCTCGGTGACCAGATTGCCGTCGACACCCTGCCCATCGTGAAAGGCGAAGATCCGGCAACCATCACCAGACGCGCCATGTCGGAAGCCAAAAAGGGCGGCTACGACGTGGTCATGCTGGACACCGCCGGGCGCCTCTTCATCGACGAAGAGCTGATGGCAGAAGTCCAGACCGTGCGCGACATCGCCAAACCGGCTGAAACCCTCCTGGTCGCGGATGCGCTGACCGGCCAGGACGCGGTCAACCTGGCCCGTTCCTTCGACGAACAGGTGGGCATTTCCGGTCTCGTCCTGACCCGTATCGACGGCGATGGCCGCGGCGGCGCAGCCCTGTCGATGCGTGCCGTCACCGGCAAGCCGATCAAGCTCCTGGGCACCGGTGAGAAGCTGGACGGCCTTGAGGATTTCCATCCCGAACGCATCGCATCGCGCATCCTCGGCATGGGCGACGTGGTCTCCCTGGTCGAAAAGGCCGCCCAGACTATAGACCAGGACAAGGCGGCCAAGATGGCTGCCCGCATGAAGAAAGGGGTTTTCGATCTTGAAGACCTCGCCGACCAGCTCAAGCAGATGCAGAAAATGGGCGGCATGTCGGGCCTCATGGGCATGATGCCCGGCCTCGGCAAGATGAAAAAGCAGCTTGAGGACGCCGATCTCGACAATTCGGTACTCAAGCGCCAGCTGGCAATTATCTCGTCGATGACGCCGAAGGAAAAACGCAACCCGAAAATCATGAATGCGTCGCGCAAGAAGCGTGTCGCCAAAGGCGCAGGGGTTGAAGTCCAGGAGATCAACCGGCTGTTGAAAATGCACATCCAGATGGCCGGCATGATGAAGAAGATGGGCAAGGGCAAGGGCGGCCTGCTCGGCAAGATGATGGGCATGGGCGGCGGTGCCGGAATGCCGTCCGCGGAAGAGATGGAAAAGATGCAGGCCGAACTGGCCCAGATGGACCCGGATGCGGTTCCGCCGGAACTGAAAGACCTGGCCGGCGGCAAGATGCCGAAACTGCCGGCTGGGCTGCCCGGCATGGGCGGCGGACTGCCGGGCCTCGGCGGCAAGGGCGGATTGCCCGGCCTCGGCGGTGGCGGCGGTTTCAAGGGCCTGCCCGGCTTTGCGAAGAAGAAGAAATAGCGACGAATTCAGACAGTTTAACCAGACATGTGAACACCCAAGGAGAATTTGGACATGGCATTGAAAATCAGACTGGCCCGTGGCGGCTCGAAAAAACGTCCCTACTACCGTATCGTGGTCGCCGACGTGAACGCACCGCGCGACGGCCGTTTCATCGAAAAGATCGGCACCTACAACCCGCTGCTGCCGAAAGATTCCGAAAACCGCGTCAACATCGATGTTGACCGTGCGAAACACTGGATGAGCGTTGGCGCCAAGCCGACCGACCGCGTGCTGCGCTTCCTCGACGCGCTCGGCCTGGAAAAACGCGAACCCCGCAACAACCCGAACAAGGCCAAGCCGGGCAAGAAGCGCCTGGAACGTGAAGCCGCCGAAGCAGAAGCCGCTGAAGCAGCCAAGGAGGCCGCAAAGGCCGAAGCGGAAGCACCGGCAGAAGAAGCTGCCGTTGAAGCGCCTGCAGAAGAGGCACCAGCCGAAGCCGCCGCCGAAGAAGCAGCTTCATAAGGGGTTTATACCCGGATGCCCGAGCAATCGCGCATTGTCCTCGGCGTCATCACCGGCGTGCATGGAATTCAGGGTGAGGTGAAGCTGAAAAGCTTCACCGCCGACCCTGAAGCCATTGCGTCGTACGGTCCGCTGGATGCGTCCAACGGCATGGTGCTGCAGATCAAGTCGCTCAAGGCCCATAAGGACCAGTATCGCGCCCGCATCGACGGCGTGACCGACCGCAACACGGCGGAGACCCTGAAAGGGCTTGAACTGTCCATTGCCCGCGACCGGCTGCCCGAGCCTGAAGACGACGAGATTTACCACGCCGACCTGATCGGGTTGTCGGTGGTGGACCTGGCCGGCTCGCACATGGGCAAGGTTGTGCACGTCCTGGACTTCGGCGCCGGTGAACTGCTTGAACTGAAACTGCAGGACAAGAAGTCCACCATACTGATGCCGTTTAACAGGCAAACCGTTCCGGACATCAATCTTGACGCTCGAACACTGAGCATCGATCCTCCTGCCGGACTGCTGGACGACGATACTGAATGACCGGGAATGGCAGCCGGTCACAGTGTCTTTGAATAAGGTAACCGCGCGACCATGTCTTTTCTTGCGACAGTGCTGACGCTTTACCCGGATATGTTTCCCGGGCCGCTTGGCCTGTCCATGGCCGGCCGCGGCCTGCAGGACGGCCTGTGGTCGCTTGCAGCCCATGACATCCGCACGCACGCCACCGACAGGCACGCTTCGGTTGACGACACCCCGGCAGGCGGCGGTCCTGGCATGGTCATGAAACCCGATGTGCTGGCCCGCGCCATTGATGCGGCAAGCGCGGCGAACGACCCCCGTCCGCGCCTGTTGATGAGCCCGCGCGGACGCCCGCTGACGCAAGCCTATGTGCGCGAACTTGCCGCCGGCAGCGGCGTCGTCATCGTGTGCGGCCGTTTTGAAGGCGTGGATGAGCGGGTGATCGAGGCCCGCAACCTGATCGAGGTTTCGGTGGGCGACTATGTGCTGTCCGGTGGCGAACCAGCAGCCCTGGTGCTTCTGGATGCAATTGTGCGCCTGCTGCCGGGCATCATGGGCAACGACGCATCGGGCAACGAGGAAAGCTTCGAGCACGGCCTCCTCGAACATCCGCAATACACCCGGCCGCGGCAGTGGGAGGGCCGTGAAATCCCGCCGGTTTTGCTGTCCGGCGATCACGCCGCCATTGCACGCTGGAAACGGCAACAGTCGGAAAATCTCACCGAACAGCGCAGACCGGACCTCATTCGGCCCAAAGACTGGAAAAAATAACCTGGGGTCCGGACCCTAAATATGCGGATAGACATTGACTTTTGCACCGTCACACGGGTAAAGACCCGCATCGAAAGAACATCCGGCGGTCCGGCTCAAGCCAACGGATTGCTGAAAACCGATTGTATCTGAAAATGTTGGAGCGTTCTGTCCGCCTATAAAATGAATGCGGGCCGCACCAAGAAGGAATTCGTCCGATGAACATTATCCAGCAGCTCGAGCTCGAGCAAGCTCAGGCAATTACTGCCAAACGCGAGATTCCGGATTTCGGCCCCGGCGACACTGTGGTTGTCGCTGTGCGTGTAACCGAAGGCGAACGGTCGCGTATCCAGAACTATGAAGGTGTCGTGATCGCCCGTTCGGGTGCCGGCCTCAACGAGAACTTCACCGTGCGCAAGCTGAGCTATGGCGAAGGCGTGGAACGGGTGTTTCCGATCTACTCGCCTCTGGTTGAAGGCGTCAAGGTCCTGCGCCGCGGCAAGGTTCGCCGTGCCAAGCTGTACTACCTGCGCGGCCGCACCGGCAAACGCGCGCGCATTGCCGAGAAGAAGCGTTCAATCGTCATCCCCGGCGCCGCCGAAGCTGCAGCCGCCAAGGCCGAAGCCGCCAATGCGCCGCAGGTGGTAGATGATGTGTCCCTGATTTCCGGCGTGGGTGACGTGCTGGCCGAAAAGCTGGCCGGCGAAGGCGTGACCAGCCTGACCCAGATCGCCAAATGGAAAAAAGACGATATCGCTGATTATGACGAAAAACTGTCACTCGGCGGCCGCATCGAGCGCGAAGAATGGATTGTCCAGGCCAAGGAACTGCTGGAAGGCAAGCCTCCACGCGCCAAGGTCGACCAGGAAGCAGCCGAAAAGACGGCTGACGAGGAATAAGCCGTATCTTGAGGAAGTTTTAAAAAGGCCGGGACCAGTTCCCGGCCTTTTTCGTTGTCCTGACACTTGCATCCGTACACAGGATTGCCATTGCACGCACGCAAACAGAACCGCCTGCTAAAGGCCGAATCTGCGCTCTGACCTCAAAAACCCTTCAAAAATACCCTATTTCAGCCGTTGCATCGGCATATTGGAGTGCTGCAATGCGACAATCGAATGGGCTTGGGGGGCATGAGCAATGGAGAATTTGTCATGGCCACAGACTATCAGAATGAGCACCACTCATCACATGCACCCGACTATCGCACCCGCTCCGGCGGTTCAAACGGCTGGCTGATCGGACTGGCTGTGGCGATCCTGCTTGCAATGATTGCCTTCTTCTCATTTGCAGGCTCCGATCGCCCGGCGATAACCACGGGAACGACCAGTGAGCAGGTAACCGTCCCGTCTGCAACGGAAAGCGCCCCGGCCGCCCAGGAACAGGCTGTTCCGCCGGCCACAACCGCACCTGCGCAGTAACTGCTCCAATAAGAGCGGCGCGGCCTGGAAGCGGCATGGCTTCATATCGATCCATGCTGCCCAGGGCGCGCCGCTCCGTTCCATCCGGACCCTGAATCACTTTTTCCGCCACAGCATGAACAGGCCCATCGGCGGACGGGCCTCGGCCCGCTCCAGGTCAGCGCAGAAATTCGAAATATTGCGCCCGACCTCATGCATGTACTGCAGTTCAAGCCCAACCCTGGCGCCGGCATTCACGATATCCGACATCTTGTGGGTGAACGAGTAATGCGGCTTTGAAGCGTATTGCTCATAGCCATAGTAGTCCAATCCTGTGGTTTCCACGAACGGCTCGGTCTGGAAATAAGAATGAAGCGGCCTGGACGGCCCGCCGTTTTCATCCGGTTCGTACATCATCAGCACCGGATGCATTTCTTCCATCACCCAGTGCCCGCCGGGAACAATGAGATCTGAAACCGCCCGGAAAAACCCATCCAGGTCAGGCATCCACCCCAGCACTCCGACCGTGGTCATCACAATGTCAAACTGCCGCTTCAACCCGGCCGGCAGCGCATAGATGTCCGCCTCTATGAAACTCACGTCATCACCGTGCCCGGCAATTTCAGCAAGTTCGCGGGCCTGCTCCAGAAACGCCTCCGCCTGGTCAATTCCCAAACACCTGCCGGCCCCCATGTTCTTAAGCGACAGCAGATCCCGACCGTTATTGCAGGCGATCTGCACGGCGGATTTACCGGTAACGCCGACGCGCTCCAACATGGCAACGACTTCTTCTGCCAGGCAACTGTAATTGCCGTCCGCAAACTGCCGGCACAGTTGCGCCTGGTTGCGGGCCGCATGGCGCGGTGCTGCTTCATTCCAGGCTTGCCTGTTGGCGGCAACGTAGTGGTCACGATCACTCATGCGCTATGTTCTCCTGCGGGGGCCTAAAGCCCCTTCCCTTGTGTTTTGTTCCGCTGTAGCACACACGCCATGTCCTTACCGCCCGATCTTACCGGCCTTCACCTTGTCGCTTTTGCCCTGCTGTTTGCAGCGTGGTGGCTGTATTCGCCCATTCTGTCATTGTTCGGGCGTGGCACATTGAACGCGCAGCTGGGTGTTGTGCGCCTGCGCTGGATGCGGCTGTCCACGCGCCGCGCGCAGCGGCCGTTCGATGCCATACTGCTCAACCAGATCATCAGCTCGGTGGCTTTCTTCGGCTCTGCTTCGCTGATTGTACTGGCGGCACTGCTCGGCACTTTCGCCAACGTCTCATCCGTACATTCAGTACTATCGCAGCTGCACTTTGTGGCGCCGATGAGCATTGAGTTGCTGGCGGCAAACCTGTCCGTGGTCATCTTGATCCTGGGCATCAGCTTCTTTGCCTTCACCTATTCGCTGCGCAAACTCATCTACACCGTCGCCCTGAGCGGCGGATTGCCGGACGAGGCGGAAGAAACACCGCAGTTCACCATACAGATCGAAGCCACCGCCACCGTGCTGACGGAGGCCGTTCGCAGTTTCAACAATGGCATCCGCGGCTATTACTACGCGGTCGCCGCCCTGTTCCTGCTGCTGGGGCCGGTGCCGTGTATCGCTGCAACGTGTACGGTCATGGCGATGTTGTTCTACCGCCAGACACTGACAACCACGGCCCGCGCCATCGGCACTTACGTGGATGCGATGAACGAGGAAGAACGCCCGCCCAAATAAAAACCCTGCAGGCCGAGAAGCCCGCAGGGTCCAGAACCCGTAACTGAAAGCGTTTCGGCTTAAGAAGCGTCTTCCAGGTTGTCAGCCGACATCTTGCCGCTGCGCTGGTCGGTTACCAGCTCGAACTTCACCTTCTGGCCTTCGTTCAGGGTGCTCATGCCCGCGCGCTCGACGGCGGAGATGTGAACAAAAGCATCCTTGGAACCATCTTCCGGCTCAATGAAGCCGTAGCCTTTGGTTGTGTTGAAGAATTTTACTGTGCCTACTGGCATGATCGTTGTCCTTTCAAAGGAGACACCCGCTCATTCACACCTTGTGATGGCTGGGTTTGTACATTGCTCACATTGTCAGGAATAACGAAGTTAAACGGCGTACCGCATATCGAGGCATCATCAGACAAGTTCGGTCTATACACCAGCCTATATGGGTGATTACGACACAAATAGCAATTGACCAGCCGAAATAAACCTGAAATTGGCTAACCGCCGAACCCGGGTTGGAGGTCTCCGCCGCTGCTTCAAGCAGCGGCCTGGGATGCCGCCTTGTCCAGCACGATGATTTCAACAATTGCCGCCTTGGCAATCATTGATTCCCGACCGTCTGAATGCATGAATTCCAGTATCGGGCTGTCACCGCTCAACGCACGTTTGATGTCGCTGCTCATCGGCAGCATGAGTGTTCCTTGGACCGAGCGTCCGTCACTCAGCAGCAACTGCACATCGTAGCTTTTTCTATCGCTTTCATTGTTAAACATCGTACCGCATCCCTGTTGTTATGCCGTTAGCTATACCGGTGAACGCTTTAAACATTCGTCTGCAAATTAGTGGCGATTTTATCAATTCAATCAGCGTTGCCCGTACTTGAGTATTGACCGCGCATCAACTGTCTGCCGGAACCGAATACTCACAGGCGGTGTGATTAAAACTTTCAGCCTGCGACAAAACGTGCCTTACTGAACGCGTACAGAGCAAAAGGAGGGTGCAATGTCAGCCAAAATAGTAATTGGCCTTGACGGCAGCGGTTCAGGGGAACGAGCCGTTGCCTTCGCCAAGAAACAGGCCAAACAGATTGGGACGTGCGAACTGATTGTCGTCTACGTGATCGAATGGTCGCCGTACAGCTTTCAGACACCGGAGGAAAACGAACAGCGCCACAAGCGGCGCGAAGAAGAAACCACTGCCGCCAGCAGCCGCATCGTCCAGCCGGCTGTCGATGCCTTGAAAGCGGACGGACTGTCGGCGCGTGGCGTCGTGAGGCACGGCCATGTTGCCGACCTGCTGAACGCCGTGGCCGAAGAGGAAGGCGCAGACCAGATTGTCGTCGCGCGATCATCTGAAGGTGGATTTGCCAGCCGTGTGTTCGGCACCTCAACGGCAAATCTTGTCATGACAGCAACTGTCCCGGTCACGGTTGTCGGATAAGGAAACGTCTCATGAAAAAACTTACCATAACGGCCCTCGCGCTGAGCGCGGCAGGGTCAAGCACCGCTTTTGCACAGGAAGCCAGATCCATCGACCAGGCCGTGAATGAAACCTTCGCCACCTTAACCGGCCCATTTGTGAGTTTCATCTTCTCGCCGTTTCCCGGCACGGATTTCCCATGGATCGTGATGTGGCTGGTTATCGCCGCATCCCTGTTCACAGTCTATTTCGGATTCATCCAGATCAGGGGCTTCCGACATTCCATCCAACTCGTGAAGGGCGATTATTCCGACCCCAATGATGCCGGCGAGGTGAGTCATTTCCAGGCCCTGGCAACCGCACTGTCCGGTACCGTGGGTCTTGGCAACATTGCCGGTGTGGCTGTTGCCGTGGGCATCGGCGGTCCCGGCGCCACGTTCTGGATGATCATGGCCGGCCTCCTGGGCATGGCCTCGAAGTTCACCGAATGTACGCTCGGCGTCAAATACCGCAACGAGTACGAAGACGGCACCGTCTCGGGTGGCCCCATGTACTACATGTCGAAAGGTTTTGCGGAACGCGGCCTGCCCGGCGGCAAGATTCTGGCTGTCATGTTTGCCATCTTCTGTATTCTCGGCGCCTTTGGCGGCGGCAACATGTTCCAGGCCAATCAGGCACACGCCCAGATCTCAAGCGTCGTGGGTGCCTATCCGGGCTGGATCACCGGGATCATATTCGCCCTGATTGTTTACGCAGTGATTGTCGGCGGCATCAAATCCATCGCCAATGTGACGGAAAAGGTGGTTCCCTTCATGGGCGTCATGTACGTCGTTACCGCACTGGTCATCCTGCTGCTCAACTATGACAAGATCGGCTGGGCCTTCGGCCAGATCTTCGCCGGCGCTTTCACCGGCCTGGGTGTTGCCGGCGGGTTTGTCGGCGCCCTCATCCAGGGTTTCAAACGCGCCGCGTTCTCAAACGAGGCAGGGGTTGGCTCGGCTGCAATCGCCCACTCGGCAGTGCGTACCAAGGAGCCGATCACCGAAGGGCTGGTGTCGCTGCTGGAGCCGTTCATCGACACGGTTGTGATCTGCACCATGACCGCGCTGGTCATCACCATTTCCGGACTGCTGATCGTTGATCCGGCAACCGGCAACTTCGTGCTGGACGGCGGCTCAATCGCCACCGTTGGCGGCGTATCAGGCGTGTCGCTGACCTCTGCAGCCTTCGCAACAGGCTTCAGCTGGTTCCCGTACATCCTGGCAATCGCCGTTGTGCTATTTGCCTTCTCAACCATGATCACCTGGTCATATTACGGGTTGAAAGCCTGGACATACCTGTTCGGCGAAGGCAAGACCAAGGAGCTGGTGTTCAAGATCATCTTCTGCGTCTTCGTTGTCATCGGCGCTTCGGCCAGCCTGGGTCCGGTGATTGACTTCTCCGACGCCGCCATCTTTGCCATGGCAGTGGTCAACATCACGGCACTGTATTTCCTGATGCCGATAGTGAAGCGGGAAATGAACTCGTACATGGACCGGTTGAAGTCCGGCGAGATCAAGCGCTTCAAGCACTAAGACCGGTTATCGCACGAATTGATGCCGGAGCGGCCAAAACCGCTCCGGCATTTTTTTGAGATACATGACTATGGTGTTCCGTGCCGTCTGAACAACACTTGGACAGTATCAGCCGCCACTGAGCAGAATGCACCCAATCAGAAAACTGACTGACGAACCAGCAGAGGCAACTGTCCTGACATGGTTCCACCGGGTCCATGAAGCTTTATAGGCCCTCCAGTAGGATATTGTTTCCGCATCTTCATGGGCCATTTTGTCAAGCCGTCGGTTCATGGGCACATTGCACGCCACAGTTACAATGAACACGCCGGCCAGATAGAGCGCGCATCCGGCAATGATCCACACCGCGGCCGGGCCAGTCATGTAAACGGCGGCAAACAGTGCCAGCACCACCGAGGCAATTGCCATGGCGAAAAGCAGTGCGAGAAAGACCGAGCCATAAACCTTGCGGTTGATCAGCTGCATGGCCTCGACACCGCCGGCCGGACTGGCGGCGCCAAGCGATCTCATCACGAAATCCGAAAACGCCAGGAACACACCGCAGATGAGGCCGCTGGCGATAACTGCAACGGCGCAAGCTGTGAGCAGCAAATTTATTGTCATGTTGGTTCTCCTGTGACCTGCATCATCACGCCGCGGCTCTGGCGCCGAGGCGTTCTGCCTGGTTGATCCAGCCCGAGATTTTCTTCTCGCTGGCGGTTTTCACCGGCCCGAATTGTTTGATGCTGCGCGCCTTGATTCCGCAGAATCCCAGCACCTGGTTTTTCATCACCCGCCGTGCCGGCTTCATGTAGATCAACGTATCCAGTAGCGGCGGCGTGTCCGAGGTGATTATCGCGTCCGCGGATTTACCGGCGAGCAGCTTATCCCACTTCACGCCGCGCGAATGGTATTTGAAGCCGAACCCCGGCTCTAGTGCGCGGTCCAGCACGGCCTTGGCCTTTGTTGGCATGGCACCCCACCAGTACGGGTGCACAAACAACAGGTGATCGGCCCATGCCACATTGTCCTGCCAGGCTTTGAGGTCAGGCTCCAGTGGCGGCATGGCGTCGTCATAGCCGGAAAATGCATCCATCCCGAATGCCATTTCACTCAGATCCATGCGCCGCACCTGCGAGCCTTTGCGTCCAGCCCCTGCCTGATAGGCGTCGGCCATGCCTGCACACAGGGATTTGGCCTTGGGGTGGCCGACCCAGATGAAAATCCGGTTTGTCATATCGTTCTCCTTTAACTTGACACCGTGTCAATTGACATGCTGTCAAGTACGATGTAGTTTACACCATGTCAAGTGAAAATATGGAAACCCGGACCCGCATTCTGAACGCGACCTGGAAGCTGCTCGAGGCCCACCAGGGTAAAGGGGTCCGCATGGGCGATATTGCCCGCGAGGCCGGCATAAGCCGGCAGGCTGTCTATCTTCATTTCCCGACACGCGCGGAACTGCTGATTGCCACCACCCGTTATCTTGATGACATCAAGGGAGTGGAGCAGCGCCTTGCAACGAGCCGTGAAGCCACGAAAGGAGTGCAGCGTCTCGATGCCTTTATCGATGCCTGGGGAAACTACATTCCTGAAATCCATGGCATCGCCAGGGCCCTGCTGGCCATGAAAGACGCTGATGAAGCAGCGGAGCTCGCCTGGAACGATCGCATGCAGGCGGTTCGCCATGGCTGCGTCGCCGCCATAAACGCAATTGACAATGACGGCACTTTGGCGCCTGACCTGCCGGTGAAACAGGCGGCAGACATTCTCTGGACATTGCTGTCTGTGCGAAACTGGGAGCAGCTTACCCAGGACTGCGGGCAATCGCAGGCCCAGTACATTGCCACAATGAAGCGGACTGCACATCTCGCGCTCCTCAACAGTCCGGCTGTTCAGGAACTGAACCAGTAGATCGGCCTGCCACCATGTGACGGTGCGAGAACTGGATCTTGCTGTTTGCAATCCGTTTCCGGATGACAAATGCGGCTAGCCTCGCTAGGTTGCCGCCAATTTCGAACACTTCCAAACTGATATGAGGATTTTCATGGCTGGCCCGCGCACCCTGTATGACAAGATCTGGGACGACCACCTGGTTCATGAGGCTGAAGACGGCACTTGTCTGCTCTATATCGACCGTCACCTGGTCCATGAAGTGACCAGCCCGCAGGCGTTCGAGGGACTGCGCATGACCGGACGCACTGTCCGCGCCCCTGAAAAGACCCTGGCTGTCGTCGACCACAACGTCCCGACCACCGACCGTTCGAAGGGCATTGCGGAAGAAGAAAGCCGTATCCAGGTTGAAACCCTGGCCAACAACGCCGCCGAATTCGGCGTGCAGTATTTTTCCGAAACGGACACGCGCCAGGGCATCGTGCACATCATCGGTCCGGAACAGGGTTTCACCCTGCCCGGCACCACCATCGTGTGCGGCGACAGTCACACCTCGACCCACGGCGCCTTCGGTGCGCTGGCCCACGGCATCGGCACTTCGGAAGTGGAGCACGTGCTGGCAACCCAGACGCTGATTCAGAAAAAGGCCCGCAACATGAAAGTGCAGGTCGACGGCAAACTGGCCAAAGGCGCGACGGCCAAAGACATCATCCTGTCCGTCATCGGTGAAATCGGCACTGCCGGCGGCACCGGCAACGTCATAGAGTTCACCGGCGAAGCCTTCCGTGACCTGTCCATGGAAGGCCGTATGACGGTCTGCAACATGACCATCGAGGGCGGCGCCCGCGCCGGCATGATTGCACCGGACGAAAAGGCGTATGAGTACCTGAAGGGACGCCCGATGGCGCCGTCAGGCGCCGACTGGGATGCCGCCATGGCCTATTGGGAAACCCTGTTCTCCGATGACGGCGCCCATTTCGACGAGGTCATCACCCTGGATGCCGCGGCGCTGCCGCCCATCGTATCATGGGGCACGTCGCCTGAGGATGTCATCTCGGTGGCCGGGGCCGTGCCGAACCCGGACGATATTGCCGACGAGGCCAAGCGGGCCTCGAAGCAGCGGGCGCTGGACTATATGGGCCTGGCTCCCGGCACCAAGATCACCGATATCGGCCTTGACGTCGTGTGGATCGGTTCATGCACCAATGGCCGCATCGAGGATTTGCGCGAAGCCGCACGCATAATTGAAGGCAAGAAAATTTCCGAACGGCTCGACTATGCCATGATCGTGCCCGGTTCCGGTGTGGTGAAGGCCCAGGCTGAAGCCGAGGGTCTGGACCGCATATTCACCGCGGCAGGGTTTCAATGGCGCGAACCGGGCTGTTCCATGTGTCTCGGCATGAACCCCGACCAGCTCAAGCCGGGCCAGCGCTGTGCATCCACGTCGAATCGCAACTTTGAAGGACGCCAGGGCTTCAAGGGCCGGACCCATCTTGTGTCCCCCGCCATGGCCGCCGCAGCCGCCATCGCCGGCCATTTCGTGGACGTTCGCACGCTAACTTAAGGGTGTCTGTAAACTAACTTGAGATAAGTCGCGGTTCGCCCTTGCGGATCGCCCGCGAATATGTTGCAAACCTAGTTAATCCGGCTTGGGGCAACTGCCGGTCAAAACGAATTTGCGTACCACTCGTGAGCCAGTTCGTGATTTTGGAGTATGGGGGCCTTATGTCCACGACGACACCTGCTGCCGACACCCGTTTTCTGCGCCGTGTCCTGATCTTTCTTGTTGCGGCAACACTTGCATCCGGCGCCATGATGGCCTATGCCGCTGCCAGCATGTCCTGACTATTCCTGACGCTTCGAGCACAGCTTGCGCGGCGGGAAAAGTCGCAACACTAAGACCGACAGCACGATGTAGCGATCAGGCCGGACAAACGTTCTGGTAATAGGTGCGCCGTGCTGGCATCATTGAACTCATGAACTCACCGTTCCACAATGACAGCCGCTGGTCGCACATGCGTGCGCCGTCAGCTGCAGATATCTCCCACCTTGCCCGCAAGACCTGGGAGAAGGTGCCGCATTCCCTGCGCAAGATGACGGGCGAGATTGCCATCACCGTCGAGGAGTTCCCCGACGACGAAACCATGGACGAGGTTGGCAGCGAGACGCCGTTCGACATCATGGGACTGCTGCGCGAATCCGATGCCGGTCATCCGGTGCTGGTGTTATACCGCAGGGCGGTGCTGGACTACTGGGTCGAACAGGGCGACGAGCTGTCTGCTGTCCTGACCCAGGTCATGGTCCACGAGGCAGCTCACCAGCTTGAATTGTCTGAGGAACTGGTTGCCCAGCTCGAAGCCGAGATCGAAGCGTCAGCGCCGCAGCCGCGTACGGTGCAGTAATGGCGCGCAAACCCGATCGCAATGAAGAAGCTGTCCGCAAGGCTGAAGCAGATCTCAAGCGTCTCGGTGAGCAGTCAGAAAAGCTCCTCGGCACTGGCACAACCTCGGAGCAAGAACCCGAGGACAACATCGAGATATGGGGAAAACGCATTGGGCGTGCCGTTGCCTATGTGCTTGGCGCCTACCTGATCTATTATTTCCTGCGCCGCTACGGCGTCATCTGACCTGACAAGACCAATTGATGACAACTGCATCCGCCAAAGTTTGCCTCGTCACCGGTGCTGCCCGGGGCATCGGCCTCGCGACGGCCAGGCTGTTTCTTGAAAACGGCTGGCGTGTCGCGCTGATCGACAACAATCGCGAAACGCTGCATGCTGCCGAAAAGACCATTCCCGATGACACCGGTCTGTGCATCGATTGTGACGTGTCCGATCCCGGCCAGGTCGAGCGCGCCGTCGATCAGACCGCAGCCCACTTCGGCCGCCTCGACGGCCTCGTCAACAATGCCGGCATCGCCGACTTCGGCCCTATCGCCCAGACCGGTTTTGACATCTGGCAGGCCATAATGGCCACCAACCTGTCGGGTCCGTTCCTGACCGTTCAGGCTGCAGCACCTGTCATGCTGCGCTCCGGCGGCGGCGCGATTGTCAACATCGCATCCATCTCAGGGCACCGCGCCTCCACCTTGCGGGTCGCCTACGGCACCTCAAAGGCAGGTGTTATTCACCTCACCAAGCAGCAGGCGGCCGAATACGGCAATCAGGGCATCCGGGTGAACTGCGTATGTCCTGGCCCCGTCGACACCGAGATGGCGAAAAAGGTCCATGATGCCGTCATCCGGCAAAGTTACCACGACTCAATTCCGCTCAACCGCTATGGCGAGGAACGCGAAATTGCCGAAGCGATTTACTTCCTGGTTTCCGACAAGGCCAGCTTCATCAACGGCCAGATCCTGTCCGTTGACGGCGGCTTTGAATCAACCGGCATCGGCCTGCCCGACCTTAGGGCGAAACAAGGCAATACTTGACCTTGTGCAAATCACACGGCACACATCGGTAAAGCCTTCCCGTTGATGCTCGGCGAGGCGCAAATTTTTTTGATCTCAGCTGAAGGACCAGCCTGATGGAAAAGTTCACTACACTGACCGGCGTCGCCGCACCGCTGCCGACCACCAATGTCGACACTGACATGATCATCCCGAAACAGTTCCTGAAAACCATCAAGCGCACCGGCCTCGGCAAGTCGCTGTTCTACGAAATGCGCTACAATGACGATGGCTCGGAGAACCCCGATTTCACTCTGAACCAGCCGGCCTGGCGCAATGCCCAGATTCTGGTGGCGGGCGACAATTTCGGCTGCGGCTCATCACGCGAGCACGCCCCCTGGGCACTGCTCGACTTCGGCATCCGCTGTGTGATCTCAACATCGTTCGCCGACATCTTCTACAATAACTGCTTCAAGAACGGCATCCTGCCCATCAAGCTGCCCCAGGAAGACGTGGACAAGCTGATGGACGACGCGCGCCGCGGCGCCAACGCCACGGTAACGGTCGATCTTGAGGCCCAGGAGATCCGCGGGCCCGACGGCGGGATTGTGAAATTTGACCTCGACCCGTTCCGCAAGCACTGCCTGCTCAACGGCCTGGACGACATTGGCCTGACATTTGAAAAAAAGGCCTCAATTGATGCCTATGAAGCCAGGATGGCCGAGGCCCGCCCCTGGGCCTGATTATCGTCAGGAGACATCTCACATGATGCGCACGGTTACCGCTGCCCTGGCTCTGACCCTTTTGGCGGGTATGAGCCTTCCCGCACATGCCAAGGTGACCAAGGGCTGCATTGCCAACATCAAGAAGACCGTCAAGCGCGCCGGCGTGAGGCCGTCGCTCGTCGACAAGGCGCTGGACGGCGCCAAGTTCAATGAGAAGGTCGTACGATTCTCACGCTCGCAACCGGAGTTCAGGACCAGGATCTGGGACTACATGGCCTTCCTGGTTGACCCGGCCCGTATCGCCGATGGCAAGGCGAACATGAAGAAGCACGCGTCAACCCTGGCTGCGGTGGAAAAGAGGTATGGCGTCGACCGCTACATCATCGCCGCGCTTTGGGGAATTGAGAGCGACTATGGCCAGATAAGGGGCGAGTTCTTCCTGCCCCACGCCATGGCCAACCTGATTTGCGCCAATCGCAAGAGGCGCCTGTTTACCCGCCAGCTGATCGCCGGACTGAAGCTGGTGCAGAAGGGCGATGTCCGCCTCGATGACCTGTACTCGTCCTGGGCATCGGCTTTCGGCCAGACCCAGTTCATTCCCGAAACCTACCGGCGGCTCGCGGTTGATTTCGATCGCGACGGGCGCCGCGACCTGGTCAACTCCATACCGGATGCGCTTGCCTCCACCGCCAACTTCATGGTCAAGGCCGGATGGCGTTCCAATGAACCATGGGGGTTCGAGGTCAGGTTGCCGAAAGGCTATCGCGGCCCCAGCGGCCGCAAGCGCCGGGCATCCGTCCAGACCTGGGCAAAGCGCGGCCTGACCAATGTCGACGGGTCCCCGCTCAGGAGCAACTACTCGGCGGGCCTGCTGTTGCCGGCCGGCAAGTCTGGCCCGGCCTTTCTGGTCACTCGCAACTTCAATGCGCTGTACTCCTACAATGCCGCTGAATCCTATGCGCTTGCCATCGGACACCTGTCCGACCGGCTGAAAGGCAGGGGCCCGCTGGTCAAACCCTGGCCGACAAACGACCCCGGCCTCACCCGGGCCCAGCGCCTGCAACTGCAGAAACTGCTGCTGGCCGCCGGCTATGATATCGGCGAGGCCGACGGCAAAATCGGCCCGATCACCACCCGCGCCATCAAGAAAGTGCAGGCCAAGGCCGGCATGAAACCCAACGGCAGGCCGTCAATGGCAGTGCTGAAGGCACTGGGCGGCTAGAGGATTAGCTTGGGTTCTGTTTATCGCTCACGCAATCAGCCGCTTGTTGGTGGTCGAACAGCTTTGTTCGCTTCGCTCAGGCCGTTCTCCGTGCCTGAAACTCTGTTGAACCTTACAATATCTCATCATTGTCACCCTCGGGCTTGTCCCGAGGGTCCACTGCAACGGTGTATGGATCCTCGGGACAAGCCCGAGGATGACAAACTGAGACGCTATCTGGACCGGAACAACGGTTTTGATGAACGCCTCCGAGGCACATAGTGCCGAGGCAAGGCCGACTGGCCGCCGCACGAAGTGCGCCCTAGCGGAGCGCAGCCGTCAGGCTGCTTGCGTGAGCGATATAAACCAACCAACCCCACAAACAAAAACACCGCCGGAAACATCCGGCGGTGTCTTCATTTCAATTCGCTCTGGCGTCAATCAGTAGCCGCGGCGGTACATGCAACGCTCCCAGCGCCATGTGTGCCAGCCAAAGCGGCGGGCGCAGCGCCGTGCCGAACGGCGGTAGTGGCGGCCGCCGCGATAGCCATGGCCGGGATCGCCGTAATAGCCGCCATGGGCGTGGGCAGCAGCAGCAAGACCCAGGGCTGTGACCGCGCCGAAACCGAGGAAGATCTTTTCCTTCTTGGACAGGGCCTGTGCAGGTGAAGCCGATGCGGCAGCAATGGTCAGTGCGGCAATGGCGGCAATGGCGGTTTTCTTGAACATCTCTCGTCTCCTAAAGTCTCGTTATCTGTTCTTTTCTTGCCTGACGCCCCGGTGCCGGAGCGGCTGGTCTTCAAATCAACTGTCCCCAATCTAGTAGGACAGCCCTGAACCAAACCTGAGCCGGGCGTTCACATGAGGTTCATGTGGGCAGAGAGGTCTTGGGCGGAGTTATTCAGAGAGGTTTGGTTGTGAGGCAAGGAGTGTTTTATTCCGCTCACGCAAGCAGCCTGGCGGCTGCAGCATGTTTTGTGGTCGAACAGCTTTCTTCGCTTCGCTCAGGCCGTTCTCCGTGCCTGAAACTCTGTTGAACCTTACATTATCTCATTGTCACCCTCGGGCTTGTCCCGAGGGTGACAAATGGAGAAGGTATCTGAACCGGAACAACGGTTTTGATAGGCCCCTCAGAGGCACGCGAGTGCCGAGGCAAGCGCGACTGCGCGCCGCACGAAGTGCGCCCCCGCGGAGCGGTTGGCGCAAGCCAACTCGCGTGAGCGATGTAACTAAGCCCATTCCACCGCCCTTGCCTCTTGCCAAGCCGGCCGTCACACAGTACCCAGACGCCAGCAGTTAAATCCCCACGACAAAGGCTGAAACGATCATGGCTACCCACACGCTTTTCCTTCTTCCCGGTGACGGCATTGGCCCGGAGGTTATGGGCGAAGTCCGCCGGGTCATTCAGTGGTTCCAGGACAAGGGAGTTGCCTCCTTTGAGCTGGATGAAGGACTTGTCGGCGGCGCGGCCTATGATGCGCACGGCGAAAGCATCTCCGATGCCGACATGGCAAAGGCCATGGCAGCCGACGCCATCATCTTCGGCGCTGTAGGGGGCCCCAAATGGGACACGGTCCCTTATGATCAACGGCCGGAGGCCGGCCTATTGCGGCTGCGCAAGGATCTCGCGCTGTATGCCAATCTGCGCCCGGCCATCGTCTACCCGGCGCTGGCCGACGCGTCATCGCTGAAAAAGGAACTGGTTGAGGGCCTCGACATCCTCATCCTGCGCGAACTCACCGGCGGTGTATATTTCGGCGAGCCAAAGGAAATTACCGAACTCGGCAATGGCCAGAAGCGGGCCGTCGATACCCAGGTTTACGAGAGCTATGAGATCGACCGCATTTCGCGCGTCGCCTTTGAACTGGCCCGCACCCGCAGCAATGCCGTGTGTTCCATGGAAAAGCGCAATGTCATGAAATCCGGTGTGCTGTGGAACGAGATCGTGACCCAGACCCACAAGGACGGCTACGAGGACGTCGAGCTGTCGCACATGCTGGCCGACGCCGGCGCCATGCAGCTGGTGCGCACGCCGAAGCAGTTCGACGTCATCCTCACCGACAACCTGTTCGGCGACATCCTGTCTGATGTTGCTGCCATGCTGACTGGATCGCTTGGCATGCTGCCGTCGGCCTCGCTCGGTGCAGTCGACGAGAAAACCGGCCTGCGCAAGGCGCTGTACGAACCCGTACACGGTTCTGCCCCCGACATCGCCGGCCAGGGCCTGGCAAACCCCATCGCCATGATTGCATCATTTGCCATGTGTCTGCGCTATTCGTTGGGCATGGGCGAATGGGCTGGCAAGATCGAGACCGCCATTGCTTCGACCCTCGACAGGGGCCTGCGCACCGGCGACATCATGCAGGACGGCATGCAGCAAGTCGGCACCGTCGAGATGGGCGATGCTATCCTGGCCGAATTGGAAGCACTCACTTAAGCAAACAAGACACTCTTCATTGACTGTTTGACGAAAACTGGTACAAGCCGGATTGTCCACAACGGGACACGTCGCAAGGAAATGATCCGACCATGCAGATCAGGGCACTCACCAGCTTCACCATCACCGCCGTTACCGGCGGCACAATGACGGCTGACCTGGTCACGACGGCCAAATCCAAACCGGTCAAAACACCCACATAACCTTGCGTTCACTCCCGGCCTTTCTCTCCCGTGGGAGGGTGCGCCGGAAGCCAAGACCCGAAAGGCCTCTCAAAATACATGAGGCGGGAGCAGGGTCATCCTGGAGACAAGTTCAGATGAGCTACAATATCGCTATCGTTGGTGCCACCGGCAATGTTGGCATGGAAATGATGAATATCCTCGCCGAGCGCGAGTTCCCTGTTCGCGAGGTCCACGCTATCGCCTCGCGCCGGTCCGTCGGCCGTGAAGTGTCGTTTGGCGACAAGACCCTGAAATGCCAGGATCTGGAAACGTTTGATTTCTCCAAGGTTGATTTCGTCCTGATGTCCGCCGGCGGCGAGACGTCAAAGCAGTGGTCGCCGAAGATCGGCAAGATGGGTGCGATTGTCATCGATAACTCGTCGGCCTTTCGCTATGACGCCGAAGTGCCGCTGATCGTGCCCGAGGTAAATGCCCACGCGCTCGAAGAGTACATGGCGCGCAACGACCGCAAGAACATTATTGCCAACCCCAACTGTTCGACAGCCCAGCTTGTGGTGGCCCTAAAACCGCTGCATGACGCGGCAAAGATCAAGCGGGTGGTGGTCGCCACCTACCAGTCCGTATCCGGCGGCGGTAAGGCTGCCATGGACGAATTGTGGACCCAGACCAAGGGCATTTTCGTTACCGATCCGCCAACGCCTGAAAAGTTCACCAAGCAGATCGCCTTCAATGTCATCCCACACATCGACGTGTTCATGGATTCCGGCGACACCAAGGAAGAATGGAAGATGGTGGCCGAGACCAAGAAGATACTCGACCCCAAAATCAAGCTGACCGCGACCTGCGTCCGGGTGCCGGTGTTTGTCGGCCACTCCGAAGCGGTCAATATAGAGTTTGAGCGCGAGATCACCGCCGATGAGGCACGCAGCATCCTGCGTGAGGCGCCGGGTCTGCTGGTAGTCGACAAGCGCGAGGACGGCGGCTATGTGACGCCGGTCGAGTGCGTCGGTGACTACGCCACCTTCGTCTCGCGCATTCGCGAAGACGCGACCATCGACAATGGCCTGAACCTGTGGTGCGTGTCTGACAATCTGCGCAAAGGGGCCGCACTGAACACCGTGCAGATTGCCGAAACCCTGGTCAATCGTGGCCTGATGCAGCAGAAAGCCGCTTAACGTCTGGATCATGCTCCAGTCACAGGCCCCGGGCACCAAACCCGGGGCCTGAATGTTTCATATGGCCTGCGACCGCTTCGGTTCCAGGTCCACGGACCACAACGAGGCATCGTCTGCGTCCCGCAAGGTCACCGTCATGACCTCCGATTTGCCGTCAATCCTGACATGGCCGAAGAACTGCAGCCCGAACGACGGCGGCAAGTTCACCTGGCCCGGTTCCGGAGCCTTGACGTACTTCACCTCCGGACCAAACGTATTGTCCAGCTTGTTGGGCCCGAAACTGCCGGCATGCAGCGGGCCGGACACAAACTCCCAGAACGGCGCGAAATCCTGGAACTGGGCCTTGTTCGGATCATAGTAATGCGCCGCAGTGTAATGAACGTCCGCTGTTAGCCAGACCGTGTTGTGAATGTCGTTCGCCTTAATGAACGACAGCACCTCGGCAATGTCGAATTCCCGGCCGCGAACCGGACCATCGCCATTTGCACCGTTCTCGAAATTGTCGCCATCGCCGACCACCAGGCCGATCGGCATGTCGGAGGCAACAACCTTCCAGGTTGCCTTCGAGGCCAGCATTTCCCGTTTCAGCCAGTCGAGTTGTTCGCGGCCCAGGAAGCTGGTATCGGCGCTGCGCTGGTCCTGGTCATTCTTCGAGTTTTTGCCTCTGTAGGTGCGCATGTCGATCATGAAGATTTCCAGCATCGGTCCATAGGATATCTTGCGGTACACCCGATAGGGCTCGTGTGGGTTCACCGCGATTGGGTTCATCTCGTGAAAGGCCTGTGTCGCACGGGCGGCCAGCAGGGATGCCGATTTCACCTTGTAGCGGTCGTCGGATGTCAGCATCTCGCCCGGATACCAGTTGTTTGTGACCTCGTGGTCATCCCACTGCACGAACATCGGCACTGCCGCGTTGAAAGCCCGCACGTTCTCGTCCATCAGGTTGTATTTGTACTGCCCGCGAAACTCATTGAGGGTCTCGGCGACCTTGGCTTTTTCCTCGATGGTCACCGATTTCCAGATACCCCCGTCCGGCATTTGTTTTTCCGCCGTGACCGGATTGTCGGCATAGATGGTGTCTCCGGAGTGGATGAAGAAGTCAGGCGTATGGCCGGCCATGGTGCGGTAGGTCTTCATACCGCCGCGGTCCACATCAATGCCCCAGCCCTGCCCCGCGGTATCGCCGGACCAGACAAATGAAATGTCGCGTTTGTTCATCGGTGCGGTGCGGAACTTGCCTGTCATCGCCTGTCCGGTGGTGGAAAAGTCCGCCAAGTCTAGCAACTCGATCCTGTAGTGGATGTCCTGGTCGGACGGCAGGCCGACCAGTGGCAGCTTGCCGGCGAAGTCCGTGCCGTCGATCAGATCGAGAGGCTGAACACGCGTAGCATTGGCAAAACTTTCCGTGGTGGACCATTCCACCATCATCCGGGCCGGCCTGTCGGCGCGTGCCCAGACGACACCGGAAGAGCCGGTGACGTCACCCGATTGCAATCCGTGGCTGATGATCGGGCGGTCCGCAGCACGGCTGATGGACGGCGCAAACAGGCAGCCGGCCGCAAAGCAGGCTGAGCCGGCTGCGCCTGTGCGCAGCACGTCGCGACGACTGAGGGAGAAACGATTGATCTTGTTGGACATGGTTTGAGCCTCTCATGTTGAAACAGAGGGGTCAAACCTGCCGCACGATCATCTCAGTTGTTCAACCGGTCTGTGACAGGTCCATGATGACTGCATGACGCAATCTCATTCATACACCTGCTGCATCAGCTTCGACAGGCGTTCGGCAAACCTGGCCGCGTCCGCCGGCACCTCCCCTTCCAGGATAACCGCCTGGTCGAGCAGCAGGCTGGCCGCTTCGCTCATGTCTTCGCCCTTGCCGGCCCGTTCCGCCAGCTTGGCAATCAGCGCATGGTCGGGATTGATCTCCAGCACCGGTGCGGAGATCGACGTCTGTCCCTGCTGTTGCGCCAGGTACTTCTCCAAAGTCCGGTCAAAGCCCTGGTCGCCTGCCACGATACAGACCGGAGACGATGTCAGCCGGGTCGACTTGGCAACATCCTGAACCGCATCGCCCAGTGCCGTTTTCAGGGCCGTCACCAGGGTAGCGGTGGCGGCATCGTCTGACTTGTCCTTCTTATCCTTCTTGTCCTCGAGCGGAATCTCATCCAGGTCAGCGCCGCCCTGGGTCACCGACTTGAATTGCTTGCCGTCATAGCCAAGCGACGTGCGCACCCAGAATGCATCCACCGGATCGGTCAGCAGAAGCACTTCGATGCCGCGCGCCTTGTAGCCCTCGAGCTGCGGGCTGACTTCCGCCTTGGCCGCATCGTCGCCGGTGAGATAATAGATCCCGGTCTGGTTTTCCTTCATCCGCGACACATAGTCGGCCAGCGTCACGGTCTCCTCGCCCTCGCTGGACGTGGATCGGAACCGGCAGATGTCATAGAGCTGGTCGCGGCGCTCCATGTCCTCATAAAGGCCTTCCTTGATCACCGGGCCGAACGCCGACCAGATGTTGGTGAACACTTCCGGCTTCTTGTCAGCGCATTTCTTGAGCTCGTTGAGCACCCGCTTGGTAACAGCCTTGCGGATGGCGTGAACGGTCGGATTGTCCTGCAGCATCTCGCGGGAGATGTTCAACGGCATGTCCTCGCTGTCGATCACGCCGCGCACGAAGCGCAGATAGGACGGCAGCATCTCCGCCTCGTCGGTGATGAAGACCCGGCGCACATACAGTTTCTGCTTGCCCTTGCGTTCCGGATCAAACAGGTCGAATGGCTTCTCGCCGGGCACATACAGCAGCACCGAGTACTCGTTGCGGCCCTCAGCGCGGTAGTGAATGGTCATCGCCGGGTCGCCGATGACGCCGGCCACATGACCGAAGAACTCGCGATGCTGTTCTTCGGTGACGTCCGACTTGCCCCGCGCCCAGATGGCGCTGCCGGAATTGACCTGCTCTTCGCCCAGGTAGATCGGATGACTGACATGATCGGAATAGGTCCGCACCACATACTGCAGCCGCTGATCTTCCAGAAACTCCTTGGCATCCTTGCGCAGCTTCAGCCGGATCGATGTTCCGCGTTCAGGTGCATCGTCGCCCTTGTATTCTGAAACCGTGTAGGTGCCGGTACCGTCGGAGCTCCACACGTTGACCCGTTTTGCGCCGGCCTTGCGCGACACCACGTCGACATGTTCGGCAATCATGAACGAGGAATAGAACCCGACGCCAAACTGGCCGATCAGGTTGACGTCCTTGTCGCCCTTCTTCTTGGCCGCGGCCTCCATCTGTTCCATGAAGGCCTGCGTGCCGGAGCGCGCGATAGTGCCCAGGTTGTCCGCCAGTTCCTTTGCATCCATGCCGATGCCGGTATCGGCGATGGTCAGCGTCTTGCTCTTCTTGTCCAGGCTGATGGTGATGCGCAGATCACCACCGGCCTGCATCAGCTTGTCGTTCTTGAGGGCTTCGTAGCGAAGCTTGTCGCAGGCGTCCGAGGCGTTGGAGATCAGTTCGCGCAGAAACACCTCTCGCTCGGAGTAGACCGAATGCACCATGAGGTGCAGGAGCTTGGCCACCTCGGCCTGGAACTGCTTTGGCTTGGCGCCTGACTGCGTTGTGCTGCTGGACATGTCGAACAATTGCCTCCCGGTTGAACATATCATGCCAAAGGACCGCAAGCCCGGACAGGGTTCTGGCCGGATTTGCGGAAACGATGATTCGGTGTAGCAGAATATTGGAATATTGCGACGTTAGATCAAGTCCGTCGCAAAACTTCCGCCGACAAAAGAAAACAGCGGCACCAAAGGCGCCGCCGGATCTTACTCACTTAGCTGACTAACACGCCCTACCGGGGCTGTAATCAAACACTACTCACAAACTCACTAACTTTAAAAACAGGTCCGGCTCCTAATTCGCCACGGGGGGCTGGGGGGCTGAGATATCCGAAACGATCTGGAGCCGGACCTTGAGGCAACAGGTGAATACTGTTCCGCGTTCCTGACGATTCTTGGGTCTATTTGTGTCTGGAATTGGGCAGTTTCATTATCTTTGCGTGACACATCTGGCGCTTTCGCTACCCCGGACGATCAAACGGTCTTGACTGAACTCGCATTCGCGCCAAAGATATTACAGTCTTAATACAAACAGTTAAGCGGAGGTTGGATGAGCGAAGAGCCAGAGATTGTTGCGCTGGGGGCCGCATATGGCGGCCCGCAGGCGAACGATGACACGCAAGAAAAGCAACCCCTACATGCAAAAAAGACTACCCAGATCGCATTTAACAGGACAGAACTTGCAACAATCCTCAATTTGTATGGAAGCAAGGTAGCAGCCGGAGAATGGCGTGATTACGCCATGGATTTCACCAAAGATTGCGCTGTATTCGCCGTGTTCCGCCGCAGCTCCGAACAACCGCTCTACCGCATCGAAAAGAACCCCAGGCTTGCCCGCAAACAGGGTGCCTATTCCGTCACCGCACCCGGCGGGTTGATTCTGCGCCGTGGCCATGATCTCGGGCAGGTGCTGAAGGTATTGCTGAAGAAACCTAAACTGGTCAGCGCCTGAGTTTATCTCCACGTTTGCGCACTGTTTCCCAAACAGAAAACCCCCGCCGTACAGCAGCACGGCGGGGGTTCGATGTTTCTGACGTGATCAGATGATCCTACATCAGTCCGAGTTCATGATCCCGAGAATGTTCAGGATGTGGATGAACATGGTGATGAAGCTGCCATACAGCATGAAGGCGCCGAAGATCGACTTGCCACGTGCTGCGACCGTGCCATCGCCTTCAACGTACATTTCCTTGATCATCTGGGTCTCGTAAGCGGTGATGCCGGCAAACAGCAGCACCGTGATGATTGAAACGACTAGGCTGAACCCGACCGATCCGATGAACAGTGCGTTCACGACCATCGCGATGATGATGCCGATGGTGGCGATCATGAAGAAGGTTCCAAGCCCGGAGAGGCTGCGCTTGGTGACGTACCCGAACAGGCTGGTGGCGCCGAATGTGACCGCAGCGATACCGAAGGCCTGCACGACCATGCCGGGGCTGACCCCCATATAGTGGCCCACCATCGGTGCGATGCCCAGGCCCCAAAGCGCGCAGTAGCCCCAGAAAGCACCATGGGCGACGGCTGCACTGTTGGAAAAGATCATGCGTGGAGCAAGGAAGCCCATGCCCAGAATGCCGATGAAGAATACCCATTTCAGCGAGCTGACCACCGCAAGCAGTGCAGGTGAGGACGCCACGAACAGGGTTATGATGGCCGTAGCCGCCACGCCAAGCGCCATATAGTTGTAGACGCCGAGCATGTAGGACCGCAGGCCCTCGTCAATCTCTTGCGCCTGCCTGCCTGCAGGTGCCTGGGATTGGTATTTTAGGTCTGCCATTTTCAACTCCCTTGGAGAACGGATTAATACAGGTCTGAATATGAGCACAAACAGCATGCCTGACAAGTCCGGTCAGGATTAAGTTTTGTTTAGCTCAAATCGTTAACTGGTTACAGTTTTATTCATGAATTGTGCCAATTTGACATCAAGGTCAGTTACCCCGCCAGCATCGTGCGTTGCAAGCGTTACTTCAACAGTTTTGTACACGTTACTCCACTCAGGATGATGGTTGAGTTTTTCCGCCTGCATGGCAACACGGCTCATCCAGCCGAACGCCTCGTTGAAATTGCCGAATACGAAGGTTTTCGAGATTGCGTTCCTGCCGTCCACATCGGCCCACCCGGTGAGGTCAGCCAGTGCCTTTACCCGTGCCGGGCCTTGAAGTTTTTCTGCCATTGCTGATGATCCTTTAATTTTTTCAACAAGGTTACCGAATCCGCTCATGAAAAGCATCCTACTCGTCTGCCTCGGCAACATCTGCCGCTCGCCCATAGCCGAAGGCGCGGTGCGCCAGGTTCTCGACAAGGCGGGCATGACACACATAGAAACCGACAGCGCCGGCACCAGTGGCTGGCATGTCGGCGGTCCGCCGGACCCGCGCGCTGTCAAAGCCGCCTTGATGCGCGATATCGACATATCTGCGCAGCGCGCCCGGCAGGTCGAAGCCGCAGATTTTGACCGCTTCGACATCATTGCCGCCATGGACCGCAACAACTATGCCCGTTTACGGGAACTGCAGCCGGATGGATCGACCGGCAGGGTGCATCTGTTCCTGGAGTTCGCCGGAGAACTGCCCGTGCGCGAAGTCCCCGATCCCTATTATGGTGGCGAAGACGGCTTCGACCATGCGCTTGACCTGATAGAACAGGCTGCCCGCGGCCTCGTCACTCACATCGCCGCCCGGGCGAGATCAGGATGATTTTGGTTGGTATAACCAAAATCATGAAGCTGATCGTTTGTTAGAGTGTTCGAGCAGCTTGATGGGTTCCACTGAACCCGTGTTGCTCGAGAGGATAAACCTCCTCGCGCCCGTAAGGGCCACCGCCACGCGATGCGCGCGCCGAAAACAGCACAAACTGGCTGACATCGAAAACCCGCGATCGATACAGGTTGTGGGCGCCGACATAGGCCTGGACCTGCCTTGGCATGGCCCCGCGCACCCGAGCAATGGTCACATGCGGGGTGAACTTACGCTGCTCAGGCGGCATTCCCAAAGACTGGCACACCCGTTCATGCATGGCCTGCAAACGCCTGAGATCCGGGCTTTCCTCGACTTTCACATACAGGGAATGCGGCTTCTTCGTTCCAAACACGCCCATGCCGGCAAGCGAGATGTTGAATGCGGGCATCGCCACCACGCGCTGCAATTCAGCCGTCAGTTCATCGGCTGCCCGGTCGGAAATATCACCGATGAACCGCAAGGTGAGATGGTAGTTGTCCGGGTCAATCCAGCGGGCGCCTTCTATGCCGCCCTGCATGATTGCCAGATCCTGGCCCACGTCTGATGGAAGTTCTACGCCAGTGAACAGTCGAGGCATTGTCAGTCCCTCCTGTGCTATCGCCGAATCATTGTCGCATCCCAAGGCTAGCGCAAGTTTCTGTCACATTAAATCGCTTAGCCCCAGCACATGACAATCTCAAGTCATGATGCCAGAGAGCGGATAAGCTTGTCGACCATCGGCGACAGTCGCTCGACAATAACGTCGGTACCGGCGGCATTGGGGTGGATGCCGTCGGCCTGATTGAGTTTTGGATCAGCCGCCACCCCGTCGAGAAAGAATGGATACAGCTCCACCCCATGCTTTTCCGCCAGTTCCGGGTAGATCGCGTTGAAGGCGTTCTCGTACTCCGTGCCCATATTCGGTGGTGCCAGCATGCCGGCGAGCAGCACGCTTATGCCGCGCCGCTTGAGCCGTGTAACGATTGCATCAAGGTTTTTTGCGGTTTCTGCCGGCGAGATGCCGCGCAGCGCATCATTGGCGCCCAGTTCGACAATCACCAGGTCGGATCCATCCGGAACCGACCAGTCAACCCGCGCCAGCCCGCCTTTGCTGGTGTCTCCGGAGACACCAGCATTGATAACTTCGACATTCAGCCCGTTCTGTGTAAGGCGCTGTTCAAGTCGTGTGGTAAAGGCATCTTCCGGCGGCAGGCCATACCCGGCAGTCAGACTGTCGCCAAGCGCAACGATTGAAAAAGGTGTTTCCGCAAACGCAGGCACCGTTACCGGTGTCAGCGAGCCGGCCGCCAGCAGTTTGACCGCTTGCCGTCGAGAAATTGATTGCATGATGCGTCGGAATCCCTTGCATGATTACGTCTGCTACACACATAGAAGTCAAACTTAGCCGCAACAAGACGTGGTCTGAACCGGACACACAAACGTTAGGAAGCTCATGGACGCTCGTGTAGACAAAATAGAATCCGGCATTTCAGGCGTTGCCGGCACGGCGGAGGCTGTGCGCCTTGACGGCGTCGAGGTCACCCTGCCGTCGCGTGCCGGGCCCGTTGAAATCCTCAAGGGCATAGACTTAACCATTTCAAACGGTGAAGCCGTGTCTGTTGTTGGTCCGTCCGGCTCCGGCAAGACAACGCTTCTCATGGTCATTGCCGGTCTCGAAGCAGCCACCGGCGGCACCGCGCAGGTCGCTTCACAAACACTGAACGGGCTCACTGAAGACCAGCTGGCCGTGTTTCGCCGTGACAATATCGGCATCGTGTTCCAGTCATTCCATCTGATCCCGGCCATGACCGCCCTTGAAAATGTCGCCGTGCCGCTGGAATTGCGCGGCACCGGCGATGCATTCGACATGGCCCGCAAACAGCTCCAGCGGGTGGGCCTCGACCATCGCCTCGACCACTACCCGGGTCAGTTGTCCGGCGGCGAGCAGCAGCGCGTGGCAATCGCCCGGGCACTGGCGGCTGGCGCCAGGATCATTCTGGCCGACGAACCCACCGGCAATCTCGACCAGGAGACCGGCCATACCATCATGGACCTGTTGTTCGACCTGCAGTCTGACGGCGACACCACGCTGGTGCTGGTCACCCACGACCCGAACCTCGCAGCGCGCTGTTCCAGAAGAATCGAGATCAGGGATGGCCTGATCCATTCCGACAGTAGCGCGGCCTCATGATGCACCTGCTGTCAACGGCGCTGCGCCTTGCCCTGCGTGAACTGCGCTCCGGACTGCAGGGTTTTCGCATATTCCTGGCCTGCCTGATCCTTGGTGTCAGCGCCATCGCCGTGGTCGGCGCCCTGTCGTCCGCCCTCAACACCGGCATCGCCAACGAGGGACGCTCGCTGATGGGCGGCGATATCGAGTTTTCCACGCTCTACGACACCCCCAGCAGCGAGCAGAGCAGCTTCATCGCCGAAGCCGGCCAGGTCAGCAAGGTTGCAACGCTGCGGGCAATGGCGGCGGTTCCTGACAAATCGTCGGCCCTGGTTGAACTGAAGGTCGTTGACGAGGCCTACCCGCTGTATGGCCAGCTGCAGCTCGAACCGGAAATGCCGCTTGATCGCGCACTGCGCACCGACCCGTCAGGCCGCGCCGGCACAGTCGTTGAGAAAACCCTGCTGGCACGTCTCGACGTGAAGGTCGGAGACATTGTCCGGGTGGGTAATTCCGATCTCGTCATCAATGCCGCAATCGTGCGTGAACCGGACCGGATTTCGGACGGCTTCGTGCTCGGCCCGCGGTTGATGATTGCAACCGATGCACTGGCTGCAACAGGCCTGTTACGCCCCGGCAGCCTGATCAACTGGCGCTACCGGGTAGCCCTGCCGCAACCGGCGAACAACGCCATGGTCAAAACCATCGTGGACCAGGCCGGGCCGCTGCTTCAGGACCAGGGCTGGAAGGTACGCTCGCGCGAGAATGCCGCGCCCGGTGTGCGCCGCTTCATCGACCGGCTGACGTTTTTCCTGTCCCTTGTCGGCCTGACGTCACTCATTGTTGGCGGTGTCGGGGTGGCAAATGCAGTCAAGGCGTTTCTGGAACGGCGCACCAGGAACATCGCAACGCTGAAATGCCTCGGCGCTTCGGCGCGGCTGGTGTTCTGGACCTATTTCATGGAGGTGTTCATCGTTGCCACCGGCGGCATCATCATCGGTGTGCTGGCCGGGCTTGCCACGCCGCCACTGGCGGGCGCCTTGCTGTCGGGCCTGCTGCCCATACCGGTGTCCGTCGGCATCGAACCATGGCCGGTCATCCGCGCCGGGCTGTTCGGTTATCTGATCGTCATCGCTTTTGCGGTATGGCCGCTGGCGCGCGCCGGGCGGATTCCGCCAAGTGCCTTGTTCCGCGACATGCTGACCAGCAGGATAGCCTGGCCGGGGCCGGCCTCGTGGCTGGTCATTGCGATCGCGCTTGCGTGCATTTTCATACTAACGCTTACAGCGTTTCCGGATCCGCGCGTCACTTACGGCTATGCCGCCGGCATCCTGGCCAGTTTCGCCATACTGACCGGTATGGCCAGGCTGATGATGTGGCTTGCCTCGCGCTCCACCGGTGCCCGCTCCGCCGTGACGCGCCTCGCCATTGCCAATCTGCACCGGCCCGGCACCCCGACGCCATCTGTCGTCTTGTCACTCGGCCTGGGCCTGACGCTGTTCGTCAGCCTGTCGCTCATCGACAGCAACATCTCAAAGGAACTGCGTGACAACCTGCCTGACCGGGCCCCCAGCTTCTTCTTCCTTGACGTGCATTCCAGCGAAGCCGACCAATTCGGCGACACGCTGACAAAATCCGGGGCTTCGTCAGTCAGCCGGGCGCCGATGCTGCGCGGCCGCATTGTCAAGGTGAACGGCGTACCTGCCGGCAAGGTCAAGGTCAGCGCGGATGCGGCATGGGCGCTGCGCGGGGATCGCGGCATTACCTATTCGGCCACCGCGCCGGAAGGCGGCCAACTGACCGCAGGTGAATGGTGGCCGCCGGACTACGCTGGCAAACCCCTGGTATCGTTTTCCGCCGACATTGCCGAAGGTGTCGGCCTTGAGATCGGCGACACCGTCAGTGTCAACGTGCTGGGCCGGGAGATCACCGCCGAAGTGGCCAACTTCCGCGCCGTTGACTGGCGGTCCCTGCAGATCAACTTCGTCATGATGTTCTCGCCCAACACCTTCGCCGGCGCACCGCACATGTTCGTGGTCACGGCTCAGGCCGACCCGGAACGCGAACTCGACATCCTGAAGGCTGTATCCAGCCCCTACCCGACCATCACGTCGATCAGGGTGCGGGATGCGCTGGATGCCATTAACTCCCTGATGGGCAAGCTCATCACCGCCATTCGCGGCGCCAATGCCGTGACCGTGCTGGCCGGCATTCTGGTGCTCGGCGGCGCGCTGGCCACGGGATTGTCCGGTCGAATCTACGATGCGGTGGTTCTGAAAACCTATGGCGCAACCCGGTCGCAGTTGTTGCGGGCGCTGGTCATCGAATATGCCCTGCTTGGGCTGGCGACGGCAGCATTCGCCATCATCGCCGGGGGCTTGAGCGCTTGGGCGATCATCACCCAGATATTGGGACTTGAATGGCAGTTCTCCGGGCTGATCGCTGTGGCAACCGCGCTGGTGGCACTGGCCGTCACGGTGGCTGCAGGCCTGATCACCACATGGTCGGCCCTGCGCGCCAATCCGGCGCGGGTTCTGCGGGTAGACTGACCCTGCGCAGATGCGTACAGTCCGGCAACTCCGCAACGTGTACCAACCGACAGGCAGGATGCTGGCATTATGGTGGTTCTGAACAAGATTTATACCAAGACCGGGGATGACGGAACCACGGCGCTGTCCACCGGCCAGCGGCTGCCCAAGTTCCATGCCCGCATCGCCAGTTACGGCACGGTTGACGAGGCCAATTCAATCCTGGGCGTCGCCCGTCTGCATACCACAGGCGACGGCATGAGCGAGCTTGACGCCATGCTGGCGCGTATCCAGAACGACATGTTCGACCTGGGCGCCGATCTGTGCACACCCGATACCGGCGAGGAACTTGCCTGGGAACCACTGCGCATCAAGCAGACCCAGGTTGACCGTCTGGAGGCTGAAATAGACCAATTGAATGAAGATCTGGAACCGCTGCGCTCTTTCGTGCTGCCCGGTGGCCACCCCGCAGCAGCCTATCTGCACCAGGCCCGCACCGTGTGCCGACGCGCCGAACGCCACATTGTCGAGCTGGCCTCCATCCCCGGAGAGCAGGTGTCGGCGGAAGCCTCGACCTACCTTAACCGGCTGTCGGATTTCATGTTTGTAGCGAGCCGTTGGGTGAATGCTCGCCACGATGGCGATGTGTTGTGGCAACCCGGCGCAACCCAGAGTCAGAACGCCGGCTGACCTTGTGAAGTTGTCCTGACATATCGGCGACAATCAGCCTTAAGCCTATGCAAGGCCGACGACTCTGATGGTTCGATGCTGAAGCCGGCGGGGCGTGCCAATTAGTCCTTCGCTGCAACGACGTGTCTGACCAGGTCCACGAGTTCCTGCCGAAAAGCCGGTTCATGCAGGTGTTCCTCGTTGATGAACAGCGTCGTCCGGATGTTTCCCAGCATGGTGCCCAGCATTATCCTGCATGACAAATCCGTCGGCTCGCGGAAGCGTTTCGGATCAATTTCGACCAGGCGCTGCTGCACAAGGCGCATCATCTGCATGTTCGCGGTGTTTGCCTTGGCGACCAGGTCGGCTTCATTTATCAGCCCCATCAGCATTCTCTTGCGAACCCGGCTGCGGCTGATGAACGGTTCCATCATGACGCCCACCACAAGGTCTATGATCTCATCGGCGGACGCGGAACCATCAGGCGCAAGTATCTCACTCATCTTTTGATCTTGCCGCTGCAGCGTTGACTCGACCATGGCCCGCAGAATTGCCTTCTTATGCGGAAAGTAGCGATACAGCGTACCGATCGAGAAACCGGAACGTACGGCGATGTGATTGGTGGTGAAATTGTCGTTTCCACCGCGCTCCAAAACCTGAGCAGTTGCTTCCATGATTGTGTCCATGGTGTCGCGCGCCCGCTTCTGGCGGGGATTTATTCGTTTTTTTTCAGAGCGTTGTCGCATCTCTCATGAACAGGATTGTGGCACCGGAAACCGAGTAGCAAACATCGAAAACGACGACTAGTTGTAGATGCAGAAAGTGCCTAACCACAAACAAAGGAAGACACGATGAAGTATCTTATCACATTCGCAGTTGTCCTACTACCGGCCACCGCACTGGCAGGAAAAGTCGAGGCGGAAACTTGCGCTGCGTCGCTTTCGCCGCCCGCCAAGCAGATTTACGACGCCACCGCCCCGAACGTGACAGCCACGTCCAATCTTCGCCAACTGGTAACTGAAGAGACCCGTGCTCTCGTGCGGTCCGGCAAGGTGAGCCGCGCCGACGCAAGAGCCAATGCCCGGGCCGCCGGACAATGCCTGCAACAGCTGAAAACCTGACTACGTCACACCGGGAGGCTGCAGCAGGCAGCACAGACCCGCTGCCTTCCCGGCCGCATGCAACATACAATCAGGAGTATCTACAATGAACAGAAACGCCATTTTTGCCTCTCTGGTGGTCCTCACCGCATTTGCCTCGCCTGCCCAGGCGGCGAATTCGGCAACAATCACCACTGATCTCAATCTTCGCGCAGGACCGTCGACCCAGTATCCCGTTGTGACCACAATACCGGGATCGAGTTCGGTGCGGATCTACGGATGCAATTCCAGCGCGTCCTGGTGCGACATCTCATATAGCGGCCACCGGGGCTGGGCATCCGCCAACTATATCGCTGTCTCCAGCGGCGGCACGGCCGTCATCGTGACACCCACCGCTTTCCGCGCGGTCGGCCTTCCTGTTGTCACTTATAACCAGGTCTATTGGAACACCCATTACAAGTCCTATTCCTGGTATGGCTCGGGCCCCAACTACTACAGCCGCGGCAGGGCAGGATGTGTCGGAAGCGCCTGCGGCGCCAGGCAGACAGCGACCGGCGCCTACGGCGGCAGCGCTGCGCGAAGCGGTGGCTGCTACAATGGCAAGTGCGCCGGCACAAAGAGGGTGACCGGCCCGGCCGGGCGCACATACCGCAAATCCGGCGGCTGCAATGCGAACACCGGGAACTGCCGGATACGGCGGTCATACCGTCGATGACTGGAACGGCACAGCCCCTGCTGACCCTATCACGCTAGAGGGCTGTTGCGCGGGCGCCGACCGCAATGGCGGTTCGGTCGGGGCTTCTTGCAAATGCACCGGTTGCCGGCTTGATTCATCTGCCAACCGGCCTACCCCCGCGGTGCATTGCCGGAGCAACATGACCTTTAACGAGGTCATGTTGCTCTAACACTTTGCCGGCGATCCTGCTAATGATCCTAACTGATCAGGTTCGAATCGTACTTAGCCGGCGAAGGTCCATCACATGTTTCTGCCCCTGCATGACAACACGCCCCTGACAGTCATCCGCTTCCAGTTCGTGACCGGCGCGCTGATCGTGGCCAATGTTGGTGTGTTTCTGATGATGCAGTATGGCAATCTCGGCATGAGCCAGCTTGCCTTTGCAACATCTCTCGGCCTGGTGCCGGGCGAAATCGGCGATCTGTCGTTCAGTGAAATCTCGCTGGCCGATATTCCCGAACCGCTGACGCTGATCACCTACACGTTCATTCATGGCGGCTGGATGCATCTCCTTGCAAACATGGCGTTCCTGTGGGTTTTTGCCGACAATGTGGAAGACGCGTTCGGGCATGTCGGTTTCCTGGTGCTTTACTTCGTCTGCGGCATCGTTGCGGCCAGCGCCCATGTCATCGCCAATCCGGACTCAACCGCACCTCTGGTCGGCGCCTCCGGTGCCGTTTCCGGCATCTTGGGGGCCTACCTGGTGCTCTATCCCAGGGCTCGGGTGTGGGTCTTGCTGTTCATGAAGGTGCCGCTGCGTATATCCGCCGGCTGGGCGCTGGCGGCCTGGATCGGATTTCAGTTCCTGTCGCTCTATCTGGATAACTCCAAGGGCGAGGTCATTGTGGCCTGGTGGGCACACATTGGCGGATTTGCAGCGGGTTTTCTTGTCACCGCGCTGTTCCGGAGCACCCTGGGAACAAGAGCAGCCTGACGCGGGCTTCAGGTCAGGCCAATTATGCCGAAAAATTGTGACCAGAGGTCGCAATTGACCCCAAATTGACGAATATCGCATTGACGGACCCGGCAACTCGACCATAGGGTCCCGCCCACGCCTCGCAAAATTTTGCGTGTGGCGACTGATTGCACGGGCGCTACCCGACTGGGCAGCTGTTCCCACTAACGAGAGAGATTGCCTCAAATGAAAGTACTGGTCGCTGTCAAGCGGGTGGTTGACTACAATGTCAAGATCCGCGTCAAGGCCGATGGTTCGGGTGTCGAACTGGCCAATGTCAAGATGTCGATGAACCCCTTCGACGAAATCGCCGTCGAAGAAGCGCTTCGCCTCAAGGAAGCCGGCACCGCAAGCGAAGTGATCGCCGTGTCGGTCGGCCCTCAGCAGGCCCAGGAAACCATCCGCACCGCACTTGCAATGGGTGCCGACCGCGGCATTCTGGTCAAGCATGACGAGTATGTCGAGCCGCTCGGTGTTGCCAAGCTGCTCAAGGCTGTCATTGAAGAGGAAAAACCTGACCTGGTTATCCTCGGCAAGCAGGCCATTGACGACGATTGCAACCAGACCGGCCAGATGCTGTCGGCGCTGATGGGCTGGTCACAGGCCACATTCGCCTCGAAGATCGAACTGAACGGCGACAGCGCGGATGTCACCCGCGAAATCGACGGCGGTCTGCAGACCATAAAGGTCAAGATGCCGATGATCGTCACCACCGATCTGCGCCTAAACCAGCCGCGTTACGCATCGTTGCCGAACATCATGAAGGCCAAGAAGAAGCCGCTTGATGAAAAGGTCGCCGCAGACATGGGCGTTGATCTGGCACCGAAACTGAAAGTTGTAACCACCGTTGAACCACCGGCACGCCAGGGCGGCAAGAAAGTGGCATCGGTTGCCGAGCTTGTCGATAAGCTCAAGAACGAAGCAGGAGTTATCTGATCATGGCCATTCTCCTCATTGCCGAGCACGACAATGCCGGCCTCAAGGACGCGACCCACAAGGCACTGACCGCCGCCGCGCAGATGGGCGGTGACATCAATGTGCTGGTGGCAGGACACAATGCAGACGGCGCTGCCAAGGAAGCCGCCGGCCTGGACGGTGTGAAGAAGGTTCTGCATTGCGACGACGCAATGTTTGAGCGCCCGCTGGCCGAACCAATGGCGGCGCTCATCGTCGGCCTGATGTCGGACCACGACGCCATGGTCGCGCCCGCAACAACCAGCGGCAAGAACATTTCTCCGCGGGTTGCGGCCCTGCTCGACGAAATGCAGGTGTCCGGTATCACCGCGGTGAACAGCGCCGATACCTTTGAACGCCCGATCTACGCAGGCAACGCGGTCCAGACCGTGCAAGCGACAGGTGCCAAGAAAATCATCACCGTCCTGACTGCTTCGTTTGATGCGGCCGGCACCGGCGGCTCCGCATCCATCGAAAAGGTCGATGCGCCTGCCGACCCGGGCCTGACCTCCTATGTCAGTGAGAACCTGTCCAAGTCCGACCGGCCGGAACTGACATCCGCCGGCATCATCGTGTCCGGCGGACGCGGCATGCAAAACGGCGAAAACTTCGCCATGCTGGAAAAGGTCGCCGACAAGCTTAATGCCGCCGTCGGCGCATCACGCGCCGCAGTTGATGCCGGTTATGTGCCGAACGATTACCAGGTCGGCCAGACCGGCAAGGTGGTAGCCCCGGATCTGTACATCGCCGTAGGTATCTCCGGCGCCATTCAGCACCTTGCCGGCATGAAGGACTCGAAGGTCATCGTGGCCATCAACAAGGACGAGGAGGCGCCGATCTTCCAGGTGGCGGACTACGGCCTGGTCGCTGATCTGTTTGATGCCGTGCCGGCCTTCGACGAAGAACTCACGAAAGCCGGATACTGACCGGCAAACCGGGGCCGAAAAGGTCTCAAAAATCCCATGCCAACCCGTCTGACGGAAACGTCAGGCGGGTTTTATATTGCAGTGCGATAAACTCTCTTGCCGCGCGGCAGCACCCGCGATAGGCTCCAGAACTTCGCGGTATGAAAAGACACAGAAGAATATGACGATCAAGAAAATCGGGGTTATCGGTGCGGGTCAGATGGGATCGGGCATCGCACATGTATGCGCGCTGTCCGGCTATGATGTGGGTCTGTACGATATATCGACGGAAAAGATCGAAGAAGGCCTTGCGACCATAAATGGCAACATGGCCCGGCAGGTCAAATCGGAAAAGATTACCGAGGCCGACCGCAAAACCGCGCTTGAACGGATTTCGCCGTACAACAGTTTCGATCAATTTGCCGATGTCGACCTGGTTATCGAATCCGCAGTTGAGGATGAAGATGTAAAGCGCAAGATTTTCAATGAGCTTTGCCCGCACCTGAAGCCGGAAGCCCTGATCGGCTCCAATACGTCGTCGATCTCCATAACCCGGCTGGCTGCCGGAACCGACCGGCCGGAACGGTTCATGGGTATCCATTTCATGAACCCTGTGCCGGTGATGGAACTGGTGGAGCTCATTCGCGGCATTGCCACCGTCGACGAGATTTTCCAGGAGGTGCGTGAGTTTGTTGGCACCATGGGCAAATCTGTGGCGGTTGCAGAAGACTTCCCCGCATTCATCGTGAACCGGGTCTTGCTGCCCATGATCAATGAGGCCGTCTACACGCTGTACGAAGGTGTCGGGTCTGTTGAAGCCATCGACAAGGCCATGAAACTGGGTGCAAATCACCCAATGGGACCGCTGGAACTGGCCGATTTCATCGGACTTGATACCTGCCTGTCCATCATGCAGGTACTGTTTGACGGACTTGCCGACAGCAAGTACCGGCCGTGCCCGTTACTGGTCAAATATGTCGAGGCTGGATGGCTTGGCCGCAAAACCAATCGTGGATTCTACGACTATCGCGGCGAGACGCCCGTGCCGACCAGATGACGAATTGCCCATGAGGCAGTTTTGTGGTCAACTGATGCTGAGGGATTTGGTACGGGGGTACATTTATGTCTGAAGAAGCGACATCCGGCCGCGGTATTGCCGGTCTTGTGGGGGCATTGGGATGGCTGGCCGTGCTTGGTGGCGGAGGTCTTGTCGGTTACGGCATCTACCTGTTGACGCAGAGTGATTTCGGCATCGCCGCCGGCGGACCCTTGCTGGCGGGCGGCGCGGCAACCCTGACACTCGGCCTGCTGTGCGTGATCAGCGCAACCATGGCCAGGGCGATGATCACCACGGCCAACAATACCGCAAGGCTGCTGGACAGCAGCGCAACTGCCGGCAGCGCATTGGTGGTTGCTTCAACCGGCGATGGCGATCTGCCGCCGATGAAACCGGCAGCACCGGCAGAAGAAGACACTGCGGCGCCGGAGCCTGGCAGCGCCGCCAACGAGAGCACCGGCGCAGACGAAGCTCCGGAGCAGGAACCGTTTCAGCCCGCCCCCTATGCGCCGCCGCCGCCAATCGTGCCGGACACGACTGACCCGCGCAGCTGGCCACTTGCCATTGACGAATTCAACATCGACGGGCACCTGGCAATGACGCTGGAAGACGGCTCCATCGCAGTGGAAACCCCTGTCGGCTGGCGCCGCCTGCCAAACCTGGACACGGCACGGAGCTGGCTCGCGCAGCAGCCCCGCTGAAGCGGCCTTCTGGCAACGCTGCCGAAGCGCTCAGGACTGCGGGTTTTCCGCTATTGCCGCTTCTATCAGCCGCTTGGCTTCTTTGCCCGCCCAGTCAGCCGGGCCAAGCAGGCGGCCGATCTCACGGCCCTGACGGTCGACCAGCACTGTCAGGGGCAAGCCATAGGCACCCAGTTTTTTCATGGCCTTGGTGGTCTTGTCGACATAAAGAGCAAGATTGTCGGCCTTGATCTCTTTCAGGAATGCAGCCGAGGCATCGGCGCCTTTAAGATCGACGCTGAGCGCCACAACTTCAAACTGCTCGCCGCCGTACAGTTCCTGCAACTTGGCCAGATGCGGCATTTCTGCGCGGCAAGGACCACACCAGGTCGCCCACAGGTTGACCAGTGCAACCCGGCCTTTCCAGTTGCTCATGTCGATTGTCTCACCGGCGGCATTCTTGAAATCGCCGGTCACAACCTCCGGCCGGTCCTGTTTGAACACAAAAGCGGCCATCGCGCCGGAAGACAGCGATTTGTCCAGTTTCGCAACCGTGCCGTCCGAAACGGCAGGCGCAGTCACCGCAGCCACGCTCTGGGCAACCTCTTCATTGCCATTGCTGCCCAACATCGCGTAAACCCCGACCACGGCAACGCCAAGACCGGCAGCAACGATGCCAAGCATCTTGTTGCGGGATGATGATGGTTGCGGCTTCTGGCTGTCACTGGTCATGGTATTTCCGGGCTCTGGGTTCTTGAACATGCAAACTGATGGCAGGTCATAGATGACAAATAAGATGTGGGGCGGCAGGTTCAACACCGGTCCCGATGAGATAATGGAAAAGATCAATGCCTCGATCAGCTTTGATCAGCGTCTTTTTGCACAGGATATCGCAGGATCGATAGCCCATGCCACCATGTTGGGGGAATGCGGCATCATTGCCAAATCAGATGTCCGTGACATCGTGCGCGGCCTCAAGGCCATCGGCGACGATATCGATGTCGGCCGGTTCACGTTTTCCGCTGCCCTGGAAGACATTCACATGAACATTGAAGCCGCGCTGAAAGACCGTATCGGCGACGCCGCCGGCAGGCTGCACACAGCGCGCTCGCGCAATGATCAGGTTGCGACGGATTTCAAACTTTATGTGCGTGATTGCCTGGACATGTTTGATCGGCAACTATCCGGCCTGCAGCGCGAGCTGGCCACCAAGGCTTTGGCACATGCAGACGCGGTGATGCCGGGTTTCACCCACCTGCAGACGGCGCAGCCGGTCACCTTCGGTCATCACCTTCTGGCCTACGTGGAAATGATTGCCCGTGACCGCTCACGGTTTGCCGACGCCCGCAAGCGGCTCAACGAATGCCCGCTCGGAACAGCCGCGCTTGCTGGCACATCGTTTGCCATTGACCGCACCATGACCGCCAATGCGCTCGGGTTCGACCGCCCGACACGCAACTCGCTGGACAGTGTGGCAGACCGGGATTTCGTGCTGGAAACACTTGCTGCGGCGTCGATCTGCGCCATGCACCTGTCGCGGTTTGCCGAAGAGCTGGTAATCTGGTCAACGCCGCAATTCGGATTTATCCGCCTGTCCGACCGGTTCACCACCGGCTCGTCAATCATGCCGCAAAAGAAAAACCCGGATGCCGCCGAGCTGATACGCGCCAAACCGGGCCGCATTCTGGGGGCGTTCACCGGTCTTCTGCTGGTCATGAAGGGATTGCCGCTTGCCTATTCCAAAGACATGCAGGAGGACAAGGAACCGGCGTTTGACGCCATTGACGCCATGTCGCTGGCAATTTCGGCGATGACCGGGATGGCAGCCGACATGGAACCGGTCACCGACAGGATGGCCGCCGCTGCCGGCGCCGGATACTCAACTGCGACCGATCTGGCCGACTGGCTGGTGCGGGTTCTTGCCATGCCATTCCGCGACGCCCACCATGTCACCGGTTCGCTGGTGGCCATGGCGGAGAACCAGGGCGTGGAACTGGACGCGCTCAGTCTGGACGACATGCAAGGCGTTGAGCCGCGCATAACCTCAGACGTATTCAAGGTTCTGACGCCAGGCGCATCCGCCGCCTCACGCCGGAGTTTCGGCGGCACCGCCCCTGTCAACGTGAAACGCGAGGCCAGGCGCTGGTTGAAGAACCTGGCCTGATCACGAGGCCGTATCGTCACCGGTCAAGCGGCAGGACCATTGCCCAGTTCAAGCAGGACGATCTCGGGCGGTGAGCCAAGTCTTACCGGCGCAATCGAGCAACCAAGCCCGCCCGAGACGATCAGGTGCCGACCGTTCTCCACCACATGCCCGTAGGCATACCGGTTCTTGTACCGGGACGGCACCACCGGCGAATATCCGAAAAGCCGGATCTGTCCACCATGGGTGTGACCGGACAAGGTCAGCGAGACACGGTGCGGAATGCGGGGAAAGATATCCGGCTCATGCGCCATCAGCAACACTGGTGCTGTGTCGGTTATCTTGGCGAGAGTGCCATCGAGATCATCCATTCCCTGCCAGTTGCGCCGGCCATATCTCCTGTGCGGCCGCAAGGCCAGCTGATCGCCCAGGCCGGCGACCCAGAATGCCCTGTCATCCTTGATCAGCCTGACGGCATCGTTTTCCAGAACCGGTATTCCTTCTCTTTGCAGGGCCAACTGGCCAAACGTGGGTCCGTGCCCGGCCTGTTGGGCGGTTTTGTCCTCCCACCAGTCGTGATTGCCGAGGATCGAGTAAACGCCTAATGAGGCTTCAAGCTTTCCCAGCGCCGGGCCCCAGTCCGCGGAGTGCACATGATCGGTCACCAGGGTCATGCCGGAACTGTAGTCGCCCAGCAGCAGGGTCACGTCCGGCTTGAGATCATTGGTCTGCGCCACGATCTCCTCAATGCGTTCAAGCGTCATCCAGGGTTTGCAGGCGTGAATATCGGCAATCACCGCAACCCGCAGGTTCAGGCCGGTGCTCCAGTTCGGCGGCGCTATCCTGTAGGTGGTCAGCCGCAGCCGGTACAGTGGTTCTATGGCAAACGCATAGGTGCTCAAAGCTGCCGATGCGATGAAGCCGCCGCCCATGAAGCTGAGGAATTGCCGCCGTGAAATCATTTTGAAAATCCAAACAACCTCAATTGCCCGTTATCACCAAGATATCATCAATGGCGGGTTTTCAAACCTGCTCACTACGATGGATGTTTGGCCGCACTGCGCATGAATTGCATAGCGGAGCGTTAATGACTAAGTGATTGGGGCCGAGCAACGAGTTTTTGGCCGGGAGAGAGGTAACGCATGCGCTGGCTGGTAATCTATCTGCTGCTGATCGCCATAATCTGGCTGTTCGTCACCAACAGAATGTGGCGGCGGGGGTTGCTGGCGTTCGCTACCATCGTGTTCGGTGTGTTCATGCTGATCTTCACGCTGACCCAGCGCGAAATCGAAGCCGACATAAAGACCGCCGACCGGTTTTCCGAGGTTCGCCGCCAGGAGACCGTGACATTCACGGCGGTGAAGAAAACCGACATTGCCATTGGCCAAACAAGCCTGACCAATCCGAACCGGACGGTCTTTGACAGCGCCGGCAGGGAACGCGTTGAACCTGATCTGTTCAGATGGCAATTGCAGACAATGCTGACCAACCGCTCCACCGAATTCACCGTCGCCAGCGTCACGTTGCGGGTAACTCTGTTTTCCTGCCCAGTGTTTTATGATGTGGAACAGGCGGATGTTGATCCTGGCAAGCTCAACGCCAACTGCACCGTCATCGGCACGCGCACCGTCGGCTTTGACCCATTGGACCTGAAGCCCTCCGGCAGCTATCAGGGCGACCAGATTGTCACCTTCCCCAATCAGCCGGAACCGCGAAACCCGCGGTACTGGATTGAAGTGCAGACAGTCACCGCCAAACGGGGCGAATAACAGCCAAGGAAATAGTTGCCTGCTTTGGCGTGCGGTGCAGATTGCCACTTTGCCTGCGGCCCCGGTTTAGGGTACAACATGTCAACTGATAGAAGTGTTGTTTGGAATCGCACCTATGGACCTGCGCAAACTTGTTGTTCTCGCCCTGCTGGCGTTGTCGCTGTCGGCTTGCGGTGTGCGTGGTCCCCTGGAACCGCCACCCGGCGCTGCGGCACCGGACCCCGATGACCCCGCTGCCATTGATCCGCTCATAAAACCGTACTGAGAGGCGACCCCGTCATTGCGTGGTCGTACGGCCACGGCAACCAGGATACGCATGCCCGCCAACACGCGTTCGGATGAACGCCCAATTGCCCGACACTCTTGATCCAGCAGTTACACTGATTGTCCCATGCATCATTTTACCTACAGAAACGGCAGCCTGCACGCCGAGGATATTGATCTTGCCGAGCTGGCCGAAGACGTGGAAACGCCGTTCTACTGCTATTCTACAGCAACGCTTACCCGGCATTTTGAGGTTCTGAAAGCCGCTTTTCACGATCTCGACCTGACCATCTGCTACGCCATGAAGGCCAACTCCAACCAGGCGGTTATCAAGACGCTCGCCGACCTGGGCGCCGGCATGGACGTGGTGTCAGAAGGCGAACTGCGTCGCGCCCGTGCCGCCGGTGTGCCGGCTCGCAAGATTGTATTTTCCGGCGTCGGCAAAACCGCTGCGGAAATGTCATATGCCCTGCGCGAAGGTATTGCCTGCTTCAACGTCGAAAGCGAACCTGAACTGGAGCTTTTGTCAGAAATTGCCCGTCGCCTTGGTGAGACGGCCACCATATCCATCCGGGTCAACCCGGATGTTGACGCCAAGACCCACGCCAAGATCACCACGGGCAAGTCGGAAAACAAGTTCGGCATATCGATGAGCCGGGCACGGGAAATCTACGCCCGCGCCGCATCGCTTCCGGGCCTGCGGATCAGTGGTATCGATGTCCACATCGGCTCCCAGATCACCACCCTTGAGCCCTACCAGCAGGCATATACGCTGCTCAGCGAGTTGGTGCAGAACCTGCGTGAAGACGGTCACAGCATCACCCACATTGATTTTGGCGGCGGCCTGGGTGTTCCTTATCGCGGCACCAATGACGTCCCGCCACACCCGGATGAGTACGCCGCGGTGGTGCGTGAAACACTTGGCCATCTGGATTGCAAATTTGTCATGGAACCGGGCCGCATGATCGCCGGCAATGCCGGGATCCTTGTCACACGCGTGATTCACGTCAAGCACGAAGAAGGCAAGACGTTCATCATCGTCGACGCGGCCATGAACGACTTGATCCGGCCGACACTGTATGACGCCTGGCACGACATTCTCACCGTATCTGAGCCTGATGGTGCCGTTGAAACGTCACTCGCCGACGTGGTGGGACCGGTATGTGAATCCGGCGACTACCTGGCCCAGAACCGCAAGATGCCGCCGGTAAAGGCAGGTGATCTCATTGCCGTCATGACCGCCGGCGCCTACGGTGCAGTGCAGGCCGGCACCTATAATTCGAGATTGCTGGTGCCGGAAGTGCTGGTCAATGGTGACCGGTTTGCCATTGTACGGCCCCGGCAGACCTACGACGCCCTGATCGGCATGGACAGGCTTGCCGGATGGCAGCAATGACCTGCGCCTGAAAACCGTCGTGATCACTTTTGCGTTTATGAGGTAATCATAGGGCCATTATGGCCCCTTGCTTTCGCCTTGTTATGCTAGAATGATTAGGCAATGAAATTCGATCCGGCTCAGATAATCGCCCGCAAAGTCACCCTCGCCAAGATTTCGATCTATTGGGAGCGACTGCTTGAACGGCTTTTCCCTGCCATGATGATTGCCGGGTTTGTGTTGCTGTGCATGCTGTCCGGCGTGTTAAACCTGCTGCCGGTCTGGTTGAAGATGACCGTGTTTGGCGCCGCCGGGGCCGGTTTTTTGTATTCCTTGAAAAATCTTGCCAGCCTGTCCTGGCCGTCAGAGGAAGCCGCCCTTGCACGCATCGAACGCAAGTCCGGCAAAATGCATCGCCCGGCAACGGGCTGGACCGACACCCTGGCGGATGAGCCTTCTGCCAGCCCGGAGCAGAAAGCGCTGTGGCAGGCCCACCGTCGGCGCATGGCGAAGCAGTTGCACGACCTGAAAGCCGGAGCGCCGCGTTCACCTTTGCCGCGGGTCGACCAGAACGCCCTGCGCAACGCGCTGGCGGTCGCGCTGATTGCGGCCGGCGTGCTGAGCGCTGGCACATGGCGTGAAAGAATTGCCGAAGCCGTTGCGGTGACCGCACCGGTTCCCGTCAATGCAATCGCCATGGACGCTTGGCTGAACCCACCGTCCTACACGGCCAAACCGCCTGTTCTGCTGACGCGCCGTGCCCAGGTCGCGGCAGATAGCAATGAGGTCTCCGTCATCTCCGTCCCACAGGGTTCGGAGCTTGTGGTGCGGCTGAACGGTGCTGACGACCTCAAGGTCACGCTGTCCGATCCCGCATCTACCGCCGATACGCCGCAGGTGTTTGAAACGCTTGCCGCTGAAGTGCCCGCAACCGATGCCGAAGCCGGCACAGTGGCAATAGCCGCGGAAACCCAGGAACTGCGCACAAAAGTGCAGAAGTCGGCTGTTGTCTCGGTCACAGGCGCCGGCCGCGAGCTTGGCATATGGACCGTGAACGTCATCGCGGATCTGCCGCCCGTTGTCACCGTGCCCGAACCGATACAGATCACACCGTCCGGAGCGTTCTCGCTGCCGTGGAAAGTCGCCGACGACTATGGCGTGACGTCGCTGTCCGGCAGGGCCACCCTGCGCCGCGACGGCCTCGACCTGGACAGGATCGATGTCGACAGTCCGTTCCTGGCTGAGGCGCCGGAGTTTGCCATTTCGATGCGCAAGGTCAATCCGCGGCAAGCGGAAGGCAAGAGTTTTCAGGACCTGACCGCCCATCCCTGGGCCGGGCTGCCGGTTGAAATCGTCATCGAAGGCACGGACCAGGCAGGACAGTCCGGGCGTAGTGATATTGTGAAGCTGGCTCTGCCCGAACGCGAGTTTACCAAACCGCTTGCACAGGCCCTGATCGAGCAGCGCAAGAACATCTTTTTCCAGCCGGACAATCATCGCGACGTGGTTCGCGCACTGTCCGCGATCCTGGTCTGGCCGCAAGGCGTGGTCGAAAAGTCCGGTGTTTATCTTGGCATCAGGCATGCCGCGGCCAAGCTGTACCGCGCCAGCACCCATGAAGAGTCGCAGCAGGTTGCGGATACGCTCTGGGAAATTGCACTGACCATCGAAAGCGGCAACCTGCATGATTCGCTGAAGAAGCTGCAGGCCATCAAGAAAGAGCTTGAAAAGGCGCTCGCGGAAGGCGCATCGGAAGAAAAGATCGCCGACCTGATGAAGCAGTTGCGGCAGGCCATGAATGAATACCTGCAGGCCATGCAGCAGCAGATGCAGGAAAACCAGCGCAACAATCCGCAGGCCCAGAACCAGCAGCAGCAGAACCGCGCCCAGCAGGAAATCCGCTCGCAGGACCTGCAGCGCATGATGGACATGATCGAAAATCTGGCCAGGTCGGGTGCACGCGACGCCGCCCAGCAGATGCTGTCCGAACTGGAGAACATCCTGCAGAACCTGCAGCCCGGCCGGCGCCAGGCCAATCCGCAGCGCACCTCGCCCATGGCCAGGATGCTCGACCAGCTGTCGGACATGATGCGCCGCCAGCAGCAACTGATGGACCAGACCTTCCAGATGCCACGCAACGGCCAGCAGCGCTCGGGCGATCAGAACCAGGCGCAGCAGCAGGGCGAGGACGGCCAGGAACCGGGCGGCCGCGGCCAGTCGGAACAACAGATACCGGGCAATGGCCAGTTGTCACAGCAGCAAGGCGATCTGGGCAAAATGCTGGAACGCCTCATGCAGCAGATGCAGCAACAGGGCCTGCAGTCGCCAGATGGCCTGGGACGGGCCCAGCAGGAGATGGGCGAAGCCGCCGGCGAACTGGGCCAGGGCCAGCGCGATGAGGCATTGGGCAGCCAGGGCGAGGCCATGCGCGGACTTCGCGAAGGCGCCCGCAACATGGCCCAGCAACTCATGCAGCAGGGCACCGGCAATGAAGGCAATGTCGGCCGCCACGGAGAAGGCCGCGGCGAGCAACGTGACCCGCTGGGCCGGCCGTTGCCGTCCCAGGGCGAAGAATATGGCCAGCGTAACAACATGGTTCCACAGGAAGCCGAAGTGGAACGCGCCAGACGGATTCTCGATGCGCTGCGCTCGCGCGCCAATGAAGCCGGCCGGCCGAAACTCGAACTGGATTATATCGACCGCCTGCTCAAGGGTTTGTACTAGGATCCGGAGCGCAAGCCGCACAGGCGCCGGACACAAAAAACCAACAAAAACAATAGGTTATGTAACCCTACCCAACACCGGCGCCGCGAGGTGTTGCCTTCCTGCATTGCCCATCTGATGCAATCTGACGGCTGATTTTGAACACTCTGTTAGCAATGTGATAAATTGCACATCTGCGAAACGTAAGCCTTTCTATGGTCACTACCAACAGAAACGCAAACCGCTCACACCCCTCAAGCAACAGCGTTTCTTCACCCTCTCACCGGTTTTCCCTGGCCGGTCAGAAAAGACGGCCCGGCAGGTTGCCCCTCTCCTGCTGGTCCCAAAACGGAAAAGGCAGCTTATCCTCCACGGAAAGCTGCCTTTTTCAGTTTTGCCGGCGGTTTCGTGCGCCGTTTCAGGGCAAGTGCCTACTTGGGATTGGTCACATAGCCGACAAACGGCAATTCCCGGAAGGCGTGGGCCATGTCCATGCCATACCCGACAACAAACTTGTCCGGACATTCAAAGCCGGTGAAATCGGCATCCAGTTCCGCGGCCCGGTGGCCGGGCTTGTCAAGCAGCACCGCGGTCAGCACCTGCTTGGCGCCACGCGCCGCCAGCAGATCCTTGGCAAAGGCCAGCGTCCGGCCGGATTCAAGTATGTCGTCGATCAACAGCACATCGCGGTCCGTCACATCGGTCTGGATGTCGCGCAACACCTCCACCTGGCCCGACGACGAGGTCTGCGCACGGTAACTGGCCAGCATCATGAAATCAACCTCAGGCGACAGCCCGGCTCCATGCATGGCGCGCAGCAGGTCGGCGGCGAATATGAAACTGCCTTTCAGGACCGGAACAACCAGCAGCCGTTCCGGGTCACGTCCGGCAACAGCAGCGGCAATTTCCGCCACCCGGGCCACAATCTCGGCCTCGCTGAACAGGATCTCGATAGTATGCCCGTCAATCTCAATACCACTCATCGCCGTTCATCCCGCAAACAGAAACTGTCTCATCTGGTCACAGACAAGATCGTCTCAGTTGAATTGGAGCGACATGGGTTCAATTGAACCCATAAGGTTGCTCCAGCACTTCAGAAGCGATCAGTTTTATGGTTTTTGATTGCCTAAATCAAAAACCATCCTGATCTTGAGCAGCAGTTCAGCCGATTTCGCCCGGCCTGGCAAAGCGAATCTCAACACTCTCCACACCCGCAGGCGGGGCAGCCAGCCGGGTCACGAACGCCGACACGGCACCGGCACCAATCGGGCCCTTGCCGACGCTGTTCAGTGTCCAGGTATGCAACTGTTTGCCGTCGGCGTTTCTCAGCACAAACCTGAGCGGCGGCACGCGCCGGTCCTGTTCGGTGATATTGGCGATACGTCCGCGCAGGGCCAGTACCGGCTGGCCGTTGACGATCATGTATTTCTGCTGGATAGACGAGATGCTGAGCCCGTAGACATTCACCGTCTTGCCGGCAAACGAGTACAGTTTCGCCGCGGCAGGCGCTGCCTGCACAATCCGCTCAGGCATGGCAACCACGGCACCAAGCACCAGGCATATGCCGGCGGCAAGCCCGGTCCAGCCCCTGATTTGTGCGCTGCGCCGCTGCCGGGCGGTCTTGGCCTTGTGCTCTGCAATATGGGCTGCACGGGCGATCTTGCGGGCTTCGGCAATGATGCGCGCCTCCGTATCGTCATCGTCGGCCTCGACTCTGGCCCCTGGCGCGTCAACAGGCACGATGTCGCTTACCTCGGTGGCATGTGCCTCGATCCAGCCGTGCCCGCAGTTCCCGCATCGCATCACCGTCGCCTCGGCACCCGGTTCGACCGGCATTTCAAACTTGGTTGCGCATGAGGGGCAGGAGACTATCATCTGTCACGTCCGGTTCCGGTGATTCGGCTCGATCTGGTATAAGGCGCCAGTGACTGCGGTTTTTTGCCTGACCAGAGAAACCTTGCTTCTCGATACCGACAGTAAAACGGAAATACGGTTAATTCAGCGTAAATACCGATCCGGTATCAAACCACTGCACGTGGCATGGGCCACCCGATACTGAGGACCCCGCTTGTCGATCGTACGATTTGAAAATGTCGGTTTGCGCTACGGTACCGGGCCGGAAGTCCTGAAGGATCTCAACCTGACCCTTGAGACCGGATCATTCAATTTTCTGACCGGCGCGTCGGGTGCCGGCAAGACCTCGCTGATGCGGATGCTGTTTCTGGCACTCAAGCCAACCCGTGGCATGATTTCACTGTTTGGAGAGAACACCAACGGATTGCGGCGCGGAAAAGTGCCTGACGTGCGGCGCAGGATCGGCGTGGTGTTTCAGGAATTCCGGCTCCTGGATCACCTGACCACGTTTGAGAACGTGGCGCTGCCTTTGCGGGTGCGCGGCAACAAGCTCAATGACTATCGCGAGAATGTCCTCGAACTGCTCGACTGGGTCGGCCTGGATCAGCATATCAACGCCTACCCGCCGGTTCTGTCCGGCGGTGAGAAACAGCGTGCCGCCATCGCCCGCGCGGTCATTTCGAGCCCGGAGCTGCTGCTCGCCGACGAGCCGACCGGAAACGTCGATCCTGAACTGGCATTGCGGCTGATGCGCCTGTTCCAGCAACTCAACCAGTTCGGCACAACGGTTCTGATCGCCACCCATGATACCCATCTGCTCGACACCATAAAGGCGCCCGTGCTGCGGCTCGAAGACGGCAGGACGAGATGGCAGTGAACAACAACATCACCAGGGCTGATCATAATGTGTCCGATCTCGGCGACGGCGCGCAGCTGCAGGTTGTCGGCAAGACGCGCTCCAAGGTCATACCCCAGGCCACGGCGCCCCACATGACACTGATGACGGCAATGGCGGCCATGTGCTATCTCGCCGTGCTGGCAATCGGTGCCCTGTTAATGACCGCCACAGCCGTTGACAACTGGACGTCGCAGATCGCCAGCCAGGTCACGGTGCAGATTTCCGCAGCCGACGGGGTCGATGTTGACGGCGATGCCGCAAAGGTCACCGACATTCTGCGCGCCACGGCAGGCATTGCCGACGTCGATGTCGTCAGTCCCGAGGCAGCGCGCAAACTGCTCGAACCCTGGCTCGGCAAGTCGGGCATACTCGATGATCTGCCGATACCGCGCCTGATCAATGTCAGCATCGACAAGTCGTCGCCGCCCGACCTTGAATTGCTGCGCGCCACGCTCGCCACCGAAGTCCCGTCCGCCACCCTGGACACCCATCGGCGCTGGCAGGCCGAACTGGTCAGCATGGCCGGTTCCCTGACCTGGCTGGCCGTTGCCGTGCTCAGCCTGATCGCAACCGCCGCGGTTGTGCTGGTCATCTACGCAACCCGTGCGGCCATGGAAGCAAACCGGGAAGTTATCGAGGTCCTGTATCTTGCCGGCGCCCGCGACAGCTTTATCTCGCGCGAGGTGCTGTGGCGCTTCTGGCTTACCGGCCTCAAAGCCGGTCTGATCGGATCCCTGCTCGGTTTTGTTACTTTCGTCATCCTGGGCCTGGGCGATGGCAGGCTGTCAGAACCGGTCCGGGCGCTTCTGTATCATCCCCTGGACACCAGCAGCGCCAACTACGCCGCCTTTATTGTGGTGCCGATTGTTGCTACACTGATCTCACTTATCACGGCGCGTATTTCCATATCACGGGTCTTGAAGGCCATGTTCTGACACGGCATAAACCTTTGCTGCGCCGTGAAAATTCATGGAGTGGCAGGAGCGTTGTTTGACCCGGTGATGTTTTGATGTCTGATCCTTCCGGCAAATCCAGCACTGAGACGCATCTTCCGGATGCACCGCCCAGACGCGCCTCTGGCTGGTGGATCGGACTGGGCATCTTGTTGTGTGTGCTTGTTGTCGCAACCGCCGGATTTGCCTCCTTCGCAGAACGTTCGCGCAAGATCGCCAGGCCGATCAACATGTCGGTGGACGCGATTGTGGTGCTCACCGGCGGGCCGGAACGTATTTCCGCAGCGGTTCGCCTGCTCGAGCAGAAGGTAGCCAGGCGACTGTTGATTTCCGGCGTTTACCCGGCCACCACGGCGCAGCAACTGAGCCGCATTACCCAGGCTGAAGCCAGCCTGTTCAAATGCTGTGTCGACCTGGACAAGCGCGCGCCCGACACCCGCGGCAACGCGGCGGAAGCCGCGGACTGGGCGACCAGGCACGGATTCACCAGGATCGCCGTCGTGACCAGCGACTACCATATTCTGCGGGCCATTGTTGAGTTTTCGCGCGCCATGCCCAATGTCGAGCTGGTGGCTTATCCGGTCGCCAGTCATGACGCCGGCACGCCGGCAGTTTCATTTCCGATGCTGCGCTTGTGGATCAGTGAATATGTCAAATACCTGCTTGCTCGGCTGCTCTGACAGGGCAACCACAACCAGGTCGCGGTAAGGGAGAATTGGGTGTGCTGGCGTTTCGGTCCTTGCTGTTCAATGTGGTTTTCTACATCAACCTCGTAGTGTTTCTGGTGCTCGGCTTCTGGTTCATGTTCACGCCGCGAAGCTGGTCCATGGCCGCGCTGAAAACCTGGGCCAGGTCGTCACTGTGGTGGATGAGGCTGATCACCGGCACGAAGATGGAGGTTCGCGGCCGCGAGCACATGCCGCAGGCAGGTGGTCTGCTTGCCGGCAAGCATCAGTCGGCCTGGGACATATTCGCCCTGCTGCCGCTGATGGCGGATCCGGCCCTGGTGCTGAAACGGGAATTGACCTTCATCCCGGTGTTCGGCTGGTTCTGCCTCAAGTTCAAGATGATTGCGGTGGACCGGGCGGCGGGCCCGTCGGCCCTGAAGAAGATGATTGCAGACGCAAGACAGGCGGTCGCCGACCAGCGTCAGATCCTGATCTTCCCCGAAGGCACGCGCAAGGCGCCCGGTGCCGAGCCGGACTACAAACCAGGCGCCACCGCGCTCTACATGCAGCTCGGCGTACCGTGCACGCCATTTGCACTGAACTCCGGCCTGTATTGGCCGAGACGGCAGTTCATCCGGCGGCCCGGCACCATCATCGTGGAGTTCCTGCCGCCGATCGAAGCCGGCCTGCCCCGCAAGGAATTCTCAACCCGCCTGCAGGCGCAGATCGAAGACGCAACCAACAGACTGGTTGCGGAAGGCAGCGACCTGACCTGAAGCCGTCATTGCCGAAGCGCCAGCACTCCCGCCAGAACGATCATCGTCATGCCCAGCACCGACGGCAAATCCGGCACTTCGGCAAAAAACACCAGCCCCCACACAACGGCGAAGCCGACATAGGCAAAGTCAAACGTCCCGATGATTGTCGGCGGGCCGTTCTGGTAGGCAATCGCTGTCCCGACACTTCCGATCAGGATTGCTGTCGCCAGCAGCGTCATGGAGATCCACTCGGCCCGTCCCATGTCTGCCCACGGCGCCAGCAGGAAACCTTCTCTCGGTTCAGGGAAAACGGCCAGGATTGTGAGCGCGGCCGCTGAACCGACAACGACAAAACTCAGGTTCAGCGCAATCGACAGGATCAGCGGATGCACCGCGCGGCATCTTGTTCGGGTCAGGATCATCGCCAATGCATAGAGCACGGCGGACACCAGGGGTAACAGCGCATAAAGGTTGAATTCCCCGGTCTTGGGCCGGAGAATCAGCAGAACCCCAGCAAATCCGATAAACACCGCAGCCCATCCAAGACCGCTGATCCTGTCGCCAATCAGAATTGCGGAAAACAGTGTGATGAAGATTGGAAGCGTGTAGTAGGCCGCTGCCGCGATCGACAGGTCCAGTTTCGGCAAGGCCAGATAGTAGGCAACCCACATTGCCACCAGCATCAGGCTGCGAAGTGCGGTCCAGCCTATCGCAGGCGGGATGGAGAACGCTTCCGGCGCCTTGAACTTCAACAGCACCAACAGGACGGGCAGCACCAAAAGCGAGCGCAGCACAAAGATCTGCCAGATGACAAACTCGCCGCTGGTGAACTTGATCAGTGCGTCACCCAAAGAAAGTGCCAAGACGGTCAGAACAATCACAACCACAGCCAGTGGGGTGTTGTCTGGCGATTTTTCTGTCTGTTTTTGCATTACCTGAACTTCATGAAAACATCTGTTTGGCCACCTATATTCCCAATTTCTCGAGCGGAAAATTTACTTCTCGTTCCTGATGCATTACCATGAGTTATGCAAAATTTGAGAATGGCGCTCCCTCCCCTCGCCAGTCTTCTGCCGTTTGAAGCAGCGGCAAGGCTCGGCAGCATCACCAAGGCCGCAGAGGAACTGGGACTGACGCAAGCTGCTGTCAGCAGACAGATACGGGCCCTGGAAGACCATTTGGGGACGAAAATGTTTGAGCGCCGAAATCGCGCTGTTCATCTCACCGAAGACGGACGGGCATTCAGCCAAACCCTGACCCGGTCCCTGCATGAAATCGGCAACCACGTCCACGAACTACGCCATTCGCGAGATGGCGGAGAGGTTCTGCTGCGCTCGCAACTGTGCGAGGGCCTGTATTGGCTGATGCCGCGTCTGTCGGAATTCTATCAAAAGCACCCGGATATCGGCGTTCGGGTTATCACGTCCACCCGCCCGTTGACCGAGACAACTGAGCGTTTCGACCTGGCCCTGCAGACGGTCGGGCGTGAAGCCACAAATGCCGATCTGGTGTTTGCCGTTTCCGACGATGTCTTTCCGGTCTGCAGCCCGAAATTCCTGGCAAACCAGACCCAGCCTCTGTCATTGGAGAAATTGCCGGAATACCGTCTGCTTCATCATAGCAGCTCTCCTCCGGATTGGCTGGGCTGGGACAGCTGGTTTGAACGCATGGGTGTTGATGCCCATGTGAGCCGTGCCGGTGAAATCTACGACAGCTATCCGTTGACGATGCAGGCGGCGGTTGAAGGGCATGGCATAGCTTTGGGCTGGAAACGCGCCAGCGAGCGGTTGCTCAGTTCCGGCGAACTGGTCAGGCCGTTCAAGCAGCATGTCAGCGTTCCCGACAGCTTTGGCGTCTACAAGCCCAGAAACTGGAAATCAAAACCTCACACCTCCAAAGTCCTGGACTGGATCAGGAGCGAGTTAGACTAGCGGCAGCACAGTGAAGGCCATGACCGGCATCGCCTCCTGGAGCTATGAGGAGGCGCGAATGATTGCCCGGAGTCCAATCCAGCCGTCAATCAATATGTTACCGTGCCGATATGAATGCGACGAGCCGATATACCTTTGAAAATGCAAGCGCCGCTGATCTCGATCTGCTGCTGGAGTGGCAGTCCCGGCCCCATGTTTGCGAATGGTGGGATTCAGTAGAACCAGGTGACGCCAGGGATTTCGAAGACAAGCGTGTAAGAAGGTGGATTGTCAGTCTAGCTGGAAGGCCTTTTGCCTACATGCAGGACTATACGGTTCATGGATGGGAGGATCACCATTTCTATCATCTTCCAAAGGGTTCTCGAGGCATCGACCAGTTCATTGGTGAGCCCGACATGACCGGAGAGGGGCACGGCCCCGCCTTCATCGCAGAACGTCTGAAGATGCTGTTTGACGAAGGTGTCCCGATGATCGCAACTGACCCGCACCCGGACAACACCCGCGCCATTGCAGCGTACAAGAAGGCGGGATTTGAGGCGTTAGGCCCGGCCCGGGAAACACCATGGGGCCTGATACTTCCCATGGCCGTCAGCGGCTAGGCGATGACAATTGCCATTAGGTCTGTGGGCGTCAACAACAGCAATGTGTCATCAACAGAGTCACCGAACTCAACCCAACGGTATGCAAGCGCCTACTTGATTATTGACCAGGATTTAAAAAACACGCCGTTTTCCTGGCCTGAGTTCGAATTCGGCAATTGCCGAGCTCTCCAGTTTTGGTTGAAGGTTTCGATCTTTTTCATCTTTTGATCGTTTGACAGGCTTTGGTCAGCGGTGATTTTTTCCAGTTCCTGCAGGTACAGGCCGGATTTCGTTTCGCCGCCTATTGCAACTTGCGCGTGGGCCGGACTGACAAGCGAAAGCGCGGCCCCATTGGTGCCTGGCCGCCGTTCAATTTGATTGGCAAGGTTGCCCGACCCCATGGCGACACAGAAGATGATCAGGGAATTCAACACATAGTATACGCCCTTTTGCAGCCATGACCCTGTCGTCGCAATGACGAGGGTCCCAAACAGCGCACTGATTGCAAGTCCCGTCAATGCGACCGGAATTACAAAAATTGCGCACAAGGCGTTTGTAATCATCATTGTGACCCCGCCGGCAAAGCCCGGCGTGAGCATTGAATTCGGATTAAGAAAATCCGTCGCTATTGCATCATTATGTTTGTCTGTATTTGTCTCCACTATATCTGACATGCTTCACCTCCATCATTGTATGGAACCGATACCAAATGAATACTATTTGGTTATTTGCATGAGCGCTGTGACAATCACCACATTCGGCCGGTCACATCAGCCTGGCTCAGCGAACTCTTCGGCGGCTAAACTTGCGGCGGCTTACGAGCATTTGACTAGTTGAACCGAGAAGATCGGGATGAACCGCGCGATCACGCTTGTCCCCTTGCAGGTTAACCGGATGGCAACCTATTTTTAGGTAGAACAAACCATGAATATATGGGATGATGTTCCGTCCAGCACACCAGTTGTGAGCAACCGTCGTGGCTACAGACACCGCACTTGATCCGATTTCCCGCGAAATCTGGGACATGAAGTACCGCTTCAAGTCGCCGGACGGTGCAGCCGTTGATCAGACCGTTGACGACACCTGGGACCGGGTTGCAAAGGCGCTGGCCGCACCTGAGAAGCCAAAGCTCAGGGCCCGCTGGGAACAGGCCTTTGCCGAGGTCATGTCCGGGTACAAGTTTCTCCCCGCAGGCCGCATCATTGCCGGCGCCGGCACCGACCGCAATGTGACGCTGTTCAACTGCTTCGTCATGGGCACCATCGAAGACGACATGGGCGCCATCTTCAACGGATTGCGCGAGGCCGCGCTGACCATGCAGCAGGGCGGCGGCATCGGCCACGACTTCTCAACCCTCCGGCCCGAGGGCGCGCCGGTCAGGGGTGTCGGCGCGGATGCCTCCGGGCCGTTGAGCTTCATGGATGTCTGGGACGCCATGTGCCGCACCATCATGTCGGCCGGTTCGCGGCGCGGCGCCATGATGGCGACCATGCGCTGCGACCATCCCGATATCGAGGATTTCATCGCCGCCAAGCAGGAGGCGCAGCGCCTGCGCATGTTCAACCTGTCGGTGCTGGTCACCGATCCGTTCATGGCGGCGGTGAAGGCCGACGAGGACTGGTCGCTGGTGTTTGGCGGCACCGTCTTCAAGATCGTCCGCGCCCGTGACCTGTGGAACAAGATCATGCAGGCAACCTATGCCTATGCCGAGCCCGGCGTGATCTTCATCGACCGGATCAATGCGCGCAACAATCTGTCTTACTGCGAAACCATTCACGCCACCAACCCGTGCGGCGAACAGCCACTGCCGCCCTATGGCGCCTGCCTGCTTGGCTCGATAAACCTTGCCAGCCTGGTGACGGCACCGTTTTCGGACGCCGCGCAACTGGACATGAAGGAACTTGAGCGCATCACCTGCATCGCCGTGCGCATGCTCGACAATGTGGTTGATGTCTCCAAATACCCGCTTCCCGAACAGGCGGCCGAGGCCAGTGCCAAGCGGCGCATCGGCCTCGGTGTAACCGGGCTTGCCAATGCCCTTGCCATGTGCGGGCTGCGCTATGGATCCGATGACGCTGCAGGCGCCGCCAAGAGCTGGATGCAGGCAATCGAGCGCGCTGCCTATCTGGCAAGTTCCGGACTTGCAGCGGAGAAAGGCTCGTTCCCGCTGTTCGACAGCGAGGAATATCTGGCATCGGGACATGTCCGCGATCTTGACGACGACGTGCGCGCCGCCATCCGAAAAGACGGCATCCGCAATGCGCTGCTCACCTCCATCGCGCCGACCGGCACCATATCGCTGTTTGCCGGCAATGTATCATCGGGCGTCGAGCCGGTGTTTTCCCTGAACTACAATCGCAAGGTACTGCAGCCGGACGGCAGCCACAGCATTGAACAGGTTGAAGACTATGCGCTGCGGGCCTTCCGCGCATTGCGCGGCAGCGAAGCGCAGTTGCCGGATGCGTTCGTCACCACGGCAGACCTCACACCACACGACCACCTGGTCATGCAGGCTGCCCTGCAGGCGCATGTCGACAGCTCCATCTCCAAGACCGTCAACTGCCCGCAGGACATCTCTTTCGAGGACTTCAGCGATGTCTATCTTGAGGCCTGGGACCTGGGCCTGAAAGGATGCACGACCTACCGGCCCAACGACATTACCGGCTCGGTCCTGTCTGAGGTCGACACCGACGAGACATCGGAAGCGCAAACCGCATTGCCGCTCGAAGCACCTGCGGCACCGGTCGGCCACAATGAAGCCGGTATCTTCTACATGCGCCAGCCGCTGGATCGCGATCCGGTGCTGCCGGGGTTCACCTACAAGCTGAAATGGGGTGACAGCGATCACGCCATATACATCACGCTCAACGACATCATCGAAAATGACCGCAGGCGGCCGTTCGAGATATTCATCAATTCGAAGAACATGGAGCACTATGCCTGGACTGTGGCGCTGACCCGCATGATCTCCGCGGTGTTCAGGCGCGGTGGCGACGTGTCCTTTGTTGTCGAGGAACTGAAGGCGGTGTTTGATCCGCGCGGCGGCCACTGGATGGAAGGCCGCTATGTACCGTCGCTGCTGGCCGCCATCGGAGGCGTCATCGAAAAGCACATGCTGGCGACCGGATTTCTGAAGGATGTGAAGAACCTGTCCGGTGCGGATCCGGCCTCCGTTGACGCCCGGCGTCTGGCCGTCGGCGACAATACCGGGCGTGCCGGCCCACAATGTCCGAAATGCAACGAATTTTCCCTGGTTTTCCAGGAAGGATGCGCCACCTGCATGTCCTGCGGCTACTCAAAATGCGGCTGATCCCGCACATTTGATCTTGACCTTACAAGCATTTTGTTCTACTTTTGTTCTCATCAGAACAACAGGAGAATAGCCATGGGTTTTAGCGCGAGCGCCGAGCTGGAAAACGAGTTCAGTGACAGATTCTGGTTCTGGACCGGATCGTCCGGCAAGCGCTATATCCATTCCGTTTACAGCATCGAAGACTGCCCGCCATTGCCCGGTGCCATTTATGTCATGGTCCGCCGCCTTGAGAGCGGTGCCCGGGTGCCGGTTCGCATGGGGCGGTTTTCACCCTTATGGGATTTTCCGCTGCCGGCCGAGATGACCGATGGTGCCTGTGAAATTCATGTGCACCTGCTGGCTGGCGATGAAAGCCAGACATTGCGGGCGTATGACGACCTTGCCGCATCGCTTGAACTGGATGCCGCCGCTGCTCCATCTGTGTGCCGCCCGCTGCCGGCTCGCGATACCGCCCGGTTTGTTCAGGCGACGCTGCCGCTGTTTTCAGATATGGCTGCCTGAACCGTTCCTGGAGCGCATTGAGGTTAGACTAAAGCATCTGGCCTCATTGTGCTCTAGCAAGCGCCAGCACTTCCGAAAGATGCCTGTCCTCGAACCCAAGCTCCTCGATGTGATCGAGCGTTGAGGCGATATAGTCGATGCAGGGGCCGCCAATGCCGTGTCCCTGCAGCACAAACGGCAGCAGGTCTTCGGCTGATCTCTTGCCTGCATATTGCGCATGGTCCTGATCGACCAGGTAGACCAGCGCATTTACCTTGTGAGCTGTTCCGTCCCGGTCGACCAGCATGTCACGCCAGCGTTCCTTGTAGATCATCGTCACCTGTTCGCGCTCGCGTAAATAAGCGATGGTGTCGTCGCGCCTGCTGTCGGCAACACGGTAGCCAATCCCTCTGCACGACCCGCCGCGGTCAAGCCCCAGCACCATGCCGGGCCTGTCCGGCGTGCCGCGATGCACATGTGAATAGATGCACAGCCGCCGGTGAACACCATGCATGACCGCGCCACGGCGTTCTTCAAACTCAAATCCCGGCCGCCACATCAGCGACCCGTATCCAAACACCCAGAAATCCGTGGTCATCCGCTTACCAAATATTCATCCGTTCCGCTGCTTAGCAGTTGCGCTGTTTCCGCTCCGGCAGACACCATGATAAATTGCCAGAGAATCACACGTTCAACCATCTAAATCTGCCGGTCCTGGTGCTATGAACAACCCGCTTGAGATCAAACGCGTGTCGCCCCTGAAGATGATGGCTCCGCTTATCGTCTTTTTGTGCATCGCCCTGGCCTGGAGTGTCTACTGGTACATTGCTTTGGGAGCTGCCCAGCAGCGACTGGCGGAATTGGAGTCCGACCACCTCGCGCTGAAATGCAATGAACGCAGCTGGGGTGGTTATCCGTTCCGTATCCATTTCGACTGTGCCGGCATGTCCACCGAACTCGCCGGCGGCAATCTGCAGGCCGACAAGCTGCGCCTGATCGGCCAGGCATGGAACCCAAACCACATCATTGGCGCGCTGTTTGGCCCGGTGAACCTGGACAATGTCAGGATTTCCGGCGATCCGATCCGTTTTTCCTACCGTGTCGAGGACGGCAACCTGGCGCTTGCTTCCCTGCTGGCTGAAAACCAGACACTCGCCCTCGCCAATAAGAAACAGCTCCAGATCAGCAAGGCGGAATCCCATCTGCGTCCGGCGTCGGATACGCAGCGCCTCGACCTGATGGCCACCCTGTCAGGCCTGTCCACCGAGACAGCACAGCTTGAAAACTTTGTGGTCACCGGCACCCTCGCCAGCGAAATACCCACAGAGGGAAGTCTCGATCTCCTGTCGGAGCCTTCCAATTACCTCGATGCCATATGGATCGTGCAATACCTGGGCGACCTGGGTGATGCTGAAATGAATGCCGCCCGGGCGGTGATCAACCCGCTGCTCAAGGCCAACGACAACAAGCTGCCCATCCAGCTTAAGGGCCGGACCTGGTACTGGGGACCGTTCGCGGTCGCCGGCTCAGACTAGAAATTAGTCCCTGCCGTCAGCGGGAGCAGTAGTCTCGCTGTGCTGCGATCCACGGCCGAAATCCGGTTCGTCGGTGTCCTGGCCCGCTTCGATAATACGCTGGCGAATGCCGCGCGCGCGCGTGAACGTGTCGAACAGCATGTCACCATCGCCCCAACGGATGGCTCGCTGCAGCGCCGACATGTCTTCCGAAAACCTGCCCAGCAGTTCCAGCACCGCCTGCTTGTTGTTCAGGTAGACATCGCGCCACATGGTCGGGTCGGAAGCGGCAAGGCGGGTAAAATCCCGAAACCCGCCGGCGGAATACTTGATGACCTCCTGCTGCGTCACCTCTTCGAGGTCTGCCGCCGTCGTGACGATGTTGAACGCAATCAGTTGTGGCAGGTGGGACGTAATGCTCAACACCCGGTCATGATGGTCGGCGTCCATTATATCGACATTGGACCCGCACGCCTTCCAGAACGCCGTCAACCGCGCTGTGACATCCGCATCGGTTCCGCCCAGCGGCGTCAGGATGCACCAGCGGTTTTCAAACAGAGAGGCAAAGCCGGAATCCGGACCGGAATACTCGGTGCCGGCAATCGGATGCCCGGGCACAAAATGGACATTGCCAGGAATATGCGGTGACACCTCGCGGATGACCGCCGACTTGACTGACCCCACATCGGTTACAATCGCTCCAGGTTTCAGCGCTTTGCTTATTGCCTCCGCCACCGGCCCGCACGCCCCGACCGGAACGCACAGCACGACAAGGTCCGCATCGCGTACCGCGTCCGCAGCATGTTCATGCATGGTATCAGCCAGGCCCAGTTCCATGGCCCGCTCACGGGTTGCGGCGGACCGGGCATGGCCTGATATCGACGTGGCCAGTTTTTCCCGCCGCATGACGTGCGACAGCGACGAGCCGATCAGGCCCAATCCGATCAGGGCGACTTTCTCAAACGGTGCAAATGCCATGCCGGTCAGTCCGCCATAAACGATCGAAGTGTATCGACAAACGCGTTGCACCCGGCCTCATCGCCAATCGACACCCGCAGGGCTCCCGGCAGGCCATAGGCATCCATACGCCGCACAATCACATTGTTTGAGGCCAGAAAGGCATCCGCCTCCGCAGCCGTTTTGGAGCCGTCCACCGGAAACTGAACCAGCACGAAATTACCGACGCTCGGGATCACCGTCAGGCCCATCGCCTCAACCGCCGATGTCACTTTCGGCAGCCAGACATCGTTGTGCTCGACCGCCCTGGCCAGGTGCCCGGCATCCTTTATCGCTGCTGCTCCGGCGGCAATCGCCGGCATGGCCACATTGAACGGCCCGCGAATGCGGTTCAGCACATCCGCCACATTGGCCGGGCAATACGCCCATCCCAGCCGCAATCCTGCCAGCCCGTAAGCCTTGGAGAACGTCCGCGTCATGACCACGTTCTTCGACGTCGAAACCAGCTCCATCCCGGCTTCGTAATCATTGCGGCGCACATACTCGGCATAGGCCGCGTCGATCACCAGCAAACAGTCTGCCGGCAGCCCGGCATGCAGCCGCTTGACCTCGTCAAAGGGAATATAGGTCCCGGTCGGATTGTTCGGGTTGGCCAGAAACACCAGGCGGGTGCGAGGTGTTACCGCATCGAGGATCGCATCCACGTCCGCCGTCAGGTTGCTCTCAGCCACCATGACGGGTGTCGCTCCGTTGGCCCGGATGACGATCGGGTAGACCAGAAACCCGTGCTCGGTATGAATGGCCTCGTCACCGGGCTGCAGGTAGCCGCTGGCCAGCAACTGCAGCAGCTCGTCCGACCCGGCGCCACACACGATGTTGGCCGGGTTGATGCCGTGCGCCTCCGCCAAGGCCTCGCGCAATGAGCTCGACGCACCGTCGGGATACAAGGCCAGGTTCTGCATGCAGTCCGCATAGGCCTGCATGGCCGCCGGACTGGGCCCGAGCGGCGACTCGTTCGACGACAGCTTATGCACCTTGCCCTGGCCCGAGCCGTCGGATTTTCCCGGTACATAGGCTGCAATGTCCAGAACACCGTCACGCGGTCGCGGCATGTCTTTTGCGTCACTCATGGTTTGTTGCCCTCCACCGCGCTTGGATATCTGCCGGCAATCTTCAAACCCAGGCCGATATTGCCCTTCAGGCTGACCAGCGGTTGCTCCGCCAGGTCCAGGTATCCGGGAACCGACGTCAGGTATACGTCATCGGCCAGCTTCAGATGCCAAATCGGTTTGGGCACGAAGTCGCGCGGCAGCTTGCCGGTGGTCACCAGCAGCGTCTCGTCTTCTCCCGTCGGCTCACTGGTCGCGTGGCCGAGCACTGCCAGAGACCGTCCCGGCTTGTCGGAACCTGCAGCCAACACCGCGACCACGCGCGCCGGTTTGCTGTCGTGTGCCTGCTCCAGCACACTCAGCCAGTCGAGCTTCATCGGCACCACCACCAGCCCCTGTTCACCTTCTGCAAGTGACGCGAGCGCTGCCTTCAGCGACGTGGCTTTCCTCACCGGCACCAGGGAGGCAAACAGGTCTATGGCCTGTCTGTAACGGTGATCGTTCATCACTTCGGCGATGGTGACGATGCTGACATCCGCCTGGGCAAGGACAGATGCCGACATCACCGTGCGCCAGATCCGTTCGATGACGGCCAGCGGCACACGGCCCGCCGCCACCTCCACCAGCCGGCGCAGGATAACCGCCTCGCGGCCCGGCCGGTACGGCATGGCGCCGCTCACAAGGTCCGCGGTCTTGGCCAGCCGCACTTTTTCGCTGGCAGCAAACCGGGCACACAACAGTTCGACGATCTGCTCGTCAATGCTGTCGATCTCCTGCCTGATACCATTCAGCTCAGACGTTTGAATATCCGGTTTTTCCATGCGGAAAGCTGCCCATGTGAAGTTGTATCGGAGATATCTCCGCAACGTCGGATGGTTCTAGAGCCTTTCAGCCCCAAATGGAAGCGTTTGACCAGTTTTCTGCATTCGCTGGCGAGGCATGGCTTTCGCGGTGGTCTGGTTGACCACAAGAGAGCCGTAACGATGTCCAGCGGGTGCAGAAAACCGGCCTTCGGTGGACCAAATCAGTCCATCGGCGTCGTTGCAAAGCTTGCCCGATGCACCACATCGCGCTGCGCTTTGCGCCTAGCCGAGTGAACTGATTTGGTGCCATCAAAAGTTTTCATTTGGGGTTGAAAGGCTCTAGAGCCTTTCAGCAAAAAATCAAAGACAAACGCATCAGGTCTGTGACGGGGACCGCACGTTCAGTCCTGCGCGTGCCGGCTGCGGAATAATGTTTGGCCGCAGTGACGGCACCAGCTGGCGCTTCTGCTTGCCGCCGGTGACCGCATACACCTGCTTGATTGCCTCAACCATGATCAGCCCGGAAAACCCGGGACCAATCCATGACCCCATCCGCTCGCACAGGGTGGCACTGCGCACCATGAACCGGCGCTTGCTCGGCGGCATGAACAGCATGGACGTCCACTCAGCCGGTGAAAACTGCGCATTGCGCAGAAGCGTCGTCAGCTGGCCGCGGGAAAACGGCCTGCCGTGGCCAAACGGCGTGCTGTCGAACCGCGCCCAGAGACCGCGCCGGTTCGGCACGATAAACACCGCCCGGCCCTGCGGCGCCAGCACCCGCCACAGTTCGCGCAGCATGTCCGGCAATTGGTCGGTCAGTTCCAGCCCGTGCACCACCAGCACGAAATCCATGCTGCCGTCAGCCAGCGGCAGACAGGCCTCATCCACCAGCGCGCTGGCGCTGTTGCCCTTGGCCGGCCAGTGCACGACACCCTGCCGGGCCGGCATCATGGCCATGACGTTGCGCCCCTCGCCGGCCAGGCCATCGAGGTATGGGGTGCAATAGCCAAGCCCCAGTATGCGCGCCCCGTTCAAACCGCGCATCCGCGCACGCAGCCGCGACACAATAATGCGGCGCGTTGCATGGCCAAGCCGGCTGGCGTAAAACTCTTTCAGGTCGACAACATCCATGCCCTAAACCTAGCCCAAACTCACCCCGTTACAACAGGATCAACATGTCCAAACTCCAGTACCATCTGTTTCCGGCCCTCAGCGACAATTACGGAGTGCTGATGCACTGTCCCGAAACCGGGCAGACCGCCTCGATTGATGCGCCGGAAGCCGCTGCCGTTGAAAAAGCCCTGGCCGACACCGGATGGAACCTGACCCATATCCTGATCACCCACCATCACAATGACCATGTCGGCGGCGTGCTGGAACTCAAGGACAAATGGAACTGCGCGGTCGTCGGCAGCGCTGAGGAGCCAAACTCCCTGCCAGGGCTGACCGAGACCGTGGTCCCGGGCGGCATCTACGACTTCGCCGGCCATGTCGCGCAGATCATCCATACGCCCGGTCATACGCTCGGCCACATCACCTGGCATTTCGCGGACGACGGCGTTGTGTTTGCTGGTGACACGCTGTTCACGCTCGGCTGCGGACGGGTGTTTGAAGGCACCATGGAACAGATGTGGTCATCCTTGCAGGTGTTCGAGACCATGCCGGCGGACACCATCGTCTACAGCGGCCATGAATATACGGCCGCCAATGCGGAATTCGCGCTCAGCATCGAGCCGGACAACAAAGCGCTGCGCGCCCGTGCCGAGGAAATTACAAAGATGCGTGCCGAGGGCAAGCCGACGGTGCCGACCACCATCGCCGAGGAGTTGCAGACCAACCCGTTCCTGCGCGCAGGCTCTGCCGCCCACTTTGCCGAAGTGCGCCGGGCCAAGGACAGTTTCTGACCGGCCCCAGCCCGGCGCCGGGTCAGGCAACGACGGCATAGATGAAGGCGGCATAACCCGCCAGGAAAGCAAAGCCGACGCGCTTGCCGAAGCGCTTGACCACGACGGCCAGGAAGAACAGCACCAGCGAAACGCCGATCATGACGGGAATGTCGACCTTGAGCATTTCATTGGATACCGGAATCGGTGAAATCACCGCGGTGATCCCGGCGATGCCAAGAATGTTGTAGATGTTCGAACCCAGCACGTTGCCCAGTGCGATGTCCGAATGCTTGCGCATGGCAGCAATGATCGCTGTCGCCAGTTCCGGCAACGACGTGCCGATGGCAACCAGCGTCAACCCGACAACCTCGTCCGACACCTCGAAGGACTTAGCCACTTCAATTGCATTTTCCACCAGCAGCTTGCCGCCGAATACAACGGCCGCTATGCCGCAGACCACGAACACCAGATCCAGCCAGACTGATTTTGACGGCGCCGGCAGGTCATCGTCCGGCATCGTCTGTTTCTTGCCGTTCTTCTGCCGGTCGGAATACAGCAGGAAGCCCATATAGATGATGAGGATGGCGATGAAGATCAGTCCCCAGGTCAGCGACAGCACGCCCGAGTAACACGCCACACCCAGCAAGGAGGCGGTGAAGATCATGAAGAAGCCGTCCCGGAACACCGCCGCATCGGAACACACCATCGGATAGATCGCCGCTCCGACACCGAGTATGAGCAGAATGTTGGCAATGTTCGATCCGACCACATTGCCCATGGCGATGCCGGGCGCGCCGGCGAGCGCGGCCTGGATCGAGGCGACCAGTTCCGGCACCGAGGTGCCGAAGCCGACGATAATGATGCCGACCACCAGGTTTGACAGGCCGAAGCGCAAGGCCAGGGCAGCCGCACCCCGCACCAGAAACTCACCACCTGCCAGCAGCAGAACGAACCCCGCCAGCAATCCGAAAAATGTCGTCATGAGCCCCTGCCTGAATTCCCCATAAATCAGAACAACGCGAGGCGCGTGAACGCCGCACGTTGCTCTGCGTGTTATCTAGGTGACCTGCTGTCGAATTTAAAGGGCAGCGAAACAATCCGCTGCCCTTGATCATGGCCGGCAATTTGCGTGGCCGTTTACAGCATGTACTGGCCGCCATTGGCGGAAATGGTCGAACCGGTGATGAACCCGGCATCATCGCCGACCAGGAACAGCACGCATTTGGCAATTTCTTCGGGCTCTCCCAGCCGTCCCACCGGAATGTGCGGCAGGATCGCCTTGTCCAGGACATCCTGCGGTATGGCGCGCACCATCTCGGTTCCGATATAGCCGGGGCAAACCGCGTTGACGGTAATGCCCTTCTTGGCGCCTTCCTGGGCCAGCGCCTTGACGAAGCCGATATCACCGGCCTTGGCGGCGGAATAGTTTGCCTGGCCCATCTGGCCCTTCTGGCCGTTGATCGATGAAATACAGACCACCCTGCCGAAGCCGCGCTCGCGCATGCCTTCCCAGACCGGGCGCGTCATGTTGAACAGCGAGTTCAGGTTGGTGTTGATGACCGCATTCCAGTTTTCCGGTGTCATCTTGTGGAACATGGCATCCCGGGTGATGCCGGCATTGTTGATGAGAATGTCGACCGGACCGAAATCGTTCTCGATCTTCTTCAGCGCGGTTTCGCAGGCGCCAAAATCGCCGACGTCCCACTTCATCACTTCAATCCCGGTCTGCGCCTTGAAGTTTGTGGCCGCTTCATCATTGCCGGCATAACTGGCGATGACCTTGTAACCGGCATCCTTCAGCGCCGTGGCGATAGCCGCACCGATTCCCCGGGTTCCCCCGGTCACGACTGCAATACGTGACATGTAATTCTACTCCCTGTTTTACGATCTGTTTCAGTCGCGTTCCACGCACATGGCAACGCCCATGCCACCGCCGATGCACAGTGTGGCGAGGCCCTTCTTGGCATCGCGCTTCTGCATCTCATGCAGCAGGGTCACGAACACGCGAGCGCCTGATGCGCCGATCGGATGACCGATGGCGATGGCACCGCCGTTGACGTTTACGATGTCCGGGTTCCAGCCCATGTCCTTGTTCACTGCACAGGCTTGCGCCGCAAACGCCTCGTTGGCTTCCACAAGGTCGAGGTCCTCGACCTTCCAGCCGGCCTTTTCAAGCGCGGCACGCGATGCCGGGATCGGCCCGGTCCCCATGATGGCCGGGTCAACGCCGACATTTGCCCAAGAGGCGATCCGCGCCAGCGGCGTCAGGCCGCGCTTTTTGGCTTCTGCCGCGCTCATCAGGATAACAGCGGCGGCGCCGTCATTGATACCGGACGCGTTGCCGGCCGTGACCGAGCCTTCCTTGTCAAAGGCCGGGCGCAGTTTGCCCACCGACTCCTTGGTTGTGCCGTGCTTGATGTACTCGTCCTGGTCAACCACGATGTCGCCCTTGCGGGTCTTGATGGTGACCGGGCAGATTTCATCCGCGAACTTGCCGGCCTTCTGCGCTGCTTCCGCCTTGTTCTGTGACGCTACCGCAAACTCGTCCTGCTGCTCGCGGGTGATCTGCCATTGCTTGGCGACGTTTTCTGCCGTGGTGCCCATGTGATAGCCGTTGAACGCGTCCCACAGGCCATCCTTGATCATGGTGTCGATCATCTTGTAGTCGCCCATCTTCACACCGTTGCGAAGATGCTGGCAATGGGGAGCCTGGCTCATGGACTCCTGTCCGCCAGCAGCGATGATATTGGCATCGCCATTGGCAATCTGCTGCATGCCCAGCGCTACAGCGCGCAGGCCGGAGCCGCACAGCTGGTTCATGCCCCAGGCCGGGCTTTCGACCGGGATACCGGCATTGACCGATGCCTGGCGGGCCGGATTCTGACCGGCGCCCGCGGTGAGAATCTGACCCAGGATGACTTCGTCGACATCCTTGCCGTCAAGACCGGCACGGTCCATCGCCGCCTTCAGCGCTGCGGTGCCAAGTTCAGATGCCGGCACCTGGCTCAGCGCTCCGTTGAAAGAGCCGACCGGGGTGCGGGCCGCTGAGACAACAACAACATCATTATCGGAAGTGGGCATGGACATCATCCTTCTTAACTACGTAACACATGCATTCAGGGTTGCGACACACTTGCCCTAACGAGACCCATTGTGCAATGCACAATTAGTCGCGGTCCGTGCGGCAAATGAGCCGCCGCCAAGGCCAAGCAAAAATACAGCACACACGATTTACCCCAATCCAGTCAATGGAAACTCGTCATCACGTTGCTCGACAAGCGTGCAAAGCCGTGTATATGCTGCAATGCAAAGACGGACTGGAAACAGATCAGGCCGTCCCCGTTATCTCGAGACCACAGAGTAGCAAATATGTCCGACGACAAGAGCGACCCGATTGTCATTAAAAAGTACGCAAACAGACGTCTCTACAATACCGCGAGTTCGGCCTACGTAACGCTTGATGACCTGTCGCAGATGGTCAAGGACGGCAGTGATTTTGTAGTTCATGACGCCAAGAGCGGTGAAAACATCACCCGCCAGGTCCTGACCCAGATCATCTTCGAGGAAGAGGCGAAGGGAGAAAACCTGCTGCCGATCGACTTCCTGCGCCAGCTGATCCGCTTCTACGGCGACAGCATGCAGGCGTTCGTGCCCAGCTACCTGCAGTTTTCGATGGAGCACCTGACCCGCGAGCATGAGCGGCTGCGCGAGGAGATGGTGGGAACCGCAGGCACCGAGATGATAAAGTCGATGGAAGATCAGGCCCGCAAGAACATGGCCATGTTCCAGGACGCCATGCAGTTGTTCAATCCGTTCGCGGCCATGCAGAATGCAAATGGCGCGGCGCCGGAGGCAGCCGAAGAACCGGCCAAACCGGAGACACCTGCGGAGCCCGATGCATCGCCCGAAACCGACCTCGACGAACTGCGCAACCAGATTAAGTCAATGCAGTCCCAGATCGAGAAGCTGGCCGGCAAGGACTAGCTTTTGATGCGGGCCGGGTTGCAGATGCCTGACCCCGGTCAATAGCCGACGGCAAACCCGTCCTTGCGCGGCTCGGAGCCGGCGCACAGCATACTGGTCTCAGGATCGATGGAGATGATCTGGCCGCCGCCATAGGGCTCTTCCGGACGATGCACCCTATGACCCAGCGCAGCCAGCCCGTCTGCCACCTGCTGCGGCACACCCTGTTCAAGCCCCAACTGCCCCTCATCATGAAAGGCGCGCGGAAACTCCAGCGCTTCCTGTGGATCCATGCCGTAGACATAGCGGTTCACCATCATCGCCACATGCCCCATCGGCTGGTAGGCCCCGCCCATGACGCCGAACGACTCGACGATCTTGCCGTTCTCGCGCACCATGGCCGGAATGATGGTGTGCAGCGGGCGCTTGCCCGGGCCTATGCAATTGGGATGGCCTGGCACCGCTGAGAATCCGGCACCCCGGTTCTGCAGGATGATACCGGTCTTCGGCGTCACCACGCCGGAGCCGAAGCCGTGAAAAATCGAATTGATGAACGACACCGCCAGGCGGTCCTTGTCGACGATGCTCAGATAAACCGTATCGGAGCCCGGCAGCGGCACCACCTGTTCAGGTTCGGGGATGGCTCGGTCCATGGAAATTTTCGCCGCCAGCTTGTCGGCCGTTGCATCGGATAGAAGCTCATCGACCGGAACCTCGGCAAAATCCTGATCGGCGATGTGACGGTTGCGGATAACCCAGGCCAGGCGGATAGCCTCAATCTCCAGATGCCGCCTCTCAACGCTTTCCGGTGCATACTGTGCCAGGTCGAACCGGCTGAGAATATTGAGCGCCACCAGCGCCGTCAGCCCGGTGCCATTGGGAGGAATTTCAAGAATTTCCCGGCCCTGGTAGACCGTGCCAATCGGCGTCACCCAGGACGATTTGGTCGCTGCCAGGTCATCCATGGTGATCAGGCTGCCCTTGGCCTTGAGCGTGGCCACAATGTCTTCGGCCACCTCACCATGGTAGAATCCATCCCGGCCCTTGGCCGCAATCACCTCCAGCGTGTCGGCAAGCGCCGGCTGCTTCACCAGCTGTCCGGCCGCCGGTGCCTTGCCATCGGGCAGGTAGTGTATGCGGCCACCTTCATCGAGACCGATGAACTCCGCCAGCTCGGCCCAGTCGTATGCGGTTCTCGGACCCACCGGATGCCCTTCGCGGGCCAGCCTGACCGCAGGCTGCAACAGGTCGCCCAACGGCCTGGTGCCGAACCTGTCAAGCAATGTGGCCCAGCCGTCCACCGCGCCGGGCACCGTAATGGCGTGGACATTGTCGGGCGCGATCTCTGACAAACCTGAGGCCTCGAGCCAGTCGGCATCGGCGTGTGCGCTGGCGCGACCGGATCCGTTGAGCCCCGCCACGTCTCCGTCAGGTGTACCGACCAAGGCAAAGCAGTCGCCACCGATGGCGGTCATCTGCGGCTCGGTCACACACAGTATGGCGGATGCCGCAATGGCGGCATCCGCCGCATTGCCGCCGGCCCTCAATACATCAATTGCCGCCAGCGATGCCTGCGGTGAAGATGTGGCGACACAGGCCTCGGCCGCATATATCGCGGACCGCCCGGGAACATGAAAATTTCTCATATCACGTGCCTTTTCATCATCTATTGGCAGGCCCTGCCTCATGGGCGTATTAAAGGGGCTTCAAACTAGGCGTCTCATCGGCATGGTCAAGGCCATTAACAACGGTTTCACGCTCCGGGACACGCTTCAGCCAAGCGCTTACATATACAAACAGCCGCAGACTGGCGGTCAACAGCCTTAAAAAGCCGGAATTCAGGAGGACTACCAAATGGCATCGGTGAAATCAGATATCGAGATCGCCCGCGAAGCGACCATGAAGCCGATCATGGAAATTGGCGCCAAGATCGGCATCAACGATCAGCACCTCATTCCCTACGGTCATACCAAGGCGAAAGTCTCCGCTGATTTCATCAAGTCTGTGCAGGGCAATGATGACGGCAATCTGATCCTGGTGACCGCCATCAACCCGACACCGGCAGGCGAAGGCAAGACAACCACCACCGTCGGCCTGGGTGACGGCCTGAACGCCATCGGCAAAAAGGCCATGATCTGCATCCGCGAAGCCTCGCTCGGCCCCTGCTTCGGCATGAAGGGGGGTGCTGCCGGTGGCGGTTACGCGCAGGTGGTTCCGATGGAAGACATGAACCTGCACTTTACCGGCGACTTCCACGCCATCACCTCGGCCCACAACCTGCTGTCGGCCATGCTCGACAACCATGTCTACTGGGGCAACAAGCTCGACATCGACATCCGCCGCGTGTCGTGGCGCCGGGTCATGGACATGAACGACCGCGCTTTGCGCCAGATCGTGTGCAACCTGGGCGGCGTGGCCAATGGCTTCCCGCGCGAAGCGGGCTTCGACATCACCGTTGCCTCGGAGGTCATGGCGATTTTGTGCCTGGCCACCGACATAGACGACCTGCAGCGCCGGCTCGGCGACATCATCGTCGCCTACAAGCGCGACCGCTCGCCGGTGTACTGCCGTGACATCAAGGCCGACGGCGCCATGACCGTCCTGCTGAAAGATGCCATCCAGCCGAACCTGGTGCAGACCCTGGAAAACAACCCGGCCTTCGTTCACGGTGGCCCGTTCGCCAATATCGCCCATGGCTGCAACTCTGTTATGGCAACCACCACCGCCCTGAAGATTGCCGACTATGTGGTGACCGAAGCAGGCTTCGGCGCCGACCTCGGGGCGGAAAAGTTCTTTGACATCAAGTGCCGCAAGGCCGGCCTCAAGCCGAAAGCCGTCGTGATCGTGGCAACTGTCCGCGCCATGAAAATGAACGGTGGTGTCGCCAAGAACGACCTCGGCGCGGAAAACGTCGATGCCGTCAAGGCCGGCTGCGCCAACCTTGGCCGTCACATTGAGAACATCAAGAAGTTCGGTGTTCCGGCGGTTGTCGGCATCAACCATTTCATCACCGACACCGACGCCGAAGTTGCTGCCCTGAGCGAGTTTGTGAAATCCCAGGGCGCCGAAGCGGTTCTGTGCAAGCACTGGGCGCATGGCTCGGAAGGTACCAAGGACCTGGCCAACAAGGTGGTGGAGATCATCGAAGGGGGTGAAGCCGACTTCAAGCCGCTGTACTCCGACGAGCTGAGCCTGTTCGACAAGATGGAAGCCATTGCCAAGGGCATCTACCGCGCCGACGGCGTGGTCGCCGACGCCAAGATCATGAACCAGCTGAAGGCCTGGGAAGAACAGGGCTACGGCAAGCTACCTGTCTGCATGGCCAAGACCCAGTATTCGTTCACCACCGATCCGAATGCCCGCGGTGCGCCGACCGGCTTCACCCTGCCGGTGCGTGAAGTGCGCCTGTCGGCCGGTGCCGGCTTCGTGGTTGCCGTGTGCGGTGAGATCATGACCATGCCCGGCCTGCCGTCGGTCCCGGCCGCGGAATCGATCATGCTCAATGACGACGACCAGATTGAGGGTCTGTTCTGATCCTGATCGGAATCGATCTCTGATAATTCAACAATTCAAAGGGCGCGAAGGGCCTCAATTCTTCGCGCCATTGCGGTTTCAGATGTGCCGGATCGTGTGGAATCAGCCATGACTGGAAGTCCGGGTTCGCATGGGGAAGGATCCGAGGTGCAATTGCGCTTTTTGATACGCGCCGAATTTCTGCTTTGAGCCCAAATTGACTGATGCGCCGACATGGATGAGTGTCTGCCATTGCAGGGCATGATTGAATTTCCGCTTCGATCGATCATTCTCGCAGAAGGAGAAGCGGACTGTCGATGTCGGTGTTGATTTAACAGTCTCTGATGACGAAGTAAGGTAGAGTTCCCCCATTGACGAAGTCAGAGAAGTGTATGATCGAACTGCCACCAAGGAAAGGCGTCGCCGTTCGGCTCAAGAGAGGTCAGCGACTGCGTCTCGTGAACACCTTTGGCGACCAGGTTGTCGATACCTGGGCCGTCATGGCTGCTGATCCAACCGAGTACATGTCGATGGAACATTCCCGACGCACGACGGGGCATCTCCATCCTGAGCCAGGCGACATACTCTGCAGCAACCGGCGGAGTCCGATGCTCCGAATCAAGGAGGAGCGCTTTGACGGGACGCACGACACAATCGTTGCGTGTTGCGACCACTGGCTGTATTCGCACTACGGTTGCGAAGCTGGTCACGCCAATTGCCACGACAACTACCTTTCCGCACTGCGTGACGTCGGCGTTGAAGCGAAGCACGTCCCCAATCCACTCAACCTTTGGATGAACGTTCCTGTGGTGGGCAACGAGGTCGAGATCACATCACCGCTGGGCAAACCAGGAGACTTCATTGTTTTTTTGGCAGAGGCGGACGTGTTCGTTGTCTTGTCAGCGTGCCCTATGGATGTGGCGCCTGCCCAGGGCGCGGCGGCGATCAATGGGCCAAATCTAGAGCCGATGCCCGTCCACTATTGCGTTGAATGACGGCGCGCTATTGCTCAAACTTTTCGTACGCACGTGAACTTCTCCTTCGAGCCCATATTCACCAATGCTGCACAGCGCACCAATGCCGGCTTCGCTGAATTTCTCGTTTGACCTCAACCTTGGTTGAGATTGTACGGTTCAAGCGACCGATAATTGCAAGGGGATCATTAATGAACGTTTTTGTACTGGGAGGAACAGGAACCATTGGCGGTGCCATTGTTGTCGAACTTGTGAGGCGCTCCCATCACGTTGTCGCGCTGAGCAGGTCACAAACGTCCGACAAAAAGCTTATGGCGCTTGGGGCCGTACCCCGCAGAGGCGACCTCACAGCCCCAAAAGACTGGGCAGCCTTTGCAGTTTCGTGTGATGCAATCATCCAAGTCGCAGCGACGTTCGGCGACGATATGGGGGATGTCGATGCAGAAGCGATGTCTGCCATTCTCAACGTGGCAGGGGATCAACCCAAGCCAGTCCGTTTGATATACACCGGAGGATGTTGGCTATACGGCGAGACAGGGGACGAGGTCGCGACCGAAGAACGGCCTTTTGATCCGCTTCCATCTTTCGCTTGGATGGTTTCTCATGCTGAAAAGTTGCTCAGAGCGCCAAACCTCATCACGGCAGTCATTCATCCGGCAATGGTATATGATGCGGTGGATGGCGGCGTGTTTCATCGCTACATATCCGCAGCGAAAGCCGGTCAACCAATTGAGATTTGGGGAAGTTCCAAGACACGATGGCCACTTGTCGACAGTGCTGATCTCGCGCGCGCCTACTGCGATCTCATGGAACGGCCGGACCTTGAAGGACATTTCAACGCGGTTGCTGAAGAAGGGGTAGCAGTTGGTGAAATTGTCTCGGCAGTTGTGCGGGCCTACGGATCGCAGGTCGAACCAGTGGCAGTAAGCGCGGATGAAGCCATCGCCAAGAATGGCGCTTGGGCAAAGGGTCCGACCATGGATCAACAGATGTCAGGTCAAAAAATGAGAGCCTCTACTGGCTGGGAGGCGCAAGTCACCGATTACAGGCGGTCTGATGTCTTTAAGACAGCAGTCATTTGAAGTGAGTGTGCCAAGGTCCGCTCCGTCCTCATAGCTGACGTCGCACCCTCCAAAGTTTTAAAATCGGAGAGCCGCCAAAATCATCAATTGAACTCATGACCGGCAGCAGATGGAACTCGATTCTCTGGGTCAGTTCTGGCCGCCAGCGTGCCGCGCACCGGATAGTCGTTCTCGATAACGAATTTCAGCACACCGGCAAGTTCGGCCGCCTTGGCCCGACCAAACGGCGCGGTCTGCACTGACCAGTGGTACAAGGTGCCGTCAGGCCGCACGATCGCCATGCCGGGTTCCGAAAACACATCAGGCTCAGTATCCTTGATGGCCGATGACAGGAACAGGCCCCAGGCTTTGACCTGGTCCCTGGTAAGACCGTAGCCCAGTTTCAGTCCCGACACATCCCAGTCGCGCGTGGTCTGCTCGGCCAGTTCCTTGCTGTTCATGCTCACCGCAACCACGTCGATGCCGAGCGCAGCAAATTCATGAAGTTTGGCCCGGAAGTCGGTCAACTGGCCCTTGCAGATCGGGCAGTGCAGGCCGCGGTAGAAAATCACGATAGTGAAGTTTTCCGGCGCATCGGCGCTAAGTGTGAACTCTCCGCCGCCCGCCAGCGGTACGCTCAGGGCCGGTACGGTTTGTCCGGGAACAAGGGTCGAGTGCATGAGGCTTCTCCAATAGAAATAGGCAGTGTCCGTCTAACTGGACACTGCCCTCAAAACGATCAACACACAACCGTGTGAGACGCGCGTGAGCCTAGGCTCTCAGACGCTCATTGTCGGCATCGAATGGGCTTTCCGCGATGACTGTCGCCTGGAACAGTTCGCCAAGGATCTTCACCTGCAGCTTGCTGCCTTCCGCCGCATTGTCCGGCTTGACCATGGCCAGTGCCAGCGACTTGCCGACCCGCCAGCCATAGGAGCCGGTGGTCACCCGCCCAACCAGCGTGCCCGAGGCATCATAGACCGCTTCCGAACCGCGTGCGTCGCAGTCCTTGATGTCATGCACTTCCATCGTCACATAGGTCCACTCGTCACCCGCGGCATGGCGTTTGACCAGTTCGTCCCGGCCGATGAAGTCGCCCTTGTTGGGATGCACGAACCGGTCGAGCCCGGATTCATAGGCCGAATACTCAACCGACAGTTCACGCCCGACCAGGCGGTAGGATTTCTCCACCGCCATGGTGCCCATGGCCCGGATGCCGAACGGCTTGATACCGAACTCTTCACCTGCCTCCATCACCAGGTCGAAAATCAGGTTCTGCATCTCGATCGGGTGGTGCAGTTCCCAGCCAAGCTCGCCGACAAAGTTGACCCGCAGCGCATGGGCCTGGGCGATGCCGACATTGATGAACTTGCCGGTCAGCCACTTGAAGCTGTCATTGGACAGGTCGGTGTCGGTCAGTTTCTGCAGCACGTCGCGGGACTTAGGACCTGCCAGCACCAGGACGCCCATCTGCGTCGTTATCTTCTGCAGGTCGACACCGGTGTCGGGCCTCAGCTTGGTCAGGTAGTCCCAGTCGTGGCGTTCATAGGCGCCGGGTCCAACCAGGTAGAAGTCGTTTTCAGCGCGCTTGTACACCGTGAACTCGGAGCGCACACCGCCCAGCTTGGTGAGCAGGTGGCACAGGCCGACCCGGCCGATGGCCTTCGGTATCCGGTTGGCCAGTATCGAATCCAGCCATTCGGCAGCTTTCGGTCCGGTCACTTCATACTTGGCGAAAGCCGACATATCCAGCAGGCCACAATTCTCCGTGACGTTCTTCACTTCATTGCCAACATGCTCGAAATAGTTGGAGCGCCGGAACGACCACAGTTCCTTGACCTTTTCACCCGGTTTCGCCGGGGCATGATTTTCCCTGGTGATCACGTCGGGACGCTCTATTTCATCAGGCTCGAACCCGTAATCGGCGCTGGGTGCAAACCAGTTCGGGCGCTCCCAGCCATAGACCGAACCGAACACCGCGCCGAGCGCCTTCATCCGGTCATAGCATGGCGACGTCTTGAGCGGACGCGCGTCCCAGCGTTCCTCGTCCGGGTAATGCGGCGTGAACACATTGCGGTAGGCTTCTTCGTTCTTGCACTTCAGGTAGCCGCGCGAAGCGTACGGGCCAAACCGGCGCGGGTCGATGCCGAGCATGTCGATCGAGCTTTCTCCCTCGACGATCCACTCGGCCAGCTGCCAGCCGGCGCCGCCGGCCGCCGTGACACCGAACGAGTGGCCCTCGTTGAGCCACAGGTTCTTCCTGCCCCACGCCGGACCGATGATCGGCGAACCGTCCGGCGTATAGCAGATCGCGCCATTGTAGACCTTCTTGATGCCCACTTCACCAAACGCCGGCACCCGATGAAAGGCGCTTTCGATGTGTGGCGCGATACGGTCCAGGTCCTCCTGGAACAGTTCGTACTCAGCATCTTCGTCCGGGCCGTCCACATAGCATACCGGTGCGCCGGGCTCATACGGGCCGAGGATCAACCCGCCTGCCTCCTCGCGCATGTACCAGGCAGAGTCCGCATCGCGCAGGACGCCCATTTCCGGCAGGCCGTCGGCCTGGCGCTGCTTGATCTCCGGATGGGCCTCGGTGACGATATACTGATGCTCGACCGGGATGACGGGAATGTCCAGGCCCAGCATGTCGCCGGTCTGGCGCACGAAATTGCCGGTTGCCGTAACAAGGTGCTCACAGGTGATGTCGCCCTTGTCGGTTTTCACCAGCCACTCGTCATTGGCCTTCTGCTCGATGGCAATCACGCGGGTGTTGCGGTAGATCTCCGCGCCGTTGTCGCGCGCGCCCTTGGCCATGGCCTGGGTCAGGTCAGCCGGCTGCACATAGCCGTCGGTGGGATGCTGGATTGCGCCATACAGGCCGTCGGTGTTGCACAGGGGCCAGATCTCCTTGACCTGTTCCGGTGTCAGCAGGTTGACGTGCACGCCGATGGTTTCGGCCACCCCGGCATAATACATAAACTCGTCCCAGCGATCCTGGGTCTGGGCCAGACGGATGTTCGATACCTGACGCAGGCCGACATGCTGGCCGGTTTCCTCCTCGAGCCTGGAATACAGGTCAAGCGAGTATTGGTGCACCTTGCCGACCGAATACGACATGTTGAACAGCGGCAGCAGGCCCGCCGCATGCCATGTCGAGCCTGATGTCAGCTCGTTGCGCTCGACCAGCACCACATCCGACCAGCCTTTCTTGGTCAGTGCGTAAAGCGTGCCGACGCCAACGACACCGCCACCAACAACAACTACACGTGCATGCGACTTCATAATCAGCCCTCCGGGGTCCGAGCGATAACCTTCTGCCTGTGAACCATAGTGAAAACAGCTCAACACGTGTGAAGTCAAACGACCGGGCAGTGCAGAATTACGACACGTGAGGCTGTCTCAGACAGGCACATCAAGCGAGCGCAGATCGCATCTCAGCCGGTCCGGACTGACGAATTGCAGCGCATGCCAGCCCGCTTCACGCGCTGCACTGACATTCGCAGCCACATCATCAATGAACACGGTTGCCCCGGGAACAAGGTCGAATGCAGCCGTGTGATGTTCGAAAATCTCCGGCTCGGGCTTCAACAGGCCGACTTTGCCGGACACCGTCATGCCCCGAAACAACCTGAAGAAATCGAAGCGCTCTGAGGCGTCGTCAAAGGTCTCGCCGTTGAAATTGGTCAGGGCCGTTACATCGAAACCCGCAGCCGTCAGGGTCTTGAGCATACCGACACTGTCGGCAATCGCCTCCGGCACCATATCATGCCAGCGCTCCCGGAATGACCGGATCAGGGTTTCCCGGTCCGGGTGTCGTGCAACCAGCGCCGCTTCACCCGGCGCCCAGGCCTGAACCCGGTCCTGTGCCGTAATCCAGTCCCGCGAGCAGACATCGCGCAGAAACGCCTGCCTCTGGTCCCGGTCCGGTATCAGATCGAGATAGGCCAGCTCTGGATCGAAATTCAAAAGTACGTTGCCGATATCAAAGACGATGTGCCGGATTCCCATCATGTCATCCCGAACTCACTGAACGGGATGAAATCGAGCAAATCGCCTTCGCCGACCGATGCCGCGTCTTCCGGCACTTCAATGAGCCCGGTTGCCTGCCGCAGGCCGGATATCAGGCCGGAGCCGTCGCGCTGAAACTTCTGCAACACCGGCCGCTCACCGGAATTGTCCACCCAGCCGCGCCAGAACTCGCGCCGGTCGGTCTTCTTCTTGGCAATCGCAAAACCCACCGGCAACGGATAGCGCTGCGGCTTGCGCCAGGCGGCTCCCTGCAGGCGCGCCAGCATCGGTTGTGCATACAAAAGAAAAGTCACAAAGGCCGCCACCGGGTTGCCCGGCAGTCCGAAGAAGACCGTATCGCCAATCTGTCCCATGGCCAGGGGCCTGCCGGGTTTCACCGCCAACTGCCAGGCGTGGAGCGTACCCAGAGATTGTATCGTCTCGACCACAAAATCCGCTTCACCGCGGCTTGCGCCGCCGGTTGTCAGAATGACGTCGCATTCATGCGCCGCGGTTCGCACCACCCGATCGACCCGCACCCGGTCATCGGGAATGACGCCATAGTCCACCGGCTCGGCGCCAACCGTATTCAACAGCCCGCGCAACAGATGATGATTGCTGTCATAAACCTGGCCATCGCCCAGCAGGATGCCCGGCCGCACGATCTCGTCCCCGGTAGAGATCAGCGCCACCTTGAGGCGGGAAAACACCTTGACGCTGCCGGCCCCACCCGACGCGATGGCGGCTACGTCCTGCGGCCGCAACCGCTGGCCCGGTTGCAGCATCACCTCGCCCTGCCTGACGTCCTCACCGGCCAGGCGCGTGTTGGCACCGGCCTTCAAACCCTTGGGAACCGTGAGCCTGGTACCTTTGACTGTCGCATCCTCCTGCATCAGGCAGGTGTCGGCACCTTCAGGCATGACGGCGCCGGTGAAGATACGCGCCGCCTCGCCTTTTCTCAGGGGCCGTTCCGGCGCATGGCCTGCCGCAATGCGCACGACCACCTTGAACGATGTATCGGCATCGGCTTTCAAGGCCTTGCCTGCAAAGGCGTAACCGTCCACCGCCGCATTGTCGAATGCGGGGACATCTTTCGGCGCCGCATACTGTTCAGCCAGCACCCGTCCATGGGCCTTTGACAGGGGCACAGTTTCTACATCTGCAACCGGTGACATGCGCTCCAGAATGAGCGCGACCGCATCATCGTGGCGCATCCGGTCCTTGTCGTGCAGAAAACAGTCATCGAGCAGTTTGCGGGACATGTCCTCACGGTACCTCGACCAGACCCGTACGCCCACAGATAAAATCGGCAAGTGCAAAAATATCGTCACGATCGTAGACCGGAACCGGACAGTCGCTGACCTCGCCATTGGCGGCAACGGCAACGATAGTCTGGTCTTCGTCGCTCAGTTTCGGGTTGTCATTGTCCAGATTGCGCACCTCGATCTTGTCATGACCATCGCGCTTGTAGCCTTCCACGATCACCAGGTCGCACGGATCCAGTTTTGCCAGCATGTCGTCGAGCGACGGTTCCGGATCATCCCGCAGTTCGGAGATCACCGCCCAGCGATGCCGCGAAACCACCGCCACTTGCGCTGCACCCGCCGACCGGTGACGAAAGCTGTCGCGGCCCTCGTGATCGATGTCGAAGGAATGGTGGGCGTGCTTGATCGTCGACACCCGGTAACCGCGGCCGGTGAGCTCGGCCACCAGTTTTTCCACCAGCGTGGTCTTGCCGGCGTTCTTGAACCCGGCCACTCCGATAACCCGCTGTGTCATGCCGCCAGCTCTTTCGCAATACGTTCGGCTTCCGGCACATCATCGGGCCGGTTAACGTTGAAAAACGGATCAAAGCCGCTGGCCGTGAACTCCACCGCAACCAGCTTGTGCCGCGCCGTCCACACATCGACCTTGCGGATGTCCTCGTCCACCAGGGCCGACTGCAGATCATCCTTCAGCCGCACCGGCCACAGGCCGAAGACCGGATGATGGCGTCCGGCAGAGGCCGCGCACGCCATGTCCGCTTGCTGGTCGTCGATTGCCGCCAACAGCCGGCTGACAAAATCGGTTGGGAAAAACGGTGTATCGGTTGCCGCCGTCGCCACCCAGTCGGCGTCGGGAGCGTGTTCCGCCGCCCACGACAACCCGGCCAGCACCCCGGCCAGCGGCCCGGCAAACCCGTCGACTGTATCCGGCATGACCGGCAGGCCATAGGCGGCAAAGCGGTCCGGATCGCCGTTTGCATTGAGTATCAGTGAGCCGACCTGTGCCCCGAACCGGTCAATGACGTGATCAAGAACCGGGCGCCCGGCCAGGTCGATCAGGCCCTTGTCGCCGCCACCCATGCGCCGGGCAAGGCCGCCGGCAAGTATGCAACCAACGACTTTAGGACCAGAAACCATTAATCTTATCCATTCTGCGGGAGAATATTTTGCGTCTGACAAGGCGAAAGGGCGCAGGAAACCTGACGGTTTTCAAGGCCTTTCAACGCAGTCAGGGGCAAAATAGACCCCGCCCTTCGGGTTTGAAGGAAAACACCCGCCTGAAGGCGAAAAATGCTCGACAAGGCACAAAGCCTTGCCTTGCGCTGTTTCACCGTCATTCGAATGTTTTCCTTCAAACAGAATTGCATAAGATTAATGGTTTCTGGTCCTAATCACCAGCCGCCCCCTTGCGCTGGTGCTTGCGGTCCTCGTCCTCGACCTGGGACACATCGGCATCGAACTCGATGCGCTCCGCACCTGACAGCGCCAGGAAGCGTTTGCCGCGGGCCCGGCCGATCACCGTCATGCCTACCTGGCGGGCCAGATCGACACCCCAGGCGGTAAACCCGGAACGCGACACCAGGATAGGGATGCGCATGGCGGCGCACTTGAGGATCATTTCGGAGGTCAGCCTGCCTGTGGTGTAGAAAATCTTATCGTCCGGAGACACCTTGTTGAGGAACATCCAGCCGGCAATCTTGTCAACGGCATTGTGCCGGCCGACGTCTTCCAAGTAGACCAGCGGCGTATCGCCCTGGCACAGCACGCAACCATGAATGGCGCCTGCCTTCAGATACAGCGACGGGGCAGTATTGATCTTCCGGGTCAGCGCATAAAGCCACGATGTCCTGATGCGCGCATCCGCCGACAGGCGGATGGTCTCGAAATTCTCCATCATGTCCCCGAACACCGTGCCCTGCGCACAGCCGGAAGTGCGGGTTTTCTTCTTCATTTTCTCTTCGAAGTTGGTCTCGCGCACCGTGCGCACAACAATCACTTCCAGCTCATCATCGTAATCGATGCCGGTGATCTCGTCGTCGGGCTGCAGCATGCCCTGATTCAGCAGATAGCCCACCGCCAGCCAGTCGGGATGATCGCCGATGGTCATCGACGTGACGATCTCCTGGGCATTGAGATAAATCGTCAGCGGGCGTTCGTGGACCACATGAGTATCGGTTTCCGCGCCGCTCTGATCGATACCGGTCACCGCGCGCGACAGGCGCTCATCGTCCGGGTCGGGCACGATGGCAAATTCCGATATGTCGCGCGGCGTGTTCATGCGTGAGCGTAGATCCGTTGCGGCGGAATGTGCAGCACGATGTCATCGCCCACCGCGATGCGTCCCTCGCGTTCCACCCAGGCCACCAGACCACGCTTGTTGCGTGCCAGTTTCGGAAACGCCATGCCCTGGTCCGGATGATGCTTCTCGATAACATCGCCCACATAGCGACACGGCGCGTTTTCACCGTCGACAACCAGTGTTGCGCCGGACGAGAACATCATGCGCGTTGACGGCGGCAGAAATGTCAGGTCGGGAATGCCCGAGGTCACAAGGTTCGCACCGACCCACTCCGGTTTCAGTTCCGGAATTCCGAGCAGGCCGGCCACTTCGCGCAACTGTTCCACCGACAGAATGGACACCTGGCGCGTATTGGCCACCGGCGTACCGCGCTTGTACTGGGCCAGCATGCGACTGTCCGACTCGTAGCCGCGGCCAGCATGGCAGTCGCCGACAATGCCGTCAAACACCAGGTCCATCCGGTTGACATGGGCCTTTTCAAGCCCGGCCTCACGATCCGGACTGGACAGCAGTGCCGTCACCCTGCCCACCAGTTTCGATTTCTCAAGTACTGCCATGGTATGCCCTTTTTAGAGCGAGATGTGATTCCGGGCCTGTGTATAGCACCTTAACCGGCGAGCGAAACCGTCATCGCGGACATGGCAGCTACTCGGCTGCCACGCTCTGCCGGCTTCCGGCCGGTTCCACCCGGGCGGCGCAGAACTTGAACTCCGGAATTTTTCCGTACGGATCAAGCGAGGCATTGGTCAGCAGGTTCGCGGCCGCCTCGACAAAGGCAAACGGGATGAAGATGGCCCCGATCGGCACCTGTTCGTCCTGCCGCACCATGATCTCCACTTCGCCCCGACGGGTGGTGACACGCACCTTATCGCCGGCCTCGATGCCGAGCTTCGCAATGTCTGTCGCGTTCATCTGAACCACTGGCTCCGGGTTCACCGCGTCGAGCACGAACGACCGTCGGGTCATGGCGCCGGTATGCCAGTGTTCAAGCTGGCGGCCGGTGGACAGAATGAACGGATAATCTGCATCCGGCGTCTCGTCCGGCGGCAATACCTTGGCCGGCACCATCTTTCCGAGCCCGCTCGCCGTCGGGAAGCGGTCGGAGAACACGATATCCTGGCCCGGATGATCAGGCGCAGGACATGGGTAGGCAACCACGTCTTCACTGATCAGCCGGTCCCAGGTGATATTGTCCAGGGACGGCATGGCCAGCTTCATCTCGGCGAACACGTCGGCCGGGCTGTCATAGCTCCAGTCCAGTCCAAGCCGGCTGGCGAGATCGCAGGTTATGGCCCAGTCCTCGCGCGCCTCGCCTGGTGCCTGCAGCGCCTTGCGGCCCATCTGTACCTGCCGGTTGGTGTTCGACACAGTGCCGTTCTTCTCCGGCCATGCAGATGCCGGCAGGATCACATCGGCAAACATCGCCGTTTCGGTGAGGAAGATGTCCTGCACCACCAGGTGATCAAGCTTGGCCAGTGCGGCGCGGGCATGGTTGACGTCCGGATCGGACATGGCCGGGTTCTCGCCCAGAATGTACATGCCGTTGATCGTGCCTTCGTGGATGGCGTGCACGATTTCCACCACGGTCAGGCCAGGTTCCGGATCCAGCTTCGTATCCCACAGCTTTTCGAATTTTGTCAGGTTTTCAGGCTCACCGACCTTCGTATAGTCCGGAAACACCATCGGGATCAGGCCGGCATCGGAGGCGCCCTGCACATTGTTCTGGCCACGCAGCGGATGCAGGCCGGTGCCGGCACGGCCGGTCTGGCCGCACATCAGCGCAAGTGAAATCAGGCAGCGGGCATTGTCGGTGCCATGGGTGTGCTGCGACACGCCCATGCCCCAGAAGATGATCGCCGCATTGGCCTTGGCGTATTTGCGCGCCACCGTGCGGATTTCATCGGCCGCGATGCCGCAAATGTCTTCCATGTCTTCCGGCTTGTAGTCAGCCAGGTGGTCCTTCAGCTTGTCGAAGCCTTCAGCGTGGGCCTGGATGTACTGTTCGTCATACAGGCCTTCTTCCACGATCACGTTCATCATGGCGTTGAGCAGGGACACGTCGGCACCGTTCTTGAACTGCAGCATGTGGCTGGCATAGCGCTTCATGGCGGTGCCGCGCGGATCCATGATGATCAGCTCGGCGCCGCGCTGCGCCGCCTGCTTGAAGTAGGTGGCGGCGACCGGGTGGTTCTCGGTCGGGTTGGCACCGATGACCACGATGACGTCGGAATCCCGGACCGCGGTAAACGGCGCCGTCACGGCACCGGAGCCGATTGTTTCCATCAGCGCTGCTACGGACGATGCGTGGCAGAGCCTGGTGCAGTGATCGACATTGTTGGAGCCGAAGCCGACCCGCACCAGCTTCTGGAACAGGTAGGCTTCCTCATTGGAGCACTTTGCCGAGCCAAACCCGGCCAGCGCCTTGGGACCATTGGCGTCGCGAATGCTCTTGAGGCCGTTGGCGGCCACATCCAGGGCTTCGTCCCAGCTCGCCTCGCGGAAATGGGTCATCGGGTTGGCCGGATCGACATTCAGCCCCTTGGGCAGGCCTTCCTTGCGGATCAGCGGCTTGGTCAGCCGCTCCGGCGACGTGATGTAGTCGAAACCGAAACGGCCCTTTACGCACAGCCGGTTTTCGTTGGCCGGTCCGCCTTTGCCTTCAACGAAGGCGATATGGTCCTGGCCGGTCTCTTCATCTTTACGGATATTGTAGGTGATCTGGCAGCCGACACCGCAATACGGGCACACGCTTTCAACCTGGCGGTCTGCCTTGCGGCTGCCGCGGCCCTTGTCATCAACAATGGTGGCCGGCATCAGCGCGCCGGTCGGGCATGCCTGAACACATTCGCCGCACGCGACACAGGTCGATGCGCCCATGGGATCGTCGAAATCAAACACTACTTTTTCATGCGGGCCCCGGAACGCCATGCCGATCACGTCATTGACCTGCACTTCCCGGCAGGCGCGAACACACAGGTTACAGTGAATGCAGGCATCAAGGTTAACCGCCATGGCCGGATGCGACACGTCCGGCGCGGGCGACGTGTCGCGCGGAAAACGAGATACATCCACCTCCATCGCGTCAGCCCATTTCAGGAAGGAAGACTGGTCGTCATGGGCGTCTTCCCGCTCGGGCTGATCTGCCATCAGGAGCTCGATCACCATTTTGCGGGCGTTAGATGAGCGTTCGTTCTGCGAATTGACGACCATGCCTTCCGACGGAGACCGCACGCATGACGCGGCCAGAACCCGCTCGCCCTCGATCTCGACCATGCAGGCCCGGCAATTGCCGTCTGCGCGATAACCCGGCGCATCTTTCCAGCACAGGTGCGGAATGGTGGTGCCCTCGCGCTTGGCCACCTGCCAGATGGTTTCGCCTTCCCGGGCCTCGACTTCGCGTCCGTCGAGAGTGAACTTGATTGTGCCAGCGGACATCAGGAAACGTCCTCCTTGAAGTGCGTCATCACGGTACGTATCGGGTTCGGTGCCGCCTGTCCCAGGCCGCAGATCGATGCATCGGCCATGGCGGTCGTCAATTCGCCCAACAGGGCTTCGTCCCACGGGCCTTCCTGCATCAGTTTGACAGCCTTTTCGCATCCCACCCGGCAGGGGGTGCACTGGCCGCACGATTCATCTTCAAAGAATTTCAGCAGGTTGACGGCCGCATCACGCATGGAGTCCTTTTCCGACATCACCACGATCGCGTGCGAGCCGACGAAACATCCAAGCTCGGCCAGTTCACCGCCAAAGTCCAATGGCACATCGCCCTTCGACGCCGGCAGGATACCGCCTGATGCGCCGCCGGGCAGGTATCCCTTGAACGTGTGCCCGTCGGCCATGCCGCCACACATCTCGATCAGCTCGTTGACCGACGCCCCGGCTGGTGCCAGCACGACGCCGGGGTTTTTCACGCGCCCGGACACCGAGTACGATCTCGGCCCCTTGTGGCCGTCCTTGCCCTGCTCGGCGAACCAGTCCGCGCCATTCTCCAGGATGCTTGGCATCCAGTAGACCGTCTCGATATTGTGCACCAGTGTCGGCCGGTCGAACAACCCGACCTGTGCAACATAAGGCGGCCGGTGCCGCGGCAGGCCACGCTTGCCTTCGATGGACTCGATCATCGCGCTTTCTTCGCCGCAGATATATGCGCCCGCGCCGCGGCGCACGTGTACGTATCCTGCCGGCACGATGCCGTCGTCTTCCAGCTTGCTGACCTCATCTTTTAGAAGTTGCACCACGGCCGGGTATTCGTCGCGCATGTAGATATAGGCGGCAGATGCATCCACCCCCCAGGCTGCAATCAGCATGCCTTCCAGAAACTGATGCGGCCGGGTGTGCAGGTAATGGCGGTCCTTGAACGTGCCCGGTTCGCCCTCGTCGCCATTGATGCACAGATAGCGCGGACCGCTGCCGGCGCGGACGAACTTCCATTTCTGGCCAGACGGGAAGCCGGCGCCGCCGAGCCCTTTCAGGCCGGCTTCAAGTAAAGTGTCGATCACCTGTTCAGGTGTCTGCGATCCGCCGCGCAGTGCGCTCAACTGGCCGTAGCCGCCTTCCGCCTTGTAGTCTTCCAGGGACTGGTAGGCCGGCATGTCCGGCCTGACGGACTTGTCCCTGGCCATGATGGTCAGCTTGTCGACACTTACATCGCCGACATAGTTGTGTCCCACCGCAGCCGCCGGCGCCACATCGCACAGGCCCATGCACGGCGCGTGCACGACGCGCACATTGTCGGGCGCATTGTCGCCGAGAGCCCTGATGATGTCCTGCGCACCCGCCATTTCGCAGGACAACGAGTCACACACGCGGATGGTGATCTCTGCCGGCGCGGTTTCGCCTTCCTTCACTACATCGAAGTGATGATAGAAGGTTGCCACCTCGTAGACTTCGGCCATCGGCAGCCGCATGGCGTTTGCCAGTGCCGCCAGATGCGCAGCAGACAGATGTCCCCATTTGTCCTGAACCATGTGCAGGTATTCGATCAGCATGTCGCGCTTGAGCGGCTGCTGCGGCTCCAGCAGTTCGGTGATCTCGCCGACGGCGACAACGTCCAGCTGGCGGCCTTTCGGAAACGCCCTGCCCTTGCCCTTGCCGCCACGGCCGGGCCGGATCGGCTTGAAACCATCGCTGCCTGCGTGCTTGTTCATGTTCGCCCATACCTTATGCGAAATGTTGCTGGACCAGAACCGCGCTGCCGGTTACACCGCCATTATGCCGGTCTGTGTGCCTAAATCGGGCAGCGCTTCGAACCGTGGCGTTGACTGCACAGCGCTCTGGCACTGATCAATTCTGTCAGTCAGAAATAAATGTTATACCTGAAGGTGTCCAGTTTAATGCATGACTTCGATCATGAAATTGACGTAACAGGGCTGCAGTGCCCGTTGCCAGTGCTCAAGGCCCGGAAACGTCTCATGTCTCTCAACTATGGAGAATCATTGAGAATTTTGGCGACGGATCCGGCCGCCTCCATCGATTTTCCGCACTACTGTGCCGAGAGCGGCAACGAACTGGTCAGTCAGCATGAGGAAGCCGGAGTCCTGATTTTTATCATCAGGAAAACTCATGCCAAGTGAGCTTTCTGAATTATTCAGCGCTCATACCGGCGCTCTGAAATAGTTGCGTTTCAGGGTGCCAGAGCCTTCTGCACATCCGTTGTAAACCCGACCAGCACGTCACTGCCGGTGACAAATACCGGCCGTTTGATCAGGGCGGGATGGCTTGTCATCAGCCTGATGGCACTGCCCTCGTCGACGTCTTCCCTGTCCGGCGCAGGCAATCCGCGCCACGTCGTGCCACGCCGGTTGAGCAGGGTTTCCCAACCTGCCTTTACGGCCCAGCCTGCAATCGCCTCGTCATCGAGGTTCGCCTTGCGAATGTCGTGAAACCGGTGCTCAATCCCTTGCTCATCCAGCCACTTGCGCGCCTTGCGGCAGGTATCGCAATTGTTCAGCCCGTAAACCTCAATCATCATCTACCTCTGCGTAAAGACAGTGTGTCATCGGAAAACGCCTCGGCACCGCCGGTGATCGGATCCGTAAATGCTTTCAGAAGCCCGTCCAGTTCATCGCGGCGGATATCCCGGGTGATGAACACCAGCCTGGTGCGGTGATCCGCATCCGGCCAGCGCTCAAGCCGCTCCGGCGGATGCATGACATGCTGAACCCCGTGTACAACCACCGGCCTGGACTCGTCGTCTGCCAGCTTGACGATGCCCTTCATGCGCAACAGGTTGGGTCCGTGATAGCTCTGCAGCAGTTCCAGGAACAGCTCGAACTGCATTGTTCCGATCGCCTTGTCGGTGGCAATGGAGAACGAGCTTATGTGCTCGTCATGCCGATTAACATCATGGGTATGGGCGTGGTCGTGCGAATGAACATGGACTGCTTCGCGCGCATGGGTGCCTGAGGCTTCGGCTGCCGTGCGCCGTGACCGGCGCCGACCGGCCCGTTCAGGCGCCTCAAAGGCGTCGGCACCCAGCCAGCGCCGGACCTGGTCGGGCCGGGCCCCGCCATCCGCCGCAGCCACGTCGAACAGCCTCCCGGCCGATGCTTCATTGTTGTGCGTGGCAAGAATCCGCGCAGCCGGCGCCAGTTTTCGCAGGCGCGCGATAACAGCATGCAGGGCGTCCTCCCCATCGCTGCCTGACAGCAGGTCCGCCTTCGACAATACCAGCTTGTCGGCAACGGCAACCTGTCTGACCGCCTCATCGTGCTGATCAAGTGTCGACGGTCCGTTTACCGCATCAACCACGGTGACAACTCCCTCCAGCCGGTAGCGCTGCAGAAGCTCAGCATGTGACATCAGGGTCTGCAGAACCGGGGCGGGATCGGCAAGTCCGGTGGTTTCGATAATGACCCGGTCAAACGCCTTGATGGTGCCGGCATCACGCCGCGCTATCAAATCAGCAAGCGTATCGACCAGATCACCGCGAATAGTGCAGCACAGGCAGCCCGACGACATTTCGAACACGTTGCCGTCGGCCGTTTCGACAAGCAGGTGATCCAGGCCGATCTCACCAAACTCGTTGATGATCACAGCCGCATTGGAAAGGGCCGGGTCTTTCAGCAATCGGTTCAGCAGGGTGGTTTTACCGGCACCCAGAAAGCCTGTGAGAACCGAAACCGGAATTGGTGGAGATGACGTCATTATCATGAACTCGTTTGCTGGAAAGGTCTGTTGCGGTGGCATAGACTATCGCGCCCGCAACAGAACAGGCAATGCCGGCAGCGCTTTCAGCGTCGTGCTCGGCGTAGCCTCACTTGTCGGTAGCCGGTTCGCGGTTTTTGCGGCGCTTCTTCTTCCTGACCTTCTTGCCACCCTTGGCCTTCTCGCGTCCGGACAGGCTGGCAAAGGACGCAAACACTGATGGTGTCACAACCTCGCATTTGCCACCGGCTCCCTGAACCTGCTGGCACAATGACTGGCTGGTGCTCTTCGAGATATTATACGTCACCGGCACGAAGTCCTTTGTGAACGGAATCCGCACCACACCGCTTCCGGCCTTTCTGAACGCATTTACCTTGACCGCCTGAATGCCGTTTATGACCGCTTCGGCCTCAGCCGCACTCTTGAACTTGCCGAAGGTGGCACCCCAGCCGGAAAACTTGTCGGCACTCACCATCCGCAGGCCCGTGCCGCCACACACCCGCTTGCGCAGGTTCGGCGGCGTGCCGGCTTCATTCTGCAGCGCCGTTATCGAGGTGGTCGCCGGGTAGCCGGCAGCAGTCTCCATGACCACTTTCGCCTTATGCGCCCGCGCTCTGCCGCTGCGGGTGCCGAACACCACACCGACGACCAGCCGGCCGTTCACCTTGGCGGTGGCCACCAGATTGAATCCGGACGGGCATATAAAGCCGGTCTTCATGCCGTCGGCCTTGTCCCAGATACGCAACAGGTAATTGCGGTTGCGAAGCCTTTTCTTGCCGAGCTTGAAATGTGGAGCCGAATAGTACTTGCGCGCCTCAGGATATTTGTTCAGCAGCGCATAGGACAGGATCGCCATGTCCCTGGCGGTGGTGTACTGGCGCTTGTCGTAAAGCCCGTGCGGATTGACGAAATGCGACCCGGTCATGCCAAGCTCGCGGGCCGTGGCGTTCATCAGCCGGGCGAAATTCTCCTGCGAGCCGGCGACAATTTCCGCCAGCAGGGCCGCCATGTCGTTGGCCGAATAGATCAGCAACGCCTTCAGCGCCAGATCGACCGACACTTCCTTGCCGGGCCTGAAGCCGATCTTGCTGGGCGGTGGAGCTGACGATGTCTTGGTGACGGTGCCCTTGGTTTTCGTCGTGATCTTGCCCTGCTCGATGGCCTGGAACACGATGTAGGCAGTCATCAGTTTGGTCAGGGAAGCGGGGAACCACGGTTTGCCAGCATCCTTGGCAACCATGACCTTGCCGGTCTTGCCGTCATAGACCACAACCGGATTTGCGGAAGCCGCCGTCAGGCTGGCCATGAGCATCAATCCGGCTGCAAGCAAAACCCGGATCGTGAGTGTAAGTGAAGCTGCCAAAACATGTACCTGTAAACTCGCCGTGCCCCCGGATTGATTATGCCTAACACCTCGATAGCGGGCGGATCAATGGGGCAATTCGCCAGCCTGACATTTGTTGTACGGCGCAAGCAGCACGCTGGGGAGAACCCGCACCCACATCACAGTCAACGCCGTCATCGCAAAGGCGGCACTGCAACCGGAAACAAGGCTGCGAATACACCAAACACCAAATGTCTCGTCGGAAAGGCATCGTATGTCGCCCATGCCACAGCCATCACTTGATTTGTGTTGGGCAGCGAATTGGCGATCAGGCTGGCGCGCCCGCCACAACTCAAATACCGGGCAAAACCGCTGGCGCAAAAACATCACTCAGTCGCCTACTTAACGAAGCAATGTCCATAACCGTATTGTGATAACACTGATCCGCCGAGCCATGGGGATACCCTTGGCACCATTTACAAACAGGCAGATCGCAGCGAGCAAATCGGTGAAGTCCAGTTTGCGCCTGCCGAAGATGGTGCCTAATATAACCCTGAACTGGTGATAACATATCCGGCAGAAACAAGTGAGAAGACCAAGTATCTGACCTTCCGAAAGCAGAACTAAAACGCCGTAAGGTAACTTATGCACAGCTAGTGGACAAATTGGCGGCTATAAGCGTTGAGGTGTGCAATACAAATTGGGTATAGGTAAATTCTCCGCGGCGTTCATGGTGCAATGTCTTACAGCCCTTGGAAATACATCACAGCGATTATGGGGTTAGTTCTGTTTGCCACGTTAGGGCAAGCCCAAGAAAAAGCTCGCGATGAACAAGGGCAAGCAACCATTCAGCAACGACCAGTCCAAACGCTTCCTATTCCACTTCCAGTTGATGTTATCGAGGATGAGGCCAAAGCCGAGGCCCGCAAGCGCAGCGAAGCCGAATCACGCCAACGGGAGATAGAAGCCCTTGCTGCCCAGCAAGGTATGAACACGGCCACGCAAGACATGCGGGACTATGCGCTCTATTCCACAGTACTTGTTGGTATCGGCACGTTTCTCTTGATGGCTACTTTGGGCCTTACTTGGATGGCTAATCGTGCTGCGCAGGCCGCCGTAAAGGTAACCAAAGAGTCTTCCGAGAGACAATTGCGAGCTTATGTCTATCCGCCCCTCATCAATCACCAAAAAATCTATCTGGATGGTAATTTGGCGGCTTGGGAGTTTTCGATTCCTTGGAAAAATTCCGGTTATACGCCAGCCATTAACACCATTTCTTTCTTCAATCTGGCGGTTGTTCGTGGTGATGAGCCTGAAGGCTTTGATTTTCCAGATACGGAAGATGCTGAATACAATAAGTCTCTTGTCGCACCATTTTCGGAAATGGTGGGGGGCGGGGTCAGTGTTAGTGTTGCAGACATGCATGACGTCGCTAATGAGACGTCTTCTATTCTGATTTGGGCATGGATCGACTACGATGATGTATTTCCAAAGACGCCAAGACGCCGGACAGAGATCGCTTTTAAGGTGACTGTCAGGGGCAATCCAGACGATGAGAGTTGTCAGATCAATTGTGTCGCGGACTCTAGGTTCTTGGGGATGGACGACAGTTGCAGCCGCAAGCCCAAACCATACGAACACTACCTTTAGCAGTGCCTTAGTCTCGCCGCCCTCGCAGTAGATGACGCGTTTGCTAGATAATCCCTGACATTTGTTGCACGGCTCAAGCAGCACGCTGGGGAGAACCCGCACCGACATGACAGTCAACGCCGTCATCGCAAAGGCCGGCACTGCAGCCGGAAACAAGGCTGCGAACCCACAAAGAACCTAATGTCTCGTCGGAAAGGCATCGTATGTCGCCTATGCCAAAGCCATCACTTGATTTGTGTTGGGCGGTGAATTGACGATCAGGCTGGTGCACCCGCCACAACTCAAATACCGGGCAAGATCGCCGAACGGCTGCCTAGTAAAAACACCGGATAGGGACCGGTAATTCCAGTTGTCTGATCAGCCATCTGACCACTGCCGCCGGACTTAGCCCCCAAGGGCACAGCGAAGCATCAAGCATAGGGTCAGGAGCCGACAAATTTGGCTCGTGGATAACGTTACATCATTGCATGAATGCAGATTTCCGGTAACCTTTCCCGATGAGTTGTTGCGGCAACGGGGTAAGCCGTTCCGGTCAGTCGCCTGAAGAACCCTTCGCGGCAATTGTCCGGAACCCGATCTGTGCGCAGATCGGCACTCTGTTGGAGAACTGTTTGTGTTACGAAGTTGGTTTGCAGCGCCGCAAAAGCTTCACATAGCCTTGATCGGCCATCTGTCAGGCCAGTATCTGGCCGGAGCCGAACGCAGCTTCCTCGACATCCTGGCGGCGATTGATCAGGACCAGTACCAGATCACGTGCATCATTCCGAAATCCAATCCGGACTACGAAGACGCCATTCGGGAACATACGGATCAAGTGTCGGTTCTCGAGTATGGTTGGTGGTCGGCCAATCCATCCAGTGACGAAGAGACGATCAAGAAATTTGAGGTTATGTTCAGGCAGCGGCAGATTGACCTGGTCCACGTGAACACGATCACACTCCTGAATCCACTTATTGCTGCCCGCAATCTTGGTATCCCCTCAATTTTGCATGCACGTGAACTGATATCGGACGACAGCATCCTCGCCGGGAAACTGGGATGCAGCGGCACCGAGATCATTGAACGCCTACAAACCGAGGCAACCGCGATTGTCGCCAATTCAGATACGACGCTGCGCATGTTCAAAGGAAACGACCCCGCCTACCGGCTGTACAACTGCGTCAATGTCGACAAGTTCAATATCGGCAACCCGATTGCGCAAGAGGACCTGAAAGTCGGAATTGTCAGCAGCAACCACCCCAAAAAGGGGATTGAGCATTTTGTTTCCGCCGCGGTCATGGCCAGTCAGAGAAATCTCCCGATAAGTTTTTCCGTTTTCGGACAGAAAAACGAGAGCATCGAGAAACTTCAGCACTATGTCACCTCTCAACCATCGGCTGTAAAACTGTCGTTTGAAGGCTATGTTGATGATCCGCTGGACGCCATAAGACAGGTGAATGTGATTGCTTCGTTCTCGAACATTCCTGAGTCTTTCGGACGAACATTGATCGAAGGCATGGCGGCGCGCAGACCTATTGTCGCCTTTGATCGCGGCGCGGTTGGTGAGATCGTCCGCGACGGTGTAGACGGCTTTGTCATATCCCCGGGTGACATTGAGCACGTGTTACGGGTGCTGAACAAACTGGCAAACAATCCCGCCATGGTGACCGAAATGGGCGAGGCGGGCCGTCAAAGGGTAAAGAGCCTTTTTTCAACCAGCCAATACACAGTCGGCTTGAATTCCATCTACAGGGAGATTCTCGCGGGCAACAAGCGCCGCAGTCTTTGGCGGAGGTTCAGCTTCGGTCGATGAGAGTCCACCTTGAAGATGCGAATGGTATCATCGCCATAATTTGCAACTGCAGCCAGTCGGCCGTCAGGATCGACAGCAACCGAGTGTGGAAAACTCAGGTCAGTCGAAAACGTATCTTGGAATTCAATCGCATGGCTGGCAGGGTCAAGTGAGAAACTGTACAGGCTGTCGGTTCCTTGATCTGCGCAAAGAAGCATGAACCTGTCGCTGCCTGGTGTCCTGCAGACCGCACATGATTCCAGCGCGATCGTGATCTTGTTGCTGTCATGCCAGACGGAAACAGGCTCAGGATCAACAGTTCCGCTTGCCAGGTCACAGACATGCAGACAAAGCATGCCACCAGCAATTTCAGATGCATCTCTCCTGGCATTGGGACCATAGGCAATAACCACCAGATTGGTGTCGCCCACGAAGCGGGCATCTTTTGGTTTCAACGGAGCCAGCCTGTTGTCAAACCGGCAAACGCATTCACCGCCGGCCGTTTTCACCACTTCTACATATCCAGGTTCGCCAACATTGGTAATCATCAGATAATGGCCGTCCGGCGAAAAATCGGCGCCGTGAAAACCCGTGCCGCGCCTCAACATGTCTACCTTGCCGGGTTTCAAGTCAGAATGGTGGATCGATTGCACGGAAACACCGTGTCTTTCGGACTGAGAATGAGTAATCGCCACCTGCCCGCCGCTTCGGGAAATGGCGACATTTTCCGGATAGAAGATCGCATCTGTATGCTCGTGCAAGAGCTTCAGCGCGACACCGGGCGCATCCATTTGCTCCTCAACCGAGTAGACTCTCAGGTGACAGCCGAACAGATTGACGACGGCGAGATGGTTGTTGTCGATCCAGCTCAAGCCGGAGCAAGTAGCCATCCTGGAACGCCCGCCAATAACGAAAGGCACCAGATCCTGACGCTCCGTCTGATCGAGAACCGATGCTTCGGATCTATGAACTAGTATTGGTTTCTGCATAGTGCGGTTCGGTTGCGGCCACTGTCGGAACGGATGGTTTCAATTGATGTTTTCCATAAGACGCCACTATCGATAGCTACGCTATGCTACTTCCTCCGTGAGCGGAAGAGATTTTCTGATTGGCCGCTCCCGGCGGGTTCTGCTTGATGGACCGGCGATCGGTTGGGGCCAGTCTAGTCGGTTTTCAGCCATGTGGAAGCAGCTTTCCTGCCAATTCCACATTGCGTCGAATTCTCCGCTGTACGCAAAACCGGAACGGTCCGCACAGGCGTGAAAGTCAGCAACGTCATCGGAAAACTTGGTGCCCCCAGCCGGACTCGAACCGGCACGCCCTCACGGACAACAGATTTTGAGTCTATCGCGTCTACCAGTTCCGCCACAGGGGCCTCAAATCGAGCCGGATAATAGGCAAGAGCCATCACCCGTCAACATCAAACATCGACGTGATCAAAATGAGTCATAACCACGGCAGTCAATTCACAAGTTCGATGGACAAATCGCAGCGCCCGGCGTATTGCCTTCGCCCATGCTGAGAAATCTCTACGATTGGATGATGAGACTTGCCGGCCACCGCCATGCGCAGTGGTATCTGTCAGTGGTCTCGTTCATTGAAAGCTCGGTTTTCCCGGTTCCGCCGGACGCCATGCTGGTTCCCATGACACTGGCAAAGCCGGCCCATGCCTGGCGCTATGCGACCATGTGCACCATCGCTTCGGTGCTCGGCGGTCTGATGGGATACTATATCGGGTACGCCCTGTTCGACACCGTCGGCCAGTGGATACTGACCGTGTATAATCTCGAGGACAAATTCTTTGATTTTCAGCAGAAGTTCAATGAATGGGGTTTGCCGATCGTGTTCTTCGCAGGTTTGACACCGTTTCCATACAAGGTCGTGACCCTGATGAGCGGTGTCACCGAAATGGCCCTGCCGACATTTATTGCAGCGTCCGTGGTCTCCCGTGGCATGCGGTTCTATCTGGTCTGCGGCCTGCTGTACTGGCTCGGCGAACCGATGCGGGAGTTTATTGAAAAATATCTGGGCTGGCTGACCCTGGCCGCAGGCATCGCCCTTGTCGGCGGATTTGCCGCCGTCAAGTTCCTGTTGTGAACAGATTGAGGAGGCCTTAGGTGACCGGGACCAAATCTGTACAGGAGCTGGCGCTCAACGCTTTCCTGATCGCACTTGCGACCATAACTGCCGCCTGGACGTTCGAAATTGTCGGCGGCTACAAGCCCTGCCCGTTGTGCCTGCAACAGCGCTGGGCCTACTATTTTTCCCTGCCGGTGCTCGGGCTGATCTGGCTGCGAATGGTAACATTGAAAGCGGATCTCGACGTGGTGCGCTGGGGCCTCATAGCGGTGACCATTGCCATGGCGATCAACGCCGGCATGGGGTTTTATCATTCCGGGGTTGAATGGGGCTGGTTCGAGGGACCATCCGCATGCTCTGCCGGCGCCGGCCTGTCCGGCGGCCTGCCGGATCTCAGCAAGGCCACCGTGATCAACTGTTCGGAGGTGCAATGGCGCATGCTTGGCTTGTCGTTTGCAGGCTGGAACATGGTCATTTCCGCCGTTATTGCCGCAATAGCAGCGCTCGGCGTCAAACGGACATATACCAAGGTCGCCGATCTCTGACTTTGCTGTTACGGATCCAGTTCCGTGTCCCAGTAGAGGTAGTCCTGCCAGCTTTCATGCAGGTAGTTGGGCGGGAAATGCCGGCCGTTGGCATGCAGTTGATGCACCGTCGGCTTGATCGGATGGGTCGCCGGGTGCATACCGCAGTCCTTGGCCATCTTGTTTGCCTTGCGCAAATTGCACGGGCTGCAGGCCGTCACCACATTGTCCCAGGTTGTCTGCCCGCCCTTTGAACGCGGCACCAGATGGTCAAACGTCAGATCCTCCGGGCAACCGCAATACTGGCACATGAACTTGTCACGCAGGAATACATTGAAGCGGGTGAACGCCGGATAGCGCGCCGGCTTCACATAGGTTTTCAGGGACACCACCGAGGGCAGCCGCACCTCGAAACTGGGCGAACGCACCACCGTGTCATACTCCGATACGATGTGCACGCGCTCCAGAAACACCGCCTTGACCACATCCTGCCAGCCCCACAGCGACAGCGGATAATAACTCAGCGGTCGGTAGTCGGCGTTCAACACAAGGGCCGGGCAACTGTCCGGCGCAACATTCGGATGCAGCACGTCCTGTCCTTCCAGGTTTGTTGCAACACATGCAGGCAACGATTCGTATCTACTATATCTTGTGCGACGAGCGTGTGAAGGGTGCAAATTTGTCGCCAAAAACCGCTCTGGAGCTCAGTTTGCCGTCAGATTCCAACTTCACGCTGGCGATCGCTCGCATAAAGCCCCCACAGATAGCACGCCGCGACAGCGCGCCAGGGCCGCCAGCGCTCGCCGTGAGCATCCATGTCCGGGATCGACGGTACATCAGCAAGTTGTTCAAAAAGCTGCACGCCCGCCCGCACAGCAAGATCACCGGCAGGCCAGGCATCACAACGGCCAAGGCAGGTGACCAGGTAGATGTCCGCGGTCCATTGGCCGACACCGCGCAGTTGTTTGAGTTCGGCCGCAGCTGCGTCATTGTCGAGGGCGGCCAGCCGTTCGAAATTGAAAGCGCCTTCATGTTCGGCCTGCGCGGCACTGATGATCGCAGTTGCCTTGGCGCGGGTCAGGCCGTAACCGGCCAGTTCGGACACAGCCATCCGGCTGATGCGGTCTGCATCGAACGGCGCCAGCGCGGGCTCAACCCGTGCCCAGATCGAGTTTGCGGCTTTTGTGGAAATCAGCTGCCCCACTACAATGTGGGCCAGGCCGGCCAGACCGCCTTCCCGCCTGCGCAATCTCGGCAGGCCGTTTTGCTCATGCAGGGTGCGAAACCGCGGGTCAATCTCGAACAGGGCTTCCGCTCCGGCCGCAAGGTCATCTACCGTATTGATTGTATGCCCATGTTCGCTCATGAAAGCCAATATAGGATCAGATGCATAGGGATGATAGTTGACTAATGGCAGGACCGGTTTTTCGCTTTGCCCCCAGCCCCAACGGCAGGCTGCATCTGGGCCATGCCTATTCAGCGCTGTTTTCGGCGCAGCAGGCAAAGTCTCACAAGGCCCGGTTCCTGTTGCGCATTGAAGACATTGACCGGGCACGGTGCAAGCCGGAGTTCGCCGAGCAGGCCCTGGCCGACCTGAAGTGGCTTGGCCTGGACTGGCCGCAGCCGGTGCGCCACCAGTCCCGGCACATGCACGAGTACACCATTGTCATTGACCGGCTCGAACGGCTGGGCCTGCTGTATCCGTGTTTCTGTACCCGGGCCAAACTGTCAAACGTGTCAGGCCCGAAGGATCCCGACGGCACAACCGTCTATCCCGGCTATTGCCGGCTGATGACGAAAATGGAACGCCATCGGCGCATGACGGCCGGCGAACCGTTCGCGCTGCGCCTCGACATGGCAAAAGCCATTGTCGCCGCGGGACCGGACTTGAGTTTCTATGAAGCCGGGTGCGGCCCGGACGGCGAAACCGGCGTCGTTGCCTGTACACCACAGGTCTGGGGTGATGTCATACTGGCCCGCAAGGACATTGCAACAAGTTACCACGTGGCCGTTGTCCATGATGATGCAGTTCAGCAGATCACCCATGTCACCCGCGGCATCGACCTGTTCCACGCCACCTCCATTCACCGGGTTCTGCAGTCCATTCTGGAGCTGCCGGTGCCGATCTACATGCATCATAAGTTGATACCCGATGAGACCGGACGCAAGCTGTCCAAGAGCGCCGGCGACCGATCGCTTGCGGCCCTGCGCGACGACGGCGTCACCCCGGGCATGATCCGTGAACAGTTCGGGTTCTAGAGTGGCAGCAACGCCAGCACGGCACTCAACGTGATGATGGACAACGCAGTTCCCGCCGCTACACTGGCCGACAGGGCCGCTTCCGCCGCTCCATGGCGTTCGGCAAATATATAGGCATTGGCTCCGGTCGGCAGCGCCGCAAACAGCACCACGATGCCGGCCTCGACGGCGGTCAGATCAAAAACCCCGAACGCCAGCACGGCCGCGATTGCCGGCATCGCGGCAAGCTTGAGCAGCATCAGCACACCGGCCGCAAGCCCGCTGCCCGCCAGGCCGAAACGCGCCAGTGACAGGCCGAGCGCAAACAATGCCGCCGGCACTGCCGCCTGGGCCAGCATGGCAACAACTTTCTCCGCCATGGGATTGAGCCCCAGACCGGTCAGATTCCACAAGCTTCCCGCCAGCAGGGCGAGCACAATCGGATTGGTGAATAGGTCCTTCAGCAAGGTCCGCAACAGGGCTGACAGCCCCTGGCGTTCCGTGTGCGAACCCCATTGCGCAAGCAAGGTGGCGGCAAACCACTGTACCGGCAGGTGAATGGAAATGATCAGCGCCATGGGCAGAAGTGCGTCGGAGCCATAATAGGCAACCCCCAGCGGCAGGCCCAGCATCACCGTGTTGCCGAACCCCGCGCCAAGTGCGGCTGACGCGCCGCCGGCTCCTGCAAGCCCGCTCACCAGCCGCGAGGCCGCAATCGCCAGCATCCATACAACTGCCACCGCGGCAAAAAACGCACTCCACAAGCCCCACGGCGGACTGGCAGGGATGCCGAGCGAGACCATGGCCTTGAACAGCATGGCCGGGATCGCAAAGGTGAACACGAATGTCGACAGGCCGCGCGCGGAGCCCTCAACAAAGAACCCCAAGCGTCCGGCGCCAAATCCCAGCACAATCAAGGCGAACACCGGCACCACAGTTGTAATCACACTTTGCAAACCGGCCCCTGCCCGTTGAATGTTGTCTCTGCATCCAGTTTGGATACACTGACGCGATGGCAAGCTCCAACAGAATACCGTCCAATGTCGATGCCAAATCCGCGCAGCTGCTCGAGCGTGCCTATCAGTTGTCTGGCGACGCCGATACCCGCGATCTCTATCGCGACTGGGCCGAAACCTATGACAGGACCATGCTGGACGGATTGGGATATCTGTCACCCCGACTGGTAGGCGCGTTGCTGGCCGACCATGTGGCAGACAAATCCGGCCCGGTGCTGGACGTCGGTGCCGGTACCGGTTTGGCGGGGCAGGAGCTTGCAGGCCTCGGCTTCACAACAATCGACGCCATAGACTATTCTGCAGACATGCTCGCCGTGGCGGCGCAACGCAACATTTACCGGCACCTGGTCGAGGCAGACCTCACCCGGCCGCTGGAGTTTCCCGACGCGGCTTATGCAGCGGCTGTATGCACCGGCACGTTCACCCATGGCCATGTCGGTCCATCGTGCCTGACAGAACTGTTTCGCATTATCGCACCCGGCGGGCTGTTTGCATTTTCGATCAATGCAGGCGTCTGGGCGGACGCCGGTTTTGAGGCTGAACTGCGACGTCTCGAGCAGGCCGGAACGGCCCGGCTGCTGATGCGCCGGGCCGGTGTCAACTACGAGACATCGTCCGGCAACGACTCATGGCTCAACCTGTATGAACGGCAGTAGCGATAACGCCCGCCGCAACCTCAAGCGCGCCAGGGCAATCAGCGGCAGCAATGAGGCCCGGACGGTTTATGCCGAGTGGGCAGCCAGCTATGACCGCGATGTGTTTTCCACCCTGAAGGTCACCGGCACCGACACCATTGCGGACCTGCTTCACGAACACTCGGCAGACCCTGAAAGCACCCGGGTGCTTGATGCCGGGTGCGGCACCGGCGCGGTTGCCGCCCGGCTGAAGATGCACGGATTCACCTGTATCGATGGCATCGACCTGTCTCCGGACATGCTGAAGATTGCACATTCAAAAAGACTGTACCGGCACCTGACCGAAGCAGATCTGAATCAGCCGTTTGACATGCCGGACAGCCCCTATCCCGCCATTGTCAGCGCCGGCACCTTCACCACGGGCCATGTCGGCGCCAACGGATTTCACAACCTGTTTGCGCACCTGAAAAATGACGGTCTGATGGCCTGTGTTGTTGCCAATCCGGTCTGGCAGGGCGACCGGTTCAACAGGTTGATTGATGACCTTCCGGCAAGCGTGCTGGTCAACCGCGTTGAGGCCACGATGCAAGACGGTGAGCCGGACGCACACATGCTGGTTTTGCGCAGGAACTGAATTTCTACAACTTCAGTTTGTAGCCGACATGACTGGCGACAAACCCCAGCCGGTCATAAAACCGATGCGCATCTCCGCGGGTCTTGTCGGAAGTCAGCTGCACCAGGCTGCAGCCGCGTGAGCGGCTTTCCTGGATGGCGAACTCGAACATGCGCTGGCCCAGCCCGCTGCCGCGATGTGAGGCCGCGACCCGCACCGCCTCGATCTGACAGCGCCAGGCCCCCTTGCGGCTGACACCGGCAATGAACGTGAGCTGCATGGTTGCTGCAATCACTTCGCCTTCCTGGGCCACGACCAGAAACTGGTTCGGATCACGGTCCAGCGCATCGAACGCGGAAATGTAGGCTTCATCCAGCGGCAGGCGGGCATCTTCCCGGCCATGCCCGAGTCCGTCGTCAGCCAGCAATGCCACAATGGCCGGAAGGTCTTCCTTGCAGGCTCTGCGCAACTGTACGTCCATTACCGCTTCCTCATTGCGCGACGATGCGGTCCAACATCGTTTCGCTCTAGGCCGCAGCGTCGTCCAGGCGGCCGTCTATCTCTTTCACGATTTCACCCATGATCCCGGTCATGCGGAAATCCTTCGGCGTGTAAACCTTGGCCACGCCCATCTGTTTCAGCACATTGGCATCCTCTTCCGGAATGATGCCGCCCACAACCACCGGCACCTTGTCCATGCCTGCAGTGCGCATCCGGTTCATCACGTCACGCACCAGCGGCACGTGACTGCCGGACAGGATGGACAGGCCAACCACGTGTACCTGCTGCTCGATCGCCGCCGACACGATTTCTTCCGGGGTCAGGCGAATGCCTTCATAGACAACTTCCATTCCCACTTCACCGGCCCGTACTGCAATCTGCTCGGCACCGTTTGAGTGCCCGTCCAGACCGGGCTTGCCGACCAGAAACTTGACCGGCACACCCAGCCGTTCCGACAGGGCGGCCACCTGTTCGCGTACTGTGTCCGCGTTTTCAGGTGCCGCCAGGGTGACGACCGTGCCGACCCCGGTGGGGGCACGATACTCCCCGAACACGTCACGCAGGGTCTGCCCCCACTCACCTGTGGTGACGCCGACTTTCGCACACGCGATTGACGGATCCATGATGTTGCTGCCGTTGCGGGCCGCCGCTTCAAGATCCGACAGGGCCGCCTCGACGTCTGCTGCATTGCGCTGCTTGCGCCATTGCTTCAGGCGCTCAACCTGTTCCTGTTCCACGTGTTCAGGCACCGTCAGGATGCTGTCGCCGTCGCCGCCCGACAGTGGTGACGGCTCGCTGGTCTCGTAGGCATTGACGCCCACCACCGTCTCGCGGCCTTCCTCGATTGCCTTGATACGCGCCGAATTGGACTTGACCAGTTCGGCCTTCATATAGCCGCTGTCCACCGCTGCCACCGCACCGCCCATCTCCTCGATGACCGCCAGTTCCTTCAGTGCCGCCGACTTGAGTGCTTCGACCTTGGCACCGACAACTTCCGATCCGTCAAAAATGTCGCCGTTTTCAAGCAGGTCGGTTTCAAACGCCATGATCTGCTGCATGCGCAGGGACCATTGCTGATCCCAGGCCCGCGGCAGTCCAAGCGCCTCGTTCCATGCCGGCAACTGCACGGCGCGGGCGCGGGCATTCTTGGACAGCACCACGGCCAGCATTTCGATCAGGATTCGGTAGACGTTGTTTTCAGGCTGCTGTTCGGTCAACCCGAGCGAATTTACCTGGACGCCATACCGGAACCGGCGCAGCTTTTCGTCTTCAACACCGTAACGGTTCCGGCAGATGTCATCCCACAACTCGGTGAAGGCCCGCATTTTGGACAGCTCGGTGATGAACTTGATACCTGCGTTCACGAAGAAGCTGATGCGGCCCACGATCATCGGGAAGTGTTCTTCTGGCACCTGCCCTGACGCTTTGACGCCATCCAGAACCGCAATCGCGGTCGCCAGCGCAAAAGCCAGCTCCTGGGCCGACGTAGCGCCTGCTTCCTGCAGGTGGTACGAACACACATTCATCGGGTTCCACTTCGGGCACGCGGTTCGCGACCAGGTGATCGTGTCCGTGATCAGCCGCATCGAAGGCTGTGGCGGAAAAACGTAGGTGCCACGCGACAGGTATTCCTTGATGATGTCGTTCTGCGTCGTGCCGGTCAGGCTCGCCCTAGCGGCTCCCTGTTCTTCGGCAACGGCAACATACAGCGCCAGCAGCCAGGCCGCAGTGGCGTTGATAGTCATCGACGTGTTCATCCGCTCCAGCGGGATGTCCTGAAACAGGGTGCGCATGTCGCCTATGTGCGACACCGGAACTCCGACCTTGCCGACCTCGCCACGTGCCAGCAGATGATCGCTGTCATAGCCGGTCTGGGTCGGCAGGTCGAAGGCCACAGACAGGCCGGTCTGGCCCTTGTCGAGGTTGCGCCGGTAAAGCTCGTTGCTGGCCTTGGCGGTGGAATGCCCGGCATAGGTGCGGAAAATCCAAGGGCGGTCACGATTTATCTGGTCATTCATCGAATTGCTGATCCGGTTGCTTGTTGTCTCACGGGGCTGGCGTTGAAATCACAACGCCTGCAGCACTTGCATACCAAGGAAAACAAATATCAGGCGATTGCCGATAATCGAAGCATGAACTCTATTGCAGCGCAACCAGACTTTAGGATTTGTCGGGACAGCCAGCAGCCATCGCCGCGACAAATCGTGACAATTTCGCGATGATTACCAGTTTGGAATTGATGCCTAGTCGGCAGAGTTGCGGTAGTAGGCCAGCAACATCATGGCCACAACCGCCATGCCGATATTGGCGGCGACTGCGATCATCACCATGCTGTCAATACCCGGAATGTGATAGCTGCGAGCGAACATATTGGCGACGTAAGCGCCGGCAAACAGCCCGGTGAAATTCATTATCGTATTGAAAAGAGAGCTAAATTTCAAATACGAGTTGATGATGGTGGTACCGGCCAGGCACATCGCGCAGACGATCAGAAGCGGCGTTGTGCCAAGTTCGGCGTTAGCGAACGGCAGATAAGAACCCCAGTTAATGCTAATGCCCAGAAGGCTCAGAAAGTCGTTCATGCCAGTAGCCTGATACAGTCGTGCCAAAGATGAACTTGGGATACTAGGCCATCGAGGTTGCCATTAGGTAAACAGATAATGGACAATTTGAATTAGATAAATTCTTTGTTGCAATGCAGCATTATCTGCCCGATGCTATGCCGGAAATTTATGCAGGAGATCAATCATGGGTGTATCAGCAGTTCGCGACACAGCAGAACCGGCAGCAAACTCCGGCGCTGCGCGCAAAGACCTTTATGAGATCGGTGAAATTCCGCCGCTCGGACATGTGCCCAAGGAAATGTATGCCTGGACCATCCGCCAGGAACGCCATGGTGAACCGGACACCGCCATGCAGGTCGAGGTGGTGCCGACATGGGAGATTGATTCCGACGAAGTGCTTGTTCTGGTGATGGCCGCCGGCGTGAACTACAACGGTGTATGGGCGTCACTCGGCATTCCGCTGTCACCGATAGACGGTCACAAGAACCCTTACCACATCGCCGGCTCCGATGCGTCAGGCATCGTCTGGGCCGTTGGCCGCAAGGTGACACGCTGGAAGGTCGGCGACGAGGTGGTCATTCACTGCAACCAGGACGCCGGTGACGATGAAGAGTGCAATGGCGGCGATCCGATGTTCTCGACCTCGCAGCGCATCTGGGGCTATGAGACCCCGGACGGGTCGTTCGCGCAGTTCTGCCGCGCCCAGGCGCGCCAGCTCATGCCGCGGCCGCAGCACCTGACATGGGAGGAAGGCGCCTGTTATACCCTGACGCTGGCCACCGCCTATCGCATGCTGTTCGGCCACCGGCCCCATACACTGAAACCCGGCCAGAACGTGCTGGTCTGGGGCGCATCAGGCGGCCTCGGCTCGATGGCCGTCCAGTTGATCGCCACCTCCGGCGCCAATGCCATCGGTGTCATTTCTGAAGACGACAAGACGGATTTCGTTCTGGGCCTCGGCGCCAAGGGCGTCATCAACCGCAAGAAGTTCGACTGCTGGGGACAGTTGCCGACCGTCGGCACGCCCGAATACAACACATGGGCCAAGGCGGCACGTGAGTTCGGCAAGGCGATCTGGGACATCACCGGCAAGGGCAACAATGTCGACATGGTGTTCGAGCATCCCGGCGAGGCAACCTTCCCGGTCTCCACTCTCGTCTGCAAGCGTGGCGGCATGGTGGTGTTCTGTGCCGGCACCACCGGCTACAACATCACCATGGATGCACGTTATGTCTGGATGCATCAGAAACGGATCCAGGGATCCCACTTCGCTCACCTGATGCAGGCCAGCCAGGCCAACCGCCTGGTCATCAACCGCCGCATCGACCCGTGCATGTCGGAAGTCTATGACTGGAATGACATCCCCAAGGGTCACATGCGCATGCGCGAGAACAAGCACCTGCCCGGCAACATGGCCGTGCTGGTCAATGCACCGACCACCGGACTGCGCACCTTTGAGGACGTCCTCGAAGCCTGTGGCAACTAAAGCATGACCACAATACAGGCGCCTGGATCAAACTGATCCAGGCGCTCACGTCATTGCACTGCCGTCAGGCGGTGAGCTTTTCAACCTCTGCTTCGATGTTCGTCTTCAGCTCCGGCGCCAGTTTCAGGCGGGCCGACAGCATTGCCAGATAGGCCTGCTCGGCCGGGTCATCCGGGTCGATGGCCAGGCACGATGCGGCATAGAGTTCAACCGCCTGTTCAGTGTTGTCGGCCAGCGAGACGATGGCATCGATGTCCAGCGGCTTGCGCAGTTCGTCCATCAGGAAGGCTTTTTCCTCCATGCCCAGTCCGGCCTCGTCGAACTTGCTGAAAATGCGCTTCTGTTCTTCGGCATCAATGTGCCCGTCGGCCTTGGCCGCGGCAATCATTGCCTGAATGATCTTCACGCCGAGCGCGTTGCGCTCCTCGCCAGGCGCAGGCAGGAAGGCGGTGCCTTCGGCTTCCGGCGTCACGTTCTTCATGGGAGCTTGCGGGGCAGGACCTGCCGGCGCCGGACCGGCACCGGGTCCACCTGCCTTGGAAGCCTGCCAGTCGCTGTATGCCTTGTAAGCAAGCCCGCCCAATACCGCCACGCCGCCAATCTTGGCCGCCTTGCCGGCCATCTTACGGCCTTTCTTGGTGCCCAGCAGCAAACCGGCCAGCCCGCCGGCGGCCAGCCCGCCGCCAAATCCCTTGAACGTGTCAGGAATCCCGCCGCCGGAACGCGGTTGCGCGTCACCGCCCTGGTTCTGGGCATTTGACCCCATGAATTGATCAAGAAGTTTTTGCGGATCGAACATTTTTGCGGGCCTTTCGTGCCAAACGGTAGATATCTGAGCTCTATTGGTAGATGGAATGTGAAACGCGTAAGACAAGTGCACGGGCCAAAAAACTTTGCTTTTGCCCCGGGAAACAGGCTAGGGCGTGTTGGCAGTCTTCAAACCCGGCAACCCCCGCCCGACCTCCATGACACCACCCAGCCAGCAAACCAGCCAAACCACCCCCGGTGGCGCGCCTTCATGGCTCGGCCTGATCCCGGCCATCTTCGTCCTGTTCTGGGCCACCGGGTTTATCGGATCGCGACTGTCGGCACCCTACGCGGAACCGTTCAGCTTCCTGTCGATCCGGTTTGCCATCGTTGCCGTGCTGCTGGCGGGAGCCGCCGTGATCATGCGGGCATCGTGGCCGGACAGGCGCACCACACTGCAGTGCCTGGTTACCGGTGCGCTGATCCATGGCGGTTATCTGGGTTTTGTCTTCTGGTCGATCTGGAAAGGCATGCCGGCAGGCGTCTCGGCCCTGATCGTCGGCCTGCAGCCGCTGATGACGGCGGTGCTGGCGGGAGTGATGCTGTCAGAACGGATCTCCGCGCGCCACTGGAGCGGCCTGTTTATCGGGTTGGCCGGCGTCGGGTTGGTGGTATGGCCCAAGTTCACACTCGACGCTGCCGGCATCACGCCGCTGACCGTGGGAGCCAATGTTTTGGCCATGCTGTCGATCACGCTTGGATCCATCTATCAGAAGCGTTTCATGGCCGATGTCGATCTCAGGACCGGCAATGCGTGGCAGTTTGCCGGCGCCGCCGCGGTCACCGGGATTGTTGCCCTGGCCGCTGAAAGCTATCAGATCACCTGGAACGGGTCGGTGATATTCGCCATGGTGTGGCTCGTCTTCGTCCTGTCCATCGGGGCGATTTCCATGCTGTACATCATGATCAGGCACGGTGAGATCTCGCGCGTGACAACCCTGTTCTATCTGGTGCCGGGAGTCACCGCGGTGATTGCCTGGCTGATGTTTGATGAACGCCTGTTGCCGGTCCAGATCGCCGGCATGGTCGTGTGCGCAGGTGCCGTCATGCTGGCTACCCGGAAGCCGTGACTCTGGTTATATTGCACCGCAGCAATTCGCGGCTATACTGATGCCGCAAACAAACCGCAACAATGGGTCGCCGCAGCAACCGGCAACTCCAGAGGAATTCCGATGAGCCTAGCTGAAGACATTCGCCCAGCAGCCCCCGTCCTGCCAGACCTCAGCGACATGATGGCTGCAGCTGTTGGTGAAGTGGATACATTGTTCAACCGTGCACGTGCCAATCTGGCCGAACGGGTGACGACCGACGGGCGGGTTTCTTCTGCCGCTGTGGAACTCGAACAGCACGCTGTGCACGGTCTGGCATGGCTGGCGACATATGCCGAGACGCTGCGCAACATCAGCAACTGGCATGATGCGCTGGCCGGCGAAGGCCGCCTGACGGAGCTTGAACAGCTGATTGCCCAGCTTGTGTTCGGCGAATACCTCAACCACATCGCCGGTGGCATTCCGATGAACGGACAGGAATTCATCCGCCTGCACGAACTGGGCATTGCGTCATCCGCATCGGCAAAACTGCATGACGGGCCGTGCGGCGAGTTGCTGCAGTCAGGATCCAACCCTGCCAGCCGTGCCCGTCTGGTCGAACTGATGATCGACAGCCGTGCCAATCTCACCATCGGTGATTGCGGCCTTGACGGCATGCTTGATGAAATGCGCTCCCAGATGAACCGTTTCATCGAGGAGAATGTCGCCCCCCATGCCCATGACTGGCATTGCAACAATGACTATGTGCCGCTTGACATCATCGGCAAGCTTGCCGATCTTGGCGTGTTTGCTCTCACGCTTCCGGAACAGTATGGCGGCATGGGACTGGGCAAGGAGTCCATGTGCGTGGTGTCGGAAGAGCTGTCCCGCGGCTGGATCGCCATCGGTTCGCTGGGTACCAGGCCTGAAATCGCCGCCGAGCTGATCATTGCCGGCGGCACCGACGCCCAGAAGGAAAAGTGGCTGCCGGCCATCGCTTCCGGCGAGGTCTTGCCGACCGCCGTCTTCACCGAGCCCAACACCGGGTCCGACCTGGCGTCCCTGCGCACCCGCGCCGTCAGGGATGGCGACGTCTACAAGGTCACCGGCAACAAGACCTGGATCACCCATCCGGTGCGCGCCGACGTGATGACGCTGCTGGTCCGCACCAATCCGGACGAACCCGGCTACAAGGGCCTGTCGATGCTGCTGGCCGAGAAGCCGCGCGGCACCGATGCCGACCCGTTCCCGGCCGACGGCATGTCCGGCGGGGAGATTGAAGTGCTCGGATATCGCGGCATGAAGGAGTATGAAATCCGGTTTGAAGACTTTCAGGTCAAGGCGGAAAACCTGCTCGGCGGCGAAGAGGGCCAGGGCTTCAAGCAACTCATGCAGACATTTGAGTCAGCCCGCATCCAGACCGCTGCCCGCGCCATCGGCGTTGCTCAGAACGCCCTTGATCTGGGCCTGCAGTACGCCACCGACCGGGTGCAGTTTGGCCAGCCCATCGTGTCGTTTCCCCGCATTGCCGACAAGCTGGCCCTGATGGCGGCTGAAATCATGGCGGCCCGTCAGCTGTGCTATTTCTCGGCCCGGGAAAAGGACGCCGACCGGCGCTGCGACGTGGAAGCCGGCATGGCCAAGCTGTTGGGCGCGCGCGTTGCATGGACATGCGCAGACAACGCGCTCCAGATACACGGCGGCAATGGATTCGCGCTGGAATACCAGATCAGCCGTGTGCTGTGCGATGCCAGGATTCTCAACATTTTTGAAGGCGCCGGCGAAATCCAGGCCCAGGTCATTGCCCGCCGACTGCTGGAGCAGGGTAACTGATCTGACATGGCGGCACGGACAATTCTCATTACCGGATGTTCGTCCGGCATCGGATACACCTGCGCTCTAGGCATGCAGCAGCGTGGCTGGCGGGTTATCGCCACCGCGCGCAAGCCGGATGACATTGCGATGCTCAAGTCCAACGGCCTGGAGACACTTGCGCTTGACTACGCCGATGCAAAGTCAATCTCAGCCTGCGCCGATCGCACGTTGGGCCTGTGTGACGGTAAACTTGATGCCTTGTTCAACAATGGCGCCTACGGTCAGCCTGGCCTGGTTGAGGATCTGAGCGTCAAGGTCCTGCGCGACCAGTTCGAAGCCAATTTTTTTGGCTGGCACGATCTGACTACCCGCCTTATTCCAGCCATGCGGGACCGCGGCTCTGGGCGCATTGTGCAGTGCTCCTCGGTGCTTGGCATCATCGCCGCACCCTATCGGGGTGCCTACAACGCCTCAAAGTTCGCCCTGGAAGGGCTCACTGACACGCTGCGGCTGGAACTGCACGGATCCGGCGTCCGGGTCAGCAGCATTCAGCCCGGCCCGATCCGCTCGCGGTTCACACAGCACGCTCTTGCGGCCCTGAAGGCCAATGTCGACATGGCCGCTTCCCGCCACCAGGAACTGTACCGGAAACGCCTGGCGGAACTGTCCGCCGTGGCCGGCAGCGAACCGGCCCCGCTGGAAACGCCGGAAGGGTCCCGCAAGACCACCGGCAATGGCTTGTGGCCGCAATACCGGCTCGGCCCTGACGCGGTGCTCGACTGCCTTGTACATGCGACGGAAAGTGCCAACCCCAAGCCGCATTATCATGTTACCTATACCACCAGGATGGCGGCGTTGGCGCGCCGTGTTCTACCTGACCGCTGGCAGGAAAAACTGGCTCTCAGGTCATCGTAAACCAAGGGTCTGTCCCTTCAATCTGGCGCTCCGGATGCACGCTGAAGTGCGGCGCGAGCAAGCCGCGAGGCATTATGTCGTTTGTCGATTATCTGGTTCCGATTTCCGTATTTGCAGTCGCCGTCGTTCTTGGTTTGGGGCTGATCAACATGATGCGTGGCGGTGACAGCAACACATCACAAAAGCTGATGCGCGCCCGGGTGCTGCTGCAGTTCGTGGCGGTCATCGTCATCATGGGCGTGATCTACGTCACCGGAAGATAGGTGTTCCTGTCTACCGCGGTGCCATGCGCAGGGCGCCGTCAAGCCTGATGCATTCGCCGTTCAGCATGTCATTGTCGACGATGGCAAGTGCCAGCTTTGCATACTCCGACGGATCTCCCAGCCGTGCCGGAAACGGCACATTGGCGGCAAGGGCAGCACGCACCTCTTCCGGCAGACCGGCAACCATCGGGGTGTGGAACAGTCCCGGCATGATGGTGCAGCACCTGACGCCATCGCGCATCAGATCTCGCGCGACCGGCAGCGTCAGGCCGATAACACCTCCCTTGGAGGCGGCATAGGCAACCTGACCGATCTGCCCGTCAGTGCCAGCGATCGATGCTGTGTTGATGATCACGCCGCGCCCGCCGTCGTCGGTTACCGGATTGCTGGCGATCATGCCGGCGGCACACTTGGAAATCATGTTGAATGTGCCGACAAGATTGACCGCGATGGTTTTCTGAAAACTGGCCAGTGCGTGAAACTTCGGTTCGCCGGTGGTCTTGTCGATGGCCGCGGTTTTCTCACCAATTGCAATGCCCGCGCAATTGACCAGCACCCGTTCCTGGCCATGGGCGGCGCGGGCTTTCTCCAGCCCCGCACTGACACTGTCATCCAAGGTCACGTCCGCATTCACGAAAACACCTGAGATCTCGGCTGCGACCTGCTCACCGCGCTCCCTGTTCATATCGAACACCGAAACCTTCGCGCCTGCTGCAGCCAGCGCCCGGGCCGTGGCCTCGCCAAGTCCCGATGCGCCGCCGGTCACGACTGCCGCCATGCCATCATCAATTTTCATTCCGCCTCCTTCCCGAAATTCAGGGCCTGCACGTGCTGCAAACCCCGCAACTTGTAACTCAACCTGACAGTTTCCATATTGGAGTAAGTATCCAGTTTCAACACCGGGGGCGTAAATCATGGCAAGCCAGCAGCAATATCCCGATCTCGACAGCGATGACATCATCATGCCGGGGACTGTTGACCGCAATGAAGAGACTGTCCGCAAGGGCTTCTGGTCCAAGCTGAAACGCAATCTGGCCCGGGTGCCGATGGCTGATCAGGTCGTGGCCGCCTACTATGCCGCATTTGACCCCGCAACCCCGTTCCGCACCAAAGCCATGCTGCTCGCCGCACTGGCCTATTTCATCATGCCGGTCGACGTGGTTCCCGACTTCATTCTGGGTCTTGGGTTTACAGATGACATGACGGTTCTGCTCACAGCCTTCGGCCTGATCCGGTCACACGTGACCGAAGACCATCTTGAACGCGCCAAAGAGACAGTTGAAAGACTGCGCGCGGAAGCGAAGCAGGCGGAATAGTGCGGCGATCCGGAGTTGGCGCGGGACTATACACTCCCGCCATGCCCTGGTCGTCATTCCCGTGAAAACGGGAATCCAATCCACGCCCGCAGTATGTGCTCTTACCGGCAGTGGATCCCCGCTTTCGCGAGGATGACGTTGCAGCAAGGGCATCAATCACATTGCTGTTGCCGGTCAGCTCTGGTGGGTTCGCTGTTTCTGCGGATCGTGGACCGGCATCGCAACCACGGTAGCGGTCGTGTCGATGTCACCACCCTTCACTCGTAGTTTTGTTCCGGGCCGGGCCACACCTAGCGATACGTGCGCCAGTGCCAATGACTGGCCCAGCCGGTGCGAAAAGCACGGGCTGTTGACAATGCCGACGGTTGCGCCTTCTGCAGACAGTTCTTCTCCTCCATTGGCCATGTCGTCATGATCAATCACCAGGCAAACATTGTTGACCTTCTCGTGACCCTTGGCGGCCGCCAGTGCCTCGCATCCGCGATAGCCGGTCTTTGACTTGCTGACGGTGAAGCCCAGGCCGACTTCATAGGGCGTATGGTCGGTGGTCATGTCGTAGCCGTAAAACAGCAGTCCGGCCTCGATGCGCAGTTTGTCGAGAGCCGTGAACGAACACGGCATCACGCCCGCGTCCACCAGCCGGTCCCAGATATCTCCGATGCTGGCCGCTTCGGCGAATATCTCGTACCCACGCTCACCGGAATAGCCGGTGCGTGAAATCCGGCACGGATGACCAAACAGCTCTGTGGCCTGGTGCTGGAAGTAAGCCAGGTCTGCCAGTTCCGAACTGCTGTGGGCATTCAGTATGGCCAGGGAGTCCGGTCCCTGCACCGACAGGTCATGCAGGTCGTCGGTAAACTGGACCGTAACCGATTTGCCGGCCGCCGAGGCTTCCAGCAGCGCCATCGTGTCACCGGAACCGTGCACGATCATCCACTCGTCGCCGCCATTGTTGTAGACAATGGCATCATCGGCCATGGTGCCTGCCTCGGTGAGCACCGAGAGATACGCAGCCGCGCCCTCTTCAATGCGGCCTATGTCGCGGGTGGTGAGATGGTTGAGCACCGCCTGCGCGTCCGGCCCTGAAACCATGACCTTTTTCAGCGGCGACATGTCGAACATGCCGGCGCGTTCGCGCACCGCGTCATGCTCGTCATTGGGATCAGTTGTGTAGGTCCACGCAGTGCCCATGCCGTTCCAGTCTTCAAGGCCTGATCCGAGTGCAGAGTGGCGGGACGCGAGAGCCGAGGTGCGGCTGAGTTCTTCAGTCATAATGGCCTCCGATACGGTTTGGTCCGCCGGGACTGGTCCGGCCTGATGGCGTATAACTATACTGATCTCAAAACCCGATGTGATCCGGGGAGACAGCACAGATTGGCACTCTCTGCGTAAAAAACCCCTCTGAAAATCGAATAGTTTTGCACCAAGCGACCAACAGAATTATACGGTAGAAATGAGGTTCCGGTATTTTGACAATTTGCGTGTGTTCGCCATCGTGGCACGGCATGAAAGCTTCTCGTCTGCAGCCGAAGAGCTGCACCTGACCAAGGGTGCCGTCAGCCACCAGATCAGGCTGCTGGAGGCCGAGTTGCAGTTTGACCTGTTCAAGCGGCTGCCGCGCGGCATTTCGCTGACGCCGAAAGGCGAAGAGCTTGTGGCCGCCATCAGGCCGGCATTTGCAGGCCTGGAACGAAAAATCGACGAGTTGCGGTTGTCACAATCGCGTACATTGACCATCGGCGTAACGACCTATTTTGCCTCGCGCTGGCTGTCTCCCAGGCTGATGGATTTCATGCGCGCCCATCCGGATGTTCGCCTGCGCGTGCAGCCGATGATCGATCTCCTTAACCTGGACACCCAGGGCGTAGACCTTGCCATCCGCTGGGGCAACGGCACCTGGAGCGACGTTGAAACCGAACGGTTGTTCGGCTGCCCGGCCTGGCCTTGCGGCGACGCCTCGGCCCTCGATCAGGTCCGGAAACTGGGGTTGGAAACAGCCTTTGAAAACTTCACTCTGCTGCGCGACCGGGAAGACAGTACCGCCTGGTCACAATGGTTCCAGGTCGCAGGCCTGACTTACATGAGCCGCGCAGACACACTGATCATTCCCGATCCCAATGTCCGCGTGCAGGCAGTCATCGACGGTCAGGGTGTGGCGCTCAATGATATGCTCGTGGATAGCGAGCTTCGCGCCGGCAGCCTTCATCGGCTGGCCGACGCCGAGCTGGCCGACTTCGGCTACCATCTCGCCTACCCGCCCGACGCCATGGCCAATCCGGATGTGAAGGCCTTCGCTGGTTGGCTGAAACAGGTGGTCTGAACAACGCAGACTCATTCCATATCACTGTTCCGAACTGACAACCGTGCGTCGCCTCAAGGCGTCACGATAACCTTGCCGCGCACTTCGCGCCGCGCTATGGCCAGCAGCGCATCGCTGGTCTCTTCCAGCGGGTAAACCTTGTGGATGTGTGGCTTGACTTTTCCGTCGACGACCCAGTCCAGAAGCTGGGTCATGTTTGCCCGGTGCCGTTCCGGCTCGCGCACCAGATGGTCACCCCAGAACACGCCGACGATCTGGCAGCCCTTGAGCAGGGCGAGGTTGAGCGGGATTTTCGGAATGCCGCCCCCCGCGAAACCCACAACCAGGAAGCGCCCTTTCCAGCCGATGGCCCGCAATGCCGGTTCGGCCAGGTCCGCGCCGACCGGATCATAGATCACGTCGACGCCCTTGCCATCAGTCAGTTCCTTCAGGCGAGTTTTCAGATCTTCATCAGAATAGTTCAAGGTGGCATCGGCGCCCAGCTTGCGGCAGAACTCAAGCTTGTCGTCGGACGAGGCACACGCGATCACCCTGGCGCCCATGGCCTTGCCGATCTCGACCGCCGCCTGTCCGACACCGCCTGACGCGCCCAGCACGGCAAGTGTCTCGCCCGGCTGCATGTCGGCACGATCCTTCAGCGCATGCAACGAAGTGCCATAAGTCACGATAAGGCCGGCGGCGGTGACAAAGTCGAGCCCGTCCGGCATGGCAATGACCGCATCCCGCGAAATGGCGATCTCCGCCCGCACACCGCCCCAAACGGAATAGGCCATGACCCTGTCGCCAGGCTTAACCCCCTCGACACCGTCGCCTACCGACTTCACCTCGCCGGCAATTTCGGCTCCCGGAGAGAACGGCAGTTCGGGTTTGAACTGGTACTTGTTCTGGATAATCAGCGTGTCAAAAAAATTCAGGCCGGCCGCCTTGACCGTAACGACAACCTCGCCGGGACCGGCTACGGGGCTTTCGATATCGGCCACTTCAAGGGTTTCCGGGCCTCCAAATTGCGTACACAGAACAGCTTTCATCGGGTCTCTCTCGTGGTGTGTTGGTCGCGGTGCGTCACATTACAATTACATCGCCGGATACCGGCCGCCAAATTACTGTCCAAATTGCCAAGCAGTTGTGAAGTCATTGACGGTCAGTGCTGGAAATTTCCAAAATTTGCATTTAGGTTACGGCAGGTTGTGCGCAGTTCGTCAAGCGGCGAGAACGGACGACGAGGCATTTCGAATTCATGAAGGTAGACATGTTGCAGAGCAGTATTTTTAGAAGTTCCACCACGCTGGCCATCTCCGGTGTTGTGTGCAGCCTTATGCTAACGCCGGCGCTTGCCGAAGATCCCAAGTTCATTGAGGAGTTCAATGACTGGTCTGCCTATTCCTACAAGGCCGGCGGCGGCCAGGTGTGCTATGTAGTGTCGCAGCCCAAGGATTCAGAACCGAAAAATGTCCGGCGCGACAAGGTGTTTTTCCTGGTCCAGCATCGCCCCAAGGACAAGGTCAGGTCCGAGGTGTCGACCATCATAGGCTACAAGTTCAAGTCCGGCAGCATGGCGAAGGTTGATATTGACGGCAACGAGCTGACCCTGTTCACAAATGGCGACGGCGCCTGGGCTGAATCCGGGGCGGTTGACCGCAAGATCGTGGCCGCCATGAAAGCCGGCAAGACCATGGTCGTGACCGGCACCTCATCACGCGGCACCGTCACCACCGACCGCTATTCCCTGTCCGGCATCACCGCTGCCATGGGCAAGATCGACAGCATCTGCAAATAGACTGATCGCTTTCAGGGCCTGCTGCAACTTTACAGGTTCGGTTGAGCCAGGGTTGCTTTTGCATGTATTGCAGGGTCTCGCGCCGTCGTCCGGTATGTGCTATTGACCCGCGCCATGAGCATATCGCTGGACATAGATCATCGCGCCACAAACACCGCGCCTGGCAATGCACCTGCCATCGGGCAGCCCGTGCGCAAATCCCTCATTGGCCTCACTCAGCAAGATCTGATTGAGGCATTGTCGGAAACTTCAATTCCCGAAAAACAGCGTCGCATGCGGGCATCCCAGTTGTGGAACTGGCTCTATGTCCGCGGTGCCAGTGATTTCGCCGACATGACCAGCATTTCCAAGCAGTTGCGCAGCGACCTGGCGGATCAGTTCGACATCTCGAGGCTGGAGATCGTCACCGAGCAGATATCAAGCGACGGCACCCGCAAATGGCTGCTGCGGCTGCCTGCCGACGAGCTCGGCCGTCGTCACGAGGTCGAGACCGTCTACATTCCCGAAGAAGACCGCGGCACCTTGTGCATTTCCAGCCAGGTCGGCTGCACCCTGACCTGCACGTTCTGCCACACCGGCACCCAGACTCTGGTCCGGAATCTGACCGCCGGCGAGATCGCCGGGCAGGTACTTGTGGCCCGCGATCGTCTCGGTGAATGGCCACACCTTATCGAGCATGCTGAGAATGCGCCGGCCAGCGGACGCTTCATCACCAATGTTGTGCTGATGGGAATGGGAGAGCCGCTGTACAATTTCGACAATGTACGCGACGCGGTTGATGTCATTTCCCACGGCGATGGACTGTCGGTGTCCAAGCGCAGGATTACCCTGTCCACTTCCGGGGTTGTGCCGGAAATCGTTCGCGCCGGTGAAGAGATCGGCACCATGCTGGCAATTTCGCTGCATGGCACAACAGACCAGATCCGCAATGAGCTGGTCCCGCTCAACAAGAAGTATCCGATCAGCGAGTTGCTCGGCGCCTGCCGCAACTATCCCGGCCTGTCCAACGCCAGACGAATTACCTTTGAGTATGTGATGATCAAGGGGGTCAATGACACGGCTGAAGATGCACGCCGGCTGGTTCAGCTGTTGAAAGGCATCCCGGCCAAGGTCAACCTGATCCCGTTCAATCCGTGGCCCGGGACAGATTACGAATGTTCCGACTGGGATCAGATTGAGGTGTTCTCCCGCATCGTCCTCAAGGCCGGTTATGCGAGCCCGGTACGCACACCACGCGGACGCGATATTCTCGCCGCCTGCGGCCAGCTCAAATCTGCCTCCAAGCGCCTCAGAAAAACCGAGCGCGACGCACTCAAGGCTGTAGCCGGCTAGCATACACTATCGCCGCCGCATGACCCACTCGATCGCCTGCTCCAACCGGTCGTCGCCCCAGAACAGCTCACCATCCGGGGTGATGAACGTGGGAGCGCCGAAGATACCTTTGCGTTCGGCTTCCGCTCCGCGCTCGACAAGCGCTTTCTTGTTCTTGACCGTTACGGCGCGTCTCAGCCAGGCGGCCGGGTTGTCGACAAGCCCGTCGAGCACATTAAGGACGGTCCGCTTGTCGGAGATATCCTGGCCTAGGCCGAATTCGGTGTGAAACACCTGCCTGCAAAACGCCGGCATCCAGTCTTCATCGCGTCCGGCCATGGCAACCCTGGTGGCAAGCAAGCTATGTTGCGGAAATTCTTCCGGCCGGCTGAAACGGAGATTGTGGCGTTTACACAACCGTTCGACGTCCCGCCACATATACCTGCCCTTGAGCGGATACAGATTGAACGGTGACGTCGGCCAGTCATGCTTCTTGAACACCGGCCCCAGCAGAAACGGCATCCAGCGGACATTGATGCCGGCCGAGTTCATCCAGTCTTCGAGCCGCCCGGCCGATACATAGGCGTACGGGCTGGCGAAGTCGAACCAGAACTCCAGTTCAGAAGAGGTCATGAGATTGCGCCTCGGCTAAGCATATCCTGCGCACGCGTTCGCAACGTTCGCAAACGGGGACATGCGAGAACGAAAGACCACAGCGAGATATGTTGGATCGGACTCCATACCGATCACGATACAAACATAAAGGCAGCTCTGGAACAGAGCTGCCTTTGCAATGTTTTCAACCGGTCATGGAACCTGCCAACTAGCTGACGATCACTTTGGCGCCGATCTTGACACGGTTGTGCAGGTCGATGACCTCTTCGTTCAGCATCCGAATGCATCCCGAAGACTGGGCGGTCCCGATGCTGGCCGGGGCATTGGTGCCGTGAATCCGATACAACGTGTCCCGGCCACCCTGGTACAGATACAGGGCCCGCGCACCGAGCGGATTGTTCGGGCCGCCTTCCATGCGCGCAGGCAAGGTGCGTCCGTACTGCTTCTTTTCGCGCTCGATCATCTCTTTCGGCGGGTGCCATGCGGGCCATTCGGCTTTGCGCGCAATGCGGGCTGAACCCGACCATGTAAAGCCTCGGCGGCCAACACCGACACCGTACTCTATGGCCTTGTTGTCAGCCAGTACGAAGTACAGCTTGCGTTTGCGGGTGCTGACAATAATTGTGCCTGGCTTTTCGTTGGTCTTGTAGCTGATAGTCTGCTTGCCACGATACCTGCTGCGGCCGAAGAAGCTTCCGCCGGTTGTACTGCGGCGTCCGCCATTGTTGTTGAAGTTGAAGTGTGTCCGGCTTTCAGCAAGAGCGCCGGTCGTTGTGGCGGCCAGGGCGGCCAGGCTCGATAAGAATAAGCGGCGATCCATTTTCATGGTCTCCTGTATGCATGTTCGTTTGAACAGTGATTCGATTGGGGAACACTCTACAATTGCCAGAGTGTCGATACAAAGGGTCAGGCAGCAGTTTTCAAAGCAAAAAACGGCCTAGAACTGCCAATCGCTCGCGCACATTGGGAGCCACAAGTTGGGGTGAAAAATCCGTTTCGACCTGATGTGACAGGTATGGAAGGGTAATGACAAGCTGGGCCTTTAACCGTCCCCAGTCGTCACCGCCGGACCAGGCAGTGCCGGACCGCAGCACCGCCGTGCTTTCTTCAATCCGGGCACTCATGCATATGCCGGAGCACGCAGAATCGCGGTCTTCGTTCACCGCGCTTTCGTCAGATATGCTGATCGAGATATCCGACGCAACGGCCGCATCAACCAGAAGCCCCAGGCACGGCTTCGCGATCACTGCAATCAGCAGCGCCGCAACCAACATGCGTGACAAAAGGCCTCTATGCATGTGAGAAAAACTCCTCAACGTCCCGCCGCGTAATATTCCCGAATTTGCCATGCAAATCAACAGTTCGTGGATCACCAGAACGTGAACGGCAGCCGGCGGCCGGCTTCGCACCAGGTTACCAAACCGCCCGCAGTCACGATCGTTCCGTGCCATCCGAGCAACTGAAAACCGGTTACTTCCGGTTTTGCCGGTTTTCGATCAGATCGTCGACCACCGCAGGTTCTGCCAATGTGGAGGTGTCGCCCAGGCTTGAGAAATCGTCTTCGGCTATCTTGCGCAGGATTCGCCGCATGATCTTGCCGGACCTGGTCTTCGGCAAACCGGGCGAGAACTGAATCTTGTCCGGTGATGCAATCGGGCCGATTTCGCTGCGCACATGGCCGACGAGCTGTTTTTTCAGGTCGTCGGACGGCGACTGCCCTGCCATCAGCGTGACGTAGCAATAGATGCCCTGACCCTTGATATCATGCGGATAGCCGACGACCGCGGCCTCGGAAACCGCGTCATGGGCTACCAGCGCCGATTCAACTTCCGCTGTGCCCATGCGGTGGCCGGACACGTTGATCACGTCATCCACACGGCCGGTGATCCAGTAGTATCCGTCCTTGTCGCGCCGGCACCCGTCGCCGGTAAAATACTTGCCCTTGTAGGTGGAAAAGTAGGTCTGAATGAAACGCTTGTGATCGCCGTAGATCGTACGCATCTGACCGGGCCAGGAATCGGTCAGGCACAGATTGCCGTCGGTCACGCCCTCAAGCACGGCTCCTTCGTTGTCGACCAACTGCGGCTGCACGCCGAAGAATGGCCGCGTCGCCGACCCCGGTTTCAGATTGGTTGCGCCGGCCAGCGGCGTAATCATGATGCCGCCGGTTTCCGTCTGCCACCAGGTATCCACGATCGGGCATTTTTTCTTGCCGACGATGTTGTAGTACCATTCCCAGGCTTCCGGGTTGATCGGTTCACCCACCGATCCGAGCAGCCGAAGGTCCTTCAGTGATGCGCGATTCACATAGTCGTCACCGGCACCCATCAGGGCGCGAATAGCGGTTGGCGCAGTGTAAAAGATATTGACCTTGTGCTTGTCGCAAATGTCCCAGAACCGGCCGGCGTCTGGATAGGTCGGCACACCTTCAAACATCAGGGAAATCGCGCCATTGGCCAGCGGCCCGTAAACCACGTAGCTGTGTCCGGTCACCCAGCCGATGTCTGCGGTGCACCAGTACACCTCGTCCTTGTGGTAATCGAACACGTACTCATGGGTCATCGATGCCCACACCAGGTAGCCGCCGGTCGTGTGCAGCACGCCTTTTGGTGTGCCGGTGGATCCGGATGTGTACAGTATGAACAGCGGATCTTCCGCCTTCATTTTTTCCGGCGGACACACCGGCTTGGCAGCCACCATCGCCGAGTGGTACCAGACGTCGCGGCCCTCGACCCATCCGATCTTGCCGCCGGTGCGGCGCACGACCAGCACTTTCTTGACCTTGAAGCCGGCCTTGGTGGAAATTGCGATGGCCTTGTCGGTGTTGGCTTTCAGCGGGATCGGCCTGCCGCCGCGCAAGCCTTCATCGGCGGTGATGACGAAGTTCGACTTGCAGTCGACGATCCTGCCTGCCAGAGCATCGGGAGAAAACCCGGCAAACACAATCGAATGAATCGCCCCGATGCGCGCGCAGGCGAGTATGGCATAAGCCGCCTCCGGGATCATCGGCATGTAGATGGTGACGCGATCACCCTTCTTCACGCCGTTGGCCTTCATCACATTGGACAGCCGGCATACCTGCTCATAGAGCTCGTTGTAGGTGATCTTCTTGTCGTCAAACGGATTGTCACCCTCCCAGATGATGGCTGTCTGGGTGCCGCGCTTTTTCAGGTGACGGTCAATGCAGTTGTAGCACACATTGGTCACGCCATCTTCGAACCATTTGATCGATACATTGCCGGAGTAATTGGTGTTCTTGACTTTCTTGTAGGGCTTGAACCAGTCAATGCGCTTGCCATGCTTGCCCCAGAACTTGTCGGGGTCCTTGACCGACTGCTTGTACATTTTCAGGTAGCCGTCATTGTCGATGAGGGCATTCTTCTTCCAGGCGGCCTGGACTTTGTATGTTTTTCCTGACATCAGCACTATTCTCCCTACCAAGTCATATGCATGCGCGAAATTTTGCGCATTATGCGAACTAGCTTGCCCGAGGGCAATGCGTCTTCCGTTCTAGATGAAACTCGACTTTTGACCGGTGTCAGGCAAGCCGCCAGACCTGGCTGTCCTTGATCTCGGCATCCTCCAGATCACGGGTGACCGGCACCTGGTACGACGCACACGAAACCAGCCTGTCGCGCGGCAGGTACGATCTGCCGGGATCGCCTATCAGGACGTCCGTTCCCTGTTCGCCCGCCTTTTCCAGCCAGGCCATAAGCCTGTCTGCCACGGGCTTTTCGTAAAACAGGTCACCGACCAGAACGACCTCAACATCCGGCGGAGATGTGTCCAGCAGGTCTTCACCGCATGCCGCGACATCGACCTTGTTGACCCCGGCATTGATGCGAACCGCTGCCAGTGCAAAATCATCTATGTCAGCAGCCAAGACACATGCCGCTCCCGCCCTGCGCGCCGCTATCGCGACCAGGCCCGAGCCCGCCGCGAGGTCCAGCACAGTCCTGCCGGCTACGGCTACAGGGTTGTCGAGAATGTAGCGGGCAAGCGCCTGACCGCCCGCCCAGGCAAATGCCCAGAACGGCGGCGGCAGCCCCATCTCGCCCAGCTCTTCTTCCGTTTTCTGCCACAACGGCACAGCTTCATGGGCAATATGCAGAGAGATCTCCGGCACCAGCGGTACCGGCATCAACCGTGTGTTGCGGACAATGAAGTCCTGCCGGTCGACGACACCGCTCACTTGCTGAGGGGCGGTGATGTCAGTCCGCCCATGCGGCACACTTCCAGCCATTCGTCCAGAAGCACCGGCTGCACCGACAGGCGCATTGATGTGACCAGGGACATCTTTTCAAGCTTGGGATTGGCTTTCACGTCAGCCAGCGAGACCGGGTTCGGCATATCCATGACGGCCTTGACATCCACACATTCCCAGCGCTCGTCATCGGTGGTGGAATCCGGATGTATGAGTGCACAAACCTCACAGATCCCCACCACGTTCAGGCCCTCATTGGAGTGGTAGAAAAAGCCCAGATCGCCCAACTGCATGGCCCGCATGTTATTGCGTGCCTGGTAGTTTCGAATGCCGTCCCACTCTTCACCTGCTTCGCCCTTTTCCTTCAGCATGTCCCATGAGAATTTGTACGGTTCGGATTTGAACAACCAGTAGGCCATGATCCCTCTTTTCAGTTTCTAGTCATGCTCGGGCCGCAACGGGCGCGACATGAGTTGTGCTATTTCATCGTCCACATTTGCGCCGTCGGTTACAATCCTTGCAACAGCTTGGCAAACCGGCATTTCAATATCGTTGGCAGCCGCCAGGGCACACACCACACCAGCGGTATGAACACCTTCCGATACCGCGCTTCGCGAGGCAAGGACAGCTTCAAGTTGCGCTCCTTTGCCAAGCTCGACGCCGAGCGAAAAATTTCGCGACTGGGTGCTTGAGCAAGTCAGCACCAGGTCGCCCAGCCCCGACAGGCCGAAAAGAGTTTCAGGTTGCGCGCCGAGTGCGCCTGAAAGCCGACGCAGTTCTGCAAATGACCGGGCCAGAAGGGCTGCCTGCGCAGAGGCGCCCAGGCCCTTGCCGGCACAGATGCCGACAGCTATCGCCAGCACGTTTTTCACCGCCCCGCCGATTTGCACGCCTTTGAGATCCTCCGACACATAGATCCGGAATGACCGGGTGCTGAGTGCATGCGCAATGGCCGAGGCCTGCCGCCCGTTGTCACCCGCCAGAGTGATGGCCGTCGGAAGGCCGGCGACCACATCGGCTGCAAAACTGGGCCCTGACAGTACCAGCGGCCGCAGGCCCGAGCACTCGGCAACCACATCGGTCAGAAACTTGTTGCTGTCACGCTCCAGGCCCTTCGCTGTAACGATCAGCGGCACTTTCTGGTCGATGTGGCTGCTCAACTCCGTGACGACCTGGCGCGTTGCCTGGGCCGGCGTTGCCAGGATCACCAGGTCACTGCCTGCTGCATCGGACATGTTGGCCGTTACCTGCAAACCGTCCGGCAGCTTGTGACCCGGCAGGTACTTTTCATTCTCCCTGTGCGCAGCAATCGCCTCAGCCAGAGCGCCGGACCGGCACCACAATGTAGTTTTCAGGCCGGCGCGCACGCACATGGTTGCCAGCGCGGTTCCCCATGCACCGGCGCCGATCACACAGGCCGTGGAAATGCCGCTTGCACTCATGCCTTGACTCCGGCGAATGGTTGCGGCTCGGCGTCGGCATCAAGCGGCCAGCGGGCTCGCGCCGACAGTGCGAACTCGTCCGCATCCCGCCGGGCGGCATTTTCCAGTCCGGCCCAGGCAATCATCGCCGCATTGTCGGTGCACAATGCAGCCGGCGGCACACTCAGGTTGAACCCCGCCTGATTGCAGGTCCGCTCCAGGCAGTCGCGCAATGCCAGGTTGGCGGCGACGCCGCCGGACGCAACCAGCACCCGGTGCTGCAGGCCGGTATGAAGCTCCTGGAACTTCGCCATCGCCTGCGCGACGCGGTCGGCCACCGCCTCACATGCCGCCTGCTGGAACCCGGCACAGATGTCAGCCACATCCGCCGGCTCAAGCGGCTGGATCGCTGTGGCAGCCTGGCGAACCGCCGTCTTGAGGCCGGAAAACGAAAAATTGCAATCGTCCCTGCCCTTCATCGGAACGGGAAACTTGAAGCGCCGAGGATTGCCGTCTGCCGCGGCATGTTCAACAGCCGGACCTCCCGGATAGCCTAGGCCGAGCAGTTTGGCCGTTTTGTCGAATGCTTCACCCAGGGCGTCATCGATTGTTGTCCCGAGACGGGTGTAATGACCGACATCGTCAACACTCACCAGTTGCGTGTGACCGCCCGACACCAGCAGGATAAGGTATGGCGGGCGCAATCCTTCAGTAAGGCCGGGGGTCAGAGCGTGGCCCTCCAGATGATTGATGCCGTAGAACGGCTTGCCGGTCGCAAGCGCGATGGCCTTGGCTGTCATCAGACCGGTCAACACACCGCCGATGAGCCCGGGCCCCGCAGTCGCCGCTATGCCGGAAAGATCATCAAACCCACAATCTGCCTCGCTCATCGCCTGGTCAACCAGCCGGTCAAGATGGGCCAGATGCGAGCGGGCCGCGATTTCCGGCACCACGCCGCCATAAGGCGCGTGCAGGGCGGTCTGTGACAGCACGACGCTGGACACGATACTGCCCGATCCATCCGGATTGCGCGCCACGACAGATGCCGCAGTTTCGTCACATGAAGTTTCGATACCGAGCATTAAGTGCGTTTGTTGATTGTTCACTCCAGCCAAGCTACAGACCTTCCTTGAACCGTCCCGGGACCTATATACTGCAACAATGCCCGATCGACCCTGCCTGTAACACCGAAAGTAATCCGCTTGCAAACCGACCGCATCAGAATTGGCACCAGAGGTTCTCCACTTGCCCTGGCCCAGGCCCATGAGACACGCGACAGGTTGTGCACAGCGCATGATCTTGATCCCGCGATGATCGACATCGTCGTGATTTCGACAACCGGCGACCAGATTCAAAACCGGCCGTTGTCGGAAATCGGCGGCAAGGGCCTGTTCACAAAAGAACTTGAAGAACAGTTGCACGACGGCCGCATCGATATGGCGGTGCACTCCATGAAGGACATGCCGGCCGTATTGCCCGACGGCCTGGAGATATGCTGCCTGCTCGAGCGCGAAGACCCGCGCGATGCCTTCCTGTCTCCGGTTGCAAAGTCCATTGCCGATCTGCCGCAAGGCGCAACCGTCGGTTCGTCGTCTGTGCGCCGGGCCGCGCAATTGCTGAACCTCCGCCCGGATCTTAAGATCGTGCAGTTCAGAGGTAATGTGCAGACCCGGCTGCGCAAGCTGGAAGATGGCGTTGCCGCCGCCACGTTCCTGGCCTGTGCCGGGTTGAACAGGCTAGGCATGGCCGATCTCATGACCAGCGCCATTGACCCCGGCATCATGCTGCCGGCGGTTGCACAAGGCGCCATCGGTATCGAAATTGCGTCGGCCAATGACCGTTCGCGCGCCTTGCTGCAACCGCTGAACCACCGCGACACCAGCATTTGCATTGCGGCAGAGCGCGCCTTTCTGAGAGCGCTCGACGGGTCTTGTCGCACCCCGCTGGCCGGTCATGCGACCCTGGCCGGAGATGTTGTGTCGTTCAATGCCATGGCGCTTACGCTGGACGGGCAAAAAGTATTTACCGCCGGCCGCACTGGCACGGCGGACGATGCCGGCCGGATGGGACTTGATGCGGCTGAGGAAATCAGGGCACTGGCCGGTACAGACCTGGTGTCGTGATGCATCTGATCGTTACCAGACCGCGTGCAGATGCCGACAAGCTGAAATCCCGGCTGCAGGCCAAAGGCCATACCGTGACGGTGTTGCCGCTGTTGACCATCGAGATTGATGACAGGATCTCAATTCCCGACACGGCGTGGCAGGCCATCGCTGTTACCAGTGCCAACGCCCTGGCCGCGCTGCAAAGCATCGGCATCCCGGACAGGCTCAAGTCAGTTCCCGTGTTTGCGGTCGGACCGGCATCTGCCAGGCTGGCCGACGAACTCGGGTTTGCAGATGTTCGGCAGGCCACGGGCGACATGATCGCACTGCAGGGCCTGTTGAAACAGGGCCTAAGTTCGACGGCCGCACCGATACTCTACCTGACAGGCAAAGTCCGATCCGGCGATCTTGCGGCAGATCTGCGCTCGGATGGCTTCAGCGTGGAACGGGTTGAACTCTACGAGGCCGTTGCTGCAACTCAGTTTCCGCCCCGCGCCAAACAGGTCATCGGCTCCGGCAAGGCTGACGGCGTAATGCTGTATTCAGCACGGACCGCCGACATCTGGCTGCAACTGGTCGGGCAGTCGGATTTGCAGGCCGAAGCCGCCCAACTGACACATTTTTGCCTGTCGCAGGCCGTGGCTGAAAAAGTCCGGTCCGGACTTGGCCGCAAGGTTTCAATTGTCATATCCGGCAATCCCGATGATGATAGCATGCTGGACGCTATTGAAGACACGGCTGCAACCCAATCCAACGAAACAGCTACGCCGGGGAAAGGCGCAACCATGGCAAATCGAAAAACACCGTCGCGCAAGGCCAAGAAGCCGGCGCGTCCTACTGTGATTGATGCCAAGGCTACGGAAGTCAAATCTGACGAGACCGAAAAACAGACCTCCTCCCCGGCAAGCAAATCGGCGACCGCTGCCAGCCAGGCGGCATCCGGCAAGACAGGTGAAAAGGCCAAGCCGACCGAACAGGCCAAGACCTCCGGCACGGGCAAAGATGCCGCAAGGGACACATCGAAAGACAAATCGACCGGCACCAAGCCGACCGGCGCTGCAGCATCCGGCAAAAAACCGGCCGGCAAGGGCAAGCTCATTACCGGCGCCCTTGTGGCGACATTGCTGGCCGGTGTTGCAGTCGGCGGCTATCTTTACCGTGAACACGGCGCGCAGCTGTTCGGCAGCGCCGCCCCGGCAAGCGACGTCGGTGCCATTGAAGGCCAGGCGCTGGAGGCGATCGGCACGGCCAAGTCAGCGTCCGAAACGGCTGATACCGCGCTGGCCCGGTCCAGCGCATTGTCTGACAAGATCACCGGACTGGAACAGCAGCTTGCCGAGGCCCGGGCGTCGGCCGCCGCACCAGACGCTGACACCTTGGCAAGCATCAGTTCGGCTTCGGAACTGGCCAACACCGCCAGGTCCGAGGTCACGGCCCTGTCATCCAGAACGGGTGACATCGAAACCGGTCTGGCCGATGTCCGCAAATCGGTCGAAGGCCTCAAGACGGCACTGCAGGCGGCGGCAAACAGCGGCGGCGGCGCTGAACAGGCGGAAGTGAATCTGAAGTTTGAGGAGCTTGCCCAGCGCTTGTCCAATCTGGAGACAGCCGCCGCCAGGCCGGCTGACGACAAGCTTGCCGGCGAAGTCAGCGCTCTTCGCGAACAGCTCAGCGCCGCAAATGCACGCATGGACAAGCTGGAAGGCCAGCTCGCGGAGGCCATCGCCGCCGCCAAGGCCCCGGCACCCGCTGCGCCGCAGCAACCGGCTGTCGATACGGGCGCAATCGCTGCTCGACTGGCGGCATTGTCGGAGGCGATCAATCAGGGCAAGCCCTATCAGGTTGAGTTGAGCGCGCTTGAGGAAACCGCAAGCCTGACGCTCAATCTGCCGGCGCTTTCAGCCAACGCGGCAACCGGCATCAAGCCTGTTGCTGAGTTGAAAAACGATCTGGCTGCACTGCAAGCCCAAATCGGTGCGGCAACATCTGAAAGCGCGGCCGCAGAGACCCCGTCAGGATGGTGGAGCACATTGACCGGCAAGCTGTCGTCGGTGGTCAAGGTGCGCAAGATTGACGGCGGCAGCAACTGGACAGAACATGTGGCATCCGCTGTAGCGGCGATGGACTCTGGTGGCCTTGCCGCCGCCGTCAGCGCGCTCGACGCTGGCGGAGCATCCGCACCGGAACCGGTCGCAGCCTGGATCGTTGCGGCACGCAAGCGCCTGGGCGCCGATGACGAACTGCAGAGGCTTCCACAAATCATCCTGGGCCGCCTGCCGGCCCCGGCTCAATAATCCACGGCGAGGTTTACCCCATGATTTCTTTGCTGGTTCGCTTTGTCCTGCTGATTGTTGTTGCGGCCCTGTTTGCCTGGATGGCCGACCAGCCGGGTGATCTGAAGCTGCGCTGGCTCGGCTATGAACTGGAAACCTCGCTGATGGCTGCAGCGGTCATCCTGGCCGGGCTGATCCTTGTTGTGTGGATCATCTGGTCGCTATTGATGTGGCTGCTGGACCGGCCGGGTGCATTTGGCGGTTGGTTCAAGTCACGCCGCCAGCGCAAGGGCAAGCAGGCCCTGTCGAGCGGGCTGATCGCAGTTGCATCCGGTGACAGCGAAGCCGCCCAGACCCATGCCAGAACCGCCGCCGCCATCATCGGCGACGATCCGATGGTCAAACTGCTGGATGCCCAGGCCGCCCAGTTGCGCGGCGACAATGCACGCGTGCGGCAGTTGTTTGAGGAAATGGCCGAACAGCCCGAAACCCGCCTGCTCGGACTGCGCGGGCTGCACACTGACGCGGTGCGCCAGTCGGACATGACGCGCGCCCGCGCGCTCGCCGAAGAAGCGGTGCGCATCAACCCGAAAGTGTCCTGGGCCGGCAAGGCGGTGCTGTCGTACCAGTCGACCAGCGAAGACTGGGCAGCCATTTCGCGCACCATCGACATACAGAAGTCGGCATCCCTGATCGACCGGCAGGCCGCCAACCTGAAGCACGCCGTGGTGCTGACGGCGCAGGCCATCGAGGCCGAGGGCAAGTCTGACGAAGACGCCTATGATCTGGCCTTGCGGGCCCACAAGCTCGACCCGTCACTGGTGCCGGCGGCGGTGATCGCGGCGCGCCATGCGACCAAAGCCGGCAGTTTGCGCAAGGCGGCCAGGATCATCGAGAAGACCTGGAACCTGACCCCGCACCCGGACCTGGCCGATGCCTACAGCCACGTCCGCAGCGGCGACTCCGCCCTTGACCGGCTTAAGCGCATCAAGTCGCTGGTTGCCAAATCCGGCGGCATCGAGGGCGCTGTCGCGCTGGCCACCGCGGCCATCGACGCGCTGGAGTGGAAGGCCGCCCGCGAGGCGCTGAGCGCCTATGCCCATGACCGCCCGCAGGCCCGCATATGCGGGCTGATGGCCGAGATCGAGGAGGGCGAGTTCGGCGACAAGGGCCGCGCCCGTGAATGGCTGGCCCGGGCCGTGCGGGCGCCGCGCGACCCGGCCTGGACCGCCGACGGGCATATTTCCAGGACCTGGTTGCCGGTATCGCCGGTGTCCGGCGAGCTTGGCGGATTCAAGTGGAAGGTGCCCGTCGAGGGCATTGCCTACGAGGAACCGGAGGTCGAGGTCAGCGAAGATGAAGATGTGGTTCCTGGAGACGATGCCATCGCCATCACCACGCCGGAAACTTCGGACGAGCCGGAAGAAATAGTGGAAGAAAAGGTGATCGCCTCCAGGACCGACGAACCGGCCGAGGACATCTCCGCCGAGGCGGATGAGATCGTGGAGGTCGTCGAGGAGACGCCTGTCGGGGACGCCGAAGACACGCCTGCTCCGGAGCCTGAGAAAGAAGCGACAACAGACAGCGCAGAACAACCAGCCGGAAAACCCGAGGCTGAACCGCCTGCACCGGACAGCGAATCCAAGCAAAAGGCAGACGAACCGGCAGGCCCGCCGGAGCCGGACAAAGCAGATACGAAAGCTGAAAAGACCGGCAAGAGTTCCAGCGGCCGCGAAGAGGCAACCGTCTTCGCCCGCCAGCCCGATGATCCGGGCCCGGAGGCAGACGCCGGCAGGAAGCCGGAAAAGACCTGGCTTTGAGTGTTGAAAGATCAACCGCTTCGCGCTATTGGTCGCGCAAGATCAGAAAACTGATATGCCGCTTTAGCTCAGTTGGTAGAGCACATCATTCGTAATTAGGTGCTCTGCTGGAAATAGCTGAATGACATCAGCGAATTATGGTATCGGGTCTGGCGCGTGTATGGTTTGTGTATGGGTTTAAGCCGCAATAGCTCAGTCGGTAGAGCACATCATTCGTAATGATGGGGTCGGGGGTTCGAATCCCTCTTGCGGCACCATTTTTCTCAAGTGGGGGCCCCACAAGGCCCCGGGGTACAGGAAATCCGCTAACGCAGCGGTGCGTCAACCGAACTTGTACCACATACACATTCGCCAACCTGACTTCTCAATATGTTGAGTAACGACAATAAGGGCGAAGACATGGGTCAGGTGATCCAGATTGATGATGCCCGTGTCAAAGATCACCTCGGCGAGATGGTTCGCGGCTCGGTTGAAGAGACTTTGTATGTGCTGCTTGATGCCGAAGCGGGTCGTTTATGCGGTGCCGGCCGGTACGAACGCAGTGAGAGCCGCAACACGCGGGCGGGCGGTTATGAGCGCTCGCTGCACACCAAGACCGGTGAGGTCAATCTGAAGGTTCCCATACTTCGCCGGCAGACCTTTTAGACAGCCATCATTGAGCGTTACCGGCAGCACGAGAGTTCTGTTGAAGAAACGCTTGTCGAAATGTATCTGGCGGAAGTCTCGGTGCGCCGGGTTGAGGATGATCATCCCCATCTGTGCCAGGACGGTATAGTCATGAAGCGTACCTGGGCCGGTGAAGTGCGCAATGCCTCTTTGCTGGTGGCGAGTGCGGTCAATGCTGAAGAGTACCGCGAGATTCTAGGCATCTGCGAAGGTGCCAAGGAGGACAAGTCGGGCTGGTCGGCATTCCTGCGCCATCTGGTGAACCGGGGGCTGAACGGTGTCCAGCTGATCATCTCCGATGCTTGCCGGAGATTGGTTGAGAGTATCGCAGATTACCTTCCCGATGCCCGCTGGCAGCGCTGCTTGGTGCACTTCTACCGCAATGTAATTTCCCACGTCCCTTCCACCAAGGTGCGCGAGGTGAGCCACATGCTCAAGGCCATACACGCCCAGGAGAGCCGCGAGGCGGCGCTGGTCGAAGAGAGTATTGGTGAGACGCTGACCTATCTCGCCTTTTCCCACAGCCACTGGCGCAAGCTGCGCACCAACAATCCACTGGAACGCTTCATGAAGGACACCCGACAGCGTACCCGTGTCGTGGGTGCATTCCCGGATGGTCAGTCGTGCCTCATCCTGGCCGCCGCCCGGTTCAGGCACATCGCAGCTGGCAAGTGGGCAACACGAAGGTACATGGACATGAAACCACTGTTTGAAGAGAAAACATCAACCCAGGGAGCCGTCGCCTGAAGAAATGTGCGAAAGATTCTGGACACTACCCAATTTGCGGACATTTCGACCAAAAGCGGGTGGGTCGTTGAACGTTTAGTTCTGATAGCGACCTGGGCAGTTTCCTGGGGCAGCGAGCGTCCGAAGAATGCCAATTATGCCCGTCTAACTATTCCGGCTGATTGGATGATAGTGCCCCAAACACCTGCGCCATCAAATTTAGAAAAGAAAACGATAAATTGCGCCGATCACACCCCATATGCGGAACAGAGTGCACGCTATGTCGTCTGGATCTGTTCTGCCGCCACATCTTGAGTGCTGGGGCGAGATCCAGTTTGTCCTTCAGCGTCGGAACCTTCTTTAGATTTCCTGCCTTCAGAACTCGCTCCGCGCCCAAGTATGTATCCTGAGAGCCCGCCGAGGAGAGCCGCCAGCTCTTTACCCTCGAGCACTTCAATAATGCCGAATAGTATGACTGCAATCACAATGGAAAACAAAGTTATAAACTGAATCCCAAAATCTTTAGAGAATATCTCAAAAATCAAACTGGAATTTGATTTTATTACAAAGAAGAATCCGACGATCACGAATGATACCAAACCAGCAAATGTTAAACTAATCCATAACTTAAAAAAACCCTCAGAATCACTGACATCTATCAATCTGACGATTCTCTGATTTATTGAATCTAATAATATTCTCGAATTTTCAATTTCAATGGGCAGTTTTTCAGATTCTATCTTAATACTAGAAATTTTTTGATTGATTAAATTAATGTCTTTGTTCAGTTCGGCAGCTTTCTTTTCACTCCAATCTTTGTTTTTTTTGATATTTTCTTCCAGATCTTTTTTCTTGCCCTCAAGATTTCCTATTTCCGATTCCAGTTCTTTGATTCGCTCTTCAATAAGAAAAGGCATACTGTTCAGAGATATTTGTATATCCAAAATTTTCTTTCCTAATTCTTCATCTATTGAATTCGATTTACGAAGAGATTTCAATCTCGCTTCTTCTATTTTCTTCCTCGAATTCATTCGCACTATAACATTTTCTTTTTCAGATATTTGGCGCCTTATCTTATCATTTATCTCTATTATCTCTGGCGATAATGTTTGCGGCTGGCTCACGCCTAATTTTGATTCCAGATTCTTTTTTTGATTATTTAATGTTGAAATTTCCAAAATAATATCTCGTTGTCTAGTCTCCATTTTTTCCAATTTACGGATTATCTTCGTTCGCTCCGAACGCAATGCAACAAAAATTTCGGATCTTGTTTTACCTAGTAATTTTGTCTCGTCAATTGATGCTTTGCTTGCTTCCTTTGTGTTATCTTGGGCTAACGCATAATTGCAGCAGGCGATGAACGTCAAAATCATACAAAAAAGGTTCATGGTTTTACGGATTAGGGAAAGATTATTTGGGAAAAGAGAAATCTGAAGCATTGTCACATTCCAATTCAATTGTAATATTTCAGTGTATCCGGGATAACATAATTTGTCGAGTAAAAATCTAATTAAATCATCGATGATCAAATGTAGCAAGGTCACGTCGGATAAATGGCAACGTGCTATAATCAGTTAAATTGCGGTACCAGCTTTCATTTTGCATTTAACGCCGAGAGTTTCGAAACTGCGCTGACACCTTCAGTGGTGTCAAATGTGTCGGCCGGCAATTGGTATGTATTTTGGCGGAAGCTCAATTCTGGATATTTCATGTGGACTGCTTTGTGCTTTGACCAATCAAATCTACGTTGTACTCTTTTAGCCCTGCGGGCTTTCCTACTAGAGGGAGATATGAATTACGGAGATATTTTAGAGATTAAGGCCCAACTGAGATCAAGATTTTCGCCCGGTGACTTCGTTTTGAACCGCAGTTTTGGGAGAATGTTTAAAAAGGTGATTGATCACGCGCCACCTAAACGGCATTCCCATCTGCCCGTGGCGATTGGGATTTGCCGCAATGGAAGAGAATTCGAGTTGGCCGTACGGATTCAAGAAATCTATCCGAATATGAACCAGTTCATCTCGGTCATTCAATCCATCACCCACGGCGAATGCGATATTAGGTTCTCAGGTAAGGTCGTCAGCCATAGCCTACCTTGGCACAAAAGAAACAACAGACCCTTGCTGATGGGCAGCTCGGTGGGACATCTTCAATCCAATGCCGGAACGCTTGGATGTTTCGTCAAGCGCAAATCGGGAAGCGCTATGTTCGTATTGTCGAACAACCATGTCTTGGCGAACGGCAATACCGGTCGGCGGGGAGACGTCATTGTTCAAAGGGGGCCTAGCGATGGCGGCGAGCCAGCGACGGACCGTATCGGCTCACTGCAGGCGCATAAGAAGATCCGACGGAAGAACAACAATGTTGATGGTGCGATCGCCAAGCTGGATGCGGACCTTGTGGCAGATGTGTCACGACTTCGCGACCTCGGGGCTCTGAAGCCGATGCGTACCCGCCAACTGGTCCTGCATGAAACAGTCTTCAAAATCGGCCGCACATCGGGCATCACGAAGGGGCGGGTTTCCGCACTAGAAATGGATGAATTGGAAGTTGGATACGACTTTGGCTCCGCCAGTTTCGATGATCAGATCGAAATAGAACCACACCCGGATCAGATGGGCCCCTTCAGCGTGCCGGGGGACAGCGGATCGCTGGTGGTCGATGCAGAAATGCGCCCAATAGGCCTGTTGTTCGCGGGCAACAGCGTCGACTTGAGCTATTGCAATCCAATAGATATCGTTCTATCCCAGTTTAAAATAGATATTGTCAGCTAGGTCCGCATATAACGTTATCTCAGTCGATGAACGCCCCTGATCAATCCGCGGCGAGGCGCGCCAAAAACCTTCTCAAGGTTCACTTGTTGGAAAACAGCATCGCATTCACCGGCATCGGTGTCTCCAAAATGGGTGATGCGTATTGTATTGTCGTCCATTTCGCGGACAAGGCTGATATGCCGAGCGACATGTTAGACGCCATTGATGGTGTCAGGGTAGTTTCGAAACTATCATCCAGAATTACAGTACAAAATTGCTAGCTCAGCATCTAGACACTCTGCAACAATCCGATCCAACGCGTTTGGATTCTGATCTGATTTACTGAACGTTCATCCAGGCCTTCATGTCGTCAACCACTTTTCGCGTGATGCGCCGGGCGCTGTTTCCTGTCGGAGTGCCGTGCACATGAAGGCCGAGCGCCACGGCGTTTCCGTCGGTATCGCCCACGAACAAGGGACTGCCACTCTGTCCCTCCGTGGTGTCGATGGCATAACTGAGACCGAACTTACCCTTTGTAGCAATCCGACCAAACCCTCTCCATTGAGAGCCGAACTCGCTTGGCTGAGGCTGCCGAAACTCATTTGGATATCCCGACAGGTTCCCGCTCAACGCATTGAGATCCGCGGACGACATCGCATGAAACAAGAAGCGCCCGGTTCTATGCCCCATGCTGCCGTCGGGCAAGAAAAGCGCCCCATAGTCAAAGGTCAGTGCGTTCGCCGATGAACCTCGGAAACTTGGGTGCACAACCCATCTGTCAGTCGTTTGAAACCCGACAGGCGCGGTCTGCCCGTTGCGCCCCGGTACAACGAGGATCTCTTTGGCAAACGCGCCGCGCTTGTGGCTGAATATATTGTGCGCGGCGGTGAAAACGGTCCTTTGCCCGATAAACCAGCCGGTGCCTTCCTCCAATGTGCCGTCCCGGTGGCGGATCACCAGATGGCAAATGGCACGCCAAGGATATGTGTTTGTACGACCTTCCCTGACGCGATTGTCGGCTCCCATGACATCTTGGGCAAGCAAGGGGGCCGGCGGTCTCAAGCCGCAAATTTCATCAGGCAGTTGCAAAAAGTCTGGTTCGTCCGGCACGCCGCAAACCTCCCCGTCCCCCAAACGGATCAACGGTTCGGTAACAGCACTTTCGATTGTCGCACTGTCTTCAGACATTGTTCGCAAATCCCCTCTGGCAAAATTCCTACTCTCGAATCCTATGGTGGTGAAATCTTCTGACCTGGAATACCACCGCCTACTCCGCCAGGCGCACCTTGAATGTTGCCGGAAGCATTCGGCACGAGAGAGGGCAAGATCGTATTTGCCTGCCCGCCAGACACCACCGGCACCGTGCTGCCAAGGAAGTTTCCGCTTCGAGCCGACTGCAACAGGGCTGCGTTCTCTGTCTTTGCTTGCTCAACACGAGCATTCTGGCGCGCCTCCCGGAGTTTACCCGCACTTTCGATCTCCGAGGCACGGGCGTTGTCTTGATTGATCCTCAGTTTCACGATTTCCGTCGGAACACTGATCAGAAGTTTGGATACTTCGAATGGCAGTTTCGCCAACTCTTCCAACTCAGCCGGTTTGTGTACGTGCACGTCCTCCAGGATGCCGTCTGTGAAATCCAGTTTGATCACCTTTTTCACGAATGCAGCGCGCGTGAGATCGAACGCGATCACTGGAGAACTGTTGGGCAGCATGAAGGTTTTGGACAAGCTCGTATTAGTACCCATGTTGACCACCACCTTGTGCGGTTTAACGGAGCGATAACATATTCCTATGTCACAGCGCGGTTTCTTTGAAAATGACTTCGCATTAGGCAATCCAATGCCCAACCGGACGAACTGATTTGCACCGCTTTTCTTCTTGATTCGCCTATACTCTTGGCACAGGGCCTGTTCTGCCCTCTTCAGAGTCGAAAAATTCGGAACACAGTTATACTTGTCGATGTCCTTTGTCAGATCGTGTATGAGTTTGTTTATCGAGGTCTCAACATCGCCGACTCGGCTTGAGTCGGTTGGGTCAAATGTGTCCGTAAAGAACGTCACGGCATTCGTGCCGCCAATGAAACTGCTTTCCTGAACAGCACTAATTGACTTTACGGCTTCGAGAATGATTTGATCCAGGCGATCCTCGGTCGTGATACTGATTAGATCCAAAAGCGAATTTGAGGTTTTGATCTGCCAGTTGTCGTCGGCCGTCGGACTCCAGTTATACTTCAAGATGTAATCATGCGCGGGGTCGGGTACCATAATCGGCTCCGGACCAAGTACGACGGAAAACGTGGCCGCTGCCGGCACGACGCTCAATGAAATTGGAACGAGCCCTCTCGGCAATGAGTAATCCTTACCAAGGGGAACGGTCTCCGGGGAACCAATGTCCCGCGTCCCAACCACGGCGCAGCCAAGGACTACCATGCATAGCGTGACAAAAAGTAGATGCCGTGCCCACACCTTCCAAAACATGACCAGCATCTCGCTCCCCTTCCCATACACACCACAGTTTCGTTGCGGACAAATTTGCTAAGGACAAAAAAGAATCGCATCGACACCTTCCACAACCACGACCTCTTTTGGATCCTTCCCGCATTTGTAGGTAATAGTGGCAACATTCTGGGGTTTTGGATTGGGGTCACCGCACAGTTTGTTATCGACCCTTACACTGCACTCTGTCTTCCCTCGGCACAGTACAACGAACGGATTGACGCCGTCGCAGGTCTTGCCGTTGGCGCCGTAGACGACGGATTCCATCGAAATTTTCGGCTTTTCCTTCGGGGGAGCATTGGCTTGCTTCAGCGCTTCCTCGGCATTCTTCTGCTCAAGCTTGGCTTTGGCCAATTCGGCTGCGGACTTTGCGTCTTCAAGTTCGGAACCAGCAGAGGTTCCGTATGAAGCTACAATTGCAAGTGCAGACAAACAAAGCATTCGATAAATTGGTCTGCTCATCTAATTTTACCCCCAATCCAATACAAATTTCAATCTAATAAGATTGAGTATAATTTTGTTAATATTAAATTTGCAAGGAAAAATGACAGTCAGATGTGTATGAGATTCGCTACTTCCTCGAAGAATACATATCAAGAGACAAAAATATCGAAAAACACTTTTGTTTCATGCACTTGTAATATATATCTCAAATGTTGTGGTGTGTGCCATAATTATTCCCTTGGTGAATGCGCCAGAAAAATCTTAGTTCTGTTAATTCCCCAAGTCGAAGAATTCGACCCTTCATTTCAGCTCCGCATTATCTCCAGATTTTACTGCTAACTGCGTGTCAGCAAGCAGATCAATGTCGCAGTGCGGTATGCAATGCCGAGAATCGCGTTAGGGGCATTTTTTCCTTTACGGCAATGACGACTTTTGATGGTAAAGCTGTTACACGTTGGAGAGTGCCCGGAGGTCTGTGTTGGGCCTATATTGTTGAAAGACCCAGTTTCTGTCAGAAACACCAGAAAATTTTGACAATACAGTACCTATTCCAATTTTCGGCCGAGAGGCTATGTGAACTTCTACTACGTCTATATGAGGCTCTCGAGTTAGGCCTCATTCCAAATATATAGTGAATTTACCAATTACTGCTCGCCCAGCGCAAAGTTCGAACCTACCCAGTTTCGGGCACTTGATACACAATCGGCTTACGGTTGTTACTTTCTGCACTGCAAAGCTTAACGCAACTAGCACTAGAATCACTCAACTAACCTCCCGACTCGGCGTTATCCATATCAAACTGGTTGGCTTAGGCTCACCCTACTTAAGTCACAGCTGAGCAGGATGCCGAATGTTGAGAACTTCGATCCGCTGGCGACTTCTCTTTAGTTCCTCTGCCGAAGCGCCTTTTGATGCCCTAGATCCAGTGCCTTGGTTGGATTCTCGAGCAATGATCTACATTGGCTGGTATAGCGAGCAAGAATTATAGAAATGTTGCTGCACCGTCTTTCTATAGACTGAAGCGCTTCTTCGTTGGCCAACTTGTACCGTGCATCAACCACACCAGATGCCAGGCCAGCTCTCCTTGCATACAGGTTGGCGTAGTCCAGAGCTTTAGCGGTAGTTCTGGTAAGTTGCCCGACCAGTTCAGTATCACGCTCTTGTTTTTCCATGCACACTGTAGTCAATGCATAAAAAGACGCGCAGATTGTGTATTCATGAGACAGATTGTTGTAAGCAAGTTTGAGCGCTTGCTTTGTATCAGGCTCTTCCGCACCGGCTTGGTAGGTGCAAGCCGCAAAGAGCGTGGCTGTCATCAACGCACCGGCCATCAGTTTCATACGCTTCGCCATAATCACTGTAGTTTATAGTCTACAATTCAATTGCGAAAGCTTTTTGTGACTCATAGTCCGTGGGGATATATTGCACATCATGACGCTAATCTGGCGCATGGAAGATGTACGGCAAACTCTCGCAAAAAACATGCGCCTTGCCAGACGGGCAGCTGGATTCTCACAAGAGGAGTTGGCCCATAGGGCTAAGGTGGACCGTACTTATGTTTCCGGCATTGAGCGCAGTGTCCGCAATCCGACAATCACCGTTGTCGCCAAGTTCGCCCGCGTATTGAACACCACTGCTGGTGAACTACTAACGGACGGCGCCTTTGACAAACACCCCGCGCCAAACACGTAGCCAGCCGCCCAAGGGCCAAAGCAGACCACACACGCTCGTAATTTAGGTTGCTGGGCCCTTACACCGCCAACTGCAAATCGGCCAGCAGCAGGCTCGCCTGCGGGTATGTGTTTACAAGTAAATTATAAACTGGCATTTGCAGAAAGTCGCATCACTGAAGCCCGCTTCCCAATACCATTTGTAACAGTGACTTAGACAAACGACACGACACCAACAATCGCTGATGATCATCTACAGAGGCATGCCGGAGTGAACTCAACTTGGCCCTGCCCTATGCGCGCGGGTGCGTAACGGTGCGGGCAAATGATACAATACAGCCACTACGGTTGGTTTCTGCTGGTTTCTGTTTCCCGCCTTAGGCGGGGAAACGGGAAACAACTCCCCTTTACAACAGAAACCGGCGAAGAGTTTCCCCTTGAAATCATAACTTTTTTGCCACGAAGAACATATTAAAACGACTGCGCCAACTCGTCTGAATCTTTCTTATGCCGAGCCTCAACCACCTTGTCAGAAGGCGGTCCACCTGGCAGTTCACCATAGATTCTGCCGAGCATGGCAACTCCCCGGTCTGTGATTAAAATACCGGTCTGCGTTCCCTGACTGATTAAATCCACTTTGCGTAGCTTTGTCAGATGTTTGCTGACGGTGCTTTTTGCAACGCCAAGGGCCTCCACTAACTCAGCCTGCGTCTTAAAAGAGCGCCACTGGCCATCTACTACCGCACCCTCATATATCTTCAGTAACGTATTGTGGTGCGGTCTGGCATCGTGCTTCGCCTCAAACAAAAATTGCAGTGTTCCGTTCTCATCTTTCCGCAGCTTCACAGTCAGCTTCGGAGGTCTGGGAACTTCCCCGCGGGTCTTCGTGAAGTGAACTTCAAACTCCGCACCTTCAATGCCGCCTGTACTGTTTTCAGGCTTAACAAGCTTGATAGAGGTGTCCAACAGGTCTTCACGCCGTGATGCGCCGCGTTGCTCGCCGGACTTGCCGGTGTGATGCACCAGCAGCACTGCAAAACCCTTATGACGCAACTTGATCAGGAATTGCAGCTGTTCTTCTAGAGCAGAGTTATCGTTTTCATCGATACCCCCACCTAGCGACGAGATATTGTCAAAGATGATGAGGTCCGGGCGACGTCCGTCCATCTCCAGCTTTTCCAGTGTGCTGAAAATCAGCTGCTGATCTTCAGCAAGGTTTATGTTGAGTGTGCGTCCCTCTTCATGAAACAGCAATTCAGCCGCAACAATGCTAAGCCGTGTTTCATTGGATAATCCCAGGTGCTCTAGCCGCTCCTGTATTACAACCTGAGGCATCTCGCCGTCGAAGATCAGCACAGTACGGATTTCAGGGACGTCATAGGCGAGGAATGCTATTCGCTGAACAAGTGATCGTGCCAGGTCAAGGATGAACCAGGTTTTCCCAATGCCCCTTTCGGCAGCGATCATTGCGAGGCTGCTAGTCGAGATAAACGGATCGACTATGTATTCCCGTTTGGGCAAATCCAGCTTCGCAAACTCCGCTGCCGTGATGGCATACTTGGCCAGCGTTGAATCGTCAGCATTTGCCGCATCAACCAGAACTTCTGGGCGAAGTCCCTCCGGCCACGGGTCTGCCAAGTCCCATCCCTTTGGAAGGTCATCAGGCAGCCGAACTATACTGCTGCTCTTGGCCTTACCTTTGAGGTGTTCTATTACATCTGCGGCCGCCTTGTTCCCGACATCATCAGCGTCAGGCCAGACAACAACCTCCTTGCCTTGAAGAACAGACCAGTCTGCAGCTACTACACCCTTTGCGCCATTGCACCAGGTCAACACAACATAATTGGCAAAATGCTTCCGGGCCGCCAGCGCAGCTTTTTCGCCTTCAACCAGCAAGACAGGCATATCAGGATACTTTGCCAACTGCTCGAGGCCGAACAGCGGACGAGGAGTTGGGAATCCTTCACATCGCCAATCAATTGAGCCGTCAGCTTTGCGATGACAAGTGACTGGACGTATCTCTTTCTTTCCGTCGCCATTTTTTCTGACAATGAAGCCGAGCAAATTCGCCCGCTCGTCGCGATAGTCATAAGTGTCATCAGGCTCGAAGCCGACAATCTTTTCAAAATCCGGCTCACCCGCCTCGGAAGGCACAGGCATCAAAATTGAACGAGGCTTTGCAACACCTGCGGCTGTGTTCTTCGCCAACCTGTTATGATCTGGCCAGATCCCCATTTCTCGCAGCGTGTCCAAGACAATTTGCTGATCACACCCGGCGTGGCACCGCACTAACAGTTTGCCCAGTTTGTTTAAAGTGATGGAAAGGCTCGGATTGGCATCATCGTGCACGGGACAGCATGCTTGCCACTTGTTCCCACGACCTCTAGCGCCGCCAAGTGCCCTCGCCAATTCTTCAGCGGCATTCATTGTGCGGGGCCGCCGGCCCGCACTGTGTTGGTTTCAACCCAATCATCTAACGTGGATCTTTTGTACCGTATGGCTTTGCCATATGGACCGCCAACACGGACAAAGTCTGGTCCTCTCAACTGACAACGCCAACGCTGCAGAAGGTACACACTGATACCAAGATATTCCGCCGCCTGCTTTTCTGTTACGAGCCGATTGGCGTTCTGCGAGACTTGCATGTAGTCCTCCGTCTAAATCTGACGAAGAACATCCATTTTTAAGATCCGAAATGCCACGGATTCAAGCGACGCCATTAATCCCTTGACAACGATTCGCCAAAACTAGCGCGGCTGGCCAATAGTGATCCCATTAGCTTTGAGAAGCTTCTCTACGTCCAACATTATGCGAATTGCTTGGCTCTCCAGCGCGTACGCAAACAATCCGCGCGCAACCAGTATCCGGTAGCGTTTCTTAAATTCTCGCTCTAACCTTCGGACTGCTGAATCGAAGGTTGTATGCAGAATTCTGCCTCTGCTGATATCTAACTCCAATGCCTGCCTTGCCAGTGGGGCCAATTCAGCGGTACCGCGATACTCTAAGCCTTCCCATAACCGTTCATCAGAAAACAGCTCGTCCGGCAACTCATGACCAATACTGTCGTACATGTGATCCAGTGCATACTGATCGTCTTTTTTCGATGGATTAGACAGATGTTCAATATGAAGTAAGGCGGAAACTGCCTCCTTCACCCGCTTGTCCCGATCCTTCCAATCCTTGGGGCCATAAGTGTCAACTACGGACTTCGCAAATAGTTCAAAGAACTCGACAGTCAGTTGGCCTGCCAGCAAAGGGTCCGATTTGACATCTATACATGGTATGTGAACGTCGCCATGTTCATCGACAGTGATTTTGCCGTGGCGGACGGCATTGATGATCCACTTGTAAATCACATCATCAAGTTCCATCAGCCAACTCCAATATCCGTTTAGCTATCCGCTCCACCGGCTCCCGTAGTCGCTCGGCGTTGATCACAATATACCCACCTGTGACGTCTGTGTCGGCTCGATGATTTAGTAGACGCTTAAGGGCATAGGCTGGAATATCCAGACTCTCGGCAATGGTGATAAAGGTGCGCCGCAGATCATGCATGGTGAATCGGACACCAGAGGCATCTGATACCCGCCGGGTGAATGTTTTGGTCTCGGCGATGTGACCGGTCTTGCTTCGGCTGGGGAAGACCCATTCTGACTGACCTACCCGACTACGGCGTTGATCCAGCACGTCTGCGATAACTGATGAGAGGGGCATCTCCAGTGGATCGCCATTCTTGGTTTTGTCGATGCACAGCACCTTACTCACGAGATCAATCATCTCCCATTTCAGGGTGATAATCTCAGATCGCCTCATGCCGGTGAATAGTGCTAACAGCAACACGTCCCGCGCATCCGCCGTCTCGCCCATTATCGCTTGCCACCACGCAGGTAGCTGATGCGAGGCGATCAACGACCGCCGCCGCTTCTCCCGGTGCCATATGCGGCCTTGGGTCAGAATGATGACTGGATTGGATGGCAGTTCATCATGCAATGCTGCATTGAAGTTATAGACCGACCTGAAATGCCGCATCACATTGTTAGCGGTAGTTGCACCATTCTCATCAGTAATGCGCCGATGTTGGTTCAACACCATCTGTCGGGTGACTTCTTTGAGCAGCAGCTTTGACCAATCTTTAAGATATACATCGCATGTCCGCTGATAACCATCCTGCGTGCTGGCAGCTAAGTCAGTCTTAGCTGTAAAGAAGTTGCTGAACGCGGTCTTTACGGTCACCTGAGTGTGCGTTTCTTGTCTTGTATGATTGGGGTCAATGCCATCTGCCATGCTGCCAAGCAGCTCAATAGCCTTCCGGCGAGCCGACTCGATAGGAACTATGTCAGCCCGACCAATGGTCGCTCGCACGGTTCTGCCCAGTACCTGTCCTTGGGCAATAAACGCCTTTGATTTTCTTGATGCCCGCAATCCAAAGCCGCGCAACTGTGTGTCCCAGTATATAACTTGCTGATTAAGTGAATAGGGAATGCGGTTGATTTCGCGCTTCGTCAATTTCAGTTTTGGCATGGTGAGATCTCCTTGACCTCACCTCTAATTACCCCAATCCATCACGATTTAGCTAGAAAAATCAGATGCTTGTGCAATTCAATACAAGAGCTTACAAACTAATGCTGTTCGCGCTAAACACATTTGTTATGATTCATTAGAGTTTGGAGATTGACCTTATGGCGAATTGGGGGAAGACCCACGAGATTCAGATTACGGAGACGCCAAGGAAAGGACGCCGCTCGTCAACGCCGATCTATCAGACTGACCTCGGCTCTACCTACTTTGGCGATTCTCTTGGGGTCCTGAAGACTAAGCCGTTAGGAGAGCACAGGGGAAATGTACAGCTCGTATTTACCTCGCCCCCGTTTCCTCTGAACACAAAGAAGAACTATGGCAACCTTCAAGGCGAAGAATATATTCGCTGGTTCACCAAGTTCGCTCCCCTTCTACGAGACATGGTCACTGAGGATGGCTCGATTGTAATCGAGATCGGAAATGCCTGGATACCTGGTGAGCCGGTCATGTCCACACAGGTTCTCGAAGCGTTCCTTCGATTCTTAAAAAAAGGGAACCTCCACCTGTGCCAAGAGTTCATTTGGTACAATCCCGCCCGCCTCCCATCGCCAGTCGAATGGGTCAACAAGGAGCGGGTGCGGGTCAAAGATGCATTCACTCGCATTTGGTGGATGTCCCCTACGACCCGCCCGAAAGCCGACAACCGCAAAGTCTTGCGGGAATACAGTTCCAGCATGAAGCGGCTGATAGAGACGGGAAAATATAATGCAGGCCCGCGGCCATCTGAACACCACATTGGGACCGAGAGCTTCAAGACAGATAATAATGGTGCAATCCCGCCCAATGTAGGTGGCGTCGAAGCACTACCCTCATTGGACGTCGCGATCACCCCAAAACGATTCGCTGAACTCCTGGAGCAGAATACCAACCTACTCAAGGCAGCCAACACATTGTCGACTGACGATTACCGCAGGTTCTGCCTTGACAGGGGTGCACCTGTTCATCCCGCCCGTATGCCTTCCACTCTAGTTGACTTCTTCGTGAAGTTCCTAACGGATGAGGGCGACACGGTTCTTGACCCCTTTGCAGGGAGCAATTCCACAGGAGCCGTTGCGCAATCGCTCAGGCGCCGCTGGCTCTCGGTCGAAGCCAACTGGACCTACGCATCTCATTCTATCGGACGGTTCGATCCTACAAGTATTGCTTCGACATGCGATGAGATTACCGTAACAGAGATGGACCACACCTCAACTGGTCAGGCCCAGGATGAAGACACTCACGCCGCTGATGCGTCGTCTTCATCCACATCAGAGATGCCACTTTTTACTTCTTGAGAAGCGACCATTGCAGCGATCACTGCAAGGCGTGACCGTTCCTGACGCCGCATCTCTTCGGCGGCAACCTCAGGCAACTCAAGACCCGTCTCGCTCTCTATCTCTTGGTACATCAGCAATGAATGGACGGCGAGCCACATCTCATAGCGTGACCGGAAGGACGAGGCTAAAGCGTCATTCTGCTGCTCAAATCGGCGGACTTCGGTCAGGAATCGGGGGAAGGCCTCAGAATAATACACGTAGAGTTTGCCCTCATTCATGACGAAATTGCTGGCATGTCGCGTCACATCTACATCGTCTGGGTTTTCACAGACGTACTCCCAATCATCATCATCTGGTCCAGACACCGCAATCACCTCAAAGTCCGGAAAGGTGCTACTATGGGACCGTTCCTTCGGTTCAGGTGGATCCGTGATACAGTATTCCCTCTCATCGCTAAGAGCTGGCAGGCCTTTCCGATAAAGTTCTACTCGGATGGAACCAGCCGACCCCACGACCACGCTTTCCAAGCACTCGGCGCCAAGCCGCATCCTCCCGCCCTTGAGCGGACTAGTGCCGAATACGCACAAGTCGTCTCCTACGGCGAAGTTCATACGCGATGCATTCAGGTCATCGGGGTCGTGATAGTCAGAGTTCGCATCGGTCTCAATCCTGATATACCGGCGTTGGCCAGCGTAAAAGGGCATCTCCTTCTCGTCGTCCCATACGATGCGGAGAAACGTCGGAGGATCCTTGGCCTCAATGGGCAGAGGCTTCACAGGAGATGGTTTGTCTTTTATTTCCTTGTCTCCATCCTTCTGATCTTTTGTGCCACCAGCCTCATGAAGGGCGGCTCCAGCAATACGTAAGAGCTTTGCCACTTGGCGGCGCATGTTCTTCTGGGCATCCTCGTCCTTCTCTTTTAGGCTCTGCTCCCTGGCCTCCTCGTTAAGACGTACTAGCTCGTCGTCCGCCTTAAGGGCACCAACGAGTTCAGACCTGATACGGTCCAGCATGTAGCCCTCACGTGACTGCTCGCGCGTGCTGGAAAACAGCAGCCGCTTCGCATTCGGAGAAAGACGGTCACAATTGAGGTGGCAGATCATCCTCCCCTGTGTCTGGAGGAAGGGCAAATCAGCACCGTCCTTGGCGTCTTTTATGATACGCCCAGTAATCTCACCCTGGTTCTGGCCATTATGGGTAAGAACAACAGGCTTCGTCGCATCGACAAAATTCTCCGCTGGTTTGGTGCGCTTTTTTCCCTTGACGGGTTCTGGTCGCGCAAGCACCCAATACTCGATTCCAATAGAACCATAATCGCCGAGATTGATGTTAAACATTGAAACATGATGATCGAGGCTCGGTCCCTTGGAACTATCGTCACCATCATCCACAGCTCCGTTCAACGCATTGCGCGCGCCCTTAATGGTGCGGTTCCAGTTGTGGACTTGGTTCTCGAACCGGATGGCCGAGACAGGGTCGAACATAATGCGACCGAGGATACCGTACACACTCTTTGAGCCAAGTGCTGAAGTGTATCCCGTTAAGTCGTAACCGAAGTGACGGACAATAGTGCCGTGCTCGATGTCTTCCTCCGTGGCTGCGACCTCCAGAGGTGCATCATCCATCACCAGAAAAACATACCGACCCGTCTTGAACTCCTCTGCAGGCAAGTCTTCGTACTTCACCAGGGTGAAGCCCACACGATCAGACCCGCTGCGTCGGGAAACGATGACGGCATACTTGCAGAAGGCAAAGGTACTGGAGCCGCCTTGGCCGTAGGTTCCAGCCAAATAGTGTTTCTGAATCTTGTTACTCTCATTAAGGCTCAGGATAGTTCCTTCAAGCCGGTCAGGCTCAATCCCGATTCCACGATCAATGACCGTAACAAGTCTGGACTGCGAGCCCTCGCCGGGTTCTAGGCGGACAATTGCTTTTGCGGCAAGATCCTGTCGCTGCTTGTTGCTGAGGGCTGAAAGCCCCTCCTTCTCGGGTACGTTAAGCCAAGCGCTACTCGCTTCTCGAGGAGATTGACAACTAGGTGTGCCACCATGCTTTTCGTGCTCCAACTCCAGAAGAGCATCAAGCATATTCGTTACCCGTTCAATCATAGAACGGGCCGCATCTGAAGCAACCTCGATCGCTCCGCGGTTGTTCGGTCGACGACCTACCGGCTGGAACTTTGCCGAGGCGGCATTTGAGGCTAAGTACGCGGCGAGCGCGGTCTCAACCTGTTGCGTGTTGGTCGCCTCAAGCAGGCTGTTGAGGAATACGCGTTCATCCATCAGTCTCATCCTCTTTAGAGTTTGAACTTGGCGCCAGCTTTACCTTTCGGAGAGGCGAAGCGTGCTTCAACCTCGCCCACTGCGTCTTTAAGGGCTTTCACTACCTTCCGAACCTCAACTTCATCCCACTCGTATAGAGATCGGTTCGAAAGGTTACCTATCCGTCCAATCGCATCCAGCGCCTTGTTTGTGCGACTCTCTGCAAGATCGCGAAATTTTTGGTGTTTTGCGGTCGAACCGCCTGAGCCCCTTCTGTTTTCCAGCATTTCAATCAAGTACCCTACATATTCGGTGAAAAATCATTCGAAAAACGCGATATATAATGCGAATAAACGGCGTAAATGTCAATAAATAGATAGATTTAGGTCGTTTGGGCCCCAAAAACGCAGAATACTATGGCGAATTTTGACTGGTATCAGCATCCATTTGGACCAAAGCTTGCCTATCGCCCTCGCTCAAACCGCAAACAATCACCTCAAGCCGCAATTGGACCGCCGAGGTTGGAACATGAACGGCCTACACCGAGCCAAGGACGCCTTGGCAGGGCAGTTAGGAGGAGAGCATCAATGCCAGTTCAGAGACGAACTTCTGTCGTGGAGATCTTAATCGACAAGAGAAAACGGAGTGTCATCCAGTGAAGGTGCGCCGCTGCTTGGTGCTTGGTGGATCGTACGGAATTACTTGCCAAAGCAGTGCATATTGTTAAGGCACGGTAAGATATAGTACGGGATGAGTACTGCGCATGATACAACCCTGTGCGCCACGTTACAAAATCCGAAAGGTGGAAACTTTGTTAGGTCAAGACTTTAGCTAAAGCCTGCTAACTCTGTACAAACTCATCCAAACCAAGTTTGCCTAATTCGTAATGATGGGGTCAGGTGTTCGAGTCACCTAAGCGGCACCAGTTTTCCAAGTGTCCCGGGTGACCAGAAAACCCATTAAACAGCGGCACATTCGCGTAATTGGCGCTATCTCTCTGTTCGCCAAGCGATCTTTTGGCTTTTGAACGAAATACAGCTATCTGCCCATGATAACCTTGGCCGCAAACAGTGTACGGGCAAGGTGGATCTAGTGGCTGCATGCGGCCACAAGCTGATAGAAGTTGTCGGTCCTGCGAAATGTGGCTCATTGTTCAAGGATTGATTTCGAGTTCTGGTTTTCGCTCCTGCCGGACCGAAGCAACTGATAAGCGCTTCCCAAAATTGACGTAAAGGCAATGTTCGCCTAGAGTTAGTTTTCGTCTTAGCTGAAGGACATTTTGGAGACGTGAAAATGGATCGCTTCTCAGCTCCAGTACACTCCCTCGAAGAAGAGGCGCGGCTGGCGCAAAGCGAGAAGAAGAAATTTTTGCAAACGGTTCATGATCAGAAGGCCTTCGGCAGCGAAAGGCTTCGTTACGAACCCTTCCGAGACTACGACTATGTGTACCTTGTCGAGCCACTCACGTGGGAGTGGGAGAAAAGCCACCAGTGGGTTTTGCCAAACATTACAAAGGTTCAGGCTGTCACTAACTTTGTCACAGACCTTACCAGTGTTCCTCGAATTTTTTGGCAACTGATCCCGAGACGCGGCCCTTATGCCTATGGCGCTGTCATTCACGACTATCTTTATTGGCATCAAAGTTACAACGGTTTTGATGTCAATCGGGAAACGGCTGACCGCGTACTGAAGCTGGCCATGGACGACATGTCGGTACCGAGCTTGCAAGCGACAGCAATCTTTGAAGCGGTACGATGGTTTGGTGGCTGGGCCTGGGAGCGGAATATACAGTTGCGGCAAGAAGGAGAGCGCCGACTGTTGGCGCGGCGTCCTGACAACCCAACCATTAGTTGGAAAGAATGGAAGGTAGATGCGAACAACTTTGGCGAGTGGTGATGGGCACGATGGCGCCATTGAACCACTGGCCCCTTCTAGCGGTCGGAACAGGGGTAGATTTGCGCTGGTCGTCGGAAACAATGCCTATCCGGGGCAGGGACAGCTCCTGAATGCCGTGAATGACGCGCGCGATATGGCACGCAAACTGAGAGAAGTCGGATTCCATACAATCGATGTTTACGATGCAAACTCGGCGCAAGTCCGACTTAAGCTTGAAGAAGCAGCAGCCTACCTTCGAGACAACCCTGCAGAAACAGGCCTGTTCTACTATTCTGGCCATGGAATGCAGATTCGTGACGAGAATTTCATAATTCCTGTAGACATCGAGGATGGTGAAGACGCTGCAGACAAGCTCGTGCGCGTCAAAGAGATCGTTGACACCATTGCTGAATATACATCTCACCGATTGGTGTTTTTGGACGCCTGTCGCGATAATCCATTCTCAGGTATCGTTGCTCGCTCAAATGAACGAACCAGGAAATGGGCAGACTTACCCAGTGATGCCTTCAGTATCTCCGGGCTAACAGACATTGACTTGCCTCCAAACACGCTAATTTCTTTCGCGGCCGCACAGGGTAAGACCGCACGCGATCGCGGCAAAGGCAAAAACAGCCCGTTCACCCATTCACTACTACGGCACATAGCTTCCGTGGACTTGCCAATTACGAACCTATTGCAACGCGTGAAGAGCGACGTGTCAGCCTACACTGATGGCGAGCAGCAACCTTGGTACCATTCTGCGCTAGAGCACCAATTTTTTTTCAAGCCAGGTGCCTTGATATCACTAACAGGAAACATGTTGGCTTTGTTCGCTCTGGCGGCATCAATCATCACATTTGCTGCATCGCTAATTGATTACTACACGCCCTCCGTCGCCCTGAAGGTGGGTTCGGTTGTGGCGGCAATGATCGCGATATTGGTGTTTGGAATGAATCGCGCCTATCAACGTCTACGAGGCAGCGGCAATCCAGAAGAGCCGGATACAAAAAGTTTCGTGTTGGGGCTTGTCGCAAGAGGTGCAGTTGGCGCGATCGTCGGATCGGTGATTATTGTTCCACTGGTTCTTTTCCCGTACTTTAGGCTCTACGAGAAACTTATGTGGCAAGACAAGCCAGATCTGAACCGCAAATTGCTTGAGGAATGGTGTGCGGTCGATAGGATTTGTCACACTATAAGACTACCTGATCTCGAACCAATGGGTCATATTGCTTTCGAAATGACGTTGGCCGCCGCGTTTTCGTTGGCGGCAATCGGCATTTTTTCCTGGCTGTTCACTTCAGTGCGTTTCTCTGGCCGAAATCTGATCGCAGTTTCCCACCCTACAAAACGGCATCTATTCGGAGGCAACATACTCGCTGGCCTTGTTGCTGGCTTGATCGTCGGCCCCCTCGTCACGATTTACTTTGCCTATCAAAACCGACAATTCGCAGAGCCCATGTTTCTAGCGCCTTACGCAATTGTTGGATCGGCCATAGTTACCTTTGCCATCGTGAACTACAATCTGGAAACGATGTCATGGAAGCACCTGGTCCTGTCGGGACTAGCCTCGATTGCCGGGCTGTTTGGAGGAGCAATCGTCGGATTACTTGTATTCGGCCCATTGTACCAACTTGGCGTTGTCGCTGTTCTAACACAGTGGTTGGAACACACACCTACAGAAAGAGATCTACAGATTGCATGGCCGACGACCCTTGCCTTTGCCCTCGGGGGAGCCGTTTACGGCGTAGCACTCGGTATCGTAATGGGATCAGCAATTGCGGTTACTCGGTACTTCACACCTGGCGAGACACCGAGGACAGGTGCAGCAAAAGAAATGATACTGTGGTCGCGTATCCGAGGCGACGCCACGTAACTGCGGCCTGCACGCACAGCTCATAAAGCGGCCACCACCCACTCTTGGTTCGCCGTCATCGGCCTCACATAACTCGCGAAATAAAAAACGCATCCGAGTTCAGGCAGAGCCTGCCAGATTGAAAGTACTCTCAGACAAACTTTGTTGGACTGTGGCCAACAAGGTGCAAAGCGAGGCAATCCCAGCATGAGAGATTTGTAAATATTGGCCGGGACCTCGAAGCTCTCTTGCGGCACCATTTTATGTTGGCAAGAATTCCTGCAAGTTTTTGGCATCACCTCATTCCGCCACAAACAGGTCCCCAAGAGACTTTTTCAGCGGCCCGAGGTGTGGTTCAAACCGGCGCCAGCGCTGGACGGATGACGTGTATATGGGTTGCCGGACCTGCCACCGGCTCGGCGTGCTCACTGCGCGTTGCGTGAGGTGGAAACTGGTGCAGGCATCTTCCCACTCCAGCCCGAGAAAGTCGACCAGCCGGCGCGCCGTGGCTTCCTGGTCAGACACCATCTGCTCATACTGCAAATCGAATATCTGCAACGGCAGCGCCTTCGCCCAGTGCGCCATCAGCCGGCTATACTCGCGATAGTACAGGCCCAGGCTGGAGAGGTTGGAATTGTAGCCGTGCGCTTCGGTAAAGTTGTGCGTGAAACAGGATATGCAGGTGTCGATCGGATTGCGCCGGCAATGGATGATACGGGCCTTGGGAAACAGCAGCGCAATCAACCCCAACAGCTCAAAGTTATGCGGCATCTTGTCGACCACCCGCAACGCGCCCCGTGAGTGCCGATTGAGCGTGTCCAGGTAGGTTTTTGCATGAACACGCGATTGATCCGGGGAGAGACCGGCGATGGCATTGAAGTAGGCCCCGGTTTCGCGTTTTGTCTCGGTGATGCGGCGCTCAATCCGCTGCATGTCGACCAGTTCACCGGCACCGGCGACTTCTGAATGGCTGGCCAGGACCTGCTCCGTCAGGGTCGTGCCGGAGCGCGGCATTCCGACGATGAACACCGGCCGCTGCGAGCTGTCGCCATGCCCGGCTCTTTCCAGAAAGAACGGCACCGAGAACAGTTGGCAGGTCTGGTCGATAAAGCGCCGGTAATCGGCGATGCTGAACGTCCTGCCGGCAATCTCCTTGGCTTTGGCGAACTGAACGAAAGCCTCGTCATAGTGCTTCAGATCGTTGTAGATCTTGCCCGCCGCATGGTGCAGCGCGGTGCGCTGGGACGCATCGCCAAAGTCCTTGTCGAGCAAAGTCAGTATGGCACCGATATCGCGGTCGTCCGCGGTAAACCTGTGGGCTGCGGCCAGCCCGGTGAAGGCCTCCACGGCCTCCGGTGCATTGGCAATGACCGCCCGGAAAACAGCAGTTGCTTCCTCCATGCGACCGAGATCGGTCAGGACCTCGCCCAGCCCTGTTCTGGCCGGCACCGACTCAGGTTCAAATGCCAGCATGCGCCGATAGGCCTGCGCGGCTTCTTCGCCTTTGCCCATGGCCCTGTAGGCGCGCGCCAGATTGATGAGCGCCTCCGGCACTTTCGGATTGCCGGCCAGCACCTTCCTGAGATGCGGCAGCGCCTCCTCCGGCCGGCAGCTGCGGATCAGGCAGTTGGCCAGATTGTTCCGGTAAACCGGGTTTTTCGGCGTCACCTTGACGAGTTTCTGGAACAGTTCGGTCGCGGCAGCGAACTGCCCCGCCTCAACTGCCAGCGTGGCGAGCAAATTCAGCGCCTCGGGATGCTTCGGTTCATCGCGCAGAACCAGCTGATAGCAGTACTCAGCCTCCTTGCCCTTGCCGCGGCCCTGCAACGCAAGGCCGCGTTGCAGCAACTCGGCATGGTGCCGGTTGGTCTTTGGCTGGAGTCTTGCAGGGGACAATTTGCGGCGCGGCTGCATCGACCCGATTCTACTGATTCGACTGCAAAAGTAAAAGGCTGAAGCCCTAAGGCTTCAGCCCTGCAGTTCAGCGCTGGAAACCGTCTACATACCGTTTAGATTTACGGTGATCCCGGCTTGCACAAAGTGTCCGTAGATGTCGGTGCTGGCGTTAACCTGGTCCGGGTCGTCTGACGGCAGGGTGACATCCATGATGCCCCGATAGCGGTAACCCACATCAACACCAATCATGTCCGTCATTTCGAATTGCAAGCCGGCGCCAACCTGGAACGCAAATCCGGTATCCGAGCCTATAAGCTCGTTGAAATCGTCCGGTGGATTTGGCCGGAAGCCTCTGGCATCGACAAATCCCACGCCGGCACCACCGCCGATATAGGGGGTGAAGCCGCCGCCCAGGTCAAAGTCATGCCACACGTTTACCAGCACGTTGACCGAGTTGACGTGGCCACTGGCTGAAAAACTGGCCGGAGTGTACGGAAATTCCAGCTCGTTCACGCTGTTCTCGAAATACGACACTTCAACTTCAGCGCGCAGGTTCGAATTGATATGCGTGCCGACGGCACCGCCGACGATGAAACCTGCATCGGTTACTGTCTCAGACAGGCCGGCGGTACCTGAGTTCGAATAGGTGATCTCGACCTCGTCAAGAAATGACGCACCGCCAAAAAGGCTCACATACCAGCCCGGATCCTGCGTCACAGGCTGATACAGGTCAGCGGCCTGAACGCTCGACACGCCCAGCATGATCGATGCTGCACACGCGCCGGCAAGAAGTAACTTGTTCATCGTATTATAGTCCCCAACCAGTTCCGCCGATGGCGGCGTAAGTTCCTAGTGCCATACCCGGCATGGCACCGTGCCGTTCCCACTTTTCGCCACTAGTTGGTCAGCCATCCAGTTTGCAAAGTGTTAACCGTGAATACACACAAACTGTTAACCAACTCTTATGGGAAGCGCCGCCTTTTCCGTCCGTATACTGACCCGCAACGGGTCACACACAGGCGCGAGGCCAGGGCAGATTTCAGCCACTTTCAGCCTACACAGAGACTGTCTTCAGGATGGTTGTGCAGCAACCGGCAGCGCCGGGTGCCTCACTTCAGCGAAACCTTGTGGAACCGATGCCAGCCCATCGGTTCAACTACATATCCATCGACCCGGTCTGAGACCACGACGGAGAACGTGGCGTTCACGAAGGGCACCAGCGGCAGTTCGGAAGCTATTTTCGCCTGAACTGATCTGTACAATCGCTCACGGACACTGCGGTCCGAAGAGGCCGCCGCGTCGGCTATCATTTTATCCACTTCCCGGTCACACCAGTTCGACAGGTTGGTGCCGCCGACGTTCTTGCAGCTGAACAAAGTGGACACAAAGTTGTCGGGGTCCACTGTATCGGCAATGAAGCCCAACAGCACGGCACCGTCCCGGTTGGAGTCCTTGGACCGCTGCAGATACTCCCCCCACTCAAACGACACAATCTCAACCTCAATGCCGATCGCCGACAGATCGGCCGCAATCAGCTCGGCCATGCGTCTCGAGTTGGGATTGTAGTCGCGCTGCACCGGCATCGACCAAAGCTTCATCTTGACCGGTTCAATACCGGCACTCGCAAGCAACTTCCGGGCACCCTCTGGGTCGTGCAGGGGGACTTCGACGGCCGAGTTATATCCCCAAAGATTGGGCGGCATCGGAACTGCAGCCAGGCTGGCCTGCGAGTGGTACACCGCTTCAAGCATGGCCTGTCTGTCGATTGCCATTGATACCGCCCGCCTGACCCTTACATCATCAAAGGGCTGTTGCCTGGTGTTGAAGGCCATGTAGCTGAAGTTCAGGCCTGCGACGGATTCCACGCGGATGCCGGGAGTGGATTTCAACGCATCCACCTGTGTTGGGCTCGGATAAGGCGAGATGTGGCATTCCCCTGCCATCACGCGCTGGGCACGAACGGTTTGTTCCGGCGTAATCGCAATGATCAGATTGTTCGTTCGCGCCTTTCCGTCCCAGTACTCGCCGAATGCCTTGTATCGAACCGCGACATCCTTTTGATAATCCACGAACGTGAACGGACCGGTGCCAACAGGCCATGTCGCCAGCTCGCCGCGGGCACCTTTGGCATCTAGTTGTGCGGCATATTCCGCGGACACGATGGATGAAACACCCATGGCAAGATCTGCCAGGAACGGCGCTGAAGGCCGCTTGAGCCGAAACACGACAGTCAGCTTGTCAGGTGCTTCGATCGCGCTGACCAGCTCTCGCAAAGACACCATAGGCCCGTACTTGGCCGCCTCGTTCTCGCCGTACCACGGATGGGTTTCATCTATCTGCCGCCTGAAGCTGAACAGTACATCTTCTGCACTCACCGGCCGTGATGGTTTAAACCAGGGGGTAGTGTGAAACTGTACGTCAGGGCGCAGTTTGAACGTATAGGTCTTGTGGTCGGCTGAGACAGACCACGAAGCCGCAAGTCCGGACACCAGTTTTGTCCCGCCAGGCTGATAATCCACGAGCCGGTTGTACAGCGTCAGATGGGCTGCCGCCATGGTTGCCCCGTCCGGATAGATTGCCGGATCAAAACTTCGCGGCGAGGCTTCGGAGCAGTAGACCAGCGTATCACGGCGGCCATCCGCGGTGGCCGTTTGCGACGCCGTCAAAAAAACCGCCGCTACGATCATGGACATTGAAATGAAAATTCTGCTCACACACATCGCCGCAGTCACCCCTGCCTGTTCCGGTACCCGGCATGCAGGTTAGCTTCCGTGACAGCAGCTGTTCAATACCATTAACCCAGCCAGCTGAGATAATGCCGCCTGAACCAATTGCTGGGTTCGCGGAAATAGTGCGACAGCGAGATGTCCCAACCTGCCGCCCGCAACTCTGTCGCCGTCGCTGACCCCATGATCCCTGATCCGGGATACAAGGTGAATTCGCCAAAATAGATCTGGCCGGCCCGCACGTAGACATCAATGCGAACAAAATCCAGATCTCCGGCCAGCTTACGGCATGTGCCCATGATCTGATCAATCATGTGCCAGTCCCTGGGAACGTAGTCCCGCCTCCAGCCGACTTCATCCACCGGGACAACTTTCAGGTCCGGACCATAATTGACCAGAGCCCTGTCACCCCACCGGTCATGGGCAACGTGCATTTGGGTAAGGCGTCCATTTGAGAAATACAGCTTGTAGTCGTCCGGCGGCAGGCCACAACTGTCCACGAGTTCTCGCTCGGCAAAAAACCGCCGCTTGAGCGGACGATAAGCCCATTCACCGTTCTTGCGGCCATATCTCTTTCGCGTGCGCATGACCTGAAAAAAACGGTCCAGCCCCACGCGTTGCTCCGGACTACGGTCACGCAGAAAGAAATTCCAGCCTGAACCGTTGTTGACCTTCACAACAACCGGCAGTTCAATGCTGTCGAAGGGAAATTCCTCCGTATTTTCGTCCTCCCAAAGGATGTCGGGCAACAGAATATCCGGGCAACGCTGCAGAGCCAGCTTGCGTGCCTCAAGCTTGTCGGTCATGGGAACAAATACCGGATTTCGATCAAAAATCTTCCGCCAGAGCACCTTGTCCGAAAACGAACCGGGTATCACCGGATTCGGAATCGAACGGGTTCTTGTCGCATGATAGATGTAAGGCCGCAGGCCAACGGTGAGCGTGATGACCCAGGCCAAGGCCAGCGCAAGCAGACTACGATCACCGCGTGAATTCATAATGAAAACAACTACCCAGCCAGCATGAAGATGTTTGCTGTGTCACCAGCGATATCATGCGCTGGCCGTGTTCACCAGCACACGCAGGAACATATTGCATACCATGTGTGGACATGCGTCCTTGAAAACCTGTGCCGCTGCAGGACATCAAGCCAGGTTGATCGGGCGGAGTGTGAGACAAATCGCGCGCTCGGGCATTAACCACAAAAGACAGAACCGCGCTCCGGAGCGCAGAAAACTAATCTTTGTTAAGAGTTTTTCGCAAGGATCGCACCTGATTGTCAAACTCGGGGACATCAGGCGATGCCGTCGCAGCAAAAACAGACCGGAAGTGAGCGAGCTGGCGCCGGTGAGCCGGGCCTGTTGGGAACCCAGCGGCTTCGCCCTGCTCATATACTTGGCGGCTCGACATCTCTGGCCGTAGCCGGCATTGCATTCATGGTTTGGTCAGGCTCCGACGGCTTGCCCGCTTCTGCCCTCATGTCGTCGGCAGGAAGCGCCCAAAGCGTCAAGGTCGTGTATGTCGACGCCGAGGACGTACCCGGTATCATGACGAGACTGCCCTCCGACATTAAAATCAGGAACGACAAAGTGGTGTCTCAGCTGCACGTTCCCGAAAGCCAGAAATCCTACATCAAATCCGAACTCGACAAGGGCCGCATGCGTGTCGGTTCAATTTCCGTCTGGGACAGCATGGCGGAAGACGGCGACGAGATCAGACTGTCAGCTGCCGGCATCGATCAGGTGGTGCGCATCGCGCACACACCGCGCACCTATATGGTGCCGCATTTCCCCGGCGGAACCATAAGGATCAGCGGCACCCGTGACGGCGGCGGAGGCATTACGCTGGGCGTAAGAACAATGCTCGGCCCTGTACATCTGCCGCACCTGGCGGTTGGCGAAATATTGGAGATACCGTTGCAATGATGATGGCTTCAACATCTCATGTGGTCACCCTGTTGTTCAGCATCATGGCTATGGTCACCATTGCAGGCGTGCACCCAGGCCTTGCCATTGCGCTGACGTTTTCAGCGCTCGTTTTCGCATTTCTGACGCTTGCATATCATCGAAAATCACTACCGAGGTTCATTATGGACGTTCTTGATCGGCTGACTGACAAGGCCAGCCTGGAAAATGCCTACAAAGCCCGTGAGCAGCATCAGGTTGTGATTGATGCCGAAGCCCTGGCAACCCAACTCCGCTCGAAGGTCGTTGGCCAGGATCAGGTTATAGGAGAACTGGCGCAGCATGTGCGCCGCCGCCTCGCCGCGCGCAGGCCGGACAAACCGGTGGCGGTCATCTGCCTGGCAGGGCCTCCAGGCGTCGGCAAGACCCACCTGGCGAAAGTGCTGGCTGAAAACCTGTATGGCGACAAACGTCATCTGCAGTTCTTCGACATGGCGCAGTTTTCGCAGCCACATGCAGCCGCCAGCCTGTTCGGACAGGCGCGCGGCTACGTTGGCTCGAATTCCTATGGCAGCCTGACGGCCGCACTGCGCAACACGCCGAACAGCATCATTCTGCTGGACGAGTTCGAAAAGGCCGACACCGAAGTGCACAAACGCTTCCTGACGGCTTGGAACGATGGGTTTGTCACAGAGGTCAGCGACGGCGCCCGAATTCCCACATCAGACGCCATATTCATCCTGACCACAAACGCGGCCTCGCGTCAGATCGGCGAGATAGCGGAAACCCACCTGGATCAGCCGGAGCTGCGCGACGAGATGACCAAGCAGGCTCTGCTTGACGCTCAGTTCGCACCGGAAGTCCTGTCGCGCATCGATGTTGTGCTGCCGTTCACACCGCTCAAGGGGCTGGACATCGCCCGCGTTGTCGCCTTGGAAATGGAACAACTGACGAGGCAGTTCAAACTCGAACTGGCCGACGGCGGAATCGATCCGGAGATCCTGCTGCATGCTGTCGACGTCATGCAGGATCACTCCCGCGGCGGTGTACGGGACATTGCCCGCATGATCGAAAAGGAAATTTCGGAAGGGTTGATCGAGGCCCGGGCACAAAACGCGAAGACCGTGCGCCTGGCCGCCTCGGAAGACCAGGTTAAAGTGCTGGTCGTTGATCTCAAGGATGGTTCTGCGCCCGCCCCGTATGCTGAGGAAACTGTCTGATGCAGCCCTCCAAGCCCCTGCAGCAACGACCCTTTCTATCCGGCACGGATATGCCTAGGGCGCCACTGCTGTCTGATGTCATCAGGCTGTATGCGTCAAACGTGCTGTTCAGAACCTGCTCGGAGCTTGCCGTGATTGGAATGATCGTACTATTGGCCACCGGCCAGTTTTCCGGCGCCGCAACCTCGCTTACCAAGGCGATTCACTCGCTTTCTCCGTTCAAGCCTCAGCAAATGTCGCTCAACCAGTTCAAGGTTGCCGGCAACAATGAGGCTCCCGGCCTTATCACCCTGACCACTCTGAGCCGCCTGCCGCTGGTTTCAAAAGATGTGATGGTTGCGGAATCGCCGGAAATTGTCACGCTGATGGAGAACATCAATTCTCTGCTGGAAAAAAACAGCCACGAGAACAACAAAGCCGCCTACGAGCTTGTCCGCAACTATAACCATTCCAGACCGATCATCGCCTACGCCAGAGGAGTTGTGAGCGCCCGGTTCAGCGGTGCCAAAAATTACAAGATCGCCTTGCGGCTTCTTACGTTCGCGTCGCAAAACGGCATTGGTGATGCAACCCTGTGGGTCGGACGGATCTATCTGACGGCATTGGTCCACGACATGGCGGGCAAGCTTCCAGCCGATCACAGGGTTATTCTGAACCGCGAGGGTGCCGCGCATCCGGCCACCACCAAGCAATTGGGGCAAGCTGCGACGATCTGGCTCGAAAAGGCGGCAGGTGCCGGTCATTCCGCAGCTTTGCGTTATCTGGCGTTCATGAAGGCTCGCGGCATGAGTGGCGAAATAGATTTCGCTTCAGCAGCAGCCTTGTGGAAACAGGCAGCCGACAAGGGCGATGCAGTGTCCCAGTTGGAACTCGGCAAGATACTGGCATTTGGCCATGGCGTGGAAGCCAGTGCTGATGAAGCAGCCAGGTATCTCAGAAAGGCGTCTGCCGTGCGACCGGATGCAAAAGTTGCGCTGGCTTCGGTTCTGCTGGCCAAGGCGCTTGCCGGGGATGCATCTGCAGCCACGGAAGCCATTGAAAACGCCACTGCATTTCTCAATGGCAGGCGACCGGCAGCACAATTGAGGTCGGCCAACCGAGTTTTGGCGGAACTCTATTACAGAGCCGCACCATCCGATATGCGCGATGCTGACCGCGCGGTCAGCCATTATCGTGCTGCTTCGTACTTCGGCGACATTGGCGCCACCGTGACACTGGCAGGGTTTACACGCTGGGGAACACACATCGAGAAGAATCTCCAGACATCCTACACACTGTATGCACATGCGGCACGGAATGGCATCCCGGATCTCCAGGACAAGATGGCTGAAATCAAGGCCGGGCTTACACCAGCCGAACAAGCCAAATTGAGTAAGCTGCGCGTGCAGACCTGGCGCAACCGACCAAACTCCGGCAATGGGTCGGGACAGGTTCAGTTGCACTCCCAGTATGAAGCCTTCATTGTTCCAATAGTCGATTTCGTCCAGTAGGGTCTTGCGGTGCACCGCCCATCAGGAAGGCCGACACCATGAAGGTGTCTCACCACGGTTCGGAGAAGGTCGCCGACGCCTTTTTGGACGCCGTGTCTATGGCACCATCTACCTGAAGACCGACGGCGAACGGCTGGTTGCGGCATTCAGGATCGAGACCGGCAGCGACAAGAAAAGGTGGTTTACCTTCGAGTATTCCTTTGACGAAACAGGGGCTTTGCAGCTTGTATAGGTTCACGGAATCCGGCATCTCAAGCAGCACATGCGCAACAACACCAGAATTGACAAATCGATTCTGCTGTTCCCACTGAACCGGGGAAGAGCAGGACATTACTATCACTACATGCTTGGTTATCTGATGCCGGTGGTGCTGTGTCCCGACAGGAAAGCCGGACACACTAGCCTGGTATCGGTTGGTTTGCTGGACCGCATTACGCGAGAGGTGTTGGGCAACGATGTGAACATTGTTCCCGAACCTAAGCTGACACAGACTCGCTACCCGGAGTTGAGAAACCGGTTAAGCAAGATTTTTGGCAAGTCCGGCGTGCGGCAGTCGCTGCCTGGAACCATCGTAAAATGGGCCATGCGCCATGCGCTCCGGAAGCACAACCACGACTGCCTGGAGGTGTTGAGCTCTTTTGACAGTCCACTGCGTTACAGGCGCAATCAGATCTCCAGATTTCGCGACTATGTGGAAGCCCGCCTGGCTGACAGGATCGAGACGAAATGCCTGTCGCAACCTGACGTTGACGTCCTGATTATTGAACGGGCACATCCCAACAAGCACTATGCCGATGTCGGCAGGACATCGGGCAGCCAGCGACGCAGCGTCCCGAACATCGGTTGCCTCGTTGATCTCCTGAGAACACGGCGTCGCACCGAGTTACTCAACCTGGAAAACACGGATCTTGCCTCCCAGATTGCCGCGTTCCGCAATGCCAGGGCTGTGGTGGCCCAGCACGGAGCAGCCCTGACCAACATCATCTGGATGCGTCCCGGCTCCCTGGTGATTGAAATCATACCGCCTGACAAGGTACCGGACTCAGCAGACAAGGAATATTTCAGCCGCCTCGCCGAGGAGATGGCGGTCAGGCATCATTATGTCTTTCAGGAACATGATCATGCTGACTTGACGCCGTCGCAGATGCATCAGATCGAGGCTCTTCTGGCGCAGGAAAACAGTCAATGACAAATCCGCCAGATCGAATGAGAGCTGGGCAATTGCGCTACCGGATCCAACGATGATCGTTTCTCATAAGCACAAGTTTATCTTTCTGAAGACCCGCAAGACGGCCGGAACCAGCACCGAATGCGCTCTCAGTGAGATATGCGGCCCAGGCGACATTGCCACGCCATTTGAAGAGGGGAACGAGGAGTTCAGGCAAGGGCTCGGTCCACGCAACTATCACTACCGGCCGCCATTGTGGTCAAGCGAATGGCCCAACCTGATCAGCAGGTATATTCGAAACGGCAAAATGCCGTTGGATTACTATAGCCACATGCACGCCTGGCGGGCGAGGAAGAGGTTGGGACGCAGAATCTGGAACAGCTACTTCAAGTTTGCATTTGAACGGAATCCATGGGACCGCGAGGTGTCATGGTACTCGCATCAGCACGCGCAAGGACGCTTCACCGGAAGTTTCCCTGAACACATAAAGCGCTTGCCTCAGCACACCGTTGGAAATTTTGAAATCTATTCCTTCAACGGAGAACTCTCAGTGGATTTCCTCGGCCGGTACGAAAACCTGCAATCGGATCTGGCCAAGGTTATGGACATCGTGGGCGTGAAGGACGAACTGACGCTGCCCAGAGCAAATGGCGGATTTCGTGACAACTCCCACCCCTATCAACACATGTACGATAGCACCTCGCGTGACATAGTCCGCAACACCTACAAACGCGAGATTGAATTGCTGGACTACAGCTTCTGAAGACTTTCCGTTGCCGGCACCCCGGTCGGTTTGGCGGCGGCGATTTCCGGCGCGCCGACATAGCGTGACAAACCGTCAGCCGGGCATCAGACGGTGGCCAACGCATGTTGCTGCACGGCAAAGCCGTCCGGTAACTCGCTTGGCGCACCCGTCGCAAAGGCCAGTGCGGCATCGGCCATCCGGTGCGCTATGCCGAGCGTTATCTTGAAACCACCGGATGCCACAATGATGCGCGACGCATCGGGCAGCGTTCCAAGGATCGGGTCGCGTCCGGCTGCGCGCGGACGCACGCCGGCCCATTGTTCCACGATGTCTGCGTCCGCCAGGCCGGGGCAAAGCTCGACCGCTCGCTGAACGAGGTCTTGCGACACGGCTTCATCGACATCAGGACTGGTGAAATTCCGTTGCGACGTCGAGCCGACCGCCACCATGCCGTCTTCATGGGCAATCACATAGGTGCCGCGGTGATAGATGATCGGCATGCCGTCAAAGGACCGGCACCTGGGCCGCAGCAGCACCGCCTGGCCCTTGACGCCCCAGCCCAACTGGCGCTGCAGGACTGGTTGCAGCAAGCCGAAACTCTCATGCCCAGCCGCCACAACAACCCGGCCGGGCGCCAGCCGCGTACCGTCCGTCAGCACCACTTCGGCGTTGTCGAAGATACTTGTCACCTCAGAATTCTCAGCAATCACAACCTCGGGCTGAATGGCGGCTGCAAGCGCGGCCAGGAGCTTCCGCGGATTGATCCGGGCGCTCAAGGTATCTGAGCTGTAGGCCACAGACCCTGGCTTAAGTGCCGGCCAGGCCGGGTCGGGCGCATCACGCAGAATGTTCCACGAAACCGCCGTCCCGGACGGGGAGGCTGCAGGCCAGGCAGCTTGTGAACCGGCTTGCCATCGTGCGTGTTCGATCAGGTTCGGTTGTGACCCTATCGGCATCACCCGTCCGCATCGCGCATATCCACACGACAGTCCGGTGGCTGCCTCAAGGTGCGTGACTTCGGTTTCCAGTGACAGCAGTGCCGCAAGCTGAAACGCTTTCGTATCCGTCCACCCGGACGGCCGGTGTGGCATCAGTGCCCCCAGTATGCCGCCACTTGCCCCCTGCCCGATCCGCCCTTTCTCGACAACCACGGCGCTCAGGCCCTGCCGGCTGGCCTTGAGCGCACACCACAGGCCCACCACGCCGGCACCGATTATGACAAGGTCCGGCTTCGCCGGTATGCTGGTTGAATGTGTTGCCATTGCCGGACTATATGGCAATTCCGTTTCTTGAACCTGAAAACCTTGCGCTGACAATGTCCCGTTTCCAGACCGCAAAAATGCAGCAAGTCAGTTGGGAAGCTGATGACGTGCCCAGGTCGTCGCTCTTCGATGACACGTTCTACACGAGAGGCGACGGTCAGGCTGAAACCGCTTATGTGTTCATCGATGGCAATCACCTGCCGGAACGCTGGGCAGGCACCGATAAGTTCTCGATTGCCGAACTTGGGTTCGGCACCGGGCTCAACTTTCTGGAGACCTGGCAGCGCTGGATTGCAGTCCGCTCACCAGCCCAACAGCTTGCCTTCACCTCGTTCGAAGCCTACCCGATCAGTGCCGACGACATGGCCCGTGCGCTGTCACGCTGGGAGACCCTGAAACCGCTCAGCGGCATACTCGTCTCCCGATGGCGGCAGACACCCGATTTGCCTGTCCTGTGGCAGCTGGATGATCAGACAAGGCTTCAGATCATTCCCGGCAAGGCCGACGAGTTGCTAAGAGAGTGGGACGGGCGGGCCGATGCCTGGTATCTGGACGGTTTCTCGCCGGCCAGAAATCCCGACATGTGGGGCCGGCACCTGATGCAGCAGGTCCATGATCACACCGCCCCGGACGGCAGTTTCGCCACCTATACTGCCGCTGGTGATGTGCGCCGAAATCTTCAAGCCGCAGGTTTCGTCGTCAGCAAGCGCAAGGGCTTTGCCGGCAAGCGCGAGATGCTGCTCGGGCGCAAGCCGGGCTGACCCAGGAGCTCATTCGGCAAAGTGACAAGCAGCAAGATGACCGGCGCGCACTCGTCGCAGTTCAGGGTCATCGTTCAAGCAGCGCTGCTGTGACAGCGGGCAACGGGGATTGAAGTTGCAGCCTTTCGGCGGCGACAGCGGCGAGGGTATCTCGCCCTCGATGGCATCCAGTGTCACCAGTTCACTGTCGTCAAGCACCAGCCGCGGAACGCTGGCGAGCAAACCCTTGGTATAAGGATGCGCAGGCGCGGTGTAGACCTGTTCAGCCGCGCCCTCCTCGACAATTCTGCCAAGATACATGACAGCTACCCGGTCCGACAGGTGACGCACCACGGAAAGATCATGGCTGATGAACACCAGAGTCAGCCCAAGGTCACGCTGCAGGGCTAGGAACAGGTTGATGATCTGAGCCTGTATCGATACGTCAAGCGATGCCACCGGCTCGTCGCAGACCAGCACCTCAGGCTGCATGGCCAATGCCCGGGCAATCGCGATGCGCTGGCGCTGGCCGCCGGAGAACTGGTGTGGAAACCGCCGCACCAGGCTGGCATCAAGCCCGGCGCGCTCCAGGTAGCCTGCTGCATAGTCAGCCTGCTCCGTGCCGGTCGTCAGCCCGTGCGCCAGCGGTCCTTCCGCGATGATATCGCCGATGCGCATGCGCGGATCAAGTGAGGCAAACGGGTCCTGGAAGATCATCTGCACCCGTGTGTCGACCTTCTGTCCGTCAGCCATGACAGGTGCGCCGTCAACGGCAACTGTTCCGGAACTCGGTGTCAGTATGCCGGCGACCATGCGGCCAAGCGTGGACTTTCCGCAACCGCTCTCGCCAACCAGGCCGAGCGTTTCACCGCGGGTAATGTCGAGACTGACTCCGTCCACGGCTCGCACCGACCGGGTTTCGACACTGGCCCCCAGCCCGGCAGCGATCCTGTCGCCAAGTGACAATTGCGAGCTGAAGTGCTTGTGCACCTCGCGCATGTGAACGAAGCCCTGCGGATGCTGCAGCTCATCATCGGTGTTGGCAGGCACGTTCATGCGTTCACCGTCTCGCATAGCGGGTGGAAGCAGCGCACCGCGCGGTCACCGCTGGTTTCCAGAACCGGGTCGGCGCCGCAGGCGTCACTGGCATGTTCACAACGTGGCCGGAACGGACATCCCGGCGGCGGGTCGAGCAGCGAAGGTGTCGTGCCCGGAATCTGAAACAGCTCTTCGCCCGGTTTTGCGGTGGCCGGCAGCGAACGCAGCAGGCCGGTAGTGTAGGGATGGTGCGGGTCGCGCAGCACCGCGGCGACCGGGCCCTGCTCCACAATGCGCCCGGCATACATGACCAGCAGTCGGCTGGCGAGGGTTGAAACCGTCGCCAGGTCGTGACTGATCCATACCAGCGCCGTCCCGGTCTCCGCTGCCAGGTCACGCATCTCGGTCAGGATCTGAGCCTGAATGGACACGTCCAGTGCCGTCGTCGGCTCATCGGCGACCAACACTTGAGAGCCGTGCAGGAGCGCAATAGCGATGGCCACGCGCTGTCTCATGCCACCGGAAAACTCATGCGGATAGGCCGCCAGCCGTGACCGCGCCTCGGGGATGCCGACCCGTGTCAGCACCTCGGCCGCGCGCGCATCTGCTGCCCGTTTGGAGATTCTGTCATGGGCCGAGATGGCCAGCCGCATCTGGGTGCCGATGGTCAGTACCGGATTAAGGGTCGCCATCGGATCCTGAAACACCATCGCGATGCGCGAGCCCCGCACTGCCCTGAGCTGGTCCCATGACAACCCGATCAGTTCCTCGCCGTCCAGCCTGACCGATCCGGACACAATACGCCCCGGCGGATCGACCAGTCCCATCAGCGAAAACCCGGTCACCGATTTGCCCGATCCGGATTCGCCCACCAGACCGACAATCTCGCCGGCGCCGACCGAAAACGACACGCCGTCAACCGCTTTCACCACGCCGGCACGGGTGAAGAAATGGGTTTTCAGATCACTGACTTCGAGGATTGGAGCGCTCATTTGTCGAGCCTCGGATTGAGAATGTCGCGAAGGTGATCGCCGACCATGTTGATGGCGACAATCAGGATGATCAGCATGATGCCGGGATAAACGGATATCCAGGTTCTGCCGCTCATCATGTATTTCACCCCGTTGGAAATCAGCATGCCGAGCGACGGTTCGGTGACCGGCAGGCCCAGGCCCAGGAACGACAGCGTCGCCTCCAGGGCAATGGCATAGGCAATCTGCACCGTGGCGACCACGATCAGCGCCGGCATGGCGTTGGGCAGGATATGGCGGAACACGATGCGCCGTGCCGACAGCGGCGTGGCCGCAGCGGCTTCCACATAGTCCTTAGAACGTTCGGCAGACGCGGCACCGAATGCAGTACGCGCAAAATAGGCGTACTGTGCCGCGACCAGCGCCGTCACCAGCTGCGCCTGGCCCTGGCCCAGCAGCGCCACCAGCACCAGCGCCAGCAATATCGGTGGGAATGACAGCTGCAGGTCGACAATACGCATCAGAACCGCCTCAACGAACCCGCGCGCATAGGCGGCCGCAATGCCGACCGTGGTGCCGATCATCAGTGCCACGGCACCTGCGGTGATGCCGATCTGCAACGACACCCGCAGGCCGTACAGTATCGCCGACCACAGGTCCCGGCCCTGCGCATCGGTTCCCAGGATGTGGGTGTATCCGCCTGAGCCGACAAACCCTGGTGGCCGCCTGGCGTCGCGCAGCGACAGGCCGGACAGGTCATATGGGTCCTGCGGCGATATCAGCGGCGCAAACAGCGCCATCAACACCAGCAGCACCACCACGGCAAACGCAATCAGCGCGATACGGTCTTCGCAAAACCGCCACCACAGGTCACGCCACGGCGAAATGGCTTTGGGCGGCTTGGCCGGTGACGGTGTCATGGCGGGATCGCTCATGCGGCACCTCCCCGGCGCAGGCGCGGATCAAGCAGCGCGTACACCAGGTCGACGACCAGGTTGATGGTAACGAACAGGCCAGCCGTCAGCATCAGGTAGGCCATCATCACCGGCCGGTCGAGATTCTTGATGGAATCGATGATCAGCTTGCCCACGCCCGGCCATGAAAAGATGGTTTCGGTCACCACCGCGAAGGCAAGCGTTGAGCCCAGTTCAAGCCCGAAAACCGTGACGATCGGTATCGAAATCAGCTTGAGCACATGGCGTGACATGATGGTCCACTCCGACAGGCCGGCGGCGCGGGCGAACTTCACCGTGTCCCCCAGCATGATCTCGCGGGTGCCGGCCCGCGCCAGGCGGATCATAATGGCGAGCTTGAACAGCGCCAGGTTGATGGCCGGCAACGCCAGGTGCGACCAGCCGTTCAGTGTCAGGAAGCTCCAGGCTGTCCCGAACAGTTGTGCCGTATCGCCCCGCCCGCCGGACGGCAGCCAGCCAAGCTCAACCGCAAAGGTCAGGATCAGGATCAGGCCGACCCAGAATGTCGGCACCGAAAAGCCGAGGATGGACACCGCCATGATGACCCGGGAAGACATCGCTTCCGGCCGGTAGCCGGCCAGCATCCCCAGCGGTACTCCGATAACCAGTGCGCCGAGCACGGAAACCAGAACAAGCTCTATCGTCGCCGGCAACCGTCCCGATATCAGCTGCAGCACCGGCTCACTGTAAATATAGGACCGGCCGAGATCGCCCTGCAGCAGGTTGCGGATGTACAGGAAATATTGCTCGACGACCGGCCTGTCGAGGCCGAAGCGGGCTATGGTGCGCTCGCGCACGTCCTGCGTTGCTTCAGGCGGGATCAGGATTTCCAGCGGGTTTCCGATGGAATAGATGCCGGCGAACACGACCACCGACATCACTGCCATTACGAGTATGGCCTGCAGCAGTCGCTGGATGATAAAACCTGACATCGATGCCGCAATATCCGTGTCCGGGACAAGCGGGACGCCCGTTCAGGAGCATCCCGCTCAGTCATGCTATTTTGCCGGCTTGATGAAGTAAGCCAGTGTCTCCTCGTCCGCCCGCGGCGTCACGACCACCTTGTCGGCACGGCCCGCCCAGACAGTTTGCAGAACCACAATAGAGATGTAGGCGCGATCTGCCATGGTTTTCTCCATTGCCTGTTCGAACAGCGCCCGGCGTTTGTCGGCATCCGGTTCCTGCACACCTTCCTGCATCAGCTTGTCGACATCATCGTTCTTGTAGCCGATACGGTTGAAGGCGCCCATCTTCACCTCTTCGTTTGGCGAATGGGCCAGTGATCCAAGCGTGTAGGACGCCTCGCCGGTGAGTGTGCCCCAGCCGTTCATGAACACCGAATATTCCTTGCGCGCCTGGGTCGGGAAATACACCGTCTTGGAGATGGCATTGACATTGGTGTCGATGCCGATCTGGGCAAACATCTGGCCCAGGCCCTCGCAGATAGCGCCATCGCCCGGCAGGCGGTCATTGGTGCAGTACAGGTCAATCTGGAAACCGTCAGGATAGCCAGCCTCCTTCAACAGCGCCTTGGCCTTGTCGACACTGTATTCCGGTGCCGGGATTTTCTCCGACGATCCGAAAAAGCCTGCCGGCATCATCTGGTTGGCCGGTTTGCCCAGCCCCTCGAGAACCACGTCGACCATTGTCTGGCGATCGATGGCAAGGTCGATTGCTTCGCGCACACGCGCATCGCGCAGCGGGTTCTTGTCCAGCTTGCTACCGTCCTTGGCCCGCACTTTCGGTGTCACCTCGCGCTGGTCGAGCTGCAGGTTCATCACATAGACCGAGTCACCCAGAAACGTCTTGATTTTCGGATCCGTGCCGAGCGACAGGTAATCGGCAGACGACACATAGTTGATCACATCGACATCGCCAGCCTTGAGCGCCGCCAGCCTGGATGAGTCATCCGAGATTTCGCGGCGCACCACTTTCTCCCAGGGGGCCGGGCCGCGCCAGTAATCGTCATACCGCTCCATGACCAGGCTGCCCTTGGGCTCCCAGGACACATACTTGAAAGGCCCGGTTCCGATGGTCGCCTTGCCGGAGTTGAAGCCTTCCGCGCTGGTCTCAGCCGTCGAATAGTCCTTGGCCGCCTCGGACGACACAATGAACAGGCGCACGAAGTCGTACGGCAGTGTTGCCGCCGTTCCGTTGGTGTGAATATGGATCGTGTACGGGTCCACAATCTCGACCTGCTTGACGCGGCGAACATAGATTTCGGTGGTCGTCGGTCCGGTCACCTTGGGAATACGGTCGATGGAGAATTTCACATCTTCCGCATCGAAGGTGGAGCCATCGTGAAACTTGACCCCTTCGCGAAGTTTGAATTCCCAGGTATCCGCATCAACCGCCTTCCAGGATGTGGCAAGACCCGGTTCAAGCTGAAGGTCGTCGCCGGTCCATACCAGCGGATCGAAGATATGCTTTACGGCATCGGCCTGCGGGCCCAGTGCAGAGTAGTGCGGATCCATGGATTCTGGGCCGCCACGAACGCCAACCGTGAGGGTTTCAGCACTGGCGGCAACGGCGGACATGCCCATCACACTGGCCAGAACGAGTGAAAAGATCGTCTTTTTCATGGAGTGATCCCCTTGATTCGGATACAAATTCAACCTCGCAAGCCCCGAAAAGAAATACTTCAATTTGGAACTTGTTTCCTAAAAGGTGCTGCGCCATGCTGTCCGCGTCAAGAGAAAAATCGACAGCCTCTCGCTTTCACATGGATCGAAAGATGCTCAAACCCGACCCGAAACACTGCACCCCCGGTGACCTTTCCGGATTGCCGGACGAGGCCGCGCATGACGAGATGACAAGGGTCAAGCTGTGGCAGAACCCGTGCTGGTTCACCTACCGGCTGAACTATCTGGCACTGCGCTACAACGTACCGCTATATGCCTGGGTTGAAGACCGATACGGCTTATCGCGGCCGGAGTTCGTAGTGATTTTTTCGCTCGGGCTGCTGGACGGCGCCTACGCCCGCGACATCAGCGCGTCGTCGGGTTTCCCGCAGAATACGCTCAGCCGCGCCATCCACAAACTCAACCGCCTGCAGCTGATATCCCGGACACCGGACACCAAGGACGGACGGCGCTTCATGCTGTCACTGACGCCTGAAGGCCGTGCCCTGTTCGATGAGGCACTGCCACGCTTTGTATCGTTCGAGCACATGATGCTGGATGCGCTGGATCATGACGAACAGCAGCAGCTTTCCACCCTGATGGCCAAGATGGTGCTGGCGTCACCACAATGGCCGAACACGCTCGAAGATCAGAACACCGAAAAGGGGGGACGGAACGATGCGCGTCGCTGAGATGAACTGGTCCGACATGGAAAAGCAGGTTGCGCGCGATGACCGCTGCGTGCTGCCGATCGGCTCGACCGAACAGCACGCGCAACTGTCGCTGTGCGTGGACGCCATACTGGCGGAACGGGTGGCAGCTGAGGCAGCCGACAGTGCCGGCGTGCCGGTGTTCCCTGTCATGCCGTACGGACTTGCGCCCTATTTCGCCGACTTTCCGGGCACGGTGACCTTGCGGGTTGAAACCCTGCTGGCGGTGGTGCGCGATGTCATTGCATCGTTTTCACGCATGGGGTTTCGCCGCGTCCTGATCGTCAATGGCCATGGCGGCAACCAGCCCGCCGGAGCCGTCGCCAATGAACTGATGATCGATCATCCCGACATGAACATCAAGTTTCACAACTGGTGGAACGCACCCAAAGTCTGGGCCCATGCCCAGGAGATCGACCCGTCCGGCAGCCATGCCAACTGGATGGAGAACTTCCCGTGGACCCGGCTGGCCCACGCCGCAGCGCCACAGCACATCAAGGATGCCGCCGATCTCACCGCCCTGAAGGCGGCCGCGCCGGCAGCCGCCAGGCAATTGCTCGGTGATGGCAGTTTTGGCGGGCCTTACCAGAAAGACGATGCGACCATGCTGGCACTGTGGCAGACCGGCGTGGACGAAGTCCGCGAGGCGCTCGACGGACCGTGGCCGAAACTGCAACAGGAGTGACGTGAATGGATGAACCCATCCTGATCTGGGGTGCGGGCGCCATTGGCGGCACGCTCGGCGCCTGGTGGGCACGGGCCGGTGAAGATGTCCTGATGGTCGATATCGTCCCGGAACATGTTCGTGCCTGCCGGACGCATGGTGTGTCGATAAACGGGCCCGTGGAAACATTCACCCAGGTTGTTCCCTCTGTGACGCCGGATGAGCTTGAAGGGCGTTTTTCGCGTGTCGTCCTGGCCGTAAAGGCCCAGGCGACCGAGGTTGCCGCGAAGGCCCTGGCACCCCACCTGGCTGATGACGGCTACGTGTTGTCAGCCCAGAACGGCCTTAATGAGCTGACCATCGCGGCTATCGTCGGCGAAGAGCGCACCATGGGTGCGTTTGTCAATTTCGGCGCCGACTGGCACGGCCCCGGCGATATTCTGTTCGGCAATCGCGGCGCGGTGGTCGTGGGAGAAATTGACGGCAGCGTTCGCGACAGGACGCGCGACATGCACCGCCTGCTGTCGGTTTTCGAACCAGATGCCGTGCTGACGCCGGACATATGGTCCTATCTGTGGGGCAAACTCGGCTACGGCGCCATGCTGTTTGCCACCGCGCTGACACCGCAGTCCATGACGGAAAATTTTGCCGACCCCGCCCGGGTTCCCACCTTCGTCGCGCTGGGACGTGAAGTGATGGCCGTTGCCAGCGCCCGCGGCGTCCAGCCAACCGGCTTCAACGGCTTTGATCCCGATGCCTTCATGGCCGATGCAGGCGAGGATGACGCACGCGCCTGCATCGCCCGGCTGGCCGAGTTCAACAGCACCACCGCCAAGACCCACTCCGGCATCTGGCGCGACCTGGCAGTGCGCAAGCGGCGCACCGAGGTCGATCCGCAGATCGGCATCATCTGCGATCTGGGCCGGTCCGCCGGAATCCCGACACCGGGGCTGGACGCGGTCAAGCAGCTGATCAATGACATCGAGGCCGGTCGCCGGGAACAATCGGCGGAAACGTTTCAGGAGCTGGCAGACCGATGCAGCTAGACTTCCACGCGAAGACGGTGCTGGTGACCGGCGCTGCCCGGGGCATCGGACGCGCGATCGCTGCAACCTTTGCAGCGTCCGGTGCAACTGTGATTGTAACCGACATCGATGCTCAGGGCCTTGCACAGACGGCTGGCGAGCTGAACCTGGCAGCACACGCGCTCGACCTGTCCGACAGATCTGCGGTGCACGGTCTTGTCGCATCGCTGGACAGCAGTCCGGATGTCGTCGTCCATGCAGCGGGCGGCACCCGTGGACAGGCTGGCAGGCCCATTGAGGACATAGACGAGGCGGATTGGCACAGCATCTTCGCCGCAAATGCGGATGCGTTTTTCTGGCTGGCCCAGGCCTGTGCGCCAGCCATGAAACTGCGCGGTGCCGGCCGGTTGATCGCCATCGCCTCCGGTGCCGGCCTGCGCCCGTCCCTGACCGGTATCCAGGCCTATGCAGGTGCCAAGCATGCGCTTGTCGGCATCGTCAGGCAGTTGTCCTGGGAACTGGGCCCCGCCGGCATCACGGTCAACTCGGTTGCCCCGGGCTTTGTTCGCTCCAACCCGACCACCGAGCGGCAGTGGCAGGCGATGGGCACTAACGGCCAGCAGCGGCTGATCGAGTCCATCCATACCCAACGGCTCGGCAGCGCCGATGACATTGCCGCAGCGACACTGTTTCTGGCCAGCGACCAGGCAGGCTGGATCTCCGGACAGGTGCTCAGCGTTGATGGAGGCCGCTCGTGAGCGACCCGGTGCTGGACCTCCTGCTGGGCGATGGCGACGGCATCCTCGAGCGGCTGATCGAATATGCCCGAATCCCGTCGGTAAGCACGGACCCGGCCTATGCCGACGGCATGGCAGCGGCGCGAAAACTGCTTACTGATCGGCTTGAAACAGCCGGTTTCAACAACGTGCAAGAATTCGCAGCGGGCGGACATCCCGCAGTCTATGGCGAGTGGCTCGGCCTGGCCGATGCTCCAACCTATCTGGTCTACGGCCATTATGACGTTCAACCGCCGGATCCGCTCGACAAGTGGCACTCGCCGCCATTCGATCCGCAGATACGCGACGGACGCCTGTATGGCCGCGGTGTATCGGACGACAAGGGACCGGCGTCCATCGCCTTGGAGGTATTGTTTGCCTTTCTGGCTGCAGAGGGCAGCCTGCCGGTCAACATCAAGATCCTGCTGGAAGGCGAAGAGGAAGTTGGCAGTGCCACCCTGCCGGCCATTCTGGCATCCCATGTGGATCTGCTCGGCGCCGACGCGGTGATTTCCGCCGATGGCGCCCGCTGGCGCGCCGACCTGCCAAGCGTCAATACCGGCTCGCGCGGCAGCATGGCGTTCGAGCTCGCCTTGCGCACAGCGTCAAAGGATCTGCATTCGGGCCGCTTTGGCGGTGCTGTACCCAACGCAGCCCACGTTCTCGCCGACATCGTCGCCGGCCTGCACGGGCCGGACGGCCGGGTAACGGTAGACGGGTTCTATGACGGCATTGCCGAACCGGACGAAACCGCCCGCAGCGGCATCGCAGACCTGCCCTTTGACGAAACCGGGTTCTTTTCAGCATTGGATTCCGTACCGTTTGGCGAACAGGGATTTTCCACGCTGGAGCGTCTCTGGCTGCGTCCCACGTTGGAGATAAACGGTATGTGGTCCGGCTATACCGGCAAAGGCGGCAAGACCGTCACCCCGGCGGAGGCGTTTGCCAAAATCACCACCAGGCTTGTGCCCGGCCAGGAACCGGTCCATGTGGCACAGGTGCTGCAGCGCCACTTTGAGGCCACCTGTCCCGCCGGTGTGTCCATGCAGTTTGCGCCCCGCGGCGACGGCAACGCGGCTTACCTGGTGCCGCCGGACCTGCCATTGCTGCTGGCCGTGGAACACGCCATTGAAGACACGCTTGGAACCAGGCCGGTGCGCGTCCGGGTCGGCAGTACATTGCCGTTGGCGGACATGATCAAACGCGCCCTTGGTATCGACACGGTCACCCTGTCGTTTTCAACGGCGGACGAGGACTTTCATTCGCCCAATGAGTTTTTCCGGCTGTCGGCCATCGAGCAGGGGGTGACCGCGTGGGTACTGCTGCTGCGCAGGCTTGGCCGGTCCAACGGTCAAGACGAATAATCCACCGACATTCACCACTACGCTGTGCCGGGATAGTCCTGTAGTGTACCCGCCAATTTGGAACCAGAGGTATCAGATGACAGACGCGGCTCAGATCATTGCAACCCTCGGCCTCGAGCCCCATCCCGAAGGCGGTCACTTTGCCGAGACCTGGCGGGCACCCGCGCCGGCCGGCGAACGTAGCGTCGGCACGGCAATCTATTACCTTCTGCAGGCCGGTGAGGTCAGCCACTGGCATCGCGTCGATGCGGCGGAGGCCTGGCACTGGTACGCCGGGGCAGCGCTGGAACTCTCATTGTCTCCTGACGGCCAGGATGTGACGCGTCATCAGCTCAGCGCCGACCTGACCGGCGATGGGCGACCGCAGCTTGTCATCCCGGCCGGCGTCTGGCAGTCGGCCAGATGCCTGGGTGAGTGGACCCTCGTCGGCTGCACCGTGTCACCCGGGTTCGAGTTTTCAGGCTTTGAGATGGCGGCCCCAGGCTGGCAGCCGGGCAGCAATTAGCCGCCAGTGTCGGCCTGGAAACCCGCCGCTTCGATAGCGGCAACCGCACAGATTTCATCATTGTCGGACGTATCGCCGGTCACGCCGACCGCTCCGATGATGGCCCCCTTGCGATCCCGCACCAGGACACCGCCCGGCACCGGAACAAGGTTGCCGTCGGCCAGTGCGTTCACCGACTGGACAAAATAGGGCTGTTCGTTGGCGCGGGCGAAAATGGCACGCGAACCGATGCCCAGTGCAATACAGCCATTGGCCTTGCCGAACGCCACCTTGAACCGCAGGGTTGAGCTGCCGTCCTGGCTTTCACACGCCTTCACGGTACCGCGGGCATCAAGCACCACGACCGTCATTGGTTTGGTGAGGCCAATGTCCCGCGCCTTTTTCAGCGCAACCGATACAATTTTGCGGCTCTTGGCAAGCGTGATGCTCATCTGGTGTTGTCTCCTGTACAGTGTCCGGCGTTTGCAGATGCGAATGTTCATGACCACAATCGCACCGTGCGGTCAAACCGTATTGCGGGATAGTTTTCACCGCCGTCCAGCACAAACTTGTCAGCCCGGCACATCGCCGTCATTGTCGGCCGAACTGGAGATGTCCGAATGAGACTTGCAGGCAGGAAAGCCCTGATAACGGGAGCGGCCAGAGGCATCGGCCTGGGTTGCGCCAAACTCATGGCGGAACACGGTTGCGATGTGGTGATCACCGACATTGAAATTGACGAGGCGAACCGGGCAGCAAGCCAGGTTTCCAGCCATCCGGCCATCGAGCTTGACGTTACGAGCGGGCCGGCATGGGAAGCGGCAATCGAACATGCCGGCGACCTGATGAACGGCATCAATGTGCTCATCAACAATGCCGGCATAATCATACCGGGCACAGTCGAGAACCTGGACGAGGCCGGGTGGGACCGCACCATGGACGTGGATCTGAAGTCCGTCTATCTGGGCTGCCGCGCGGCACTGCCTGTTCTGGCACGCAGCGCGCCGGCATCCATCGTCAACATCGCGTCGATCTCTTCGATGATCGCAAGTCCGAATTTCGCTGCCTACAATGCCGCCAAGGCCGGCGTGCACATGCTGACAAAGTCAGTGGCCCTGCACGCGGCACGTACATATTCAGACGTAAGGTGCAATTCTATACATCCTGCCTTCGTCGATACCGATATGGTTGATCAGGTGACCAGGTCTGACGACCGGGAAGTCAACACGCGCAAGCTGGCCCGACAAATTCCGCTGGGTCGCATTGCAACTGTTGAAGATGTGGCATGGGCTGTGGTTTACTTGGCCAGCAACGAGTCGTCATTCATGACAGGGTCTGAATTGAAACTGGACGGTGGTGTGTCCGCAATGTAGTCCGGCTGGACCAGTTCGCTTTGCTTTGAGACGGGACCACGCCGTAAAGGAAAAATGAAAAAACGTATCGTCATAGTGCTGCATCAGGAAACCTCGACGCCGGGACGCGTCGGCATGAAACTGGTACAGAAGGGCTATGAGCTCGATATCCGCCGCCCCGCCCTGGGCGACCCCCTGCCGGATGATGTTGCGGAGTATGCCGGCGCCGTGATTTTCGGCGGACCGATGAGCGCAAACGACGATTGCGAGCACGACTATATCCGCACCGAAATCGACTGGATTTCAAAACCGCTGGCGACCGGCGTGCCTTTCCTGGGCATATGCCTGGGCGGCCAGATGCTGGCCAGAAACCTGGGCGGCAAGGTTTTCGGGTTTCCAGATGACCGGGCGGAGATCGGCTATTACGACATTTCAGCCACCGCCGAAGGTGGCACCTACGGGCCTTGGCCGCAGAAGGTGTACCAGTGGCACCGCGAAGGCTTTGAGCTGGTGGACGGAGCGGTTTGCCTTGCCACGTCACAGGGCGACTTTCCAGATCAGGCCTTCCGCTACGGCGACACCGCATATGCCATTCAGTTCCACCCGGAAGTCACTCACAAGATGATGAACCGCTGGCTGGTCAAGGCCGAGGAGAGATTGAAGCTGCCAGGTGCCCGGCCGCGCGAGACCCATTTCAGCGACCGCTTCGTCCACGACCCGTCGGTGGATTGCTGGCTCGACAGGTTCCTCGACAGCTGGCTGGCAAGCGCACAGACGCCTGTGTCGGTGCTGGCTGCCGAATAGCTCAGATTCCACTCTTGTTGTACCGTCTGAGCGGTGCTTGCGCCCGCCAGTTGTTGCATTTTGCAAAGCCGGCCTGTGCAATCTGCAACCCTGCATTGGTCCCATTACCGGCCCAAATGCTCCATATTGCGGTCTTATAGCTCACCCATACTACATTTAGCTGAGTGCCGGTTTGGCATGATGATTGCGTTGCCCCCGTCAGCGTTGAGATCATTGTATAGCGTACTCAACCAGATTGCACAGGAAGCGGAAGTGCCTGAATTCAGGCCTTCCGCTTTTTGCTTGCACCCTGCCCGGTTGCGGGCGGCTTCAGGCCGACAGGCGTAAACACCTGCACCGGATTTGCAAAGCCGGACAGTTCAATCTTGCCGACCGGCTCAATGCCGTCGACATGGCGCTGGGCAAAGCCGGGGCCCAGCAGCACCGGGCAACCGGTCGCCTTGGTCGCCGATTCCAGCCGCGCCGACATGTTCACGCTGGAGCCGATCGCGGTGTAGTCGAACCGGATGTCCGAGCCGAAGTTGCCAACCGAGCAGACACCTGTCTCGATCCCGGCCCCCACCCGTATCGGCGGCTTACCGTCTTTCTCGCGCTGGACATTTTCCGTCTCCAGTGACGCCCGGATGGCCAGCACAGCATTCAGGGCCCGGTCGGTGTGATCGGCCTGGTCCACCGGGGCATTCCAGAACGCCAGGATCGCGTCTCCCATGAACTTGTCGATGGTGCCGTCGCGCTTGAAGATTTCCTGGCTGGCCAGCGTCAGGAACCGGTTCACGGTCGCGTTTATCTCATCGGCCGGCAGGCTTTCGCTGCTGGAGGTAAAACCGCGCATGTCCATCATCAGCACGGTGATTTCACGCTTCTCTGCACTGGTGGTCAGATCACGCCGGGTTTCGCTCAGCATGGCGACAACGTTCGGTGACAGGTATTGCGAGAACTGCCGCGACAATTGCCGGCGGCGGGCGTCGGACTCGCGAAACAGGCTGTAGACCTCCGCCAGTGCAACTGCCGTCAGGCCGACCGCAGGCTGGACCGGTTCATATAGCTGGGCCGTTTGCAGGTAAGCCGTATAACCTGCCAGCAACGGCGCCAGGCACAGTGCCAACCCGGCCGCCAGCAGCAGCCAGAGGCGATTGGCAAAGAAGTACGACGCCGCCAATAGCAGCAGGGCCGAGATCAGAAACCATAGCCGTTCGACCGTCTTGGCATCGCCCGGTTCAGACAGGAACTTGCCGTCCATGAGCTGGTTGGCCAGAACCGCGTGGATCTCCGCTCCGGACCGAGCCGCCACCGTGGGCGTGGTGTGAAACTTGTCCACGCCGAGCGCGTTCACTGACAGGATGGCGATCTTGCCCTTGAGCACGTCACCTGCCTTGCCGGCCATGACATCGAGCGCCGACACCCGCGGGATTGCCGCAGCCTGTTCCCACAGCCACACCGCACCGCCGTTTGACAGCGGGATGATTGTGTCACCCAGCTTCAGCGCTTCGAATCCGGACGGACGAACCCGCAGGGCATATCCGGTGCCTGCCCTGTAGGCCCGGGCCAGCTCCAGGCTGAAGGCGGGCCACAGCGACAGCTGATCGGACGACTTTGCCGCCCACACCAGCGGAACCGTGCGCACGACACCATCACTGTCCGAAACCGACCGGACAATGCCCAGACCGGCAGCACCTGCGCGGATGGTTGCAGTCGAGGCGATGATCCCCGGTTGCCAAGGCAGCGCTTCCGCATTGCCATTGCCGACAACTGCCCAGCCGATGCTGGTCTGTGGTATTTTCGATCCCGGAAAATCGCCGATGCTGGTGGCAAGGATGGTCGGCGACGATGCGATGGTCCTGGCCAGCAGATCGTCGCGTGCAGCACCGCCGGGGCTTTCATCCGGCTCCGAAAACAGCACGTCGATACCAAGAACCGAGACGCCGGACGAGTGTATCGAAGCAATCAGGTCGGCAATGCGGTTTCGTGGCCACGGCCAGCGGCCCTCGACGCCTATGGTTTCGTCGTCCACACCAACGATAACGACGTTGGATGTTGAGTTGGCCCGTGGGCTCAGTTGCTGATAGGCATCGAAGGAATTGCCGCGCAAGTCGTCGAAACTCGCATCAAAAACCACATGCGATGCAATCAGCAGGATAATCAGGCAGACAACGCCGAGCTTGGCGCGCAGTCGGTCATACAGTTTGCCGGCCATTGTCACAGCTGGACAAGCCTGACGCGAACGCGGTCACGCAATTTTCTAGCAATTGTCACAACTGCTAAAGTCGTAATCGTCACCTTCTGGCCCGGTGCGGATGATCGGGCCAATACCACCGGGATCACGTCCCGTGGTGCCGGGGGTCGGCAACTGACCGTTCTGGCTCTGACACGCCGGTATCAGGCTGGCGCCGGGTCCGGCACATCCGGCATCGACCTCGATGCCGGGGCCCTTGTTGCCGGGCGCATTGGTGCCGGCAATGCGGGCCGGGCTGTCTAGAATGTCGAGGGTGTTTTGAAGCTTCACCACGCTGATTGAACCACCATTGGAAACACAGGCAAACCCGGGCTTGGTGATAACCCGGACTTCGTTTTGGGTGGTGCAAGTCAACTTGCCGGCCCGCAGAATGCCGGTTGTCTCGCCGCCATTGACTTCGGTATCCACAATGCCGCCGCGCACGCCGAGGATGACATGCGGCGTGGTAATTTTCATCTCGCCTTTTTTCGACACCTGGCCGCCGAAAAATCTGGACACTCCGCGGTCCATGCTGATGCCGAAATTGCCGTTGCTGCCGGGGCTGTACACGAACTCGTCGATGGTCAGGCGCGAGTTCGGTCCCAGTTTCACGCTCGACTGGTCCTTGAACACAATCAGCCCGAGGCCGGTTGCATTGCTGCGCAGACGGTCACCAAGCGATACGCCGGCGCCGACACCGATAACACCGGTACCGGCCTTCCTGACCTGGGTCTGCACGGCCGTCATCTTGCCGACTGATTCGGCGAAAGCGCTTACCGGCGTTACCACGCTGAGCAATCCGGCGCAGGCGAGGCTTGCGATTACACGTGTCTTGTTTCTCATTTCATCGGCCTTTTTGGCGTTAGAAGCTTTTCGTGAAGCTCAGGCTCAGAGTATGCGACATGGATCCGGGATCGAAGAACGCAAACGGCGGCAGATCATAGTCGCTCTCGCGCACCGAGTATCCCAGATTTATCCTGTTATAGCCGTCCAGGTGGAAGGCGTGATCCCAGCTTGCCCGCCAGTAGGTGCCGGTTCCCGCAGTTGCAAACGCCGGGTTGAAGGCACCGTCCTTGGTCCTGAAATCGCCGATTGCCCCGGCAACCTGGTGTGTCCACAGTGCGCCGAACATCCGGTACGGCAGTACGCCGGCATAGTTCAGTTCAATCTCGCGTTGCCGGTTGACCGTGGTGCCGCCATCGGTGAACTCGCGCTGATAGCGCGCCGCCATGCCAACTGTATGCTCCGCCGTCAGCCGCCTGCTGGCGCCGACTTCCGCGCCGAACCGGTGATTTGCACTCAGGTTTGTCGACTGTTCCAGGTTGGCATAGGAGACGTCGCCGTAAAACGAGGTATCGACGGACGGCTGCACGATCGCGCGAACCGACGAGCCCAGTGCGACTTCGGAGACACTGGGGTTGTAGGTCCTGAACTGCCCAAATGCAGTAAACTGGATTCGCATCGCATCCAGCTCCACCACCGGCACACCCTTGTCCAGCGTAACAGCGATGCGGCCGCGATGATGCGCATAGATACCGCCGATCCCGTCAAACTCGAAAATCGGGGTGAACGGGTCGTTGCCGCCCTGGTTGATATCCTCGTAGCGGCGTTCCACCAGCCCGGATGCCGATATCACCAGCACGTCATCCAGCGGTGTATCCAGATCTATCTTCAGAGCCGTGTTAACGGCAGCGAACGGGTTCCAGTCCTGGCGGTCTTTCCACTCGTTATTGGAGTCTTCGACGTCGAGCCACTTGGAGCGAATACCGACGGTCATGTCGAGCACCCATTCAAACCCGTTCAGCGCACCGTTAACCTTGGCAGCCAGTTCCTCGGCCTGCTTGGTTTCTTCAGGCGTCAGATCGCCAACTGACAGCGCAACCTCAAGGTTGCGCGCGGCAAGCTCCCACGATCCGGTATTTGCGTAAACGCTGGCCAGGTTAAGCCGTGCCCTGGCATCGCGCGGGTATTTGACCAGATGCTGTTCCAGCGTCGAGATGGCCTGGTCGTACTGGCCGACTTCGACCGCCTTCGAAACAAACCGGCCAAGAACGCCGACATCTTCCGGCGAATCATATCTTTCCTGGAAAACATCTTCGAACTCGCCCGCCGCCGCCGCGGAAAATCCAGCGCTGGCAAACGCCAGCATCATCGCGGCAATTGATATCGATGTCTTGAACATGGCAATCCGGCCCAGCACGTTAAATGTCAATTCGTGAGCGACGAATCCTTACCATGTCGTCACGTTAGTTTAAAGTCAGTGTAAGACGATTCTCAAAAAGTGTTGCAATTCGGCCACACCATTCCGATTTACCGGTTTGGTCTTAAAAAACACCCCTAACGCCCTTAAAAACCACTGCAAGCGCCATTGCTTGCGCAATTCGAACGCCCCGGCTAAACCATGCAATTGAAGTTTGCATCAACAAGGCTCGCATCATGCTTTCTCTCCTCTGGCTGTTTGATCAGGTCGTCTACATAATATTCTGGATCATCATCATCATGGTGGTGATGAGCTGGCTGATCGCTTTCAACGTCCTGAACAATTCAAACAACATCGTACGGCAGATCAACTATACCCTGCACCGCCTTACCGAACCCTTGCTGGCGCCGATCAGGCGCTTCATGCCTGATCTTGGCGGTATAGATCTCTCGCCTCTGGTCCTGCTGCTCGGACTTATGTTCCTGCAAAGGTTGCTGCACGAGTATCTGGTCTGAATTTCAGCCGCGTTTGTCGTCATTGGAACCAACCTTGACGCACGCGGAACAGGCCTTGGCGGCCTGCCCGCGCTAAATACTCCGAAAGCTTCGACCAGACGAAAAGGCATCAGAAACCCATGTGCGCAGCCAAAGTGATTGACGGTAAAAAGTTTGCAGAAGGCCTTCGCGGGCGCATTTCGACGGCTATTGCCGGACTGAAATCCGACCATGGCCTGGAGCCGGGGCTGGCCGTCGTGCTGGTCGGCGAAGACCCGGCCAGCCAGGTCTATGTGCGCAACAAGGCGAAGCAGACCGTCGAAGTCGGCATGAAGTCGGTCGAACACAAGCTCGACGCCGCCACTTCCGAAGCCGACCTGTTGAGTGTGGTCGAAGACCTCAACAACGACCCGACCATTCACGGCATCCTGGTGCAGTTGCCGTTGCCGGACCACATCGATGAAAACAAGGTCATCAATTCGATCAGTCCCGACAAGGATGTGGACGGGTTCCATGTCATCAATGCCGGCCGGCTGGCAACCGGACAGGACTCGCTGGTGCCGTGTACGCCCGTCGGCAGTGTCATGCTGGCGAAGGACGCACTTGGCTCCCTGTCCGGCCTGGAGGCCGTCGTGATCGGCCGCTCCAACATTGTCGGCAAGCCGGTGGCCCAGCTGCTGCTGCAGGAAAACTGCACCGTGACCATTGCCCACAGCCGCACCAAGGACCTGCCCGGCGTGGTGCGCCGCGCCGACCTGGTGATTGCCGCTGTCGGCCGGGCTGAAATGGTCAAGGGCGACTGGCTGAAACCGGGCGCCTGCGTCATCGATGTCGGCATCAACCGCATTGAGCGCGACGGCAAGAACCGCATTGTCGGCGACTGCGACTATGAGGACTGCGCCAGGGTAGCCGGATCAATCACACCGGTGCCCGGCGGCGTCGGCCCGATGACCATCGCCTGCCTGCTGCACAACACCGTTCACGCCGCCTGTGCCATCAAGGGCGTCGCTGTTCCGGAAATGTAGGCGGTTGCGGATCAGCCGGCTGCCGCCCGCTCGATGGCCTCGACAATCAGCGTGCGCGCTTCCTCGGCATCTCCCCAGCCGTCGGTACGCGCCCACTTGCCGGATTCCAGGTCCTTGTAGTGCTGGAAGAAGTGCTCGATCTGCCTGACCTGTATTTCGGGCAGGTCGGTATAGTCGAGCACCTTGTCGTAGCGCTTGGTGATGCGGCTGACCGGCACTGCGATAATCTTCTCGTCGCCGCCTGCCTCGTCGACCATCTTCATCACACCGACCGGACGCACGGCAATCACCGCTCCCGGCACCAGGGTGCGTTGCGAAACCACCAACAGGTCCACCGGATCGCCGTCCTCCGACAGGGTGTGCGGGATGAAGCCGTAATTGCCCGGATAGCGCATCGATGTATACAGGAACCGGTCGACCACCATGGTGCCGGCGGACTTGTCCATTTCATATTTGATCGGTTCGCCGCCGATCGGCACTTCGATGATGACGTTGACTTCTTCCGGCGGATTTGCCCCGATGGATATGGCGTCTATGCGCATTTGATTTCCTTCATATGCGGGTGTGGCGAGATGGCGCCTGGAAGGCACAACTCTGGTATGGAGACTGTAATAGCATGAGAAAACCGCTCTTGACTGCCTGTACTCTCGTCGCACTTGCTTTGCCGGTCCAGGCCGGCCAGATGACCAGCACCTATACCAAGCTGGATTTCAAGAAGACCTGCAAGATTCTGGAGCAATCGGACGAAGGCGGATCGGTCTCCATGCTGTGTGAGGGCTATCAGGACTATCCCGTCCACTTCGCCGAGGGCGACCTGCGCCATTCGGTACAGTTCGGCCATGTCGATGCCGGCGAAACCGGCATCTGGCAGAGCTTCACCCAGTGGAACCGGGTTTCCGACACCATTGAATGGCGTCTGCGCGACGGCATGCCGGTCGCGGCCATCCTGCGCTGGTTCATCGAAAACACCGATGACGCCGGTTCGGCCGATCCGAAAAGGGTGGGTCAGGTGCTGGTGGTGTCGCGCGTTGCGCAAGAGGCAGGCAGGCAGGCCTGCGTGGTCGCCTATGTCGACGCGCTGGCCAACCGTAACGCCAATCAACTGGCCCGCGACCTGGCCGACAGCCTGGCGGCGGACTTCACCTGCGGAACCGACAAGGCCAAGTTCCACGGCACCCGCGGCCGCCTCTCGGGTGACCCGAGCTAGAGGTTCGGACAACCGTCATTCCAGCGCAGGCTGGAATCCATCTCTGCGCTGGCAACTGTGGCCAACTCGAATTGGACCCCAGCCTGCGCCGGGGTGACGGTGATGTTGAGTTCCTGGGAGCCACCCAACCGCCTGTCGATTAGTCGCAGTGAATAGTTCAGGCCGAATATTTGAGTCCCACTCTGTCGTCATTCCCACAAAAGTGGGAATCCAATCCACGCCGGAGACATTAGCCGATCCGTCATTGGATCCCCGTTTTCACGGGGATGACGGCAATGGGCGCCGGAGGACGAGCCAAGCTAACCGAATTTGCATTCCGGGTCAGGCAGCCAGTCCACGCTTGCGCAACATCGCGTCCGCCGTCGGCATCTGCCCGCGAAACGCGGTGTAGGCCGCTTCCGGGTCAACCGAATCACCGGACGAGTAGATGTGCTGATGAAGCCGTTTCGCCAGTTCCGGATCAAACGGATCGCTGGCCTCTTCAAAGGCCTTGAAAGCGTCCGCATCCAGCACTTCCGACCACATGTAGCTGTAATACCCGGCCGCATAGCCGTCGCCATAGAACACGTGCAGGAAATGCGGCGTGCGGTGACGCATGATGATGGCGTCCGGCATGCCCAGTTCAGCCAGCACATCGGCCTCGAACCCGATCGGATCGGCGCTTGCCCTGTCGGCATTCGAGCCCTGGTGGAAGCGCATGTCGACAATGGCCGACGAGGTGTATTCAATCGCATCAAACCCGGCATTGAAGGTGCGCGCGGCCAGCACCTTGTCGAGCAGGGCCTGCGGCATCGCCTCGCCGGTGTCCACATGCAGCGCATGCTTGTGCAGGATCTCCGGCACCGTCAGCCAGTGCTCGTACAGCTGCGACGGCAGTTCAACGAAGTCGCGCGCCACGGACGTGCCTGAAATCGACGGATAGGTCACATCAGACAACATGCCGTGCAGCGCGTGGCCGAACTCGTGGAACAGCGTGCGCGCATCATCGAGCGAAAGCAGCGCCGGCGAGCCCTGGGCCGGCTTGGCGAAGTTCATCACATTGAACACGATTGCATGCTGGCCGCCGTCGAGGCGGTGCTGCTTCTGCAGCATGCTCATCCAGGCACCTGAGCGTTTCGACGCGCGGGCGAAATAATCGCCGACAAACACCGCGCGAATGTCGCCGGCGCGGTCGCGCACCTCGAACACACGGGCATCCGGATGCGGGCCCGCCACGTCGGAAAGCTCTGCAAAGGACAGGCCGAACAGCCGTCCGGCCACGTCGAACGCCGCCTGGATCATGTTTTCCAGCTGCAGGTATGGCTTGACGATCGCCTCGTCCAGGTCGAATTCCCGCTCCCGCAGCCTAGCCGTGTAATAGCGCCAATCCGAGGCCTGCAACGGCTCATTGTGGCCTTCCTCCGCCGCGATTTCCGCCAGCCGTGCACCATGATCGGCGGCACTGGCCTTCGCCGCCGGCCACACCTTGCCGAGCAAGTCTTCCACCGCTTTCGGCTGCTTGGCCATGGTGCCGTCAAGTTTCAGCGCCGCGTAACTGTCATAGCCCAAAAGCTCCGCCTTCTCGTCACGCAGTTTCAGGGTTTCGGCGACAATGTCCGTATTGTCGCTGTCGCCGCCGTTCTGGCCGCGCGCCGCCCAGGCATCAAACGCCGTCTGGCGCAGATCAGGTCGCGACGAGGACATCAGGAACGGTTCAATGATCGAGCGCGACAACGTCACCGCGTGTTTGCCGTCATGGCCGCGCTGGGCAGCGGCTTCCGCCATCGCCGCAACGAGGCTTGCCGGCAGGCCAGCCAGGTCTTCGTCCGCGTCCAGAACCAGTATCCAGTCCTTTTCGTCCGCCAGCACGTTCTGGCCGAACTCAGCCGCCAGTGCTGCCAGGCGCTGGTCGACGCCGGCAAGCTTCTGCTTGTCAGCCGCAGCCAGCTTCGCACCCTGCTTGACGAACCGCTTGTGGTGCTGCTCCAGCACCCGGATCTGCTCAGACGTAAGACCGCCGTCATTGCGATTGTCATGCAGCGCGTCAATACGGGCGAAAAGGCGCTCGTTCATGAAAATGGCGGACTGGTGCTTTGCCAGTTCCGGGCCGATGTCGCGCTCCAGTTCCTGGATCACCGGGGTGCTGTCTGTGCCGGACCGGTGCCAGAACAGCGCCTGCAGCCTGCGCAGGTCACTGCCGGCCAGTTCCATGGCGTCGATGGTGTTGGCGAAATCGGCCAGCTGCGGATTGTCGGCGATAGCCTCTATCTCGGCCAGATGCAGCGCCATGGCCGGCGCGAATGCCGGTCTGAAATCGCCGTCTTCGATGGCCGCAAAATCAGGCAGGCCATGAATGCCGTCCCAGTTCACCAGTGCCGGTTTGATGTCGCGCTCGCTTGCCATGTCTGTGATGCCCTGTTGCTGGTTCAATTGCCTTGATCACTACGTCCCGTGTGTGCAGCAAGATCAGGGCAAAATCGTGTAGGCGGAAGACCTCAGGCGCTCAACGCTTCGTCATCGCGCCGCAACGCCCGCTTGCGCTCGTGCACGTCGAGAATGGCCTTGCGCAGCCGGATTGATTTCGGCGTCACCTCGACCAGCTCATCGTCACTGATATAGCTCAGCGCCCGTTCCAGCGTCATGCGGATCGGCGGTGTCAACAGCACCGCATCGTCCTTGCCCGACGCGCGCATATTGGTCAGCTGCTTGGCTTTCAGCACGTTGATCTCAAGGTCATTGCCGCGCGTATGTTCGCCGACGATCATGCCGTTATAGACCTTCATGCCCGGCTCGATGAACATCGGGCCGCGATCTTCCAGCTTCCACAGTGCATAGGCCACCGCCTCACCGTCAGAGTTGGACAACAGCACGCCGGTGTGGCGCGACGGGATGGCGCCCATGTGCGCGGCGTAGCCGTGGAACAGCCGGTTCATGATGGCGGTGCCGCGGGTGTCGGTCAGAAGTTCGCTCTGGTAGCCGATCAGGCCGCGGGTCGGGGCATGGAACACCAGCCGCTGCCGGCCGGCGCCTGACGGGCGCATGTCCTTCAGTTCGGCCCGGCGCTCCGACAGTTTCTGCACCACCGCGCCGGAAAACTCCTCGTCGACGTCGATGATCACCTCTTCCACCGGCTCCAGGCGCTGGCCGGTGTCCTCGTCCACCTGCATGACCACGCGCGGGCGCCCGACGGTCAGCTCGAAGCCTTCGCGCCGCATGGTCTCGATCAGGATGGCAAGCTGCAGCTCGCCGCGGCCCGACACCTGGTAGGCCTCGCCGTCCAGGTCCTTGACCTGCAGCGCCACATTGCCTTCCGCCTCCTTCAGCAGGCGGTCGCGGATGACGCGGCTTTGCACCTTGTCGCCTTCCTTGCCGGCCAGCGGCCCGTCATTGACCCGGAACGTCATCGACAGTGTCGGCGGGTCGATCGGTTGCGCGGCTATCGCCTCGCTCACATCCGGTGCGCACAGCGTGTCGGCCACGGTCGCCTTGGACAAGCCCGCCAGCGCCACGATGTCGCCGGCCTTCGCTTCTTCAACCGGCGTGCGCTCAAGGCCGCGAAACGCCAGCACTTTCGACACCCGGCCCTGCTCGACCAGCCTGCCTTCGCGGTTCAGCGCCTTGATCGACTGGTTCGGTTTCACCGTGCCCGAGCGGATGCGGCCGGTGAGAATGCGGCCCAGGTACGGGTTGGCCTCGATGGTCGTCGACAGCATGCGGAACGGCCCGTCTTCGACGACCGGTTCCGGCACATGCTTGACCACCAGATCGAACAGCTGGGTCATGTCGTCCTTGGGGCCTTCCGGCTCCGACGCCATCCAGCCCTGCTTGGCAGAGCCGTACAGGATCGGGAAATCGAGCTGGTCGTTGTCGGCGTCGAGCGCGGCGAACAGGTCGAACACTTCGTTGATCACTTCTTGATGGCGCTCTTCGTCCTTGTCGATCTTGTTGATCGCCACGATCGGGCGCAGGCCGATCTTCAGCGCTTTCTGCAGCACGAACTTGGTCTGCGGCATCGGGCCCTCGGCGGCGTCGACCAGCAGGATGGCGCCGTCGACCATGTTCAGGATGCGCTCCACCTCGCCGCCGAAGTCGGCATGGCCCGGCGTATCGACGATGTTGATGCGGTCGCCCTGCCAGTCGACCGAGGTGACCTTGGCCAGAATGGTGATGCCGCGCTCGCGCTCCAGGTCATTGGAATCCATGGCGCGCTCGGCCATGCGCTGGTTGTCGCGCATGGTGCCCGACTGGGCCAGCAGCCGGTCGATGAGGGTGGTCTTGCCATGATCGACGTGCGCGATGATGGCGATGTTTCGAAGAGACATAGCGTTTCCGGACTAAGAAATTCGGTTGAGTTGCCCGCGCGTGTAACACAGCAAGCGCCAACAAGGTATGGGCATATTGAAGCGGATGGTCTGGGGGATTGTTGCAGCCGGTGTATGATGATCAGGCGACCCGCGTACTTGCAAACGCCATTGCGATCAGATGTCCTGACAAAATGGGCATCAGACACAAGACACTGCAATACTATCCAGTCCTGGTTCTGTGTCGCATTGCAAATGGCCCGAATGAGCCCATTTCGGGTATTTCTGGACGGTTACGGAGGGTCGGATCAAAAAGGGAAACTTAGCACGTTTTACCGCCCATTTACCGGTAAGAAATACCTTGTGGTCAGTTTGAGACTCAAATCATTGGCCCGATCTTATCATGCAAAGAGTAACTCCCGCGGTAACGCTCATTCTGAGTTCGTTGTTATTAACTGCATGTGGCCCAGAAGTCGAAACGAACGACCCGATTCGAGTTGAATTTGTTGAGGCGTGTGATGGACTCCGCGCCTATAAGCGGATGGAAGCAAATGATCGGATCAGTATGTGCAAGTGTCTGTATGATACGGCTCTGCAAGGTCTTTCGGATGAGCAGAAGGACGGCGCCAGGTTCTACCTGTTGGAGCAGTCTGGGATTGATGCTCGATCCAGGAATCTCGTCAAGAAACCTGACATGGATGTCATGCTTGCCGCATCGAAAGCTGTTGGCGACGCGGTTAAGGAATGTCCCGCAAGATGAATGTTGGCGAATTGTTCCCTTTAGCTCTTGTCACATTCAGCTACATTGACAGTCTCGTTTTCCAAAGTTGTGACCTGGTTTAGAAAGACATCTGCAAAGAGCACCTCACGTTTGCTCGGTCACCACCGAGTTAGACGGTGATCATTCACAGCGAAAGTTCAATTTGTCCGCACTGCTGCCATGTGGTCAGATCGGTACTCGCACGACATCCACGGCGTTCCAACAAAAGACGGCATGGAACAAGCGAAGCAGCGTCAGCTCAAGATCAGAAAAGCAATTTGACCCCACGAATTTGACCCCTTGCTTTCTCAGACCACCGGCTCCGGGATGTCAGTCCTCGACCGGGGGAAACCAGGTCAGCGAGGAATGATGCAGCGAGATCAGAACCCTTCCGTCCAGCTTGTGATAGGCGAAGGTGTAGTCAGCGCGGGTGGCGTTGCCGTCGCCGTCGATGAAGGTGTAATGCCCCATGTCCTTGTAGCCAAGGCCTCCTGCCTTGAGGATCGGACCGGCGGCACTCTGGAACTCCACTTGCTTCCAGCCCCGATTGAGAAAACCATGGTCATTGGGATAGTTCGGGTCGCCACCGACAAAGTATGACCGCGCACCGTCGCGGTCGAGCCGGATGACGTCCGCCAGGGTCGGCTTGAACAGAACCGGCTCGTCCGGTGCCCCGAAATCGTACAATTCCAGAAGCCGGTCGACGTCCTGCTCGGTGACGTACCTGGCCCAGGCACGCTGCGCGGCGACCACTTCAGCCTTGGTCATAGGTTCAAAATTGCGCTCAGTAATTTGTCCGACTCCTCTCTGGTTGGCTGTCAAAAGCCATGCTGGACGCGACCAGCCTGATCCATACGCAGGCCGTGCCGACGAGCGAGCTGCATTGGAATCACTCCTGAATGATCCAATGCCGTTCAGCGTTGTTTTGCAAAAGATCTCCCACCTCATGCAACTTTTTTGACGCTATCACCCTTGCCGGATCATTGTCGAGTTCGCTGTGCCTGCAGGCAATTCCCCGGTCTGCTTGTGCAGCTGTCGCCACCTTGACCCCAATCAGCGCCTGCTTAGTGCAATGCTTGATCACAGGGCCTGTTTGATCCGAACATTCAACTTGTCTGCGAAATGGCGCCCGTCGCACCGGCATCAATTGTGATGATTGAAATTGTACTTGGGCTTTGCCGCGGGCTGTGTACCGGCACCTGAGCCACGCTTGTGTCTGATGATGTACTTATTGCGGTTCTCAAAGCCCACTTCCGTAGCCCCGCTGATCTTTTCGCGCAGTCCCTGGAGGTACCATTTCATGGAATGGTCCGGCACGCTGACCTGGCCAAACAGTCTGCCAAACGAGCCCACCGAAAACTCCATGCCTTGTGCCGCACTGCCATAGACGTAATAGGGCCCGGACAGAAGATTTACGACAGCGCCCATGTGGGCGTACTTCCGCTTGCTGCCGGCAAAGGTGTCCGGCAGGAAAACGACTGTATCATTCTGATAGATCAGCCTGAGCAGGGGCAAGTCGCGGAACGCCCTTGCGCCGGCAATGTCGGTAAACTTTGGCTGCCCGAACGTGGCTATGCGGCCGACTTTGTCGCCGTCCACGGTCATGTAGATCCCCAATATGGCTGCAACGGCTCCACCCAGGGAATGCCCCGTAAGGTAAGTAGTGTATCCAGGCTTGAGCCGCGGCTTCAGATCCGCATAGATGTCACGGGCGGCTGTCCTGAAACCGTTGTGCATGAAGATGCCGGATTTGCGGTCGAGTACGCCTTTGGTGTCCAGGTCCAGGTCGACGTTCACATTATTGTCTGTTCCACGCACCGAAATGACCTGGATCCTGCGTGCGTTGTTGAAGTTCAGGACATACTGGACCCGCGACGTGCCCGGGGTGACAGCTGTCGCCCTGTCGCCGGACAGGCGCCCGAATATTTCAGACTTGCCGTCATAGGCCTGGTCGGCAAGTCGGGCAACGTCGTAGAGCAGCCTGAAATCAATGTTGGGAGGCTGTGCTGCAGCAACGGAGACTGAACTCGACATTGCAACTGCAACCAGCATTGCCCTGGCGACCTGGCCAATGCGCCCCTGAAGCCGTTTGACACCATCCATCAGGGCGACGGGTCGATCAGGCATGAGCATTGCTGCGTCGGAAATAGGCCGCGAAACTCACGATGATTGCCGCCGATGACACCAGCGTCATCAGGGTTCCCGGCATGAAATTCACATGACCACCCAGGTCCAGGAAGATGAAGTAACCCAGATCCGCCAGTCCGCCGACCATGGCGGTAACAAAGATGGCGACTGCAGATCCGCGCCAGATGAAAACCGCTCCAACAGTTGTTGCCAGGCCAAACCAGAACAGGTTGAACCCGTGCTGATTGATCACCGCGCCGGCAGCGTCCGGATAGGCCAGTTGCAGGGTTGCAGGGTCCACCGCATCAGCAATGGCAGCGACCGCAGCCGACGTATCGCTGGACAGGACAACCACACCTGCGAACATGTGAACGAGGCCCCACACGATCCAGAGAATGGCCGATGTTCTGAGCGCCACCGAATTCATGGTCTGAGACATTTCTGCTCCTGTTTCCGACGAGCGGACTTCACCAGCACGCCACGCGGCCGCTGCCCGCGGCAAGGCCGGATGTATCCCGGCAAAGCACCGGCAACGCTGGCAAACCACCGCAACGCAAGCATGACGGCTTCTGCTCAAGTTGAATTTCCTGCGGCAATCATCTACTGATCGCTGATAGCGCACAACGCGTTATTCTCAGCACTTTATGCGCGTTTTTGGAGCAAGTAAGTTGGACAAATGGACAGAGCTGAGAACCGCATACCAGGTCGCAAAACTGGGTACGGTCAGCGCCGCGGCTGAGGCCGAGGGCGTTCACCGGGCAACAATCAACAGGCACATCGACATTCTCGAGGCCGAACTCGGAGCGCGCGTCTTCATACGCCATGCCCGAGGTTATGCGTTGACTGACGTCGGCGCAGACCTGTTGCGTGTGGCCGGGAAGACCGAAGAACTGGTGAATGACCTTGCCGGGCGGGCGCGCGGACCCAATGGGCAGCTTTCAGGCGAGGTCAAGGTGACCACGCTGGCACCGCTTGCTCCCTTGGTGATGACGGGCATTGCCGACTTTCACCGCCAGTTTCCCGCCAGCGTTGTCACATTCATCGCCACCGACAACCTTGCCAGGCTGGAACATGGCGAAGCCCACGTGGCATTGCGAGCCGGCTCCAGACCGAAGCACCCCGATTACGTGGTGCAATCATTCGGAAGGCTCAGGTTCGGGCTGTATGCCCACGACACCTATGTGGCGCGCTACGGGTTGCCGGAGCGGGTAGAGCAGTTATCCGGCCATTACCTGATCGGCCCCGGCGATGCCAACGATCGTGTGCCGTTCCGCCGATGGATTGAAGAGAAAGTGCCTGATGAGAGCATTGCCTTCCGCTCCAGTAACCCCTCTGTTATCAGGACGGCGGTCGACTCAGGTCTGGCGATGGGCTTCCTTGGCGAGCACGAAGCGCTGGGCCGGCCCGATCTCCACCAGGTTTTCCCGTTCCGCAAGGACTGGGCAGTCGCACTATGGCTGGTCACCCACGTTGACCTGCATCGCACGAAAAAGGTTCAGGCACTGCTTGCCTGCATCAAGGATGCGAACCAGCTGCGCACCGGTTCGAAATGAAGAATGCCAGGCACGAACTGGTATGGACAATATGTTGCTTCAACCAACCCGCAGACCGAACGGGCCTGCGGCATGCCACCGCTAAAATGTCCGCTTCCTGGCCGCCAGCGTCCGCAAACGCAACGCGTTCAGACGGATGAAGCCTTCCGCGTCCTTCTGGTCGTAGGCGCCGCGGTCGTCTTCGAACGTCACCAACTCGTCCGAATACAATGACTTCGGCGAAGCGCGCCCAACAACCGTGACATTGCCCTTGTACAGTTTCAGCCGCACCGTGCCTTCGACATGCTCCTGACTCTTGTCGATCAGCGCCTGCAACATTTCGCGTTCCGGCGCAAACCAGAAGCCGTTGTAGATCAGCTTGGCGTATTGCGGCATCAGGCTGTCTTTCAGGTGTGCCGCCTCGCGGTCCAGCGTGATGGATTCCATGGCCCGGTGCGCCGCCAGCAGGATGGTGCCGCCCGGTGTTTCATAGACCCCGCGCGACTTCATGCCGACAAACCGGTTTTCCACCAGGTCCAGCCGGCCGATGCCGTTGTCGCGGCCGAGGTCGTTCAGCGTTGCCAGCACAGTGGCCGGTGACAGTGCCTTGCCGTCGATGGACACCGCGTCGCCCTTCATGAAACCGATCTCGATGATGGTGGCCGCATCCGGTGCGGCTTCCGGGCTGACAGTGCGCTGGAACACATATTCCGGCGGCTCCTCGTTGGGATCCTCCAGCACCTTGCCTTCCGACGACGAGTGCAGGAGGTTGGCATCGACCGAAAACGGCGCTTCGCCCTGCTTGTCCTTGGGCACCGGGATCTGGTGCTTCTCGGCAAAGTCGATCAGGTCGGTGCGCGACTTGAACGACCAGTCGCGCCACGGCGCGATCACCTTGATATCCGGGTTGAGCGCGTAGGCCGCCAGTTCGAAGCGGACCTGGTCGTTGCCCTTGCCGGTCGCACCATGGGCAATGGCGTCGGCGCCGGTCTCAGCGGCAATCTCCACGAGCCGCTTGGTGATCAGCGGCCGGGCGATGGACGTGCCGAGCAGATAGGTGCCCTCATAGACCGCATTGGCGCGGAACATCGGAAACACGAAGTCCCTGACAAACTCTTCACGGACATCCTCGATGTAGATTTCCTTGATGCCCATCATCTCGGCCTTGCGCCGCGCCGGATCCAGTTCCTCGCCCTGGCCCAAATCGGCGGTGAACGTCACCACTTCCGCGTCCAGTTCGCTTTCCAGCCATTTCAAAATGATAGACGTATCCAGGCCGCCGGAATACGCCAGCACAACCTTGTTCACCGAGCCCTTGCTGGCCATTTTGAATTCTCTCCTGTGGGAATAGCTGAAGCTTGCCCGGGACCTACCCCATGTTGCGACAGGCCCGCAAGGGGGCGGACACTGTTCGGGTGCTCAGAAGTCGCTGGCGATGCCTTTTTTCTCCCAGTCGCCGAACCGGGTCGGTTCCGGTCCGTCACGGCCGTCGATCTCGACCGGAAGCTCTTCGGTCACTTTTTCTGCACGCCGCTTGCGGGCTTCGGCCAGCGCCCGCTTGGCCGCTTCGCTAAGAGGAGGTTTTTCTGAAGGTTGGCCTGACATTGCTAACTTCACATTGAATTATTGTGCATCAGCAAACATATAGTGCTCATTACAGGTTTTTTGCAATGTGTCGACGTGTCCGCCAGCAATGGAACGGGCACGCTTTCAGGTGTAGCCATGAATTATATGAAAACAGCCATGTTGCTGGCCGGCATGACCGCCCTGTTCCTGGTCATCGGTTTCATGCTGGGCGGCCAGACGGGCATGATCATCGCGCTGCTGTTTGCAGCCGGCACCAACATCTATGCCTACTGGAACTCCGACAAGGCGGTGCTTTCGATGCACGGCGCCCAGCCGGCCAGCGAAACCCAGAACCCCGAGCTTTACGCCATGGTCGCCAGGCTGGCCGACAATGCCGGCCTTCCGATGCCCAAGGTCTACGTTATGGACAACCCGCAGCCGAACGCGTTTGCCACCGGCCGCGACCCGGAAAATGCCGCCGTTGCCGCGACCACCGGACTACTCCGGCAGCTCAACTATGACGAGGTCGAAGGGGTGATGGCGCATGAACTGGCCCATATCCAGAACCGCGACACGCTGATCATGACGGTGACTGCCACCATTGCCGGCGCCATTTCCATGCTGGCCAACTTCGCCATGTTCTTCGGTGGCCGCGACCGCAACAATCCGCTCGGCCTGATCGGCACTATTGCCATGATGTTGCTTGCCCCGATCGCCGCCATGCTGGTGCAGATGGCGATCAGCCGGACCCGCGAGTACGCCGCCGACCGGCGCGGTGCCGAAATCTGCGGCAAGCCGCAGGCGCTGGCCGATGCCTTACGCAAAATCGCCTCTGGCGCTGAGCGCATTGAAAATGATACTGCAGAGGCCAACCCGGCCACGGCTCACATGTTCATCATCAATCCACTGTCAGGCGCCCGCATGGACAACCTGTTCTCGACCCACCCGAACACCGACAACCGCATCGAGGCGCTGGAGCAGATGTCGGTGCCGCAAAACCAGGTTTATGCCGACAGCGGCTCCGGCCGGTCGGACGGGTCAGCAGCCGGCCCCTGGTCAAAGGCCGGGCGCGGCTCCGATCCCCGCAACAGGACCAACGGTCCGTGGGGGTAAAAAAGCGGCAGCGCGCCCGCAAGCCCGCCCCGCCACCGGTCGAGATCGAAGGCCTCGGCCTCCGGGCCGCCGCCGTCAACGCCGTCGCCCTGGTCCTGTTCGAGCGGCGATTTCTTGAAGATGCACTCACCGAAAGCTGTGCCGACATCGATGACCCGCGAGATCGAGCGTTCGCGCACGCGCTGGCGGCAACCGCGCTGCGCCGCAAAGGGCAGATCGAAGCTGTCCTGGACACCTATATCGAACAGAAATTGCGGGCCAGCACTGGCCGCGCGCCGGTCATCCTGTTGTGCGGCGCTGCCCAGCTGCTGTTCATGGAAACCGAACCGCACGCCGCCATCTCGACCAGCGTTGCACTGGCCGCAGCGGACGAAAAGGCGAAACGGCTCAAGGGCCTGATCAACGCAGTACTACGCAATGTCAGCCGCGACCGTGACGCCATCATGCAGGCATTGCCGCCAGCAACCGCCAACCTGCCGAAATGGCTCAGCACCCGGCTGCGGGCGGACTTTGGTCCGGACACGACGGCCAGGATCGCCGACGCTCACACAGCGAAGGCCAATGTCGACCTGACCATCAAGTCCGGCACGCCTCAAGCCGACCTGCAGAGCCTGGGTGTCAGCCTGCCCACCGGCAGCCTGCGGCTCAACAACCCGCATCCGGCCATACCCGACCTGCCGGGCTTCGCCGGCGGCAACTGGTGGGTGCAGGATGTTGCCGCTTCCCTGCCGGCGTTGCTGTTCGACGACCTGCAGGACACGACTGCGCTCGACATGTGCAGTGCACCGGGCGGCAAGACGATGCAGCTGTGTGCGGCAGGTGCGGCGGTCACCGCGCTGGACACGTCCGCCTTTCGCCTGGAGAAGGTGAGCGAGAACCTGACCCGGACCAGACTCAGAGCCGTTTGCATCGCCGTCGATGCGTTGGAGTTCGAACCGGATGAACTGTTTGACGTGATCCTGCTCGATGCGCCGTGCTCGGCCACCGGCACCATACGCCGTCATCCCGACATGCCCTATGTGCGCGGCAATGACGACGTGAAACTGCTGCTTGCGCTGCAACGCAAGCTGCTGCGCCAAGCCGCCAAACTGCTCAAGCCCGGCGGCACACTGGTCTATGCGGTGTGTTCACTGTTAGCCGATGAAGGCCCCAAGCAGATATCGGCATTCCTCAACGAGCACGGCGATTTCAAGCGGCTGTCGATTACGCCCGGCGAGCGGCAGATTCCTGCCCATCTCATCAGCAAGGCCGGTGACCTGAGGACTCTCCCCCACAACACCTTCGGGGACGCCGTCGGTATGGACGGTTTTTTTGCGTGCCGCCTTCATAAAGCCTTAATCTGACACAGCTTGTTATCAATTCGTTAACGAACTTTGGGCTTCAATGAGCGGCAAGATTCAGCAGGTATCAGATGCCCTTTGGGCAACCTGCCGGAAACATGCATAACCCGGAAACCGCGCCCGAGCCCCATGAGTTCCGCATCGACAGTCCTGACCGGCCTGGCCAGCCTGAGCAGCAAGCAGCTGGTCAACCGGCTGGTGCGCGCCACATCGCCGCAAATACCCAGCCTGACCATGGCACGCTGCTCTGGTCTCGGTTTGCCGCTGGCAGCCATCACCAGGGGTGATGCGTCGCGCGCACCCGGCCTGTATCGCGGCATATTCGAGCTTGCCGGCTGCCGCGCGGTACTGGCGGGCACCTCGATTTTCGAACTGCCGGACGCCCGCCCGCCGGCCTTCGACAATGCCCTCAATGAATTCGGCTGGCTGCATGACCTGCATGCCGCCGACACCCAGCTCTACCGCATTTTCGCCCGCGGTATTGTCGCGGAGTGGCTGGAGCTGAAAGTCTACAAAAGCGCCAGCGCGCGCCGCCCGCAAACCCTGGCGACCCGTCTGATCAACTGGATCCAGTGTGCGCCGTTCCTGCTCAAAGGCGCCAGCCGCGGCTTTGAGACCGCGTTCATGAACAGCCTGACCCGGCAGACCCGGCTGCTGGCCCGGCGCGGTGTCAATCATTTCATTCCCACCAACCGGCTGATGTCCGCCATCGCCATGGTGTACGCGACCTATGGCACCACCGGCCTGGAAAGCCTGCAGAAGACCGCCCTGTGCCGGCTGTCGCACGAGCTGGATCAGCAGATCCTGGCCGACGGCGGCCACGTGTCACGCAACGGCCAGACGCTGCTCGACCTTCTGGTCCTGCTGGTCCCGTTGCGCGAAGCCCTCAACAAGGCGCTGATCGAAATCCCGGAGCCGGTGAACGCCGCCCTTGAACGCATGCTGCCCATGCTGCGGTTTCTGTCGCACAATGACGGCGGCCTCGCCGTGTTCAACGGCGTTTCCAAAACAAATGCCGGCCGGATCAGGGCGGTGCTGGAGCAGGACCAGGTTCACGGCCGCCCGCTGAACAGCGCGCCGCTGACTGGCTATTCGCGCATGGCCCAGGGCCGGGCATCGATCATCATGGACACCGGCATGCCGGCAGCACCCGGCCGCAACCCGAACGCCACCTGTTCGCCATTGGCCTTCGAACTGTGCGACGGCCCGCATCGCATCGTCGTCAACTGCGGCAGCCGGCAGGGTGCGGATGCACAATGGCAGGCCGCGTCGCGCTGTACCTCGGCCCATTCGACCATGACGCTGGCCGGCCAGGACACCAGCACCGTCATCGACAATTTCTTCACCAGGCACCTGTTCGACACACCCGCCCTGATCACCAGCGGACATGCCGAGGCGGAAGTTCGCAGTGAAGATCACGGCAGCATCATATCGGCCCGCCACACCGCTTATGTCAGAAGCTTCGGACTGGCACACGAAAGGCAGCTGTTTCTCGACGCAGACGGCAGGGACCTGCGCGGCGAGGACCGGTTTGTTCCAGAAGGCCCGCTGCCGGACGCGGCACTGGACCCGGCATTCGCTATCCGCTTCCACCTGCATCCTTCGGTCAAGGCCACCCTGTCGCGCGACGGTGCCTGCGTCATGCTGTTGTTGCCCAACAAGGTCGGCTGGCGCTTTTCCGCCCGCGGCGGCAGGCTGGCGCTTGAATCAAGCATCTACCTGCCGGACAGCAAGTCGGCCCGGCCCACCCAGCAGATCGTGATCTCCGGTGTCGCCGGCCGGCCGGACAGGGTGTTGTGGGCCTTCAAGCGCATGAAAACCGCCGCAAAGCCGCGCCCGTCGGAAGCTCAATGCGAGCCTGAACTGCCATTGAATTCGGGATAACTGACCTCAGCCCTGTTCAGCAAATTCAACCTACGTGTTAACGCTTGGCCAGTTTTTGCATCTAGCAATGGAGAATTTGGCCGATGAGCGCTATCCGCCGCGCCCTGCTGTCGGTTTCCGACAAGACGGGACTTGTTGAGTTTGCCAGCGAGCTTGCGAAGCTCGACGTTGAACTGATTTCAACCGGCGGCACGGCCCGTGCGCTGCACGAGGCAGGTCTCACGGTCACTGACATTTCCAGCTGGACCGGGTTTCCCGAAATCATGGACGGGCGGGTGAAGACCCTGCACCCGAAGGTCCACGGCGGACTGCTGGCAGTGCGCGCCAATCCGGATCACCAGGTCGCAATGCAGGAGAACGGGATCGGCGCCATCGACCTGCTGGCGGTCAACCTGTACCCGTTCGAACAAACGCTGGCCGGTGGTGGTTCATACCGGGACTTGGTCGAGAACATAGATATCGGTGGTCCGGCCATGACCCGGGCAGCCGCCAAGAACCACAACGACGTCACCACAATCGTCGACCCGGCGGATTATGCCGTAGTCATCGAGGAGATGCGCGCGAACTCTGGAGCCACCCTGCAGCAGACCCGCACCAGGCTGGCCGCCAAGGCCTTTGCCCGCACCGCAGCCTATGATTCAATTGTCAGCACCTGGCTGCTCTCAGAAGCCGGCGAGGGCCTCGGCAGCAGCCGCTCGCTTGGCGGCTCGCTAATCCAGACCCTGCGCTACGGCGAAAACCCGCACCAATCGGCCGGCTTCTACCGCACCGGTGAAATCCGGGAAGGTGTCGCCACTGCACGCCAGCTGCAAGGCAAGGAACTGTCCTACAACAACATCAACGACACCGATGCCGCGTTTGAATGTGTCAGCGAATTTGACCCCAACGACAACGCAGCCTGTGTCATCGTCAAGCATGCCAACCCGTGCGGCGTCGCAACCGCTGACACCGCGCTGGATGCCTACAAGCTGGCGCTGCGCTGCGATCCGGTCAGCGCGTTCGGCGGCATCGTCGCCTTCAACCGGCCGATCGACGAGGCCACCGCCAAGGCCGTGTGCGAGGTGTTCACCGAGGTCATCATCGCGCCCGGCGTGAGCAAGGCCGCGGAAGAGGTTTTTGCCGCCAAGAAGAACCTGCGCCTGCTCACCACCGAAGGGCTGGCTGACCCCGACCAGCCCGGCCTAGCCTTCAAGACGGTTGCCGGCGGGTTTCTGGCACAGTCGCGCGACAATGGCCGGGTTAATTCGGAAGAGCTGAAAGTGGTCACCAAGCGTCAGCCGACAGATCAGGAAATGGCCGACATGTTGTTTGCCTTCCGTGTCGCCAAGCACGTCAAGTCCAATGCCATCATCTATGCCAGGGACGGTGCCACCGTGGGCATCGGCGCCGGCCAGATGTCGCGCGTCGATTCCAGCCGTGTCGCAGCCCACAAGGCGCGCGATGCTGCCGACGCCGCCGGCATCGAGGAGACGCTGACATCTGCAAGCGTGGTCGCGTCCGACGCCTTCTTCCCGTTCGCAGACGGCCTGCTGCAGGCGGCCTCCGCAGGCGCCACCGCCATCATCCAGCCAGGCGGCTCAATGCGCGACGAAGATGTCATCGCCGCGGCCGACGAGAAGGGGCTGGCCATGGTGTTCACCGGGATGCGACACTTCAGGCACTGATCAGCAGTAGACATTTAACGGAGGCAATACATGCTTGTCACAACCACCAACACAATCGATGGTCGCCGGATTTCCGCTTACAAGGGCCTCGTGGCCGGCGAAGCCATACTGGGTGCAAACCTGTTCCGCGATCTGTTTGCCTCGATCCGCGATATCGTCGGCGGCCGCTCCGGCGCTTATGAGAAGGTTCTCAACGATGCCCGTGAAACCGCAATAGCTGAGATGGCTGACAAGGCGTCCGCGCTCGGCGCGAACGCCGTCATCGGCGTCGACATCGACTATGAGACCGTCGGCCAGAACGGTTCCATGCTGATGGTCACCGCCGCCGGCACGGCAGTGGTGGTGGAGTAGGTCAGCTCTTGGCCAGCACCCCGAGCTGGCTCGCGATCACGGCAAACTTGGCCAGCGAGAAATCCGCTTCGCTGGCGATCTTCACCAGGTCTTCGCCGACATGATCGACCTGTTCCTGGCGTGCCGGTGACAGCGTGGCCTTGACCCCGTCGGCGGCAATGCTGCGCACCGAGCGCTGTACCGTCTGCCGGATGCCCGCAATCGCCTGCCGGTCATAATCGCTGATGCTGGGCAACTGCCGGGCGCTGGCCAGGATATGATCGATACCCAGGGTGCCGCTGAGGCCGAAGTAGGTCCTGGCGACCTCCTTGACCGGCCGGTTGGCCGGGCGCGCAATCTGCACCACATCCAGTCCGCGTACCAGATACCTGAGGCCGGCAATCTTCAGCGCGGTTTTCGCATCCAACCCCAATGCCCTGATGTCCTCGACATCATCTGCCAGCTGGGTTTTCTGGGCCTTCGGCAGAACATCGCTGAGCGCACCGGACAGAATGGCGATACCATCCTTGTAGATCGGCACCAGCTCCGACAGGCCCGCACCGGTGCTTTCATTACCGGCAAACCAAGCCACCGCATCTGCCAGCCCGCTCTGCAGCCGTTTGTAGAGCGACATCTGCTGCGCGCTGGAAATCCGGTTGTCGAGCCTGTCGACCGCCTCGTTCATCTCGACAAAACCAAAACTGTCGCGGCCCAGCACGTAGAACCTTGCCAGGTGCCCGGCCTCAATGCCGGTATCGTTAGCCAGGTCAAACAGGAACAGCGGGCCGCAGCGGTTGACGATGGAGTTGGCGATCAAGGTGCTGATAATCTCCGCCCGCAGCCGGTGACTGGTGATCTCCGGCTCGTAGGTTTTCGACATCCGGGCCGGGAAATAGCGCATCAGTTCCAGTTCCAGATACGGGTCGGATGCGAACTCCTGCGCCATCAGGTCGTTGAACACAACAATCTTGGCATACGACACCAGCACCGCCATCTCCGGCCGGGACAGGCTGCCGCCAGCCTTCATGCGCTCATCCAGCTCCTCGCCGGTCGGCAGAAATTCGATGGCGCGGTCCAGGCCGCCGCGGTTTTCAAGCTCCCTGAACAGCCGCGACAGGCCGGACCTGTCGCGAGCCAGCGGGCTTTCCATCAGCGTCACGCACAGGGTCTGCAGATAGTTGTTGCGCAACACCAGGTCGGCAACGTCATCGGTCATGGCCGCCAGCAGCTTGTTGCGTGCCGGCCGCTTCAACTTGCCGGCAGCTTCGGCATCACCAAGCGCGATCTTGAGGTTGACCTCGACGTCGGACGAGTTGACGCCGGCCGAGTTGTCGATGGCATCGGTGTTGATGCGCCCGCCATTGAGCGCAAACTCGATCCGTGCCAGCTGCGTCATGCCAAGGTTGGCGCCCTCGCCCACTGCCTTGACCCGCAATTCCCTGGCGGTGACACGAATGGCGTCATTGGCCTTGTCGCCGGCATCCGCATCGCTTTCGGTGACGCCGCGGACATAGGTGCCGATGCCACCGAACCACAACAGGTCGGCATCGCACTTGATGATCGCCCGCATCAGTTCGTTGGGCGTCACTTTGGCGCTGGTGAGGCCGATTGCCTGCATGATCTCAGGAGACAGGGTGATCTGTTTTTCAGACCGGGAAAACACGCCGCCTCCCTTGCTGATCAGCTTGCGGTCATAGTCCTGCCAGCTCGACCGGGGCAGTTTGAACAGGCGCGTGCGTTCAGCAAAACTCGATGCCGCATCCGGGTCCGGATCGATGAATATGTCGCGATGGTCGAATGCCGCCAGAAGCTTGGTCTGCTGCGACAGCAGCATGCCGTTGCCGAACACGTCGCCCGACATGTCGCCAACACCAACGGCGGTAAACGGAGTGGTCTGGATGTCGCGGTCCAGCTCGCGGAAATGCCGCTTTACCGCCTCCCAGCCGCCACGCGCGGTAATGCCCATCTTCTTGTGGTCGTAGCCGGCCGAGCCGCCGGACGCGAAAGCATCGTCGAGCCAGAAACCGCTCGATGACGAAATCGCGTTGGCGACATCTGAAAATGCCGCCGTTCCCTTGTCGGCTGCAACCACCAGGTACGGATCGTCACCATCCTGGCGAACCATGTTCGGCGGCGGGATTATCTTGCCGCCCTTGGTGTTGTCGGTCAGTGACAGCAGGCTGGAAATGAACGACTGATAGGCCCGCGTTCCGGCCTGGTAGATTTCATCGCGGCTGCCGCCTGCCGGCAGCTGCCTGGGAATGAAGCCGCCCTTGGCGCCGACCGGCACGATGACGGCGTTCTTGACGTTCTGGGCCTTTGCCAGGCCCAGCACTTCAGTGCGGAAGTCTTCCGCGCGGTCGGACCAGCGCAGACCGCCACGGGCGATCATGCCGCCGCGCAGATGCACGCCTTCAACCAGTGTCGAGTGCACAAAGATCTCCGCAAACGGCACCGGCGCCGGAATGCCGGGCACATCCTTGCTGCGGATCTTCATCGCCAGAGCGATCGGAATCTCGCCCTGCAGATTGTCGAGATTGAAGAAATTGCTGCGCTGGATGGCGGTTATGACCCCTGCCATGTGGCGAATGATCCGGTCATCATCCAGGCTTGGAACATTGGCCAGATGATCCTCAATGGCCTGCAGCAGCTTGCCTTGCAGTTTCTCGCGTGCCGCCAGCGTATCGGCTTTCGGATGATCAGGCTGGAACCGCGCCTTGAACAGGTCGACCAGCAGGCGGGTAACCTCGTCGTAACGCACCAGCGTGCCGGCCATGGCTTCCAGGGAGTAGGCGAACCCGGTCTGGCGCAGATACCGCGCGCAGGCGCGCAGCACCGTCACTTCGCGCCAGGTCAGGGATGCGGCCAGGACCAGCCCGTTGAGCGGGTCGCTGTCCGCCTTGCCTGTCCACACAGCCAGGAAACAGTCCTGCAACTGCTGGTAGCTCTGCTCATCGATCTCCGCGCTGTTGTCCCGGTTGAGGGCAACTTCATGGATGTGGATCGCGGCGGGTACCTCGTCGGAATCCGGCTTGCCGGCAGGCTGGACGATATAAGTGTTCTCATCCAGCGCCCTGAGGCCCATGTCTTCCAGCAGGGGAAGCCGGGCCGACAATGCCACCGGCGATGCCAGGTTGAACAGCTTCAGCCGCACCGCACCGTGATCCCTGATCGGCGCGGCAAACTCGGCCGCGGTCACGGTATCGGCGTCCAGCGCTTCCATCACCGCAATGTCATGCTGTGCATCCTTGATGCGGTTGGCCTCGCGGTAGGCAGGCGCAAACGCACCGTTATATCGCCGCGCCAGGGACCGGCCCGACGATCCTTTGTTGTCCGTCTGCAGCGCATCAGACAGCTCGTCATCCCAGCTGCGCGTGGCTTCGACGATTTCCCGTTCAATCTGCGCTGCATCAGGCAGGTTCTTTGCCGACACGCCCAGCGAGATGATGTAGCGCACGCGCACCAGCGTGCCCTCACCGAAATTGGGCATGAACTCCAGCGTCCTGCCGTTGTAGTGCCGTTCCAGTATGGCGCCGGCCTTCTCGCGCAGGTCGGATGAGAACCGGTCACGCGGGAAGAACACGAACGCGATGGCATATCTCTCAAACCGGTCGAGCCGGACGAACACCCGGGTCCGCGGCCGCTCGTGCAGGCGCCACATGCCCATGGCCAGCGGTGCCAGCTGTTCCGATTCGATCTGGAACAGGTCATCGCGCGACATGGTCTCAAGAATGTTCAGAAGCCCCTTGCCCGAGTGGCCGCTGGGGGTCAGCCCGCTAAGCTCCATGACCGCGTCAATGCGGCGGCGCAGCAGCGGAATGCCGCTGGCGGCCTCTGTGTAGGCGGTGGACGCAAACAGGCCGACGACGCGCAGTTCACCGACAATGTTGCCTGCCTGGTCAAAGTCGTACAGACCCACATAGTCCATCACGGCCGACCTGTGCACCCGGGACATGATATCGGACTTTTCGACCACAATGGCGTAGCCGGATTTGTAGCTTGCCAGATTTCGTTTGGCGGCATTCTGGATCACCTGAGTTTTCTGCAGGCGCAATATCCCAAGCGCCGTCTTGCTGTCGGCGATCATCTGCTTCTTGCCGCCCTTCTTGCCCAGGTTGTACTGGCACATGCCCAGGAAGGTGAACTTGTTGTTCAAAAGCCAGCTCAGGAAGTCGATGGTTTCGCTGACTATCGCAGTCGGCAACGGAGACGCTTTCGTCCTCAGGTTTTCAATCCTGCCCTGAATCACGTGCTGCATGGGCTGCCAGTCGACCACCGCTGCACGCACCTCTTCCAGAATGTCATGCAGTTCCTGGATCAGCACATCGCGCTGCCGGTCTGACGCAAGCGCCTCCAGATGAATGTGCAGGTAGCTCTCGCGCAGGAAGTCCCCTGACTGCTTTTTTGAGCTGTCCAGTGCCTTCAGTTTGCCCTTGCTGTCACGCACGCTGGCAAACACCGGATGCAGGATTGTGTGCACCGTATGACCGCGTTTCGACAGGGCATTGATGATCGAGTCGACCAGGAACGGCATGTCGTCATTCAGGATTTCCAGGATGCAGCGATGCGCCAGTGCGCCGTCACCGACACCGGCAGGTTCGATCCGGATCTTGACCCGGCCCGGCGCCTTGACGTCCAGAAACTCCCGCGCGCGTTCGACAAGCAGGGCGGTGTCGGCACTGGTCAGGCCGGCAACATCTTCTTCGGCGGCTTCACGGAACAGCAATTTGCGAAGCATCTTGTCGAGCGCACCCGCGCCTGCCTTTTTAGTTGCGCGTTTCTTCACGGAGCCTGTTTTGGATTTTTCTGACACGACGTTCCACCCTTGTTGCAACTGCCCAATATTTCAGCATAGGACAGCTTTCCGATAATGGCCAATGCATTCAAAACATCTATATTGTGCCTGACCAGATTCCAGCGGAGACAATTCCATGACGACGTCCGGCAAGCCCACGACGGCTTTGACCATCGAACAGGTTGATGACCTCACAGACCGCCAGCAGGCCTATTTCAACAAGTGTACAGAGAAGCTCGGCTTCATACCCAATGTGCTCACGGCGTATGCCTTTTCATCTGTCAAGCTGCAGGCATTTGCCGACCTGTACAACGATCTTATGCTGGGTGATTCAAACCTGTCCAAGCTGGAACGCGAAATGATTGCCGTTGCCGTGTCCGGGGTGAACCAGTGCTACTACTGCCTGACTGCGCATGGCGCTGCCGTCCGGCAGCTCTCCGGCGACCCGGCGCTTGGTGAGCAGATGGTGATGAACTTCCGCGCTGCCGACCTGGATGCGCGCCAGACCGCGATGCTGGAATTTGCCGACAAACTGACCCGTACGCCCCACGCAGTGGTCGAGGCTGATCGGCAGGCGTTGCGCGATGCCGGTTTTTCAGACCGCGACATCTGGGATATCTCGAGTGTTGCCGCTTTCTTCAACATGTCGAACCGGATGGCATCTGCGGTGGACATGCGGCCCAATGATGAGTATCACGCGCAGGCCCGTTGACGGGCCGTAACAGTTTCATCTGCAGACCATGCATTCATTGACGGACCTGGTTCCTGTGACCGGGCCGCCTGCTACAAGTATCTCACGAGGCCTCAACTCTCATGGCTTTAGACCACGCCTCGCGGCGCACGTTCGCAATCATTTCGCATCCCGACGCGGGCAAGACCACGCTGACGGAGAAGCTGCTGCTTGCCGGCGGCGCCATTCGCCTTGCCGGCGCCGTGCGGACCCGGGGCGACCAGCGCCGCGCACGCTCGGACTGGATGAAGATCGAGCAGGACCGCGGCATTTCGGTCACCAGCTCCGTGATGACCTTCGACTATGACGGCCACACCTGCAATTTGCTCGACACGCCGGGCCACGAAGACTTTTCCGAAGACACCTACCGCACGCTCACGGCCGTTGATTCCGCCATCATGGTGATTGATGCCGCCAAGGGCATCGAGAGCCAAACCCGCAAGCTGTTCGAAGTGTGCCGGTTGCGCGACATCCCGATCGTCACTTTCGTCAACAAGGTCGACCGCGAAGGCCGCGACGGTTTCGAGCTGCTCGATGAAATCCAGGAAATGTTGGCGCTGGACGTGTCACCGATGATCTGGCCCATCGGCATGGGGTCGGATTTTTACGGCTGCTACGACATGCGTGACGGATCGTTCGCGCGCGCGTCGAGGCGCGGCGGCGACTTCGACGAAACCGTTCCCGTGCCGTCCCCTGACCAGCTCGGCGAAGTAGCCGGGGTGCCGGATCACATCGTGACCACTTCATCCGAAGCCATCGAACTGGCTCAGGCTGGGTATGCGCCGTTTGACCAGACATCGTTTCTGGAAGGTCACCTGACACCGGTGATATTCGGCAGCGCCCTGAACGAGTTCTCCGTGCAACCGCTGCTCGACCTGATAATCGGTCAGGCACCGTCGCCACGACCCAGCCCGGCACAGCCGAGAGAGGTGCAGCCGGACGAGAACAAGGTCACCGGCTTCATCTTCAAGGTGCAGGCCAACATGGACAAGAACCACCGCGACCGCGTCGCCTTCATGCGGGTGTGCTCCGGTCACTTCAAGCGCGGCATGAAACTGAAACAGGTGCGCACCAGCAAGGACGTCCTGGTGCACAGCCCGATCTTCTTTCTGGCGCAGGATCGCGAAATTGCCGAAGAAGCGTGCGCCGGCGACGTTATCGGCATCCCGAACCACGGCACGGTTCGTGTCGGCGATACCTTTACCGAGGGCGAGGCATTGCGGTTCACCGGCCTGCCGGCGTTTGCACCGGAAGCGCTGCGCCGGGTACGCCTCGGCGACATGACCCGGGTCAAGCAGATGCGCGCCGCGCTTGAGGACCTGGCCGAGGAAGGCCTGATCCAGGTGTTCCAGCCCGAGGTCGGGTCACAATGGATCGTCGGTGTTGTCGGCGTGCTGCAGCTCGACGTGCTGGCCTCGCGTGCCAAGCAGGAATACGGCGTGGCGCTGGAGTTTGAGGCCTCGCCCTATGAAATGGCCCGCTGGGTCACCTCCGAAGACGCCGCGGCGCTGGTAACCTTCCGCGAGCGCAACCGGCTGGCCATGGCAACCGACCGCGACGGCAGCTATGTGTTCCTGGCCAAGGGCGCCTGGGAACTGGACTATGCCGCCAAGACCTACGAAGACATCCGCTTCCTGCGCACCAAGGAACTTCAGTAACCGGCACTCAGGTTCATACCGGTTATTCCGACATGATCCAGCTGCCGAGAGCGCCGCCACCGGCGACGACGGCAATTGTCACAAGACCGCTGCCACCCATCATGTCGGCAATGACGGCGCCGGCCACCATGCCGGCCGCGATGCCGAATGCCTGCCGGCCGCTGATCCCGGTCGACTTGTGAATGTCGTCTGCAAGCTGCTCCACGTTCTTGCGCGACTTTTCAACCATGCCCTGCAATTCCTTGCGGGCATCCTCGGCCTTGTTGGCTGCCGCCTTTCCGGCTTCCTCGACAGCCTCCTCGGCATCCTCAATGGCTTCCTTCACATCGTCGTCTACTTCCGACGCGGCAAGCTCCACCTGCGCCGCCGGCTGCACATCGGCATCCGGCACCACACTCTGAGCCTGGGCTGCCGTCGCCCACGCGGAAAACAGAACCGCAATCAACAGGGAAAAAATACGCATACCTACCTCCACTTGCTCACCCATGACGTAAATCGTCAGACTACGGTATATTACGGACGTTTGGGGCCTGAGTCGAGAAACATCGGCAGTTCCCGGTTCACGCGGCGGGCAATGCCGGAACGGCTGCCAAGTCTGAAGCGCGCCGGGATATGGCTCAGGCAACAAAGCAGCGCCCAACAACCCTTGCCCATGACGGCAACCTCCAGGACATGGGTTCAGTCGAGGACCCTGGCGTCGGATGAGGGGATGATCGCCGAGATAACTCGGCTCTGCACCTTTGACATGCCCGATGGTGGAATTGCCGAAGCGAAAGCTTTGATTGCAGATTTTTGCCGGTCCTGTATGGGTTGGGGGCGGTCGTCTCCGCAATCGGTCGTCAAGTCAGGAACACTGAAGTAAACTAGATGGCAAACTCATTTTCCATTCTCATGCCATATTACATGGACCTGGAACCGGCCAAGTCCCTGCTGCGGCAGATTGACAGCCTGTACGGCACCAGGGTGACGGCTGTTGTGATTGTAGACGATGGATCGCCTGATGCCGGGCTTGAACCAACGGCACTGACCGGCTTGAAATTTCCTGTCCACATTGTCCGGCTCAAACGCAATGTGGGTCACCAGATGGCCCTGTCCGCCGGGCTGGCATATCTGTTCAAGCACGACATGCAGGACCGCGTTGTCGTCATGGACAGCGATGGTGAAGATATGCCTGAGCATATCGAAGAGCTTCTGAAGGAGACCGGCAAGGGCGCCCAGGTTGTGGTGGCACGGCGCAGCCAGCGCAGTGAAGGCGTCAGGTTTTCAATCGGCTACCGGGTCTACAAGTTCCTGTTCTGGTTGCTGACCGGACTGACCATCGATTTCGGAAATTTTTGCGTGCTCGAGAAAGCGGCTGTAAAGCGCCTGGTAAACTACGCGGAAACCGGCATTCATTTTCCCGCAACTGTGATCAAGACCGGCCTGAAGCTGACCCGGGTGTCAGTCCCGCGCGGCCGCAGAACCGACGGCCGGTCTCATTTGGGGTTTTCAGGTCTGGTGATGCACGGCATGAACGCCATCAAGGTGTTTTCCAGCCGCGCACTGTCACGGACAATCATATTCGCCACGGGTCTGGTGATCGCGCTGACCGGAACCATCATTACGGCCGGATTCATAAAGTTCATGGGATTTGCATCACCGGGCTGGCTGACCTCGATAATCGGCTTTTCCATTGCCACCATCCTGCAGACGCTGGTGTTGCTGATGGTCATGCTGATGGCACTCGACAACCGAACATTTTCCCCGTTCGGCCCGCACGGCGACTATGGTGTGCTGATTGACGATATATTGCGTGTGGAACCGGAACAGACGGCAAGGCAAGCGGCGCGATGACCCCGGTTTCCGCAATTGGTACTGCTTTCGCCCGGCACATTGCGGTCGGACTTATTGCCACCGCATCAAACTACGCAACCCTAATGGGCCTTTTGTGGTTTCTGGCGAAACCGTACATTTTCTGGTCGGCCATTGCCGCAAATCTGACCGGCATTCTGGTTGCTTTTGCAGGCAACTATTTCTGGGTGCACCGGTCCGGCCGTACCTTCTCGACATCGCTCACACTGTTCGTTGCCGCCTATACGACAGTGGCGCTTGCGAGCTCTGCAGCACTTGCCGGTTTCTATCGTTATGTTCTCGCCAACGTCACAATCGGCTTTCTGGTGATCACGGCAATAACAGCCGTGATCACCTATTTCATCAACAAGAAACTGGTCTTTGCGGTTCGCCCGCAGGTTCAGTAGGAAGTTCATGCAGCCGTCCCTCAACTGTGGTCAACTGCTGCGAGCGCAAATCTGCAGCGGAACGGTCCGATCTGGCCGCGGCATCTTGGTTTGTCAGAAATGCAAAAAGCGTCGCAGGGACGCTTTTCAAATATGGCTCTTTTCATGCAATTTTGGAGCGGGCGATGAGATTCGAACTCACGACCCCAACCTTGGCAAGGTTGTGCTCTACCCCTGAGCTACGCCCGCGTCCATGGGGCTTGAGGCGACAAACGGGGTCGCCGCAAGCGCCGCTATATTGCGCAAGCCGGAACTAAATGCAATAGCACATCGCAGACAAATTAGATTCTTCTTTCCCGCCTGTCACCGGAGCCCCCATGTCCACTACATCCGACCAGCTGCTTCAGCATCTTGAAGACCTTGGCATCGAGACGTCCACGACACAGCACGAGGCCGTGTTCACCGTTGAACAGGCCCGCGCCCTGCGCGGCGAGATTCCCGGCGGGCACTGCAAGAACCTGTTCCTGAAAGACAAGAAGGGCGCGCTTTGGCTGGTGGTCTGCCTGGAAGATGCGGTCATCGATCTCAAGGCATTGCCGTCGGTCATCGGAGCGGCACGGATCTCGTTCGGCAAGGCTGAACTGCTGCGCGAAGTCCTGGGTGTGGAGCCGGGCTCCGTGACGCCGTTCGCGCTGATCAACGACACCGGCCACCGGGTCAACGTTGTGCTTGACGATAAAATGATGCGAGCCGATGTCGTCAATTACCACCCGCTGGTCAATACCGCCACGGTCACGCTGACACCGGATGACCTTCTTAAGTTCATTTCCTCATGTGGTCATGAACCCCAGATAACGAAGCTTTATGACTAAACGGATTTTCGGGTTCAATTGGACCTGTATTGCTCTACATTCACGGTTGATTTGCAAAATGCCCGCTGCGGGACCATGTTAACCGGATCACATTCGCGGCTGCACCCAGGAAGACAGAAATGACCAACCAGACATTCTCGATGGGAACATCGTTCAACACCAGCGGCACCGCGGCCGCGCCGGAAACCGACGCGAAGGCGGCTCAGCTGATCAAGGACTCCAACACCGCCAGCTTCATGAGCGACGTCATCGAGGCATCAAAGTCAGTGCCTGTGCTGGTGGATTTCTGGGCGCCGTGGTGCGGACCGTGCAAACAGCTCGGGCCCCTGCTGGAGAAGATCGTCACCGAGGCCGGCGGCAAGATACGCCTGGTCAAGGTCGACATAGACAAGAACCAGCAGCTGGCGCAGCAGATGCGCATCCAGTCGATACCGGCGGTCTTCGCCTTTGCCGACGGGCAGCCGGTCGACGGTTTCATGGGCGCCCTGCCCGAATCCGAACTCAGGACCTTCATCGACAAGATCGTCTCCAGCCACGGCGGCCAGGCCGAGCAGGTGGAACAGTTGCTGGACGCTGCCGAAACAGCGATGGAGACCGACGCGGTCGAACAGGCCATGGCAATGTTCGCGCAGGTGCTGCAGCTGGAGCCTGAAAACGGCCGCGCCATCGCCGGCATGGCCAAGGCGCACATAGCGCTGGACGATCTCGACAGTGCCCGTGAGTTGCTGTCGGTGATCCCGCCGGCGCTGGCCAATGACGCACATATCTCCGGTGCCATTGCTGCGTTGACCGTGGCCGAAACGCCGGTTGACGACGGTGAGATCAGCCGCCTGAGCGAAGCTGTCGCGTCTGATGAAACCGACTACCAGTCTCGTCTCGAGCTGTCGGTCGCCCTCAACGCGGCGGGCCAGGAGGAAGCCGCGCTGGACAATCTGATGTGGCTGATTGAAAAAGACCGGTCATGGAACGACGAGGCCGCGCGCAAGCAACTGCTGGTGTTTTTTGAAGCCTGGGGCCCGACCCACGAATTGACACTTTCGGGCCGTAGGCGGTTGTCATCGATATTGTTCGCGTAGCGCAATTTGCTTCAAGAAGGTGATGGTTTTGAAGACCAACGACGAGCGCTACCAGTCAGCTGCAGACCTGCCGGACACGCTGCCGATTTTTCCGCTTCCGGGCGCCTTGCTGTTGCCTGGCGGTGATCTGCCTTTGAACATATTCGAGCCGAGATACCTGGAAATGGTGTCCACGGCGCTGGCCGGAAATCGCCTCATCGGCATGATCCAGCCGCGCAACATGGAGACTGAACGCGACCTGGATCCGGCCGGTATTGTACCGGAATCCGAACTGTACGAAGTCGGCTGCGCCGGCAGGATTACCTCATTCATGGAAGTTGAGAACAATCAGGTGCAGATCATCCTGACGGGGATCTGCCGCTTCAAGATTGCCAGGGAAATGCCGTCGCAAAACCCGTTCCGCACCGTGCGCGCGGACTACGGCGAGTTCCTGGTGGACCTCACCGATGAAAATGAAACCATCGGCGAGGACCGCGAACGCCTGCTCGACAGCCTCAGGCGGTTTCTGGATGCCAGGTCCATGCAGGCCGACTGGGATGAGATTCGCGAAGTCTCGACCTCCACCCTGATCAACACACTGTCCATGATCGGTTCGTTCACAGCCGGTGAAAAACAGGCGCTTTTGGAAGCGCCGAACCTGAAACAGCGCACCAGGACGCTGATGGCCCTGGCCGACATGTCGACCGGGCCTGACGGCGGCGAGCGGGTCGTGCAATGACCGACAGTGCCGATACCAAACCCGGGGCCGCAACCGACAGCGATCGCCAGAGCTATCGGCGCGCCAGCGGGCAGCTGCTGGAAATGCTGGTATGTCCGCTGACCCATGCAACGCTGAAGTACGATGTCGAGACTCAGGAACTGATTTCACAACGAGCCCGGCTGGCCTATCCGATCCGCGACGGGATCCCGATCATGCTGGTTGAGGAGGCACGGGTTCTGGATGACTGAAACAGATGGCAATAACGCCCAGGTCTGGGTGGAGGAAATCCGCCTGACCGATGCCGGGCGATCACTGCATGTCACGTTCGACAACGGTCAGAAACACCAATTGTCAGCCGAATATCTTCGTGTCGAAAGTCCCAGCGCTGAAGTGCAGGGCCACAGCGCGGACCAGAAGACCTGTGTTGGCGGCAAGAAGAACGTGGCCATTATCAAGATCGACCCGGTCGGCAACTATGCTGTCCGGCTGACCTTCGACGACATGCATTCGACCGGCATATTCAGCTGGGACTACCTGTTGAAGCTGGCCCGGGACCGCGACGTTATCTGGCCGGCATACCTGGAGCGGCTGGAATCCGAAGGCAAGTCCCGCGACTGATGCTTCCGCAATCGGTTCGGGCTCCGGACCCTAATCCGGTTCGCCGCGCAGCAGGCGCGGCTGTCTCCCGGCCAGGCCGGCTGCCTGGTCCATGAAGAACGCCTTCAGTGGCGGCAGCCGGTCGACAAGCTGCAGTCCCGCCTGCCGCAGGGTCGCCAGCGGCAATGCCGAATTTGAGAACAGCCGGTTCAGCCCGTCACAGGCTGCGGCCACCATGATCGTATCGGCGCGGCGCCATTGCTCGTACGCTTTCAGACAGCTTTGCCCGCCCGGGTCCATGCCGCGCCTGACATGGTCGCCAAGGCAGTCGCTCAAGGCAGCGATGTCGCGCAGTCCGAGGTTGAAGCCGAGCCCTGCTATCGGATGGATGACATGTGCGGCATCTCCAATCAATGCCAGCCTTGGCCCGATGAACGTCTTGGCTATCTGAACAGACAGCGGCCAGGCGGCGTATCCCGTAGCCAGCTTCACCTCTCCGAGATGACTGCCGAACCTGTGCTTGAACGCGTCCATGAATTCGTGCTCCGGCAGGTGCACGAGCCGTTCCGCTTCCGCTGTCTGTTCGGTCCAGACAATGGACGACCTGTTGCCGCTTAGCGGCAGGATCGCAAACGGACCGGCTTCACGGAAATGTTCTTCCGCCCGGCCGTGATGAGGCAGTTCATGTTCAACCGTCATGGCGATGCCGGACTGGTCGTAGTCCCAGCGCACTGTTTCGATGTCGGCGGCCCGGCGGGCATTTGAATGTCGGCCGTCCGCGGCGATGACGAGAGGCGCGGTAAGTTTGCGCCCGTCCGTCGTGGTGACGCACGCCGGAGACGAGTTGAAGTCAAACGTCTCGACCGCGGTGTTTCCCATGAAGGTGATGTTTTCAGCCTGTTGAACCTGCGCAATCAAGGCAGACAGCAGGGCGGCATTTTCAACCATCCACGCCGACGCCGAACCGGCCTCGCCTGCCTCAAGAAAGCTCAGCAGCGCCGGACGGTTGCCGGCCGCGTTCCTGCCATCTGTCACGATGATCTTCTCAAACGCCTGCGCCTGATCCGCCAGCGCATCCCAGACACCAAGTGTCTGCAGCATGGTGCGCGAACTTTTGGTTATCGCCGAGCCGCGCTGATCGGCACCTGCGTCTCGAGACCTGAGATCCGGGCCGGCATCCACAATCAGGGTTTTCAGGGGTATGGACAAACAATCCCCCGACAGGGCAAGACCACAGGTCAGTCCGGCAAGACCCCCGCCGACAATGATGGCGTCATATGGCTGTTGTGAATTCACGCTGTGCCTTTCAAGTCCTTAGGGTCCGGACCCTAACGGCTTTGCAGAAAGAATGTTGAATGTCCGAATACGATGAAGTGGTTGCCAGTTTCAATCTTGAACGGCTGGATGACAACCTGTTCCGTAGCCGCAGTCCGCAGTTTGGCTGGCGGCGGATTTACGGCGGTTTGTCATTGTCCCACGGCCTGAGGGCCGCCCAACTGACCGTCGATGATCCGCAGCGGCAGCCGCATTCGGTACACGGCTACTTCATCAGGCCGGGCATGCTTGGCGAACCGCTGGAGTTGCAGGTGGAACGCTTGCTGGACGGCCGTTCCATCGTCAATCGCCGGGTCACCATCACGCAGGGCGGCAAAGCGGTGTTTTGTCTGCAGGCGTCGTTTCGAAAACCTGCGTCCGGACTGACGCACCAACCATCTATGCCGGACGCGGACCCACCGGAAAACCTGCCTGACGAAACCCGGATTGCCGAACTTTATGCATCAGACTTGTCGACCGGCACACGAACCTACCTCGCCCGCAGAAAGGTTTTCGAACTGCGGCCCGTCAACCATCGCCTGTTCATTCACCCGGACCCGCACCGCCCTGAGTCCGGCCTGACATGGGCAAGGCTTCGATCTGCGGAACTGCCGCCTGCCGACCTGTCATGGACGCTGCTGGCCTATCTGTCCGACATGACCGTGCTCAACGGCAGCCTGCATCCCCACGGCAGGAATTTCTTCGACACGGAGATCAGCATGGCAAGCCTTGATCACGGCCTCTGGATACACAATCCGCCTGACTTTTCAGACTGGCTGCTGATGAGCCACGAGGCGATGGGTAATGAAGCCGGAATGGGCCTGGGCAGGCTCAACATCTTCAACCGTGCCGGGACGCTGGCAGCCAGTGTTGTGCAGCAGGGATTCATCAAAACCAATACAGCCTAATATTTAGGCAATAATATTATATTGCATATATTTTAAGCAACAAATATGGATCGAATTTCTGGTAGGCCAGATTTTAACAAGTTAATTCAAAGAGTTACAACGAGCAAGCAGTTTGGCACGCCGCTTGAAAAGCATCTCCACTGACGCTGCCGGCTCCAGGCCGGTGGCGATGGGTAACATGGGAGATGCAAATGAAATACATCATCTCGATCATCAAGCCTCATCGGCTGGAGGAAGTGCGCGCAGCACTGTCCGCCATCGGCGTTGAGGGCATGACCGTGAGCGAGGTTAAGGGGCATGGGCGCCAGAAAGGTCACACGGAGATCTACCGTGGTGCCGAGTACGAAGTGTCTTACCTGCCCAAGATCAAGATCGAGCTTGCACTTGAAAACAAGCTGGCAGCCAAGGCTGTGGAAACCATCACCAAATCCGGCCGCACCGGCCAGATCGGCGACGGCAAAATATTCGTTCTGAACCTGGACAGTGCCGTGCGCATACGCACCGGCGAGTCCGGCGAAGAAGCACTGTGAGGGCAACCAACATGAAGCTTTATCAAAAATTCGCACTGGCCGGAGCACTGGCAATTGCCGCAGTTGCAGGCAGCGACGCTGCGTTCGCGCAGGCCAGCACCGAAGCCACCGAAGATGTAAAGTATATCTTCTCAACCTTGCTGTTCCTCATCGGCGGCTTTCTGGTCATGTTCATGGCGGCTGGTTTCGCCATGCTCGAGGCCGGCCTGGTACGGTCCAAGAACGTGTCCATGCAATGCCTCAAGAACATCAGCCTGTACTCGGTTGCCGGACTTATGTTCTGGGTCGTCGGCTACAACCTGATGTATGACGGGGTTACCGCCGGCAGCGGTTGGATCGGCACTCCAACACCGAAAGTGATTCCGGCGACCGATGCCGATCCCGGCTCTTATGCCGCTGGCTCGGACTGGTTCTTCCAGATGGTGTTCTGCGCCGCCACCGCGTCGATCGTGTCGGGAACCATTGCTGAACGCATCAAGTTCTGGCCGTTTCTCATTTTCACAGCGATCCTGACCGGTATCATCTATCCGATTCAGGGCAGCTGGGAATGGGGCGCAGGCTGGCTCGACGGCATCGGTTTTTCTGACTTTGCCGGATCGACACTGGTCCACTCCACTGGTGGCTGGGCAGCGCTCATGGGAGCCATTATCCTCGGCGCCCGGGCCGGAAAGTATGGCGAAGACGGCCGTATCAACCCGATCCCCGGTTCAAGCATTCCGCTGGCAACGCTCGGCACGTTCATCCTGTGGTTCGGCTGGTTCGGCTTCAATGGCGGTTCGCAGCTCGCCATGGGAACGATTTCCGATGCCTCGTCGGTTTCGCGCATTTTCGTGAACACCAACCTGGCGGCGGCAGCCGGCGTTGTCGTGGTCGTCGTGCTGACCCAGATCGTGTACAAGAAAATCGACGTCACTCTGGCACTCAATGGTGCCTTGGCGGGCCTCGTCGCGATTACCGCGGAACCGCTGACGCCGTCGCCGATCATGGCCATCATTATTGGCGGCATCGGCGGTGCGATCGTGGTGTTCACCGTTCCCCTGCTTGACAAGCTGAAGATCGACGATGTGGTCGGTGCCATCCCGGTGCACCTGTTCGCCGGCATCTGGGGCACCATGGCCGTGCCTTTGACCAATGGCGATGCAACCTTCTACGCCCAGGCAGTCGGCGTTATTGCCGTCGGCATCTTCGTGTCGGTGGCAAGTGCCGCCGTCTGGCTGATCCTGAAGTCGACCATCGGCATCAGAGTGAGCCCCGAAGAGGAACTTGAAGGTCTCGACAAGGGCGAGGTAGGCGTTGAGGCCTATCCGGAATTTGCCCGCGGCGGATCCGCAATCTAGATCCTGCAACATAGCCCGGACGTCATCGCTGACGTTCGAATTCACCCCGGAAGCAGGTCTGCTTCCGGGGTTTTTCATTATCCGCATCCGGTCAAAACTTAACGACAACTTAACCATGCCCGGCCCACAATCGCCGCAAAATGTTCTTGTTGCGGCTGAAGCCCGCTTTTCAGCCAGTTGATCTGCGTATAACCGGAAGTTCCAATATGCCTCGAAGCCGTACCGCGAAACCTGCCCAGGCAACCATTCCACAGGGGCTGAAACTGTTTGTCCGCCGGCGGGTTATGGAACTGCAGGGCCTGGTGCTGCTGGGTTGCCTAGTGGCACTGACCGTCGCCCTGGCGACGTGGTCATCCAGCGACCCGTCGTGGAGCAACGCAGTTGAAACCCATGTCCGCAATGCGCTGGGCTATCCCGGCGCGATCATCTCCGACAAGCTGATCAGCTGGTTCGCCCTGTCCAACTCGGTGATCATCGGCATTCCGGCATTCTGGGCCATCACCCTGATCTCCCATAACCGGCTCGGCAACTGGCAGACCCGAGCGCCGTCCTGGTTCGCCGCCATTGTGTCGTCCGCCATTGTGCTTGCGTTTCTGCCGATCTCCGACAACTGGCCGATTGGTCCGGGTTTCGGCGGCGTTGTCGGTGACAGCGGCGCCATGCTGTTGACCTCCTTGCCGCGCGTCTTGGGGTTTGGCTCGATTGCCACATTTGCCGGTTTCACCCTTGCCTTGACGGTATTTGTCTGGACTGCGCTGCTGGCGCTGGGCAGCTCTCCGTCGCAGGCGCTGCGCGCATTGAAATCGATCAAGAAGCCAACTGTCATGATCGGCTCGACAGCGCTCAATGTATCGACCCGTCTCGCCCACAGCGTCGGCAGCCTGCGCGACCGCTACCAGGCCGAAGAAGATGAAGAACCGGCAAGGCCACGGCGCCGGCTGGCTGAAAACCTGCGGCGCGAACCTGAAGCGGAGCGCGAAACCGGCCTGCTGAGCCGCTTGAAGAACCGCAGACAGGCGGCGCAGGCCGACCCCGGTTCAGACCCTGAGGCAAAACCCATCCCGGCATTTCTGGCCAGAAGCGCGCCGCTGAGCGACAACCGCATCGAACCCCGGCTCAGCCGTACCGATCCTGCCGACCAGGCCGCCGCCGTCGAGCCATCTCTCGATGTTCCCGCCAAGCCGACAGGAATCGCCGCACCCCCGGCGCCCGCCAGCCGGGTTCAGCCGGCAGCCAAACCGGTCAAGCAGGGGTCGCGGATTGCCAAGGACATGCAGCCCGACATGCTGCCGAACAATGGCGAATTCCAGCTGCCGCCGCTCAGCCTGCTGGCGGAACCTGACATGTCCGGTCAGACCACTCAGCTGTCTGCCGATGCCCTGGAGCAGAACGCCCGCATGCTGGAAGGCGTGCTTGAGGATTTCGGTATTCGCGGCGAAATCATCAATGTCCGGCCCGGCCCGGTGGTCACCTTGTACGAACTCGAGCCGGCACCCGGCATCAAGTCATCCCGTGTCATCGGCCTGGCCGACGATATCGCCCGTTCAATGTGCGCCATTTCAGTTCGCGTCGCGGTCGTCCCGGGGCGCAACGCCATCGGCATCGAAATGCCCAATTCGAACCGCGAAACCGTCTACCTCCGTGAGTTGCTGGCTTCCCGGGACTTCGAGAAGACCAAACAGAAGCTGGCCATGGCGCTCGGCAAGGACATTGGCGGCGAACCGAACCTTGCCGATCTGGCCCGCATGCCGCATCTGCTGATCGCCGGTACGACCGGATCCGGTAAGTCGGTCGGCATCAACACCATGATACTGTCGCTGCTGTTCAGGCTGCCGCCTGACAAGTGCAAGCTGATCATGATCGATCCGAAGATGCTTGAACTGTCAGTCTATGAGGGCATACCGCACCTGCTCGCGCCAGTGGTGACCGACCCCCACAAGGCGGTTGTCTCGCTGAAATGGGCGGTCCGCGAAATGGAAGAGCGCTATCGCAAGATGTCCAAGCTCGGCGTGCGCAATATCGACGGCTACAATGCCCGCGCCGAGAAGGCGACGAAAAAGGGCGAAGTGTTCACCCGCCAGATCCAGACCGGATTCGATCCGGAAACCGGCGCGCCGATCTATGAAGAAGAGCAGATGGACCTGTCGCCACTGCCCTACATCGTTGTCATCATCGATGAAATGGCCGACCTGATGATGGTGGCCGGAAAAGACATCGAAGGCGCCGTGCAACGCCTGGCGCAGATGGCACGTGCGGCCGGCATTCATGTCATCATGGCCACCCAGCGCCCGTCGGTGGATGTCATTACCGGCACCATCAAGGCCAACTTCCCGACCCGCATCAGCTTCCAGGTCACGTCCAAGATCGACAGCCGGACCATTCTGGGCGAACAGGGTGCCGAACAACTGCTCGGCCAGGGCGACAATCTGTTCATGGCCGGAGGCGGGCGCATCTCGCGGCTGCATGCGCCGTTTGTATCGGATGATGAAGTCGAACAGGTGGTTGCCTATCTCAAAACCCAGGGTGCACCGGATTATGTCGACGCTGTTACCGAAGACACCGGCGACGACGGCGGCGGTGGATTCGACGGTGGCGCCCCGGGCGGCAATTCCGGCGACGAGCAGTATGACAAGGCCGTTGCCGTTGTGCTGCGCGACCGCAAGGTTTCCACCAGCTATATCCAGCGCAGATTGTCCATCGGCTACAACAAGGCGGCCAGCCTGATCGAACGCATGGAGGACGAAGGCCTGATTTCTGCTGCGAATCATGCCGGCAAGCGTGAAATACTGGTCGGCGAGGACATGGGCTGATCAAGGTCAGAACACGCAAATCTTATCTATCCCGCCCCATTGTCGCCGTGTTACACGCAGATGAAGACATATCTTTTCCGGCAAATTGCCGCCGAATCCACTGGAGGACATCCGTTGACTAAGAAATCCGCGCGCCTTGCTTTTTTCATGGGTCTCTGCCTGCTGGCCCCGGTCGTGACCGTGGTGCCGGGAAATCCGGGCGTGGCGCAGGCTGCAGCACAATTGTCGGAAGAACAAAACGAAGCGGTCACGCACCTCAATACCTACCTGAATGAAATCGTGAACATGAAGGGCGAATTCACCCAGACCAGCCCACGCGGACAGGTCGCCAACGGCGTTTTCTACATTTCAAAGCCCGGCAAGATGCGTTTTGAATATGCCCCGCCCAGCCCGCTGCTGGTTGTCTCGGACGGCCGCTGGGTCACGGTGAAGAACACCAAGCGCAAAAAGGACGACCAGTATCCGCTGTCGGCAACGCCGCTCAAACTGGTGCTGGCCGGCGAAGTCAATCTGTTCGAGCAGGCCGTCATCCTGAAAGTTGAATCCCAGGACAATCTGATAGCCGTCACCATGGAAGAAAAAGACCAGCTTGTCGCCGGACAGCTGACCATGGTCTTCGACCGCGAGGCCAACGACCTCGTTCAGTGGATAATCCTTGACGGCAAGGGCCAGCGCACAACGGTTCAGCTGACCAATGTGGACAAGGAAGTTGAACCGGATCCAAAGCTTTTCGTGGTCAAGCGCTCCAGGGAACGCAAGGTAGGCTCTGATCGTTAGTGTCAACCTTGAGGATCGCCACCTGGAATATCAATTCGGTGCGGTTGCGGGCTGGGCTTGTAAACCGGTTACTTGAGGAACACCAGCCGGACATCGTCTGCCTGCAGGAAACCAAGTGTCCGCCGGGCCAGTTCCCGACATCCGAGTTTGCCCCTCTTGGCTATGAGCACATTGCCGAGAACGGCCTGTCAGGCCATCACGGGGTTGCCATCATCTCGCGCGTCCCGTTCGACCATATGGAGGTTCATCGGTTTTGCGGGCAGAACGACGGTCGCCATGTCAGCATCCGGCTGGCAGACAGGAACCTGACCGTGCACAGTCTTTACATTCCAGCCGGCGGCGATGACCCGAACCCTGACACCAATCCGAAGTTCGGCCACAAGCTGGCGTTTCTCGACGAGATGAAGAACTGGACATCGACGCATGTGGCCAACGGCAACGGCGACCACGTGTTCACCGGTGATTTCAACGTCGCCCCGCTTGAGAGCGATGTCTGGTCACACAAGCAGCTGCTGAAGATTGTCTCTCACACGCCCCAGGAAACCGAGCGGCTGCTCGACATCCAAGCCACCTGCAACCTGCATGACCCGATCCGGGCCGAAATGCCGGAACCGAACAAGATCTATTCATGGTGGAGCTACAGGTCGCGCGACTGGCAGGCTTCAGACCGCGGCCGGCGGCTCGACCACGTCTGGGTTTCGCAAGGCCTGACGGAAAAGTGCAGCAACGCAGCGATTCTGAAGGACGTGCGTGGCTGGGAACGCCCGTCAGACCACGTACCTGTCCTGGTTGACATCGCCTGACCTGCGGCTCACATCGGCCCGCCCGGTAAGCAAGTTCTGAAGAACGGCCCATCGGAGATGGATAAGCTGTTCGACTCCACAAAGAGCACGACCCATCGAGGATGGATAAGCTGTTCGACTCCACAAAGAGCACGGCCCATCGAAGATGGACAAGCTGTTCGATCCCGCAAAAAGAACGGCCCATCGAGGATGCACAAGCTGTTCGATCCTGATCAGGGATGCATCAGGTCTTTTCTTCTTCGCTGAGCAGTTCCTCCAGCGGCGAAACCTCGAACCTCGTCTGCACCTCGCTCAGTTCGCCGGAACACACCGCAAGCTGGCGGTTGAGCACCTCGAGCACCTGCATGCCGACTTCCGGAAACTCTCCGCACAATCTCATGAACACCGACTGCTCGATGACGATGGCCTCGATCTCGGTCTTTGCGTTCAGGGTTACCTGGCGCGCAATGCCGGCAATCAGGGACTGCTCGCCAAACATGGCGCCGGGTCCCGCCAGCGCCAGCACACCGCCGGTCTCAGGATCAATGACCACGCCTTCCCCCTGCTTGATGATCAGCGCGTTGGTCGACGGATCGCCCGCCTCGAACACCGTGCGTCCGGCCGGAACGATCAGTTCATCCGACGAAAACACCAGCGTCTGCAGGTGTGCCTCATCCACACCTGCAAACAACGGCATCTGTTTCAACAGATCAACGGCGGAGCGCACGCCCATAAATCAGCCTGTCGGTATTTGGTCCCACTTGCATCAGGCTGCCTGCCGCCTACTGCGGTCAAGGGGCAAACACCTGATTTTCAAGTGGTATAGCAATTTAATGGCCCAAAATGAACCCGTGACACGATCCGTGTACTTAGTGAATCCTGACCCCAGGGTCCGGATTCTAGGGAACCAGTTTGTATCCGCCGGCCTCGGTGACCAGCAACTGGGCATGGGACGGATCGGCCTCGATCTTCTGGCGCAGGCGGTAGATATGGGTCTCCAGCGTGTGGGTCGTCACGCCGGCATTGTATCCCCAGACCTCGTGCAGCAGCACGTCCCTGCCGATGACCTGGTCTCCGGCCCGGTACAGAAACTTCAGGATCGAGGTCTCTTTCTCGGTCAGCCGGATTTTCCTGTTGTCATCCTGCATCAAAAGCTTCGCACTGGGCTTGAACGTGTAGGGCCCGATTTTGAAAACCGCGTCTTCGCTCTGCTCGTGCTGACGCAGCTGTGACCGGATCCGGGCGAGCAGAACCGCAAACTTGAACGGCTTGATCACATAGTCGTTGGCGCCGGCGTCCAGGCCAAGAATCGTATCGGCATCAGAACTTTCGGCGGTCAGCATGATCACCGGACCGCGATATCCGTTCTTGCGCATGATCTTGCACGCTTCGCGGCCGTCCAGGTCCGGCATGTTCACGTCCAGGATAACCAGGTCAACCAGTTCGGATTTCAAATGATTGACTGCGGGCAACCCGCCATTTACTGCCGTCACAGAAAAATCGTCGTGCAGGGAAAACTGCTCAACAATGGTCTCGCGCAGGGCATCGTCGTCATCGACAACGAGAATCTTCTTTTTGGTACTCATAAGTCATGTAGTCCTGATGGAATTGTCAATTGCAAATGACTTTAGTTTGATGCCGTGTGCTTTGCAAAGGGCAACAGGGATCACGCATGGGAACTTTTGATCAGGATATCGCGATCAGGCATATCGCAGGCAATGGTCATATCGCCTGCCTGTCGATGGGTGAAATCGCCTTTGCCTGCAGCATCGGAAGGGCCGGCATCAGCTACAGCAAGTCCGAAGGTGACTGGACGACACCGGCGGGTCGCTGGCCGCTGCGCTATGTCATGTACCGGCCCGATCGTGTTGTTCGCCCGCTTACCGCTCTCCCTGTAAGGCAGATCGTTCCCGGTGCGGGCTGGTGTGATGACCCCGCTTCGCGCGATTACAACAGGCCGATCAAACTGCCCTGCCCGCACAGCCATGAGTTATTATGGCGCCGGGACCATCTTTACGATCTGCTGGTGGTGCTCGGTCACAATGACACCCCGCCAATACCGGGCAAGGGCAGCGCTGTGTTCATGCACTTGCGCCCGCCAGACGGGGGCGCGACACAAGGCTGTGTGGCACTTCAGCAACAACACCTGCGCCAGATCCTGTTACGTTCCGGACCTGGAACGTTCCTGTACATTCGCTAGACAAGCTATCCCCTGCTGCCGAAAATCGCGCTGCCGACCCGCACATGCGTGGCACCGTGTTCAATGGCCGTCTCAAAGTCGCCGCTCATGCCCATGGAGAGCTTTGCCAGTCCGTGGCGGGCGGCAATCTCGGCCAGCATGGAAAAATGCGGCACCGGATCCTGATCGAACGGCGGAATGCACATCATGCCGGTGATGGTCAGATCATAGATCGCGGTGCACGCTTTCAGGAATGCGTCCGCCTGTTCCGGGCCGATGCCTGCTTTTTGCGGTTCGTTGCCGGTATTCACCTGGACAAAAAGCTCCGGGCTGCGGCCGGCAGACTGTATCTCCTTTGCCAGTATCCGCGCCAATTTTTCCCTGTCCAGGGTCTCGATGGCGTCAAACAGGGCAACGGCCTCGCGCGCCTTGTTGGTCTGCAGCGGTCCGATCAGGTGCAAGCGGGTATCCGAATGGGCCTGTTTCAATGCCGGCCACTTGCCATGGGCTTCCTGCACACGGTTTTCGCCGAATACCCGATGGCCGAGCTCAAGCACCGGCTCGACATCTCCGGCAGCGAAAGTCTTGGACACCGCCACCAGAGTGATATCCGCAGCATCGCGGCCGGATTTTCGGGCCGCAACCTCGATCCGGGCCATTACGTCATTGTATCGCTGAGTTACAGTATTCATCTTAGGGTCCGGACTCATTAATCTTGGCCGTCTTGCTTGCCCGTCAGGTTGCTTCCTGATACTGCACTTGCGAACACAAATCAGGATCAACGAACAGGCATACCACAAGACATGTCGACTGAGCGATACAATCCCCGCGGTGTAGAAGCCAAGTGGCAGAAAACCTGGACGGACGCCGGCAGTTTCCTGGCCAGCAACTCATCCGACAAGCCGAAATACTACGTGCTTGAGATGTTTCCCTACCCGTCCGGCCGCATCCACATGGGCCATGTTCGGAATTACACCATGGGCGACGTGATCGCCCGTTTCCGCAAGGCGTGCGGCTACAACGTCCTGCACCCGATGGGATGGGACGCCTTTGGCATGCCGGCCGAAAACGCCGCCATTGAACGCAAGGTCCATCCCAAGTCGTGGACATATGAGAATATCGCCGCCATGCGCGACCAGCTCAAATCCATGGGACTGGCCATTGACTGGACCCGCGAGTTCGCCACCTGCGACCCGGAGTACTACGGTCACGAACAGCGCATGTTCATCGAGTTCCACAAGGCCGGACTGGTTGAGCGCAAGGTGTCCATGGTCAACTGGGATCCAGTTGACCAGACCGTGCTGGCCAATGAGCAGGTGATCGACGGGCGCGGCTGGCGCTCCGGTGCCGAGGTCGAGAAGCGTGAGCTGGCGCAATGGTTCCTGAAAATTTCCGACATGTCGGAAGAACTGCTGTCCGCCCTGGACACCTTGACCGACTGGCCGGAGAAAGTCCGCCTGATGCAGCGCAACTGGATCGGCAAGTCCGAGGGCCTGAGGTTTTCCTTTGTGCTTGAAGACGAGGCCGGCAATCAGCTCGATGACAAGCTGACCGTTTACACGACCCGGCACGACACGATTTTCGGCGCCAGCTTCTGCGCCATCTCGGCCGACCATGGGTTGACCCAGAAAGCGGCTCAAAGTTCTGATGCCGTCAAGGCGTTCCAGAAGGAATGCGCCGCACTGGGGACCAGCGAAGAAGCCATCGAGCGCGCCGAGAAAAAGGGCATTCCGCTTGGCATCTATGCGCGCCACCCGTTCGATGCGGAAAGGCGCCTGCCGGTATATGCGGCGAATTTCGTGCTGATCGGTTATGGCGAAGGCGCGGTGTTCGGCTGCCCGGCCCATGACCAGCGTGACCTGGACTTTGCCCGCAAATACGGCCTCGACGTAATCCCGGTGGTGGCACCCAAGGACGCTGATGCGGCAACGCTGGACGTCGGCAGCGAGGCGTTGCTGGAGAAAGACACCTCGACGGTCCACATGGTCAACTCCGGGTTTCTCGATGGCATGTCGGTCGAAGACGCCAAGGCGGAGGTGGCAAAACGCATGGCTGACGCCGGCATTGGCGAACGCAAGACCAATTACCGGTTGCGTGACTGGGGTGTGTCCCGGCAGCGCTACTGGGGCTGCCCGATACCGTTCATTCATTGCGACACTTGCGGGGTGGTTGACGTACCGGTTGCTGACCTTCCCGTTGTGCTGCCGGAAGACATCAATTTCGACAAGCCCGGCAATCCGCTTGAGCGTCACGACGAGTGGAAATCTGTTCCGTGCCCGAAATGCGGTGCACCGGCGCAGCGCGAAACCGACACCTTCGACACGTTCATCGATTCGTCCTGGTACTTCGCCCGCTTCTGCTCGCCGCATTCCGATCAGCCGGTGGACACTGATGCAGCCAGCTACTGGATGCCGGTGGATCAGTATATCGGCGGCATCGAACATGCCATTTTGCACCTTCTGTATTCGCGCTTCTTCGTGCGCGCCATGCGAAAATGCGGCCATCTCGATCTCGACGAGCCGTTCAAGTCCCTGTTTACCCAGGGCATGGTGATCCATGAAACCTACCGCTCGCAGTCAGGCGACTGGATTGTTCCGGCCCAGATCGCAAGGGACGTTGACAAGGCGACAGATACGGTGAGTGGAGAAGCGGTCACCATCGGCCCGGCCGAAAAGATGTCCAAGTCGAAAAAGAACGTCATCGATCCCGATGACATCATCGAGCAGTACGGCGCCGACACCGCCCGCTGGTTCATGTTGTCGGACACACCGCCGGAGCGCGATATCGAGTGGACCGAGGCCGGTGTGGTCGGCGCCTGGCGGTTCGTGCAGCGCATCTGGCGCCTGGTCGGCCAGGTTGCGGACGACAATGTTTCGATCGTCACGGAGGTATTGCACAAGGCCGACGCGGACAATATAGCCGAATTGCGCAAAAGCACCCATATGGCGATCGCATCGGTCGGTGATGACATTACCAACCTGCGCTTCAATCGCGCCATCGCCCGGGTTTACGAACTGGTCAACGCGCTGGCGGCATCATTGTCGTCAGACGATGCATCGGACGAGCTCAAGATGGCACAGCGTGAAGCGGCGGTTTCACTGGTCCAGCTGTTTGCGCCGATGATGCCTCATCTTGCCGAGGAATGCTGGCGGGCACTTGGTGGCGACGGTTTGGTCTGCGACGCGCCATGGCCGAATCACGACGAAAGCCTCCTGGTCAGTGACAAGGTCACTTTCGTGGTCCAGATTAACGGCAAGAAGCGGGCTGAACTGCAGTTTGCCAAGGGTGCTGACCGGGAAATGGTAGAAGATACATGTCTTCGCCACGAGAATGTGGTACGAAGTCTGGACGGCTTGTCGGTTCGCAAAGTTATTGTTGTGCCCGACAAATTGGTGAATATAGTTGCGGGATGATGATGTTCGCGAAACACGCAATGAAGTCGTTTGCTCTGGTCGGCCTGCTGGCTCTGTCTGCCTGCGGGTATCAGCCGTTGTATGGGACCAATGACGACGGCTCTTCGGTTTCGCAGAAACTCGCTGAAGTCAGCGTTTCGCAGCAGTCGACCCGTGTTGGCCAGCTGGTCCGCAATGAGATCGTCCGCTCGACCCGGCCGGCCGGTACCCAGGCGCCGGACCGGTACTACCTCAAGCTCCAGGCCAAGGGCGACGCCGAGACACTGATCAACACCGAGGATACGGTTCATCGCCGGCTCGCCTACAACCTGACCACCAGGTTCCAGCTGGTTGATGCTGCCAGCCAGAATGTCATCTTTTCCGGACGTGCCTTCAGCAGGGTTCCATACGACAGGCTGGATGCGTCATTTGCAAACGTCCAGGCGCGCGTGAATGCCGAGGAACAGGCCGCCAAACAGGTTGGCCAGGAAGTACGAACCCGTCTGGCAGCATTCCTCGCGACCAATTAGGGTCAAGATCCATCATGGCTGTTATCAAGCCTCAGGGGTTTGAGGCTGCATTTGGTTCCCCGTCCAGCAAATACAAGGGCGCACTTCTGTGCGGTCCCAACTGGGAACTGCTCAACCGGCTGAAGAATAAGGCGGTGAAAATTTTTACCTCCAACCATCCTGACGGGGAGGTGGTGCGGTTTTCCGACACCGACCTTGCTGCAGACACCGGACGCCTGCTGGAGGAACTGCAGTCCATCTCCATGTTCGGCGCCGACAAGCTGATACTGGTCGACGCGGCCTCGAGCACGGTTCACAAGGCCTGCATTGGAGCGGTCAGTGTCGGGTGGTCGGATTGCCTGTTGCTGGTCACAGCCGGTGACCTGAAAAAGTCGTCGCCTCTGAGGAAGGAATTTGAAGCGTCTCCGGATCTGGCAACCGCTATCTGCTTTGAACAGAGCGTTGGCGAACTGCTGGAATATGCCGCCACTTTCATGTCCGGCCTGAACGTTGCGATTGATCGCGAGGCAATCGAGCTGGTGGTCGACGCCGTGGGCGGCAATGCCGCCCTCCTCCAGTCTGAGCTGACGAAGCTTGCCAGCTACGCCGGCGAAGGCGGCTCCGTATCGCTTGCCGATGCGACCGAGATCATCGCCGGCAACGAGGCGGCGTCCATGGACGGGCTGATCGACGCGGTATTCTCAGGCAGGCCGGATGCCGCTGTCCATGCTGTGACAACGTTGCAGCAACAAGGCCAGCAGCCGGCCTCTGTGCTGATAGCGCTGACCAATCACTGTACCCTGCTGGTAGAAATGGCCGGCGCAATGGAAACCGGCCGCCGCCCGGATGCCATTGTCAAGGAATGGCGGCCGCCCATTTTCTTCAAGCGCCACAATGCGCTGGCCGGACAGCTCAGGTCCTGCAGCCTGCAACAACTGCAGACGGTTGCCGAACGCCTGCGTATTGCAAACTCGGACGTGCGAAGAAAGCCGATGGTCAACTGGCCGGTCGCTGAACGCTTCGTGATTTCAGCGGCAAGTTCATTGCGCCGTGCGCGGTAAACAGGCTTCAGGATCTTATGCCAAGCTTGGAACAAACCGTGTCGAGCTGATCTAAATCATTGTAATGTATGGTTAATTTGCCTTTTTCGGCAGTTTTTGCGGCGATCGACACCTTCAGTCCTAAAGCTTCCGCCAGCAGTTTCTCAACGGCCGCAATGTTCGAGTCCGTGGCTTTTTTTGCGGGCTTGCCCGCCGCACCGGCACCGGTGTCACGGGCCAGCGCTTCGGCCTGGCGAACCGACAATCCAAGCGCAATGATCTTCTGGGCAAGGGATTGCGGGTCTTCGGTTGCGATCAGCGCGCGCGCGTGGCCGGCGGTCAGTTTGCCGGTCTGCAATGCTTCCAGCACTGATGCCGGCAAGGCAGTCAGTCGCAGCGTGTTGGCAATGTGGCTGCGGCTCTTGCCGATCGATTCGGCGAGTTGCTGCTGCGTATACTCAAACTGGTCGATCAGTTGCTGATAGCCGTGTGCCTCCTCAACCGGGTTGAGATCTGCACGCTGGACGTTTTCGATCAGCGCGATCTCCAGCACTTCCTTGTCGGAAAGTTCACGCACCAGCGCCGGTATGTGGTGCAGGCCTGCCTTCTGCGCCGCCCGCCACCGGCGCTCGCCGGCAACGATCTGATAATTTTCGCCGTCGCCAACCGGTCTGACCACAACGGGTTGCAGAATACCCTTCTCGGCTACCGAACTGACCAGGTCATCCAGGTCTTCCTGGTTGAACACCTTGCGCGGGTTCAGGGTATTGCTCTGAACCAGTTCGATCGGCAACTCCCGCAAACCATTGGCGCGGCCGGACGCCTGTTCAGCGACCGTCTCCTCCGGCGCAGCATCGCCGATCAACGCGGCCAGTCCGCGGCCCAGTCTCTTCTTTGGTAGTGCCGTCATGATTTTTTCTCAGACTTCATTGTTATTCTCTAGGCCGCGCGTAACGAACGCTCACGACGGATGATCTCCGATGCCAGACGGATGTACGCCTGTGATCCGGCGCAGGTATTGTCATACAGCAATACCGGCTTGCCGTAAGACGGCGCTTCCGACACCCGGACATTGCGCGGTATGACCGTTTCGTAGACCTTGGCGCCCAATACGCCGCGGACATCCTGTGCCACCTGCTCCGACAGCGAATTTCTGCGATCGAACATGGTCAGCACAATGCCCTGGATTTCCAGAGTCGGATTGAGGTTGGCCTTGACCCGCTCCACGGTATTGAGGAGCTGGCTCAATCCTTCCAGAGCAAAGAACTCGCATTGCAGCGGAACCAGTATGGCGTGTGCGGCCGACAGCGAGTTTATCGTCAACAGGTTCAGCGACGGTGGGCAGTCGACCAGGATGTAGGTGTACGGGCTTGCCTCGCTGAACACGATCAGCTTCTCTATGGCATCCTTCAGCCGGTATGTCTTGCGGTTGTACTCGGCCAGTTCCAGCTCAGCGCCGAGCAGGTCCATTGAAGACGGCACGCAGTCAAGGCCCGGGATTTCCGAACCTTGAATCGCCTCGTGCAGATCCGCCTCGCCGACCAGCACCTCATAGGTGGACACCTGCTCCGCGGCCCGCTCAATGCCAAGGCCGGTGCTGGCATTGCCCTGCGGATCCAGGTCAATGACCAGAACCTTCTCGCCAACTGCCGCCAGCGCGGTGCCCAAGTTGATGGCAGTGGTGGTCTTGCCAACCCCGCCTTTCTGGTTGGCAACCGCCAGGATGCGGGGTGTTGGATCAGTCGGATGCTGTAGAATTTTCGCTGACACGTTCGGCCTCATGAATTTCAAGAATGCAGCCATTTTGCTGGGTACGACTTGAGTGTTTGCAGAACGAAATATTCCAACATTTAGTAGCCTCGGTCAATTCAGCATCAACATCTTGTCCCTTGAGGAACAACATTCGTTGTGGATGAACCGGTAATTGCGCCGCCAGTTCCAGTAGTCCGGGCAATGGCGCCAATGCTCGGGCCACGCACACATCCACCGCCTGCTGCAAATCCGATTTGCCGAGCAATTCTACCCGGGCGTTGATGATTCGGGTGTTTAAACTGCACGCCCTGCTCACATGCCTCAGGAACGCCGCCTTTTTCGCATTGGCCTCGATCATCACCACTTCGGCAGCGCTGTTGGTCCCGGCAAGCCATATCGCCAGCGGTATGCCGGGAATCCCGGCACCGGACCCGATATCGACAATCAGGCTCTCGTTTCCACTGAGATGATCACACAATTGCAACCCGTCACAAATATGACGATGCCAGACCTGGTCGATTGTCGAGGGTGCGATCAGGTTGATGCGGGCCTGCCAGTGCAGTAATTCCGCCACATAGATCCGCAGCCTTTCCAGTGATTCACGTGAAACATTGAAGACTTCAGGCAGGTCGTCGGGCGTCACGCTGTCAGGAATTAACCATGTCTGCGCCATGGTTGCTCAGCTCGCCAGCCGGGCGCCGGCCTGTTTGCGCATATGTGCGATCACCAGCACCAGCGCTCCCGGGGTCACGCCGTCTATGCGGGCTGCATGGCCAATGGTTTGCGGGCGCCGTTCAGCCAGCTTCTGGCGGACTTCATTGGACAGTCCGGCGATCAGGCCGTAATCGATGTCATCGGGAATGATGGTTTTCGCATCCTGGTTGAAGGCGTCAATCTCGGCCTTCTGGCGGTCGACATAGGTGGCGTAGACGGCCTCGGCCTCAATCAGCTCACGCAGGTTCCGATCTGTCTGCTGCAGGTCCGGCCAGACCTGGCTGAGCCGGGTGAAATCCACATTCGGATATGACAGGTACTCGTACGCGGACCTGATCCTGCCGTCCTTGTTGGCCGGCAGGCCAGCCTGTTCGGCGGCATGCGGGCTGAGCGACAATGTCTGCAGCCTGTCACGAAGGCTTGCAAGGTTTTCCATCTTGGCGGCGAACTGTTGCTGCCTTTCGAGTGAGCACAGGCCTTTCTCAATTGCCAGAGGCGTCAGGCGCTGATCCGCATTGTCGGCACGCAGCAGCAGCCGGTACTCGGCGCGCGAAGTAAACATCCGGTACGGCTCGCTCACGCCCCTGGTGACCAGGTCGTCGATCATTACGCCGATATAGCCCTGCGACCTGTCGATGGTCAGCTGATCCAGGCCGCACGCCCGGGCAGCCGCATTCGCCCCAGCCACCAGGCCCTGGGCAGCGGCTTCTTCATATCCGGTGGTGCCATTGATCTGGCCGGCCAGAAACAGGCCCGGCAGCTTGTTCAGCGCAAGCCCAGCATCAAGTTCACGTGGATCGACATAGTCATATTCAATCGCATAACCCGGTTGCAGGATTTTCACATTCTCCAGACCGGCGATCGAATGCACATAGGCGTCCTGCACATCCTCCGGCAGTGATGTAGAAATACCGTTCGGATACACGGTGATGTCGTCTATTCCCTCCGGCTCCAGGAAGATCTGGTGCGACGAACGCTCGGCAAACTTGACAACCTTGTCTTCGATGGACGGGCAGTAGCGCGGCCCCGTCCCTTCGATGAAACCCGCATACATCGCCGACTTCTCCAGGTTGTCGGAGATGATCTTGTGCGTGTCGGCATTGGTGTGGGTGATGTGGCAGCTGATCTGCGGCGCATGGGTTTCGCTGGTCAGCGTCGAGAAATAGAACGGGCTTTCGTCGGCGGCCTGCTCCTCGAGCCCTGAATAGTCGATCGTCGAGGCGTCGAGCCGCGGCGGCGTTCCGGTCTTCAGCCGGCCGATCTGCAGCCCGGTGCCGCGCAGAACACGGGCCAGTCCGTTGCTCGGCTCCTCGCCGACACGACCCGCCGGGATCTTCTTCTCGCCGATATGGATCAGCCCGCCGAGAAAGGTGCCGGTCGTCAGCACGACGCTGGTCGCAGATATCTCGCGCCCGTCCTCGCTGACAATCCCGCACACCCGTCCATCGCTCATGGCAAAGCTGGCAACAGCCGCCTCGATCACCGTCAGGCTGTCATGGTGCAGAATTGCCGCCTGCATGGCATCGCGGTAGAGCTGCCGGTCAATCTGTGCCCTAGGGCCTCTGACCGCGGGTCCTTTCGACCGGTTGAGCAGCCGGTACTGAATCGCCGCCTTGTCGCTGATCCTTCCAATCAGCCCGTCAAGTGCATCGACTTCCCGGATCAGGTGCCCCTTCCCCAGTCCGCCCATTGCCGGGTTGCACGACATCTCGCCGATGGTCGATTGCCGGTGCGTGACCAGGGCTGTGCGTGCGCCACGGCGCGCCGCGGCGCTTGCTGCCTCGCAGCCTGCATGGCCGCCGCCAACGACGACCACATCAAAGTCTGGCTTCCGGTTCTGGGTCATGGTGCCCGCTCAATACACGAACTGTGGAAAAACATCAAAAAAGACTTCGTTTCACGTGAAACAAAATCCGGTGATTCACGTGAAACCATGCCGCTCGGGAGACGCCGCTATTTGCCGATGCAGAATTTCGAAAAGATACTGTCGAGCAGGTCTTCCGTTCCGACCTCGCCGGTCAGCCTGCCAACATTGCGGGATGCCCTTCTGAGTTCTTCGGCGACAAGCTCGATCGGCAGGCCGGGCTTCAATGCGCTTTCGAGGTGCGCCAGCGCCGACTTTACCGCCTGGACCTGGCGCTCGCGCACCAGCAGTGCCGGTTCACCGCTGCCGGCGAGTTCCGCCGCCATGCCGGACAATGTGTCCAGCAGATCTGATATGCCTTCACCGGTCAGGGCCGAAACCTGCAGATCAGCAACAGCCGGGTGATCGGACTTGCTGATATCGGCCTTGTTCCAGATTCGTAACGTTGGTGAATCGACACCGGTATTCTGCCAATCTGCCTCAGGGGAGGCGACACTGATGACGATATCGGCGTATGACAGGCGCTGGTGTGTCCGCTCTATGCCCAATTGTTCCACATGTGAATCGGTTCGCTCGCGCAGGCCGGCCGTATCGCTGATGATGATCGACGTGCCATCCAGGTCCAGCGACACCTCCACCACGTCCCGGGTCGTACCCGCTTCACTGCTGACAATCGCCACATCGCGCGCCGCAATGGCATTCAGCAGGCTCGACTTGCCGACATTCGGTGACCCCGCCAGCACCACCCGCACTCCTGCCCGGTTCAGATGTCCGCGCTCGCTGTCATCGAGATTTTCCGTCATCGTGTCGATGAGCCGGGCCACGCTGTCACGCACCTTGGGCAGCGCTTCGTCAGCCACACCTTCCTCATCGGTAAAATCGATACAGGCTTCAGCCAGCGCGCCGGCTTCAATCAGCTCGTCACGCCATTGCTGGAAAATGTCGGACGCTCTGCCGTCCACGTGAAACAGAGCCTGCTGGACCTGGGTGGCGGTTTCTGCCGCCAGCATGTCGTTCAGTCCTTCGACAGCGACCAGGTCGAGCTTGCCTTTGGACAACGCACGCCTGGTAAACTCTCCCGGCTCCGCCGGCCGGCAGCCGGGCAGCGAACCAAGCTCGGACAGAAACATCCGAACAATGCCGACACTGCCATGCAGGTGAAACTCGGCCACATCTTCACCGGTAAAACTGGCGGGTCCGGGAAACCACAGCGCAATGGCCTCATCCAGTTTGACGCTGCCCTGCGACACATACACCGACACCCGCTCAGCGGCACGTGGCTTCGGCAACCGGCCACATGAATTCCGCAACGCCGTTGCAGCCTCGGGCCCGGAGACGCGGACAATTGCCACACCCGCCTTGCCCGAACCCGACGACAATGCGTAAATCGTATCAAGACTATCCGGCATATCACTCCGATCCAGCAATGAGGCAGCTTCAACCCATGTCGACTTCGACAGCCAGAAAAAACCGGCTCGCAACTGAAACCAGCCCATATCTGCTCCAGCACGACACCAATCCGGTTGACTGGTTTCCATGGGGTGATGAAGCGTTTACCGAAGCCCGCACTAAAAACAAGCCCATCCTTCTGTCAATCGGATATGCGGCCTGCCACTGGTGCCATGTGATGGCGCATGAAAGCTTTGAAGACAATGCTGTCGCCGAGCTGATGAACGCGAACTTCATCAATGTGAAGGTCGATCGCGAAGAGCGCCCGGACATTGACCGCATCTACATGGACGCGCTTCACGTGATGGGAGAGCAGGGTGGCTGGCCGCTGACCATGTTCCTGACGCCGGATCTGAAACCGTTCTGGGGCGGCACCTATTTTCCGCCAGAGTCGAAATACGGCAGGCCGTCTTTTTCACATGTACTGCGCGAGCTTTCACGCATATGGCAGACCGAGCCGGAAAAAATCACCAGCAATACCGATGCGCTGCTCGAACGCCTCGCCGCACCGCCGCCCGCCAGCACCGACCCGGAACCCGACCATGGCCTTCTGCACAAGATGACGGAGCAGGTGATGCGTGCGGTCGATCCGGTCAATGGCGGCATCGGCCGGGCGCCGAAATTTCCACAAGGCCCACTGTTCAACCTGTTGTGGTCGGTTCATCTTGGCAACCCGGACAGGCGATATGACGCAGCCGTGCAGCTGACCATGAAGAAGATCAGCCAGGGTGGCATCTATGACCATCTCGGCGGCGGCATTGCCCGATATGCGGTGGACGAAGAGTGGCTGGTGCCGCACTTCGAGAAGATGCTGTACGATAACGCCCAATACATAACCTTGCTGTGCAGGATGCAGAACGCGCAACCAAACGAACTGTTCCGCCAGCGAATCGAACAGTCCGTGGGTTGGCTGCTGTCCGACATGAAAACGCCCGAGGGGCTGTTTGCGTCCAGTTATGACGCGGATTCCGAAGGGGTGGAAGGCAAGTATTATTGCTGGTCCGAATCGGAAATTAACCATTTGTTAACTGATTCGACTCGACATCTTTTCTGCGAGATCTACGACGTCTCAAAGGCGGGCAATTGGGAACACACCAACATTCTCAACCGCACCGATCATCCTGAGCTGCTGTCCGAGACGGAAGAAGCCTTGCTGGCCGAGGCCCGCGACACCTTGCTCACCCATCGCCGCAGCCGCATTGCCCCCGGCTGGGACGACAAGGCGTTGACCGACTGGAATGCCCTGACGGTGATTGCGCTGCTCAACGCATCGGTCACACTGGAAGATGCCAATCTGCAAAAGGTGGCGCTCGCGACGCTCGAAAATCTCGCAACACATTTGCGGGTCGACGGGCGGCTGTATCACAGTTTCAGGGACAACCAGGTCAGAAGCCACGCCACCGCGGATGATTATGCGTTGCTGATCTCGGCCCACCTTGCCGCCTATGAAGTGACCCTTGATCGAGCATGGATTGACAGGGCAGGCGACCTCATGGAAGAGGCGCTGGATCATTATCTCGATGCGGCTGATGGTGCCTTTGCCATGGCGCCCGCCGATGCGACCGATCTCATTGTTCGCGACAAATATGCAAACGATGACGTGACCCCGAATGCCAACGCAACCATGGCAATCAATCTTTGGAAGCTTTCGGCCTATCTCGCCAAGCCCGACTATCAGGAAAAAGCGGAGGCCGTCTTCGACTGGCTCAAGCCGCACATGACCAGAAATCCGTTTGCCTGTCCGACCGCCTGGCTGGCGTTCACAGCGCTGGCCGAGCAGCCACAACTTGTCCTCGTGGGCGAACCGGGAGACAACGGCTTTGCTGATCTTCACCGGACCTGTCTGAAGGTTTCGTCTCCGAATCTATTGATCATGCAGGTGGCTCGAGACATGCAATTGCCAGCCGACCACCCGGCAGCCGGAAAGACCGGCCTTGATCAGCCGGCGGTGTTCGTATGCCGCAACCAGACCTGCAATCTGCCGATGACAAATGCGGAAGACCTGCTGGCGTCAGGCATTCATTGAATCGAAGAAATCGTCGTTGGATTTTGTCTGGCGCAGTTTGTCGAGCAAGAACTCGACGGCATCGACCGTTCCCATCGGGTTGAGAATCCGACGCAACACATAGGTCTTCTTGAGGTTACCGGGATCGACCAGAAGCTCTTCCTTACGGGTGCCGGAGCGCAGGATGTCCATGGCAGGGAAGACACGCTTGTCAGCAACCTTGCGGTCGAGCACAACTTCCGAGTTACCGGTGCCCTTGAATTCCTCAAAGATCACTTCGTCCATCCGGCTGCCGGTATCAATCAGCGCCGTGGCGATGATGGTCAGCGAACCACCTTCTTCAATATTTCGTGCCGCACCGAAGAACCGCTTCGGGCGCTGCAATGCGTTGGCATCGACGCCCCCGGTCAGCACCTTGCCCGACGACGGCACGACTGTATTGTAGGCGCGCCCAAGCCTGGTGATCGAATCCAGCAGGATCACCACGTCACGGCCATGCTCCACCAGTCGCTTGGCCTTTTCGATCACCATCTCGGCAACCTGTACGTGACGGCTGGCCGGCTCGTCGAACGTCGAGCTGACCACTTCACCGTTCACCGAACGGCGCATGTCGGTCACTTCTTCCGGGCGTTCATCGATCAGCAGAACAATCAGGTAACATTCGGGATGGTTGGTCGCGACCGACTGCGCGATGTTCTGCAGCAGGACCGTCTTACCAGTGCGCGGCGGCGCGACGATGAGTGCACGCTGACCTTTGCCCAATGGCGCTACCAGGTCGATGACCCGGCTCGAATAATCCTTTTTGGTCGGATCGTTCACTTCCATGAACAGACGCTCGTCCGGATACAGCGGCGTCAGGTTGTCGAAGTGAATCTTGTGGCGGACCTTCTCCGGTTCCTGGAAGTTGACCGAGTTGACTTTCAGCAGGGCAAAATACCGCTCGCCGTCCTTAGGGCTACGAATGTCGCCTTCAACCGTATCGCCGGTCTTGAGCGCAAATTTGCGGATCTGGCTCGGGCTTACATAAATGTCGTCAGGCCCGGCCAGGTAGTTGGCGTCCGGCGAGCGCAGGAACCCGAAACCATCAGGCATAACCTCGACAACACCTTCCCCGATAATGTTGACATCCCTGGCAGCCAGACTTTTCAGGATCGTGAACATCAGCTCCTGCTTGCGCAGTACGCTGGCGTTCTCGACTTCAAGCTCTTCGGCCGCACTCAGAAGCTCTGCCGGAGATTTCTGCTTAAGATCAAAAAGTTTGATCTGCTCGAGTTCGTCAAGATTGGTCATCGGTTATCGACCCATATGTGTGATCAGGAAAATTGGCAGCCAGCTCACATGTCGGATTGAGTGATTACCAAATGGGGGAGGCGGCGGCAGTCTGTGTCAGCACTGCCGTACTGCTTAGTCTATACCAGCTTCGGTGAGTTTAGAAAACATCAAATTACACACATTTGCGTCACAGAAACGGTTTGACGACCACCAGGCAGATAATGCCGATCATCAGCAGGGTGGGGACTTCATTGATAAACCGGAATGCTCTTGCCGACTTGGTGTTTTTGTCCGCCGCAAACAGTTTCACCTGACCGGCCAGCCAGAGATGCGCAGCCGACATCGCCACCACCAACACAAGTTTCAACACGAACCAGACCGGCCACTCGCTCCACAACCCCTGTAACGCTCCCAGCCAGATACCGAAAATCCAGCTGACGATCATCGCCGGCGTCATGATGGCCTTCAGCAGCCGGCGTTCCATCACCTTCAGTGTTTCGGACAACTCACCACCCATATCGGCGCCGGCATGATAGACCATCAGCCGCGGCAGGTAGAGCAGCCCGGCCATCCAGGAAATCACCGCCAGCAGGTGTATGACTTTGACCCACTCATAGCTCATGGTTTGGCGGTCCGGTCGAATTCACGAATAAACGACACAAGGTCACTGACATGTTCAGGAGGTGTTTCCTTGCGAATGCCATGGCCGAGATTGAAGATATGTCTGTCTGCCGGAAGGTCCTGCAATATCTGCCTCGTGGCATTCAGCATCCCATCACCGCCACCGATCAGGGAAAGCGGGTCAAGATTGCCCTGCACAACGCAACGCTCAATCAGATTGTCCCTAGCCCATCCCGTGTTGACCGGCCACTCGATGCTCACGCCATCAACTTTACTGGCTGCAACAAAATCTGTCTGGGACACACCAATGCCGCGGGCGAAGCCAATCACCGGTACATGCGGATGGCGTTTCTTCAACTCTGACCGCATCGCCGCAATCGGTTGAAAGCAATACCGCTGCAGCAATTCACCGCTCAAATCACCCGACCAGGTATCGAAAATCTGCAGCACCTCAGCCCCGGCTTCAACCTGACATGACAAATACTCGATGGACGCTGACACCAGCTTGTCGACCAGCTCGTTCAGCCAGTCCTCGTTTGCGAAGGCTGCCAGCCTGGATGCAGCGCGTTCCACAGATGTGCCGCCCTCGATCATGTAAGTTGCAACTGTCCAGGGAGCACCACAAAAACCGATCAGCGTCTTATCTTCATCCAAGTTGCTCTTGATCGCCGACACCGCATCGTAAACCGGTGACAGGATCTTGTTGAGTTCATCGATACCGCTGTTCAATTGCGCGACGTCCGCAGCTGAACCGATCTTTCTCAGCACCGGCCCTTCATTCTCGCGAAAATCCAGATCACAGCCCATTGCCTGGGGGATCAGGAGAATGTCGGCAAACAGGATTGCCGCATCCAGGTCATAGCGGCGCAAGGGCTGCAATGTCACTTCGCAGGCGAGATCCGGCGTATAACAGAGATTCAGAAAACCACCTGCCGTCTGCCTCACTTCGCGGTATTCAGGCAGATAGCGTCCTGCCTGTCTCATAAGCCAGACGGGACGTCGCGATGGAGACAAACCAGTAAGAGTGTCCAGTAGGGGTTTGCTCAATCTCTTTATCCTTCTCTCAAACAATCTATATCTTTTGGTGTTGATGATGTTGTGTTGTGGATAGCAGAAATGACCTGTCCTCAACATCACTCTTCAGTGTGAAGATTTTTTCCCCGCACTTTGTGAGATTTTTTCCAGACTTATCAATATCTGTAACTATATGAAATAGTTTTCATATCTGGCCTGACTGGAATTCTGTCAACAACTTACCCACGCTAATTGTCATTGCTTAGGCACAATCCCGGTAATTATCAACAGTGGAAAATCTATTCCAGAGCGGGCTGCTGTTTGAACAAAAACCGCCATGTGTGGATCAACCATATAGGTTTGGATTCCAGCTTCCTCTTTTCCACAATTCATAAACACGCTATGCCCGGTTTATGAAAACCACCGCCAAGCAATATTTTCATATGCATATGGTTTCGGATGCGACTGGCGAGACCCTGAACACGGTAGCCCGAGCTGCGACCGCGTACTATCCCGGCTACCAGCCGATCGAACACATCTACACCCTGGTCCGGACATCCAAACAGCTCGACAGGATGATCGGTGAGGTGGAGAAGCAACCGGGCATCGTGCTGTACACGATTGCAGACGACAAGTTGAAGGTGGAAATTGAAGAACGCTGCGAGGCGTTGTCCATACCGTGTATTTCGATCCTGGATCCGGTGATTGCAAGCCTGGCAACTTATCTGAATGCGAAATCCAAGCCCCACATAGGTGGTCAGCATGTTCTCAACGCCGAATATTTCCAGAGAATCGACGCCCTGAACTACACCATGGCCCATGATGACGGCCAGATAACCCAGGACCTGGAATCGGCGGACGTCGTGTTGCTCGGCATCAGCCGGTCGTCCAAGACACCGACAAGCATCTATCTCGCCAACCGGGGCATCAAGACCGCCAACATTCCGCTTGTTCCGGGTATTCCCACGCCGCCGGGATTGTCCAAGTTGAAGCACCCGCTGATTGTGGGCCTGATCGCCAGTGCGGATCGGATTTCCCAGATTCGGCGCCACCGGCTGCTGACCCTGAATGAGGGCCGCGATACGTCTTATGTGGACCGAAAGGCAATCACCGAAGAGCTGCTGGCAATGCGCAAACTGTGCAGCGCCAACAACTGGCCTATAATCGATGTAACCCGCCGGTCCATCGAGGAAACCGCTGCCGCTGTCATGAACCTCATGGCAGAAGCGCAACCAGGTTCGGGGTAAGCCATGGCCAGGTCTGAAAGCCAGTGAAACTGATCCTTGCATCAAACAGTTCGGCACGCCGTCAAATGTTGAGCAATGCCGGTTATCGCTTTGACGCGACGGCTGCCGGCATCGATGAAGCCGAACTGAAAACCCGGCTTCTGGAATCAGGCCTTGGTGGCGAGGACCTGGCGCTTGCACTGGCCAACGCCAAGGCAGAGGCCGTCGGCGGCAACAATCCATCTGACCTGGTCATCGGTTCGGATCAGGTGCTGGCGTGCGACGGGAAAATATTCAGTAAAGTGGAAAATCTGCCGCAGGCTGCCGGGCAGCTGGCGCAACTGCAAGGCCGGACACATGTTCTGATGTCCGCAGTGGCCTGCTGGCACAACAACCAGCCGGTGTTTCAATTCAATGATACCGCCAGCCTGAGTATGTATCGACTCACTGCTGATGACATAGATACGTATCTGGAGGAGACCGGATCCGAAGTTCTGGGATCAGTTGGATGCTACCAGATCGAAGGCAAAGGCATCCGGCTGTTCGAAGAAATACAAGGATCCCATTTCACCATTATGGGAATGCCGCTTCTTCCACTTATAAAATTCTTTAAACATTATAATGGCTTGCAATGAACCTGAGTACCAGTACCAATGTCTGTATCCTGGGCCACGGCATTACCTATTCGCGGTCACCGCTGATTCACAACTACTGGATCGACATGTATGGAGTCGATTCCAGGTACGGGGTTTGTGATATGCCCGCGGAAGAATTGCCGGACTTCCTCGCGTCCATCCGGGCCGGGCAATCGGCAGGATGCAATGTCACCACGCCCCACAAGCAGGCGGTCATCCCGTACCTTGATGCCGTGGACGATGCCGCATCTGCGATAGGCAGCGTCAATACGATTTACCGGCGCGACGGTTTGTTGAGAGGCACCTCAACTGACGGGGCCGGATATGTCGGCCATCTCAGGGCCAGTCATCCGGATTTGCAACTGGATGGCGCCAAGGTGCTCATTCTGGGTGCCGGCGGCGCTGCCCGCAGCATTGCAGATGCGCTGCTGCAAAATGGCTGCTCAGCGATCCATATTGCCAACCGGACAGTCCAGAAAGCCCGCGATATCGCTGCTCTTCGTCCGGACATTATTAAACCGGTGCCGTGGGAGGATATGGAGTCTGTAACCGGCAGGGTGGATTTGCTGGTCAACACGACATCACTCGGCATGGTGGGGCGGCAGCCATTGCTGCTCCCCCTGGACAATACCCGATCCGACTGTGTGGTCAGCGATATTGTCTATGCGCCGCTGGAAACCGACCTGCTGGCACAAGCCCGCCAACTCGGACGCCCGGTTCTCGACGGTCTCGGCATGTTGCTGCATCAGGCAGTGCCCGGGTTTCAGTTGTGGTTCGGCATCCAGCCCCGGGTCACCGATGAATTGCGCAATTTGGTTGAACAGGATTTGCTGTCTCATGGCTGACGCTCCGGTCTTCAAGGCAGCGCTGACCGGGTCCATTGCGATGGGCAAATCAACGGTTGCCGATATGCTGCGCGACGCCGGCGTTGCGGTTTTCGATGCCGACGCGGTTGTCCACCGCCTCTACGCCGAAGGCGGTGATGCCGTGGCACCCATTGGCAGGTTGTTCCCTGCTGTTGTCCAACACGGTGCAATCGACCGCACCGCGCTATCAAAAGAAGTCCTGAACAACGCTGATGCCATGAAAAGGCTGGAAGCGGTCGTTCATCCTCTGGTGCGCAGAGAGCAGGACGCATTTCTTGAATCGGTAAAATCTGCGGGAAGCAGCATCGCGGTATTTGACATACCCTTGTTGTTTGAAACCGGCCGGGCGGATGAATTTGACGCGGTTATGGTTGCATCAGCGCCATACGGGGTTCAACGCGCCCGGGCAATGACGAGGCCTGGCATGGACGAGAAAAAATTTGAAGCCATTCTGGCCAGGCAAGTTCCCGATGTCGACAAACGTGCCGCGGCCAGCCATGTGATTTCCACAGATGTGCCATTGGATGATACACGCGCTCAGGTTCTTGCTATTGTCGAAGAGCTTGAATCACTGGCTGGAGAGCGACCAGATGCGTGAAATCGTCATGGACACTGAAACCACGGGGCTTGATCCGTTTGCCGAACATGCCGATCGCATCGTGGAAATCGGCGCCGTCGAACTGCTCAATCATATCCCGACCGGAAATGTGTACCACCAGTACATCAATCCGAAGCGGGACATGCCGGAAGAAGCGTTCAATGTGCATGGTCTTTCGGAGGAGTTTCTCGGCTCCAAGCCGGTGTTTAAGGAAATTGCGCAGGATTTCCTTGACTTCATCGATGACGGCATTCTGATCATTCACAATGCGCCGTTCGACATGAAGTTCCTCAATGCCGAATTCTCTTGGATCGATCTGGAGCAGCTTTCCATGGACAGGGTCATCGATACTCTGGCGCTTGCCCGCAAGCGCTATCCGATGGGGCCGAACAGCCTCGATGCATTGTGCCGGCGCTACGGTATCGACAACTCGCGGCGCGACAAGCATGGCGCACTGCTGGATTCAGAACTGCTTGCCGACGTCTATATGGAACTGATCGGCGGACGCCAGACCGTGCTGGGCCTGACCAATGAGACACACCGGGTTGAAACCAAGACCGAAGTCGGACAGGCCAAGGTAAGTGCCCGTCCGTCACCGCTGCCTGGCCGGTTGAGCCGGGCGGAAATCGACGCCCACGAAACCATGGTTGCCGGTCTGGGAGAAAACCCGTTGTGGCGACGTGCTGCCAGCAGTCAGGGCACGACAGGCTCTGACTGAAGTTTGCCCGCTCAGGCGTTGGCAGCTTCAGCGGCGACACGCTGCTGATACATGGCTGCAAAGTCGATCGGGTCGAGCATCAGCGGCGGAAAGCCGCCATTGCGGGTCACATCAGCGACGATCTGCCTGGCAAACGGGAATATCATGCGCGGGCATTCAACCAGGACAATCGGGTGCAGCGCATCCTGCGGGATGTTCTCCAGCCGGAAAATGCCGGCATACAGAAGCTCGGTTGCGAAAACCACCTTGTCCTTGTTCATGGCTTTCGCGTCCAGGTGCAACTCGACCTCGAAGTCCGTTTCAGCCAGTGGCTTGGCATTCACATTCACTGAGATGTTGATCTCCGGCTGACCGTCCTGGCCGGCGAGCGAGCGCGGTGCATCAGGGTTCTCAAATGAAAGATCCTTCACATACTGGCCGAGAATCTTCATCGATGGCGCAGCGCCTTGTGTGGCGCCGTTGCCGCCGGAAGCGTCCGGTGCTGCTGCTTCCGCTGCAGGTGCTGCCTTCTTGCTTGCCTTCTTAGCCGCTTTTGCCATGGTCAATCTGCCCTCTGAGTCATAAAGTCGAATTTATTCCACGCGTGGCTATCACGGCATCAGCATTGACGCAAGTTATCATGCTGCAAGGCAAAAGTCTGACCCCGGGTTTATTGCTGGAATCACTGCAGACGTTGCGTATTGCCGGGTTTTTCAGCATTGTTTCCGGCAGTCTCGTCAATCTCCACGGCTTCGGCGTCAATAACGGTGCCGCCCGGGTGGGTCCGGCCGCCCGTGGTGTGAGTGGACGACCATTGTGTCGATGTCGATGTAACCACATTGGGTTCAATGAGTTTCCAGATTTTTGCGCCAATCAGTTCCCGTACCGGCGGAATCAGCAAGGCGAATCCGAGCGTATCCGTGGCGAAGCCCGGTGTCAGCAGCAGCACGCCGGCAATCAGCACAAACAGGCCCTGAGCCAGCGCGGAAACCGGCATTTCTCCTCGATCGGCGGAACTCTGTACCTTGCGGATGACATCGATGCCCTGGCTGCGCACCAGCATGGTGCCGGCAATGGCGGTCAATATGATAAGCCCCAGCGTCGCCGGCACGCCAATGTAGGAGCCCACCTGCAAAAACAGTCCGATCTCCACAATGGGGACCACAACAAAGGCTAAGAACAGAAATAGTCGCATTGGTAATCACACTCGATCGTTGTGAATCGCAAATTCCGGTGCTTGGTGGCCTGTCAGGCACGATCACAATGCCGCAGCATTGCACCTTTGTACAATCAGTACTTATATAACAGTATGTAAATCACTTGCAGGCGTCATCGCCGCCGGCACACCAACCAACGACAGGAACTGGCAAACGCTATGAATCAGGTCTTTGACCCTTTCAATATTATTATTCTCGCAGTGGCTGTGATCATCTTCTTCCGTCTGCGCGCCGTGCTCGGCACCCGGACCGGCAATGAAAAGCCATTCGACCCGTTTGCCGGTGAAAACGATGATGCGCAATCCTCTTCCGACAATGTGGTGCCGCTGCCGGGCCGAAACAAGCCGACCACCATCAGCCCGCCTGATTCCGCACCCGAAGACGACGAGGACGACGACGACCGCAAGCCGATCTGGCAGGGTTATGCCAGAAAAGGCTCGGCTGTCGCCAAGGGCATTGAGGATCTGGCCAAGGCAGACAATGACTTCTCGCCGCGTGAATTTCTTGGTGGCGCCCGCATGGCCTATGAGATGATTGTCAATGCCTTTGCCGAAGGCGACAAACAGGCCCTGAAGCCATTGTTGTCCCGCGAGGTCTATGATGGTTTTGCAGCGGCCATTGATGAGCGCAAGAAACTCGGCCACACGCTGGAATCGAAATTTGTCGGCATCAACAAGGCCGATATCAGCAAGATCTCCCTTGCCGGCGGCGATGCCCAGGTCAGCATCAAGTTTGTCAGTGACTTGATCACCGCCACGCTGGATGACGAGGGCAGGGTGATTGACGGCGATCCTTCGGAGATCCAGGAAATCACCGACGTCTGGACCTTTGAGCGTCCGGTCAATTCACGCGACCCGAACTGGCGGCTGGTTGCCACCGAGGCCGACTGAGAATTCTGGATGTATGCCGCAACCCGCTGCAAACAGCTTGCCCTTGCCCTGCTGGCCATCATGATGTCTGTTGCGGCCGCACAGCCGGCGGCGGCACTGCGGCTTGAACAGGTCTCCTTCAACAGTCTGGCGGGTTGGCAGCATGACAATCACAGTGCGGCGCTTCAGGTGTTTGTTGATGCATGCGCTGAATTGACATCCAGCGGCGTCGGGTTTGCCCGCAAGGCAGTGTTGTCCGGCAGCCGCCGGGACTGGCAGACCGTATGCAGGCAGGCAGAACAGGCAGCCGGCACACCGGCCGCCGCGCGCAGCTTCTTCGAGACCCGGCTGGTTGCCGTTAGCATCAGCGGAGCAAAGGGCCAGTTCACCGGCTATTTCGAACCGGAGATTGAGGGCAGCAGGGTGAAGAGCCGCGAGTTCAGTGTTCCGGTCCTCAGCCGCCCGGACGATCTGGTCAGGCTCTCCAAATCCGCCGCGGCCAGGCTTGGTGTAGCCTATGGTCGGATCGTCAACGGCACAGCCCAGCCCTACTTCACCCGGCAGCAGATTGAACAGGGCCAGCTGTCATCCGGCAATCTTGAGCTGTTGTACCTGAGGTCCTGGCCCGATCTGTTCTTCTTGCAGATCCAGGGGTCCGGCCGGGTGCGCCTGCGCGAAGGTGGCACCGTCCGGCTGGGCTATGCGGCCAAGACCGGTTTGCCCTATACGTCCATCGGCAAGGTTCTGATAGACCGCAAGGAACTGACCCGTGAAGAGATGTCTATGCAGGCTCTCAGGACCTGGCTGAAAGACAATCCCGGTCAGGCTCGCCAGGTCATGTGGGAAAACAAGTCCTACGTGTTCTTCCGGGAGTTGCGTGATCTGGGTTCCGGCAGCGGACCGATCGGTGCCCAGAAACTGCCGCTGACACCATTGCGGTCACTGGCCGTCGACCGGCGCTTCTGGGCGCTTGGTGTGCCGTTGTGGGTGTCGACGACAGTGTTTGCCAATGGCCGCCTTGAACCGTTCAACCGGCTCATGGTGGCCCAGGACACCGGCTCGGCCATCAAGGGGCCTGCGCGCGGCGATGTGTTCATGGGGACCGGGAAGCAAGCGGGCCTTGATGCCGGCCTGATGGATCAGGCCGGGTCTCTTACCGCCCTGGTGCCCCGGGCCCTGGCAACCCGGTTGCTGCGGAGATACGGCAAATGACAAAGCCCGGCACAGCTCCGCCCGGCCCGCGTGCCGGCCAGATGAAGGATGACGACCACGACGTCTGGGAACAGGTGACCCGAACCGTCAAGCCGTTGAACCGGCTGCCTTATGTGAAGCCCGCTGCGCAGGCCAAGCCGGCGCTGCCGGTTTCACAACATGAACGCAATGGCAAGACCGTGCCCAAATCCGTCGATCCGGTGCGCAAGGCAGCCCGGTCCATCGCCCGGCAGGCCATGCATCAGCAGCCGCACAACAATCTCGACCGCCGGCATCGGCAGAAACTGTCGCGTGGCAATGTCGACATCGAGGCACGGCTGGACCTGCATGGGCAGTCCGTGGAGCGGGCCCGCATGTCGCTGCTGGGATTTCTGCAGTCCTCGCGGGAACGCGGTTGCCGCAACGTGCTGGTCATTACCGGCAAGGGGGCGTCCCCGTTCACCAGGCACACTTTGCATTCAGCCGAAGTGTTCCTGGCACCGGAACGTTTAGGACGTCTGCGCGCTGAGTTCCCGCGCTGGATGGCACAGCAGGAGTTCGCGTCCCACGTCGTCGGATTTCAGCCGGCCCATCCGCGCCATGGCGGCGGTGGCGCCTTTTATGTCCGGCTGAAGCGAAAGGCTGGCCGGCCATGACGCCGTTCGGAGAAAAAATCCGCGCCTTGCGAAAGGCCCGTGGCGTCACCATGAAGCAGATGGCACAGGCAATCGGTGTCAGCGCGCCTTACCTGTCGGCGCTTGAGAACGGCAAGCGCGGCCTGCCGAGCTGGTACCTGGTGCAGCGTATTATCGCCTACTTCAACATCATCTGGGACGAGGCCGAAGACATTGCCGAGCTGGCCCGCCTGTCACATCCCCGCGCCGTGATTGACACATCGGATCTGTCGCCGCGGGCAACGGAACTGGCCAACCGCCTCGCTGACAGCATATCCCGGTTGAGCGAGCAAGATCTGCAGAAACATCTGCAGCTGCTTGATCAGGCCGACCCTGCCGGCAGCAAGCCTAAAGAATGAACTTCGACAGGTCCGTGTCCCGCGCCAGGTCGCCGATATTGTCCTCAACAAAGGCACGATCGAGAACAACGGTTTCTCCGCTGCGGTCGGTGGCGGTGTAGCTTATGTCCTCCAGCACACGTTCCATGATGGTCTGCAGGCGGCGCGCACCAATGTTCTCCACGGACGAGTTCACTTCCGCCGCAATGTCGGCGAGGGCCTCGACCCCATCATCGGCTACTTCCAGGGTCAGGCCTTCGGTTGCCATCAAGGCGATGTACTGCTTGACCAGACTCGCCTCCGGCTCCACCAGAATGCGCACGAAGTCATCCCGGTTCAGCGCTTTCAACTCCACCCGGATCGGCAGCCGGCCCTGAAGCTCGGGCAGCAGGTCGGACGGCTTGGCGACATGAAACGCGCCTGAGGCAATGAACAGGATATGATCGGTCTTGACCGGCCCGTGCTTGGTGCTGACCGTGGTGCCTTCAATCAGCGGTAACAGGTCACGCTGAACGCCTTCGCGGCTTACATCGGCGCCCTGCCGGTCGGCTCTTGCGGTTACCTTGTCGATTTCGTCGAGAAACACGATGCCGTTGTTTTCAACCGCCTCGATCGCCTCGCTGACGATCTGCTCCTGGTCAATCAGCTTGTCGGACTCTTCCGGCATCAGGATGTCGTGACTTTCCCGGACCGTTGTCCGCCGTGTCTTCGTGCGCCCGCCGAGCGCCTTGCCCAGCATGTCGGACAGGTTGACCATGCCGACCGAAGAACCCGGCATGCCGGGTATGTCCATTGTCGGCATGCCGGAACTGTTGTCGACAACTTCGATCTCGATTTCCTTGTCGTCCAGTTCACCGGCCCGCAGCTTGGCCCGGAAACTGTCGCGGGTGCCCTTGGAGGCATTCGGCCCGACCAGCGCGTCCAGCACACGATTCTCGGCATTTGCCTGGGCATTTGCCTCCACATCCTTGCGCCGCGTTTCGCGCGCCAGGCCAATGCCGACCTCGACCAGATCGCGCACAATCTGCTCAACGTCGCGTCCGACATAGCCGACCTCGGTGAACTTGGTGGCCTCTACCTTGATGAACGGCGCGTTGGCAAGCTTCGCCAGGCGCCGCGCGATTTCGGTTTTGCCGACACCGGTGGGCCCGATCATCAGGATGTTCTTCGGCATCACCTCGTCGCGCAGATCGGCGTCCAGCTGTTTGCGGCGCCAGCGATTGCGCAAGGCGATGGCAACCATGCGCTTGGCGTCCTTTTGCCCGACAATATGCCGGTCAAGCTCCGATACGATCTCGCGTGGAGAGAAGTCAGTCATGGTGGTGAATTGTCCTAGCGTCTGTTAAGCGTCGGTTTTGTCGAGTTTTTCGACGGTCACGTTTTCATTGGTGAAAACACAAATGTCCGCGGCGATTTTCATGGCACGCTTGGCGATCTGTTCCGCGTCCATATCGCTGTCCGCCAGGGCGCGCGCCGCGGCCAGCGCATAGTTGCCGCCGGAGCCGATGGCGATGATGCCGTTTTCCGGTTCAAGCACGTCGCCGGTGCCGGTGAGCACCAGGCTGGTCTCGCGGTCGGCAACAATCATCATCGCTTCCAGCCGGCGCAGGTACCTGTCGGTGCGCCAGTCCTTAGCCAGCTCGACGCAGGCCCTGGTCAACTGGTTGGGGTATTGCTCAAGCTTGGCCTCCAGCCGTTCGAACAGGGTCATGGCATCTGCCGTGGCACCGGCGAAGCCGGCAATGACATCGCCCTTGCCCAGCGGCCGCACCTTGCGGGCGTTCGACTTTATCACCGTGTTGGACAGGCTGACCTGGCCGTCTCCCGCAACCACCACGGAATTGCCCTTGCGGACGGTAACGATCGTCGTTCCGTGCCAAAGGCTGGCATCGCTGTTATGTGTCATTCATCAACTTTCAGTTGCATCCATTTGCTTATCTGGGAACTGCCTATGGCCAATAAAAGACCCTGCCCGGTTAATCAAGCCATGGTTGGGGCCTTGCGTCGCCGTCGCAGCCTGCTAAAAGTCAGCCCGAACAGGCGCATCACGACGGAAGTTAACCATGCGAACGGCCAGTATAACACGCAAGACCAACGAGACCGACGTCAGCGTTGAGGTTAACCTTGACGGAACCGGTAAACGCTCGATTGCGACCGGTGTCGGATTTCTGGATCACATGCTTGACCAGCTGTCGCGCCATTCGCTGATCGACATGACAATCAAGACCGACGGCGACCTGCACATCGACATGCATCACACCACCGAAGATACCGGTATTGCGCTCGGTCAGGCGATATCCGATGCCTTGGGTGACCGCCGCGGCATACGCCGGTATGGCCATGCCTACCTGGCCATGGACGAAGCGCTGTCGCGGGCCAGCATTGATGTCTCCGGCCGGCCGTTTCTGGTATGGCGGACCGAGTTCAGTGCCGACAAGATCGGCGACATGGATACCGAACTGTTCCGCGAGTTCTTTCAGGCGTTTTCCCACAATGCCGGTATGACCGTGCACATTGAGACTTTGTATGGTGTCAACAATCACCATATTGCAGAAAGCTGCTTCAAGGCGGTGGCCCGCGCTTTGCGCGATTGCCTCGAAATTGACCCGCGTATGCCTGATGTTGTCCCGTCGACCAAGGGAACCCTGGGCGGAGAAGGATAATCTGATGCTGACCTATACGGCTCACAGCAAACCGGAACCGCAGGTCCAGGGTCAGGCGGAAGACGGCAAGGGCGTCATCTTCGTAAAGGACGGCTTTTCCTGGCCGGCCTTCTTCATCCCGTTTTTCTGGATGCTGTGGCATCGGCTGTGGCTGCCGCTCGTAGGTTATCTCGTTGTCGTAGTGCTCATCGCACTGGCCGGTTACGGGTTTTCCTGGCCGGACAACCTCACCGGCGGTGTCGGCCTTCTGGCCAACCTGTTCTTTGGCTTTGAAGGCAACAACTTCCGCCGCCGGGCGTTGACCAGGCGTGGCTATGACGAGATTGCCGACATTGTCGCGGATAATGGCGAAGAAGCCTCCTACCGGTTTTTTGCGGCCCGGCTTTCGGATCAGAACGGATAGTGAAGCATGCGGGTTGCTATCATCGACTACGGCTCAGGTAACCTGCGCTCGGCCCAGAAGTCGTTTGAAAGGGCCGCCTCTGCGCTGGATGGAAATGCCAGCATCGAGCTGGTTGACACGCCGGAACAGCTGGCAGGAGCAGACCGGGTAGTGCTGCCGGGAGTTGGTGCCTATCGCGACTGTTACGATGGCATTCACGCCATTGACGGTATGTGGCAGGCCATCGAGGAGCACTGCACTGCGAGGGCCCGGCCGTTCCTGGGGATATGTGTCGGCATGCAGCTGATGGCGACACGCGGCCTTGAACATACGGTCACACCGGGCTTTGACTGGATAAGCGGCGAGGTTGACAGAATCGAGGTTGGTAGTGCCGATCTCAAGATCCCGCACATGGGCTGGAACACGCTCGACGTGGTGCAACCGCATGCATTGCTGAACGGCATCGAGACGGGTCCTGACGGTCAGCACGCCTACTTTGTGCACTCCTATCACCTGCGGGCAGACGATGCTGCCGATGTTGTTGCCACAGCCCGTTATGGAGAGCCGATCACGGCAATGGTTGCCAATGGCAACATGGCAGGCACACAGTTTCACCCGGAGAAGAGCCAGACCCTCGGCCTGGCTCTGATTTCGAATTTCCTGACTTGGTCACCGTGAGGAACGCTTAAGCAATGATTCTTTTCCCGGCGATTGACCTTAAGGATGGCCAGTGTGTCCGCCTGAAACTTGGCGACATGGAGCAGGTGACGGTCTTTGCAAATGACCCCGCGGCACAGGCGAAAGCGTTTCAGGACCAGGGCTTCGAATACCTGCACCTGGTGGATCTGAACGGCGCGTTTGCTGGCAAGTCGGTCAATGGCGAGGCCGTCGAGGCCATATTGCAGGCCGTGTCGATCCCGGTTCAGCTTGGTGGCGGTATCCGCGACCTGGATGCCATTGCCGATTGGCTGGACAAGGGCATTGCCCGGGTCATTCTCGGCACGCTCGCGGTTCGCGATCCCGACCTGGTGCGTCGCGCCTGCCGCGAGTTTCCCGGCCGGATTGCAGTCGGCATCGATGCCAAGGGCGGCCACGTCGCGGTTGAAGGCTGGGCTGAAAGCTCCACCTTGAGCGTTCTGGACCTGGCATCCAAGTTTGAAGACGCCGGTGTTTCCGCTATCATCTACACGGACATTGACCGGGACGGTATCCTGGCCGGCCTCAACATAAAATCCACACTGGAACTGGCACGTGCCACGCAGATTCCGGTCATTGCCAGCGGCGGGCTAGCATCCATGGACGATATCCGGCGGTTGACACAGCAGGACTGTGCGGTGCTGGAAGGCGCCATCAGCGGACGGGCGCTGTATGATGGGCGCATCGACCCGGCGCTGGCGCTCAAAACCCTGAAAGAGGCCGCTCATGCTTAAGGCGCGCATCATACCCTGTCTCGACGTGAAGGATGGCCGCGTCGTCAAAGGGGTCAATTTTGTCGACCTGCGCGATGCCGGTGACCCGGTTGAAATCGCCAAGGCCTATGACGCGGCAGGTGCCGACGAGCTGTGCTTTCTTGACATCACCGCAACTCATGAAAATCGCGGCATTATCTTTGACGTCGTGCGCCAGACCGCTGAACAGTGCTTCATGCCGCTGACCGTGGGCGGTGGCGTGCGCACCACCGACGACATACGCAAGCTGCTGCTGGCCGGTGCCGACAAAGTGTCGATCAACACAGCGGCGGTGAAGAATCCCGACTTCGTGGCCGAGGCCGCCCGCAAGTTCGGTTCTCAGTGTATCGTGGTTGCCGTCGACGCCAAGCGGGTCAGCGGCGATGATGAGCTGCTGCGCTGGGAGATTTTCACCCATGGCGGACGCGAGCCGACCGGCATCGATGCCATCGAGTTTTCCCGCAAGGTGGTGGCATTGGGCGCCGGCGAAATTCTTCTGACCTCCATGGACAGGGATGGCACCGGCGACGGCTTTGACATCGATCTGACCCGGGCTGTGTCGCGCGCCGTCAACGTGCCGGTCATCGCGTCCGGCGGCGTCGGGTCATTGCAGCATCTGGTCGACGGCATCACGCAGGCTGAAGCCAGCGCCGTGCTTGCCGCGTCTATTTTCCATTTTGGGACCTATACGATTTCCGAAGCCAAGCAATTCATGGCACAACAGGGCGTGCCGGTGCGGCTGGTTTAGCTGTCCGCACCGGAACTGGAGACCACAATGCAAACCGAGGACAAATTGCAGACGCTGGCCCGCCTGGAGGCAATTATCGCGTCACGGGCCGCTGCCGCCGACGGGGAAACGTCCTATACTGCCGGGCTGCTGGCTGCTGGACCGGAAAAGTGCGCGCGCAAGTTCGGCGAAGAGGCCATCGAGCTGATACTTGCATCGCAGGGCAGGGATGCAAATCACACAAAGGCGGAGGCCGCGGATGTGGTGTATCATCTGCTTGTACTGTTGAAGGCGACGGGCGTTTCGCTGGACCAGGTGATGGATGAACTGCACAACCGGTTCTCGCAAAGCGGTCTGGAAGAAAAGGCATCCCGCAGTCCGGGTTGATATATGTGCCATGGATCAGAACACATCACAGCTTTCTCCGTATCGCATTTTCACGCGAACCGAGTGGGCCAAGCTTCGCGCCGATACGCCGCTGACCCTGACCGCGGAAGAAGTCGAGGAACTGCGCGGTGTCAACGATCGCGTCAACCTGGACGAAGTGGTGGCCATCTACCTGCCGTTGTCACGGTTGCTGAACCTGTACGTGGCGGCCAGCCAGGACCTGTTCTCGGTCACCCAGAACTTTCTCGGCGGCAACAACCACAAGGTGCCCTACATCATCGGCATTGCCGGCTCCGTGGCGGGCGGCAAAAGCACCACTGCCAGAATTCTGCGCGGGCTGCTGGCACGCTGGCCCAATCATCCCAAGGTGGCGCTGCTGCCGACGGACGGCTTTCTGCTGCCCAATGCGGTGCTTGAACGCGAAGGGCTGATGAACCGGAAAGGCTTTCCTGAAAGCTACGACTTGCCGGTCCTGTTGAAGTTCCTGGCTGACATCAAGGCCGGCAATCACAATGTCCAGGCGCCGGTCTATTCGCACATCAGCTATGATATCGAGCCGGGCAAGCAGATCACCATCGACCAGCCCGACATACTGATTGTCGAGGGGCTCAACGTGCTGCAGACCGGCCGGCCGCCGCGTGACGGCAAGGCCATACCCTACGTCTCGGACTATTTCGACTTCTCGATCTTCATCGACGCTGACGAAAACGATCTGCGCACCTGGTATGTCAACCGGTTCTTCTCGTTTCGCGAAACCGCTTTTGCCGACCCCAAATCATACTTCCACAGGTATTCGAAACTGTCAGACGTGGAAGCTCAGGAAACCGCGACCCGGATCTGGGAGACGGTCAACCTGGTCAATCTGCGCGAGAATGTTTTGCCGACGCGGCAGCGCGCCGACCTGATATTGCGCAAGGGTCCGGATCACCTGATCAACTCAGTGTATCTGAGAAAGCTTTAAACTAGCGATTTGAGCGGCGCTTGCGGCCTTGCTCCGATATGCGAGATGATTTCTGCCGCCGCCACATGCCCGAGCCGGGCGCATTCGGCCACCGGCTTGCCATGCGCGTGCCCGAACAGGAATCCGGACGCATAAAGGTCACCGGCACCGGTGGTGTCCACCACCTGTTCAACCGGCTCAGCCGCAACTTCGGTCACCGTGTCTCCGCTGACGATGGCGCTGCCCTTTTCGGAGCGCGTAATCGCGGCAAGCGAACAGTCCTGCGCAACGGCCGCCATCGCCTCCTGCAGGCTTGATGTCTGGTACAGCGACAGGATCTCGGCCTCGTTGGCAAACAGGATGTCGACGCCGTCGCGGATCAGCGCCAGGAAGCTGTCCCGGTGCCGGTCGACGCAAAATGAATCCGACAGGGTAAGCGCAACCTGGCGCCCGTTGCCGCCGGCGAGCTTTGCGGCTTTCCGGAAAGCCTGCTTGGCATTGGGCCGGTCCCACAGATAGCCTTCCAGGTAGGTGATGGTGGCGGACGCCACCTGCGGTTCGCTGACATCGTCAGGCCCCAGCATGGCGCATGCCCCCAGGTAGGTGGACATTGTCCGCTGTCCGTCGGGCGTCACGATCACGATGCAGCGTGCCGTCTGCGGCCCGCCACTGAGCGCAGGCGTGTCGAAACTGACCCCGGAAGCCCGAATGTCATGGGCGAACACATCGCCCATCTGGTCAGTCGCCACCTTGCCGATATAGGCCGCGGTGCCGCCCAGCGACGTGACCCCGGCAATGGTGTTCGCCGCCGATCCACCGGAAATCTCTGTGGCCGGTCCGATCTTGTCATACAGCGACACAGCATCATCTTCATCGATCAGCAGCATGGCGCCCTTGTCGAGGGCGTTGTCGGCGAGGAAGCTGTCGTCGTGGCGTGCGATTACATCGACGATCGCATTGCCGATTCCAAGGACGTCTGCATTTTTCTGCGGCATAGGGAGGTTCCGGATCAGGAGTAAGGTAGGTGCGCACGTGCATACACAAATAACGGGCTGCGTTGCAATCGGCACTTGCATGAGTAGCGGGATCTTCTTATTTGCCAGACACAGCCGCATACCAGTTTGAAAGCCGTTTCATGATCTCCTCAGCATTCCGTGCCATGCGTGATGTTCTGTCACCCGAGTTCCGTTCCATCCTGTGGAAAGCTATCGGACTGACACTGTTGGTCTTCATCGGCGTGCTGGCGACATTGTGGATTGGCCGGGAGGCCCTGCTCGTCCTGCCCTGGCCCTGGCTCGACGAGGTCATCGCCGGTGCGGCGAGCCTGGTGCTGCTGGTGGTGTTTTTCTTCCTGATGGCACCGGTAACGGCCATCTTCGCCGGCCTGTTTCTGGATACCGCAGCTGACATTGTCGAAGTCAGTCACTATCCGCACGACCCCAGGGGGACGCCGCCGTCTGCCTGGTCGTCTGCACTAATGGGATTGCAGTTCGGCCTGCTGGTGCTGGCGGTGAACATCCTGGTGCTGCCGACGGTGTTTTTCGGCATAGGCGTGGCCATAATGCTGATCGCCAATGCCTACCTGCTGGGCCGGGAGTACTTCACCATGGTTGCCATGCGCCACATGACGGTAAGGCAGGCGGCGAGTTTGAGAAAACTGAATTCAGGCCGTGTCTGGGCGGCCGGTCTGGTGCCTGCCGGTCTTGCCCTGATCCCGTTTCTGAACATCCTTGTACCGTTGTTCTCAACTTCCTATTTCGTTCATATTTTCAAGAAGATAGCCATGGACGAGCAGGCCGCACAGCCGGCTTAGATGCTCTTGCCGGGAAACAGGCAGATGTCTGAAATCAGGCATCTTTCACATTCCGGCTTGCGTGCCTTGCAGATGTAGCGCCCATGCAGGATCAGCCAGTGATGGGCGTGCAGCAGGTAGGCTTTCGGCACCCGCTTCAGCAGTTCCTGCTCAACCGCCAGGACCGTCTTGCCGGGCGCCAGGCCGACCCGGTTGGCGAGCCGGAACAGGTGCGTATCGACGGCGATGGTAGGTTGCCCGAAGCAGATGTTCAGCACCACGTTGGCGGTCTTCCTGCCGACTCCGGGCAAGGCTTCCAGCGCCTCGCGGCTGTCCGGCACCTTGCTGTCGTGCTTGTCCACCAGCTCGTGCGACAGGGCGATGACATTCTTTGCCTTGTTGCGGTAGAGCCCGATGGTGCGGATATATTCGCGAACCTGATCTTCACCAAGCGCCAGCATCTTCTCCGGAGTGTCGGCAACTTGAAACAGGCTGCGGGTGGCCTTGTTGACGCCTTCGTCTGTGGCCTGTGCCGACAGCACCACGGCCACCAGGAAGGTGAACGTGTTGACCGAGTTCAGTTCGCCTTCCGGATTCGGATTGTTGTCGGCGAACCGCTGGAACACCTGCTCCATTTCTGCGGCATTGAGTTTCTTGCGCCGTGCCATTGAAAATGCTCTCCTTTGCGGGTGCCGCGAGCAACCGGTTTCGATGCAAATCGTAAAGTTGCTCAAGCGTGCTGATCTGGCCCAATCAAACTCAACCGGGAACTCTTGTGAAGTCGACTCCTATTACCATTGAACTGTATCCATATCGATCCCTGTCCCGGAAGGGGTTTGTCATCTTGATGTCGTGCATCGCCGCGGTCAGCTTCATTGCCGGCGTGGCATTCCTTTTGATGGGCGCCTGGCCGGTGTTTGGCTTCTTCGGCCTGGACGTGGCGCTGATCTGGTGGGCGATAAAACGCAACTACCGCGATGCCGAGTGCCAGGAGAATATCTGTATCAGTGACGAGGAAGTGACCATCACTCGGATGAAGGCGCACAGGCCGGATCAGACCCAGACCCTCGTCCGGGCCTGGGCCAGGGTTCGCCTGGAAGAAGACGTTGAGCGGGAGCTGATCGGCCGCCTGTTTCTGTCGTCGCGTGAGATGGTCACCGAGATCGGAAGTTTTCTGGCACCCTATGATCGCAAGTCCCTGGCCGCGACGCTAAAAGAGATTCTGGCCCGGCCACGTATTTGATCCTCTTGTTCCCGTAAAACGGGTGGCTGTGGATGTCCGGACGACCTATTGTCCGGACAGTGAAACAATAGTTCCAGGATCGCCCGTCATGTTACAGACAGCCCAGACCAACGATTACGAGCTTGTACGGCGCACTATCGAATATGTGTCGGAAAACTGGCTTGACCATCCTTCGCTTGATGAAATCGCCGGCAATGTCGGCGCCAGCCCGGACTCTGTTCAGCGCAGCTTCTCGCGCTGGGCGGGCCTGACGCCAAAATCCTTCATGCAGGCGATTACCATCGACCGGGCCAGGCAGCTGCTGCAGGATTCCGCAACGGTGCTGGATACGGCCTACGAGGTCGGGTTGTCAGGTGCCGGACGTCTGCACGACCTGTTCGTCACCCATGAAGGCATGCCGCCCGGCATCTACCGGGCCAAGGGTGCCGGCCTGACCATCACCTGGGGTTGCCATGCATCGCCATTCGGCACCGCTGTGGTGCTGACCACGGCGCATGGCCTGGCTGGACTGGCATTTGCCGATGACGGCGGAGAAATCGCGGCCTTTGAGGACATGGCCCGGCGCTGGCCGAACGCAGAATATGTGCGCGACGACAAGGCAACCGCTGCCATGGCCAAGCGCATTTTCGACCGCAATGAATGGCGCCCCGATCAGCCTTTGCGCATTGTCATGATCGGCACCGACTTCGAAGTCCGCGTCTGGGAAACCCTGTTGCGGATCCCGCTTGGCGCCGCGACCACGTATTCCGACGTGGCCGAGACGATCGGCAAGCCCAAGGCCGTTCGCGCCGTCGGCACCGCGGTCGGCAAGAACCCGATCTCGTTCGTGGTGCCCTGCCATCGTGTGCTGGGCAAGTCAGGTGGCCTGTGCGGATATCACTGGGGCCTGACCCGCAAGAAGGCGATACTTGGCTGGGAAGCCGGAACCGTCGGCAACGCCTGAACCGGTTCCGCCGCCCGGCTGCCGTCAGTGCTCCAGCACTTTTGAGCTGGCAATGGTGCCGTTGGCATTCAGCTTGTAGATGATCGGCACGCCGGTGGCGATCTCGCGCTTCAGGATGGTTTCCGGGCTCAGGCCTTCCAGCGCCATCACCAGCGCCCGCAGGGAGTTGCCGTGCGCCGCAACGATCACGGTCTTGCCGTCAAGCACATGCGGCTGGATCGCCTTCATGTAATAGGGCAGGGACCGTGCCAGCGTATCGCGCAGGCTTTCGCCACCGGGTGGTTGCACATCATACGACCGGCGCCAGATGTGCACCTGGTCGTCGCCCCACTTCTTGCGCGCATCGTCCTTGTTCAGGCCTGTCAGGTCGCCATAGTCGCGTTCGTTCAGTGCCTGGTCGCGGGTGGTCGGCAAATCAGGTTGCCCGAGCTCATCCAGCATGATGGTGAGTGTGCGCTGGGCGCGGTCGAGAACGCTGGTGAAGGCAACATCAAACACCAGCCCCTCGGCCTTCAGATTGCGGCCTGCCGTGTGTGCCTCCTCGACACCCTTGTCTGTCAGGCCGGGGTTCTCCCAGCCGGTGAACAGGTTCTTCAGGTTCCATTCGCTTTGTCCGTGCCTGACCAGCACAAGGGTTCCGCTCATGTGTTATACCGCCTTCCTTTATGGATGTTGTCAGGTGCCGATGCCAAGCACGTCCGTCATTGAATACAGCCCGGGTTTCTGATCATGCGCCCACAGCGCCGCCTTGATGGCGCCATTGGCGAAAATCTCCCGCGACTCGGCCTTGTGCGACAACTCGATACGCTCCGACTGCCCGGCAAATATCACGCTGTGATCGCCGACGACGCTGCCGCCGCGCAAGGTTGCAAACCCGATATCGCCGTCCTTACGGGCGCCGGTATGGCCGTCGCGGCTGCGCACGGAATGCTTTGCCAGGTCGGTTTTCCGCCCCTGTGCCGCTGCCTCGCCCAGCAGCAGGGCAGTGCCGGATGGCGCATCGACCTTGTGGCGATGGTGCATTTCCACCACCTCGATATCAAAACTCTCATCCAGCGATGCCGCGACCTGCCTGGTGATGGCTGCGAGAAGATTGACCCCGAGGCTCATATTGCCGGACTTGACGATGCGCGCGTGCCGCGAGGCGGCGTCAATGGCGGCCTCGTCGGTGGCGCTGAAACCGGTGGTGCCGATGACATGGACAATCCGCGCCTGCGCCGCGATACTCGTCAGCGCAACGCTGGCCGCGGGCACGGTGAAGTCGATTATCGCATCAGCCTTGGCCAGCACCGCAAGCGGATCGTCGGAGATCAGCGTGCCGATGTCGCCCAGGCCGGCCACGGCTCCCTGGTCTTTGCCGACCAGGGGCGAGCCTTTCGGTTCAAGGCCGCCTGCGACTTCGCACGACGCGTGCTCATGAATGAGCCGGGTCAGCGTCTGACCCATGCGCCCGCCGGCACCTGCAACAACAAGCTTGAGCATTTTTCTGAAGGACCCGTTCATTGAGGTTTGAATGTGCCGGATGTGATACCAGTGTCTGGCGGCAATGCCTAGGGGTCTGACCCCAGCCTGTTGCCGCAGCGCTTTGTTATTTGTGCGATGGACAATGACGGTTCCAGCGGGCAGACTTGGCTAATCTGATTAAAACGGGGAAGTTGCTTATCATGTTGAATGTTCACGAATCTGCTGTGTTGAGTTCCGGTGCCACTGAAGTCTGGACGGCAATCAGTGATTTCGGAAACCTGGCCGAATGGCATCCTGCGGCGGTGACATCAACAACGGAAAACCGCGGCGAGGACACAATACGTGTCATCAACATTTCAGGTGGTGGTGTGCTGACGGAGAAACTCGAGGCTCATAGTGATGAAACCATGAGCCAGAGCTATTCCATAGTCGACGGTCCGTTGCCGGTTTCCGATTACCTGTCGACCATCAAGGTGACAGCCGGCGACGACGGCCGATGCACGGTCGACTGGTCAGGCGAGTTCAACGCTGACGGGGCGGACGATGAGACGGCAAAAAAGATAATCTCTGGAATTTACACAGCCGGTCTTTCGGCTCTGACCAAGCGCTTTGGCCACGGGTAAAATCAAAGACCCTCAACGATGACAATATCGGCGTCACCGGCACCGACGCGCTTGGCGCGGGCTGCCTGGTATTCGTCGCTGTTGAAGCAGTCGACGGCATCCTGGTAACTGTCAAATTCAATCACCACGTTGCGGGCCTTGCCGGCGCCTTCCATCTGGGAATGCTGGCCGCCGCGAGCCAGCATGCGGGCATTGTACTTCTTGAACGCCTCCGGTGCCGCGTCGGCGTAGTGCTTGTACTGATCAGGGTCCGTCACGGTGACGTGCGCAATCCAGTATCCCTTGGCCATTCAGGTGTCTCCTTGCACCAGATCAGTATGATTTCTGATCGATTTCAAAGTTGATCTAGCTGCCGAAACTGTCCCAGAACGAGCGCGCCTTGGTGAAAAATCCGGCCGACTGGGGAGAATTGTCCTTGGCCTGGCTTTCAAATTCGCGCAGCAGCTCCTTTTGTTTGCGGGTCAGGTTCACCGGCGTTTCGACGCTGACCTGGATATACATGTCGCCATGCTGGCTTGAACGCAGAACCGGCATGCCCTTGCCCTTGAGGCGGAATTGCTTGCCGCCCTGGGTGCCTTCGGGAATGGTCACCCGCGCCTTCTTGCCGTCGATGGTCGGCACTTCGATTTCGCCACCCAGTGCAGCGGACGTCATCGAGATGGGTACCCGGGAAAACAGGTCGGCTCCGTCGCGCTGGAAGAACTCGTGCTGCTTGATCGACAGGAATATATAGAGATCACCGGACGGGCCGCCGCGCACGCCACTTTCGCCTTCATTGGCAAGCCGGATGCGGGTGCCGTCTTCCACGCCGGCGGGAATGTTCACCGACAGGGTGCGTTCCTTCTGGACCCGGCCCTGGCCGGAACAGTTCGTGCATGGATCGGATATCACGGTGCCGCGGCCATGGCATGTCGGACAGGCCCGTTCTACCGTGAAGAAACCGGATGATGACCGCACTGCGCCCTGGCCGTTGCAGGTCGGACAGGTGGTCGGGCTGGTGCCCGGCTTGGCGCCGCTGCCGTCGCAAACCTCGCAGGTGACAGATGTAGGCACTCGGATCTGCGCCGACTTGCCGGCATAGGCGTCGGTAAGCGAGATGTCCATGTCATAGCGCAGGTCCGAACCCCGTGCGGCATTGCTGCCCCCGCGGCCGCCTGCACGGCGGCCACCGCCACCCATGAATTCGCCGAACAGGTCTTCGAAAATGTCGGACATGGAGGATGAAAACTCAGGCCCGAACCCGGGTCCGCCTGCGCCGCCGCGGCCATCTTCGAACGCCGCGTGGCCGAAGCGGTCATAGGCAGCGCGCTTTTGTGGCTCCTTCAGGACCTCGTAGGCTTCGCTGACTTCCTTGAATTTCTGTTCTGCTGAACTGTCGCCGGGATTGGCGTCGGGATGGTACTGTTTCGCCATTTTGCGAAAGGCGCTTTTCAGCTCCTTGTCATCGGCGTTCTTACCGACGCCCAGCACCTCGTAATAATCTCGTTTCGCCATTTCGTACTCAGCCTGCTTGCTGGTTGCCCCGAAGACCATCGCGGGTATGTGCCGAGAATGCAACCTCCGCGGGGGTCATCCAAAATGCACTCTGGAGCCAACAAGGCTCCAGAGCGATTTTCAATGACATTGACGTCCTCAGGATGCCTTTTTGTCGTCTTCGTCGTCCCGGACCTCTTCGAAGTCCGCATCGACGATGTCTTCTTCCGGCGCGTCGCCGCCTTCACCGGACTCGCTGTCAGCTTCTGCGGCCGCCTCGGCCTGAGCCTGATACATGGCTTCACCAAGCTTCATGGCAGCTTGCGACAGCGTGTTGGTCTTGGTCTGGATCTCTTCGGCACTGTCGCCTTCAAGAGCCGACTTGAGATCGTCGATCGCGGCGCTCACAGCCGACCGGTCGGCCTCTGAGATCTTGTCGCCGTGTTCAGACAAGGACTTTTCAGTCGAATGGATCAAGGCTTCGCCATGGTTCTTGGCTTCCACCATCTCCTTGTTCTTCTTGTCTTCCTCAGCGTGGCTTTCCGCGTCCTTGACCATTGTTTCGACTTCTTCGTCCGACAGACCGCCAGACGCCTGGATGCGGATCTGCTGTTCCTTGCCGGTCGCCTTGTCCTTGGCCGACACGTTGACGATACCGTTGGCATCGATGTCGAAAGTCACCTCGATCTGCGGCACGCCGCGCGGTGCGGTTGGAATGCCCATCAGGTCGAAATTGCCCAGCATCTTGTTGTGCTGTGCCATTTCACGCTCACCCTGGAATACCCGGATGGTTACAGCGGTCTGGTTGTCGTCAGCCGTCGAGAACACCTGGCTCTTCTTGGTCGGAATGGTCGTATTGCGGTCGATCAGCCGGGTGAACACACCACCCAGGGTTTCGATGCCCAGTGACAGCGGCGTCACGTCGAGCAGCAGCACGTCCTTGACCTCGCCCTGCAGCACGCCGGCCTGGATGGCAGCACCGATGGCAACAACCTCATCCGGGTTGACGCCCTTGTGCGGTTCCTTGCCGAAGAACGACTTGACCGTTTCGATAACCTTGGGCATGCGGGTCATGCCGCCGACCAGCACAACTTCGTCAATGTCGGATGCTTTCAGTCCGGCATCCTTGAGGGCCGACTTGCACGGTCCGACAGTGCGCTGGATAAGGTCGTCCACCAGCGATTCCAGCTTGGCGCGGGTCATTTTCAAGGTCAGGTGCTTGGGACCGGACGCATCCGCGGTGATGAACGGCAGGTTGATTTCGGTCTGGGTGCCAGACGACAGTTCGATCTTGGCTTTCTCAGCCGCTTCCTTCAGGCGCTGCAGGGCCAGCTTGTCTTCGCGCAGATCAATGCTGTTTTCCTTTTTGAACTCGTCGGCGAGATAGTCGACGATGCGCATGTCGAAGTCTTCACCACCGAGGAACGTGTCGCCGTTGGTCGACTTCACTTCAAACACGCCGTCACCGATTTCCAGGATCGACACGTCGAAGGTGCCGCCGCCCAGATCGTATACGGCGATGGTGCCGGCATCCTTCTTGTCGAGGCCATAGGCCAGTGCGGCTGCGGTCGGCTCGTTGATGATGCGCAGCACTTCGAGACCGGCAATCTTGCCGGCATCCTTGGTGGCCTGGCGCTGGCTGTCATTGAAGTAGGCAGGAACCGTGATCACCGCCTGGGTGACACTTTCGCCCAGATGGCGTTCTGCGGTTTCCTTCATTTTCTGAAGCGTCATGGCGGAGATCTGCGAAGGCGCATATTTCTTGCCCATGGACTCAACCCATGCGTCGCCATTGTCAGCCTTGACGATGGCATAGGGAACCAGCTTCTTGTCCTTTTCAACCATCGGGTCGTCCATGCGCCGTCCGATCAGGCGCTTGATGGCGAAGAATGTGTTTTCAGGGTTCGTGACACCCTGGCGCTTGGCAGGCTGACCTACCAGCGTCTCATCATCACCGGTGAAGGCGACGATAGAAGGTGTGGTACGCGCACCTTCGGCATTTTCAACTACTTTCGGGCTTCCGCCCTCCATGACCGCAACACACGAGTTTGTGGTTCCAAGGTCAATTCCGATTACCTTACCCATAATGCCCTCCATTAGGCCGTCTGTTGCCATGCCCTTTACTATCGGCGCATGGGTATCCGGTTCCGCCGGTAACAGACTCCAGTTGCTTCCTGACATTCCGGACATCGCCAAGCCTTGCGGCAATCAGGCGTTACGTCCGGCGTTCGAGACGCTATATAGGGAGGCTTGGCGCAGGCATCAAGACAGTGTTGTAACAAGATGCAAATTGATGGGATTCAAATATACCCCGGTTATCTGGACCGTGACGCGCAGGCGGCGCTGGTTGCAACCTTGCGGGAACTGGTCGCTGAATGCCCGTTTTACACACCGTCGATGCCGCGGTCCGGCAAGCCGCTGTCGGTTCGCATGACGAATTTCGGCCCGTTGGGCTGGGTGACCGACAAGCAGGGTTACAGATATCAGCCCTGCCATCCTGAAACCGGCAGACCGTGGCCGGCCATACCGGCACAGTTGCTGGAGTTGTGGGAGAACCTGGCGCACTACCCGCGCCCGCCGGAGGCCTGCCTGGTCAACCATTACACCGGCAAGGCCCGCATGGGCCTGCATCAAGACAGGGACGAAATGGATTTCGACGCACCGGTGCTGTCGGTTTCACTCGGCGACACGGCGGTGTTCCGCATCGGCGGTAGTGCGCGAAAAGACCCGACGCGCTCGATCAGGCTGCAATCGGGCGATGTGCTGGTCATGGGCGGACCTGCCCGGATGAACTTTCACGGGGTCGACAGGGTATTGCCTGCCACCTCGACACTGCTGAACGGCGGCGGCAGGCTCAATCTCACCCTGCGCCGGGTGACCTTGCCGGGCTGATCACTTTTTCTTGGCCTTGCTTTTGTCTTCCTCGGCAGGTTCGGCAGGTGCAGCCTGCTTCGCGACACCGACCATGGCCGGGCGCAGGACCCGCTCGCCGATCTTGAAGCCGGTCTGGACCACCTGGACCACGGTGCCGTTGGGTTTGTCGGTGCCGGGAACCTCGAACATGGCCTGGTGAAAGTGCGGATCAAACTTCTCATCGAGCGGGTTAACTTCCGCTATACCATGTTTCTGGAAAGAATTGAGCAGTTCGCGGCGGGTCAGCTCGATGCCTTCAATGAGATTGCGCGTCGCCTCGTCAGCGGTCTTGCGGGCATCGTCCGGCATCATTTCCAGCGCTTTGGCCATGCTGTCGCTGACCGACAGCAGGTCGCGGGCGAAATTTGTGGCTGCATACAGTGTGGCTTCGGCCTTTTCGCGCTCAGCGCGCTTGCGCAGGTTTTCCGTTTCCGCCATGGCGCGCAGGACACGGTCCTTCAAATCGGCGTTTTCGGTGGCCAATTCCTCATAGGTGTCCATCCCGAGATCGTCGTCGCCGGCTTCTTCATCGAGCAGCGCGTCGGCGGCCGCTTCAAGCTGTTCCTTGGTCAGGGTTTCTTCCGGAACATTGTCGTTTTCCGGTACAGGCTTGTTTTCGGTCATGGCATTTGATCCGCAAATTCGTGAAAGTTTTGATTTATGCAACGCATATCAGCTTTTCACGGCCAAGAATCAAGAGATGAGACGACCTATTGCCTGCGCTGTATAGTCCACCATGGGAACAATACGTGAATAGTTCAATCGCGTCGGTCCGACAACCCCAAGAACGCCGACAATATTGTCTTTTGCATCATGGTAGGGCGCGACCACCAGCGACGACCCCGACAGGGAAAACAGCTTGGTCTCCGAGCCGATGAAAATCCGCACGCCCTCGCCGCCCTCGGCAAGTCCAAGCAGGTTCATCATTTCCTTCTTGTTTTCCAGGTCGTCGAACAGTTGCCGGATGCGCTCGATGTCATCGACATGCGCAGCTTCATCGATCAGGTGAGACCTGCCGCGCACGATGAGCGATTTCTTGCCGTCGCCATTGTCGTCCGACCACACCGCAAGACCGGCCTCGATAACCCGTGCCGCCAGCGCGTCCAGTTCTCGTTCGGCGATCTGCAACTGGTTGCCCAGCTGGTCTCGCAGCTCACCGATGGTCAGTCCCTGGCAGCGGCTGTTGAGGAAACTGCTGACTTCTGCCAGCGTCGACGGCGGCAGCCCGCGCGGCACTTCGATGGTGCGGTTCTCGACACTGCCGTCTTCAGACACCAGGATAACCAGCGCTTTGGATGCGCTGATGCTGACGAACTCGATATGTCGCATCCGGGTGTTGGCCTTGCTCGACAACACCAGGCCAGCACACGATGACAGGCCGGACAGCAGGTTGGTGGCGTCGGCCAGCATGTCGTCGGTGGTTTTTTCCCGGTTGAGACCGGCGATCTGGGCATCGATCTGGGCGCGTTCTTCAGATGTCAGCCGGCCCACCTCCATCAGCGCATCGACGAAAAACCTCAAGCCGGTTTCCGTCGGCATGCGCCCGGCGCTGGTGTGCGGCGAATAGATCAGCCCGGCTTCTTCCAGGTCCGACATCACATTGCGGATGGAGGCCGGCGACAGGCCGACCGGCAGGTTGCGCGAAATGGTTCTCGACCCGACCGGGCCGCCGGTTTCCAGAAAGGTTTCCACCAGGCGCCGGAAAATATCGCGCGAGCGCGTGTCAAGCACGGACAGCTCGGTCAGACGATCATCAATGGCTTTCATGTATCTCCGGGCTTCGATCTGGTTACATAAGGTTTCACCCTAGAACTTAGGTGCGAGCCTGAGCAGCGTCAATTGCCGGTACACGCGGTTGTGAACGCTGGCCACTCCAGTCAGCCCGGCGTTGCGAAAATCGCCGCACCGGTCTACACCACGCCGAACCGGAAAACAGACAGTCAGCAAAGTCAGGAAAGTTATATGAGGCCATCTGGCAGAAAAACAGCGGAATTGCGCAAGGTCACCATGGAGCGCGGGTTTGCCCTGCATGCGGAAGGCTCCTGCCTGATCAAGTTCGGTGATACCCATGTCCTGTGCACCGCCAGCCTGGAAGACCGGGTGCCGCCATGGCTGCGCGGCGGCGGCAAGGGCTGGGTGACCGCGGAATATGGCATGCTGCCGCGTTCCACCGGCGGCCGCATGCGCCGTGAATCGACGGCCGGCAAGCAGTCCGGCCGCACCCAGGAGATCCAGCGCCTGATCGGGCGTTCGCTGCGCGCGGTTGTGGATATGGAAGCGCTGGGCGAGCGCCAGATCACGGTGGACTGCGATGTCATCCAGGCCGACGGCGGCACCCGCACCGCCTCGATTACCGGAGCCTGGGTCGCGTTGCACGATTGCATGGCGCACATGATCAAGGAAGGCATGATCGAGACGACCGCCCTGACGGATCATGTCGCGGCCCTGTCATGCGGCATCTATCAGGGCGAGGCGGTTGCCGATCTGGATTATGCCGAAGACTCCAATGCGGAGACCGACGCAAACTTTGTGATGACCGGTTCGGGCGGTATCGTTGAGGTCCAGGGGACCGCCGAAGGCGTGCCGTTTTCGCAAGATGAACTGCTCAAGCTGCTGGGACTTGCCACAGCCGGTATCGGTGAACTGGTGGCCCTGCAGAAGGCAGCCGTGGCCTGACCCATGCAACTGGAACTGCCGGACAACAGGCTGGTCGTCGCCAGCCACAACCAGGGCAAGGTGCGTGAAATATCCGCCCTGCTGGCCCCGCTCGGTTTCACGGTGGTGTCGGCGGGCGACCTGCATCTGCCGGAGCCGGAAGAAACCGAGGCGACATTCGAGGGCAATGCGCGGCTCAAGGCGGAAGCTGCCATGACGGCGTCGGGTCTGGCTGCGCTGTCGGATGATTCCGGCCTGTGTGTCGATGCCCTTGATGGCGCGCCGGGCATCTATTCGGCGCGCTGGGCCGGGCCTGACAAAGACTTCGCCGTCGCCATGCGCAAGGTCGAAGACGAGCTCCAGTCAGCCGGCGCAACGTCACCGGCGGCCCGCACAGCCCACTTCGTGTGCGCATTGTGCCTGGCATTGCCGGGCCAGCCGTCACGGGTATTCACCGGCAAGGTGCATGGCGACCTGGTGTGGCCGCCCAGGGGCGAGCGCGGTTTCGGCTATGATCCGGTGTTCAGGCCCGACGGCCACGACATCACCTTCGGCGAGATGGACCCGGACGCCAAGCACGCCATGTCGCATCGCGCCAACGCCTTTGCACAACTGGTCGATGCGTTGTCACAATCGTAAGTGTGGATCAAATGAGCCAACGCAGTCTGGGCATTTACGTTCACTGGCCGTTCTGCAAGGCCAAGTGCCCCTATTGCGATTTCAATTCCCATGTCCGTCATCAAGGCGTGGAGCCGGACCAGTTTGGGGACGCGCTGGCCGCTGAGCTTGGCTGGTTTGCCGACCAGACCCCGGGCCGCACGGTAACCAGCGTGTTCTTCGGCGGCGGCACGCCGTCGCTGATGCCACCCGCCATTGTCGGCCGGGTCATCGACCAGGTGGCTCGCTTGTGGCCGGTGACGGATGATGTTGAGATCACCCTGGAGTCCAACCCGACCAGTGCCGAGGCGGAAAATTTTGCCGGTTACCGCAGCGCCGGCGTCAACCGGGTCTCGGTGGGCATTCAGGCCCTGGACGAGGCTGACCTGAAATATCTCGGCAGGCAGCATTCGGTGCAGGAAGGCCTGGCCGCGTTTCGCATGGCTGCCGGCATTTTCCCGCGCACCTCGTTCGACCTGATCTATGCCCGCCCCGGCCAGACCCCGGACCAGTGGCGGCTCGAGCTTGGCCGGGCATTGCAGGAGCAGCAGGGCCACATGTCGCTGTACCAGCTCACCATTGAACCGGAAACGGCGTTTTTCAGGCTGCACGAAGCCGGCCAGTTGGAAACACCCGGTGAGGACCACGCGGCGGAAATGTATGAGATCACCCAGGAGCTGACATCGGCAGCCGGCCTGCCGGCCTATGAAGTCTCCAACCATGCCCGCCCCGGTCACGAGTGCCGGCACAACATGCTGTACTGGACCTATGGCGAATATGCCGGTGTCGGACCCGGCGCCCATTCAAGGCTGGTCGCTGATGACGGCTCACGGCTGGCCCTGGCAACGGAAAAACATCCCGAGACCTGGCTCGCCAGGGTTTCGGCCAGCCACAACGGGGTGGTTGAGAACACTGTGGTGGCCGGCGAAGATGCCGCCCACGAATGCCTGTTGATGGGCATGCGCACGGTTAATGGAGTCAGCCTGAAGCGGCTGCAACAGATGAGCGGCGCGCGCATCAACCGCGGGCCACTGGAGCATCTGGTCTCAGATGGCCTCGTTTGCCTGGCCAACAGCGGGGATCACGTCGTCGCCACCGCGGCCGGACGCCAGGTGCTCAACTCGGTGATTGAGTTTATCGCCTCTAGAACGCTGCGCTGAACCGGTCCGGCGCCGGCGACACCTCGCGTGGGCCGGTCGGCGTCACTTCCAGGATGGAAAGGCCGCGTTCCACCAGGCCGTTGCGGCGGAAGCGGAACAAGCCGTTGACGCCCTTGAACCCTTCGGGATTGGTGATGTCCTGCGCGGCGGCCCGCCCGCCCGGCGCCGTGCGGGTCACGATGACCGCCAGGCTGACCGCATCATAGGCCAGGCTGGCAAGTCTCGGCGGCGTGCTGCCATAGGCTTTCTGGTAGCGTCCGGAAAAGCGCGCGATCAGGTCCGGCGAGACGCCTGCATACCAGCCGCCGCTGACCAGCTGTACGTTGGAAGTGGACCGCTCGTCCCACAAACCCGTTCCCAGCATGCGAACCTTGCCCGATGTAACACCGGCAGCAGTCAGGCCGTTGGCGGCATTGGCCAGCATGGAGCCGCCTTCTGGCAGGAACAGGCCCTGGATATCATTGGTCGAGTTGGCGATCTTGCCTGCAACCGCCTTGCTGGTGCTGGCGACGCCAGCCGCCGAGCGCGGATACCTGTCCAGCGCGACGATCCGCGCGCCATTGGCGGCAGCGGCCTGGTTCAGGGCGTTTTCCGCAGTGCCGCCATAAGCGCTTTGGGGCACCATGGCTGCCAGGTTGCGGATGCCCTGCGTGGCGGCATAGCGCACCAGATTCGATACTTCCTCGCTTGGCAGAAAACTCATCAGGTAGACGCCATTGCCGGCAACCCCGGCAACCGAAGAGAACGCGATCACCGGCACATTCCGCTGCCGTGCAATGGGTGAGATCGCCTGCACTTCAGCCGACAGCAGCGGCCCCAGTATCAGGGTGGCGCCTTCATTTAGCGCGGCATTGGCGGCGGTGCGGGCGCCGTCGGCGTTGCCGCTGGTGTCCTTGGTAAGAAGCTGGATGTTCTGGCTGCCGGAGTCGAGCAGGGCGGCTTCTGCTGCATTCTTCAGCGCCTTGGCGATCGAAGCCGTCTGTCCCGGTGCCGACAGCGGCAACAGGATGGCCACCTTTACCGGTCCGCCGCTGCCGCCGGGCGAGCCGAACGGCGATACATCCTGTGCCTGACCGGTATTGCCGGCTTCCGGCTTGTCGTCGGAGAACAGGCTGCCGACACTGACGCCGCCGGTGCTGCAGGCGGAAACCACAAGCAGCGTCAGCAGCATGGCTGCCAGTGCGACAATCCGGCGTGCAATCGAGTTGCGTCGAGGCAGTACAGTGATCATGATGTCCCCACATCGACCGGGCAAATAGCCGAAACAAAGTTGGCCCGGACCTCTGCAATCCAGTTACTAACCTTAGCTTTAGCCATTTTTGCGGCTCGTATCAAACTTTCACCAACGTAAAAAACATGCGTACTCATACAACCAGCCCGACATATGCCATCCAGGGCCATCAATTCCAGGCGCCGGCGCTGAATGCGGGACTGCATCTTGTCGCCACGCCACTCGGTAATCTGGCTGATGTGAGCTTGCGGTCGCTGGCTGTCCTGGCCGCTGCCGACCTGGTCTTGTGCGAAGATACCAGGGTCACCAGCAGGTTGCTGCAGCGCTACTCCATTGCGACACGTTTGAAGCCGTATCATGACCACAACGCGGCCAGCGTGCGGCCGGGCCTGTTGCAGCAGTTGAGCGGTGGAGCCGCCATTGCGCTGGTGTCGGACGCCGGCATGCCGATGGTCTCGGACCCGGGCTACAAGCTGGTCCGTGATTGTGTCGAGCACGGCATTGCCGTGGATGTCATCCCCGGACCGACTGCACCGGTCACCGCCCTTGCTCTGTCCGGCCTGCCCAGCGACCGGTTCATGTTTGCGGGCTTCCTGTCCGCCAAGTCGGGCGCCAGGCAGCGACAGTTGCAGGAGCTGTCAGCCATCCCGGCTACGCTGCTGCTGTTCGAAAGCGCAACCCGTATCAAGTCCTCTCTGTCGGATATTGCCACCGTAATGGGCGACCGGCCGCTGGCGGTGGCGCGCGAGATGACCAAGCTGCACCAGGAGGTTTTGCGCGGTGACGCCGCTGGCATACTGGCGCAACTGGCCGACAGGCCGGCGCTGAAGGGCGAGATCAGCATTGTCATTGCACCGCCTGCCGATGATGCGGACCTGTCCGAGGAAGACCTTTCCCACCGGTTGTCGGAGCTGTTGCGCGATCATCCCGCCAGCAAGGCGGCCACATTGCTGGCCAGGCAGACCGGCCGGCCAAGGGCCGCACTTTATGATCTGGCGGTATCGCTCAAGAACACCGGCTCATGACAAAGCCGCCCGCCGCCAGACAGCCTGATCCGCGCCGTCGCCGGGCGGAACGCCTGGGCCGCCTCGCGGAGGCAAAGGCAGCGATGCTGCTGCGCCTGAAAGGTTACCGGATTTCGGCACTGCGCTGGAAGTCGCCGGCCGGCGAGATTGACCTGATCGCCCGGCGCGGATCAGCCGTGGCCTTTGTCGAGGTCAAGGCGCGCAGCACCGCCGACGAGGCGCTTGCCTCGCTCGGCACATATCAGCGCCGCCGCATCGTTTCCGCAGCCCGCCACTGGCTGGCGGCAAATCCGGATGCCGTCAACTGCGACTGCCGCTTTGACATCATCCTGGTGACGCCGTACCAGTGGCCGCAGCACATCGCCAATGCATTTGCAGCAGACGATCAATAAAGCTTCGGAGTTTGACCCCCAATGACGCTCAAGATTGCAGTTCAGATGGACCCCATCGAGGCCATCGACATCGCCGGTGATTCCACGTTCGCTCTCATGCTCGAAGCCCAGCGCCGGGGCCATGAGCTGTTTGAATATCACGCCGACACGCTGGCCCTGCGCGACGGTGCCCTTTCGGCAACCGGCGCCGACGTCACCGTACGCGACGAGGTCGGCAGGCATTTCGAGAAGTCGGAGAACCGCACCGTGCATCTGGAGGACTATGATGCGGTGCTGATGCGCCAGGATCCGCCGTTTGACATGAACTACATCACCTACACGCACATGCTGGAGGCCATCCACCCCAAGACGCTGGTGGTCAACGACCCGGCCGAGGTGCGCAATGCGCCGGAAAAGCTCTACGTGCTGCAATATGGCGAATTCATCCCGCCAACGCTGATCTCACGTGACCCGCAGCGCCTGTCCGAGTTCCGCGGCGAGTACGGCGACATCATCCTGAAACCGCTGTACGGCAATGGCGGCGCCGGCGTGTTTCGCCTCGCCCATGGCGATGAGAACTTTGCCTCGCTGATGGAAATGTTCACCCAGACGTTCCGCGAACCGTTCATTGCCCAGCAATATCTGTCGGACGTGAAGAAGGGCGACAAGCGCATCATCCTGGTCGACGGCGAGGCGGTCGGCGCCATCAACCGGGTGCCGGCGGCCGGCGAAACCCGGTCCAACATGCACGTGGGCGGCCGGCCGGAACCGGCCGACCTGACCGACCGCGAGCGGGAAATCTGCGCCCGGATCGGACCCGACCTGAAAAAGCGCGGCCTGATCTTCGTCGGCATCGACGTCATCGGCGACTACATGACTGAAATCAACGTCACCTCGCCAACCGGCATCCGCGAGGTGAAGAAATTCGGCCGCGCCGACATTGCCGCGCTGGTGCTGGATGCCATCGAGGCGCGCCGGGGCTAAGGCGGCCTGGCCGCGAACCTGATTGTCAGTTAGTGGAGGCTCTCGGATGTCGCTTTATGAACTGCTGGTTCCTGGATATGCACAGATGCTGCGCGGGCTCACCGGACAGTTGAAGAAGGGGATTGAATGGGCGACGGCTGCGAAAGTTTCCGAGGAGGACTTCCTGTCGGCGCGTTTGGCGCCGGATATGCATCCACTGCGCGATCAGGTGCGGTTTGTGTGCTACCAGGCCCGCGACGGCATACGGCGCCTGACGGTGAGGCAGGTGCCGGAGCCGGAAACGGAGCCTGTCACCCTCAGCGAACTTGAAGCGGACATCGCCGCCACGCTGGCGCTACTGGGCGATGTGTCCGAGGCTGAGTTCGCCGGCGCGGATGACCGCAGCATCGAAATCGTCCTCCCCGACGGCATGACGTTCGATCTGAGCGGGTTTCAGTATGCCAGAGACTGGGCGCTGGCCCAGGTCTACTTTCATACGGTCACCGCCTACGCAATCATGCGCGCCCAGGGCGTCGAACTCGGCAAGGCGGATTATGTAAGCCACATGTTCGCCTATCTGCGCCAGGCAAAGGGCGACACTGACAGGTAAGGCACAAATGTTCCCCAAATGTTCTTGACGACACAATCAGTGTCTGTATGCTGAACAAGAAACAACAGGGGCACCGCCTATGGTATCGCGTGTCGCGACAATTGCGTTCAAGGGCATAGAGGCCGTGCCGGTCGATGTGCAGGTGCACATGGCGTCCGGCATGGTGGCGTTTGCCATTGTCGGCCTCGGAGACAAGGCGGTTGCTGAAAGCAAGGAACGGGTGCGCGCCGCGCTGTCTGCCATCGGGCTTGCCATGCCGGCCAAGCGCATCACCGTCAACCTGGCGCCCGCGGACCTGCCCAAGGAGGGCAGTCACTTCGACCTGCCCATCGCCATCGCGCTGATGGCGGCCATGGGGCTGTTGCCGGCCGATTTCATCAGCCGCTATGTGGTGCTCGGCGAACTGTCGCTGGACGGCTCGGTGGAGCCGGTGTCCGGTGCGCTGCCGGCGGCCATGGCCGCCAATGCTAAAGATCTCGGGCTGATCTGCCCGAAAGCCTGCGGCCCGGAAGCCGCCTGGGCGTCGGATGACATGGACATACTGGCGGTCAATTCGCTGGTCCAGGTGCTCAATCACATGAAGGGCACCCAGGTGCTGACCAGGCCCCAGCCGGCGATTGCCGAGACGCCTGCTGAACTGGCGGATTTCCGCGACGTGAAAGGCCAGGAAACCGCCAAGCGCGCGCTGGAGGTTGCCGCCGCCGGTGGCCATCACATGCTGATGGTGGGACCGCCCGGCGCCGGCAAGTCCATGCTGGCCTCGCGCCTGCCGTCGATACTGCCGCCGATGGATGCGGCTGAAATGCTCGAGGTCTCGACAATCGCATCGGTTGCCGGCGAGTTGCGCAGTCGCGGCGTGTCGACACTCAGGCCATACCGCAATCCGCACCATTCCGCCTCGCAGGCGGCTTTGATCGGCGGCGGCCACCGTGCCTTGCCCGGCGAAATGGTGCTGGCCCATAACGGCATCCTGTTCCTGGACGAGCTGCCGGAATTCCAGCCGCGCACCCTGGAAGCGCTGCGCCAGCCCATGGAAACCGGCGAAGCGGTGGTGGCGCGCGCCAATCACCACATTACCTATCCGGCCCGGTTTCAGCTGATTGCCGCCATGAACCCGTGCAAGTGCGGTATGGCCGGCGAGCCCGGTCATGTCTGCAAGCGCGGCGTCAAATGTGCTGTCGACTATCAGGCGCGCATCTCAGGCCCGCTTCTGGACCGCATCGACATTCAGATCGAGCTGGCCGCCGTGCGCGCCTCGGACCTGACCCTGCCGCCGCCGGCCGAAGGGTCTGCCGACATTGCCGCCCGCGTGGCCGCGGCGCGCACTATCCAGACAGAAAGATTTGGCAGGCTGGGCCATCCGGCGTTGCGCACCAACGCCCAGCTGGACGGCAACCTGCTGGAAGACTTGGCCCGCCCGGATGCTGAAGGACTGGCGTTGCTGCAGGATGCTGCCAACGCCATGAACCTGTCGGCGCGCGGCTATCACCGGGTGCTGCGCCTGGCCAGAACCCTGGCCGACCTGGACGGCCACGAGACGGTCACCCGCGTTGCCGTGGCCGAAGCCTTGAGCTATCGCCAGAAACTGGCGAGTTTTCAGCTAGCGGCGTGATCCCGGGATAAGGTTTTCAACCATGCAGACCAGGCGGAAGATGGCCCGGCTTGTGCCGTAGCCGAATCTGCTGCCGGTGGGATTGGCCTGCGCCACGCGATAATCAACCGGAACCGTGGGCTGCAGGAGGTTGGGGAATGCGTACGGGTTCATAATGTAGGTCCTTTTAGAAATTCTGTTGCATTGGCAACCTATGTTCCGCATTATCCGCCTGATTTTTAGAGCTGACAAACGAAATGCTCTCAAGCGATAAATTAGAAAATATAATCTATAGCCAATGCCATGCCATCCCGCTTGCCACCTCTGAATGCCTTGCGTGCCTTTGAGGCAGCCGGTCGCCTTGCCAGCATGAGCGCCGCGGCTGAGGAGCTGGCGGTGACGCCGGCGGCCGTAAGCCACCAGATCAAGACCCTGGAAGAGCATTTCCGGTTTCCATTGTTTCACCGCCAGGTACGTTCGATCCAACTCACCGACCGCGGCGCGGCCCTGCTGCCTTATCTGACCGAGGGTTTGGAGCTGTGGCGCGAAGGTTGCCGCAGTATGGAAACCCGGGATGAAGATACGCCGCTGGTGATCTCGTCCGCCCCGGTTTTTGCCGGCAAATGGCTGGTCAGGCGGCTGTCCGAGTTCAATTCCCTTCACCCGGAGATCACCGTGCGGTTGGACGGATCCCTGTCCATCGTGACCTTTTCCGGTGACGGCGTGGATGCGGCCATTCGCTTCGGGACCGGTCCCTATCCCGGCCTGCATGCCGACCAACTGGTCAGCGAGGATGTGATCCCGGTGTGCTCGCCGGCGTTGCTGGCAGGAGATCACCCGCTGCTGGCGCCTGCAGACCTGGCCCATCACACCCTGATCCATGTCGACTGGTTTGCCGATGCAGGCACTCAGCCCGATTGGGCCATGTGGCTGAAAACCGCCGGCGTCAGTGTGCCGAATGCCCACAAGGGACCGGTAATGACCAGTGATTCACTTGCCGTCGAAGCGGCCATCAATGCCGGCGGGGTGGCGCTGGTCAGCGAATTCCTAGTGCGTCAGGATCTCGACAGCGGCAGGCTGGTCAAGCCGTTTGACCTGGTTCTGCCGTCCGACCACTGGTACTGGTTCGTGTGTCCGCCGGACCACCTCAAACGCCCCGGTGTGAGGGCGTTTCGCGACTGGCTGGTGGCAGCTCTGCACGATGATCCGCGGCAAGAGGATTAATTCGATTGATAAAATTCTAATGATCCGGCTAGTCCGGCTCTAAGCATTGCGGTGCGATAGTCCCTGATTGAAATACTGCAATCGGGGAAAGCGTGTGGTGCAGGAATCGCAAGTCAGTCGCAGTGAACGGCGGCGGCGGCCCAGATCAATGGGGTCGGCGGCGCTGAAGCGCCGTGTCGGCATTCTGGTGCGCATCGGTGCGGCGTTGTCGGTGCTCGCCGTGCTCATTAACATTGTTGCGATCAGTTTCCAGGCAGACCAGGTTGAAATCCTGTCCCGCATCCTGTTTGCATTTCTGGTGGTGTTCCTGCTGCTGGCGTTTCAATATGTCTGGGCGATAACCAACCGGCAGCTTGTCGAACTGCAGCGGGCGCTCAAGGAACTGCGCACCGCGCGGCGCCATGCCGATGAGGCCAATAAGGCAAAATCCAGGTTCCTGGCCGCCGTATCACATGAGCTCAGAACGCCGATGAACGGCGTTATCGGCATGACCAGCCTGCTGCTCGACACCAGGCTGTCGTCAGAACAGCGCAGCTATGCCGAAGCAGTGGACATGTCGGGACGCTCATTGCTGTCGATCATCGACGAACTGCTGGATGCGGCAAAGGCCGAGTCGGGCGAGATGACCATCGTTCCGGCACCGTTCAACCTTTGCGAGCTGGTGGAAACGTCTGTCGAACTTCTGGCTGCCCGCGCCCATGCCAATTCCATAGAGATCAGCTGCTACATTGACCCGGATCTGCCGGAGCGGGTCATTGGTGACGCCCAGCGGCTGCGCCAGATAATCCTGAACATTGCCGGCAATGCGATCAAGTTCACGCCTGAAGGCAGCGTGCTGGTGCGCGTCAAGCCGGGCCGGTGTGAAAACCAGGTCGCCTTCAGCGTTGCCGATACCGGTTACGGCATTCCCGAAGCCGAACACGAGGCGGTGTTTGAACGATTTGTGCAGTCGTCGGTGCCGGAAATACAGGCATCCGGCGGTTCCGGCCTGGGCCTTGCCATCTCGCGCCATCTGGTCGAACTGATGGACGGTGAAATCACCTTTGAGAGCGAAGTGGGCAAGGGCACCACATTCAGCTTTGATGCGCGCCTGCCGTCGGCGGACAAGGATGACGTGCCTGACCACAGCAAGCTCCTTGCAGGGTGCACGATCTTCCTGACCAGTCCGGCGGGCGCAACCCGCACCGTGCTGCATGAGTACCTGTACCGTTATGGTGCTCAGTGCATCTCCACAAGCTCGCTGAGTGGGCTGGGCGAAACCATTGCCTCCATGGAGAGCGTAACCGAGGCGGGGCGGATCATGGTCATCCTCGACCCGGCGGCGGCAAAAAACCGGGACCATCTGCTCAAGACCGCCAATGAGCTGTCCGAGATCGCCGGTGTTTGGGCCTTGCTGAAGCCGGAGGAACGCCGCTCCTACAGAAAGCTGATTGATGACGTCCGCATCGGCTATCTGCTCAAGCCCACCCGGCGCGCCACACTGCTGTCCCAGCTATCCGCCAATCCCGACCCGATGCGCAAACCGGTAACATCATTGCGCAGGACCGCCCGCCAGCTGCGCCGGGTCAAGGACAATGCCGGACTCAATGTGCTGCTGGTGGAAGACAACAAGATCAACATGCTGCTGGCCACGAAAATGCTCAAGGCAGCGGGCCACACCGTGACCCATCTTGACAATGGTGCCGACGCCGTTGCTGAGATCGGACGCCAGCTGCGCTCGGACAAACCCATCGTGAACGATATCATCCTGATGGATATCTTCATGCCGAAAATGGACGGTGTGGAGACCACGAGACGGATCCGCAAGCTGGAAAAGCAGCATCGGACCGGAAGCCGCGTGCCGATTCTGGCCCTGACCGCCAATCCGCGCGAGGACAGCCAGCGCGCCTGTCTGAATGCCGGAATGGACGGCTACCTGACCAAGCCGTTTGATCGCGCCGACCTTGAGGAGGCCGTCGCCGGCCTCATGCGGCCCGGAGACGTTGCTTAGAGCGGGACAGGGCTCAATCCAAAGCGTTGTGGATGGCGGCAAATGGGCCGGCGACGAAACTGCCCCGCATGGAGTAGTCTGCCGCCACGATGAACAGACCTCAGCAGCAACCATCGGCCGCCAGCGCAGCCGCACCCGGCCAGACCGGCAAGATGACGCCCATGATGGCGCAGTACTCCGAGATCAAGCAGGCTCATCCCGAAAGCCTGTTGTTCTATCGCATGGGCGACTTCTACGAGCTGTTTTTCAAAGACGCCGAGGTGGCATCTGCCGCTCTCGGTATCGCCCTGACCAAGCGCGGCAAGCACCTGGGCGAAGACATCCCCATGTGCGGCGTGCCGGTTCATGCCGCCGATGACTATCTGCAAAGGCTTATCCGGCTAGGCCATAAGGTTGCCGTCTGCGAACAAACCGAAGACCCGGCGGAGGCAAAGAAGCGCGGATCGAAATCGGTCGTGCGCCGCGACGTGGTCCGCCTGGTGACGCCCGGCACGATTACCGAAGACAATCTCCTGCAGGCCGGGCGCAGCAACTACCTGGCCTGCCTGGCCCGCATCAGGGCCGACGACAAGATGGCGCTGTCCTGGCTCGACATGTCGAGCGGCGAGTTCTCGGTAACCTCGGTGACCGGTCCGGCGCTGATGTCGGAACTGGCGCGCATCGACCCGTCCGAAATGCTGGTGTCCGATGTGCTTCTGGACGATGGTGAATTGTCCCTGCTGCTGGATGAAGTCGAGACAACTATCACACCGCTGCCGGCTTCAAGGTTCGATTCCACCTCGGCCCGCAATCGTCTGCAGGACTACTACCAGGTGGCGTCACTGGATGCGTTCGGCAGTTTTGACCGTGCCGCCACGGCCGCTGCCGGGGTGCTGCTCGACTATGTGATGTTGACCCAGGTCGGCAAGCTGCCAAGCCTGCGGGCGCCGAGCGTGGTGGAGCCCGGCCATGTGGTGCTGATCGACGCTGCAACGCGCGCCAACCTTGAACTGGTCAGGACGCTTTCAGGCGACCGAAGTGGCAGCCTATTGCATACCATCGACCTTACCGTCACCGGACCCGGCGGCAGATTGCTGGCCGACCGGCTGGCCGCACCGGTGACCGGCGTCGACGAGATTGTGGCCCGCCACGACGCGGTGGAGGCATTGACATCAGATGCTGCGCCGTGTGCCGGCATCAGGGATGCGTTGCGGCATGCGCCTGACATGAACCGGGCGCTGGCGAGGCTGAGCCTGAAGCGCGGTTCGCCGCGCGATCTCGCTGCGGTAAAGGACGGCGTCATGCTGTGCGCCGGACTAGCCGGGGAGCACAGCGGTCGAACCGGCATCGAGACGTGGCCGGACAAGCTGGCCGGCATCTGGCAGGCGCTGGCGCAGGCCGATACGGAGTTTGCTGCGCGCCTCGACACCTTGCTGGCCGAGGAACTGCCGGCCACAACCCGTGACGGAGGCTTCATTCGCGCCGGCGCCAGTGACGAGCTTGACGAAAACCGCTCGCTTCGCGACGAAAGCCGCAAGGTGATCGCCGGCTTGCAGACCAGGTACGCAGAAGAAACCGGCCTGAAATCGCTCAAGATAAAGCACAACAACATGCTGGGGTATTTCATCGAACTGAACCAGCAGGGTGGTGAGAAACTGCTCGGCGCAGACCATGCCGGCCAGTTCATTCATCGCCAGACCATGGCCAATGCCATGCGCTTCACCACCACAGAGCTGACCGGGCTGGAGCAGAAAATATCACTTGCAGGCGACCGGGCGCGGGCCATCGAAATCGAGATGTTTGAACAGCTTGCCGAGGAGGCCTGTGACCGCGCCGCCATGCTGCACGCCATTTCCGATGCGCTGGCGGAACTGGATGTGTATTGCGCGCTGGCCGAACTGGCGCTGCGGCACGACTACTCCAGGCCGCACATGGATGCATCGCGCAGCTTCGTTATTGAGGCCGGGCGTCACCCGGTGGTTGAGGCTTCGCAGCGCCGCCAGGCCGGACCTGCGTTTGTCCCGAACGATTGTGCGCTGTCGGCCGGCGAACTGGACGATGACGGCGCGCCAACACGCCATGTCACCTTGCTGACCGGTCCCAACATGGCCGGCAAGTCGACCTATCTCCGGCAGAACGCCATCATCGCGCTGTTGGCGCAGATGGGCAGTTTCGTGCCGGCCAGGTCGGCGCACATTGGTATCGTCGACCGGATTTTCAGCCGGGTGGGCGCGGCAGACGATCTGGCGCGCGGACGCTCGACCTTCATGGTCGAGATGGTTGAGACGGCGACCATCCTCAATCTGGCGACCGAACGGTCACTGGTCATCCTGGACGAGATCGGCCGCGGCACCGCGACCTACGACGGGCTGTCAATTGCCTGGGCCTGCGTCGAACACCTGCACGAAGTGAACCGGTGCCGGTCGCTGTTTGCCACCCATTTCCATGAATTGACCGCCCTTTCCGGCAAGCTCGACCGGGTCAAGAACGCCACCGTGAAGGTGCGCGAATGGCAGGGCGAGGTGATTTTCCTGCATGAAGTGGCGCCCGGAGCGGCAGACCGGTCTTACGGTATCCAGGTGGCCCGGCTGGCGGGACTGCCCCCCGGTGTCATCGAGCGGGCGTCCGAAGTGCTGCATCTGCTGGAAGAAAGCGAGCGGGCCCAGTCGCGCAGCCATATCATCGATGACCTGCCACTGTTTTCAGTTCCAGTAGTCAGACAGCCGGCTGCCTCGTCTGACGGTCCATCGATATTGCAGGAAAAACTGCAAGACGTTCTGCCTGACGACCTGACCCCGCGTGAAGCGCTGGATCTGATCTATCAGTTGAAAAAACTGGCTGTATCCGGCGACAACGGTTAGATATTGCCGACATGAGGCGCGCTTTGTGCGTCTGTCAACGGATCCGGGATGATGTCAGTCGTACCATTGCCAGCCAGAAATGACGCGTGTGCGCCGGAATACTGTTCCGATCAGATTCTGCGCGAACTGACGGCGCTGGCCGACAAGCACGGGGTGGACGGGCTTGAGTTCCGGCCCCGGGTCCTGACGTATCTGAAAGACCTCATCAGGACATCGCGTGCCGAAGAAGAAGTCCGGCTCACCGAGACCGGCAAGGGCCGCGACTGTGCTCATCGCCTGTCGGCCCTGCAGGACCACCTCATCACCGCAATCTATGAGTTTGCATCATCGATAGTATATGCCGCCAGCAATCCGTCGACATCCGAACGCATATCGCTGGTTGCAGTGGGCGGCTACGGCCGCGGCGCGCTGGCACCGGGCTCAGATATCGACCTGTTGCTGCTGCTGCCCTACAAGCAGACCGCGTGGGGCGAAAGTGTCGTCGAATATGTCCTGTACCTGTTGTGGGACCTTGGTTTCAAGGTCGGCCATGCCACCCGGTCAGTGGATGACTGTATCAGGCTGGTGCGCACCGACACCACGATCATGACGTCGGTTCTGGAGGCCCGGTTCATCTGCGGCCATCGGCCGTTGTTCGACGATTTGCAGGGCCGCTATGGCAAGGACATCCTGGCCCGCGACCAGCGCCAGTTCATTGCCGACAAGCTCGAAGAGCGCGATGAACGCCACCGCCGTGCCGGCGAGTCGCGCTATCTGGTTGAACCGGACGTCAAGGACGGCAAGGGCGGCATGCGTGACCTGCACACGATGTTCTGGATCGCCAAGTTTGTCTACGGCACCCGGTCAGTGCGCGAGCTGGCCAAATCCGGCCTGTTTACCCGCAAGGAGCAGAACCGCTTCATCGCCTGCGAGGACTTTCTCTGGGCGGTGCGCTGCCATCTGCACTTCATGACCGGCCGCGGCGATGACCGCCTGAGCTTCGACAAGCAGTCGGAGATGGCCGCCAGGCTCGGTTATGAAGCCCTTGGCGGACTGAAGTCCGTGGAACGCTTCATGAAGCATTACTTCCTGGTGGCCAAGGATGTCGGTGACCTGACGCGCATCATGTCGGCGGTTCTGGAGGCACAGCAGATCAAGCAGGCCCCCAGCATGAGCGACCTGTTTGAGCGGTTTCGCTGGCGCACCATCAAACTTGACGATGAAGGTGTCTTCAAGATCGAGGCCGGCCGCATCAAGGCGGCCGATGACGATCTGTTCGTGCGCGATCCGGTTTCGATCATCCGCCTGTTCCGGGTGGCCGAGCACAACAATCTGTCGATACACCCGGCAACCCTGCGGCTCGTCCGCCGCAGTCGCCGTGCTATCGACAAGAACATGCGGTCAGACTCCGAAGCCAACAAGCTGTTTCTCGATATCCTGACCGACTCCCGTGACCCCGAGGCGGTGCTGCGCAAGATGAGTGAAGCTGGTGTGCTGGGCCGCTTCATACGCGAGTTCGGCCGCATCACCGCGCTGATGCAGTTCAACATGTATCATCACTACACAGTCGACGAACACCTGATCCGAGCGGTCGGCATCCTGTCCAAGATTGAACAGGGCCTGTTGCAGCAGGATCATCCGCTGGCTTCCGGCATCATCAAGGGCGTGGTGTCACGGCGGGTGTTGTATGTGGCTGTGCTGCTGCATGACATAGCCAAGGGACGCAAGGAGGACCATTCCATTGCCGGTGCCAGGGTCGCCAAGACCCTGTGCCCCCGCCTCGGCCTGAGCAAGTCCGAAACTGAAACCGTGGAATGGCTGGTGCGGCACCATCTGCTGATGAGTGAGACAGCGCAGATGCGCGACCTGTCCGACTACAAGACCATCACCGACTTTGCCGAGATCGTGCAAAGCCCGGAGCGGCTGCGCCTGCTGCTTGTGTTGACGGTGGTCGACATTCGTGCCGTGGGTCCGGGCGTGTGGAACGGGTGGAAGGGCCAGTTGCTGCGCACCCTGTACGCGGAAACCGAGCCGCACCTGTCCGGCGGGCATACGTCGATCTCGCGCATGGACCGGATCGAGGCGGCCAAGATGGCGCTTGCCGGTGCCTTGTCCGACTGGGACGAAGCCAAGCTGTCGGCCTACCTGGAGCGCCACTATGACGCTTACTGGTACACGGTTGATCTTGACCACCAGATCATGGACGCGAAACTGCTGGACCGGGCCGGACAGGACAACAACGCTGTTGCCTTTGACGTGCGCACCGACAATTTCAAGTCGATCACCGAGATCACGGTCTATGTACCGGATCATCCGCGCCTGCTTGCCCTGCTGACAGGCGCCTGCGCGGCCGGCGGAGCCAACATTGTCGGCGCCAAGATTTTCACCACCACCGACGGCATGGCGCTGGACACCTTGCTGATCCAGCGCGAGTTCGCTGACGCCGGCGACGAACAGCGCCGGATTGACCGCATACTCAATCTGATGCGCCAGGCGTTTGCCGGCAAGATACAGCTGCGCAAGGCGGTTGCCGAAGCATCGCGTCCGAAAGGCCGCATCAAGGCGTTCACCGTGGAACCGCAGGTCATCGTGTCCAATGACACCTCGAACAGGTTCACCGTGGTCGAGGTCGCCGGGCTCGATCGCCTCGGCCTGCTGTTCAAACTGACCGACAGCCTGTTCCGGCTCAATCTCAATATCGCCTCGGCCCAGATCACCACCTTCGGCGAGCGTGCGGTCGATGTGTTCTACGTCACCGACCTGATAGGCCAGAAGATCACCAGCAGGACCAGGCTGCAATCCATACAGGACAGCCTCACAGACGTGCTGGAAACCGGCCGCAGGAAGGAAATCGCCAAAGCCGAATAGTTGCCGTAGCAGCAAGGCTGTCTGTCTTGCTGAACCACAGCCGCTTGTCTACAAGTTCACTGTGCGGCTGATTCCTGTGTTGCGGCGACGACCGAGCAGGCCATGCCGCGAACCTGACACTGCGCACGCAAGGCACATCGCACGACAATGGCTCTTCTACGATCCGCTTCGACAGTTGCCGGCATGACCATGATCTCCAGGGTGCTGGGTTTTGTCCGTGATGTGCTGATGGCCAGCGTCATCGGGACCGGCCTGATTGCGGACGCTTTTGTGGTGGCGTTCAGGTTTCCCAATCTGTTTCGCCGCCTGTTTGCCGAAGGGGCGTTCAATGCGGCCTTCATTCCCCTGTTCGCCCGCCGCCTGGAAGGCGAGGGCCAACCGGCTGCCACCCGCTTTGCCGAGGAGGTGCTGGCTTGCCTGCTGGTTTTCCTGATCTCGCTGTCGGCACTGGCCATGCTGGCCATGCCGCTGATCATCTATGGCCTGGCCCCGGGTTTCATTGACAATCCGGAAAAGTTCGACCTCACGGTTCAGTTGACCCGCATCGCCTTTCCGTACCTGACATTCATGTCTCTGGTCGCCCTGGTGGGCGGCATCCTCAACTCCCTGCACCGGTTCACCGCCGCTGCCGCCGCGCCGATCATCCTGAATATCGTTCTGATAACCGTGCTTTCGGCGGCATTGCTGTCGGGATGGGATGCCGAGCCGCGCACCGGGTTTGCGCTGGTATGGGGGGTGAGTGCCGCCGGCCTGCTGCAGTTCATCATGCTGTGGATCGCCATGACGCGGGCCGGGGTTTCCCTGAAACTCAAGCTACCCTCCATCACCCCGGGGGTCAGGCGTCTTGTCGCCTTGGGCATTCCGGGTCTGATTGCAGGCGGCATTACCCAGATCAACCTGCTGGTATCCACCATGATCGCGTCGCTGCAGGACTCCGCGCCGTCATGGCTGTACTACGCCGACCGCATCTACCAGTTGCCGCTGGGTGTCATTGGCATCGCCATCGGCGTCGTGCTGCTGCCGGAACTGTCGCGACGATTGCGCGCCGACGACAGCGAAGGTGTTCATTCCAGCCAGAACCGGGCGCTTGAGATATCGCTGCTGCTCACCATACCGTCGGCCGTCGCTTTGATGGCAATGCCGCATCCGATCATCCACGTGCTGTTTGAGCGCGGCGCATTCGATGCCGAAGATGCCCGTGCAACCTCCATTGCGCTCGCGGCTTTTGCCGCCGGGTTGCCGGCATTTGTCATGATCAAGGTGTTTTCACCGGCCTACTTTGCCCGCGAAGACACCCGCACACCCATGTGGTTTGCCCTGATCTCGGTGGTCATTAACATAGTCGGCGCACTGGCGCTGTTTCCGTTCATCGCCTATGTCGGCGTTGCGCTGGCAACAACCGCTGCCGGCTGGGTCAACGCCATGATGTTGGGCTATACCCTGTCCCGGCGCGGCGACTTTGCCCTCGACGCCCGGATGCGCAAGGCACTGCCGAGGATCATTGCTGCCAGTCTTGCCATGGGTTTTGCCCTGCTTGCGATCATGCAGATTGTCAGCCCGCTGTTCAGCGCAGACACCTTGTTCGTGGTGCGCCTGGCGCTGTTGGCTGCCATGGTCGGGTTCGGGGCAGCTGTGTATTTTGCCATCGCGTGGTGGACCGGTGCGCTCGATGTCGCGGCGCTGAAGCAATCGTTTTCACGCAAAGGCGGATGACGCTTGGCAGCGCGAGCCCATCGCTCTATACCCAGCCGCCAGACCGGACACAATTTTCATCCAGCGGAGCGTCTACAACATGTCCCAAGCCAGCCAGCGTGTTTTCTCCGGCGTACAGCCAACCGGCAACCTGCACCTGGGCAACTATCTCGGTGCCATCAAGCGCTTTGTCGCGATGCAGTCATCATATGACTGCATCTACTGCGTCGTAGATCTGCATGCCATCACCCAGGACAGGTCCGTGTGGGGCGGTCCGCAAGAGCTTGCCCGCAGCACGCGGGAGGTTACCGCAGCCTATCTGGCGGCGGGCATCGATCCGGGCGCGCACATAGTGTTCAACCAGAGCCAGGTTGCGGCTCACTCCGAACTGGCCTGGATCTTCAACTGTGTGGCGCGTGTGGGATGGCTGAACCGCATGACCCAGTTCAAGGACAAGGCCGGCAAGAACCGGGAGAATGCCTCAGTGGGACTGTATGCCTATCCCAATCTGATGGCGGCCGACATCCTTGCCTACCGGGCTACCCATGTGCCGGTGGGAGAGGACCAGAAACAGCATCTGGAACTGACCCGTGACATCGCGCAGAAATTCAACATCGACATGGCCGACGCCTGCACTGAAGCGGGCTATCCGGACGGATTTTTCCCGCTGCCGGAACCGTTGATCACCGGCCCCGCAACCCGGGTCATGTCCTTGCGCGATGGCGACAAGAAGATGTCCAAATCTGATCCGTCCGACCTGTCCCGCATCAACCTGACCGACGATGCGGATACGATTGCAAAGAAGATCCGCAAGGCAAAAACCGATCCCGATGCCCTGCCGGACACCATGGATGCGCTGAAGGATCGGCCGGAGGCGGCCAACCTGCTCGGCATTTTCGCTGCATTGCAGGACAAGACGATTGAAACCGTGGTGCCGGAATTCGCCGGCCGGCAGTTTTCCGACCTGAAACAGGCGCTCGCCGATCTCGCGGTTGAGAGACTGTCGCCGATCGCCGCTGAAATGCAGAAACTTATGGCGTCTCAAGATCACATTGACGCGGTGCTGAAAGACGGTGCGGAGCGTGCCAATGCCATTGCAGAGCCGGTGATGGCCGATGTACGGCGCATTATGGGGTTTGTTCGCTAGCCCGGGGACAGTTTGCGCGCGGTCCAGGTCAAACAAATTTCTGACAAGCTAATCTGGAATTATTCCAGAAAACGTATATATGTTAGATTACATTCATCGAGTGACGCAGATCACACGCACGCGTTGCCGCAGGAGTTGATACGGACATGTTCATTCAGACCGAAGCCACGCCGAACCCAAGTACCCTCAAGTTCATTCCCGGCAAACCCGTCGTGGAAGGTGATCCGAGGGATTTTCGCTCAGCCGATGAGGCGACCATCTCACCGTTGGCCGAAAAGCTGTTTTCCGTTGCTGGCGTGGAGGGTGTGTTTCTCGGAGCCGATTTCATTACGGTGACCAAGGACGATGGTGAATGGCAGCATCTCAAGCCGGCCGTGCTGGGCGCAATCATGGAGCACTTCATGTCTGGCGCTCCGGTCATTCGCAATGGTGAAACTGAGGCGGTTGCCGATGAAGGAGAGTTCTCCGAAGCTGACCAGCAGATCGTCACAACCATCAAGGAGTTGCTCGACACCCGGGTTCGCCCGGCGGTGGCGCAGGATGGCGGCGATATCACCTTCCATGGATTCAAGGAAGGTATTGTCTACCTGCAGATGAAAGGTGCATGCGCCGGGTGTCCCAGCTCCACGGCAACCCTGAAGCACGGAATCGAAAACCTGCTGCGCCACTTCATCCCGGAAGTGAACGAAGTCCGCCCGGTCTGACCGGCCTTCACTCTGGCCGCACGTTGGCCGCGATGCCATGATTGTTCTCAGTGTAGACACTGCTCATGCGGCGTGTTCTGTGTGTGTCTTCGACATGGTCGCAAACCGGTCATTGGCGCTGCTCAGTGAACCGATGCAGCGCGGCCACGCCGAACGCCTGACCGACATGGCGCGTGAGGCTGTGGCTACCGCAGGTATCAGCCTTTCAGACGTTGACCGGCTCGCGGCATGTTCAGGTCCGGGAACCTTTACCGGTGTTCGCATCGGCCTGGCGTTCGTGCGCGGGCTGGCGCTGGTGCTGAAAGTGCCGGCAATCGGTGTTACGACGTTTGCGGCATTGGCGCAGAGCTGTCGGGCGGATGCCGCCGGCCGGGATATCTGGATCGTTCAGGACGCCCGCCGTGGCGAGGTTTACCTGCAGGGATTTGATGGCGACGGCGTACCCTTGCACCCGGCATCGGTGCTTGCCATTGCGGCCGCAGGTGAAATGCTGAGCGACAAGTCGGGACTGGCGGCCGGGTCCGGCGTAAAGCTCGTCGATCTGCCGGACAATCTGGATGTCGCCAATGTCAGCGCCGTTCCCGATGCGGCAATGGTTGCCAGGCTGGCAGGTCAAACCGAAGATGCAAGCAACGCCGGCGCGGTTCCGTTTTATCTGCGCGCTGCGGACGCCAAGGCGCAATCGCCGCTGGTCAGGCATCGTGAAAGCGATCTGTCCATCGAGACTGCAGATGCCCGCTATGCCAGCGTACTCGCGGCCATTCACGAGCCCTGTTTTGAAGACTCCTGGGATGCTCCGGCAATGGCGGCACTGCTTGCGACACCCGGCGCGGTCGCCTTGCTGGCGATGCAGGACAAGGCCGGGGACAAGCAGCCGTGCGGATTCGTGTTACTGCGGGCTGCGGCAGATGAGATGGAAGTATTGACGCTCGCGGTACTGCCGCACACCCGTCGCAGGGGCGTGGCGCGCGCACTCATGCAAGCCGTGCGCCGGCATGCTGCAAGTGCCGGTGCGAAGAAGATATTCATTGAATATGCCCGAGACAATCAGGCCGCTCACGCGCTTTATGAAAGCGTTGGCTATACTCGTGACGGGGTGCGTTCGAACTACTACAAGAATACCGACGGCACGGTCAGCGATGCCATTACCGCCAGCCTGAAACTGACGGATGCCGACCATTTCGATTGTCAGCAGACCCATGAGCGACTATAGGCTCTACCAAATCAACAACGATCAGGTTCAGCGTTCCCAATTACAATACCCGGAAACCATCCTGATGCCGGAGTGTTATCAATGCCTGTAACGCAGCAGGAAACGTCGTCAACCGCGCCGTCAAAGGTGTTCATCAAGACCTATGGGTGCCAGATGAACGTCTATGACAGCGATCGTATGGGAGAGGTGTTGAGCGAGCGCGGCTATGTGACCACGCAGACCGCGGAAGACGCCGATCTGGTGATCCTCAATACCTGCCACATCCGTGAGAAGGCGGCTGAGAAAGTCTATTCCGAGCTGGGCCGGCTGCGGCGCCTGAAATCACGCAGCGAACACGACATGAAGATCGCGGTTGCCGGATGTGTGGCGCAGGCGGAAGGCGAGGAAATCGTGCGCCGTGCACCCGTGGTCGATCTGGTGTTCGGTCCGCAAACCTATCATCGCCTGCCTGACCTGCTTGACCGCCATGGCGAAACCGGCGCTGCCGTGATCGAGACGGAGCTACCAGTTGATGAAAAATTCGAAGCGCTGGATACACCGGCCGCGAAACCTGTCAAACGTGGTGTTGCCGCTTTCCTGACGGTGCAGGAGGGCTGTGACAAGTTCTGCACGTTCTGCGTCGTGCCCTATACCCGCGGCGCAGAGTTCTCCCGCCCTGCCGGGCGCATCCTGGCGGAAGCACGCAAGCTGGTGGACGCCGGTGTGCGTGAGATCACGCTGCTCGGGCAGAACGTCAATGCCTGGCATGGCGAAGGTCTTGCCGGGCATGCCTGGTCACTGGGTCACCTGCTCAATGCGCTGTCCGACATCGACGGCCTGGAGCGGTTGCGCTACACGACCAGCCACCCGCGCGACATGGACGATGAGCTGATTGCCGCCCACGGTTCGAACCCGAAGCTGATGCCGTACCTGCATCTGCCGGTCCAGTCGGGCAGCGACCGCATCCTGAAAGCCATGAACCGCAAGCATACGGCTGGTGAGTATATCGACCTTGTCGGCCGTATCCGCGGCGCGCGCCCCGACATTGCCATGTCGTCGGACTTCATCGTTGGTTTTCCCGGCGAGACGGACGCCGATTTTGCCGCCACCATGGACCTGGTCCGGCAGGTGACCTATGCGCAGGCGTTTTCCTTCAAGTATTCGCCGCGTCCCGGCACACCGGCTTCCACTGACGCCGATCAGGTTCCAGAAGATGTCAAGGCTGAACGTCTGGCGCAGTTGCAGTCGCTGCTGACTGCGCAGCAGGCTGCCTTCAATGAGGCCTGCACGGGACGTGTGCTCGACGTATTGCTGGAGAAGCCCGGCCGTCAGACAGGCCAACTGATCGGACGCTCGCCTTATCTGCAGTCAGTGTTCATTGAGTCGGGTGGAAACTGCATCGGTGACACTGTAAAGGTCGCCATCGAAAGTGTCGGACCGAATTCATTGACCGGTCACATGGTTGAAGCATAAGGCCGAATGTGATGTGCTTTCACCATTATATCAGAGAATCAGGAGACCTGCCCCGTTGACGTCACGCACAGCCCAGTCAAGGCCCGCATCCCGGCAAAACAAGACCGCCGCAGACTCAGCGCACAGCAGCATTACCCTAGGCTTCGACGACAACCGTCTGCTGATGCTCGTGTTCGGTGAACACGACGAACACCTGCTGCTGATCGAGGACAGGCTCGGTGTCGATATCACGCCACGGGGCAACAAGGTCGCCATTCGCGGCTCTGAAACGGGCAACGAAATGGCCCGGCAGGTTCTGGTGGAGCTCTATCAGCGCGCCCTGGAAGGCCTTGATCTCGGCCGCGGCGATGTCGAGGGTGCCATTCGCATGGCCATGAGCCCGGTTGCGGTTGCCAAGGGCGCGTCCGAGGTTGCCGCCATCCGGACCCGGCGCAAGACGGTGACGGCCAGGTCGCCCGGCCAGAAAACCTATCTCGAAGCAATAGCTGCCAATGAGCTGGTGTTCGGCATCGGCCCGGCCGGAACCGGCAAGACATACCTGGCAGTGGTGTGTGCCGCTGCCGAGCTGATGGCCGGGCGGGTTGATCGCATCATCCTGTCGCGCCCCGCCGTGGAAGCGGGCGAGCGGCTCGGTTTCCTGCCCGGCGACATGAAGGAGAAGGTCGATCCCTATCTCAGGCCGCTTTACGACGCGCTGTATGACGTCATGCCGCCGGAAGCTGTGATCAAGGGCCTGGCCGACAACACGATTGAGATTGCGCCGCTGGCTTTCATGCGTGGCCGCACCCTGTCGTCTGCCTTCATCATTCTGGACGAGGCGCAAAACACCACGCCGCAGCAGATGAAAATGTTTCTGACGCGCCTTGGTGAAGGTTCGCGCATGGTCATTACTGGCGATCCGAGCCAGGTCGACTTGCCGCCGGGAACCACGTCAGGACTGACTCAGGCGCTTGACTACCTGAAAAACGTGAAGGGTATTTCGCAGGTCAAGTTCGACAAGTCGGACATTGTGCGTCATCAGCTGGTGTCGCGCATCGTCGACGCCTATGAGCGGGCCGGCTGGGAGCCGGCAACAAGGCCACGCTCGCTGTGATACTCGAAATCGAGGTTGATAGGGCCGCCTGGAACGAAATCTCCGATCCGGCACCTGAGTTGAACGCGGCAGCACAGGCAACCGAGACTGCGCTTGGCGTGGATTTGTCGGATACCGTGCTGACCATCTCGCTGCTGACGGATGACGCCGTGGCCGAGCTCAACCGGCAGTGGCGCAACAAGGCCGGGCCGACCAATGTGCTGTCGTTTCCTGCCGCGAAAGACATGCCGTTGCCGCCCGGTGAGCCGCGCCCGCTGGGTGACATCATGCTGTCGGCCGGTGTGGTGAAACGTGAGGCGCAGCAGCAGAATAAGTCACTTGAGCATCATTTGGTTCACCTTGCTGTGCATGGTATCTTGCACTTAATGGGTTATGATCACATAAATGAAGCCGAGGCGGACGAGATGGAACGCCTTGAGGTTGACATACTGAACGCGCTTGGCATTGCCAATCCGTATACATGACCCGTATCCGGAGCAGTACTGAGACAGGACAGAGGACGCCGGTGAAAGCCGGCCGGTCAAATGGACGAAGACCAATCTAGCAGGTCCCGTAACGGGACCAGCACCCCTTCTGAAAACACTAGAAACGACAATGGCGGCCTGTGGTCTCGGATCAAGCGCATCCTCGGCGGAGGCAGGTCGGACGAAACCCTGCGCGAAAGCCTGGAAGGTGTGCTTGACCGGCATGCGGAGGAAGATGGCACCGCAAAATTCCGTGCCGATGCCAAGTCGATGATGCTCAATCTGATTGAGTTTTCCGACTTGCGTCTGGATGACGTGATGGTGCCGCGCGCCGAAATCATTGCCATCGATGCGACAAGCTCGGTATCTGAACTGCTCGACTGCTTCCTCGAGGCCGGCCACTCGCGGTTGCCGATCTATCACGACACGCTCGATGAACCGCTCGGCATGATCCATATCAAGGATTTCCTTGAGTGGTTGAATTCCAAGGACAAGCGGGTCCGGCCGAAACAAGGTGCAAAGAAGTCTGTGCCGATCCTGTCGCTGTCGGCCACCGACCTGAAAACCCCGGTCAGCGAACTCGGCATTATGCGCGAGTTGCTTTATGTGCCGCCTTCCATGCCTGCAGCGGACCTGCTGGTGAAAATGCAGTCCACTCATGTTCACATGGCGGTTGTGGTGGATGAGTACGGTGGCACCGACGGCCTGGCAACGATTGAGGATCTGGTCGAGGAGATCGTCGGCGATATTGCCGATGAGCATGATGAAAAGGACGAACTGATCACACGTGCGTCTGAAACCAGCTGGCTGGCAGAAGCCCGGCTGGAAATTGAAGATGCCGAGGAAACTCTGGGTATCAAGCTGTTGCCGGTCGAGGAGGAGGAAGAGGCCGATACGCTTGGCGGTCTGATATTCCACATGCTCGGCCGGGTGCCGGTGCGGGGCGAACTGATCAAGCATGATTCGGGCATAGAGTTTGAGATCATTGCAGCTGACCCTCGTCGGGTTCGTCGCATCGCCATCCACACCAAGCCGCGCAAGGTGCGCGCGCCTGCGAGTGCGGCCAAGCCGGCTGCGAAAGCGCCTGAACAGCCGGCTCCACAGGTGCAGAACTGACCGGTGCACCGGCGAGCCTGACGGCTGGGCCGCTGTGGCGCCGCTGTCTTGTTGCAATGCTTGCGGGCGGGCTGGCGTGTCTGTCTCTGCCGCCGTTTGATGTCTGGCCGGTGCTGTTTGTCAGTTACACCATTCTGGTCTGGCTGCTTGATGGCACGGTGCAGGGTCCGGCGGGCAAGCGCCACCGATTCGGTGCCGGCTTTGCGATCGGATGGTGTTTCGCATTCGGATACTTCGTCCCGTCGCTGTGGTGGATATCGGAAGCGTTCTGGCTGGAACCGGAAAAATTCGCCGCCCTGATCCCGTTTGCGGTCGCCGGCCTGCCGGCGTATCTGTCGCTGTACTGGGGGCTGGCATTCGGTGTGGCGGCGCTTTTGTGGATTGCAGGCTGGCCAAGGGTCCTGCTGCTTGCCGGGCTCATCGGCGCGGGCGAATGGCTCAGAGGTCACCTGCTGACCGGATTTCCTTGGAACCTGCCCGGCTACGGTGCCAGTTCACTGGACGGATTTGCGCAAACCGCCAGCCTGGTCGGCATATACGGAATGACGGTTGTTGTCGTTGTAGTGGCTGCCACACCGGCACTGTTTTACGTGCCAGGCAGGGCAGCGCACAGACCATCGGGAACTGTGGCGTTCTCCGCGTCCGTCTGTGCTGCCGTCGTGGCCCTGCATGTGTGGGGTCACACCCGTGTCGCAAGCTATGATGCCACGCTCGTCGAAAACGGTGACACTGCAACCGTGGTGCGCATCGTTCAGCCGAACATCTCCCAGAAGGACAAGTGGGATCGGGCCCATGCCGGCCGCATCATCGATACTTATCTGGAGCTGAGCGGCAGGCCATTTGCCGGCGTGCCGCAGACGCCGCCCATCGTCGTCTGGCCCGAAAGCGCCTTGCCGCGGCTGATCGGTGAAGAACACGGGCTGCGTGCCAGGATAATGGCCAGCCTGCCTGCCGGCACGCCGCTGCTCACCGGTGGCCTGCATCGTGTAACTGATGCGTACGGCAGCGCTTCGATCTTCAATTCCCTGCTGGCAATCCCGGCCGGTGGCCAGATCGCGGCCCGGCATGACAAGGTCCGCCTGGTTCCGTTCGGAGAGTTTCTGCCGTTTCAGTGGTTGTTGGAACCGCTCGGACTGCGCCAGCTGGTCAACCTGCCGCCTGGATTTTCCGCCGGCGGTGAAGACCGGGTTATCCGGCTTGACGGGATTCCGGCATTTGCCGGTTTCATTTGCTACGAAGCCGTGTTTCCGCGCTCTGTGCCCTATGCTTCACGGCCCGAGATGCTTGTGAACGCCACCAACGATGCCTGGTTCGGCACGTCGGGAGGGCCGCACCAGCACCTGGGTCACGCACGGTTTCGTGCCATCGAACAGGGCGTGCCGATGATACGGGCCGCAAATACCGGGATTTCGGCGATGATTGACGCGACAGGCCGCGTGCAGGCAAAGCTGGCGCTGGGCACCGCCGGTCATCTTGATGTTGCCATGCCGGCGGTTATGGCGGCAACGCCATACTCCGTCATCGGAGACCTGGGCTTCCTGGTTCTGCTGGTTTTAATCTCGGGCATCTACATAATTTGTAGACGGATGAAGAAGTTTTGTGTACCAGAAGTGCATGAAAATTGAGCATAGATGTGAATCGGCAACACACACCTTTCGTCTGCTCCCTGGAAAACAATCTAACAACAGTGTGCCGGTACGGCGACTGATCTGCCAGACGGAAATGTTGCGAGCGCGCAATTCTTGCCGAGTCGCAAACGCTTGCGGAACAGGTGACAGATGACAATGAAAATGCCAAATCCGATTGATGTACATGTTGGAAGCAGGCTGCGCATGCGCAGAATGCTGGTCGGGATGAGCCAGGAAAAACTCGGTGAAAGTCTCGACCTGACCTTTCAGCAGATCCAGAAATATGAAAAGGGCTCCAATCGAATCAGTGCCAGCAGGCTGTACGACATGTCGCGTATTCTCGATGTACCGGTGCAGTTTTTCTTCGACGACATGGTCCGCAGCGATATCTCCGGCAAGACCAAGTCAGACAAACAGACCGGTTCATTTGAGATGATAGAGTTTCTGTCCAGTCCGGACGGAGCTCAATTGGTACGGACATTTTCCGAGATTGAAAGTCCGGAAGTGCGGCGCAATATTCTTGATCTTGTAAAGTCCGTGTCCAGCATCGGCGGTGTTGAGTCCGACTAGGGTCCGGACCCTGGGCAGCGAGACGCCGCGGCGGCAACGGTTGCGGTTAATTGCCCGACATTGGCCAATGTTGGCTTGACGTGATGCCTGCAGCCTGACAAAAGGGCGTCCACTCGGCTGCCATTGCATATAAAGAAATCTGCATATGGCGATCATCCTGGCCCATTCGCGGAGTTTGCAAGCCATGGCACGTCAGAACTATCTCTTCACCAGTGAATCAGTTTCCGAAGGTCATCCGGACAAGGTATGTGATCGCATCTCAGACGAGATTGTTGATCTGGTCTACAAGGAGGCGCGCAAGACCGGCACCGACCCGTGGACCGTTCGTGTCGCCTGCGAAACACTGACCACGACCAACCGTGTGGTGATTGCCGGTGAGGTTCGCGTACCGGATACGCTGTTCAAGAAGGACAAGGCCGGCAATGTGGTTCACGATGCTGCCGGCAAGCCGGTGATCGCGCCGGGCAGGTTCCGCTCGGCAGCGCGCCGGGCCATCCGCGCCATTGGTTACGAGCAGGCGGGTTTTCACTGGAAAACCGCCAAGGTGGATGTGCTCCTGCATGCCCAGTCAACCGATATTGCCCAGGGCGTGGACAATGCCGCCGACCGCCAGGGTGAGGAAGGTGCTGGCGACCAGGGCATCATGTTCGGCTATGCGTGCCGCGAAACACCGGACTTCATGCCGGCGCCGATTTACTATTCACACAAGATTCTCGAATTGATGGCCGCCGCCCGCCATAGCGGCGAAGGCGATGCCGCCAGGCTCGGACCGGATGCCAAGAGCCAGGTCACCATCCGCTATGTGGACGGCAGGCCGTCGGAAGTCACATCGATTGTGGTCTCGACCCAGCATCTGGAAGAGAGTTGGGATTCGGCAAAAGTCCGCACGGTCATTGAACCGTTTGTGCTGGAAGCGCTGGGTGATCTGCCGCTGGCAACAGACTGCAAGTGGTACATCAATCCCACTGGCAAGTTTGTCATCGGCGGTCCGGATGGTGATGCCGGCCTTACCGGACGCAAGATCATCGTTGACACCTATGGCGGTGCGGCGCCACATGGCGGCGGCGCCTTCTCCGGCAAGGACACGACCAAGGTTGACCGGTCTGCCGCCTATGCGGCGCGCTACATGGCCAAGAATGTTGTGGCTGCAAAGCTTGCGGACCGTTGCACGATCCAGCTTTCCTACGCCATCGGCGTGGCACAGCCCCTGTCGGTTTACGTCGACACCCATGGCACCGGCAAAGTGCATGAAAGCGTCCTCGAACAGGCGCTGCGCAAGTGCATGGATCTGTCTCCGTCAGGCATCCGGCGTCATCTGGATCTTAACCGGCCGATCTACGCGCGCACTGCCGCTTACGGCCATTTTGGCCGCAAACCGCGCCGGGACGGCTCATTCTCCTGGGAGAAGACCGACATGACCACGGCGCTCAAGCAGGCCGTGAAAGCGTTTTCGCAGGACGAGCGGGTGCTCACGCCTGCATCGTGAAGCCGAAGCCACCACGCTGACCTTGCGCCGGTGGCAACGGACGGAGCGCGCGCTTAGCGCCACTTGATCGAGCAGCCCATGCTGGGTGATTGCTGCTGCGGGCCGTGCCCGGTCTCGGCGATCTGGCGCATGGCATCGACCAGCTCACGTGACCGGTTTGCCGGATCGCCCATTTTTGCGTCGTCGAGCCTGCCGCGGTACTGTAGTTCTCCGTCCTTGTTGAAGCCGAAGAAATCGGGCGTGCACACGGCGTCATAGGCCTTGCCCACCGACTGGTCCTCATCGACCAGGTAAGGAAATCCAAATCCGTGCTGGTCGGCAAAAAGCTTCATGTTGACCGGGCTGTCGGCCGGCACATTGCGGTAGTCGTTTGACATCACGGCCAGTACATTGATGCCGTCTTCCATCAGCTCCCTTGTGTCGTGTGCAAACCGGTCGGCGATGGCCTGAACGTACGGGCAATGGTTGCAGATAAACGCGATCAGCAATCCTTTGTCCCCAAGCTGTTCGGACATGGTGTAGCTGTTGCCGTTCGGGTCCTGCAACGTAAAGTCGGGGGCCTTCCAGCCGAAGTTGCAAATCGGTGTGTCTAGCAGCATGGCGGTGATTTCCTTTAGCGCTCGTGTTCCCGGCGAGCGGGTTTTCGATTTCAGTTGAGGTAACCATATTGCATGGCGGAACAATCCTACAGTCCCGACTTCGAGGTCGGGCCTGTAACGACCGTAGTTTTCATGCGGAGGCCTGCGACGTGCGCAGGCCTCGCAGAATTGCAGGCAGACCTCAGGCAGCGGTTGCTTGATCGGCGCTCCAGGCATTGGCGGAAAATGCCCCGTCAACCTCGGTTTCGGCGATATGGTTGGTGTAGTTGGACATCACCTTCAGGCTGGTGCCGAGAACGACTTCCAGGACGTTTTGCCGGGTGTAGCCGGCTGCGATGAAGTCTGCGACCGCTGCCTCAGTTGGCCAGCCGCGGGTTTCGTTGATGACAATGGCAAACTGCCGCAATGCTTCCAGCTTGGCGTCCGCAATCGGCGTGTTGGCACGCAGCGCTTCGATGACGCTGCTGTCAACCCCGGCCATCTGCGAAATCGTCGTGTGGGCCGCCATGCAGTACACGCAGCCGTTGAGGCGGTTGTTCGTCATCAGAATGATCTGGCGTTCGGTCTCTGACAGGTCGGTCTTGTCGAAGATGCCGGCCAGCGTCATGTAGCCTTCCAGCAGAGCCGGTGCTTCAGCCATTGTCCCGAGCAGGTTGGGAACAAAGCCGTACGCCTTCTTGGCGCCTTCGAGCAGTGGCCTGGCGGCATCCGGAGCGGATGCAGTGGTGTGGGTGGCGAAATCAGTCATGGGTCGTGTCCTTTCGGTTTTGGTGATGATCGGAATTGTTTATAACGATTGGTATAAACACAGATAGTAAGCTTAAACCGATCGGTCAAGACCCCTGTGTGATTTTATTGAACGATCGGTACAAACACTCTATATATGCACTGACCGCACAATCGAACTGGAGCAGGCACATGCCCTGGGAAAAGACATTTGATCTGGATGAGGCGACCGACAAGGCGATCTCTGTCTTTTGGCAAAAAGGCTATGAAGGAACCTCGATATCGGACCTTGTCGAAGGAATGGGAATCAACAAGGGCAGCCTCTACAACGCGTTTGGCAGCAAGAAAGCTCTGTTTGACCGCGCGCTGCTGCGTTATGACAGGAAAAACCGCCAGAAGTCTTTGCGGGAGCTCGAGGCTCTGGAGGACCCGGTTCTGGCCATAAGTACTCTGTTTGACGGTCTCATCGCTGAGACCCGGGGAGATACGGCGAACAGAGGCTGCTTGCTGGTCAATACCGCACTGGAACTGCCCAACCAGAGCCCTGACGTGCAGAATATGGTGACCGGTGCGCTGCGCGACTTTGAAGATTTTTTCAGGCGCCTGATTGTGCAGGGACAGAAACGGGGCAGCATCCCGGCTGAAGTTGATCCACATGCCGCATCAAAGTCCCTTCTGGCTCTCGTTGTCGGTCTGCGTGTGCTTGCGCGCGGCACCTACGATGGGGAGGAGTTGGCGGTGCTCAAGGCCGGCGCGCTCAAGCTGATAGGCTGAGCGCAAGCTGTTTGTGTGCCCGTTTCAACGCAGTGCAAGCTTGTCAAGAATCCCCATATGCCTGACACTGTATGATCGAGAGCAAAACAGTTGATCAGGGCATTGCAGCCATGTCGCAGACACCGGACGAACCCCGGTTTGCAGAAAAGTTTTTCGGACGTCGCGCAGGTCAGTCCCTGCGCCACAATCACGTGCGGCTGGTGCAGAATCTGCTGCCGAAGCTGCGCGTGCCGGACGATGCCGACTGCCTGCGGGATCCTCGCGCCTTGTTTGAAACTCCGGTGTCCGAGGTCTGGCTGGAAATCGGTTTCGGCGGCGGCGAGCACCTTGCCTGGCAGGCGGCTGCCAATCCGCATGTCGGCTGCATCGGTGGCGAACCCTACATAAACGGCGTTGCCAAGCTGCTCAGCCAGCTTGAACAGTCCAACCTGTGCAACGTGCGCATTGTCGACGATGACATACGCCCGCGCCTGGACCAGATCGGCGATCAGACTATATCGCGCGCCTTCCTGCTGTTTCCCGATCCGTGGCCGAAGCTGCGGCATCACAAGCGCAGGTTCGTCAACCGCAAGAACCTGGACCGGCTGCATCGCATCATGACGCCTGGTGCCGAATTCCGGGTGGCCAGCGACATTGACGACTATATCGACTGGAGCCTGAACGAGGTCGCCGACCATGGTGGTTTCAGACCCGTGTCTGACAATCCGGAAGACTGGCGCCACCGGCCGCCGGACTGGCCTCAGACCAGATATGAGGCAAAGGCGGAGCGCGAGGGCCGCACGTCGGCTTACCTGCGCTTTCTCCGGGTGTAGGCAGCTTTGGCCAATTTACTTTTGCCGCTGCGAGCGTTTTGCTTGAAGTTCGGGCCGTCTCGGCGTATATGTAGCTCATCAAGTTCATTCTCATAGGTTTTCAAAGACGACTGAAAACCACACTTCATGAGGGTGGGTCCCGCGGGGCCCGCTTTTTTTGTTGTCTGAACAGGGATGGTTTTGATTCTGCCAGGTGGATTCGCGGTATCCGTCCGGCTTGAACAGGGAGACAGGTGATGGCGGCCGACATGGCCAAAAGGATGCAGAATGAAACCGGCGTGGCTGCCACTGTGGCCCGGCTGGTGGAGCCTGCCATTGAGGAGCTGGGTTTCCGGTTGGTGCGTGTGCGCCTGACTGGCACCACGCTGCAGATCATGGCAGAGCGTCCCGACGGCACCATGACGGTCGGCGGATGCCAGGAAATCTCCCATGCCATCTCGCCGTTGCTGGATGTCAACGATCCGGTTTCCGGCAAATACAGTCTGGAAGTATCCTCACCCGGCGTGGACCGGCCATTGGTGCGCCCGGAAGACTTTGAGCGCTGGGCCGGGTTTGAAGCGAAGATCGAGCTGGCTACCCCGCTGGCTGGCCGCAAGCGGTTTCGCGGCAGGCTGGAAGGGTTTTCCGACGGCGAGGTACGCCTGTTCATACCGCCGCAGGAGAAGCGCGGCGAGGATGTTCTGATCGGGCTGGACATGACCGCAATCGGGGATGCTCGTCTGGTGATGACCGATGAATTGCTGAAAGCCGCCGGAGAGCGGGCCAGCAAAGGTGAGGTCGGCGACGGTGCCGACTGGACCGAAGCGAATGAAATTGAATCCAACGACATTAAAGCGGAGTGAACGAAATGGCTGATGTCGCCGTAAGTGCAAACAGGCTGGAGTTGCTGCAGATCGCAGATGCGGTTGCACGTGAAAAATCGATCGACAAGGCTGTCGTGATCGATGCGATGGAGGATGCAATCCAGCGTGCGGCGCGCTCGCGCTATGGCGCGGAAAACGACATTCGCGCGGAAATCGATCCGCAAACCGGCGAAACCAAGCTGTATCGCCTGCTGGAGGTGGTCGAGGAAGTTGAAAATGACTCCACCCAGATCACCATGAAGGAGGCGCTCGACCGCAATCCCGGCGCGCGCATGGGCGATTTCCTGTCTGAACCGCTGCCGCCGGTCGACTTCGGCCGCATCGCGGCCCAGAACGCCAAGCAGGTCATCGTGCAGAAGGTGCGCGATGCCGAGCGTGAGCGCCAGTTTGAGGAGTACAAGGACCGCATTGGCGAGATCGTTTCCGGTGTCGTCAAGCGCGTCGAGTACGGCAACATCATTGTCGACCTGGGTCGTGGCGAAGGCATTGTCCGTCGCGACGAGGGATTGCCGCGCGAAGCGTTTCGCAATGGTGACCGGGTGCGTGCCTACATTTTCGATGTCAGGCGCGAGCTGCGCGGCCCGCAGATCTTCCTGTCGCGTTCACGGCCTGAATTCATGGCCAAGCTGTTCCAGCAGGAAGTGCCGGAGATTTACGACGGCATTGTGGAAGTCGTGGCGGTGGCCCGCGATGCCGGTTCACGGGCGAAGATATCCGTGCGTTCCAAAGACAGTTCAATCGATCCGGTCGGTGCCTGCGTCGGCATGCGCGGCAGCCGCGTACAGGCTGTCGTCAACGAGTTGCAGGGTGAAAAGATCGACATCATTCCGTGGACACCGGATGCAGCCAGCTTCATCGTCAACGCCCTGGCGCCTGCCGAGGTTGCCAAGGTGGTCCTCGATGAAGATGCCCAGCGCATCGAGGTTGTGGTTCCCGACGAGCAGCTCTCCCTGGCGATCGGCCGTCGCGGCCAGAATGTGCGCCTTGCCTCCCAGCTTTCCGGCTGGGATATCGATATCATGACGGAAGCAGAGGAATCCGAACGCCGTCAGAAAGAGTTTGCCGAACGTACCCAGCGCTTTACGGAGGCGCTCGATGTTGACGAAATGCTGGCCCAGCTGCTGGCCTCGGAAGGCTTCGATTCCATTGAGGAAGTTGCTTATGTGGCCCCCGAGGAAATTGCGTCTATTGAAGGGCTGGATGACGAGACCGCCTCTGAAATTCAGGCCCGCGCAACCGAATTCCTCGAACGCCAGGCATCGGAGCTGGAAGCCAAGCGCAAGGAACTCGGTGTGGCTGATGATCTGGCCGGCTTTGAAGGCCTGTCACCGGCCATGCTGGTGATGCTCGGCGAAGATGGCGTGTTCACGCTGGAAGATTTCGCCGGATGCGTGCCCGACGATCTGGTCGGCTGGAGCGAGCGCGTGGAAGGCGAAACAGTTCGTCATGAAGGCTCGCTGTCGGCAACCGACATGACCGCTGCGGAGGCTGAAGCCCTGATCATGGCGGCCCGCCTGCAACTGGGCTGGATCGAACCTGAGCCCGAACCGGATCCGGAAGCCGAAGTTGAAGCAGAAGGCGGCGAGGACGCTGCCGCAACCAGTAACGAAGAGTAAGGTGAACATCCGGCAACATGACAGGTCTGGCACAACAAACCATTCTGGAAGACGACAGCAATGTCCGCATGTGCGCATTGACGCGCGCGCCGCGGCCACGCGCCGAGCTGTTGCGTTTTGTTGCTTCGCCGGACGGGGACCTTGTACCTGACCTGAAAGAAGTGTTGCCGGGCCGCGGTGTGTGGTTGAGCCTGTCGCGTCACCGTGTAGCCGAAGCCGTCAGGCGCAAGGTGTTTGCCCGCGCGCTCAAGACTGAGGTCAGGCTGCCGGAAGACCTTACAAGCCTGATCGCGCGCCTGCTGCTGAAGGACGCGATGTCATGCTTGTCCCTGGCATCCAAGGCAGGCCAGGTTGTTGCCGGGTTTGACAAGGTCGAGGCCGCCATTGCGCGTGGCCGTGCGGCGGTTCTGATCGCTGCGTCGGACGGGGCGCCGGACGGTCGCCGGAAACTGTCCGGCAAACTGCGCGCCGCCGGCCAGGCCGGCCGGCTGGTCGAATGTTTCACCTCTGCCGATTTGGATTTGGCATTGGGACGTACAAATGTGATACATGCTGCCATCAACTCTGGCGCACTGGCGCAGAAATTTCTGGCATGCACGAGACGATGTGAATTATTTGAGTTAAACGGAGCCGCACAAGCGGAAAGCTGATACGCAATGAGTGACACGAACGACAACGGTAATGGCAACGAACGTCCTGGCGGACGCACACTCGGCTTGCGCGGCGGTGGCCAGAGCAGGGTACGCCAGAACTTCTCCCACGGACGGTCCAAGACCGTTGTGGTGGAAACCAAGCGCAAACGTATTATCGGTGCACCGGGCGCAAAGCCCGCAAGCCCGGCTGCCAAGAAGGAAGCCCCGGCCAAGGCGCCTGCCGCGGCACCGGCTCCCAAGCCGGCGGCTGCAACCGCGGATGCTGCAGGAGCAGCGCCGGCCAGTCCTGCTGCGCCAAAGGCTGCACCGGCATCAGCTCCTGCCGCAGCGGCACCGGAACCTGCAGAAGCAAGGCGTCCTGCCATCAAGACAGTGGGCGCGCCGAAAGTGCTGCGCACCCTGACCGCTGAAGAGGCCGAGGCTCGCGAACGGGCGCTGGTCGAGGCGCGCCAGCGTGATATCGAGGACAAGAAACGCGCCGAGATAGAGGCCGTGGAACGTGCTGAACGTGAAGCGCGTGAAGCCGCCGAGCGTGTCGAAAAGGAAGCCGAGGAAGCCCGTCGCGCGGCGAAGCGTGCCGCGGAAGCGGAAGCCAAGCAGGCCGCGGAACAGCTCAAGGCCAGCAAGGCCGCCGCTGCGGCAGAAACCGAGACCGAAGCTGGCCGTTCGAAGTCGCGCCGCCCCGCCGGCGGTGCCGACAAGCCCGCAACAGCGCCGAAGCCGCGCAATGACTCGGACCGCCGTCGTGGCAAGCTCACCATTTCCAACGCGCTCAATGATGACGGCGAACGGGCTCGGTCGCTGGCCGCATTCCGCCGCCGCCAGGAACGCCAGAAGAAACAGGCCATGGGCGGCTCTGTGACCAAGGAGAAGGTTGCCCGCGAAGTGACCATTCCTGAAGTGATCACCATTCAGGAACTGGCCAACCGTATGAGTGAACGTGCCGTCGATGTCATCAAGTTTCTGATGAAGCAGGGCGAGATGCACACCATCAACGACATCATTGACACCGACACTGCGCAGCTGATCGCCGAGGACTTTGGCCATACTGTCAAGCGGGTGTCTGAGTCTGATGTTGAAGAAGGCCTGATGGGGGATGACGATCCTGCCGACAGCCTTAAGCCCCGTGCGCCGATCGTGACCGTTATGGGCCACGTCGATCATGGCAAGACATCGCTGCTGGATGCCCTGCGCAACGCCTCGGTGGTGTCCGGCGAGGCAGGAGGCATCACACAGCACATCGGCGCCTACCAGGTTGATACAGACAACGGTCTGGTGACCTTCATCGATACGCCGGGCCATGCCGCGTTTACCGCCATGCGCGCGCGCGGTGCCAAGGCGACCGACATCGTGGTCCTGGTCGTGGCGGCGGACGATGGTGTCATGCCGCAGACGATCGAGGCCATCAGCCATGCCCGTGAAGCCGGCGTGCCGCTGATTGTCGCCATCAATAAAATGGACAAGGAAGACGCGGATCCGAACCGGGTCCGGACCGACCTGCTGAACCATGAAGTGATTGTCGAGAGCATGAGCGGTGAAGTGCTCGAGGTGGAAATCTCAGCGCTCAAGGGCACCAATCTCGATAAGCTGCTTGAAGCGATCCTGCTGCAGGCGGAACTGCTCAACCTGCAGGCCAACCCTGATCGTGCTGCCGACGGTATCGTGGTCGAGGCGCAACTGGACAAAGGGCGCGGTCCAGTCGCCACCGTGCTGGTGCACCGCGGCACCCTGCACGTTGGTGATATTGTTGTCGCCGGGTCCGCCTGGGGCAAGGTTCGCGCCCTGATCAACGACAAGGGAGACAGCATTTCCGAGGCCGGCCCGTCGGTGCCTGTTGAGGTTCTGGGCATGAACTCGGCGCCCGAGGCTGGTGACCAGATTGTCGTGGTTGAACACGAGGGCCGGGCCCGCGAAATCACCGAATATCGCGCCCGCAAGATGCGCGATAACCGTGGTGCTCCGAGCGCCAGGTCGTCGCTGGAACAGATGATGAGCCAGCTCAAGGAAAGCGGCAAGCAGGAGTTTCCGATCCTTATCAAGGCTGATGTGCAGGGATCTGCGGAAGCCATTGTGCAGGCGCTGGACAAACTCGGCACCGAAGAAGTTGCCGCCCGCGTGGTGCATTACGCGGTTGGCGGTATTTCGGAATCCGACGTGCAGCTTGCGCAGGCTTCCAACGCTGTCGTTGTCGGCTTCAACGTTCGCGCCAACAAGCAGGCACGTGACTCCGCTGAGGCCAATGGCATCGAAATCCGCTACTACAACATCATCTATGACCTGGTTGATGACGTGAAAGCGGCCATGTCCGGCCTGTTGTCGCCTGACCTGCGCGAGACCTTCCTTGGCAATGCCGAGATTCTGGAAGTCTTCAACATAACCAAGGTCGGCAAGGTTGCCGGTTGCCGGGTTGTGGAAGGCAATGTCCAGCGTGGTGCCAAGGTGCGCCTGGTGCGCGATAATGTCGTTGTCCACGAAGGCACATTGTCCACGCTCAAGCGCTTCAAGGACGAGGTCAAGGAAGTCCAGGTTGGACAGGAATGCGGCATGGCGTTCGAGAACTACCAGGATATGCGTCCCGGCGATGTGATCGAGTGCTTCACCGTGGAGAGTGTTCAGCGCTCGCTGTAAGGCATCGGTAGAACACCGGATGTGCGAGCCCCGAGCGGGCCTGCCCGCCGGTTTCTCTGATGAAGGACTTGACGATGAAACCGAGAACAAAAGCTGGCAAGGGTCCCTCGCAGCGCCAGTTGCGTGTTGGCGAGTTGATCCGTCATGAACTGTCGGCGCTGTTCATGCGTGGCGACGTGATGGACCCGGTTGTAGAAAAATCCGGGGTCACCGTGCTGGAAGTGTCTGCCACGCCGGATCTCAGGACCGCCACAGCCTATATCCGGCCGTTTCAGCCGTCCGGTGACGGTGATGCACTGGTGCAGGCGCTTATGCGCCACCGCAAGTTCATCCGTGGTGAACTGGCTCCCAGGCTGCAACTGAAGTTCATGCCGGAGATCAGGTTCCGCGTCGACAGCTCTATCGATTATGCCTCCAGCATTGATGCCCTGCTCGCCGACCCAAAGGTCAAGGCTGACCTCGGGCCGGAGCGCGATGACTGAAAGCGTGGTCCCGGGTGGCTCGTCGTAAAAAGGGAAACCGCATCCACGGCTGGGTGTTTCTTGACAAGCCTCTCGGCATGGGCTCCACGCAGGCTGTGTCGATGGTGCGCCGTGCCTTCAACGCCCAGAAGGCCGGCCATGCCGGCACCCTTGATCCGCTGGCCACCGGCCTGCTGGCCATTGCCCTTGGCGAAGCCACTAAGACAGTTCCCTACATGACCGATGCCGTTAAAACTTACACGTTTACGGTTCGCTGGGGCGAGGCCACGGAGACATGCGATGCCGAAGGCGAGGTCTGTGCGACCAGTCCCGTACGTCCCTCAAAGCATGAAATCGAGGATGTTCTATCTGGCTTTACCGGGCAGATTGAACAGGCACCGCCTGTCTACTCGGCAATAAAGGTGGATGGTCAGCGGGCCTATGATCTGGCACGGGCCGGTGAACAGGTTGAGATGACCAGCCGGACGGTGCGGGTGGCAGACCTGAAACTGATTGGCTGCCCGGATGAAGACCACGCCGATTTCGAGGTGACCTGCGGCAAGGGCACCTATGTCCGCTCGCTGGCCCGCGACATGGCCGCGGCACTTGGCACCGAGGGGCATGTCACAGCGCTTCGCCGCATCGCTACCGGTGCAGTCTCGATTGACCAGTGTGTTGCGGCTGCAGCCTTTGATGATGGTAACGACATCGAGCGCTCCGATCTGTTGCATCCCTTGGAGGCGGTCCTTGGCCATTTGCCGGGCATTGAGCTGGGCGGGGCGGCGGCTGGCAGGATCGCTCACGGCAACCCGGTCGGGGTTCCGGCCGGCAGTGCGCTTGGCGACGGTGACGATCTGCTGCTGACCCGGTCCGGCGCGCCGCTGGCCATTGCGCAGGTCAAGGGCGACCTGATACAGCCGGTGCGGGTGTTTCAGCTCGGCGACTGACGTTTACCGGTTTGTCTTTTGGTCTGGATTTGCCGCTGCATTTCAGTTATACGCTGCCCCAACACCGGATTGTCCCGGTGTTTTTTCATGGCCTTCGCTGGACGACATCCCGGCTCTAGGCGTCCCATTCCTCCATTTGAAAGGATTTCCCGATGTCGATTACGCCTGAGCGCAAGCAGGAGCTTGTGAAGGAATACGCCACCGCTGACGGCGATACCGGTTCTCCGGAAGTGCAGGTCGCAATTCTGACCGAACGCATCAAGAACCTGACTGGTCACTTCCAGACCCACAAGAAGGACAACCATTCACGCCGTGGTCTGCTCAAGCTGGTCAGCCAGCGCCGCAAACTGCTTGACTATGTCAAGGTGCGTGACGAACCCCGCTACAAGAGCATTATCGAACGGCTCGGTATCCGGCGGTAAATTCAGCAACGATGAGCGGGTGGTTTTCCGGATCGGGAGGCCGCCCGCTTCCCCTTTTTTGGCACGTACGGCAATGGGGCCGGGTGCCGATGTCCCGCCCGGGGGAAAGCCGCAAAAACTACAATACCGATGGCGGCAGGGGCCGGAGCTGAGACGGGAGATGCAGAAACAGGGTTTCGCATCGCAGTTCAGCTCCACCATACATGTAAGGAAATATTTTTATGTTTGACATTCATGTCGAAGAAATTGAATGGGCCGGACGCACGCTGAGGCTGGAAACCGGCCGTGTTGCGCGCCAGGCTGATGGTGCCGTTCTGGCGACCTATGGCGAGACGACCGTGCTGGCAACCGTGGTTGCCGACCGTGCACCCAAGCCTGGCCTGGACTTCTTTCCATTGACCGTGAACTACCAGGAAAAAACCTATGCTGCCGGCAAGATCCCGGGCGGGTTTTTCAAGCGTGAAGCAAGGCCGTCGGAGAAGGAAACCCTGGTTTCCCGCCTGATCGACCGTCCTATTCGCCCGCTGTTCGCCAAGGGCTTCAAATGCGAAACCCAGGTTATCCTCACCGTGCTCAGCCATGACCTTGAAAACGATCCCGATATCGTCGCCATGGTCGGTGCGTCCGCGGCCCTGTGCCTGTCCGGCGCTCCGTTCCTCGGACCGATCGGCGCTGCCCGTGTCGGTTACATTGACGGCGAGTATGTGGTCAACCCGACACTGGACCAGATGCCGGACTCGATTCTGGACCTGGTGGTCGCCGGCACCAGCGACGCGGTGCTGATGGTTGAGTCAGAAGCCCAGGAACTGTCCGAGGAAGTCATGCTCGGCGCGGTGATGAAGGGCCATGAGGACTTCCAGCCGGTTATCGACGCAATCATCCGCCTGGCCGAGCGTGCAGCACGCGAACCCCGCGAGCACGTCGCCGAGGACAATTCCGAGCTGCTTGCCGCAGCGAAGAAGCTGGCCGAGAAAGACCTTCGGGCAGCCTATTCGATCGCCGGCAAAGAAGAGCGCTACGAAGCCATTTCCGCCGCCAAGGCAAAGGTTGTTGAAGAACTCTGCGATCCGGAGGATGAGGATGCACCGGCTCCCAACAAGGTGGGCGAGGTCTTCAAGTCGATGGAGGCCGATATCGTTCGCGGCCAGATCATCGAGACCAAGTCACGCATTGACGGCCGCGGCCTTGCCGATGTCCGGCAGATCAAGTGCGAGGTCGGTGTGCTGCCGCGCACTCACGGCTCTGCCCTGTTCACGCGCGGTGAAACCCAGGCGCTGGTTGTCACCACGCTGGGCACCGGCGATGACGAGCAGTTCATCGATGCGCTGGAAGGCACCTATAAGGAACACTTCCTGCTGCATTACAACTTCCCGCCCTATTCTGTCGGCGAGACCGGCCGCACCGGCTTCACCGGCCGTCGCGAAATCGGTCACGGCAAGCTGGCCTGGCGCGCCGTGCACCCGATGCTGCCGAAAAAGGAAGAGTTCCCGTACACAATTCGTGTTGTATCGGAGATCACCGAGTCCAACGGCTCATCGTCAATGGCCAGCGTGTGCGGTGCATCGCTTGCCATGATGGATGCGGGTGTCCCGCTCACCCGTCCGATCGCCGGCATTGCCATGGGCCTGATACTGGAAGGTGACAACTTTGCCGTGCTGTCTGACATTCTCGGTGACGAGGATCATCTCGGCGACATGGACTTCAAGGTGGCAGGCACCGAACAAGGCGTTACTTCGCTGCAGATGGACATCAAGATCACCGGCATTACCCAGGAGATCATGTCAACGGCTCTGTTCCAGGCCAAGGATGGCCGGATGCACATCCTGGGCAAGATGTCCGAAGCGATCTCCCAGGGCCGCGAGGAGCTCGGCGAACACGCGCCGCGCATCGAGGTCATGACGATCCCCGCAGACAAGATCCGTGAAGTCATCGGTACCGGTGGCAAGGTGATCCGCGAGATCGTCGAGAAGACCGGCGCCAAGGTCAACATCAATGATGACGGCGTGATCAACATCGCCTCTTCCGACGGTGCCTCGATCAAGGCGGCTAAAGATTGGATTCACTCCATCGTCGCCGAGCCTGAAGAAGGTGTGATCTACGACGGCAAGGTGGTGAAGGTCGTCGATTTCGGCGCTTTCGTGAACTTCTTCGGTGCCAAGGACGGCCTCGTGCACATTTCCGAACTGGCACCCAAGCGGGTTGAGAAAGTCACCGATATTGTCACCGAGGGCCAGGATGTGAAGGTCAAGCTGCTCGGCTTTGACCAGCGCGGCAAGGTTCGCCTGTCGATGAAGCAGGTCGACCAGGAAACCGGTGAGGACCTCTCGCAGGCCAAGGAAGACTGATCGGCCTGATCAGGCTTGCAAACAATTGAAAGAGCGCCGTTCTTGCGGCGCTCTTTTTGATTGGGTCACGTATTGTCGAGCTCTCGGCGGTACCTCTGGAACCGCGGTTACAACATGGCCGGTACCACCCGGTCCGGCGGCTTGTGACCGTCGACAAATGTCTTGATGTTGATGATGACCTTTTCGCCCATGTCGACGCGGCCCTCGATGGTTGCTGATCCCATGTGCGGCATCAAAACCGCTTTCGGGTTTTTTAATAGCCGCGGATTCACGGCTGGTTCGTGTTCAAACACGTCGAGGCCGACACCGGCAAGTTCATCCTTTTCCAGCATCCGGGCCATGGCGTTTTCGTCGATCACTTCACCACGGGCAGTGTTGACGATGATGGCCGTCGGCTTGAGCAGTTTCATGCGCCGAGCCGACAGCAGGTGATAGGTGCCCGGCGTGTGCGGGCAGTTCACCGATATGATATCCATGCGGGCCAGCATCTGATCGAGGCTTTCCCAGTAGGTTGCCTCCAGCTCTTCCTCTATGGAGGGGTGCACCGGCTTGCGGTTGTGATAGTGTATCTGCAGCCCGAACGCCTTGGCCCGCCGTGCCACGGCCTGGCCGATGCGGCCCATGCCGATGATGCCGAGACGCTTGCCGTAAATGCGCCGGCCCAGCATCCAGGTTGGCGACCAGCCCTGCCAGACCTCGTCATTGCTGATTGCTTCGGCGCCCTCGATCACCCGGCGCGACACCGCCAGGATCAGCGCCAGCGTCATGTCCGCGGTGTCTTCGGTCAGAACCCCGGGCGTATTGGTAACGGTGATGCCGCGATTGGTTGCCGTTTCCACGTCGATATTGTCAACGCCGGTGCCGAAATTGGCGATCAGCTTAAGCTGGTCTCCGGCCTGCATGATGATGGATTTGTCAATCCGGTCGGTGACCGTGGGCACCAGGACTTCGGCCGTCTTGACCGCCTCGACCAGATCGCTTTGGCTCATCGGTGCATCGGTTTCGTTGAGCGTCGTTGCGAACAGTTCGCGCATGCGGGTTTCTACAACATCCGGCAACCTGCGGGTGACAATCACTGTTGGTTTGCGCGTCGACATGGGGGCAACTCCTGGCGAATTCGTGGTGCGGGGCTTAGTGGTTGGTTTGCCAGCCCTTGCAAATCATTGATCCATTCTTGTTTATGGTGCGTGAGCGCCCATGTAAACTGTGCTGGTTGATGCAATCTGAGTTTCAGAGCATATTAAGAGCACCATGGGTTGCTATGAACCGGCAAAGTTGCTGCAACAAATGAAATGCGGTCAGATTTGTGCTGTATGGTTGTGACAACCGGGAATCATCCCGAACGCTATGTTGCAAGCAGATCTCTGTCAGGGTTGGGTACAGGTTTTGGGACGTTTTAGCATAGGACGGATGTTGTTTGCTGCACTGGCAATGGCCGTCGCAGGCGGCATCGTCTATGCGTTTACCGAAAGCCAGAACCCGGCGACGCTCAGTTCCGCAAAAGCCGCTCAGGACAACAACAACACCGGACCCGTGGTCAAGACCCAGACCGGATTGCCGCTTCCCAGGTTCGTCAGCCTCAAGTCTGAGCGGGTGAATGTGCGCCGTGGCCCGTCCAACGAACACGGCGTGGCATGGGTGTTCACCCGCAAGAGCCTGCCGGTGGAAATCATCGCTGAGTTTGATCACTGGCGCCGCATTCGGGACAGTGAAGGTGCCGAAGGCTGGGTCTATCACTCATTGCTGGTCGGCAGGCGCACGGTCATCGCGGCTCCCTGGTCCAAGGACAAGGTCATGCGCCTGTTGGCCGACGCCTCGGCGTCCGGCGATCTCGTCGCCAGAATAGGGTCAGGTGCACTTGGCGAACTGAAGTCCTGTGACGGAAAATGGTGTTATACGGTGTTTGGCGGCTACGAAGGCTATGTGTCGCAGGAAACGCTGTTCGGCGTTTATCCTGGCGAAATCTACAGCAAGTAATTGTGAAACCGCTGGCGCAGGTGGCGCTCAGCCCCGGTCTTTTTCAAGCCGCACGATGATGTCAATCCGGCCAATGCGCATACCCTCGGGCGGTTCCGGCAAGCCGTCCACCGTAAGCTGGTCGTCCTCGATATCGATCAGGCGGCCTTCGTCTTCCAGATAGTAGTGACAGTGGTTGGACGTGTTGGTGTCGAAGTATGACTTGTGACCTTCAACTGCGACCTCGCGCAACAGGCCGGCTTCGGTGAACTGGTTGAGCGTGTTGTAAATCGTCGCAAGGGATACTGCGATACCCGCCTGCACGGTTTCAACATGAAGTTGCTCGGCGGTAATATGCCGGTCTCCACTACCGAACAGAAGGCTGCCAAGCGACATGCGCTGACGCGTCGGCCGCATGCCGGCATCGCGCAATTTCTGTTCCATGCTTTGGGTACTCATCATGATGTTACTTCACTCGATAAGATGGCGGGCGGCCATGAAAATACAGCTTTGAACTCCTATATAGCGGCTACGGCGGCTGCTTGCAATCATGCACGACCAGGCAGTGACGCAAGGTCGCTGGCCAGCCGGCCGGTTTGGTTAGTGCTTTCACAGAATGTTTCGATATGTTACGAAACCATGAGCAACAGGGGCGGTGCAGGCTGATTGCCTGCACGACAAATTCAGGGTTTGAGGGCAATGAGCGAACGTAAAGGGCATTTCAGCTACGAGGAACTGCTGGCTTGTGGCAGGGGCGAGCTTTTCGGCCCCGGCAATGCTCAACTGCCGCTGCCGCCCATGCTGATGTTTGACCGCATCACGTCGATCACTGAGGACGGCGGATCTGCCGGCAAGGGTCAGGTCGTGGCTGAACTAGATGTGAAGCCGGATCTCTGGTTTTTCCCGTGCCACTTCCAGGGCGATCCGGTGATGCCGGGGTGCCTTGGGCTTGACGCCCTGTGGCAGTTGACCGGGTTTTTCCTGGGTTGGATGGGCGCCCCGGGCCGGGGCCGGGCCTTGGGTGTCGGCGAGGTCAAGTTCACGGCGATGGTCACGCCGGAAGTCAAGAAGGTCGAGTACGTGGTTGATGTGCAGCGGCTCATATTGCGCAAGCTGAACATGGCGATCGCCAGCGGTGTGTTGAAGGCTGACGGAGAGATTATCTACACCACGGCCAATATGCGTGTCGGGACATTTGTGGATGAAAAACCGGCTTAGGGTCAGGACCCAGGCTCCTGTGTCAGGGCGGACGATGAAAGGCGAGTAGGGCAGCATGAGACGTGTGGTAGTCACCGGCATCGGTATCGTATCGAGTATCGGCAGCAATGCGCAGGAGGTGAACGCCTCCCTGCGCGAAGCAACGCCGGGCATTGTCAGCGCGGAAGATTACGCCCGGCTGGGCTTTCGGTGTCAGGTTCACGGTGCACCGACCATTGATCTCGACAGCTCCATCGATCGCCGGGTGCGCCGTTTCATGGGTGACGGCGCCGCCTGGAACTGGGTCGCCATGCAGCAGGCAATCACCGATGCGGGCCTTGAAGAAAGTGATGTCAAGAACGAGCGCACCGGCCTGATCATGGGGTCGGGCGGGCCATCGACGCGCACCATCGTAGCCTCGGCAGATACCACACGCGAAAAAAGTCCCAAGCGGGTCGGCCCGTTTGCGGTACCTGCGGCCATGTCGTCGACCAACTCCGCGACGCTTGCCGTACCGTTCGGAATCAGGGGGGTCAACTACTCGATCTCGTCGGCTTGCGCGACCTCAACCCATTGTATCGGCAATGCCGCCGAGCTCATTCAGTGGGGTAAGCAGGACATCATGTTTGCCGGCGGTGGCGAGGAACTTGACTGGACCCTGTCAGTGCTGTTTGACGCCATGGGTGCCATGTCATCGGACTTCAACGACACGCCGGCAAAGGCCTCTCGCGCCTACGACAAGCATCGTGACGGCTTCATCATCGCCGGCGGTGGCGGAACTGTAGTTCTGGAAGAACTCGAACACGCCAAGGCGCGCGGCGCAAAAATCTACTGCGAGCTGGTCGGATATGGCGCCACCTCCGACGGCATCGACATGGTGCAGCCGTCTGGCGAAGGGGCCGCGCGCTGCATGAAGCAGGCCATGGCCACCGTCAACGAGAAGGTCGACTACATCAACCCGCATGCCACCTCGACGCCGATCGGCGACCAGCGCGAGATCGAAGCCATACGCGATGTGTTCGGCGATGACATTCCCGCGATTTCGGCGACCAAGTCGCTGACCGGCCACTCGCTGGGGGCAGCCGGCGTGCAGGAAGCCATCTACTCGATCCTGATGATGCAGAACGGCTTCATCTGCGAAAGCGCCAATATTGAAGAACTCGATCCGGAATTTGCCGACATCCCGATCGTTCGTGAACGCCGCGATGATGTGAGCCTGGATGTGGTGCTGTCCAACAGCTTCGGTTTCGGCGGCACCAACGGCACTCTGGTGTTCCAGCGCTATAACGGCTAAGCAGACGTCCACTCACAATGGTGCTTTACCAGTCCGGACCCGGTTCGGGCTGCGATGCCGCAGCAGGGATGAATTCAGGAACGACAATGATTGAAGTTAAAAGCGATCTGATGAAGGGCCGCCGCGGCCTTGTCATGGGAGTGGCAAACGACCACTCGATTGCATGGGGCATTGCCAGGTCACTGCGCGAACACGGCGCCGAACTGGCCTTTACCTATCAGGGTGAAGCCTTCGGCAGGCGGGTCACACCGCTGGCCGAGAAGGCGGCTTCGTCTCTGGTGATGCCGTGCGATGTGGAAGACACCGCAACTGTTGCCGCGGTGTTCGACGGGCTGCAGGCCGAGTGGGGCTCTCTGGATTTTGTCGTGCACGCCATCGCTTATTCCGACAAGAACGAGCTCAGCGGGCTTTACGCCGACACGACCCGTGAGAATTTCTCGCGCACCATGGTCATCTCGTGCTTCTCGTTCACCGAGATTGCCCGGCGCGCAGCCGCCATGATGAACGACGGCGGATCCATGCTGACACTGACGTATGGCGGGGCCACACGGGTGATGCCGAACTACAACGTCATGGGCGTGGCCAAGGCGGCGCTGGAAGCCTCGGTGCGGTATCTCGCTGCCGACTACGGGCCGCGGGGCATAAGGGTCAATGCCATATCCGCCGGCCCCATGCGGACGCTGGCCGGCGCCGGGATTGCCGATGCGCGCGCCATGTTCTCGTTCCAGCGCCAGCATTCGCCATTGCGCCGTCCGGTCAGCCTGGAAGAGGTTGGCGGCGCCGGTCTGTATCTGCTGTCGCCGCTGTCCGGTGGCGTCACCGGCGAGGTGCATTTTGTGGATTCAGGCTACAACATCATCTCCACGCCGCGTCCCGAAGACCTGGCCTCGACAGCCGATTAGAAGCCCCGCCTTCAACTGTAGGCGGACAGGTCGGTGATGGTCGGATTGCGGCCGTTGAGCGGATTGTCCGGGTTCCAGCTCAGCCTGGTGACCATGAAACGCGCCGACAAGGCGTCGTACATCACCATGCGTCCTGCCAGGCTGTCGCCGATTTCGGCGATTTCCTTGATCACCTCCATGGCCTGCATGGAACCGATGACACCGGTCAGTGCGCCGATGATGCCGGCTTCTTCGCATGACGGCACCATGCCGTCCGGCGGAATCTCGGTATGCAGGCAGCGGTAGCTGGGATAGGGGGTGCCGTCCGTCTGCTCCAGATGCGGCTTGAATGTGGAAAGTTGTGCATCGAACTGCCCGACGGCGGCGGACACCAGTGTCTTGCCGAGCAGGTGGCAGGCGTCTGAAACCAGGAAACGGGTGACGAAATTATCGCACCCGTCGGCAACCAGGTCATAGCCTGAGATGATGTCCAGCGCATTGGAGGCATCAAGCCGCGTCTGGTGCGTGATCACGGTCACATTGGGATTGAGGTCGTTGATCCGAGCCGCGGCACTGTCTGTTTTCGCGGTTTCGTCTCGCGCTGCAGCTGTGGTGTGTATGATCTGCCGCTGCAGGTTGGACAGGCTGACCACATCGTCATCCACCACGCCAATGGTGCCGACACCGGCACCAGCCAGGTACAGCAGCACCGGCGCGCCCAGTCCGCCGGCGCCTACCACCAGCACTTTTGCCGCCTTCAGTTTTTGCTGGCCCGGCCCGCCAAGTTCGCGCAACACGATGTGCCGGGCGTATCTTTCAATTTCGTCATCGTTCAATGCCATGATCAGTTCTTCCCGGTTGAACCGAAGCCGCCCGCACCCCTGGGCGTGTCATCCAGCGTCTCGACCTGAGTGATCGCCGCCTGCACCACCGGTGCAACCACCATCTGTGCGATACGCTCGCCGCGTTGGACGGTGAACGGTTCATGGCCGAGATTGATCAGGATCACTTTGATTTCGCCGCGATAGTCGGCGTCAATGGTGCCGGGCGTATTGAGGCAGGTGATGCCGTGCTTTGCGGCGAGACCTGACCGCGGCCTGATCTGTGCTTCGAAGCCAGGTGGCAGGGCCACCGCAAAACCCGTCTCTATCAGAGCCCGGCTGCCGGCCTGAAGCACAACCGGGCTGTCGGCGGAAACCGCCGCGCGAATGTCCATGCCCGCTGCCAGGGCGGTTTCATAGGCGGGTGGCTGCAGTCCCTCACCGTGCGGCAGCCAGGCGAGTTGCACTTTCGGAGCCGGGCTCATGTGTTTTCTGCAAGCATGGCCGCGAAGCGGTCCATGAGGCGCGCAGCTACATCGCGCTTGGACATTTTGTCCCAATCCTCGACTTTGTCCGGGCTGACCAGGTGAACCGTGTTGTCGCGCCCTCCCATGACACCGCCTTCGTCGCTGACATCATTGGCGACAATCATGTCTGCGTTCTTGGCGGCCAGCTTCTTGCGGGCATTTTCGACAACGTTCTCGGTTTCCGCGGCAAAACCGACGACCAGTGCCGGCCGGTGGTTTTTCAGGTGGCCGACCGATTTCAGTATGTCCGGATTTTCCGCCAGCTTCAGGGCCGGCGGTTTGCCGCTGCCGTCCTTCTTCATCTTTTGCTGCGCGTTGTCTTCGGTCCGCCAGTCAGCCACCGCAGCACAGAAAATAGCCATGTCGCATGGCAGTTCGCCCTGCACCGCCTTCAGCATGTCACGCGCGGTCTCGACATTGATCAGCTCAACGCCCGGCGGGATCGGCAGGCCGACAGGGCCTGACACCAGTGCAACCTCGGCGCCCAGTGCAATCGCTGCTTCGGCCAGCGCATATCCCTGCTTGCCGGACGACCGGTTGGCGATGTACCGCACCGGGTCGATGGGCTCGTGGGTCGGGCCGGCGGTGATCAGTACCTTGCGTCCGGCCAGTGGCCCCGTCCTGCTGACGTTTGGGGCGCGCGGTGCCGACAGGCTGTCGTCGCCGTAAAACTTTTCGATGGCGGCAAAGATGTCCGCGGCTTCGCTCATCCGGCCCGGGCCATACTCGCCGCAGGCCATGTCGCCTTCTTCCGGTCCGCACACCAGCACGCCATCCCGCTTAAGCGTCTCCAGATTGCGCTGGGTGGCGGGGTGCTGCCACATGCGCACATTCATCGCCGGGGCGATCAGAACCGGTTTGTCTGTTGCCAGCAGTGCCGTGGTTGCCAGATCATCGGCCTGGCCCGATGCCATTTTCGCCATCAGGTCCGCCGTTGCCGGTGCCACGACCACGAGGTCGGCAACCCGCGACAGCTGAATATGCCCCATCTCGGCCTCATCGGTCAGGTCGAACAGGTCAGTGTAGGCTTTCTCGCCGGCCAGCCCCGCGACCGACAACGGGGTTACGAACTGCTCGCCGCCGCGTGTCAGGATCGGGGTGACCGCCACACCCGCCTTCTGGCACAACCGGATCAGTTCAAGTGTCTTGTAGGCGGCAATGCCGCCACCAATGACAAGTAAAATGCGTTTTTGGTCGCTCATGTCCAAAACCCTACTACAGCGCCAGCGATACGGCGAGTACCACGAGTGCAATGGCGCCGACCCACAAGGCGCCGCGATTGGAAGCCGAGTGGCGTGCTTGCGCTGCCGCAATTGCTTCGGTCGTATCGCTGTCAAGCCGGATGCCGCCTGACTGCGCCATGGATGACACCAGCGCCGATGCCTGGCCCAGCTCGCTCAAAAGTTCCGGAAACGATGCCGCCAGCCGGCCGAGGGTCGCTGCGCCTTCAGCGGCATCTTCGAGCCTGCCCTGCGCACCGAGTTTCTGTTCCATCCATTCCGCAACCACCGGTTCCGCCGTCACCCACATGTTGAGTTTCGGATTGAAGCTGCGTGCAACCCCTTCCACCACAACCATGGTTTTCTGCAGCAAGATCAGTTGCGGCTGGGTTTCCATATTGAACTGTCCGGTCACCTCAAACAGCTGTGTCAGCAGCCGGGCCATGGAAATGTCCGTTGAATTGCGGCCCATGATCGGCTCGCCGATTGCGCGCAGCGCCTGGGCGAACAGGTCCACGTCCTGCCCGGCCGGTACGTAGCCGGCCTCGAAATGAACCATCGCAATGCGCTTGTAGTCTCGCTTGATGAAACCCCACAGGATTTCAGCAAGGAAGCGGCGATCCTTGACGCTCAGGCGTCCCATGATTCCGAAGTCGACAGCCACAAGATTGTTGTCAGCGTCGATGAACAGGTTGCCCTGATGCATGTCGGCGTGGAAGAAACCGTCGCGCATGGCGTGCCGAAGAAACGACTGGATGACGGTATCGCCGAGCAGCGGCAGATCAAGCCCGGATGCCGCAAGTGCCTTGTCGTCGGTCAGCGCCAGGCCGTCAATCCATTCGCTGGTCAGGATCCTGCGTGAGGTCTGCTGCCAGAAAACCTGCGGAATCCGGAATCCTGGATCGTTGCGGGTGTTTTCAGCCATTTCCGACATGGCCGCTGCTTCCAGCCGCAGGTCCATCTCAAGCTCGACCGAGCGTTCCAGCGTTGCGACCGCCTTGACGAAGTTCAGGCGGCGAGCTTCCGCCGAGAACCGTTCGGCCAGACGCGCCGCCGTGAAGAATGTTTCCAGGTCGTCGCGGAATCTCGCCTCGACACCGGGCCGCAACACCTTGACTGCCACATCGCGCCTGTTTCCGGCCTCGTCCACAAGCTGGGCCTTGTGCACCTGTGCGATAGAGGCGGCGGCGACCGGGTCGGACAGCGGCTGGAAAATCTCGCCTGCCGGCTTGCCGAGGCCGGCCTGAATGGCTTCGCGTGCCTGGTTCATGTCGAACGGCTTCATGCGGTCCTGCAGCTGCCGCAGCGCATCTGCCCGCTCGGTCCCGATCATATCGGGCCGGGTGGCCAGAAACTGACCGAGCTTGATGTAGCTGGGGCCCAGTTCGTTCAGGGCATCCGCCAGGCCGGAGCGTTGCTCGCGGCTGGATTTGCCGGCTCCCAGAAGCCTGAGGGCAGACTTCGCCAGTGCCGGCACATTGTCATCGTCCAGAGCAGCGTCAAACCCGCCATGCCGGGCGATGGTACGGCCGGCCCGGGCAAGCTTCAGCAGATGTCGTATTTTTCTGAACATGCAGGGTCAGCCTAGACTTTCCAGCCGGAATGGATGGCAACGATGCCGCCGGTCAGCATGCGATGGCTGGTGCGCACGAAGCCTGCCTCTGCGATCATGTTCTCAAAAGCCTGCGGACTGGGAAATTTCCGGATGCTTTCGACCAGGTAACGGTATGGATCGCCGTCGCCGGTCACGATTTTGCCAACCGCCGGTATCACGGTCATCGAGTAGGCTTCGTACACCTGCTCCATGCCGGGGACATCCACGTGTGAAAACTCCAGGCACAGGAACCGCCCGCCTGGTTTCAGCACCCGGTAGGCCTGTGCCAGGGCCTGGTCGATATGGGTGACATTGCGGATTCCGAAAGCGATTGTGTAGGCGTCAAAGCTGTTGTCCGGAAACGCCAGCTGTTCGGCATTGCCGACGGTGAACCTGCATTTGCCGCCATGCAGCTCGCCCGGTGCGCGGCGTGCCCCTTCACCGACCATCTCCGGTGAAATGTCGGCAACGACGATTTCGGTGCCGGCGCCACCGGCCCGGGCAATTCGAAATGCTATGTCACCGGTGCCGCCGGCGACATCGAGGACCTTGAACCCGCGCGTCGATTTCGGCGGGTTCAGCAGGGCGATGAAGTCGTCTTTCCAGAGCCGGTGCAAACCACCCGACATCAGGTCGTTCATCTGGTCATAACGCGCCGCGACCTTGCCGAACACCTCGTTCACCAGGCCTTGACGGTCTTCTTCCGCAACGTTGCGGAATCCAAACGAAACCTCGTCCTCAGATTTTGTTTTTTCTGTATCGTCCATTGTGGCGGCGACCATAGACCAGCTTGCCAATCATGGCTATCAGTTGTGCCGCAACAAGGTGAACATGCCGCATCTCGCGCCAGGAAGAAAACATGCCCGAATTGCCAGAAGTGGAAACCGTCCGACGCGGACTTGAACCGGCGCTGGTCGGGCGGCGGATCAAATCCGTCAGACTGAACCGGCCCGATCTCAGGTTCCCGTTCCCGGCACAGCTGGCAGAGACTGTAACCGGCAAGCGCGTAACGGCGCTCAGGCGGCGCGCCAAGTACATTCTCATTGAACTGGAAAGCGGACATGCCCTGCTGGTCCATCTCGGCATGACGGGCAGGTTTACCGTGTGGCCGCCCGACGGTGCGGCCCGCAATCTTGGCGAGTTCTACTATGTCGAGCAGGCGGGTCACGCCGGTGACGGCGCACACGATCACGTGGTCATCGACCTAGATGACGGTGCCAGGGTCGTGTACACGGATCCGCGCCGGTTCGGGTTCATGGATCTTGTCGAACCGGACGGCGCTGATCACAACCGGTTCCTCGTCGGTCTCGGTGTGGAGCCGCTCGGCAATGAACTGCACGCAGATTTTCTGGGCACTGCCCTGGCAGGGCGCAGGTCGCCCCTGAAAGCCGCCCTGCTAGATCAGCGGATTATCGCCGGACTGGGCAACATCTATGTATGCGAGGCGCTCTACCGGGCCGGGCTGTCGCCTAAGCGCCTGTCCGGGAGCATTGTCCGCAAACGCGGACCGTCTCCACGCATAGAGCCATTGGTGCACGCCATCCGCTCGGTCATCGCGGAAGCGATCGAGGCCGGCGGCTCGACGCTGCGCGACTATGCCCATACCGATGGCAGCGCCGGTGATTTTCAACAGCGTTTCGATGTTTACGACCGTGAAGGCGAGGCATGCCGCACACCGGGCTGCACGTCACGGATCAGGCGCATCGTGCAGTCCGGCCGGTCCAGTTTCTATTGCCCCACTTGCCAGCGCTGAACCGTTTGCTGTTTATTGCCGTGGACCGATTTTTTGACCCCTGCAGGGAGATTGCTTAATGACCTACAACAACATCCTCGTCGAAACCCGTGATGCCGTCGGCCTTATTACCCTGAACCGGCCGGATGCGCTCAATGCGCTCAACAGCGCATTGATCGACGAGCTCAACCAGGCACTGGATGGATTTGAGGCAGACAGCGCCATAGGCGCGATCGTCATCACCGGGTCGGAAAAGGCGTTTGCGGCCGGCGCCGACATCAAGGAGATGCAGTCCCAGTCCTATATGGATGTCTATCTGGGTGACTTCATCGGCAAGTGGGAAAAAGTGTCCCGGTGCCGCAAGCCGGTGATCGCTGCGGTGGCCGGGTACGCGCTCGGCGGCGGTTGTGAGATGGCCATGATGTGCGATTTTATTCTGGCGGCAGACACGGCGAAGTTTGGCCAGCCCGAGATCAATCTCGGCGCCATGCCGGGCGCCGGCGGGACCCAGCGCCTGACCCGGTTTGTGGGCAAGTCCAAAGCCATGGAAATGTGCCTGACCGGACGCATGATGGATGCTGAAGAAGCGGAGCGCTCGGGCCTGGCGTCGCGGATCGTGCCGGCTGCCGACCTGATTGACGAGGCCGTCAAGACGGCAGCGGTCATCGCCGCCAAGTCCATGCCGATCGCGATGATGACCAAGGAGACCGTGAACCGCGCTTACGAGACGACGCTGGCCGAAGGTGTGCGCTTTGAGCGCCGCGTGTTTCATTCCATGTTCGCCACCGACGACCAGAAAGAGGGCATGGCGGCCTTCGCGGAAAAGAGGAAACCGAAATTTTCCAATTCGTGACGCCAATTCGTACTGGTGACAGCCGGAAAACAGGTGTTTGTTGACGCCGCAACAGACTTACTATATGTAACCGCTCATCTCAGCACACCCGTTGTTCTGTTGACCATTGCTTATGAGGTAATCGGGCATGGCGGACAGGTGATGGAAACGGGAAGCTCATAGTTTCAAGATGCCGCCGCGAAGGCGGCATATTCGGGAATAGACAACACATGGCCAATACTCGTTCGGCAAAGAAAGCCGTCCGGCACATCGCCCGGCGCACAGAAATCAATATGAACCGCCGCTCGCGGGTCCGTTCGTTCCTCCGCAAGGTGGAAGAGGCAATCGCAAGCGGCGACAAGAGTGCTGCTGCGGAAGCTTTGAAGGCCGCGCAGCCTGAGATCATGCGCGGTGCCCAAAAGGGGATCATGCACAAAAATACAGCCTCCCGGAAAGTTTCCCGGCTGGCCCGGCGCGTCAAGGCAATATCTGCCTGAACCTTACGTCACCATATTGTTCAATGACTTCAAGGAGGTCTGCTGATGCGGCCTCCTTTTTTGATTCGGGTATCGATTTTTGAGGCTCTGGAAGTTTGTACTGTCTTTGTTCTTATACTGCAGTTGACACTTTTTTCTTCTTATAAACAATAACATACACGGGGCAAATTATTCCGAACCGGGAAATGCATGTTTTTCGGGCCGAATTTGCAGCGACGTAAATAATTTTTTTACCATTTTCTGGGGCGTGCGAAAAACCGGGATTGCCTTAAAATTGCCTATCAGAGTCAACCGTTTGGAGCCGTGAAGCCTTGTTACGCATGGTCGCCTGCAACCGCTGAAAAAGCCCGGCTTGCTGCACTTTTTCCGCCAAGCTCTTGCATGGCCTGCAGGCCGGATTGTAATGTCTTGTCACTGGCCGCGTCTCATGTGGCAGTCAATAAGAAGTAAAAACATTGGTGTAAACGGGTTGCCCTGTGGCAGGGGCTGGGCCGTCCGGGATTATCTCGGTAGTTAGTGGGTTGAGTAACAGGGGTGGTCGGCTCTTATGGGTTGGCCATGGGCGGCGGAATTCGTCTTGTAGAATAGGTTGTTCTGGTGACTTTGGCAGGTCTCCAAACCCTTTCTGCTGCCTGTTTCCCAACAGTTTTGTTTTGGGGTTGATGCTTTGTGGGTCAACGTTATGGATGCAGGAGAACAAGTGGTGGCGGCTAGAGGTCGGGAACGCAAACCAGTTGAAGATCATTTGCGGGGCAGCGATGATCATCACAACGGTCGAACGGATGAAGGGGCTCATTCAGGACCAACTCGCACGACATTGGGGGGTGTCTGGACCCGGGTAGCGGCCCGGCTGCGTGCCGAGCTTGGTGAGGATCTGTATACCAGCTGGTTTGCCCGCATGGAGCCGGAAAGCCTGGCAGACGGCACGCTCAATGTGTCCGTTCCAACACGGTTTCTGCGCAGCTGGATCAAATCCCACTACGTGGACCAGCTGACGGCATGCTGTGCCGCCGAATACAAGGGGGTCACTGTCGTCGAACTGCAGGTGCGCACTCGCGGCCTGCCGACCGCCGCCCAGGCGGTTGCCCCTGTTGCCAGCCTTGACGGAGTGTCCGACGAAGCCGCGGAACCGGTCGCCAAGACACTGCGTGCGGGATCGCGGCAGGGCAATGACCGCGGCTCGCAGCTCGATCACAACCTGACGTTTGAAACCTATGTACAAGGCCAGTCAAACGCACTGGCCCATGCCGCCGCAATGCGTGTGGCCGAGGCTCGCCCGGGCGCGCCTGTGAGCTTCAATCCGCTGTTCATTCACTCTGCGGCCGGGCTCGGCAAGACCCATCTGATCAACTCCATTGCATGGCGCATTCGCGACCTGAACCCGGACCGCAAGGTGCTCTACATCACCGCGGAACGCTTCATGTACCACTTCATGGCAGCGCTGAAAGTCCGCGACACGCTCTCGTTCAAGGACTACTTCCAGTCCATCGACGTTTTGCTGATTGACGATCTGCAGTTCCTGCAGGGCAAGGCCATGCAGCAGGAGTTTTGCCACACGTTCAACTCCCTGGTTGACGCAAAGCGCCAGGTGGTTATCGCTGCAGACGTACCGCCTCCGCAGCTTGAAAGCATTGACCAGCGCATGCGGTCGCGCCTCGCCGGCGGTCTTGTGGTCGACATCGAAACGCCGGACATCGCTCTCAGGCGTTCAATCCTGCAGTCAAAGCTCGCCGCGGCCCAGCGCAAGGACCCGAGCCTGATCGTGGCCGAAGACGTGCTGGAGTTCGTCGCCAACCGCATCACCGGTGCCGGACGCGAGCTGGAAGGGGCGTTGAACCGGATCATCGCCAGCCAGCATCTGACCCGCCAGCCGATGACCGTGGACATGGCCGCCTTCGCGCTTCGCGATCTGTCGCACACGTCCGAGCTTATCCGGGTCAGGGTCGATGATATTCTGCGCATTGTCGGCCGGCACTTCAATGTCACGCGTGCCGATCTGCTCAGCCCGCGCCGCGCCCGGGCGGTCGTGCGTCCGCGCCAGATCGGCATGTATCTGGCCAAGAAACTGACGTCACGCTCGCTGCCTGAAATCGGCCGCCGCTTCGGCAATCGCGATCATAGTACGGTGCTTCACGCCGTGCGCAAGGTCGAGGAGCTGATGCAGGCCGACGAAAAGCTTGCCCGCGAGGTTACGCTGTTGTCGCGATTGATCGAGCAGGGGTGAATATCTGGCAGTTTCAGCCTGGTTTTCCACATTTCGGGACCTCACCTGGGCTCTGCGGCTGGACTTTGCCTTGCGCACCTGAGCGCAACAGCTTAAGTCTCGTTGGGCTGTGCGTAGGGTGAAGATCGCGCAGCGTGTTTGACAGTTTTCGAGGACGCTCAGGCCATGCGGGTTACCATTGAACGCGGTACGTTTTTGAAGTCGCTGAACCATGTTCAGTCGGTGGTGGAACGCCGCAACACGATTCCGATTCTGTCCAATGTTCTGCTGCAGGCCGCAGACAACGTCCTGAAGCTGAACGCAACCGATCTCGATATAGAAATTGTCGAACAGACCGGCGCGGATGTGGTGCAGGCCGGTTCCACCACGGTGCCGGCCCACATGCTGTATGACATTGTGCGCAAGCTGCCGGACGGGGCGCAACTGCAGCTGGAGCAAGGTCCGGACGAAGGCCGGCTGGCAATCATCGCCGGCCGCTCGCGGTTTTCCCTGCAGGCATTGCCGCCGCAGGATTTTCCTGACCTGGCCAGCGGCGAGGCGACGCACTCCTTCACCATGGCTTCGGCGGATCTCAAGCTGATGATCGAGAAGACGCGCTTTGCCATTTCAACGGAAGAGACCCGCTACTACCTGAACGGCATTTACCTGCACACGCTGGATACCGGCACCATGCGCGCGGTTGCAACTGACGGGCACCGGCTGGCACGGGTTGAGCTGCCTGCGCCGGACGGGTCGTCAGGCATGCCCGGCGTCATCGTGCCGCGCAAGACAGTCCTGGAGCTGGCCAAGCTGATCGAGGATGAAGACGGCGATGTCGCCATCTCCCTGTCGGCATCGAAAATCCGCTTTGACCTGAACGGGCTGGTGCTGACGTCAAAACTGATTGACGGCACGTTCCCCGATTATGAGCGGGTCATTCCGACCGGCAACGACAAGGCGCTGCAAGTCGATACCAAGGTGTTTGCCCAGGCTGTAGACCGTGTGTCGACGATTTCCAGCGAAAAGGGCCGCGCGGTCAAGCTCAACATTGCGCCGGACCGGCTGACCCTCACGGTGAACAATCCCGATTCCGGTTCAGCCGAGGAAGAGATTGCAGCTGATTACTCTGCTGATCCCATCGACGTCGGTTTCAATTCCCGTTACCTGCTCGACATTGCCGGTCAGTTCAAGGGCGATACGGCAACCTTCATGTTGTCGGACTCAGGCTCGCCGACCATTCTGCGCGATGCTGCCGACGACAGGGTGCTGTACGTCTTGATGCCGATGCGTGTTTAGGGTTTGGACCTTGAGGCGGTTTGCCCTCGCATGCCGCGTTACGGTATTGCATGTCCAGTACCGTTGAGGCCGGAGACGCCACTTTGCCGCTGAAGCCATCCCTGACCATTGTCAGCCTGACCCTGTCGTCGTTTCGCAACTATGACAGCGCGCGCATAGAGCCGTCTGCAGGGTTGATCGCCCTGTGCGGTCACAACGGAGCCGGCAAGACCAACCTGCTTGAAGCCATTTCACTGCTGACGCCGGGCCGCGGCATGCGCGGCGCGGCCTTTGACGATCTCGTCAGGTCGGGGACCGGCAACGGCTGGGCGGTGTCGGCGCTGCTTGACAGTCCGGTCGGCGAAGTAAGGCTGGGAACGGCATGGCAGGCCGCTGCCGCGAATGGTGGCGAGACTGCGCCGGCAGGGTCCAGGGAAGTTCGCATTGATGGCCAGGTCCAGCGCAGTGCCGGCAGTCTGGCAGACCACGTCCGCGCCCTGTGGCTGACGCCTGCGATGGATCGCCTGTTTGCCGGCCCGGCGTCTGACCGGCGCCGGTTCCTGGACCGGCTGACGGCGACATTCGATCCGTCACACGGAACCCGCGTCAATGCGCTTGAGCGGCTGTTGCGTGAACGCAACCGGCTCAATGCGGAAGACGTCCGGCAGGCCGGCTGGCTCGACAGTGTCGAGGCCCAGCTGGCCCAGACCGCGGTGGCGGTGGCCGCTGCTCGTAATGACGCCATCGCGGCGGTGCGCAGTTTCATTACCGACGCCAGGCAGCGTGGGTCAGCACGCCCGTTTCCGTGGGCGGAAGTGATCGTGGACGGTGAGCTGGAGCAGCAACTAATTGACCGTCCAGCCGTGCAAATTGAGGATGAATATCGTACACTTTTGGCTGATTCGCGTGGTCTTGACCGGGCCGCCGGGAGAACCTTGCGCGGACCGCATCGCGCTGACCTCTTGGTCAGCCACGGCCCGCGGCAAATGGAAGCCCGGTTGTGCTCGACAGGTGAGCAAAAGGCGCTATTGATAGGGTTGGTTCTGGCGCAGGCGCGGGCGGTTCGTGAGACGTTCAATGGCGTAGCGCCGCTGCTGTTGCTGGATGAGATTGCAGCGCACCTGGACGATGTCCGGCGTGCCGCATTGATGGAAGAATTGCTGGAGCTGGGGAGCCAGGCCTGGATGACGGGGACAGACAGGCAGTTGTTTGAAGCAGCAACCCGCTGCGCACAGATTTATGAGGTCAGTGACGGGCATGTATCGCCCGGCCGGCCGGAACAGGAAACCGCATGAACGATACACCGCAAGACAAGCAGCCGGAGGAATACAGTGCCGACAGCATCAAGGTGCTGAAAGGGCTCGATGCGGTGCGCAAGCGTCCCGGTATGTATATCGGCGACACCGATGACGGCTCCGGCCTGCATCACATGATCTACGAAGTCGTCGACAATGCCATCGATGAATCGCTTGCCGGCTATTGTGACCGCGTGGAAGTGCGGCTGAACGCGGACGGCTCGTGCTCGGTATCCGACAACGGACGCGGCATTCCGACTGCCATTCACTCAGAAGAAGGCATATCGGCTGCCGAAGTGATCATGACCCAGCTTCATGCCGGTGGTAAGTTTGACCAGAACTCCTACAAGGTGTCCGGCGGCCTGCACGGCGTCGGTGTGTCGGTGGTCAACGCCTTGTCGACCAGGCTGACGCTGGACATCTGGCGTGATGGCAAGCACTGGCAGATGACTTTCAGTGACGGCGTGTCCGACGGGCCGCTGACGGCGGTTGGTGACCAGGGCGACAAGAAGGGCACCGAGATCACCTTCCTGCCGAGCCCTGAAACATTCACCATGACCGAGTTTGATTTCAACACGGTGGAGCACCGGCTGCGCGAACTGGCATTTCTGAATTCCGGCGTTTTCATCAATGTGACCGACAATCGCCCCGCTGAACCCAAGTCCGTCGATCTGCACTATGAAGGCGGCATTTCAGCGTTCGTGCAGTACCTCGACCGGGCCAAGCAGGCCATGCTGGACGACCCGATCTCGATACAGGTCGAAAAAGACGGCGTGACGGTCGAATGCGCCCTGTGGTGGAACGACAGCTACCATGAGAATGTGTTGTGTTTCACCAACAACATTCCCCAGCGCGACGGCGGCACGCACCTGGCCGGTTTCCGCGGCGCCCTGACCCGTATCATCAACAACTATGCCAACGAGTCCGGCATTGCCAAAAAAGAGAAAGTCTCGCTGACCGGCGACGATGCACGCGAAGGCCTGACCTGTGTGCTGTCCGTCAAGGTGCCGGACCCGAAGTTTTCCTCGCAGACCAAGGACAAGCTGGTCTCATCCGAGGTGCGGCCGATCGTGGAGAGCTCGGTCGGTGAGGGCCTGTCCACCTGGTTTGAGGAACACCCGGCGGAGGCCCGCGCCATCGTGTCCAAGGTCGCCGAGGCGGCCGCTGCACGCGAGGCGGCACGCAAGGCGCGGGAACTGACCCGGCGCAAGGGTGCGCTGGACGTGGCATCGCTGCCCGGCAAGCTTGCCGACTGCCAGGAGCGCGATCCGGCCAAATCGGAACTGTTCATTGTGGAGGGCGATTCTGCCGGCGGCTCCGCCAAGCAGGCGCGCAACCGCGAAAACCAGGCCGTGCTGCCACTGCGCGGCAAGATCCTGAATGTCGAACGGGCCCGTTTCGACAAGATGCTGGGCAGCCAGGAGATCGGCACGCTGATTACCGCGCTGGGCACCGGCATCGGGCGCGACGATTTCAATATCGACAAGCTGCGCTATCACAAGATCATCATCATGACCGATGCAGACGTGGACGGCGCTCACATCCGCACCCTGCTGCTGACCTTCTTTTACCGGCAGATGCCCGAGGTGATCGAGCGCGGCCACCTGTTCATTGCCCAGCCGCCCCTGTACAAAGTCAAGCGCGGATCGTCGGAGCAGTATCTCAAGGACGATGCGGCCCTGGAGGAATTCCTGGTCGACCAGGGCATGGAAGACACCGTGCTGGTCACGGCGGACGGTGTCGAGCATGCCGGCCAGGACCTGCGTGGCATCATCGACAGCGCTCTGCAGGTGCGCTCTGCCCTGGAGAGCCTGCACACGCGATATTCGCGCAATGTGGTCGAGCAGGCTGCGATTGCCGGCGCGTTCAACCCGGAAGTGATCGGCAGCCGGGACGCGGCCAACGAAGCCGCCGCCTACATTGCCCGCCGGCTCAACACCATCTCTGAAGAAACCGAACGCGGCTGGGAAGGTGAGGCAGATGCCGACGGCGGCCTGACGTTCACCCGGGAATTGCGCGGTGTGCGCGAAGCCCATTCGCTCGATGCCCGCATGATCGGCTCGGCAGAGGCAATCCGCCTCGACCGGCTGGCCGCGCATCTGCAGGAAGTCTATGCCAGGCCGGCGAGGCTGCGGCGCAAGGATACCGAGACGGCGATCTATTCTCCCATGGATCTGATCAACGCCGTGTTTGCGCAGGGCCGCAAGGGTATTTCAATGCAGCGCTACAAGGGTCTCGGCGAGATGAACCCGGAACAGCTTTGGGAAACGACCCTCGACGAGAACGTAAGATCGCTGCTCAAGGTCAAGGTGTCGGAACTGGATGAGGCAGACGACCTGTTCACCAAGCTGATGGGCGATGTGGTGGAGCCGCGCCGGGATTTCATTCGCGAAAATGCCCTGAATGTCGCCAATCTGGACGTCTGAACGTCCGTATGCGGGTTGCCGCCCGCCATGTTGCTGACATGTTTGAGTCGCACCCCGGATAACGCAGATTGTGTGCGCTGCGCCGGCCGAGCAGTGTTAACAGCCGGTTAACGTGGACACGCTAGGGTTCCGCTGCTCGCGGCAGGATGGGTGAAGCCGGGTGATTTGCACCCGCAAGGCGCCGCGATCTGGTGATGGTGATCAAGGCAACTGCGGATTTCGTGTCCGGGTTTTGCCGGTAATTCTTCAGGGACTTGGTTCGGGTGTTTGGATTAGGCAGAAAGAAGCAGAAGCGCCGCAATCCCCGCCGGCGCGAACCGGTGTTTTCAGGTCCCGGACCCCGCAGAAGAGCTGATGTCAGGCCGAATACGAGCGGGCGCAGCAGGAAAAATCCACGCAAGCGCTCGCTGGTTTTCAAGCTTGCGTCCTGGGGCATGATGGTCGGCTTGTGGGCCATGGTTGCCGTATTTGCCACCACGGGCTACCTGTTTTTCAATCTCAACCAAAAAGGCCTTTTCAATATCCCTGAGCGCGAGCCCGGCATCATGCTGTTGGCTTCGGACGGGTCGGTGCTGGCCGAGCGCGGTGCCTTTTTCGGTGATGCGGTACGCATTGATGAGCTGCCGCCCTATGTGCCGCAGGCCATTATCGCCATAGAAGACAGGCGGTTCCGGTCTCACTTCGGCATTGATCCATTTGGTATCGCCCGCGCCCTGTTGGCCAATTACCGCGCCGGCAGCACAGTTCAGGGCGGCTCGACGCTGACCCAGCAGCTGGCCAAGAACCTGTTCCTGAAACCCGAGCGCACCCTTGAGAGAAAAGTCCAGGAAGCCATTCTGGCGGTCTGGCTTGAAAGCAAGTTCTCCAAGGACGAGATTTTGCAGCTGTACATGAACCGGGTCTATTTTGGCGCCGGTGCCACCGGCATTGACAAGGCGGCACAGAAGTTTTTTGGAAAGTCAGCCCGCGATGTGAACCTGTCTGAAGCAGCTGTGCTTGCAGCCGTGCTGAAGGCGCCCAGCCGCTACAATCCGATCGCCAGCACCAAACGCGCCAATGCCCGTGCCCGCCAGGTGTTGTCTGATATGGTGCGTGCCGGGTTCATCACCAAGGCGGAAGCGGATGCAACCCGTGGCGTGAGCGCGCGGGCGCCTGGTTCGACCTACATTCCGGCCAAGCGCTACGTTGTCGACTGGGTCAGTGAAACCCTGCCCGAACTCATTGGCGAGCTGAGCAACAGCGTGGTGGTGGAAACCACCATTGATCCGGTGCTGCAGAGATCGGCGGAAAGGGCATTGCGTGCCGAACTGGCCAAGAACGGCAGAAAATTCCGCGCTTCCGAAGCGTCCATGGTGGTTCTCGACACCACCGGTGCCGTTCGGGCAATGATCGGCGGGCGTTCGTACATAAAGAGCCAGTTCAATCGCGCGGTTAAGGCGCAACGCCAGCCTGGCTCCGCTTTCAAGCCGTTCGTCTACCTGACGGCCATTGACGCCGGCATGACGCCCAGGACCCGCAAGGTCGATGAACCGGTAACCTTCGGCAACTGGTCGCCGGACAACTACAAGCCCGAGTATCTTGGACCGGTTTCCCTGACCAAGTCATTGTCGTCGTCCATCAACACGGTGGCCGCCAAGCTCGCCGTCGAGGTCGGGCCGGACAATGTTGCGTCAACCGCGCGCCGGCTTGGCATCTCGTACCCGCTGGCTGCCAACGCATCGATCGCGCTGGGCACCTCGGAGGTCTCGCTGCTGCAGCTGACATCCGCCTATGTGCCGTTTGCCAATGGCGGCAGCGGGGTTCTGCCGCACACCATCACGCGCATTACCACACGTGACGGCAAGGTGCTTTATGAGCGCTCTGGCGGCGGGCCGGGATCGGTCATTTCCTTTGAATCGCTTGGCGCCATGAACTACATGATGCGCGCCGTGGTCGAAGAGGGAACCGGTAAAGCGGCGCGGATTGCCGGTCATGAAACCGGCGGCAAGACCGGAACCACGCAGGATTATCGCGACGCCTGGTTCATCGGCTACACGTCGCACCTGATTGCCGGTGTCTGGGTCGGCAATGACGACAATTCGTCGACCAGAAGGGTGACTGGCGGTTCAATGCCTGCGCGGATCTTCGCCAGTGTGATGAACCCCGCACACGCACAGCTCGACTTTGTGCCGTTGCCCGGTTTCTACCAGCCTGACGGTCCGGCAATCGCCTATGCCGATGAGGATACATGGAACAGCGGTGGCGGGTTCGTCGATAGCCTGCGCAGCATCTTTCTATCGCCTGATCCGGAACCTGAACCGGCGCCGGTCGAGACCCGCTCGCAGCGCAGGCAGGTCGAGAAGAGCAGAAACCAGCGCCGCCTGGAGCAATTGCTGCAATCCAGGTGATGCAGGCGTCTCGGACGCCGGCGCGGCAAAATCATAATGGCAGTTTGTGCAGCGTGTGCCCGTGGCGTTTCAGCCAGGTTCTGGCGAAGTCCGTGTGCGGGCAGTGCCTGTACACCAGGTTCCAGAACTCGGGACCGTGGTTCATCTGCTCGATGTGGGCCACCTCATGGGCACACACATAATCAAGCACCTTTGGCGGGGCCATGATCAGGCGCCATGAATAGGACAGTGTCCCGGTGCTTGAACACGATCCCCAGCGGCTTGTTGTGTCACGCACGGAAAGCCGTGAAAAATCCACCTGCATGGCTTGCGCATAGCCGCGCGATGCCTTTTCCAGATCACGGCGCGCCTCGCGCTTCAGAAAATCGGTGATCCGGCGCCGCATGTGTTCTGCATCGCCGCGAACCACAAGTTGCGGCGATGGCAGGTCGCGAATGTGCACCGGCGTACCGCGCCCGGAGGCGGGTTCTATTACATACTCAATGCCGCGAATTGTAACGCTACTCCCTATCAGGGTCTCAGGCTGCTGGTCTGCAGGGCTAAGTCGTTGCCATATCCAGCCCGCCTGGCTGCTGGCAAACTCATGCGCAGCGTTCCCGCTGGTGCCCGGCGGTACGGTCAGCACGATACCGCGGCCGTCCTTTTCCATGCGCATGATGATACGCCGGGCCTGTGCATTGGCACGATAGCGCACCGGCACTTCACGTCCCTCAATCAGCAATCTGTCGGGGCCGTCCGGCTTGCCGGGGTCGGGAGTGAACAGACGCTTCAGGGGTGAAAGTGGCATGGCGTGATAATAGCTGATTCGCCGTCAAAGGCGTGCCATCGGGAAACGCGGCTGATCGGCGTTCAACCGCAGCTGTCCAGCGTCATGCCTTGTGGTTGTGCTTGTGCATGAACTCGACGATGCGCGGCACAATGTGGGCCCGGAACCTGGATCCGTTGAACACGCCGTAATGGCCGACCTTTTCCTGCAGGTGATGGTCGCGCATCTTCTTGGGCAGGCTGGTGCACAGCTCATGTGCAGCTTCCGACTGCCCGATGCCGGAAATGTCGTCCTTTTCGCCCTCGATTGTCATCAGCGCGGTTTCGGTGATCGAGGCAGGGTCGATGAGCTGGTCGCGATAGGTGAACTCGCCCTTCGGCAGTGCCTGTTTGACAAACACCTTGTCCACCGTCTGCAGGTAGAATTCCGCCGTCAGGTCCATGACCGACAGGTACTCGTCGTAGAATTCTTCATGCTTTTCAGCCGAGTCGCCGTCGCCTTCGACCAGGTGCCGGAACAGCTCGCGGTGCGCGTCGACATGTCGGTCCAGGTTCATGGACATGAAACCTGTCAGTTGCAGGAAGCCCGGGTAGACCCGGCGCATGAAGCCGGCGTTTGGAAACGGCACCCGCACGATCACATGGCGCTTGAACCAGTCGGTGCCGCGCTCGATGGCCAACTCGTTGACCGTCGTCGGGTTGCGGCGCGTGTCGATGGGGCCGCCCATCAGCATCATCGACGCCGGCAGCAGCTTTTCCTTGCGCTGGTGCATCAAGGATATGGCCGCAAGCACCGGCACGGTTGGCTGGCAAACCGCCATCACGTGCACGTTCTCGCCGAGGTGATGTATGATCTCAATGACGTAGTCGATGTAGTCATCAAGGTCGAAACTGCCCTTGGATGTCGGCACGTCGCGTGCGTCCGTCCAGTCGGTGATGTACACATCGCCGTGTGGCAGCATGGCCTCGACAGTGCCGCGCAGCAGGGTCGCATAGTGTCCGGACATCGGTGCGACAATGAGGATTTTCTGGTGCTGTTTGGAATCGGCGGGTGCCGTTGCGAACTGGCGGTTGAAATGCAGCAGTCGGCAGAACGGTTTCTCCCACACGCACAATTCCTGCACGGCACAGGCTTTGCCCTCAACTTCCGTTTTTGTAATCGCAAACTCCGGTTTGCCATAGCGCCTTGTCAGGCGTTCAAACATCTCCAGCGAAGCCGCGTATGAACGTCCGATCTCCGAGCCGGCAATCGGATTGGTCGAATTGGTCCAGAAATGGTGGCCGTATTTTGCAGCCATTCGCAGCGGCGCAATCGCTGCGTGGTTCATTTCATACATCATGTAAAGCATTACGGGATCACCATGCGGCTGTGCAGGCAGGAACTATGTTGTTGCGCTGCAACATACCACTATAATGTATGCAAGAGCAAATGCTCAACCGGGCTTTGCACCGAAAGTATACCCGATCAAATTTTGAGACTTTTCAACCGCTTGTGATCTCGACCAGGGCTTTCCTGATATCGTCCGCAGACGTCCCGAACGGGAAGTGCCGAATGAACTTGCCGTCCGGCCCCATCAGGTAGGTAATACTGGAATGATCCATGAGATAGCTGTCCTTGTCGGCATTCTCTCCACCCGCCTTTGTGTAATAGACCCGGTATGCGGAGGCGATTTTCCGGATGTCTTCCGCTGAGCCGGTCAGACCAATGGTACCCGGCCAGAAGTGGGCCACGTACTGCTTCATGATGTCTGGCGTATCCCGGGCCGGGTCGATGGTCACGAATGCCAGGTTGAATTTGTCTTCAGCTCCGTCGATTTCGCTCAAGGCCGCGGAAATCACCTGCAGTTCGGCGGGGCAGATGTCCGGGCAGAACGTGAAACCGAAGTAAAACAGCGTGTGCTTGCCGAGAAAGTCTTTGTCGCTGACCCGCTTGCCGTCCTGATTTGTCGCCTCGAAGGGTCCGCCGACCAGCGCCGTTCCGGAACTGACAATGTTGTTTCTTGATGTGTCGGGGGCGAGCAGCAAAGCGCTCGCGCCGAGGCCGGTTGCCAGCAGCAGGCAGGAGATGGCGAGGATTGCGGTGGATTTTTTCATACTGGCATACATACTCGGGCAAGACGGCACCGCAAAGCGGCAACAGGTCACAATGTTGTGGGTCCACCATGCCTGTTCAAGTCCACCAGGGTTCAGCGGTAAACTGAACGGAAAGCAGCGATAAAACCATGTCCAGTACGGTCTCCAATGTCCTGGCCGGCGCGATCGGCCCCACCTCGCGTGTTGTCGGCACCTTCTTTACCCATGACGGCCTGCGGCTGCGCACCTCGATCCGGCTGCGTTGGCTGGCGGTTGCCGGACAGACATTTGCTGTCATGTGGGTGTATCTGGGCATGGGCTTCACCCTGCCGGTCTGGCTGTGCACCTTGTTCATCGCCCTGTCGGCCTGGGTGAATATCTCCCTGTCACTCAGCTGGAGCGTCACCGCGCGGCTGCAGGAGCGCTACTCTTCACTCTTGCTGGCTTACGACATTTTTCAGCTGGCTGCCCTCTTGTACCTGACCGGTGGCCTGTCCAATCCGTTTGCTTTCCTGTTCATTGTGCCGGTCACCGTTTCTGCAGCTACCCTGCCATTGCCGCGCACCGTGCTGCTGGCCGGGCTGGCGGTTGCGGTGACCACATTCCTGGCGATCTTTCACCTGCCGCTGCCGTGGCATCCGGGCGAACCGTTTGCGCTGCCGAACCTGTACAAGACCGGCCTGTGGGCGGCACTGGTCTGCGGCATTATCTTTTCGACCCTTTATGTCAACCGGGTTGCCAGCGAGGCGCGCGATATGGCCAACGCGCTTGCTGCCACGGAAGTCGCACTTGCCCATGAACAGCAATTGTCGGCCCTCGACGGGCTGGCTGCCGCTGCCGCCCACGAACTCGGCACGCCGCTGGCCACCATTGTGCTGGTCGCCAAGGAGCTCAAACGCGAGCTCAAGCTGGACGGTCATCACGGCGAGGATCTCGACCTGCTGGTGTCGCAGTCCGAACGCTGCCGCGAAATCCTGTCGCGCCTGTCGAAACGTGACAATCAGTCAGACGCCATGATGCAGACAGTTCGCATGACCGCACTGGCAGAGGAAATCGCCGAGCCTCTCAACTCGCCGGATGTGGCCATTCTGTTTGATGTGCAGCCGAAGTCCGACCGCAGCGGCAACCCGCTGACGGAGCCGGTACTGATGCGCAACACCGCGATAAAGTATGCGCTTGTGAACCTGATGGAGAACGCCGTGGACTTCGCCAAGACCCGGGTGACGGTCCGCATTTCCTGGTCCATGGAGCAGATCAGCCTGACCATTTCCGATGACGGCACCGGCTTTTCCCAGGCTGTCATGGACCGCCTCGGCGATCCGTACGTGACGACCCGCAGCCGGTTCGGCGAGGATGAACGGATCAGGCGCGAAGGTCATGGCGGCATGGGGCTTGGATTCTTCATCGCCAAGACGCTGCTGGAACGCTCCGGTGCCCAGGTCAATCTGGCCAACCGGGCACAGCCTGAGACCGGCGCCGTGGTTCGCATAGTCTGGCCGCGCGAGATCGTGGAGTTGCAGCAGCCAGGGCAGGCTGACTTGTGATTTTTACCACGCTGGGCCAAATTGCTGTAAGAACCACACGGCAACAGGCATAAAACAGCTGTAAGGTTTGCTCGCAGTATCGGGGATTTGAATTGATGAGTGACAACGAAATCGACGGACCGAAGACACTTTTGCTGGTGGATGATGATCGTCCGTTCCTGCAGCGGCTCGGCCGGGCAATGGAATCGCGTGGCTTTGATGTGCGCATGGCTCAGTCTGTCGCAGAGGCCCTGGTTGAAGTGAAGCGCGAGCCTCCGGCCTATGCGGTGGTCGATTTGCGGCTTGAGGACGGCAACGGCCTGGATGTGGTTGAAGCCCTGCACTCGGTGCGCCCCGAGGCGCGTGCCGTGGTTCTGACGGGCTATGGCAATATCGCCACCGCGGTCTCTGCGGTTAAGATCGGCGCCGCCGACTATCTGTCGAAGCCCGCCGATGCCGATGCGGTGTATGGCGCACTGATGGCCCAGGCCGATGCGCGCGCCGCCCTGCCGGAAAATCCCATGTCGGCGGACCGGGTGCGCTGGGAGCACATTCAGCGGGTCTACGAACTGTGCAATCGCAATGTGTCCGAAACCGCACGGCGCCTGAACATGCACCGCCGGACCCTGCAGCGCATTCTTGCAAAACGTGCACCGCGCTAGCCAGTATCAACAAAGTTCCGAGTTGGCGTTGGGATCTATCGTTGATTGCAGGCGCAGGGATGCCGACCGCGCCAGCAACAAGGTGACCGCTTTGCGCCGGGCGCCGGACAGTCTTGCTTCCGACGCCTCGCGTATGATCTCCGCTCCCCATGCATCAGCGATCATCAGCCCGGCGGTTTCATCAATAAGGCCCGGGTCCATGTCTGCCGGGATGGCGAAGTAGAACCGGTCGCAATAGGCCATGTACTCGCGCCACTTATGGTCTGAGAGATAATCCGCCGGCGATGACTTGATTTCGATAATCCAGATTTCGCCTTTGGCGTTGACGGCGATCAGATCGGCCCGGCGCCCGTTCGCCAGTGACAGTTCGGAAATGCTGGCGAACCCCGCATTGAGCAGCATTCTGCCTGCGCCGCGTTGAACGGCGGCCGCCGTGGCAGACTGGCGGCCATCAGGGTTTATGACCGGATCCGATATGTCCCGTGCTTCGCTCAATTCAGCCTCGCTGGTACTAGGGTCCGGGCCCTAGATCGCGCGGGGTTCCCACCGGAAAAACCGCGCTGCTATAATCGCCGCGCCGATACCCCACAGCGCCATGACACCCATGTGCGGCAGGATGGAATAGACTACCCCGTCGGCATCCGGCAGGGCAAATCCGTTGCCTTCATAGGCATAGTCAAAGGCGCGCTGGAAGGCGATGGAGAAGTGCCGCAGTGGAAACAGGTTGCCGATCAGCGGCACCCATTCTGATGTTTCGGTACTCGGGCGCACGAAGATGTCCGATACAAAGGCCAACGGCATGATGGCTGCGCTGCTGGCCGCCTGTACCGTTTCACTCGACCGGAACAACGCGGTGACCATCATGCCAAGCGACGCAAAGCACAAGGCACCTGCAACCGCAACGACGGCTGCTGCCGGTGCCCGCTCCCAGATGATTTCCACGCCGAAGACCAGCGCTCCGGTTGCAATCACCAGCACCAGAGATACGAAAGCGATCACCGACACCGCGATGATACGGGCGCAAATATAGACCGCTGGCGGCATTGGTGTACCGCGAACCCGCTTCAGGATACCCAGATCGCGGGCGGTTGCTGTTGAGACCGCAAGATAGGTGAAGCAGGCCATCACCACCCCGAAAACGGCCAGGGCCGGTGTATAGAACTGCGCCGTATTGAGGCCCAGGCCCTGTATTTTCTCATTGCCGAACAGCTGTGTCAGTACGATCAGCAATACCAGCGGCATGGCGATCACAAAGAACACGGCCGCCGGGCGCCTGGAAAACAGGCGCAGTTGGTGTATTGCTTCCTGGATCAGCATCACGGCGTGGCACCTTGCGGCTTGGCCTGGCGCTGCGACACCAGCTGCAGGTAGATGTCTTCCAGGTTTTGTCTGGTAACCGAAATCGAGCTGAGGTCGTGGCCCTCGGCCTCGGCCCACGACATCAGAATGCCCAGTGCGGGTGCAGGATCTTCCAGCACAAGTTCAGCGTGGCCGTCGTGCACGGTGGTGATCGGCGCCAGCTTGGCCGGAAAGCCGGCGGGCAGCTTGCCGTCCGCATCGAACCGGATCGTGCTGTGGGTGCAGTGTTGGCGCTGCAGATCCCGAGGCCGTCCTTCGGCTGCGATTTGTCCATCGACCATGATTGCCATGCGGCTGGCCAGCGCCTGCACCTCGTCCATATAGTGTGACGACAGCACAATCGTGCTGCCATTGTCGTTGAGGCGTTGAATCAGCGTCCAGATCTTGCGCCGCGCTTCCGGGTCGAGGCCGGTGGTCGGTTCATCCAGGAATATCAGTTCCGGGTCGCCGACAATACCAAGGGCAATTTCCAGCCGCCGTTTCTGGCCGCCCGACAGGTTGCCGACCCGGTTGTCCTGCAGATGCGCCAGGTTGACATCAACCAGCACCGCGGCGATTTCGCGCGGCGCTCCGTACAGCCGGGCAAAGGCCGTGATGGTTTCCTTGATGGTCAGTTCCGGCTCCAGCGCGGTTGTCTGCAGTACCAGGCCGGTCCTGCGCTTCAACTCCGCGGCCTGTTTTTCGGGATCGAGGCCAAGCACCGAGACGCTGCCGCTGTCCGCCTGCCGATAGCCTTCGAGAATTTCAATGGTCGTGGTCTTGCCTGCCCCATTGGGGCCGAGCAGAGCAAACGTCTCGCCCTTCTGGACCTCGAACGACAGGTCCTGCACGGCCTGGCGGCCGTCATAGGACTTGCAGAGCTGAGAGACGGAAATGGCCGACATGGCGCAGGCGGTACCCTTACTGGATCGCGGTGTCTGGACGGCGCATGTGGCAACCGTGATTTCCGATAGACAGGTAAACGGTTTGCCGCGAAAAGAAAACCCGAACCTCACCTAAGCGGCGTGAAAAGACTGCAGACTGGGGATAATCTGCAAGCGGCAATTGGTCGTAGAGAATTGGGGGTTCAATTATCGCGTGCATGGCGTTAATAAGCTCCAGCCGTTCTCTATAACCGGATTGTTCAGGGGTGGGCGTTGTCCGGAAATTCATTCATCGCTTAACAGCACAGGTACAGAGTTCTCCTATGCCAGCTTCAACTCCTCGAATTGTAATTGTCGGTGCAGGGCCCGGTGGCCTGGCGACAGCCATGATCTTAAAGCGCAAGGGCTACGAGGTCACCCTGATCGAACGCCAGGCAAGTGTGGGCGGGCGCACCGGGGCCATCAGGGAGGACGGATACACATTTGACATTGGCCCGACCTTCTTCCTCTATCCGCGCATATTGTCGGAGATCTTCACCTACTGCGGATACGATCTGTGGCGCGAAATACCGATCAAGCGCGTAGACCCCATGTACCGGGTTGTGCACGAGGCCGGTGGCCATCTGGACGTGGTGTCCGGTGAGGAGGCCATGAAGGCCGAGATCGCGAAATTGTCGCCTTCCGATGCCGCCAACCTTGACCGCTACATGCGCGACAATCGCAAGAAACTGGATGTGTTCCGCGGCGTTCTGGAAAACCCGTTCCTGAGCTTCTCCGACTTCATGCGTCCGAATGTGCTCAAGGCCCTGACCAAACTGAACCCACATATGTCGCTGGAAAGGGATCTGGAGCGTTACTTCAAGGATCCGCGTGTCCGCAGAGCGTTTTCGTTCCAGGCGAAGTATCTCGGCATGTCACCGTTCAAATGTCCGTCGCTGTTCACCATTCTTGCTTTCCTGGAGCATGAGTACGGCATCTGGCATCCGGTTGGCGGCTGCAACGCGGTGATGCAGCGCATGGCGGAAATCGCGGTGGAAATGGGAGTGGATCTGCGCCTGGAAGAGGAAGTGACCGGTATCGGGTTTGAAGGCAAGAAGGCGATTTCCGTCACCACCAACAAGGAGACTATCGAGCTGGATGGCCTGGTGGTCAATGCGGACTTCGCCCACGTCATGCCGAAGCTGGTGCCCAACGAGATGCGCAAGAAGTGGAGTGACACCAAGATAGAGAAGCAGGAGTTTTCCTGCTCGACCTTCATGCTCTATCTGGGCATTGAAGGCACCATCGAACACGTACCGCATCACACCATTGTTCTGGCCGAGGATTTTGAAGGCAATATCGACGAGATCCAGGTGAAGAAGGTGATCCCCAAGGATCCGTCTTTCTATGTGCAGAACGCGTCCATCACCGATGACACGCTGGCGCCCAAGGGGCATTCGACCGTCTATGTTCTGGTTCCGGTGCCGCATCGCACTGAAAACATTGACTGGAAAAAAGAGGCTGCCAGCTTCCGGGAAAAGACCTTAGACCGACTGGAATTGGCCGGGTATCCGGATATCCGGGACCGCATCCGGTATGAAAAGGTGGTGACACCGGACGACTGGGAAGCCGACATGCAGATCTACAAGGGCGCCACGTTCAATCTCAGCCATAACCTGACGCAGATGCTGTGTTTCCGGCCGCATAACCGCTATGAAGATCTAGAGCGGGTTTATCTGGTCGGTGGCGGCACCCATCCCGGGTCGGGCTTGCCGGTAATCTTTGAATCGGCGCGTATATCCAGCGATCTGCTGGCCCAGGACATCGCCGTCTGATCTCACTTGCTGCGACTATCCGCCTTGCCAAAAGCGGCCTGTGCCGCTGCGTAGGCGGATGACATTGCAGCGCCGTGATCCTATAAAGCAAGTATGAACAGCCGGAACCAGAAGGCAGCGGATGAGGTGATCGGGCGGCATTCGCCGCGTGTCACGCGAATGTTCAACCTGTATGTCCGGCGCATGCTGGGGAAGAAGTTCAACGGCTTCCGCATTCTCAACGAAACACCGCAGACGGTCGCCGCCGACCGTTCGGTGATTTACTTTTCCAACCATCCCGGCTGGTACGACCCGCTGGTGCTGATCCTGCTGGCGGAAAGTTTCCTGCCCGACCATCTGGCCTTCGGACCGATGGATGCGGATGCTCTCGAAAAATACAAGTTCATGAAGAAAATCGGCATCTTCGGTGTCGAGAAGGATTCTGCTCGCGGTGCAGCCCGGTTCCTGCAGGTGTCCCGCGGCATGCTGGCGACGCCCGGCAAGGTGCTGTTGATCACGCCGCAGGGCGAGTTTGCCGATGTGCGCTCGCGTCCGGTTGAGTTCAAACCCGGCCTGGCCAGGCTGGCGGCTGATTGCGGCGCCATCGTGCAGCCGCTTGCCATGGAGTTTGTGTTCTGGGATGAACCGCGCCCGGAAATACTGGTCAATTTCGGCAAACAGATAGATACAAGCACCCAGGCACTGGAGCCGGACGCCTGGAAAACCCGGCTCGAGGCCGAACTTGGCGCGGCACAGGACGAGCTGGCCAGCGCCGTCATGGCGCGCGATCCGGCACCGTTCGTCACATTCATTGACGGCAAGCACGGGGTGAACCCGATTTATGATCGCTGGCGCTATCTGAAGGCATTGGTGCGCGGCGAGAAGTTTTCCGCCGCCCACACCGACATCAGGAAAGATTGACACTTCATGCTGGAACTCATTGTGCAGGTTGTCTTTGTGCTGGCCTTGATCCCGGCGGTCCTCGGCAGCATCAACCTGTTGCTGTATCGCCCGATCAAAAAGCAGGCCGCCGAAGGTCTGCCGAAGCTGTCAGTCTTGATTCCGGCGCGCAATGAAGAAGCCCGCATTACGCCAGTGCTGCAATCGGTTCTGGCCTGTACCGGCGTGGATTTTGAGGTCATTGTCGCCGATGACAGTTCCACCGACGGTACGGCACGGATCGTCACCGAAATGGCCAAATCCGATCCCCGGCTCAAGCTGGTAACAACCCGCGCACTGCCGGAAGGCTGGCTGGGAAAGAACAATGCCTGCCATTTCCTGTCGACCAAGGCAGGCAATCCGTACGCCGTTTTCCTGGATGCGGATGTGACGCTCGAGCGTGATGCGCTGGTCCGAATCGCGTCCGAGTTTGCCCGCCGGCCACAACTCAAGCTTCTGTCGGGCTTCCCGCGCCAGATCACCGGCAGTTTCTGGGAACAGACGCTGATCCCGCTCATCCATACCGTGCTGCTGGGCTACCTGCCGTTTCCCGGCGTGAAGTTCACCAACTCCGCCATGTTCGCCACCGCGTGCGGCCAGCTGATCGCTGTGCAGATGGACGCTTATCGTGATGTCGGCGGTCATGAACGCATTCGCGACTGCATTCACGACGGGGTCATGCTGCCCCGGCACTTTCGCGCCGGCGGCCATCGTACCGATCTGATGGACATCACCGATATATCCGCAACCCGCATGTACGAAACCGGCCCCCAGGTTTTCTCAGGTCTGATGAAGAACGCTCACGAGGGCATGGCCACTCCCATTGGTCTGCCGGTGTGGACCACCTTGCTTGTCGGCGGTCACGTACTGCCACTTGTCATGGCAGTTGTCGCCTGGCTGGCCGGGGCATCGCAGGACACCATGCAGCTGGCGATCATTGCCGCTGCCCTGCCGTGGGTGATGCGGTTCCTGATGACCGCCATATTCCGCCAGTCCTGGTTCGGCGCCGTCATCCATCCTTTTGGCGTGGCGGTGCTGGTCGGTTTGCAGTGGGTTGCTTTCTTCAGATGGCGCGCCGGCAAGAAAGTAAGCTGGCGCGGCCGCGAGATCGGCTGATCCAGTTTGACCTCATAGCACGCTAATTGCCGGTTTGACGCTTGCGCCGGATTGCTGTCTTCAAGGTTGCAACGATCTGGGCACACACCGCCGGCCAAGAGAATTTTTCAATGGTGTGGGATCGTGCGGTTTCTGACATCCTGTCAAGTGAGCCTGGCGTTTCGGCATACAGGTTGATGATGTCTGCAAAGCCGTTTGCGTTGAGGGCGTCGGTGCAATGGCCGTTGATGCCATCCGTGATCACATCCTGAATCCCCTCAATCCGCGACGCGATCGACGGCATGCCGCACAGGCCGGCTTCCAGCATGACCACGCCGAAGCCTTCCATGTCGCCGTCAACCGGAATGTTGGGCATGACGAACAGGTCGCCGCCGCTGTACAGGCCGGCCAATTTTTCTTCTGCCACCAGGCCGAGCAGGTGAACACGGGCATTCAGTCCGGTATCCGCGGTCGCCTGGGCGATGGCCTCGCTCTGTGGCCCTTTGCCGCCGAGCACCAGGTGAACGTTGGATTTCAATTGCGGCATGACATGGCGAATGAACCATTCGTGACCCTTTCGCTTGACCTGGCGCCCGACCGAACACAGCAGCAGGTCGTCCGAACCGATTTTTCCCGCAAGGTCGGGAAACACGTCAGCCAGCACCTTGCGGCGATCCTCGCGGCTGCTGAACAGGCCTGGGAAACTGTCCCCGAACCTATCCGGATCAATGCCGTTGGGCGTCACGAACAGCCGGTCCTGCGGCAGGCCGCGTTCGACGCATTGTTGTCCGGTTGCGCGGCTGACCGGCAGCATGGCGTCGGTCCGTGCCAGTACCCGGGCAACCAGCCATTGATAAACACCCGTTGCCGCGATGACGTCGTGGCCGTGCGAAATGGCGGCAAGTGGCACCCGGGTTTTCTTCGATGTGCCGGCCAGGAGCCATGTCAGCATCGCCGACGGCATTGCAGAGAACAGGATCGCGTCAACCTCGCCCCGTATCATCATCGACCGGGCGGTCGTAAAGGCGCGAACCAGGAACGGTGGAAATCCCAAGATTTCGTTCTGGCGTTCCGATCGCAGTATGACGGTTTCGACTTCCACATCCGGATGGGCTTCGAGTTGCTGCAGCAGGTCAATGCCGACACGCTGCATGCCTCCGATCTTGCTCATCGGGGCATCGCGCAACGGGAAACAATGTGAAACGAACAGCAGGCGCAATTGGGGTATCCGAAACTCTGTTGCGAATGGCGGGATAGGCAGGCCTTTCAGTACCTGTGGTGCTATCGCATTAACATGTTCGTGCTATAGGCTTTCGGGCGCCGGCGCAACAGGTCGGCGCAAGGTTGAAATCCAGACACCGGACCAGGCCATGACCAGGTGGTTTGAGCGCAACCGCGGCAAAGCGGTCGGGTCCGGTGTCTGCCGGGGAGGGAACATATGTCAGCGAAGTCCACACAGGTGGTCATCATCGGCTCAGGACCGGCAGGCCTGATGCTTGCCCAGTTGCTGCATCTGAGTGGCATCGACTGCATTGTCCTGGAACGCCAGACCAGGGCCCATGTGGAAGGCCGCATCAGGGCCGGAGTTCTGGAATATGGCACCGTGAAGGCTCTGCGTGATGCCGGCGTTGCCGACCGGCTCGACCGGGAAGGCCTGGTGCATGACGGCTTTGAACTGGCGTTCGAGGGCGACCGGCATCGGATTTGCCTGAAAGAACTTACCGGCAAGAGCGTGACCGTTTACGGACAGACCGAGGTCACCCGCGACCTGATTGAAGCCCGCCTGGCGGCCGGCGGCGAGATCGTGTTTGAAGCCGCTGATGTTACACCTGTTGATGTCACCTCGTCGCACCCCCGGGTTCGGTATTCCCATGATGGCCGCGAGCATGAGATTTCCTGCGATTTCATTGCCGGGTGTGATGGGTTTCACGGTGTATCGAGACAGACCATGCCGGACATGGTGCGAAACGAGTTTGAGCGGGTCTATCCGTTTGGCTGGCTTGGCGTCTTGTCGGATGTGCCGCCCGTCGCCGATGAACTGATATACGCCAACGGGGATCGTGGCTTTGCCTTGTGCTCCATGCGTTCCGGCAGCCGCAGCCGGTACTATATCCAGTGTTCCATGGACGAGAAACTGGATGATTGGTCGGACGATGCCTTCTGGGACGAACTTGCCCTGCGCATCGGGCCGGACACAGCCGCCAACCTGGTCCGTGGCGCATCCATCGAAAAGTCGATCGCCCCGCTGCGTTCCTATGTCTGCGAGCCGATGCGCCACGGCAACCTGCTGCTCGCCGGTGACGCTGCCCACATCGTGCCGCCGACCGGCGCCAAAGGTCTCAACCTGGCCATCGCGGATGTCCGGTTGCTGCACCGGGCATTTGAAAGCTGGTATCAGAAAAACAGCGCCGAAGCCCTGGATGGCTACTCCGAAGCTGCCCTGGCACGCGTCTGGAAGGCCGAACGCTTCTCCTGGTACCTGTCGATGATGATGCATCGGTTCCCCGAACACTCCGCCTTTGAGCGCCGCATGCAGCGGGCGGAGTTCGACTATGTCAGCAGTTCCCAGGCCGCGTCGCGCGCCATTGCCGAAAACTATGTCGGTTTGCCGCTTCTGTAGGAATTCAGTCTTCGACACGCCAGAACAGATCGAAGCCCGGATCGAACACAGTGACTTTGCCGGCGCCGGTTTCGATGTACTCAGGGTAGCGGACCGGATCGGCCTGTTTGCTCAGGGTGACTTCATCGCTGTTGACAGGCAGCCGGTAGAACTGCGGGCCATGGCGCGAGGTAAAGCCCTCGAGCCGGTCCAGGGCGCCGTCTTCTTCGAATACATGGGCCAGGCAACTCATGGTGTTCGGCGCGGTGAAAATGCCTGCGCATCCGCACGGCAGCAGTTTTGCTTCATCCGTGTGCGGCGCTGAATCGGTACCCAGGAAAAACCGCTCATCACCGGAACACGCGGCAGCGCGCAGCGCCAGCCGGTGCGTTTCGCGCTTGGCGACCGGGAGACAGTAATAGTGCGGGCGGATGCCGCCGGCCAGAATATGGTTGCGGTTGATGATCAGGTGATGGGTGGTGATGGTGGCGGCCAGATTGCCGCTGTCATCGGCCTGAACGTAAGCCACGGCGTCCGCCGTTGTCACATGTTCCATGACCACCCTGAGGCCCGGCACGCGGCGGCGAACCGGGTCCAGCACGCGTTCGATGAACACCGCCTCGCGGTCGAAGATGTCGATGTCCGGATCGGTGACCTCGCCATGCACGCACAGGGGCAGGCCTATGTCGGCCATGCGCTCGAGCACGCCTTGCACATTGTCGATGTTGCTGACACCGGATTGTGAGTTTGTGGTCGCGCCGGCCGGGTAAAGCTTGACTGCCTTGACCAGTCCGGACGCGTGGGCTGCGGCCACATCGTCGGCCTGTGTTGCCTCGGTCAGGTACAGCGTCATCAACGGTTCAAATGTCATTGATGCGGGTACCGCAGCCATGATGCGGTCCCGATAGGCTTCAGCCTCGGCGCCGGTCACCACCGGCGGCACCAGGTTGGGCATGATAATGGCGCGGGCGAAATGGTTGGCCGTGTGAAGGGTCACACCCTGCAGCATTTCACCGTCGCGCAGATGCAGGTGCCAGTCATCGGGACGAAGGATGGTGAGGGTGTCGGTCATGGTACGTTGTCCGGTTGTTGGTTCACCATCAGATAACAAAAAAACCTGCGCAAAACAGCAGCTTTGCGCAGGTTCAGAATATTGTTGGGTAGAACTCGGCCTATTTCAGCAGTTCCTTGGCCCATTTGCCGTCATCACCGACAACATTGACCGCAAACACGCCACTGACGTCGCCGTTTTCATCAAAATCAGCGCTGCCCGATGCGCCTTCATAGTTGATGTCCTTGCCGTCCGCGATCAGTTGCTTGGCTTTCGCCCATTCACCGGGACGAACCACTTCGCCCTTGCCGTCGGAAATCGCCCGGAGCGCATCCTTGATCTTGGCGCGGTCAGCGGAGCCGGCCTTCTCGATGGCCAGTGCCATCATGAAGGTGGCGTCGTAGCCGTGCGCGGCGTAAGGCGCTGCCGGGTCTGCGCCGGTCGCCTTGAAAGCTTCCGCAAACGCCTTGTAGGACGCGTCCTCGGTGTCAGATGATGCCTGGGTGATCTGGATATTGCCTTTCAGGTTGTCGGCACCGATCTGGTCGATGACCGACTGGTCGAACATGCCGTCAGCAGCGAAGAACTTGCCGAACAGGCCGTTTTCCAGGCTGTTCTTGATGATCGTGATGCCGCTTGAACCGTAATAGGCGAAGATCGCGATGGCTTCCGGTCCGCCCTGGGTCAGGGTCTGCAGTTCCGACCGGTAGGACGCCTTGTTGGGCTCATGCGCCTGATTGCCGGTGATCTCGCCGCCCATCTTCTTGAACTCTTCCTCAAACACCTTGGCGATGCCGGCATTGTAGTCGTCGTTCGAATAGGTCATGGCAACTTTCTTGATGCCGGCCTTGTTGACCAGCTGCGCGATTGCCAGGCCCTGATAGGCGTCAGATGGTGCGACACGGAACACTGTGTCATTGTCCTTCAGTTCGGTCACCGAAGGTGCCGTTGCCGAATCGGACAGCACCGCAACACCTGCAGGAATTGTCACGGCCTGGACGGATGCGTTGGTGGCGCCGGAACAGCTTGGGCCGACAATGCCGACAACCTGTTCGACGTTGACCAGCTTGCCAACCGCATCAACGGCTGCTTTCGGGTCACAGGCGCTGTCGCCGATAACCATTTCCAGCTTGGAGCCTTTCAGCAGGCCGCCTTCTGCATTGATCTGGTCACGGGCCATGTCGCGGCCCTTGACGATGGTGGCAACCAGTTCCGCAATCGGTCCGGTCACCCCGCCGGCAGAGCCGACCTTGATGGTGTCGGCATGCGCCGCTGTTGCAAACATCGCTGCTGCACAGGCGGTGATCGCCAGTTGTTTCACAAGTTTCATTTCACTCACTCCTCCACTGAACAACAGCCGGTCAGGGGCTGCTTCTAAAAAACATGCAGTATCATGAACTATTTTTGCCCGGCGATGAAGGGCGTGTTTCGGGCAGGATGCCTTGCGGGTTCTTCTGCAGGAATATCTGCAAAAGCAGGCCGATCAGGAAGATGCGCACGTAGGCCGAACGGATGCCGGCATCGGTCATGCCGATGGCTTCAAGCAGTCTCGGCGCCACGATTTCCGACGCCGACCACAGTGTCCAGACCAGGAAAGCCCCCAGGATGGCGCCCTTGTTGTTGGCGCTGCCGCCGATCACCAGCATCACGAAGACGATGAAGGTCGCCAGCAGCGGATCTGTGGTCTGCGGGTTCACAAATTTCAGGTAGTGAGCCATCAGCGCGCCGGCCAGCGCCATGATCATGCAGCCGATGACAAACCCTTCCATGCGGAATGTCTCGACGTTCTTGCCGGCCGCCTTGGCCGATGTCTCGTTGTCGCGGATGGCGGTCATGACTCGGCCCCAAGGCGATTTGCGCGCAATCTCCATGAGCCAGTAAACCCCTGCCAGGGTGACCAGGACAACACCCAGAAAGGCAAACTGGTTAATCGGTTCAGGCAACCCCTCGAACGGTCGCGGTATCTGTGAAATGCCGCGCGGACCATTGGTGGCCCAGGTCTCGTTGTTGACAATCAGCCGGAAAATCTCCGCGATGCCGATGGTGGCGATGGCAAGGTAATCGCTGCGCAGTCTCAGACACACCTTGCCGACCAGAAACGCGATGACACCGGCCACCAGCATGGCGGCGACGGCGGCGACAACGTACGGCATCTGGAAACCGCCGACGTGACTTGCGTGCGGGCTGGTGGTCAGGATCGCGGCCGTGTAGGCACCAATGCCGAAGAACCCGGCAATGCCGGCATTGAACAGGCCTGTGAAACCCCATTGCACATTGAGGCCCAGCGCCAGAATGGCATACAGGCCGCCAACTGTAAGCAGCGAGACGACATAGAGCATGTATCCGTAAAGTACCGGGTCCATCAGAAACTCTTTCCTTTGAACAGGCCCGTCGGGCGCCACACGAGGATGGCGATCATGATCGCAAACGCGATGCCCTGCTTGTAGCCGGGATCAAGCAGCGGCCCATCGCCGATCCAGTGATAGGACGACAGCTCCTCCGCTACGCCGATGACCACACCGCCGGCCATTGCGCCATAGGGTTTGCCGACACCGCCGAGAATCGCGGCAGCGAACATGGGCAGCAGGATCTTGAAGCCCATCATGGTGTCGACCTGGGTGTCGACGGCCAGGAACACACCGGCTGCGCAGGCCAGGCCGGCGCCCATCACCCAGGTCGCCATGACCACCTTTTCCGTGTTGATGCCGGTCAGGCGGGCAAGCTCCGGTGAGTCCGACATGGCCCGCATCGCCTTGCCGATCTTGGTATATGTGAGCACATAGTGGACCGCATACATCAGCAACAGCGCACCGCCGACGATGAACACGTGCTTGAGCGGGAAGCTGAAGAAATCAAGCAGCTGCATGCGCGGCTGAATGCCGGGCAGGATGGTTTTCAGCTGTACACCCCAGGAGAACTGGGTTACCGAGCGGATCATCAGCATCAGCCCGAACGATGCGATCACCAGGATGATGACGGGTGATGCGCGCAGGGGTTTGTAGAACGCCTTGTCGATCAGCAGCACGACCATGATGGTCAGCATCATGGAGATCGGCATCAGCACCAGCAGGATCGCCAGCATGGACTTGAAGCCGGTCAACTGCACCAGCGTCCAGGCGATGTAGACGCCCAGCGTCATGGTCTCGCCATGGGCAAAATTGGCGAACCGCAGGATGCCGAAGGTCATGGTGATGCCGATGGCGCCAAGCGCATAGATCGAACCAAGCACCAGGCCGGGGAACAGGTAGAAATTGATGAACTCGGCCATCTCTCAGGTCTTCCCGCTCTTGCGTGGCTGTTTCTTTGCCGCTGGCTTCGACGGTTTTGCAGGCGGTTCTTCAGACTGTTTGCCGCCGCCCAGGAACATTTCCGCCACCTCTCGGTCGTCAAGCAGGTCCTGGCCGGTTCCCTCGAACCTGTTCTTGCCGTCCACCAGCACATACCCCCTGTCGGCAATGCCCAGCGCCTGCTTGGCGTTTTGCTCCACCATCAGTATCGGGGTGCCGGCGCTGTTGATTTTCTTGACCGTTTCAAAGATCTCGCCCCGGAACTTCGGCGACAGGCCGGCGGTGGGCTCGTCCAGCAGCAGGATTTTCGGTTCCAGCATCAAGGCCTTGCCCATGGCCACCATCTGCCGCTGGCCGCCCGACAGGGTGCCCGCCGGCTGCTGGCGCTTCTCCAGCAGGGGCGGAAACATCTGGTAGATTTCATTGAGTCGCGGTTTGAAGTCATCGGTGCGCACGAACGCGCCCATCTCGAGGTTTTCCTCTACCGTCAGGCTTGGAAAAATGTTGCCGGTCTGCGGCACATAGCATACTCCGTGGCGCACCACCTGTTCCGGCGGCGTATTGGTGATCGCCTGACCGTCCAGAAGCACAGCACCTTCCGTCAGCTTGAGCAGGCCGAACACGGCTTTCATGGCGGTCGACTTGCCGGCGCCGTTGGGGCCGATGATGACCACGATTTCCCCGGCATCAACGTGCATTGAAACACCGTGCAGGATTTGCGTGTCGCCATATCCGCCCACGACACTGTCCAGCTCAAGCACTCGCATCAGGCAGCTTCCTCGCCGCCGCCAAGGTAGGCATCGAGCACGTCCGGATTGGAGCGCACCTCGTCCATGGTGCCCTGCATCAGCACAGTGCCTTCCGCCAGCACGATGATCGGATCGCACAGGGCCGCAATTAGGTCCATGTCATGCTCGATAACGCAGAACGTGTAGCCGCGCTCCTCGCGCAGCCTGGTGATCATTTCGCGGATCTTGAGCAGCAGGGTCGGGTTGACGCCGGCACCCGGTTCATCGAGCAGTACCAGTTTCGCGTCGGTCATCATGGTGCGGCCCAGCTCGAGCAGCTTCTTCTGGCCGCCGGACAGATTGCCGGCCCGTTCGTCCCTGAGATGGGAGATTGACAGAAACTCCAGCGCGTCCTCCGCCATGTGGCGCACTTCATCCTCGCGCGCTTTCACGGTGCCGGGCTTCAACCAGTTGTTGAAGATGTGCTCGCCCGGCTGTGCCGAGGGCACCACCATCAGGTTTTCCAGTACCGTCATCTTGGCAAATTCATGTGGAATCTGAAATGTGCGCACGATGCCGAGATGAAACATCTTGTGGGTCGGCAGCCCGGCAATGTTCTCGCCCTGGAAGATAATCCGGCCGGCGGTCGGCTCCATTTCGCCCGCGATCATGTTGAAGGTTGTGGTCTTGCCTGCGCCGTTCGGGCCGATCAATCCAGTGATCGATCCTTCCTCAATTGTGAAACTGCAGTCACGCACGGCCTGCAGCCCGCCAAAGCTTTTGCTCAGCTTTTCTACGCTTAACACGAAACGCCCACCCTGTTATTCCGTCGCCGAATTGGTCTTCCACCCCGCATCGCGGGTGCAATATGATCAGTACGGGCAGTCAGTTGCAAGTCATCAGATAAAGTTTCTTGCAACAAATGGCTGTTGATCTGAAGTCGTCCGGATCAACCGGCAAACAGGTGAGGCACAGCATGACCCAGACTGAGGAACTCTATCCGGAGCCGATCATAGGGTTTTTGGAACTGTTGTGGGGCCGTGGCTGGCTGTCACCGGGCGGGCCCGATGAACTGGCCCGGCTGCTCGACGGCGAGGACCTTCGCGGCAGGCACGTTCTCGATATCGGATGCGGCGCAGGCGGTATCGACTGCCTGCTGGTCACCGACTATGGCGCCGCCAAAGTCACCGGCGTTGACGTCGAAGCATCGGTGCTGGAGACGGCCCGCGCGCGTGTCGAAGAAGCCGGCATTTCAGACCGGGTGGAACTGTTGCAGGTGGAGCCTGGCCCGCTGCAGTTTGCCGACGCCAGGTTCGACATTGTGTTTTCCAAGGATGCCATTGTTCACATTCCGGACAAACAGGCACTGGCAGCCGACGTGTTCCGGGTCCTGAAGCCCGGCGGCGTGTTTGTGGCCTCCGACTGGCTGATATCCCATGATGGCGAGCCGTCGCCTGACATGCGGGCCTACCTGGCGTCGGAAGACCTGGATTTCGGCATGGCATCGCCGAAGGCCTATGCCGATGCCCTGCGGCAGGCGGGTTTTGTCGACGTGGCGCTGAGCAATCGCAATGGCTGGTATCGCGACCAGGCCAAACGCGAGCTGGCGCTGCTGCGGGGCGAGCTGCACGACCAGGCAGTTGCGGCAATGGGACAGGACCTCGTCGATCACAATATCAAGACATGGGACTTGATGATCAAGGTGTTGCAGACCGGTGAGCACTGCCCGCATCACCTGCGCGGGCGCAAGCCATGACTCTGTCGGAAAGATCCATGCCGCGAAAGGCGGCTCGTGACGTGCGCCGCAAGCAGTTGATGGAGGCCACCATCGATGTGCTGGCAAGACGTGGCTATGCCAGCTTGACCATCGGCGATGTGTCGCGCACGGCCGGCCTGTCGCTGGGCATTGTGAACTTTCATTTCGAGTCGAAGGCGGCGCTGCTGGCCGACACCCTGAAATACCTGGCCGTGCAGTATCGCGATAACTGGACCGCTGCGGTCGAGCAGGCCGGCGATGATCCCGCTGCCCGCCTGTACGCCATGACCAGTGCTGACTTTGGCGCAGATTTCTGCATGCCGCGCACCCTGCAGGCGTGGGTGAGTTTCTGGGCCGAGGCCCAGTCGCAGCCAGCTTATGATGAAGTCTATGGCGAGGAAGAGGCAAAATACCTGCGGACACTGGAAACCCTGTGTGCTGCGCTGTCCCGGCACGGAAACTATGACAGGCCGCAGGCCGGCAAGCTCGACGCGCGCGTCATTAACGCGCTGACCGACGGCTTGTGGGTGGCGCTCGCCCATACCCCGCCGGGCATTACCAGGGTGCAGGCCCTGAGCGCACTGCATAATTGCCTGGCAGCGTTTTACCCTGCGCATTTTGACGCAAACGGGCCTGTCAATTGACCCTGACCCACATTGGTTTATAAGACGCGGGAACTCATTCCTTTCCTCATTCGGGTAAAGCCCAAACTTATCGGAGATCACCATGGCGGTACGCGTTGCTATCAACGGATTTGGTCGCATTGGGCGCAATATCTTGCGCGCCATTGCAGAGTCGGGGCGCAAGGACATAAAGGTCGTTGCCATCAACGATCTGGGTCCGGTGGAGACCAATGCCCACCTGCTGCGCTACGACAGTGTGCACGGCAAGTTTCCGGGCACGGTCAAGGTCAAGGGCGACCAGATCAACTGCGGAACCGGCTGGATCAAGGTGACTGCCGAGCGCGACCCGTCCAAGCTGCCGTGGAAGGAAGTTGGCGTTGATGTGGCGATGGAGTGCACCGGCATTTTCACATCCCGCGACGCTGCCGCCGCACACCTGAAGGCAGGCGCCAAGGAAGTGCTGATTTCCGCACCCGGCGCCAATGCCGACATGACCGTGGTTTACGGTGTCAACCATGACCAGCTGACCGGCAAGCACAAGGTTGTCTCCAACGCGTCATGCACAACTAACTGCCTGGCCCCGGTGGCCAAGGTGCTGAACGACGCGTTTGGCATCGAGCACGGTTTCATGACCACCATCCATGCCTATACCGGCGATCAGCCGACACTGGACACCATGCACAAGGACCTGTACCGGGCCCGGGCGGCCGCCATGTCGATGATCCCGACCTCCACCGGCGCGGCCAAGGCCGTCGGCCTGGTACTGCCGGAGCTGGACGGCAAGCTCGACGGGGTGGCCATCCGCGTGCCGACACCAAACGTGTCGGTCGTCGATTTGAAGTGTGTGCTGTCGAAATCGGTCACCGTCGAGCAGGTCAACCGCGCCATGATCAAGGCGTCCAAGGGCGATCTGAAAGGCATTCTGGCGGTCACTGATCAGCCCAACGTGTCGATCGACTTCAACCATGACCCGCATTCATCGACCCTGCATCTCGATCAGACCAAGGTGATGGACGGCACGCTGGTGCGCGTGTTGAGCTGGTACGACAACGAGTGGGGCTTCTCCAACCGCATGGCCGACACCGCCATCGCCCTGCACAAGGCAAAGTAACCCGCAAGATGGCGCGCCCCATTCTCATTTCCCCGTCCATCCTGTCGGCCGATTTCGCCCGGCTGGGAGACGAGGTGCGCGCCATTGACGAACAGGGCTGCGATTGGGTGCATGTCGATGTCATGGACGGGCATTTTGCACCCAACATCACCATCGGCCCGATGGTCGTGCAAGCCATCCGGCCGGTGACCAAGAAGGTGCTCGACGTGCACCTGATGATCACCCCGGCGGACCCGTTCATCGCCGCCTTCGCCGAGGCCGGTTCCGACATCATAACGGTTCACGCCGAGGCCGGCCCGCACCTTGACCGCACCCTGCAGCTGATCAGGTCGCTGGGCAAGAAGGCGGGTGTTTCACTCAACCCGTCGACACCGGAAAACGTCATCGAGTACGTGCTCGACAAGCTCGACCTGATACTGGTCATGACGGTCAATCCCGGTTTTGGCGGCCAGGCGTTCATTCCTGAGATGGCCGCCAAGATTGCCCGCATCAGGGATATGGTCGGCGGCCGCGACATCCATATCGAGGTGGACGGCGGCATCAGCGAGAAAACCGCCGGCGTGGTTGCCGCCGCGGGCGCAGATGTCCTGGTGGCGGGCTCGGCGGTTTACCAGAACAACGATCCAGCAAGGTACGGCGCCAACATGGACGCCATACGCCAGGCGGCAATGTCGGCGATTTAGGGCAAGTGGTTTATACCGCTCACGCGAGTTGGCTTGCGCCAACCGCTCCGCGAGGGCGGGCCTGACCGGCCCGAGGCCCGTCGGGCCTGGTTCCAGAGTTCACCGCAACGGTTTTGAATTACTCCTCCGAGGCACGGAACGTGCCGAGGCAAGCGCGACTGCGCGCCGCGCGAAGCGCGCCCTCGCGGAGCGCGGCCGCCAGGCTGCCTGCGTGAGCGGAGCAATGCAGAAGGGCCACCCTGTTGCCAGAGCGGCCCTTCGCCATCAGCAGCGGCCTCAGCTTCGGTAGAGCCTGTCAAAAAGCTATCGGAACCGGGGGAAGCCCGACAACCGCAGGTTGCTTCCAGCTATGTCCACTGCGAAGGTTGATTAGTCTAGATAGGTTTTTCTGGTCTACCAGTCCCCCCAGCAGAACGTGTTTCGCAATAAACGGAAGTCGTTCGACATCGCTGTCTGATACATCTCATTAGCAATTAGTATATATGCGCAGGGATGACCTGACCAGATGTATTATTTACTAAGCGATTAATTCGGCTGGCTTATTTGTACGCACACAACTGGAAAACTAGTATATTTACGCTGCGGAAGAAATGCGAAAAATGGCGGGGTGACACTCAAATTGCCAGTTCGAGCCGGTTCTTCAGGTTTTGCACGACCGGGCGGCTCCGGGTTTCGCAGCGCGCCGCCAGAACTGCTTCCGATCTGAGAATCAGCCCGTCGTCCAGAATTTTGAGCCGGTTGGCCTTCAGTGTGGAGCCGGTGGTGGTGATGTCGACAATGATCTCTGCCGACCCGGACGCCGGTGCGCCTTCCGTGGCGCCCAGGCTTTCCACAATCCTGTATCCGGTGACACCGTTGTCGGCGAAGAAGCGCCGGGTCAGTGCCAGGTACTTGGTCGCCACCCGGAGCCGGCGTCCGTGGCTGTCGTAGAATTCTGCCGCCACCTGGTCCAGATCACTGACAAAGGCCACGTCCAGCCAGCTTTCCGGCACCGCTATGACAACATCGGCAGGGCCAAATCCAAGCCGCAGCACCACGTCCACGATGGGCTCGTCGGGCGCAATTGTCTCGCGCAGCAGGTCCTCGCCGGTTACGCCGAGATCAACAGTGCCGTCGCGCAGGGCCTGGGCAATTTCAGACGCCGACAGGAATGCCACGTCGACACCGTCAAGGCCTTTCACTTCGCCGCGGTAACCCCGGGCCGAGCCGATGCGCACAATGTCAAATCCGGCACGGGCAAACATGGCCTCCGCCTGTTCCCGCAAACGTCCCTTCGAGGGCAATGCAAGTGTAAGATTGCTCATGCCGGCGCCTCGCTGACCGGGACCAGCCTGCTGGCATAGATGGCGCATCCAACCGCCGGTATCATGGTGCCGGCGCCGATATCCTTCAGCATGGTGTCATAGCGTCCGCCGCCGGCGATGGTCTCGTCCGCACCGTCTGCCAGACGCCGGTCAATCTGGAACACAAAGCCCGTATAGTATTCAAGGCTGCGTCCGAACACGGCGGCAAACTCCATCTCGCCGCCCTCGAGCCCTGCCTTTTGTATCGCCTCGACGCGGGCTTCGAACAGGTCGACGGCGGATGCAAACTCGCCGTTGGTCCGTGCGCCCAGCTCGCGCAGCTCTGCAACTGCCAGTGGCAACGCACAGCGAATGCCGAGATAGTCGTCGATCAGTTTCGCATGCGTCTCGGACAGATGCGGTTCACTGCGGTCCATGAGTTTTTCGGACAACCTGCCGGCCACCTGCTCGATGCTGCGCCCGGCAATCATTTCCAGGCCGTCAGCCTCAAGTCGGTGTTCGACAAAGGCGACGGCGTCCAGCGGGCTGTCCGCCATTTCGTCAAGCAGATCGGAAATCGATGTTCTGGGCTTCGCGGTCTTGCCGGTCAGCCGGTTTAGCAGTTCGCGAAACGCCCTCGGGCGCCAGAACTGGCGCCTGAGATTGGTACGCCAGCGTTCCGGCATGTCGATTGAGGCGAGCAGTGCGGCAAACAGCCCAAGGTCGCCAAGCTGGATGCTGTAACCGCTGACGCCGGCCGCATCCAGCGCAGCCAGGGTCAGGGCCAGCGCTTCGGCATCGTCCGCAGCGGCATTATCACCACCGAACAGTTCAAGGCCGACCTGGTCGAACTCGCGCAGGGAGGTGTCTCCGGCCTTTTTTGAATGCCGGAACGCCTTGCCGGCATAGCAGTAGCGCGCAGCCGCCGTCACATCGTGATCCTGTTCCAGGTGATAGCGGCACGCCGGCACCGTCAGGTCCGGTCGCAGGCACAGCTGCGCACCCGACGGGTCCGCGAACACATAGGTGCGTGACCTGATGTGCTCGCCCGAGCGCTCCAGGAACACATCTGCCGGCTGGATGATGTCCGGTTCGATGAACTCCGCACCGGCGGCTTCGAACACCTGTGTCATCGAAGTGTTCAGCGCATCGGTTGCGCGTCGTTCGGTTGAGGACTTGCCGGTCATCTGCTCAGCTCAATTCCCATAGCGCGCAAGGATGTTGCGCACCTCGTCGACCAGGTCGGTTTCGGCGACCGATATCTGGGCCGGTTTCTGCTCGACCCATTCTTCGCGGCTGTCGATGTCCTTGGCCGCTTCCGCACCTGCGATCAGGTCCTTCAGCTGCACCTGGCCGGCGGCACGCTCGTCACCGCCCTGGATCACTGCGACGGCTGCGCCGCGCCGGTCGGCATATTGCAGCTGCTTGCCGAACTGCTTCGGATTGCCCTGGTACAGTTCCGCGCGGATGTTTGCATCGCGCAGCGCCTTGACCATTTTCTGGTAGCGGCCAAGGCTGTCCGGGTCGCGGTCCATCACGCACACGACGACAGGGGCAGGCAATGCCGCAGTGTCCAACTTGCCGAGGTTTTTCAGCGCTGTCATCAGCCGCGACACGCCGATGGAGAAGCCGGTGGCCGGCACCGCCTGTCCGGTGAAACGCTGCACCAGCCCGTCATAACGTCCGCCGCCGGCGACCGACCCGAACTGCACCGTCTCGCCCTTTTCGTTGGTCACGTCGAAGGTCAGTTCGCACTCGTAGACCGGACCGGTATAGTATTCCAGGCCGCGCACCACTGACGGGTCGATCTTGATGCGGGTTTCGTCATAGCCGGCAGAGCGCACCAGGGTTTCGATCAGCTCCAGTTCGGCAACGCCGTCATTGCCTTCAACGGCAGTGCCGGAGATGTAATTCAGGACCTTCTCTGTCTGTGCCTCGTCGAGCCCGGCGCCTTTGGTAAAGTCACCGGCGTTTTCCCTGCCGCCTTCCCAGCGCCCGTCCCCGAGCAGCAGTTTCACGCCCTCAGTCCCGAACTTGTCCAGCTTGTCGATGGCGCGCAGCACCGACAGCCTGGTGCCGGCGTGTTCGTCGCCGCCGATACCGATTGTCTCCATGACACCGTCGAGCACCTTGCGGTTGTTGACGCGGATGACATAGTCGCCGCGTGCGATGCCCAGGGCCTCCATGGTATCGGCCATCATCATGCACATTTCGGCGTCCGCGGTGACCGATGGCGCGCCGACGGTGTCGGCATCGAACTGCATGAACTGGCGAAACCGTCCCGGTCCGGGCTTTTCATTGCGGAACACGTAACCTGCCCGGTAGGTGCGGTAGGGCAGCTGGATGTCGTTGATGTTCTGGGCGACGTGTCGGGCCAGCGGCGCGGTCAGGTCGTAGCGCAGGCTCATCCACTGATCGTCATCGTCGGTCAGCGAGAACACGCCTTCATTGGGCCGGTCGCTGTCGGGCAGGAACTTGCCGAGCGCATCGGTGTACTCGAACAGCGGTGTTTCGACCGGGTCAAAGCCATAAAGCTCAAACACACCCTTGATCTTCGCAACCATTTTGTCGACGGCACGGATGTCGCTGGCGGAACGATCCGCAAACCCGCGTGGCTGCCGGGCTTTCAACCGGCTTGGTTTTCTGGTCTTTGACATGAGTTGTTACGAAGGTTCTGGAATTTCGACGAACGTGAGCCCTGCGTTCTAGAGCATTTACAGCCTAAATAGAAGCGTTTGATCGTGCTGAACCGGATCCCCGGTTCGAGGCCTGTTGACATTCGTTGGCATTGGTTTTCCAGTGCACGATTCCGCGCAGCAATCAGGTTTTGTTGGTCGTTGCCAGTGCCGACCTTGCAACGGCAGAGCCGATGTGGTTGAGGCTTGAAAGCAGGTCGCGGCCGAGGCAGTTTCGCCCGCACCAGGGGGAGTCTTGTACGTATGTGACCGATTGGTTAGGGTTGCGTCGCTGATACCGATTTCCCCAAATATTCTACATCTTGCCAGGGTGTATAAACATAAATATGAATTATTCAATAAAAACAAGTCAAATATTTAAGAATCAATTTTATACACCTCTTTTTATATTATTGATAATAACTGATATAATATTCATAGCAGCTCACACATTTTATTATATTAATGCAGACAATATAGCGTACAAATACTCATCTTATAGAAGTTTGCTTCATCTTGAGATCGACGGGTCATATCCAGAATTTTTTCAGTACATGAAATTTTTTTGGTGCGGGCTGATATGTTTTTTTTATTCCGTAAAAGCCAGGCAAATCGGGTTCGTATTCCTAGGAGCTCTGTTTTGGTACCTGTTGCTTGACGATTCGCAGGAGTTCCACGAGAGCGTGGGTGGCGACATCTCCAGGATGTTAACCTTTGAACCGCTGTTTGGACTCAGGTTGCAGGATTATGGTGAGTTAATTTATGCAGCATTGGTGGGTATTCCTGTGTTCGCCGTCTTCGCGGTTCTTATAGTTGCGACCCAGGGAAAAATCCGCCACCAGTTCGTGACGATCGCCGTTTTGATATTGATGCTCGGTGTTTTTGGCGTTTTTGTTGACATGTTTCACAGCGCCATTGGATCCATCAGTCAGAATTTGAGGTTTATGTTCGGGGCCATTGAAGACGGCGGGGAAATGATGGTGACCAGCCTGATTTTGTCATATTTGTACAGAATTCATGCGGGGCTTTTGCGCTGACCATCCTTGACCAAGGCCCGATTGGATGATCGGGGCGCTCGCCAGAACGGGCCAATTGAGTATCAAACCCGGGGTCTCTTGTTTTGATCACAGGTGCAACGTGCTCACGTGGGTTGGGCACCATGCCTGATGCCATCACCGGCTATCATTGATCACACCAAGGTCTTCAAGGCAGCTGACATCCACATTTACCCAACCATTGACTTGGCAACGACACAAGCTTGAGGCAGACTTGTCCCTGTCATGAGTGATTTGATGCACGATGAAGCAATTCTCGAAGCCAATGACGCGTTCTACGCGGCATTCCGGCAGCGTGACTATCTTGCCATGGAGGCGCTGTGGTCCAGGCGCTCGTCGGTGTCGTGCTATCACCCGGGCTGGCCGGGCATAACCGGGCGCGAGGAAGTGCTCGACAGCTGGTATTCCATTCTCGTTCTGGGCGACACGCCGGACATCTCGGTGAGCGATAGCAGCATTATCCGCAACGGCAATACCGCGCTGGTGTTCTGCACCGAGCATCTCGGCCAGGTGTCGCTGATCGCCACCAATACCTTCGTTGTCGAGGGCGATCACTGGCGCCTTGTGCACCACCAGGCCGCCCATCTACCCAACTGACGCCGCTGCCGTTCCCATGCACTATTCCGCACTTGTCCTGCAACATGGTGCAGGGTTAGGGTCCAGCGCCCGCATTTCAGGGCATTTTCAGCACGTTCACCAAGAGACGTGGCGAAAACCTTAGGGAGACCGCTCATGAGTGATCCATATCCATACAACGCCGCACTGGACCTGGTGGACAGGCACCTGGATGAAGGCCGCGGGTCCAAGACCGCGTTTATCGACGACACCCGGCAGATCACCTTCGCTGAACTGACGGCTGCTACCCGGCAGGTCGCCAACCTGCTCGATGGCCTGGGGATAGCGCGTGAGGCCAGGGTGGCGGTGCTGATGCTCGACACCGTCGACTGGCCGGCGGTATTCGTCGGCGCCATCCGCGCCGGCGTGGTGCCGGTGGCACTCAACACCCTGCTGACCACCGACCAGTACAGATACATGCTGTCGGACAGCCGCTCGCAGGTGCTGTTTGTGTCCCATGCGCTGCTCGCGGCGGTTGAGCCGGTGCTGGCCGACCTGCCGTTTTTGAAGCATGTCATTGTCGTCGGCGGTGAGGCCGGCGAGCATGAATCCTTCGAGACGCTGATGGCATCAGCAGGTGATGAGCATGAGGCAGCTCCAACATCGTCCGATGAAGTTGCGTTCTGGCTGTATTCGTCCGGCTCGACCGGCCAGCCTAAGGGTGTCATGCACGTTCACTCCAGCCTGATGGACACCGCCACAACCTATGGCGCCGGCACGCTCGGCATCTCCGAGAACGATGTGTGTTTTTCCGCGGCAAAGTTCTTCTTTGCCTATGGCCTGGGCAATTCCCTGACCTTCCCGCTGTCGGTTGGGGCGACCACGGTGCTGCTGGCGGGGCGCCCGACGCCCGACGCTGTGCAGGCCAAGCTCAACGCCCACGACGCCACCATCTTCTTCGGCGTGCCGACGCTGTACGCGGCCATGCTGGCCGACAAGTCATGCACGCGCGACACCGGGTCCGCCAGGCTGGCAAAGTGCATATCGGCCGGCGAGGCGCTGCCGCCGGAAGTGTCCGCCGGCTGGCACGAACGCTTCGGGGTCGAGATATGGGATGGTATCGGCTCGACGGAGATGCTGCATATTTTCCTGTCCAACGGACCCGACGGCCAGAAGCGCGGCACCACCGGCAAGGCCGTGCCGGGCTATGAACTGCGCCTGGTCGGGGAGAGCGGCGAGGATCTGCCGGCCGGTGAAATCGGTGAACTGCTGGTCTCCGGCGCTTCGTGCTGCAACGGCTACTGGAACAAGCGCCACAAGACGCGCTCGACATTCGAAGGCATCTGGGCCCGCACCGGCGACAAGTACATTCGCGATGAGGACGGCTTCTACCAGTATTGCGGGCGCACCGACGACATGTTCAAAGTGTCCGGCATCTGGGTGTCGCCGTTCGAGGTGGAATCGGCCCTGGTCAGCCACGCGGCGGTGCTGGAGGCCGCCGTTGTCGCCCACGAGGACGACGAGGGCCTGGTCAAGCCGAAGGCGTTTGTGGTGCTGAACGAGGGTTATTCGGATGATGGCCTGTTCGACGAGCTCAAGGACCATGTCAAGGCGGAAGCCGGTCCGTGGAAGTATCCGCGCTGGATCGAGTTCCTGCCCGACCTGCCGAAGACAGCCACCGGCAAGATCCAGCGCTTCAAGCTGCGTGCATGATTATAGCCGACGGGTTTCTTGAGGTTGCAGGCCAACGGCTCGAAGCCAGGTTCATTGACGGTGCCAGCGGCCGGCCGGTGCTGGTGCTGCTGCATGAAGGGCTCGGCAGTGTCAGCCAGTGGCGCGATTTTCCCGATCAGCTTGCCGCTGCAACCGGATGTCCGGTGCTGGTTTACTCGCGGGCCGGCTACGGCGCCTCGTCGCCGGCCTCGCTGCCGCGCCCGCTGACCTATATGCACGATGAGGCGCACGACGTGCTGCCCGGCATCGTGTCACAGCTTGCCGGCCGCGATCACGTGCTGGTTGGGCATTCCGACGGGGCTTCCATTGCCGCCATCTATTCCGGCAGCACACCGGTGCCAGGATTGCAAGGCCTGGTGCTGATGGCGCCGCACGTGTTCGTCGAGGACATCTCGATTGCCGGCATCGAGGCCGCCCGCGACGCCTGGAACACCACCAACCTGAGAGACCGGCTCCAGCGCCACCATGGCGACAATGTCGACGTCGCGTTTCTGGGCTGGAACGACAGCTGGCTGCATCCGGACTTCCGCAGCTGGGACATAACCGGCTTCCTGCCATTAATCATGGCACCGGTTTTGGCTATACAGGGACGCGACGATGACTATGGAACACTGGCCCAGATCGATGCGATTGAACGCTCCTGTGGCGCACCCGTCACCAGACTTGTTCTTGACGACTGCGGGCACGCGCCACAAAAGGACCAAACAGCCGCCGTACTGGACGCCATTTGCAGTTTCGTGACGGAGTTATGACCATGTTACTGATCAACAGACGGGAATTGATCGGCGGTTTGACCACCTGCGCGCTGGTGCTGCCGGCAAATGTGCTGCCGGCACATGCCAGCAACAGCTATCGCAATTATGCCGAGGCCATGCTGGCGTCGCCGCCACGCGGCGCCAGGATCCGCCCGGACCTGGAAGCCTATCTCGACCTTCTGGCGGCGGAAGCGCGCTACCGGGGCCGGCGCAAGCCGGTCAAGGGATCGGACCTGTTGCGCGACATGGCCCGCGCCCAGGCGCTTGAAATGGTCAAGGGCAACTTTGTCGGCCACAAATCAGCCAGCGGCCACAGCTTCCGCAAGCGCTTCGAGGCCTTTGCCGACCCGGATGAGCGCGGCGATTTCGGCGAAAACGCCGCCCGCGACCGCAAGCGCGGCAAGGTCGACAAGGAAAAGGCCCGGCGGCTGTTCACCCAGTGGCTTGACTCCGCCGGCCACAAGCGCAACCTGATGAACCGGTGGTACGCCTATGTCTCGACCGGCGCAGCGCAGGTCAACCACCACCTGTATGCGGTGCAGATTTTCTGGGAGCGGTAGACCTGGCAGACGGCGCACAAGCCCTGAAACAAAAACGTGACGCAGCACTTGCGCACTATCGTGCAGGGCGGTTCGTCGATGCCATCAAGGCGCAGATGGCGGTGGTTAACGAGATCGGTGCAAAAGAGCCGGACAGCGCAGAGGACCAGGTCAGGTTGGCAGCGTTCCTGTTTGGCCATGGCGACCTGCCGTCTGCCGCCAATGTGTTCGCCAACGCGATAAAGTTCAGGCCTGGTGATGCTGAAGCCCTGGCCAATTACGGCGTGGTCCTGTCCAGGTTGCGCCGGCTTGAAGAAGCCCACGAGCTTTTGACCCGGGCGCTGAAAATTGCGCCGGACGTTGCCAACACCCATGACGCGCTGGCCTCGGTCTCCTACCGCATGCAGCGGTTCGACGATGCGCAGCGCCACGGTGAAATCTCGCTCAGGTTGAAGGACGACACGGCGGCAAAATCCGGCACCGCTCATCCGATACCGGATCAGCTTGCCAGGTTCTCCGGCAAGGATCCGTCGCTCAACATTATCGCGTTTTCCCTGTGGGGAGACGGTGAGAAATATTTGAGCGGCGCGCTGGAAAACGCCCGCCTGGCGCCGGAGCTCTATCCGCACTGGACGTGCCGATTCTACTGCGATGACACGGTGCCGCAAAACGTGCGCGATGAATTGAAAGCGCTTGGCGCGGAAATCGTCATGATGAACCGCGTCAACCCGTTCGACGGTCTGTTCTGGCGTTTCCTGCCCGTCAATGACGGCCGCACCAGGCATTTTCTGGTGCGCGATGCCGACAGCATCATCAATGTGCGTGAACAGGCGGCAGTCAATGAGTGGTTAGAGTCCGGCAAGGCCTTCCACGTCATGCGCGACTGGTGGACCCACACCGAAGTGATGCTGGCCGGCATGTGGGGCGGCACCGGCGGTGTGCTGCCGCCATTGCAGACCCTGCTCAAGGATTTCAAGCCGGCCGCCCTGGCCAACTGGCATCTCGACCAGTGGTTCCTGCGCTCTGAGGCCTGGCCCACGGTCCGGCAAAGCTGCCTGATCCACGACAGCAGGTTCAAGGCACTGGGCGTCAAGGATTTCCCGGCCGGCAGCGAACTGCCGGCGGGCCATCACGTCGGCCAGAACGCGTCGGTGCATAAGTCAACGTAAAAAGCTGAGCGGAAACTTTCGGTCAGACGTCACAATCCCTTTACCGGGTGCGTGTCAGCCAGCACCGGGCGGCGCAGGGCCAACAGGCGGCGGGCTTCTTCTGACTTGCCCTGCTTGAGAAGGCATTCCAGCAGCGAGAATTCCAGAAGATCCCGTTGCGCGCGGCTGCCGCCGAGGCGGGCGTCTTCGGCCATCAGGCTGGTGAGCAGGCGTTCAGCCTCTGGCCAGTCCTGGCGCGCTATGGCGCCGAAGGCTTGCGCCGCGTCGCGCAGCAGGTCGGCGGCCGGACCCTTCGCGCCCGACATGATCCTGTTGAGTGCATCGCCGTCGCCCGCCATGGCATGGGCAAGTGCGGCGTGATAGTCGATGAAGGTCAGGCCCGGTTCCGGGAAGAACCGGCTGGCATAGGCGCTCACCTCGCGCCATTTCTCCTGCGCCACCGTCTCGCCCGCCAGTTCGGCCCGGTACAGGATCGATGCGGTGTCCGACAGGATGTTGATCGGCATGCCGAGGGCGGCACCCGGTTTCACGTCGGCGTCGACCCGCCGCCACATCTCGTCTGTCTGGCCCAGTTGCAGCGCCCACAATGCCGCGTGCCAGGACAGGTGACCGTGCATCACCGCTGAGCGGTCGTAGTCCTCAAGCCAGTCGCTGATATACGACAGGCCGAGCTGGGTCTCACCGGCTTCGTAATAGATGTGCGAGCGCACATGGGCGCCGTGGCTGTTGCGCGGATTGAGCGCCAGCGACCGGTCGATGACCGTATCGGCCTTGTCCACCTGGCCGGTCTCGCACAGCGCAAAGGCATACTGGTTGAGATACCACCAGTCGTCGCCATAGTGCGGCTTCAGGGCGCTGGTGAAGGCCAGCATCTCCGCCTCGCGGCCGGGCAGGCCGGAAAACCCGATCAGCCCGAAAATACTGGTGCTGGTCTGCGCCACCATGGCGTCGCGCGGATGGGCGGCGACGTGGTCGACGACGGCGGCAAAGCCTTCCTTGGTCTTGCCGTTGGCCAACAGGTCGAAGACCCTGATGTGGCCGGCCTCGCGGTCGGTGACGCCGTTCGCCGTCCCGCGCACCTCGCCAATGACCTCGCGTGCCTTCGCAACATTGCCGGTGGCGTGATGAGCCCGCGCCAGCCCGGCCCGCCCAAGCACGAAGCCCGGATCTTCCGCGACAACCGCGTCGAACGCTTCCGTAATCCCAGGCGCGCCTTCCAGCAACTTGTCCACGGCGCTCACATACAGGTCACGGGCCGTGGCCGAAGACGTTGAAATCGGGTTGTCATATCTGTCTGTCAGCACGGCCGTCCGCTCCTTTGGTACAAGCTGTCAGGCATTCGGGGCCTGGCGCGGCATCAGGTCGTAAGGTCCTTTCCAGCCCGGCAGCGATGATATGCGCTCGCGCCATGCCAGGATGTTGGGATAGTCGTTGAGATCAACGCCCAGCTCGCCGTCATAGAACATGTATCCGATCAGCGAGAAGTCGGCGATGCTTAACCGGTCGAGCGCCATGAAGTCATGCGCGCCCAGGTGCTTGTCGACAATCTGCATGGCCCCTTCCGCGCGCCCGCGCAGGAACTCCGTCACCGGGGTTTCTCCGGTGTTCATGAACGTCAGCATGAAGCGCAGCGTGGCGTTGTAGCTGGTGAACTTGTGATTGTCGAAATACATCCAGCGCAGGATGTCATAGCGTTCGTCATCATTGTCCCAGCCGAACTCGCCGAACTTGCCAGCGAGATACTCCAGCATGACACCGCTCTGGGTCAGCTTGCGCCCGTCATGCACCAGCACCGGCACTTCGCCCATCTCGTTGATCTCGGAGCGGTAATTCTCCGACCGGCTTTCGCCGTTGAAGAAGTCCACTGGCATCGGCTCCCAATCGGCGCCGCACAAGGTCAGCATCAGTGCCACCTTGTAGGAATTGCCGGATTCGCCGAAGCAATACAGTTGATAATCTGCCATGAGGTCTCTCCCGCTCAGAATTGATCAGGCGCTTTGATAGCGGGCGATGGCCGCGTGCTCCAGTGCCGCTGTCTGCAGTTTGGTCAGGTCCAGTGCGTCGCGCAGCATGGCCAGAAAGCGGATTTCCTCGCGTGCGATATTACGGTCGGCAATGGCCACCTCGACCGCCAGCGCATAGGCCGTTTCACGCAGCACCGCCGGCAGTCCTGACTTGATCAGCGCCAGGGCGGTTTGCAGGCCGGTGTCCTCCTGCAGGATTTCGCCGCACTCCTGGGCCACGTGGGTCAGGCGTTCGGGATCAAAGCCGGAAAACGCGGGCAGGGTCTGCACCAGCCGGCCGATGCGGGCCAGTTCCGCGTTGCCGATCTTGGCGTCCACGGCAATCATCGTCATCATCACGTAGATCAGTGCCTGGTGATGGTTGATGGTCTTAGTTACAGGCTTGTTCATACTCAGCTCGCTCCAAACTCTTTCACAATCTCGATGGCATCTACAAGGCCGGTTCTCTCAATGGTCATACCGGGTGGGAAGGCAGTTGAAAACCGGCTTGCCATACGTGCGTCCAGCATCACAAAACAACCCCTGTCAGTGGCTTGCCGGATCAGGCGTCCGAACGCCTGCCGCAATCTGAGCCGCACCTGCATGTCCTGCCAGGCCTGGCCGCCGAAAGCTGCGCGCCGCGCCCGCTCCAGTATGGTGGGTTGGCCCCACGGTACCCGATCCATGACGATCAGCCTAAGCGATTCTCCCGGCACGTCGACCCCGTCGCGCACAGCATCGGTGCCGAGCAGGCAGGCGTTCTCCTCGGACCTGAACATGTCAACCAGGGTGCCGGTGTCGATCGGGTCAGCGTGTTGTGCGTAGAGCGGCAGGCCTGCTTCCGCCATCGGCTGCACCAACCGCCGGTGCACCGCGCGCAGGCGCGAGATCGCCGTAAACAGCCCCAGCGCGCCGCCGCCCGACTCCAGGAACAGTTCCCGGTAGGCGGCCGCCAGCTGATCCATGTTCTCCCGGCCGACGTCATTGACCACGATCAGGCGGGAGTTCTTCAGGTAATCGAACGGCGACTCCCAGCTGTGCCGGATCACCGGATAGGGCAGGTGAACCGAGCCGGTGCGCATTTCTGCATTGCGCCAGTCATCGGGCATTTCCGGCGGCCGGTCGCGCAGCGTGGCAGAGGTGATGATGATGCCGTCGGCCGGCTGCAGGACGGCAGCGGCTAGCGGCACGGTCGGGTCGATCCAGTGCGAATGCAGGCCGGTGTCGACTTCGCGGTTCCAGGCCTGTTCGATGGCGAACCACTCGGAAAATTCAGCCCTCGGCTCATCCACCAGCCGGCTTAGCATTTCAATGAAGCCGCCGAGCATGAGTTCCGATCGCCGGGTCAGCGATCTGGCCAGCGCCTCGATGCGGGCCCGCTCCGTACTGGCCAGCTCGGCCGCCTCGTCGTCGAGCCGTTTCATCAGCCTGCGCGCCAGTGCGGTCATCGGCCGCTTCAGGTCGATCATCGCGGCTGCCAGTGTGCCGGCGGCCGCTTGCAGGCCGTCGATGAACGGCCGGCAGTCGGTTTCCAGGTTGCCGATCTGGCGCGGGTCGGCGCGCGCCGTCACCTGCTGCCGCACCAGGCCCAGGAAAGCCTCGGTTTCACCGTCCGCCTGGCCGGCCTGAATGCGCCGCATCCAGCCCGGGCCCGGCAGGCACAGCGCGCCCGACAGGACCTTGGCCAGCAGGTCTTCCGCCTCGTCGTCGTCACCGGCCAGGTCGCCGAGCCGGTCGACCAGCCCTCTCCCCCGTCGCCGCTGTGATTCCGGACCCCGGATCCAGCGTCTCAGTTCGGTGGTTTCCTGACCGGTGAGATGGCCGGAAAAGGCGCTGTCAGCGGCATCAAACAGGTGATGGCCCTCATCAAACACCAGCCGCTTCAGCCCGCCGGCGCGTTCCTGGTCTTCATCCACCTGGGCTTCGCCGATGGCGTGGTCGACGGCGATCTGGTGCAGCACCAAAGCGTGGTTGGCGATCACCAGGTCGGCCTTGCGGCCGGCGCGCACCGCCTTTTCGATGAAGCATTTGCGGTAGTGCGGGCAGGCGGAATAGATGCATTCGCCGCGCCGGTCGGTCAGTCCCAGGCCCATTGGGGTCATGGCGCGCTCGCCGGTGTTGGCGTCATAGAACAGGCCCATCAGCCAGGCGGGAAAGTCGCCGCCGACCATGTCGCCGTCCTTTGAATGGCGCACCCAGCGCGCAATCAACCCGGCCATCAGCGCCGACCTTGGGTTGGACGCGGTCATGCGCGCAAACGCCTCCTGCATGTTGAGCAGGCAGACATAGTTTTCGCGGCCCTTTCGAACCACCACTTTGTGGCGGCGTTCTGCCGGGTCCGGCACCAACCGCGCGGTCTCCTGCTCGAGCTGGCGCTGCAGGTTCTTGGTGTAGGTGGAGATCCACACCGCCTGCTTGTTGCGCGAGGCCCACAGATAGGACGGTGCAAGATAGCCCAGTGTCTTGCCCAGCCCGGTGCCGGCTTCGGCCAGCACGATGGCGTTGCTGGCCGGCGTTTCGCGTGGCACGAACGCAGCTGTCGCGGCACCGGCATAGTCGACCTGCTGCGGACGGGCCTCGGAAGATCCGCCCAGCACACCGGCCAGGAAGCTCTGGGCTTCAGCCGCGGTCACCGGCTCGTGGGCGCCGGGCGGGCGCGGCCCGTCGTCTTCCCATTCATCCAGCCGGTCCCAGACGTTCAGGCCGGTGGCGAACACCGAGGCGGCATCGCTGGCAGGGTCCCGGCCCAGGTTCTGGATGACCAGTTTCGCCCACGGCCATTTGCCCCGGTCGAGAAACTGCGCCACCTGGAATGTTTCGCGCGAGTTCGGATACGACCTGTCGCCGACCCGCTCAAGCAGGGCCCGGGCAAGGTTCAAAATCAGGTCGGCACCGGGCAGGTCTGTGTCCAACCCGAACGCGGCGCTCAAGCCCCGCGGCGTCGGCACCGCCATCACCGCCGGTGCCACGAAGGCAAACAGTTCGCACACATCCAGGTGCGACTGCTCGCGCGCCGTGCGCACCACACCCTGCGGCACCTGCGCCGCCAGAGCCAGCCGGTTGACCAGGTAGCCGGCGTGACAGACCACATGGGCGCTTTCGCCCAGGGCTTTCAGGGCGGCCGCCGGTTTTATTGTTTCCGGCGGCTCACCTGCCGTGATGCACAACGCGGACACGCCGTCGAGCACCATGACCGGCGGCAGGCCGTCTGTGCCGGCCCGCTGCGCTGTGGCGTTTTGATCCTGCCCGTCGTTCATCAATTATCGATTCGGCTCTTTATGTTCGCGTCGCAATGTGGCACAGGTTTCCGCCCAACATCAGGGGTCTGCCCCTGCCTTTTTCAAGAAATGAATGCTGAACTGTCCATGTCTAGTCCGTCAAAGCCGTCTGTCGATCCTGCCCTGCGCGCCGCCGCGCTTGAAAGCAAGGCGTGGCCGTTCGAAGAAGCCCGCAAGCTGCTCAAGCGAATCGAGAAACGCCAGACGCGTCACGACTATATCCTGTTTGAGACCGGATATGGACCGTCCGGCCTGCCGCATATAGGCACGTTCGGCGAGGTTGCCCGCACCACCATGATCCGGCGTGCGTTCGAGCTTATCTCCGACATGCCGACAAAGCTATTGTGTTTCTCCGATGACATGGACGGCATGCGCAAGGTGCCGGACAATGTGCCCAGGCAGGACCTGTTGCGGGAACACCTGCACCGGCCGCTGACCGTGGTGCCGGATCCGTTCGGGGAATATGAGAGCTTCGGTCATCACAACAACGCCATGCTGCGCCGCTTCCTCGACACCTTCGGGTTTGACTATGAGTTCGCCAGCGCCACCGAGTATTACAAATCCGGCAAGTTCGATGACATCCTGCTGCGTGCCTGCGAGCGCTACCAGAAGATCATGGACATCATGCTCCCCACCCTGGGTGAGGAGCGCCGTGCCACCTATTCCTGCTTCCTGCCGATCTCGCCCACGTCGGGCCGCGTGCTCTATGTGCCGATGAAGGAGGTCAATGCCGCCGACGGCACGGTGACATTTGAAGACGAGGACGGAACCGATGTCACGCTGCCGGTCACCGGCGGCAATGTGAAGCTGCAGTGGAAGCCGGATTTCGGCGCCCGCTGGGCCGCGCTCGGCGTGGACTTTGAAATGTACGGCAAGGATCACCAGACCAACACGCCGATCTACGACGGCATCTGCCGGGCGCTCGGCGGTCACGCGCCGGAACACTATGTCTATGAGCTGTTCCTGGACCAGAACGGCGAGAAGATCTCCAAGTCCAAGGGCAATGGCCTGACCATCGACGAATGGCTCACCTACGCCCCGACCGAGAGCCTGGCCATGTTCATGTTCCAGAAACCGCGCACGGCGAAGCGCCTGTATTTCGACGTTATTCCGCGCGCCGTGGATGAGTATTTTCAGCATCTGGCGGCTTTCGAGAGACAGCATAATTCGCAGGATCTAAAAGCCCAGCTCACGAATCCGGCCTGGCACATCCATGAAGGCAATCCGCCGAAGGCCGACATGCCGGTCACCTTTGCGCTGCTGCTCAACCTGGCAGCGGTGGCCAATGCAGAGACCAAGGACGGCCTGTGGGCGTTTATCCAGCGCTATTCACCCGACACCAGCCCTGCAACCCATCCGCATATCGACCAGCTTGCCGGGTTTGCGCTGCGCTATTTCGAGGACTTTGTCAGGCCTGCCAAACAGTACCGCGCGGCTACAGACGATGAGGCAGTTGCCCTGCGAGACCTGTCAGATGCACTGGCCAAGTTGCCGGCGGGCGCGACACCGGAAGACATCCAGTCGGCCGTTTATGATGTCGGCCGCAGGGAGCCGTATACCAAGCAGAACAAGGACGGCAGCACCGGCGTATCGCTGGCCTGGTTCAACACACTGTATGAAATCCTGCTCGGCGAGAAACAGGGGCCGCGATTTGGCTCGTTTGTGGCGCTTTACGGCATCGAGGAAACCCGCGCCCTGATCGGACGCGCCCTGGCCGGTGAGCTGGTCAAGGTGGATGCATGACGACACCGGCGCGCGGCTTTGACCTGTCCGAGTTCGAAGCGCGTCATGAACGGGCGCAGGCGGAAATGACCGCCCGCAGCCTAGATGCTGTAGTTGTCACCGCCCCGCCCAACTGGCGCTATTTTGCCGGTTTTGCCACCCAGTTCTGGGAAAGTCCGACGCGGCCGTGGTTTCTCGTCCTGCCGCGTGACGGTGAGCCAGTGGCGGTCATCCCGACCATTGGCGAGCCTGGCATTGCCAGGACCTGGGTGAAGGATATCCGCACCTGGCCGGCGCCGCAGCCCGAAGATGACGGTGTGTCGTTGATGGCTGAGGTGCTGGCAGACTGCCCGCACCGCTTCGGCCGTGTCGGCTGGGAGATGGGACGCGAGAGTGTCATTCGCATGCCGATTGCCGACTTTGACCGTATCCGGTCAGCCTGCTCCGGTATAGAGTTTGCCGACGCATCGCCGCTGATCTGGCGCCTTCGCATGGTCAAGTCGCCGGCGGAAATCGCGAAGATTGAACGGGCCTGCCGGATCGGCAGCGAGGCCTATGCCGCGCTGCCCGGGCAATTGTCCGCCGGCATGAACGAGCATGACATCGCCCGCACGTTCCGGGCCGAACTGACCCGGCAGGGTGCCGACGCTATACCGTTCATGGCCGTGACCGCCGGGGCAGGCGGCTATAACCAGATCATCGTCGGGCCCAATGACCGGGATCTCGCCGCCGGCGATGTGCTGTTCATCGACCTCGGCGCCACGTTCGACGGTTACTTCTGTGACTTCGACCGCAATTTTGCCTGCTGCGATGTGGATGACGAGACCAAGAAGACCCAGGACATTGTCTGGCGCGCCACCGAAGCCGGCATCGCCGCGGCGCGGCCTGGAGCAACTCCGGCGGACCTTGCCGCCGCCATGGTGTCGGTGATGGCCGATGCCGGGGCGACGGGTGGCAATGTAGGGCGCCTCGGACACGGGCTTGGCCTGCAGCTCACCGAGCCGCCATCGAACATGGCGGGTGACGGGACCGTGCTCGAGCCCGGCATGGTGATGACAATCGAGCCGGGCATGGACTATGGCGACGGCAAGATGCTGGTGCATGAGGAAAACGTGGTCATCACCGAAGACGGCTGCCGTCTGCTGACTACACGCGCCCCGCGCGAGATGTGGCGTGTCGGTTAATCCTGCAGATCCGCGCCGCGCTCCGTCCACCACATGACGATCAGTGATATTGCGCCCAGTATTGCGAACCCCGCAATCAGCGGTACCACCGTGTTGTCGAACCGGTAGCCGATGGCCCAGCCCAGCGGCAGCGAGATGAATGTCGACACGGATCCGACGAAGGCGGCTCCCAGTCCGGCCATGTGGCCCAGTGGCTCCATGGCCAGCGCGTTGAAATTGCCGAACAGGATACCGGTGGCAAAGAATGCCGCCAGCAGCCAGACCATGAACGACCACAGGGGCGGCACGCCGTCGAACTGCCACACGACCAGCAGGAACAGGGCCGAGATCAGGGTGACGGCGTACAGGGCGCGCCAGGTCATGAAACGCATGCCGAGCCGCATCACGACACTGGAGTTGAAGACGCTGGCCGCGCCGATGGCAAGCGCCGCCACACCGAAATAGATGGCAAACAGCTTGCCGGTGCCGTAGACGCTCTGGAATACCTGTTGCGCCGAGCTGAGGTAACCCAGAAAGGCGCCGAATATGATGCCCGATGCAATGGTGTATCCCACCGCGGCACGGAAGCCGCAGGCTTCCCGGATGCCGCCGGCAATGTTGCGCAGGGAAAACGTTCGCCGTTCTGACACTGCCAGGGTTTCCGGCTGCCGGGCCGCAAACCAAACCGAGGCGATGATTGCCATCGCCAGCAGCAGGCCGAAGATCGCCCGCCAGTCGGCAACCAGCAGCACCGCTTCGCCGATCAACGGCGCAATGGCCGGCACCAGAATGAAGATGGCCATGACAATCGACATGATGCGCGCCATGGCACGGCCTTCATAGCCGTCGCGCACCAGGGCCAGGCTGACAATGCGAGGCGCCGCGGCGCCCAGACCCTGCAGCACCCGTCCTGCCAGCATGACCTCGAACACCGTTGCCGTCATCGACAGGATGCACCCGGCGATGAAGATCATATAGCCTGCATAGATCACCGGCTTGCGGCCGAAACTGTCCGACAGCGGCCCGGCGGCGATCTGCCCGGCGGCGAACCCTAAGAACATGCCTGATACGATCAGCTGGGTGTCGTTGGCGTCCTCGACGCCGAGATCGCTGCCGATCCGGCCGAGTGCCGGCAGCATGGCATCGATCGACAGAGCCAGGATCGAGACCATCGTCGCCAGCAGGGTGACGAATTCCGCCAGGCTCAAGGGTTTGGTCGGTGCGTTCATCGCTGCCGGATAAGACATTGTGCGTGCCGGCGCAATCACCTCTACTGCATAACTGCTATGGCTTTTGCGGCGCCAGATTTATAGAGCTGTCCCAGATGCGCTTCCAGAACAATGGCAGGCGGGATGTGTCACGTATCGCGGACATACGTTCGTTGGCCGGTTTCATGCTGCCGTCTGCAACAATGTCGGCAACCTTGAAGCTGAACACATAGGAGCCTTCAACACCCATTCTGAGATCAGTGATGACCACTTCGGAAGGTGTTGGCTGCGAGACCCGGTAGAAGCCATGGCTGAACCATTGCAGCCGCTTCACATACCAGTTGTCGGCAATTGCCTGCAGCAGGTCGGTGCGGCTTTCATAGCGGGTGAAGCGGATGTCCTTGCTGTCGTCGAGGATTGAGTAGTAGCCGACATAGTAACCGTCGTCCTGCATGGCCACAAAGCGCCACAACAGCGTGTTGAACGGCGCCGGAGTTGACAGAAGATGGTTGTGGGTCAGCCCCTGTTTCTCCATGGAACGGTCCGCAATATCCGTGACATAGGCCTTGGCGGCCATCGTCCACGCCAGATAGGTGCCGGCAAGAGCCAGGCAGACCGTATTGACCCGGTGGCCGAACTGGTGTTGCCGGTTGAAGGCCAGAGCCGCGATGACACCGATGACCAGCCACAGGGTAAACGCGGGGTCAATGATGAAGGTGGACGACCCCGACACCGGGTATTCGGTGATCGGCCAGAACAATTGCGTGCCGTAGACCGTAAAGGCATCCAGCAGCACATGGGTGATCAGCACCAGCCAGACCATGGCCATCCAGTGTTTCAGGCTGGCAATGCCGTGCAGCCGGTGCAGCGCCCAGCCGATTGCAGGAGTGGCGGCTGTAAGCACCAGCATTGAGTGCGAAAACCCGCGATGATAGGTGAAATCCTCAATGGCGCCGCCAAAGGGGATGAATACGTCGAGGTCAGGCAGTGTCCCGAGCAAGGCACCGTAAAGGCTTGCCTTGCGCCCGATGGCACGGCCGATAACCAGTTCGGCAACCGAGGCTCCGAGCAATGCTTGGGTAAGGGAATCCATGTGGTCTTAACGCAAACTTGGCTTTAGCGGATGTATTGAGGACTTATTGGCTGGTCCAGACGATTCGCGCCATCCATTTGATGTCGCTGCGCTGAAGGGTGATTAGGGGCAGTTGCGGGTTGAAGCAGGCAAGTTCAAGCACCGTGCCGGTGTCGCGATTGAGCCGTCTGGCCATGACCTCGCCGTCATGGGTCCTGACCACGACGCGGTCGCCGGGCCGTACCGCCGCTGCCGGCGATACGATAACCATGTCGCCGTCGCGATACACCGGCTTCAGCTGATCGCCGCTGACGTGCAGCGCATAGGCACACGGGTCGTCTATGCCGGGCAGGTCGATCCGGTTCCAGTTATCCCCGGCCGGCCGGCCGGCATCATCGAAAGCACCGGGTGCGCCGGCTTGCGCCAAACTGATGCTCGGCACTGTGCGCTGCAGCCGTTTTGCTCCATGCACCAGACCGGCAAAGTCGCCCAGGCTGGTCCGCGTCACTGCAAGGCATTTGGCAACGCTTTCGGTCGTTGGCCAGCGCGGCCTGCCCTGTGGCGTCTCGCGTTTCGACTTGTTGAACGCGGTGGCGTCCAGTCCCGCTGCCCTGGCCAGGCCCGATGCCGACATGCCGTTAGCCTCAGCCAGCCGGTCAATGGCCTGCCAGATCTGTGAATGTGAAAACAAGGCCGTCTCTCCCAGGAGCGCATCCGGTCGCAACTGCTCCCCCCGAGAATGCTTCCTGACTGCTTTAACATTTGCGGAAACTTTACCTTTCCGTTTCGTCGTGCACAAGCTGGGGCCTGGAGCGAATGGGTGCTTGTCTTGCCGGCACACGGCGAATAGGTTCGCTGCCAACATGGCAATCATCTACAAGATCATCGATCGCGACGAGTGGGACGCCGCCCGCGGCTGTGGCAGGTATGCCGGTTCAAAAGATGACCGGCGTGACGGCTTCATTCACTTTTCAACGAAACAGCAGGTTATCGAAACGGCGGCAAAGCACTTCGCTGGCCGGGACAACCTGTTGCTGCTGGCCGTTGACGGTGCGGGCCTGGGCACAAACCTGAAATGGGAGGCATCTCGCGGCGGTGCCCTGTTTCCGCACCTCTACAAGCCAATGCCGGTATCGTCGGTTGTTCAGTCGTGGCCATTGCGCGTCAACGAAGATGGCACTCACGAGTTTCCGGACGACATGCCATGAGCCGCCTGTTTTCACTGGCACGTCCGGTCCTGCACGCGCTCGACCCCGAAACCGCCCACAACCTGACCATCGCCACATTGAATTCAGGTGTGTTGCAGGCAGGTGCTGTTCCGGCGGATGTGCGGTTGCAGGTAAACTGCATGGGGCTGGATTTCCCCAACCCGCTTGGTCTTGCAGCCGGCTTCGACAAAAACGCCGAAGTGCCCGACGCCATGCTGGGTCAGGGGTTCGGGTTCGTCGAGATTGGCTCGGTCACCCCGCGTCCGCAAAACGGCAATGACAGGCCGCGCCTGTTTCGCCTGCCGGAAGACAATGCGGTGATCAATCGCATGGGTTTCAACAATGACGGTCACGCCCGGGTGTTCGATCGGCTGGCCGAACGTGGTGACCGCGGCGGCATTGTCGGTGTCAATCTCGGGGCCAACAAGGACTCCGATGACCGCATTGCCGACTATGCGCTGGGCGCGGCTGCATTCAACCGGCTGGCCAGCTACATCACGGTCAATATCTCGTCTCCCAACACGCCCGGATTGCGCGCCCTGCAGTCACGCGGTGAACTGGAAACCCTGATCGGTCGCGTCCGCGATGCCGTGATTGCAGCCGCCGCTGAAGACGGGCGCCAGGCGCCGCTGGTGCTGAAGATAGCGCCTGACCTGGTGGAAGATGAGCTTACCGATATCGCCACGGTGTGCCTGGATATGAAGGTGGATGCGGTTATCGTGTCGAACACGACAATCTCGCGCCCGCCGCTGAAGTCGAAGCACGCGCAGGAGGCCGGAGGACTGTCCGGCGCCCCGCTGTTCCGGCTGTCGACGGTGCAGCTGGCCCGCATGCATGCCATGACCGACGGCAAGCTGGTCCTGATCGGTGCCGGCGGCATCGCCAGTGCCGAAGATGCCTGGCAGAAGCTGCGCGCCGGTGCGTCTCTGCTGCAGCTTTACTCCGCGCTGGTCTATCAGGGCCCGCAACTCGTTGCCGACATTCTGCAGGGCCTGTCAAATCGGCTGGATGAACACGGGTTTTCCGGCCTGCGCCAGGTCACCGGCAGTGGCCGGCAGGAGTGGATTGACGGCGGGCCGCGACCCTGATTGTCGCGGATCCCGCCTGGCCTTGCTCAGACCTTGCCGCGCACCACCGTCTGACGTTGCGACCCGAGCCCGTCGATACCGAGTTCCATCACGTCCCCCGGCTTCACGAACACAGGCGGTTTCATGCCCAGGCCGACACCTGCAGGCGTGCCGGTGATGACGATGTCGCCTGGCCGCAAGGTCATGAACCGTGACAGGTAGGAGACGATGAACTTGATCGGAAAGATCATGTTCCTGGTCGTGCCGTCCTGCATGCGCTTTCCGTTGATGTCGCACCAAAGGTTGAGTTTCTGCGGGTTGGGAACCTCGTCACGCGTCACCAGCCAGGGACCGATGGGACCGTAAGTGTCGTGGGATTTGCCCTTCACCCACTGCCCGCCGTGTTCGATCTGGTTCTCGCGCTCCGACACGTCATTGCACACGAAGTAGCCGGCCACATGGCTCAGTGCCTTGGACTGTGAAACGCTCTTGGCCTCGCTGCCAATGACAAACCCGATCTCCACCTCCCAATCGGTCTTCGCCGAGTTCTTTGGCAGGACCACATCGTCGTTTGCACCTGCAATGCAGCTCGTGTGCTTGGAGAAGATCACCGGCTCGGTGGGAATCGGGTGGCCGGTTTCTTCGGCATGGTCGGTGTAGTTCAGGCCGACGCAGATGAAGTTGCCGACGCCGGTCAGTGGCGGTCCGAAGCGGGGTTTGCCCTTGACCAGCGGCAGCCGGGCCGGATTGATCCTGGCGAGTTTTGCCAGTGCCTTGTCCGACAACTGGTCCGGCGTGATGTCGGCAATGCGATCCGACAGGTCGCGCAGTTTTCCATCCGCATCGATCAGGCCCGGTTTTTCCCTGCCGGCCCGGCCATAACGTACAAGCTTCATTTCTGATTGCCTCTTAAGATTTGTCTCCGGCCCGCTTTACGCTGTGGTGCCAGATCGGTTGATAACCCGCGTGCAAAATGCGCGCGATTGTCGGCGGTGTCAAAACCTCAACTTCGATATTCAGATCAAGGGGTACGGCTGTGCCGTATCCAGACGCTGTCCAGGGCAGGAGATTGCCGCTGCGAACGGCAAATATGTCGCCATCGAAACGAACCATGGCACCATCCGGCAGAGAACCCGGCGCGGCCGACCAGGTGATCTTCCCACCGCCCTTCGCCCGCCGTTCACTTGACAGCATCCGGTCCATGTCCGGTGCCTTGGGAGGGGCCGCAAGGGCCTGTGAGGTTTGCCAGGCTGACTGGAACATCAGCGCATCCCGGCGCCGGCATTCAAAACAGGGCCGGTGCCCGGCTGCCAGCGCGGTCACCTCGTCCATGAAGAACAGCTCGGTATATCCCTGGCCCATCACCTGGCGCTGGCGCGACTTGAATTGCAGCACGCAGGTGATCCACTGCCGCGAGCTTTGTGTCCTGACAAGGGTCCGGGACTCGGGATCGTGGATTCTGCCACCGCGGTTGCCCATTAGCATGCCGCGTGCTGGCGAAACGACAATCTCACCATCGGGTCTCACGCGATTCTGCAACGGCATGGCGATCTACTTCCGGATATTGTGCCGGTCCAGGCGGCGTTCAGCGGTTTGGTTCCGCGCGGCTTCGGCATCGCTTTCACGCCATGCCGCGCCGACCGATTTCATGTGGGCCCTGACCGCAGCCTCGGCCCGGTCGGGATCGCGTGCCATCACCCCGTCATAGATGGCGCGGTGCTGCTCAAGCAGCGCATCGCGACCGCCCTTGTGACCATACAGAAGGTAGCGATTGTAAAACACCCCGTGCTCCAGAAGATTGTAGATCGAGCGCAGCGACTGGATCATCACGATGTTGTGGCTGGCATCGCTGACCGCGATGTGCAGCTCGACATCCAGTTGCGCCTCCTCGTCCGGATCCTCCTTCTCGTGCGCGGCTTCCATGCGCTGCATGATGGATGTCAGGATTTCATGATCGGCGCTGGTGGCGCGCTCGGCCGCCCAGCGCGCGGCCTGTGCCTCGATACCCTCGCGGAATTCCAGGTAGTCACCGGTTGCCTTCTCGTGCTTGCCGAACAGCCCGATAATCGGTTCACCGAAAATCGAGTGCATGACGTCGGCCACGTAGGTGCCGCCGCCCTGTCTTGCAGTGAGCAGGCCCGATGCTTCCAGTTTACCGAGTGCTTCGCGCAGGGTTGGACGCGACACGCCGAATTCACCGGCCAGGTCACGCTCCGCCGGCAGCCGGTCGCCGGGGCGCAGAACGCCTTCCAGTATCAATTGCTCGATCTGGTGTACGATTTCCGATGATACCCGTCCCTGCCCCACGGGGTGAAACATACAACCGACCTCCGGTACTAAATTCACTTTATTTGACATAGATCAAACAAGGGTCTTGCAAATTGGTCAAGTTAATTGTCCAATTGTTTCGACGCCACTGGTGTCGCCTACCGAAAGGCTGGCCTTGTGTTCGGGGCAGGCTGGATTTGAAAACTGGGAGTGCTCTTTGACTGGCGCCCGTCACTGAATGATCGGGCGAAGTGTGAAGTGTAAAACGTGCTAGGGAGGAATCTGCACATGAAGAAATTACTTACGGCAGCCGTTGTCGGCGCATCCATGGTTGCCATGTCGGCGGTCAGTACGATGGCTGAACCTGTCCGCCTCAAGATGGCGTCCACATATCCGTCAAGCCTGACGCAGCTCGGAACGCTCGGCAAGACTTTGGAAGCCAATATCAATTCCATGTCCGGCGGTGAAGTGCAGATCAAGTACTTCGAGCCCGGTGCACTGGTGCCGGCGCTGGAAGTGTTCGATGCCGTCAAGAACGGGTCGGTTGACGCGGCCTGGTCAACACCGGGCTACTGGCAGGGCAAGGAACCGTCACTGGCACTGTTCTCGGCCGTGCCGTTCGGACCCGATGCCCGTGAATATGGTGCCTGGCTGTTGCATGGCGACGGCGAGAAGCTGATGCAGAAGGTTTATGAAAAGCACAATATCCATTCCTTCATCTGCGGCGTCATCGCGCCTGAGGCATCCGGATGGTTCCGCGAGCCGCTCAAGTCCATTGACGACCTGAAGGGCAAGAAGATGCGCTTCTTCGGCCTCGGTGCCAAGGTGATGCAGAAGCTCGGCGTTGACACCCAGCTGCTGGGTGCTGCCGACATCTATCCGGCGCTGGAGCGGGGCACCATTGATGCCACCGAATTCTCCATGCCGGCGATTGACCTCAATCTCGGCTTCTACCAGATCGCCAAGCACTACTACTTCCCCGGATGGCATCAGCAGTCCACGTCTTTTGAGCTGATGATCAACATGGACAAGTGGAAGTCCATGAGCGATCAGCAGAAGAAGATAATTGAAGTGGCATGCCGCGCCAACTATGCACTCGGCATGGCCGAAGGTGAGTACATTCAGGGCGCAGCTCTGGCCGAACTGAAGTCCAAGGGCGTCACGGTTCACAAATGGTCGGATGCCGATCTCGCCAAGCTCAAGGAAACCTGGGAAAGCCTCGTCGTGGAAATCGCCGCTGGTGATCCCGCGTTCAAGGAAGCCTGGGATAATCTGCAGAAGTTCCGCGCCGAATATGCAGACTGGAAAGACCTCGGCTACTTGAAGTAGGCTGACTGAGGCTGACTGAGGCTGACAATCTGTTGCCGGTCCGGTGTTGCTCGCGTCATGCGAGCCCACCGGACCGGTTGCGGTTTTCGATCGATGGGGTTGGTCGTCATAAAAGGGCAGGGCTGTGGGTGGACTTTTGAGAATAAGCGGCGGCATAGACCGGACGCTGGAGTTCTTTACAAAAATTGGAATGTGGTGCGGTTTGGCGCTGGTTGTCGTGGTTTGCTACGATGTGCTGTCGCGCTATTTCGGTGTGCCGAAACCGTTTGGCCTCAACTCCACAATGGTGCAGGAGTTCGAGTACTGGCTGCACACGTTCCTGTTCGCGCTGGTGATCGGCTATACCTACACCAGGCAGGGTCACGTCCGTATTGATCTGATCAGGGACAAGCTGCCCCTCAAGGCGAAATACGCCATTGAGATGTTCGGCTGCCTGTTCTTCCTGATTACCTATGCCGTCGTGGCCGGGATCTACTGCTACCAATATGCATTGGCCTCGTTCTACGAAGGCGAGGCGTCCAAGTCGGTGATCGGGCTGTCCCACATCTGGATCCTGAAATCCGCGCTGCCCATCCTGTTTTTGCTGCTCGGCCTTGCCGGCATTTCGCAACTCATCAAGTCCACAGCCGGTTTCCTCGGCAAGCTGCCGGAAGACAAGATAGCCGAGACCGTTGGGGGAGACCTGTAGTCATGACATTCGCTGAGTCTCTTCCGCTGCTGATGTTCGCAGCGCTGGCAATCCTGCTGTTCTCCGGCTACCCGGTGGCGTTTGTTCTGGGCGGCATTGGCCTCGGCTTCGCCTTTCTTGCCATCTACATCGATCCTTGGCTGTTCGACTGGCCGCAGTTCGGCGCCATCCCGTCGCGCATCTTTGGCGCCATAGCCGAAAACCTGATCCTGACTGCGATTCCGATGTTCATATTCATGGGGACCATGCTGGAGCGCTCAGGCGTGGCGCGTGACCTGTTGAACTGCCTGCAGGTCCTGCTGCGCCGGGTTCCCGGCGGCCTGGCGCTGGCGGTGACCCTGATGGGCACCATCCTGGCTGCCACGACCGGCATCATCGGAGCCTCGGTGGTGATGATGTCGTTGCTGGCATTGCCGGTCATGACCCAGCGCGAGTATGCACCGACGCTGGCTACTGGCACTATTGCAGCGTCTGGCACGCTTGGCATCCTGATCCCGCCGTCAATCATGCTGGTGATCATGGCGGACCTTCTGGGCCGCTCTGTCGGCAACCTGTTTGTGGCAGCGGTCATTCCGGGCTTCATGCTGTCGGCGCTCTACATCATCTATATCATCACCCGCTGCACCATCTCGCCGCAGCTGGCGCCCAAGCTGCCGTCTGACATGGGACCGCAGACCGCAGGCGGTGTTGCCGTCATGGTGCTGCGCAGCTTTATTCCACCGCTGGTGTTGATCGTGCTGGTGCTCGGGTCGATCCTGGGTGGCTTCGCCACGCCGACCGAAGCAGCCGGCGTCGGTGCCATGGGCGCGATCCTGCTGGCCTTCATGAATCTTGTGGTCCTGCCCTTGTGCGGCGTGCCGGAAATGAAATTCGAAGGCCAGGCCGATGTTGACCTCGGTGACAAGATCGAAGGCATGTCGTTCAATGAGAGAATGGCCGGGTTCTGGCGGGTTCTCTCCCAGGTTGTCTACCGGGCCGCGCTGACCAACGGCATGCTGTTCGGCATCTTCATTGGTGCGACATTGTTCTCGTTCGTGTTCAGGTCGCTGGGCGGAGATGACATCGTCATCCATCTGGTCAATTCACTGGGCCTCGGGTCATGGGGCCTGCTGTTCCTGCTGATGGGGATCGTATTCTTTCTCGGCTTCTTCTTCGACTGGATCGAGATCACCCTGATCGTGCTGCCGGTGTTCTCGCCGATCATCGGCCTGCTCGATTTCGGTGACCACATCGCCAAGCAGGACGTGGTGTATTGGTTCGCCATCCTGCTGGCAGTGAACCTGCAGACGTCGTTCCTGACGCCGCCGTTCGGTTTTGCACTGTTTTACATGAAGGCGGTGGCGCCAAAGTCGATCAAGATCGAACAGATCTATCGCGGCATCATACCGTTTGTGATGCTGCAGCTGATCGGTCTCGGTCTGGTCATGAGCTTCCCGCAACTGGCCATGTGGCTGCCCAACAAGCTGCTCAACTGACACTCAATTCACAACTGGGGAACGGGAGCAAAAAAAGCCGGCAGAATCCTCTGCCGGCTTTTGCATTTTATGGGATACTGGAGTTACTTGCCCAGGGAAGCGAGATAGGCGACCACATCCTTGCGCTCGTTTTCCTTGCGCAGCTTGAAGGTCATTTTTGACTTGCCGCCGATATAGGCCTTTGGATCGGCAAGATATTCAATAAGCTCGGCTTCATCCCACTCGCCGATCTTTTCCGCTGCGTCGGTGATGCCCTTGCCATACTTGTAAGCTTCGATGGACGCAGCCTGACGTCCGACAATACCGACCAAATGCGGGCCGACCTTGTTCTTCTCTTTTGCCACCTCGTGACAAGCCTTGCATTTCCTGAAGACTTTCTCACCCTTGGCCGAATCGCCTTCCGCCCACGCGCTGGCTGACATGGTGCCCAGCGCAACAGCGGCGGCGATCACTAAATTAAAACGCATTTCATTCCTCCGGTATCGGTCGTTCGATAATTGCCCGCTCTCATATAGCTCCTATATGGGACCTACACGAATATAGCGCAACAGGATCAGAACGGTAGTTACATGTTGCCACATCATTAATCCGTGAAATATGGGGCAAAAAAACCGCCACATAGTGGAATGAATCGTTGAAATGGCGGCCCCGGCATGCTGAATGCGGGCATAATCACGATAAACCGGGAAAATCTGTACATGGCTGAGACTGTGAAACACGGCGGTTTGACCGTCGCGAAAGACCTTTACGAATTCGTCAATGGTGAAGCACTGCCGGGAACCGGAGTGGAGCCGGACAGTTTCTGGTCGGCGGCAGATGAGATCATTCACAAGTTCTCGCCGAAGATCCGCACCCTGCTGCGCAAGCGCAAGTCGCTGCAGAACAAGCTCAACCGCTGGCACCGGCAACGGGCCGGCCAGGCCATAAACCCCGGTGAGTACCGAAGCTTCCTGGAGGAAATCGGCTACCTGGTGCCCGACAAGGGCGACTGCAGGATAGCCACCCGCAACACCGACGATGAGATCGCCAGGGTGGCAGGCTCGCAGCTGGTGGTGCCGGTGATGAACGCGCGTTATGCGCTCAACGCCGCCAATGCCCGTTACGGCTCGCTGTATGACGCGCTGTATGGCACCGACGCCATTTCCGAAGACGACGGCGCGGAGCGCAGCGGCAGCTTCAACCCTGTGCGCGGCCAGAAGGTGATCGCCTGGGCAAGAAAGTTTCTCGACGATGCCGTGCCGCTGTTCGGCGGCAGCCATGCCGATGTGACACGCTATTTCGTCAAGGGCCGCAAGCTGGCCGTGTCGCTGTCATCCGGCTCGGTCACCGGGCTGGTAGACAATGCCCAGTTCAGGGGCTTCAAGGGCGACAAGGCCAATCCGACCGCCATCCTGCTGGTCAACAACGGCCTGCACATCGAAATAGCCATTGACCGCACCCATGTCATCGGCGGCTCCGACGATGCCGGGGTCGCTGACGTGGTCATTGAAAGTGCCATGTCGACCATTATGGACTGCGAGGACTCCGTTGCCGCCGTCGATACCGAAGACAAGCTGGTCGTCTACCGCAACTGGCTCGGCCTGATGAAAGGTGATCTGACCGACACCTTTGAAAAGGGCGGCATGATGATGACCCGCAAGCTGGTCGCCGACCGCGAGTACACCGCCGTCAATGGCAAGCCGCTGGCCCTGCACTCGCGCTCGCTGATGCTGGTGCGCAATGTCGGCTTGCTGATGACCATCGGCACCATCACCGACAGCGCCGGCAACGACATCCCCGAAACACTGCTCGACGCATTGGTCAACACGGCCATCGCCCTGCACGATGTCGGGCCCAATGGGGCGTTCCGGAACTCCCGCAAGGGCTCGATTTACGTGGTCGTGCCGAAAATGCACGGGCCCAGGGAAGCCGCCCTGGTCAACCAGCTCTACACGGCCATCGAAAAAGCCTTCGCCATGAAGCGCAACACTGTGAAGATGGGCATCATGGACGAGGAGCGCCGCACCACCATCAACCTGAAGGAATGCATCCGTGCAGCACGCTCGCGGGTATTCTTCATCAATACCGGTTTCCTCGACCGTACCGGCGACGAGATTCACACCTCCATGGAGGCCGGCCCGATGATCCGCAAGGCCGACATGAAGGCATCGACCTGGATCGACGCCTATGAGCGCTGGAACGTGGATATCGGCCTTGAATGCGGCCTGCCCGGTGCCGCCCAGATCGGCAAGGGCATGTGGGCCATGCCGGATCTGATGGCCGACATGCTGGAGCAGAAGATCGTGCATCCCAAGGCCGGGGCCAACACTGCCTGGGTGCCGTCTCCGACGGCGGCCACGCTGCACGCGACCCACTATCACCAGGTCAATGTGAGTGAAGTGCAAAAAGCCCTGGCATCGCGCGAAAAGGCCAAGCTGGAGGACATCCTGTCGATCCCGCTGGCACCGAACCCGAACTGGGACCGCAAGGAAATCCAGAACGAGATCGAGAACAACTGCCAGGGCATTCTTGGCTATGTGGTACGCTGGGTCGACCAGGGCGTCGGCTGCTCCAAGGTGCCCGACATCAACAATGTCGGCCTGATGGAAGACCGCGCCACGCTGCGGATTTCTGCCCAGCACTTGGCCAACTGGCTGCGCCACAAGGTGGTCACAAGAGGCAAGGTGATGAAGGCCATGAAGAAGATGGCGGCGATCGTCGACCAGCAGAATGCCGGCGACCCGGCCTACCGGCCCATGGCCGACGACTTTGACAACTCCATCGCATTCAAGGCAGCCTGCGACCTGGTGTTCGAGGGCCGCAAGCAGCCATCCGGTTATACCGAACCGGTATTGCATGCCCGGCGCATTGAGTTGAAGGCGAAGGCATGAACATAGGCTTCATCGGTTTGGGTGCCATGGGTCTTCCCATGGCTGTCAATCTGGTCAAGACCGGCCATACGGTTACCGCGTTTGATGTCAACCGGGAGGCGCTCAACGCATTTGCCGGCGATGGCGGCCAGGTCGCAGACAGTGCTGCGGATGCCGCCCGTGCGGCGGAGTTTTTCGTGCTGATGGTGGTCAATGGCGATCAGGCCGATGATGTCCTGTTCGGGTCCGGCAAGGCGGCGGAAGCGCTGCCACCGGGCGCCTGTGTCATCGCCTCGTGCACCCAGCCACCGGCCCAGGCAAAGGCCCTGGGTGAGAAGCTGGCACAACACCAGCTCACATTGGTAGACGCGCCGGTTTCCGGCGGCGTGGCCGGCGCACAGACCGGCACGCTGACCATCATGGCGTCGTGCCCGGCACACGTCTTTGAAACCGCCCGGCCACTGCTCGACGGTGTCGGCCGCAATATCTTCCATGTCGGCGAGGAGCATGGTGCCGGCTCCACCGCCAAGCTGATCAACCAGCTGCTGTGTGGCGTTCATATCGCTGCCGCGGCCGAAGCGCTGCAACTGGCCGAAGCCGCCGGCGTCAGCCCGAAGTCGGTGTTCGACATCGTGTCGGTATCGGCAGCGTCGAGCTGGATGCTGAATGACCGCGGTCCACGCATGCTGGAGGACGACCCCGAGGTGCGCTCCGCGGTGGACATATTCGTCAAGGATCTCGGCATTGTGCTCGATCACGGCCGCGCGGCGCGGCACGGGCTGCCCCTTTCGGCCGCCGCGCATCAGATGTTCCTGGCTGCGTCCGGCGGCGGCCTTGGCCGGGCAGACGACAGCCAGGTCATCGAGGCCTACCGCTCGCTCAACAAAAGGTCAGCTGAAAAGGGGTGATCGCCATGGCCTCAGGGTTCAACCAGCCGCTTGGCGGCAACGACATGCCGCGCTTTGCGGGACCGGCCACCATGATGCGCCTGCCGACAGCCAAGACGGCGCGTGGCCTGGATGCCTGTTTCGTCGGCGTGCCCATGGACATTGGCACCTCGAACCGCTCCGGCACCCGGCACGGGCCGCGCCAGATCCGGGCGGAAAGCTGCATGCTCAGACCCTACAATATGGCAACCGGTGCGGCGCCGTTCGATTCGCTGCAGGTCGCCGATATCGGTGATGTGGCTGTCAACACTTTCGACCTGAAGAAATCCGTCAAGATCATCGAGAAGGCGTTTGACCGCATCCTGGCGCAGGACTGCGTGCCGCTGACGCTGGGTGGCGATCACACCCTGACCTTGCCCATCCTGCGCGCCATGCACAAAAAGCACGGGCCAGTGGCGCTCCTGCACGTCGACGCCCATGCCGACATCAACAAGCACATGTTCGGCGAGAAAATCGCCCACGGCACGCCGTTCCGCCGCGCCGTCGAGGAAGGCCTCCTGGCCAACGACAAGGTGTTCCAGATCGGCCTGCGCGGCACCGGCTATGAACCGGCGGATTTCGACTGGCCGCGCGAGCAGGGCTTCACCGTGGTCACCGCGGAAGAGTGCTGGCACAAGTCGCTGACCCCACTGATGGGCGAGGTGCGCGAGAAGATCGGCGACCACCCGTGCTATTTCACCTACGACATCGACAGTCTCGACCCGGCCTTCGCACCGGGCACCGGCACGGTGGAGATCGGCGGCCTAATCACCTGGCAGGCACTGGAGATCGTGCGCGGTGCCAGGGGCCTGAACCTCATCGGCGGCGACCTTGTGGAAGTCTCGCCACCCTATGACCCGTCCGGCAACACCGCCCTGATCGGCGCCAACATCCTCTATGAAATGCTCTGTGTGCTGCCCGGCGTGAAGTATCCTGACGGCGGGTTGTGATGACCGCCTGTCATGCAAGCCAATAAGCCATCCCGCGATCGTCATTCCCGCGAAAGCGGGAATCCAATCCACGCCGGATAAACTTGCCGATCTGGCATTGGATCCCGGTTTTCACAGGGACGACGGTTGGGCAGGCTTTCAATAGCGCTGTCAGGCAAGTGATTTGCCCGACGCTCACCACACCCGTCACCCCAGCGCAGGCTGGGGTCCAACACCACCTCGAGGTAATGTATGCGTTGAGGGATGGATTCCAGCCTTCGCTGGAATGACGGCAATAGCAGACTGACATATTCTGCCCGTCGCGCCACATTTGAGCGGTGAGGGGCACAATGGCGCAGGGCCGCCGATTGTCCTGTGCAACTGCCTGGTCAGCGCTTATATATCACTCAACACAAAACCAGTTTTGAGGCGCTGCCCTTGCGGTCCGTAAAAGTTACCAATATTGCCGATTACGCGGCCACCACGGCGGACGGCTGGCACCAGGTGTTCGCCGAGACAATCGAGATGGTGCCGGCGCCGGTGGAAATGCAGCCCAACGGCTTCATCCAGGCCAACTGGCGCGACCGGCCTTACGGCCAGCTCGCCAGTCTCAAGGCGCAGTCGGTGCATGACGGCACCAGTATCGCTGTGCGCCTGCGCTGGGCGTCGGACAAGCCCGAGACCGGCGGCCGCGAGGGGTTTCCGGACGGTGCGGCCATCGCCTTCCCGATCAGGGGCGAGCCGGTGCTGTGGACCATGGGCACCGAAGACGAGCCGGTGCAGTTCATCCAGTGGCAGGCCATGAAGAACAAGGTCCGCTCGGTCGTTGCATGGGGCATCGGGTCTTCCGTTCCCGGCACCGCTGTCAGCGAAAGCGTGACGGCCGGATGGTCGCAAGGCTATTGGACAATTGTAATGTTGCGCACCCTTGCAGGCGGGCCGGAAGCCGCTAACCTGCAACCCGGCACCGACACCCAGATCGGCTTTGCGGTCTGGAACGGCTCCAACGAGGAGCGCGCCGGCATCAAGGCGGTGTCGGAGGACTGGTCGCCATTAACAATCGAGGCCTGAAGGAGCTTACGTCGATATGAGCAAACGCCAGGTGGCAATGGTCATCGATCTCAACAAATGCATCGGCTGCCAGACCTGCACGGTGGCCTGCAAGACCTCGTGGACCTCCAGCGAGGGCCAGGAGGGCATGTGGTGGAATCAGGTCTACACTGCGCCTGGCCACGGCACGCCGAAGGACTGGGAGCAGATGGGCGGCGGCTTCAAGGACGGCGAGCCGCAGAAGGGCGTGCGCCCGGCGCAGGGTGATTTCGGCGAGGGCTTCGAGCTCAACTACAAGGAGGCGCTGTTCTCCGGCGCCGGCAACGAGGCCCTGAAACCCATTGGCGACGAACCGCAATGGGGCATGAACTGGGACGAGGACGTGGGCGCCGGCGACTATCCCAACTCCTACTTCTTCTACATCCCGCGCATCTGCAATCACTGCACCAAGCCTGCGTGCATGGAAGCCTGCCCGCGCGGCGCCATCACCAAGCGCGACGAAGACGGCATCGTGGTGATCAACGAAGATCACTGCCGCGGCCTGCGTTTCTGCCAGTCGGCATGCCCCTACAAGGAAATCTACTACAACCACGTCACCGGCCATGCGCAGAAATGCGTGTTCTGCTTGCCGCGTATCGAGAAGGGCGTCGCCACGGCGTGCTCGCGCCAGTGCCCGGGCCGGGTCAGGTTCTTAGGGTTTCTGGAGGATGAGGACGGGCCGATCCACAAGCTGGTCAACGTGCACAAGGTGGCGCTGCCGCTGCACCCGGAATACGAGACCGAGCCCAACGTGTTCTACATCCCGCCGCTGTCGCCGGAGAAATTCGACGACGACGGCAACCCGACCGGCGAGGACCGCATTCCGCTTGGGTATCTGGAAAGCCTGTTCGGCCCCGAGGTCGGCCCGGCGCTGGAGCGCATAAAGCAGGGCCGTGCCGACAAGCAGGCCGGCAAGGGCTCCGACCTCATGGACACGCTGATCTCGAAGAACTTCCTCGACCTGTTCGGGCCGTTTGACAAGCATCCGCGCGAGGTCGAGCGCATTGCCGCCGAGCTCGAGCGCGAGCCGGTGATCGTGCCGCCGGAAATCGACATCGCCTATCGCGGCCCGGGAGGCTCCAGCCAGTGACCAGCACACTGACACGGCGCAATTTTCTTAAAAGCGGGGCGGCGGTCACCGCCGCGCTGGCGCTGCCGGATTTCGTGACCAGCTCCGGCCAGTCGCTGACCGCACTGGCAGGCTCGCGTCCGCCCGACTATCAGAAAATCGTCGACATCTACCGCAACAAGTGGACCTGGGACAAAACCGTCCGCGGCACCCACATGATCAACTGCTGGTACCAGGCCCACTGCGCGTTCGATGTCTATGTGCGCGACGGCATCGTGTTCCGCGAGGAACAGGCGGCCGACTACCCGCAGCTCAACGACGACGTGCCCGACATGAACCCGCGCGGCTGCCAGAAGGGCTGTTCGTTCTCCAAGCGCATGTACGAAGAAAGCCGCATCCGCTATCCGCTCAAGCAGGCTGGCGAACGCGGTTCGGGCCAGTGGGAGCGGGTCACCTGGGACGAGGCGCTCGACGACATCGCCGACACCTTTCTCGACGTGGTCACCCAGGAAGGCACCGACCGGGTCATCTGGGACATGGGGCCGGACATTAATGTGGGTGCGGCCAATGCCGGCCAGGCCCGGTTTGCCCAGCTCACCCATTCCATTTCGCTCGATTCCAACTCGTCAAACGGCGATGGCCATCGCGGTGCGTTCGAGACCTTCGGCAACATCTACATGGACCGCTCGCTGGAGGATTATTTCTATTCCGACGTGATCCTGATCTGGGGTTCGAACCCGATCGTCACCTCGATCCCCAACGCGCACATGTTCACCGAGGCCCGCTATAACGGCTCCAAGATCGTGTGCATCGCGCCGGACTATTCGCCGTCCGCCATCAAAGCCGATCTGTGGGTGCCACTGGCGCCGGGCACCGACGCCGCGCTGGCGCTGGCCGTGGCCCGCGAGATCGTGTTCGGCGGTCACGTCAACGAGGAATTCGTTGCCGAACAGACCGACCTGCCGCTGCTGGTGCGCACCGACACCGGCAAACTGCTCACGGAAAAGGACGCCAAGCAGGGCCGCACCGACCGCTTCATCGTGATTGACAAGGTGCGCGGGCCCTCGACCGCGCCGGCCAAGTCGCTGAAGCTCGGCATCCTTGAGCCGCAGCTCGACGTCGACACCGAGATCGAAGTGCTCGGCGGCGGCAAGGTTGCGGTGCGTTCGGTCTATTCGCTGCTCAAGGATCGGCTCGAGCCGTACACATTCGAGGCCGTCTCGAAGATGACCGGCACGCCGGTCAAGGTGATCAAGAAATTCGCGCGTCTCTGCATCAACGCCAAGGCCCTGTCGAACGTCTCCGGCAGTTCCATGAACAAGTACTTCCACGGCAACCTGACCGAGCGCGCCATGATCCTGATCTGGGCCCTGCAGGGCCAGATGGGCAGGCCCGGCGCCGGCTATTCGGCGTTCGCCTTCCTGGCCAATGACGGCTGGGAGGATTATGTATCGGGCTTCCGCAATGGCGACCGGATGAAGTTCGGCACCGATATCGGGCTTGACCTCCTGACCGACCTCGCCGCCGGTGACACGGCGGAGATGTTCTTTAAAAAGCTCGGCAACAATTCATTTGTCGACATTGGCGGCAACCTGCCGATCTGGACCTCCGCCGCCTTGTTCTGGCAGGTCCATGGCGGGGTCATGGAACTGGCCGAGCAGGCGGACAAATGGGTGCCGGGCCTGAAGAAACCTGTGCGCGAGGCCGTGAAAGAGTCACTCGACAACAAGTGGTTGCCGCTGCAGCCGCCGGCCGGCACCGATCCGCGCATCATGTTCCACTATTGCGCCAATCCGTTGCGCTCGGTGCGTGGCTCGCAGAAGCTCACCGAGGTGCTGTGGCCGAAGCTGAAACTGTCCGTGGTGGTGGATTTCCGCATGTCGTCCACCGCCCAGATGGCCGATTATATCCTGCCTGCAGCTGCCTGGTACGAGGTCACCGACCACAAATGGGTGACGCCGCTGGTGCCGTACAACCACGTCACCAACAAGGCGGTCGAGCCGCTCGGTGAATCGAAGCCCGACTTCTGGATTTTCACCATGCTCACCAAGCATGTTCAGAAGCGCGCCCGCGAGCGCGGCATTAGCTCCATCGTCTCGCATCTCGGCAAGACGGTTAAGCTCGACAACCTCTATGAAGATATGACCATGGGCGGGCGCTTCCTGGAAGACGACACCGACAAGGCCGCCGGCGCCATCATTGATGCCTCCAGCAACCTGTCGCACGTGTCGTGGGAGGAGCAGAAGGAGAAGGGCTATACGCGCTACAACTCCATCGGCATCTCGCCGCTCGCCATCGGCAATGCCGGCAAGCTGGAAGAGGGCAAACCATTCATCCCGCTGACCTACCATATTCACGACAAGCTGCCCTATCCGACCCAGACCCGGCGCATCCAGTTCTATCTCGACAACGACCTCTATCTTGAGCATGACGAGGCACTGCCGGTGTACAAGGCGCCGCCGCCCATCGGCGGTGACTATCCGCTGATGATGACCGGCGGCCATACGCGCTGGTCGGTGCACGGCGTGTGGCGCGACAACCGGCTGATGAACCGCTTAAATCGCGGCCAGCCCTATATCATGATCGGCATCAAGGACGCCGCCGACCGCGGCATTGCCGATGGCGACTGGGTGCGCTGCCACAACGATGTCGGCGAGTTTGAGATCCGCGTCAAGGTCACCCATGCCATGCGCCCGGGCCAGGTGTTCATGTACCACGCCTGGGAAAACTACCAGTTTGCCGGCACCGGTTCGCCGCGCGAGGTGTCGCCGTCGCCGATCAACCCGGTCGAGCTGGCCGGCGACCATGCCCATTTGAAGGTCGGCATGCTGGAAGGCCAGCCCAACAGCTTCGACCGCGACACCCGCATCGAGATCACCAGGATCTCCGGGCCGCAGGCCGGTGCGGCCGGCCAGGGCAGCAATGACGCCGCTTGAGCGCTCCGCCGTCTATGGCGGCTTTGCCTCAGCCTTCCGCAAGGCCGACGGTGGCACCGACGTGCTGGATGATACCCTGGTTCCGCCGCCACCAGAGGGTGCAAGCAAGGCCTTTATGGCCGCCTTCGACCCGTCGGTGTCAAAAACGGCCGTCTCCCTGCACGCCTCTGCCCACACCGAGCGCGACCAGACCGACCTCTACCAGGAGCTGATCCGCTGGTACGACCATTTCGGCCTCAAGCGCCGCGACGGCGGCGAATTACCGGACCATGTGTCGGTGATGCTGGAGTTCCTGCAGTTCCTGACCGCGCAGGAGGCGGCCAATGCCGGCGATGCTGCGGCGGTCGGCAGCCTGCACAAGGCGCAAGGCGATTTTATTGAGCGCCAGGTGTTGCCGTTGGTGGAGGCGATGAGCGGCAAACTGGAGACGGACGCGGAGCGTTATCAGGTCCTACCGCAGGGCCTGCGTGCATTCCTTGAAGAAGAGCTGACTGCACTGACACAGTGAGGCCAACCCTGTTTTCGACCGTTGCACATCATGGAATAACAGCCCGGTACACCTTGTCACGGACCGATGCCTTCATACACACTTCCGCACTTGTCTGTGGACGGTGCGCCAACAGGGAGAATTGAGATGAAGGGTTTGCTTAGTTTAATCGCGACTGCCGGTGTCGCCTTGGCCGGTGCGATGCCTGCAGCGCTCGCCGACACGACTGATGTGAAATGGCAGAACAAGGTGGTGATTGAAAAGAAAGGCAATCATTGCGTCGACGATCCCAATTGCTTCAATCGCTACCATCCGGCGATTCCGCCCGTATCCCGTGCGAAACCCGGTGACATGATCACCTTTCACACCCGCGATGCGCTGGACTCGGATCTCAATCTGACCTCGGTCGCTGATGACCTAGCCGCCATCGACTTGAATCTGGTCCACCCGATGACCGGGCCGGTGCACATCGAAGGTGCCAAGCGCGGCGATGTTCTGGCCATCACTTTGGTTGATATTGAACCTGACCAATACGGGTACACCGTGATTGTGCCCGGCTTTGGCTTCCTGCGCGACATCTATACCAAGCCCCATCTGGTCAACTGGAAACTGACCCGTAACCATGCCGTTTCCGAACAGATGCCCGGCGTCAAGGTGCCATACGAAGCCTTCATGGGGTCGGTAGGCGTGCTGCCCGGTGAGCCTGAGACCAAGGCATGGCTGGCGCGCGAGGCGGCATTGGGCGCAGCCAAGGGTATCGCGCTTCCGCCGCAGCCGGTTGGTGCGCTGCCGAGCGCTGTTTGCGGTCCAAACGGCTCGCACAAGGATGCCTGTCTGCGGACCATCCCGCCGCGCGAAAACGGCGGCAATATGGATGTCCAGCAAATGCAGGTGGGTACAACCCTGCTGCTGCCCTGCTTTATCGACGGCTGCGGCCTGTTCGTCGGCGACGTACACTATGCCCAGGGTGACGGTGAGGTTTCCGGCACGGCGATCGAAACCGGTGCGGTTGTCACCGTCAGGACTGAAATCCGCCCGGGCCAGGGCGCCCAGATCACCAGCCCGGAAGTTGAAGGCGGTTCGCAGATCAAGGACATCGAGCCATCCAAATTCTACCAGACCATCGGCCTGCCCATCAAAAAGGCGGGCGAAATCCCGGAACAGCTGAAATATCTGGAAAGCGAGAAAATCAAGGACCTGGAAAACCTGTCCGAAGATCTCACGCTCGCAGCACGTGACGCATTGATCAAGATGATAGCCTATATCCAGCGCGAACACGGGTTGTCTGCCGAGCAGGCATATATTCTTGCCAGTGTCGCGGTCGACCTGCGTGTCGGACAGGTGGTGGACGTGCCCAACTATGTTGTCACCGCTGTCCTCAACCTCGACGTGTTCGATAAGTGAACCGCCGGGAATTTCTGTGGGTCCCGGTTCTGCTTGCCGGCTGGCAGACGGCCGGGGCTCACACGCCTTACAGGCAGTGGGTCGTCTATCGCAAAAAACATCTCCTGATCGGCGCTCACCGGGCTGATCCGACGACCTATGATCTGGCCAAGAAGCTGGCGGCAGTGCTGGCCCACAGCCTGCCGAAATCCAGATGCCGGGTGGCTCGCGCGCCCACGGCGCAACGTCTTGCAAGTCTCATTGGCACGGATCAGCTCGATGTTGCCGTGCTCGATCCCGCCGATGCGGTCGCCATGCTGCGCGGATCGGGTCGGTTTGAACCTTATGGGCCGATCTCCATTAGGCAGCTTGCGAGTATCGGCGAGCGTCTTCTGGTCGCCCATGAACGTCTGCCGGCCAGGCACGCGTGGCTCATAGCTGCCACGCTGGATCAGGCCCGGACCATAGACATGCGCACATTGAAACCGAACCCGGATCTTGGTTGGCATGCCGGCGCCTTGTCATACCGGCGCGGCCAGCCGCAACCCGGATCAGAATAATGGGGAGCCGCATATGCTGTGCAGGATAGGTGACGTCGAGGTCTGGCGCATTCTGGAGATAAACGGGCCGTTCCGGACCCCGGAAGAGCTGTTTCCAACCGCCGGGCCGGAGGCGCGCGAAACCATCGAGGCGCACGTGCCCGACCAGTTGTGCGCGGCGACCGGGCGGCTGATCCTGCCCATACAGGGGTTTCTGCTGAAAACGCGATCGCACGTCGTCCTGGTCGACAGTTGTGTCGGCAACGACAAGACCAACCCCAACACGCCGGACTGGAACCAGCGCGCCGATGGCCGCTTCATGGCGGCGCTGGCTGCGGCCGGCATCGGCCCGGCGGATGTCGACTATGTGCTGTGCACTCACCTGCACGCCGACCATGTCGGCTGGAACACCCGGCTTGAGGACGGGCGCTGGGTGCCCACATTCCCCAATGCGCGCTACCTGATGCCGGCGGCGGACGAGGAGTTCTATCGCGATGCCGGCGGCAACGCCTATGCCGAAAGCGTGCTGCCGGTGATCGAGGCCGGGCAGACCGAGCTGGTCAGCGCCGGTCACATGCTCGGCGAGCACATCACCTTGCTGCCGACGCCCGGCCACACCCCGGGCCATGTCTCGGTGCTGGTGAAGAGCGGTGCTGCCGAGGCGATCATCACCGGTGATGCCCTGCACACATCGGCCCAGTGCTGGCGGCCGGACTGGCACTTCGTCTATGACAGCGACCCGGAGCAGGCCGCCGTCTCGCGCCGGCGCCTGCTGGAAGACGCCACCGAAGCCGACCGCAAAGTGCTCGGCACCCATTTCGCCCTGCCGTCCATCGGCCGGGTGAAGGTGCACGGCGATGCCTTCAGGTGGGTGGATGATTGAATTCGACTTTGTCATTGTCGGCGCCGGCTCGGCCGGGTGTGTGCTCGCGTCGCGGCTGGTCGAGGACGCCAAGCTGACGGTCTGCCTGCTCGAGGCCGGCCCGCCCGACCGGCATCCGATGATCCATGTCCCGGTCGGCTGGATGAAGCTGATGAAGAACGCGAGCTACAACTGGATGTACGAGGCGGAAAGCTCGCCGTGGACCGGCGGCCGCCGCATTCCGGTGCCCCGCGGCAAGACGCTGGGCGGCTCGTCGTCGATCAATGGCAATGTCTTCAACCGCGGCGCGCCGTCGGATTTCGACCACTGGGCCCAGCGCGGCAATCCCGGCTGGAGCTATGCGGATGTGCTGCCGCTGTTTCGCCGCATGGAAAGCTGGCTCGGGCCGGACAGTGATGGGAAACGCGGGCGAAGCGGCAAGCTGAGGGTCACCCCCAGCCCCTGGTCGCATCCGCTGTGCGAGGCGTTTCTCGACGGCGCGGCAAGCCTCGGCATTCCGCGCAACCCGGACTACAACGCCGGCCAGCAGTTCGGCGCCGCCTATTCCCAGCGCACCATTGCAAACGGCCGCCGGCAGAGTGCCGCGCAGGCGTTTCTGCGGCCCGCTCTGAAGCGCCGGAACCTGTCGGTCGTCACCCATGCCCACGTCACCGAAATCCTGTTCGACGGCCGGGCCGCCACCGGGGTCCGTTACCGGCGCAAGGGACGCATGGAGGAAATCCACGCCCGCCGCGAGGTCATCCTGTGCGGCGGCGTCATCAATTCCCCGCAATTGCTGCAGCTTGCAGGTATCGGCGATCCGGCCCATCTGGCCGAGATCGGTGTCCCGGTGCGCCACGCCGCCCCCGGCGTCGGCGCCAACCTGCGCGATCACTATACGCCGCGCTTTACCGCCCGGGTGCAGGGCATCGACACGTTCAACCAGAAGGCGCGCGGGCTGGCCTTCGGGGCTGAGGTTGCGAAATGGCTCATCGGACAGCCGTCCATTCTGAGCCTGCCGTCGACGGCGTGCTATGCCTTTGCCAAGTCCGATCCCGTCCTCGACGACAGCGACCTGCAGATCACCTTCATGCCGGCCAGCTATAAGGAGGGCCATCAGAGCCAGCTGGACGACGAGCCGGGCATGACGCTGGCCGCCTGGCAGCAGCGGCCCGAGAGTGTCGGCTCGGTCCGGGCGCGCTCGTCAGACCCGTTCCAGGCGCCCGAGATCAGGCCCAACTATCTAAGTGCCGAGGTCGACCGCAAGGTGCTGCTGGCCGGGCTGCGCCTGGCCCGCCGGCTGATGCGCACCGACGCCATGGCGCCGTACTTCGCCGGCGAACTGTATCCGGGAGACGGCGTCCAGACGGACGAGGAACTTCTCGACACCGCCCGTGAGCGCGGCACGACAACGTTCCACATGATCGGCACCTGCCGCATGGGGCCTGAGCACGATGCCAGTGCCGTCGTGGATCATGAACTGCGAGTCCGGGGCATCGAGCGCCTGCGCGTCGCCGACGCCTCGATCATGCCGACCATGCCCGCCGCCAACACCAACGCAGCTGCGTTGATGATAGGGGAGAAGGCGGCGGATTTGGTCAGGGCTGAGTTTGGCGAGAGGTGACGGGCTGTCTCGGGCCACAGCTCACTGGCGGTTCATAGCAGCCGTTGGTCCGTTGCGAAAATCTAATCGGTAATTAGCGCGTTTAGTAAACTGTCGCTGAAATTCGTAACTCTGGAGTTCCTGCGGTTCCTGACCGCACAGGAGGGGGCGAACGCCGGGGATGTTGAGGCGGTGGGGAGTTTGCGTGCGGCGCAGTGGGACTTTATTGAGCGGCTGGTGTTGCCGCTAGTGGAGGCGGTGGTCGGGAAGCTCGAAACGGACGAAGCGCGGAATCGGGCGCTGCCGCGGGCAGTGTGTAGGGGGTATCTGGAGGATGAACTTGCGGTGTAAAATATGAACTTTCGGTGTCGAGGAATAAGGGTATGAATTAGTTGCTTTGTTAGGGTCTGGTCCGATCCATTGATTAAGAATGCTCATACTGCAGGCAAATGTCTTAGAGAGGGACGAGTGACTTCCATATTCGCGCAAACAGCATAGTCAATATGATCGTACTTTTGGTCCGATCTGCAATCTGCCGAGGATTTCTCTAACGGGGATGCAGCCAGCAAGTTGAGCGTTTCAGCTAAGGTTGCAATCCGCTGTTGAGTGTCATCTACGAGAGCAGTAGTGTGCCCCAAAGTATTTCGTTACCCAGTCAGAGAAAAGTTGAAATACAAATGGAACCAACCAATGTTGTCCAAAAGATCTGGAATCTTTGTAACATTTTGCGTGGCGATGGAATTACCTATTATCAATATGTATCGGAATTATCGTATCTATTGTTCTTGAAGATCGCACAGGAGAACGGATCTGAGGAATTGCTCCCCGAAGGCTATCGTTGGGCTGACTTGGTAGAACATGATGAAGATGGCCTACTGGGTTTCTATCAGGAAATGCTTACTCATTTAGGAGCGGTGGCGGAAAACCAAGTAGTAAAGGCAATCTACGCATTTCCGACCACCGTTTTTTCCCATTCTGAGAACCTTAAGGCGGTGATTAATGGCATTGCCAAGATCGAATGGCATGAAGTGGGAAAAGACAGATTCGGCGACGTATACAGCGGCTTGATTGCTAAGAGTATGGACGCTCGGTCCGGTGCAGGGCAATACTTCACGCCCAGCGCACTAGTCGGAACTATTGTGGAACTTGTACGGCCAGAGCTAGGCGAGGTGATCCAAGATCCCGCCGCGGGTAGTGGCGGTTTTTTGGTTGCCGCGGACAATTTCGTCCGAAAAATGGAGTCTGGACGAAAATATGAAAAAAATGCACCCAGCTACCAAGGAATGGAAATCGAGAAAAGCACGCGTCGAATTTGCCTCATGAACACGTTTTTGCATGGTTTAGATGCAGAGATATTTCTTGGGGATGCGCTGACTGAAGACGCTGCAGGTCTTGTTCCAGCGGACGTAATTTTAGCCAATCCGCCATTTGGATCCAAAGCCGGAAGCCATCGCGCCCTGCGTACTGATATACCTTACCCAAGCACAAACAAGCAGTTGGCCTTTCTCCAGCATGTTTTTCTGGGGTTGAAAGAAGGTGGCCGAGCTGCAGTGGTAGTCCCTGACAACGTGCTATTTGAGGATGGGATAGGCAAAGCAGTTCGACAAGAACTCATGAAGGTATGTAACCTCCACACGGTTTTGCGACTTCCAAACGGAATATTTCAAGGTGCAGGCGTAAAAACCAATGTACTATTCTTCAATAAACTCAAAAAGAATTTGAACGGAACGGAAGCCACGTGGTTCTATGATTTACGCACCAACATGCCGTCCTTCGGTAAGACAAACGCGCTGACTGCCCATCAATTCGAAGAATTCAAAAGCCTCTACGGTCCCGATTCCCTAGGTAGTACGGAACGGCGAGAAGAGGGTGAAGAACGTCGTTGGCGATGTTTGACCCGCGATCAGATCGCTAAACGAAATGAGAACCTCGATTGGATCTGGCTCCGCGATGAAACCGGCGATCCGAAAGACGACTTGGCCGAGCCGGATGAGATTGCCGTCGCGATCATGGGGCATTTGCGTGCAGCGCTCGATGAGATTGAGGCGTTGAGCGAAGACATAGAATACAACGCGAAACAGCGTGAGGTTGTCGAATGAATAGTGCCATTCCGTCAAATTGGACCAATGCAGCAATCGGCGAGCTTTGCGGTCTAATTAACGGGCGCGCATTCAAACCGACCGAATGGACAGAAAACGGCCTTCCAATCGTACGCATTCAAAATCTTAACGATCCGAAAAAGCCTTTTAATAGGTACAACGGGGAAGTAAGCGAGCGGTTTCTGATCAATAAGGGCGATTTACTTTTCGCTTGGTCCGGAACACCAGGTACATCGTTCGGCGCTCACATTTGGAATGGTGGAAAGTCAGTGTTGAATCAGCACATTTTTAAAGTCGAATTCAATCAAGAATTTCTGGATCGAGATTTTTTCCGACTCGCCATCAATCAAAAACTTAGTGAACTGACTGCCAAAGCACATGGGGGCGTGGGTTTGCGTCATGTCACTAAAGGGAATTTTGAAAAAACTCGAATTATACTTCCACCAGTGGCCGAGCAACGGCGGATTGTTTGGAAAATTGAAACACTAAACGTTCGCGTCACTACCGCCCGCGCACACCTCGCAGTCATCGAGGGGTTAATAGAGCGATATCGCCAGTCGGTCATTGATACTGCTTTCGCGTCGTTGGAGCTTTCGAATCCGCTGTTCGAACTAGTGGATCAGGATATCGGCATTCCGTACGGAATAGTGCAGACAGGTGAGCATAAAGCGGAGGGCATCCCCACTGTTCGAGCTGGCGACATCAAAGGCTTTAAGTTACTGGAAGGTCAACTGAAGCGTGTTGACCCCGAAGTAGCGTCGCAGTACTCGCGGACCCGATTGAAAGGTGGCGAAGTTCTGATCACCATTCGTGGATCCGTTGGGGAAACATGCATTGTTCCTTCTTCAATGGAAGGAAACAACATCAGCAGAGAGGTGGCCTTGATACCTGTTGCTCATGGAATCAGTGCAGCATTCATTATGTATTTTTTGAAGTCGAACCAAGCTGCGGAGTATATCAAAAAGAATACTAAAGGTGTGGCGCAAACGGGCATAAATTTGCGTGATTTGAAGAGGCTGCCCTCGCCCAGTATTGACGAAGAGGATCAACGCGAAATCGTCTGCAGCATCGAAGCCGCCTTGACCAAAATGAGCCGTCTTGAGGCCGAGGTACAAAATTCATTGAAAATGATCGACCGGCTGGATGAACGAATTCTAGCTGAAGCGTTTGCAGGTAAACTCGTCCCTCAAGATCCAGATGACGAACCAGGCGGAGCGCTCCTGCAACGCATCCGACATGAACGAGCTTCTCGATCGCTTGAAAAGAGGCGTTCGACTGTTCGCCGACGTGCAGAGCGACAAACGAAAAAAAAGGCGATTGATATGAGTAGTAAGAAGCGTGTGGATGTAGCTGAGAATCATCTCAGCGAACTGCTTAACGAGCTTGGAGGGTCGCTGGAAGCACGAGATCTGTGGATCAAGAGTGAGATGGAGCTTAATGAGTTCTACAAGCTCCTTCGAGACGAAGTGGCATCAGGACGGATCAAGGAGGCTAGCGACAAGGAGAAGCTGGTAATTGGAAATGCGGCTTGATTGGCTAGAGATTGAGAAATTCAAAAATTTGGAAAATTTCAAGATCGATTTCGATCAGGGAGAACTCTCAACTGTACTCATCGGTGAGAACGGCACTGGGAAATCCAACGTGATCGAGGCGTTGGTTACAATTTTTCGCGATCTTGACCTCCAAAACCGCACAGATTTTGCCTACGCTATTTCCTACCATTGCCACGGTCGGTGTGTTGAGATTGATGCCGGTCTATCAACAAACGGGTTCACGGTAAAGGTCGATAAAAAGACTATATCGCGCACTGATTTTAACAAAAGGAGTGCTGAATACTTACCGGACAACGTTTTCGGTTATTACTCCGGTGCGAGCCGTCGACTAGAGCAGCTTTTTGATCCACATCAGACTCGCTATTATCGTCGTGTGATTTCTCCAGACTCTGAAAAAGATGATATTGAACAAATTGACTTACGTCGCCTTTTTTATTGTAGATCTACATACGGTCAACTCGCTCTACTTACATACTTCTCGCAAGGTTCAGACTCTGCAAGAGCATTCCTTAAACAACAAATGCGTATCACGGGTTTCGACAGTGCCTTGCTAGTGCTTCGCAAGCCTCGCTGGGCTGGATCGAAGCCAACAAAGAACCAACTAGAAAATGGAGATCCAAGATTTTGGCATGCGGCTGGATTGGTTCGTTCCTTGTTGGGACAACTGTGGAAACACTCTCTCGCACCGATCAATTACAAGAGCCGCGAACATGAAGACTACCGTACCAAATCTGCCACTGAGGATCAGATCTACATATTCATTCGCGACGAACAAGCTCTAAGAGATATTGCGAGCCATTTCGGCAGCGAAAAAACATTTTTTGCACTACTGGAGACATTGGACATATCCGACTTGATTCGAGAGGTACGCATCTGGGTAAAACGCGAAAATGCAGATGGAGAAATTCCATTTCACGAAATCAGCGACGGTGAAAAACAGCTCCTTAGCGTACTTGGTTTGATGCGGTTCACAGGCCGTGATGAGAGCTTGTTTCTTTTGGACGAGCCCGATACTCATCTGAACCCAGCATGGAAATGGGACTATTTGCCACTGGTGCGTGAGGTCGTCCAAGGGAATCGCGAAAGTCACATAATAATGACAAGTCATGATCCGCTGACAATGGGTGGCTTAAAGGCCTCACAAGTGCTGGTGATGTATCGGGGCAACAATGAAAGATTGATTGCGAGCCCACCAGAAGTTGAGCCACGCGGGCTTGGCTTCACAAGCATACTTACGCAAATTTTCGGATTACCAACCACCGTGGACCCTGAAACACAACGGAAGCTGGATGATCGGAACGCGCTTCTTCAGATAGATCAACGGACAGAAAAACAGCAGAAAAAGCTTGTTGAGCTTTCGAGCGAGCTCAAGCGGCTAGGCTTCATGATCGAAGACCGCGAGCCTGAATACGCACTATTCCTTCGCGCTCTGGAAAGTTTGAAAGACGAGAAACGCGCGACCTTCACGCCAGATGAAATTTTGGCCAAGAATGAAGCCGCCAAACGTCTCCTAAAGGAGATTATGACGGGCGAAGGGTCTGAATAATGATCTATATCTTTCAAGATCAGACGAAGATACCTGCCGCTTGGCTTAAGAAGGTTGCTGCGCTTCAAGCTGAATTGGAACACTTACCAGATGTAGATGCTCGCAAGGCGTTCATTGACAGGCATTCTGTCGTCTGGGGCGAGATCAAGAATCAACTCCTAGAAATGTCCGCTGGTAAATGCTGGTACTCCGAAGCGCCAGATGCGGTGTCCGATTGGCACGTTGATCACTTTCGGCCAAAAAAGCGCGCCCTGGACGCGGATCGGACAGAGCACGAAGGCTATTATTGGTTAGCATTCGACTGGAAAAATTACCGCATCGCTGGCAGCTACCCCAACTCGCCGCATCGCGATGAAACGGGAGTTACTCGGGGAAAATGGGACTATTTCCCCTTGGCTGATGGCTGTGGCCGAGCGTCTTGGAACAATCGCGATTGTTCCGGCGAAGTATGCCTTCTCCTTGATCCGACGAATCCTGAAGATCCTAAGCTTCTTACCTTCGATGAGACTGGGCTACCGAGACCTTCCGCCCCCCAAGTGGGTGTTGTCAAAAAAAGGGTAGCGGCTACCGTGCATTTTCTGAATCTTGATCATCAACGTCTTGTGCGGGCTCGGAAACAAAAGTGGCGCGAAACATCTGACTGGATAGAAGAGCTGCTCAAGGCTAGCCCTCCTGACCCGGATGCTTGTACCCCGCAAGATCACGAAAGGTTCACGAGAGTGAATAGAAAGTTGTCAGAACTTACCGCGCCATCGTCACCTTATGCAGCCACTGCCAGAGCATGTCTTGAAGCGCATGGGTTGTCTGCTTTTGTGAATCGACCGGAGGAAATCAACGCGGCGGCATAGGACATCGTATGAGGTTTGTGGCGAGGTCTTGTGACAATTTGGCTAGTCGCCAGGAAACGATAATCTTTCCCTAAACCCCGAGTACCGCTCGAAAGAAGCAGTTTGTTGTCCTGGTTCCTAGGACCTGGTGCTCTCAATCTGGGTGGTATTTCTTTCGTTACGCTCCAGCAGCCACGCCTAAAACAAAAACCACCGCAATGTGATGAATCACACATTCACCGGCTTGTTTCCGGCCTATGGTCCTCATCAACAACAAGGTGACAAACAAATAGCTGGTTCCCCCGACACCCCCTGCCAAACCACCGGACAACCAGTAATAAAAAGACGACCCGTCACCAGGACCTGAGCAACGTACGTACCCAAGGTCTGACGCGCCCGATCTTCCGGTCCCCTCCCTGCCGGAAATCGGGCGCAACGCTTTTCAGCGGCCGAAACGTCAGCGGATCTCGTAGCCCCACTCCAGCGCCAGTTCGCACACGCCCAGCCAGAAGCCCTCGGCGAAGCTGCGCAGCACGCTGAGTTCGAAACTGTTCTCAGCCGTACAGGCGATCAGCACGCCGACATGGCCGATCTGGGTGGCGGCGCACATGCCCGGTGTGAACTTGTCCGGCCTGAGGTCGACCGCCGTCCCCTTGCCGAGCACGTCGCGCGCCCGCGCGCCTGCCATGCGCATCACCGTGCGCCCGTGCGACTGGTCGCTCACCATCGCCATCGCGCCGAGCTTCTTCTCAAGCTTCTGCGCCAGGCTGCCGGCGGCGGCATCCGGGGCCACGGCCAGCCATTGCTCAGGCCCGTTGCCGTGCAGGCTCATACCGCGCGCGCTGGCCGAGGCGCCCATGCCGGGCAGGTCGAGGCCGAAGTCCTTCTTCATCGCGGCCGTGAGCGCCCGCGCCTTGCCCTTGGCCGCGATCACCGTCACCACCTCGCAAGGATGCACCAGCGACAGCGCCACGCCGGGGCCTTCCGGCAGCGAGCGGCCGAAGCGGCCCGGCACGATCATGTCATCCAGCGCGGAAATCTGTGTCAGCATGTCAGCCATGGGCCTTCTCCTGTGCCGGATCAAAGAACACCGGATCGCAGACCTCCGCCTGCATCTGAACATCGCGCAGGCCGTCCCACAGCACGATTTTCTCGCCGTGCCGGTCGCGGCCGCGCTTCAGCATGGCCAGCCCGACCCAGCTCTCCAGCATCGGCGAATAGGCGACAGACGACACATAGCCCTGGTCGGTCTTAAGACTCGCCTTGTCGCCCGGATTGACCAGGTGGCAGCCGGCCCTAAAGCGCCAGTCGGGATTGACCGGCCTGACGCCGACAAGCTGCTCCCGGTCGGGATCGTTCAATCCCTCGCGCTCGCTCATCATGCGCCCGATATAGTCTTTCTTCTTCGACAGCATGCGCCCCATGCCGACGTCGCCCGCCGTCACCCGGCCGTTGATCTCGTTGTGGGTGACAAAGCCCTTCTCGATGCGCATGGCCGACAGCGCTTCAAGCCCGTACGGCCCGATGCCGTAGGGCTCGCCCGCATGCATGATGGCGTTGGCCACCGCCTCGCCGTAGCCCGCCGGCACCGCCAGCTCATAGGCCAGCTCGCCGGAGAACGAGATCCGGAACAGCATGCCGGGTACCGAACCCATGACCTTGACCTGGCGCGCCGCCAGGAAGGGGAACGCCTCGTTGGACAGGTCGGCGTCGACGATCTTGCCGAGCACGTCGCGCGAGCTAGGCCCGGCAATGGCCATCTGCGCCCACTGGTCGGTGACCGAGGCATACTGCACGTCGAGCTCCGGCCACAGCGCCTGGTGGGCAAACTCGATGTCGCGCATGGTAGCCGCTGCATGCCCGGTGGTGGTGGTCATGAAGTAGTGGGTGTCCGACAACCGGCTGGTGGTGCCGTCATCGCCGACAAAGCCGTCCTCGCGCAGCATCAGGCCATAGCGCGCCTTGCCCACCGGCAGCTTGGCGAAGGCGTTGCAATACAGCCGGTTGATGAACTCGGTGGCATCGGAACCCTTGATGTCGATCTTGCCCAGCGTCGACACGTCGCAAAGCCCGACATGGGCGCGGGTGTTGAGCACTTCGCGGGTCATCGCCGCCAGCCAGTCGTCGCCTTCCTCCGGGAACCAGCTTGAGCGGTACCACAGCCCGGTCTCGACGAACTCCGCGCCCAGATCCGCGGCCCAGTTGTGCAGCGGCGACATGCGCACCGGGGAGAAATGCTCATTGACGTGCTGGCCGCCGAGCGCCCCGAACGACACCGGCGTGTAGAACGGCCGGAACGTGGTGGTGCCGATCTCGTGCATGTCGCGGCCCGTGGCGTCGGCCAGGATGCCGATGGCGTTGACATTGCCGAGCTTGCCCTGGTCGGTGGCCATGCCGGAGGTGGTGTAGCGCTTGGCCAGCTCGATATGGTCATAGCCCTCGCGTGCCGCCAGCGGCAGGTCCTTGGCGGTGACGTCGTTCTGGTAGTCGACGAACGGCTTGCCGGTCGACTGTTTCACCCACCACACCGGCGCCGAGGTATGCGAGGCATCGTCCATGCCCTTCGGCACAGCCGTCTTCGTGGTCTTAAAACCGGCCAGCTTCGCTGCCTGTTCACCGCGCGCTGCGCCGTCGGCCAGGCACTTGCTCAGCTGCCAGACCGCGTTGGCGGAGCCTGCCGCGATGATCGCCGGGTTGTCCTGCGGCGGCATAAAGCAATATTCATCCTCGTCCCACGACGGGCGCGCGCCCTGGTGGCAGGCCAGATGCACCACCGGGCTCCAGCCGCCGGACATGGCCAGCGACTGGCACGGAATGGTCTCGTGGCCGCGGCCGCGGTCGATCTCTATGGCCTTCATGCCGTGCTTGCCGCCGTCGACATTGGTGACCACGGCGCCGGTCAGCACCGGCACGCCCTGGGTCTCGATGTCGGGCGCGTCGGCGCGGGCATCGATGATGGCTTCTACGTGAAGCCCGTGTGCTTTCATGTCGCGCGCCGTGCGGTAGCCGGAATCCGACGCGGTGAACACGCAGGCAGACCGCCCCGGGGCGACGGCATACTGGTTGGCATAGGCGCGCATGGCCGAGGCGGTCATCACGCCGGGCCGGTCGTTGCCGCCGAACACGATCGGGCGCTCCTCGGCTCCGGTCGCCATCACACAAGCCTTGGCCACGATGCGCCACAGCTTTTCCACCGGCACGTCATGGTCGGGCAGGGCGACGTGCTTCTGCACCCGCTCCAGCGCCCCGAACACGCCCTGGTCATAGGCGCCGATCACCGTGGTGCGCGCCATGATGGTGACGTTTGCCATGGCGGCCAGCTCGCCCAGTGTTGCAGCCGCCCACTCATGGCCTTCCTGCCCGGCAATCTCCTCGCGCTCCCTTAACAGCGACCCGCCACAGGCTGCATGCTCGTCGGCCAGGATGACGCTGGCGCCGCTGCGTGCCGCCGCCAGCGCGGCCATCAGCCCGGTCGGGCCGGAGCCGACCACCAGCACGTCGCAATGGGCATAGGCCTTTTCATAGCGGTCCGGATCGTCCTCGTGGCTCAGGTGCCCGAGCCCGGCGGCGCGCCGGATGATCGGCTCGTAGATGGCTTCCCAGAACCGTTTCGGCCACATGAAGGTCTTGTAGTAGAACCCGGCCACGAACAATGACGAGGCGATGGAGTTGATGGCGCCGAAATCGCGCTCCAGCGTCGGCCAGCGGTTCTGGCTCTTTGCCACCAGCCCGTCATAGAGCTCCTGCATGGTAGCGCGCGTATTGGGCTCAAGGCGGCCGCCTTCGCCGATCTCCATCAGCGCGTTCGGCTCCGCTGCGCCGGCGGTGATCACCGAGCGCGGCCGGTGGTATTTGAACGACCGGCCCATCAGCAACTGGCCATTGGCCAACAGCGCCGAGGCCAGCGTGTCGCCGTGATGGCCGTGCAGAGTTTTGCCGTCAAAGCTGAACTCGATCACCGAGCTGCGGTCGATCAGGCCGCCTGTGTCAAACCGGAACGAGGTCATGTCTTTGCTCCTCGTACTGCTTTTCTTGCAGGCGTTTTACGCGCCGTAGTCTTGCGGCCTGTCGTTTTTCTAGCCGGGGTCGAAGACCCCTTCCACTTGCTTGCCGGTGTTACCGCGTAGATCTCATGGCTCACCGTGTCGCGCTCGACAACCAGCCATTGCCGGCAGCCGCCGGTGTGGTGCCAGTGTTCGGCCATGCGCCCGCGCACGTTTTCGCGGATGTGCACATAGTCGTGCCAGGTGTCCAGTGTGCCGTCACCGATGGTCTCCGGACGCTGCTTGGAGGCATCGCCCTTGATGTAGAACTCGTCCGAGGGGCGCGGGCCGCAAAAAGGACAGTTGATCAGGTAAGCCATGGTCGTGTCCCCTTAATGCAGGTTTGCCTGCGCGCCGTGCGCGGTTTCGTCCATCACGTAGCCGGTGCGGAACCGGTCCAGCCGCATGGCCGAATTGAGCTCGTGCGGCGCGTCGTTGGCGATGGTGTGGGCAAAACACCAGCCCGATGCCGGTGTCGCCTTGAAACCGCCATAGCACCAGCCGGCATTGAGGTAGAGATTGTCGATATCAGTCTTGTCGATGATCGGCGAGCCATCCATGGACATGTCCATGATGCCGCCCCACGAGCGCAGCACCCGGGCCCGCGACAAAGATGGGATCATCGCCAGCCCGCATTCGACCACGTGCTCCACCGTCGGCAGGTTGCCGCGCTGGGCATAGGAGTTGTAGCCGTCGATATCGCCGCCGAACACCAGGCCGCCCTTGTCCGACTGGGAAATGTAGAAGTGCCCGACCCCGAAGGTGACCACATTGTCGAGCCACGGCTTGATGCCTTCCGACACGAACGCCTGCAGCACGTGACTCTCAATCGGCAGCTCCAGCCCGGCCATTTTCGCCACGGTGGTCGAGTTGCCGGCCGCTGCCAGGCCGAGTTTCTTGCAGCCGATGAAGCCCTTGCTGGTCTCGACGCCGACGACGCGACCCTTTTCGCGTTTGATGCCGGTGACCTCGCAGTGCTGGATCACGTCGACGCCGCGCATATCGGCGCCGCGGGCAAAGCCCCAGGCCACCGCGTCATGGCGCACCGTGCCGCCGCGCCTTTGCATCAGCCCGCCCATGATCGGGAAGCGGCCATTGTCGAAATTCAGGAACGGCAGCATGTCGCGCAATGAGTGCTGGTCGATGATTTCCGCGTCGACGCCGTGAATGCGCATGGCGTTGCCGCGCCGCACATAGGCGTCGCGCTGGCCGTCGGAGTGGAAAAGGTTGATGACACCGCGCTGCGACACCATGGCGTTGAAGTTGAAATCCTGCTCCAGGCCTTCCCACAATTGCAGCGATTTCTCGTAGAACGGGTTGTTGCCGGGCAGCAGGTAGTTGGAGCGGATGATGGTGGTGTTGCGGCCGATATTGCCGCTGCCCAGGTAGCCCTTCTCCAGCACCGCGACATTGGTGATGCCGTGCAGCTTGGCCAGGTAATAGGCCGTGGCCAGCCCGTGGCCGCCGCCGCCGACAATGATCACGTCGTATTCCGGCTTCGGATCCGGCGAGCGCCAGGCCGGTTGCCAGTTCTTGTGGCCGGACAGCGCATTGCGGGCCAGGGAGAAAATCGAGTACTTCATGACGGGCATCCGTTTCAGAGACCGGGGCAAAACCGGGCGAAAGTATAGGTGCCGGATGCGGAATATCTGTTGTCTCTACGGGCCGTTTACTTTACTCATAGCGACATGAGCTCGATGCCGTCATCATCGCCGCAAGTGTTCGCGTTCCTGCTCGTGGACGGGTTTGCCCTGATGTCGTTCGCCTCCGCGGTGGAGCCGTTGCGCGCTGCCAACACGCTGGCCGGCCGTGAACTGTACCGCACCATCTGCGTCTCCCATGACGGCAATCCGGTCACCTCGTCCGTCGGCACGGTGCAGCCGTGCGAGGCCAGGGTCGGCGACATGATCGACGCCAGCACGCTGTTCGTGTGTGCCGGCGGCCGGCCGTGGTCATACGGTGACAAGAAGACATTCGCCTGGCTCAGGCTGTTGTCGCGGCGCGGCGTGCGCATTGGCGGCGTGTCCGGCGGGCCGTATGTGCTGGCCCGCTCCGGTATCATGGAAGGCCGCCACATGACCATCCACTGGGAGCATGCGCCGGCCCTGTCTGAGGAATATCCCGACCTGTTGCTGACCCGCTCGCGTTACATCATCGACCGCGACCGGGTCACCTGTGCCGGCGGCATCGCCGCGCTCGACATGATGCACGCCATTATTGCCGAACAGCACGGCAAGGCATTTGCCACCCAGGTGTCCGACTGGTTTTTACATCGCGACGTGGCGCTGGCGACCTCGCCGCAGCGTGCCTCACTGACCCAGCGCTACGGCATTCACCGCCAGGACGTGATCTATGCGCTCGAACTGATGGAAAGCAACATCGCCACACCGCTCGACCGGGCAGCCATCGCCAAGCGGGTCGGGCTGTCGACCCGGCAGATCGACCGGCTGTTCGCCAGCCTGCTCGGGGCCAGCTTTGCCGATCACTACCGGACCTTGCGGCTGGAGCGGGCCCGCAACCTGTTGATGCAGTCCACCCTGCCGATCACCGAGGTGGCACTGGCCTGCGGGTTCGCCAATGCCAGCCATTTCTCGCGTGCCTATTCAGCCAAGTTCGGCATTCCGCCGCGCCGCGACCGGGTCCAGGCCGGCCGCCTGTCGGCGCCGGTCGAGCAGGACTCCTGACGGGTCAGTCGCCGTTGCTGGGCGGCGGTGAGATTTTTTCATCTACCCCGCAACACCCACTGCCGTCATCCCCGTGAAGACGGGGATCCATTGCCGGATCCGCACATGTATGCGGCGTGGATTGGATTCCCACTTTCGTGAGAATGACGACGGTGTGATGAAGGCTGAATCCCGGTCTCAGCAATTTGCCCGGACAGCAGCAGGTCAGTCGCGATAGCGTGACCGGTTGTAGCCGCGCGGGTCGCTAACGCTGCTGGCATCGATGTAGCAGCGTGCCTCGCGCGGACCGCCACCGCGGCGCACCTGGTACACGTCACGCCCGTACACCCGGCGGCAGCTTTCCCAGACGTCCTCGTCCGCAAAGGCGCGGATGTACACCCAGATTGCGGTACGCCCCGCATCCCTGTAGGACCCGGCATTTGCAGTTGTCGTTGTGCCCACGGCCAGGGTGGCGAAGGCGAGTGCGCCGGCAATCCCGGCAAGGGTAAGGCTGTTGGTGATCTTCGTCATAACGGCACCATTCCTTTCATTCGTTTTGTTGTTGTCAGCCATTATACGGGCCGGATCCCCGAACGTACCAATCACAATCAATCAGCAACAGGTGACGTGAGTGTGGCCGGATTGTCCGACGGGTCCGGTTTTCGAAACTCGCTGAGGCTGCCCCGTTCGACATTGCAGCACAGGTGAACGTCGCCGTGCCGGCTGCATTTATCCACAGGCTGTAACACAACCGTCATGCAAGCATTCAGCAACTGTCACAAACCGGCACTAGTCCTGCCTGCCGGATGAAGCGGATTTCGGGATGTGGGACGTATTGCATGGCTTGCGCTGTATCGGTTGAAAAACTGTCCAAGACATTTGGCGGCACCAGGGCGCTGGACAATGTCTCGATTGCCGTCGAGCCCGGCGAGATGGTCGCCCTGATCGGTGCATCCGGGTCGGGCAAATCAACCCTTTTGCGCCACATTGCCGGTCTGGTTGAGGCCGATAAAACCGGCGATGGCGCCATTTCCATCCTGGGCCGCACCATGCAGGCCAATGGCCGCATCACGGCCGATGCGCGCGCCATCCGCTCCAGCGTCGGCGTGGTGTTCCAGCAGTTCAACCTGGTCGGCCGCCTTAAGGTGCTGACCAATGTGCTGATCGGCAATCTCGGCAACATGCCGCGGCTCAAGGGCTGTCTGTCGCTGTTCACCGGGGAGCAGAAGAAAGCCGCCATGCGGGCGCTGCACCGGGTCGGCATTGCGCAGCAGGCCATGCAGCGCGGCTCAACCCTGTCAGGCGGCCAGCAGCAGCGCGCCGCCATTGCCCGCAGCCTGGTGCAGGGCGCGCGGGTGCTGATTGCCGATGAGCCGATCGCCTCGCTCGACCCGTCTTCGGCGCGCAAGGTGATGGACATTCTCGGCGATCTCAATCGCCGTGACGGCATCACCGTCCTGGTGTCGCTGCACCAGGTCGAATATGCGCTCAACTACTGCCGGCGCACAATCGCGTTGCGAAACGGACAGGTTGTTTATGACGGTCCGTCCGAAGCCCTGACGCCGGAGTTCCTCGGCGAACTGTATGGCGCGGAAAGCGAGGAACTTTTCCTGCCCGGCCTCGACGCCGCTGCCGGCAAGGCAGAGCCGAAACCGCGGCGGGCGGTTGCCTCGCTCGCGCCGGCCGCCGCTGCCGCTTATTGAATTTTTGTGACCTTTCGTGGAGCAACAAGGAGAACTTCAATGCTCAAGAAAACCCTGATTGCAGCCGTCCTGGCCGCCGGCGCGCTGTCCGTCACCGGGGCACAGGCTGAAGACCGCAAGGAAATCAACTTCGGCATTATCTCGACGGAGTCGACCTCCAACCTGAAAGCCACCTGGCAGCCGTTCCTCGAGGCCATGGAAAAGGGCACCGGCATCAAGGTCAATGCCTTCTTCGCACCAGACTATGCAGGCGTCATCGAGGGCATGCGCTTCAACAAGGTGCATGTGGCCTGGTACGGCAACAAGTCGGCCATGGAAGCAGTCGACCGGGCCGAAGGAGAGGTCTTCGCCCAGACCGTTGATAACGAAGGCAACCCTGGTTACTGGTCGCTGCTGGTCACCCACAAGGACAGCGCCGTTAACAGCCTCGACGACGTGCTCAAGTGTGGCGGCACGATGAATTTCGGCATTGGCGATCCAAACTCAACCTCCGGCTTCCTGGTGCCGACCACCTACATTTTCGCCAAGAACAACGTCGAACCGTCCAAGTGCTTCAAGACGGTCCGCAATGCCAACCACCAGGCCAACGCCATGGCGGCCGCCAACAAGCAGGTCGATGTCGCCACCAACAACACCGAGAACATGCGCCGGCTTGAGAAGACCAATCCGGATGCATTCAACAATCTGAAGATCGTCTGGAAATCGCCGTTGATCCCGTCCGATCCGCTGGTCTGGCGCAAGGACCTGGACGAAGACATCAAGTCAAAGCTGTATACCTTCGTCATGACCTATGGCCGCATCGGCACGCCGGAAGAAGTCGCTTCGGCACGCAAGGTGCTCAGCGAATTGCAGTGGGCGCCGTTCCGTCCGTCGTCCGACGCCCAACTGTATCCGATCCGCATCTTGGCCCTGAACAAGGACATGCTTAAAGTGCGCGGTGACGACAAGATGAGCGCCGAGGACAAGAAGGCGAAACTGGCTGAGCTGCAGGCGCAGGCAGATGCCATCAGCAAGCTCGCTGACACCGTTCCGAGCATGTAACTTCACTCCCCGCGAAGCATGCTTTTCCTGCCCGTCTCCAGTCTTTCGGAGGCGGGCATTTTCCAATCGTCTCCGTCCATTTTCAACGTGCGATAGCCAGGTGCCATGACAAGCCAGACCGCTGCAGACCATGCGACAATCGACGTTCCGCGCGAGCCGCTGCGTGAGCGGGCCTACAAATGGGCCATAGGACTGGTCATTGCCGGCCTGCTGGTGTGGAGCTGGCATCCGGCCGAGATGTTCCGCTGGATCAACCTGTTCACTGACGCCGGCAACATGGCCGAGTTCGCCAGGGGTTTCCTGTCGCCCAACTTCCGTGACTGGGACATCTACCTGGCCGACATGGTTGTCACCGTCCAGATCGCCGTCTGGGGCACTTTCCTGTCGGTGGTGTTCGGCATTCCGTTCGCCATCATGTCGTCGTCTAACGTCTGCCCGGTGTGGATCGTGCAGCCGGTCCGGCGCCTGATGGACGCCTGCCGTGCCATCAATGAAATCGTGTTTGCGCTGCTGTTCGTGGTTGCCGTCGGCCTCGGGCCGTTTGCCGGTGTCATGGCCTTGTTCATTCACAATCTCGGTGTCGTGGCCAAGCTGTTTTCGGAAGCCGTGGAGGCCATTGATCCGCGTCCGGTCGAGGGCATTCGGGCAACCGGGGCCAGCAAACTGCAGGAAATCATCTTCGGCGTCATCCCCCAGGTCACGCCGCTGTGGATATCGTTTGGCCTGTACCGGTTTGAAACCAATGTGCGCTCGGCAACGGTGCTGGGCATTGTCGGCGCCGGCGGCATCGGGCAGTTGCTGTGGGAAAACATCCGCAGTTTTGCATATGCAGAAACCGCTGCCATAATGGTCATCATCGTGGTGTCGATCACCCTGATCGACATGCTGTCGCAACGCCTGCGCAAATGGGCCATCTGACGGTTGAGCGTGTGCCAAACCAGAGCTCCTATGAACGTTATGCGGTCTACTATGCACCGCGGCCCCACTCGGCTCTCGGTCGGCTGGGCGAGCGCTGGCTCGGCCTGTGTGCGCAAACGGGCACCCGGCACAGCGCGCCGAACCGGTTTGTCGCCGGTCCGCGCCGCTACGGTTTCCATGCCACGCTGAAAGCGCCGATGCGGCTGGCTCCGGGCGTGACCGAGGGTGATTTTCTCGGTTCGGTTAGGTCGCTGGCCGGGCTGCTGCAACCCGTCACTCTGGGGATTCTGGAACCGCGCCGGTTGGGCGGTTTCCTGGCACTGATGCAGGCCAACGGCAACCACGGCGAGGTCTCCAGCCTGGCCTGGTCCTGTGTCCGGTCGCTGGATCACCTGCGCGCCCGCCTGACGCCTGAGGACCTTGCCCGCCGGCCCGGCCTGACCGGCATCGAGAAGGACAACCTGCTGCAATGGGGCTACCCGTATGTGGCTGATCAGTTCCGCTTTCACATGACGCTGACATCGGCCCTCGGTGACGACGAGTTCGACGAAGCGCGGGTCGCTTTTCTTGAATCGGCAGGCAGCGTGCTGGACGAGCCGGTGATATTGGATGCGATCAGCGTTTACGGCGACCCCGGCGCGCCAGACACATTCGGGCTGATTGAGCGGTTTGCGCTGTAAGCCTGAGCAACAGGCCGGTCATGGCTGTGATGGCGTCTTGTGCAACCCCGTCATTGTGAATGGTGTGCACGCAGTGCCCGTGACGCCAGTCTGCAACCTGCCGTGCCTGTCGGGCGGAAACGTCGGCAGCACTTTCCCGGCCCCGCGCGCGCAACCGCTGGGCGATGATGCCGGGCGCGGCGGTTATCTCGATGACCTGCATGCGTTCAAACACCGAGGCAGCATCGCTGAGTGATGTACGCGACACGTTGCACACAATGTGTTGTCCGCCCCGCACATCCGCGACCACGCCCTGTGACAGCCCGTAGTGAAGCTGATGCGCCGACCAGAACAGGCAGAATTCTCCTCGCTCCTTCATGTGCCGGAAGTCGGTTTCGCTGACGGAGATATGGTTTTCGCCGCCGGCATCTTCCGGTCGGGTGATATAGCGTTGCGGAAACCTGAAGCGCCGGTTCGCCGACAGACATGACCTTGCGCCCGCCAGCACGGTGTCCTTGCCGGCACCGCTGGCACCGACCACCGCGAAAAACACCCCAGGTATCACGCCGTCGCGCCGGTCCGCAGACACCGGGCCGCATAGCTCATGAAGTGCGCGACATCCGGCGTTTCCCTGTCGGGATCCTTCGCCTTGTCGTCCCAGATCCGCAGCCGCACCGCGTCGCGATGATGAGGATTGGCTTCGAATGCCGCGATCTCCGCTTCGGACATCGGGCCGCCCTGCAACTGCAGAGACAGCACTGAAGCCTCCGACAACCGGGCAAAATAGCTGCTGTCAACCGCACAAAGGTAACGCTTTGCGGCAACATGCAGCTTGACTGGTTGGGTCACCGCTTCACCGAACCAGTCATTGAGAAAGCGCTCACCGACGTCCTCATGGACGAGGTCCTGGCTCTCTGCGAGCGAGGTTTCGAATTCCGGGTCAAGCACGTGGCCGACGTCGTGCAGCAATGCCGCGGTGACAAGCTGAGCCGATGCGCCGTCGGCCTCGGCAAGTGCAGCACATTGCAGGGCGTGCTGGGTCTGGGTAACCGCCTCGCCGCCATAAAGACCGCTGCCATTGTCTGCCAGCATGGAAGAAATACGTTCGATGATATTCATTGCAACTCCCTAAGCTATTCGCGCGCCTTCGCGCCAGACTTCCCTCACGCTGGGCAGATCACCGTCCAGCCGGTAGCGCACCAGGTCGGCGCGCTTGCCAGGTGCAATCTCGCCCCTGTCGTCAAGCCCGACCTTGCGAGCCGGGTTGCGGCTGACTGAGGCAATGGCCTGCGGTAGCGTAATGCGGTCGACAGTCTTCTCGAGCAGTGTTGCGCCGTACAACAAAGAGAACGGCACATAGTCGCTCGACAGAATGTCCAGATAGCCCAGGTCAGCCAGCTCCCGGGCCGATACATTGCCGGAATGGGATTGGCCGCGTACCACGTTCGGTGCCCCCATCAATACCGCGAGACCGTTTTCATGGCTGGCTCTGGCGGCCTCGATGGTGGTGGGAAACTCAGCCACCACGATACCGTCTTCAACCGCCTCGCTGACATGGTCCTGCGTTGCATCGTCATGGCTGGCAATGGCCAGGTCTCGAGCATGGGCCTGGCGGACCACCTCGCGCCGGTTGGACTGCGCATAGAGCTGATGATCCTCGCAACGCCGATCCATGTAGGCGTGCATCTCGCTGTCGGAGAAACCGTACTTGGCCTTGTAATAGTTGAAATAGGTGTCCATGGAGGCGAACTGGCGCTGGCCCGGCGTGTGGTCCATGATCGACACCAGTGCGGTCCGTGAGTTGGCTATCAGCGGTTCCAGATGCGCCATGATGTCCCGGCACGACACCTCGCAACGCCAGTGCATGAAGTGTTCCGCCTTTAACGAGCCCCGCGCGTTCAGCGTCGAAACTGCACAGGACATTTCCTCCAGCAGCATGCTTGAGCGGGAACCGGTATCGGCGTGGCCCACTGACAGGGCATCGAAAACCGTGGTGATGCCGGCTGCGGTCAGCTCCCGGTCGTGGTTGAACACTGCTGCCTGAACCGGCCAGTACGACTTTGGCCGCGGCATAATGTGGCGTTCGAGGTTGTCGGTGTGCAGTTCGACCAGACCGGGAATGATGAAGTCGCCGTCCACATCCAGCGCACCTCGTGTAACGGACGGCCCGCTGCTGACATCGGCGATCTTGCCGTCCCGCAGCAGCAGCGATCCGTGTATCTCTTCGTCCGCCAGCACCAGCCTTGCATTGCAGATCACCTGTTCAGGCATGGACCGTTTCCTCCCTGCCACAGGTGGTCATATCGATGTCTCGGGCGCCGAGGGTCTTACGGTCTGCCGGATCATGAAAGATACCCAGCACGGCGGTACCGCTGTCGCGCAGGCCGGCGATCATCTGCAGCACGGTGGCGCGGTTTTCCGGATCGAGCGAGGCGGTCGGCTCGTCGAACAGCATCAGCGGCCGCGGTGCCGCCATGGCACGTGCAATATTGACTCGTTGCTGTTCACCGCCGGAAAACGTCGACGGCGACAGCTTGAACAGGCTGTCCGGAATCCGCAGGCGCCGCAGCAGGTCCGCTGCCCGCGCCCGGGCATCGTCCGGCGTCACACCCTGTTCAATGGCCGGATCGGCGACGATGTCGAGCGCCGGCACCCGCGGGATCACGCGCAGGAATTGCGAAACGTAACCGATGGTGTTGCGGCGCAGGGCCGATATTGTTCGCGGCGCCGCTGTTGCAACATCTATGGTGTCATCGCCATGGCGCACCAGAATGCGCCCGCCATTGACCCGGTAGGTGCCGTAGACCGCCTTGAGCAGCGAGCTTTTGCCGGCGCCCGACGGCCCGCACAGCGCGGCGATCTCGACGGCACTGACTGCGAGGGACGTGCCGCGCAGCACATCAAGGATGGCACCGTTCTGTGTGTGCAGCACGAACTGCTTGTCGATCTGTTCAACACTGAGAACCGGTTTCCTGGTCATGGCCTACACCTGCAACACGGACGACACGAGAAGCTGCGAGTAGGCCGCCTGCGGGTCTTCGAGCACCTGGTCAGTCAGACCCTGCTCGATGACACGGGCGTCCTTCATCACCATCAGCCGGGTCGACAGCAGCCGTGCCACGGCCAGGTCATGGGTCACCACGATGGCCGACAGCCCCAGGTCGCGCACCAGTGAGCGGATCAGGTCCAGCAGCCGGGCCTGCACCGAGACATCCAGCCCGCCGGTCGGTTCGTCCATGAACACCAGGCGCGGGCTGGTGACCAGGTTGCGGGCAATCTGCAGGCGCTGCTGCATGCCGCCGGAAAACGTGCGCGGCAGATCGTCGATGCGCGCCTCGTCAATCTCGACCGCAGCCAGCCATTTCAGTGCTTCGGTTCTGATGTCGGCATAGTGGCGCCAGTTGTTGGCCATCAGCCGCTCGCCGATATTGGCACCGGCAGACACGTTCAGCCGCAAGCCGTCGCGCGGATGCTGGTGGACAAAAGCCCACTCAGTGCGCTGCAGGCGCCGCAGCTCCGGCTCGCTCATGAGATGCACGTCAACTTCGCCGCCGGTTGCGCGATAGTTGATCTCGCCGCTATCGGGTTCGATCAGCCCGGCGATCGAGCGCAGCAGCGTGGTCTTGCCGGATCCGCTTTCCCCGACAATGCCGAGCACCTCGCCGGGCCACAGGTCAAACGAGATGTCGTCGCAGGCGATGGTTGTGCCGAAACGTTTGTTCAGCGACGAAACACTCAGCAGCGGTGTGGTCATTCTGCAGCCTCGCTGGCGGCCATCCGTCGGCTGGCGCAATAGTCGGTGTCGGAACACACGAACATGCGTCCGCCCTTGTCATCGATAATCACTTCATCCAGATAGCTGTCGCGCGCGCCGCACAGCTCGCACGGATGCTCCCATGCCTGGACCTGGAACGGATGGTCCTCGAAGTCGAGGCTGACCACCGATGTAAACGGCGGCAGCGCGTAGATGCGCTTTTCCCGTCCGGCTCCAAACAATTGCAGGGCGGCGCAGTTGTCCATCTTCGGGTTGTCAAACTTCGGTGTCGGCGACGGGTCCATCACATAACGCCCCTCCACCTTGACCGGATAGGCGTAGGTGGTGGCGATGTGACCGTGCTGGGAAATGTCCTCATACAGCTTCACATGCATGAGGCCGTAGTCCTCGAACGCGTGCATCTTGCGCGTCTCGGTTTCACGTGGTTCCAGAAACCTCAAAGGTTCCGGAATCGGCACCTGGTAGACCAGTATCTGGTCGGGCCCGAGCGCGCGCTCTGGAATGCGGTGCCGGGTCTGGATCACCGTGGCCTGCGCCGTTGCCTCGGTTGTCGCCACACCGGCGGTGCGCCTGAAGAACTTGCGGATGGAGACCGCATTGGTGGTGTCGTCAGCCCCCTGGTCGATCACCTTCAGAACGTCTTCCGGCGTCAGTATTGACGCCGTCACCTGCACGCCGCCGGTGCCCCAGCCGTATGGCATCGGCATTTCCCGGCTGGCGAACGGCACCTGGTAGCCGGGAATGGCCACCGCCTTGAGCAAGGCGCGGCGGATCATCTTCTTAGTCTGCTCGTTGAGATAGGCGAAATTGTATCCGCTGTCCCGGCAGCCTGCAGGTTCGATGCTCATTCCGCTGCCTCCTGCCGGTCCGCACCCTGTTCGCGCCGCATGCGCCGGACCAGTTCAAGCTCGGACTGGAAATCCACATAATGCGGCAGTTTCAGGTGCTCGACGAAGCCGGTGGCCTGCACGTTGTCGCAGTGCGACAGCACGAATTCCTCATCCTGGGCGGGCGCGGTCCGGTCCTCATCCAGCTCACCGGCCCTGAGCGCCCGGTCGACCTGGGCCATCGACATGGCCTTGCGCTCGCAATGGCCGAAGCTGATGCCGTAGCCTCGGGTGAATTGCGGCGGGGCAGATTTTGATCCCTTGAACTGGTTGACCATCTCGCATTCGGTGATCTCGATGTCGCCGATGCAGACGGCAAACCCCAGCTCTTCCGGCACGAAGCAGACCTCGACCATCCCGACCCTGATTTCACCAGCGAACGGATGGTTGCGAGCATAGCCGCGCTGGGTGGAATAACCAAGCGCCAGCAGGAAGCCTTCGTCGCCACGCGCCAGCATCTGCAGGCGTACATCGCGGTCGACCGGAAAGCTCAGCGGATCACGCGTCATGTCGCCGGGCTCACTCTCGGCCTGAGCACCGCCAGATGAAGCCGGTTCAATCAGGCCTTGCTTGTCCAGCAAGCCGAGCACGTGCGGTGTGGCCTCGTCGCTCACAGGCGCCATTGCAGCTGGTTCAGGGCTTGAGTCGGTTTCCAGTCCGCAGTCCAACAGACGGTGAGTATAGTCGAAGGTCGGTCCCAGCACCTGGCCGCCCGGCAGGTCCTTGAAGGTCGCCGAAATACGCCTGCTGATTTCCATGGCGCCGGTGTCAATTGCAACTGAATAGCCGAACCGCGCCAGCGTGGTCCTGCTGGCCCGCACCAGGAACACGGCCTCGATCATGTCGCCGCGGGCCTGCTTGATCGCCAGTGCAGCGAGCCCGCGGTCATACAGCGAGCCTTCCGACATGACCCGGTCGACCCCGAGCGCCAGTTGTTCGGATATCTGCTCAGGCGTAATGTCCGCCAGGCTCCGGTTGCCGCGGCGTTTTTCCGCCAGCAGCCGGTGTGCATTGTCGATGGCCCGCTCGCCGCCTTTTACCGCCACGTACATCAGGCCGCCTCCTCAACGCGTACGGTACGCGGCAGCGCCGTCAGGCAATTCGGCCCGGCCAGTATGATGTCGATGCCCAGCGGGAAGCTCCGGTCGGAGGTGTTGAGCCATGTCCAGAACCCGTCCGGCAGACCAGTTGCGGCCAGACGATGGACCGTTTCAATGCCGGGCCCTGTCAGCATCACGCCGTCGGGGCCATTGCTCAGGTCCTCAACCTGGATGACCAGTGTTGCAGAGGCATCCGGATAGTCTGGCGATCCGATGGCGAAACTGTTCAGCACATGCCGGTCGGGGCAGGCGGCGAAGAAACCGAAGGCGGCCGCCGATGTGTCAGCAGTGATCGGGGCACCACAATGAAACCGGATATAGTCGGCTGCCTCGTCGCCGGCCGATGCGTCCAGCCACACCGGGCTTTCATGATCACACAGGGTCAATGCGATCATCACCGATGCCGGATTCAGCCCACCGGCGGACGGCAGGCCTGCGGTTATCGGTTGTACCAGGCCGGGCCGTGACATGGCGTTCAGCAGGACGCGGAAACACCGGGCCGACTCCGCTGACGGGTCCGAGAAGCCGGGCTTCAGGGCGGCGGCCATCAGTCATCCTCCCCGCGCACCAGCGTGAAGAAGTCAACCTTGGTGGCGGCGACCTTGCCGCGGTGCAGTTGCCGGGCCTCGTCGTGCGCCTGTTGCAGCGGCTGGATGATGGCGCGGTGCAGGTCCGCGAACAGGCTTGCATCCTGCAGTCCGGCATCGATTTCGGCCGCAGAGCGGGCATGGTTCACATCCCGTCCCAGCACGTAGGCATGGCCGGTCCTACCGGTGCTGGAGATCACCGAACACCGGGTGACGGTGGCCTCGCCCATATTGAACTGCGCGCCTTCGCCACCGGCCCTGGCGCGCACCATGACGAGCCCGGTTTCCGGTTCGCGCAGGGACCTGAACTCAGGCTTTGCGTCAAACGCTGACCACAGCTCGCCGAGCAGTTGTGCCGGTGCCCGGGCCAGGACCGCCATCCAGTCCTGCCGGTCAGATGTGGTGAATTGCTGTGTCATCAAGAGCGCCTCGTTTCCAGCACCCTGATTGCTCCTGTCACATGACAATCATGCGACAGGACCGGTCTTCGTGGTGGAATAATTACCAGCTGGATCAGCGCGCCGGCGGCCGGGCTTGGCGCGGCTGGCCGGCACCAGCGACGCTTCGAACTGTTCGGTCACCCGGTCCCACGAAAACCTTCTGGCGAACGCGACGCAATTCTGCCTATCCAACATCAGGGCTTCGCCTATGGCCGTTGCCAGGTCGTCGTCGAGAACGCCGGCGGAGGCTGAGGTGATGACGTCGATGGGGCCTTCGACCGGGTAGGCGGCCACCGGCACGCCGCAGGCCAGCGCTTCCAGCATGACCAGCCCGAACGTGTCGGTCCGACTTGGAAACACAAACACGTCCGCCGACGACAGGGTGCGGGCCAGGTCGTCGCCGGTTCGGTAGCCGGTGAATACAACGCGCGGGTAGCGCTGTTTCAGGTCGCCCAGTTGCGGACCGTCGCCGACCACCACCTTGCTGCCCGGTACATCGGTTTCCAAAAACGCCTCGATGTTCTTTTCTATCGCCACCCGCCCGGCGCACAGCATGATCGGGCGTTCGAGCCCGTCGAACACATTTGCGCGATGCGGCCTGAACTGGTTGGTGTCCACGCCACGGGCCCAGGTTCTCAGGCGTGAAAAGCCCAATCCTGCCAGTCGCCTGGTCACCGTCGGTGTCGGCACCAGCGTCACCTCGGCCGGGTTGTGAAACCGGCGCAGCAGAACATATGCCAGGCGCTCGAGCCCGGGTACCGGTAGCCGGTTGACCAGCATTTCCGGAAACCGGGAGTGAAAGCTGCTGGTAAATGCCAGCCCGTGTTTCAGGCAGTGCCGCCGCGCCATCCAGCCCAGCGGGCCTTCGGTGGCAATATGAATGCAGTCCGGCTCGAAGGCCGCGATCCGACGGCTGACTTCGCCGGGTGTGACCAGGGCAAGGCGGATTTCCGGGTAGGTCGGCATAGGCATTGTGCGGACGCGGTCGGGCGTCAGGCACAACACCTCGTGGCCGTTGTCGCGCAAGCCCGCGACAGTGCGGGTCAGGGTGCGGACGACGCCGTTAACCTGCGGGTGCCAGGCGTCCGTTGCCAGCAGTATGCGCATGCCTCTTCTCCGGTTCGCCTATGGATATGGGGCTTGCCGCGCGCCAGTCCAAGAGTTCGAAGCTGCCGTCGAAGTGCTCCACCAGGGCGGAGCAGCTTTCCACCCAGTCGCCGTCATTGAAGTATTCGATACCATCAATGATGCGCATCTCCGGCGTGTGCACATGGCCGCAGATCACCCCGTGCGCATTGCGCCGTTTGGCCTCGCGCACCATGGCGTGCTCGAAGTTGGACAGGAACTCCACGGCCTTCTTCACCCGGTGCTTCAGGTACGCGGACAACGACCAGTACGGCCGGCCGAGCAGGCGCCGCACTTTGTTGAGCAAGATGTTGGCAGAGATCGCCATCTCGTAGGCATTGTCGCCGAGATAGGCCAGCCACCTGGCATATTTCACCACGCCGTCAAATTCATCGCCGTGCATGACCAGGTAGCGTTTGCCGGTGGCGGAGATGTGAATGTCCGATAATCGCACCGCCATGCGGCCGAACTGGCTGCCGGCAAAGTCACGGAAGTTCTCGTCATGATTGCCGGGAATATAGATCACCCTGGTGCCCTTGCGCGCTTTGCGCAACAGCTTCTGGATCACGTCATTGTGCAACTGGTCCCACTGCCAGGTCTTCTTCAGCGCCCAGTTGTCGACAATGTCGCCGACCAGGTACAGGGTCTCCGACTCGGTGACCCGCAGGAAGTCCAGCAGCAACTCCGCCTGCGCCCGCCTGGTGCCCAGGTGAAAGTCCGAAATCCAGATAGCGCGGTACCGGGACTGGCGCGGACTTGGCGCGTGCACGTTCATGGGATCATCTTGTGTATGAAGGAGGCGTCGTCGTCCGCTGTGTCGACCGATAACGGTTTCATGGCAACCGGGTCTCTGGACACCGCGATCAGCACGGCATAGCCGCCGGCCAGTGCGCGGGCGCTGGTCGAAAATCCTCTCTGTGTTGCCAGGGTCTCGACGATGCGCGTCATGCCGGCGCGCGGCTCCACATGAAACCCGGCCAGCCATTTTCTCATAGATCTGCGGGCAAAGCCGGGCCAGTGCTCCATTTCGCCAAAGTCGACAATGTGCAGCTGCCCGCCGGGGTCAAGCTGGTCGAGTGCGTTGCTGAAGGCGCGCTGCCAGTCCGGCACCATGGACAGGCTGTAGGAGAAAAACACCCGCTGGAAACCGGCAAGCTGGAATGACCGGCGTGCATCGAAGGTCTCTGCATCGCCGGCCACGGTGATGACGCGCTCGCCGATGCCGGCCTTCGCCGCCTTGGCGCTGGCCGTCTTCAGCATTTGCGCTGAAATGTCGACCCCGTAGAACAGCGCCTGCGGATTGGCACGCGCCGCCATCACCAGGTTGCGCCCGGTGCCGCAGCCGATCTCCAGCACCCTGGCACCGTCGGGAATCTCCAGGCTGCCGAGCAGTGTGTCGCGGCCGAACAGGTAGTATTTGCGGGTCAGGTCATAGATGAAGCGCTGGTAGCGGTAGACATCATCCATGGTGCGGGCGTGGCGGGTGGCCGGCAAGGCGTGGCTGTGCTGTTTCATGGGCGAAGCTCGTACACATGGAAACCACCATAGATCGCCGAGCGGTCCTGCGCCGTGCCTTGTTTCGAGGCTGCCGCATCGTAGCTCCAGCGCTCCAGCACGGCTTTTGCAACGCGTCCCTGCAGCGGCGATTGCCGCGCCGCGGTGCGGAAGATCACGCGTGCGCCCGGCGCGGCTGCCCGTGTCGCCGCCGCCCACAGGGCATTGAGCTGGTCGTCGGACATCCAGTCCTGAGCATCCAGCAGCACGATTCGGTCCACGCTTTGAGGCTCGGCCTCGGCCAGCACGTCGGTCACCGACCGGTTGTGGGCGCTGACCCGGTCGATGCGGGCGCGCAGCGTCTGCCAGTTTTTCGCTTCCAGGTAGGGCGGCAGGGCCGCGCCGGTCGAACCGGTTTCCGGCGCATCGCCATAGCTGCGGCCGAACGCCTGGCGGGCGAAGTAGTTCTCAGACAGCGGAAAGTCGCAGCAAAGCTTGCCGAGCCGCTCGCGCAGCACGTCCGCCATGTGCCGGCCTTCGGCCAGTTCGGTGTACTGAGCCGGCGGTATGCCGAGGCCATACAGCGACATCGGCGACGAGGTCAGCCAGCGGATTCCACGCTGGTCGAACAGGGGTGACAGCTTGTCGGCAAAGAACCGGCGCTGCTTATCCAGCGTCCGCGCCTCCATGATGTCAGCCGGGTTGACGCCGTACACCCGCGCTGCCAGGTGCGCGGCTGTGATGAAGCGGCCGAGCAGGCCGTGGCGGTAGAAGTTGCCGGCAAACAGTTCGATGCGCGGGTTGGCAAAGCTGCGTTCGCCCGACCAGTATTGCCGTGCCTCGTCATCGAGCCGGTGCGCCAGCAACTGGTCGTAGAGTTCGACATTCAGCGGGCTGCCGCCGCCGGCAAAGAAGCGTGCGAAATCCTCATGCGCCAGCAGATGCTTGATGGCGGCCTGTTTCAGTTTCAACAGCGACAGGTGCGCCTGGTTCAGGTCAACGGCGGTGATCCGGGCCGGATCGGCCGTCAGGTAGGACAGCACGTTGCAGCCGCCTGACGTGATCGCCACCACGTGATGGCCCGGCTCGATGGCCATGGCCTTCATGTCGACCACCGGGTCTTCCCAGATCTGCGGATACACCAGCCCGTCGAACACGTATGCGAACAGCCGCTCCAGCACACCCTGCCGCGAGGCCTTGGCGCTGCGAAACACCGCACGTTTCAAGGGAGTCGCCGGCGCGCCGACTGTGCTGTCTAAAACCTTGTCCTGCATGCAAGCCCCAAAACAGTGGTCATGGGGCTGGTGGGTTAAGCCGAGTCGGTAACCGCAACGCTACAATGGCGTGACAAGATGATGACGATCGCTGCGTCGGTACGCTGCATATATAATTCCGGACACGGTTGAATTTGATCGCAACAGGTCGGCCGTGTCGGTATAAGGCTCGTTCATCGCCGCAGGTCCATGGCAGACATGGCCCAGCAGTCACAAGAGGTTGCCTGTCTTGAATCCAACCATGAAACTTCATCTCGCCAGTTCCGTCGGGCTGTTGCTGGGCGTAACGCCGATCTATGCGGTGGTCGAGGTGTTCGTGCTGCAGATGGACCCCCTGGTGTCGCTCAAGGCCCGGCTGCTGGTGGCCATGCTGGCCTTTCTGGGGCTTGGGTTCCTGTATGCCTCGCTGCGCCAGAAGTCGAAGCGCCTGTTCAACATCGGCGATACGGCCGATGCAAACCTGGCCATTTCGATCCACGATCTGTTGTTTCTCATCGCCTTCAACCTGGCTTTGACCCCGACGCTGTACCTGGTTTCAGGCGCCAGTTTCACCGAGATCATCCTGGGCACCGGCTTTGCCCTGCTGATGGCTGTGTTCAACGGGCCGGTCAACGGGTTCCTGGTCGACCTGGCCGGCGACCTGACCGGCTGCAAGCCGTCCGCCAGGCTGCCGGGCGCGATCCGGGAGCTGGCGCCGGGACGCAAGAAGCTTGTGTTCACCGCCCTGGTCGGCACCATGATTGTTGTGCTGGCGCTGGTCTACGGGCTGCTGATCTTCCGCTGATCGCCCAGCGCGCTATTCCGCAGCCTCGCGGTCGGTCTTCGACTTCGCCGTTTCCGCATACAGGCCGCGGAACCGGTTGGCCAGGATCTCCGAAACGTCACGCAGAAGGCGCATGGCCATTTTGGTGTTCTTCTGCGCCAGTTGCTCGAAGGCTTCCGCCGACAGGGCATAGGCGACCCCGTCGGTGACAGCGCGCAGCGAGAAGGTCCTCGGGCCCGCGTCGAGGAAGGCAAGTTCGCCGATGACACTGTTGGGGCCCAGGGTTCGAACCGGTATGTCCGGCCCCTTGGCCCGGTTGTACACGTCGAGATAGCCGTCGGATATGACCAGCAGATCGCGCCCGATCTCGCCTTCCCGGACCACGTAGTCACCGGCCGAAAACGGCAGCATTGTCATCTCGCTCAACAGCGCATTCCAGCTGTTGGTGTCGAACGTCGCCAGCGACGGCAGCAGGCTGGTACGCTTGCTGCCGCGGCGCAGGGTGATGTCGACCTGGTCGGCAACCGCCTTGACGAACGGAAACGACATCAGGTTTTCGTGGGTGCCCGGAACCACGTGAGAAACGACGCCGGTCCTTGTGACCTCGCGCCACTCCGTTTCAATCTGCTTGAGCGTCGCGATCCGGGTCTCCTGGTCTTCAGTCCCGTCGCGTGCCTGCAGCAGTAGGAGTTTTGCCCCGCACGGTCCCCAACTGTAGTTTGCCAGCATCTGTGCCGCGCCCATGTAGGAGCGCAGAAACGGTGCCGCGAAGGACTTGATGATCTCCGGATCCAGAACCTTGGCCTCATTGAGGGCAGCCAGCACCGTGTCAAGGCGTTTGTCCGGGTCCAGTGCCGACAATGTTGCCTCGCTGACCGGCAGGTCGCTGCCGGACAGGCGCTCCAGGTCGCGCACCGCCATGTCGAGTGAAAGGGCATTGTTTTCGGCGAGCGGGCCGAGCGTGTCGACGATCACCGACACCGTCGGCAGCCGGGCATCGATCAGGAACACCATGGCGACCTGCTCTCCGGCTGCTTCCAGCTGGCGGCACATTTCATAGGCGATCACGCCGCCCAGCGACCAGCCGCCCAGCCAGTACGGACCCGCCGGCTGCTGTTTGCGGATCAGTTTCACATAGGCCTTCGCTGTGGCGACAAGGTCCGATGCCTCGTTCGGATCGTCCGGCTGGTCTATCGGTGCCTCGATCCCGAACACGGCACGCTGGCTGTGGATGCCTTCCACAAGCGTGCGGTAGCACAGTGATGAACCGCCGGCCGGGTGCACCAGAAACAGCGCCGGGCTGGTGCCCTGCTGCAGTGGCCGCAATTGCGGCAGCGCGGGATCGTCGCTGAACTGGCCGCTCGCGCCGCCCGTTCCATTGATCCAGCTCACCGCCTTTTCCGATGCCGCTTCATAGGACATGGTGGCCAGCGGCGCGTCGGCTCCTGCCAGCGCGTGGTTGCGCGCCGTGATCCGTTCGGCCAGCTCGCCGATCGTACGGTGCATGAATACGTCGTTGACGGATATCGGCATGCCGGCGGCGCCGGCCGCCAGCACCACGTTCATCACCGACAGTGAATCGCCGCCGATATCGAAAAAATCGTCCTCGATGCCGATGCCGGTGCTGCCGGTCACCTGTTGCCAGACCTCGGCAAGCTTGATCTCGATCGGGGTCCGGGGCGCTATGCTGTTGACGTGCCGGGCGTGACTGTCGTCGGGTTCCGGCAGCGCCGCCTCGTCCAGCTTGCCGTTCGGCGTCAGCGGCAGGGCGTCGATGGGAATGATCCACGACGGCAGCATGTTCTTCGGCAACAGCGCCTGCAGTCGGTCATGCAGGGTCTCAGGTGACACATCGCTGCCGGCCGCAACGTAATAGGCGACAAGCCGGGTGCCACTGGCGCCGGTCTTGCGGGTCACCACGGCACAGGTCGCGACCTCGTCGAACCCGGCCAGGACGGCCTCGATCTCCCCGAGCTCGACCCGGAAACCGCGGATCTTCACCTGCCGGTCACGGCGGCCCAGGTGCTCGATCTCGCCGGACGGCAGAAACCGGCCCAGGTCGCCGGTCCGGTACACCTGCGCGCCAGCGTCATCCGAGAACGGGTCGGCAAAGAAATGCTGCGCGCTGAGCTCCGGGCGGTTGAGATAGCCGCGCGCAACGCCGTCGCCGCCGATCAGGATTTCGCCCGGCACGCCGTGCGACACCAGCTTCAGATTGTCGTCGACGATGTAGATGCTCGTATTGGCGACCGGGCGGCCGATCAGGCATTTGGCGAACCCGTCGCCCGGCACCTGCCATGCCGTGGCCAAGACCGTGGCTTCGGTCGGCCCGTACAGGTTCATCACCGTAGCGGCGTGGCTTTGCATGCGCCGCGCCAGCTCCGGTGCCAGTGCTTCGCCGCCGGCCATCAGCAGGCTCAAAGGTTCGTGCTGGTGCTGCTCGCGAGCATCCAGTATTGGCGCCAGCAGGCTCGGCGTGGCGCACAGCGCCGTCACATCATGCTGCTGCATCAGCGACACCAGCGCCATTGGGTCGGCGATCTCTTCCAGTCCCGGCAGCACGACCGTGGCTCCCTGGGCCAGCACCCACCAGGATGACAGCACCGATGCATCGAAGGCCAGCGAGAACACGTGCATGAACGCATCGCCCCCGCCGAGCCGGAATGATGCCGTTGCCCAGTGGCCGCGGTCGGCAACGTGGCGGTGCTCGATCATCACTCCCTTGGGTTTGCCGGTGGTGCCGGAGGTGTAGATGACATAGGCGAGATCGTCCGCCGATACTTTCACAACCGGCCGGTGATCGTCCGCGGCTGCAATCGCCTCGTGCTCAGCGTCGAGGTTCAGTATCTCCAGGTCATGGCTGCTGAGCCGATCAAACCTGGATTCATCGCAGATCACCAGTCTGGCCTCTGAGTCCCCGGCTAGCATGGCGACCCGGTCCGCCGGATCCTGCGCCGCAGCCGGCACATAGGCTGCCCCGGCCTTCAGCACGCCAAGCAGCGCCACCAGGTGGCTGGCCGCCCTGTCCGTCCACACCAGCACCAGGTCGTCTGGCCCGACGCCGTGCCCGGCAAGGTGATGGGCGAGCTGGTTGGCCTGCCGGTCCAGCTCGGCATAGCTCAGCTGCTTGCCATCATGGATGACGGCGGTTGCATACGGCGTCCGGTCGCACTGCGCCTCGACCAGTTCGTGCAGCAGCGCCGGGCCGTCATAGCTTACGCCTGTGTCGTTCCATTCGGTCAGCACCTTGAGGCGTTCCGCCCGGCTCAGCAGCGAGATGTCGTTGTGGTCGCGGGCCGGGTTGTCCGCCACCTGCTCGAGCACATGAACATAGCGCTCGAACAGCTGCTGCACGGTGTCGTGGCTCAGGATGTCGGTATTGTATTCCACCCGGCCGATGATCTCGCCATTGCGCTCGTCCAGTTCGACCGACATGTCCAGTTTCGACGTGTCGGTATGGACATCAAGCTGCGACAGCTCCCAGTCGCCCACGTCTTCGGTGAAGGCCGGTTCCAGCACGAAGGCGATGTTGCCGAAAGTGGCGGTTTTCGAACCCGACAGCTTGCGCACGTTCTGCAGCGGCAGCTCCTTGTTGTCATAGGCTTCCAGGCAGCTTTGCCGGACCAGCGCCAGCACGTCGTGGAAACTGCCCTCATCCGGTATCTCCGTGCGCAGCAGCACGGTGTTCATGAAACACCCGACGAGGCCTTCGGCGCCGCGCGGCAGTTGCGCCACGGCGGCCGTGGCGATGGTGATGTCGGACTGGTTCAGCAGTTTCTTCAGCAGGATCTTGAAAGCCGTCGCCAGGGTGATGAACAAGGTCGCATTGCCGGCCACCGACAGCGACCGTAGCCGGGCGATCAGGCCTGCCGGGATCGACACTTTGAGGCGCGCGCCGGCAAATGACGGTGTGCTGCCGCGCGGGCTGTCGCCGGCCATGTTCATCTCCGCCAAACCGGCGAGCTTGCTGCGCCAGTAGGCGCCCTGCGCTTTGATCTTTGCGTCCCGGGTCCTGATCGCGGCGAGCACATAGTCGGGATAGCTGTCTGCAGGCTCAGCATGGGCCGCTTTCCGGCCGGCGGCGATGGCCCGGTAGGTCTTCTGCAGTTCCGGCAGTATCACCCGGTACATGGAGACGCCGTCGAACACCAGGTGGTGCGCCACCATGTCGAGCCGGTACTCGGCCTGCTTGAGCCGGACGATCTGGAACCGCACCGGCGCATCGTGCGCTAGGTCGAACGGCCGTTTCGCTTGCCTGGTCGCCAGCTCCGTGGCCTCGCGGCGCGCCACGGCGTTCGGCAGGTGGCGCAGGTCGATGAACTCGACCGCGATCGGCTCTGATGCCGCATCGGCAAAGCGTTGCATGACGCCGCTGTCGGTCAGCTCGAAGCGGCTGCGCAACGCCTCGTGGCGCGCCACCAGGTGCCGGATCGCGGCCACGAGCGCGTCCACGTCGATCTGCTCCGGCACGGTGACGGTTATAGGCTCGTTGTAGAACGGCAGCTCCGGCGCCTGCTGCTGGTGCAGCCAGATCTGCTCCTGGTGCGGCGACAGTGGCAGCGGGTCCTTGCCGTTCCAGCGCTCCTCAGGCGTATCGGACGCGGCTGTTGCCCTGGCCTTGCCCGGCTGTTTGGCGAAATCGGCCACGGTGCGGCACTCGAACAGGGTCGACACCGGCAGCGTGATCTTGAACGCCGTTTCGATCTCGGCCAGCACCTGGATGCCAGACAGCGAGTCGCCGCCCAGGTCGAAGAAGCCGTCATCCGGCCCGATGGCCGCAACGTCGCACTTGAGCTGCCGCGCCCAGATGTCGGCGATCACCGCCTCGCTGCCGGTGAACCCGGCGTGCCCGCCCGTGTCCTGCAGCGGCTCGAACCGTATACTCGCCAGCTTGGCCCGGTCCACCTTGTCCATGGACAGCAGCGGAAACCGCTCGACCCGGTAGAACCGGGACGGGACCATGTAGGTCGGCAGGGTCCTGCCCAGGTGCGCCCTGATCTGGCGCACGTCGGGCAGCTCGCTGGTCGAGTTGAGGTAGGCCGACAACGCCTTGGTGCCGGCCGCCCCGTCGTCGCTGACCAGGATCACCGCGCCGTCGATGGCCGGGTGCGCGGTCAGGGTGTTCTCGATCTCCTCCAGCTCGATGCGATGGCCGCGGATCTTGACCTGGTTGTCGACGCGCCCGACGAACACGCAAGTCCCGTCCGGCAGACGCCGCACGATGTCGCCGGTGCGGTATTGCAGCTCGTCCGACCAGGCGGTGCGGATGAACTTTTCCGCGGTGCGTTCAGCATCGCCGAAATAGCCCAGCGCCAGGCCCGGGCCGGAGACCAGCAGCTCGCCCTGGGCGGGCCCGTCGATGGGTGTCAGGCTCTCGTCGACCAGCACCGAGGCGCTGTTGGCGATGTCGCGGCCGATGGGGATCGGCGCGCCGTCGTCCGGCACGTCGTGAAACTCGTGGGTCAGCGAGAATGTGGTGTTCTCGGTCGGGCCGTAGCCGTTGATCACGTGCCGCGGCCGCGCCGGCGACGACATGATGCGGCGCACGATGTCCGGCGACGCGGCCTCGCCGCCGAACAGCAGGTATTTCAGCCCGGCAAACATCGACACGTCCGACAGTACGTGCTGGCTGAACAGGCCGAACGTCAGCCACATGGTGGTGATGCCGGCCTCCTCGATCTTCGCCTTCAGCCGCCGGTGGTCGAGTGCCACGTCGCGCTCGACAATTTCCACCCTGGCCCCGTTCAAGAGCGGCCCCCAGATCTCCAGGGTCGAGGCGTCGAACGCCACGTTGGACAGGTGCGCGACTGCGTCATCGGCGGCGAACTCGATATAGTTCGTGTCCAGCACCAGCCGGACGATGCCGCGGTGCGGGATCGCCACGCCCTTCGGCCGGCCGGTGGAGCCGGACGTGTACATGACATAGGCCAGGCTGTCGGCGCTGTTGCGGGTCTCATGAGCTCCCGGGCCGTCCGCCGGTGGCTCGTCGCGCGCCGCCGGGATCAGCTCCACCGCGATGGTGCGTTCAGCCTGTTTCAGCGCCTTGCTGAGCCGCGTCCGGTTGGCCTCGTCGCACACGATGAAGCCGGCGCCGATGTCGTCCAGGATGTAGCGGATGCGCTCGTCGGGAAAGTCCGGGTCGATCGGCACGAAGGCGCAGCCCCCATAAAGCGCGCCCAGCATCAGCTCGGTGCGGGCGATGGAAGGCTGCATGCAGAAAGCCACCAGGCCGGGCCCGTCGCTGCTCGCGCCATCGCCCGCCGGGCCGAGGCCGTCGAGCCAGGTCGCCAGCCGCTTGGCGCCGGCATTAAGCTGGTCATAGGTGATGCTGGTTCCGTTATGGGCCACGGCAACCCGGTTCGGGTGGCGGTGCGCGGCGGCGGCGAAGATCTCGTCCACTGGTCTGGAAAGGTCAGGCAATCCTCAAGGCTCCAAAAACAATCTTTATACGAATCATATCCCATAGCAGGTTCTGGCTGGCGAAGAAACACGGGATCACCCAGCGCGGCTTGTCAACTGTGGGCATCCATGCTCGATTTGCCTCTGCTCTGCCCGGAGCAGACAAATTGCCGTTCGGGTTTTTCAGTGCGAGGGGAGATCGCCATGGCGGACCAGCAGCTCACGCTTGCCTACGAGGCCAACCTGGCCGAGTGGTGGCAGGCCCACATCCTGGCCAATGGCGGCACGGCGGACCGCACCCACGGCCTCGACTGGTCGCTGGACAAACACGGCGGCGGCAGCAGCATGCACCGCATCCGGCTCGACGAGGCGGGCTTCGACACGGTCATCGACCGTTGCCTCGACGAGGCCGCGCCTTATGGCTCGGCCGTGTGGGCCTATGTCACCCAGCACGCCACGCCGGCAGACGCCATCCAGCGCTTCCGGGCGATGGGCTTCCAGCACAACAAGCGCTTTGACGTGTTCATCCACCGCCTCGACGGGCTTCAGGCCCCGGCCCTCAACGCCGGCGTGACCATCGAGCGGCTGACCGGTCTCGACCGGTTCAGCAAACAGGTGCCGCACCCCTATGTCGGGCCCATGACCACGCCCGCGCGCAGGCAGGCCATTGCCGCGGAGCACAGCCTCGCCCGGTCGCGCCCGGACGATTTCTTCTCCTGGCTGCTATGCATCGACGGCGAACCGGTCAGCTCGGTCACGGTGCTGATCACCGATGGCATGGCCGGTATCTACAATGTCGGCACGGTGGAAGCCGCCCGCGGCAAGGGCCATGCCGGGACCTTGCTCACCTACGCGCTGGACCAGGCCAGGCAAGCCGGCGCCACCGCCGCCGGCCTGATCGCCGTGGCGAAGGCAGAAGCCCTGTACGAACGTGTCGGCTTCAGGCCCGAGGGCTGGATATCGTGGCTGTACTACTCGAAGAGCAAGATGGCGAAGCGCGTGGTGGGGTAGGTGGGTTGTGATGGAATTTTTGGCTAGCGCTTGCACGACCTTCGACATAGTTTTGCCGGCGTTGCAGATGCTGGCGGAGCAAACTTTACGACAATTGGTGCGCTTTTTGTAACACCAATAGTTCGACTACGCGACGCTATTCACATCGCAATGATGATCTTCTAAGAGCTGCAACTGAATCGATTGACAATAAGGTTAGCGCTGCAATGACTGATGATCAGTTGAAAGTCGAAGCTTAGGGCCAAAAAATTATTTGGGCTCATCATATCGTTTGGCATGAAGAACAAGAATATTCGAAACATGAATCTGTAACAAATGTTCTCTGAGTAATTCACAGCTCACAAATCGAAGCTGTTTTTGCTACTTTGGCAGCCAAACCTTCGGAGGAAGAGAGAATGCTGCTTGGTAAGAACTTTGATGAGATCGACGCATCAACCATAGAACAACTGGTAAATGCTGGGGCAACCGAATCCGTGCATCTCGAATTCAAGAGATCGCCATACGGTAATGGCGACTCTCACAAAAAAGAGCTTCTTAAAGACATATCGTCATTTGCGAATGCGTTGGGCGGTCATTTGTTAATCGGCGTCGATGAGAAGGATGGAGCGGCAACCAGCATCATACCAATCTCTGGCTTGGATATTGATCAAGAGCTGCAGCGTTTGGAGAATGTTGCTCGTACCGCGATTGAGCCGCCTATCGTCGGGCTACGTATGAAACGCGTTCAAGTTTCGGGTGGAGATGTAATCGTTATCTATGTGCCGCGCAGCTATAACCCGCCACACAGGCGAAACTTCAAAGGAAGCAGCAAATTCCATGGTAGGAACTCATCAGGTGCTTATGAATTGCCAATGGAAGAACTGCGCCAGCTATTTGGACAGCAGCACACAGTTGAAGAGCGCGCACGAGCATTCACGCGGGAGCGATTTTTTCGTGTGAACGCGAACGAAGGTTCGCTTCCTTTACCCATCAATAACGGTGGTTTGATTGCGCATGTCATTCCATTATCCGACATGGCAGCCAACCGGCGCATCGAGATCGCGGATATGATGGCTCAACGTTCTGACCTTGCACCGATAGGCAGTAGTAGTCACTCGACCGCCATAAATCTCGACGGTTTTCTAGTGCACCGCGTAAGTGGAGGCGGCACCTGCCACGGCTACACGCAGGTGTTTAGGAACGGTAGCATAGAGGCGACCACGACCAGTATTATTTCTGAAAGTAGGTCAATACCTTCGCGAGCATTACCAGAAAGGCTTCTCCATAGCCTCAACCAGTATATGAAGGCGATGAGAGCCTACGAGGCGTCGCCGCCGATGTTGCTCCAAATGTCATTCTTTCGGATTAAAGGCGTCGTGCTGTATGTCAATCCAGAGCATTGGGATTCGCCATCGCCATATGAAACAGATGACTTGCATCTGCCGCCGTCGCTCATCACCGAATATCGCGACGACAATGAGTATGATACCGCCATAGCGGAGCAGATGGATTACCTCTGGAACGCATTTGGGTTCGAGAAGTGCTTCCACTTCGATTCTGATGGCAAGCTGATTCCGAAGTGAGCAGGAAAGTATAGACTACTGTTGGTCGCATAGATCAATTCGACTACGACACATCAAACGACTATCAGTATGACATGCGAATTTTAACATCGTTGGATTGGAATTGAAAACTAGTTCAACTTTTAGGTCATAAGTTGGGTTAGCTATCCGTTGAGGCTCACTCAGACCATTTTTGTTTTATGTACTTGGACGCAAACTCAATTTCTGGAAAAAGAGTTCGGGAGTTTATATTTATAAGATCGAGCTCTCTGATAATTTTTTCTTTCGAATAGTTTGGTATAATTATGTTTTTTATTTCCATGGCATTTGATGAAGATGGTGATCTATATGTCAATAATCCTGCTGCTATAAAAGCGCCAGATTGTGCGATTACTCTTTTGTTATTTTTTGTCGGAAATACAAAATAATATCTAAATAAATCATATGGCTCTATAGTATTAAGGAAATAAGGTTTTCCGACACGAACGAACTGCATTAATCTCTCAATAGCTTTTATTTTTCTAAATGAATTTTTTGCATTTGCCGTTTTTATTGGATGTTTGTCCCTTTCGCTAGAAATCTCCTCCCTCTCGCTGTCCGATAGCCGCGCGAGATTACATATCAAGCTGATCGCGTCGCTGTCCGCGTACTTTACTCTCTTTGGATTGAAGTCAAACACTCTTACTGTACCATCGTTCTCGCGCTGATCTGTCTCGTAACATGCAAAATATAGCCCAACTAATGGGTTTAAGGAGACATCCAGGAGTCTTGTAGGCAGGCCATAGTGTTGCGCTCGCACTAATTTATCGAACATCGATTTGTCGCTATCAAATTCGTTTGGAGCCTCAAGCAAGAGTTCACTAAGGATTTGATTTTCCGCTCCAGATCGAACTCCACGCATTATGGAAGGCATCAGTCTCCATGAAGAATCCCCTTCGCCTCTGTAGCATCGTGTGCCTTCATTTATGTTCTTGAATTCAAATACGTGTTCAAGGAATTCGGTTACGCTTTCGGCTATCCGGTTTTTCTTAGATTTTGCCAAGCCCAATTTCTCCAGGCTGAATCTGACTTTCAGAGTATTCAGCTTTAATGAAGCAACATGAAGAATAATTTCGATCAAAGTAATAAATCAAGGAGTGGTTTACTGTATGACAGTGATCTCCGGTTATACATCCCTGCGGAATTGATCGAGGTATTGTAGAAGTTGGATACGTTTGATCATCGCTTTACCCTTTACATGAAACAAACTAATCCCGGTAGTTTTTTATAGCATTTTGATCAATATTTTTCGCAGCAACCAATCTGTAATGCCGCTCTTCGACGACTTTTATCTCATTGTCTTGAAGCGTAAGTTCAAACAACGCGATTACCTTGTCATCCATGAACTGAGCAGCGACTGCGCAACAACGCATTCCGGGGAATTTCTCGTCGACAAAACGAATATCCTGCGTCGTTTGAACAATGCCAATTTGATCCTTGCCGCCTTTTGCCTGAACAGGGATTACGTAGTGGCAACCGTGCTTGTCTATTCCGACATACAACTCGTCGATCTCAATCTGCCCTATTCCTTTCACTGTGGTGCGCAAATGGTTTTGGAGGCTATAGGTCGTCAGGCTCAGAAACGTGTCAATCAGCCGATTGTACCGAACGATTGCAAGAAGAGCTTGCTCGTCATCGAGTGCATAGGCACTTATCAATTCCGGCGTCGCGTCTGGTATATCTGTAACGACAAGCGAGCTATTTGGTTCGATCCGTGTTGCTGGAACAAGTTTGAAGCGGTAGCGAGAGCGTCCAGCGCCTTCAATAATCCATTCAAGACCATCTGGTTGCGTTTCGATGACTTTTGGAGGCAAGACCCTTCGGTATCTATAACTGTAAGGGACGTCGCCTGGATTTAAGTCCAACTCCGGAGCATGAGTATCTTTAGCTGCGATTATTTCGCGTCGGATGAATTCGAATTCGGTTGTCCCATCATTGTAATGATCGAAGAAGATTTGTTCGATAATCAGGTCATATGCGGCAGTATCTTTTTTAGCCATGTACAGCATGCTCGGCTAATCGTTCACGTTCGATATCAACCTGTTTGCGCTTCTTTGACCCGCTTTTCTTGTCCCGACGGCTAGGAGGCGCTGCTACCCCGAAATGCGTTGCGGCACCGGACAGATCTAGCGAAAGCAAACTTTCGTTACCAAGTGCAAGTGTTTGCTTGGGCCTAGTTGGTTCAATCCCAAGCGCCTTCATCACTTCGCCCGCAATTGCCCGTGCGAGTGGCGGAGGCACAGCGTTTCCGATTTGTCGCGCGCCGTGCCATTTGGTGACGTTGAAGCGGAACCAATCGGGGAATCCATGTAGACGTGCCATTTCGCGGACAGTCACGCAGCGGTTGTGGCGATAGTGGATTGGCCGTGGACTAGTGAACGCCCCACGAGCTCCGTCAGTACCTGCGCGCAATGTATTTGATACGCCGTTGTTCGGGAGTTTGAAAAAGCGACTAATGGGTTCAACGCTGCCGGGCTCGGTTTCCGCAAAACGCCTACGAGAAATTTCGGTGTGCTCCGTTCTCGCACTCGAGGTCAGGAGCGACCTGTCCCAGTCCCGCGCGTAACCGAAATGCCAGGCGCTATTGGTCAAGCATCGTAATTCTGCAGCATAGACAGACGGTTTGGTGAGCTTTGAGGTTTTTACAGCATCCGAATTCAGAAGCTCCTGAAATTTGTCTGCGTCCGGAAGGTCGCCAAGCGCATCAATGCAAGTGGGACCATCGGCGAGTCCTGCAATAATCTTTTTTCGCCCGGATAGGTTTGTTTTTTCGGCAGGGTAATCGGGCATCATTTCGCCCTTCCGGCAACCGAAAAGGATCAGACGTTCACGAAATTGAGGTGCTCCGAAGTTCCCGGCGTTCAAAACTTTCCAAGGAACGCGGACATCGTACCCAAATTCGCCGAAGGTCACGACGAGCTCTTTCAAGAAGTCTTTGTGCTTGCCAACTGTCAAACCCTTCACGTTTTCGAACACAAACATTCGAGCCTTGAGCTCAGATACAATGCGCACAAAATCGAGCGCTAGTTTGTTGCGGGGATCGTCGATGGCACGATGTCCAATGAGTGAAAAGCCTTGGCACGGCGCTCCACCAAAGACACAATCGACTGTCTTGCTACCGATACCCGCAGCTTTGCGAATTTGCTCAGCGCCAAGCGACTCAACAGAAAGCGGGACTACGGCGGTTTTTGGAAAATTGTATTTGTGGACGGCACAATGTACGGGATCGATCTCGACGGCTGCGGCAATGTCGAAACCGGCCTGCTCGAAACCGAGACTCAGGCCACCGGCCCCAGCAAATAGATCGATCCCAATTGGCCGCATTCTACTTATCCTCTGTAAACAATATTGATTCTACTGTTACTTTAACCCGGCAGGGCCTCTATGTCGATCGACATCTAGAACTCGCCCACAAAGGCCGTCAACCTCTCAGCCAAAGTATCCATATCCTTGGTCTGACACTGCCAAACCACGAGCACACGCCATCCTCGCGCTTCGAGTTGTTCTATTTTTGTTCTATCACGTTTGGAGTTTTTTTCAAGTTTTGGAATCCAATATTCTGGCCGCGACTTTGGCGGTTTGCCTATCGGGCATCCATGGGCATGCCAGAAGCAGCCATGAACGAAGATCGCCTTTCGATACCTCGGCAAGATAATGTCGGGCTTGCCCGGCAGATCCTTGCGATGAAGCCGGAAACGGTAGCCCATTGCGTGAAGCAGGCGCCGGACTAGGATCTCCGGTCCGGTGTTCTTGCTTTTGACGGCCTGCATGATGCGCCGTCTCTGTTCCGGGCTACGTGTATCCATCAATCCATACTGCTTTCATCCAATCGACGGGTCTAGCGTCGATACGGTGTTGCGCACTCGATCCGCGCAAGGTTGGTCTCCACGATTTGGTCGGGATTCATCAAGGTAAGGAACACCGTTTTGTCTTTTAGTGCAGGGAGAGCGAAGTCTCTTTCGGGTGGTTGACCGACGGTGGGGTCTGCTAGTTATGAAACGATTATACTACCTGACAGAGCCACAGACCGCGCGGATGCTACGGGCGCGCACAACGGGGTCTCTTGCCAAGACGGTTTTATGCTACAAGGCAGTATCTTGCTTCTTCGCCCTGTTGATAGTTCGAACGAGTATTAGCCAGAAAGCTATGTGGTCGGAACGGACCATCACTATTTGGCGCACCCGAGAGGATTCGAACCTCTGGCCTCTGCCTTCGGAGGGCAGCGCTCTATCCAGCTGAGCTACGGGTGCAAATGCTAAGTTGGTGCGTCCTCTATAGCCCGGCTTGGACGCGGCAGCAACGGGTAACCTTGCGCACCGCCCGTCAACCCCCCGTTCACGTCTCGCGATGCCTTGTCCAGGCGTAGATCAGCGGTGGCAAGGCGGCCACGATGCCGGCCAGGCTCAGCTCCGTGTGCGTGACCCCCAGCGTCTCGTTGCCGGGGGCTGCGAACAGCAGGCCGGCGGCGAACAGGATCATCCGCATGACGAGGCCGACCGGTCCGTCGCCGAGCCCGCCCACATAGCTGACATGGCCCTGCAGAGCGCCTGAGATGAAGGTGATGCCGATCAGCGCCGTGGCCAGCACGAAGGTGATCTCGCCGGCCGAGCCGACGCCGACCAGCGCCGGGTTGAGCACGAAGAAGAACGGCGCGATATAGATCACCCCGCCCAGCCGCATCGCCTCCAGCCCGGTCCTGAACGGGCTCGAGCCGGCCATGGTCGCCGCCGCAAACGCGCCCAGCGCCACCGGCGGCGTGATGTAGCTGACCATGCCCCAATAGAGGATGAACAGGTGCACAGCGACCCGGTTGAGCCCGGCCTGCTCAAGCGCCGGCGCCAGCACCACGGCCAGGAAGATGTAGCACGCCGTCACCGTCATCCCCATGCCGAACACGAACGCCGTCAGCGCCCCCATGATCAGCAGCACGATGACATTGTTGCCGGCCATGAACACCAGGTCGTTGACCAGGGTGCCGGCGAGCCCGGTGGCCGAAAACGCCCCGACGATCAGCCCGACGCCGAGCAGCACCGCGGTCAGTTCGGCCAGCGCCTTGCCGACGCCGAACACCAGGTCGAAGCCGCTCGACAGAGTGAACCGGTGCCGCTTGAGGAACTGGTTGATCACCAGCAGCAGGGCAGTGGCGTAGAACGGCGCCAGCGTGTCCTGGCGCAGGTGCACCATCATGAAGATCAACAGGCCGAACACGAACAGGTACAGCCAGCCTTCCTTGACCGCGGCCGCCACCGACGGCAGTTCGGTGCGCGCAATGCCCTTCAGGCCGCGCCTGGCCGCATAGGCGTCGATCTGCGCGAACAGGCCGAAATAGTACAGGATCGAAGGAATAGCGGCGGCCAGCGCGATCTCGATGTAGGGCCGTTCCAGGAACGACGCCATGACAAACGCCGTCGCCCCCATGATCGGCGGCATCAACACCCCGCCGGTCGACGCGCACGCTTCCGTGGCGGCGGCATAGCGCGGCTGGAAGCCGGATTTCTTCATGGCGGGGATCGATACTGCACCCGTGGTCAGCACGTTGGAGATCACCGAGCCGGACATCGAGCCCATGAAGCCGGAGGCGAAGATGGCCACCTTGGCTGCGCCGCCGCGAAACCCGCCGACCAGCGCCAGCGCCAGGTCGTTGAAGAACTTGCCGCCGCCGGTGCGCTGTAAGACCGCGCCGAACAGGATGAAGCCGATCACCAGCGTGCCGAAGGCGCGCATCGGGATGCCGAACGAGCTTTCCGCGGAAATGATGTGATAGGGCACCGTGTCCCAGAACGGCTGCGCAAACCCGTTCAGCGGATTGGGCACCTTGTCGGCAAAGGTCGGGTAGATGGAGAACACCGCCACGATGATGAACAGGGTGAAGCCACCGGCCCGGCGCGTGCCTTCCAGGATCAGCAGGTAGACCAGCAGCGACACCCAGCGCGCGGTGTCGGGCGCGGCATATTCCCAGCCGGCATCAAGGCTCTGCTCGGCGGTTAAGGCAAAATACCCCATGGCCGCAAGCGCCAGACCGGACAGCGCCCAGTCGTACCATTGCGGGATGGATGGTGCTGCCTTGAACATCTTGAAGCACAGGAACACCTGGGCCAGGAACAGCCCGCCGAGCAGGTACAAATACTGGCCCTGCAACAGCGTGGTGACATATTTGCCGAGCCCGAACAGCTGATACACCGACAAGGCGATGCCGGCGATGGTCAGCACAACCACGGCCGTGCGAGCAGGTGCACCAATACTGGTGCGCGCCAGCGTCGGTTCGGCGTTCACCAGCCCGCCGGTGTTTACCTGCTTGGTTTCAGATGCATCGGTCAGGACAGTGCCCCCCGCCTGGAGTTCGGGCGCAGCCTGTGTGCGGCCACGCCCGCAACTCGTGTCACAAGCGGCCTAGAACACCACCTCGAAACCGCCGGCCTTGAGCGCGTCGCGGCGCTTCTTGTCCCAGGCTTCGGCCCAGTTGTCCGGGTTCTCGTCCTTCAGTTGCTGCCAGGCCGCCTGCAGCGCCTGCTGGCGCTTGACCAGCTTGTCGTTGTGGGCCTGGTCGGCGTCGCTCCAGGCGCCGATCTCCTTGTAATAGCGGATGGCGCCGTCGTGATAGGGCGCGACCCACTGGAAGTTCTGCTTGTCCCTGGCCCAGCCGCCGATGCCCGGCGCCTTGCCGTCATATTCGGGGAACAGCTCGATCATCGCCTTGGTCATGTTGTAGACGAGATCCGCATCCTGGGATTCCATGGCGGTCAGCACCGGGTAGGCATAGCCTGCCGTGGGCACCGGATCGCCGCCGTCAATGGTGGCGCCGACCTTGGCGTTGACCGGCGTGAAGAACGGCGCGATCGCCTGCATGCGGGCCAGGCCTTCTTTATTGTTCGGGTCAATCTCGGGCCAGATCAGGCCGCGCGGATTGGAGGCCTGCGCATAGGCCAGGCCGGAATTGGTCGAGGCGAACACCGCGTCCACTTCATTGTTGCCCATGCCTTTCCACGAGGCGCTGAAACCGCCGAAGTCGACCCGCTCCACGTCATCCCAGGTCAGCCCGCCATAGGCGAGATAAGCCTCGTTGTTGACATTCAGCGCCGGCGCGCCCTTGACCCAGGCCACCCGCATGCCCCTCAGGTCGGCATAGGTGAAACCCTTGCAGTCCGGCTTGCCGGCCTTTTCGCACACGTCCTTTGCCACGCCCATGGACAGGCCGACCGCGCCGCCATTGTTGGCCATCAGCACGCGCACCGGCTGCGGCCCCCAGTTTTCGGCGCCAAACTGGAACACGCCTTCCTGGGCCATGAACGATCCGCCGACGCCGGTAGCGGAAAACTGCACCTTGCCCTGGCGCAGCGGCTCGGTGCGCGCCACGTCGTTCTTGCCCGGCAGCACGCGCAAATTGGTGCCGGTCGCGGTCTTCAGCGCCGCGCCGATGGCCACCGACTGGTTGTAGCCGGCAGACCCGGTGCCGTAGGCAGTCCAGGCCAGCTGTCCCGGCAGCTTGACGTCGCCCGCTTGGGCCTGTCCGGCCAGGGCCAGTACCGCAGCGCCAATTGCAAGTGTTCTTACGCAATTCATTCCTGATTTCCTCCTGGTCACGGTTCCTGGAGCCGCGAGATCGGCTCCGTTGCTGTGACCTTTATTGTTACGGCGCTGTCCGCCGCTCGCTCTGCCGTCCCGGCTTGGCTCGTGCAACTTCATCGGTTGCTGGAAAAGAGACTTGTACGAATGAAGTTTGTTGGCAAGAGCCATAATGAAATTCATGTCCCACCATGGCCGGGTTCGCACCGGATGAGCACCGGAAACACCATTTTGTGACACATTATTGTGTCACATGCGGCACTTGCACCTCTGGAAACATTCTAAGTTTATGGGCCATAAAGGGGCGGCACATTTGGTGAGGGTAACAGTTGATGGACTACGCAGGGTTTTTTGAGCAGCAATTGGCCAGTCTTCGCGACGAGGGCCGCTACCGGATATTCGCCGACCTGGCGCGCCACCAGGGCCAGTTCCCCAGGGCCGCGCGCAACAAGACCCACGGCCCGGTGTGCGACGTCACCGTGTGGTGTTCCAATGACTATCTCGGCATGGGCCAGAACCCGGACGTGATTGCGGCCATGACCGCGGCCATCAACCAGTGCG
>JANQOK010000021.1 GCA_028289645.1 Anderseniella sp.
CAGCCACATCGTGCCGGTCATGGTCGGCGATGCGGTCAAGTGCAAGTGGATCTCCGACTGGCTGTTAGACAATGCCGGCATCTATGTGCAGCCGATCAATTATCCGACCGTCCCCAAGGGCACCGAGCGTCTGCGCTTCACGCCCAATCCATGTCACAGCCAGGCCGACATCGACCATCTGGTGACCGCTCTCAACGAGCTGTGGTCGCAATGCGCTCTTGCCCGCGCGGCCGCCTAGCCAAATCCCTGGCTTGATTGTTCAGTTTTTGCAGGCTGACGTAGAGGATCCCCTCCTGGACTGAAGGTAACTTGCATCTGCTGGACAATCCAGAAACCCTGCTTCGCTCCCGGAGCAGGGTTTCTTCTTTTCCGGCTCGTTCCCAGTTGAATCATTGATCCATGTCAATCACGTAACTCTTTCAAAATGTTAGATTTTTTCATCACAAGGAGGATTGCCATGCGTATCGTACTTGTCCACCCCAACTACCACTCAGGCGGCGCTGAAATTGCCGGCAACTGGCCGCCGGCCTGGGCAGCCTACCTGGCCGGATCGCTGAAATCGGCAGGTTACGATGATGTCCATTTCATCGATGCCATGACCAATAATCTCTCCGACGATGTAGTGCGCAAAAAGCTGGCAGAGCTCGCACCGGATGTGGTCGGCGTAACCGCCATTACACCATCGATCTACATGGCCGAACGGGTACTGGAGATTGCCAGCGAAGTTGTGCCGGGTGCACTGCGCATGCTGGGTGGCGTCCACGCAACCTTCATGTACCGGCAAGTCCTGTCCGAAGCGCCCTGGATTGATGTCATCGTGCGTGGCGAGGGTGAAGAGATTCTGGTCGACCTGATGAACACTTTTAACACTGGCGGTTGGCCGGACAGAAGATCAAAAGTGCGCGGCATCGCCTACCGTGACGGTGAGGAAATCATCGCCACCCCGGCAGCATCGACCGTAAAAGACCTGGATGGCATCAGGCCAGATTGGTCACTGCTGGAGTGGGACAAGTACATCTACATTCCCCTCAACCGGAAGGTTGCCATCCCGAACATGGCCCGCGGCTGTCCGTTCACCTGCTCGTTCTGCAGCCAGTGGAAATTCTGGCGCGATTACCGGGTACGCGATCCGCTGAAGGTTGTCGACGAGATCGAGGACCTAGTGGAAAACCACGGCGTCGGATTTTTCATCCTTGCCGACGAGGAACCGACCATAAACCGCAAGAAGTTCATCCAGTTCTGCAACGAGCTGATCGCACGCGGCCTACCGGACAAGATCCAGTGGGGCATCAACACCCGGGTCACCGATATCATGCGCGACAAGCACCTGCTGGCGCTGTATCGCAAGGCGGGACTGGTGCATGTAAGCCTCGGCACAGAAGCAGCCGCTCAAATGAAGCTCGACCAGTTCAACAAGGAAACGACGGTCGAAAACAACAAGGAGGCCATCCGCCTACTTCGCGAGGCAGATATATTCGTCGAAGCGCAGTTCATCGTCGGCCTCGACAACGAGACAGCCGAAACCCTGGAAGAGACCTATCAGATGGCCTGGGACTGGCAACCGGATCTCGCCAACTGGGCTATGTATACGCCGTGGCCGTTCACGCCACTGTTTCAGGAATTGCGGGATCAGGTCGAGGTGTTCGACTTCTCCAAGTACAATTTCGTGACCCCGATCATGAAGCCAAAAGCGCTTACCCGCGGCGAACTGCTCGATGGCGTCATGAACAACTATCGCCGCTTCTACATGAAGAAGGCGCTGTTTCACTATCCATGGCGCGGCACCGGCTATCGCCGCCGCTACCTGCTCGGATGCCTGAAGGCATTCATCAAGGCAGGCGTGGGACGCACGTTCTACGACCTCGGCAAGGCCGGATATTGGGGCCCGCAATCGAAAGACAAGGTGGACTTCCACTTCGATGAAACCCGCACCATAGCAGAAGCCCAGATGGCGGACTGGGAAGCGTCAGCCGATCGTTCCCGCAAGGCAAAGGAGCGCAAGCAGGCATTGCGAGCCCAAGGCAAGGCCCGGGCCAGGGAACGTGCAGGGGTCCGCGAACCAGTAATGGCCTGTGGCGGTGGAACCCGGCAGATGGAAGACTCTGTGCAATCCGCGGGTATCACCGTCTATCCGGTCAAAGCGCCCAAGGCCACCAATCTGCCATCGAAGAATGCCTGACGCACTCATAGGCCCGAATGCCGTCACTCAGCTTGTAGCTGCGGCCCGCGACCAGTTGGGCCCAGCATATGCCGACAGGATGCTGCGTGATGCCGGGCTTCCGCGTTACATCGTCCAACCGCCAACGAAAATGGTCCCGGAGCGAGAAGTGGCTGCACTGCACTCAGCGCTGGCCGAAACCAGTCCCCGCAAAGCAGCATTGAAAATTGCCGCCGACGCCGGTGTCCGAACGGCCGATTACCTGCTCAAGAACCGGATCCCGGTCGCCGCACGGGTTGCGCTGAAATGTCTGCCGGCAGACCTGTCGGCGCGCCTTCTGCTCAGGGCGATCTCACGCCATGCCTGGACATTTGCAGGCAGCGGCGCATTTCATTTCAACGCTCGACGGCCGGTCAGCATTTCCATATCCGGATCTCCGCTGTTTGCGGACAGGCAGGCCGCCCCCTTCGTGGACACATACTTTCGCGAAACCTTCCGGCGCCTGTTTCAGGTGCTGGTGCACTGCAACTGCACCTGTCGAGATCACGGGAACTCACCTATGGAATCAGGCGGCACCCGTTTCGCGCTGATCTGGTAGCCAGGCTCCGGCAACACCTGCCTGTCGACATCAAAAAAAGCCGGAGAGACACAACATCTCCCCGGCTGACAATGACCACTTATGTAAAGACCGACCGAGGGCCGACTACTGGCTTTTCGCCGCGTTCAGCTCGGTCACATAGTCCTTCAGCATGTTTGCACCGTAGAGCGGCTTGTTTGCACCTGCATGACAGGTGGCACAATTCACCTTCAGCACGTCGCCTTCCGGACCCTTGCGATTGTCCGGGAACACCGATGCAAGCGGATCAATGTAGGTCTGGTTGATCTGATTGACCATCTTGATGCCGTGCCAGGCCTTGACACGAGTGGCCGGGCTCTGGCTCCAGTCAGCAAAGTTGCGTGAGTTATGGCAGAAGGTGCAGTTAGCGCCCAGTGACTGGGACATGTGCATCATCAGCGCGTAGGTCTTCTCAGTATCCTGGATGGACGACGTCATGGTTCCCTCCGGCAACACGGTCGTTGCCGCAACACGGATCTTGCCGTCCTTGCCGAGCAGTTCGGTGAACGGATCGTACGGCAACGAAGTCGTGCCGACTTCCTTGCTGGCCAGGTTCTGCCCCATCCTGCTGGCAGCGATCCCACCGTACTCAGGCAGTCCGGGATTGGTCGACCAGACGTTCTGCGGGACCGGTTGTCCGCGATGACAGGTGTAGCAGGTAACACCGGTTGGCTGTGCGTGCACCTCACCCCACTGGTTGTTGATGGTCTTGGTCATCTGCAGCATGCGTCGCGCCACGATCTTGGTGTACTTGGTGTCATCGGCCAGGTTTTCGTCGCTATGGCAATAGCCGCATCCTTCTTCAGGCGACACCCATTCGGTTATCGCCAGCATCAGACGGTCAAATTCCGCCTGATCGAGATCACCGAGCACCGGGACATTTTCATAGACATCGGATGCCTTGTCGCCGGATTTCTCGGCCGGCTCCTGTGCTTCAGGAATCTCGACCGCCGCAGCATTTTTGGCAACCAGGCGCGGGTTTGAGATCAGTTCCATGCCCGTACCGCGATATCCCACCTGGGCAGTATCCATCGGAGGGGCTTCCCAGGTCATCATCATCGGGACTGTCAGCATGATCGTCACAGCACCAAGAATGTAGCCATATACAGGGATTCTCATGGTTTCTCTCCCTTATTGGGCGGCCGGGTCGACAACCCCGGGCCACATGTCTGGATACATTGGGACAAGGCCGTGCTTCTGCCCCCACAGGTACCAATTGTCGACAACGGTACCGGTCAACAGAATGCCGATCCCACCGGTCAGCGGCGTGAGAATGGCGAACCACCATGCCCAGCGGTGTACCGACTCCATGGTCGCGTTGAACCCCATGGTCCAGCGCCAGAACAAGGCGGCCCGTTCGCTGGCTGTACCGCGATCGGTTATCTGCTCCAGTTCGCGATCACCACCCAGGTGGCTGACCGACAGGATGGTTGCGGCGTGCATCGCAAACAGCAACACCGAGCCATACAGGAACACGATCGAGAGCATGTGGAACGGGTTGTAGAATAGATTGCCGTAGCGCAGGGAGAATGCCTGCACCCAGTCCAGATGCGAGAAGATGCCGAACGGGATAGCTTCAGACCAGCTGCCCATCAGCAATGGACGGATGAAGCCAACGACCAGGAACAGCCATATGGCAGCAGCAAACGCCCAGCAGACATGCAGTCCCATGCCGAGCTGGCGCGCACGTGAGTACATACGCACCCACCACAGCAGCACCGATGCGGTCAGGAAACCACCGGCAATCACCCACCAGCCGCCGTCATTCAGCGGTGGCACGATCTTGAAGCCTTGTTCCGGGCTGGGAGGATCCAGCGACAACCAGAAAAGTTGCCGGATGAACTCAATCGGATCCCAATTGACCGATGCCCACATATTGAGGCCAATGATCTCGAAAGCAATGAATCCGAAGATCAGGGACAGCAAGCCGGTCCAGCCGAGATAAATCGGTCCGATCTGCGCATTGCCTATCTTGCCAGCAAGATAGCTGAAGAAAGGCGTCCCATCACGCGGCCAGGCATTATTGTCGGCCGGAACACCGGTTTCCAGTTCGCCTCGAACCTGAACGCGGGTCAGAATGTTTTGATATTCAGCCATCATTTTTCCCTTTCCGCTCAAATCCAGATCGGCAGGTTAAGCCACCAATCCCACCATTCGGGCCAACCGCGAGACCAGAACGGCCCGCTTATGATGATGCACACGGCACTCCAGAAGACGGCGGAGATCGCCAGGAAAAAACCGAGACGGTGAATGCCGAGCGTGCCGATCGAATAGCCGATGGTGTCCCGGAAAAAAGTGTCTTCATATTCCGGCGTGCGCATCGTCTTGCCTTTGCCGGGATTGGCGGCAGACAGGATCAGGCCACCATGCAGCGCCAGCGCCAGCACCGTCGTGAAGAACAGCGTGACCGCTATCATGTGTGCCGGATTGTAATGGAAGTGAAGGTACTGGTAGCCAACATTGGATACCCAGTCGAGATGAGACATGATTCCATAAGGAAACGCGTGGCCCCATGCGCCCAGCAGAAGGGGCCGGATGATCTCCAGTGACACATAGGCCAGGATTGCGAAACTGAAGGCAAACGGCACATGGTAGCCAATCCCCAGTTTACGGCAAATCTCAACCTCCCGCAGCGCCCAGGATACAAATGCACCGGTCGCGCAGATCGTGATAATTTGCCACAATCCCCCCTTCAAGAGAGGCGCAAATGCCAATCCATAACTCAGGTCCGGCGGCGCAATGCTGATCTGCCAGATGTTCCAGGTCGGTCCCTGGCTGGCCGCAAAAATGATCAAAGCGGTACCAAGGAAAGTAAAGAACACGGTAGTTACACCGAACAGGCCGACATAGAACGGTCCGACCCAGAAGTCGAACATGTCTCCTCCCAGCAATGTGCCGCCACGGACGCGATATTTTCTTTCAAAACTAAGCATTGCCATGATCTTGATCTCCGGCAGAAAGCTTGTTACTGCCCAAAAAATTGAGCGTTGATGTAGCGGGCGGCCAGCCACAAGCGGCATGAGAGCGCCGCCCGCCACTGTTGGTGTCCGAACTCAGTTTGAGCTCGTTTCTATTGGAGCATTCAGCCAACTGCCGTAACGAGGAGTGCTGAGCTGAATGAAGTGATTCAGCAGCACCATCGAAAAGGCAAATGCGAGAACGCCTATCAGCGCGCGACGTGCGTCGAACAGAAGCCAGATTTTCCACATGATCTTTTCCTCCTAGATGTAGGTCCGGTTCATCAGAACCACGGACGCCATAGCCAGATCAGGATGTGAGCAACCAACGTCAGTGCGACGAAGCCCATGAATCCCTGCATAAAGACCCGGTGGAACTCTTGAGCCTCTGCGTGAGTGAGCCCAGACGGCGTTCCGCTTTGGTTTTCAGGCATGATATGCCCTCCACTGGTTGGCCATACGGCCAGTTACCACGCGCACCCTGCGTGGCGAGGGTTTGCCTTCCTTCCAGCTCTTAGGCCTTCAGTTGGCATTTCCACCGGCAACACCGGAAGAAATCTGGGAGCCGAGCCGCGTTCACATGAACGCGAACGGAACCGAGTTGCTGGCAGCGATCCGCGCTTCCGCTATCACCGAACTGGCTTGCCCGGTCGGATCGAGGTTCGGCCGCCACCGTCTTGGAATGATCCGGTGCGCCACCGCCGCCATCAGGAAAAACACAAACGCAACGCCGTAAATGATGTTGAAGTCGACAGCATCACGAACCGAGCCACTCATTCTTCTTCCTTGAACATCAACGCTCATCAGTTCTTCTCCTCAGTTTGGAAAGCCTGACATTTCGAGACATATCGTCATGCCGCCCTCCTCAAATTCTCTGCCGTGGCCGCAACTAGCTCCGGCGTCACCAGCGCTTTGCCCTTGCGTCGCGCCGCCTGCTCCGCGGCATCGCGAAGACGCTTTGCAGCCGAAATCCTCACCAGTACCGGCTGGGCTTCGACCAGCCTGTCGAGTTCAAGCCGGGCCTCGTCGTCCCAGGCCATCTGACCCTCGAGTTTCGTCGGAGTTGCCTCGACCTTGTCCAGGTCACCGGCCAGCGGCAGGATGTTGAACAGTGCATCAAACAGCGCATTGCAAACCTCCTGCACCAGGTAGGTCGCACCCGAATAGCCCATGAACGGCGTGCCGGTATGGCGGCGGATCACGGCGCCCGGGAACGAGGCCGGCACATACATGGCGCGGCACCCGGCCTCGGCCATGTACATGCGCTCGTTGTAGCTGCCGAACATGACCAGCGGCGGGGTGTTCCGGATGGCGTCCTGAACGACGTCGTTGTCCGGCTTCACGCCTGCTCTGCGGGCATAGGCGAAGCTGCACGGCAGGCCCATTTCCTCCTCGAGGAAATTGCGCACGCCGCGGGTATAGGTTTCGTTGGCGACAATGGCGAAGCTCGCTGTGCCGAAAAAATCCTGGGTGACCGAGCGCCACAGATCCCACAGCGGCTTAATAGTGGTGTGCTTCTCACGCTCGATGAATGGTTCCGGATCCAGCTCAAGCAACTCGCCCAGCTTACGCAGGAACTTGGTCGTTGAATGCAGCCCGATCGGCGCCTGCAGGTACGGCTTGCCAAGCCCTTCGCACAGCGCACGCCCGAACTCACGGTACATGCAGATGTTGACATCGGCATCAACCAGCCTCGGCACGTCGGCGAGATGGCTGCCAAGCGGGAACACCAGATTGACCTCGGCCCCGATGCCCTCCACCAGCCGGCGGATTTCTGCCAGGTCGGACGGCATGTTGAAGGTGCCGTAGCACGGCCCGATGATGTTGACCTTCGGCGGATCGGCTTCCTTGCGCTTCTTCGCCTTTGGCATCCTGCCCTTCTTCAGGCCGAACTCCTGCCACAGCCACAGCATGGCCCGGTTGCCGGACTGCCACTGGTCTTCATCGATTGTGCGCGGCAGGAAGCGCTTGATACTGGTGCCTTCCGGTGTCACCCCGCCGCCGATCATTTCGGCAATGGACCCGGTGACCACAACACTGGGCAAACCGGGATCGAGCGTAGCGTGGGCCCGCTTCATGGCGCTTTCGGTACCGTGCTGGCCCAGTTCTTCCTCGGCCAGGCCGGTCACGACGATCGGCAGTTCATGCGGCGGTAGCGCGTCGGTGTAGTGCAATACCGCCGTCACCGGCAGATTTTCGCAACCCACTGGTCCATCAATGATGACTTGCAGTCCCTTGACAGCGGCAAATGCGTAGACCGCACCCCAGTATCCGCCTGCCCTGTCGAGATCGGCGATCAGCATCCGATGGCCCCCTCTACAGCTTTGTCCGGCTTCAACTGGCGCTCATACTTCTTGCGGAACTCGGCCCGGTCCGTCGGCACGTCTTCCCAGATGCCGGCCGCGTGGTCGGTGCCGACGCCTTCAAAGAACTGGGTGAGCTCGTCGAAACGGTGCTTGTTGGCAAGCGCGGCGTTGATCACCTGCACAAGCGAGCCTGCACCGGCGGCTCCCATCAGCGGACGCGCAGATATCAGGTTGGTGAAATACAGCGCCGGGATGGCATGCTGTTTGGCTTCCTGGACCAATGGCGTGGTGCCGATAGCCAAGTCGGGCCGCGCATCGCGCATACCGGCGAGGTCCTGCTCTAGCGATGCGCGGTATTGCACATGACAACCACGCGCTTCCAGCCATTCACGGTCTGCTTCCGACCATTGCGAACGCGCGCACGCGGTACCGACATAAGGCACCTTGGCACCGGCCTCGCTGAGCAGACGTGCAACCAGAAGTTCGGAACCCTCATAGCCGGACACGGTGATAGTGCCGTCAATGGAGACACCGCCAAGGGCGGCCTTGATGCCAGGCAGCGCTTTCTGCTTGGCCGCTGTAATGTCGGCTTCCGGGATATTGCACACACCACCAATGGCTTCCAGCCAGGCCGCGGTGCCTTCATAGCCCACCGGCGCCGAGCCCGTAATCGGCCGGCCCGCGGCTTCAAACTCCCGGAACGAAGCGGCATAGAACGGATGGATGGCGGCAACGGCCGCACAGTTGAGCGCCTGGTACAGTTCGCGCCATTCCCGTGTCGGCACCACCGGGCCGGCCGCCAGCCCAAGCGGTTCGAGCAGCTGGCCGAGCGTGATCGGATCGACCGGGAACATCTCGCCGGTGAACGTGACTGTTGGCCGGCCGCCGGAACTGTCGGAACGCGGTGCCGCGACCGGGCCCTGCTCGGCTTCCTCGCGGGCATATTTCAGCATCGCGCCGGCCAGTACGTCCTTGGCTTCCGCATGGGTCGGGATGCCGAACCCCGGCACGTCGATGCCGACAATGCGCACCCCGTTAATCTCTTTCGGCAACAGCCGCAATGGCACACCCGATGCGCTTGGAACGCACAGATTGGTCACCACCACGGCGTCGTATTTTTCCGGATCCGCCATCTGATGCACCGCATCGCGGATGTCTTCGAACAGCTTGCCGGTGACCAGTGTTTCGGAATTGAACGGTACATAGCCGACGGTACGTTTTGCGCCGTAGAAGTGGGATGTGAAAGTCAGGCCGTAGACGCAGCAGGCAGATCCGGACAGCACGGTTGCGGTGCGCCGCATGCGCAGGCCGACGCGCAGCGACCCGAAGGCAGGACACATACTCTGCGGCTGGTCATGCGGGCCTGCGGGATAATCTTTTGCATACTGATCGAGAATGTCGGACTGACCAGCCAGTTTGGCTGCCGTCAGCATTTCATCCTTGCCGGCATGACACCCGTCGGCGCCGGCATCGGTTGGCGGTGCGGAACAACCCAACCCGCCGGGTTCCGCCGCATCACTCAGCGTCGGTGTGGCAGCAACGTCATCGTAGGCCACCTCAGTCGTGGCGCTTTCGATCTGCCTGCTGTCAATCGCCTTGTTCATCTACCTGCTCATACGTTCTCGTAAACAACTTCCAGGGACGGTTTCTCAATCACCTCACCGCCGCACATGTCGGCCATCGACGCCGGCTCCAGCACGAAATCACCGCCGGTTTCTTCCGCCGAGAACAGCGACAGGAGACCATCCTGGTCGAGCGGTGTCGGATGTTTTGGAGGCGCGTCGGCAACCTGGCCCGCAAGCGTTTCGAACAGCGGCCCCCACTGGCTGTCCGGTTTGCCGACGATCTGGTAGTTGGCGCTCTTGCGCCGGATGTCCTCGTCCGCCGGAATGGCGGCCAGCACCGGGATCTTGACAGCATCTGCAAACGCAGCCGCCTCGCCGGTTCCGTCGTCCTTGTTGATCACCATGCCGGCCACACCGACATTGCCACCCAGCTTGCGGAAGTACTCGACGGCGGAGCACACATTGTTCGCCACATACAGCGATTGCAGGTCATTGGACCCGACGACGATAACCTTCTGGCACATGTCACGGGCGATCGGCAGGCCGAAGCCGCCACACACCACATCGCCGAGGAAGTCGAGCAGCACATAGTCGAACCCCCAGCTGTGGAAGCCTAGCTTCTCCAGCAATTCAAACCCATGGATGATGCCGCGTCCGCCGCAGCCGCGGCCGACCTCCGGCCCGCCAAGTTCCATGGCGAACACGCCGTCGCGCTTGAAGCAAACGTCCGAGATATCGACTTCTTCACCGGCTTCCTTCTTGCGGGCGGAGGTTTCAATGATGGTCGGGCAGGCCTTCCCGCCGAACAGCAGCGATGTGGTGTCCGACTTCGGATCACAGCCGATCAGCAGCACCCGCTTGCCTTGCTGCGCCATCATGTAGGACAGGTTCGCCAGGGTGAAACTCTTGCCGATGCCGCCTTTGCCGTAGATGGCGATAATCTGGGTTTCCTTGGCCGCCTCGCCGGTCGGAACCGGATCAGGCTCGATCGCAGCCTCGTCACGCAGGCGCTGCGCCATGGCTTCGGACGGCGTGATGTGCGGTGCCTGGTATACGTTGGTCTTGCTCATCGGGCAGATCTCCAGTCCAGGATCATTTTCAGGCAGTCCGGATCGTTGAATGCGGTGCGGTAGGCGCTTGGCGCGTCGAGCGCGCTCCTGTGATGGGTGATCAGGCCTTTGAGCGACAGCTTGCCGTCGGCAATCAGGCGCGCGGTGTCGCGCAAGTCCTGCTCTTTCCATTCGGCAGCGACCCGAATGCGGGCTTCGCACATGAAGGCCGGCGGAAACTCAAAACCGAGCCGGCTTTCGTAAAACCCGGCCAGCGCGATTTCGCCACCCGGCGACAGCCTGCCGATCAGCGCATCGAGAATGTCGGCAGAGCCGCTGGCATCATAAATGGATGCATATCCGTTTCGCGTGTCCGCAGCCGGATCGATAACCGTATAGCCCTGGCCACCACCACGGCGGTTCTTGCTGGTTTCCCACACCACCGGCGCATCGCCGCCCACCGCCATGGCAACCCGCGCCAGCAACCGGCCGAGCACGCCATGACCGACAATCAAATCGGGCAGGCTGGCTCCGGGTGCTGCCACCGCGTGGTACGCGGTCGCCGCAAGCGCCAGCAACGTGGCCTCTTCCCCGAGGCTGTCCGCGACAGGCACCACGCGGGCAGCAGGCGTGACGACGCGAGAAGCGGAGCCGCCGAAGAGACCCTTTATGTCGCCGAAGCAGCGCGCGCCGGGCACGAATACCCGGTCACCCTGCTTCAGGGCGGAAGCTGCATCGTCCCGGGTGACCCGGCCGACACATTCATATCCGGGCACCAGTGGATAACCCATGCCCGGAAACTGCGGCATGGTTCCAGTGTACAAGAGACGCTCCGTGCCAGTACTGATGCCGGACCATTCAACGTCCACCACCACATCGCCATCGTGCGGGGCGGCAAGCGAGACAGGACGCACATCCAGTCTTTCCGGCGCTTCCAGTACAACGGCGAGCGGTTTCGCTGCAGGCATTCCTGTCCCCTGTGTTTATCACCTCAATGGTGTCAATTTGTTATGTGTAAGTTTATATTGACAGTTATATATGTCAACTGAAATAACCATTTCACCACACAGGCGGCGGACAAATCAGGCGATCGCCGCAACCATCTGGGTAATGACCGGTGTATTGGTGGCAATAAACCGTGTGCGGGCGAAGCCGGCCCGGGCCAGCATGCCGCGTATCTCGGTGGGGCTGCGCACCCGGCCCTTACCCATCGCCAGCATGTAAAAAGCGAAATAGATATCGCCGACGGCAGCAGCATCGCGGATACCCGCCATGGGCTCCGCCACCAGCAAGGTCGTGCCCGGAGCAAGCGACCGGCGAATATTGCATAACAGGGCAAAAGCTTCGCTGTCGTCGTGGTCGTGCAGCACCCGGACCAGGGTCACCAGATCCGGCCCCGACGGCAGGGCATTTGAGAAGAAGTCACCGCCAAAGGCCTCGAACCTGTCGCCAAGACCGGCCGCCGCAAGCTGTGTGGTGGCGCGCTCCGCAACAGCGGGAAGGTCGAAAACCGACAGCTTCAGCCCGGCAATGGCCAGTCCGGCCGCGGTGACGAACGCACCCTGTCCGCCACCCACATCCAGCAACCAGTCATGTTTGCCGAGCGGATAGGCGGAAATTATTTCTTCTGCAACCATGCGTTGTGATTCCGCCATCAGTGTCGAATACTGACGGACCTCATGTTCATCCAGTTGCGATGCTGCCTCATTGCCAGAATACGCCCAGTAGCGCTGCAGTTCGGTGCCGCTTGTTTCACCCCTCAACAGGCTGACCGGATCGGCAATGTCACGGTAAAACACCGCATTGTGTTCGATCATCGCAAGGATGCCTGGATCTCCGATCACCGCCGGCCCAAGTGATCCCAGGCCATAGCGACTGCCTGAACGCATGCTCACCAGCTTCAGCGCTTGGGCTGCGGCCAGCAAACGGTCAAGACTCTCGGCAGGCAGGCGGGTGGCGGCCATCAGTTCCGGATGGGTCCGTGCGCCACCAGCCATGGCTTCAAGCAGCCCACAACGTACGCAGGCCAACAGGGTCTGGGTTTTCACAAATCCCGAACAGATGTTGAAAAGTTCAGCCGATTGGCGTCGTGCCACCGGCTTGGTGAACGGGAAACGGGCAGCCCACCTGCGAAATTCGGCGCTCATCACCTTCCGGTTGCGCCAGTCCAGGAACCGCTCCAGCACCATCATGATTGCCCTACCCTTGCGCGGCGGATTGACCGGCGGTATCGGGTGGGTCTGATCGGTCTCCATGACTGCGGATCAGGCCGCCGACAGCAACAGCTCTTTGGGCAGGAAGCGCCTGGACTGATGGGCAATTTCTAGCCGCAACTCGTCCTTGCCGGGGCACTCGGGGATTGATCCCATGGCTTCGTCCACCAGTTTCTTCAACCGCTTCTTGGCACCATCGAGCCCGTGCTGGGCCACCGCGCTCGGCCGGCCCAGATCCGCATCGCGACCGATCGGCTTGCCGATTTCTTCCGGTGTCGATGCGACGTCGCGAATATCGTCCGCCACCTGATAAGCTTCACCCAGGCATTCGCCCAGCGCCCACCATTGCCGGGAATCCATGCCTGCCGCTGCGGCACCCGCCTCGGTTGCAGCAGCAAATAGCGAACCGGTCTTGGCGCGTTGGTAGTCCGCCAGGCCGATGCTTGGCTCAAGCTCCCATGCTTGACCTGCTGCAATGCCATGCGGCATACCCACGGAGCTGGCAACAATACGAATGATGTCAGCCACTCGCTTGGGCGCCAGCGCCGTTTCAATCTGCCGTCCGATAAGCTCAAACGCCATCACGATCATGGCGTCACCGGCCAGCACCGCGCACGGCTCGCCATAGGCCACGTGCACCGATGGCTTGCCACGCCGGATCGGCGCATCATCGAAGCACGGCAGATCATCATGGATCAGAGATGCACAGTGCAAAAGCTCGACGGCGGACGCAGCCGCATCGGCCAGATCGGGGATATCGTCGCCACATGCCTTTGCCACCGCCAGGCACAGGCGCGGCCGTATTCGGGCGCCACCGGGAAACGTGGCGTGCCGCACGGCGCCGGCCAGAAGGGGAGGACAGTCCTGGGCGGTGGCGCGGGCAATTGCCACTTCCAGCGTTTGCTCGATTCTCGGAACCTCATCCATGCTGCTCTCCCAAATGCACTACCCAAAAATGGTCACCATTCAATATTGTCACTTTTAATTTGCAACATATTATGTCAATTAATATTGACATATGAATCTGCAAACTGCAACGGAAATCGGAGGGACCGGCTTCCCGCGCATCGAGATGGAGGGGTTTGATTTTGAGCATGGCAGACACCGCATTGCATCAGCGCACCGGACACAACAGCAGCGATGACACGGCGGAGGCGGCATCCGGCGGCACCGCACCGGCCCCGGCGCACACAGCGGCCGCGCCGCCCAGCATCACCTGGAAAGTGCTCGGGCGCGTCGGCGGCGGCATGCCGGGCGTCGGGCCGCGTTTCGACCCGCAGGTGAAGGACAACGGCTATGTCTGGTGGTACGTCGACGGCCTGAGCGATGACGGGAACTACGGCTTCACGGTCATTGCCTTCATCGGGTCGGTGTTTTCCCCCTACTACAAATGGGCCCGGCGCGGAAATCCGGCAGATCCGAGAAACTACAGCTGCATGCATGTGGTGCTTTACGGCAGGAGCGACCGGCGCTGGGCGATGACCGAGCGCAAGGCTGATGCCCTGTCACAAAGCGAGGACACGCTGGTCATCGGCCCCAGCTCGCTGCATTGGGACGGCGACAAGCTGACCATAGATCTCGACGAGGTATCCAATCCATTGCCACGACGCGTCCGCGGCCGCATCACGGTTCACACCGACGCCGTCTATGACCGCGCATCCTATCTCGACAACGAGAGGGCCCAGCGCTGGTGGCCGATCAACCCGCGCGCCCGTGCCGAGGTCAACCTCGACACGCCCGGCATCAGATGGTCCGGCAATGCCTATTTCGATTCCAATGACGGCGACAAGCCGCTGGAAGACTCGTTCATTTACTGGAACTGGTCGCGCGGCACGCTGAAAGACGGCGGCGCGGCGATCCTTTATGACCTGGAACTGAAGGATGGCGGTTTCCGCAAGCTGTCCCTGAGGTACCGCCCGGACGGCACGGTCGAGGACTTCACCTCGCCGGACCCCATGGTCACGCTGCCGAAGACCCTATGGCAGGTGGCCCGGCACACCAGGTGCGACCCCGGCGACAACGCCCATATCGAAGAGCGCCTGGTCGACACGCCGTTCTACAGCCGGTCGGTGCTGAGAACCCATCTTCTGGGCCAGCCGGTGCGCGCCATGCACGAGAGCCTCGACATGCGCCGGTTTGTATCACCGGCGGTGCAGTTCCTGCTGCCGTTCAAGGTGCCGCGCAGGTTCGTCTAGGACAGCTTCGCTTTCACCGGATTGGCGCTCTTCTGGCTCGGCCTGCTCGCGCTCGCGCCGCAACCTGGCCAGACTGCGCAACTGCCAGAGGCAGAAACCGGCCGCCGCGCCGAACAGCACGACCAGTTCGATGATCTTGTAAGCACCCGCACCGTTCATGCGGTCGCCCACTGCGGGTTGAGCCGGATCATCGCCCGGTTGAGCATGAACGCAAACGAGACCCAGGCCAGATACGGCACAAGCAAAAGCGCGGCGGTCTGGCTGACCGGCCAGAACACGATGATCGTTGCCAGTATTGCCAGCCACAAAAACGCCATCTCGAACAGCGCCAGTTTCATGCGTCGCATGCCGAAGAATATCCCGGACCAGGCCGCATTGAGCGCCATCTGGATGCCGTAAACCGTCATCGGCAGCCATGCCTCACCGGGCTCGGCCGCATGCCAGGCCATCCAGCCCGAAACCGCGATCATGATGTACAGCACTGTCCATGCCGGGCCGAACAGCCATGCCGGCGGCCGCCAGCTCGGCTTGGCCAGACTGTCATACCAGTCGCCCGGCTGGAAAATCGCCCCTGACGAGGCAGCCAGCACATTGAGCACGACAAACACTATTAAGGCGCCATCCATTGGCCGCTGCTTTCATTTGCGTGTTGGGTTGCAACATCTCGGTGAGTCCATAAGACCCAACACTGATTTACGGGAATATACGTATTCAGTCGACCGGCCGGATCTTCTGCCTCTCGCTGACACGGGACATGATATCGATCATCTCGCCGCCGGAACCGGCGAAATTCCACAGCGGTTTTGGCTCCACCATGACCGGATCGCGGGATGGCAGGCCTTCAACGGCATCGAGCAGGAAACCGGCCTCGGCCGCCTCTTCAGTTGAGTTCGAACTTTTCAGCAGCGCAGAGTCGACTACGGCGCGGGACAGCAGCACCAGCTTGCGTGGCGTTGATGTCACCGCACGATGGTCAACGGAATTCAACTGCAACCGCTCCAGTTCACGTCCGATTTCCGCATAGATCAGGCGCGCCGCGTTGATCGCCGGGCGGCACCTGGCCGGCAGATGCGCAATCCCGGACCGGCAGCGCCTGTAATATCTATCGGCAGCCTGCAGCACGCGCCCGGTAACGTGGTTTATCGCTTCATCGTGAACCGGCGCGCGCAACCATTCTTCTGCACCAATGCCCGCATCCGCCAACCAGTCACGAGGCAGGTAGAGTCTGCCCCGGCGGGCGTCCTCGCCGACATCCCGTGCGATGTTGGTCAATTGCATGGCGATACCAAGATCACAGGCTCGGGCAAGGGTTTGCCGGTTCCGCACCCCCATCACCAGTGTCATCATCACGCCCACGGTCGATGCCACTCGCACACAATAGGACACCACGTCGGAAAGGCTGTCATACCGCCTGTCCTCGGCGTCCCATTGGAACCCCTGCATCAGCGCGTCGGGGATGGATCTGGGCATCTGAAACCGCTCGACAATATCCGCAAAGGCCCGGTCGGCCGGCGCCGGCAGCGGATTGCAATTGTAAATCAGGTCAAGTCGCTCCTTGAGATCGGACAATGCCGCTGCCGGATTGTCAGCTTCGTCCACTGCATCATCGGCAAATCTGCAGAACGCATACATGGCATGGGCTGACCAGCGCACGTTTGCAGGTAACAGCATGGAGGCAAGGTGAAACGATCTTGATCCTGTCTTGATGGACGCCCTGCACGCAGCGCCATCCGCCCATGTCGTGTGACCGGGATCGGTGAAGTTCAATGCAATTCGAGGCGCCATCTTGCGTCTGCCATTATGTCAATTATTATTGACATTAGACACTGTAAAGTAAAAACTGACAAGCAGTAGTTGAAACAGGAAGCATGACCAAGACAGTCCTTCTCACACTGGGCCGCCTGCCGAAGGCTCTCGAACTGGCACGTGCGCTGAAAGGCGCCGGTTGCCGGGTGGTGATCGCGGAACCGTTCAGGTGGCATGTGTGCAAGCCGTCTTCTGCCGTCGACCGGTCAGTTCAGGTTGCCGCCCCCAACTCCAACACCCAGCAATATCTCGATGACCTCATGCGCATCATTGCCGAGGAGCGCATTGATGTTGTCGTACCTGTTTCCGAAGAAGCCCTGCACGTGGCCCGCCTCAAGCCGGTGCTTCCGTCCCATGTCCACCTGTTTTCACCGGGACAGGCGAAACTGCTGCAATTGCATGACAAGCTGAGTTTTGCCCACATCGCCAAGAGCTATGGGCTTGATGTGCCGGAGACTTTTTCTGCCAGCGATCCCGCTGCCACGGCGCTGGCACTGGTATACAACCATATCATCAAGCCAGTCCATTCATGTTCCGGCATCGGCGTCGAGCAGCACGTTGAGGGTACGACGCTGAACCTCTCTCGGACCGCACCTGACAGTGTTGTGCAGGCGTTTGTGCCTGGCCGCCACGTCAGTTCGTTTTCAGTTGCCCATGAGGGCTGCGAGATTGTGACCGTGCTCTATGAAGGAACGGTGTTTTCCGGCACCGTGGCGGTGTGCTTCACGCGCATCGAGAAACTCAAACCCGTCAATGACTGGATCAGCCGGTTCATCGACAAGTCCGGTCATTCCGGTTTCATTTCGTTTGATTTCATCGTGAGCGATGAAGGCCGGGCTTGGGCGATCGAATGCAATCCGCGTGCAACAAGTGGCATTCATTTCCTCAACAATGCCGACCTGGCCCTGGCCATACTGAACCCGGCCCGAAGGCATCCCGTCCGGTTCAAGAACAAGCGCTCGTTCCAGCAATCCTACACCACACTGACCGAAGCCTACCGCCACATCTTCCGCCCCCGGCAATTTCTTGCGCGCCTGAAGCATCTGATCTCGGCCAGGGATGCCGTGTGGTCTGCCCGCGACCCGCTGCCGTTTCTGCTGATGACCCCGATGTCATGGGACATACTCAAGCCCTCGATGTTCTCAGGTATTTCTCTGGGCGAGGCAGCAACCAGGGACATTGCCTGGTTCGGGCCCGGCGCCAAACCGTCCGGCCCCGAAACCGGAAAGGTCAGCCTGCATGGCGCCTCACATGGCAAATGACCTGTTCAGCCGGGCGCGTCGTCAGGCGCGCTGCCGGACGCACCGAGGCCGGTTCGACCGCGGTAATGTCAAACTTGCGCGCCAGCCGGGCAATGATCAGTGCGCTTTCCGCCTGGGCAAAGCCGGCGCCAATACAGGTATGCGGGCCCAGTCCAAACGGAATGTAGGCGCCGGCGACGAGGTCCTTCTCGCGCTGCGGCGAGAAACGGTCTGGGTCAAACACGTGCGGGTCCTGCCAGTAGTCACGATGGCGATGCACCGTCCATGGCGCGATCATCACAAGGGCACCCCGTTTCACCCGCCTGCCGCCAATGCGGGTGTGCTTCAGCGCAACCCTCGGCATGAAGGTGATGGGCGGATAGAGCCGCAGCGTCTCGCGGAACACGCAGCGGGTGAAGCTGAGCTGCTTTGTGTGTTCGAAACTGACATCCCCGCCGCCGGTGACTTGCTCGACTTCTTCACGAATTCGCCTCAGTACGCCAGATTGCTGCGACAGGATGTAAAACACCCAGGTCAACACGCTGGCTGTGGTCTCATGACCGGCCAGAAAAAACACGCCCAGCTGGTCAATGAGTTCATCGCGGGTGAACGGTTTGCCGGTCTGCGCGTCACGTGCTGCGATGACCGCGCTGGCGATATCGTTGTACCTGCCCTGTGCGTCACCGAGATGGGTGTCCACAAGCTGACCCAGGTGCCGGCGGATGCGGGTGCACGCAGCAATCACCTCCGGCGGCTGATGCACTTTCGACCAGGCCGGCTCGGTGATCAGCCGCCATATTTCCACCTGCGCCACCGAGCGTTCAAAAATGGTGAAGTCCTCAAACACGTCGTGGGCGATCTCGCTCTCAAGCGAGGTGGAAAACACGGTCCGGCAAATGATATCAGCGGTCAAATGGCTCATCGCCAGGTCGAGCGAGAAGCTGTCACCCGACGCGGCCAGGTCGTCGAGCCGCGCCTCATAATCATTGACGGCGGCCTGCATGGACGAAAATGCCAGGTTGATGCGCATCATCGAAAACGCCGGATCGATCATCGCGCGCTGGCGCCGCCACTTCTCGCCGTCGGTGACGAATATCGACTGGCCGATCAGGGGTTCAAGCGCCCCCACCATGAGATCGCTCTTGGGAAAAATCTCCCCGTCGTCCATCAGAATCTCGCGTATGTACGCAGGATCGTTGAACAGCATGGTGGAGCGCCGCGACATGCCGAGGTGGCCGACCTTCATCTTGTAGGCGGCCGCCGGCAGCAGGCTGAGAAGATCGCCGTCGCCGCGCCACACAGTGCGTGCCAGCGCAGCAACCGACCACAGCGAATAGGGCTTTGGCGGGATGTAGGCGTCAGTGGCGGACATGGCACAATCGGGCAAGACGTTGGTTCACTGCCAAAGTATCAGGTGAAAACATGACCCTGTCGAGCCTAGACATATTCCACCTTCTCGTGGCCATGCATATCGTCACCGGCGCAATCGGACTGGTCACATTCTGGATCCCCGTACTGGCGGGCAAAGGCAACGAACGCCATAAGTACTGGGGCCGCATTTTTACCGCCATGATGATCATTACCGGCATTGTGGCGATGGGCATGGCAACCATGACCTTGCTCTATCCCATGGCAACTCATCCCCACCTGGTCACGCATGAGGTGTTCTCAGACCCCGAAAACGTCCGCGTGGTTTTTGGCTGGATGATGCTTTACCTCGCCATCCTGACGGTCAACCTGGCCTGGTACGGCTGGATGTGCGTTACCAACAAGCGCGTGCATCACCAGTTGAACAAGGGGCCCATGAACCTGTTCCTGCAGATCCTGCTAACCGTGGCCGCCGGCAATTGCATCTGGCAGGGCATCAAGCTTGGCCAACCGCTGGTCATGGGCATGTCCATTGTCGGGTTTGCGACAGTGGCCACCAATATGTGGTTCATCTTTCATCCACGGCCAGGCCCAGTCTACTGGCTTAAGGAACATATCAAGGCCCACGTCGGCACCGGAATCTCTGTCTACACGGCCTTTTTCGCCTTTGGCGCCGTCCGCCTGATGCCTGAACTGGCACTGACCCCGGTGCTATGGGCCATACCGCTGGTCACGGGCGTGTCTCTGATCCTGTATCACCAGCGCGCGGTGTCGCGCAAAAAACAGGTCCAGCCTGGTTCGCAGACCCAGGTTGCTGCCGAGTGATGGCCGCCGGAAAAGTCATTGTCGTCGGTGCAGGTATCGGAGGATTGAGCGCAGCTCTCGATCTTGCATGTGCCGGCTGCGACGTCACGGTACTGGAACGGGCGGCAGCACCGGGCGGCAAGATGCGCCGGGTACAGGCAGGTTCGGCCAGCATTGACGCAGGGCCCACCGTGTTCACCATGCGCTGGATTTTCGAGCAGATGTTTACTGACGCCGGCGAGACGCTCGAAGACCACCTCAATTTGACTGGGGCCGAACTGCTGGCACGTCATGCCTGGCGCAGCGGCGGCAAACTGGACCTGTTCGCCGACATCGAGCGTTCCGCAGACGCCATCCGCTTGTTTGCGGGCGCTGAAGACGCGCAGGGCTATCTGGATTTCTGTGCCCGCAGCAAGGACATTTTCAGGACGCTGAAACACAGCTTCATTGCCGCCCAGCGCCCCTCGCCAGCTGGACTGGTTGGGCGCGTGGGACTGACCAACCTCGCGGCCATGTGGCGGACGGCGCCGTTTTCGACCCTGTGGAGGGAACTGGGCAGGCATTTCCGCGATCCGCGGCTGCGGCAGCTGTTCGGCCGTTACGCGACTTATGTCGGTTCATCGCCGTGGCTGGCCCCGGCAACACTGATGCTGGTGGCACATGTGGAGCAGGACGGCGTATGGCTGGTAGACGGCGGCATGCACGCTGTCGCCAACGCCGTAAAATCGGTGGCAGAGGCCAAGGGGACAGACTTCCGGTTCAATTCACATGTTGATGAAATCCTCTGCGTTGCAGGTAAGGTTTCCGGCATCCGACTGGCTGGCGGCGAGCAACTGGCATGCGATGCAATGGTCTTTAACGGTGACGTTTCTGCGCTTGGCACTGGCCTGCTCGGTAAAGGAATGTCCGGTGCTGCCCCGCCCACTTCAACGCGCGACCGCTCGTTGTCAGCCACCACATGGTGCGAACATACGGTGACCGGCGGTTTTGACCTGGATTATCACAACGTCTTCTTTGCTGAAGACTACGCCCGGGAGTTCGAGGCTGTTTTCGATCACAGGACTGTCACCGAAACCCCTACCGTGTACATCTGCGCGCAGGACCGCATGAACGGCATTAGACCGGAAGGGCCGGAACGCCTGCTGCTGCTGATCAACGCGCCTGCAGACGGTGACACCAAAGAATTCAGCGCGCAGCAGATGACTGATCTCAAGGGCCGAACCCATGGCTTGCTGCGCGATTGCGGCCTGCATATCGCCAATACAGATGACGGCGTCGCGACGAACCCCAGTGACTTCAACCAGTTGTTCCCCGCTACAGGTGGGTCGCTGTACGGCCGCGCCAGCCACGGCATGATGGCGAGTTTTGAGCGCCCCGGCGCGGTCAGCAGAGTGCCCGGACTTTATCTGGCTGGCGGATCCGTCCACCCCGGCCCCGGCGTGCCCATGGCCGCCATGTCCGGCCGGCTGGCGGCATCCAGGCTGCTTCAGGATTTGTCCCGCTGAACTGCAACATTTGCGGGATCGGGCACCAGGTCAGCGACAATGCTGGCGGATGACGCGACGCCCGGCAAACCGGCTCCCGGGTGAGTGCCGGCTCCGGCCAGGTACAAGCCGTCGACCTCTTCACTCTTGTTGTGCGGGCGGAACCAGGCGCTTTGAAACAGGTTTGGTTCCATCGCAAAGGCAGCGCCCTTGTACGACAGCAACCTGTCCTGAAAGTCCTGCGGAGTGAGTATGTGCGAGGTAACGATAACATCGCCGAGGCCCGGCATCAGGGTGTCTTCCAGCCGCTTCTGGACAGCAGCTCGGTAGATCTCCGACTGGGCCTTCCAGTCGGTTCCGCTGTCCAGATGCGGCACCGGTGAAAGCACATAGAATGCATCACAACCCTCCGGCGCCAATGACGCATCGCTCGCGGTGGGACGGTGCAGGTACAGGCTGAAGTCGTCCGTCAACGTGTGCCGCTTGAAGATATCGCGCAGCAGGCCCTTGTAGCGAGGGCCCAGCACCATCGTGTGGTGATAGACATCATCGAATTTGCGGCTGGTGCCGAAGTACCAGACAAACAGGCTCATCGAATAAGTCGCACGGGCCAGCTTGTGGTCGCTCCAGCGCCTGCGGCCATGGTGCGCCAGCAACGTGCCGTAGGTGAAGGCGGGATCCGCATTGGATACGACAATGTCCGCCGCCAGTGTCTCACCATTGACCAGTTCCACACCTGCGGCACGTCCCTGGTCCACGAGAATGCGCGACACTTCCGCATTATAGCGGATAGTGCCGCCATTGCGTTTCACCAGCCCGGCAATGCCGTTGACCAGCGCACCGGTTCCGCCCTCGGCATAGTGCACACCGTAGCGGCTCTCAAGATGCGCGATCAGGCAGTAATACGAAGTCGTGGTGAACGGGTTGCCGCCGATCAGCAGCGGATGGAAACTGAAGGCAATACGGAGCCTCTCATCGCGGAAGTAGTCGCACACCTTTGAATGAACCGACCGGTATCCGCCAAGACGCACAAGGTCGAACATCGTCCGCAACGTAAAAGCCAAGGAATGGAACGGCTTGTCGGCTAGGTCCTGAAACGCCACCTTGAAGATGCGGCCGCTGGCTTCCATGAAGCGTTCGTAGCCGGCCACGTCCTTCGGCTCAAAGCGGGCAACCTCTGCTTTCATGGCTTCAGGGTCGGCGGAGTAGCTCAACACCGAGCCATCATCAAAACGAATCTTGTAAAACGGATCACACGGCCTGAGCGTGACATCGTCAGCCATCTTGTGGCCACAGGCCGTCCACAGGTCTTCGAACACGTAAGGCGCGGTTATGATTGTGGGACCGGCGTCAAAGGTAAACCCGTCGCGCTTGTATACATAGGCCCGCCCCCCCGGACCGTCGAGTTTTTCCAGCACGGTTACACGGTATCCCTTTGCGGCGATCCGCGCCGCCGCAGCCAGTCCGCCTACACCGCTGCCGATGACAATGGCATGAGCACGATCATCACGTGCGGCATCCGGGTCGGTCGAGATTTCCGTTTTTGTCAACATTGACTGACATTAAATACTGTCACGCTTCGTCCAGCAAGGAACTTCACCGGGATTGCCATTTCTGCCAGGCACTCCTGATAACATTCGTCGCGGATTGAGGATCTTCCTCATGCCCGACATGACCCACACCCTGCATCTGGTGCACGTCGGCACCCGCGACTTTCTCAGCGACGAGGTGGGCCTCGTGCGCCGGTATGGCTTTGTCACCGTCGGCAATGACCAGCAGCAAAGGCAGCGCCAGCTCGCTCATCTCGTCCACGAGGGTTGTCAGATCCCAGTTGGCCATCATCTGCAGGGCAGCATCTACGTGAGGACCTGACCGCATCAACCGCTGATAAAGCGCAATGCCTTCAGCATCAAGGCTCGACCCGGTGCCGGCAATCAACCGCTCCACCATCGCAGAATCACTTGCCCGGCCGGCAAAAAACCGCGGCACCAGCGGGTTCAGGCTCAATAGCTTGGCAAGCGGAGAAAACAATTGCGCGGTCTGGCCGCCCATGGGTCTGAACGCGCCGTTGAAACTGACAATTCCTGCCGGATCGATCCGCTGGTCCAGCACCATGCGTACCGCGATGGCCGCACCGGCAGAATGGCCGACGACCAGATCAACCTTGGCGTCCAGTTCCCGCACGAGCTGGCCCAGCAGTTCGGCATAAGCCGGCAGCGAAACCCGGCCCGCACCGGGCATGGATGTGAACCCGTGACCAGGCAGGTCAGGGACGACCACGTGAAAATCGTTGGCCAGCAGCGGCATCAGATCACGCCAGGAGTGTGTCGAGGCACCCGTACCATGAAGCAATAGGAGAACCGGACCGCTGCCCATTGTCTGAACATGAAACCGCACCCTGCCCGCCGAGACAAAACGGCTGCATTCCTGGTGCGGCCAGTTGGCCCGATCGGTTTCCCAGTCCAGCGGTTTCTGGCTAAAGATCATTGCTCACACCGTATAGGGCCGATCTGAACTCGCCAGGGTCTCCTGTTTCACGATACTGGAAACGGCAGATGAGTCCGCATAAGGCAGCGGCACGAGCCGGGCTCTCATTGCACCGGCAAGATCAACGGCCAGCGGATTGGGCCGGAGCGAGATGTCCAGCAGCAGGCTGGTGATGCCGTACTGGCCAATGGCATGCGCAGCATCGAGTGCATCGCGCCCGGCTTGCGAACGTCCTGCACGACCATCGCGCGCGATGTTGGCCTGGCCATCGGTCAGCACCACGATGACCGGAGTGGCGCCACGGCGGCGTTCAGCCAGGGCCAGCAACAATGCGGTTTCCAGCCCTGCACACAACGGCGTGCCGCCGCCACCGGCCATGCCGGTGAGTGCCCGCTTTGCTCTGACGAGCGAGCGCGTCGGCGGCAGCAGCACTTCGGCTCCTTTGCCGCGGAACGCAACGAGCGCCACCTGATCGCGCCGCACATAACTGTCCGCCAGCAGCAACTCCACCGCACCCTTGGCTTCCGCCAGCCGGTTGAGAGCTGAGGAACCCGATGCGTCCACGGCAAAGATTGTGGTGGTACCGCTGCGCTGCTGGTAGCGGTTGACGCGGATGTCCTGCTTGCGAACTTCAATCGGTCGTAAACCGTCTGACACAGCCGAATGCTTCAGCGCCTCGCGCCGTCGCAATGCCTGCCACGGCGCGGCAGCACGCAACGTCTCTATAACGTTCAGCTTCTGGCCCGGCTTCAGGTCTCCACGTCGGGTACCTGCAGGGCGACCACGCGCGGCGCCGCGCTGCAGGGCACCTGCCCTGCCAGCTTGTGACGGGCGCGACCGCAGGGTCTGCTTCCCGGGCGAAGAGATCAGCAGGTTCGCCGGCAACAACGCCTTAGATGCCTCGATCAGCATGTCCGCCAGCTCTTCGGCATCAGGCAACTGCCGGTCATCACCGGCCTCATCCGCATCCTGTTCACGACCATCATCCGGGTCCGGATCGGGCGGTGTCTCCTTATCATCGCGGGTTTCGTCCTCGACTTCAGGAAAGCTCCGCGCGCGCGGCACCAGCACCAGCCGCAGCGCAGCCTCGGCATCTTGCTGAACCGTTGCACTGCGCCCGGCCAGGGCTGCGTGTACCCGAGCGACACCATTGGCGAGTATGCAGCCACGCGCCGAGTTAACGCCGAGGGCGAGCGAAGCGGCGCACAAGGCTTCCAGAACCTCGTCCGTAAGTTTGACCCCGGGCAGCCGCTTGCGCGCCATGCCGATGTCGGCAGCCACCACGTTGGGATTAGACAGCTCGGCTGCACGAAGTCCATCCAGATCGATCCGGAACGCCATGCGCTCCTGCAGGACTTGCGGCACAGGCGGCTCATCTTCCAGCGCCTCGTCCAGCGCCACTAGCAGGAACCGGGTCGACGATCTCAGCTGCAGACCGTCGCGCTCAGCGATCAGTTGTCCGGTTTCCAGCACCGTACCTATCTGGGCTGCCATGGAAGCGGACATCCGTTCGGCCATTGCGGCGATCACGATGCCGCCATTGCTCGTGGACAGCAGTCCCGCCTCGGACACCGGGTGACCCGACCTGAGCGTGGCCACCAGGTCAAGGCCGCCGAAAACCCGCTGCGGCGCGGCATCAACCGGCAAACGGACAACCGGAGTGTTCTCACCCGCCAGCCGGACGAGCAGATTCAGCCAATGCTGGCGAGCTGGACCGGCCTGAGCCCGGACAATCACGCCGCCGCAAATCTTCGGAGAAATCAGGGCCAGCGACAGCGCCAGACACGCTTCATCCCATTTGTCGGTTGAAGCTGCCGGCGGCTCGTCCATCACGCGCCCAGTATCTCGCTGACGGCCCGCTCGACCCTGATGCCAGAGTCGGTTTCATCGAGCGGATCACGCCGTAGCCGGTGGCGCAGTGACGGACCGGCGGCCTCCTTAAGATGCTTCACCAGCACCGCGGGCTTGCCATCTAGCGCCGCAAATGCCCGAGCCGCGCGCATCAAGGTCAATTCTCCGCGCAAACCGTCAGTGCCCAGTGCCATACAGATAAGTGCTGCCTTCTCCAGCATCTCGTCACTTACGCTGACGCTGCCGACCGTTCTGCGGGCCCGGGAAATCTTGCTCCGCAGGGTCTTGTCCTTTTTTGACCATTCCAGCGCGAACCCTCCCGGATCACGATCATACGCCTCGCGCCGGCGGACGATCTCGATACGCTGCTTCACGTCATCCGGTGTGGTTATGTCAACCGACAGGCCGAACCGGTCGAGAAGCTGTGGCCGCAACTCGCCCTCTTCCGGGTTACCGCTGCCGATCAGAACGAACCGGGCCGGATGCCGGACACTCAAGCCTTCGCGCTCGATGACGTTTTCGCCAGAAGCGGCGACATCAAGCAGCAGATCGACCAGATGGTCTTCCAGCAGGTTGACTTCATCAATGTATAGGAAACCCCGATTGGCCCGCGCCAGCAGGCCGACTTCCAGCACCTTCTCGCCACGGGTCAGCGCGCTTTCCAGGTCGAGCGCGCCGACAACGCGATCCTCGGTGGCGCCCAGCGGCAGGTCCACGACAGGGACTGAAGTGCGCGTCACCTTGGGAGCCTGCAGATCCGCGTGGCAATAGCTGCAGAAACTGCTGCCGTCCGGGTCGCAATTGTACACGCAGTTCGCAACCGCCCTGATCTGCGGCAGCAACCCAGCCAAGGCCCGAACCGACGTTGACTTGCCAGTTCCGCGATCACCGAAAATCAGGATGCCGCCGATGGCGGGTTCGACCGCGGCCGCCAGCAGCGCACGTCTCACTTCGTCCTGACCAACGATGGCCGAAAACGGAAATACCGGGATGGAAGTCGATTTGCTCATTGTCCGTTCTGCACCCTCTTGCAGGCATGCGAGGCATCAACTCAACAAGCTCAGTGCCACCTCGTCAACCACCAATGACACCGCGGCACATTCCCCGTGCCTGGGTCACCAACCAACCCGGAACCTTCCTGACCTAATTGGATGAACCGCCGCAGTCCTCGGTTTTCAGATGCGCGCGAACTTCTTCCAGCAGCAGCGCCGTATCAGCTAGCTCGTCCATCAGCGCCCGATTCACGAGCTCTGAAATTGCCACTTCAATCGACGTCTTCATGTTGGCGGCGCGCCAGGCTTCAACCGCAACAAGCTGCTCGGGTTGAAGCATCACTTCAACCACTCTGGCGGTTTTAGGATCACTCAAGGTTGTAGGATCGCGATTTGAATCGCTGGACAATTGCAGAACCCTCTTAGCGGCAGAAATCGCCTCAGCTGTTGCTGTTAGACTTTTCGCCCATTCTTCCCTAGGAGCGACAGACTATTTAATGATGGGCGGATTTGCACCTCGGAAAATCCCGTACGCAGATAATGCGTACGTACGTATCTCGGGCATTTGCGGTATTCAGTTGAAAAGCCGGATCAGATCAGCCAGCCCGCGCGCTTCCATCTTCTCACGGATGCGGGCACGGTGCACTTCGACGGTTCGTTGGCTGATGCCCAAATCGTCTGCGATCTGCTTGTTGATCTTTCCCTGCACCAGGTGATCTAGGACTTCCCGCTCCCGGGTGGTTAGGCGCGCCAGGCGACGCTTCACCTCAGCCTGTGGAATGCGCGCCAGCGGTTTATTGCCCAGCCGCTCCACGGCCGCCTTGATTGCGGCCAGCAGGACTTTCTGATCCGGCGGTTTCTCCACGAAATCGATGGCACCGTTCTTCATGGCCTGAACCGCCGCAGGGACATCTCCGTGCCCGGTCAGCACCACAATCGGTATTGCAACACCTTGATTGTTCAACAGTTCCTGTAACTGCAGGCCGCTAATGCCAGGCATTTTGATATCCAGAAGCATGCAGGCAGGCATGTCAGGGTCGTAGCCTTCAAGAAAGTCTTCTGCGGAGGCAAACGGCGACGGATTATAGCCATGCGCGGTCATCAGCGCGCACAGTGAGCGCCGAACGGAGGAATTGTCCTCAACGACATAAATCCGAAAATCCTTGCTCGCCATGCTTGTCGTGCTACGCCCCTATGTGGCGGGTAGGGAAAACCTGACATCTGCGCCAACGGTTCCCGGTTCCAGCCATATTTTTCCATCGTGAGCTTCTACGATGGAACGACACAGCGACAACCCTATACCCATTCCGCTAGTTGTTGAACTGTGGAATGGTTCAAACAACATTTCGGATTCCTCCGGCGGCACGCCCGGTCCCGTGTCGGCGACCGACACCACGACCATATTGCCATCTCTGGAACTGGTAAGGGTGATCGTGCCCTGCTCACCTCTCATCGCCTCCACCGAATTGCGCACCAGGTTCAGAACAACCTGCCCCACTTGCACAGGATCGATCAACACCGGCTTCAGGCTGTTATCAAGACGGTTCTCAAGCGCAATGGCACTGCCGCCATCATCTGCCACCACGCCAAACTCCGCAGCCTGAACAATGACTAGGTTCAGGTCGGATTGCTCCTTGATCAGTTCGCCGGTGGAAATAAAGTTGCGCAGACGGCGAACCAGATCAGCAGCCCTCGATGCCTCGTCAACCGCCAGATTGATCAGCTCATTTATGCTGTCAGGCACATCTACCTGATAATTGTACAATTCCTGCCGGCACGCATTCACGTAATTCGTCACCGCGGCCAGTGGCTGGTTGACCTCGTGCGCCAGAGCACCAGCCAGTTCCCCCATCGAACTCTTTCGCGCTGCTTCCATCAATGTCATGCGGAGCCGGGCCTGGCTCGCCTCAGCCTGCTTTTGCGCCTGTACCGCAGCACGCTCTCGATTGAGACTGTTCAGGGCAAACAGCGCGCGCCGCATGATGCGCAGCACTTCCCGGTCGATGGGGCTGAACGGTTTGCTTCTGCCCAGGCGCTCCTGGCGCCATAGCGCAAACGATCCCCTCGGGCTCAGGCGTTCCACCCCGTCCTCGCCGATCACCTCCACCTTCTCAGGTTTGCCGGCCCACGAAATTGCATGCTCATACTGCTCGCGCAGGAAGACGAGGTAGTCTTCACCGTCTTCGGACAACTCAAGGTAAGCTGCACCGGAGGCAAATTTGACCTGTTCGGAAGTCAAATTCGTCAGGGAAGACAAGTGGCTGGTGACTGCAACACCATCCTGTAAAACTGAGGACAGAGCGTTGAAATCCAGACCTCCGCCGGGAACCGTACCAAACCTGAGCCGCTTGCCGGCAACATTGAAGATCATGCCGCTGGCATCCACCATTTTCATCAGGTTTTCGGCATACCCGGTTACAACTTCATGAAGGTCCGGATTGGCCCGTGCCGTCATTTCCAGGTCGAAGGCTGTGCGCTCAGCCATGATACTGTGCCGCAACAACTCGGTATTCTGCAGGTTTTGCAGCAGAGTGGACACGGTTCCACCCAGCATCTCACAAAATCGCAAAACGCTCGATGACAAGTGGTGCGGGGAGTAGTGATGACAGGCAACCAGCCCCCAGAGTTCATCGTTAGATACGAGTGAGATCGACATGCTCGCCCCGACACCCATATTGTTCAGATATTCAATATGCACCGGCGCAACGGCTCGCAGCTTTGAGTAGGTCAGATCAAGCGGCTGGCCGGATGTGGTATCGGCCTTCTCACCGTCACGTGTCAGGATGGGTGACGGCACGGCGTTGATGTCGGAAATCGCCCTGATCAGGTTCAGCGTGAAATGGCGTCTGGCAGGCTCAGGTATATCTGACGCCGGATAGTGCAGACCCATGAAGCTGTCTGCCCTGTCCGTCGCCTCTGCAATGACCTCGCCATGGCCATCTTCGGCAAACCGGTAGATCATCACCCGGTCAAAACCGGTTACTTCCCTGATCAGGCTTGCCGAGACTGTCGACAGGCCGGCCAGGCTGTCTGTATTCATCAACTGCGAAATGATGTTCTGGCGCAGCAGGTCCTGTTGCCAGACATCGGCATGGCCTTCGTCCATCTGCAACATTTCAATGATGATCTTGCCGCCATGCTTGTGCGGCAGGCATTCAATACGCTGAAGGTTGCCTGACCCCGACGGCGGGCTGAAAAACCACGGCCTCAGCAAGTGAGGAGCCCTGGGTTCAAGCTGGCACTGCAGCAGATCCTGGCAGGCAGCTTCGCCTATGATGTCTGCCAGAGGTTGACCAAGGGCTTCTGTTGTTTCCAGATCGAGATACTTGCCAAGGTTTTCGCTGGCGTGGGAAACAACAAGGCTGCTTGCGTCCACGGCCAGCAGTGCGCCATACGGCTGTACCGACCCGATTTCATGTATCGGTTCGGTATCGCACGATGTCAGGTCGGGCTTGCCAGGCGTCATGAGGCGGTCACACCGGCATTTTCGCTGTCTGCGGAATGCCACACATTCAGGGCCTCAAACGTCCGCAAGGCCGCGTTGGTCATAGCGGTGCGGCTTTTCGCATCTGTCCAGCGACTGTCAACCAGTGCCAGCGCAGAGTGCCATTGGCGCAGCCCGTTCTTTCGGCACCAGTTCCAGTAGCTCCTGCCGCTGGTCACGCCCTCTCCAAGCAGCGCCATCGCAGACTTGTTCATGGTGATACCGCCGAGCACCGAACCATCAATCACATAGGCTACGCCTGCCAGGCTGGCGGCGCTGTCCATGTCCGGCCAAGGACAACTGTCGTGAACGGCAGCGTGACTGTCGCCACCCAGCGCGCGGACGTCGGCAGCAAACATTGGTTGCCTGGGTTGATAGTGATAGAGGGTATCCGGAATGTTGCAGTCGCTGCATGCCTGCAGCATCTGCTCATCCATCAGGGCATAAAAATCCCGGAACCGTCTCAAGATCGCAACGTAGCCCGGCACATCGAGACTGTTGTCCATCAGCTTCACAAAGGGAGGCAGCGCATGCAGTTGCTCATGCAAGTCATTGGTGCTTGACCGAAGATGCTGCCGCGCAGTCACTCTCGCAGGCGGAACAAAACTTGTTTCAGGATCCATTTCCGACGTTTTCGACCTTCGACCAAAATTGCCCTGCCGCAGCAGGGTCCATGGCAGCGAGGCACCTGCATCGCGCCATGCGAAATCAACCATTCTTGAAGACAGTACACTAAAATCCGGCTAAGCGACTATTTCTTGTCCGCCATCCGCCAAGCTTTCCTCAGCGCTTCGTCGGCATCGTCTGCTACATCATCTGCGCCAATGGAATCAGAGATTTCAGGGTGTTCGGAAAACCCGTGCCCGCCGACCAGCACGGATATACTCGGATTTGAAGACGCCTCCCGGATACTCTTGATGGCGTCTTCCAGGTCAAAAGCGCGCTCCTCGGTACTGGCTGACAGGCCGACGACATCAAACCAGGTATCATGGATGATCCGGTTGAGATCGTCTCCGACAATCAGGCTGGGACCTCCAGTAACCTGCCAGCCCTCCATCCGGAACACCTCAGAGACCAGCAGCAGGCCGAACGCGTGCTGTTCCAGCGGTGCGTTGGCGAATATGATCCTGCCGCCGCCGGCGTTCTCATTTCCTTGCCGTCCGGGTTCGGCAAACTCATGCACCAGCGCATGCAGTTTACCGAGACCCCGAGTCACATCAACGAAACTGATCTCGTCGGCCACCCATCTTTCTCCGAGAATGCGGGCGACGGAGGTGAACAGCCCCAGACAGATCGACTTGAACGAGACGTCGCCAGCCAGCTTTGCCCGCACGAAGTCAACGCTGTCCGCATAGCGCCCGGTCAGGATAATCTCCTCGAAATTGAGATTGTCCTTGATGCGCTGGCCGATATTCTCTGTTCTTGCCTCGCCTGAGGCGTTTCTGCGGCCGAGCAGCCTCTGTTCTGCGAGCTGAGGCACCACCTCGCTCTCCAAAACGCTTCTTATGACCTTGTCAAAATGGGTCTGATGTATCTTGACCCGCAGGTCTTCCTCGTCATGCCTGTCCGCACCTGACTGTCCGAGACAGCTGCCATCATGCGCCGGGAACGACTGACCTTCCGATCCGTCGGACATTGATACCTCCCCTGTAGCATTCGTGACTTCTAGCCATCTTGTGATGATATTTTAGGCAAAGGCCTGTCATGCAGTCCATGACGGATTCTTACGTATACGCCTGAATGACCATCCGACGGCCCTGCCATCACCGTCATCTGCGCATCGTTTCTACGTAACCTGTTGTTGCGCAAGGCCTGTTGAATGAGGATCGCATCGCTCTAGGTGGCAGGTAACACACGTACAGCAAATGCGCTCACCATCATCCCGAGCACAAACAAAGGCACTCCGAACCCACTGTACCAGATCGCTTCGCTGACCGGCGCACGCAGCAGACGGCGCATCATCAACATCTGGGCCAGCAGCAATCCGGCCACGACAGCGGCATGTATCAACTGCCCCCATGATGCCAACAGACCGATAACCATGACTTGCGGCACGGCCATGATGACGCATGCGGTCTGCGCGGCACGGTCTGTCCCCAACAGAACCGGAAGCGAGTTGATACCCATTTCACGATCGCCCTTGATCGCCTTGAAATCATTCAGCGTCATGATGCCGTGGGCACCGATACTGTAAAGTCCGGCCAGAAGCAGGATCTGCACTGGCGGCAGGCTGCCGCCAAGCATGGCCGCCGCACCAGTCACCCAGGCAAGCCCCTCATAGGAAAACCCGCAGGCGGCATTTCCCCACCAGCCATTCTGCTTCAACCGCAAAGGAGGCGCACTGTAGGCCCATGCGAGGACCAGACCGACCATGGCGGAGACCAACACCCACGTCCCGAGCGCTGCCGCGACCGCCAATGACAGGACGCTCCAGATACCCGCGATGTACAGCCCCCACCGTCCCGGAACCCGGCCAGACGGAATCGGCCTGTGCGGTTCGTTGATGGCATCCACATCACGGTCGTACCAGTCATTGATCGCCTGGCTCATGGCACAGACAAGCGGTCCTGCCAGGATGATCCCCACAACGGCGATGTGCCAGTTGGGCATGATGGGAACACCGGACGACACAACGCCACAGGCAAACGCCCACATGGGGGGAAACCAGGTAACAGGCTTCAGCAGTTCAAGTATTGCGGCAGGCGACGGGTAAGGCGAAGCTGGTCGAGGCTGGGCTTGAGTGTCAGGTTTTATGGACATACAGAGTGTTTAACACACTTTGCATGATCGAAGGACACTAGAAAACTGAATGAGCTCCGCGATCGTTGGAAATCTCTCCCTTGATCACCTTTGAGTAGTGCTCAAACAGTGTTTCGGAACCAAACGAAGGGGTTGCGGACTGGTCAAACTGGCCAGTCTTCGGATCGAACACGAGCATTGATTCCGTAGCGTAATAAAGTCCGATCCTGGCCAGCGCGGCTTTTTTTGCCATGGCAGGGATCACCATGCCAAGACCACCTAGACCTTCAGCAATCACCCTGAGCAAAGCCACAGGCACATGCCTGAAGCGCGGCTCTCGTCCCAGCAGTGAAAACAGGTACTCGCCTTGCTGTTTCGGCGTGATGGCATCGCCGGGCCCGCCGATCGGCAGCACTTTGTTATGAAGCCGGGGATCTTCCAGGCACTCGGCAATATAACAAGCCAGATCACGGTCACTGATGGGCTTGCAGGACGTCAACTTGCCATCACCGAACACCACAAACGGCTTGCCACGCTTGAGACGGTCGATTTGCCCTGACAGCGATTTGAAGAAGGCTGTCGGCCTGACGATGGAATATGTAAGATCTGAATCAATCAGCAGTTTTTCAAATGCAAGCTTGGCGTGTTGAAAGGGCAGTTGCGGTCTCTGCACGCAAATCGCCGACAGCAGTACCATTTGGGAAACGCCGGCATCTTTTGCGACCGCCAGCGCATCTGCATGTGCCTTATAGTCAATGGCCCAGGCGTCTTCTGGCTCACCGGTTCGGGATGCCATACATGAGACCAGTGCATCAAAAGGCCCGCTGCCGGAACATGCCTGCGCCAGCCACTGAGGGTCTGTTACATCGCCGGTTCGCACCTCAGCCCCCTGCAGCAACTCCACAGCATTTCGTCTCGCAACGATCCCACCGCCTCGCACGAAGCAGACGACCTCATGACGACGCTTTAGCAACTCTCGCACTGTTGCGGCGCCTATCGTGCCCGTGGCACCCAGAACCAGAACACGCCTGGGAGAAGGCAGATTTGCGGACGCCGTCTGTCTGGAGGTGTAGGTCAAGTGCAGGTCTGTCTGTGCAACGGTTTCAACCAACCGGAAATGTACGAATCCGGACCACTCCTCGTTTGGTCCGACCATAACGTATCTCATGCAATGTCCCGTTGAACAGCTATTCCGGTGTGCAAGTTGAATGTCTGTTGTATGAGGCCAACAAGGTTCTCGCGCGCTATGATTGCCGGCTGAATCCGGCCGGTCACCCTTGCCGCCTGAAAACAGCGATACCTGTTGCACGAAACCGGTAGAACACCTGAGCGATCTTGAGCGTTGTCAGAACATCTGGCGTTAAAAGGATAAGGGTGGTGGTGGAGCCAGTCGCGTGCGAACTCGTCTCTGGCGTCTTTTCCTTGTTCTACCGGGAAAGTACAGGGAATTATTGCAAAATACGACCCTAAAGACGGTTCTTCATGCGAAAGATCACCGCAATTACAGCTAGTTACAAGCCGAATTCCCTAAAAACTGGAACAGCGAATTCTATCACGCGAACAGGGAACGGTTTTGAGATAACAAGGAAAATTCAGAGACAGTAACAAGCGTCCCTTTCCTGCACACTTGGCATTGTTGGCAAATTCACGATTCCCTCGGCTTTGCGGCCTCGAAACGAGAGGACATCGAGCGTGTCAGATCAGTCTTTGCCAAGGGCGCGCTATGGCGAAGCATGATGGCTGGCACATGATTAGGCCCCGACGAGCAGCGACATGTGGATCAGTTGAAGCATCCCTGCACCATCGCTCAGTGGCGCTCAGTTTGGCTTTTCTGCCTGCATTAGAAACGCGCCGCAGCGGCTTTAAGGAACGTCCACAAAACGGACGGCTTTTTCGTAAATCAGCAGCACGATGCAGCCGCCTTTGCTGCCGGGGGAATGACGCGTCCCCGGAGGATTGATGACAAAGCTGCCCTCCGGATAACTGCCGTGCTCGTCAAACTGGTCGCCTGTCAGGACGTAGATGTGCTCGTAGCCGACATGTTCGTGCAGGGCGACACGCGCCCCCGGTTCGTAGCGAAGAAGCACTGAAGCCGGACCGCCGTCATCTTCCCGGTAGAACCAGTGCGCCGTGACACCGTCACGAAACTGTTTCCAGTCGTCCGGTCCCGTGAGGCTGTCGGCATACTTGTTGAGGTCCTGCAGATTGAGCATGGTGGTCATATTGGACATGTCACTAGATCCTTTGTCGGTCCATCAGGTGTTAGAAGAAGGTACGTTGGCGTTGTCGCGATCTGCTTCCCGGCTCTTGGGGCGAAACCCCCGATCGTCGATCCAGCCAAGCGCCACCAGCAGCAATACCGAAAAGACAAATGGCGCGGACAGGAATTGAAGTCCCAGAAGCGAGAAAAGCGGCGTCAGAACCGTGGCAAGAAGCGCGGCCAACAGGGCGAGCTGGAGCCGCTCTCCGCAGATGACGTAAACCGCGACGGCGGCAAGCACGCCATTGAAGCCGTAGAGACCGTTATCAGCGCTGGCAGCGCCAGCGCCGCCATAATAGTAGGAAACAAGCGTTCCTATCGTGGCTCCGAGAAAAGCGATGACAGCGTGACGCCAGTTGCTGACTAACAGCCCTAAGAGGAATAGGGAGCCAGAGATCAGCGACGGCGAGAACAAGGCCTCCCCGAAGCTCAGCATCACTGCCGTCAAAGGATGGAAGTTCGCCGTTGGCATGGCCTCGAAACCAACTGGCTGCAGTACGTCCAGATTGGGTGCAATTGCCGACATGACCCAAAAAATCAACACAAACGGCAGAGCCGTGATGGGAAAAGGCAGCATAACCACGAGGATGCGAACCAGTACAATAGCAACGGCGACGCAGATCAGGAGCACACCCCACATGCCGAAATTGTCCCATCTGGTCTGATAGAATGTGGGAAGGGAAATCGCGATAAGACAGGGGTTGATACCAGGCAATCCGGTTTCAAGCGTTTGCTTTTGCCCGAGCAGCATACGGCCGCCGGGGGCGAGAACGGCCGCGACAAGCATATAGGCCGCAGCGATCGGTGAAGTCAGGAAAACAGCCGCAAGAAACAGCAGCCCCGTCAGTTCATTGGTCTGGAAACAGAGCTGCGAGCAGCCTCTGAGAACAAGTCGCCAATAGGGCAGCTTCCCGGGAACGACCGTAGGCAGGATCATTTCTACCAGTTGTCTCATGAAGCCAAAGCCTTTCACTTCAGCGCCGGCAGTCGGGTAGTCACCGGTGCTTTCTCACCGCCTTTCCGTTAGAGAGCAGCAAGCAAGTCCAGAACTCTTTTTGACGGCGCGGTCCAGCCGACGATACCACCTTGTGCGGTTAGAGCACGCAACGTGACTTCCTTGAACTCAGGGAAGAAGCTGTCTGTGCCATCCTCGACAAGAAGGCAATCATATCCTCTGTCATTGGCGCAGCGCATGGTCGTCTGCACGCAAACCTCCGTTGTAACGCCTGTGATCACCAGGTTGGAGATGTTCCGCTTCATCAGATACTCGTGCAGGATGGTGTCGTAGAATGCATCCTTGCCCGGCTTGGAAATAACCAGCTCGCCCTCCAGCGGGGCGTTATCAAGGATGAAATCAGAACCCTCTTCGCCATCAATGAGAATTCGACCCATCGGTCCCATATCGCCGATTTTGATTTTCGGATTGCCACGATTTCTTTTCGCGGTCGGCAGGTCCGAGAGATCAGGTTTGTGGCACTCCTTGGTATGAATGATTGGAAGCCCTGCCTTTCGGAAGGCCGCCTGCAAATCGGCGATGACCTTGATGCAGGGCTGAATGTTGCTGAGATCATTGCCGAGAGATTCAGCGAAGCCGCCAGGCAAACAGAAGTCCCGCTGCATGTCGATGCAGATCAAGGCTATGTGGTCAATATCGAATTCATACGGAAACGGCGTTGCTTCCAGTGTTGGCATTCGGATTGTCTCCTTTTCTGTGCGGCCGGAAAATTTTTCTTTCAATATAATAACTTGCTTGTCTAAACACGGTCATCAAACTGACTCTTCCCTACAACTGGCACACTGTCATCATCTTGGCGGTGATTTCCCGTGTTCGCTGCCAGTATCCTGTTCAAGCATTTTTTGCTTCCGCAAGAGTTCCAATTCCAGTTTTTCAGCATCTCTGCAATCCAGCCGCCTGAGAGCACGCACCGACATGGCGGATTTGTCGACGCAGTACTCCAGTTCGAGCGGATAGGTTGCGAAGTTGGCGACCAGTTCATAGTCAGATTTCACCGGAACCAGCGGTTCGCCTTCGAGTGCCTCTTTGCTATTAGTCTCCTGCGCCAGTTACATGCCAGGCACGGCACAATACGCAGTGCTTCCGGCTAGGCCTGAAAGAAGTACGCTTCTGGAGATTCCGTTATTGAGCGCCGAGCGTTCGCCGCCGAGGCGTTCGGGTGAAGCACCGCTGGTCTTGGCCATGAACTGGATCTCCTTTGGACTGTAGGCGGAAATGCCCCCGGCACCTCCTGAGCAGCTATCATTCAATCGGCGGCCGTTTCACCGGCGTTTTTGTCGGCCAGCCAGTCCTTCAGCGACTGGATCGGCGTGACGATGCAACCGGACGCTTCGGGATTGTCGCAACAGTGCTGGAGGTCATCCACATCCTGTTGGTAAACCGTGTTCCACTCCGCCAGCGGTAGTGCATTGCCCGGCGGCATCCAGTAAGAGTGCGGATACGACGACGCCCAATGGCTGTAAGGAACCAGCGTATCCTCGTTGTGCGTGCCAACACGGGCACCAAGCCGGCCGTGGGGGGCCTGTCCGATCGATTGCAGCATCTTTGCCGGCTGCTCGCCGAAGGTCGGAACATTCATAGTTCCGCAGGTGTTGAGTGAGCCTATCCGGTGACAGCCCGTGCAAGTGTTTCCGCGTGTCGAGATGCTCTTCGGCTTGGGCCACTTCCTAAACGGACCGCCGGCATCGACCGAATAGAATCCCCACGGATTGGCTGGAAGTTGGCCGTTCTGCGCAGACCACGGTGTATGCATCCAGGGATCGCTGTCATGGCAGTAAATGCAGCCATGGTCGGCAACTTCCTGTGGTGTCGCCCAGAGTTTTTCCGCAGACACCTTACCTTGCGGAGGAGAAGCCTCCGAAGGCGGCGGCACGCGGCTACCATCGTCACCTTCAGGCTTTCCGCCGAAGTTCTTCGAAATGAAGAAACAGGTGCTGCCCGATTTGACATTGTGCATGATGATTTCGATGGAATCGAAATTCGGATCATCCTTCGGCCGGATAAACATCCGGCGGCACAACAATACCGTCTGCACGTCGCCGTCGCGATAAGCCGACATTCGGCTGAAGGGAGTGCACTGACCATCCGTATTCGCCGGATAAGGCAACATTGCTGGACGGTCGCATGTCATTCCAGGCGTGTAGGTCTGCGGGATTTTGCCGTTGACCGTAACCGGAACGAGATCTAGATCCTGACAATTGAATACTGGGACTTCGGCAATCTGGCTGGTGCATTGTTTCGCATAATCTTTCAGCGTGTAGCTGCTGTCTGCAAGAGCGGTGCCTGCGAAACAGGTCATCAGTAATGCAAAGACCGTCCCGCCAGGACTTTCCTTCAATCGCCGCTCCATCATGTCACCAATCCTGGTGTTTCCTCAATCACCTGCCGTATCGCTTTATGGTAACGGACATAACCGGTACAGCGGCAGACATGCTGCCCGACCGCATCTTCTATGGCCTCGTCCACCTTTTCAGCCGGGATAGGCTGTCGTTTGAGGCTGTCCAAAAGCGCATACGACGCCATCAGGAATCCCGGACAGCAATAGCCGCACTGAAAAGAGAAGTTCTCCAGAAAAGCCTGTTGCAGGGGATGAAGCACGCCATTCCCCTCAAGTCCTTCAACGGTCGTCACATAGTGCCCATTGATGTCGCCAACCGGCGTCGTGCAGGATCGGACTGCTTCCTCGTGAGCTCCCTCCACGCGCGCCACGCTCACCGTGCAAACCCGGCAGACCGCGATGCCGCAACAGAACTTGGTGCCCGTCAGACCGAGCTCTTCTCGCAGGAAGTCAACCAGCATCATGTTGCCTGGGATACCTTCCCGGCTGACCCTTTTGCCGTTGAGCGCAAAATCAAGATTGATCGTTTCCATTACCCCCTCCACGCGGCCCGGACATGTTCCGGCAGGATCGGCAACTTGCGGAAGCGTATGCCGGTTGCATGAGCGACCGCGTTGCCGATGGCAGGCGCAATGGCGATCATGGCGACTTCCGCGATCCCGCGCGCCGGAGCGTCGGGCGCCTCCGGCGGCAATATGACCTTCTCGACCTTGCCGAGGCCCACGTCAGAGGACAGCGCGACGTGGTACCGGTTGAGGTTCCAGCGGCCATCTCCTGCTCCGCCGCCATCCGCCGGCGTAACTTCAAGGAGTGCTTGACCGACGCCCATGGCAAAACTTCCGTCAAGCTGGCCCTCCAGCAAGTCTTGCTGAAGCACGGTACCCGGACCGATGAAATGGACGGCTTCATCGAGACCAACCTCTCCGGTCCTGCGATTGACGCGAACCGCCGCCAGGCATGCAGAAGCGCCAAAGGACTGCCCGTTACCCTCCCAGATACTTTCAACCGTGTAGAGCCTCGGGTTTTTGCGGTCGATCAGTTCCCGGTCCTGTTGTCCGCCGCGGCGGACGGCCAAGGCGTCGATCTGCCAGCGGAACGTGTCGCTTCCGACCGTGTAATCGGCTTCCACCCACCGGCCGCTATAAAAGGCGTGTATCATCGCGGAAACAACAAAGCCCTGTTCGTGAGCTGCCTTTGCCAGGACGGAAAGCGGAATCGGGTTGCGACCATGGCTGGCAAGCTTGCCATCCTCCCATCGCACGTCCTTGACGGTCAGCCCTTCGGCACCCCACAGCATACGGGCGGCCGGAAGCAGCCCGGTCGCCAGCAGTACCGCACAGGCCTGCTCGACACCGTGCACCCACTTGGATGAGGTCGACGCGGCCTTGGTGGATTCAAAGATGAGCGGTGTCCAGCGCGGATTGTCCGGCTGCATCCTGAAGCCTTCCTCAAGACGCAGTTCCTCAAAGGGCGCAAGGAAGCCGGTATTTATCCTTGTTGCGTTTGCACCAAGATGTTTCGCTGTGGAAATCGCGAGCGTTGTAGCAGTGCCGGTTCCCATATCAATGACGTTGGTGGTCACGGTGATGGAGCCGTCCGGTTCTATTGCAACCTCATCAAGGGCTGCATCCGCGCCGGTACCGTAGTTCTTGATCGCCAAGGCAAAGCCGACCCCATAGGCCTCGCCGCTGCCGGCGGCTTCCATCTGTCTGCGGCCACGGTCCTGCCAGAGACGGTGCGCGGCAGCCTGTTCGCACATTTGGTCCAGTCCCGGAGGCGCGACCGGGGCGCCCGTACCAATGATCTCACCGGGTGACAAAATGTTGATCCGCCGCAGTTCAATGGGGTCCCTGCCGGTTTCGGCCGCCAGTTCATCCACCATCGTTTCAATGGCAAACTGGCTTTGTACGGCCCCAAAGCCGCGCACGGAGCCAGACGTGATTGACCGGGTCTTGGTGGCCCGTGACCAGATGTCGACGAGCGGTATCGAATAGGCGCCTGTTCCGTTGATGCCAGACACCTGAGCGACATAACCGCTGACATTCCGCCGGCCACCTCCGTTCAGATAGATATAGCTACGGAGCGCCTGGATTTTTCCACGGTCGCCGACCGCCATGGTCACTTCGCAGCGCGATGAATGGCGCTTGATGCCTGCCTGAAATTGCTGGAAGCGATCATATACGATCCGGACCGGCTTTTCGGAATAGACGGCCGCGATCGCGAGGAAGAGGCAGAGGATTGAGGTGTCGCGCCCGCCGAAGCCGCCACCAGGGTAAGCGGCGATCAGATTCACGCGCCGAATGCCGAGCGTCGACAAGGTGCCGGAAAAGATCTGAAGGGCCGCAGTCGCGTCATAGCTTGGTGACTGGGTGCCGATCAGCAGATTTAGCGTGCCCTGCGCCCTGTCCAGCCAGGCAACGCCCGACTCAGGCTCCATGAACATAGGGTCGACCATCTGGGTTTCATAGGTTTGGCTAAGAGCCGTCCAGCCCTGAGCTTGCGGATCCTCCAGCTGGGCACTGATCTTATCCACCCAGCCAAGCGCCTCGATATTCCTTTTCGTCTTGCCTTGCTGCGGCCTGACCGGGCCGCCTCCAATTTGGGAAAAGACGTCTTTTCCCTGCGGGGTCACGACATGGATGATGCTTGTTTCGGGCTCGTAGAAACGCGTCGGATCGGGCGGCACGACGTCGCCGAAGATCAGTCCGGATGTCATGTCGGACCGGATTGCCCTTCGTGCCGCATCCATGGTGTGGTAGTCATTGAAGTAGAGCAGTCCAACAGCCTGTCCGAGATAATCCGGAACCTTGCCAGCGGGCAACAGATAATCCCCATCAGGATAATCCGTTTTGGCCACGCCAACCCTGTCAGCGGCCAGGTTTGCAGCCGTAATTACGCGTGCAGGTGTCAGTTCCGTCGGCAGCCGGCTCAGGTCCAAGCCCTGAAACACCCTATCCGCCAAAGGCGTGCGGGCGACCAGCACGACTTCTTCATCATCCGGCCACCCTTCCAGGTCACGGGGACGAAAATCCCGTGCATAAATTTTTCGGCCTGTCACCTTGTCCAGACCGTCGATGCGGAACCGCGCCTTGCCTGCGCCGCCAGACCAGCTCGGCGTCGGTGCCATCGTCGCGGCTTCCGCAACCGGTATACCGGTACCATGCCCTCCTCCCGGCAAGGACAGCACCGTCAGCGCAACGCCTCCAACGGTAGTCTTGAGGAAGTTTCGGCGTGTCGTTTGCAATTGCGCTCAAACTCCATGACTGACCAAGTTTGCAGACAAATGAAATGCCTGTGTATATTCAGTCTTTACTGATTGTTTGAGATACCTTGAGGTAGAATTCTAAAACTTTTACAAAGTTTAGCCCGCCGGCAACGCCTCACGCACATAGCCTAATCTGTATTGAAACAAAGATATGCCGATTCGTCGATTGTAAACATTCCGGATTTCGGATCTGGATTTGAGGCGGGCGCATGCGGCGGAATAAGGTCTTCAGCCACGTGTGGATCAAGGAGAAGTTGTAGCCGTCAGCCGCAAGGACTATGACACGCTCTCGCAATATTGCGTCACAAACTCGTCCACTGCCGTTGGTTCGGCAGTGTTTCACAATATGGGCGGGTTGGCATGAGATTTATTGAGAAGTGGCCCTGATTTCAGGCAGCGTAAAACGGATCTTGCCATCTTTAGACTTCGCCCAGGCGAACGGATCTGCCTGTTTGTTATCTTGTCTGGACCATTCGGCGACAATCTCGTGCCAGCGCGAATCCATGCTCTTACCACCTATAGCAATGTCATCAAGCAGACCATAGGGATCATAAGCCTCAGGCATCTGGGTACACACTTCAAGGTATGTCGAAGGTTGTTCGAAATAGGTTTGCAGATTGTCTTTCTTCAAGCAGGTTGCGCGGCGCGAGCGGTGAGTCTTAATCCGTGCCTTGTCGAATGTATCGCGCAGGTTGCCGCCGGTGGCACCGGACATGGCTTTCGAGAAGGTTTCCGTAAATAGCCCCAATGTATTGTCTTCGTTATATGCGGCATCTTCGAGATCGCGAGAACTGAAGATCACGGCTTCGCGCCCCTTCCAACCATTGGAATAGCGTTTGATCAGGTCGTATTTCAGATCTTTCATGCCCGCCGCTGACTGGCAAGCCTCAACGATCAAGATAATTTCTTCGGCTTGGATTGTATCGATCATGTCGCGCAGCTGCTTAACGGTAATCCATGAGCCACTCCGAATTGCAGCTATGGGATTTTCCGGCCGCTTCTCGCTATACAGCGCCAAGACTTCGTCAACAACCGGCTGGCCACGATAGATGGCATGCCGCTTGTCACCATGCAGGTTGATATAGATGACGACGCGATCCTCAGGTTCGGCCCGCATCGAAAGTGTCTTGAAGGCATTGGTTAGACCGGAAAGATCGAGATCCTTGTTGAGCTTTGTGATTGTATCTGCCTGACCGACGGTAAGCGCCTTGCTCAATGCGGGAACGATTGCGTTGACATCGCGCTCACATGACTGCGCCATTTTTCTGGTAGTATCAGGATCGCCGTCAATTTTCTTCCAGGTGGGACATGCCGCAAGGGCCAGAAAGTGCGTATGTTTCGCTGTTGCCGGGACGGCCAGTGCGATCATGAAAGCAAGCGCTAGACCGATAGCCTTTACCGAATGCGCAACGGTCCTGGACATGTTCATCGAATTGCTATCCCACCACCATGTATAAAATTGCACGGGGGCGGTCCCATGACCGCCCCCGTTGTCTTGTCAGTTGGACGATGTCACGCTACCGCCAGCCTTTTCGCAGTCGTCGACATTGCTGGTTAACGCGGCAACGGAATTGATCATGCACTGAACCGGCTCTCCGCTTGGCGCCACCTGGGCTGTTTCATCCGACTTGGGCGCAACTGCCTGAACCTGCGGAATGGCAGCAGCTACCGGAATCGTAACCGGAACCAGGACATTAATGTATCCGCCGGTTGGCACCTGTGACCCAACGACAGGATAACTCGGATTGATCACATAACGAGAGCCGCGGCCGATACCATTGCTGAATTGAGCAGTAGACTGACCTAGACTCTCCGTCATACCGTTTACATGGACGCGGTACCCGTTAAGGCTCAAAACGGGTTGTATTGTGACCTGACCACTTTGGGGGGTCATGGTACCCAAGGTGTTATAGGCCGGAGCGGTACCACTGGCGAGATCGATGATGTTGTACACCGGGGTGAGTTCTAGACCGAGGCTCGGGCTCTTTTTAACACCGACGCTGATGGTGTTGTACAACGGGCTGCCTTTTGTACCGAGGCCGATCGTCGTCCCGTTGACATGAACGCGGTGCCCGTCGAGGCTGATGGTGTTGTACAACGGGCTGCCTTCTGTACCGAGACCGATCGTCGTCCCGTTGACATGGACGTGGTGCCCGTCGAGGCCGATGGTATTGTGCAGCGGGCTACCCTTTTTGCCGAGACCGATGGTGTTGTACAGCGGGCTGCCTTTTTCACCGAGACCCCAAACAGGGACTCCATGGATTGACCTTGGTTCGGCTGTCGCGGCGGAAATCGCCGACGTGGCTATAGCCATTCCCATCAAAGACGCCTTACCGAGTTTGAATAGATTCTTCATGATACCCTCGCTTTACTCTTTTACTGACCAGCAGAAATTTCAGTAAAATTAAGAATTTCCCACTCGGACTGTGTATATCTGGCAAGCAATTAAGATATCATGAAAAAATACAGCGTCATTTTGTTAAATACAATTTGAATTGTAGCCTTTTGACAAGATTCGAAGTGACAAAAAAGATAGGTACTTTCACATCATCAACACGATGGCCGGTACCGGAATTCCTCGGTCTTCGCGATACCAAACGTGACAAGTATCGCTGAGAGCCGCTTCGTGTAATTCTTTCACAGGTCAGTGTGGCAACCGTCACTATGGCCCATGAAACAGGTTGCGACAGTGAAATTCCCAGTGGCCTCGATTGTCGGCATCCTGTGCGAATGTCCGACCGAACACAAACGTATGAGGTTACCGGCTTCCGGGCGCTTTTTTTTTGGCGTTTTCGGCTCCGGCTGCACCAAAAACAACACGCAGGCTGTGCATCGGGATGGTCCGGGTAGTTTTCACACTGTGCTGTGTGCCCACAATTTCAATCAGGCTGTCGCCTGCCTTGAACTTGCGGACACAATATTTGCCTCAATCAACGGTCACCTCTCCCTGCAGAATAGAATGGCAACTCGGCAAAAGATCGACACGAAACGGCAGTCTTGCCCCCGGTGTGGGCCACAACCCCTGGTCGTGCACATGGTGCAAGTCTTGACAGTTACTGAGGCTGTTTTGGCACTTTGCCTGGCGGCGGCGGCATGAAGTGGCCATGACTGTGCGGTCGTGCTCCTCGCGCGCCCGGCGGCGGTCCTCCCGGTCCGCCCCCTGAATGCGCCGACCCTGCGCCGAATGCGGCGTTGGTGCGAAACGGAATCTCGGATGTCGCACCGGTCAGGCAGGGCGGCAGATTATGCGGTTTATCACTGGCATGATAGTGATAGACTCCGTCGGGATACTCGACCGTTGGGCCGAAATGGCCATTGCAGGCATCAAGATCTTTTGGTTTTTCGCCATCGGATTCAGTAGTGCCATAGATGGGGTAACCGTCATAGGCAAAGCCGAATATCGCGGATGCCGATTGAGGCAGGTGACAGTGGCCATCAATATCGTGAGTTTCCAACAGGCTTTTCATGTCGCTCGAGACCTGGTGCCAATGGAAATAGCCCGAAGGATCAAAATGCCCGCCACAGTTGTCGATAGCCGGAAGATTACCGGTAGCCGGCACCGTCGGCGCGTCGGAAAAAATCGGAACTCCATCGAGCGCTAGGCCGACAAAGCCGACCGTACCGAGTTCGGTCGGCGACTTGAGTTTCGCTGGCACGACTGGAATCTGGACGCTTGCATGAACGCCTGGGTCGGGCCTGGCTTCAAGACAATAGTTGGCTGATTGCTTTTGTGGTACTCCGGTCGGCGGTCCTGCGGCAACGGGGTCTTCAACATTGACCGATCCGTCCGGTTTCGTAAACGAATACCCGAGCGTATCAAGCATTGACCAGAACGCCCCATTTAGCCGGTATAGACCGGAATTTTCCCCGCTCCATACCCACAACCCACCGGCTTCATTCACAGTTCTCGGGCAGAACGGACCGGTTTCCAACCCATCGGGAAGGTATTTGATCTCAAACTGGTAGCATCGGGCAGTTTCGCCGTTCGTCAACTTGCACTCGACAATCCGGTGAGGAGCGCGCATGGCCTCGGCGGCAAAGAGATCGGGTTTGATCACCGGTTCTGCTGCCCATCCGGCGGTTGAATGCACGCTTGCAGTTGCAGCAATTAGCGCAGCGCATCCAAACAGTCGGGAATTGAATAGGGTCATGGAATATCTGCTCTCCGCTGCCATTGTTCTGCCAAACATCCGCCCGTAAAACCATCAGCCGCAATGGCCCGGGCAGTATTGGCACCCATGTGCCGGCATTTGGCCCCGATCAATTTCCGATTTGCAATGATGGAGCGCTGCGCAGACACCGGAATTACTCTCAAGTCATGTCCGCAAATCGCAAACCATCAGCAGACTGACCCGGCTACACTTACACTGATTCTTATGATTGAAATGTTACAGATCAGAATATTCAAAAAGCAAACAAAAGCACTTTTCTTATGTGTATTATGACTTTTCTGTTCACGTCGGTTGAACTGACCAACTTTCCCGCAGGCAGGATTGGCCGCGAGCAAGACCTCCAGCCAGCATTATTCAGTGATCTATCGGCATGGCCGAAGCTAGTCTACACTCGGCGCGTATGCTATCGATCTGTCTTGGCAGCAAACGATTCGGGGGCCTGACCACAATGCAGAATCGTCTTCGCCCAACTGCTTGGGTGGCGTCAATAATGGCTATGATCGCCACATCCACCATGGATGCCGATATCGCTCTTGCGGAGAAAGCTGCAACCAAGAAAAGCCCGCTTTCAGGAACGATTGAGTTTATTCTGGAGGACGGCTTCGAATATGGATCAGATACGGCAATAAACGATCTGGTTTTTGAAACCGAAGCGCTTCTCAAATACACAATCGCAGACCACCTCAACATAACGACGGCAATTGTTCTTGAGCAGATCGATTCAGGTGAAAACAATAAGGCTTACTTTTTTTACAAGGAAGGTATCGCTCTTGATTACCTGTTGTTGAACTATACCGGGGACAATTTTGGTTTCTATGGGGGGCGGTTCCAGCCAAATGTTTACAGTTTCACCTACCTGCCGGATCTGGAAGCAACGGATCTTGTCGAGGACGAGGTTGAGATCACCGACAAGTTGGGGTTTGGCGGCTATGTGGATATCAAGAGCAAGGAGTACGGAACTCACCGGATTGAAGCAAGTCTGTTTACTGCGGACACGACCGTTCTCAGTGAAACACTGATTACAAACAGCGGCGGCGTGAGCCGCAGCGACGGCGGTGTCGGCAATACCGAGGGGCTGGAATCGTTTGCGGTTGCCATCCACGGCGGGAACATTCCCAGTCTTGACGGCGTTGTCTACCATATCGGATTTTTCCGCCAGAAGGCCGATTTGATATTCGACAGTGACGATGTGGAAGTCACAGATATCGCTGACGAATACACTGTCAGGATTGCGCTTCAGAAAGAGCAGAAGGTCTCCAAGGACACGAAAATGACCTATCTTGCGGACTATATCCATGTCTGGAACTCAAACGGATTTGATGGCGCAACCCGGGATTATCTGTCCGGCTCACTTAGCGTAACCAAAGGTAAATGGACGGGGGCGGTGGCCGCGACTTATCTCTGGGTCGACAACGAGGACACCGTTGCCGCAAACAACTACCAGGTGGAGACCTCTGTTGGCTACAATTTCGACTCTGAACTCACCCTTACGGCAGGATGGACAATTGACAGATTCGATGGTTCCACCACAAGAGAGTTCTTCGCCGAGCTTAGCAAAACACTTGAGTTCTAAGAATGTTCAGTACCGTAGAGTTATGAAACCAATTTGGCTTTGAATTCATCATCTGCGGAGGAATTCTGGGACGGCTTCAGCGCGGCGGCACCACGACAACTGACACTTTCGGAGCGGCAAGGGCTCTGTTGGGCCAGCGAATTCTGGTGGACACCAAGGCGGTATGACGCAACTAGGCCGGAGCTACGCAGCGGCTGATGGCGATCTGGTTTTCTGCATTTGCAGGTATTTCAATCTTCGATTTCTGCCTGGCGGTCCGTTTCGCCAGTTCTCTCCAAAGGTGTGTGCGATCTGATAAACGATGGGTTTCGTCAGATAGGCAAGAACGGTTCTGATCGCTGTCGTTACAAAGGCTTCAACCGGCATCCC
>JANQOK010000003.1 GCA_028289645.1 Anderseniella sp.
CCTAGTGTCGTCATCAACAACAAGGCGTTGGACAACAAGAAGACGAAGCAAAGGCAAGCCCCCCGATCCCCTGCAAACGTATCCGGGCATTGCGATGCAACAAGAACCAAATACACGCCGGACTTGAAGTATGGGCTCCATGGCCCCGGTCACCCCTCCCGGCTCCCATGGCAAACCCCACCAATCGGGCCGCGCTCCCCGCACTACGGTTTCCCCGGCCGTTCAAGCGACAAGGAGCGCGGTTTTGCTTTTCAATGGCATACTGTCCAGCCCCTGCGGATGAAATCTGGAGTTGCACTGCCACCTGCGAGGGCTCAGTCGTTCACTGTGACAGGCGTGTTGCAACTTTCTCCAGGAAATCAAGACCCTGGGCAAGTTCGCTCACTTCGATATACTCGTCGGGCTGGTGCGCCCGGCTGATGCTGCCGGGACCGAAAACCACTGTGGAAAAGCCTGCATCGCTGAAATAGCCGGCATCGGTGCCGAAGGACACAACACCACGGCTGTTAATACCGGTCACGGCGCTGACGAATGCTGCCGCGGTAGCCGCATTGCGGTCGTCCAGTCCCGGCACCGCCACTTCCGTTATGATCTGGATATCGGCGCCGGCATTGACGGCTTTCATGGTCGGCAGAAGTTCCTGCGCCGCGAAGGCTTCGATTTCGGCGATGGTCAGCGTTCCATCTTCTCCTGGCATCTGACGGTATTCCCAGTCGAAATTGCACCAGCCCGCGGTCGCATTGCGCGCTGCGCCGCCTTCGATGATGCCGACATTGAAGGTTGCAAAAGGAGGATCGTAAGGCGAATTCGCGACCGGATTGGAGGCCCGCTGTGCGCTCAGTTCCTCGATTTTGGCGATTAGTTTCATGGCCGCCGAGATTGCGCTCACGCCCTTGCCGGGATCGCAGGAATGGACCTCATGTCCGGTGATCTCCGTGCGCATCTCGAAACCGCCCTTGTGTCCGGTCACGATTTTCATGTCCGTTGGCTCGCCGACGATGACGACTTCCGGGCGAAACCGCTTGCCGGCCATGCTCTCCAGCAGCACCGGCATGCCGTATCCGCCGGTTTCTTCATCATAAGAAAACGCGATGTGAACAGGTCTGTTCAGCTTCGCCGCCCTGAAAACCGGAACCGAGGCCAGGACGCAGGCGAGAAACCCTTTCATGTCGACTGATCCGCGGCCATACAACCGGTCCCCCTTCCTGACCAGTGTGAACGGATCGGTGCGCCATTGCTGCCCCTCAACCGGCACAACGTCGGTATGGCCGTTGAGCAGCACTCCGCCGTCGATTTCTGGCCCAATGGTTGCAAACACGTTTGCCCGCTCCCCCGCCTCATCGAAGCTCAAGGACGCTTCAACGCCGTGCGCCGCCAGGTAGTCCTTGATATAGCCGACAATTCCATGGGTCGGTTTCCCGGAAACGCTGTCAAAACCAACCAGGCGTTCGAGGATCTCAATTGTGTTGTCCAGTGTGCCGGGCACGCCAACTCTCCTGTGAAATTCAGTGGCCGGCGCCAGTAGTTCATGTGAACGGGGATTCCGCAATGTGATGAATTGCACATTCACATCTTCAATTCCCGCCTAGTGTCGTCATCAACAACAAGGCGTTGGACAACAAGAAGACGAAGCAAAGGCAAGCCCCCCGATCCCCTGCAAACGTATCCGGGCATTGCGA
>JANQOK010000020.1 GCA_028289645.1 Anderseniella sp.
CCTAGTGTCGTCATCAACAACAAGGCGTTGGACAACAAGAAGACGAAGCAAAGGCAAGCCCCCCGATCCCCTGCAAACGTATCCGGGCATTGCGATGCACAAAGAACCTAAAACACGCCGGACCTAAAGTATGGGCTCCATGGCCGCGGTCACCCCTCCCGGCACCCATGGCAAACCCCACCCAATCGGGCCGCGCTCCCCGCACTACGGTTTCTCCGGCCGTTCAAGCGACAAGGAGCGCGGTTTTTTGTTGTTTGTATTCAACTGGCATCGCGTTGTTCGAGCAAGCCAGCCAGAGCTGAGTCGAAGTCATTGGGTGTTGTCACTGCATTGGTGAACCAGATCCTTGCCAGGTCTGAGCTTGTGCTCAGGTCAATGCCGTCCGGATCAATGGCGCTGACCCGCCAGCGCCCGGATTGTCTTGCGCCGGCAGCGGCCGCCAGTCTGGCTGCCAGGTCTCCATCGTTGAGAGAAGCGATCAGAGCAGGGGCGTCTGCCATCAGGGCGCCGGCCGGTTCCAGGTCAGTCAGCAGGTCGGCAGGGGTTACGGCGTTGGCATTGCGGCCCGGGCCGCCGTTGAGTTGCACAGCTTCGACACGAATTCGGTAGAACAGCGCATCGGGCAGGCCTAGATAGAGTTTCGACTTGGGAAACCGTTCCACATAACGCACCTTCAGGTCAGCGGTTTCATCAGCCGGCACCTGTTCGGCATGGCCGCTCAAGGTCAGGCGGGGCGATGTCATCACGTCGGTTCGTATGTCGGCGAGCGTGACCGACACACGCGGGTCCGCTGCGACGTTGCGGGCATGGACCGCCAGTCCGCTCATGAACACCACGGGTGTGCCGTCAGCCTCAACGATCAGGTTGGTGACCGTGCTGTAGGGATGCCCGCCGGGATCGAGCGTCGCCAGCGTGGTGACCCGATTGGTGCGCACAAGCGTGCGGGCGACACGGATCGCATCAATTGGGCGCGCCGCGTTCGGGTCAATTTCGCGGCCGGTTGGTGTAATCGCGGGCATTTCCGGTCCTCTGCGTGAAGTCAGGGTGGGACGTTTCGCAATGTGATGCATTGCACATCAAGTTCTTCAAAATATGCCTAGTTTGATCATCAACAACAAGGCGTTGGACAACAAGAAGACGAAGCATAGGCAAGCCCCCCGATCCCCTGCAAACGTATCCGGGCATTGTGTTGCAACAAGAAACAGACAGACGCCGGATTTAAAAGAAAGGGCACATGGTCCCCGGTTACCCCTCCCGGTCCCCATGGCAAGCCCCCGCTAATCAGAACGCGCCCCCTCGCACACGGTTCCCCCTGCCGTCAAAGCGAACAGGGGGCGCGGTTTTTTGCTTCACCGGGTTCGGCCGAGTTGCATTTCCAGATTTCAGATATGCCGGATGTTCTGCACTTTTGCGGTCTCAAGCATGGTTGGTCTGTGGACAGGATGTGTAAAATTACGTAACGTAATGCCATACATCTTTGCAATGAGGGTTAGGTCTGATGTCTGACACAGGGCAATCCGCGCCGGCTGTAGAGCAAGGAACGGCACCGCAACCAGAACAATCTTCGCGTCATCGGAGGCTTTCAGATAGGCAAGCCTTCGTTGAAAGTTCCGGAATTGCGACTTGGTTGAGAAAAGTCGTATCTGCCTTTTTGGCATCCAAGATTACGCTTGTTACGATTCCCGTAATTTTGATTTCGCTCGTTACCATTATACAGGCAACCAGCATCGATCATCGACATACGCTTGTCCTGAGCCGAGTTGACGTGCCCCAGGCAATGGTAGCGCGCGGCTACAATGGCCGGACACTTTCCCAAGCTCTCGATTCGGCTATCCGTAACATCGGAGAAGCGGTCTTGGCGGAGAAAGACTACAAGAAACTGGCCGAACGACTTGTTTTGCCAGAGTTTGATATTGGCGGCACAGGAATTTCATCTTCAATGTTGGCTCACTTCATGAGCCTTTTCCGGAAGAAGAAAGGATCTGAGATTTCATTGGCTTTGATCTGTGAAAAGCCTGACTGCTCACTGGGCCGATTGTACCTGTCTGTACTGATTGAGAATTTTGATACCGATGTGAAGAAAAGGGTATTGCTGCCTAGCGTCAATGAAACCGGAAATGGTCACATCGGTCGAATTGACGAACTCATGGCAGAGGCCGCCATGCACATACTGGAGCAATCTGATCCATTCGTTGTTGCCGCCAACGCGTTCAAAGCATACTCAAAATCCAAGCGGACCGACCAAGCTGCCCGGGACAAAGCATTTCTGCTCGCGACCAAAACCGCACAGACCCTGGCTTCTGATGCGCCGTATGCGCACAGTCTGATTGCACAAATCTACCACCTGGAGCGTCGGTATGATTTGGCAGAGCATCACTTCAGGAAAGCGTTGACCCTGGATCCGACATTTGGACTGGCCCACCACAATTGGGCGAACATGTTGGCGGGACGGGGATATCGCGCAGAGGCGCTCAGGCATTACAATGAGGCACTGAAACGTGGGGTCTCGGATTTTATGGCGCCGTTTTCCCACGCCTATGCCGCAGTTCAGATGATTAACCTGGCAACAAACAAGCCAGAACGTGAAGCAGCTCTCAGGCGCTACCACCAAGCGCGCCAAGTTGCTCTGCGGTATCATGAAAACATCGTGCGAGCACAAGTGCATCCGGCACTGGGGTACATCCATGAGAATCTGGCCGATGCACTTGTTCGCCTCGACCGCCCCACAGAAGCTCTTGTTGAGTACCGGAGTGCTGTTGTCGCCAACCCAAACAAGGCGCTGACGCATTATCTCTGGGGCCGGTTGCTATCCAAGATGGATAACCCGATCAGCGCACAAACCGTACTTGAACGCGCGCGGAAGCTTTATCAGAAGAAAAACTCACCTCAAACCTTGGCAAAAGTCGAAACTTTGCTCGCCAGGGTATTGCTGCAGTCCAAGAAAGAGACCAAGGCGTTAGGTGTGATTGCAGATGTCATCGAAAGACCATTGCCCGAAAGCATTGTCAGGTCGGCGGTAACAGTTGCCGCCACTGCTGCGGCTGCGGGCGAACATGAGTGTTTGCTGTGGGGATTGGCAGTCCGTTTCCGTTCGATAGCTGCGAATGTGGAGGCCCTCAGTTCCTATCTGAATAGACGCAGTGGACCACGTCCGGCGTGTCGCGCCCACACGATGAAGCGCCATTAATCACCCAGGTGTTTTTCACCACGCGCCTTCGCCAGCATGATCTGGAGCTGGCGCTGCCGGAACCGGGCTCTGTCCTCATCGCTGCGGGTTTCATGGCAGTGCTCGCATGAGACGCCTTCTTCGTATTGGTCTGAGTTGAGGTCTTCGGCTGTCAGCGGCATTCTGCAGGCCCGACAGAGTTGGTGCTCGCCTGGTTCCAGCCCGTGTCCGACCGACACACGCTCGTCGAATACGAAGCAGTCGCCATGCCATTTGCTCTGCTCAGGCGGCACCAGTTCAAGATATTTAAGAATGCCGCCCCTGAGATGATACACCTCGTCGATGCCGGCTTGCCTGGCGAAGGCCGTTGCCTTTTCGCACCGGATTCCACCGGTACAGAACATGGCGACCTTCTTGCCGGCCAGCTCATTGTGGCGGGCGTTCAGCCAGTCCGGAAATTCCCGGAATGATTTGGTTTCCGGGTCTACTGCGCCCTCGAAACTGCCTATCGACACCTCGTAGTCGTTGCGTGTGTCGATGACTATCGTATCGGGATCACTGATCAGGTCGTTCCAGTCCTGCGGCTCCACATAGGTGCCGACAATCTGGTTGGGGTCGATGTCTTCCACCCCCATGGTCACGATTTCACGCTTCAGGCGCACTTTCAGGCGGTTGAACGGCATCTCCGCCGCCCTGGATTCCTTATGCTCGATATCGGCGCATCCGGGAAACGTGCGGATGTGGGCCAGCACGGCATCAATACCTTCGCGGCTTCCAGCGATGGTGCCGTTGATACCTTCCTGTGCCAGCAACAGTGTGCCCTTTACACCATGATGGCAGGCAATGCTGGCAAGCGGGCCCTGCAGGTCCTGGGGTTTGTCAAACCGGGCAAACCTGTACAGCGCCGCTACGATGATATGATCGGAAACTGTCACGGTTTGCGGAAATCCGAATGACATGCCTTGCAGGTCCGCCCAGCCATGCCCAGAGCCGCGGGCAGGGCAGCGGGCTCCGTAACCGAGGACAGGGCTTCTGCAGCGGATTCAAGATCTGAAGCGATTTTGCTAAATCGTTCAAAATCCTCCCATATTGCGGGCAGCGCTTCGCTGGGGCCATGGATGGAGCCTTCCGGAAACAGGCCCGGCATGCCGGCGGCATGGGCTTTCAGGTCACCGGCGCGGCTGGATACGGTGGACGCGTCAAAACTCACCTCTCCCTTGACCATGGCCCCGAGTTCTTTCATCACTGCGCCGACGTCCTCCATGACGTCCATGCGCTGTTTGACAATACCGGTTGCGCCGGAGTGTGCCTGCGTCAGCGTCGGTGCCGCCAGCAAGGCGGCGAAAACCAGAAATGTGATGCGCTCTACCAAGGAAGCCAGACCCTGTGAACAGTGTTGATCGTGTCTTACCGGGGTTTGGCACATTTTGCAGGCACCGTTCAAGTCGAACCGGCGGCGGATCAGGTCTTGAATGCTTCGTCCACCGGTACCTTATAGGCCGTTGCCAGCCGGTTGGTCATGTTGGCCAAGCCGACAATTGCGATCAGCTCATTAATCATCGCCTCATCGGCACCCTGGGCCCTTGCCGAGGCGCCGTGACTTGCCATGCAGTAGTCGCAGTTGTTCGACATGGAAATTGCCGTGTAGATCAGTTCCTTGGTCAAAGGGTCCAACGCGCCAGGGCCCATCAGGTCTTTCAGGCTGTTCCATACATGCGTGAGCATGCGCGGTTCATTAGCCAGATACTTCCAGAAATTGTTCACGTCGGTAACACCGCGCGTGGTACAGATGTCGTGATATACGGCGCGCACGGCTGGCGATGCATCTGCCATTTCAATCGGGTTCATGTCTCGTTCATCTCCGTTTTGCCAAGTTGTTGCTCAACATTGACTGCAATTCTTGCGCGCATGTGCGAGGCTTGCCAAGGAGGGAATCTCATGAAACGTCAACTTCACACGTCCATGCTGGGCGCGCTGGTGGTCGCCGCCGGCCTCGCGCTGGCACCTGTTGGCAGCATCGCTCAGAGCAAGGAACAGGTCCGCCAGATGTCGGTCGAGCAATTGCTGCAGCGCCAGCAGGTTTTGCAGGGCGAACTCGACAATGGCGGCGGCAAGAAGCAGAGGCGCCAGCTTCGCCGCGTTCAGCGCGAACTCAAACGCCGCCAGAACCAGGCAGCCCAGCCGGCGCAGCAGCAACAACAGCAGCAAGTCCAGCCTGCTCAGCAAGCGGATCAGTCAACCAAGGTGAACCGTCAGGCGCGGCGCTATCTGCGCAACAATGCCAATGTTCGCCAGTTGAATGACAACCAGTTGCAATCCCGCATCCGCAACGGCCGCAGCCTGCTGCAGCAGGAAGGTTTGCGTGACAAACTCAAACGCCAGGTGCGCCAGCAGGTTCAGGCTGCACGCGCAGAGACCGCCCGCCGTGCCGCGGCCGCCCAGACGCCACAGGTGCAGCCGGTCCCTCAACAGCAGGCCCAGCCGCAGCAGCAACAGGGCAACGGTAACGTAAATCGCCAGGCCCGCCGCTATGTGGGCAACGAATCCAATGTGCGTAAGTTGAGCGACAATCAGTTGCAGGCCCGTATCCGCAATGGCCGGGCATTGTTGCAGCGCGACGGTCTGCGCAAGCGCTGGGCGAGAGAGGTGCGTCAACAGATCCAGCTGGTCCAGGCTGAGATATCCCGCCGCGCAGAAAATGTGCAGAACCAGCAACCGGATCAGTCCGGCAACGTCAACCGCCAGGCCCGTCGCTATCTGCGCAACAACACCAAAGTGCGCAACATGAATGACAATCAGTTGCAGGCGCGTATCCGCGACGGCCGCAATCTGCTGCAGCGCGATGGTTTGCGTGGACGTCTTGAGCGCCAGGTGCGTGAACAGGTTCAACTGGCCCGTGCTGAGAGAACCCGCCGCGCAGAGAATGTGCAGAACCCGCAACCGGATCAGTCCGGCAATGTCAACCGTCAGGCCCGTCGCTACCTGCGCAACGACAAGAACGTGCGCCGCATGAGCGATGGCGAATTGCGGACGCGTATTCGCGATGGCCGCGACCTGCTGCGGCGTGACGGCCTGCGCAACAGGCTTAAGCGGCAGGTGCGTGAACAGGTGCGTAGCGCGCGCGCGGAAGTTGAGCGCCGCTCGCAGGTGGGCCAGCAGCCGGACTCCGACGTCAACCGCAGGGCGCGTGATTTGCTGGCCGACAACCGGCCGGCCGCATCACTGCGCAACCCGCAATTGCGCCGCCGGCTTGAGCGGGCCCGCAATATCATGGGTGACGGTGACCTCAATCGCCGCCTGTTTCGGCAGGTGCGCCGCATGGCGCGCAGGGACCGCGATGAACTGCGTGAACGGATTGCCCGCCGTGACCAGAACCAGAGCGAGCGGCGTGAAGACAGACTGGACGCCCGCGCGCTGCTTCGCGACAGACGCGATGTGCGCGACCTGAACGATCGCCAGTTGCAGCGGCGCATCACGTCGGCGCGCGACCTGTTGGCGTCCGGCTCGTTGCGTGCCGGTCAGAAGCAGCGACTGCGCGATTTGCTGCGTGAAGCGCGCCGTGAAAAGCGCCGCCGGTTGATTGCCAGCCGTGCGGATCGCCGCGAACGTCTGCGCCGCAACAACAATCAGATCATTATCCAGATCCCGCCTGTCCGCATTGGTCCCGACAGGGATGACATTGCTGCCGCCGAGGCTGATGATGAATTGCTTGAACAGCAACTGGTTGCGCCGCCGCGTCGCCGCATCGAGCGCAAGTTCTCGCGCCAGGAATTCCGTAGCGGTCGCCCGTCGGCACGTGACTCCATGCCAGCTATCGAGGTCGACACAATCCGCTTCGGCTTCAACGAATCGTTTGTCCGCGAGGAAGAAATTCCGCAGCTTGAGCGTATCGGCGAGATCATTGAGCGCATCGTCGCGGCCAACCCCGATGAAGTGTTCCTGATTGAAGGTCACACCGATGCAGTAGGCTCAGCTGCCTACAACCAGGGTCTGTCATACAAACGCGCCAACGCGGTTCGTGACGCCATGCTTCAGTTCTTCAACATCGAGCGCAACAACATCGAAACCGTTGGCTATGGCGAGGAGTTCCTCAAGATCGAGACAGAGGAAGAAGAGGCAGAAAACCGCCGCGTCACCATCCGGCGCATCACGCCGCTGCTGGCCAGCCGCTAGCGGTTGTTTTCCAGGGCTGGGGTGCCGCGTCAAAGCGGCACCCTTTGCTGTGTCCGGCTGTGCTTGAAGTCTGGCCGCCGCGCGGCTATAAGCGCGCCAACTGAAGTCTCCTCACAACTATTTTTCATGAAAGAACGACCCATGGCCGTCCAGCGCACATTCTCCATCATCAAACCAGATGCCACCCGCCGCAACCTGACCGGCAAGATCAATGCCATGATTGAGGCCGCCGGCCTGCGTATCGTCGCGCAAAAGCGCGTCAAGTGGTCGGAGGACCAGGCCAAGGCGTTCTATGCGGTCCACAAGGAGCGCCCGTTCTACATGGACCTGGTCAACTTCATGACCTCCGGCCCAATCGTGGTGCAGGTTCTGGAAGGTGAGGACGCTGTTGCAGCCTATCGCACCGTTATGGGCGCGACCAATCCGGCTGATGCCGATGATGGCACTATCCGCAAGGAATTTGCCGAGTCCATCGAGGCGAATTCCGTGCATGGCTCCGACAGTGTCGAGAATGCCGGCATCGAGATCGGCCAGAACTTCTCTGACGCTGAAATCGTCGGCTGACCTCCACGGTCAATCGGGGTGGCCGTCAAGATGGTCACCCCAAACGCAAACACAACGAAAGTGGCGCAAGTGAAATGACACCGGCCAGCATCAAATTAAACCAGTTCCTGATTGCCGTGGCAGCGATGGCTGTCATCATCGCTGGGTCGAACTACCTGGTGCAGTTTCCCGTGCATGCGAGCATCGGCGCTTTGAACCTCGCCGACCTGCTCACCTTCGCCGCATTCACGTTTCCGGTTGCGTTCCTTGTCACAGACCTGACCAACCGGTTGTTCGGTGCCGCTGCGGCGCGCAAAGTCGTGTTTGCCGGTTTCGCCATCGCCGTGCTGGTGTCAATCGTCGTTGCCAGCCCGCGAATTGCCATTGCGTCGGGTTCGGCATTTCTGATTTCTCAGCTCATGGATGTGTCCATATTCGACAAGCTGCGTGCAGGTCAGTGGTGGCGTGCGCCGCTGGTGTCCTCCATGGTCGGTGCGGTGATTGATACCTTCATCTTCTTCTCGTTCGCGTTTGCCGCCAGCCTGTCGTTCCTGGGTGCAGGCCTCGACTTTGCGGTTCAGCCGGCACCATTGCTCGGTGTTATGGCCGTCGAAGCGCCACGTTGGGTATCTTGGGCGCTGGGTGATCTGGTGGTCAAAGTGACGATGGCGCTGGCTTTGCTGGCGCCTTACGGCCTGCTGTGGCGCAGGCTGGATCAGGCAATCGGCAGAACCTCGGTTGCCTGAGTATCTGCCGGCCGGCGCAGATTGTTCGACCGGCTGTTAATCTTTCATTAACCATAAGGGCGCAGGCTTTGACATCAGACTGACAGGGACCGGCTTAGCAATTTCTATTGCATCTCGCGTGTGGCGGAGCAACTGCTGCATCGGCTGCAGGAAGGAGACGGTGATGTCTTTTAGAGTCTACGTTCTGATTACTGTTACGCTCGCCATATTCGCCTGGGCCACAGCGCCCTCGCGCGCCCACGCTGGCGTCCGGTATTGCGCCGAGCATGACATGATTACCGACAAGCTGACGGCAAAGTACAATGAACAGCGCTCCGGCATGGGGCTTGTGGGGTCTTCCGGCATGGTTGAATTGTTCACATCCGAAACCGGAACCTGGACCATTGTCGTTACCCAGGTGGACGGCACGTCCTGCATTGTCGCTGCCGGAAACTCGTGGTCACAGTATAGCCGCAAGCCGAAGCTGTCCGGGCTTTAGCGCTCACGATAGGCATTTTTCGGCATAGAAAGTGTTTTAAAACAAAAGCTAAAGCGGTTTTTCTAAACTCACATATGAGAAAACCGCTTTAGAGCATTGGCAGGCTGGCTATAAATGAGAGCCCGGCAAGCATGCTGAGCAGCAAAAGCACTTTAAGGTCATAGGTCATGGCGGTCATCTCCTTTGTCGGAGTTGTTATTGTTGACGCCACTGTTGCATGCGTTCACGGAACCGTGAGTGAATACTCCATTCACCCACGGTTTATGTTCGTTTGAGGCAGGTTTACGCCCTTAAGCGCAGGTTCTCAGGATCCCAGGCCGGCTGTTCGATGATCCTGGCCGGTTGCATCTCATCGAACATCATGATCTCGAAATCTTTGTCCATGTCTGCCTTTTTCGGGTCAACATAGGCAAACGTCAGTGACTTCTGCACCGCGTGTCCGTAGGCGCCGCCGGTTGTAAGACCGACAATCTCGCCGCCCTGATAAATCGGTTCATTGCCGGCGCAGTCTGCATCGGTCGTCTCCACTTCCATGTAGACCAGCTGAATGCGCGGACCACGCTGTTTCGAGGCTTGTGTTGCCGCCTTGCCGATGAACTCCTTGTCGAAGCGGCAGAAGCGTTCCATGTCGCCTTCGATCATGGTGATTTCCTGTGTCAGCTCAGTGCCCCAGCCGCGATAGGCTTTTTCCATGCGAAGCGAGTTCATCGCATACGCGCCAAACAGCCTCATTCCTTTCGGCTCGCCGGTTTCCATCAACGCATCGAAGATGGCGGGCAGGCCTTGCATCGGGGCATGAATCTCCCAGCCCAGTTCACCGACATAGTTGACCCGCATAAGACGCACATCCTTGACCCCGGCAACTTCGGTGATGGTGCCGCGCAGCCAGCGCAGTCCTTCATTGGACAGATCCTGAGGCGTATGGGGCTGCAGGATGTCGCGCGACAGCGGCCCGGCCAGTGCCAGCACCCCGAAATCATCGGTTACATCGGTGATGGTGACGACTTCATCCTTGTTGCGGCGCCAGCGCAATGCGTCCATGTCATGCAACTGCGCGACCGCGGCGGACAGAACATAGAAATGTTCCTCGCCTAAGCGGGTAACGGTGATCTCACTTTCGATACGCCCGCCTTCCTTGACCAGGTGGCCGAGCATGATGCCGCCGACCTTCTTGGGAATGCGGTTGGCACAGATACGCTCCAGGAAGCTTTCGGCATCCTTGCCCTTCACATCGAACTTGGCAAACGTCGTCAGGTCCATCAGGCCGGCGGTTTCGCGTACCGCCTTGCATTCTTCGGCCACCACATCGAACCAATTGGAACGGCGGAACGAATAGTCCTCGCCCTTGCCGTCGGTCGAGAACCAGCGTGCCCGTTCCCAGCCGAACACGGACTGAAACTGGGCGCCGCGGGCCTTGAGGCGATCGTACAGCGAAGATGTGCGCAGCGGCCGCTTGTCCATATGCTGTTCGCCGTGCCGGTAGCAGTAGTACATGTGCTGGTAATCAACGATGGACAATGCGGTCACATAGTCCTTGTCGGCCCAGTCGCCGAACCGGCGTGGATCGAATTCAGCCATGTTGATGTCGGTGGCACCGTGCACCATCCACTGGGCAAGATACTTGCCGGCGCCCGCGCCCTGGCAAACGCCGATGGAAGCACCGGTGGCCATCCAGTAATTGGCCGGCCCAGGCGCCGGACCGAGCAGGAAGTTGGCATCCGGCGTATGGGTGATGGCGCCGGAGATTACCGACTTGATACCGGCATTGGCAAAGATCGGCATCCGTTCGGTGGCTTTTTCCAGCCACGGCATCAACCGGTCCAGCTCCGGCGTGATCAGTTCATTCTCAAAGTCCCATGTCGGTGGCTTGCCGTCCCAGCACACATGGGCGCCTTCGGTTTCATAGGGCCCGACCAGAACACCGTTGGTCTCTTCGCGCAGGTAGGAGTGCGAGTACGGGTCGCGAACCACCGGCAGTTCGTCTTTCAGGTCAATGAGTTCCTGCACCGGCTCGGTGATCAGGTAGTGGTGCAGCATGTTGCAGATCGGCACATTGTGCCCAGTCCATGCACCGACCACATCGGCATAGGAGCCAGCGGCATTGACCACGTGTTCACACACGATGCTGCCCTTGTCGGTGACGACTTTCCATTCTCCCGTCGGCAACAGTTCAATATTCTCAACCATGGTGCGGCGATAGATCTCGGCGCCGCCCTGGCGCGCGCCTGCCGCCATGGAGTTGGTGACATCGGCGGGCGCAACGTGACCGTCGGTGACAGTGACGTACGCCATCTTGACCCCGAAGGTCTCAAGATAGGGATGATATTTCTTGATTTCGTTGGGGCCGATCAGGGCGGCCTCGTAGCCGATCAGCTTGGAAACGCCATAGACCTGTTTGAACCATTCGACTTCAGCATCGGTGATGGCCAGACGCAAGCCGCCGCAGCCATGCCAGGACACGGCTTCGCCGGTCTCTTCTTCGAGCTTTGGATAGACCAGTGTGCCTTCGTGATGGATCTTGGCCAGGTTGAGCGATCCGGTGAAATGCGGACACTGGCCGGCCGCATGCCAGGTCGAGCCTGACGTCAGTTCACCCTTTTCAACCAGTACCACATCGCTCCAGCCTTCTTTGACCAGAGAATACAACAGGCCAACGCCCATTACACCGCCGCCAACAATGACAACCCGCGCAGTCGATTTCATGTCTAATGCCCTTCAAGGAAAATAACTCGCTGCATTAGACACTTTATAGCCCGGCGTGGGCAAGAAGCGACCTGTGGTGGCTCTGACAAATATTCATCTCTGGTCGGAGCGGGGTGAAGGCGCTTCACCGTCAGATGAAGCACCTTCACGTACCAGTCAGCCTATTTTACGGTAACGGTGATCTTCTCGGACATGACCGGGGGATTGTGCGGAATGTGGCTCCAGTCGCCCAGGACAAGCTGCAGGGTGTGAGTGCCCGCCGGCAGTTCCAGGGTCTTTTCCGTCTGGCCGCCACCGAAGTGAATGTGCTGGTCATCGGCGGGAATGGGTTCGTTCAACTCTTCACCCTCAATACTTTCGTTGATGATCAGATGATGATGGCCGGTGTGCTCCTTCTCGGTACCCGCAGGCGCGACGCCCATCCCCTTGAGACCGAACCGGATCGTAACCGGGTTGGTCAGGGTATCGCCGTCCTTGACATTGATGAAGTAGACGCTGGCACCTTCAGGGGCGGGCGTCTCGCCGGCGAATGCGGTGCCGGTGAACGCCACGGTTGCAGCAAGGCTTGCGATTGCGATGAGTTTTTTCATAGTTTCTCTCCGTTTGTTATGTCAGTACGCTCTTGCGGTACTGTCGGATAAACACCGCAAGGTCATGTTTTATTCGACTGACTGATGAAAATTTGGAAATTCAGAGTTTGCGCGACCAACTGGAACAGCACCTGACGTCTCTGTGGAGGTTCGCCCTGGTGCTGACCCGCGAACCCGAACAGGCCAGGGATCTCGTCCAGGCCACATGTGTCCGTGCCCTGGAAAAGACCGCACTGTACCAGTCCGACAGCCGGCTTGATCGCTGGCTCATGACCATGATGATCAATGTCTGGCGCAATGAGCTCAGGGCGGCTCGTGTTCGCGCTGGAAGCGGCACCGTCGATGCGGAGAACGTCTTGAGTTTCGACGGCGCGGGTCATATGGAAACGAATATTTTCGCGTCTCAGGTGTTAACGGCGGTAGCAGCGCTTCCCGAAGCGCAGCGCGAGACCGTTCTGCTGGTCTACCTTGAAGGGTGGACTTATGCCGAGGCTGCACAGGCTCTGGACGTTCCCATCGGAACAGTGATGAGCAGGTTGGCAGCGGCACGGACCAAGTTGGCTGCCATGAATCCGCACGACAAAGCGGTCAGGAAATCGAAATGAAGATCACGCCGGAAACACTTACCGCCTACCTTGACGGTGAACTGGACGAACAACGCACCAACGAAGTGCGTGAACGGTGCCTTGCCGATGCGCAACTTGCCGCAACGCTGGCGGCACTGCAGATTGATCGTGACCGGCTGGCGCAGGACTATCTGGCACTGGGCACCGCCGCACCGATTGGCGACCTGCGATCTGCCCTGCCAGAGAGCATGGAATCCGCCGCTGGTGTTGGGCCGGCCGGCGGAAAGCGGAAACTGTTGATGGCTGCCGCTTGTGCAGCATGCCTGGTGGTCGGGGGGTTGGTGGGATCCGGCAACTGGGCCGGCACCGACAAGTCCTGGCGCGAAGCGGTGGCGGAGTATCAGGTGTTGTACTCCGCCGAGACACTCAAATGGAATGCGGTCGCTCCAGCCGTGGTCGACACCACATTGAAACGCTTGTCTGACCGTATCGGGGTAACGCTTACCCGACAGGCGCTCAGGCTTCCGGCAGCAGAATTCAAGCGCGGCCAGATGCTGACTTTCGGCACCCGCCCGCTGGTGCAACTGGCCTATCTTCACAATGGCGCGATACCGGTTGCTTTCTGCATCACACGTGATGGCGCGCCCGATGCAGGTCTGGCATCTGAGGTGCGCGAAGGGTTGCCGATTGTCCATTGGGCCAAGGACGGAACCAGCTACATGGTGATCGGGGATGTCCCAAAAGCGCAATTGGCCGCTATGGCGGAAACCTTGCGCGGCAGACTGTAGAGTGAAGCGTGGCTGACCCGGACTTCTGCGATCACATCTGCTGCAGCATGTAATACAGTACGCCGGCCAGCAAGGCGGTTGCAGGCACCGTTATGAGCCAGGCGGCGACAATCGTCATGAAGTGCGATCTGCGCACCAGCTTGCGGTAGACGATCTCGTCTTCACCGCGCTCATCAGCCTGTATGTTTGCAAACCCGGCTTTGCCGGCCTTTTTTGCCAGGTAGGTGCGTCGGCGTCTTGAGTGGGTCGTATAGTATTCACGCAGGAAGCCGACACCGAATACACCGCCCACAGCGATATGGGTGGAACTGACCGGCAGGCCGAGCCCGGATGCAATCAACACCGTGATGGCTGCCGAAAGCGCCACGCAAAATGCCCGCATTGGGTTCATCTTGGTGATTTGCTCGCCGACCATCCTGATCAGTTTGGGGCCGTACAGAAACAATCCGAGACTGATGCCGAAAGCGCCGATCATCATCACCCACAGAGGGATGCCGACTTTCGCATCCACTGAACCGGACTGGATGGTGTGCAGGATGGCAGCCAGTGGGCCAACCGCGTTGGCGACATCATTGGCGCCATGCGCAAATGACAGCAGCATGGCGGAAAAGATCAGCGGAATATGAAACAGTTTTCGCAGCGACTGGTTGCGGTTCTCCATGCCCTGTGACTGGGCCCGGATAATCGGTCGCAGCACAAGTATGGACAGGCCGAAGACGGAAAGGCCGAGCAGGGCGATCACGCCCAAGTCAGGTTTCCAGACCTTCTTGAGGCCCTTCATCACCAGGTAACAGGTGAATGCGGCCAGCATCAGCGAGACCAGCATCGGCACCCACTTGCGGGCCGCGGCAATCTTGTCTTCCTGATAGATGATGTTGGACTTGATGAACCACAGGAACAGCGCGGCAATGCCGCCGCCAAGTACCGGCGAAATCACCCAACTCGCCGCGATGGCTCCCATCACGCCCCAGTTGACGACGCCGAAACCGGCCGCCGCGATGCCGGCGCCCATCACGCCGCCGACGACCGAATGAGTGGTGGACACCGGTGCACCCAGCCAGGTGGCGAGATTGACCCACATGGCGCACGACAACAGCGCAGCCATCATGGCCCATACGAAGGTGTTGGCGTCAGCCACCTGTTGCGGGTCTACAATGCCCTTGGAGATGGTCGACACCACGTCGCCGCCCGCAATGATCGCCCCCGCGCTTTCAAAAATGGCCGCTATGACCAGCGCTGCCATCAGGGACATGGCCTTGGAGCCCACCGCCGGACCGACATTGTTGGCGACATCGTTGGCGCCGATGTTCAAGGCCATGTAACCGCCGACTATGGCGGCGGCGACGATCAGCGCACTGTTCGGATTTTCGCCGGAATAGGCGGCTGCCAACAACCCGGCGCAGGCAAGGAACACGATCGCCAGACCCGGTGCCAGCAGTTGCATGGACAGCGCTCTGGTCGCCGTCTCCATGCTGGAAAGTTTTGACAGGTCCTTGTCGAGCGAAGTTTTGCGGAGTTGGGGTGCGCTTTGCTGGGCGTCTTCACTCATCTCGGTGGTCGAATCGCTGGTTTATGACAGTTTTGTGACTATCAGTTGCAGCGTTGCGACACCATCATTGTGAGAAAGTTATGCCCCCAAAAACATGGCGCCGAATCAGGCGGGCAGACCTTCGATTTTCAGTCTTTTCAGCACCTCCCTAAGGCCGCTATCGTCGGCCCGCTCAATAGCCCTGTCAATGCTCAGCCACTTTATCTTGCGTTCGCCCAGCTCCGGGAACTGCTTGGCTTGCTCAGGCTCTATCAGCAGGTAGACATCGATGCGCACCGGTATTCCGACACCCGGTTCAAGCTGCTTTGACGCGGCATAGGATGCATAAAGGTCAGGCTGTACCGCTCCGGTCAGGCCGGCTTCTTCCCAGGCTTCCTGTGCCGCAATCTCAACATGGCTGAGGTCTGATTCCGGCCATCCTTTTGGGATGATCCACCTGCCGCCACCGCGCGAGGTGATCAGGCATACTTCCAGCTTGCCGTTTCGGGTGCGACAGGGCAGGGCGCTGATCTGCAATGCCGAGTTACGGGCGGAAAAAATCCGCGCCGCGCCGGCAAGCCAGTCTCTTATCGCCTTGTATTCCATCGGTCACCGTCGCCTTGTGTGTCCAACTTCGAAGCTGCAGTCATACAATAACATGATGATTCGTACCTTAGGTCGGGAACTGCGCCAGGGCTGCGCAATACAGCCCGGCGGCCTTCACATTGCTGATATGATGTCAAAGACCATTGGCGTAACAGTGTCATGAAGCTACGGTGGTTCCGATGAACCTGCGCCCGAATATCAAGACCATGCACTCGGTGTGCCCGCATGACTGCCCGTCCACCTGCGCGCTCGAGGTCGAGGTGCTGGACGCCAACACCATTGGCCGGGTGCGCGGCGCCAGGGAAAATCCCTACACCGCAGGGGTCATCTGCGAGAAGGTCGGGCGCTATGCTGAGCGAATCCATCATCCGGACCGGCTTTTGTATCCGCTCAAGCGAAAAGGGTCGCGCGGATCCGGTGAGTGGCAGCAACTGTCTTGGGCCGACGCACTGGACGAAGTGGCGGCAGCCATGCTGGCGGCGGAGGAAAAACACGGTCCCGAAGCCGTGTGGCCGTACTATTTTGCCGGCACCATGGGGCTGATCATGCGCGACGGCATGCACCGGCTGCGCCATGTGAAGAAATACTCCGGCATGTATGACACCATCTGCACGTCACTGCCCATAGCCGGCTATACTGCGGGTACCGGCAGTCTCAGCGGCACCAGTTCCGGCGAAATAGCCAAATCCGACCTGGTGGTGCTGTGGGGAACCAATCCGGTCAATACGCAGATCAATGTCATGACCCATGCTGCTGCGGCCAGAAAGTCCCGTGGCGCGAAGATTGCCGTGGTCGACGTTTACGAGACCGGCACCCTCAAGCAGGCCGACATCGGTCTGGTGATCCGTCCCGGCACCGATGGTGCGCTGGCCTGTGCCGTCATGCATATCGCGTTTCGCGATGGTCACGCCGATCGTGCCTACATGGAAAAGTACACCGATGATCCGGCAGGGTTTGAGGCCCACCTGAAACACAAGACGCCGCAATGGGCGGCATCGATCACCGGATTGAGCGTCGAGGAGATCGAGGAATTTGCCGCCGTTGTAGGCCGCACCAAAGCGACCTATTTCCGCCTCGGTTACGGTTTTGCCAGATCACGCAACGGATCGGCGAACATGCACGCGGTGACCAGCATCTCTGCGGTGATGGGCCACTGGCAGTATGAAGGCGGCGGCGCGCTGCACTCCAATTCGGGCATCTACAAGTGGAACAAGATGATGATCGAGGGGCTTGACGCCTTCGATCCGTCGGTCCGCATGCTGGACCAGTGCCGCATTGGCGCGGTTCTCAACCACGACCCGGTTGACCTGCAGGGTGGGCCGCCGGTCACAGTGCTGTTCATTCAGAACACCAACCCGATTACCGTCACGCCGGACCAGAATGCAGTGAAACAGGGCTTTGCCCGTGAAGACCTTCATATCTGCGTGCACGAGCAGTTCATGACCGAAACGGCTGAACTGGCCGACATCGTGCTGCCCGCCACCATGTTCCTGGAGCATGACGATGTCTATCAGGGCAGCGGACATCAGTTCATCCAACTGGGGCCGAAACTGATCAATGCACCCGGCGAATGCCGCAGCAATCACCATGTCATCTGTGAACTGGCCGGCCGGGTGGGAGCTGAGCATCCTGGCTTCAGGATGAGCGAGCGTGAACTGATCGATTGGACACTTGAACATTCCGGCCGCCTGAGTGCGGATGATCTTGAAGCTGCCCGGTGGTGCGATGTGCAGCCCGACTTTGAAACCGCACACTTCCTGAACGGTTTCGGTCATCCCGACGGCAAGTTCCGGTTTAACCCCGACTGGCAGGCCCAGCGCCACAAGAGCCATGTCAGTCCGATGGGCCCGGTAGCCCGGATGCCCGGATTTCCGGACCATTGGGAGGTCATCAGGGCGGCCGATGAAGCGCATCCGTTCCGTCTGGCCACCAGCCCTGCGCGAACATTCCTGAACACGACCTTCAACGAGACGCCCGGGTCTCTGAAACGCGAAGGCAGGCCGGAACTGCTCATGCATCCGGAAGACCTGGAGGCCGACGGCCTGGCTGACGGACAAAAAGTCAAGATAGGGAATGAGCTGGGTGAGGTCATCCTGCACGTGCGCCAGAACGACAAGGTGAGGCGTGGTGTCGTCGTGTCAGAGGGCATTTGGCCAAACCGCAGTTTTGAAGGCGGCTGTGGCATCAACACGCTGGTCGGCGCGGATCAGCCGGCACCGGTCGGCGGTGGCACATTTCACGACAATCATGTCTGGATCAGGCCAGCCTGACAGTGCCATGTCAAAGGGACCGGCGAGAGTGCCGGCCGATGCAAGTTCAGACGTTGCGTCACCTGCTGCGGGCAAGTCATTGAAAAGAATCATTTCCTGAATTCAAGAATCACGGCATGCTTTTGCCATGATTGTTGTACGTACACGTTCTCCCGTAATGGAATTAGTCTGCATAGCAGGCCTGATCGCAGTTGCAACGCTGGCGCCGTTGGCAATCCTGGCCTCAGCACTGACCTGACAGATTCCGATCATTCCAGATATCCGAACAATTCTTGTCAGCGTTTGACCAGGTTCAGGTCAATTCGGGATAGAACTCGGCCATCATGCGCTGGTTGTATTCCACCAGGTTTTTGTGCGATCGCGCATGCGTGAGAACTTCGCTCTCGAACACCGGGCACAAACTGCCTGCCACGAACGGGAATACGGAAGCATCTGCACCGCATACACGCGAGCCCATGAGGTACTTGTTGTCGCCCATCACATCCGACAGTGACGTCAGCATCCTTTTGGCCAGCCGGCAGATTTCAGCGCGCGAGTGCCTGCCGGTGCCCTGACCCCACAGATTGCGCTTCACCTGTTTGCGGATCATCCGCACCAGCAAACCGCGCACCGGCGCCGGGATGGTGTCGAAGAACATGCGGGGACCCCGGTCAAAATTCTCGTCTATTTCCCAGCGTTCATACATGACTGCGAAATACAGGCTTTCCTCCAGCATTTTTTCAACCGACCAGGCAATGCCGCGATCACGTGCTGAAAGCCCCTGGTCAAAATCGATGTTGTGCTTGTCTTCCAGATGAAACCGGATGAACGTCGTGTCCGGGACAACCGTGTCTCCGTCGACCAGCACCGGCATCTTGCCTTTCGGCGCCTTGCGCACGTCACCGGTTTCGGTCGTGTATTCAAGTCCTGCCAGCTTGAGCAGCATTTCGCCCTTCATTGCGAACGGGCTCGGGTCTGGCAATCCGAATGCCGCGCCAAACATCTGTAATTTAAGCATAATACATCCCTGGCTGGTATAGTTTAGATTTTGATGTTCTTTGAATGTTCCAGTTTTTCACGACCAGTTCAAGACAAAACTCTGCCGACCGGTGTCAGGATGCGGAATGCGATCCCACCACCAGACTGCGGCGTCTGCATTAATTGTCGGCAATCACGGACAGGGTGGCCGCATCAGCGTCCGAAAACACCGTACGCCCGTCTTCCAGGCGAATGCGGTCCCCAGCCAGCGCATTGAGCACGGCCGGGTAGATCCGGTGCTCAACCGCCAGCACCCGGGCGGCCAGCGTGTCGGCGTCATCGCCGGGCATGACCTTGACCACGCCCTGCGCAATAATCGCGCCGGCATCGAGCTCGGCAGATACGAAATGCACCGAACAACCGTGCACCCGCACGCCGGCCTGCAGGGCGCGCTCATGGGTGTTCACGCCCTTGAACAGCGGCAGCAGCGACGGATGAATGTTGATCATGCGACCGTCCCACTTGGCAATGAAATCGCCGGTCATGATCCGCATGAAGCCCGCGCACGCCACCAGTTCGGCCTGGCTGGCAATGAGGGCTTCATGCATGGCTGACTCGAGCGCTTCGCGGCTGCCCAATGTCTTGTGATCGAGCGCAACGGCGGTAATGCCGGACTTTCGGGCGGTCTCCAGACCCGCCGCATCAGGCCGGTTCGAGATCACACAGGCAATCTCGTAGGCGCAATTGTCAGCCCTGGCGGCATCCATAAGCGAGGCCATGTTGGAACCGCGGCCCGAAATCAGTATGCCGACGCGTTTACGGACCATGTTAGCGCTGGTCCTCAAAGGACAGCTTGCCGGAAAATTTAACCCTGGCCTGCCGGCCGGTGCGCGGAGCAATCTCACCGAGCCGGACGACCTGTTCGCCAGCGTCCGCCAGCGTCAGCATTAAATCGTCTGCCTTCGCTGCTGCCACCACGGCGATCATGCCAATACCGCAATTGAACGTCCGCAGCATCTCCTTGGGCGTTATGCCGCCTTCTTCCGCCAGCCAGCCAAACACCGACGGCGAACTGACACTTGCCAGGTCTATGTGAGCCGCGCAGTCATCCGGCAGTACTCGCGGAATGTTTTCGGTGAAACCGCCGCCGGTGATGTGCGCCAGCGCCTTAACACCGGTATGTGCTTTCAAGGCCGTCAATATGGACTTCACATAGATCCGGGTCGGAGCAAGCAACGCCTCGCCCAGCGTCCGTGAGCTGTCGAACGGTGCCTTGGCATCGTATCTGGCACCGCTGACCTCAACAATTTTGCGGATCAGTGAATAGCCGTTTGAATGTGGTCCGGACGATGCGAGGCCGAGAATGACATCACCGGCTTCTAAACCTTTTTTCGGCAGTATCTTGCGCCGTTCGACCGCGCCGACGGCGAAACCCGCGAGATCGTAATCACCACCGTGATACATGCCCGGCATTTCTGCCGTCTCGCCGCCGATAAGGGCGCAGCCCGCCTGGCGGCAGCCGTCGGCAATACCGGCCACAACATCACGCGCAATGCCGACATCCAGTTTTCCGGTGGCATAGTAGTCGAGGAAGAACAACGGTTCAGCGCCTTGCACGACAAGGTCATTGACCGACATGGCGACCAGGTCGATGCCGACGCCGGTATGAATGCCGCTTTCAATGGCCACCCGCAGTTTGGTGCCAACGCCGTCGTTGGCTGCCACCAGTACCGGATCCTTGAAACCGCATGCTTTCAGGTCAAACAGCCCGCCGAATCCGCCTAATGACGGGTTGGAGCCCCTGCGCCTGGTCGAAGCCGCCAGCGGCTTTATGGCATCAACGAGTGAGTTGCCCGCCTCAATGCTGACGCCTGCATCGCTATAGGTCAGTCCATTGTGCTGTTTTGTCATGTTTGTGCCTGCACACTACGCTTGAATTTTCGGCCCGCCGCTGCCATTGACTGTCGTGTCGGTTGACACTGGCACGAAGGCCACCCTTATTGGGTGATTGAGTGGGATGGTTGCAAGGAAAATCGCCGGGTAATGAAATCATTTATCCACGACGCTCTGGACGTTTGCGCAAGGTCTGCAGCCGGTTTGGTTCACCGCCTTGAACGGGTTTGCGGACCAATGGTTACGGTCGTGCGGCAGGCGGTCGCCGGAACGTTGCTCATTGGACTTGCCTGCTGCGCGACGGCAGCTATCGCAATGGCTGCCGAGAACCCGTTGTACACGGTCACCGGCGTCGAAGTGGATGTGCGCGCCAAAACAGCGGCCGAAGCCAAGAAACAGGCCATCACCGAAGCGAATGTCAAGGCATTCGCCATTTTTGCCCAGCGGGTCGGTGGCGGCGCACTGGCTGACCGGTTGGCCGACATCCCCACGAAACGGATCGATGCGATGCTCGACAGTCTGTCGATCGAAGAAGAGCGGACCGGACCGCAACGCTATATCGGCAAACTGACGGTTCGCTTCCTGCCGGGGAAAATGCGCAAGATAATGGCCGACCTGGGGGTCAGCTACAGCGAGAAATTGGCGCCGAGGACGGTTATAGTCCCTGTATGGCGCACACCTGAAGGCGTGGTCGTCTGGGAGGACAATCCCTGGCGGACAGCATGGTTGTCGCTTCGCGCCGAGAACTCCCCGGTTCCTTTGATTGTCCCGCTTGGTGACCTGGCCGACACAGACACACTGACGCCGGAACTTGCCGCAGGCCGGGACGAGGCGTCGCTGGAGGCAATCAGGCTGCGTTACGAGGCAGATGCGATACTGGTGGCAGAAGCCGCCGCCGTCGGCGAAGATACGGTTCAGGCGACCATGGTCGGTAACAGTGCTGTGGGAACGCTCGAATTCGACAAATCCTACGCCGCGGAAAACGGCGGTGGTGTAGCCGAGGCCGCCAGTATTGCGGCGTTGCGCTTCCATCAGGTCATGCTGTTGCGGTGGAAGAAGAAAAACGAGACCGCGCCGGTCACCCAAAGTCTTCCGGTGGCGACGCTGCCGATTGCGGTTGCGTTCTACTCCACAGAAGAGTGGACGGCCCTGCGGGCTCGGATATTGTCCACGCCCGGCGTGTCCGGGGTCGATATCTCGACAATTTCGCAGGGCGGTGCCATCGTGCAATTGTCCTATGTGACGGGATTTGAACAATTGCGGCAGTCGCTGTGGTCGGCTGGCCTGGCGTTGCAGAATGTAGGTGGGACATGGGTGTTGCAGGCAAGTTGATGCGCTGGAACGGCTTGCCGGTGCGCAGGCAATGACACTGCCCAATTTCATCACCATCGGGCGGTTGTTCCTGGTGCCGGTCATCGTGTGGCTGCTGTATCAATCGCTCTACCCGGCGGCGTTCTTTGTGTTTGTCCTGGCCGGCATTTCGGACGCCGTGGACGGTTTCCTGGCCAAGCAGTTCGACTTGTCTTCCGAACTGGGCGCCTATCTGGACCCGATAGCCGACAAGGCACTGCTGGTGACCATTTACGTGGTGCTCGGCATATTTGAGCACCTTCCAAGCTGGATTGTGATCATCGTCGTCAGCCGGGATGTTGCCATTGTTGGTGCTGTCATTCTGTCCTGGCTGATGGACCGGCCGGTGAAGATGGAACCCAACATGGTGTCGAAGGCCAACACTGTGATGCAGATTTTGCTGGTGATTGCGTTACTTGCAGCGTTGGCATTTTCTTCAGTAAACCCGGCTATGGTCATTGTCGGTGCGTCCATTACAGCGGCGCTTACGCTGGCATCGCTGGCGGTTTATCTGCGCGATTGGTTGCACCATATGGCAAACGGCGGTTCCATCGACCGCGCCGCCGGTTCCGCTGATGAGGGGTAAAAGCGATGACAGTCCAGCGTCAGGTGTCCATTTGGCTGGTTGTGCTCGGCACGATCATAGCCTTCATGTGGCTGTTTGCCGACATCATGCTGCCGTTCATTGCCGGTATCGTGCTGGCTTACTTCCTGGACCCCGTCGCGGACGCACTTGAACGTCTCAAGCTGCCGCGTCTGGCGGCAACCCTGGTGATCGTGCTGACCAGCGTATTTCTGCTTGTGCTGGTATTGCTTCTGGTGGTGCCGCTTATCGGCGACCAGATTGGCAAGTTCGCAGAGCGCCTGCCGTCCAACGTGTCGACGCTTGTCACGCTGTTCAACGATCTGGCGCCGGCATGGGTGAAGGATGCGCTCGCCAACACCAGTGCGACGCTGCCTGCCTCGGGGTCGGAAATCGCGGCCAAGGCCGCAGGCTGGGTGGCAAGTCTGCTGCAGTCGATTCTGACAGGCGGTCTGGCGCTGTTCAATCTCATGTCGCTACTGATCATCACCCCGCTGGTCACGTTCTACATGCTCAATGACTGGGACCGGATGGTCGAGCGTATTGACGGCTGGGTGCCGCGTGACCATGTCGAGACCGTGCGCGCAGTGGCGCGTGACATCAATTCAGCCATGGCCGGGTTCATCCGCGGGCAGGGCACCGTATGCATGCTGCTCGGCATATTCTATGCTGTGGCGCTGATTGCCGCCGGTTTGAATTTCGGCTTGCTGATCGGCCTCACTGCCGGTCTGCTGTCGTTCATTCCGTTCGTTGGGGCCGCCATTGGCGGTATTCTTGCCATCGCCACGGCATTGGTGCAGTTCTGGCCCGACTGGGTGCAGATTCTGATCATTGCCGGCATCTTCGGTCTGGGGCAGTTTATCGAGGGTAATTTCCTGTCGCCAAAACTGGTTGGCCAGTCCATTGGCGTACATCCGGTCTGGCTGATGTTCGCGCTGCTGGCCTTTGGCTACCTGTTTGGCTTTGCCGGCATCCTGCTGGCCGTGCCGCTGGCTGCTGCAATCGGCGTGTTGTCCAAATTTTTCCTGAACCAGTATCTGGCATCGAAGCTTTATCTCGGGGTCAAGAAACCACGCCGGTCCGCCCCGACCAAAGGCGGTTGAGCAACGTGGCTGCCGGATCCGCACATCAACTGACGCTCAATCTGCCGCACCGGGTGGCGACAGGGCGCGATGATTTTTTGGTTTCAGCTGCCAACGAAGCAGCCGTAGCTGCCGTAGATGCGTGGCCGGACTGGCCGTCGCCGGTCCTCATACTTGTGGGTGCTGCCGGATCCGGGAAGAGTCACCTGTGCGATGTCTGGGGCACCCGCGCCAATGCCCCGACAGTGGCGGCAGGCGCCCTGGAAACTGCCGGCGTTGCAGATCTGATGAGCACCGGTGCTGTAGCGGTGGAGGATGCACCCGGAGATGAAATCGATGAAGTGGCCCTGTTTCATCTGATCAATCTTGCGCGGGAGAACGCGGGCAGCATCCTGATCACCTCTCGCGGCTATCCGTCGCGCTGGAAAATTGCATTGCCTGATCTGGTCTCCCGTCTCAAGGCGGCACAGGTTGCCAGCCTTGGTGAACCCGATGATGAGCTGTTGCGCGGACTGCTGGTCAAACAGTTTGCAGACCGGCAGTTGCATGTAGACGAGGCAGCCATCAGTTATATGGTATTGCGCATGGAACGGTCGTTTGCGGCAGCGCGGTCGCTTGTTGCCAGAATTGATGCTCGTGCGCTGACCGAGCGCGCTGAAATCACCCGCAACCTGGTCGCGCGGGTGATGCAGGACACAGTCGGCTCGGACGCCGTCGAGGACGAATAGACCGGATTAACACTCTTTGCGCTGCATCATTGGGATCGCTGTCATCGATATGTTACAGTTTTGTATCAGTTCCATCGGTATGAGCTGTCCAACAGCAGTAAGTGCGGTGCTGATCAGGCCGCGGACCCAGGAAACATGAATCTAGAGAGCAAGGAAAGCAAGCAACTGGCCAGCGCCAAACCGGCGAAAGCGGGCACAGTTGTCGACAAGGACCTGGCCGGTTCGCCCAAGCGTTTTTTCAACCGCGAATTGTCGTGGCTGGGGTTCAACTACCGGGTGTTGATGGAAGCCAGGAACACGGCTCACCCTTTGTTCGAGCGGCTTCGCTTCCTGTCCATTTCCGGCAACAACCTGGATGAATTCTACATGGTCCGGGTTGCCGGGCTCGCCGCCCAGATCAGGGAACATGTGACCAGTCTATCCCAGGACGGCCTGACGCCGGCCGACCAGTTGTCCAGCGTGCGGACCGAAGCAAGCGAGTTGATGGGTGAGCAGGACAAACGTTGGCATGCCCTGCGCAAGGAACTGCATGAAAACCGGGTCGAGCTGGTCAACACCGATCAGCTGACCGCTCAGGATCGCGCCTGGCTGGACGATCGGTTTCATGAGCAGGTTCTGCTGGTGCTCACTCCGATTGCCATTGATCCGGCTCATCCATTTCCGTTTCTGCCCAATCGCGGCCTGATGATCGCACTGCAACTGGAACGCAAGTCTGATGGTGAACAGATGAAGGCGCTGGTGCAGGTGCCACAGCAACTGGAGCGCTTCACTCGCTTGCCCGGCAGCAAGACCGACGATGACCAGGCAGTTGCGCGTTTCATCATGATCGAGGACATGATCACTCATTTTACACCGCGCCTGTTCGCCGGGTATGAGTTGCAGGGCAGGGGCGTGTTCCGCATCCTGCGCGACAGCGACATCGAGGTGGAGGAAGAAGCCGAAGATCTTGTTCGCTATTTTGAACGGGCCCTGAAACGTCGGCGCCGCGGCAGCGTTGTGCGGCTGGAGGTGGACAGCGGTTGCCCCGAGAGCCTGCGCACCTTCATTGCGCGTGAGCTCAAGGCGGAAGATGATGCCATTGTCATGTGCGATGGTGTCGTGGGCTATGCCGATACGTCCCAGCTCATTGTGGATGACATGCCGGAACACAAGTTCCCGCCCTACAATCCGCGCTTCCCTGAACGCATACGCGATCATGGCGGTGACTGCTTTGCCGCCATTCGGCAGAAGGACATTATTGTTCACCACCCGTATGAGTCGTTCGATGTGGTGGTGCAGTTCGTTCGCCAGGCGGCCCGTGACCCGGAGGTCGTCGCCATCAAGCAGACCCTATACCGAACCTCCAACCAGAGCCCGATTGTGGAAGCGCTGGTCATGGCGGCAGAAGCCGGCAAGTCGGTCATGGCTGTGGTCGAACTGAAAGCCCGTTTCGACGAGGAAAAGAACATTCAATGGGCACGTAACCTGGAACGCGCAGGTGTTCAGGTGGTGTTTGGCTTTGTGGAGCTGAAGACCCACGCCAAGACGTCAATGGTCGTCCGTCGCGAAGGCGGCCACCTGAGAACCTATGTTCATTACGGGACCGGCAACTACCATCCGGTCACCGCGCGCATCTACACCGACATGTCGTTCTTCACCTGCGATCCCGCCCTGTGCCGTGACGCGGCGCGGTTGTTCAACTATGTATCCAGCTATGCCGAGCCGACCGAGCTGGAACGCATCGCCCTGTCGCCCCTGACACTGAGCAAGCGCCTGCTCTCGCACATTGAGGATGAGATTGTTCACGCCAAGGCCGGCCGGCCGGCAGCCATCTGGGCGAAGATGAATTCGCTGGTCGATCCGGAAATCATCGACGCGCTGTACCGGGCCAGCAGTGCCGGTGTCCAGATTGAACTGGTCATTCGCGGCATTTGCTGCCTCCGGCCGGGTGTGGAGGGCCTGTCCGACAATATCCGTGTCAAGTCGATCATTGGGCGGTTTCTGGAGCACTCACGCATTGTCTGCTTCGGCAATGGCGAGGGGCTGCCAGGCAAGAAGGCGCGCATTTACATTTCATCGGCCGACTGGATGCCGAGAAACCTGCACCGCCGTGTTGAAACACTTGTGCCGGTGGATACCCCGACCGTGCATGAGCAGATCCTGGACCAGATCATGGTCGCCAACCTGAAGGACAACCAGCAGAGCTGGCAACTGATGCCGGACGGCAGCTCGCAACGGATGACGGCGGGCCCCGATGAAGAGCCATTCAACGCGCACGACTACTTTATGAACAACCCATCGCTGTCTGGGCGCGGAAGTTCTTTGAAAGATAGCCTGCCACCTGCTATTGCCGGACATTAAAGGCAATGCGCGATCAGGGGGTGATTCTGATCTGCACTTCAATAGCGGGACAGGTCTGAGTGAACCCGGCCAAGAAGCTCGACAGGATTTCCGGTGCGCCTCCGGTTGCGGTGGTGGACATTGGCTCGAACTCCGTACGTATGGTGGTCTATGACGGCCTGCGGCGAGCGCCGTCTCCCATGTTCAATGAAAAAGTCCTGTGTGCCCTCGGCCGTGGCGTGGCGGAGACCGGCGCACTGGATGACGAGGCCTCGGAGCGCGCCCTGAACGCGATCCGGCGGTTTCGGGCTTTGTGCAACCAGATGAATGTCAGCGAAATCTTCTCCGTGGCAACCGCGGCGGTGCGCGATGCTTCCAACGGCCGCGAGTTCATAGCTCGGGCCAGGAAGCTGCTGGGCGTCGACATTGGTGTCCTGACGGGTCGTCAGGAAGCCGCATTTGCGGCCAAGGGCGTGTTGTCGGGGATTCCTGATGCCGACGGCATCGTCGGCGACCTTGGCGGCGGCAGCCTGGAATTTGTTGATGTATCCATGGGCAAGCTGCGCGACGGTATTACTTTGCCGCTCGGGCCGTTACGGATTCTCGGCGAGGCCGGTCCGGACCTGGAGGCAGCGACACGCTACATCGACACACAGCTGGATCGGGCCAAACTGCTGCAGAATCTGAAGGGCAGGACGTTTTACGGGGTCGGCGGCGCCTGGCGTAACCTGGCCCGCCTGCACATGGCCCAGATCCATTATCCGCTGATCATTGTCCAGGGCTATACGATGGATCGCTCCACCGCCCAGTCGCTGGCAGATTTCGTTTCCCGGTTGTCGCCCGATACCCTCAAGGGTATTGATGCGGTATCAAAGAGCCGGTCGGAAACACTGCCACTGGCCGCACTGGTTCTTGAAAGACTGCTGGCGCGAACCCAGCCCACCAATGTGATGACATCCATTTACGGGGTTCGCGAAGGCCTATTGTTCGGCAAACTCAAGAAGCGTGTGCGAGACTCAGATCCTTTGCTCAATGCGAGTTGGGATTTTGCCAAGCGTTATGCGCGATCACCAAACCACGAACTGGAACTGTGCCAGTGGACCAATGCCCTTTTTGCCAACGACAGGTTGCCTGAAACCGAGGAAGAACGCCGCCTGCGCCATGCCGCCTGCATGATGGCCGACATCTCCTGGCGGGCCAATCCGGACTACCGGTCCGGCCGCGCGCTGACCATTATCTCGCAGGCTTCGATTGTGGGTGTGGACCATCCTGGCCGCCTGTTCCTGGCGCTTGCTGTGTTTTTCCGTTACCAGGGCATCAATTCCAAACATGCGCCACGGGAGTTTGTCGATCTGATTCCCGAAGACTGGCTCGAACGGGCCCGCATCCTGGCCGGAGCCATGCGCCTTGCCTACGTGCTGACCGGCGCCATGACAGGTCTTCTGCCCAAGATCAAACTGTTTGTCGAAGGCAAGACGCTGGTTCTCGACATACCAAAGAAGCTGTCCGACCTGTATGGCGAGTCGGTTGCAAAGAAGGTGAATCAGCTCGCCGACGCTATGGGGCTCGAGCCCGAAATACGTCTGGGATAACCGTCATCTCGGCTTGCGGCGAATTGGCCCTGCGACACAATCTGCCTACTCCCGGATCAGTGACAGACTTATCTTTGTCATGAAGCCATTCCAATCGATCCGGGAACATTCAGATGTTTGATGGCGTTTCTGCTGAACTGCTTGCGCGCTTTCAATTCGCGTTTACGGTTTCCTTCCATATTGTGTTTCCTGCGTTCTCAATCGGGCTGGCCAGCTACCTCGCCGTGCTCAATGGCCTGTGGCTGAAAACCAGGGATGAGACCTACCTGGTGCTGTTCGAATACTGGAAGAAGATATTTGCCGTCGCGTTTGGCATGGGCGTGGTCTCCGGCATCGTCATGTCCTACCAGTTCGGCACCAACTGGAGCGTGTTCTCCGACAAGACCGGCCCCATACTAGGTCCGCTTATGGCCTATGAAGTGCTGAGCGCGTTTTTCCTTGAGGCCGGCTTCCTCGGTATCATGTTGTTTGGACGCAAGCGTGTCGGCGACAAGCTGCACATGTTTGCGACCGTCATCGTCGCGCTCGGCACCTTGATGTCAGCCACCTGGATACTATCGGTGAACTCCTGGATGCAGACGCCGGTCGGGTACGCGATCAACGAAGCAGGGCAGTTTGTGCCGGAAGACTGGTGGGCCATCGTCTTCAACCCGTCCTTTCCCTATCGCCTGGTCCACATGGTGCTGGCGGCATTTCTCACCACCGCACTGGTCGTCGGTGGGGTCGGCGCCTGGCATCTGCTGAAAGACCGGACTCAGAAGCCCGCTCGCGTCATGTTCTCCATGGCCATGTGGATGGCGGCCCTGGTGACGCCGCTGCAGATCTTTGCAGGCGACCTGCACGGGCTCAACACGCTTGAACACCAGCCGGCGAAGGTCATGGCCATGGAGGGTCATTTCGACAGCCATCCGGACGGAGCGCCCTTGATCCTGTTCGGGATTCCCAATCAGGCGGAAAAGCGGGTCGATTTCGCCATCCAGATTCCGAAACTGTCGAGCTTGATCCTCAAACATGACCTGAACGCACCACTGGCCGGCCTCGACACCATTGACGATGAGGACGAGCCACCGGTTGCAATCGTGTTCTGGAGCTTCCGCGTCATGGTTGCGCTTGGATTTGCCATGCTCGGCCTTGGCATATGGAGCCTGTGGGCGCGCTGGCGGGACGTGTTGTACCGCGACCGGTGGTTGCACATGGCGGCCATTGCCATGGGGCCGTCGGGCTTCGTCGCGGTGCTGGCAGGGTGGGTGACCACCGAAGTCGGGCGGCAGCCGTTCACCGTCTATGGCGTGTTGAGAACCAGCGACTCACTGGCTCCCATAGCGGCGCCTGCCGTCGCCACCTCGCTGATTGCCTTTATCATTGTCTACTTCTTCGTTTTCGGGGCAGGGGTTTTCTACATCATGCGCCTGATGGGCAAACCGCCCGGTGGCGGTGGCAGGGAGCTTGCAAAGGGGCCGCTGCGCAGCGCAGGTATCACGCCGGTTTCGCAGATCGCCGAACAGGAGGCCGCGGGCAATGGAATTTGATCTTCCCCACATCTGGGCTGCCATCATCGCGTTTGCCGTTCTGATGTACGTGGTGCTTGATGGTTTCGACCTCGGTGTCGGCATGTTGTTTGCGGTCGAGCACAAGAAGCACGATCGTGACATCATGATGAACTCCGTCGCCCCGGTCTGGGACGGCAACGAGACCTGGCTGGTCATGGGCGGCGGCGGCCTGTTCGCCGTGTTTCCGCTGGCCTATGCCACGGTGCTGCCGGCGCTTTACATGCCCTTGACCATCATGCTGCTGGCGCTGGTGTTTCGTGGTGTTGCGTTCGAGTATCGCTGGCGTACGGAACGCGGCCAGTTTCTGTGGAACTGGGGTTTTTGGGGCGGCTCGTTTGTGGCCAGCTTTACACAGGGAATTGCGCTGGGGGCGCTGGTGCAGGGGATTTCCATAACCGACCGTGCCTATTCCGGCGGCTGGTGGGACTGGCTGACGCCGTTCTCCGTGCTGACCGGTATCGCGGTCGTATTCGGATATTGCCTGCTTGGCGCAACCTGGCTGATCTACAAGACCGACGGCCCCCTGCAGGAAAGGATGCAGTCGCGGGCCCGTGTTCTGGCCGTCGTCACGCTGGGATTTATCGGCATCGTCAGTGTGGTTACGCCGTTTCTTGATCCGGTCTATGCAGATCGCTGGTTCGCCTGGCCAACTGCCGCATTCTCAGCGGTTGTGCCGCTGCTGCTTGCCGCCGCGGCGTGGCGTCTCTACGTGGGCCTGCGTGACAAGCACGACGCAACTCCGTTCCTCGCGTCACTGGCACTTTTCATTCTGAGTTTTATCGGCATAGGCATCAGCTTCTATCCGCATATTGTTCCCCCGAGTCTGACCATTGCTGAAGCTGCAGCGCCTGACTCAAGCCTGGCCTTTACGCTGGTCGGGGCGGCAGTGCTGTTGCCGCTGATCCTTACCTATACCGCATATTCCTATTGGGTGTTCCGTGGCAAGATGGATCCGGATGAGGGCTATCACTGATGCCTTCATCTGTCAGCAAGCTGATGTGGTTTGCCGCCTACTGGCTGGCCGGCGTTGCCGTCGTCGGCAGCCTTGCCTGGCTCATCAGGCTGGTGCTTGTCTGAAATTCTACGCGCTGAAAATCTCCGGCTTGCCGTCGCGAATGCCGATGGCCAGCTTGCCGGTTTTCAGTCCTTGGGCGACTTCGCCGAACAGTTCGTGCCGCCAGCCGCGCATCATCTGCAGGTGTTCCCCGCCATTGCCGGCAAACTCCTCGATATCGGCTGCATTGGCGATCAGGCGCGGCGCGATGTTTTCGCGCTCGCATACCACTTTCAAGCCCAGCTTCAGCACATCTGCAATGGCTGAGGCGCCTTCCGGCTGCGGGCCCCTCGATGGCTGCAGCGGCGGCAGCTGGTCCTTCGGCATGGCAAGGCCGCTCTCGATGGCCTTCAGGATTTCATCACCGAGCCCGCCATCCGCCATGCCGCGCGGCAGGGCGCGCAGTTTCGCCAGGCCGGCCTTGTCACGCGGTGCCTGTGTTGCCAGTTCGGAAATTGCGTCATCCTTGATGATCCGGTTTCTCGGCATGTTCTTGAACTGGGCGCGTTCCTCGCGCCATTTGGCCAGGGCAACCGCAATCGCCATCTGCTTCGGGTTGCGGGGTCGGAACTTCAGGCGCTTCCAGGCGTCATCCGGGTTGGAGATATAGGTGTCGGCCGAGGCAATCACCGCCATTTCTTCCGCCAGCCACGGGGTGCGGCCGTTTTCTGCCAGCATGTCGCGCAGTTTTTCATACACCACCCGCAGATGGGTTACGTCAGACAGCGCGTAAGTGAGCTGCTTGTCGCTCAGCGGCCGCCGCGCCCAGTCGGTGAACCGCGATGATTTGTCAACCTGCTGGCCGGCCAGTTTGCGGACCAGGGCTTCGTAACCGACCTGGTCGCCAAATCCGCACACCATGGCAGCGACCTGTGTATCGAAGATCGGCGTCGGCGTCGCACCGGTTGCCTCAACGAAGATTTCCACATCCTGGCGCGCGGCGTGAAACACCTTCAACACCGTCTCATCGGCCATCAGCTTGTGGAATGGCTCAAGATCGATTCCGTCGGCCATCGGATCGATGATGGCTTCTTCGCTGGCGCCCGCAATCTGGATCAGGCACAGGATCGGCCAGAACGTGTGCTCGCGCATGAACTCGGTATCCACAGTCACGTACGTGTCTGAGGAGAGAGTTTCGCAGAGGCGGGTGAGGGCTTCGGTCGTTGTGATTACTTGCATGAGCAGGGACAAAGCCAGAATGTTGCCGCTAGATCAAGTGCGTCGCCGCAATCTGTGGTTGAAAACACGGTCAATTGTTCTTGCGCGGGCCTTTGTTGGCGGCCCTGTGGGCCAGGCGGTACATCACCGGCGAGGTTCTGAGCAGTGTCGCATAGCGTTTCTTGGCCTTCATGTCAGGTGTCCGGCGCACAGTCATTCGCCACAGTGTCACCAGAACCAGGCTCAGATGCACGATGCTGGTATAGGTGAAGAAGAAGTCGGGGCCGAAGACGGACAGCACCTGGGCGGCCACGAACGGTCCGATCATTGCGCCCAGTGAAAAGAAGAAGCTCAGACCGGCGGCCACAATGACATATTGCCCCCGCTTGGCACGGTCGTTGGCATGGGCTGCCGATAGGGAATACAGCGGCAAGGCAAATGCGCCGAACATGAAGATGCCGGTCAGTGCCATGGAGTGGGATGTCCCGGCGGCATAAGACAAAAGGAAACCGGCCGCGGCTGCGCCCAGCGTGGCAATGATCAGCACCCAGCGCCGGTCGAGCCGGTCCGACAGCCAGCCCAGCGGCAACTGCAGCACCGCGCCGCCAATGATGCCGGCACTCATGAACGTGGCCACGCCAGTGGTGTCGAAGCCGATGTCGGATGCATAGATCGGTCCCATAAGCCGGAAGGTCGAGTTGGTCATGCCGATGGTGATGCAGCCGAAGCAGGCCAGCGGCGACACGGCCCAGATGCTGGCAATGGAGAAGCGGAATTCATCGGGCGGTTTCGGCGCAGTCCTGTCCATCAGCGATATCGGCACCAGAGACAGGCAGGTCAACATCGCCGCAATGGCGAATATGGCAAAACCATACGCCCCGAAAACCGGCAGCAGGAACTGCGACCCGGTGACGGCGGCCAGATCCACCATGCGGTAGACCGACAGCGTGCTGGCCCTGTGTGCATTGTCGACGGAGGCGTTCAGCCAGCTCTCGATGACCATGAACAGGCCGGCAAAGCAGAAGCCGGAAACAAAGCGCAGGCCGATCCAGGCGATCGGATCCAGCCACAATACCATGGTCAGTGAGGCGGAAGCCGCAATAGCCGCCAGCCCTGCGAACACGCGAATATGCCCCACCGCGCGGATCAGCCTGGCGGTGAGCAGGCAGGACAGCAGGAAGCCGGCATAGTACCCGGTGCCCATAAGGCCGATCAGGGCGGGGTCGAACCCTTCATGGGCGGACCGCAGGGCAATCAGCGTGCCTTGCAATCCGTTGCCGGCGAGCAGAATTCCAGCCGCGGCGAGCAGGGGGGACAGGGGAAGCAGGAAGGTCATCGGTGTGCGCCCGCGCGGTGCAGTGTCAGTGCGTCAAACCTTCCTATTCCTGTATGGTGTGGTTCTCAAGCCAAAACCTTGACAAATAGGCCGCCTCGTGCGCTTTTCCCGCGCATTCCAACGAACAACTTCCGTGTTTGCCAAGAGGGTTACCCATGCACGCCTATCGCAGCCATTCCTGCGCTCAGCTTTCCAGTTCCAATGTAGGTGAAACCGCACGCCTTTCAGGCTGGGTTCACCGGGTGCGCGACCACGGCGGATTGCTGTTTATCGACCTGCGCGACCACTACGGCATGACCCAGGTTGTGGCAGACCCGGACTCGCCCGCATTCAAGACCGCTGAAGCCGTGCGCGGCGAATGGGTGATCCGTGTCGACGGCGACGTCAAGGCGCGCTCGGCCGATACTGTCAACCCAAACCTGCCGACCGGCGAAGTGGAGGTTTTCGCTCAGGAAATTGAAGTGCTGTCGAAAGCATCGGAACTGCCGTTGCCGGTGTTCGGCGAGCCTGATTATCCGGAAGACATCCGTCTGAAATACCGCTTCCTCGATCTGCGCCGCGAGACGCTGCACGCCAACATCATGAAGCGCTCCGCCATCATTGCAAAAATGCGTGTTGAAATGGCCGGTGCCGGGTTCAACGAGTTTTCGACCCCGATACTGACGGCGTCGTCACCCGAAGGTGCCCGCGATTTCCTGGTGCCAAGCCGTATCCATCCGGGCAAGTTCTACGCGTTGCCGCAGGCGCCGCAGCAGTACAAGCAGCTGCTGATGGTGTCCGGGTTCGACAAGTATTTTCAGATCGCGCCGTGCTTCCGCGATGAAGACCCGCGCGCTGACCGCTTGCCCGGCGAATTCTATCAGCTCGACCTGGAGATGAGTTTCGTGACCCAGGACGATGTGCTCGGCACCATGGAACCGGTGATGCGCAACGTCTTTGAGGCCTTTGCCGACGGCAAGCCGGTGACAGCGGAGTTTCCGCGCATCGCGTTTGCCGATGCCATTCGCAAATACGGCACCGACAAGCCTGATCTGCGCAACCCGATTGAAATGCAGGCGGTCACCGAACATTTTGCCGGATCCGGCTTCAAGGTGTTCGCCGGCATGATCGCGTCTGATCCCAAGGTCGAGATCTGGGCTGTTCCGGCAAAAACCGGCGGCTCGCGCGCATTCTGCGACCGCATGAACTCGTGGGCGCAGGGCGAGGGTCAGCCGGGCCTGGGGTACATATTCTGGCGCAGCGAGGGTGAAAGCCTCGAAGGTGCCGGGCCGCTGGCCAAGAACATCGGACCGGAACGAACCGAAGCCATTCGCACCCAGATGGGGCTTGAAGACGGCGATGCCTGTTTCTTCGTTGCCGGCCTGCCTGAAAAATTCGCTGCCTTTGCAGGCGCCGCCCGCGACCGGGTGGGGGCAGAACTGAAGCTGATCGACGAAGATCGCTTTGAACTGGCCTGGATCGTCGACTTCCCGTTTTACGAGTACAACGAGGAAGAAAAGAAGATCGACTTCTCGCACAACCCGTTCTCCATGCCCCAGGGCGAGATGGATGCGCTGGAAAACCAGGATCCGCTGACCATCAAGGCCTATCAGTATGACCTGGTTTGCAATGGCTTCGAGATCGCCTCGGGCGGCATCCGCAACCACAAGCCGGAAACCATGGTCAAGGCATTCGAGATTGCCGGCCTGCCGAAAGACGTCGTTGAGGAACGCTTCGGCGGCCTGTACCGGGCGTTCCAGTATGGCGCGCCGCCTCATGGCGGCATGGCGGCCGGGGTTGACCGGGTGGTGATGTTGCTGTGCGGCACGCGCAACCTGCGCGAGATCACCCTGTTCCCGATGAACCAGCAGGCAGCCGATCTGCTCATGGGGGCGCCGTCGGAAGCCGAACCGCGCCAGTTGCGCGAACTGCATATGCGCCTGTCGCTGCCCAAAGAGTAAATCCGAAACCGGATCATGCTGTTCACATTACCCCCTGGTAACGCGGGCTGCGTGCGGGGATCTATACTGTGGAATGTCGTCTTACGCTGCTATAGGCTTGACGACATAACAGGGTCCGCCAGGACATGAACAACCCGGAAGAAACGCCTCCATGCCACGTATTGTAACTGACGAGTTGCGTGAGAACGCGCTGCATTACCATCGCAACCCGAAGCCTGGAAAGCTGGAGATCAAGGCTACCAAGCCGCTGTCCAACCAGCGCGACCTGGCGCTCGCCTATTCACCCGGCGTGGCGGCCGCCTGCATGGAAATCAGCGACAAGCCGGCCGAAGCCCATTCCCTTACGGCGCGTGGCAACATGGTCGCCGTGATCACCAATGGCACTGCTGTTCTGGGTCTGGGCGATATTGGTCCGCTGGCGTCCAAGCCGGTGATGGAGGGCAAGGCTGTCCTGTTCAAGAAGTTCGCCGACATCGACGTGTTTGATCTCGAACTCGACGCCAAGGACTCCGACAGTTTCATCAACACGGTCGCGGCCCTGGAGCCGACTTTCGGTGGTATCAATCTGGAGGACATCAAGGCGCCGGAATGCTTCATAATTGAAGACGAGCTCAAGCAGCGCATGAATATTCCGGTGTTTCATGATGATCAGCATGGCACCGCCATCATCGTCGCCGCTGCCATCGTCAACGGTCTCGAGATTGCCGGTAAACAACTGGAAGATGCCAAGATCGTCACCTCCGGCGCCGGTGCGGCGGCCCTTGCATGCCTCAATCTTGTGGTCGGCATGGGCGCTAAGCCGGAAAACATCTGGATCTCGGATATCGATGGCGTCGCCTATGAGGGCCGTGATGGCATCAACCAGTGGATGGCGCCCTATGCCAAGAAAACCGAGGCGCGCACCCTGGGTGACATCATTGATGATGCCGACGTATTCCTCGGACTGTCTGCGGGCGGGGTGCTGAAGCCTGAGATGGTTGAACGCATGGGCGACAAGCCGTTGATCATGGCGCTGGCCAACCCCAATCCGGAGATACACCCGGACGAAGCGCGCAAGGTCAGGCCCGATGCGATGATCTGCACCGGGCGGTCGGACTTTCCCAACCAGGTCAACAACGTGCTGTGCTTCCCGTACATTTTCCGTGGTGCGCTTGATGTCGGCGCCACGGCGATCAACGAGGAAATGAAGATCGCCGCGACCCACGCCATTGCAGCACTTGCCCACGAGGTGGTTTCGGAGCTGGCGGCACGGGCCTATGAAGGCGGTGTCCCGTCGTTCGGGACCGATAGCCTGATTCCCAATCCGTTTGATCAGCGCCTGATATTGCGCATCGCGCCGGCTGTCGCGAAGGCGGCGATGGACTCAGGCGTGGCCACCAGGCCGATCAAGGACTTCGACGCCTATGTGGAACACCTGAACCGCTTCGTGTTCCGCTCCGGCATGATCATGCGCCCGGTGTTTGCCGCCGCCAAACAGAACCCGAAGCGCATTATCTATGCCGAAGGCGAAGACGAGCGCGCCATGCGTGCGGCGTCACTGGCCAAGACGGACGGCTGGGCAATCCCGATTCTGATCGGCCGCCCTGACGTCATTGAACGCCGCGCAGCCTCGTTCGGCCTGCATCTCAAGGCCGGCACCGATATCGAGGTGATCAATCCGGAATCTGACCCGCGCTATCTCGACTACGTCAACACACTGGTCGAGATCGCCGGCCGCAAGGGCGTTCCGCTCAATGCCGCAAGAACACTGGTGCGCACCAACTCGACGGTCATTGCGGCACTGGCCATCAAGCGCGGCGATGCGGACGCAATGATCTGCGGACTTGAAGGCCGGTTTTACAGTCATCTCGATCATATCCGCCGGATTATCGGCATGGGGCCGCGCACCAGCGATTTCGCCGCTATATCGGGCTGCATTCTCGACCGTGGCGTATACTTTTTTGCCGACACCTACGGCAATGTGGACCGCTCGCCTGCGGAGATGGCGCAGTTGACCCGCCGGGTGTCGGGCATCATCAAGCGCTTCGGGGTAGAACCGAAAGTGGCGCTTTTGGCCAACTCCAGCTTCGGCTCAGCTGAATCGCCTGAAATTCAGCTGATGCGCGATACCGCGGATCTGCTGCATGAGCAGGGCACCGACTTTGAATTCGACGGCGAGATGCACGGCAACACTGCCCTGAACGAAGACCTGCGTCACCGGCTGTTTCCCGGGTCCACCTTGAAAGGCGAAGCGAATGTGTTCATGTTCCCGAACTCGGATGCCGCCAATCTGGCCTACCAGCTGGTCATGGAGCTTGGTGCCGGCACGCCGATCGGCCCCATACTGGTGGGGGCTGCGGCAACTGCGCACGTACTGGTGCCGGCAGCCACCACAAGGTCGGTTGTGAACGTGTCGGCCGTCGCGGCGGTAGAAGTGCAGGCGCGCATCGACTACGCCAATTCCATCACAAAGGCTTAGCGCCGGATTGCCCAGGTCGCTGTTGGCTGAGCCTGGCAAACTGCAATTGCTGACGGATGAAGGCTGCGATGAACATGCCGGTCATGACAAGTACGATGGTCGGGGCAGGGGCTGAATCCAGGTGAAAGCTGGCAAATACCCCGACGAGGCTGGATCCAACGGCCACGGCGACGGCGACCGCCAGCATGGCGGTAAACTGCCGCGTCACCAGGAAGGCGACTGCACCCGGACCGATTAGCAAAGCAATTGCCAGTATGATGCCGGACGCCTTGAGCGCGCCGACGATGGCCAGCGAGATGGCGGCCAGCAGCCCGTAGTGCAGCAGCGCGACTTTGAGCCCTATGGCGCGGGCATGCTGGGCATCGAAGGCATGCAGCAGGAGATCCTTGCGCCAAAGCGCCAGCCCGGCTGTGCAGATGGTCGAGATGATGGCCGTTTCGGCGACGTCGGCCCAGCTCAGCCCGAGCACGTTGCCAAACAGGATGTGGTCGAGATGCACCTCTGTCTGGATGGCGACATACATCACCAGGCCGAGCCCGAACATGCCGGAGAACACCACGCCCATGACCGTGTCCTGCTTGATCCGGGAATTGCGGCCCAGGAAGCCGGTAGCCAGGGCGCAGGCCATGCCGGCGGCAAACGCTCCGGCGGCCAGAGGTGCGCCGATGATGTAGGCCAGCACGATGCCGGGCAGCACCGCGTGAGAAATCGCGTCTCCCATCAATGACCAGCCCTTGAGTACCAGGAAACACGACAGGGCCGCCATGGGAACGGAAAGCAGGAATGTGATGAGGAATGCCCGGTGCATGAACTCGAAGGCGAACGGTTGCATCATCCAGTCCAGAACTGCCGTCATGGCCGGCTCTCCAGTGCAGTGCGCGCTTTGGCGCGGGCCGCCAGCATGCCGTGTTTGGGCGCCAGGAAGAATGCGATGAGGAACACAGCGGTCATCAGGATGACAATGATGCCGCCGGTTGCGCCGTTGAGGAAATAGCTGAGATAGGCGCCCAGGAAGCTGGTAACGGCGCCAATGACGACAGACAGGATGATCAGCCTGGAAAACCGGTCCGTCAGCAGGTAGGCGGTGGCGCCCGGCGTGACCACCATGGCAATCACCAGGAATGCGCCGACGGTTTGCAACGCCGCCACCGTGCAGGCGGCGAGCAGGGTGAAGAACACCAGCCTGAGGGCCGTGGTGTTGAGCCCCACTGACCGGGCATGGTTCTCGTCAAAGAACGTCGCCATCAGGTCTTTCCATTTCAGCGTCAGCACGGTCATGGAGACGCCGCAGATGATCACCAGCTGAAGCAGGTCTTCAGGTGTAATGGCCAGAATGTTTCCCAGCACGATGGTCTGTATGTTCACTGATGTCGGCGACAGCGACACCATGAACAGACCGAGCGCAAAGAACGACGTGAAGATCAGCCCGATGATGGCATCTTCGCGCAGCTTGGTGCGCTGGTTCAGAAACAGCATTGCGATCGCTGCCAGGCCGCCGGAGAAAAACGCCCCGATGGAAAACGGCAGCCCGAGCATGTAGGCGCCGGCAACACCGGGGACGATAGCATGCGACAGTGCATCACCGATCAGTGACCAGCCCTTCAGCATCAGGTAGGCCGACAGAAATCCGCACACTGCGCCGACCAGGGCACACGCCCACATGGCGTTGACCATGTAACTGTAGGTGAACGGCTCCAGCAGCAGGTTCATTTCTGTTGCTGGTCCCGTTCTTCTTCTCCCTCGCCGTAGATGACGAACGGGCGTTCGTCGTCGGTCAGGACCGTAACGGTGCGTGCATCGTCATCTTCATGCAGGTCTTCACCACCCAGGGTGAACTGGCGCAGGACACCGCCGAAGGCATGTTCGAGATTGGCCTGGGTGAACACCTGCGCAGTCGGGCCTTCGGCCAGCACGGTTCCCTTGATCAGGATGGCCCGGTCGCAGAACTGCGGCACCGAGCCGAGATTGTGGGTCGAGACCAGCATGATGTGGCCTTCGTCGCGCAGGCCCTGCAGCAACTTGACGATGGCGTCCTCGGTTTTCACGTCGACGCCGGTGAACGGTTCGTCGAGCAGGATGATCCTGCCTTCCTGGGCCAGCGCGCGGGCCAGGAACACCCGCTTTTTCTGGCCACCAGACAATTCGCCGATCTGGCGCTTGCGGAACTTGCTCATACCGACCCGCTCCAGCGCACTGGCGACCATCTCATGATCGCGGGCTTTTGGTATGCGCAACCAGTTCATGTGGCCGTAGCGGCCCATCATGACGACGTCCTCGACCAGGACGGGGAAGTTCCAGTCCACTTCCTCAGACTGCGGCACGTAAGCGACGAGGTTGCGGTCCAGCGCCTGTCCTTCGCTCATGCCGAGCATGCGCACATTGCCCGAGGCCAGCGGCACGAAACCCATGATGGCCTTGAACAGGGTGGATTTGCCGGACCCGTTTACACCAACCAGGGCTGTGATGGTTCCGGTGGGCAGCGAGAAGCTGGTGTCATAAAGAGCCGTGTGACCGTTGCGATAAGTAACGGTCACATCCCGGACTTGGAGCCCATCTTCGTTTATCTGATCTGCTCTCACCGGGCTCAGCATCACTTCAATCCCGCTGCGATTGTCTCGGTTGTGACGCTGAGCAGGTCCAGATATGTGGGCACCGGACCGTCCGGGCCGGACAGGGAGTCCACGTAGAGCACACCAGCATATTTCGCGTCGGTTTCGCGCGCCACCTGCTTGGCCGCCGCCGGTGAGATGGTGCTCTCGCTGAACACCGCCTTGATTTTGTTGGCTCGTACGGCATCTATTACCTTGCGCACCTGCTGCGGTGTTCCCTGCTGATCAGCGTTGATCGGCCACAGGAACAGTTCTTTCAGGTTGAAGTCCCGTGCCAGGTATGAAAATGCGCCCTCGCTGGTGACCAGCCAGCGCTCATTGTCCGGGATCGATGCAAGTGATGCACGGATGGGCGCGACGCGGGCTTCGATCTCCGCCTTGTACTTGGCAGCATTGGCCTTGTAGACATCGGCGTTTTCAGGGTCCTGCTCGGCCATGGCGCGGGCAATGTTGTCGACGTAGGTTTGCGCATCCGTCGGGCTCATCCAGGCATGCGGATTCGGTTTGCCGGAGTAGGGGCCTGCCACAATACTCATTGGCTCCACGCCCTCGCTGACGACAGCGGATGGCACATCCGACAGGTTGGCCAGGAATTTCTCGAACCACTGTTCCAGGTTGAGGCCGTTCCACAGCACAAGGTCGGCGTCCTGGGCGCCGACAATATCCTTCGGTGTCGGCTGGTAGTTGTGAATCTCCGCGCCGGGCTTGGTGATTGACACCACTTCAGCCGTGTCACCGGCGACATTGGATGCCATGTCGGCAATGATGGTGAAGGTGGTGACAACCTTCAATTTGGCATGCGCGGTCTGCGCCATGCCGACTGTAGCCAGTGCAAGCGTGGCCAGAACCGCAAACCGTTTCAGAGTTTTTCGCACCTGTTCAGCTCCAGTGTTGACGTTGGTGAGCTCTACTTTATGTAAATGCAAACTATTTGCAATAAGAAAATGAAATACGCTACTTTGTTATTGCAAATGATTATCATCTTGATAGGTTGCCTATATGGCTATACCTCTGGACAGCGATGAACTTCTGAACGCCCTGCGCAAGGGCGGTGCCCGTATAACCAAGCCGCGCAAGCTCATTATCCAGATCCTGGCCGACAAGGGCGACGAGCATCCCGACGCCATGGACATTTTCAGGCGTGCGGTCAGGCAGGACAGCCGCATCTCGTTGCCGACCGTCTACCGCACCTTGAAGATGCTGGAAGAACACGGCGCCATTCAGCGTCATGCATTTGTCGACGGCAGGTCACGGTATGAGCCCGCCGACGGTCCGCACCATGATCACCTGATCGACATGGACACCGGCGCGGTCATAGAATTCCAGTCTGAAAAGATCGAGCGGCTGCAGGAAGAGATTGCCCGTGAACTGGGCTACGAAATTGTCCATCACCGGCTCGAATTGTACGGGCGTAAGACTAAAGTATAAGGTTTTGTACGACCGTGGCATTTTTGCAACACTTTTCAAAATAATGCATCGGCGCCGCTACTCGCCCTTGAACATGTTGCGCGGCCGCATCTATGGTCGGGTCATTCAAGACGGTCATTACGTCAAGGGATTCGCGAGCAGGAGGTTCCATGCGGCGCACACTACTAACACTTTCAGCGATAGTGATCGCAGCAGCAGTGGCAGCGCCAACAGCTAGTGCGACCTCGCGAAACGGAAAGCAGTGCAACAACTTTTTCGAGTGCCTTTTCGGAGGCGGAAACAACAATAATGGCGACAGGAGCCGCTCCGGCTTCAATTTTGGTGGTTTTGGTGGTAGTGCAAAATATGGCCCGAGTACGCGGAGACTGATCAGCTATCCGCAAGGGGCCAAGTACAAGACGGGCACGATCATTGTCGATACGTCCGAACGCAACCTTTACTTCATTCAACCAGGCGGCAAGGCCTACAGATACCGGGTTGGCGTGGGCCGCCAGGGCTTCCAGTGGTCCGGAAGCTCCAGAATTTCCCGCAAGGCCGAGTGGCCAAGCTGGACTCCACCTAAGTCTATGATCGCGCGCGAGAAGAAAAAGGGCATTATTCTGCCGGCGCGCATGGAAGGCGGACCCAACAACCCGCTCGGTGCCCGCTCACTTTATATCGGCAGCTCGCTGTATCGCATCCACGGCACAAACAACCCATCTTCGATCGGCGGCGCAGTGTCATCTGGCTGCATTCGTCTGACAAATACAGACATCATTGACCTCCACAAGCGCGCCCGCGTCGGTGCCAGGGTCATCGTGCGCCGCTAGCAGGCAGCGCCACATATCACCAGTTTTGCAGGGGAGCCTTGGGGGGTTACCCTGACCCCGGAACGCACGAGGGGGCTCAAGCGTTCCGGGGTCTCTCGTTTCTGGGGCCGGTATCTGTTAGCTCCCATGTCCGAACCAGTTTGCGGAAACTTGTTTGCCAGGGCTGGACAGCCAACAGCGCGCTGAGCATATTGCAGTGCAATATAGTTCATCTGACGCCAAGCTCCAATGAGGCTCCAGCCATGCTGCCTGCAACGCAAACCCTGTATTTCGAAGACCTGTCGGTCGGCATGGCGGAGACCTACGCCAAGGAAGTCAAATCGTCTGACGTGATCGGCTTTGCTGAGATTTCAGGTGACCGCAACCCGATCCACCTGTCGGAGCACTTTGCCGCCCAGACCCCGTTCAAGGGTCGAATCGCCCACGGCCTGTACACGGCCAGCCTGATATCTGCGGTGATCGGCACAAGGTTGCCCGGACCCGGCGCCATCTACATGAAACAGACCTTGAACTTCCGGGCGCCGGTGCGCATTGGAGACATTGTCACCGCCCGTGTCGAGGTGCTCGAATTGAGCGATAAGGGCAACCGGGTCAGACTGGCGTGCAGTTGCTCGGTGGAAGACCTGCTGGTGCTGGAAGGCGAGGCTCTGGTCAAGGTCCCCAGCTCGGACGACGACTGAACCCTGCCGTTAAAGCTGCACCAACTCAATTTCATCACATCCACAGGATATTCTTTGTGCAGAACACCGCATGAGGTTTCGCGAATCTGCGGACAGTTGTGTACAAATAGAGCTGACCGAACGTCAATCATACGCCCCGGGGGAAGGTAAAGCTGGCGGACCAACCTTGAAAGAGGATCCGTGAACATGACCCGCTCAGGTGATTTTTCCGATGAAGCCCTCGCTGTAGACGCTGTGGCGGCCGATATCGAACTGCTGGAGAAACTGGCGGCACGTGGTGGCTCGCTGAGCGAATACGATCTGGGGCTGCTGGCACGCTGCCAAGCACGCCTGTCACGCCTGCTGCCAATGCTGGCTGCCAACGGCCGCAATCTCGATCTGCGCTCATCGCCCGTCACAACACGGCCCGTCAAACTGAAGAAAGGCCGGCGTTCATTGACGAAGCATCATATTAGCTCCGCGTGAAAGACGAGGTGTCCTGATCATCACAGGGTGCACTTTACAGGACAGAGGCTGCCAGCAGCACGCCGCCAAGCACGATGATGCCCAGCGCCAGGACCGTGCCAAAGCGGTTGTCCAGGTTCAATTTCGACACAATGCCTAAAAACCGCTCGCGTGCCGCGATCAGCAGGACGCCCTCCACCAGCGCAATCCATCCCACAACCGTCACGAAGCCGGCCAGCCATCCCGTCCACAGCGAGTGCACGGCCAGTATTGTGCCGCCGATGGCAAATGCCATGACACCGCCGAGATAGCCCAGCACCGGCTGATCGGCGAGTGACTGCATCATGCCGGCCATGACCTTGCGGTCATTCAGGATGGCGAGGCCGCCGCAGATGAAGTAGAGCCCGATTAGGGCGGCAAGAATGTTGGTGACTGCCATCTGGGTATCCTCCGCGCTCGGGTTGGTTGCCTGACTGATATGGGAAGAAACCGCCCTTGTTGCCAGTCTGTTCGGTCCTGGCTGGCGATCGTGATCACCGAAATCACCGAAGGTCCATAGGAATGTCACATTAAATGCCGTACACTGCGTGCAGACGGCCTTGATGCGGACCATATCGATTTATCGGAGGTTACCATGAAAACAATGCTTGTCCCTGCGTTCATCGCCCTGTTGGCCGTGCCCGCTATTGCCGGCGAAATGCCGGAAGTGACACCGGCCCCGGCAGCCAGCGCAAACACTTCAACGACCACGACTTCGGCTGCTGAAGCAGCCGCCACGGTGGCCACCGGCGAAGTGGGAACGACCGGCGAAAAGATGCAGTCCAAACCGTCCTATTCCGGCTACGGCTGCGACCGCGGTCATTCGTCGACGGAAGCAATGCTGATCAACTGATCCAGCGTTTGCTGTAACCACACGCCGGCATGTGCGGGCAAATTTGTTGTGTCTGCGTGCCAGTGACGCCCAAAGTCTGCCCAGATACAAAAACGGAGCCCCTGGCTGGGACTCCGTCTTTTTTTGTTCAGGTGGCGGTCGGGCGCTAGCTGCACCCGCTCGTCGCACCGCAGGTGTCGCACTTCATGCAGGTGCCGTTGCGCAGCAGGGTGAAGTTGCCGCACTCGCCGCAACTGTCGCCCTCATAGCCCTTCATGCGTGCCTCGACACGGCGTTCGGCTTCGGTTTTCACCTGGCCATCCGAATCGATGTCGAGCGGTGTTACGGCCTGCTCGGTCGCTTCTTCCGGCCGCAGGCTGGCTTCCACCGCCATCTCCACTGCCACATCCACCGCAGCAGCACCGTCGGCCACATAGGCAGCTTCAATGCGCGACTGGCTGGCCGCAACCGGATTGGCAATGGCAGCCGAGGTCTGGCTGTTCGGCATCATGAACACATTGTCCGACAGCTTCTGCCTGGTGTAGCCCGAGGATGCCACGGCCATGGCCGGCATGCCGCCGGGCGGGCAGGGCGCTGCACCGGATTTGCCTTCATCTTCGCCCTTGCCCATGGCGTCAAAGCGAATGTCGGCAGGCTCCACATGGGCCAGGTCGTTGCGGCTCAGATAGGACACCGCCAGTTCACGGAACACATAGTCGAGGATCGACGTGGCGTTCTTGATCGCCTCGTTGCCCTGCACCTGTCCAGCCGGTTCAAAGCGGGTGAAGGTGAACGCTTCGACATACTCCTCCAGCGGCACGCCATATTGCAGGCCAAGCGACACCGCGATGGCGAAGTTGTTCATCATGGCGCGGAAGGCAGCACCTTCCTTGTGCATGTCGATGAATATCTCGCCGAGCTTGCCGTCGTCATACTCGCCGGTGCGCAGGTAGACCTTGTGGCCGCCGACAATGGCCTTCTGGGTGTAGCCCTTGCGCCGCTGTGGCAGCTTCTCGCGCTCGCGCGCTATGACCTTCTCGATGACCTTCTCGACCACCTTTTCCACCCGCTGCGTCTGCGGCATGGCGGCGACCTGGTCGACCACGTCATCGGCGTCCTCACCTTCGTCCTCGATCAGGGCCGCATTCAGCGGCTGGCTGAGCTTGGAACCGTCGCGGTACAGCGCATTGGCTTTCAGGGCCAGTTTCCAGGACAGCATGTAGGCGGCCTGGCAGTCCTCAACCGTGGCGTCGTTCGGCATGTTGATGGTTTTCGAGATGGCGCCGGAGATGAACGGCTGGGCCGCCGCCATCATGCGGATGTGGCTGTCCACCGACAGGTACCGCTTGCCGAGACGGCCGCACGGGTTGGCGCAGTCGAACACCGGCAGGTGGTCTTCCTTCAGTTCTGGTGCGCCTTCCAGTGTCATGGCGCCGCACACGAAGATGTTGGCCGCTTCAATGTCTGCCTTGGAGAAGCCGAGATGGCTCAGCACGCAGAAGTCGAAATCGTCCAGCTGTTCGGCCGGGATGCCCAGCGTTTCAGTGCAGAACTCTTCGCCCAGCGTCCACTTGTTGAACACGAACTTGATGTCAAACGCCGATGCCAGGCCGTCCTCTACGATCTGCAGCTCCTTGGACGTGAAGCCCTTGGCTTTCAGCGTGTCGTGGTTGATGGCTGGGGCGCCGGACAGCGTGCCGTTGCCGACGGCATACTTGATGATGGCTTCAATCTGCTGTTCCGAGTAGCCCAGCGTGTTGAGAGCCGCCGGCACCGCGCGGTTGATGATCTTGAAGTAGCCGCCGCCGGCCAGCTTCTTGAACTTCACCAGGGCAAAGTCCGGCTCGATGCCGGTGGTGTCGCAGTCCATCACCAGGCCGATGGTGCCGGTCGGCGCAATCACCGTGGCCTGGGCGTTGCGGTAGCCGTTCTTGCTGCCGAGCTCAACGGCCCGGTCCCAGGCCGCGACGGCGTGCTTGACCAGGTCCTTGTCAGCACAGTTGGCGTGATCGAGCGGCACCGGGTTCACGGCCAGCTTCTGATAACCCTGGGCGGAACCGCGGGCGGCAAGCTGGTGGTTCTTCATCACCCGAAGCATCGCCTTGGCGTTTTTCTTGTAGCCGGGGAAGGGGCCAAGCTCGCCGGCCATTTCCGCAGACGTGGCATAGGACACACCGGTCATGATGGCCGAGATGGCACCGCAGATGGCGCGGCCCTCATCGGAGTCATAGGAGATGCCGGAGGTCATCAGCATGCCGCCGATATTGGCAAAGCCGAGGCCGAGCGTGCGGTACTCATAAGACCGTTTGGCGATTTCCTTCGACGGGAACTGCGCCATCAGCACGGAGATTTCCAGCACCATGGTCCACAGCCGCACACCGTGTTCAAAGCCCTCGACATCGAACTTCGAGGTCGACTTGTTGAGGAAGGTCAGCAGGTTCAGCGACGCCAGGTTGCAGGCCGTGTCGTCGAGGAACATGTACTCCGAGCACGGGTTCGAGGCCCGGATATCGCCGGAAGCAGGGCAGGTGTGCCAGTCATTGATCGTGGTGTGGAACTGGATGCCCGGATCGGCACAGGCCCAGGCGGCGTTGCCGATCTTCTCCCACAGGTCGCCGGCATCGATTGTCTTGGCGACCTGGTCGGTCATGCGCCATTTCAGGTCCCAGGACGAGCCGTTCTCCACCGCCCGCAGGAACTCGTCGGTGACGCGTACCGAATTGTTGGAGTTCTGGCCGGACACCGTGCGGTAGGCTTCGCCGTCCCAATCGGTGTCATAGGTGTCGAATTCGATTTCCTTGAAACCCTGTGCGGCGAACTGCAGGACACGCTTGATATAGCTGTCGGGCACATGTGACCTGCGCGCATCCTTGATGGCGCGTTTCAGGGCCGGGTTCTTGGCCGGGTTGTAGCAGTCATCGCCGGAGCCGTCACAGTTGACGCACGCCTTCATGATCGCCTTCAGGTGCTGCTGAGTGATCTTGGAACCGGTTACAAGCGCTGCAACCTTTTCTTCCTCTTTCACCTTCCAGTCGATATAGGCCTCGATGTCGGGATGATCGACATCCACCACGACCATCTTGGCGGCCCGGCGTGTGGTGCCGCCGGACTTGATGGCACCGGCGGCGCGGTCACCGATCTTCAGGAAACTCATCAGGCCGGAAGACTTTCCGCCGCCCGACAGGGGCTCGTTTTCGCCACGGATGAAGGAGAAGTTGGAGCCGGTGCCCGAGCCGTACTTGAACAGGCGCGCTTCACGCACCCACAGGTCCATGATGCCGCCATCATTGACCAGGTCGTCGGAAATCGACTGGATGAAGCAGGCATGCGGTTGCGGGTGCTCGTAGGACGAGGACGACTTGGTCAGCTTGCCGGTCTCGAAGTCGACATAGTGGTGACCCTGGCCGGGGCCGTCGATGCCGTAGGCCCAGTGCAGGCCGGTGTTGAACCATTGCGGGCTGTTGGGTGCGCAGCGCTGGGTCGCCAGCATGTTGACCATCTCTTCGTAAAACGCCAGCGCGTCTTCCTCGGCGTCGAAATAGCCGCCTTTCCAGCCCCAGTAGGTCCAGGTGCCGGCCAGCCGGTTGAACACTTGTTGTGCCGACATTTCAGAGGAATAGCGTTCTTCTCCCGGCAGTTCCGCCAGCGCCTCGGTGTCCTCGACCGACCGCCACAGCCATGACGGGACGGAATTCTCTTCAACCTTTTTCAGCCGTGCGGGGACCCCGGCCTTGCGGAAGTACTTCTGTGCGATGATATCGGACGCGACTTGGCTCCATGCCTTGGGAACCTCGATGTCCTTGAGCTGAAACACGATCGAACCGTCAGGGTTCTTGATCTCGCTGGTCGCCTTGCGAAACTCCACTCCTGCATATGGTCCTTTACCTTCGACTGTAAAGCGCCGTTCTACCCGCATTGTATTCCCCTATTCAAAAGCAGCCTATCTGCTTCAATCTGTTCAAGTTGTTGTTTTCAAGCGATTTACTGCGCTCGAAGCATTGTCACGCGACCCTACAGACACGACTTCACAGCAAAGTCCCACCTTCACGCGCACCGGGTTTCCCAGCCAGTACGCACAAGACACAACTTCCCCGTTTGGATAGTGCGATATTGCTCCGCTTTATCCATCGTTTGACGTTTGGAGTTCGGTAATTCAATTACCTTGGGGAAGGCCCTAACTCCGAGCCGCCCCTAGCCCCGGTCCCATGCACATGAATGTAGTGCTGATTACGGGGTCTCGTCAATACCTAGTGTGTTAACAAAATCCTAACACAACATATAGTGTCCACAGCCTTGACAGGTTCTGTGGATAACCGGAGATAGCCACGATTCGCACCTGAACCTCAACGATTCCGGGGTATTGCCGCGGATGATATCCATAGGAAATTGCTGTCACGCAACTGTCACGGTCGTGAACAGGGCCTTAAGGCCACCAGATATGGTGTCGTTCACAAAACAAACCGCAGATTTTTTTGGTTAATGAGAGGTTAACGGCGGAGCACCTTGGATTGTCGCTGCTCTCTGCAACTCAACCATAAGTTGCACATAGAGCTTCCATCGAGAGAATCAGGCGAGTGGTCGGGAATCACGGAGCGCGACCAGTGCCGCCGGATTGACCTGGATCAACCCGCAACGTCACTGCCTGAGACACACTCTCCAGCATATCAGATGCCCGAATACCGGAGGTGAAGCCATGACAACCTATGAGCAGATGTATCTGGCGATGGTCATTATCGCTTTTGTAGCGTTTGGGATCGTGCTGGCCACCATGTCCTATCGCCAGGGCACAAAATAGCTGGCTGGAACGCCGCGCCAGCACACTGCTTCGGTCGCAGGACGCCGCAGGACAGAGTCCGAACCGGCTAGTCGATCACTGGAAAGACACCGGTTTTCTTGACGGTTCCGTAGACGAAGCTGGTGTCGATTGACCCGATGCCGCCAACCGGGTGCAGTCGCTTGCGCACGAACGTCTCGTAGTGGTCAAGATCGGCCACCACGACACGCAACAGGTAATCGGACAGTCCTGTCATCACATAGCATTCCAGTACCTCGTCGATGGCCCTGATGCGGTTTTCAAATTGCTGGACGGCGTCTTCGGTATGCCTTTCCAGGCTGACCCGCACGAACGCATTGACCGGCAGTCCGTAGGCTTTGCTGTCCACATCCACGCTGTAACCGCGTATCGCGCCGGCGGCTTCAAGGTTCTTCAGCCGGCGCAGGCATGGCGACGGTGACAGGTTGACCTCCGCCGCAAGGTCCTGGTTGGTCATACGGCCGTTGCGTTGCAGCGTGCGGACGATTTGACGGTCTTTATCGTCCATTTCATGATCCTGATTAGCAATAAATTCTAATATTTAGTACTGTATTGGCATAAATAGCAATAATCAGCCGTGCAAACAGGCATATGCTGGATCCCACACATCACGGGAGATTGCCATGAAACCATCATCAAAGAGCTTTGCCACGCGCGCCATTCACCATGGCTATGAACCGGCCGACAACGAAGGCGCCCTGACCCCGCCACTGCACCTGACATCGACTTTCGCCTTCGAAAGCGCCGAAGCCGGCGGTGAAATGTTCAGTGGAGACAGGCCGGGCCACATCTATTCGCGCATCTCAAACCCGACCCTTGACCTGCTGGAGCGCCGCATTGCCGACCTTGAGGAGGCCGGGGCCGGCCTGGCGCTTGCCTCGGGCATGGGCGCTATCTCGGCCACCTTGTGGACCCTGGTCGCGCCCGGCGACGAGATCATTGTCGACAAGACCCTCTATGGCTGCACGTTCTCCTATTTGCGCCACGGACTGGGCAAGTTCGGTGTTACCGTCACCCATGTGGATCTGACGGATTCTGATAACCTGGTTGAGGCCATCAGCGAGCACACCAGGGTGGTTTACTTTGAGACCCCGGCCAATCCCAACATGCGGCTGGTGGATATCGAACGTGTGGCAGAGATCGCACACTCAAAGGGCGCCGTCGTTGTTGTCGACAATACCTATGCCACGCCTTACCTGACCCGCCCGGTGACACTCGGCGCCGACCTAGTCGTCCACTCGGCCACCAAATATCTCGGTGGCCATGGCGACGTGGTCGCCGGCCTCGTGGCGGGAAATGCCGACATGATTGCTGATATCCGCATGTACGGCATGAAGGACATGACCGGTGCCGTGATGGCGCCGTTCAATGCCATGCTGATCTTGCGCGGCATCAAGACCCTGGGGCTGCGCATGGACCGGCATAGCCAGAGCGCATTGACCGTTGCCCGCATGCTGGAGCAGCACCCCGCCGTCCGCAAGGTCTTCTATCCCGGTTTGCCCGTTTATGAGCAGCATGAACTGGCCTGCCGGCAGATGTCCCGGTTCGGCGGCATGATCGCGTTTGAACTGCACGGTGGCCTGGATGCCGGGCGGGCCCTGATGAACCGCCTGCAGATGATCATGCGCGCAGTGTCTCTGGGGGATGCGGAAACCCTGATCCAGCATCCCGCCAGCATGACGCATTCCACCTATACAGCGGAAGAGCGAATGGTGCATGGTATTAGCGATGGCCTCGTGCGCCTGTCGGTCGGGCTTGAGGATGTCGAGGATATCCTGGCAGATCTTGAACAGGCGCTGCCAACGCAACCCAAACTGAAAGCTGCATAGATCAGGTTCATGACGCAAACACAAACCCATCTGAAAACCATCGAGCAGCGGCTGCTGTGGCTGTCGCACTGGATGATCCACAACGCCAACCACATCCGGCCCAAGGCTGACGGCATCAAGGTCGGCGGCCACCAGGCATCGTCGGCTTCCATGGTGTCGATCATGACGGCGCTGTATTTCTCCGCGCTCAGGCCTGAAGACAGGGTGGCGGTCAAGCCGCATGCGTCGCCGATCTTCCACGCCATCCAGTACCTGATGGGCAACCAGACCCGCGAGAAGATGGAGAACTTTCGCGGGCTCGGCGGCGTCCAGTCGTACCCATCGCGCACCAAGGATATCGACGATGTCGACTTTTCGACCGGCTCGGTCGGCCTCGGCGTCGCGATAACCTCGTTCGCATCGCTGGTGCAGGACTACATTACCGCCAAGCACTGGGGGCAGGGCGTGCCGCTGGGTAGAATGGTGGCGCTGGTCGGTGATGCCGAACTGGACGAGGGCAATATCTACGAGGCCCTGCAGGAAGGCTGGAAGAACGACCTGCGCAATACCTGGTGGGTTATCGACTATAACCGCCAGTCGCTGGACGGCGTGGTGCGCGAAGGCCTCTGGCAGCGGGTGGAAAAGATATTCGACGCCTTCGGCTGGGACGTGGTGCGCGTCAAGTACGGTCATCTGCAGCGCGCCGCCTTTGAGGAAAACGGCGGCGACAAGCTGCGTGCATGGATCGATGCCTGTCCCAACCAGCTATATTCGGCGCTGACATTCATGGGCGGGTCCGTGTGGCGCCAGCGTCTGATGGACGATCTGGGCGATCAGGGTGATGTGACCGCTCTGATTGATGCACGGTCCGACGACCAGCTGGCTGAGCTGATGGAAAACCTCGGCGGCAACTGCGTCGCGACGATGGCGGGAGCGTTTGCATCCGTCGACCACGACCGGCCGGTGTGTTTTCTTGCCTACACGGTCAAGGGCTGGGGCACGCCCATTGCCGGCCACAAGGACAACCACGGCGGTCTGATGAACAAGGCCCAGATGGCTGAATGGCAACAGCACATGGGCGTGGCCGAGGGTGAGGAATGGGATCGGTTTGCCACCGTCAGTGACCCCGATGCGCTACAGGCGTTTCTCGACCAGGCGGCCTTCTTTTCCAAGGGTGTGCGGCGGTTCACCGAACCGGCAATTAAGGTGCCGGCAATTGACCCCGCCGCGGACCGTGAAATCTCCACCCAGATGGGTTTCGGCAAGATCCTCGATGAGCTGTCGAAGGGTGACAGTGTGCTGGCTGAGCGCATCGTCACCACCTCGCCGGATGTCACCGGCACCACCAACCTCGGCCCGTGGGTCAACCGGCGCAAGCTGTTCGCCCGTACCGAGCAGGCCGACACCTTCATCAACGAGAAGATTCCCTCCACCGCAAAATGGGAGTTCACGCCCGAAGGCCAGCACATCGAGCTTGGCATTGCGGAAATGAACCTGTTCCTGCTGCTCGGTGCCGCTGGACTGTCCCATTCCCTGTTCGGCAAGCGGCTGTTGCCGGTCGGCACCGTGTACGATCCGTTCGTGGCCCGCGGCCTCGATGCCCTGAACTATGCCTGCTACCAGGACGCCCGCTTCATGATCGTCGGCACGCCGTCCGGGGTCACGCTGGCGCCCGAAGGCGGCGCGCACCAGTCCGTCGGCTCGCCGCTGATCGGCATGAGCCAGGACGGATTGGCCGCGTTTGAGCCGGCCTTTGTCGACGAGCTGGCAGTGATCATGCGGTGGGCGTTTGAATACATGCAGAAGGACGGCGAGGGCGACCCGGATGAGCGCACCTGGCTGCGCGATGAAACCGGTGGCTCGGTCTATCTGCGTTTAAGCACCAACCCGATCGAACAGCCCGGCACCCGCATCAATGACGATTTCCGGCAGGGCACCATTGACGGCGCCTACTGGCTGCGCGAGCCGGGCCCAAACTGCGAGGTGGTTATCGCCTACCAGGGCTGTGTGGCCCCGCAGGCCATCGCCGCCGCCGCCCGCATTGCCGAGGTCCGGCGCGATGTCGGCGTGCTGGCTGTTACTTCCGCTGATCGTCTCAACGCCGGATGGACGGCAGCCCAGCGCGACCGCCGGCGCGGCAATGCCCGTGCCCGCTCCCACATCGAGGCGCTGCTGTCGCCGCTGCCGGGCAACTGTTCCATTGTCACGGTAATCGACGGTCACCCGGCAACGCTCGCCTGGCTCGGCGGTGTCATCGGGCACCGGACCATCCCGCTGGGCGTGGAACACTTCGGCCAGACCGGTACCATTGCCGATCTCTACGATCATTTCGGCATCGATGCCAACGCCATTGTGCACGCGGCAACAGGTTTGACCGATGGCAGTTCCGAAATCCCTGCGCTGCTGTTCACCGGATCATGACTGGGCATCTGCAGAATTCAACTGCTCAGCACATCCGCAGCTGGATCGTCTTGATGTTTGCGGCACTGGTAATGACAGTTTTCGCCGGCAATGCCGGAGCGCAATCAGACAGTGCCACTGAACTGGCTCCGGTTCCGGAGTGTTCCAACAACAAGGGTGAGGCGGTTCAGTTCAGCAATACCGACCGGGGGCGTCCCGGTCTGGCAGCAGGTATGGCCATCCGGGACAAAAGCGGGACACCCGTGGTGTTTCGATCCAACTTTGCTGCGGCGCCGCGCGAGTTTCAGCAATTCATCGACCGGCATGAATGCGCCCATCACCAGACCGGGGATGTTGACCGCCCGCATCCGCCGCGCAACGGGCCCGAACACCTGATGAACGAGGCCATCAGCGACTGCGTGGCCATCCGCCGCCTGCGCGATGAAGAAGGCTTTGGCCGGGAGGCCTTCGACAAGGTAACCGCAGCCCTGCGTACCGACATGGCGAAGATCGGGTTTCCAGAGAGCAGCATCGCCAGCCGGATCCGCAATATTGCTGGCTGTTTCGAAAACCCGGCCTCAGCTGGTGATCTGATCAGGCAGGTTTTGCAGGAGAGGGGACTGCCGGTGCAGTAAAGGTCCACCTCTGTTTGCCCAAATGGTGATCGTCTCCCATTTGTGCGGCCATTCAGCTCCTGACAAAGTGCAACCGGTCGAACTGCCGCCTGAAGGTGGCCACCTCGCTGGCCAGCGAAGTTGGATCGTTGGTGGTCAATGCGCGGGCGATCAGTCCAGCCAATTTCGTCGCATGATCCGGCGTGACGCCCCAGCGCACCAGCTCCGGCGTGCCGATGCGCAGGCCGTTCATATCGCCCGCCACATCTTCACCTGGCAGGCCGATGCCACAGGCAAGAAAACCTGCCTGGCGCAGTTTTTTCGACGCCGCTTGGCCGCCGCCGAAACCGGCCGCTTCAATGGCAAACTGGTGTGACTGTGTGAACCCGAACGATTTGCCATGCACCGGCAGGCCATTGGCGTCGAGGGCTTGGGCCAGTGCCAGGGCCAGTTCGACCATGGCGGCGGCGTAGGCAGTACCATGCTCACGCCAGTCCAGCATGGTGACGGCCAGGGCGGCGGACTTGGCCGCATCGAAGTTGGCGGTCATGCCGGGAAAAGCAATATGATCGAGCCGTTCAGCGATGCCGGCATCGTTGCTGACGATGAGCCCGCCGGCCGGACCGCCGAGGCTCTTGTAGGTGCTCATGGTCATCATGTGCGCACCTTGTGCCAGCGGGTTGGGCCAGGCCTTGCCGGCAATAATGCCGCATTGGTGCGCCGCATCGAACAGCACCTTGGCGCCAACATCGTCGGCAATCTCACGTACCTCGGCCACCGGATGCGGCAGGAGGTTGAGGCTGCCACCGATGGTGATGAGTTTGGGGCGAACCTTGCCTGCAAGTGTCCGCAAGCCGTCCACATCAATTGTATAGCCGTCGGCCCTGATCGGCGCCTGATGAATGTCGAGGCCATAAAGGCCTGCACATCCGGCGTCGTGATGGGTGACATGACCGCCGATGGAGGCGGGTGGGACGATCACCGCATTGCCAGGGCTGGTCAGGGCCATGAACCCGTAAAGGTTGGCCATGGCGCCGGACGCCACGCGAATTTCCGCATACCGGGCGCTGAAAATCTCCGCACACAACTCGGCGGTGATGACTTCAATTTCCTGGATGGCCTCCAGGCCCATCTCGTACTTGTCACCCGGATACCCGAGTGAGGGGCGCGAGCCCAGTCCGGCCGACAGCATGGCCTCGGCGCGCGGGTTCATCACATTGGTGGCCGGGTTGAGATTGAAGCAGTCACGCTCGTGGATGGTCCTGTTGAGATCAACCAGTTGATCGAGCCGGGCATCAATCTGTGCGCTGGATGCCTGCGCAGTGTCCTCGGCAATGCGCTGCACCAGTGTCTCGCAAGGGGCAGGGACCCAGGGTCTTGTAGTGAGGGATGTCATCGCGGGCTCCTTTGCCGACAAAGCGTACGTATCGCTGTCCCACCAGATCAGCAGTCGGGCTTGCAGGCAAATCAGTTTTGCGAAATATTAGGGTTAGAAAAATTGAGGCTAATATGGCTGTTGCACCTCCGCGACCGAAAGACATTCCGCTGAACGCCTTGCGGGCGTTTGAAGCTGCCGCCCGGCTTGGCGGTTTTGCCGCAGCCGCGCAGGAACTGGGCGTGACGCCGGGAGCCATAACCGCGCACGTAAAGACACTGGAGGCGGCGCTCGGCGCGGCCCTGTTTGAACGCACACCGCGCGGTGTGCAACTGAACGGTCTGGGGCGCAAGGTGTTGCCCTCTTTCACCGAGGCGTTCGACGGGCTCGGTCTGGCTGTCCAGACTCTGCGCAATGAAGCAGCCCCGAGCACTGTTCACATCGCTGCCCTGCCGTCGCTGGCGCAATTGTGGCTGTCACCGCGCCTGCCGGCCCTGCGGGCAGCGGCACCTGACATATCGATCTCGATAACGGCAATGGAAGCACCGCCCAACCTCAAGCGCACGCCCTACGATCTAAGCCTGTTTTTCAGCAACGATAGCGGCGGCGCACTGTCCCGTGACGTGATCTTTCCCGTCTGCTCGCCGGGCCTGGCCGCGCGGCTCAGGTCGCCGCAGGACCTGTCGCAAGTGTCATTGCTGTCTGATTCAACCTGGGCCAACGACTGGGCCATATGGTCTGCTGCAGCAGGCTGCGAGTGCACGCCACGTGGACCGGTGTTCTCACTGTACACTCTGGCCGTCGAGGAGACTGTCAACGGCGCTGGCGTGCTGATGGGGCACGAAGCATTGGTCGCGTTGCACCTGGCGAGCGGCGAACTGGTGGCGCCTTTTGATCTCAAGGTTGAAATGGACAGGTCCCTCAGCCTGTGGTCGCAGCGGCATTTCAGGTCGGGCAGCGCGGCTGACAGGGTGATGCAGTGGCTGCGGGAAAACAACTGACGCCCGAAGAGCAGGCTAGTTGCGTGAGCGCCACATGCCCTTGCCGGCCAGCGGGCGGTCTCTGACGACGGCCTCGCGCCGCAACACGTAAACCCCGGATGCAATGATCATCAGGGCGCCAATAAGCGTCGTGGATTTCGGCACTTCGCCCCACAGCAGGAACGACAGGATGGTCGCCCACAGCATCGAGGTGTACTCGAATGGCGCGACGGTGGGCGCATTGCCGATACGGTAGGCGGTCGCCAGCAGCCAGAACCCCAGGGCGGAGATGAACCCGATCACCACGATCAACACCAGTTCAATCCCGGTCGGCATGTGCCATGGCAGCAGCAGGAATTTCATTGTGCCGTCCAGGCCGGCCGAAGGCTCGATATTGGCCAGCAGCACACCGATCGCGCCACCGCAGTAGAAAAACGTGATCATCATGTAGAACGCCATCACCGAGCCTGATTCCGTGATCCCCATCTTGCGGCCGAGCAGCGCCGAAATCGAGTAGCAGAAAGCCGCCAGAATAGGCAGGATGGCCGCCGCCTGAAAGGTGTCCGCACCGGGCTGGATGATCACCATGGCACCGGCAAACCCGAACAGTATGCCGGCCCATCTGCGCCAGCCCACCCGCTCTCCGAGTATCGGAACGGCAAGTGCAGTGATGAACAGTGGCGCGGTGAACCAGATCGCCACCACCGCTGTCAGCGGCATCGTCGGAAGCGCCAGATAATAGAAGAAAAACGCGCCGAATCCGATAAACGAGCGCAGCGCGTGCATGATCGGGTGTCTTGTCGCCAGCGTTCCCAGGCCGGATTCGTAGTGCACGATCATGAACATCAGGGGCAGGGCGATGATGGCGCGGACAAACACGATCTGGTGCGCCGGATACCGGTCCGACAACTGTTTTACGATCACATCCTGAAACGAGAAGATGAATATCCCGGCACACAGGAACAGAACTGCACGAGCCGTATCGCTCATGCCGGACAGTCGGAAATTGCCGGTGGGAACGCTCATCGTGACAATTCGCTTTCCTTACCAAGTCGGGTCACGAACGAAGCGGTGACCGGTTCATGATAAGCAGAAGCGTGTCACGCCCGCATCGGGAGTGTCTCGCTCAAAAACGCCAAGCCGAATGTCGCGAAATGACAATCAGTCGGGCTGCACACCGCGTCTATTTCAGCCTGGCAACACCGAGCGGCACCGAGTATTTCCTGCACCAGATAACCACTTGCTTGGCGGCTTTGGTTGCTGCGGTGGCTCGCACCGAATAGGTGCCTGAGCCCTTGTTTTTTGCCAGAATGCCGGCGGTGCCGCCTTTGACCGGACGTGACCCGTTGCCCAGCGTCACGTACGGGTCCGGCGCGCCATCGAGGCTGAAATTTGACCCCAGCCTGATCACCATCTTGCCGCCCCGTTGCGTAACCGTTACCGATCCGGACGTCTTGTGGCCCGAAGCGCCCTTGAAGGTGCCGCCGGCGGCCATAGAGGGAACTGCCGTTGCGATGAGCAGGGCGGCGGCGAGTGCAGGTGCTCTCAACATGGGAAAACCTCCGATCTGGTTTCGTGGGCAGCAAATTTATGGTGCCAGCCGCGTCACGTGCAAATCACATGGCAGTGTGAGGCCGGTGATGATGCCGTCAGGCCCGGGCCTTCATCCGCATCTTGATCGGTCCGTCGGCGCGGCCGTTGACCAATTGCAGCACATAAGGGTTTCCGGATGCATCGATGTCCGCAACCGCGCCACTCCATACAATCCTGCCTTCATGCAGCATGAACATGAAATCATACTCGCTGCGCGCCGCATCCATGTCGCTGGTGATGGCAAACACGGTGGCATGGCTGTCCTCGATGGAGCGGTCGAGCAGCCGGTAGATTGCCTTGGTGGTAATCGGATCGAGGCCCGCGGTTGGTTCATCAAGCAGCATCAGCGATGGCTGACTGGCCAGCACCCGGGCGATGCCGACGCGCTTCTGCATGCCGCCCGACAGTTCGGACGGCAACAGGTCCGCGGTGCCTGAAGGCAGGTTGACCCGGGCCAGTTTTTCAATGGCCAGTTCACGCGCTTCCTTGCGGCTCATGCCCTCATTGTTGATCAGCCGGAACGAGATGTTTTCCCAAACCCGGAGGCTGTCGAACAGGCCGCCCTGCTGGAACAGCACACCGGTGTCGGCAAGCAGTTCATTGCGTTCGCGCGGAGTGATTCCCGTCACCGGCCGGCCGTCCAGCCTGATGGCCCCTCTGGTCGGCGCGTGAATACCGGCCACACATTTCATCAACACGGTTTTTCCGGATGCCGCGGGCCCGATCAGCACCGTCTTGCGCCCGGCCGGAATCTCCATGCTGATGTCATGCAGCACTTTTGCGCCGCCGAACGACATGTTTACGCCGGCAATGGACAGTTTTACGTTAGGGGTGCTGGTCGTCATGGAGCGGGTTCGCTGTGGTGAGCAAAGGAATTTGAATATGCCCTTGTACAGCGTGCCTCAGGTTTTCTCAATCGCTCTGGACTTGCGCCTAGCGAATAGGCCATAACGGGGCAGCAATTCACGTTTCAGGACTGCCCTTTGCGCAGCTCGGGTTTCTGGCATGAAAAACTTACTACTGCAGTTGTTTACCTGGTGGAACGGCCAGACCATGGGCACGCGCTGGTTTACCGCGCGCCATGGTGAGAAGGTCGGCACCGATGAATTCGGCAATACCTATTATCGTGCGCCATCGAAATTGCCGGCCTCGATTCCCGAGCGCCGCTGGGTGATCTATGCCAACTACGCTGAAGCATCGATGATCCCGCCGGGATGGCATGGCTGGATGCATCACCGCACCGACACCCCGCCCAGCGAGACGGACTATGAAGCGCGCGAATGGCAGAAACCGCATCATCCCAACCTGACCGGTTCGTCGAAGGCCTACCGGCCGGCCGGCAGCCTGCTCGGAGCAACACCAAAGCAGCCGGCAAAACCGGATTACGATGCGTGGCAGCCCGAATAGGAGCTGCATTCGAAACAGTTCACACCACGGGTATTGAGGCAGGAGCACCCCGGATATGAAAAATTCCATGACGGAGACGGCTGTCGGCGCCTTTGTTGTCGCCATTGCAGTCGGATTTTTCGGTTTCATGTACTTCGTGGGCGGGCTTGGCGGGCCTGGCAATGGCTACAGTGTCAAGGCGTCGTTCGGATCGGTAGACGGGATTTCGGTTGGGACCGATGTCCGCATGGCCGGCATCAAGATCGGCTCGGTGACGGCGCAGGACCTTGATCGTGAAACCTATCGCGCCAATCTCGAACTGGCGGTTGATTCGACTGTCAAGCTGCCGGAGGACACCACCGCAAAAATCGCTTCCGAAGGTTTGCTCGGTGGGAAGTTCATTTCCCTGGAACCGGGCGGCAGCGAGACCCTGATCGCCAGCGGTGGCGAGATTGAGTTCACCCAGGACGCCATAGACCTGTTCGGGCTGGTGTCGCAGTTCGTGCTCGGGTCGAACAAGTCGGATGACAGCAAATCTGAAGGCGACTCGACGCAGTCCAGCCAATGAACTTCAACACATCCTCCTCAAAGCAGACATGGTCTGCCGATGCCTATTCGAAACACGGCCGGTTCGTGGCCGATCTGGCGGGAGCGGTTTACGAGTGGCTTGCGCCGCAAGCGGGTGAAAGGATACTCGACCTTGGCTGCGGCGACGGTGCGCTGACGCAGAAGCTGGTTGATGCGGGCTGTGACGTGCTTGGTGTCGACATGAGCGACGACCTGCTGGCAGCGGCACGCGAGCGCGGTCTTAAAGTTGTCAATTGCGATGGTCACAGTCTCGATTTTCCCGCCGAGTTCGATGCTGTGTTCTCCAATGCGGCACTGCACTGGATGAGCCGCCCGGAACAGGTCATAGACGGTGTCTGGCGAGCACTGAAGCCGGGCGGCCGGTTTGTCGCGGAGTTCGGCGGACATGGCAATGTTGCAGCCATCGTGACCGCAATGCGGGCTGTCAGTGCCCACAGGGGAGGCGAAGAGAGTCTCGCCGGTCCATGGTTCTTTCCGTCTCCGGAAGTCTATGCCGACATGCTTGAAAGTGCTGGGTTCGAGGTGCGCCGGATCGGGCTGTACCCGCGCCCGACGCCATTGAAGTCCGGCATGAAAGAATGGCTCAAACTGTTCCGCAAGCCGTTTTTTGAACAGTTCGGCAATGAAACGGACACAGTTCTGGAGGAGGTTGAGCAGTTGTTGCGGCCCAGCCTTTGCGACGCACGCGGCAACTGGACGGCAGATTATGTGCGTATTCGCGTGGAGGCGGTGAAGCCTTAATGAAACTGTCGAGGGTATCGCTTGTGTCAGGTCTGATGGTGGCTGGCGCTCTGGCGCTCGTGCCGGAACCTTCGCGTGCGCAGGCCCTGCAAAATCCGTTGGCGGTGTTTGCCGGGCTCGACAAGATCACCGGCCGCATCACCACGTTCGAAATTCCGGTGAATGAAGTGCGCAGGTTCGGCGCGCTGAACGTGTATCCGCGCATCTGTAACTCCAGGCCGCCGACTGAAGAGCCGAAAACAACGTCTTTTGTACAGGTCGACGAGAATCTGTTGAGCGGCGGCACGCGAAGGATCTTCTCGGGATGGATGCTGGCTGAAAGTCCAGGCCTCAATGCTGTCGAGCACCCGGTTTACGATGTGTGGCTGATCGGATGCCGCGATCCCAACCGTAAGAGCGTTGATGAGGAGCAGACCGGCATTCCGCCGGCACAGACCGGGCCTGCCGACACGCAGCAACAGGAAACTCAGCCTCAGGAGTGAAGACTCAGCCAGCCGAACCTAGTTTTGCCACACATCCGCGCAATCTAGGCTTGGTGATGATTTCGAATATTGATTCTTGATTGTCAACAGCCCGGGGCATGAGATCGGGCGATACTGAGTCAGGCGGGAACATGATATTTGCTAAACGGCTGGTTTATCTGCTGTCAGGAGCGCTGGCGGCCAGTGTGATTTATGTGCCGCTGGCGACAATGCCGGCTCATTCGGCGAGTTGCTCGTCTTTGAAGAAAGAGTTTTCCAGAAAAATACGCCCTACGATTCTCCGGCTGGCAAAAAAGGAATTTCACCTGAGCAACTGGTATCATGCAACGCTGAAGAAGCAGCAATCGGGGGCTCATCCGACGCTTGCGGATATCAACAGAACCCACAAGGCCATGCTGGCCAATTGCGATTCCAGGTCAGACAGGAAGTCATGCCGCAAGTTTGCGTCGCAGATGACAGCCGCCTCACGGCGCATCTTCAATGTCAACAAGCGCTGGAAAGCAGCGGGTTGCCCGGGTCAGTTGAACCGATGATATGAACTACCCTTCCGGCGGATAGTGCATCGGAACACTGATTTCGGTCACCGCGGGGCCTTTGACCGGAAAGGTCGCCTCATGATGCAGCGGGATGAAGCGAGGCGGTTTGTCGTAGTTTGAAACGCCTGCACCCTCGATCGGGTATTTCAGGAACTTGTGCCGCTCCAGAACCCCGTCATTGTTCTGATCGTGGCCGACGGAGATGGCATACTTGCCGTCCGGCACATTTTCAAACAGGAAGCTCACGGTTCCCTGGGCTGCGGGCACCTTGATCTGTCTGACATTGCTGCGGCCCTGTTCACAGCTCGGGAACCCCCAGCCGGAGCTCCACAGGCAGGCCAGAACCGTACCGCTGGCATTGCGGACACCGGTGACCGTCACGAACACGTCAGCCGCGAGCGCCGGCGTGGCCAGCACGAACGACCAGAAAGCAACAGCGATGCAGCGCAGTGACCGGGAGCAGGGGAGTTTGAACATGATGAGTAACACCGTAACTGGTTGGTTCCAATCTAGTATAGCAGCCCGCTTGTGTTTGTTGAGTACAATGTGAGGGCAAAGTTCAGTGTTTTTGAGCTTGCAAAAGTGTGATGATCTTATGTGTCGTCATGATGGCCGGATTTGGCCGATGCCAGAACCGCCTGGGGATTGTCGTCATCTTCAAAGGCGGTAAAATCGGCCTGCGCCAGCAATGCGTCATCGAGAAGTCTGCGATAGTCGTCACGCAGCACCTCCTCACAACCGAAGGTCTTAAGGTGGTCGGTGACAAACTGGGTGTCCAGCAGGCGAAAGCCGCCGGCCTTCAGCCGGGCCACCAGGTGCACCATCGCCACTTTGGATGCGTCGCGCCGGGCGGAAAACATGCTTTCGCCGAAAAAAACCGCGCCGATGCGCACGCCGTAAAGCCCGCCAACCAGCGTGCCTTCATGATCGCGGCATTCAACCGAATGACAGCACCCCATGGCATGCAGCTGGTTGTACAGCGCGGAGATTCTTGCGTTGATCCAGGTCGAGGGCCGTTCGACCACCGCATGCTCACCGGCGCTGCCGGGCTGGCCCGAACAGGCCCTGATGACGCCGTCGAAATCGGTATCCACCGTGACCCGGAACTGCCGCGAGCGGATGCGTCGGGCCAGGGAACGTGAGACGTGGAACCGGTCGAGCGGGATGACGCCACGCACTTCCGGTTCGACCCAGTAAAGCGCACTGTCACTGGCGCTTTCTGCCATCGGAAAGATGCCGGCAGTGTAAGCTTTCAGCAAAACTTGCGGTGTGATCGTCGACATGGCTGACAGTGTTAACGGATTGCCGGTGTGACCGGCAAGTGAACAATTCCGGTGCGGACTGTCTGGGCCAGGTGAACCGGCTTGCCGGGCCACAGGTGAACCGGTTACACAATTGGGGGGGCCGGGCATTGCGGTCACCAGTCCACGCCAACCGGTGCCGCATGACCCTGTTCTGCCTTGTTCAACGCTATCCTGCTCCGGGTCAAATACCAACAGGCGCTTCATGACCGGTTCGAACACCATATCCACCGTTTGCAGCAACCGCGCGATTGCGTGTGGTGTTTTCTGGTTGGCGTTGGCAGTTCAGTCCGCACCCGGCGCGGCTTCATTCACGGCCAGTTTCCAGCCTTGCGTTCTTCCGTCTGTTGCCGTGGGCAGCGACGGCGTGCTGGCCCGGTGTGAGGTCGAGTTTGCCGGACGTCCAGGTTCGGTCGAGCTGGTGGGACAGGCCCCGAACCACGTGCGCGAGGCGGTCTTCCGGAATGAAGGCAATCAAGTCATCCAGCGCATCGCGGTTTCAGCAAGACCGTTCATCGATCCGGAAAATGTATCGATCATCGTGCGTGACATGAATTTCGACGGCTGGCCGGATTTCGGACTGCGAGACTTTGCCCGCACCGGTGCCAATGAGCCGTGGCAGTTCTGGTTGTGGGAAGCAGCCCGAAGCAGGTTTGTGTTTCATTCCGCACTCAGCAGACTCCCCAATCCGGAAGTCAGCAAGGCGTCCAAGGTGGTGCGGGCCCATGTCGTGGACGATGACAGCAATGTAACAACCATTACCTACAAGTGGTACCAGGGAGAACTTGTGGAGCAGGGGGCTGAGCGTGAAACCGCCCGCTAGCAGTTACGGCTGAACTCAAAGTGCGCTTTCGTCCTGTTTGGTGCACGGCCAGGGGTTTGGTGCTTCAACGCCGGGCGGCAGTTTCGTGGAACTGTCCCCGCAGGCAATGGCGACCTGGGCACTGGTCAGACCCTTTACGCCGGACAGGTCGGCGCCAGCCAGGCTGCTGCGGTAGAGGTAGGCATTGGTCCAGTTCGACCCGGCCAGCTTGGCGTTCCGGAACGAGGCCCTGGCGACGATTGCGTAGGTAAAATCGATGCCGGTCAGATCGGCATTGTCAAAATTGCTGCGGATGACATCGGACTTTTCCAGTGACGCCCCACTCATGTTTGCACCAGTGAACTGGGCGCGCGGCAGGCTGGCCCGCGACAGATTTGCATTGGTCAGGTTGGCGCCGCTCAAATCTGCGCGGAACAGTTCTATCGCCTGCATCCTGGCACTGGTCAGGTCGGCACCGGCAAGTACGGTGCGATTGCCAGCGGTTTTCACCATCGATGCTTCCTTGAGGGAGGCACCTTTCAGTGAGGTATAGCTCAGGTCGGCATTGTCCAGTGTTGCCCCGTTCAGGCTCGCGCCGCCAAGGTCGGTGCTGGTCAGATTGCTGCCGTCAAGCTTGGCTCCGTCCAGCGCAGCCGACCCCAACATCAGGAGTTTTTTCGAACAACCAGACCAGTCAACGCCGGATGCAGCATGATCCTTGCAGCCGGCCTGTGCAGTCGCCGGGGCAATGCCAAGCAGCATAGCGGCTATCAGAGCAGCCAACTTCATTGAGAACGCCTCCCGTAATTCCTTGTCGCCTTCAGGTCTGATTCCTCACACCTGTATAGCGGTAGACTTCCAGTGCTTTGGGGCGAAAACACGGACAGGCTCAACAATTCCTTTCAATTCATGGTGACCAATGTCGTCCAGCGGAATCTCAAGCAGCTCGCCAACCTGTTGCGACATGACGACAGGCCGCAACACGCGTTTGGTCAGTGCCTCCAGCCGGGCTGCTTCGTTGACGGCGCTGCCGATCACCGTGAAGTCCAGTCTGTCCTGGCCGCCGACGTTGCCGAAGAACACCTCGCCGATATGCATGGCGATGCCGCAACGGATCGGAGTCCATCCGTTCAGACTGCGAACGTCCTCGCACGGATTGGCATTGTAGGCTTCGACATTTCTCAATGCCCCATCGGCAGCGGCCATGGCAGCCCGTGCGGCGTCTGCGGCTGTGTGGGCACATTCGAACGGAAACACAGCCAGCACACCGTCGCCCAGAAACTTGAGCACATCGCCGCCATTGCCGGTCACGGCGCCGACCACCTGTTCGAAGAAGCCGTTCAGGATCCGGTTAACCTGTGGGCCGGAGTATTTTTCTGTCAGTTCGGTGAAGCCGCGCATGTCGGCAAACCAGATCACAGCCTCGATGGCGTTGCCGTCGCCGCGGCTGATCGAGCCCTCCAGCACCTGCTTGCCGGCACTGTGGCCAAGATAGACGTTGAGCACATTCTCCGCGACACGCCGCGCGGTATGGCGATGGACATGCAGGGCCAGGTACCTGAGTACCCGGTCAAGCTGTACCTGCTGCTGCTTGGTAAATCCGCCTTCCTCGGTCGTAGCGATTGTGACCGCATCAAAACGATTGGCACCGATGCGCTTGGGCATTGGCAGAACCGCGTAGTGTTTGATGCCTTGCTCGGCGAGTTCAGCCGCGATCGGATACATGGCTTGGGTTTCTGTATCGCGGACATCCAGGAACAGAGACTGACCGTCTTCGATGGCTGGCCGCAGCGGACTGCGCATGTATGCTTCCGACTGTGCTGACATAGCCTTGATGACGATCTCGTCGCACAGTCCGTCAAGCTTGCTCCAGCTCCAGCCAAAGCCGGTCAGTTGCGGATGCAGCGTGCCCACGTGGATGGTGGCGCGCACCACCGGCAGCCCGGCTGCAACCATGCGCCAGGCGAGCGACTCCGTCAGCGACAGCATGTCGGTTTCGTTGATGGCATCCCCTAAAAGCCAGTCCTCAAGGTCTGAAATGGAGGATGTTGTTCCGGCTGCGGCCTCGCCGCGGTTGCCGCGGCCCAGCAAGTGAACAAAGTCAGGATACGACCTTGGTGCCGGATCGAGATAAATTGGTGGCATAGAGTATTCCCATGGATCGTGCGGCCAGAATGTCCGCACCAGACGACTTATATAGGATTGTTTTCGCCAGTTTCCATGCCGCCGGGTCGAACAAACTGTTGCACCGGTCAAACGTGTCAGTTCTACCGGACAAGGTAAGGATCGACACTCTAGTTGGACAAAAACTTCTCCAGCCAGTGGATGTCATATTCGCCGTCAATGATGTCAGTCTCGCCAAGCAGGCGTTGAAACAGCGGAATCGTTGTGTCGATTCCCTCAATGACATATTCGCCGAGCGCGCGCCTCAGCCGCATCAGGCATTCATTGCGGTCCCGGCCGTGCACAATCAGCTTGCCGATCAGGCTGTCATAGTAAGGCGGAATCGAGTAGCCGGCATAGATGCCCGAGTCCACGCGAACACCGAGGCCTCCCGGCTGGTGCACGCCAACCACGCGGCCGGGAGAAGGCGCAAAGGTCTCCGCGTTCTCCGCGTTTATCCGGCATTCGATGGCATGGCCGGAAAAATGGATGTCTTCCTGTTTGAAACCGAGTGTGGCTCCAGATGCCACGCGCAATTGCTCCTGCACAAGATCCAGGCCAGTGATGGCCTCTGTCACCGGGTGTTCAACCTGCAGCCTGGTATTCATCTCGATGAAGAAGAACTCACCATCCTCATACAGGAACTCAACGGTGCCGGCTCCGGAATACTTCATCTCCGCCATCGCATTGGAGCAGATTTCACCGATTTCCTTGCGTTGTGCCGCATTCAGGGCTGGCGACAGGGCTTCTTCCCAGACCTTCTGATGGCGGCGCTGCAGCGAACAGTCGCGCTCGCCCAGATACACGGCATTGCCTTTTCCATCGCCGAACACCTGTATTTCGATATGGCGGGGTGTGCCCAGGTAACGTTCTATATAGACGGCATCGTCGCCAAAGTTGGCTTTTGCCTCGGTCTGGGCGGTCGACAGGGCGGTATCGATTTCGTCTTCGGATTGCGCCACCTTCATGCCGCGCCCACCACCGCCGGCAGCCGCCTTGATCAGGACCGGGTAGCCGATGTCCTTGGCCACCCGTCGGGCCTCTTCAAACCCTGAAACACCGCCATCCGAACCTGGCACCACCGGAATTCCGAGCTTCTGAGCGGTGAGCTTGGCTTCAATCTTGTCGCCCATGACCGAGATGTGTTCGGCGGACGGACCGATGAAAGCGATGTCGTGCTCTTCGAGAATCTTGGCAAATCGCGCGTTTTCCGACAGGAAGCCGTAACCGGGATGCACGGCGTCGGCACCGGTGATTTCGCACGCAGCCACAATGGCGGGTATGTTGAGATAACTGTCCGTTGCCGATGGCGGACCGATGCACACACTCTCGTCAGCCAGGCGTACATGCATGGCCGTTGCATCGGCGGTGGAATGAACGGCGACCGTCTGCACGCCCAATTCGCGGCACGCGCGCAGTACACGAAGCGCGATTTCACCACGGTTGGCTATCAGGACTTTTTCAAACATCGGGATCGGGCCTTACGGGCGGTCTCAATACGGGGGCGAAAAGGGGTAGGTTTACTCAATCACCATAAGAGGTTCGTCATATTCGACCGGATCGCCATTGTTGACGAGGATCGCTGTCACGGTTCCGCTGTGCGGCGCCGGAATCTGGTTCATGGTCTTCATTGCTTCGATGATCATGATCGGCTGCCCGGCCTTGACCTGGCTGCCAACCTGAACAAACGGCGCCGCTTCCGGCGCCGGTGACATATAGGCTGTGCCGACCATCGGAGAATTCACCGTTCCTGCGGATTTTGCAGCCGGTGCAGGAGCAGCTTCCGGTGCCGGAGTGCTGGCGACACTTGGCGCAGGTGCCTGCACCACCGGCGCGGGCGCTGCCGCATAACTTGCCGAAATCTCGCGCGCAACCCGGATCTTCAGTCCGTCCTGCTCGACCTCGATTTCACTCAAGCCTGTGTCGGTCAGGATTTCGGCAAGCTGGCGTATCTGGTCGTTGTCGAATGTCTTGTTGTCCTTGGCCATGTTCGATTCCGGTATCCTGTGATTCAGGTTTTTTCAGTTCTTGTCGTGGCGATGTGTCTTGCCGCGTCGATTGCCATCACATAGCCATACGCGCCAAAGCCGCACATGACCCCGTCCGCAACGCTGGAGATGAAGCTCTTATGCCGGAAGCTCTCGCGCTTGTACACATTGGAAAGATGCAGTTCGACAACAGGCAGGCCGCTTGCCTTGAGCGCGTCGTGCAGGGCAACAGACGTATGGGTGTAGGCTGCAGCATTGATGACAATTGCGATGGCAGTGTCCTTTGCCTGTTGAACCCAATTCACCAGTTCGCCTTCGACGTTGGACTGGCGAAAGTCCACAGCAACGCCGATTTTTTCTGCGTGCGCGCGGCAACTGGCCTCAATGTCGGACAGTGTCGTTGCGCCATAAATGTCAGGTTCACGTGTGCCGAGCAGGTTCAGGTTCGGACCGTTGAGTATCACAATCGTGTCGGGCAACAGGGATCATCTCCAATTGGGGCAGGCTGGCGGGGTCGCTGCAGGCACATGCTGACTTCCGTATTTTGTCGTACCCCGGTCTTGCCACAAAAACAGCGTCCGGCCAAGCACACGCACCCGACAGGCTGTGGATGAGATTTGCCGGTTCCGCGCCGCAGGTAACGACAAAGCGGTCAAACGAAATGTGCGCTGTTTGTGCGCTCCCGCCCGATCAGCAGTACTGGCAACCGCCCTTGTCGCGCACGATTTTCACGCTGGTGGCGAGTTGATCGTAAGGCATGGCGCCGGGCACCAGGTTGTCGTCAATCACAAATGCCGGCGTACCATTGATGCCAAGCGCCTGTGCCAGCGCACGGTTGTCATTGATGTTCTTCTCAATCGCTTCGGCATCCTCGGTCATGTCAGCCTTGAGTTTTGCTACGTCAAGACCGGTCTCTGCTGCGATCGACATCACCTTCTCTTCGGTGTCGATATTGCCGCTGGCTGCCATCAGGGCAAGATGGAACTCCCAGTATTTGCCCTGTTTTTTCGACGCGATCGCGGCTCGCGAGGCGATAATCGAGCCTTCTGACAGAATCGGGAATTCTTTCATGACAATCCGCAGGTCCTTGTCTTCCTCGGTGAAACGGAGCACGTCGGCAACGGACCGCTTGCAGAAACCGCAATTGTAGTCGAAGAACTCGACCATGGTGACGCTGCCATTGGGATTCCCGACAACGACATCGTTCTCGTTGCGGAACAGCTCCTTGGCGTTGCTGGCGATGGCTTCGCGGGCCTGTTTGTCCTGCTGATCACGCTCGGCTGCCTGCAGCTTGGCTATCATCTCATTCAGAATTTCCGGGTTCTCCAGCAGGTAGTCGCGGATGATGTTGTGCATCTCATTGGTTTGTGCCTTTGAGAAAGTCTCCTGCGCAGACGCTTTCAGCGGCAACAGGGCACTGCCTGCCGCAAGAGCAACCGCCACCAGGCTGGCTGTGAATTTGATGCGCATGAAATTGAACTCCTGTTGTGTCCAGGCTGGACGGGATGTGATTGGAGGAAAGCTTATACTGTTTTCCCGGAAAAATTCATCTTCAACTTTTCTTTTTTTTCAATGCGTTGAGTATGTCTGTTGCCCTGATCCACACAGTAGACCCGGATTTTGCCCGGCGTTTGGCGCCTTCAGCCTTTCTTTTGGCCAGTTTCTTGTCGCCGCGCAGCATGGCACTTTCCGCCGTAGATAGTTCGGCGCGCGCGTAATCGCCCAAAATGCCGTGCGCCCGCGCCTTGTGCAAATGCAAGGAGCCCGACTCGACTTCATACCGCTGAGCTTTTGACAACACCGCCAACGCCTCGCGGGCAGCATCCTTCGTCCCGGCGGCGAGCAGTGCCTGGGCCAGCAGAATACTGATCAAGCCGCTCTTCGGATACAGTTTCTGAGCCTGCCGCAGTGGCGCCACTGCTTCGGTCGGAAAGCCCTTCTCCAGCAATGCCTGGCCCTTGAGTTCCCAGAAATACGGGTTCTTCGGTATTTGCGCGATCAGCCTGTCTATGGCCGGAATTGCCGTTTGCAGATCGCCCACCCTGTAGGCGGCGATCGCACGGGCATATTGCGCCGGAATGGATCGGTCTGAAGTCGGGTAGGAGTTGTAGACCGACTGTGCTGTCCGGGTGAAGCCGGCCAGTTTGGCCTGCGCCATCTTGTGGCGGAACACCAGATAGTCCTTGTCTTTCTTGTTGTAGTGCTTGGACGCCCGCACGCGGTTTTCCAGAACACGAATGCGCTGCAGCGGCAGCGGGTGGGACACTGCATAGGGGTCTATGTACTGCACCGAGGCGATGGATTGATTGTAAAGCTTCTGAAACAGTTCCAGCATGCCACGGCCCGATTGTCCGGAGGCGTTCAGGTAACGCAAGGCGCCTTCATCGGCTGCTGCCTCCTGGGCGCGCACATAGGTCAGCAGGTTGCGTTTGGCAAATTCCGCGCCACTTGCCACCAGCGCACCAGTTGCGCCACCGCTGGACGCCGCACCTGCCCGAGATGCGCCGATCGCGGCCGCGGCACCGAGCAATGTGCCAATGATGACCTGGTTCGATGCTTTGTCCAGCTGGACACCAAGCCGGGCGAGGTGGCCTTCCGCCACGTGGGCCGTTTCATGCGCCAGCACGCCAATCACCTGGTTTGGCGTACTGGCCTGTTCGATCAGTCCCGTATGAATGAAAATGCGCTGGCCGCCTGCGACGAACGCGTTGATGCGGCTGTCTTGGACGAGGTAGATATTGACGGCTCCGCGGGGGATGCCGGCGGCCTTGAAGATCGGCTTCAGATAGCGCCGCATCAGTTCTTCGATTTCCGCGTCGCGGATCAGCCGTGGACTGTTGCCGCGCTGTTGCGCAAACGATGGCAGGCTTGCCTGCGCCAGCATGGCGGCAGCCAGTGTCAGGATCCCGATCGTATGCAATAACCTATGCATCAGCGTGCTACAGTTATCCTCTTGTGCAACCGGCTGAATGGTGCCGCAACAATATTGAAACGCGTATCTGAATCAGCCGGATTTGTATCGAACATTACGGCAAAAGCATGGGTGAGGCGATGAGGTGCAGGGTCACAGAGCCGTGAGCGGTTTTGTTGTCACCAGGTTTGCACAGACCATTGCATCTGGTAGGTAGAGGCAGCTTTCAGCCTCCATCTCAGCGATTCCGGGTACAATGTCTCCTTCATCTTCCAAACGGGCTTCTCTTGTTCAGCCGTTTATTGTCATGGACATGTTTCGTGAGGCCAACGCGCTGGCCGCTGTCGGTCACGACGTGGTGCATATGTCGGCAGGACAACCGGCCGGCGGACCGCCTCAGAAAGTTGTGGAGGCTGCAAGGGACGCCTTGAACGGGGCCTATATGGGCTACACCAACTCGCTCGGGCTGCCGGCGCTGCGCGAACGCATCGCGCAACACTATGACGAGGCCTATGGTGTCGATGTCGACCCGGCTCGGGTCGTGGTGACAACCGGTTCGTCAGGCGCTTTTGTGCTCAGTTTTCTGGCCTGTTTTGACCAGGGTGACAAGGTGGGCCTGACAGTGCCTGGCTATCCTGCATATTCCAACATCCTGACAGCGCTTGATATCGCCATTGCGGACATAGAGGTCGACGCCCGCCATCGTTGGGCGCCGACGTCAGAGCAGATTGCCGTTGCGTGCGAAAACGGGCTGTCAGGCCTGTTGCTGGCAAGCCCCGCGAACCCGACCGGGACCATGGTCACGCCTGAAAACCTGGCAGACATTTCCCGCACCTGCGCCAGCAAGGACATCTGGTTCATTTCCGATGAAATTTATCACGGCCTGAACTATGAAATGCCGCAGGCAACGGCGCTGACCAGCAACGCCGACGCCGTGATCATCAACTCGTTCTCAAAGTACTATTGCATGACCGGTTGGCGTATCGGCTGGATGATCGTGCCTGGAAACCTCGTTCGCCAGGCGGAGTGCCTGGCCCAGAGCCTGTTCATTTCGCCGCCGACGCTGTCGCAATACGCCGCTATGGCGGCGTTCGACGCAACCGAGGAACTGGAGCAGCGCAAGGCGGAGTATCGCGAAAACCGCGACTTCCTGTTGCGGGAGTTGCCTGGGTTGGGGCTTGGCAACCTGTCGCCGGCAGACGGGGCGTTTTACCTTTACGCCGACGTTGCGAACCTGACCAATGACAGTTTTGCGTTTGCCCAGGCGATGCTCAAGGAAGCCCACGTCGCCGCATCACCCGGGGCTGACTTCGATGCTGAGCGCGGCAACAGGTTCCTGCGTTTGTCATTTGCCGGTTCCATGGAGCACATGCAAAAAGCTGTTGAGCGTCTGTCGCGCTGGCTGCCGAAATCCGGCTAGCGCTCTACGGGCTTGACCCTAGTTGATACTGGTAACGATGTTGGAGCGTTCATCGACCAGTTGTTTGCCTGATTTGTATATGTCCTTGCCTGCCCATTGTTCCTCAAGCCGGCTGCGCCAGTCGGCGTCCATGGGAGAATTGACAAAGTATTTGCTGAAGAAGCGCTGTGTCAGGGCTCTGCGCTCGAATGAAAACCCTTTTGCCTCGCTGCCATCGTCATAGAAACGCTTCGGTTCATGGAACATGAAGCGGGCGTCTGCCGCAGCGATGCGCCTGCGGCCCTGCAGGAAAATAGGCACGCACATGGACATGCAGATGTCCCTGGACGCGACATAGGTGTCGAGAGTGTGAGTGCGTTTGATACGTTGCAGCAGTTCAACGACATCACCACCCTCGCGCACCGAACCGCCTGGTGAATTCAACCGCAGGACAAAGCGCTGCGTCTTGTCGCGCCAGGCCTCGAATGCGCGCGACAACATGGTGTGCATGGGCAACTCGACTTGGCCGCTCCAGGCCAGAACCACGCTGTTACCGGCCTGGTACACATCGAGTTGTCCGGTGTCAGCGTGCTTCTGCTCATAAAGCCGCCATCCCAACAGCATAGCGACCACCACCAGCCCAATCAGTACAAGCCGGTTGGGTTTCATGGCAGTAGTCGCTCATTCCGGCGGCCGTTGCAGCCGGCGGGAGTGATTTCAGGCATACGTGGCCAGAAATCACCCGAACCGGATCGTGTCGGTGTCAGCGCTTGCCCCACCAGCCGGCCTTTTTTGGCGCAGTTGCGGGGTCGACCGTGGGAGCAGGTGGAGTCCATTTCGGCGGCGATGTTTCGCTTTCCACCGGCTCCGACGATGTTGAATTGCCATTTGCAGAAGCGGCCTCGTCTGCTGTCTCGGCCTCTGCGAGTTTTGCTTTCTTCGCCGCGCGCTTGCGCGGCTTCTTGGCTGGCTTTTCGCTGTCTTCCGGCTCCACTGCGTCCTTGGCCGCGTCTGAGCCAAGATCTTCGGCGGCGCTTTCAGGTGTATCGGCCTTGGCTTTCTTTGCAGCCTTGCGCGGAGCGCGTTTTCTTGCTTTTGGCTTTTCGTCGGGTTCGGTATCTGCGGCGACCGTCACATCTGTCGCCGCATCTGACGCATCGCCGGTGTCTGCGTCTGCCGCAGTGCCATCTTCTGCTTCCGTGCTTATTGCGTCTTCCGCAGCCTTGTTTTTCGCGCCACGTGACCGGCGCCGGCGTTTCTTCGGCTTGTCGCCATCGCCATCTGTGTCGGCAACTGCGTCAGCCTCGCTGACTGTTGCTTGCGCTGTGTCTTCAGCGCCGGACGGCTCATCTGCGGCAGGGACGGCTTCTTCCTCACTTTTGGCCGCCATGTCGCCATCGCGTTCTTCGCGTTGCTTGCGGCCGCCCCGGCGTCCACGGCGACGGCGGCGCTTCTTGCGCGGTTCACCGTTTTCGTCCAGTTGCAGCTCATCGCCTCTTCTGCCGTCTGCCTCGTCGGCATCCGTGCCGTCGGTATCTGATGCCGACGGTTCCTCGTTGGCTTCCATGCCGTCACCCATGGCGACAGCGGTATCCGAGGCGACGGGCCGGGCAGCCGGGCCCTTGCGGTCCGGTTTGCGCTCGATGATGCTGTCGGCAAGTGCACGTTCCGCATCAGGCAGGACGTAGATTGAAATCCCGTAATTTGCCTCAAGCGACAGCAGGTGGTCGCGTTTCTCGTTGAAGATGTAGAACGCCACATCCGGATGGACCCGGACATCGAGGCTTTCCGGTTTGCGGGACAGGAGGTGTTCTTCGATGCCGCGCAATACAGACAGTGCACAGCTTGAAACGCCGCGAATGACCCCGGTGCCTTCGCAGTGTGGACACTGCATGGTGGAACTTTCCATCATGCCCTGGCGCAGTCTCTGTCGCGACATCTCCAGCAGCCCGAAGTGCGAAATACGCCCGACCTGGATTCGCGCCCGGTCATTCTTCAATGCGTCCTTGAGCTTGCGCTCAACCGCCCGGTTGTTGCGGTTTTCCTCCATGTCGATGAAGTCGATGACGATCAGGCCGGCAAGGTCACGAAGGCGCAGTTGCCGGGAAATCTCCACAGCAGCCTCCAGGTTGGTCTTCAACGCCGTGTCTTCGATGCTGTGTTCACGGGTAGCCTTGCCTGAGTTGATGTCAATCGATACCAGCGCCTCGGTCTGGTTCATGACGATATAACCGCCTGACGGCAGGGTGACGTTCGGTGTGAACAGCCCGTCAAGCTGGCTTTCAACCTGGTGCCGGGTGAACAGCTGGCGGGTGTCCTTGTAGAGCTTCACGTTGCGCGCATGGCTTGGCATGAGCATCTTCATGAAATTCTTGGCTTCGCGGAAACCTTCCTCGCCTTCCACCACGACTTCATCGATGTCTTTGGAATACAGATCGCGAATTGACCGCTTGATCAGATTGCCTTCCTCATAGACGAGAGTGGGGGCGGCCGACTTCAAAGTGAGTTCACGCACTGATTCCCACATCCTGAGAAGATAGTCATAGTCGCGGCGGATCTCCGTCTTGGTGCGCTGGGCACCCGCGGTGCGAACGATCAGTCCCATGCCTTCGGGCACTTCGACCTGACGGATGACGTCTTTCAGACGGCGGCGGTCGCTGGCATCGGTGATCTTGCGCGAGATGCCTCCGCCACGCGCCGTATTTGGCATAAGCACACAATACCGGCCAGCCAGAGACATATAGGTGGTCAGCGCCGCGCCTTTGTTGCCGCGTTCTTCCTTGACAACCTGGATCAGCAGAACCTGGCGGCGCTTGATGACTTCCTGGATTTTGTAGTTTTTGCGCGGAGCCCGCTTGCGGGGTTTCGGCGCTTCGTCTTCGGTGTCATCGTCGGAACCGCTGTCGTCGCCCGATGCGGCAACGTCAATTTCGTCATCGGCATCTGCATTTGTTTCCCCATCCGCTTCCGCATCGGCCGCCGGATCTGCATCTGCTTTGGCATCTGCATCTGCTTTGACATCCGCATCAGCTTCCGCATCTGTTTTGGCATCTGCATCTACCGCCGCATCTGCATCAGCCTCTGAGCCGGCGTCATCAGCGTCCTCGTCTTCAGCAGAGGGTGCGTCTTCGGAAGCTGTCAGTTCGCTGTCGTCTTTCCCGGCATCCGAGGCCTCCGGCTCAGATACCTCGTTTGTCTCCGCCTCGGTTCCAGTTTCTCCATCCGCTGTTTCGCCGCTGACAGCCTCTTCTGAGTCAGTTTGCTGGTCTACGGGTTCGCTGGCGACTTTGTCGTCTTTGGAGCGCGCTGACCTTGAGCGCCGGCGGCGCGGCTTGGGTTTTTCCTGCTCCGCGTCCTCCTCTTCACGGGCAAGGCGGGCATCCTCGGCATCTGCTTCCAGCAGCGCCTGCCTGTCGGCGACGGGGATCTGGTAATAATCGGGATGAATTTCGCTGAACGCTAGAAAACCATGCCTGTTGCCGCCGTATTCAACGAAAGCGGCCTGCAGGGAAGGTTCAACCCGTGTAACCTTGGCGAGATAGATATTGCCCTTCAGGGGGCGGCGGGAAGCGGATTCGTAATCGAACTCCTCGATGCGATTGCCGCGGACAACGCAAACCCTGGTTTCTTCCGGGTGCGCTGCGTCGATAAGCATTTTGCTGGCCATACTGGCAAATCCTTGCCGTACACATGGTCACAGATACAGACAGGCGGCGCTCCGGGTGGCGCGCCTGTTCGATTGCGGTCATTTGTACGGGAGTAATCAGGACGGGCGCGTCTAGTGCCGACAGGGCACAACTCAACCGATGCTTCACTGCCTGAAAGCAGGAACCGGCTGGTCATTTGGTTTGCCGCGCTCATTCTTTGTTTTCCACATGTGTTCGCGCCTTGCTGGGGCGCTGAACGGTTCACTAAACCGCTTCAGGGGTTGGATTGCGCACTGGGCGATTGCCCATCGAATCCGTCACCCTGCGCGGTGACACTCGCAGTTCTACAAAGTGGCTTTCTCCAGCCCGGACTTTGCGAACGCTAAGAAATTACAGGTCCTTTCAGCGTGTGATGCTGCACTACAGCATTTTGGATTCCACGCATAAGGATCACCCGTGCTTTTATCACGTCTTAACGGTTACGCAATAGTCCGTTTAAAGTATTCCGTAACGGCAAGCACGTGCGAAGCGGCCGTGCCCGGCAGTCGCTTCCCGGCTGCGGGCGTTGGCATTTGCCGAACTGGCGCCGGTCAGCGCCACAAACTGGCGCTTTCTGCGGGCCGGCTCGCCAAGTTCAGCGACTCTAAACGAATGGTTAACCACACTATTGCTAGAGTCTGCGGAACTGAATTTCGTGATGGGAAAGTGGCATTTCGTGGCTCGCCGGGCTCAAACGCTGATCGGTACATTGCACAGATGGTGCGCTGTGACTGTTCTTGCAACAGCTATGGCGTTTGCCATCACTGCTGTGCTGTCCCCAGATTCCGCCCAGGCAACGCCCCCGGTAGCCAGTGTGAGCGAAGCGCGAATTGCCGGTGATGACACACGAACCCGGTTTGTGGCTGATCTCGACAGGCCGGTGAGTTACTCGGTCTACGTAATAGATGAGCCATACCGGTTGGTGGTCGATCTGCCGGATGTACGGTTCAACATGCCGCCTGAGATCGGCGATGTGGGCCGGGGATTGATAAAGGCCTACCGGTTCGGTCAGCTGGCGCCTGGGAAGTCGCGCATTGTGATTGATACAACCGGTCCCGTACTGATCGAGAAGTCGTTCGTGCTGAATCCCGAGAACGGACAGCCTGCACGCATGATCATAGACATAATCCAGACCGATCAGCGAACGTTTGCCCGGATCAAGGCAACGGAACGGTCGGCCAGAACCGCGGCCGCTTCATCCCGGCGCCCGGCGCCGGATACGCTGGCTGCACTTCTGCAGCGGCAGGGTGTTTCTCGTATCGATGAAGAGGCTGAAAAAGCAGAGCTGGCGCAAATGACCGCCGGCCTCATTCCCAGGCCTCGACCCAAGCCATCCCAGAATGGCGGACTTTCCGGTGAGTTGGAGGATGAGCGACGGGGAGCCGATACGATTCCGGCCAGGCCGGTCATCGTGCTGGATCCGGGCCACGGCGGCATAGACGGCGGCACGGTCTCCAGAAAAGGCACACCGGAGAAGACGGTGGTGCTGGCGTTTGCGCGCGAGCTGCGCAAAAAACTTTTGGCGACCGGACGATTTGAGGTCCACATGACCCGCAATGACGACCGGTTCATTTCGCTGGGCGGGCGTGTCAAGTTTGCCCGGGCCAAAAAGGCCGATCTGTTTATTGCCGTTCACGCAGACAGCTTGCGGCAGTGTCGCGTGCGCGGCGCAACTGTGTACACCTTGTCTGAAAAGGCGTCTGATGCGGAAGCGGCGGCGCTGGCGGAGAAAGAAAACAGTGCCGATTTTATCGGTGGCGTCGACCTGGGTGAGGATGCCGGCGAAGTTGCTGACATCCTGCTTGATTTGGCGCTGCGCGAGACCAAGAATCACTCGATCTATTTTGCCAGAAGGGTGGTCAAGAACCTGCGGCCGGTCACGCCGTTGAACCGGCGGCCCATGCGTTCGGCAGGATTCAAGGTGCTGCGCGCCCCGGATGTGCCGTCAGTTCTGCTGGAACTGGGCTACTTGTCGAACCGCCATGATGAGAAGAATCTTGTCTCCTCAAAGTGGCGGCGTAAAGCCGCAGATGCGGTAACAGCGGCAATAGAGGGGTTTTTCTCGCCGGAAGTGGCCGCCCGCCAGCAGCTTGCCCAGTGAAAACCGGGGGTGCAGGCACATCACCTGACACAAATCATCGCAGCGCCGTCCGATTGCCACAATATTTGGCTTTGTGAGCGCAAACCGGATATATATGTGTTCGCATGCTTCGTTGCTGACTTGGGACGCTGATCTGAATGTTTCGACTTTTCAAATACCTGTTCAGTTTTGGACTGGCGGTCTGTTTCGCTGTCGCCCTGGCAGTGGGGTACATTATCTATGACACCTCCAAGACGCTGCCTTCGCATGAGAGTCTGGCCAAGTACGAACCGCCGGTGATGACCCGCATTCACGCTGCTGACGGATCGCTGTTGGCGGAGTACGCCAAGGAACGCCGGCTGTTTGTGCCCATAGACGCAGTGCCGAAACGCCTCATCGAGGCTGTCACATCCGCTGAAGACAAGAACTTTTACAGGCACATGGGGGTTGACCCGGAAGCACTTGCCAGAGCTGTGATTGTGAACGTTAGGGCCAGGCTTCAGGGGTCCAATCGACGCCTGATCGGGGCATCGACAATCACCCAGCAGGTGGCGAAGAACTTTCTGCTCACCAATGAGCGCACCATCACCCGCAAACTTCGCGAAGCGCTGATTGCGCTGCGCATGGAAAGCTCATTCACCAAAGACCAGATCCTTGAACTGTACCTCAACGAGATTTTTCTCGGCCAGGGGTCTTATGGAGTCGCAGCAGCGTCGCTGAACTATTTCGGGAAATCTCTGATTGAACTGGATCTGGCCCAGGTCGCATATCTGGCGGCGCTGCCTAAGGGACCGTCGAACTATCACCCGGTACGCCATCGCAAAAGGGCGATTGCGCGGCGCAACTGGGTCTTGGAGCGCATGTACGACAACGGCTACATCACTGAAGCCGAGATGAAAGACGCGCAGGGTAGGGATATCGAAGTGACGCTGCGCCCGTTTGGTGCCAAGTTGTTTGCTGCGGAGTATTTTACCGAAGAGGCCCGTGAGGCTGTTGAACGGATTTACGGCAAGGAAGTCCTGCGCACCGGCGGTCTGTCTGTTCGCACCACCATCGATCCCAAGTTTCAGATATTTGCCCGACAGGCCCTGGCTGGCGGGCTTATTCGGTTTGACCGCAATCATGGCTGGCGCGGGCCTGTGGCAACTATAGCGGTAAACGCCGAATGGCCTGCCGCGCTCGCCAAGATCAAGCAGTTGGGTGACGTTTATCCCTGGCAACTGGCGGTCGTGCTGGAAGTCAACGACGACCAGGCCCGCATCGGACTGCGGCCGTCCCGGGTGGTCAAGGGCAAGGCACCGGAGGCTAAAGAAGGTGTAATCCCATTGCAGCACATGCTCTGGGCACGCGAGCACAAGGGCATCAACAAGAACGGCATCGTACTGGGCGAAAAGATCGAATTCGCATCTCAGGTGCTGAAGCCGGGTGATGTGGTGTATGCAACCGCCGCCGGTTCTGACGGCAGCTATCATCTGGTTCAGATACCCGAGGTTGACGGCGGGATGGTCGCGATGGATCCGCATACCGGGCGCGTGTTGGCGCTGACCGGCGGGTTTTCGTACAGCCGCAGTCAGTTTGACCGGGTCACACAGGCGAAACGCCAGCCGGGATCCTCGATAAAGCCGTTTGTCTATGCGGCAGCTCTGGACAATGGTTACACGCCATCGTCTGTGGTCCTGGACGCGCCGATTGAAATCAAGTTGCGCAGCGGTGAGACGTGGAAGCCGTCCAACTACACCAACAAGTTTTACGGACCGTCGACATTGCGCCGCGGCATTGAGTTTTCACGAAATGTGATGACCGTGCGCCTTGCCCAGGATATGGGCATAAAGAAGTTCAAGGGCCTGACCGAACGGCTTGGCATCTACGACAAGCTGCCTGCCGTGCTGGCCACGTCTCTCGGCTCGGGGGAGACTACGTTGCTGCGCATGACGGCGGCGTATTCAGTGTTGGCAAATGGCGGCAAGAAAATCGAACCAACCATGTTGGATCGCATACAGGACCGCTATGGGCGCACGGTTTGGCGGCATGACAAGCGCGAATGCACCCAGTGCAACGCGGCGGAGTGGACCAACCAGCCTGAGCCGGAGTTCATCGAAAACCGCGAGGAGGTCATGAACCCGTACACGGCCTACCAGATCACCTCGATGCTGGAAGGGGTAGTGCAGCGCGGCACCGCCAAGAAATTGCAGGAGATCGGCAAGCCGATTGCCGGCAAGACCGGCACCACCAATGACGAGCGTGACGCCTGGTTCATCGGTTATACACCGGATCTCGTGGTCGGTGTGTATGTCGGCTATGACCGGCCAAGGCCCATGGGCAAGGGTGAAACCGGTGGGTCGCTGGCCGCGCCGATTGTGGCAAATTTCATGAAACTGGCCCTGAAAGACGTATCTGCGACGCCGTTTCGTGTTCCGTCCGGTGTGCGCCTGATCCCGATCGACCCGAAAAGCGGCAAGCGCGGCACCTACGGTGAAGAAAACGTCATCCTGGAGGCCTTCAAGCCGGGCGAGCAGCCACCCGAGCGTTCGAGGCTGGTGACAGGTGGAGATGCCATCGCGGCCTCGGGCATCAATGTTGGCAGTTATAGTGACGGTGTGATCATCAATGGTGGTGACAGCGGCTCGGCGGCTGTGTCGGAAGGTGGCTTGACGACAGGCACCGGCGGCCTGTACTGACCGGGTCTGATCCATTTCCAAATCCGGCACGGAACCAATCGCATGCGCGCAGAAATCGAAACAATTGTCGATGAATTCAAGCAGTCCATCGGACTGCTGAGGAGGCATCTTTGACTGGGATCAGGCTCTGCGTGATCTCGACCTGCTGAATGCCCAGGCAGAGGATCCGAACCTCTGGAATGACCCCGACGAAGCTCAGCGCGTCATGCGCAAACGCCAGGACCTTGAAAGCCGTATCGGCACGGTTAGGCGGCTGGAGCAGACCATTTCTGACAGTGTCGAACTGATCGAACTGGGCGAGATGGAAAACGACCAGTCGGTTATCGACGAGGCCGAAGCCCACATACAGCAATTGCGGCCTGAAATCGCCAAGCTGGAAATTGAAACGCTGCTGTCAGGTGAAGCGGACAGCAATGACAGTTTTCTAGAGGTGCATGCCGGTGCCGGAGGCACCGAAAGCCAGGACTGGGCCTCGATGCTGATGCGCATGTACACCCGCTGGGCGGAGAAGCAGGGCTACAAGGTCGAGTTGATCGAAATGCATGACGGTGAGGAAGCCGGCATCAAGTCAGCCACTCTCAAGGTCAACGGCCACAATGCCTATGGCCGCCTGAAAACCGAAAGCGGTGTGCATCGGCTGGTGCGAATTTCACCGTATGATTCCAACGCCCGCCGGCATACCTCGTTTGCATCGGTGTGGTGCTATCCGGAGGTGGACGACAATATCGACATCGAGGTCAATGAAAGCGATTGTCGCATTGATACCTACCGGGCATCCGGGGCAGGGGGCCAGCATGTCAACACAACCGACTCGGCGGTTCGCATAACCCATATCCCGACCAACATTGTCGTGCAGTGCCAGAACGAAAGATCGCAGCACAAGAACCGGGCGACCGCCTGGAACATGCTGCGTGCGAGGCTATATGAGCGTGAGCTACAGATCCGCGAAGAGGCGGCCAGCGCCGAGGAAGCCAACAAGACCGATATTGGCTGGGGACATCAGATCAGATCCTATGTCCTGCAGCCCTATCAGCTTGTAAAGGATTTGCGTACCGGCCACGAGAGTACGAACCCGTCGGCGGTGCTGGATGGCGATCTGAACGAGTTTATCGAAGCCTCGTTGGCTCAGCGGGTGCATGGCGGCGGGCCTGACGAGGTTTCTGATATCGAGTAGGCAAGGCGGCCGGGACCAGATGTCAATTCGCCTCGTTAAACCAACGGTTTCACGTCCAGAGTGCCCTGATCATGACTCGCCCTAGGGATTGAAGCTCAGACGATGCCACTTTTCGAAACAGATGCCGGATCTTTGCTGTTCATTCATGTGCCCAAGACCGGTGGCACCAGCATACAGAAATGCCTTGGCAGTTTTCATCGCCATTCGCGTTGGACAAACGATCCTCTGCCTGGCGAGCCCTGCACACCGCAGCACTACAGTAGCGAGTTGCTGACCGAGCGCCATCGCGAGGATGACTTGATATACAGCTTCATGATGGTGCGGCACCCGGTCGACAGGCTGGTAAGCGAGTACAACTGGCAGATGCGAAAGCGGCTGATACCGACCCCGTTTGCCTGGTGGCTTCGCATGGTTCTGAAGAAGCTAAGGCGCGACCGATACTGCTTTGACAACCATATAAGACCGCAGAGCGAGTTCGCATGCTTCAACGCCGAGGTCTACAGGTATGAGGACGGTTTTGAATCCATAATCGAACGTTTGTCAGGCATCACCGGACTGGATTACGGGTCCAGGCTGCAGCACTACAAAAGGAGTGTCAGGGCTCCGGTCCAGGTGGAACAGGCGGAGCGGTCGTTGATCGAGGACACTTATGACGTGGACTACGAGCGTTTCGGTTACGATCGGTAGTCACACGGCAAGCTTACTCGGCTGCTTTCGGTTTACGGGCTGGCGGTTCGGGATAGATCGGATCTTCATCGACGACATCATCGGTACCCGGCAGGGAATACACGTTTTCCTGCGGATAATGCTGGTCGTAGACCGGCGCATAGCTCTGTCCCCATCCGCTGCTGGCATAGCCCTGTTCCTGATCTATCGGTTCCGACAGAGGATCTTCCACGCGGCGGATCTTGCCGTCAACATGTGCGCCGTTTTCGATCGACAGCGTCTGGTTGATGACATCGCCCTCAATGTGAGCGCCGGCGTAGATGTGGATATGGAGCGCGCGGATCGGGCCGATCACCCGGCCACGGACAATCACTTCTTCCGCTGTAATGTCGCCATAGACGACGCCATTGCCGTCCACCACGACTGCGCGCGCACGAACGGTGCCGTTGATGGTACCATCAACCTGCAGCTCGCCACCGGTTGACACCGAGCCATCGATGACAAGGTCCAGAGACAACAAAGACGGGCCGGAACGGTGCCGCTGACGGCCACCGCCGCTATTAGCTCCGCTTTTTGGCGCTTTAGCGCGTGATTTCTTGAAAAACATCGCGGGCCTTCCAAAATCTTACAGGGTCTATTGCGCGGCCGCCCACGCGTGTTTCGTAATGAAGATGCGGGCCAGTACTGCGACCTGTACTTCCAACTTTTCCTATTCTATCACCTGACTTGACCTTTTGGCCAGTGCGAACAGAAATTATACTTAAATGCGCATATCGGCTGATAACGCCACCATCATGGCGAACCTCGACCATTTTGCCATATCCACCTGACCAGCCGGCCTTGGCCACGGTCCCCGGTGCCGTCACATGAACCGGGGAACCGGTAGCACCGCGAAAGTCAACACCAGAATGCATGGCTGGGCGTTTGCGGAACGGATCCTTGCGCAAGCCGAACCAACTGGACACCTTGTATTTCGGGTCCATGGGCCTGACAAGCGGCAGTCGTGTGGTCTGGAACTTCAAGGTCTCCCACCGTTCCAGGTGTCCCGACAGATTGGAGACACTCTGCGCCAGCACCTCAGAACCAAGGTCAGTGGCGCTCGCTGCAATAAATGGTCCGCCGACTGCTTCCGGTTTGTATTTTGACGATTTCGCAAGCTTGTCGGCGTTCACACCCAGCGATCGGTATACCTTGCCCAGGCGGGTGGTCCGATCCGCAACATACTCCGTCACATTGTCGAGCAGTTTGGCCTCTCGTGTTTCCATCTGGGCCATATAGCTGCGCAGTTCGCTCAGCGGCTGCAACGCTTGTTCAGGTGCTGTGAACTCCGCCGTGAACTTGTCCGATGCGCGTGGCGATACCGTCCGGCGTGCGGTTTGAACACCGGGACCAACCTCCTGTGGCGTCAGGCTTCCTTTGAGTTGCTTGGTGGAGCCTTTCGGCTGTGGCAACCATCCCTGCCGGAAAAACTCCGACAGTTGCTGATGGCGGTCAACCAGCCGGTCATGTTCGATACGTACCTCGTCAACCTTGGCAAGATAGGCCTTCTGGTCCAGCAGCAAGCGCCGGTTCAGCTTGTCGATGGTAGAGCGCATTTCCCCGATGCGGTCCTCGTATTCCAGGCGCGCACGATACTGATTGCGTTCCTTAAGTGCCAGAACCTGGTCCTTGAAGGCGACATTCACGGTCGCATAGGCAACCCAAAAAAGACCAATTGTGAATGCGAGAATGACAGCGACCTGAACCCAGGGCCTGAGGGTTATGAATTGCACCTCACCTTCGGAACGCAGATAAATCTGGCGCTCGCGAAACGCATATGTCAGCCGGGAAACAAACCCACGCCGATAACGCCCGCCCGGATGTCGTCGTGTGTTACGCATAAGCCCTCCCTGCCACGGGCCGAGCAACAAATCTGTTGCAATCAGCGCTGTGCCTCAGCTGTGCCGGTGCTTTGTCGTCCGATTATCAACATCGCACAGGAAAGTTCAACCAAACTAAGGTCAAAGAAGGTTGCCAGTTCCCGCGCTCGTATGGTCAGTCGAGCGCCTCGGCTGCCTTTAACACCTCTTCGGCGTGACCGGCGACCCGCACCTTGCGCCAGACCTTGGCGATCTTGCCGTCCGCGTCGATCAGGAATGTCGAGCGTTCGATACCGAAATACTTGCGTCCGTACATGGCCTTCTGGACCCAGACGCCAAATGCTTTCAGGGTGTCCAGTTCCGGATCGGATCCGAGTGTTATGCCGAGGTCATGCTTGGCAATGAACTTGTCATGTTTCTGCGCCGGGTCGGCCGATATGCCGATAACCCTGGTGCCGGCTGCTTCGAACGCGGGCTTGAGCTGTGTGAAGGCTATGGCTTCCTTGGTGCAGCCGGGTGTGTCGTCTTTGGGATAAAAGTAAATGACCGCCTTTTGTCCCTTGAGATCGCCGCTGGAAATCCGTGAGGATGAATTTGCGTCAAGATCGAATTCCGGCATCGCCTGGCCTGATTCTAGTGAACTGCTCATCGTCAAAGAAACGTCCCTGATAAATAGTTGATAAAGGTCTGATTATTTATACTCTTTGCCGGTGAAATTGGGTTTTTTGTAGATGGCGTGCCGTTTTTTGCACCAGGTGGTATAAGCGCATGATACTAGGTCACAATTGGGCCTTAACCGGATGTAAGGTGGACCATACGGCCTCCATGGTTGCATGGAGGGCGTTAATTGTCGCTGGGACTAGCGGTTTCGGGGCATTGCTGCCGAAACAGAAAAGAGCGGAAACTTGGCCAGCCGGGCACTAAAAGGCATAGCCTGGGTAACAGCTGCATTCGCCGTGATGCTTATCGCGGCGGTGATTTATGTCGTGGTCGCATTGTCGTCCGGCCCGCTCAGTGTCGGTTTTCTAACCAACATAGTGGAAAACAGGGTCAGTGACTCGATCCCCGGCCTGAAGGTCGAACTCGAAAGAGTGGTGATTGAGCGCGGCAGCAATGGTGGGCATCCGACCTTGCGGCTCGCTGACGTGCGTCTTACCGACACCAGTGGAAACCTGATCGCACGGGCGCCACGCGCGGCGATCGCCGTCGATATCGGCGAAATACTGACAGGCAACGTGAAGCCGAAAAAGCTTGAGTTGATCGGCGCCCGCATTCTGGCCAGACGCGATAGTGACGGCAGTTTTGCAATGGGCTTTTCTGCCGAGAACCAGACGACGGGCAAGTCGGATGCGGGAACCCAGCCTGTGCAGCCGTATGTGCAGCCCGACAGCCCGGCAGACGGTTCAACACGGTCGATCGTGGAAACCATCAACAACCTGCTGCAGAACAAGTCCAATGATCCGGGCACCCGGTCGCTGGAGGCCATTGAGGTCACCGACGCACAGATATCGTTCAAGGACGAAATTCAAGGGCAGCTTTGGATATCTCCGCGCGCCAACCTTCGCTTCAAGCATGCCGATGGCGGCTTTGCATTGTTCATGGACGCAGACATTTCTGCCGACGGCCCGACCTGGCGTACGGAAGTGTTGACCACCTACCGCACCGATTCCAGTGTGTTCAAGGTCATCGCCAAGGTCGACGGCGTCACGCCTGCCGATGTTGCGCGGAAGTTGTTCGCATTTAACCAACTGGCGAATATCGATCTGCCCATGTCCGGCGAAATGGAGTTTTCGCTGTCCAACAAAGGCGAGATGCTAGCGGGGTCCGGTGTTCTGTCCGTTAAGGCAGGCAAAGTGTCGTTTCCCGGCTATATCTCTGATCCGGTGCTGATTGACGAGGGCCTGCTGCGGCTGAAGTTCGAGCCCCAGACCGGCCATCTGTCCATCAATGACTCGAGCTTGGTTATCCGCGGCACCGAGGCGAAATTCAATGGCCGGTTCGCACCGGTTCGAAACGAGCAGCAGGAAGTCATAGCTGCCAACATCGATCTGGAAGCGCAGAACGTAAATATTGATACGCCCAATGCAGGGGCAGCCGGCAGCGTGATTGACCAGTTCAAGCTCAGGGGGCAGGCCCTGTTCAATGAACGTCGCTTCCTCGTTGATGACCTGCTTGTACTGTCCGGTGACGGTGGTGTGAGAGTTCGCGGACAGTTTGTTGCAGATGGTGATGCGGTTGGCGTGTACATGGCCGGTCGTGGGCGCTCGCTCAGGCACGACCTGATCCGGAAACTGTGGCCACCGGTGATCGCTGCACAGTCGCGCAAATGGTATCGGGAAAACCTGCGCACCGGGGTCGTGGAAGACGCGGAGTTCAGGGTCAAGCTCTCAGGCCCCCAGATCAACACGGCACTTGAGGGCAAACCATTGCCCGTCGACGCAGTCGACCTGAAGTTCAACGCCACAGGTGTTGAATTCACCTATGCAGATGACCTGCCGCCAATGACCAGGGCATCAGGACAGTTTCACCTGACCGGCCAGGTTTTCGATATCACGGTTCAGGCAGGAACTATCCCGCTGCCATCAGGCAAGTCCCTGGGCGTGACCGGCGGTAACATGCAGATCACTGAACTGGCGCTGCCGATATCGCCGGCGACTTTGAACCTGAACCTGGAAAGCGATGTTGCCGGATTTCACGAATACGCCGACCTGCCGCCTCTGGCCCTGGTCAGCGACTCCACCTTTGACCTGGACTCAGTCAGCGGTCGCGGCGTCGTGAACCTCAGCCTGGCAATGCCTCTCAAGCCTGGTATCACGTCTTCCGATATTGCAGTCGCTGCGACAGCGAAGCTGAGCAATGGGCAGATCAAGAATGCAGTTGAAGGCATCGACATCAACGACGCCGAGATAGACCTGGTGCTGGATGACACCATCATCACCGGAAAAGGCACCGCGAAGCTGGGTGAAAAGGCAGCCCGGCTGACTTGGCGCCGGCCATTGAGCAAGAGTGCCAACGCCGACGAGGACATGACCATTTCGGCGACACTGAGCGATGCCGACCGGCAGAAACTGGGCATCGACCTGGCGCCGTTCCTGACCGGTCCTACCCGGCTGAATGTCTCAATGGTGCGCCGTGGCTCGCAAATTGTGTCGGCGAAGGTGGATGCCGACCTGTCGAAAGCATCCATGGCGGTCGATGCCATCGGCTGGTCGCGAAAGCCGACAAAGAACACCAGGGCCAGGTTCAATGTTGGCCTCAACGACGACAAGTTCATTTTGCTCAACGATCTTTCGGTTACCGGCGGGCAACTCAAGATCCTTGGCAAACTGCGCGTGAACCGAAAGAACAACAGCCTGCATGATGCTTCCTTCCCGCGCTTCATTCTCAGTGACACAAATCAACTGGCACTGGAGATCGATAATTCGTCGGGTTCGCTGCAGATGGGCGTTGGCGGCGCCAGCCTCGACGCAAGGCCGCTGATATCGCGTATCATGTCCAGCAAAGTCGGCGGCAATACGAGCCTGCAGGAGCCGCCTGTCTCGGTCAATACGAACATCAGCCGCATCTATGTTCACCGTGGCGAGGTGATCAACAATCTGCAGGGCAGGCTGGTCACGTCCGGTGGCGCGGTGCAGTCGGCGGAGATCAGGGGCAAGTATCGAAACGGTGCGCCGATCACCATGCGTGTTACCCGCGATAACAACGGGCAACGTCGGATGCGAGTGACCGGCAGGGACGCCGGTGCCTCGCTGCGGGCCACCAACCTCTACTCGAAGATTTCGGGCGGCACCATTGATTTTGGCGCCATTTTGGGCAATCCGGGGCAGGGCGCGATTCAACGTGGCCTGCTGGAAGTGCGCAATTTTGCGGTCCGCAACGAGGCGGCTTTGTCGCAGATTGACAATACCGCCCGCCGCGCGGGGCGAAACACAGGGCCCAGAAGCAATGACCTGAGGCTGTCCCGCCTTTCAGTGCCGTTCTCGGTTGACAACAACTTCGTCCGGATTGGTGATGCGCTGGTCCAGGGACCCGAGATCGGCGCCTCGGCGCAGGGCATTATCCGCAAGAACGACCTCGCCATGGATATCGGTGGTACCATCATTCCCGCCTACGCACTGAACTCGGCAATTTCAAACGTACCCGTCCTGGGCGATGTGCTCACTGGCGGCAGAGGCCAGGGTGTGTTCGGCCTGAACTTTGCGTTGAAAGGGTCCATGAACCGTCCCCGTTTCCTGGTCAATCCGGTGTCCGCGATTGCCCCCGGAATTTTCCGCAATATCTTCACGATTGGTGGCGGCCAGACCAACTCGGATGGCACCGCGCGCGGCACCCGGCAGCAGCGCGGTACGGTCCGGCAACCGTCGACACGGCAGCAAAACCAAAGGGTGCGTCAGCAGGACCTGCAGTCCACCAGGTGACGGAGCGCCGGAACCTCTAGTCCCGCTTCACCAGAGCGTGTCGTTTCTTGCCCAGCGATATCTTCATCAGGCCATCGGCATTGAAGTCGGCCTCATTTGCCAGGTATCCGGGGTCACTGATCTTGGTATCGTTTACGCTCACCGAGTTGCCGGTGATGGCGCGGCGCACCTCGCCATTGCTGGCCGCCAGTCCGGCAGCGACAAACAATGACAGCAGGCCGTCCCCGGGATTGCCTGAAATGGTCGGCAGGTCTTGCGCCAGTCCGCCTTCCTCAAACGTTTTCTGTGCCGTGGCGGCGGCCGCAGCTGCCGCTTCGCGGCCATGCAGAAGGGCCGTTGCTTCGTTTGCCAGAACTTTCTTGGCGTCATTGATCTCGGCACCGTCCAGCTTTTCCAGCCTGGCAATTTCGTCCATCGGCAGGGTTGTGAACAGCTTCAGGAACCGTGCCACATCGCCATCTTCGGTATTGCGCCAGTACTGCCAGAAATCCCACGCACTAAACTGTTCGGCATTGAGCCAGACCGCCCCTTGCGCCGTCTTGCCCATCTTCGCGCCCGATGATGTGGTCAGAAGAGGGGTCGTCAGGGCATACAGCTGGTGGGTGCCCATGCGCCTGCCGAGGTCGACGCCGTTGACAATATTGCCCCACTGGTCCGAACCGCCCATCTGCAGGTTGCAGCCATAGCGCCTGGCCAGTTCCACATAATCGTAGGACTGGCAGACCATGTAATTGAACTCGATGAAACTCATTTCCTGCTCGCGCTCCAGTCGCAGGCGGACGGAGTCCATGGTCAGCATCCTGTTGACGGAAAAATGCCGGCCGACGTCTCGCAGCATGTCGATGTAACTCAGCTTCAACAGCCAGTCCGCATTGTCGACCATGATCGCGTCGGTGTTGCCGTCTCCGAACCGAAGCACTTTGTTGAACACGCCCTTTATCGACGCCTTGTTGGCTTCGATCTCTTCCGGCGTGCGTATGGCGCGGGTTTCATCCTTGCCGGACGGATCTCCGACCATGGTGGTGCCGCCGCCCATAAGGGTGATCGGCTTGTTACCGGTTTCCTGCAGCCAGTGCAGCATCATCATGCTTAGAAAATTGCCGATATGCAGCGAGGGTGCAGTACAGTCATACCCGACATAACCTATTACTTCACGCTTTGCGGCCAGCGCATCCAGACCGTCAAAGTCTGAGCACTGGTGGATAAACCCGCGCTCGTCGAGCACGTTGAGAAAGTCAGATTTATAGGCCATGTAAACACTCTTGTGATATTGTTGCTGCCTCATAGCATGATGAGGACGAATGGCAAATCCAATCACGGCAATCGGCTTGATGAGCGGCACATCAATGGATGGTATCGATGTGGCCATGATCCGGACCGATGGTGAAAACACAGTTCAGGCCATGGCGTTCGAGGCGGTGGACTACGACGCTGCGCAGCGGGCCTTGCTGAGCGAGGCAATGTCTTTGTCCGCCGGCCTGCAGGAACGTGCCTCACGGCCGGGAAAACTGCCTGCAATCGAAAAGGAGATCACCCGCTGGCACGCCGATGCGGTCGACTGGTTTTGCGACAAGCACGGCGTTGGCAGGCAGGACAAAATCGTCGTCGGTTTTCACGGCCAAACGGTTGTGCACCGGCCTGAGATCGGACTGACGGTCCAGTTGGGTGACGGACAATCCCTTGCCGATACAACCGGCCTGAAAGTCGTTGCCGACATGCGCGCCAACGACATGGCGCATGGCGGGCAGGGCGCGCCACTGGCGTGCGCATATCATGCAGCCATGGCGGCTCATGTTCCCGGCAGGCCGACCGCCTTTGTCAATATTGGCGGGGTTGGCAACATTACGCTGGTCGATGAAAACGGTGGCCTGCTGGCTTTCGATACCGGACCCGGCAATGCGCTGATGGATGACTGGTGCCTGCAGCATACCGGCAAACCTGTTGACGTCGACGGTGCGCTGGCGCGCACCGGAGAGGTGAATGAAGCAGTTCTCGCCGAGCTCCGCCGCCATGAGTATTTCCTGGAGGCCCCGCCGAAATCACTGGACCGGGCCAGCTTCACGCTGGACGCAGTCAAGGGCCTCAGTCCGCAGGACGGAGCAGCGACACTGGTGATGTTCACCGCCCACACAATCGCCGATGCTGTCAACTGGTGCGGCAAGTCTCCGGCCTACTGGGTGATATGCGGCGGTGGCCGCAAGAACCGCTTCCTGATGGAATGCCTGGCCAGTCTCATAGATGCACCCGTGGTGCCGGCCGAGGCCATTCATACCGACGGTGATGCAGTTGAAGCCGAGGCCTGGGCATACCTGGCTGTGCGGTCGGTGCGCGGACTGCCGCTGACATGGCCGGGCACGACCGGTACCAGAGAGCCCGTGTCCGGCGGACAGGTGTTTGTGCCTGCCGGTCACTGATCCCCGTTGGACAGTTACTCCGACAATGCTGTTACGTCATCTGCCAGACAGTAGCCGATACCGTGTATTGTCTTGATGTAACGGGGCTGCCTGCTGTCCGGCTCTAGTTTTTTGCGCAACCGCATGATGTGAACATCGATGGCGCGGTCACCAACAACCGTCGCTTGCCCTCTTGTCAGGTCAAACAACTGGTCCCGGCTCAAGGCGACACGGGGCTGCTCGATCAGCGCCCGCAGCAGGTCAAACTCCATACTTGTCAGCCCGGCATCCCGTGTGTCTTCGGTGTGCACAACGGTGCGTTCGCTGAGGTTGACGGTCCAGGTGCCAAATCTGAGCACCTGTCCAACAGAATTGGTTTTTGCCGTCGCGACGCCATCATTGTTCACCCGTCGCAACACGGATCGGATTCTGGCGACCAGTTCGCGCGGTTCGAATGGCTTGGTCACATAGTCATCGGCGCCGAACTCGAGCCCGAAAATGCGATCAAACGCCTCGTTGCGCACGCTCAGCACGATGATCGGGAGGTTCGAGTCACGCCGGACTTCCCTGGTCAACTGGAAGCCATCGGCATCTGGCAGCCCGACATCCAGGACGCACAAGTCAATGTTTTCCTGCCTTAAAGTGTCTCGCATCTGCTGTCCGGTTGCGGCGCACGAAACGCGGAAACCCTGCTTTTCCAGATAGCGTTTCAGAAACGACGTGATCTGAACGTCGTCATCTACAACAAGAATGTGTTCGTTCATGGCAGTTCCGGCCGATCACCGGGAGTTAACACTATGCCCCGCGTTACCTACAGACATAACGAGGAAGCTGCAACCGTGCCGGTGTGCTTGCAATGCTGGACATTACAAGGCCAGATGGCGTTATGGTCACCTCTTCAGACAAAGCAAAATTGCCGGTCAGGCTGGTACTGTCAGGTCTCGGCGCTGCTCTGCTACTGGCCGCCACGGTATTGGCCGGCGTTTATCTCGGCAGCCAGACGCAACAGCGGTTTCAGGACGTCGGCCAGAGCTGGCAGACCTTTACTGCGGAAGCTGAACGCCGCGGCGCGCTGCTCAGCCGGATTCGGGGGCATCTTGGTTATGGCGGCATAATCCATAACTTCAAGAACTATGTTCTGCGCCAGGACCAGCGCTATCTCGACAGCCTGATCAGGCAGTTTGAGGACTTTGGAAACACGGTCGACGAATACCGCAAGAGCGGCGCCACGGCGGTTGAACTGGGTCATCTCAAGACCATTGAAGACACGATCGCATTGTATCGCTCCAAATTGCCCATTGCCCAGCAGGCTGCCAGGCAAAACTGGCCGCCGCTGCGAACCGACGGCCTCGTCAAGGTGGATGATACCGAGGCCGTCTCCGCGCTTGAAGCACTGGAGGCGTACTGGTGGGACAAGCATCAGGCCTCGACACAGGACATTGCCCGGGCTGTTGATGAAGGCGAGGCGCTGGTAACTATCGGTTTCCGGTTTCTCGCTGGTCTGGCGGTCGTTGCATTGTTGCTCTACGGCTTGTTCTATCTGCTTCAGGCCGAATTGCGTCAGACCATTGGCAGACTGTCCAATGAACTGCGCGAGCGTCGCGTGGCGGAGCATGTCGCCAAGAAGTTTCAGCGCGCGGTCGATCAAAGTCCCGCCACCATCATCATCACCGACACCCAGGGCATCATTGAATATGTCAATCAGAAATTCTGTGACCTGACCGGGTATTCAGCCGGAGAGGTAATCGGCAAGACACCGCAATTGCTGCAGTCCGGCGACGTCTCTGGTGATGAGTACGTTGCCCTGCGCCAGCAGCTGGTTCGCGGCGAAGAGTGGCGCGGCACATTTCGCAACCGCAAGAAGTCTGGAGCTCCCTACTGGGCGAAGACGGCAATTCTGCCGTTGCGTGACGACAAGGGGCTGATCACCCATTTTATCGGGCTCGGCGAGGATCAGACAGAAAGACGCAAAGCCCGCGACCATATCCATCGCGCGCAGCGAATAGAGGCGGTCAGCATGCTGGCCAGCGGTGTGGCCCACGATTTCAACAATGTGCTGACCACCATTCTCGGCAATGTGCACCTGGCCAGGCTGGATGCCCCGGCCAAGGGCGAATTTTCGGAGGAACTGGAGCAGATTGAGGTTGCGGCCAAGAGGGCCCGCAACCTGGTCGGGCAGATATTCGCCTTTGCCCGGCGCCAGGCAGGCGAAGCAGTCGCCGTTCAGGTAAACGAGGTTGTGGAGGAAGTCGCACATCTGCTGCAGTCGTCACTGCAACCGAACATCGCCATCAGGTGCCGGATTGACGATGCCGATATGGTGGTGAAGGCCGATCCGACCCGCCTGCACCAGGTAATCATGAACCTGTGCTCCAATGCCGCCGAGGCGATCGGGCCGCCGGGTGGCAACATCACCATCAGCGTGACGGCGGATGCTGTCGGTGAGACACCGGAAAGACGAGTATGTGTCTCGGTGAGTGACGATGGACCGGGAATCGCGGATGACTTGCAGGGAAAGATTTTTGATCCGTTTTTCACCACCAAGACCGCCGGCAAGGGAACCGGGTTGGGGTTGTCCGTAGTGGCCAACCTGGTTGGCGAGATGGGCGGCCAGATTGACGTGACAAGCACCGTCGGGCAGGGCACCAACTTCAAGGTGCGCCTGCCGCTCAGCGATGAGCGCATAGAGAAGCGTTCGGCTTCCGGTGAATTGCCATCGGGTTCAGGTCGGATCCTGCTGATCGATGACGAAGTGGAGGTGGCGGCAACCTGCGCCAAGCTGCTGCGGCGCCTGGGTTACGACGTCGAAGAGTACTATGACCCGGTCAAAGCCATGCAGACCTTCAGGTCAGGGCCGGATCAGTTTGCGCTGGTGATCACCGATCTGGTGATGCCTGGCCTGTCCGGCAGCGAGGTTTGCCGGATTGTGCGTGAACTGCGTCCAGCCTGTCCGCTGGTTGCTTATTCGGCTTATCAACCCGACGGTATTGACTTCGATCAGGCCGGTATCATGCGCTTCATGCACAAGCCCATCGAACCCGCGCAACTTGCCCGCATTGCCAGCGAGATGACCCGCCTCGACCATGTTGGCTGAAACATCTCGTTACAACTCTTCATAAAACTTCACAAGATTCCCGCCTGAGAGAAATACCCGCGTTACATTGCGGGCATAGGCTCCCCAATGAGTTTGAGCGAAGCAACGTTGTCTGAGGTGCTGAAGACCGGCGTTGCCCGCCCATTTGCGCAACGCAAAAAGGGGAGGTGGCATGGCACATGTTCCAGTAGGTCAAAACCTGTTCGGGTTAAGGGGAGCATTGCTGGCTCCGGTTATGGTTGCGCTGACAGGCGCCTTGAGCATGCCGGCCAGCGCCGATGACTTTGGTCCGGTAAAGCCCCTGGAGGTAAAGCGCGAGCTTGCAGACCTGGGCAAGCGGCTGTTCTTCGACGAGCGGCTCTCAGGCGACACCAGCCTGGCCTGTGCCAGCTGCCATCAGCCGGACAAGGCATTCACCGACGGCAAGGCTCTGTCCGACGCCTATACGGGCTCGTCCCACTTCCGCAACACGCCGACGCTTGCCAATGTCGGCCACCGCGCGGCCTGGTTCCACGATGGGCGCCTGGGCACCAACCTGAACGATGTGACCCGGGAATCGATCACAGAAACCTACTTCATGAACATGGACATGCGCATCATGCAGGAGCGCCTCAAGCAGGACCCTGTCTATGTTGAAATGTTTAAGAAGGCTGGCAAGGGAACCCCTTCCAACGGCGGCGCCCGCTCTGCAATCCAGGAGTTCTTGAAATCGATCACATCAAGCGGTGCTCCGTTTGACACCGGCGACATGTCAGATTCCGCCAAAGCCGGCTTTGAGCTGTTCAAGGGCAAGGCATCCTGTGCGGAGTGTCATACAGGGCCCCGGTTTACCGACGATCAGCCGCACAATACCGGCGTGCCGGAAAATCCGGATATCTGGTCCGATCCCGACCGCCACGTGACATTTGTGACCTACGCCAAGTTCATGGGTATTGAAAACTACATGAATGTGCGCCGCGATCTCGGCGCTTATGTGCGCGATCACAAACCGGAAAGTGCCGGCAAGTTCATGACGCCGACATTGCGTGAACTGACCTACACGGCTCCGTACATGCACAACGGCACCATGGCTTCGCTGGAAGAGGTGGTCGAGTTCTACAATGCCGGTGGCGGCAACAAGGCCAACAAGGACAAACGCCTGCATCCTTTGAACCTGACCGACGAGGAAAAGGGCGATCTTGTCGAGTTCCTGAAGTCGCTGTCCGGCAACAGCTTCGATGTTCCGTCCTACAATCCCGGCGAGATCGACACCGATTATCCGTTGATCGCCGACTGGCGCAACCAGAAAAACTGAAGAGGGGCTGATCATGAAATTCCAAATCTCAATCCCGCTTGCTGCAATCACCCTGGTGGCGTCCTCACTGGCGGTGTTTATAGCGCCCGCCCAGGCCCAGGATCGGCCGGCCATGCTGGCGCCGCTGGGCGATCCGCCAAATCCGCCGGACAATCCGACCACCCAGGAAAAGGTGGAACTCGGCAAGCTGCTGTTCTTTGACGGGCGCCTGTCGGGCAACGGCGCGATGCCCTGTTCGGCCTGCCACTTGCCGGATGCCGGTTGGGACTTTCCTGAGAAGATATCTCTGGGTTATCCCGGTACCACTCACTGGCGCAACAGCCAGACCATCATCAACTCCGCCTATTACGGCAAGCTGTTCTGGGCCGGGTCCTCGAAATCGCTTGAGGGCCAGGCCAGGTCAGCCGCACGCGGCGGTGTGGCTGGAAACGGGGAAGACGACATGATGGAGGCCCGCCTGGCCTTCGTCCCGGAATACCGCAAGCGGTTCAAGGCCGTGTTCGGCGACACCTGGCCGAACGTGCGTCATGCCTACATGGCCATTGCCGCATTTGAACGTACGCTTGTGCAGACCGATACCCCGTTCGACAACTACATGCGCGGCGATGACAACGCCCTCAACGCGTCTCAGAAGCGTGGCCTGGACCTGTTTACCGGAAAGGCGGGCTGTGCCCAGTGTCACTCCGGTGCGATGTTGACCAACGAGAAATACTATAACCTCGGCGTGCCGCCCTATGACGGTTGGGAGACCGATCCGCTGGCGCAGATCACGTTCCGGTTCGAGCTCTATGCCAAGGGGACGAGCCAGGACAAGTACAAGAAGTTCAAGGATGATCCGGGCTTCTATTTCCGAACCAAGCAGGTCGCCGATCTCGGCAAGTTCCGTGTGCCGTCGCTGCGCTACACCAAGTACACCGCTCCCTACATGCACAACGGCATGTTGGCCTCGCTGGCCGATGTCGTCGAGTTCTACAATGCCGGCGGCGGCGAAAACGAGTTTGCAGCAACCAAGACAAAGCTGATCAAGCCGCTCGGTCTCAACGATACGGAGAAGGCTGATCTGGTGGCGTTCATCGAAAGCCTGTCGGGAGAGCGGATCGAGATGGAACAGCCCGATCTGCCGCCCAGCGAGCCGCTGCCGGCTTCATCAAATTGACAATGCAGGAGAAAGCCATGACTGAGAACACTGGCCTGATAGAAGCCATCAATGGACCTGCAGAAGCGCGCAAGACCGGGCGCAGCTGTGTCCTGAACCGCAGGTCGTTCCTGCTCACCTCGGGCGTTGCCACGGCCACCGTCATGGTGACCATGCACACCGCAGACGGGTTGGCCAACGTGCCGGCGCTGGTTGCCACTTACCCGCGCAAGTTGATCGGCAAACTGTCCGAACTGAAGCCGGACGAGCCGCTGGATTTCGCCTATCCGGACGACAATTCCTACTCTGAATCGATGCTTGTGAAGCTTGGCCGCGAAGCCGGCGGCGGTATCGGGCCCGACAAGGATGTCGTTGCCTTCAATTACAACTGCACCCATCAGGGCGGTCCGCTGCAGGGCACCTACCAGGCCGACGACAAGGCTCTGGGGCCGTGCCCGCTGCACCTGACCACGTTCGACCTCACCCGGCACGGCATGTTCATTTCCGGTCAGGCCTATCAAAGCCTGCCGCAGGTTCTTCTCGAGCTTGATGGTGACGATATCTATGCCGTTGGCATGTTTGGCCTGATCTATGGCCGTTACGACAATCTGCAGGGGTAAGGGAGACCAAACATGACAACGCCGTATTATATTCCCGAAACCAACATTCCGCTGCCGCCGGTCGATGCCGACGTGATCTCCACCGCCTGCGACTATTGCATCGTCGCGTGCGGCTACAAGGTCTATCGCTGGCCGGTTAGAGGCGGCAAGGTGGGCGGCCCGAAGGCCGACCAGAACGCATTTGGCGTCGATTTCCCGGTTGAAATTCTGGGACCCTGGGTGGCCCCGAACCAGTACAATGTCGTGCTGCACGAAAACGAGCCGCATCACGTCATCATCATTCCGGACAAGGATGCCAAGCACGTCAACATCAACGGCAACTCGTCGATCCGCGGCGGTGCCATTGCGCAGAAGGTCTACAACCCGCAGACCCCGACCCGTGACCGGCTGAAATCGCCGATGATCCGCATGTTCGGCGTTCTGATGCCGGTGCCGTGGGATTTCGCGCTGGAGATCGCCGCTGAAGTCGGCAAGCACGTGATTGAAAAGCATGGCGCCAATGCCTACTGCGTGAAAACCTTCTCCTATGGCTACATGGAAAACACCTATGCCATCACCAAATATGCGCTAAGGCACATCTCAACCGCCAACTTCACTTTCCATGACACGCCGTCCGATGTCACCTCGACGCCGGGCTTCCGTGATGCGGGCTTTGACAATTTCGGACCGGCATATGAAGACTGGCGTGATGCCGAAACCTTGATGATCTGCGGCACCGATCCGTATGAATCGAAAACCATCCTTTTTACCGACTGGATCATGCCGGCGATTCAGGGTGGCCAGAAGACCATCTTCCTCAGCCCGCGCAATACGGGCGGGATTGCCTATGCGGTCAAGAACGGCGGCATGTGGATCGACCTTCTGCCGGGTACCGACCTGCCGGTGGTGCTGGCCATTGCCCGGGTCATCGTCGAGAACGGCTGGCAGGACGACGAGTGGATCAGGAACTGGGTCAACAACAAATCCGAAAGCTCGTCCGGCTTTGGCCAGGGCACGCGCAACACGCCGTGGCAGTGGCGCACCACGTGGGGCAAATTCCAGACGGGCGGTTTTGACGACTGGAAAAAGTGGTTGCTCGAGCAGGACTACGCGGTGCCGGAAAAGGCGGCGGAAATTGCCCAGATCGATGTTGCCAAGATCTACACCGCGGCCGAATGGCTGGCCAAGCCACGCGAAGACGGGTCACGCCCGAAGGCGTCGTTCATGATCGAGAAGGGCTTCTACTGGTCGAACAACACCGGCAACACCAACGCCATATCGGCGCTCGGCATCACCTGTGGCGCCGGCGGCAGGCCGGGCCAGATGATCGGCCGCGCCGGCGGTCACCAGCGTGGCGGTCTTCGCGGTGGCAAGTACCCGCGCAACAAGTCGCCGGAAAAACTGCCGGGGCGCCGTCGCCGGGCCATGGACACCGACCGCTATCTGATGTCGGGTCATACCCGGCTGGCCCATGTCATCGGCAATACGTGGATCCAGTCCATGTGCGGCAGCCAGAGCCTGTCTGCGAAATTTGAGGAACTGACGGCTCAGAATCCGCATCAGATCAGGTCGTTTGACAAGCAGGAGATCATCGAAACGCTCAAGAAGCGCGCCGACTCCGGCGGCATGGTCGTGTTCGACCAGGACATCTACCTTGTCGACCCGATCGGGGCCCGGTTCGCCGACATCATCTTCCCGGCAGCCGGTTGGGGAGAGGACACGTTCACCCGTGCCAACGGTGAACGCAGGATCCGGCTGTATCCGAAGTTCTACGACCCGCCGGGAGAGGCAAAGCCGGACTGGTGGATCATCGCGCAGCTTTCGAAGAAAATGGGTTTTGAGGGCTTTGACTGGAACAACTCGAACGATGTTCTCGAAGAAGGGGCACGGTTCTCCCGCGGCAGCCGCAAGGACTTCTTCATGGTCAAGGTCGCCGCCCAGAAGGAAGGCAAGACCCTGCACCAGAAACTCGGTGAGTTCGGAACCGACGGGATCCAGGGCCCTGTGATGATGCTGGATGACGGCAGCCTGGAAGGCACCAAGCGCCTGCATGACACGACCCGCAAGCTGCCCGATGACGGTGCGGCCGGTGCCAATGTCTTCAACAAGAAGCTGACCCATTTCAATTCGCAGACCGGCAAGTGCAACATCCAGAAAGCACCGTGGTCACTGTTCTCCGACTATTGGGAGTGGCTCAGTCCGAAAGGCGATGAATTGTGGACCACGTCCGGCCGCATCAACGAGCGCTGGCAGTCGGGTTACGATGATCGCAGGCGTCCCTACATTGTGCAGCGCTGGCCGGAAAACTGGGTTGAGCTGCATCCTGACGACGCAGCCGCCCGGGGCATCGAGAACGGCGACTATGTGATGTTGTATTCCGATCGCATCCCGGTTCAGGTTGACACCATCATCGGCATCGAGGGCGATGACTTCACTTTCACGAAGCTGATGGAGAACGGTCATATCAAGCTGGAAAAAGCCGCCATTACTGCCGTCGCCATCGTGACGCCGGCGCTCAAGAAGGGGGTCATGTACATGGACTTCCTGCACACTTCCCAGCCGGCCAATGCACTGGCCGGGCGGGTCGTGGACTGGATCAGCGGCAACTACAACTACAAGATGGGTGTCGGCAATGTGAAGAAGATCGGCGAGTCCCCGTACAAGCACGACTTCCGGTCCATGTCGTTTGCACGGCGCGACATCGCCTGAACCTGATCTCCGGGTGCGTTTGTGCGCCCGGAGAACTGCTGGGAGATCGAAGCCATGGCAATTGCAATGCCCCGGCAGGACACGGCGTCCTGCGAGTTCAGCGAGCTTGCGCGCGCGCTGGCCGACATAGTTGTCAACGGCAACAATGCAGAGCGTTGCCTTGCCGTGCAGGGGTTGGGAAAACTGGACCACCCGACCGCCACGGATACTTTGATTGCCTCATTGCGCGATGCTGATCCCGATGTGCGCTGTGATGCGGCTGCCGCGCTGGCGAGTTTGAACGTTTCGGCAGCCTGTCAGCCACTGACGGACAACTTACGTGAAGACCCGGATTCCGAGGCAAAGACGCAATATGTCAAGGCGTTGCAGACCCTCGGGGCTGACGGCTGCCATGACTTGTTGTCGGCATTGGCAGTTGGCCGTGGGGAACACCACGACATAGCCTGGGATGAGGCCTATTCAGACTGGGATGACTGGCTCGACGTGCAATTGGCCGCTGTGGAGGCCCTGGGTGTGCTGGGTGCGGAGCAGGCCCCGGCGGTCATCGAGACGGCCCTCAACGACCCGGAAGGTCAGGACCTGTGGCCTGTGGCGTGCACAGCGCTGGCGCGGCTGGGACGGCCCGGAATGGAAAAGCTGCAGCAATTGCTGTCACAGGCATCGGTGTTGAACCGCAAGCGTGTTGCTGCGGCACTTGCAGCCACGGATCCTGCTTTGTCCGGGGCGCTGATGCGACAACTTGCAGCTGATCGGGACGCCAGCGTACGTCTTGCAGTTGTCGAGAGCGCGGCCGCATCGGCAAGCGACGAAATACTGACCCTGGGACTTGATGATGTCGCCCCTGAAGTGCGAGCGGCGGCTGTCGCCGGCCTCGGGCAAGTGAGCACGAAGGCGCTCGACAAGGCGCTCAATGATATCAGCCCGATCGTCGTTATTGCCGCCTGCAAGGCGATAGAGGGCGCCGGGCAACCGGTTGCCGGGCTGGCGCTCGTGTCGAGGACCGAACGCTCACTGCGCACCAAGCCACCAGAGGTGATCGCCGCAATGCTGGCTGCCGCCGCCGTTGCAGAGCCACGCCAGGCCTCGGCCTTGATTGAAGACATCTGCGATCACAGGAACACCGATGCCAGGGTGCGCCGTGTTTGCCTGCGGGCCGCGTCCACTTTGAACATGCCGGGTCTCAATGAAATGCTTGATCAGGCGATCGCCTCGGATGATCAGGCGGTGCGCATGGAAGCCATATCCGCATTGGCCGATCTGGCAAAGGCTGACGGCCCGGACGCAGATCGCGCGGCAGTTCAACTTGCAGAAACCATTGCCGGCGCGAAGATCGCCGCTCCTGTAGGAGAAGGCGACCAGGAAACCGGCACGGTCGTCCAGTTCGTCCCCAAAAAGGGGAAACAGGCGGCAGGCGATGAGGGTGATGCGACCATCAAGTTGGATCGCGGCGGCAATGAGATGCCATCAGCGGACAAGTCCGACAGCGACGGAACTGATGAGGCTGCACAATCCGGACAGAACGTCGATGAACCGCCTCCGCAATCTACCCTACAGGCCATCATGGCGGTTAACCCGGAGCGGATGCAGGCCGGCAATACGGTTGAACTGGAAGATGCCGACCTGTCATTCCTGGAAATGACCGGGTCTCTCGTGCGCCGGCGCAAGCTGGACCCCGAGGCGAAACCTCCTGCCCATCTTGATGTCCGGCGTCTGGCGGCCGGTGTCGCCGGTGATACCCGCAAGTCGGTACTGGTTATGGCGCTCGCCCGTGCGGCAACCGAACGGGATGCTGCTCTCAGCGATGCTGCATTGAGCTCACTGCGCCGCCTGGCTGACCAGGACATAGATATGTCGGAGGCGCAACAGGACATGATTGTTCTGGCTTCGGGCAATGATGACGGGCGCTGCCGGCAGGCAATACCGGTTCTCGGCGCAATTGCCTCGCCTGAGTCCGTTGAAGCGGTCCGCAATACCGCCGGCCACCGCTCACCCCAGGTGAGGGCAGCCTCATTGGCCGCACTGGTAACGGCCGGAACATTGACAGACGAGGAGTTTGCTTCGGCTGTTTCTGATCCAGATCACAAGGTCAGGCTCGCGGCAATAGAGGCAAGACAGCAAACCGGTCATCCCGGCATGGTGGCGCTCCTGCTCGAGCAGGCCCGGATGGAATCAGGCCGCCACAAGCATGAGGTTGCGAAATTGCTGGCGACAGGTCCGAGTGATGCATTGCCGACGTTGACTGACTGGATCGCTGGTGCCGACACCCAAAGCAGATATCTGGCGCTGGAGATGCTGCCGGTGGTGCTTGCGGCCATGGCTGGCAACAAGGAAGGACATGATCATGCAGCCGCATCATAGTGCCGGACCAGGCATTGCAGCCTGCACAGGATCCCAGAGCGGAAAGCTGACGACGCTGGATGTGGCTGTCGAACGCGGGTGCAGGCTGGCAAGTCCGGTTGAAGACACCATCAGCCTGCCACTGGAAGACGCATGTGGACGGGTTCTTGCCACGCCGGTCACGGCACCTGGACCCCAGCCGCACTTCGATAATTCAGCCATGGACGGATATGCCGTGAGGTTTGCGGATCTGTCGGGCATCGGTCCCTGGAGGTTGACGGTCGACGGCAGGATCGCCGCTGGCGACACCGGCGCCGGGCTGCACACGGCCCGGGCACTGCGGGTGCTGACCGGCGCGCCGGTGCCGCCGGAATTTGATGCGGTTATCATGCAGGAGCATGTCGAGCGGCTGGATGGTGCAATACTTGTTGCCCGGCGTCCCCGACCTGGTGAGAACATCCGGCGAGCCGGTGAAGACATCAAGCCGGGTCAGACATTGCTGGAATGCGGACATGTCTTGTCGCCGGCACGGCTGGCACTGGCAGCGTCAACCGGGCTGGCAATGCTGGATGTGCGCCGCAAGGTGCGTGTCGCAATCTTTTCAACGGGTAACGAACTCCGCCAGCCGGGTGAAACCTTGAACTTCGGGCAGATCTACAATTCCAACCGCTTCATGCTCAAGGGCCTGCTTGCCCAGCCGATGCTCGAGGTCATTGACCTGGGCTCGTTGCCGGACGACAGGGTGAGGCTTGCCGAGGCGCTGGCCGCCGCGTCAAAGCAGGCAGATATCGTGATCACGACCGGAGGCGTATCGGTCGGCGAAGAAGATCATATGCCAGACCTGGTCCGCGACGCCGGGGGGCAACTGCACGTCCTGAACGTCGCCATGAAGCCAGGCAAGCCGGTCACGCTTGGAGAGATGAGCAGTGCGTTGTATGTCGGGTTGCCGGGAAATCCTGTAGCGGCATTCGTCACGTTCAACCTGATTGCGCGGCCCATGATCGACAGACTTGCGGGCGCAACAAGACCGCAAAACAGCAAATTCCCTGCAATCAGTGATTTCCAGCGGCGCAGGCGGCCGCATCGCGTCGAGTACGTTCCGGTTCGGATCACGGGCCGTGACGATCAGGGGCTGCCGATGGTGCAAATGCTGGGGCACGGCAGTTCTGCCGCGCTATTGCCGATCGCGCTGGCAGATGGGCTGGCGATGGTTGACGCAGGTGTCGGTGAATTGTCCAAAGGCGACACAATCACCTACCTGCCGTTCGGCTGACAATCCGCAGCGGCAAAGCTTCATAAAATTCAGCGGCTTACTGCGTTAAGCTGCTGTTTCATCCGGATCATGTGTCAGTTGCTCGCGAGACCTAGTCTTCCTTCAGTTCCACAGCGAGACGCTTGTCGAGATAATCGGCACAGATATCCGTCAGATCCGGGATCTTGTCTTCAAAGAAGTGATTCGTGTCAGGCATCACTTCATGGTCGATCTTGATACCCTTCTGGGTTTTCAGCTTGGCCACGAGTGCATTGATGGAATCGGCGGGCGTGACCGTGTCGTACTGGCCATTGACGAACAGGCCCGATGCCGGGCAGGGGGCCAGGAACGAAAAGTCGTAGTGCTTGGCCAGCGGCGCAATGGAGATAAATCCTGCTATCTCAGGGCGCCGCATCAGCAACTGCATCGAAATCCACGCACCGAACGAGATGCCGACAATCCAGCAGGTGGCCGCTTCCTTGTTGTAGGTCTGCATCCAGTCCAGCGCCGCTGCGGCATCAGACAGCTCGCCGGCGCCGTTGTCGAACAGGCCCTGGGACCGGCCGACACCGCGGAAGTTGAAGCGCAGGACCGAGAATCCGCGGTCACGAAACATATAGTAGAGATCATGCACGATCGGATTGTTCATCGTGCCGCCGAACTGCGGATGCGGATGCAGAATCAGGGCGATTGGCGAGCCGTGCTCCGGATTGTGGTGATAGCGGCCTTCAATGCGACCGGCGGGTCCGTTAAAAATGACCTCAGGCATACGTTTGACATCCGTTCTCAAAAAAAGGTTGCCCTGACACAATGACGAGGCAACGAGGATTTGACCCTCTCATCAGCAATTGATGTGAAAAACGCTGAATTTGGCGGGACTGAATTGTTGACTCTGCTTGTCGGGTATTCTATATCCAGTTTAGAACTATTCAAGAAACCGTTGCGGCCCGGAAACGGGCGCTTAGGCGGGGTCTTACACAATTTGACAGCGGGAATGCAAGCTTTACGGGCACTGGATCACTCGCCCGGACGTATTCGCGCGCCAATGGAGTGAGTAATAGCATGAAGCTCTCGACAAAAGGCAGATATGCCGTAATGGCCATGGCTGATATTGCGGCCCAGCCCGAAGGCGTCCTTGTGCCATTGGGGGATGTGTCCGAACGGCAGGACATTAGTCAGGAATACCTTGAGCAACTGTTTGCAAAGCTTCGCCGCGCCGGCCTCGTGGAAAGCCAGCGTGGTCCCGGTGGCGGCTACAAACTTGCCCGCTCGTCTGATCGCATCAATATCGCAGATATCGTGACAGCAGCCGATGAGCCCATGCAGGTGACACGCTGTCAGGGCGACGCCATTGACGGCTGTGTGAAGGGTGAAAAGTGTGTCACCCACGAGCTGTGGGCGGCACTTGGCCGTCAGGTGTACGGTTTTCTGTCGGCAGTGACCCTGGGGGATGTTGTCAATCAGCGCAACCTGGCGCTGGAAGCCTCAATCCGCCGCGCCAAGACTCACCCTGTCAGCAACATGGTGCAGAACTGAGTGCCTGAAGTGATGCGTACCTATCTCGATCACAATGCGACCAGCCCGGTAAGGCCCGAAGCGCGCGACGCAATGCTTGCCGCTCTGGATCTGCACGGCAACGCGTCTTCGGTGCATGAGGAAGGCCGAAAGGCCCGCGCGCTGATCGAATCTGCTCGCGAACAGGTTGCGCGCGCGCTCGGGACCATTGCGCCAACTGTAGTGTTCACTGGCGGTGGCTCGGAGAGCTGCAATCAGGCACTTCGCTGCGTGAAGGCTGATCGCCTGATCGTATCGGCAATCGAGCACCCGTGCGTGCTGGAGGCTGCCAGGGCAGCCGGCCGGCCGGTCGATGTGCTGCCGGTCACCGAAGAAGGTGTGGTTGACCTGTCAGCGCTTGCATCGTTGCTGGCAAAGGCTGACGGGCGGATTCTGGTTTCGGTCATGCTGGCCAACAACGAAACCGGCGCCGTTCAGCCGATACGTGATGTCGTGGCGCTGGCTGCCCAACATGACGCACTGGTGCATTGCGATGCGGTACAGGCACTCGGCAAACTGCCGGTCAACTTCGGCCTGCTCGGCGTCGACCTGCTCAGCGTCTCGGCCCACAAACTGGGCGGTCCGCAGGGCGTCGGCGCGCTGGTGATACGCGATGGACTGCCGGTCGCGCCACTCGTGGCCGGCGGAGGTCAGGAGTTGCGGCGCCGGGCCGGGACGGAAAATGTTGCCGGCATCGCCGGCTTCGCAGCCGCGGTTCGTGCCGCTGGCGAAAACGAATCTGATTTCAGGAACCTGCAGGCGAAACTTGAAGCGGTTTTGGCGTCGGGTCCGGGCGATGTCACGGTGTTCTCGCGCGGCGTTGAACGTTTGCCGAATACCGTGTGTTTCGCGCTCGACGGGCTTGAAGCCGATACCGCACTGATGTCCTTTGACCTGGATGGGATCGCGGTGTCGTCAGGGTCTGCATGCTCATCCGGCAAGGTGCAGGCAAGCCATGTCCTCAAGGCCATGGGCGCAAGTGAAGCAGCAACAAAGTCGGCGATCCGGGTGAGCCTTGGATGGTCGTCCAGCGTAGAAGATGTGAACAGGTTTTCAGACAGTTGGCAGAAAATTGCCGCCCGCCATTTGGCGCAGGCGGCGGCTGCCTGATCGGTTAGAAGCTAAGGAGAGGCGAGAATGCCCGATATTGAAACAATTGAGCGCGTCAAGGAGATTGACGTCGACAAGTACAAGTACGGTTTCGAGACGCATATCGAGTCCGACACGGCACCAAAAGGCCTGTCCGAGGAGGTGATCAGGTTCATCTCCGCCAAGAAGGAGGAGCCGGAGTGGATGCTGGAACAGCGTCTGGATGCCTACGCCCGCTGGCAGAAGATGGATGAACCGGACTGGGCCAAGGTCAGCTATCCGAAGATCGACTTCAACGACATTTATTATTACTCCGCGCCAAAAGGGCAGACCGGGCCGAAGAGCCTCGATGAAGTCGATCCCGAACTGCTGCGCACATATGAAAAGCTTGGCATCCCGCTGAAGGAACAGGAATTGCTGGCCGGCGTGCGCAAACACGACGAGCCCAGTACGCTGGACGAAGATGCCGGACCGTCCTACGCGTCGGGCAAGGTCGCGGTGGATGCGGTGTTTGACAGCGTGTCGGTGGTAACCACCTTCAAGAAGGAACTGGCCAAGGCCGGTGTCATCTTCTGCTCCATTTCGGAAGCCATTCGCGAGCATCCCGAACTGGTCAAGAAGTACCTGTTCTCCGTGGTGCCCCAGGGCGACAATTACTATGCAGCGCTGAACTCTGCCGTGTTTACCGATGGCTCTTTCGTGTTCATTCCAGAAGGCGTTCGCTGCCCGATGGAACTGTCGACCTACTTCCGTATCAACGCGGAAAACACCGGCCAATTTGAACGCACGCTCATCATCGCCGAAAAAGGCTCCTACGTGTCGTATCTGGAAGGCTGCACCGCGCCGATGCGCGACGAGAACCAGCTTCATGCGGCCGTGGTTGAGCTGATTGCCATGGAAGATGCCGAGATCAAGTACTCGACGGTGCAGAACTGGTATCCGGGCGACAAGGACGGCAATGGCGGCATCTACAACTTCGTGACCAAGCGCGCCGACTGCCGCGGTGACAATTCAAAAGTCTCCTGGACCCAGGTCGAAACCGGCTCTGCGGTAACCTGGAAGTATCCAAGCTGCATCCTACGCGGTGACAACTCGGTGGGCGAGTTCTACTCCATCGCCATCTCCAATGGTTACCAGCAGGTCGATTCCGGCACCAAGATGATCCATCTCGGCAAGAACACCTCAAGCCGCATCATCTCCAAGGGCATCGCGGCGGGTAATTCCGACAATACCTACCGCGGCCTTGTGACGACCCACCCGAAAGCAAAGAACGCGCGCAACTTCACCCAGTGTGACTCGCTGCTGATCGGCGACCAGTGCGGCGCCCACACCGTGCCGTACATTGAATCGAAGACCCGCACGGCGACTTTTGAACACGAAGCGACCACGTCGAAAATATCTGACGACATGCTGTTCTACTGCCAGTCGCGCGGTCTTGATGAAGAAGAAGCCGTGGCGCTGGTGGTCAACGGCTTCGTGCGCGATGTGCTGCAGCAGTTGCCGATGGAGTTCATGGCCGAAACCCAGAAGCTGATCGGCATTTCGCTGGAAGGCAGTGTGGGATAGCCGGAGACCATGTTTGACCGCCTGTTTCAGCCCCGGTTCGGCAGTCTGGAAGAGTTCACCGCAAAGGCGCGCAAGATATTCCTTCTCGCGCTGCCATTCGGGTTCCTGTTCTGGATATTCGATATCGGTATTGGTGGAACCACCGAGGGCGGCCGGGCCTGGCTGAATGTGCCGATGGTTATCGGTGCGGTTGGATTTGTCGCCTGGGCCGCGGGCGGATTGATGATGATGATTAGAAAAGTTTGACAGAACGGGAAAGTAACAAAATGCTTGAAATCAAAAACCTGCACGTGAGCCTCGAAGAAGAGGACAAGCAGATTATCAAGGGTCTGAACCTGACCATCAATGCCGGCGAGGTGAACGCCATCATGGGCCCAAACGGGTCGGGTAAGTCCACATTGTCCTACATCCTGGCAGGCCGCCCCGGCTATGAAGTCACCGAAGGGTCGATCACCTACAAGGGTCAGGACCTGCTCGAAATGGAAACCGACGAACGCGCCGCCGCAGGTGTGTTCCTGGCGTTCCAGTACCCGATCGAAATCCCCGGCGTCGCCACCATGCAGTTTCTGAAAGTGGCCCTGAATGCCCAGCGCAAGGCGCGCGGAGATGAAGAGATGACCACGCCGGAGTTCATGCGGCTGGTGCGCGAGCGGGCGGAAAAGCTGAATGTTACCACCGACATGCTCAAGCGTCCGGTCAATGTCGGATTTTCCGGCGGCGAGAAAAAGCGCGCTGAAATTTTGCAGATGGCGGTGCTGGAGCCGAGCCTGTGCGTGCTCGACGAAACCGACTCCGGTCTCGACATCGATGCATTGCGCGTGGTCGCAGAGGGTGTGAATTCGCTGCGCTCACCGGAACGCGGCATGTTGCTGATCACCCACTATCAGCGCCTGCTCGACTACATCGTGCCCGACCGGGTGCATGTCATGTCCGACGGCAAGATCGTCAAGTCCGGTGGCAAGGAACTGGCGCTTGAACTGGAAAAGGACGGTTACGCGGCGTTTGCAGCGTAAGGCGGGATCAAAATCATGACAGTCAGCTTAGTGAAGACACCGGCGGAAGCCGCCTACACCGAAGCCTTCGACCCGCAAGGGGCGTTGGCCGATGTCCGCAAGTTCGCCTTTGCCCAGTTTGCCGCCACAGGCCTGCCGCACCGGCGCATGGAAGATTGGAAGTGGACCGATCTGCGCCAGTTGATGTCCAGCCCGCTGCCGCCTGTTGCCGGCACGACGGCATCTGCAGGCGCGATTGATGCGCTCATCGCTGCAACGCCGTTCAGCGATGTGGCGCGTGCGCGGCTGGTGTTCGTTGACGGCGCCTATGACGCAGACCGTTCGTCTCTGCCTGCGACCGGCGACATCGAGTTTGCCAGCCTCGGAGCGGACGAGTTGCCCGGCTGGGTGGCAGACAAGCTTGTTGCAGGGTCAACCGATCCGATAGCCGCCCTCAACCTTGCCTATATGAGCGACGGCGCCGGTCTCAGGATCAAGCAAGGCTCCGACATGGACGCACCGATCGAGTTGCTGTTCGTGACCACAGCCGAGCAGGCCGCCACCTACACAACCCGCAATGTGATCGTTGTGGAGGAGGGTGCGTCAGCAACTCTGATCGAGACCCATATCGGCGGAACTGGTGAATATGTGCACAATGCCGTGACCCAGTTGCATATAGCAGACAAGGCCCGGCTCGACCGCGTGAAGGTGCAGGAAGAAGGCCTTGAAGCGATTCACCTTTCCAATACCGAGGTTCATCTGGCTGAGAGTGCTCACCTTAAGGACTTCACCCTGACAATCGGTGGGTCTGCAACCCGCCAGCAGGGTTTCATCACCTTCGCCGGTGAGCACTCTGAAAGCCATGTGTCAGGTGCTTTCCTGCTGACCGGCAAGCAGCACAACGACACCAGGCTGGTGATCGACCATGCCGTGCCGAACTGCCTGTCGCGCGAACTGTTCAAGTGCGTGATGGACGAGGCGGCCCGCGGTGTGTTCCAGGGCAAGGCAATTGTACGCCGTGATGCCCAGAAGACCGACGGCAACCAGTCATCACATGCCCTGCTGTTGTCTGACCAGGCCGAGTTCGATGCCAAGCCGGAACTGGAAATCTACGCCGATGATGTCGTCTGCGGCCACGGTGCCACGTCCGGCGACCTGGATGAGAACCAGCTGTTCTATCTGCGCTCACGGGGGATCACCGAAACCGAGGCGAAATCCATGCTGATCGGCGCCTTTGCTGCGGAAGCCTTCGACGACGTCGAAAGCGATGCCATTCGCGAGGTGCTGGGCGAACTAGCTCGGGGCTGGCTGGCACGGCGGAAGGCTGGTTGAGGCGAGTGTCATGACCGGCATCACATTGGACCATTGCGTTATCCACGTCTCCAATTGGGACAAGGCAAGGACGTTTTATGTCGATGTGATGGGGGCCGAAGCTATCGAGTTCGGCAACGGGTTCCAGTTCCGCTGGGGCGAGCAGCAGTTGAACATTCACGGACCGGACCAGCATGGCACGCCGGTTGCCAAACTGCCGGTGATGCCGGGAAACAGTGATCTGTGTTTCCGCTGGCACGGTCCGATTGCCGGGGCCATAGAGCATCTGCAGGCGCACGGCGTAGATATTGAGGAAGGCCCCTGTGAGCGCCACGGCGCGATGGGAAAAGGCACAAGTGTTTATTTCCGCGATCCCGATGGATCGCTGATGGAGTTCATGTCCTATGAATGAAATTGCCGCAAAGATCGTTCCAGCTACCGGCTATGATGTTGAAAGGGTCAGGGCGGACTTTCCGATCCTGGCCAAACCGATTTACGGTGACAAGCCGCTGACATATCTGGACAACGGTGCCTCGGCGCAGAAACCGCAAGCTGTGCTGGACCGCATCCAGAAGGCATATTCGGAAGAGTATGCCAATGTGCATCGTGGCCTGCATTACCTGTCGAACACCTCGACGCAGGCCTTCGAGGACGCGCGGGAAAGCGCGCGCCGCTTTCTCAATGCGCCATCAAGCGACCAGGTCATCTTCACCCGCAATGCAACCGATGCCATCAACCTGGTCGCCCAGAGTTTTGGCGGCCTGGTCATTGGCGAAGGCGATGACATTGTAATTTCGATTCTCGAGCATCATTCCAACATTGTGCCGTGGCATTTCCACCGCGAACACAGAGGCGCCAACATCCGCTGGATACCGGTCGATGATGAAGGCACGCTGCATGTGGAGGATTTCGTCAAGACGCTCACACCGCGGACGAAGATGGTGGCCATCACCCACATGTCGAATGCGTTCGGCACAGTGGTCCCGATCAAGGAGATCATCAAGATCGCCCACGAACGCGGCATCCCGGTGCTGGTCGACGGATCGCAAAGTGCCGTGCATATGCCGGTGGATGTGCAGGATCTGGATGCGGAGTTCTACGTGTTCACCGGTCACAAGACCTACGGCCCGTCCGGCATCGGCGTGCTGTACGGCAAAAAGGAATTGCTCGCCAAGATGCCGCCCTACCAGGGCGGCGGCGAGATGATCATCGAGGTGACCGAGGACGGTGTCACCTACAATGATCCGCCGCACAGGTTTGAGGCAGGCACTCCCGCCATAGTTCAAGCCATCGGACTGGGCGCTGCGCTCGACTATATGGATTCTATCGGGCGCGAGGCCATCGCAGCGCATGAGGCGTCGTTGCTCGAATACGCCAACGAGCGCCTGTCCCATATCAATTCGCTGAAAATATTCGGAACCTCGCCGACCAAGGGTGCGATTATCTCGTTCGCCATGGAGGGCGCTCATGCCCATGACATATCAACCGTCATTGACCGGCATGGCGTGGCGGTTCGCGCCGGCACTCATTGTGCCATGCCGCTACTGCAGCGGTTCGGCGTAACTGCAACCTGCCGGGCTTCGTTTGGCATGTACAACAACACCGCAGATATTGATCGGCTGGCCGCAGCGCTTACATCTGCACAGAAGATGTTTATGTGATAGGGATTAGACCATGACAGACTCAAATACATCGTGCGCTCCCGCACCGGTACCCGATGCGGTCGAATCCGACCATCAGAATCCGGACGTCTCATCATCCATACCAAAGGAAGAGCTGAGCCGGATGACCGACGACATGATTGCGGCGATCAAGACCGTGTACGATCCGGAAATCCCGGTCGACATTTTTGAACTGGGTCTGATCTACAAGATCGATGTGGAGGATGACCGTTCGGTAAAAGTCGACATGACGCTGACGGCGCCTGGGTGTCCTGTCGCCGGCGATATGCCGGGTTGGGTTGCGGACGCGGTGCGCACTGTTGAAGGTGTGATGGATGTTGATGTGCAACTGGTGTTTGAGCCGCCATGGGATCCCTCGCGCATGTCGGATGAGGCGCGTGTGGCGCTGAACATGTGGTGAGGTGAGATGAGCGCTATCGAAGTAAATGCTGCAACCCCCCGTGCCATGCCGGCCGTGCTGACATTGACCGATGCCGCAGTGGACCGGATCAAGCAACTCATGGCCAGGTCCGAAAAGGACACCGGCGGCCTTCGCATCGGCGTTAAGAACGGCGGCTGTGCCGGCATGGAATACACCATGGATTTCGTCGACGAACCCGACAAGTTCGACGAGGTTATCGAAGACAGGGGCGCCCGGGTCCTGATCGAGGCGAAGGCCATTCTGTTCCTGTTCGGCACCACAATGGACTATGAAGTCACCAAGCTGCGGTCCGGTTTTGTGTTCAACAATCCGAACCAGACCAGCGCCTGCGGTTGTGGCGAGTCGATTGAACTCACCCCGGTGTCCGCCGACGTACTGCAGCGTGGATGAAGCATCAGATGTGATTGTCCGGAGTTCCTGACAAAAGACACGCGTTCTTGACGTATTCGCGCCTTTGACACCAGATCGAAACCGGTGCTTTGCCATTGCGTAACTCTGATCGAAGCGCTCCCCCGTTTGCGATAATTGCCCGGCTTGCGGAAAATCCGACTGCTGACTTGATCGAGGTCAAGGAAGAATTCGGCTGCAACCTACTACTGGGTTCATGCCTTCTTTTGATCGTCGCAGACGGAGTTGGAAGGCCAACACAGGGGTATTATCAATATGTTGAAAAAACTGCTTTTTGCCGCCGCAATTGTCGCCGGGGCTGCAGGCAGCGGTCCGGCCTTTTCGGCTGACCTCGCCTTGCCTCCAGAACCGGGAATGCGGTACGTGCCGCCGGTCACCAACCCGACCTTCAACGAGACTCCGTTCATTACGACCGAGTTGCGTCCGATTTACATCTACCACGACATTCCGTCCGGTTTCCTGACCAATGGCGGCGACGTGAATGTGGTGGCGGCGCAGATTCGGTATGCGCTGACTGACCGGCTGGCTCTCATCGCCACCAAAGATGGCTACAGCGATCTTGACTTCAATGCGGGCCTGCCGGACACCGACGGCTTTCTCAACATCGCAGCGGGCCTGAAGTACGCATTCATCGTCGATCCGGTAAACCAGTTCATGCTGTCCGGTGGTGTGCGCTATGAAATTCCGGCCGGCAACATCGAGTCGGGTGGTGTTCAGATCCAGGAAGGCGGCGACGGTTTCATCAACCTTTTCGTCACCGCGGCGAAGGAAGTCGGGGCACTGCAGGTCCAGGGCAGCGCCAACGTCAATCTGGCGATCGATTCCGATCATGACAGCTCGATTTTTGTCCTGTCACTGCACGCAAACTATGAATTGACGGAGAACTTCTTCCCGCTGGTCGAATTCAACATGTTCTCTGTCATTGATCATGGCAACCGCACGGTTGGAGACTTCGAGGGATATGACGTGTTCAACTTCGGGTCGACGGACGCAGGAACCGTTGCCTCTGTCGCCGGCGGTTTCCGTTATAGGTTGCTGGACAACATGATGCTGGGCGCAGCGGCTGAGGTGCCCATCACCGACCGCAACGATCTGACCGAATGGCGTGTCACAGCTGATGCCGTACTGACATTCTGACCAGACTGGATCATCTCAACTGTTGCCGCCGGTTACGTAGTGACCGGCGGCATTTTCGTGCCGACATGGCGAGAGCCGGTTGTTTGGATGGGGTGGTCGGCAGGTCTTGCGTCGAAGGCGCTTGTGTTGCGCGTCAGATCACCGGGCGTGCCAGAAATGCCGGCATGTTTTCCTCGGTAAATCTGGAAGGTGTGTCGTCGTGGTCATTGTCCCGGCCCTTGCCGCCCCGGCCACGTCCTCTGCTGCCGCGTTCACGTTGCGGTTTTTCATCTGACTGCCGTTTGGTCGGCTTGGCATCAGCGCTGGTTGTTTCAAGCTTTTCGGCGACTTCAGCCTTTTCTTCAGCTTTCTTCGGTTTGGCTTTCTTGACCGCAGCCCTGGACTTCGGTCCGGCTGTCCTGCTGCCGCGCCGGCGTTTCCCCTTGGCGGCGATGGACTCTGCGATCTCATCGTCGGTAGGCGCTTCACCGTCCCAGCCGATGGACTTCTTGATCAGGTCCTCAATGTCCTTGAACACCCGGAACTCTTCCCACTTGACCAGCGTGTAGGCGTTGCCCAACCGGCCAGCCCGGCCGGTACGCCCGATACGGTGAACATAATCTTCAGAATGGGTTGGAACGTCATAGTTATAGACATGACTTACGTCCGGAATGTCGAGGCCGCGCGCGGCCACGTCGGAGGCGATCAGATAGGTGATGTCGTTGTTGCGGAAGGCGTCCAGCGTTTTCAGGCGGGCACGCTGATCCATGTCGCCATGCAGAGCGCCGCAGGAAAAACCGTGCTTCTGCAGGGATTTTTCAAGCACTGCGACTGTCGTCTTGCGGTTGGCAAAGATGATGGCGTTCTTGACGTCGTCCGCATGTCCGCGCATCAGCTCGCGCAGCGCGTCGCGCTTGGAGGTTTCGTCAGATGGCGCGTAGACCGCGCGCTGGGTGATGGTCTCGGCGGTGGACGACAGCGCCTGTGCCTTGATTTCAACCGGGTTGTGCAGGAACTGGTTGGTCAGGCGCTGGATTTCCGGTGGCATGGTGGCGGAGAAGAACAGTGTCTGCCGGGTGATCGGCAACAGTTTGGCGACCCGCTCGATATCCGGAATAAAGCCCATGTCGAGCATGCGGTCGGCTTCGTCGACAACAAAAATCTCGATATGGGTGAGCATCAGCTTGCCGCGTTCCACATGATCGAGCAGCCGGCCCGGGGTTGCGATCACGACATCGGCGCCACGGTCGATCTTGCGGTTCTGCTCCTCGAACGAAACCCCGCCCATGAGCAGTGCGATGTTGAGCTTGTGGTTCTTGCCCAGCAGCTCAAACGCCTCGTGCACCTGCGCGGCCAGCTCCCGGGTCGGTTCCAGGATAAGCGTGCGCGGCATGCGCGCCCGGGCGCGGCCCTTCTCGAGAATGTTGAGCATCGGCAGGGTAAAGGCGGCTGTCTTGCCGGAGCCGGTCTGGGCGAGGCCCAGGACATCCTTGCGTTCAAGCGCGGGAGGAATGGCTTCCGCCTGGATTTTCGTTGCTTCGGAAAAGCCGGCGTCGGTGACGGCGGCGAGGACCTTTTCGCTAAGGCCAAGTGTATCGAATGACATTAAGGTGTATGGACCGTTCTATGTGCGCTGCACCGATGCAGGGAGATTTCTCGCCACATCTCATGGAGCTGGTTGATGTGCCGGGAGCAGACCGGATGTCTGCATCCTCTTTGACGGCACCTCAAGCCTGGCGCCGAAACGTATGGGCTTTGTATGGGGATTCGCGGCCAAAATGTCAATTTTGGCCGTTGCGGCAATTTGAACGGGGTTAATTGGTTCTCAACAGGGCATCGGCTGCCCGTTTCCACGGCGTGAAGGCATCTGCCTCGTGCAACACCTCCAGACCTTTGAGGGTGAACGAGCGCGGGGTCGCCAGTTCAGATACCAGTTGCGAAGTTGGCGTGGAGGGCCGCTCGCGCACCGTGGTGGCCGCAGCCCGGGTCATCTGGGCGGTGAGCAGACGGGCGATTTCAGGATCCACACCCTGTGCCGCAACCCAATCCGACATCTGCGATATCAGCTCCTGCACCCAGCCGTAGTAGCATGCGATTGTCGCGGCCGGGGCAAAGCTGTCTTCAGACTTCAAGGCCAGCACCGGGCCGCAGGACTCCAGCAGCTTCCGGCACGCCCGGTGTTCAGGATACATCAGCGTTGGACTTTCGCTGAACTGGGCGGCAACCACCGGCATGGCCATGACCAGGCTGGCCGGCGCGATGGCCGGTGCCAGGTCCGACGACGGCAGGCCGGCACACAGGCTCAGGACCGTCTGGCCATCGGAAAAGCTGAGCCCCTCGCAAACCTCAACGGCATCGAACGGGCGCACCGCGACAATGACGATCTCCGATTGATCGATGATCGATTGGTTGTCTGCCAGTACTTCGACACCGTAGCGTTCCGCCAGGTGCGCCGAAGTTTCGCGGCCACGCTCCGAAACCAGAAAGCGGGAACCGGTTTTGCTCATTGCGGGCATCATGTGCTTGATGAGATGGCCGGCACCGATAATACCAATGGTCATGGTCATGGTCATTTTGTTTCCTTTAAAGCTTTCAGTAGGGCGGGGACCGCATCTTCGATTTCACGGCAGACAAGTGCGCCGGATGCGGTCAGTTGGTCACCGACATCCACCGGCAATGATGTATTGGAGCTGTCCGGCACCTGATTGAGGCGGCCGCCGATCAGGATCGGGATCTGTTTGCCAACATGCTCACGCAACGCGTTGTAATAGCTCATGGCTACGCCGTTGTATGTCGACAGTGCGATGGCATCCGCATTTTCGTCCATGGCGGTCGCCGCCAGTGCCCGGGGCTCGGTGGATGTGCCGCCGTCGATCAGCGTCGCGCCGGCGCCGGACAAGACCTCGTCCAGCACCAACTTGCCGTGTTCATGCACGTCCGTTGTTGCGGTGACAATGCGCACATTGAGGTTGGCCAGAGCCTGGCGGTCAGCCACCGGCACCCGCGATAGATGAACTTCGGCCATTTCGGCAACTTCCTCGGCAATGTCAGACGGGATCTTGTCGCTGCCGGTTGCGCACATCGCCTCCAGGCGCCGGTCGCCGAGGCGGCGGATGGCCAGCAACATCTCGAATGGATTGTCCGTATCGATGCCTGCTGAGGCAAGACGCCGGATGGCATTGTCGAAGAACAGTCTGCCGCCGGCGACGATGCGGTTGGCCAGTGCGCGGGCAGGGGTCTCGTCCAGCAACGTCATGTGCCGGTGCTGATGTTCAGCCAGGCGCGCCGCAAACAGTTGCGCCTCGATCACCTCTTCAACGTCCGGGATGCGCTGGTTTTCGGTGACCGGCACCGGATTGATGGCGTGTCCGGTCGGCTTCAGCAATTGTCCGGCTATGTCGATGGAAAGGTAGGATGACAGGCTGGCGAAATTCTCCTGCGGCGTTCCGCGGTAGCTCGTCGTGTTGCCATAGACCATCGTGCCGGGTGTGTCCGACACGTCAGACAAGGCGAGATGGAAGGCGAGGCGCCGGACAGGATCGGAGAAGTGATGCCCCCAGCAATGGCTGATCTCGACACCGGCAAGTTTGCCGATATGCCGTTCCAGCAGCACCGCACCCATTGCGCTCGACAGGTCGCCGAACAGTGCGGCAAATCCGTCATCGAGGTTCGAGTGCACCAGTATGGGCACCGGCTGGGCTGAAATCAGCGCCAGCGCTGCAAGCGTCGCCGTCGTGCAGGTCACGTCATCAGAATGGTTCTGCAGGCGGAAGGTGAAGTACTGTCCGAGATTGCCGATGCTGGTGGCGCCGGCAGCCAGTGCCGCACAGGTGTTTTCCACCGACGCCGGAAACCCGAGCACAAAATCTCCGAAATGCGGCGCAACCGGAGCGGCCTCGGTTAATCTGGCAAAATCCTCCGGCGCATTCAGGATCAGGCCGGTGCCGCGCATGGCGCGCTTGCGATCATCGCGCGGAATGCCCATCGACCAGTCGAGACAGATGCCGTACCGGTCTATGCTGACACATCGGGCAGCGCACCGGTCATGGATCTCCGCCCAGGCATCACCGGACTTTGCCGGATCGCGCCAGCCGATCTGGGCATGTTGCATCAGCTTGCCGTCGGCGGCCATGGCGCGCTTGTGCGCGGCCTCACATGCAACGCCATGATGTTTCAGAAACGCACCGGGCTGAACCTGCCAGTCTTGTGCCAGGGCATGGCCCCGCGCAATCAGTTCCCGGGCATCCGGAAGCTCAGGCTCTGGCAGTATGTCCGTGCGGCTCAGCATAGCTAACGGTTAGTGCCTGGCAGATCAAGAAGCAAGCGTCTGTGCCGGCTCGGTCTGCCACTGAACAAGACTCTGCAGTCCACAGTAAAAGGGCGCCCGGCCTAGCAATCGAAGGTGCTGGTACCGACAGCGCTGTTGCCTGCCGGTGATCAGAGAGGTATGGCCCATTCACTCGGGACCGGCACGTGGCTGAGGTGTTGCGGCCACATGGCGGGTGCGGATGCCAAGGTCTACGAACTCAAACAAGTGCGATCCAACACTATGCCGGTGAACCCCGGACACTGGTGACCAGGGATGGCATCGAGGCCATGATCAAGGTGCAGGGTCTTGACTGGCACGGTATTCTGCCCGGCGCCCATGGGAGAGACGTCTGGCGTTGTTGCAAGTGGTTGTGTCGGCGCATTAGTCAGAACATGTGTCTGACAATTATAACTCAAAATTTAGTTGTGAAGCGATGTTCATAAGTTATTATTATCTGAGTTATGACCACCCTTCGTCAGCTCAGATACCTGGAAGCCATTGCCCGGCATAGCCACTTCGGCAAGGCCGCGCAGGAGTGCTCGGTGTCGCAACCGGCGCTGTCACAGCAGATCAAGGAACTGGAACAGCGTTGGGGTCTGGCGCTGCTTGAAAGGTCGCCGAAACATGTCACTCTTACCGCGGAAGGTGTTGAGGCTGTAGAGCGGGCCAGGGCCATTCTGACCGCTGTTTCCGATCTGGAAGATTTTGCCCGCGAGCGTACCGGCACGCTCAGCGGCGTGTTGCGTCTCGGTGCCATTCCTTCCATCGCGCCTTATCTGCTGCCGGCCATGCTGACCCGGCTGGCGGATCACTATGCCGATGTCGACCTGCGCCTGCGTGAAACTGTCACCGAGACATTGGTCGATGAACTGAAGGCGGGTAAGCTGGATGTCATTGTGGCTGCGTTGCCGCTGGGGTCGCCGGAGATTGAGGTGCGCGAGCTGTTCGTCGACAAGTTTCTTCTCGCCGTACAGGACAACGACCGGCTGCAGCCCGATGTTGCGGCAACACCGTCCATGATCGGAGAGGACCGCCTGTTGCTGATGGGCGAGGGGCATTGCCTGCGCGAGCAGGTGTTGAACTATTGCAATATCGGTACGTCGAAACTGTCCCGGGCCATGGGGGCGTCTTCGTTGAGCACCATCGTGCAGATGGTGGCCAACGGTCATGGCGTGACCTTGTTGCCGGAAATGTGCATTCGCGAACAGGCGCCCGACAGCCGCATCCGGTTGCTGCGCTTTGCCGACCCGGAGCCGGCGCGGACGGTTGCCATGGCATGGCGCAAGTCAACGCCGTTGCGTGACGATTACATGGCGCTGTCGCAACTGATGCTGGATGGCTGGAATGCGTGAGCCGCTGCTGCTGATACCCGGGCTTATGTGCACATCTGACCTTTTCAAACCGCAGATAGCGGCGTTCTCCGGCGACCGCCAGGTTGTTGTTGCCGATCACACCGGTGCAGACGACATGCGTTCGATTGCGGAACAGATACTGTCGAATGCGCCTGAGCGGTTTGCGCTGGCGGGCCTGTCGATGGGGGTGTATCTGGCACTGGAAATCATGTCCGTCGCTCCGCAGCGGGTAGCACGTCTGGCGCTGCTGGACGGCAAGGCCAGGCTCGATACCACTGAGGAACTGGCGGCACGCCGTGCATTGCTGAAAATGGCAGACGACGGACACTATCTGAACATCACCCTTGACGTCCTGCTGACCAGGCTGGTAGCCGGAAGCAGAGCGCTGGAACCAGACTTGCGCGACACGATAGTCAAGATGGCAACTTACACCGGTGTGGCGGTGTTCAGGCGCCAGATGGCGGCCATCATCAACCGTCCGGACTACCTGCCGAGGTTGCAGGACATATCATGCCAGACACTCGTCCTGACAGGCTGTGAAGACGTCATCACGCCGCCTGAATATGCCCGTGAACTGGCGGACCGAATTTCTGACGCCAGGCTCGAACTGATTGCCGGAAGTGGCCATCTGGCCACTCTTGAGGCCCCAGATGCCGTTAATGCCGCCCTGCGGCAATGGTTGGGCTGAAACGTAAGTGATGCTGACGTTATTCGTGATTTGACGGACACCTTGTCCGTGTGCACCATATTCTCATCCGCTAAGCAAGGAGGTCTACAAAAATGACTCCGCCAAAGCATCCGTTGCTGTGATCAGTTGACAGGGACGAAGCGCGTGCGCCTGGACCTTGCATACTGGTTTCAGCCAATCCGACATATTAACATCTTAGATTTTCGGGCACTTGTGCCCGTGTTATGAAAAGCCTGGTCTCGTGACCGGGTAAAGGCAAACAAGCCACGATGCCCCGCGCGGTTAAAGGTTCCCGCGGGGCTGTCCTTTGCAGTGCGCAGTATACTGAGTTGCCGTACCTGGGAATCGGGCGGTTGTTGTCACGTAAAACGTGATTTGACCGATGGTTAACAAATTGTTAGTTTTTGAGACTTGATAGCGAAGATTGCTGGTGTAAAGTGATCACGCTGTAGACGCGGATAGAACGCAGAGATTCATATTGAGCGTTTGTGACGTGTAAAAGAGAATGATCAGTATGGAGCTGGCGGGCCCCAAATCCCCTGCTAATCCCCCAGCCCATTTGGTTTATACCTGGAGCATAAGAAGCTCCCCCTCGCTTCGAGCCCAGGTTTTCTCTGGAGTCTGCAACCCCGCACATTGCCCCAATGTGCGGGGTTGTTTTATTGGTTTCAAAAAACTGGCCCATGAACGATCCTGTGATGAAAGTGCACACGGCATGACAATCCAGCTTAAGGCAGCAGGCAGTGCTGCGGCTCTTCCGGCTGAACTTCAGGCCCGCAAACCAACACGCATCCGGCTTGACCCGTCAATGACAGGTGCTGACCTGGTGTGTGCGATTGCAGGTGTCAACATTACCGATCTGCGGCATAACCTGCAGGTTTTCATGATTACGGGGGGCACTGTTCCGGTGCATAAGTCCCGGGTGTCGGCGCGCCGGCTTCGGGTGTTTCTCAAAGGCACCAAGCCCTGGTTGCGGCCTGAAATGCGCAAGTGGGCGGAGACAAACCTGAAACTGGCCATGGCCATACTGCACCCGCTGCGCCAGCACGATGTGGTGGCGGAGTGGCAGGACGCCGCCGGTGCGTTGACGGGCGACAACCGGCAGGATCGCGCGGCCATGGTTCGAGATGCGCAGGCGCGGGTGTCGGATGCCGGCCTGATCGGCTTCGTGGATGAGTTTGAAAGGTCGATCCGGACAGGCGACTGGCGACAACGAGATACCCAGGTGCTGGATCAGCCCTGCTCGTGTATTGCGCCGCGCATCATCGACCAGTCAGTGCAGCACCTGTACCGGGCCGGGAGCCTGAGGCAGGTGTTTGCAACCAGCGGCGACTACCACACCTTTCGCAAGGACCTGAAACGTCTCAGATACTGGCTTGAATTCACCAGGTCCCTGTTTGCCAAGAAGGACATTGCGCCGTGGCGCAAGACCTGCAAATTGCTGCAATCAAGCCTCGGTACCGTCAACGATCTCGACGAAGCCCGGATGACCGGGCATGACAGGCTGATCGGCAACGGCAACTGGGGTGGCAAGCGCCACGCAGCGGTGGATCTGGCTGAGAGCCTGTCCGACACCGTCTCTCTGCTGCCGAGATTCTGGCGTTGAAGTCTGCAGTTTCTGCCCGATCGTTGCCGCTTCTTGGCTGGCGGCCCGGCCTGGCGTGCTAATTTGTGGCCTTTTTGTTGGGTAAACTCGCATTTGGTATGGAGCGCATGCCATACTGCGCGTACCTGATTCGCCACTACACCTATGAATAACCGGAATACGAATGTCCAAGTCACTTGACCTGTTCGGCAATGCCGACGCCTCAACCGCCGCCAAAAAGCCGGTGCCAGCGGCATCTTCCGGTTCGACAGCAAAGAAAGCCAGGCATCCGGCAGCTGAGGCCGGCTACACCGCCGCCGATATTGAAGTGCTCGAAGGCCTGGAACCTGTTCGCCGGCGTCCGGGGATGTACATCGGCGGCACGGATGAAAAGGCTCTGCATCACCTGTTTGCCGAAGTCATTGACAATTCCATGGATGAAGCGGTTGCCGGCCATGCCACCTTTATAGAGGTCGAGTATGACGCCGATGGCTATCTGTGTGTCTCCGACAATGGCCGCGGCATCCCGATTGATCCGCACCCCAAGTTCAAGGACAAGTCCGCCCTCGAAGTCATTCTGACAACCCTGCACGCCGGCGGCAAGTTTGACTCCAAGGTCTATGAGACCTCCGGCGGCCTGCATGGTGTAGGCGTGTCCGTGGTCAATGCACTGGCCGAGGTGCTGGAGGTTGAGGTTGCCCGCAATCAGACCCTGTACCGTCAGGTCTATTCGCGTGGCCACGCAGAAGGGCCGATATCCGACGAGGGCAAAGTGCACAACCGGCGCGGCACCCGGGTGCGCTTCAAACCTGACGAGCAGATTTTCGGCAAGGGCGCCAAGTTCAAGCCGGCGCGGCTGTTCAAGATGGCCCGGTCGAAGGCTTACCTGTTTGGCGGCGTTGAAATCCGCTGGTCCGTCGATCCAGTGCACCTGACCGACAAGGACGACACGCCGCAGAAAACCGTTCTGCATTTTCCTGGCGGGCTCAAGGACTACCTCGAAGAGGCCATTCACGGCCGCCCGCGGGTGGCCGACGAGATCTTTGCAGGCAAGGTGAAGAAGGACGGCGGGCACGGATCCGTTGAATGGGCCGTAGCGTGGTTTGGCGGTGCCGACGGGTTTGTTTCATCTTATTGCAACACGGTTCCCACCGCTGAAGGCGGAACCCATGAGCAGGGTTTGCGCCTCGCTCTCAGCCGGTCTTTGAAGAATTACGCCGAACTTTCCGGCAACAAGCGCGGATCGGTGATTACGACGGAAGATGTGATGTCGTCTGCCGGCATTATGCTGTCGGTGTTCATTCGCGAACCGGAATTCCAGGGCCAGACCAAGGAGAAGCTGGCCACGGTTGAAGCGTCACGCATTGTCGACAAGGCCGTGTCGGACCATTTTGACCACTGGTTGACCGGCCATCCTGCCCAGGCGGACAAGCTGCTGGACTGGGTGGTGGAGCGTGCCGAGGAACGTCTCCGCCGCCGCGCCGAACGTGACGTGGGCCGCAAGACCGCGGTGCGCAAACTGCGCCTGCCGGGCAAACTGGCCGACTGTTCGTCCTCCGGGCGGGAGGGCTCCGAACTGTTCATAGTCGAAGGTGACTCCGCCGGCGGGTCCGCCAAGCAGGCCCGCAACCGGCAGACCCAAGCCATATTGCCGCTGCGCGGCAAGATCCTCAACGTGGCCTCTGCAACCCGCGACAAGCTGAATGCCAACCAGCAATTGGGCGACCTGCTGCAGGCGCTGGGATGTGGAACCGGCGACAAGTACCGTGAAGACGATCTGCGCTACGAGAAGGTCATCATCATGACGGATGCCGACGTCGATGGCGCACACATAGCCTCATTGCTCATTACATTTTTCTTCCGGCTGACACCGGCGCTGATAGAGCAGGGGCATCTCTACCTGGCGGTGCCGCCGCTGTACCGGCTGGTCCAGGGCACCAAGTCGGCCTATGCCCGTGACGATGACCACCGGGACGAACTGATGGCCAGTGAGTTCACCGGACGCGGCAAGGTGGAGATTTCGCGGTTCAAGGGCCTCGGTGAAATGTTGCCTGCACAGCTCAAGGAAACCACCATGACGCCCGGCAACCGCACACTGCTGCAGGTGCAGATGGCCGAAAGCGAGGCTGAAGTGACCGCGCGCGTGGTCAAGGAACTGATGGGCAACAAGCCCGAGGACCGCTTCAATTTCATCACCGAGCGCGCCCAGTTCGTCGACGATGTCGAACTCGACATCTGAGAGTTTTCTGCTCCTGACATTTTGGTGACAGTTCAGCCGAATTGGGTTACTGTGACAACTGCGCACGAGCAGCCGGGTTCACGGCGGTGCGGAATTTTGGATTGTCTTTGGGATGTCGGTGCTGGGGACCACCAGGGCAGCCCGCGAATGGCCCACCTGGGTTGCGCTGGCTGTCTGTTATACAATTTGGCTTTCTGCGATCATCTGGCACGATAAGCTGGGATGGTTCTGGGTGGTTCCCGCCGCCTTGATGGCCACGTTTCACTCTTCACTTCAACATGAAGCATTGCACGGCCACCCGACCCGGTCGGGAGCACTGAATGAGGCGTTGGTGTCTCCGGCGATCGGCCTGTTTGTGCCGTATCGGCGGTTTCGCGATACCCATTTGCGTCACCACAACAATGTCATGCTGACGGACCCGTATGACGACCCGGAAAGCTGGTATTTGAGCCGCCATGACTGGCATCGCACCAGTCCTGTAATGCAGGCGGTGCTGGGTGTTAACAGTACGCTTGGCGGCCGTATTCTGATCGGACCGGCTCTGGCGCTATATGCGTTCTGGCGCAATGATCTAAAGCTGGCGCGTGCCGGCGACCGGGAAGTGGTTCGGGCATATGTCATGCATGTCGCCGGCCTGATACCGGTTGTCGCGCTGCTGGTCTGGCTGGACATTCCGCTATGGGCGTACGGGCTGTTCGTAGCCTATCCCGGCATGTCGATATTGATGATCAGAACCTTCATCGAGCATCGCGCCGAGGAAATGGTTGCCGAACGCACCGCAGTGATCGAAGCCGGACCTTTGATGCGCTTGTTGTTTCTCAACAACAACTATCACGCGGTGCATCATGATCATCCCTATGTTCCATGGGTGGAACTGCCGGCCATCTGGCGGCAGGACAGGACGGAAACCTTGCGCAACAACGGCGGATATCACTATCCCGGCGGCTACCTCCAGGTCGCCTGGTACTGGCTCTTCCGGCGCCGCGAACCAGTCGAACACCCGTTCATGCGGCGCAATATAGATGATGCTTACGAACGGACCTTTCAGCCGCAGAGTACCGGCTTTGAAAAGCAGGCTCCTCATGCAGGTTCAAAGGTGGATGTCGTGCGGAGAAACACAGATCGTTGAGCTGAAAGCGGTTGTCGTTGCCGCACTGACCGCACCGGTCAAGTCCGTTCAAACAGCGCGGCTGCAACTTGATATCCACCGCCGGTGTGCCTCATAAGAACAGGTATGAGGATTGCGCATCGGCTTGAACGCCTTATGGCGATGGATGATACGACCTGGGCGCGGCATGCAAATCCGTGGTCAGGCTGGACCCGGCTTCCCATACTGCCGTTGCTGGCGCTGGGGGTCTGGTCGCGGGTGTGGATAGGCTGGTGGTGCCTGGTGCCGGTCCTGGCATTGGTGGTGTGGACATTCTGGAACCCGCGGGCGTTTGCCGAACCCGGCTCGACCGACAATTGGATGTCGAAGGTGACATTCGGAGAGCGTGTATGGCTGAACGCAGGCATTCACCCGATACCGGACCATCATGCCCGCATGGCTTCCTACCTGGGGATGCTGGCCGGGTCCGGGCTTGTGCCGCTGACCTGGGGGTTGTGGACGCTGGAACTCTGGCCGGTATTGCTGGGCCTGTTGATTACGGTAACCGGTAAGCTGTGGCAGATGGACCGGATGGTCTGGCTATACGAGGACATGAAAAAACGGGTTCCGGAGTATGCCCAGTGGCTGCACTGAATTGCCCGGTCTGCAGATGCTGCGAAACCCGCGTCTTCCTGGTTGACCGGACCGGCCGCACCTATCATCGCTGCAGCGCATGTAAGGCGACGTTTCTGGATCCATCCTGCTTCCTGTCGCCAGCCGAAGAGTATGCACATTATCTGACACATGAAAATAATGTGAGTGATCCCGGGTACAGAGCATATCTTTCGAAACTGGCCGATCCGTTACAGGCGCGGCTCGAGCCTGCATCAGCAGGCCTGGACTACGGTTGCGGACCGGCACCGGCACTGGCGGACATGATGCGCGGCTCAGGTCACGACATGGCGGTCTTTGATCCGCATTTTGCCAATGACGCGTTTGTGCTGGAACGAGCCTATGACTTTGTCACATGCACCGAGACGGCAGAACATTTTCATTCACCGGGGGATGAATTCAAACGCTTGTCAGCACTGCTGAAACCCGGAGGCATATTGGCAGTGATGACCATTTTCCAGACCGATGACGCGCGCTTCGAGAATTGGCGATACCGGCATGATCCGACGCACGTTGTGTTTTACAGGGAGCAGACGTTTGCGGTTCTGGCTCGGCAGCTCCAATTGCGGTGTGACGTCATTGCCAAGGACGTCGTGTTTCTCAGCAAAGCGCCGCGAACCTATATCGGGCGATGACGCGCCAGAAACTGCTGGTCATTCGGGCCGGATGAGGGCAAATACTGCAATTTGACGATCGCCAGGTCAGTGCACGGAACACAATTGCATGCATGCAAGCAACCATGCACATGACATAATCTTTAATTGTAATGCTGGTTTAGTCCGGGCATGGTCCGCGCCGATCCAGGGTTTTTGATAGTAAAAGGAAAGTTTGATGTCTTTTTCCGTATTTTTGCGTGCAGGCTTCGCCGGCGCCGCAGCGCTGATGGTTGTCAGCGCGTCTTCCGTTCTGGCGCAGGACGCAAAAACGCTGGCGACCGTCAATGGCCACGAGATTACTTCCAAGGATGTGGACTTTGCCAGAAAGTCGCTTGGCGATGCGTTGAGTCAGGTGGCGCCGGACCAGCAGCAGGCTTTCATTGTGAATATTCTGGTTGAGTCTCACTTGCTGGCCGATGCCGCCCGCGAGGAAGGCATGGCCGATACAGAAGAGTACAAACGCCAGATGTCCTGGCTGGAAGTACAGGCGCTGCGCGAAGCATTTGTGCGCAAGCGCTCGGCGGAACTGGTCAGCGATGCCGACATACAGGCACGCTATGACGAAGCCAAGAAACAGGTTGCCGGCAAGAAGGAAGTTCAGGCCAGCCACATACTGCTGAAGACCAAGGCCGAGGCAGAGGCGGTGATTGCAGAACTCGACAAGGGTGCCGACTTCGCTGAACTGGCCAAGGCCAAATCAACTGGCCCGTCAGGCCCGCGCGGCGGTGACCTCGGATTCTTCGGCACCGGCCGCATGGTGCCCGCTTTCGAGGCGGCTGTATTTCCGCTGGAGAAGGGAACCTACACCAAGCAGCCGGTGCAGACCCAGTTTGGCTTTCACGTCATCAAGAAGGTCGATGAGCGCGAGCAGGCGTTCCCGGAACTGAAAGATGTCGCGGAGCGTATTCGTGTCAGTTTGCAGGCAGACAAGTTACAGGTCATTGTAAAGGCGCTTCGCGAAAAGGCGAAGATTGAACTCACCAAGCCGTAACCGGCGGGCAGCCGCCGGACCTGCGGCAATTGCTGGAGGCCCAAGTCGGTGAAATATATTTTGCGGTTGTGCAGTGCAGTTGGCGTTGCTGCGGTGTTGCTTGCGTCATCAGCATGGGCCGCTGCCGGAACGATGCTTGCTCAAACTGACACTGTTGCCCGCGCACCCAGCAATTGCCTTGCCATCGCAAAAAACCTGCCCAAAGCCCGTTTCGCCAACCTGACACAGGTGCAGGGTACACCTGCATCAGGCACGGTTCGCATCAGTTTTGTCGGCCATTCGACGTTCTGGATTGAGAGCCCCGGCGGCGTGACAATTGCCACCGACTATGCCGGCTGGACCGGCCGGCGCGGCATCCCGCGGGTGGTCACGATGAACAAGGCGCACGAGACCCACTACACTGACAGTCCTGATCCGGGCATCGAATACGTGCTGCGTGGATGGAATCCTGAGGGCGGGCGCAGCAATCACAATCTCGAAGTGGACGATGTGCTGATCCGCAATGTCACCACCGACATTCGCGGCTGGCAGGCACCGGAAAAGGATGCCAATTCGATTTTCATTTTCGAGATTTCAGGCCTGTGCATCGGTCATCTCGGTCACCTGCATCATGAACTGGGGGCAGGGCATCTGGGCTGGATCGGTCGGCTTGATGTCGTGATGGTGCCGGTGGACGGAAGCTGGACGCTGCCAATAGACAAGATGGCGGGTGTCATAAAGCAGCTCAGGTCACGGGTGATTCTGCCCATGCATGCATTTGGCGATTATTCGCTGTCACAGTTCGTTGCCAATCTCAGCAATGACTTTGCAATTCGTCGCGACCAGGAACAGACAATTACCCTGTCTGTCGACAGTTTACCGGCAAAGCCCACTGTAATCGTACTGGAACCGCAGTTTTAGAGCGCGAAACTGCCTTTGCGAGAGTCATGCATTGCTGGCATTGCTGCATTGCAGCATATTACGTTGCATTGCAGCAAATCTGTCACGATCTTCCCCTATAAGAATTGCAACAAGACACCCGATCGTGGATGTCATTGCAAAAAGACGGAGAAGATAATGGCTGCTACAGCTCATATTGATCAATTTCATTCACCGGATCGCGCCGGCAAGCGCGGAAGCGGATTTTTTGCCCGGCTGATGACACGCATCTGCCTGAACAGCGAAGCCCGCGCAATCCATCGCCTGGAAACCGAGGTAGGTCATCTGCTCGGGCCAGACCATCTGCGTCATATCAAGGCAGATTTTGCTGCGCGTAAGGCGAGAGCTTTGAAGTAAACGCGTTCGCGGAACGGCAGCGCACAGCTGAGTCGCTGTTAACCTCCCTCGCCGAAACCGCATGAAACAAGGCTGGACAACGAAAGTCCGGCCTTTTTTCTTGCTCTGCGAGTGTGTAGCATTGCAAATGTGATCGCTGCCCAAGTTTCTCCGCAAATAAGCCGCATGAGAACGAGATGGGCAGTGTATTGTCGTGCTCCGGTACCAGGTTGCCGTTGATGTCCATGATGGCGTAGAGGATAGCGTGTTGGTGAGAAATGTGTCGTTGAAAACCGGTCTTTTTGCTGGGCTGATCGTGTCAATGCTGATGTCTGCATCGCCGGCCACGGCGGCAAGCAACATCGACGTCTGTTTGGGGCCAACGCCTGCGCTTGAGCGAATTGGAGCATGTACCCGCGCCATCGAGGCGGGCCTAAGCGGAAAGCAACTGGTCGATGCGCATACGGCACGTGGCGTGACTTATGGCCTGTTGGGCCAACTCGACAATGCCATTGTCGATTTGACCACCGCACTGGATCTCGAAAAGTCTGACCCTTCCATATATATCGCCCGGGCTCGGGCGCTCTTCAACAAACGCGATTTTGACCAAGCAATGCTGGATCTTGCGGAAGCCATAAAACTGGATCCGACAAATTCAATTCCGGTAAACCTGATGGGCAAGAACCATTTCATGCTTGCCAATTACGACATTGCATTGAAGTTTTTTGGTGATGCAATCAAGCTCGACCCAAACCACTATAATGCTTTCGTGAACCGGGCGACGACATATTACCGGACCAACAAGCTCCCCGAAGCCATGAAAGACGTAAACGCGGCCTACCTGATGTTGCCGCCCGGTGACAGTCGCGGCAGAGGACTGCTGCAATTGAAAGTCGCTATTGAACGTGCCTTTGCGTCCCAGCAAAACGTCGCACCGGCATCTAACTGATCGTAGCGCTGCCGGCGCATCTTGATTGGCGGACGCAAATTCCGATTGCCGCGCTCTGCCAGACTGCAGTAATGCTTCAGCCGCCTATCCGGCCATCGTTTTTCTTTCGCGCCGAGACAACGGACGGCCGCGGCGGCATGCTGTCGTCAAAGTCCGGCCACCGGGTGGCGGGATCTTCAAATGTTGAAGCTCTTTCAAAACCCGGGAATTTCTCGGTGCCGTCCGTGCCGGGGTGTTGTACGGGCAGAAATACCGTTTTGTAGTCTTCGGTGAAACAGGGGCCGCACATTTCGGCTCCGACCGGCACTCTGAAGAAGAGTTTCGACGTGCCTCGGGCTTCGCCGGTCGTGTCGACTGCATAAAGGCCATCCGCCCTGCCGGTCTTGTTCCAGTGTTTTCCCTGATCGGTCGCAACCCAGAGCCGGCCATCTCCATCGATCGCGCAATTGTCCGGCGATGCAAACCAGCCATCGGCTGAGGTGGCCGGGTTCCATAAGGCGCCGACTTCAGCGACCGAAGGATCGCCGCACTTGATAAGTATCTGCCAATTGAACCGGTCCGCGGCGTGATCGCGGTCAGGTGCAGTCATCTCTATGATGTGGCCGAAATGGTTCTCGGCACGCGGGTTAGCCTCGTCACGCTGATCGTCTTTGCGCTTGTGATTGTTGGTCAGCATGACGTAGATCTTGCCGGTCTGTTCATCAGGTTGAACATCCTCCGGACGGTCCATCGGCGTTGCTCCAAGCGCCTTCGCTGCCAGCCTGGCGTCGATGACGACCTGTGCCTGGCTCTCCCAGCCGTTTTCAGGAACAAGCGGGCCCACGCCATAGGTCAGGGGGAGCCAATCGACAGTTCCGTTCGGATTGAAACGGGCAACCGAAAGTGTTCCTGCCGACAGCAGGCGCTTGTTGGATTCGCGGTCATCGGAAATCGTGTTGGCGGACACGAACCGGTAGACATATTCAAACCGGGCATCGTCGCCGGAGTAGATGATGACGCGCCCATCGGCATTCAGTATGCACTCACAGCCTTCATGCCTGAACCTGCCCAGGGCGGTGTGCTTCACCGGCGTTGAGGACGCGTCGAACGGATCAATCTCAACCACCCAGCCGAACCGGTTTGGTTCATTGGGTTCCTTGTCCACGTTGAAGCGGGGCTGGTACGCCCCCCAATTATACCAGTTGCCCGGAACTCCGTATCTGGCATAGCTGTCCGCCTGGGTGCCTCCGAGGCCTTTTTTGCGGCGTACCTGCTTGCCTTTCTTCTCTTCCATCTCGTCGGTCCAGAAATAACCGTGAAAGTTTTCCTCCGCGGCGAGATAGGTGCCCCAGGGAGTGATACCGCCGGCGCAATTGTTCAGGGTCCCGACAATGCGCCTGCCTGACGGATCGTTGCTGGTCTGCAACCGCGGGTGCCCCGCGGCCGGGCCGTCAACCGACATTTCCGTATTGGACGCAGATATGCGGCGGTTGTAGGCGGATGTGATCAGAGGAAGCCATTTGCCGTCCTGCTGCTCGAGTTCGATCACACTGACACCGTGCGCAGCCATTTCGACATCGACCATCTGCGCAGTTATCTCCGCCAGGTCATTGTCTTTCGGTGACGCTGTCAGCCCGGCAAACATGACCTCCGGACTGGTGTACTCGTGGTTGACGCACATCAGCAGGTTGTCCGGGCGCTCTGGAATCTTGAACAGGCCGACATAGTCATTGTTGTAGCCAAACTGCCGGTGCTGGCGGGCCGCGGTTTGTGCGTTTGGATCAAATGGCTCCGAGTCGGCGAACAGGGCGTCTCCCCAGCGCAGCACGATGTCGGCTTCATAACCGTCCGCGATGTGGTGGTTGGTATCAATGCCAGCCTGCAATTCGCTGAAGTCAAACGCCGACGGTGTGCCGCCGGTTGTGGCGGAAACAGGCGATGCAGCGCCCCCCATCAGATACGATACCGTTGTCACGGCCAGCGCACCCTTCAGCACATCGCGCCGTCCGAACCGTTGCTGGATGACGTCGCCGATGGTGGCTGTGTCTATGGCATGGGTCGGTATGTCATCGGATGCCTCAAAGGCCTCCGCCTTGTTGCTGAACCGTGCATCGTTGCTGTTTGACATTGCTGCGTCACCTTTGTGCTTGGCCCGTGCTTGCCGGTGTCTTCTGCCGTCGCTGGCTACCTGATCAGTACGACATTCGAATGAAGGTTAAAGTTGCCTCGACCAACCCGGCAGAAGCGGTTAGGCTCAGTGTTTCAGGGCCCGCTGGGGCGTAATATGCCATGTGAGGAAGATACTGTGTCAACCGAACTGTTGCTGCCGCAAGTAACGATGCCCGGCCTGAGCTTTCGCGAGTGGCAGGCCGGTGATGCTCCGGCACTGGCGCGCTTCATGACCCGGCCGGAATACAACCGCTGGCTTGCCGTAAAACTGCAGTCCGTGGCAGAGATCAACGTTGTCCTCAAACGCCATCTGGCCCGGCAGAAATCACGCAACCGTCGCCATTTCAGACTGTGTGCCGTTGATGCGGGAACCGGAGAACTGATTGCCGACGGCTTCATCTGGCTGCTCGGCGGCGGCGCGGCGGAAGTCGGCTGGGGCGTTGATCCGACGGTCTGGGGCACCGGCGCCGGCTCCATGATGGGCGAGGTGCTGTGTGCGATGGCCATTGAGCGCCTCGATGCAACTGAAGTGTGGTGCAAAGTCATGGCGCCCAACCTTGCTTCCGCCCGTATTGCCGGCAAACTTGGATTCTCGATGCAACGCACCGTGATGCCGGGATCGACAGGCCTGAATCGCGCCCATGATGTCGAGATTTACCGGCTCCTTGCCTCGGAGTATTTTGAGCGCGGTTATGCCATCTGATACCGGTCGCGCCGCGACAGCTGCGGTTGTTGGCGCTGGTCCTGCGGGCCTGATGGCGGCCGACGCCATGGCGAGGGCGGGCGTTCGTGTCACGATTTTCGAGCGCATGCCGTCCGCCGGCCGCAAGTTCCTGATGGCGGGCAGGGGTGGTCTGAACCTAACCCATTCTGAGCCGATAGACGGTTTTCTGTCGCGCTATGCCGACGCAGCAGTCTGGCTTGGCCCGGCGATCACGCAGTTTTCGCCAAGCGATGTGCGGCTATGGGCAGACCGCCATGGCGAAGAGACCTTTGTCGGAACTTCGGGCCGGGTGTTTCCGCGAAGTTTCAAGGCGTCGCCGCTGTTGCGGGCCTGGCTGCGCGAACTCAGCGAGCTGGGTGTCGTGCTTGAAACCCGCAGGCATTGGACCGGCTGGGGCGATGACGGCGTGCTGAGTTTCTCAGACGGATCCCAAGCTGCTGCCGACGCCTGTGTCCTTGCTCTGGGTGGGGCCAGCTGGCCGCGGCTCGGGGCGGATGGTGGCTGGGTGTCTGTCCTGGCGGCCAGGGGCATCGAAGTTTCACCGCTTGTTGCATCCAACGCCGGCATCGACTGCGCCTGGTCGGATGTCACTGTTGCGCGTCATGCCGGGCAGCCGCTAAAACGCATTGCCGTGACAGTGGCCGGGCGCACAGCCCGCGGCGAGGCCATGATCAGCCGCTCAGGACTCGAGGGTGGCGCCATTTATGCCTTGTCGCGGGAACTGCGGGCCGCCTTGGCCACGTCAAGCGACTGTGAACTGCGGCTTGATTTGCGTCCTGACCTCGATGCCGGCCGGTTGGCTGCGAGGTTTGGCAATGTCCCGCGCAAACAATCATTGTCCAACCGGCTGCGCAGGGCCGCCGGGCTGTCACCGCAGGCCATCTCCGTATGGCGCGACTGCGTTGATGCACAAGCTCTCGACACCGACGAAGACCTTGCCCGCAGTGTCAAGGCTGTCGTGGTCAAGGTCACCGGCATCCAACCCATCGACAGGGCGATATCGTCTGCCGGCGGCATTGCCGCGGGCGAAGTGGATGAAAACTTCATGCTGAACAAGCAGCCGGGCGTTTTTGTGTGCGGCGAAATGCTGGACTGGGATGCGCCGACCGGCGGTTACCTGTTGCAGGCCTGCTTTGCGACCGGACGGGCAGCCGGTCAAGCTGCCGCACAATATGCCCAACAGGCGGTCAGGCATCCGGTTTCCGAAAGTCAGTGAAGTCTGCATTCGGCAGTCGAACATTTTCATTGCGGGCAGGCGGGTTTTCCAACATCCTGCGGCGCATGACCCCGTCATGACATCGCGAAGGAGACAAGTCGATGACCGTTGCCGCCACGCCGTTGCGTCCCAACCGCCTTGACCATTCCGAGACCCGGGCCGACCTGGCCGCCGCTTTCCGGTGGACAGCCCGGCTGAACATGCATGAAGGCGTTGCCAACCATTTCTCCGTCGCCGTCAACGACGACGGAACGCAGTTTCTGATGAACCCCAACCAGATGCATTTTGCCCGCATCAAGGCGTCGGACCTGTTGCTGCTGGACGCCAACGACCCTGATACCATGGCACGGCCCGACGCGCCTGACCCGACCGCTTGGGGGTTGCATGGCGCCATTCACCGCCTGTGCCCGCATGCCCGTGTCGCCATGCATGTGCACTCCATTCATGCCACCGTTCTGGCCACTCTGGACGATCCGGGCCTGCCGCCGATCGACCAGAATTGCGCGATATTTTTCAACCGGTACGCGATCGACGACGAGTATGGCGGGCTGGCATTTGAAGAAGAGGCCGAGCGCGCCTGCCGGCAACTGTCGGATCCGTCGAAACAGGTGCTGATCATGGGTAACCACGGCATCATGGTCATCGGCGACACGGTCGCCGATGCGTTCAACCGCATGTACTATTTTGAGCGCGCTGCGGAAACCTACATCAAGGCCTTGTGGACCGGGCGCAAGCTGAAAGTGCTGTCTGATGAGGTGGCTGAGAAGACCGCGCGCGAGATCGAGCAATATCCCGGACAGGCGGATTGTCATTTCAATGAGTTGAAGGCCATTCTCAACGAGGAAGGCTCCGATTATGCCCACTGAGCGGGCAGGCAAGTCCGGCTCGTCCGGCAAGTGGAACTACTATCCTGAACTGCCGCTGGCCGATAGCTCGATTTTCGCATGGCCGCCGGATTTGAGATTCCTGGCGCGTTGGTTCCGGCGCAACTGGCTGTCGTTGAGCGAGCGCATGCTGTTGCTCGCAATCGCGGTGGCAGCCTGGCATTTTCTGTATCCCGGTCTCGAGCAGGCCAAAACACTTGCCGCTGGCTGGATAGTGCAGACCTGGGCCGTCAACATGGGACTGATGCTGGCTGTTGCCGGATCGCTGCACTACTACTTCTACATCCGGCGCGGGCAGGGCAAGACACTGAAGTTCGACCATCGCGACATGGCCACAGGCAGCCGGTCATTTGCATTCAGGAACCAGGTGCACGACAACATGTTCTGGTCGCTGGCAAGCGGTGTGTCGTTCTGGACCGCGTTTCAGGTGCTGACGCTTTGGGCGATGGCCAATGGCTATCTGCCGACAACAAGCTTTGCCGACAACCCGTTGTGGTTTCTTGCTTTTTTCGTACTGATGCCGATCTGGTCGGCATTTCATTTCTACTGGATACACCGGTTTCTGCATGTGCCGTTTTTGTACCGGCATGTTCATTCCCTGCATCACCGCAATGTCAATGTCGGTCCCTGGTCGGGTCTGTCCATGCACCCGGTTGAACACCTTCTGTATTTCACATCCGTGATGATCCATATGGTCGTGGCATCGCATCCGGTGCACGTGATCTACAATCTGCATTACCAGGCGCTGGGCGCGGCCATGACCCACACCGGCTATGAGCACCTGCTGGTCAGGGACAAGCGTCGCCTCGCGCTCGGCACCTTTTATCACCAGTTGCATCACCGGTTCTTCGAATGCAATTACGGCAACCAGGAGATGCCCTGGGACCGCTGGTTCGGCACCTTCCATGATGGTTCCGACGATGCCACGCGCCGGATCCGTGAGAGAAAACAGCACATGCATGCAAGTGTCAGCTAGGTGGCATTTGTGCCGGACGTGCCGTGATCTGCTATCGTGATGTCGTACATTGAATTGCACCAGTATTGATTTCAGCTACAGCTAGCGTTTTCGTTGGAGCCCGGATAGCCATGTTTCTGTCGGTATTTGACATCTTCAAGATAGGCGTGGGGCCATCATCGTCACATACGATGGGGCCGATGACGGCTGCTGCGCGGTTTCTGGACGACCTGCGTACCGGGCGGACCCCGATTCCCGGTTCCGGTGCGCCGGCCCACGTCCAGTGCACGCTGCACGGCTCGCTGGCATTTACCGGCAAGGGGCACTCCACCGACCGTGCCGTCATTCTGGGGCTGTGCGGTTTTGAACCTGCCACCATCGATCCGGATGACGCTGAGAAGGCCCTGGCAGAGGTTGCCACAACCCGTACTGTGCAGCCTGAAGGATTGCATCCACTGAAGTTCAATCCAGACGAAGACCTGATCTTTGATTACGGGCCGCCGCTTGACGGCCACGCAAACGGCATGGTGTTGCGCGCGTTCGATGCCGCAGGTGCATTGCGGCTGGAGGAAACCTATTTCTCCATCGGCGGCGGTTTCATTTTGACGGCGGATGAACTGGCGGAGCTGGACCGCACGCCGGCCGGCCTGAAAACCGCCAAGAAGGAAGCCGGTTACCGGTATCCGTTTTCAACTGCCAAAGAGATGCTGGCGCTGGGCGTCAAGCATGGCAAGACCATTGCCCAGATGAAGCGCGCCAACGAACAGGCCCACATAGATCCGGCCCAGCTGGATGAGCGTCTGAACGAGGTCTGGAACACCATGTCGGCCTGTATTGACCGGGGCCTGCGCGAAGAAGGCATCCTGCCCGGCGGCCTGAATGTGCGCCGCCGCGCCAAGAAGATCTACGAACGCCTTGTTGAGCAGCGCGGCTCCAACATGGCGCAGCCTCATGTGGCCAATGACTGGATGTCGGTCTATGCAATGGCCGTCAACGAGGAGAACGCAGCCGGCGGCAAGGTGGTGACGTCGCCCACCAATGGCGCGGCTGGTGTTGTGCCGGCGGTGATGCGCTATTACCGCGATCACTGCATCGGCTCCAATGACGAAGGTCTGCGCACGTTTCTGCTCACGGCCGCCGCCATCGGCGGACTGATCAAGCACAATGCCTCCATCTCCGGTGCCGAGGTGGGGTGTCAGGGCGAGGTCGGCTCTGCTGCAGCCATGGCCGCGGCAGGCCTGTGTGCAGCGCTCGGCGGCAGCAATGAGCAGATCGAGAATGCTGCCGAGATAGCCCTGGAACACCATCTCGGCATGAGTTGTGATCCGGTTGCCGGGCTGGTCCAGGTGCCGTGCATCGAACGCAACGGGCTCGGCGCCATCAAGGCGGTGTCAGCCGCATCCCTGGCGCTGCACGGCGATGGTGAACATTTCATGCCGCTGGACAACTGCATCGAAGCCATGCGCCAGACCGGCCAGGACATGTCGGAAAAATACAAGGAAACCAGCCTCGGCGGCCTGGCGGTCAATCTGCCGGAGTGCTGATAGCCGCCGCTCATTGTCATCCTCGGGACAAGCCCGGGGATGACAATGTCAGCATGAGTTCGAGTTCAATTGTCATTCGGGAGCGGAGAACGGCCCGCTGAAGGCGGATAAGCTGTTCGACCACCAATAAAGCCTGCTTGCGGGCGCGAGAAAAAGAATCCGATCAATGTTCCCTATCTGGCCTGTGCCTTGCTCAAGTCTTAACAGGACGTAGCGACGCTGTATCAAAAAGACACAAGGCTCGGCATGCTCTACAAGATGTTCAAGGTGGGAAAATGGGTGATTATCGCGGATTTATCCGCCGGCGTGGTGATAAACGCGGCCTGGGCTATGGGGCTGATCAACCCGCTTAGCTGGGGGGCAAGCCTGGCCCATGCGCTTCAGACGACCTTGCACTGAAACCCGCCGATCCCATCCACGAAGCCTTCCATGAGATCGCCGCGCACAACGGGCGCGACCCCTGACGGGGTCCCCGACATGATCAGGTCGCCGGCCGCGAGTTCAAACAAGCCGGAGAGGTAGGAAATCATCTCCGGCACCTTCCAGATCATCTGGTTCAAGTCGCCCTGCTGGCGCATCTCGCCATTCACCTTCAGCCAGATCGCACCTTCATCCGGGTGCCCGATGTCCGATGCAGGCACCAACCCGGTCATCGGCGCGGAATGATCAAACGCCTTGCCGATCTCCCACGGCCGGCCCGCTTTCTTCATTTCGCCCTGCAGGTCGCGGCGGGTCATGTCGAGACCGGCGCCGTAGCCATAGACATGGTCCAACGCATCATCCAGCGCGATGTCCCGGCCACCGGATCTCAGCGCCACCACCATTTCAATCTCGTGGTGAACATCGTTTGAGGCGGGCGGGTAGGGGAAGGTGATCTCGCCGTCCGCGTCTGCCGTGGCGATGTTCTCCGGGCACTTGAGAAAGAAGAACGGATCCTCCCGGTCCGGATCGTGCCCCATCTCGATGGCGTGCGCGGCATAGTTGCGCCCGACACAATAGACCCGGCGCACCGGGAGCGTGTCTGACGTGCCGGACACGGGCAGGGTGATGCGGGCAGGGCAAGCGATGACGTGGGACATGGCGGATGTGCTTTCGGTCGGTAAATCAGGAAGCTAAACCCGGTTTAGCCTCTTGCTTACTGGAGAGAAAGTGCAATTCCATCATGCGACGGCGCCGACCCGTTTCCGGACCCGGCGCCGTCATCTGCCTAGGTAAAGATGAACACATCATCCGGATTGGGCAGGGTGGTGAGATCCACGCCAGCCACGGTGACCTGGTCAGTACCGTTGAAGTCGACAACGGTATCGGTGCCGTTGAAGTTGAAGCCGGTAAAGCCAGTGTTTGATGCAAAGCCATAAGCCGAGACATCGATACGGTCAGCGTCGGCAACGCTGAAGTCTGTGATGGTGTCTGTTCCGTCACCGGCGGCAAACACGAAGGTGTCGGCGCCTGCGAGACCGGTGAGCGTGTCATTGCCGCCGAGCCCAATGATCAGGTCATCACCGGTAGTGCCGGAGGCGGTGTCGGCAAGGGCCGTGGTCCCAATTGTGGCTACCGCACCGATTGTCTCATAGTCCCAGCTGGAGCCGTCGGCGAACTCGATGGTCTCGATACCCCAATGGGCGGTCGAGTAGAAATGCCACTTGTCGGTGATGACCTGCCCGGTTGTCACGTCAGTAATGAAAAGGTCATTGACCGACTTGGACAACTGCACGTCTGCGGCATTGAGATCGGTGAAGCGCAAAACGTCGCCAACAGCGTAAACACCCTCATCAATGGTGTCATCGCCATCGCCGGACGAGTAGATGTAGACGTCATCGCCGGCCTTGCCCTTCAACGTGTCATTGCCGGCCTGGCCATCCAGGGTGTCAGCTGATGTGCTTCCGGTGAGCGTTTCATTGGCCGCGGTTCCCCGTATCCAGGCATGTTCACTGATCTGGGCGTAGTCCCAGCTGGAGCCGTCTGCGAACTCGATGGTTTCAACGCCCCAGTATGGCGTTGAGTAGAAATGCCATAGGTCGGTGATGGTTTGGCCTGTCGTCAAATCCTTGATGAGCAGATCATTGCCGGACTTTGACAGCTGCACGTCTGCGGCATTGAGATCGGTGAAGCGCAGGACATCGCCAAGCGCGTAGATGTCATCGTCGATGGTGTCGTTGCCGTCTCCCGATGCATAAAGATAAACGTCGGCGCCTGCCTTGCCGTTCAGAGTGTCGTCGCCTGCCAGGCCGTTGATGACATCGTCGCCGGTTGATCCGGAAATGATGTCCACTCCCGTCGTACCAAGATGGGTGACGGCAGAGCTGCTGGCCACGGCGTCAATCAGGTCCTGCTTGGTCCATACGGTTGTGGTGCCGCCACTGACAAATTCGTAATAGTCGATGGTCTGGAACACACCGCTGGCCATTGCATTCAGCAGGGTAATCTTGTCGCTGGTGCCGGCGAAAGTCAGCTCGACGTCGTTGCCGCCGATGCCGGTGGCGATGACATCTTCGACCAGATAGCCGTTGATGATGAGGCGATCGTCGTTGCTCAGGCCGTCTCCATTGTCGGCGATGGTGTCGTGCCCATCACCCAGGTTGAAGATGAATGTGTCATCGCCCTTGCCGCCGTCGATGGTGTCATTGCCCAGTCCACCGGTGATGATGTCATCGATATCAGAACCGGTGATAGTGTCATCGCCAGAGGTGGACTGTGCCGCCATAACCGCGGCGCCGAGGTCTGTGGTGTCCCATGTGACGCCTTCGTCGACAAACTCGATCAGGTTTATGCCCCTGAAGGACGGACTGGTGACAAGCGCGTCAATTAGCGAAATCCTGTCACCTGTTCCCGTGAACACCAGGTCAATCTGGCTCATGCCGCTCACGATCTCAATTGTCGTCTGGGCACGCGTATAACCGCTGATCTTCAGGATATCGCTCGTGTCCAGGCCGTTGCCGTTATCATCGATGGTGTCATGCCCGTCGCCTGCGCTGTACAGGTAGGTGTCATTGCCCGTGCCGCCGTCGATGGTGTCATTGCCAAGCCCGCCGGAAATGATGTCATTGACGTCCGATCCGGTGATCATGTCGTCGCCCGGGGTGGACTGCGCCGCCATGACCGCAGCGCTGAGGTCTGCGCTGTTCCATGTCACACCTTCATCGACAAACTCGATCAGGTTGATGCCTCTCAAGGAGGCAAAGGAGTCGAGCGGGTTGATCAGTGATATCCGGTCGCCGTCGAGCGTGAACACCAGGTCGATCTGGTTCATGCCGTCGACAATCTCGATGGTGGTTTGTGCGCTCGTGTATCCGCTGATCTTCAGGATATCGCTGGTATCCAGGCCGTCACCCTGGTCATGGATGGTATCGTGTCCGTCACCGATCGTGTAAAAGAAGACATCGTCACCTTTACCTCCATTCAGGAAGTCATCGCCGATGTCACCGGATATGGTGTCATCGCCCCCATGGCCATGGATGCTGTCATTGCCGACCCCGCCCGAGATCACGTCGGCGGTGTCGAAACCCTGCAGGTCATCGTCACCGGCGGTCACTTCCTGCAGCAGGATCTGGGCCGCCAGATCGGTCGGGGTCCACAGCGTGCCGTCTGCTGTAAACTCATAGGTTTCGATCTGGTTCAGGTATGAGCCCGTCAGCGCCTTTACCAGCGTGATGCTGTCAGTCGAACCGGCAAATGTCAGCAGGATGTTCTCCGTACCTGCCACCCTTTGCACAATGGTCTGGCTGCTCAGGTAATCGGAGATGATCAGCCTGTCCGCCCAGTCGAGGCCGTTGCCGGTATCGGTGATGGTGTCCTGGCCATCACCTTGTCCGAAACGATAGGTGTCGTTGTGGGTGCCGCCTTCCAGCCGGTCATTGCCGGCGCCGCCACTGATGTCATCCTCGCCGCTTCCGGCGTCAATGTCATCGTCGCCTGCACCGCCATCAATGACGTCACCGACGCCCGATCCGGTTATCTGGTCATCGCCTGACGTTGCCTGGGCAGTGACCACCAGAGCGCTGAGATCCGCAGTGGTCCAGATCACCCCTTCATCGACAAACTCGATCAGGTTGATGCCTCGGAAAGAAGCCGTTGAGTCGAGTGGATTGATCAGCGAAATCCGGTCGCCTGAACCGGTGAACACAAGGTCAATCTGATTCAGCCCGTCTATGACCTCTATGGTCGTCTGAGCTCTTGTATACCCGGTGATCTGCAACAGGTCGTCGGTATCCAGGCCATTGCCGATGTCCTGAATGGTGTCATGACCGTCACCGGCGCTGTACAGGTAAGTGTCGGTGCCGGCCCCGCCATCCAGGAAGTCGTCGCCCAGGCCGCCTGACAGGGTGTCGGCAGCGCCTTCACCCCAGATCAGATCGTTTCCGCCGAGGCCGTTGACCACGCCGGTTCCGATGATAACGTCAGCGCCTTCTGTGACCTGACCATCGACCAGGCTTTGCGCGATGCTTACCGGCGTCCAGGTCGCATCGAGGAACTCATAGGTTTCGATCGCGCTCTCAGCTTGTCCGCTGAGCGCATTGATGACGGTGATCTGGTCCGTCGATCCGGCAAACGTCAAAACAATGTTGTTGGTTCCGGCCGGCCGGGCAACGCTGACATCGGCCACATTGTAGCCGATAATCAGCTTGTCGGCGCTGTCAAGGCCGGAGCCGGTGTCCTGAATCGTGTCGATGCCGTCGCCGGGGTTGAAGATGTAGGTGTCGTTGCCCCAGCCGCCGTCGGACGTGTCGTCACCGGTGCCGCCGGTAATCGTGTCATGGCCGCCACGGCCAAAGATGGTGTCATTGCCGGCACCTGCATCAATAATGTCGCTCCAGGCGCCGAAGTCGCTGTCGATACCGTTGATGGTGTCATCGCCGGCAGTCTGCTGCTGTGTGACCAGGGCCGTCATTATCGCGTCCCAGCCGATCGTCTCGACGACCTGTCCCTGGGCGTCGGTAAACTCAAGCGTTTCGATGCGGTCGGTCCAGTTGATGCCGAAGATATGGCTGTCGTAACCGGCCAGCTGGTTGACCAGTGTGATGGTCGAGCCGTCCGTCAGGCTGAGCAGCACATCATTGTCGCTCGGTCCGTAACTGAAGCTGACATCGCTCGACGTGATGCCGGCGCCGAATTGCAGAATGTCCTCTGACGGTGTGAAGATATCATGCTGATTGTCTTCGATAATGTCGTTGCCGTCGCCGAGATTGTAGACATAGGTGTCGCTGTCATCGCCACCGGACAGGTGGTCGTTGCCTTCATTGCCGACAATCGTGTCGGCGCGGTGATCGCCGATCAGGCTGTTGTCACCCGCATCACCGACGGTGACGATATCGAGGATGTCTTCCCAGGTCAGTACTGTGCCGTCGCCAAAGACGAACTGCTCGACCCGGTCAAACCAGGCGATGTCGAACAGGCTGAACAGGTCGATCCGCTGGCCGTCAAACTGATTGACAATTCGCATGGTGTCGGATGCCCCGGCAACAGCCGGGTCATCGTCTATCGAGATCAGCAGGTCCCGGGTGCCGTCGACGACGCTGAATGTGACGTCAGCCACAGTAATGCCATCCCCGAAAAGCAGATAATCGTCGCCGGCCAGCCCTTCGGTACCCGGCAGGATATTGAAGTTGATCTCCTGGAAAATCTGGTTGTCTTCGATCGTGTCATGGCCGGATCCGAACCCGAACTCGTAGACATCTCCGCTGTCGCCGCCTGACAGCCAGTCGTCACCGGCGCTGGCGCCGAACAAGTCCGACGTACCGAAGCCGTAGGTGATGTCGTTGCCGTCCGTTGTATAGGTTTCGATCACCCGTTGCTGCACGTCGACCCAGTTGATTGGCGCATCCTGGTTTGAGGCAAACGCCTCAATGCGCTGGTCGACGGCATATTCATTGTCGTATCCCAGGTGGGAATAGGTAAACTGGCCGAGCAGTGTCAGTGAATCGTTTTCCGCACCCGATGTTGAGAACGTGATGGACAGGTCGTTGCTGTCTGCGACGCGAGTGAACATCATATCGTCAAGCGACAGTCCGTCGGTGACCACCAGCAGGTCTTGGCGGTCGTTGAACGGATCAAGCATCTTATCTTCGATGATGTCATGGCCGCTGCCGAGGCCGAACACATACATGTCGCCGCCGTCGCCGCCGCGCAGGGTATCGTTGCCGGTGCCGCCATTGAGTTGGTCGTCGAACCCCGTGCCGTCGAGTATGTCATCTTGGCCATCCAGGCCGCGGCCGACGGCCTCGCCGATTTCCACGGCCTCGAAGATGCTGCCGTCGGCAAACTGGATATCTTCAATGCCCCAGTTTGCCGAAGCCTGCCGGCCGGACTGGGCAAACACTGGCGTGTCGTACTGGTTCTGCACCGTAATGGTTTCACCAGTGGCATTGACCGTCACCACTAGGTCGACGCCGTTGCGCGCAATGGTCACGTCTTCTGGATTGAGATCGACCAGCCGCAGCCGGTCCCCCCAAGGTGTGGAGCCGGGCTCGGCATCAATGATGGTGTCGTGGCCGATGCTGCCCTGTTCGAAGATATAGGCATCCTGGCCGTTGCCGCCAGTGAAAGTCTCATCCGCCGACGTGCCCACGTAAACATGCGTGCCGCCATCTTCGGTACGGCTGAAGGCGCCATCCAGGTAGATGTTGTCATAGCCAAGCCCGCTGACCAGTTCTGCCAGGGTCAGGGTATCAGCGCTGTCATGGGCGCGCGCCAACTGGCCAATGATGAAGTCGGTGCGCATGTCGATGCCGTCATTGCGTTCCATGATGGAGATGGCGGCAGCCAAGGCAGGGGCGTAGTTGTCCTGCCAATCTGTCAGCGCCAGCGTGGCATCGACGGGCAGGGCTGTGAAAAAGCTGGAAAAGGTGTCAGCGAGCGCATTGCTGTTGTCGGCCTCGAAGATGTCCTGGTCCAGGTTATAGGTGATGCCGGTCAGGTGGCTGGCGTATTGGGCCTGGAATAGTAGCCGCGCGGTTTGAGTGGCGACAGCTTCGTCCCACACTGCCTGCAATTCCGCAACATTGGTGTCCAGCACGTCGCCACTGATCTCGTCGCGCGGCGCCAAGTCCATGTCGGCAGCCGTCTCCAAGTACGCCAGCTTGCGAAGGTCAAACCCTTCGGTGCCCAGAGCGGTGGCAGGTTCAGCCGAGACACCGGCCCATTCATACAGGATCGCTTGCACGTCCGCCTGATAGGTCTGCCAGTCAAGCGTGCCGGCAAGCTGGGTGAAATCGCTCACCTGCGTCAACAGGGTAGCGTTCAGCGACATTTCGCTGCGCAGATCTTTTATGTTGCCGAACCCGCGAATGGAGGGCAGCGCGGCAGCGGTAGCGGAGATGGTGACATCACCGAGATACTTGCTGTCCACCTGGCTGGCGTCGAACCAGACGTCACCGGCTATGGATGTGCTGCCATCAGAAAAGCTGACATCTGCCACTTCGCGGATTTCATTGCCACCGGACAGGGCCACGTCGGGCGCACGGCCGGTCAGCGAGATTTCAATTATACCGTGCGTTGCCAGGTCGTTCAGTTCACCGGCATCCGTTACACCGTTCTGGTTGAGATCCTGCCAGATCAACAAGTCGCTGAACTGTGCATCGAGTGCATTAATGACCCCGTCACTATTGCTGTCATAAGCCGCTAGGGCCGTCAGGCCGGATGTTTCTGCATCACCAAACAGTTCGCCAATATCATTGATCTGGTCATCACTGTTGAGATCGATGGCCAGCAGTCCGTCGTCTTCACGCACCCAGCCGGTGCGCTCGCCGAACCCGTCGGCGTCCAGATCGAAATACACCTCGCGCTGGTTCTGCCGGGTCAGGTCGAGCCCGTCCTTGTCTAGGTCGATGACGAGCGGGTCAAAGTTGTCAAGCGTTATACCGAATCCCTGCTGCAGGGCCAACGTGACAAACTTCTTGAATTCTGACAATGCGACTGAAACGGCTTCGACATAGTCGACGACAACAATTGTGATGCCCGCGGTACCGAGGCCGTTGTCCATGTTCATCTGGTAATCTTTGACGCCGACAAACCCACCCAAGCCTTGGCCCAACTGGGCGACCAGATATCCGTCTTCGCTCAAGCCATAGCGCATCCAGCTCATGAATTTCACATCAAGAGCAAACAGCGACCACGTGTCGATGAAATTGCCGGCAATCGTGGGAGTACCCATCAGTATTGCTGAGAATGGTTGCCAGTACGCATATCCAGTTTCCTGCCAAGGAAACTGAACGCCACCGGTCAGCGATAGCGAGCCAAAGTCGGCGGTTTCCTGGTCAGTTGCATCTTCCACCCGGGCATTTGAGCCAAGTTCGAAATGGTCGATACCGGCACCGCCGTATACTTCGTTGACCCCGCCAGATGTGTAGATAGTGTCGTTGTCATCACCGCCGTTAACGATCGCCCGGACTTTGCCGACATGAAGGTTGTCGTTCCCACCGCCACCGTCAATTTCGATCGTGGCCCCTGCATCGTCTGTTGTTTCAATAGCTATCCAGTCAGCGAACTCGGAACCTCGTACATTCTCAAAGTCAACGAACTCTGCCTCAGCATCCTGGAAACCCTTGCCTTCTTTGATGACTGAAGTGGTCGTAATTCCGATGCGGGTGTATGCTTCAATGATGGACGGATCGAAAGAGCCGAACTTCTGGTACTTGTTTGCGCTACCGCCTGGCCCGAAGTAGATGCTTTTCTGGGAATCCGCGAAATCTATGAAATCTGCACCGGCGTCAGTTCCGAGGAAACTCTCTACCGAGGAGACGAGGTCGACGCCGACATTGACGTCTCCCTCCACGCGATAGTTCGTTGTACCAAGTTCTATTGTGTCGGGATCGTTGTCTGCAAGAATGGTGACAGTTACCGGTGAAGAAGACTCGGAGTAATCCGCCGTGTCGAAACCACTATTACCCCTGATCTTATCATCTCCAGTTCCTCCGTTCAGGTAGTCATTGTCTCCACCGCCGAAGAGGTTGTCTGCTCCGCCGCCACCCCAGATATGATCATCACCGTCACCGCCGGCTAGGCTGCTATCACCATCTGATGCTCCGCCCTGGTGCAGGTTGTCGGCATCACCATCTCCGTAGATGTGATCGTCTCCATCTCCGCCTTTGACATCATCCGATCCTAAACCGGCATATAGATGATCTGCGCCGCCACCACCTTGTATGTAGTCATTGCCTTCCCAGCCTAGAATGTGATCATCACCTGAACCTTGAGACTCACTTTGAAAATCACCAAAAAGAAAATCATCTCCATTGGAGCCGCTTAATTCATCGCTACCATCGGCACCTACCGCGTAGTATTGTTCAGGTCCATTTCCCAATCCGCGGCCATTGTAGTTTAAAAAGCCAAGCGACGTATCGTCCCCGATACCAACCTGTAATCCACCCGTCGATGCTGCTGACTGGCCAGGAACTCCAAGCTTGTCGGCTCGCACCATCAAATCAGTTGTGCCGTTGCTGACTGGCATTTTGATCGCAAGCTGGGAATTCGCTGCAATGGCGATTAGACCATTGACGTTGAGGCCAGACGAAAAGGCGTCCACAACTATGGCGTTATTTGTTGTCGTATTGCCGTGAGCATCAATCGCCCAATCCCAACTGGCGGATACTCCCGTGGTTGTCTGAGTTGGTCTGGCAATGATCTCCAGAACGTTCTCTTGCAACAATGCGTATGTTGTTGTTGCGCCATTATCCGGGGTTACTTCTACAGTCATCCCGACCTGAGGTGTGTCAATCCCGTTTGGTTCAGCCGCCTTGGTCAATAGGTCAGCAATTGCTGCGTTAATCTCGGCATCACTCAAGGTGGCCTCATACAGTGCGCCACCTTTAATCTCGGTTCCGCTTATCAGCTGAAATTCAAAAGAACTTGGCAAAAATGGATCAATAACAGTGGACTCGAAAATCTCTGAATAGGCCTCAGTCAACTGCCCGCCGACAATAGCTACTCCGGCCCAGAGAACCACACTGCCTGCAGTTATCGGCAACGCCAATGGTCCGAAGGTCGCTGCTAGCGCTCCGGCAATTGCAGCACTAATTGCTACGCTGCTCATTGTGGTGGTGAAAATCTGAACACCGTTTAGGAAGTACGCTCCACTATTTTCAGTGAATTCAAAGATCTCTTCAAATACGCCAACAGTTGTTGATGGACCAAATATCCCTAGGAGTTTCCATGCACCTTTGAGTTCTTTACCATCCAGATAATTTTGCGTTAGCTCGTCGGCTACCGTCTCGTGTATGTCATCCACAAGGCCGCGAATATTACTTTCATTTGCTGGATTTCCGACATAGTATTGCGGCATCCTACTCCTCCCCAGTAAGAATTGGTAAAAATAGCTAAAGCATTTAAGAGACGATAATGATAAGAGTACGTCTATATATTATGGTTAACCATAAGAAATTGTCTGTCAACTGAAATTTTAGGAATGCGCGTGGCTTTGGAGCTGTTTTCTGGGGCTTTCCTAGGGCTTCAGAAACCTTTAGTGATTGCCGCTAGTGTGCCTGAGGTCGTAATTCACTTAGTAGGGCTTTCGCCAGTCTCTATCCCCGCAACCGGCCGTGTCGGCCCGCTGACCTTCTGCAACACGGCCGCGCCGCCTATGATGAGCAGCACCAGCCAGAAGGCGGGGCCGGGATGGTTGTTGCCGCCTTTGCGTGGTTTCATGTCTTTCAGAAGCACACCCAGCGTCTCAAGCCTCCCTGTGTCGGCGGGTCAATCTCCTGATTGCCATTCTGTTCACCAACTGCGTAAATTGTTCTGAACAAACTCCCTAAAGTTTGAACAGTTCGCCCTGCCAGCCCCGCCGGCTTTTCCCTCACATCTGCGTGACGCCACCGCATTGCATAAAAGAACGGCTTGTTCTTTTTAACGAACAGTTCTATATGTCATCCCTGTTGATCGTTTTAACGAACGAAACTGGAGTGACCCGACATGCGCTATTATCCGGTGTTTCTGGACCTTGAAGCAAAGACCGTCGTTATCGTGGGCGGCGGTTCCGAAGCTGCGCAGAAGCTGCGGCTGATGGCCAAGACGCCGGCGCGGATCGTCGTTGTCACGCCATTCGCCGAGCGCGAACTGAGCACCGAAATCGATGCCGCCGGCGCCTGCCTGATCTCGCGCGAGTTCGACGCCGATGACCTGTACGGCGCCGCGCTGGTGTTTGCCTGCGGGCTCGATGAGGCCGACGAGGCGGCAGTGCGTGCAGCGGCGACCGAGCGCAACATCCCCGTAAACGTCGTCGACAAGCAGGACAAGTGCTCGTTCCTGACGCCGTCCATCGTGGACCGTGGTGCTTTGACCATCGCCATCGGTACCGAAGGCGCCGCGCCGGTTCTGGGCCAGGGCATCAAGGCGCATCTGGAAGCCATGTTGCCGCCGTCCGTCGGCGCGCTGGTGGACAAGGCATCGGACCTGCGGCCACGCGTCGCCCGGGCGCTGGACAAGGGCAGCCCGCGCCGCGATTTCTGGCGCTCGTTCTTCTTCGGCGAGATCCGCGACGCATACGAGCGTGATCCTGAGGCCGGGTTTGAAACGTCGGTTGCTGACGCGCTGTCCGGTGACCACAGCGAAACGGTCGGTTCGGTTGCGCTCGTCGGCGCCGGCCCGGGCGACCCGGACCTGTTGACCCTGAAGGCCCAGCGCCGCCTGCAGGACGCCGACGTGATTGTCTATGACCGGCTCGTCGGACCCGGCATTCTGGAATATGCCCGCCGTGACGCCGAACGCATCGACGTGGGCAAGGCGCCGGGCCGGCTGTCGGTCAGCCAGACCCGCATCAACGACATCCTCATAGAACACGCCAGCGCCGGCAAACGGGTAGTGCGCCTGAAGGGCGGCGACCCCTATGTGTTCGGTCGAGGCGGCGAAGAGCAGGCGGCCCTCGTTGCAGCCGGCATTCCTGTCGACGTAGTGCCCGGCATCACTGCAGCCGTGGCGTGCGCCTCCGCCATCCGCCTGCCGCTGACCTGGCGCGGTGAAAACCGCAGTTTCACGGTGTTGACCGGCACCGCCGGCGATGGTGCCGCAGACCATGACTGGGCCGCGCTGGCAAAGCCAGGCGCCGCGTTCTCCATCTATATGGGCGTGCGCCAGGCAGGCCACATCCAGCGCCAACTGCTCAAAGCGGGCATCGCCGAAGACACGCCGGTCGTGGTGGTCGAAAACGGCACCCGGGCTGACCAGAAAACCGCGGTCGGCACCATCGCCACCCTGACCAGGACACTTGCCCTGGGTGCCATCAAGGGCCCCGCCATCATCTATGTCGGCCTCGATCCGGCGCGCTCCGACATCTTGGCCGCACAGGCCCACGCGCAGGCCGCAGCAGAAGAAAGGATTGCCTCATGAACGACGTGACCGAAGACTGCAGTGAATACGTGGTTACCGCGAACGAGGTGCTGTCCGGCGACACGGTGTTTCGCACGCCCGACGAGAAATGGGTGCGCGGCATTGATGCCGCCGCCGTGCTGAAGTGCGAAGACTCAGGCTTCGTGGCGCTTGGCGAAGCGCAGAAGGATGAGCGCGCCAACATCGTCATGGGCGCCTACCTGGTTGAAGTGTCGCGCGAAAGCGGCGCCATTCGTCCGGTACACATCCGCGAGCGCATCCGTGCCCTGGGCCCGACCGTGCGCGCCGATCTTGCCCAGGCCGCACAAGGGTTTTCGACAAGCGAGGTGGTGGACCAATGAACATGCACGTGACGCCTGAACCCAACATGTACCGCTATGACGAGTTTGACCGAAACTTCGTCGATGCCCGTGTCGCCCAGTTCCGCGACCAGGTGGCGCGCCGCCTCGACGGCTCCATAACCGAGGATGAATTCAAGCCCATGCGGCTGATGAACGGGCTGTATCACCAGCTGCATGCCTACATGCTGCGCGTGGCGGTGCCCTACGGCACCATGTCGTCGCGCCAGCTCAACGTGCTGGCCGATATCGCCGACAGGTATGACCGCGGTTACGGCCACTGGACGACGCGGCAGAACATCCAGTTCAACTGGATCAAGCTGGAAGAAACCGCTGACATCCTGGACCGCCTGGCCGATGTCGAAATGCACGCCATCCAGACGTCCGGCAACTGTATCCGCAACACCACGACAGACGCTTATGCCGGGGCGGCTGCCGACGAGTTGGCCGATCCGCGCCCGGTGTGCGAACTGATCCGGCAGTGGTCGAGCCTGCATCCCGAGTTCTCCTACCTGCCGCGCAAGTTCAAGATCGCGGTCACCGGGTCACCCAATGACCGTGCCGCCGTGCGCGTGCACGACATTGGCCTGCGCATGCACCTGAACGACAACGGCGAACGTGGCTGGGAAGTTCTGGTCGGCGGCGGGCAGGGGCGTACCCCTATGGTTGCCGTGACCGTGCGCGACTGGTTGCCGGAAGCAGACCTGCTGCCGTACCTGACCGCCATCATGCGGGTCTACAACCTGATCGGCAGGCGCGACAACAAGTACAAGGCCCGCATCAAGATCCTGGTCCATGAAATGGGCGCGGAAGCGTTTGCCGCTGCCGTGGAAAAGGAATTCGCCGACGCCCCGAAGGAAACCATCGAGGTTGACGCACGCGAACTGGCCCGCATCTCGTCCTATTTCGCCCCGCCGGCCTGGGAAAAACTGCCAGCCTTCGTGCCCGAGATCGAGGAGAAGAAGCTGGCTGACCGCGGTTTCCGGCAGTGGCTTGCCGCCAACACGGCAGCCCACAAGGTACCCGGCTACACCATCGTCAATGCCTCGTTCAAACCGACCGGCGGCATTCCCGGCGACGCCACGTCGGCGCAGATGCGCGCCGTTGCCAGGCTTGCCGATGACTACTCGTTCGGCGAAGTCCGTGTTACCCATGCCCAGAACCTGACCCTGGCCCATGTGCGCACCAGGGATCTGATCCAGGTCTGGGAGCAACTGAAGGAGCAGGGCCTGGCGGAAGCCAATGTCGGTCTTATCGGTGATATCATCTCGTGTCCCGGCCTCGACTATTGTGCGCTGGCGACAGCCCGCTCGATTCCCGTGGCGCAGGAGATTTCGACTCGCTTCGCCGATATCAAGAAGCAGCATGATGTCGGGCCGCTGAAGCTCAACATCTCAGGCTGCATCAACGCCTGCGGCCATCACCATGTCGGTCACATCGGCATTCTCGGTGTCGACAAGAAGGGCAAGGAATTCTACCAGATCACGCTCGGCGGTTCGTCTGCCGAAAACGCCTCGATCGGCAAGATCCTGGGCCCCGGCTTCGGCGCCGACGACATCGCCGGTGCGGTTGAAACAGTTGTCGATACCTACCTGAACGTGCGTGAGCAGGGCGAAGAGTTCCTGCACACCTATCGCCGCCTGGGCGCGGCTCCTTTCAAGGAGGCTCTCTATGCCAGTAATTGAAAACAATGCCTTCGTTGAAGATGTCTGGACCTATCTGGAAGACGGTGACAGTGCCAGTGACCGCAGCATGATCATCGTGCCTCTGGAGCGCCTGGAAGAGGTGCTGGCAGACTGGCCGGCCAGTCATCGCGGCCTCGGCGTGGACGTGCCCAATGACGCCGATGTCGAGCAGCTCACGCCGCATCTGCCCCGCCTCGACATCGTCACGTTGAATTTCCCGGGCTTTGCCGACGGCAGAGCGTTTTCGCAGGCCCGCAGCATTCGCCACACCGAGCATTTTGGAGGCACTATCCGGGCCCGCGGCGGTTTCCTGCCGGACCAGTATGGCTTCCTGCTGCAGTCGGGTGTCGACAGTTTTGAGGTGTCTGACCGTTTCCCGTTGCAAGAATGGGTGCGTCACGCCGATGCGGTGCCGGCGACATACCAGCGAGACTATGCAACCGGAGGCCTGGCCACCCGCCCTTTCGCTGAAGCGGGCACCCGGCCGGAGCAGTCCCACTACGGATAACCCATAGAAACGGTTTCAAGCTGATGATCAGGGATCATGGTCTTGCCCGTCATGACGGGCTGGAAGGCGAGGCTCTTGTCGCGTCGCTGCACCGCGAGTTCGGCAACCGGCTGGCGCTTGTGTCATCGTTCGGCGCTGAATCCGTGGTGCTGCTGCATATGGCGGCCTGTGTCGATCAGGCCATGCCGGTGATCTTCCTCGATACCGGCAAGCATTTCTGGCAGACCGGCTACTACCGCTCCAAGATCATTGATCTGCTGGGCCTCAAAGACGTCCGCATCATCAAGCCTAGCACTGCAGATATCGCATTGCGGGATCCGCGCGGCAACCTGTCGGCGAGCGATCCGGACGCCTGCTGTGACATTCGCAAGGTCAGGCCGCTGCAGCGTGCGCTTGCCGGTTTCGACGCGGTGCTGTCAGGGCGCAAGCGCTATCACGGCGGCGGCCGCGACAGTCTCGGCACTGTCAGCCTTGATCGTCAGGGCAGGGTTAAGGGCGAGCCGCTGGCCGGCTATGACGCGGCGGCCATAGCCGCGTACATGAGGGATCATGATCTGCCGCCGCATCCGCTGGTCAGGCAGGGGTACTTTTCAATCGGTTGTGCGGACTGCACGCAACCCGGCGGGTCGGCGGACGATCCCAGGGCCGGCCGCTGGGCCGGGCACGGCAAGACCGAATGTGGCATTCATCTCAGCGCCGGCGGACGGTTGCGGCGCAATCAACAAAACGGAGTGTGACGACAATGGGCGTGATCAATGTGATCGACCACGAAGGCAAGGCGCATCAGCTTGAGGCAGTCGAGGGCTGGCGGGTCATGGAGATCATCCGCGAGCATGGATTGCCCATGGAAGGTCTGTGCGGCGGCGCGTGTGCATGCGCGACCTGTCATGTCTATGTCGATGACAAATGGCAGGCGAAATTGCATGACCCGCGCGATGACGAAGATGCCATGCTCGATGAAGTCCCGACCGTGGCTGTGAACTCCAGGCTGTCCTGCCAACTGATCTATACGCCGGAACTTGACGGCCTGTCCGTCAAGCTGGACGGAGAACTGGTGAGGGCAAAGGCGGCCTGAACTGCCGCGCCAGCCAGCGGAGCAAGGCTTATGGTTGCGGCTCGTGCGCGGCCACCAGCGCCAGGGCTGCTTGCCTGGCGTCCCGGGCCGGGCTTTCAGTGTGCTTCATGTGCGCCGTGACGATCGCGCCTTCAGCCAGCAGCAGCAATTGCCGGGCCAGTTGGTCCGGCTGGCTCAGCCCGGCGGCTTCTGCAAGCTTTGAGATATGGGTTTGCAGCATGCGCTTGTGGTCGGCAGACTGCTTGTGGATCGGGTGGTCCCGGTCCTGGTACTCCGATGAAGCCTTGATGAACATGCAGCCGCGGAAATCCGGATCTTCGAACCATTCCTGCAGTTCGTCAAACATGGCAATCAGCTGGTCGCGCGGACTGTCGGCGAGTTCCTCAATCCGGCGATAAAACCGGTTCCGGAAAATTTCGTCTCGCAGGCGCAGAACCGCAAGGATGAGGTCCTCCTTGCTGCGGAAGTGCTTGTACATCGACGTTTTGGAGATTCCGGTTTCGGCCACCAGCATGTCCATGCCGGTTGCATGAAAGCCGTTGCGATAGAACGCCTGCATGGCGCTGCGAACCAGTTCCTCGCGCTTCGTTGGTCTCATGTTGCCTCCACAGGTGACTGATCTGTACACTAAAAATCTGAAATTTGTCCAATTATTACGCTGTAAGGGCGCTGAACGGTTTAGTTATGGTTGCTTGAATGCGGCAGCTTTACACGATTTTGTGTACAAATTGCCTATTGTGCTGACAAAGTGAAGCGGTATGTTGGACGTGAGTGTACCGATCGGTAAACTTAATTATTCATCGTCCTATGCGCTTGCAGGTCTTTGCAGGGGCAACCAACAAACAAGGAGGCGCTGTTGAGCCGCCCGCCGCTGCCGCCATTCACTGAAGCACCTGCAGTGCACAGCAACTGCTGACATCAAAGAGAGGAGATCATCGTGAACAAGCATTTTCCAGCCGGCAACAAGCCGGTTAAACTGTACGGCCTGCCGGTTTCGGGTCACGCACACCGCGCGGAACTCATGCTGGCGCTGCTGGACATTCCCTATGAAAAGATAGACGTGGATCTGATGAACGGCGCCCACAAGGCGCCTGACTTCCTCAATCTGAACCTGTTTGGCCAGATACCGGTGATCGATGACAATGGTGACATTGTTTCCGATTCGACCGCTGTCCTGGTCTACCTGGCCAAGAAGTATGGTGATGGTGACTGGTTGCCTGACGAACCGCTTGGCGCAGCTCAGGTGCAGCGCTGGTTGTCGGTTGCATCGAACGAGGTATTCGCCGGCCCCAATTCAGCCCGGCTGGTCAAGCTGTTCGGCATGCCGCTTGATTACGAAGCGGCAAAGACCAAGACCGAAAACCTGTTCGCCACCATGGAGGGGCATCTGCAGGCCAACGACTTTCTGGCAGGCAAGTCGATAAGCATAGCCGATGTGGCATGTTACACCTACATTTCGCATGTACCCGAAGCTGGTGTGAGCCTCGAACCGTATCCGGCAATCAGCGCATGGCTGGCACGCGTTGAGGCCCAGCCGCGGTTTGTCGGCATGGTGCGCTCTCCGGAACCTGAAGCCGCCTAGGAGCTTGTTTCCCATGACCGAAGACAAGATTTATCACGGTGGTGAAGTCGCTGTGCAGGAACAGGCCGGCGTTCGTGAGGTGGCTGAAAGGCTGTCCCGGATGATCCGGCCTTTCATGCCGGACCAGCATCGTGAGTTTTTCGAGCAACTGCCGTTCGTGGTGGTGGGACTCGTTGATGAACGAGGCCGGCCCTGGAGCACACTGTGTGTCGGCGATCCGGGCTTCATCAGTTCACCGGATGAGACGACCCTGCAGATCGCCTCTTCGCCTTTGCTGACACAGGACCTGGGCCTGCAGCGAAACGTCGGTGACAAGATCGGGCTGCTGGGTATTGAACTTCCCACCCGGCGGCGCAATCGCATGAACGGTGTGATAGCCGAAGCCGACGATGGCGGATTTGCCGTACACGTTGAGCAGAGCTTCGGCAATTGCCCGCAATACATTCAGACCCGTTCAATCGAGTCGCGCGAGGTTGCGGTTTCACAAACCGCAGCCGGAGTCGAGCGAACTGAAACCCTTACCGATGAAATTGCCGCATTCATCGAGCACGCCGATACATTTTTCATCTCATCGCGAACCAGCCAGTTCTCTGCGCAGGCCAGCTCCGGCATCGATGCATCGCACCGCGGTGGCCGGCCGGGATTTGTCCGGGCAGGCGGCGACGGCATGCTCTCATTCCCGGACTTCTCCGGCAACAGGCTGTTCAACACGCTTGGCAATATTGCCGATGATGGCCGCGTCGGCATGCTGTTTGCGGACTTTGACACAGGCGATCTGCTGCTGCTGACCGGTCGTGCTTCAATCGTATGGGACGGAAACCGTCTGGACGGATTTGCTGGCGCTCAAAGACTGGTTGACGTGAAGCCCGCCGAGTTCGTTCTTGCGCGCGCGGCGCTGCCCCTGGCAGGCAGCCTGATCGAACAATCACCCAAACTGGCAGCAACCGGGTCCTGGCAGTAGCCAGATTGGCGGCAGGGTCGTAGGAAACCGTTGGCAATCTGCCTGCTGAAAAGTGTCAACTATGCCGGTTTTGTGTCGCCAATTACCTTGGGTTATGCTAATTGTCTCCACAGGTAGGGCTGATTTGTGACACGATGGTGCGGCTTAGGCACCTGAAAGTACTGTCTGTAGAGGGTGTGTTTTCATGAATAATGAGTCTGCAAAAAGTCGGCAAGGCGGCTCGGGCAGCCGGCAGGGCGGAGGCAAGAGCTTCCGTAAGACGCTGAGCAAAAGCTTCATCTACTACGGTGAGATAGTCAGTCGCCGCCTGGGCGATTTTCTGGCAGTCCAGTCCAAAATCCCGACCACCCCCTATATCGACTGGCACCACATTCCCGAATTCAAATACCTTATCGACAACGCGGACAAGATTCGCGAAGAGGTCAAGGGTATCCTTGAACACCGCCAGCACCTGCCGCAATGGCATGAGCTGTCGAGCGACCAGCGCACCTTCAAGAATACCCGAGACTGGAAAATGTTCATGCTCTACGGTTTCCGCAACCGGCTGAACAAGAATTGCGCCAAGGCCCCTGTCACCGCGGAAATGCTGGAAAAAATCCCCGGCATGCAGACCGCATGGTTCTCCATTCTGGGCCCGCAGTCGCACATCAAGGCGCATAAGGGCGTAACCAAGGGCATCCTTACCTGCCATCTGCCGCTCATTGTACCCGAAGACCGCGACAACATCGCCATCCGCGTCGACAATGAGGTGTTGCACTGGAAAGAAGGCGAGATGGTTATCTTGGACGATACCTATCTGCACGACTCATGGAACAAGTCGGATGAAGAGCGGGTCAATCTCATTGTCCATGTGGACCGGCCAATGCGGTTGCCGGGCCGCATGTTGCACAATTTCTTCTGCTGGGTTCTGAAGAAGAGTTCCTATTTCAAGGAGCCACGCAAGAACATGTCGGACTTTGAGGATCATTTTGAAGCGGTTACCATGCGGGCGAATCAAACGCTGGAGAACTTGAGCACGCCGGGGAACTGATTGCGTTTCGGCCATCTGGCCGGACGAACCACAAAACCAACGACGGCAGGTTAACTGCTGCGAGGGAAGCAGGAACAGATGATGAAAAACAGTTTGCAGCTGTGTGCGACAGCATGTGTGGTGTTGGCAGTGTCTTTTGCCGGGGCGGCAGACGCCGAGCCGGTTTCCGTGTCGGTTACAACCTCATCGCAATACCAGTACACCACGATCGAGCGTGGTCAGGCACCAGTGCCTGGCGCCGACGACCTGTCCATGCACAGCGCGATTTCCGAGACCGCGGTCCAGATCGCGCCATACGGCAGCCTGTTTGATTTCCAGGCAGATGTATCGATTGCCAACAACTGGTTTTCCGGCGATTGGTCCGGCCAGCAGACAACCGACTGGCACTTCGGCATGGCGCTTTACGCGCGTGATGCCAATTGGGGTATCCTCGGGGTGGAGGCGGCAATCGGCGACCTCGAGGGCGTATCGGGGCCGTCGGCGAAATCATCTTCCGACCTGCGCCGCATCGGTGTGCGGGCCGACATTTTCTGGAATGACCATGTTACCTCCATCAACCGGGTCGGGTATGCCGATCTGGAGGGCCCGGTCTATGACATGCACGGCCTGTATGGCAATGCCGGCGTCAACTGGTACCTGAGCGACAATTTCGCCGCCAAGTTTGACTTTGACTATGCCCTGTTGAGCGTTACCAACCGGCATGAGCTGGAACTCTGGGCGACCACTGTAGAGGCGGAGTATCTGGCCGGCCAGGTGTTCGGTACCGACGCGGCCTTGTTTGCCGGAGCGCGCATGTCAGAGTTTGAAACCGGCGGTCCATGGTACAACGAGATCCAGGGCTTCGGCGGATTGCGCATGTATTTCGGCAGCGCCGGCAACTTGCGCGAACATCACCGCACCGGACCGCAGGAAAACAACTCGGCCGTGCTAGAGCGTCTGCCGTTTGCCATGCCGTATTGACGCGGCCCGCTGCAGCTTACTGCTCAGTCCAGCTCAATCCTGCCGCTGCGGTTTTTCTTGAGGTTGCCACGCTTTGTCTTGGCGTCCAGCCTGCGCTTCTTTGAACCCAGTGTCGGTTTCGTGGCAATGCGCCTGCGCCGGACATGTGCGGCCTGCCTGATAATCTCCTTCAGGCGCTCCAGCGCCTCGCGGCGGTTGGCTTCCTGGGTACGATGCCGCCCGGCCACAAGCACGATTTCACCGTCATTCGTCAGCCGGCTGTCACCGCTGTTGAGAAGCTTGTTGCGCACCCGGTCGGGCAGGGACCGTGACCGGCGAACATCGAACCTCAGTTGTACGGAGGTTGCCACCTTGTTGACGTTTTGTCCGCCCGGGCCACTGGAGCGGATGAATTTCTCGTCCAGCTCGTCGTCGAAAAGCCAGATACGGTCATTGATCTGAATGCGCGCCATGTGATCTCGCGTTTCTCGTTGCTGAAGTTACGCCAGTGATTGCACGGCTGTCGTGCCCGTGGTGCGCAATCTGACCGGCCTGAGCGTCGTCAGTCAATTGCCATTTCCTGCTGATAATGTCACTGTTCATGAGAGAGGATTCTCTTGCAAGCCGGGTGGAGATTAAATGAAGCGGTCATTGATTGCGTTGTGCTGCATGGTGCTTCTGGTCGCATGTGGCGAAGATACAGTGTCTGACAACACTGAGCCGCCGGTACGCGGCCTGAAGACACAATTGATACAGGAAATTGAGGAAACCGTGGTGCGTCGGTTCCCGAGCGTCCTGCAACCATCCTCAACTTCCGTGCTGTCGTTTGAGATTTCGGGCCGCCTGCAGGAGGTCAGCCTTGATGTCGGCCAGCGGGTCGCGAAGGGTGATGTCCTTGCTGAGGTCGATCCCAAGTCTCTCGACCTGCAGGTGGAAACAGCAAAGGCAGCCCTGGCGGAAGCAGAGTCCCGAGCCCGCAACGCGGCGACCAACCTGCAACGCAAAGAGGAGCTGTTGAAACAGAAGGTCATTGCGCAGGCAGCCCTTGATGAAGCGAAAACCGAGGCCGACACTACCGCGTCGCAGGTGCTGCAGGCCAAGCGCAGCCTGGATACCGCGCAGGAGAACCTGACCAAGGCGGCATTGATCGCGCCGTTTGACGGTATTCTGAATTCGGTTGAGGTGCAGTCGTTCACCAATGTGTCGCCGGGGGCACCGGTTGCCACCCTGTATGCGGCAGATGATTTCGAGGCCAGCTTTTCGGTCAGTTTCGAGATCGTAAACCGGTTGGCGGTTGGCAAGAAGGTCGTTGTGCGCCTGGCTGACAATCCGTCGGTGGTGCTGGCCGGTCATGTCAGCGAACTGGGCGCGCGCGCAGATACTGTTTCGTCGTTTCCGGTGGTTGTGAGGCTTGATCAGACAGACCCGTCGATCAAGGCCGGCATGGCTGTCGAAGTGGCCATGGAGTTTACTGTTCCCAGCGGACAGGGCTTCAGCCTGCCGCTGTCGGTGCTGCCGTTTGACGGCAAGCTGGTCAACGGCAAGACGCCGGAAGACCCCGGCAAGACAACTGTTTTCGTGTTCGATCCGGACAACAGCACCGTGCACCGCCGCGAAGTCAGCGTGGGCGGTGTCAGGGAAAACTCGATCATCATTGTGGAAGGATTGAAGCTCGGTGAGCGGGTGGCGGTTGCCGGGGTGTCCTTCCTACGGGAGGGGCAGAAGGTGAAGCTGCTTCCTGATGCCAGGTAGCAGGAGCCAGGCATGAATTCCCTTACAGCTCTCGGCATCAACAAGTCTCGCCTCACCATGCTGGTCATGATCGGCCTGCTGGTGCAGGGACTGCTCGTCTATATCAGCATTCCGAAACGCGAGAACCCGGCAATCACGATCCGCAACGCCCAGGTCACGGCTCAGTTTCCGGGCATGTCTCCCGATCGCATGGAGGATCTGATCGTCGTCCCCATCGAACGCAAGGCACGGGAAATCGGGGAGATTGAAGATATCAACACGCTGGTCACAACCGGCAGCACTGTGATCAAGCTGACTACCTATGACAACGTGACGCCGCAGGAGCTGGATGCGGTGTTCCAGGACATTCGCAACCGCATGGAGGACGTCAAACCCGATCTTCCCGACGGCACCATAGGGCCGTTTGTGAACACCAATTATGGCGACGTGGCTATCGCCACGGTTGCGGTAACCGGTGAAGGGTTTTCCTATGCCGACATCAAGTCTTCGTCGGATGACCTGCGCACCCACCTGTATTCGGTGGAAGGGGTGTCGAAGGTTTCGCTGTATGGTGTTCAGGAAGAACGGGTGTGGCTGGAGATCGATTCCCGCAAGCTGGCGGCTGTGGGCGTTCAGCTGCCGCAGGTGCTGCAGGATCTGCAGAAGCAGAACGTCATTCTGCCGGCAGGCCAGCTTGATGCAAACGGAACCACCCTGATCCTGGAAGCAAACGGGGACCTTGGCTCGGTTGACGAGGTCGGAGATATCCTGACCAAGGTCGAGGGCTTGAGCGGCTTTGTCCGCCTCAAGGACCTCATGACCGTGCGGCGCGGCTATGTCGACCCGGCGACCAAGCCGGTCTATTTCAATGGCCAGCCTGCCATCATGGTCAGCATTGAGATGTCCGACAGCGAGGACATCCAGCAGATAGGCAAGAGATTGCAGGATGCCGTCTCTGCCTATGAGCAGAGCCAGCCAATCGGTATCGCATACACGTTCTCCACCTATCAGGAGACCAATGTAACCGCATCGATCAACAGCGCCCTGTCGAACGTGGTGCAAACATTTGTTGTCGTTGTCCTGGTGTTGTTGATCTTCCTCGGACTGCGGGCCTCCATGATAATTGCCTGCATCGTTCCGTTCACCGTGACGTTTGCCCTGGCCGGCATGCGTATTATGGAAATCGACTTGCAGCAGATCTCCATAGCCGCAGTCATCATTTCGCTGGGTCTGCTGGTCGACAACGGTCTCGTTGTGGTTGAAGACATACAACGCAGGATAGGCGAGGGAGATGAGCCCAAGCAGGCCGCGCTCACTGCTGGAAAGCAGTTTTTCACGCCGTTGGGGGTGGCATCCATAACGACGGTTTCTGCCTTTGTCCCGATGCTTATCCTGGAAGGCACGGAAGGCGAGTTTGCGTTCTCGCTCGGTGCCGTGGTGGGTGTCATGTTGCTGGGCTCCTGGCTGACGGCCATGTACATATTGCCGGCCATGAGCGTCTGGTTTGCCAGGAGGAAGGTCGACAAGGCGAAGGGCAAGCAGGGTTTTCTTGTCCGCCTGTACGGGACCGTAGTTGCCAGGAGCCTGATGTTTGCGCCACTGGTAATACTGCTGACCTATGGGGCTGTTGTGGGCTCCGCGACACTTTTCTCTGGCGTCAAGCGAGAAATGTTTCCGCTGGCCGAGCGGGCTGAGTACCTTATCTATCTGGATATGCCGAAGGGCACATCGATCAGCCGCACGCGCCAGGAGGCTCTGGCGGTGGAGAAGTGGCTGCTTGACAGGCAGGCCAACCCCGAAGTTCGCGATACCACGGTGTTCGTTGGCGACGGTGGTCCAAGGTTCTACCTCGCCCTGAACCCGGCGGATACCAATCCGGCCAGCGCGTTCATCCTGGTCAACACCAACGGGTTTGAAGGCGCGGTCACCGGAGCGAAACGCGCGCAGGACTATCTGCTGCAAAACCATCCGGCTGCCCGATTCAAGGTAAAGCGGTTGTCAATGGGCGGCGGTGAGTCAGGCATTGTCGAAGTGGAAATCAGCGGTCCTGATGCGGAAAAGCTACTCGACATGGCGCGGCAGGTCGAACTGGGTTTTGCCGACATACCGGGCATTGTCCAGAACGAGAACGACTGGGGCAACAAGAGCCTCAAGATGATCATCAACATTGCCCAGGACAAGGCCCGCGAGCTGGGTGTCACGTCGGAGGATATCTCCAACATCATGAACACCTTCTTTTCCGGCACGACCTATTCGACATATCGGGAAGGGACCGAGTCGATCCCGATTGTCGTACGCGCCGGTGAAGGTTTCCGCGACAGTCTTGAGGATCTGGCCAATCTGTCGATTTCCGCCGGTGGCCGCCTGATTTCACTCGATCAGATCGCGACATTCCAGCCGAGACTTGAGTACTCGCAACTGCGCCGGGAGAACCAGGTGCGCACCATCAAGATCTTCGGAAAGAGTGACACGCTGGCGGCCAACCAGGTCGTGGAGCGGATGCAGCCGACCCTCGACAGCCTCCCGCTTGGCTCGGAGTACAAACTGAACATTGGCGGTGAAACCGAAAACTCGTCCAAGGTGAACAAGCTCCTGTTGGGCGGCATGCCGGCAGCACTGGGCATCATGCTGGTCGCGCTGATGTTCCAGTTCAACTCAATCAGGCGGGTGTTGCTGACCTTCATGACCATTCCGCTGATCATCATTGGTGCGCCGATTGCTCTGCTGCTGACTGGTGAGCCGCTGTCGTTCTTCGCCATCCTGGGCATGATCTCGCTTGCCGGCATCATCATCAACAACGCCATTGTGCTGATAGACCAGATAGACATAGAGCGCGAGACACTCGGTCTGAAGGAAGCCGTTGTTCAGGCTTCGATGAAACGTGTGACCCCCATCCTGCTCACCTCGCTGACCACCATCCTCGGGCTGATGCCGATGGCGATCAACGGCGGTGCTCTGTTTGAACCGATGGCGACCCTGATGATCGGCGGCCTGGCGTTTTCATCCCTGCTGACACTGTTCTTCGTGCCGGGCGGCTACTACCTGTTCTTCGGAGGACTGTGGCAATCCAAAGACCGCCCTCAGGCAGCCTAATTGATGACTTCTGTTCCGTCCGGCCACTGGTGCATCAAAGACCGGCGAAGTATTGAATGATCACGGCATTTGCCAGATCAACAAAGAAGGCGGAGACCAGCGGCAACAGGATGAAGGCCAGCGGCGCCGGACCGTAGCGCTTTGTAACCGACGACATGTTGGCAATGGCAGTCGGTGTGGCGCCGAGGGTGAAGCCTGCAAACCCGGCGCTGAGAACCGCAGCTGTGTAGTCTGACCCCATGATGCGGAACACCACCAGCAAGATCAGCGTGGCAGCGGTGACGGCCTGCAGGACCAGCACCGCGATCAGCGGTCCGCCGAGGCCCGCCAGCGTCCACAACTGCATGCTCATCAGCGACATGGCCAGAAACACCGACAGGGAATAGTCGGAGATCACCGACATGGCGTTGGTGCGCGCAGGCCAGGGCAGCCGTGGCAGCAGGTAGGGCAATGTGTTCGACATGATCACGCCGACCAGCAGGCAGGGGACAAACAGGGGAAGTTTGAGACCGGTTGATTCTATTGCCTGATTTGCAAAGTAGCCCAGTATGATTGCGATATTGACCGCGAGCAGGGCGCTCATCAGGCTGATGTGGTTGATTGTGTCAGGCGCCGCTTCGGCTTCGGAATCCAGATCGTAAGGCAGGCCAACCACATGGTCACCGGATGGTTTCGCTTGCAGTCGGTTGCGGTCGATCAGCAGTTTCGCAATCGGGCCTCCCATCAGCGCCGCCACGATGAGACCCAGCGTTGCAGCGGCGATCCCGACTTCTGCGGCGGCTGCAAATCCGGAGCTTTGCGAGATGGTCGGGCCCCAGGCAATCGCCGTGCCGTGCCCGCCGATCAAGGAGGCCGATCCGAGCAGCACGCCAACTGGCCTGGGCAGATCAAACAGGATGGTTCCGGCTAGGCCAACTACATTCTGGATGATGATGAACCCGACGGTCAGGCCAACCAGTATTGCGATTGTACGGCCGCCCGAGATCAGGTCGGCGACACGGGCGTTCAAGCCGATGGTTGCGAAAAATGTCACCAGCAGCACATCGCGGGTCGCCAGATCAAAGGTGATCTTCAGGCCTGTGACAGCGAGTATGGCCCAGGTGACGATAGCGATTGCCAGACCACCGGACACCGGTTCGGGAATGTTGTAATTGCGCAGAAAGCCGATTTTCCGGGTCAGAAACGCGCCCAGGAAAAATACGATCATGCCCAGCGTAACCGACAGGAAATCCGGCACCAGAAAGGCTGTAGCTTCGCCGTCCATTCCGACTTACCCATCCGCTAGACAAACACACCAATTCCGGCAACCAGTATGGCCAGTTTTGCAACACCCACAATGGATAGCCAGCAGGTGATCGGCAGCTTACCCGGCCGCTTCCAGCTTGTCCTGCGTTCTGGTCTCGAAGTCGCTGGCGTCGTGGCGTTCGTGCAACTGCTGGTCGGGCCGGCCTGAAACACGGTTCACTATTCGGCCGCGCTTTACCGCCGGGCGTACAGCGATCTCGTTGTTCCAGCGCAGGACATTGGCGTATTCATGGGTGCTCAGAAACTCGGCTGCCGAATACACCCGGTTGGAAACCAGCGCACCGTACCAAGGCCAGATGGCCATATCGGCGATCGTGTAGTCATCGCCGCACATGAACTGGTTGTCGGCCAGGTGCCGGTCGAGCACGTCAAGCTGGCGCTTGACTTCCATGGCATAGCGGTCGATCGGATATTCGAACTTTGTCGGCGAGTAAGAGTAGAAATGGCCGAACCCGCCACCGAGATAGGGCGCGCTGCCCATCTGCCAGAACAGCCATGACAGGCATTCGGTTCTTTCCGGAATCTCGGTTGGCAGGAAAGCGCCGAATTTCTCAGCCAGGTACATCAGGATGGCGCCGGACTCAAACACCCGTGTCGGTGTCGGTGTGCTGTGATCCATCAGGGCAGGGATCTTGGAGTTCGGGTTGATTTCGACAAACCCGCTGCCGAACTGATCGCCCTTGCGGATCCTGATCAGATGCGCGTCGTATTCGGCACCTGCGTGACCGAGAGCCAGTAGCTCTTCCAGCATTACCGTGACTTTCACGCCATTGGGAGTGGCCAGTGAATACAGTTGCAGCGGGTGCTTGCCGACAGGCAGGTCCTTGTCATGGGTGGCACCGGCGGTAGGCCGGTTCAACTGCCCCCACTGGCCTCCCATGTCTCCCTTCCATTTCCAGACTTTCGGCGGCGTGTAAACAGGATCGGTCATGGTCAGCTTTCACATTGTTTGGGACTGTATGTTGGTGATGGTTTGGTAACACGATGAGACTTGACTGAATACCGTGGCAGGGAGGTCAATCAGGTCCTTGCGGTAAATATCGACCGTGCCGGCCGTAACATCTGCGTGAGTGTCACGGAGACAGGCTGGCGCTTGGCCCTGTGGCGGAGTGCGGCCTCGACACGCGCTCCAAGCAGACGGCACTGTCACATCCGCAGCCGGCACGCTGCTGGAGTGAGACGCAACACAATCACTCCGCCGCCATCTGATAACCGGGCGTTGAATGAGACAAGGCCACTTCCTCATCGGTCATGTAGTCCGGCACGGCTTCAAACAGCGGCGACGACAGATAGCGTTCGCCGGTGTCCGGCAGCATGCACAGGATCACTGTTCCTTCCGGCGCCTTTTCCGCGATCTGCACCGCGATGGCGAAGGTGGAGCCGCCCGACACACCGGTGAAGATGCCTTCCTGCTGAGCCAGCTTGCGCGACCATTCCATGCCGACCGGCCCGGCGACCGGGATCAGGTCATCGTAGTACTCGCCGTCAATGGCTTCCTGCAGCACGAGCGGGATGAAATCCGGCGTCCAGCCCTGGATCGGGTGCGGTTCAAACGCCGGGTGGCTGTGCGCCGGCTGGCCGGTTTCGTTGCGGCCCTGCGCCGTACCGGAGCCGATAAGCTGGGCGTTGGCCGGCTCGGACAGGATGATCTTGGTGTCAGGTCGTTCATTGCGCAGGACCCGTCCGATGCCGGAAACGGTGCCGCCGGTGCCGTAGCCGGTCACGAGATAGTCGAGACGCTCGCCGTCGAAGTCGGCCATGATCTCGCACGCTGTGGTGTTTTCATGGATTTTTGCGTTGGCATCGGTTTCAAACTGGCTGGCCAGAAACCAGCCGTTCGCGTTGGCCAGCTCCACTGCTTTGTTGAACATGCCGAAGCCTTTCTCGGCCTTCGGTGTCAGGACGACCTTGGCGCCGAGAAACCGCATCAGCTTGCGCCGCTCGATTGAGAAACTCTCCGCCATTGTGACCACCAGCGGATAGCCTTTCGCGGCACACACCATGGCCAGGCCAATGCCGGTATTGCCGCTGGTCGCCTCGACAACCGTCTGGCCCGGCTTCAATGCGCCGGAGCGTTCTGCTTCTTCTATAATCGAGACCGCCAGCCGGTCCTTAACCGACGCTGCCGGGTTGAAGGCCTCAGCCTTTACATAAAGCCTGACACCTTCCGGGGCGAGCCGGTTGATACGCACGCAGGGCGTATCGCCGATAGTGTCCAGTATGTTGTCATACAATTGGCCGCGGCCCTTGGTCGTGCGCGATGATGTCATGGATTGCAACTCTCGAAACGGGGTTGGGGTATTGTCTGATGATGATCCTACCAGCCCTGCTGTGCAACGCAATGTGGAAACATCGAGTGCATCGCAGAGTTGCACCCGATGCGTTTGCATGTTTTTGACGTTTCGCTTACTGCTCTAGTGTTCTCCCGACCAAGATTAGCCGGACGGCTCGTGCATGCTGCAAATACTGGGTCTGATACTGCCGCTGTTCGGCTTGATCGTGATCGGTTTCGTAACGGCACGCATCACCCGGCAACCCCTTGAAGCCGCCGGCTGGCTCAATACCTTCATTATCTACATCGCGCTGCCGGCCCTGTTCTTCAAATTGCTGTCCAAGACGCCGGTGGAGCAGCTCGCCAGCTGGGAGTTCATCGCCTCCAACATCCTGGTGACCTACGGGATTTTCATTTTCACCTTTGTGCTTGGCCTTGTCGCCAGCCGTGGCAATATTGCCGAAGGCACCATACAGGGTCTTGCCGGGGCCTATGGCAATATCGGTTACATGGGGCCGGCCATTGCCATACTGGCGTTGGGTGAAAAGGCCGCGATACCGGTCGCGATCATATTCTGTTTTGAAAACATCCTGCACTTCGCCCTGGCGCCGGCCCTGATGGCAGTGTCGGGAAAGCAGAAACAGTCTGCCGGCCGGCTGTTTGTGGACGTTGTTCGGAAAATTGTGTTTCACCCGTTTATCATTGCAACCGCCGTCGGTGTCTCCTTTGCCATACTGGAGTTGCCGGCACCGGAGCCAATGCAGCGCCTGATCGATTATCTGGCCCAGGCGGCTGCCCCGTGCGCCCTGTTTGCCATGGGGGTGACACTGGCCCTGCGTCCACTCAAGCGGATGCCGCTGGCGCTGGGCTATATCGTGCCTATCAAGCTGATTGTGCACCCAGCCGCCATGTATGTCGTGCTGAGCTATGTTGATGATTTCGATCCGGTCTGGGTGTTTGCTGCGGTGCTGCTGGCATCGCTGCCGACAGCGACCAACGTGTTTGTCATGGCGCAGCAATACGGCGTCTGGGTTGAGCGGGCGACCGCGTGCGTGCTGGTCACGACGGCTGCATCAGTGCTAACGGTTTCCGCGCTCCTCTATGCAGTGACAACCGGACAATTGCCAGCCGACTGGTGGCCTGCCCGGTAGGACAGTTGCAAGGGCGAACCGGATTCCCGGCCCGCCCATGTCCGGTTCGCATCGGCCAGTCAGGTCGTCTGCACGTTGGATCCGAAGTACATGAACTCCCGGTCCATTCCTGAAACATCGCTGGCCGCCAGCTTCATGGAAGGTCCGTCCAGCATCTTGAAACTCTTCTGGCTTTTGACCCACTCGTCGGCTGGTTGCAGCGTCGATAACGTGTAGGTTGTTGCTTCAGCCAGGTAATGCGTCGGGATCACAATCTTCGGTTTCAGGCGCTCTACGATGGTATTGCCCTGATCATAGGACAGGATGTGCTGCGAGCCATCGATGGGCAGGGTCAGGACATCGATCTTGCCTATTGCAGCCCAGAATTCCTCCGGCGGGTTGTGCCGGTTGTCACCCCATATCAGCGTGCGGATGCCGCCGGTTTCGATCACATAGGTCACCATGTCCATATGACCGGGATTGTTGGGTGGACAGGCTTCGGCACCGAACTCTTTCAGGGCGTCGGTCCAAGGATACCAGCCGGGTGCGACACAGGCATGCTTGTCGGCAAACCCGGTAATCTTGAGGTCGGCAAACTCGAAGTTGCCGGCCATGCGGTCGAGCACCATGGTCGATTGCGGTCTGTCGATGGCGTCATGGTCAAAATGGGTATGGGTCGACATGGTGATGTCGACCAGAGTCTCGGGAAACTTGTTCTTGAACCACAAGCCCCATGCGCCGGAAGGATCGTCCCGCCATGGATCGAACAGCACGGATGCGCCTCCCGGCGAGGTGATTTTCAGGGCACAGTGTCCGTAAAAGTCGATCGCCACTTCACCTGCCGGGAAGTCCTTCTGCGCCTGCAGTTCCAGAACGTGATTGTTGTTGCCTGGCTGAGTCCAGTCGGTGGATTGAGCGGCAGCCCGGTTTGAGCCGCCGATTGAAGCGGCAATCCCGACACCTGCCGCACCAGCCGCCATGAAGAAAGACCGGCGTGACAGGCCGGGTGCCAGATGATCCTTGCGGCCATTCAATAAAGCTGGTTTGAGATCCTTTTTGTCCATAGTTGTTCCTCCTGTTGGGCTGTCTTCCGCCTGCCGGATCGCAGGGCGAACCAAAAGCCTAACAGCGATCGAACGCACTGAGCCTATGGGTAAAGTAGGGGGCTAATATGGGGGCAATCCCCATACCTTTGTGTACTATTGCAAGCGTGCGGACAGGTAGCTGCGCAGGTTCACCGGTTGCCGTCCAAGGCCGAGTTTCTTGCGGATGTTGTTGCGGTGAAAGTCTATGGTGCTGGTGCCGCGTGACATGATCCGCGCGATGTCCTTGGTGGTTCTGCCCTGCACGATCATCTGGGCAATTTCCGACTCGGTTGGGGTCAGCGGTTCAAGTGCCGAGACCATCTGGTGGGCATGTGGTGACGTGATCGTCTTCAGGTTGGTTTCCAGTATTGCCAGATATGCTCCGGCAGCCGGATCATCCGCGGTCTGGGATTTCAGCCGTGAGATCTGCGGCAGTATCAGATTGTCTATCTGGCGCATCAACTCGGCATCCTGTTCCGCCCGGGCAGTCTCCACCCGATCCAGCAACACCCGCAATGCGGTATTGGCTTCGCTGAGTTGTTTGGTGCGTCTTTCAACCCGCGTTTCCAGTTGTTCCAGTGTGATCTTGAGTTCCTGTTCCACGGTCTTGCGGCGCTCGATTTCCACCAGCAGGGCCAGGTCGGTTTCTACAACCCCTCTGAATTCGCTGATCAGATCCCGGCACTCCACCGCGTGATTGTTTTCGTGCCGGTCAAGAACACAGATGGTGCCGAAGACGTTTCCGTCCGGCCAGTACAGGGGATAACCGACATAAAACGTCATGCCGAATTCCAGATCGTCGTTGTTGCACCACCTGACCTGTTTCCGGGCATCTCTAACCACCAGTTCATCCCCGGTTTCCAGAACCCCCTGACAATACAGATTGTCGTTCAATATGAACGACTGTCCGACCTTGTAGGGGTGGTCACCGGTCTGGTTTGCCACCAGCACCGAATGCTCCGGCGCGCTGGTCTTCATAATCAGACTGGCAGGCACCTTTGTCACACTGGACATGAGGTCGACCACCCGTTGCCATTTCCCCAGCATGGTTTTTGGAATTGCGGGATTGTTCTGCATGACTGGCGGCCTCCGTAAGCAACTCACAGTACCTTAAAGCAATATCAGCCTGCATGAACCGACAAAGTGTTCTGCATGCCATGCCTGCTACCAGGTCCATGCAGTCTGGTTACGAGCTCCGGGGCAGGTCCTGATCAGCACTCGAAACGTCTGATCTGGAACGGGACTTGTGCGCAAAACGCCGTTTCCGCTCCGCCGCTGGGATGACGAATCGTAAGTGTGTGCGCATGCAGCAGAAGCCGGGGGGCGGCAGCAGCATCGCCGTACAGCGGATCGCCGAGGATCGGATGACCGACCTCCTTCATGTGAACACGCAATTGATGCGATCTGCCGGTATGCGGGAAAAGCTCCAGCCGGGTGGAGGCAGCACCACGGGACAGAACACGCCATTTGGTCAGGGCCGGCTTGCCGGTGTCATGGCACACCTTCTGCAGCGGCCTGTTCGGCCAGTCGGCGATCAAGGGCAGGTCAATCTGTCCTTCGTCTGCCTGCATCCGGCCCGCCACAACAGCCTGGTAGGTCTTGGACAGGTGCCGGCGTTCAAACTGCAGGCCCAGATGGCGCTGGGCACAGGCGTTCATGGCCATGATGAACACCCCGGACGTGTCTCGGTCCAGCCTGTGCACGATCAGGGCACCGGGGTGAACCTTGTGGACGCGGGCTTCAAGGCAATCGGCGAGATCAGGCCCTTTCCCGGGAACTGACAAAAGCCCGGATGGCTTGTTTACGACAAGCAGGTCGTCATCCAGGTGGATGATATCCAGGCCCGTGTCGGCCGGCGGCTCGTAGGTGTCGGTGTTCATGACTTACGCAGTGCCAGCCACGCGCATGCAGAGGCGGCCAGCACAATTATGATGTTGAGCATGCCGATCGCCGGCGCGGTGATGCCGGTGTCGAACATGGCGCCGTAGATGGCAGGAGACATGGCGCTGGCAAAGATCATGACGGCTGTCGCGACAGCCTTGATCGAACCCAGGTGTTGCACACCGTAGACTTCAGCCCAGAACGGTGCGGTGACCGCACCGGTCATGCCGGCGGCAGCGCCGAACGAGACCAGTACGCCGAAGATCCATACGTCACTGCCTCCGCCCATGAGGCTTAGCCCGCCTGCCACCATAGGCAAGGTAAACAACGGCATCAGGGAGCGGGCGCCGGTCCTGTCGACCATGATCCCCGCAAGCATGGAAAACGCAATTGACGACGCCGCGTACGCCATCAGCAACAGATACCAGGTCTGCAGGTCCCAGCCTTTCGACTGGACGATGTGCTGATGGTGAAACATCAGGCCAGTGTTAAGGAATGCCGGGGCGAGCACCACCGGCAGCACGCCGTAAAACCGAACGTCGCGTAGCATCTCCGCCCTGGTCCACTGGCGTTGTGCTCCGGAGACTTCCGGTGCAACCGTATCGGTGTCCAGTATCGACATCCGGTCCAGATAGCGGCCGTGACGGCGGCGGTGATCGGCAATCAGCGCCAGCAGCAGCGGCAACACAAAGCACGCAGCAATCAGGCCTAGCACATACCATGAGTTGCGCCAGCCTATGGCCAGGATCAGGGCTGAAATGGTAATCGGCAGGGTGGCCTCAGCCAGCGTGAAACCCTGATTGACAATCGCCGACGCCTTGCCGCGCACTGTCTGGTAGTATCGGTTAACCGAGGTCACCGCGATATGGGTCATCAGGCCCTGGCCGAAATGGCGCAGCAGGAACAGGGCCAGCAAAAGAGAAATCCAGCCGGTGCTGCTGCCAGCCACCAGGCAGGCCAGACACAGCCCGAGCGTTGTGACGGCAAACACAGCACGAAGGTCAAACCTGTCGATCAGCTTGCCCGACCACAGGATTACGGCGGCGCTGACGAGCGTCGCAATCATGTAGGCAGTGCCGAATTCACCGTGGCTGAGATCGAAGGCGCTGCGGATGTCGGCATTGAACAGCGATATGACAAGCGTCTGGCCAGGAGCTGACGCCAATGACGCCAGCGTGCCGAACAGCAGTAACCGCCAGTCGCTCAGCAGTTCAGAGCGCTTGCCGCCAATGTCTGTCATTGATGAAGAATCCGCGCGGTTTCAGTGGCGGTGAAACTGACCCAGGATAGCAGCGTTGACAAGGGCGTTTGTAGATGAGCCGGCGGCTTGTCGCCGGTCAGCCGCCATCTGCCAGTCGGGGCGGGTTCGACTTACCGGGAGACCGGCGCTGCTGCCGGTGCCGGGGTGTCCGAAATGCCGGTAATGCCACGCGAGCTTGCGGAGTTTGGAGTCACGGCAAGCAGGACCATTGCCAGCATGCATATCAGGCAAACGCCAAATTTGGAAAAACTGTCCATCGTTTGTTCCGCTTTGAGAATCACGAACCTGTCGTTGAGTCAGTAAGACGTGTGTCGGTTACTGAATGGTTAATGGTTGTCGGACCGGCAAGCAAAAGGGCTGGTTCCTGCTCGACGAAGCAAAAACCAGCCCCAACTGTCAGTCCGGACAAAGCGTCCGGACAAACCGGATCGGTCTAGACCGAGTAGTACAGATCGAACTCGACCGGATGCGGTGTCATTTCGTAACGCATGTTCTCTTCCATCTTGAGCTCGAGATAGGCATCGATCTGGTCGTCGGAGAACACGCCGCCGGCTTTCAGGAATTCCCGGTCGCCGTCGAGAGATTCAAGCGCCTCACGCAACGAGCCGCAAACTGTCGGAATGTCCTGCAGTTCTTCCGGTGGCAAATCATATAGATCCTTGTCCATTGGGTCGCCGGGGTGGATCTTGTTCATGATGCCGTCCATGCCGGCCATCACCATGGCCGAGAATGCCAGGTACGGGTTGGCGGTCGGGTCCGGGAAGCGCACCTCAACACGCTTGCCGTTCGGCGAAGCGGTCCACGGAATGCGACACGATGCCGAGCGGTTGCGCGATGAATATGCCAGCAGGACAGGAGCTTCGTACCCGGGCACCAGACGCTTGTAGGAGTTGGTGGACGGATTGGTGAACGCATTCAGCGCCTTGGCATGCTTGATGATGCCGCCGATGTAGTACAGGCAGGTTTCCGACAGGTCGGCATACTGGTTGCCGGCAAACAGCGGCTTGCCGTCCTTCCAGATCGACTGGTGCACGTGCATGCCGGAACCGTTGTCGCCGAACACCGGCTTGGGCATGAAGGTTGCCGTCTTGCCGTACTGATGCGCGACATTGTGGATGGCGTACTTGTAGATCTGCAGGTGATCGGCGCATTTCGTCAGGGTTTCGAATTTGATGCCGAGTTCGTGCTGGGCCGCTGCCACCTCGTGGTGGTGCTTTTCGACCGTCACGCCCATCGATGCCATGGCCGCCAGCATTTCGCCGCGGATGTCCTGGCCGGAATCGACCGGGTTTACCGGAAAGTAGCCGCCCTTAGTGCGCGGGCGGTGGCCCATATTGCCCATCTCGTATTCGGCGTCCATGTTGGACGGCAATTCGGTGGAGTCCAGCTTGAAGCCGGTGTTGTACGGATCGGCCGCGAAGCGGACGTCATCGAACATGAAGAATTCCGCTTCCGGTCCGACGGTGATTGAATCGCCAATGCCGGTCGACTTCACATATGCTTCCGCCTTCTTGGCCGTGGTGCGCGGGTCGCGCTCGTAGGCCTCACCGGTGCCCGGTTCCAGAATGTCGCAGAACACGGCAGCGGTCTTCTGGGCATAGAACGGATCCACATGCAAGGTATCGGGATCGAGCATCAAGACCATGTCGGACTCGTTGATCGCCTTCCAGCCGGCAATTGAAGACCCGTCGAACATCAGGCCGTCGGCGAACACGTCCTCGTCGATCGTCGAGACGTCCTGAGTGACGTGCTGCATTTTTCCGCGCGGATCGGTAAAGCGCAGATCGACATATTTGATGTCGTTGTCCTTCAGGTATTTCATCGCTCCTGCAACAGGAGAAGGTTTCTTGGCCATCTGTTTGCCCTCGTCATCTTTCGTTTAAGGTGGGTTAGGGGTGAATTTTCAGTAGAATTGAACGGTGTCTGGCGGTCGCGGTGGGGCCTGTCACAAGGCTTCAACGCCGGTTTCGCCGGTACGGATCCGGATTGCCTCGTCGATCGTCGAAATGAAAATCTTGCCGTCGCCGATGCGACCTGTCCGCGCCGCCTGCATGATGGCTTCGACCGCCTGGTCCACCAGACCGTCGTCAAGCACGATTTCGATGCGCACTTTCGGCAGGAAATCGACAATGTACTCGGCGCCACGGTAAAGCTCGGTGTGACCCTTCTGGCGCCCGAAGCCCTTGGCCTCGGTAACGGTGATTCCCTGCAGGCCGACTTCCTGCAAGGCTTCCTTCACCTCGTCGAGCTTGAACGGTTTGACGATGGCCTCGATCTTTTTCATTCTGCCTCCCACGGCGAGTTGACGGGTTTACAGGTGTAGTGCCGAACAAAATTCATAGCCCGCGAATTGCACAAGCCGTGCCAATTGCCGAGCCATGAAAATATGGTTTTAAAACAGCAAGGTAGGCGCCTATGCTGAATCTCGCTGGCGCTCATTGCAATCCAAATAATAGGCAATTGCATAAAAAATAGGCAGTTAAGAGAGGCAGGTGCCGTGCCCGTTGTCTTCATCTTTGGCGCAATCAGGCCAATGTGAGCGGACTTGCGATCAGTCCGATCCGGCGATCCCGGTTGACCTCGTTGCGATCAGGTATCACATAGCGGACGTTCGCGTGGACCCACCAACCCATCGGGAAGATACCAGTCATGCTCCGGTCACAGCTCGCCAGCCTCGTCAACCACCGCCGCTTTGAACAGGTCATTGTCGGCTTGATTGTGCTCAACGCCATAACGCTGGGTCTGGAGACCAGCCCATGGTGGATGAGCCGCTTCGGCGATGTTCTCATGTTCCTGGACAAGGCCATCTTGGCCATATTCGTTGCAGAAGTCACGGCTCGGCTGATTGTCGATTTCAAAGGCTTCTGGCGTGATCCCTGGCGCATATTCGATTTTACCATCGTTGCTGTGGCGCTTATGCCGGCAACCGGTGCGTTCTCGGTGCTGCGGGCATTCCGGATACTGCGTGTGCTGCGGCTCATCTCCACTATCAAGGCGATCCGGCGGGTGGTGACCGGACTGCTGGCAGCCATCCCGGGCATGAGCTCCATCGTGCTGCTGCTCGGGCTGATCTTCTACATCTTCTCGGTGATCTCCACCAAGCTGTTCGCCGGTTCGTTTCCGCAGTGGTTCGGATCGCTGGGCGAAAGCGCCTATTCCCTGTTCCAGATCATGACCCTGGAAAGCTGGTCCATGGGTATAGTGCGCCCGGTCATGGAGCAATACCCGCTGGCATGGGCGCTGTTTGTGCCCTTCATACTGGTCACATCGTTCACGGTGCTGAACCTGTTCATCGGCGTTATCGTTGATGCCATGCAGAAAGAGCACGAGGCCGAGGCGCAGGCGGACCGTGCCGACCTGCACAAGGAAGTCTCAATCATTCTCACCGAGCTGCGCGGCCTGCGCGAAGAGATTGCCGAACTGAAGGCGACAAAAACCGGCTAGCTGGTTATGCTTTTGCCGATGACCGCGCTGCTGACACCGGATGAAATGTACCAAGCCGACCGCCTGACCATTGAGGCGGGGGTGCCTGGCATCGATCTGATGGAGGCGGCAGGGCTTGCCTGCGCCGAGTTCATCCGGACACTTAGTGAGCCGTGCCCGGTTTGTGTGGTATGCGGACCGGGCAACAATGGTGGCGACGGATTTGTGATTGCCCGCCTGCTGGTCGAAGCAGGATGGCCTGTGAAACTGCTGCTCGCCGGCGACGCCGAATTGCTGAAAGGAGATGCCGCCCTTGCAGCAAAGGCCTGGCGCGGAGAGGTGCTGCCGGCACATGCAGACAAACTCGATGGCGCAGCCCTCATCGTCGATGCCCTGTTTGGGGCAGGGCTGGCGCGTGACATTGAAGGCCATCTGGCTGACATGATTGCGGCGATGAACTCATCGGACGCTGTACGGGTTGCGATCGACATGCCCAGCGGTGTCGATGGAGCATCCGGCACCATCAGGGGATCAGCCATCGAGGCTGATCACACCATTACGTTTTTTCGGGCAAAACCCGGACATTACCTAGAACCCGGCCGCAGCCGGCGTGGCGCACTGCACATCGTCGATATCGGCATATCCGACACGGTGCTGGATGACATTGAGCCAGGTTGCCGCCTCAATTCGCCGGAAGGATTTGCCAGGTCTGTTCCCATACCCGGAGCGGCTGCACATAAGTATTCGCGTGGCTCGGCGCTGATGGTTTCCGGCGACGCATGCAACACAGGCGCTGCCCGGCTGGCCGCCATGTCGGCGCTCAGGGCAGGGGCCGGACTTGTGACCATGGCAGCACACGAAACCGCGCTTCCGATCCTGGCATGCCATCTGACGGCGATCATGCTGCGTCAGGCCGACGACGCACGCCAGCTCGCAGCGCTGCTGGGGGACGCTCGCATGACCGCCTGCGGCATCGGCCCGGCCTGTGGCGTGGGACACGGCACCGTTGAAAAGGTGTTGAGCATACTCGCTGCAGGATGTTCCGTCGTGCTCGACGCTGATGCGCTCACCAGTTTTGAAGGCAATGCCGGCCTGCTGTTTGACACCATCAGGTCGCAGCCGGACCGGCAGGTGGTCCTGACCCCTCATGAAGGTGAGTTTGCCAGGCTTTTCAAGGGGCTGAGCGATCCCGGTGAATCAAAGTGCGAGCGCGCCCTCAGGGCGGCCGAGGCAAGTGGTGCGGTGATCGTTCTGAAAGGCGCCGATACGGTCATCGCCGACAGCGATGGTCGCAGCGCCATCAATGCCAATGCACCGCCTTGGCTTGCCACAGCCGGGTCCGGAGATGTCCTGGCCGGCCTGTGCCTTGGCCTGCTCGCCCAGGGCATGCCAGCCTTTGAAGCAGCCGGCGCTGCCGTATGGCTGCATGGTGAAGCAGCCCGCCGCTTCGGCCCCGGGCTGATAGCCGAAGATCTGCCCGGCGCCATTCCACATGCCTTGGCCAATCTGAACGATTTGTAATAAATGTCTCGCGAGTTTGTGAGCGCGCCGGCCAAGTTTGCTGTGATAGGGTGCATGTCGATGAAAACACGCGCCTTTATCATATCCATGTTGATGCTTGTGCTGGCACCGGTCGCGTTGGCGGCGGACGGGTTGCGGGCCCTGCAGAGCCTGAAGGATGCGCGCACGCTGGATGTGTCCGCCAAGCAGTTTGAAGCTGATAGCGTAACCGGCAGGCCGGTGGTTGTTGCGTTTTTCGCGTCCTGGTGTCCACCGTGCACCGACGAGTTCGATGAAATGGCAAAGGTGCAGGCGGCAGTTGGTGACAAGAATGTCACCTTTATCGGCGTCAACCTGTTCGAGGCCTGGGGCGGCAAGAAGGATCCGGCCCGCATGGCCCGGTTCATTGCGCGCACCAGGCCGGGGTTTGCATTGATTGAAGGCAGTCCTGAAATTTCAGCAGCATTTGGTAGCATTGACCGCATTCCGACCATGGTCGTGTTCGGGGCGGATGGTGAGGAAAACTGGCGGTTTGTGCATGAACGCGGAGCGACCAAGACTCACGCAACCGCTGAAGAGATTATCAGTGCGTTGCAGTGACCGGTTCGCGTGCTGGATGAGAATTAAGGTCCCGACTCTAAACCTCTGGCATCCCGGCACATGCTTTGCTATACACCGGCGCGATTGCTGACGTACGGCGCGCTTGGTAAAGGCGCGCCGCTGGTCTTTTCAAGCGGGCGTGGCGGAATTGGTAGACGCACTAGATTTAGGTTCTAGCGGTGAAAACTGTGGGGGTTCAAGTCCCTCCGCCCGCACCACAGACCAGACGGACAGGGACTGTGGAATTTAACTGAAGGTTCGTATTGCCCGGCTGCAACCGGCAACGGCCTTTAATGCAAGGCTCATAAGGATATCAGACATTATGCAGGTGACCGAAACACTCAATGAAGGCCTCAAGCGCGAGCTTAAAGTCGTCATTCCGGCGGGAGACCTTCAGGCTCGCGTTGATGAGCGGTTGGAAGAATTGAAGGCGACTGCCCAGATCAAGGGATTTCGTCCGGGCAAGGTCCCGATCGGCCATCTGAAAAAACTCTACGGCCAGTCGGCCATGGCCGAGGTCGTTCAGAAGTCAATCGAGACCTCGAGCACCGAGGCGCTGAATGAGAAGAGCCTCAAGGCCGCATACCAGCCGGAGATCGTGTTGCCGGAAGACGAGAAGGACGTGCAGGCGGTGATGAACGGCGATGCCGACCTGTCTTTCACCATGAACTTTGAGGTGGTCCCGGACATTGAGATCAAGGACTTCAAGGACCTGAAGGTTGAGAAGCTGGTTGTCGAGGTAACTGACGCTCATCTGGATGAAGCCCTGGAAAGCATTGCCGGCCAGTACAAGGATTACGAAGACCGCGACAAGGGTGCGGCCGAGGACGGTGATCGGGTCACCATCAGTTTTGTCGGTAAGGTCGACGGCGAAGTGTTCGAAGGCGGTACGGCGGATGACGTTCCGCTTGAACTTGGCTCGGGATCGTTTATCCCCGGCTTTGAAGAGCAGCTGGTCGGCGCGAAACCCGGTGATGACAAGACCGTCAATGTTACGTTCCCGGCCGAGTACGGCGTTGAACACCTGGCCGGCAAGCCTGCCGAGTTCGACGTCAAGGTGTCCAAGATCGAACAGCCCAAGCCTGCCAATATCGACGAAGCCTTTGCCGAAAAGCTTGGCATGGAAAGTGTCGACAAGCTCAAGGAAATGGTCAGGGAACGCATTGCGGACGAGTTCAGCAACATGTCCGGCGCCAAGATGAAGCGCGACATGCTGGATGCGCTGGATGCGGAATACAAGTTTGACCTGCCGCAGAAGCTGGTTGACCAGGAATTTGAGCAGATCTGGGCCGCGCTCGAGCGCGAGATGGAAGGCGAAGGCAAGACCTTTGCCGATGAAGACACCACCGAAGAAGAGGTTCGGACCGAATACAAGGCCATCGCGGAACGCCGTGTCCGCCTTGGCCTGGTGATCGGCACCATCGGCGAAAGTGCCGGTGTTTCCGTCAGTGATGACGAACTGCAGCGTGGCCTGATGGACCGGGCGCGCCAGTTCCCGGGCCAGGAAAAGGAAGTGTTCGAGTTTTATCGCAACAATCCGAACGCCCTGGTCGAGATCCGCGGGCCCCTGTTTGAGCAGAAGGTTGTCGATCACATCGCCGAGTCCGCCACCGTCAGCGAACGCTCAGTGAGCCGCGAGACACTGCAGCACATGCTGGAACATGACGGCGAAGACGAAGACGGTGAAGAGGCAAAGCCGGCCAAGAAGAAGGCAGCCAAGAAGACCGCAGCCAAGAAGGCTCCTGCCAAGAAAGCCGCCAAGAAGTCGGCTGACTGATCAGGGCCTTGTGGTCTGACACAGCGGTTAACTGACGAACTGGCTGCACATCCGTGCGCTGGTCAGGTTGAGAATGCAGATCAGGGCGACCCCGGCGGTCGCCCTTTTTCGTGCCCTGCAACTGGACTGAGGCGATCACTCATGATCGCCTCACAGCAATATGCGCGCGGTTGAACTTGTAAACTTGCTCTATCGCTTTGAAACCGATCAGGTTTATGATTTCGGTTTAGTCGACCGGATATCGTTCTGATCCGGTTGCGGGCAACAACTGTGACGTGTCAATACAACGCTTATGCAAGCAGATTATATCATCATCGGGGCTGGGTCAGCCGGTTGTGCGTTGGCGTCACGGCTCAGTGACAATCCTGATACCAGCGTATTGTTGTTGGAAGCAGGCGGCAACAACACCTCTCCACTGCTGCGCGCGCCTGCGGGTTTTGCCGCTCTGTTGCCCTGGCCCATCAGCAACTGGGCGTTCAAAACCGAACCCCAACCAGGACTGAACGGACGCCGGGGCTACCAGCCGCGCGGCAAGGGGCTTGGTGGTTCTTCGGCGATCAACGCCATGGTCTACACCCGCGGACGCGAACGCGACTACGACGACTGGAACGTTGCGGGCTGGAGCTGGCGTGACGTTCAGCCGTCGTTCGCCGCGCTGGAAAGCGGCGGCCTGGAGGTGAGTGAGCAGACTGAACCGTTCGCGTCATCGGCCATGTTCCTGGAGGCCTGCGCGGCGTCCGGCCTGCCGCAGACGCCCGGATTTGACCAACTGGACACGGAAGCCTCCGGCCTGTATCGGGCAACTATCAGGAACGGCGAAAGGTGTTCATCTGCCGATGCCTTTTTGCGGCCGGTCAGCGACCGGAACAATCTGACCGTGCTGACCAAGGCGAAGGCCGGTGGCATCCTGATCTCACAGGGCCATGCGGTCGGTGTCCGCTACTACAGGGAAGGGGCATGGCGTGAAGCGCTCGCGACCCATGAAGTGATCCTGTGTGCGGGTGTGTTTCAAACCCCGCAATTGCTTATGCTGTCCGGCATCGGTCCGTCTCGCGAACTGGAGGCACATGACATTCGCGTGCTGCTTGATCGCCCGGGAGTAGGGGCCAACCTTCAGGACCATATCGACTATGTCATGACCTATAAGACCCGGCCGGGTCCTGAAACGCTCGGCGTGTCTTCAGCTGGTGGCAGGGCGATCATGGATGCCGTGAAACAATGGCGCAGTGACCGCACCGGCAAGCTCACATCGCCGATTGCCGAAGCCGGGGCCTTCATGAAGAGCCGTGACGACTTGGAAACGCCGGACCTGCAACTCCATTTTGCGCCCGGCATTGTGGACAATCATGGCCGCAAAATGCACCCCGGCCACGGCATGTCGATCCACCTGTCACTTCTAAAGCCGATTTCCAGGGGCCGGGTGGCGCTGAACTCGAAAAACTCACTGCATGCGCCCCGCATCGATCCTCAATATCTGAAACATGCCGACGATGTGGAGCGCCTGGTTGCAGGGTTCAAGCGGGTTCGTCAGTTGTTTCAGCATGAAGCGTTCGCCGCGATCCGGCGCAAGGAAATGCATACCGCCGGCGTCAACAGCGATACTGAAATCATAAGCTGGATCAGAAAGCGGGCCGATACGCTTTATCATCCCGTGGGAACCTGCCGCATGGGCGGGGCGGAAGAGGCGATGAGCGTGGTCGGGCCTGATCTCAAGGTCAACGGTGTTGATGGCTTGCGCGTGGCAGATGCATCCGTGATGCCTCGGATCATATCTGCCAACACCAATGCTGCCGCCCTGATGATCGGCTGGCGCGCGGGCGGGCTTATTGCCAAGCAACCGGCACTTTAGGGCATCATCCTGACGCGGGAAGCCGATGCCTCCCGCGCCTGGTTGTTGTAATGCCCTTTATATGCCAAGCACCCGGTTTCGCTGATTGGAGAATTCGATCTCGGCAACCTTGCGGAACCCGCCGATTTCACGCAGTTTGGCCTGATAATCGTCATTGATTTTGGCTGCCAATGCGGAGTGGTTACGGGTTTCCTCAAACACCTCCTTGGCGGCGACGCTGAACGAATCCCAAACGTCTTCATTGAATGAGCGCAGGTTCACACCATGGTCGCTGATCAGCCGGGCGAGGTATTCACCATTGTTGGCCGAGGCCTCTTCATGTTGAGCGGCATGCTCTTCGTTGCACGCAGCGGTGATTATGGATTTCTCGGTTGCTGACAGGTCTGCCCAGAACTTCTGGTTCATGCCGAAGGCTTGACCGCCGCCGGGCTCATGCATGCCGGCGGTATAGTAGAACTTGGCTGCCTCGTAGAACTTCATGAAATAGTCATTGTAAGGTCCGACCCACTCGGTGGCCTCAATGGCGCCGGACACGAGGTTTTCATAAATCTGGCCGCCGGGAAGTGAAACGGTGGAGACGCCGAGTTTGGACATGACCGTTCCACCAAGGCCCGGAATGCGCATTTTCAGTCCCTTGAGATCGTCGGCTGAATTGATTTCCTTGTTGAACCAGCCGCCCATCTGGGTGCCTGTGCCGCCGCAAGGCAGCGGCTTAATGCCGAATGAACCGGACAGTTCGTCCCACAGGGCCTGACCACCCTTGAACTTGATCCATGCATTCCACTCCGGTGACGTCATGCCAAACGGCACTGAAGTGAAGTAGGCAAAGGCCGGGTGCTTACCGACCCAGTAGTAGTCAGCCGCGTTATAGGCCTGCGAATTGCCCGAAGCCACGTCGTCAAACACATCAAAAGCGCCCACGCGTTCGCCTGCAGCAAAATAGGTTGTGGTGATGGCGCCTTCGGTGAGCTCGGTAATGCGTGCAGCCAGCCGCTGGGCACTGATGCCGAGACCCGGAAAGTCCCGCGGCCATGTGGACACAATTGCAAGCTCTTTTCTGGCCTGCGCAATCGCCGGCGTGGCCAGAGTAGAAACCGCTGCGGCCGAGCCGGCAAGAGCGGCTCCCTTGATGAATTTGCGGCGTTCCATATGAAAATCCTCCCTGTATCGTTTGGTTTTTTTGTTGTTTGGGCCGTGCTGGCGCAAACCCTCCGCCCCGCCATCATCTCAACAGAAACCCGGTTCTTTGCCAATAAGGGGATTTGTTGTGATCGACCCTTTGACTGGGCCGGCAATTCGCCTATCTATTGTGCATCATCCAAGCGTCATGATTCTTTTGTCGGTGTGACGGTTTCCACTCATCAGTTTTGAAAACAAGGCCTGCTTTCCAATGCGCGATCCGATTGAAACTTATGCTCAGCTCGTCCCCATGGTGGTGGAGCAAACCAACCGGGGCGAACGCTCCTACGATATTTTTTCCCGGATGCTCAAGGAGCGCATCATCTTCATCACCGGCCCGGTGGAAGATCACATGTCCACCCTGGTTGTGGCGCAACTGCTGTTTCTTGAGGCGGAAAATCCCAAGAAGGAAATCGCCATGTACATCAACTCGCCCGGCGGTGTGGTGACGTCAGGCCTGTCGATCTATGACACCATGCAGTTCATCAAACCGGCTGTTTCCACCACGGTGATCGGCCAGGCCGCGTCGATGGGATCGCTGCTGCTGACCGCGGGCGAAAAGGGCATGCGTTTCGCCCTGCCGAATTCGCGGGTCATGGTTCATCAGCCATCCGGTGGCTTCCAGGGCCAGGCATCGGACATCGAGCGCCATGCTCAGGACATTATCAAGATCAAGAAACGTCTGAACGAGATTTACGTGAACCATACGGGTCAAAGCTACGAGACGATCGAGACGACGCTTGACCGCGATCATTTCCTGACGGCGACGGAAGCAAAGGACTTCGGACTGGTCGATGAGGTTATTGAAAAACGGCCGGACACCGGAGATGATGACGGCAAGAAATAGGCACCCGCGATTGGGCACGTGAATTGCATACAGTGTCGTTTGCAAAGGAGTTGCGTTGCGGTTTTCGACATGTTTTGCATGTGAGAAGATTACAAAGCGGTTCATTCTGACGCGGTTTGTTAATCATTTGTTGATTGTTCATCGTCGAGCATGGTGAAATATAAAGATTCGAAGATTGCCGGTCTCGAACCTGATTGTTCCAGACTGTTTGAGTTTTAACTTGGCCTGGTGATCACAGGCAGCGGTTCTACGGTGGACCGAAGGAGTACAGATGACAAAGTCCGGCGACGGTGAGTCCAAGAATACCCTGTATTGCTCATTCTGTGGCAAGAGCCAGCACGAAGTCCGCAAGCTGATTGCGGGACCGACGGTATTCATCTGTGATGAATGCGTTGAGTTGTGCATGGACATCATCCGCGAGGAAAACAAGACGTCGCTGGTGAAGTCCCGTGACGGTGTGCCGACACCGACTGAAATCTGCACGGTGCTGGATGATTATGTGATCGGCCAGTTTCAGGCCAAGCGGGTTCTGTCGGTTGCCGTTCACAATCACTACAAGCGCCTGGCCCATGCCGCCAAGAACAATGACGTGGAGCTGGCAAAGTCCAACATCCTGCTTGTCGGCCCGACCGGCTGCGGCAAGACCCTTTTGGCCCAGACACTGGCGCGCATCATCGACGTCCCGTTCACCATGGCAGATGCCACGACGCTGACCGAAGCCGGTTATGTGGGCGAGGATGTTGAGAACATTATCCTCAAGCTCCTGCAGTCAGCCGACTACAATGTTGACCGCGCCCAGCGCGGGATTGTCTATATTGATGAGATCGACAAGATCTCGCGCAAATCCGACAACCCGTCCATCACCCGCGATGTGTCTGGCGAAGGCGTCCAGCAGGCTTTGCTGAAAATCATGGAAGGTACCGTTGCCTCGGTTCCGCCACAGGGCGGTCGCAAGCATCCCCAGCAGGAGTTCCTTCAGGTGGACACGGCCAACATCCTGTTTATCTGCGGTGGCGCATTTGCCGGGCTCGACAAGATTATCGCCTCGCGCGGCAAGGGCGCCGGTATTGGCTTCGGTGCCGAGGTCAAGGAAGAAGACAACAAGAAGACAGGCGAGTTGCTGCGTGAACTGGAGCCGGAGGATCTGCTGAAGTTCGGCCTGATCCCTGAATTTGTCGGCCGGCTTCCTGTCATTGCCACCCTTGAGGACCTTGATGAGGCCGCGTTGGTCGAGATTCTGTCGCAGCCCAAGAATGCGCTTGTGAAGCAGTACCAGCGTCTGTTCGAGATGGAAGACGTCAATCTGAACATTACCGATGATGCCCTGTCGGCCATTGCGGTCAAGGCGATCGAGCGCAAGACCGGTGCTCGTGGCTTGCGGTCCATCATGGAAGGTATCCTGCTCGACACCATGTATGACCTGCCGGGAATGGATGGTGTGGAAGAAGTTGTGATTTCTGCGGAAGTTGTGACCGGCGAGGCCAAACCGCTGATGATCTATTCCGACAAGGACAAGAGCGCGAAGCCGAAGTCGAAAGTGGCGAGTGGGCCCGGCAGCGCCTGACGCTCATTGCTGAAAGCATGTGTAGCCAGCCCGGTCAGTCGCTATCTGACCGGGTTTTTTGCCGCCTTGCAGACAATGCAGTTCGCAGGATGGTGCCAATGATGGCGTGCCCCGCCAGGATCGTGCCGCGCACGGTCCCGGAAATTTTCGAGACACCGATGCGGTTGAAGTAGCTCACCGGAACCTCGCGCCAGCGCAGATCGTGCTGTATTGCCTTCAACTGCATCTCCACGGTCCATCCGAAGGCCCGGTCCTGCATGTCTATGCTTCGCAGGCTGTCCGCGGAGATGGCGCGGTAGGGGCCCAGATCGGTGTATCTGGCGCCCCAGAACAGCTGTATGAGGCTACAGGCCAGCCAGTTTCCCCAGCGCTGCTGAGGCGTCAGCGAACCAGCCTCGGCGGCACCCAGGGTTCGCGATCCGATCACCATGTCGGCCAGGTCGTCCGCAATCGGGTCCACCAGCAGGTGCATCTCGCTGCCGCGGTCGGAATAGTCGCCGTCCATGAACACAATGATGTCATGGCCGGTCGCCGCTGCAATCCCGCGCAGGCAGGCGGCGCCATAGCCAGGTTGCGGCTCATGCACGACGTGCGCGCCATGGGCCTCAGCTATGCCGGCGGTGCCATCCTGCGATGCATTGTCTGCCACAATGGTCCGGTCGATCCAGTCCGGAACTCCATCGATCACCTTGCCGATTGCGCCGGCCTCGTCAAAGGCCGGGATGACCACCGCTATCTTCTTACCATTCCTCATCAGGACACGTTCCGCACATGGCTGGTGTCTGGGGTCTGCTGTCTCACCTTCCTCCAGTCCAAACCGAGCATAATCCATACCGGAAGCCACATGGCCCAGAGCAGGGCCAGAAGCCAGGTTTCCGCAGTTTCGATTGCCGTCATTTTGAAGAATGCATAGTAAAGCGGAAATGTCAGGGTCATCAGCAGCAGTCCGCGGTAGGGAAACACGCAAAGGAACGGCGCAATCCAGATGAAATACCAGGGCAGTTGCACCGGCGACAACAGCAGCATGGCCGCAGCGGCGACAAGAAAGCGGTGCACAATGTCAAGCGGGCTCGCCGCTGATGTTCGATTGCTGAGCAGCACGATCGCCGCAATCACGGCGGCAGCCATCATCCGGGCCAGGTTACCGGGCTCGACCAGGCTTTGTGGCAGCAGGTTTGCTGCTGCGGTAAAGACCAGGAAGGAGGCCGAGATTCGTTCCCACCCGGTTGAAAAGGCAACGAAACCTGAAGATTGGTCGAGCTGGGTGGCAACAATCGGCCAGTAAAGAACTGCAACCAGCAATCCGGCAACCGCTGCTGCTGCGGCCAACCTCGCGGGCTCGCAGAGCAGACCGCGCCAGATGGCGGGCAGGATAAGGATCGGCCAGACCTTTGCTGCGACGGCCAGTGCCGCGACAGCGCTTGCCGCCACTGGCCGCATCCTTATGCAAAGTACAAGTGCGGCAAGCAGGGGCACCAGCACAACCGGTTCCATGTGCGCGGAATTCATCACTTCCTTGATTACAACTGGATTCCACCAATAAAGGCTCGCCCAGATCAGCGGCCGGTTGAGCGATGACAGAAGCATCAGAACCAGGCCCAGAGTGGCGAGTTCCAGCAACAACAATACGCTGCGCCATGCTTCCAGGGAAAATGGCTTTATCATGTAGGCTGCCGCGAACGCTGCCTGTGACAGCGTGGGGTAGATGGTCCGAATGTCGCCATAATTGACCCGTTCGAGCACCGGGCCGGCCTGTGCTTTCAACATCATCACAACCGGGTCTGTGACCGTGCCGTCAAGAATTGCTTGCGGGCTGTACGCCCAGGGATTGATCCCGTTCGCTGTCAGCGCCCCGTCCCACAGATAGCGATAGAAGTCGTCCTCCTGAACCGGAACCGATCCAAAAAACACGACGCGCATGACAAAGCCGAAAGCGATCATCAGGAACAAAAGGGCTTTGGGGTTCTGGACTGTGAGGCTGCGCGGCAGGATAAACCAGGCTGTGGCCAGGAACACCGCGCCGGCAATCATGTAGCCGGCAACAAGTTTGAAGATCGGCCGGTCTGCCACTGCACGTTCGTATCTGAACTCTGTGCCGCCTGCCACAAGCAGCAAGGCGCAGCACAAAAGTGCTGCGCCTGAGGTTGCCCAGAGTAGAAATAATGGCCATTGGCCGGAGGCTTGAGACCGCAATTGCTCAGTCATTACAAGGGTTTCCGCAAAAACGGCAAACAATATTGCGAAAATCACATGCGCAACAAGACACCGCCACGCGGTTTCAGGTCAATCGTTACCGTAGTGCCTCAACTGCCTTTGCCGGCAGGATAACGGGTCTTCTTTTTCTTCTTCTTTTTCTTTTTGGTTTCTGCGACCTTTGTCGTGGCCGCAGGGGTGTCGACTTTCTGTGTGCTGAACCCTGAATTGGCGGATACTGCCGCGGCGACCGGGCTGGCAACAATGGCTATGGCGCCGGCCAGCGCAATGGCCATAGCGCCGAGAGCGGCATTGGAACTTTGAGTTTTACGCATCTCAATCTCCTTTGAGCGTGGGGTCGAGACAGCAACTCGTCCCTTGGTTTCGCACGACGAAATTTCATCAACTCGTCCTGAGCACAAGGTACCGATTTCTGCTGATTTCAAAATTCAACTTGGATCACAAACTCATTATCGCGTTCGCCATCTTGCTCTCAACAAGTTCAGCTAATGATGCCAGCTTGTGATTGGCAGTGGCTTGGGTAAGCCGGTTAGTCTGCCGGCCTGTCATAGCTAACCTGCAGGAGCCACCGTCCCATGTCCCCAAGAGCCACAGCATTCAGCCGGATCATTGCCCTTATCACTGTCTGGCTGGTGGTATCCGGTTTCGGCTTTTCCTCAAGGGCACCGCAGGCCTGGGAGGACTGGGCGCAGAGCAATCCACAGGACAACCGGGTGATCGATCACCGGCAATGGGATGCATTGCTGAAAAAATACATCAAACCGGGCAAAGCGGGCCTCAACACCTTTGCATATGGCAAGGTAACTGCCGCCGACAAGGCCGCGCTGCAAACCTACATCACGTCACTCGAGCGTATCGAAGTGACCGGCTACAACATGAACGAGCAAATGGCATATTGGCTCAATCTGTACAATGCCGTGACGATCAAGGTGGTGCTCGATCATTACCCGGTGAAAACAATCCGCGACATCGATATTTCCGGGTTCCTGAAGAACGGCCCCTGGCAGAAGGAACTGGTAACGGTCGAAGAAACTCCGTTGACGCTCGACGACATTGAGCACGCCATCTTGCGGCCGATCTGGAAAGACCCGCGCATCCACTATGGTGTCAATTGTGCGTCGGTTGGGTGCCCGAACCTGCAAACCTCGGCATTTACCGGAAAGACGGTGTCCGCGCAGCTTGACGCCGGTGCAAAGGCCTTCATCAACTCAACCCGTGGTGTTGACATCAGCAACCGCGGCACCGTCTCGGTGTCGTCGATCTATTCGTGGTTTGCCTATGATTTCGGCAATTCGGAAGCAGGTGTGATGCAGCACCTTCTGCAGTTCGCCAATCCGGATCTGGCCGAAAAACTGACCCGGGCAGGGCGCTTGTCTGATACTCATTACGACTGGGCGTTGAACGAATAATCGTCTGTATTCCACGGTTTAGGTACCAAAAAAGCTGGTAAGGAGGGCCAGAATGGCCTTCCATTGGCCTTATTCCTGTGGCACACCCAAATGTATCTGGGAGAATCTTTTTTTGCTTTCAGGTCGACGGGGTTAGGGAATGTGGGGTTCAGGTTTGCGTAAATTGAGTTCATTGGCGGTTGTCGCTGTGCTGCCACTTATGGCGGGATGTGCGACAGATATTGGCAGTTTCACGTCCAGTGATCCTGCGCCGACAACGACGGCGTCCACAACGGTTCCACAACAACAGGTTGCAACCAACCAGCCCCAATATGGCCAGCCACCGCGGATTCCACCCGCCGGACAGGCGACCTTTGCACCGGCTCCGAAACCCGGTGCCGGCGGTTTGACGACCGGGTCGTATTCACCAAATCCAACCGGTCGCAGGCTGTCTGAAGGCGAGCTTCGCAGCATGCTGGCTGGCAAATTTATCGTCGTCGCAGACGGTCGCAGGCTCGAATACGGTCCATCCGGTTCGTACCAGGAAACCCGCAACGGGCAGCCTATTGCGGTTGGTACTTATCAAATTCGCGACGTCTCCGTGTGCGTGCAGTTCACGACCGGGCTGACCAGATGTGACAGTTTTGTGCAGGACGGCAACCAATTGTTCGTTGAAGACCGTAACGGTCAGCGGCTGCCGGCTCAGGTTGGCTGACACGCAGGGCGGTTCGGTTGGCCTGAACCGGAAAAGGCAACGCAACAGTACAGCTTCGGATTGCCGGCTGGTTGCCACGGTGGGTTGCACCGAATGCAACTTTTGCGGGCGTAATGCATAGCGGGCTGCATCGTCATTGTGATTTGTCTGGAGTGTTGAAAAATTCGCACTTGAATCTGGCGCTGTCCACAGCCATTTACCAACAGACATCGACGATGCTGCACGCATATTACGAATCGTGCCTAAGTAACGTCAGTATTTGCTGGAAAACGGCGTATCCGGTGCAGCTGCGGGCGATTGACTAGTCCGGCCGCCTTGGTTCAGCGTTAACAACTTCCAGTACACGAGTGAACAAGGCCTTCCGGCCGTTTCGGGTGCCACCGAAAGGACATTTGATGACTAAAAAGAAAACCGCCATGACCGAGGACGTTTTCGCAGTCTTGCCGCTGCGCGACATAGTGGTGTTTCCACACATGATCGTGCCTTTGTTTGTCGGGCGCGAGAAGTCGATTGCCGCACTGGAAGAGGTGATGCGCGAGGACAAGCGCATATTGCTGGTCGCCCAGAAGAATGCGTCTGATGACGATCCGGCTGCCGACCAGATGTATGATGTGGGCACCATCGGATCTATCTTGCAGTTGCTGAAGCTGCCGGACGGCACCGTCAAAGTGCTGGTCGAAGGGCTGGAGCGCGCACAGATCGTGTCATACACCAGCCGGGCAGACTTCTTCGAAGCCAGGGCCAGCACCATTGAAGGGTCCGATGCCGACGGCGGCGAGACCGAAGCGCTTGCCCGCACCGCCGTCACCCAGTTCGAAAGCTATGTGAAGCTGAACAAGAAGGTGCCGCAGGAAGCGGTGTCATCGATCACCCAGATCGACGATTATGCCAAGCTCGCCGACAGCATCGCTGCGCACCTGGCCATCAAGATCTCCGAAAAGCAGGAACTGCTGGAAACTGCCTCCGTCGCCCGCCGCCTTGAAAAGGTTTATGGCCTCATGGAGAGCGAGATTTCGGTCCTGCAGGTTGAAAAGCGCATTCGCTCACGGGTCAAGCGTCAGATGGAAAAGACCCAGCGCGAGTACTACCTCAACGAGCAGATGAAGGCGATCCAGAAGGAACTCGGTGATGGCGACGACCATGACGAGATGGCCGAGCTGGAACAGCGCATCACCAAGACCAAACTGTCCAAGGAAGCCCGCGAAAAGGCCAACGCTGAAATGAAGAAGCTGAAGCAGATGTCGCCGATGTCTGCCGAAGCGACGGTTGTCCGCAATTACCTGGACTGGTTGCTGTCCATTCCGTGGGGCAAGAAGTCCCGGGTGAAGAACGACCTGGGCAAGGCGGAAGCCGTGCTTGAAGCCGACCACTATGGTCTGGAGAAGGTCAAGGAGCGCATCGTGGAATACCTCGCGGTGCAGGCGCGCGCCAACAAGCTGCGCGGGCCGATCCTGTGCCTGGTTGGTCCTCCCGGCGTCGGCAAGACGTCGCTGGCCAAGTCAATCGCCAAGGCAACTGGTCGCGAATATGTGCGCATGTCGCTTGGCGGTGTGCGCGATGAAGCCGAAATCCGCGGCCACCGGCGCACTTATATCGGCTCGATGCCCGGCAAGGTCATCCAGTCGATGAAGAAGGCCAAGAAGTCCAACCCACTGTTCCTTCTCGACGAGATCGACAAGATGGGAATGGATTTCCGCGGCGACCCGTCTTCTGCCCTGCTGGAGGTGCTGGACCCTGAACAGAATTCAACCTTCATGGACCATTACCTGGAAGTTGAGTACGACCTGTCGAATGTCATGTTCGTGACCACGGCCAACTCGCTGAACATTCCCGGTCCGCTGATGGACCGTATGGAAATTATTCGCATTGCCGGATACACCGAAGACGAGAAGTTCGAGATCGCCCGCCGGCACCTGTTGTCGAAAGCGCTTGAGAACCATGGCCTCGGCAAAGGTGAGTTTGAGCTTACTGACGACGGCCTGACTGAAGTGGTGCGCCGCTACACCCGTGAAGCCGGGGTTCGTAACCTGGAGCGTGAACTGAACACGCTCTGCCGAAAGGCGGTGAAGGAAATCGTTCTTGCCAAGGGTGCCAAGAAGAAGGTCAAGGTTACCGCTAAAAACATGGCCGATTTTCTGGGTGTACCGAAATACCGCTATGGCATGGCCGAATTGGAAGATCAGGTCGGGGTTGTCACCGGACTGGCATGGACCGAAGTGGGTGGCGAACTGCTGACCATTGAAGCGGTAATGATGCCGGGCAAGGGCAAGATGACGGTGACCGGCAACCTGCGCGATGTCATGAAGGAGTCGATTTCGGCTGCATCGTCATATGTGCGCTCGCGCTCGACCGATATCGGCATCAAACCGCCGGTGTTCGACAAGAAGGACATTCACGTGCACGTGCCGGAAGGCGCGACGCCGAAGGACGGTCCGTCTGCCGGCGTCGCCATGGTGACAGCTATCACTTCAGTTCTGACCGGCATTCCGATCAGGCGGGAAGTGGCCATGACCGGAGAAATCACCTTGCGTGGCCGGGTGCTGCCCATCGGCGGGCTCAAGGAGAAGCTGCTGGCAGCGCTGCGCGGCGGCATCACCAAGGTGCTGATCCCGGAAGAGAATGCCAAGGACCTGGCCGACATTCCCGACAATGTGAAGAACGGCCTGGAAATTGTGCCGGTGTCTCATGCCGACGAAGTGCTTAAACATGCGCTGGTTTCCAAACCGGAAGCGATCGAGTGGGATGAGGCAGCTGAGGAGGCTGCTGCCAAGGCGGCTGCTGAGGCGGCGAAGTCATCCGGTGAAAACGTCACCGCACACTAAATCGCTGAACAGGCCGTCAACTGACTGCCGATTTTCAGACTTGATGCAAGTGGGGGCGCGAACGGATTGTCCGGTCGCGCCCTTCGGTTGCCGGTCTCCCGCCTAGTGCAAGGGTTGGTTGTCCATTGACGTAGGGGTTTCCTGGCCCGATGGCAAATGGCGGCCACAGACCTGTATGGCCCAGGCCAAAATGGTTTGAAATCAACAGGTTCTGCGAATCAAATTTGGCGAAAAATGCACAAATCCCAGTTTTTGGCCAAATCCAGCCATAAAGCGGTGCGTCAATAAGTACATGTAAACATGACGAATTTTCAGGCAATTGCGCATCCCCCTTGCATTAATTGGCTGAAATCCGCGACTTTCAGTGCACGAGGCGTTCGTACTTGAGTATCCATTGTTGGAAATCTGGTGAAAGGATTCATTCACATGAACAAAAATGATCTCATCTCAAAGGTCGCTGAAGACGCCAAGCTCACCAAGGGTGAAGCAGGCGAAGCAGTTGAAGCTACTCTGGCGAACATCCAGAAAGCACTGATGCAGGGCGACGACGTGCGGCTTGTCGGCTTTGGCACATTTTCCGTGGGTCAGCGCGCTGCATCCACCGGTCGCGACCCGCGTACCGGCCAGGCAATTAGTATCCCGGCATCCAAGAACGCCAAGTTCAAGGCCGGCAAAATCCTCAAGGAGGCGGTTAACGGCTAGACCAGACCGACTTCCAGCCACGGCCCTTGAACGGGCCGTGTGCACATATCAGGCCCTGCGTGCTCTTCAGAAAAGACGCAGGGCCAAATTTATTTAAAACGGCGCTTGCTCAAACGGGCACAGGGCGCTAATACATCGGCCTGATTAGTGAGGGCGATTAGCTCAGTTGGTAGAGCATCTCGTTTACACCGAGAGGGTCGGCAGTTCGAGCCTGTCA
>JANQOK010000013.1 GCA_028289645.1 Anderseniella sp.
CTTACTGAACCCACGGTAAAAGCCGGCATCCGCCGTCTTGATCGGGAGATCGGTAAGTGCTGGCTTGACTGCCATTGATAGTTCCCTCCTCAGTTTGCCCAATACCTGCAGCGAATACGCGCTGTAGCCAGGTCAGTCACCTTGTCTAACGGTGGGTGCCTGTCCGACCTTGCTGCCAATGGGAGAGACAGGTTAGCTTGAATAAATTGTTCGATAGATGGTAAGCTTTCGGTGTAAAGTTTCATAAACCGACAACGTTTCAGCAATGGCCAAAAAAGCTCTTCTTCAGGGGTTTGGAGATGTCGACTTCAGGCTTTTGCGGATATTCCGCACCGTTGCACAGTGCGGTGGCCTGGCGGCTTCCGAATTCGAACTGAACATCGGCCGCTCAACAATAAGCAGGCACATCTCCGACCTGGAAGTTCGCCTCGGCATGACCTTGTGTTATCGCGGACCTGCCGGATTCTCGTTGTCCGGTGAAGGCGAAAAGGTGCTTGAGGCCACCGAAATGCTGCTGGCTGCGGTTGATGGCTTTCAAAACCAGGTCGATGATATTCACCGCAATATGAGGGGCACTTTCAAGTTTGCCTTCTTTGACCTGTCATCGACCAACCCCAAGGCTCATGTGCACGCCGCCATTGCCCGGTTTGAAGCAGTGGCGCCGGAAGTCAGCCTGGAACTGTCGACCGAACCGCCGAATGTCATCGAAGCTGGTGTCATCAACGGACGTTATGATCTGGGTATCGTGCCGGTGCACAGGCAATCCTCAGTCCTCAGCTACGCTGATCTTTACAGCGAGGAAATGATCTTATACTGCGGCCAGGGACACCCATGTTTCGACAATGGGAACGACAATCTCGACCTGAAAGAACTGTCGGCATTCAAATATGCCGGTTTTGGCTTCAACTCACCCAACATGGTTTTTGGCCAGCGCTTGAATTTCAGGATATCGGCCCGTGTTCACAATGAAGAAGCGCTTTGTGTGCTGATACAGTCGGGCAAGTATCTGGGCTTCCTACCGGACCATGTCGCTGCACCCTATGTGGCAGCGGATCTCATGCGCCCGGTTGAGCGTGACAAGGTCCGTTACACAACACAGCTTGCGGCAATTGTCAGGAAACGTCCTGACGTAAACCGCAAGACGGACGAGTTCCTGCGATGCCTTTTGCAGGCGCATGGGCATGATGCAGCAGACGGCTGACCTCTCTGTCGCCCCCCTTGCGTTCCGGGCCGGGCCGCGTGGTCAACGGTCAGGCACTCCAGGTATCCAGCAGTGTGCTGGCGGTGTCATCCTGCATGTCGGCGTAAAGCGCGATGTTCAGGGCAAGGCTGCCATAGTAGCTGGCGAGACTGACCAGCCTGCCGCTTTCGATTTCCTGGTGTGTCATGCTGACCGGCAGCCAGGCGATACCGAGGCCCTTGAGAACCAGTTCCTTGATGCCATTTGAAAACGCAGTCTCGTAGACCGGATTGATGGTCTGGCTGCGGGTGGCAAAGCGTTTCTCCGCTCCCTTGAACATCACGCCAAAGTGGCTTTCTTCCGGATAGATTATCGCCGGGCAGTCATCAGGTATCGAGCCGTCCCGCGCAATGGCGTAGCGCATGCTGCCGCCGACCACAGGCACCAGCCTGTCTTTACCCCAGGTTCCCCGCTTTACCGTGTCACCGAACGGCAGTGGAGCGGCTCCCTCTGCCTCGTAGAACAGCAGCATGCCGGCGTCGCCGCGCAGGAACATTGAAACGCAGTCGCGCTGATTGCCGGCCCGGACGCGAAACCTGACTGACGGATGTTGCTTTCGGGCCCGCAATGCCATGTCGGGAAATGTCGAGTATATGGACGCGTGCTGGGCTGCAATCGTGATGGTGACGCCCTGCGGGTCGTAGGTGGAGATCCGGCCGCGCAACTCCCGGATACGTGCGGTGAGCGCCCTGATTTCCGGTTCATTCGCCGCCAGAGACGGGCTCAGGTCGACCCGATTGACCTTCCGGTCGAGCACCGGTGTGCCAAGCCAGTCTTCAAATCCGCGGATACGCCTGGAAAACGCCGGTTGGGTAATATTCCGACGGTTGGCAGCGCGTGTCATATTGCCTTCTTCCAGCAATACCAAAACATCTTCAAGCCAGCGTAGATCCATGTGTTTCCTCTTTTTGCCCATACAATATGTATGGGTAGCCAGAGAAGAAAGCATTATTTTTTGCTCACTGGTTGGGGGAACCTTGTGCCGGAAAATCACAAGGAAAACTCAATGGCCCAGCCTTTGCCGTCAGTTGCTGCCGCAAACCGGCAGTCTCCCGAGACCACCGCCAGCATGTGCAAGGAACTCTCGATTGCACTGGCCAGATTTCCACGTGTGCGTTTCGGCCATCTGCCGACACCGCTTGAGCCCATGGACCGGCTCAGCGAACTGCTCGGCGGGCCGCGCCTATGGGTGAAGCGGGATGACTGCACCGGCCTGTCGTCCGGCGGCAACAAGACCCGCAAGCTGGAATACCTGATGGCCGACGCCCAGGCGGCGGGTGCCGATACGATCATCACTCAGGGGGCGACACAATCCAATCATGCCCGCCAGACCGCGGCAGCGGCGGCAAAGCTTGGCATGAAGTGTCACATTCTGCTGGAAGACAGAACCGGTTCAAATGACGCCCAATACAACCATAACGGCAATGTGCTGCTGGACATGCTGCATGGAGCCTCGGTTTCAAAGCGTGCCGGCGGCAGCGACATGGCAGCTGAGATGGATGTCCTGGCCAGTCAACTTCGCGAGCAGGGCGACCAGCCCTACATCATTCCCGGCGGCGGGTCTAACCCGGTTGGTGCACTCGGCTATGTCAACTGTGCCCGCGAACTGGCGGAACAGGCCGTCGACATCGGTTTGCAGATTGATGCATTGGTTCACGCCACCGGCAGTTCGGGCACGCAGGCCGGCCTGGTGACCGGACTGGCCGCAATTGAAAGCGACATTCAGCTTCTAGGCATAGGGGTGCGCGCACCACAGGAAAAACAGGAACAGATGGTCTTCGATCTGGCGCAACAAACAGCGGAGCAACTTGGTACGGGAGTTGCCATCTCGCGGGACAGCGTCAGGGCCAACTGTGATTATGTCGGACCCGGCTACGGGCTGCCCACCGAGGGAATGAAGCAGGCGGTCAAGACCCTGGCTACAACCGAGGGGCTGCTGTTTGACCCGGTCTATTCGGGCAAGGGGCTGGACGGGCTGATCGACCTGATCGGCAAGGGTGCGTTTTCGGGAATGGACAATGTCGTGTTTCTGCACACAGGCGGCAGCGCGGCATTGTTCGGCTATCCCGGCATCTTCGGATTGCCGGGCTATACGGAGTGATTGTCGGAGAGGGAGCAGTACAATCCCGAGTGCCAGAATGATCAGCCGCCGTCCTGAGGGCAATAAAACGGCTGCTGGCAAGGGAGATTGGGTGGACAGGATGGATCAGCTTATCTTTGAACGAAGGGGCAGCGGATTTCCGCTGGTGCTCGTACACGGATATCTGGCCGGTGCCGGCATCTGGCGCGAGCAGATCGACTTTTTCAAGAATCGTTTCGATGTGCTGGCGCCCAACCTGCCGGGTTTTGGCGGAAGCGCGCACCTGACAGCCCCTGATACGATAAATGATTTTGCTGCTCAGGTGCTTGATGGAGTGCAGGCGCAAGGTGTCGAACGCTTTCATCTTCTCGGTCACTCCATGGGCGGCATGATCGTTCAGGCGATGGCCGCACAGGCGCCGGACCGGATTGCCAGTCTTGTCTGCTATGGCACCGGACCGGTCGGGGCCTTGCCTGACAGATTCGAGACAATTGAAACATCCCGTCATCGGCTCGAAACCGATGGCATTGAGGAAACCGTCAGACGGATTGCTGCAACCTGGTTCTTGGATGGTGACGCGGCCGAAGGCTATGACTCCTGTGTCGACCTTGGGCTGAAAGCGTCCATGCAGGCAGCTCTGGCCAGTCTGTCGGCCTGGGAAATCTGGGACGGCCGGCCGGATCTGAAGTCAATCAAGGCTGACACCCTGGTCGTCTGGGGGGACCGGGACCGGTCCTACGGCTGGCAGCAGCCGGAAGCATTGTGGCGTGGCATTGCCAACAGTTCGCTCGCCGTGGTGCCCGGTTGTGCGCACAATGTGCATATGGAAAAATCGAATTTGTTCAACTTGATCATAGGAGATTTTTTGCCGGTCATGTCCTGAATCAGGCTGACTTTTTGATTCAAGAAAGGGAGTAAAGATAAATATTTTCAGAGTGTTAGGTTGGTTTGCTGGTGGAATTCAGAATGTGTGAGCCGTTGTTGCCCCAACCAAAACTTGGACCATGACTGCAGTTGTTTTTGATCAGGCAACTGTTCTGTAAAACATGAGGAGACTGTGAAATGAGAAACATTATCACCGGAGCAATCTTGGCACTTTCGATGACCGTGTCGACGGCGGCGCTTGCCGCGGAGAAGGTCAACATCGGCGCACCAGCGTGGACGGGTGCGCAAGCCATTGCCCACCTGATCCAAGAGATTGTGGTTTCGAAAATCGGTGGCGAGGCCAACCTGGTACCGGGTGACAATGCCGCCATCTTTGCCGCCATGGATACCGGCAAGGGTGATATCGATGTCCATCCGGATGTCTGGCTGCCGAACCAGAAGAGCTTCACCGACAAGTATGTAGACGGTGCCGGCACGGTTGCCCTGTCGGAGAACCCTTACGAAGGCAAGCAGAGCTTTTGCGTCACCAAGCAGTTCGCCGAAGCCAACAACGTGACATCGATCTTCGACCTGGCCCGTCCCGAGATTGCCAAGCTGATGGACTCCGACGGCAACGGCAAAGGAGAGATCTGGGTCGGCGCACCGGGCTGGGCGTCCGCCAACGTGAACCAGGTCAAGGTACGCGACTACGGCCTGCTGCCGTTCATGGAGCCTGTGCGCGCGGACCAGTCGGTGATGACGGCAACTGTCGGTGACTCGATCAAAAAAGGCATCGGTTATGCCTTCTACTGCTATTCACCGCACGCCATCTGGTTCCAGCATGATGTTGTGCGCCTGGAAGAGCCGCCGTTTGATCCGGCCAAGTACAAGGCCCTGCAACCGTCTGAAGATCCAAACTGGTACGAGAACTCCAAGGTGATGACGGAAGATGCACTCAAGAAGGTGCAAATTGCCTATTCAAAATCACTCGCGGAACGCTCTCCTGCGATCACCGACCTGCTGAAGAATATCAAGCTCACCGGAGAGGACGTGTCCAGCTTTGCCTTCCAGATCGAGAGCGGGAAATCTGCGGAGCAGGTTGCCAAGGAGTGGGTCAAGGCCAACTCAGCCCGCGTAGACAGCTGGTTGGGACTGTAAGGTTCTGAGCCGAGCAAAAATGCCGGCGCCCGGCTTGGCCGGGTGCCGGTTCGCAAAAAAAACCTGCAATCCTTGAGCGGTCGTTCCAATGAGCAAAACTCAATATGCCATAGAGATTTCCAATGTCTGGAAGATATTCGGTGACAACGCCGACGAAGCGCTTGCCGATATCAAGACCAACGGCCTGACCAAGAAGCAGGTTTTGGAGAAACATGCCTGTGTTATCGGTGTTGCCGACGCGAGCATGCAGATCAGGCCCGGTGAGATCTTCTGTGTCATGGGCCTGTCAGGCAGCGGCAAGTCGACCCTGGTGCGCCATATCAACCGGCTACTGGAGCCGACCGCCGGGCAGATTGTGGTCAACGGCGAGGACATCATGGCGATGTCACCGGAAGTGCTGCGCAAATATCGCAATGAACACATCTCGATGGTGTTTCAGAATTTTGGCCTGATGCCGCATCGCTCGGTTCTGGACAATGTGGCTATGCCGCTTGAAATCCGCGGCATCAACAAGAACGACCGGATAGAGATCGCTGAACGCACTATCGACCTGGTGGAACTGACCGGCTGGGGCAACAAGTTTGCCCATGAGCTTTCCGGCGGCATGCAGCAAAGGGTGGGCCTGGCGAGAGCATTGGCGGCCGACCCGGAAATCCTGTTGATGGACGAACCGTTCAGCGCGCTTGATCCGCTGATCAGGCGGCAGTTGCAGAACGAGTTCATGAAGCTAGCGTCGCAGATGAACAAGACGACGGTGTTCATCACGCATGACCTGGATGAGGCGGTGCGCATCGGCGACCGGATTGCCATCATGCGCGACGGGCGGGTGGTGCAGACCGGCACCTCAGAGGACATTGTACTCAACCCGGCGGACGACTATGTGGCCGACTTCGTCGCCGGTATTTCGCGGCTCAAAGTGGTTCGCGCGCACGCGGTCATGCAGAACATCAAGGCGTTTGAAGGTGCCAATGGCGGCCTGAAGAAAACCGCCAAGACATTCGACCAGGATGCGTCGCTTAAGGACCTCATCGACCATGCCATCGCGTCGGAAGACCCGGTCGCCGTGGTCAACGGCAAAGGTGCCCGCGTCGGGGTGATAACCCGGGCGGACCTGTTGCGCACGGTGGTCGAAGGTACGGAGACATCATGATGAACATTGATCCGGTCATTTCAAACCAGTCATCAGAGCAGCTTGCGGAAAACCGGGCGGAAAACCGCGACGAACTGATCAGGGAGTATGTCGAAACCAATCCGGACTACTACCGTCAGCAGTTTGCGCTGATCGGGGCCAAGTCCGGCTTCACCTGGACCTTCAACATGATGGCCGCTCTGCTCGGGCCGATCTGGTACGGCATGCGCGGACTATGGAAGTGGGGCCTGCCGTTCGTCATCCTGGAGACATTTGCCCTGATCCAGATTGCGCGCGGCACCTTCGGTGATCTGGGGGCCGATGCACGCGACAGGATTTCCCAGATCGAAGGCACGCTGGAGTTTCGCAAACAGCAACTGGAAGCGGCCATAGAGAAGAACGCCGACAATGTCGATGTGTTCCGGCGTACCATCAAGTCGCTGGAAACTGCCATCGAAGACATCAAGGCCGAAATCGTGGTGGCGGAAGCCAACGCCATATGGATCGTGCTGTTTGGCGTGGCTATGCTGGCGGTGGTCAAGCTGGCGGAAGGTGTCATGGCCAATCCGGCGCTTGAGAGCCGGTTTTCGCAATGGCTGTCCGACCGATCGATCAGGGCCGGGCTGGACGGACTGCGGACTGCCACCAGTGCCGTATTCGTGCTGTTGATTTTTGCAGTCAGCATCGTGCACTTCGCATTCCCCGGGACGGTAGGCTGGCTCGCGGTTTTCCCGACCGACGTCAACATCCGGCTGACGGCAATCAAGTTTGTCGAGCAGTTCTTCGAGTTCGTGCGCTCGAGCGGGCAGTGGGCATTCGACTTCGTCAGTTACGGCATCCGGGTGGTGCTGGACGGACTGGAGGTTCTGTTCGTTGCCACACCGTGGCCGGTCATCGCCAGCTTCATCATTCTGCTGACCTGGCTGTCGGCAGGTTTTCTGGCCGCGCTGGCATCGGCCGGGTTCCTGGCCTATATGGGCCTGTTCGGTTTCTGGGAAAAGGCCATGACCACCCTGGCGCTGCTGGGTACGGCCGCCTGCATCTCGATTGTGCTCGGCATTCCATTGGGCCTGTTCTGCGCCCGTCGCCCGAGGTTCTATGCTGTCATCCGGCCGATCATGGACTTCATGCAGACCATGCCGTCCTTCGTGTTCATGATCCCGGTGATTGCGTTCTTCAGCGTCGGCAAGCCGGCGGCCGTCATCACCACGATGATTTTCGGCGGCACGCCAGTGGTTCGCCTGACGGTCCTCGGCATGCGCGGCGTGCCGGAGGCAGTCAGGGAGGCGGCCATCGCCTACGGTGCTTCGAAGTGGTACCTGCTGACCCGGGTTGATTTGCCGCTGGCCTCGCCGTCCATTCTGGCCGGCGTCAACCAGACCATCATGCTGTCACTTGCCATGGTCGTGGTCGCATCGCTGATTGGTGCCAAAGGCCTCGGCGAAGACGTGCTCGAGGCGTTGCAGTATTCATCGGTAGGGCAGGGCATCCTGGCCGGCTTCGCCATCCTGTTCTGCGCCATGATCCTGAACCGGGTGATACAGGGACAGCGGGACTAGAACCCCGGAGCGGGTCTGCCGGTTGGGCTGGGTACAAATCATTTTCTTGCTGCATTGCAGCATAAATGGCATTGTGGTGCTGCATTGACCCCCAGCAGTACCGTGAAAGGACAGCGCCATTTCCACCGCCGCGTTTGCCAGCCAGAACATGTCCGAAGTCCGAGATGCTGCCAAGGATGCGCCATTGCAGGAAGATATCCGCCTCCTTGGGCGCATGCTGGGTGACTGCGTGCGCGACAAGGAGGGCAACGAGATTTTCGACCTTGTCGAAACCATCCGCCGCACATCCACGCGATTGCACAGGTCGGACGACAAGCCATCCCATGACGAGTTGCAGGATCTGCTGGAACAACTGACGCCGGAGCAGGCGGTCGAGGTCATTCGCGCCTTCAGCTATTTCTCGCATCTGGCCAATATCGCGGAAGATCAGCATCATATCCGCCGCACCCATCACCATGAGTTGGCCGGATCGCCGCCGAGAGCCGGTTCGCTGCAACGCGCCATTGACATTGCACTTGCCTCGGGCATGAGCGCCACGCAACTGGCAGCGTTTTTTGAAACGGCCCTTGTGTCGCCGGTTTTGACTGCCCATCCGACAGAGGTGCGGCGCCGGACGACCATGTACTGGGAAAGCGACATTGTCGACCTGCTGCGTGACCGTGAACGGGGTCAGCTTACGGCCCAGGAGCTCGAAGCCACCGAGACGCAATTGCGCATCGCCATTGAGACCTTGTGGCAAAGCAATCTTCTGCGCCGCTCCCGGCTCACGGTTGCAGATGAAGTCACCAACGGCATTTCATACTACAACAGCACTTTCCTTGAGGAAGTGCCGCGGCTGCACCAGCAGGTCGAGGAGACGCTTGCCCGGACAATGGACGGTGCCGAGGTTCCATCACTGAGATTTATCCAGATGGGCAGCTGGATTGGCGGCGACCGGGACGGCAACCCGTTTGTAACCGCGGATATTCTGCAGCAGACCCTGAAACTGCAGTCAGAGGCAGCGCTGACCTATTATCTGCGCGAGCTTGAAGGACTGCAAAGCGAATTGTCCATTGCAACGACCGTGTCCAATGTCTCCGACGCGGTTCTGGCAATGGCTGAAAGCTCGCCTGACAAGTCCGCGCACCGGGAGAAGGAGCCGTACCGGCTGGCTTCGCTGCTGATCAAGTGCCGTGTCCTGGCAACCCGGCAGGAGCTGACAGGCAATGTGCAGGGACATGCAGATGATATCTATCCGGCCTACAAGTCTCCCGACGAGCTGATTGCAGACCTCAACGTGATGTACAGTTCGCTGTGCGACAACGGCTCGAAGCTGATCGCCAATGGCCGGCTCTCTAGCCTGCGCCGGGCCGTGGAATGTTTCGGGTTCCATCTTGCCAGCCTCGACCTCCGGCAGAATTCGGATGTGCACCAGCGCACCGTAGCTGACCTGCTGGCGGCGGTGGACCCAGACATCGATTACCTGGCGATGAACGAGCCGGAGCGGGTTGCGATCCTGACAGGGGAACTCACCCGGCCGAGGCCGCTGTTCAGGCCCTATTGGGACTACAGCGAGGAAACGTCCAAGGAACTGGCGATTTTCAAGGCGGCCAATGTGGCGCACAAGAAATACGGCTCGCGCGTCATCACCACCTCGATCATCTCCAACACCACCAGCGTATCCGATCTGCTGGAGCTGGCGATCCTGCTCAAGGAGGCCGGACTGATCATGCCGGAAGGCACCGGCAGCGTTCATATCGTGCCGCTGTTCGAGACCATCGAAGACCTGCGTTCGTGCACCGAGATCATGGATCGGCTGTTGTCGATTCCAGCCTACCGTAAGCTGGTTGATCACCTTGGCGGCGTGCAGGAGGTGATGCTGGGATATTCCGACAGCAACAAGGACGGCGGCTTCGTGACCTCAGGCTGGGAGCTTTACAAGGCGGAAACCGGCCTGGTCGAGCTGCTTGGCAAGCATGGAGTCCGGCTGCGGCTGTTCCACGGGCGCGGCGGTTCGGTGGGCCGCGGCGGTGGTCCGGCCTTTGAGGGCATTCTCGCGCAGCCGGCAGGGGCTGTTCAGGGCCAGATCCGGGTGACCGAACAAGGCGAGATCATTTCCAGCAAATATTCCAATCCGTGGCTTGGCCGGCGCAACCTGGAGACACTGGTCGCGGCCACCCTGGAGGCGTCGCTGGCCCAACCCGACAAGCATGCGGTACCGGCCGAATGGCTTGAGATAATGGAGGACCTGTCGGCCTACGCATTTGCCGCCTATCGCGACCTTGTCTATGAGACCGAAGGCTTTGAGGATTTTTTCTGGTCTTCGACGGTGATCAACGAGATCGCGACCCTGAACATCGGTTCCCGGCCTGCCTCGCGGGCCAAGACCCGTGACATTACCGCCCTGCGCGCCATCCCGTGGGTGTTCAGCTGGGCGCAGTGCCGAGTCATGCTGCCGGGCTGGTACGGGTTCGGCGCCGCGGTGGAGAAATGGCTGGCCGCTGATCCGAAGAACACCACCGACAAGCTGACCGAGCTTTACAACGCCTGGCCGTTTTTCCGGGCGCAGTTGTCCAACATGGACATGGTGCTTGCCAAAACCAGCATGGCGATCGCGCGCCGGTATGCCAATCTGGTGGAAGACGAGACCTTGCGCGAGACCATCTACGGACGCATCCGCGAGGAGTGGCAATCGACGGTCGCTGCCGTGTTGCGCATCTGCCGCCAGCACGAATTGCTGGAACGCAATCCACTGCTTAACCGGTCAATCCAGAACCGCTTCCCGTATCTCGATCCGCTCAATCACATTCAGGTCGAGATGATGAAGCTGAGCCGGGCCCAGTCGCAGGACCCGAAAGTGCTGCGGGGCATCCAACTTACCATCAACGGCATCGCCGCCGGCTTGCGCAACAGCGGGTGATGCCGGACTGCCGATGTGAATTACAGGTCACCTGAGTATCTGTTGCAGGTAGCCGTGATAAAAGGTCTCTATGCCCCACTCCATGTTGGACAGCGGGCCGGGCCTGAAGGCAACCGAGTTCACACCCTGCTGGTTGTAGCGAATGATGCGCTCGTCATCCTGAGATGTGACATCCCACAGCCAGGTCAGGTCGGCGAGCGTGTAGTCGCGACCTTCAACAGCGTCGTCACGCACCATCCAGACGATCTGGATATCGGTTTCCTGAAGTGTTCCCGGGACGAACCGGTAACCGACAATGTGGTCGGCATAGGCCAGAAAGCTGTTGAGCGGACCGATCATTATGTCGGTGGCACCGCCGTCATAGCCGGACAGATCGCCGAGCAACGGCGCCACGGGCTCGCCTGACCGGGATCCGGTCTTGTAACCGGGATACAGCGGATAGCGCCGGTAGTAGATATCGCTGCCGAGGCTTTCCGCGTCAGGGCCGGTTTCGTTCAGAACCGCGCCGGGCAGCCCGGCCCTGCATGAGTTTTCGGCCAGGTCCGTGAGCAGTTCCTCTGTCATGGAGGCTGGATCTTTCAGACTGTGCGAGCGTGAATACTCCTTGTGAGCCGGCGCACAATGATAGCATTCCAGGTAGTTTTCCAGCGCCAGCTTCCAGTTTGCGGGCACCGGGTAGGATGCCTGATGAGCCACTTTCAGTCTCTCTATGCCGAAGGGACTGGTAAGTGGCGCCAGGCGCGCCAGGGCCGGTTCCAGATCAGGCGGATTTTCAGAAAGGCAGACGAAAATCAGGCCCTGGAAGATTTTGAGGCTGGCCGAAAACAGGCTGTAGTCAGCACGCCTAAACTGATCGTCCATTTCACGCTCGGTTCGCAGTGTGCCGTCGAGATCATAGGTCCAGGCATGATAGGGGCACGACAGCACGGAGGTTTTTCCGGTCGCTTCCAGGCATACCCTGGATCCGCGATGGCGGCAGACATTGATGTGGGCATGAATCTGCTCCTGCCGGTCTCGCACGATGATGATCGATTCGGTGCCGTAATCGAATCTGAAGAAATTGCCGGGCTCAGGGAGTTGGCTGACGTGTCCAACCCAGATCCAGTTTCGGTTCCAGAACGACTTGATATCGTGCTCAAAAACCGCTGCTGACGTATAGAACTCCCGGGGCAGCGCAAATCCGCTGCGGTGGGTCTTCGCCAATTCCCTGATATTGCTGAGGTTGGCCCGATCTGATGACATTTGCATACCAAGGCTCCTGTTCAAGTGCCGGACAAAGCAGTCAGTTCCCGCCTGAATACGGCAGCTGCAATTTCAGCCGGGTCTCTCTCGAAATCGCGCGCCGCCATGTGACCTGAATAGACAGCATCGGCAATCAGGCCGGGCATTGCTGCGTCACCGATTAGTTCCAATGTCGCAGGTTTGAACTGATCGGTGCCTTGATCCCGCAACTGGTCAAACAAGTCGGTGTGCCGCGCCCTTTCGGTGACCAGGACAACTGCGTCGCAGGCATGAGTTTCGGTTTGTCCGGTGAACGAACAGGCCACCTCGCAGGAGTCGGCGCTTATCTTCCTCAGTTGCTTGTGGGTCAGTATGTCGACACCCTTATGCAGCAGGGACGTCTGTATTCTGCTCTGTTCAAGCGTCGCCTCGGTCCAGGGCGACACCTTGCTGGCAGGCGTAATGAAGCGGACCGTGCTGCCCAGCAGCGCCAAATGCTCTGCAATGACACCGGCCAGATAAGCCTGATCGTCATCATAGATGATCACTCGTCCTGACGGCAGGATACCCGACATGACATCGTCGGGTGTAAACACCGAGGCATTGTCGCTGAACTCGAGCGGTGCCCGGGAACTGCGGCCGACGCCGTCACGTCGCCAGCTTGATCCGGTGGCAACGAAAACATTGCGAATGCCGAGTTCGGCAATTTGCGACGCATCGAGTTTGCTGTCCAGAAATACCTGTACATTGCCGCGCTGCGACAGGTCATAGGTGCGGTGATCGGCCACTCTTTTCCAGGCGCTGAGGCCGGGCAGGGAGGCTTCCTTCACCACCCTGCCGCCAAGCTGGCCTGCGGCTTCTGCCAGGGTCACCTCATAGCCGCGCCTGGCAAGCTGCATGGCACATTCGAGGCCTGCCGGGCCGCCACCCACCACGAGCGCGTCCTGCTCCTGTCCCTTTGCCGGTACTTTTTCCGGGTGCCAGTTGCGGCGCCACTCCTCACCCATGGTCGGGTTTTGCGTGCAGCGGATGGGGATGCCGAAACTATCGCAGGACACACAGATGTTGCAGCCGATGCATTCGCGGATTTCTTCGATCCGGTCATCCCTGATCTTGGCGGGCAGGAACGGATCGGCGATTGACGGACGCGCTGCGCCGATGAAATCGACGACACCGTTCCTGACCATTGAGGCCATCATGTCCGGGGAGTTGAGCCGCCCAACTGCGACCACCGGTTTGGATGTAAGCTTCTTGACGAAGTCGATATAGGCGGTCTGGTATCCATCTTCGGGCTGGAACCTGGTGGTTGCCGAGTCATTGGACCAGTCGGACACGTTCACGTCCCAGAGATCCGGAAGTTCCGCCAGCATTTCCACCACCTCGCGGCCTTCGGCTGATGCCTGCATGCCGGACGGCCCCATCATTTCATCGACCGCGAGGCGAAGCGCCACGGCACACTGATCGCCGATTGCCTCCCTGGTATCTTCCAGCAGTTCCCGCATCAGCCGGGCGCGGTTCTCCAGGCTGCCGCCATACTCGTCGGTGCGGTCATTGTATTCCTTCAGGAGAAAATGATGCGCCAATGTCATGCGGTGTCCGGCATAGACATAGACAATGTCAAAGCCGGCTTTTTTTGCACGCAAGGCGGCATCCCTGTGCCACTGGCGGAAGGCGCGGATATCCGTCTTGTCCATTGCCCTTGCCTGCTTGGGATAAATCAGGTCAACGGTCATGTCGGACGGTGCCAGGACAGGTGCTCTGGACATCAGGTTGGCCGAATGGTTGCCGTTGTGAACCAGTTCGATTGCAGCCAGCGAACCGTTGTCATGCACGGCGTCGGTCATCAGGCGCAGCGCGGGTATGTCATGATCGTCCCAGATGCGCTGCTCGGGATAAGGCGACAAGTCGGATGACGGGTGAAGTTCCGCCTCCTCGGTGCTGACGACAGCCCAGCCACCTTCGGCTTTCATGGCGCGCATGGCAGCATGGGCGCGCGGACGCAGGTGGCCCAGGCCACAACAATGGGGGACCTGGTAAAACCGGTTGCGCGCCGTGACAGGGCCGATCTTCACCGGTTCGAAAAGTACAGAATATCGGCCACTATCCGCCATTCATGCGCTCCATCAACAACGCCGTAGTGTTTCAGTTATCCGGTTGTCAAAATTATGGACATACATTCATTTTATGATGCAATTGCGAATGAGAGTCAATTCATCCTATAGTTGCGCGGTGCGCGATCAGAGCAATTTTATTTCCGGGCAATCAGTAAGTTGAGCAGTACGCAGAACGTGAAATCCGAGGATCGGCAGCCACGACGGTACTCCAGCGAAGAGAGTCGCCGGCTACTGATTGAAGCTACGCTTGACTCAATTGTGGATGTCGGATTCTCCAACACGTCAATCAGCGAGATCGTGACCCGGGCCCGCCTGTCCCGCGGGATGGTTCATCTCTACTTTGACAACAAGGATGCGCTGCTGGTGGCAGCCGCACGGCATTCTGCTGAAGTCTATTACGGGACCTTGTCCGAGCAGCTGAAATCTGCCGGCTCAAGCCCGCAGGCGATAGTTGAAACGGTTGTCCTGAGTGACCTGGGCGAAGACCTGCTGAATGAACGAAGCATCAAGATCTGGTTTGCGTTTCGGGGCGAGGCTCATGCCAACACCGCGATCGCCCAGTACAGCGACACCCGGGATGACTACCTCCGCGACTTGATTTTCAAGGCTTTTGGCGAGATTGCCGCCGCTCAGGGCGCGCCCGAATCGGAAAAGGTTGCACGGGATGCAACGCACGGTACCCTGGCTTTGCTGGAGGGGATGTGGACAGACTATCTTCTGCATTCGGATTCATTCAGCCGCGCCTCGGCAGCTCGTATAATATTCCGGTTCCTGTCAGCTTTGTTCCCTCGATACTTCAATCTTAACGGCGCAATGTCCGGCAAAGATCTGCCCTGCACCTCGTCATGACAAGATGACAACTGCTGCGCATTGCGACGCAGTCAGGGCTTGATAGTTACAAAAGAAACTATCACCCTTGCGGGGGCGCAAAATGCGCGGCGCGCCTAGTGCTGGCCGCATCAGAACAATGAAAATCTCCGGGAGGATTTCCGATCATGAAGTTTGGTTTCAAAACAGTGCTGAGCGCCGGGTTGCTGGCGTCCGGCATGGCTCTTTCCAGCCTGTCTGCACTGGCGCAGGAAGTGACGTTGAAGGTTCATCATTTCCTGCCACCCAAAGCGACCACCCATGCCAAGGTCCTGGTGCCCTGGAAAGAGGCTGTTGAAAGCCAGTCCAACGGCCGCATCAAGGTTGAAATCTACCCAGCCATGCAACTTGGCGGCAAGCCGCCGCAACTCATGGACCAGGTGCGTGACGGCGTGGCTGACATTGTCTGGGCACTGCCGGGGTACTCTCCAGGCCGGTTCCCGAAAATCGCTGTATTTGAGCTGCCTTTCATGGTGTCGGATGCAACGGCGACGTCGCAAGCAGTGCACGAGTATTATGAAACCCATGCCAAGGAAGAGTTTTCAGACGTCCATGTGCTGCAGTTTCACACCCACGCCCGCGGCCTGTTTCATACGGTCGAAAAACCGATCAAGTCAGTGGATGATTTCAAGGGTCTGAAAATGCGCGCGCCCAATCGCGGCATCGGGGAAGCGCTTGGTGCGCTCGGCGCCTCTGCGGTCTTCATGCCCGTCCCGGCATTGCCGGAAGCGCTGTCGAAAAAAGTGGTGGATGGCGCTGTGATCCCCTGGGAAATCGTGCCAGCGCTGAAAATACACGAGCTGGCACCGAACCATACCAGGACACCCGGAACGCGGGGCCTGTACACTGCTGTGTTCGTCTACGCGATGAACAAGGCAAAGTATGACGGTCTGCCTGATGACCTGAAAAAGGTCATCGATGACAACTCGGGCATGGCGATGGCCAAGAAGATCGGGGAAGCCTGGGATGTCGCTGAAGGTCCGGGCGAGAAGCTGGCTACCGGCAAGGGCAATCCGATCATTGACCTTAGTGAGGCCGATATTGCCAAGATGCGCGAAATGACCCAACCGGTAACAGACAAGTGGATTGCCGACATGGGGGCCGACGGGCAAAAACTTTATGATGCTGCCAGCGCTTTGCTGGACAAGTACTCCAAGTGAGGTCCGGGGCATCAGGTTGGTAATCTACTGAGCAATGGCCAACGACGTCCATAAGGGCTCGGCTGCGCAACGCGCTGCGAAGTCAGTTGAATGGCTTTGCGGCGCGTTCGCTGTTGCAGGCGGTATAGTGCTCGCAGTCATTGCCATGACAACCGTTGTCAGCGTGCTGGGGCGCAAATTTTTCGGTGGCGCCATCGCCGGCGATTTTGAAATCGTCGAGATTGGCTGCGCCGTTGCAGTGTCGCTGTTCCTGCCATACTGCCAGTTGAACAAGGGCAATGTGATTGTCGACTTCTTCACCCTGAAGGCGTCGCAACCCGTGCAGCGCAGACTGGATGCATTGGGATGTGTGTTGCTGACACTTGTGGCAGTGCTGCTGACATGGCGCCTCGGCGCCGGCGGCATATCGCTTTACTCCAGCAACGACCAGACCATGGTTCTGCAGGTCGGCACATGGTGGGCATTTCTTGTTGTTGTGCCGTCCATGGCACTGTTGAGCGCGGTCGGCATCTTGACAACAGTGCGGGCGCTGAGTGGCGACAGCGTGGCGTCGGATGGTGCTGCAGCACCGGATGCAATGTCATGAGTGGCCCGGTTGTCGGCCTGGTCGCGATATCGGCAATGCTGGTGATGATGGCAGTGCGGATTCCGATCGCCATTTCCATGTTTCTGGCAGGCGCGGTCGGCTATGTGTCGGTATCGGGATGGATTCCGCTGATCGGCTACCTGAAAACCAGCCCGTACTACCAGATGTCTTCCTACTCGCTGTCGGTCGTTCCGCTGTTTCTGCTGATGGGGCACCTGGCGACCCACTCCGGCATGTCGAAAGCCCTGTTCAACGCCGCCAACGTGGCGCTTGGCCGGTTTCGTGGCGGACTGTCCATGGCGTCGATCGGTGCTTGCGCCATGTTTGGCGCCATATGCGGTTCTTCGCTGGCAACGGCAGCCACCATGGGGCAGGTTGCGCTGCCGGAAATGAAACGCCGCAAGTATTCCGATGCCCTGGCAACCGGCACAATGGCCGCCGGCGGGACACTTGGCATCCTGATACCGCCGTCGGTCATTCTGGTGATCTATGCCATTCTCACGGAACAGAACGTTGCAAAAATGTTTCTCGCGGCGTTCGTCCCGGGCGTGCTTGCAGCGGCAGGTTACCTGATCGCCATTGCTGTCTATGTAAGGCTGAACCCGGGGGCCGGCCCGGCCGGAGAGCCACTCGGCAAGCAACAGATACGTGAAGCGTTGCTCGGATCTGCCCCGGCAGTGGTTATATTTGTGGTGGTGATCGGTGGTATCTATGGTGGCGTGTTCACGCCGACTGAAGCTGCCGCTTTCGGCGTGATCGGGGTTGGCGCGATAGCGGTCTTCAATGGCATGCGCTGGGCCGGCCTGAAGGAAGCCCTGACAGGCACAGCGGTTTCAACCGGCATGATCTACATGATCCTGCTGGGTGCCGACATCTTCAATGCCTTCCTGTCGCAGACCCAGTTGCCGCAAACCCTGGCTGTCACCATTGGCAGTTCGGGCCTGTCACCGATGGTGATCCTGATTATGATCCTGGTTCTATACCTTGTGCTGGGTTGCGTCATCGATGCGCTGTCGATGATCCTGCTCACCATCCCGATTTTCTTCCCCATCATCAGCGCGCTCGATTTCGGCATGAGCCCGGAGCATACTGCCATCTGGTTCGGCATCATCGTGCTGATTGTCGTGGAGGTCGGGTTGATCACCCCGCCGGTCGGTATGAACGTGTTCGTGATCAACAAGCTGGCCGGAGATGTGCCGCTGGCCGACAGCTTCAGGGGTGTCGTGCCGTTTCTGATATCGGACTTCCTGCGCGTCGCCCTTCTGCTTGCCTTTCCGGCCATCACATTGTTCATGCTTGACCTGTTTTAGCGCGGCCGCGCGGCTCTAGCTGTCCAGGACACCCAGTGCTTTTTCCAGAATGGCAATGCCGCGCAGCATGCTGTCGCGTTCAGCTTTGGTGAGACCGGCCAGCAACTGGACCTCGAAATCCAACATCTGCGGTTCCAGTTGCCGGTAGGCCTGTTCGCCAAGTGCTGTCAGGTTCAGCTTTTCCAGCCGCCGGTCGGCCGTATCGCGTTTGCGGGTCAGCCAGCGCCTGGTGTTCAGCGAACTGACAGCGCGGCTGACCTTGGTCTTGTGCATTGAAGAATGCGCACCGATCTGCTTGGCCGTCAGCTCGCCGAACTGGGCGAGGGTCGACAGTGTCCGCCATTCCGGAACGGTGAGACCGTATTTTTGCCGGTAGATGGATGACAGCTGGACGCTGGCGGCCGCTGCTGCACGGTTCAGCCGATAGGGCAGGAAGTTTTCCAACTGTAGTTTCTGGGCCATACATCTCTCTTGATAGTTACAAATGTAACCATCATTGTTAGCCGATCACTGAAGCAATTGAAATCAGCAAGAAATGTAATCATGAAACTGGACTACCAGCCGGGCTTCGGGAACGATTTCGAAACAGAAGCACTCGAAGGGGCTCTGCCACAGGGGCAGAATTCCCCGCAAAACTGTGCATACGGCCTGTATGCCGAACAGTTGTCAGGCTCGCCTTTCACAGCTCTGCGCGGACAAAATGAAAGATCCTGGCTGTACCGGATTCGCCCGTCGGTGAAGCATGTCGGACAGTTCAGGAAGCTGGATCTACTGGACTGGAAGAGTGCTCCGTGCCTTGATGATCACGATCTTGCTCCCACCCAGTTGCGCTGGGACCCGCCGCCTTTCCCGGACGGTGAAGTTTCGTTTGTGGAAGGAATCCGCACGGTCACAACCGCCGGCGATGTCAACACCCAGGCGGGCATGGCAGTACACCTGTTCTTTGCCAACAGTTCGATGACAGGTACGAGCTTTTTCAATGCCGACGGAGAACTCCTTATCGTGCCGCAGCAGGGCCGGATACTGGTGTTCACAGAGATGGGCAAGCTTGATGTGGGCCCGTGCGAAATCTGCCTGGTGCCGCGTGGCATGAAGTTTCGCGTCGAGGTCATCGATGGTCCGGCCCGCGGATATGTGTGCGAAAACTACGGCGCCAAGTTCACGTTGCCCGAACGCGGGCCGATCGGCGCCAACTGCCTGGCCAATCCCCGGGATTTCAAGACGCCTGTCGCTGCATTCGAAGATGTGGATGAGCAGCATACGGTGATCATGAAATGGTGTGGCGGGCTGTATGCATCACAGATCGGGCACTCGCCGCTTGATGTGGTTGCCTGGCATGGCAATTACACGCCGTTCAAGTACGACCTGAGGACGTTTTCGCCGGTCAACGCGGTGCTGTTTGATCACCCGGATCCATCCATCTTCACCGTTCTTACCGCGCCGTCGGAAACTCCGGGCACCGGCAATATCGACTTTGTCATTTTCCCGGAGAGATGGTCGGTGGCCGAACACACCTTCCGGCCGCCCTGGTATCACATGAACATCATGTCGGAGTTCATGGGGTTGATCCACGGGGTCTACGACGCCAAGGAGGAAGGCTTCGTGCCCGGTGGCATGAGCCTGCACAACTGCATGTTGCCACATGGACCCGATCTTGATGCCTTCGAGAAAGCAAGCACAGCGGAAATGAAACCCCACAAGCTGGAAAACACGCTGGCGTTTATGTTCGAGACCCGGTTTCCGCAGCACCTGACAAGTTATGCTGCCGGGCTGGAAACCCTGCAGGAAGATTATGCAAGCTGTTGGGACGGCCTGGAGAAGAAGTTCCGCAGCGAGGCTGCAGAGTAAACCCGCATGAAACTGGCATCACTTGAAAACGGCACCCGCGACGGCGCTCTGGCGATTGTGACGCGAGACCTTGCGCGGTGTGTGTCCGCGGACGGGATCGCAGCGACTTTGCAGCTGGCGCTGGACAACTGGGCCGAAATATCCCCGCTGTTGGCACAGCAAGCAGAGGAACTGGAACGCGAACAGTACATGGGTGAGCCATTTGACCAGTCCAGCTGCCGGTCTCCATTGCCGCGCGCATATCAGTGGGCCGACGGCTCAGCCTTCGTGAACCATGTGGAACTGGTCCGCAAGGCCCGTGGTGCTGAGATGCCCGAGAGCTTCTGGTCTGAACCACTGATGTACCAGGGGGGATCGGACAGCTTTCTGGATCCTCATGGCGAGATCGTGCTGGAGAACGAAGACTGGGGGGCCGACTTCGAAGCCGAGATCGCTGTGGTGACCGATGACGTGCCAATGGGCGTGTCGCGCGATACGGCACTTGACCATGTCGTCCTGATCATGCTGGCCAATGACGTGTCGCTGCGAAACCTCATACCCGGTGAACTGGCGAAGGGCTTCGGCTTCTTTCAGTCGAAGCCGTCAACCGCGTTTTCTCCAGTCGCCGTGACGCCGGACGAACTAGGTGCTGTGTGGAAAGACGGCAAGGTGCATCTGCCGGTGCTGTCAGACCTCAACGGCAGTGCGTTCGGCAGACCGGATGCGGGCGTCGACATGACATTCGATTTCAGCGACCTAATCTGCCATGCTGCACGCACCCGTCCACTGTGCGCAGGCACGATCATCGGCTCGGGCACGGTTTCCAACAAGGGGCCAGACGGTTCGCCCGGCAAGCCGGTTGCCGACGGCGGGGCAGGGTACTCGTGCATTGCCGAAGTGCGGATGGTCGAAACAATTCGTACCGGCAAGGCGCACACATCGTTCATGTCATTCGGGGATGTCGTGGACATCCGGATGATGACACAAGGCGGCAATTCCATTTTCGGCTCAATCACACAGAAGGTTGTCAGGCATCATGGCTAAACAGTTCGCGTCTACTGGAGACATGGAAGAGAAGAAAATTTCCTTCAACGAGATCGGCGACAACCTGTATGCCTTTACTGCTGAAGGTGATCCCAACACCGGTGTCATCATAGGCGATGACGGCGTGATGATCGTTGACGCGCAGGCGACGCCGCGGCTGGCCGGCAAGGTCATCGAGAAGGTCCGCACCGTCACCGACAAGCCGATCACCCATGTGGTGCTGAGCCACTATCATGCCGTGCGCGTGCTTGGCGCATCTGCCTATGATGCATCTGAAGTCATCATGTCAGAGATGGCACGGGCGATGGTTGTTGAGCGTGGCCAGGAGGACTGGGATTCGGAGTTCGAGCGGTTTCCGCGTCTGTTTCAGGGCCATGAGAGCATTCCCGGACTGACCTGGCCCACAACAACGTTCAATGATCGCATGACGGTCTACCTGGGCAATCGCCGCATCGATCTGATGTTTCTCGGACGGGCCCACACGGCCGGCGACATCGTCGCCTACGTGCCGGATGCAAATGTCATGTTCACCGGTGACATCGTTGAATACAAATCCGCCTGTTATTGCGGTGACGGGCATTTTCATGACTGGCCGGAGACGCTTGAGACCATCCGGGACTGGGATGTCGACGCGATTGCGCCGGGCAGGGGAGACGCACTGGTTGGCCGCGAGATGGTCGGAGAATCGCTCGACCTGACTGCGGATTTCGTCCGCTCGACCTTCAATCCGGTTGCCCGCGTTGCCCTGAAGGGTGGCGATCTGAAGACCGCCTATGAAGCTTGCCGCGAACAGTGCGATCCGAAATTCTCCGATTACGCCATCTATGAGCATTGCCTGCCGTTCAATGTGGCGCGTGCCTACGATGAAGCCCGCGATGTCGATACACCGCGCATCTGGACGGCGGAGCGCGACAAACAGATGTGGGAAGCGCTGCAGGGCTGATTGATGAGCAGGTATGAGTACAAGCCGTTCCACTACGAAGTCGCGCCGGAACTGTCGGGCAAGCCCGCCGGGCCATATCCGGTTGCGATTGTCGGTGCCGGGCCCGTCGGGCTGAGTGCGGCAATTGACCTGGCACTGCACGGGGTACACACGATTGTGCTGGACGACAACGATGTTGTGTCGGTCGGCTCCCGCGCCATTTGCTGGTCAAAGCGCACGCTGGAGATTTTTGACAGGCTCGGGGTTGGCGAGCGCATGGTTGCCAAAGGGGTGACCTGGAAGGTCGGGCGGTTGTTCCACGGTGACCGCGAAGTCTACAGTTTCGACCTGCTGCAGCAGGCAGGGCACAAAATGCCCGCCTTCATCAATCTGCAGCAGTACCATGTGGAACAGTTCCTGGTGGAGCGATGCGGGGACTTTCCGGATCTGATCGATTTGAGGTGGAAGAACAGGGTGACCGGCATAAAGCAGAGTGACGGCGCCGTCTCGCTCAAGGTTTCCACGCCGGACGGAGACTATGAACTGCAGGCAGACTTTGCCGTGGCGTGCGACGGTGCCCGGTCGCCGATGCGTTCCATGCTCGGACTTTCCTTTGACGGGACGCAGTTCGATGAACGTTTCCTGATCACAGATGTCGAAATGAAGGCCGATTTTCCATCTGAACGCTGGTTCTGGTTTGAACCACCTTTCCATTCCGGCCAGTCGGCCCTGTTGCACAAGCAACCCGACAACATCTACCGCATCGACCTGCAGTTGGGACCGGAAGCAGACGCGGAAGAAGAGAGCCGGCCGGAACGGGTCGTGCCGCGCATCAAGGCGATGATGGGAGATCGGGCTTTCGAGCTGGACTGGGTGTCGGTGTACTCGTTTCAGTGCGCCCGCCTTGAGCGGTTCGTGCATGGCCGGGTCGTGTTTGCCGGCGACTCGGCGCACGTGGTCTCTCCGTTCGGCGCCCGAGGCGGCAATGGCGGTATCCAGGACATAGACAATCTGTGCTGGAAACTGGCGCAGATCGTTCGGCAGCAGGCGCCGATCGATCTGCTGGAAACCTACAATATGGAACGGGTTGAAGCCGCAGATGAAAACCTGACCAATTCCGCGCGCGCCACGTCGTTCATGACACCCAAGTCGGCGATGGAGAGACGGTTTCGGCAAGCTGTATTGAAGCTGGCGGGCGAAGTGGAATTTGCCAGGGCGCTGGTCAACTCCGGGCGGCTGTCGTTGCCGTGCAGCTACACATGCGTGGCCGACAAAGACGAGCCGCGGCGCAGCTGGCCCGACACAGCACGATCCGGCGCCCCGGCGCAGGATGCACCGCTGGACGATGACTGGCTGCTGAGCAGGACAGGCACTGGTTTCTGCCTGTTGTTTGTTGGTCGGCCGGTACCAGACCCGCAAGAGCTGCCGGACAGTGTCACCGCACTGGAGGTGGAAGCGACCGACATCGCTCGCCAGCGTTATCTTGGCAACGAAACCGGTGCTGTCTACCTGCTGCGGCCAGACCAGCACATAGTGGCCAGGTGGCTGAAATACTCAAGAACCGCCGTGGTCGATGCAATGGAGGCAGCGCTGGCGCTCAATCAGGAGAATTGCAATGTCACAAACTGAACGGCTCGTGACCGCGCCGAATTTGGCCGAACACGACGACTTCTACGCACAACTCCTGAGCGCGCATGACGGCATGAGCGACGAGGAGAGCCAGGCATTCAATGCCCGCCTCATACTGATACTGGCCAATCACATCGGAAACTCCGACGTGCTGCGCCAGGCGTTGCTGGCGGCTAGGTAGTTGACGGCGTGGCGGGCCGCTACTGACGATTTTCGAGATTGTTCAGCTTGGTCTTGCCAAGCAGCGCCAACAGACCGGCCCGGCCCGTCTTGAGGATCGGATACAGAATTCTGGACAGACGCTTCGACCTGAACACCAGGAAAGTCAACCTGTTGAACAGTCCAGCTCTTGTGCTCAACAGGGACAGCATGTGGATGGCGTCGGCGCCGTGGTAAAACTGATCGCCGATCTTGAGGACAAAACCTTCATCCATATCCAGGTTCAGGTCGTTTATCTCTTTCACGATCGGCGGATTGTCGCGGGCATTCAGGAGCTCAAATGTTCCGGCGGCTTGTTTGATCGACAGGTGCTGAGCGTAATTCCGGCACACCGGGCAATCGCCGTCATAGACAAGAGTGACTGCAGAAGCTGTCATGATTCCAGTCCGGACTCAACGCGATACACGTTGCCACAGATCTCGGTAGCATAGTCGAGCGTGATCTGCCTGGTCCAGCCAATCTCAAGTGTTGCATGCAGAGCAGCCTGCATGGTCCCAGTGGGATTCAAGACATCGGGAAATGCCGGGTTCACATGCGCTCGCCCCAAGCCTCAGGGCTGGCTGAGTTGCCTGCTCAGCGACCGGGCTGTTTGCTTGGCGCTTTCGTCGCCTGCATCGGCTGCCCTGTTATACCACTTCAGAGCCAGTTTTGAATCCGGCCGCAGGCCCTGCACACCCAGTTGGGCGAAAATTCGCGGGTCATAGGTGGAGCCGATCCTGGCCGCAGCAAGCTGATCGCCTTGCTGGAATGCATGCTGGTAAAGCTGACGCGCTGAGACAATGTCACCAAGCAACAACAGCTTGTCGCCACGCTCTAGCAGGATGCTGACCTTCTTGCCGTTCTGGGATGGCAGCGGGCTCGCGGCTTGCTCATCGGTGCCGTTGTCCGCGTCCAGTTCAGACCTGTTCAGCTCCATTGACTGTGGCGGCACACTCAATGCGCTTTCAATGGCAGCGTCGTTGGCGTCGGACTCTGTCGTGGTGTTGGTTTTCGGCGCGATCACCTTTGGCGACAGGCTGGCTACTTTCTGGTTTGCTTGCTGCTGTGCGGGTTCAACCGGTACCATGATCAGTTCGCTGGTCGCTTCCCTTGGCTGGGTCTTGTTCAGGTTGTAGACGGTCTTGGGTGGTGCAGGCATGGCTGTGGGAGCAACCCGCACCAACCTCTTGGTTTCCGGCTTGACAAAGTTCGGTGTCGGTTTGGCAGCAGGTTCACGCGTAGCAACGGTCTGTGCCGGGGCGGCCTGTTCCGGAGTGGCCCGTTCCGGAGTGGCCTGTGCTGGAGCAACAGGCTCCCGCAGCGGTTCAGCGGCAGTTTCAATTTCCACTTCCGGCAGCCGTGGGACTTCAATTACCGCGGCACTTGTCACCTCTTCAACAGGTTGCTGCTGTGGCTCTACCGGAGGCGAAACAGCAAGTGCTTCGGTGCTCTGGAAGTGGGAACTGGCGGATCCGTCCAGTACGTCGCTGCCAGCAGCCACTGATGCAGTCTGCACGCTTTGGTAAGCTGGCGTATCGAGACTGTAAGCTGAAAGGAATTTCCAGTCGTCTGCAGTTCTGTAATAGAAAGCTCCAAGTCCGCTTGCGCCGACAAACAACAGTGCGCCAGTGAGCGCAAACCACCTGCGCGCCTGCCGGTTGCGATGGGCGTCAAGCTGGGCGCGCCGATGCGCCATGACTGCCATGCGATGTTCGAAAATCTCCTCGCGGGTTCTCAGTTTCGTCGCGCGTTGCGGGCGTGCCGCCGACATAGCAGGTGCATCGTGTTGCGGGTGTGCCGCGGAAGGGTTGTTGTCATCCAGATTGGTGGCTGGATGATCATTCCAGACTTCATCTGAAGTTTCTGCCAGGTCCAACCTCAGCGAATCGAGTGCACCCCGCTTGTCGTCAGCTTTCTTGGTCATGGTTTCAATTTTCCCTGTTACGCGCGCGACCTCGTTGGGTCGACTTTACCCTCCAGCCAGGTTTTCCCGGCTTGGCATTGTCTTGTTTAGTTTGCCTTGGATACCGCCTCGTTCCATTGAATGAACTTGTTGAACAGAATCTTCTGGTCGGCCTGGCTAAGCGCGACCGTCCGTCCCTGGCTGGCCAAATAGGCCTGGAAAGCTTCGAACAACTTGCGTTGCTGCTGGGTCGGTTCGGTTGTGGCGACTTTGGCCTGGTTGGCTGCGAGCCAGTTTTTTGCAACGGAGTATCTGCGCCAGCCAGGCAGTTCCGCAGCCAGATTCACCTCGCGCCATTTCTGGTGCCGCGGTGCCTTCTGGAATTCGTCAAACTGCGAGAAGAAGCTTTCGATAAACCGTTTCACGCGATAATACCGGCCGGTCTTCGGTTTCCAGTTGAAAACCGCCATTACGGCGCCGACCGCAATGGTATCAACCGGATTGTTTGCATCCACCAGAGTGCCGTAGTCTTTGGAACTCAGTTTGGCCGGCAGATAGCTTTGCTGGAGCTTTGCGGTGTAGGGTACAGGCACAATGTGCAGGCCATCATCCTTCTTGACTGAGGTGAAGATGGATGCCGGCTTGCCAGCCACATAGACCATGGCGTCGATTTCGCCGGTGCGAACCTTCTCCAACGCATCCTCGTAACCATGACTGGAAGGCGTCACCTTGATACCGAGTGCATTGAATACTGTCTCGGAGGTCATGTAGGTCCCGGACCCCTTGCCGCCGTAGTTCACCTTCTTGCCACGCAACTGCCTGATATCGGTGATGTTGCGGCGGGCAACCAGATGCAGTTCTTCATTGTATAGCTTGGTGATGTAGTTCACCCGCTGCTGAATATCTCCGTACACCTTCTTGTTGCGCAGATAGGTCAGCACGTCCGACTGGACAATCGCGATATCAACACCGCGAAGATACAGCAAATCCTCGATGTTCTTGACCGAGCCCTTGCCGACGATGGGCAGGATGCGCAGGTCGTCCACTTCATCCAGTTCTGCCTGGAGATCGGCAGCGATGCGGATGTAGGTCCCGCCGATGCCGCCGGAAATCACACTCACCGTATCGTTGTTGGCCGCACGGACCCGATCAGAATGGGCCTGCCCAAACGCGGATCCCACTGGCACAACGCTGATGATGACAAGAGAAACCAATGCGGCAAGCGCCGCAGAACACAAACGAAACATATGACCCCTTTGCCCGGCGTAACACCAGGACTTTGGATAGACAATACGTACGGATACGTACTTTAAACGCCGTGCCATCCCACTTTCAGGGTGCAGATTGTGCCGTTCGAATCAGGTTTAAACGAGTAAAGAATTGGGTAAAATTATGTTCGTATGCTGGCGATTGTGTGGCGATGTTAACTTATCAACAAAATGCGATTCTTACCTTGCGTGCACTAAATCGCGGCAAGTTCAGCAAAACCACGGGCTTTTCTGTACTCTCAAGTACAATCGTCGATTCAGTGCAAAGTGAGTCCAAAAAAAGGCCAAGTATGGCCATTTAGGTGTGCGGCACTACCCGCACAGCCATGAATTGCACAGTACTGCTGCAAGTCGAGACAAGCGCGAGATGAGGCAGGCTGACGCGCGTACAGATGCCCGTATTGAACGTTTTACCTGTGGATTGCCGCCGGTTCCGGGCCAGGTGGCAGATGACCGGTGGAACCAGGCCCGGCAGTGCCGGTGTGGTTTCGATGTCGTCAAAGCCGGAATCGCTCTACAGTGCGCCGCGGAGCAATTGGAGAACATCGCTATGGGTATCGAAAGTCTCTTGGTCCTGTTGCTGGTTGGCGCGGTGGCTGGCTGGCTGGCGGGTCAGATCATGAAAGGTTACGGTTTTGGCCTGATCGGCAACATTGTGGTTGGTGTCGTCGGGGCATTCATAGCCGGGCTGATTTTTCCTGCCATCGGTGTATCGATCGGCAGCGGCATCCTTGCCGCCATCATTCATGCGACCATAGGTGCGATTATCCTGCTGTTTCTTATCGGGCTCATCAAGCGCGCGTGACAACCGGCAGCGCCGGCAATACAGCATTTCCGGAACCAACCCGCTGGAAACCGCCGCTGCGGCACTGCAGGCCCTAGCCCTCCTGCAGTGCGGGCGGTCATACAATTACCGCATATGTGAATAAAACAAGATGCCGGGCAATGGGTGTGACGCGAGTTTGCATAAATTGACGTGATGGTTCGATCACGTCAGACTTAACAAACGGCGGTTAAGATGCGTCAGGAACCCGTTTTGCAAAAAAAGTGCCCGGTCTTTTCCGGGAAGTTCGAGGTGGCCAGCGCATCCGTGTTTCGCCGCGTGTTGTGGAGCATACCGGCCGCCTTTTTCTGTCTTACCGGTACCGGCCCTGCATCTGCACAGGGCTTTGCCGTCTCCTACAGTGACCCCAATCTTTGCGTTGCGTCGGTGATTTACACCAACGGCAGGCAGATTCTGGACAGTATTGACCGGGACCGGACAGCAACACCCGCCCCGTCGACAGAAGCCAGATCGACGCCAGCCGATGAGATCCCGGACTGTGTTCCGGTGCCGGTGCTGACAGGCGTGCCCGCTCTGCCTGCACCTGAAACGGGTGCGTCGGCGGCGAAGGCACCCAAACAACCTGCTGATAGCGGAAAACAACCGCCATCTGCGGCGAAACCTTCCGAAGTGGAGCAGGAAGAGCAGCCGCCGGAACTGGGCCTGGTCAAGGCACAGGAGACACTGATTTCCCTGGTTCTCGTCAATGAAGACAATGGCGAACCCCTGCAAGGCGCCACGATCAGGTTGTTGGGCGCGGAACCTGATCTGCCGGGAGGCCCGGTGCCAGATGCCAGTCTCACCGGTCCCGAACAATTTGCGGCTGATGTTGACGGGGCCGAGCTGGGAGATGACGGACAGCTTTTGCTGTCGGTGACCCCACAGGCAGATGATGACCTGGCCGGTATCACCCTGACCGAAGTGCCCGTGGATGATGACGTGGCCGCAAAGCAACCCGCCGCCACGAGGACTGTCCGGGTTGCGAAGCAAAACCCGCAGCTCGTCGTGGCAACGTCGGCCAACTGGCGGCGACTGCCAACAAGACTGGCTCCTCAGGGCGCCAAGATATGCATCAACCGCAACTTCTCGATCGGCGACAGCAGAGTGCATGTGGTCAGTGTGCCGGGTCGCCATGTCGACGAGTTCACCCGCAATGCCACCGACTGGGAAGCAACCGATTTCGTCGAAACCGACCCGTGCCGCAACAAGGAAGCGGCCGGCGATCCGCTTTACGAAAGTTCCGGGCTGTGGGGTCAGAAGTTCGACAATCAGTGGGCTATCAAGCGGGTCGGTTTTGAAGAAGAGAAACTTCCCCAGTGGCAGAAAAAGCCAGCCACGGCGGAAGACGTGACGGTTGCCGTCATTGATACGGGGCTGGACTGGTATCATCCCGATATCTCGCACGACCGGATTTGGACCAATCCCAACGAAGTGCAGGGAAATGGCATCGACGATGACAATAACGGGTATGTCGACGATATCGTCGGCTGGAATTTTGTGCGCAACCGGAACAAGCCGTGGGATTACGATGGTCACGGCACGTTCGTGACCGGCGTCATCGCGGCGGCGCAGAATAACGGCATTGGTATTTCGGGCATCAGTTCGTCCGCCCGGATCATGCCGCTGAAGGCTCTCGATGCGTTTGGCCGGGGCTATGCCTCCATGGCGGCAGAGGCGATAAACTATGCGGCTGAGCACGGCGCACGGATCATAAATCTCAGCCTGGGCGGCCGGACGCTGACCAAGGTCGAGCAACTGGCCATCGACCATGCCCGCAGCCGCGGGGCCATCGTGGTTGTTGCGGCCGGAAACTCGGGCAAGTCGGTGGCTGATTTTTCACCCGCCGGTCTGCGCGGCGTTGTCACCGTGACGGCCACGGACCGCGCAGACAAGCGGGCCGGGTTTTCCAACTGGGGGCCGCTGGTGGACATTGCCGCTCCCGGGGTGGACGTGCTCAGCCTGCGGGCCAGGCGCACCGATCTGCTGTCTCTGATCCGTGGCGTGAAGTACAAGCGAGGTGAGGGCATTCTGGGCGAAGACCGGTCCTATTACCGGGCCAGTGGCACCTCGTTTGCAACGCCCATTGTCACTGGCACGATCACGGAGATCCTGGCCGGCAATCCGAGACTTACCGCCGATCAGGCGGTTCGCATGGTGCTGCATTCGGCTCGCGACATCGAGACGCCGGGCGTGGATAACTATACCGGCTATGGGCTGCTGGATGCGACCGCGGCACTGGCCGCCGATCCGGACTACTTCAATGAGAGCCGGATAAGCGGGGTCAAAGTCATCACCCGGAGTGGCAAGCCGGTGCTGCGTGTTCTGGGCACGAGCGATGCCAATGATTTCAAGGAGGCAGTCATTCGGCTGGGGAAGGGAACAAATCCCAAAAAATGGCTCGAGGTGAACAGGAAGATACTGAAGCCGGTGGACAAGGACACGCTGATTGAATTGCCGGCCGGTGTTTTCAAGGGCGCCAAGCAATGGACGATCAGGCTGATTACCCGGCACAAGAACGGTGCCGAGCGCGAAGCGCGCTTCAGCCTGAAACTCGGATAACGAACGTGCAGGGCTCATACCCTGCCATGAAAAGGAGTTGATCACGATGAAGCAGCACGGTGTTTTGTGGAGTCTGTTGGTTTCTGCTGGCATGCTGCTGGCACCGCCGGCACATGCAGTGATCGTTGATATTGATATCCAGACCGAGGGTGAGCCGGTCCCAGGCGCATCGATCTCGTTCCGGACTCCGGACGGCAAGGAAGTGCCGGACATCCAGGTGACTGCTGTTCCCGAAGAGCCGGAACAGGTTGAAGAGGAAGAGCCGGGCCGGGTGGTTGAACTCGACATCCCGCCGGTACGCTTGGGCGACGACAAACCTGAGACTGAACGTCCGGAAAATGAAAGGGAGCCGCAGACAGATCCGACTCCTACGAGGCCGGACAAGCCACGGCCGGGCCGTCATCGGGTTGAACTGCCCGATGAACTGATTGGACGTGACCTGGTTGTTGTGGTGACCAAGGGCGAAGAAGTGGTGAAACGGGACCCGGTCAAGGTCGATCGGGATACATCCCGCATTGCGGTTGAAGCCTATGATCCGGTCGATGCCAGATTGTCCATCAAGCTGGCGCAGGGCAAGAAATGCCGGCGCGGCAAGACCTGCAAATACAAGCTTGAAGTGCAGAATGAAGGCGAAGGGATCTACAAGGGGCCGCTGTTTCTGACCGGCGTGTTGCACGGTACGGTGCAGGGATCCGGTAAACCGGACGACTGGCGGTGTTCCTATAGTGGGCGCGGCAAACAGATCTGCCACAGCCAGGTGTCGCTTCAGCCCGGCGCCAGGAAAACCTGGACCCTCGGCTCAAGGCTGCCGCGGCGAATGTCACAGCGGGCATCCAACTGCCTGACGATCGATGTTTTTGACCAGCAGGCCACCGGCCGGGTCGATCCGCTGCTGATGGCTGTGCAGCTTGGCCTGGCGGGTCAGGGTCTGAAGGTCGGCCGTCCAGACGGCATTGACGGGCCGAAAACCCAGGCTGCGCTGCGCCGGTTTGTTGAGCAGGACGGCTATGAAGGTGGCGATGATCTGAATGACGTATTCACGGCGCTGTACGGATTGTCGCCGGCGCGGCTGGCCCGTCTGGGGATTTCCGGCCGCAAGCACTGCAAGCGGGTTGCGCTGTACGCGGTGCCGAAAAAGCCGAAACGGGTCAGCAAGAGCAAGCGCCGCAGACCTCAGTATCGCGATGACGATGACTTTGACGACTATGACGATTATGACGACTACGATGATTATGACCGGCGTCCGAATGTCGGTGTCGGCATTGGCCTGGGCCTGCTGCACCACGGGCTTCACCGTGGCCGCGGACACCGGCGCGGCCGGCAGTGACAGAGTTGAGCGGCTTGAACACTTACGTACGGCAGTTAGCAGGCGGTGAGCCCCGATGCTGGAACCCAAGGGTCATGGCGGTGTCATGACACCGACTACAGCGCCGGTCATCAAGGTAGCAAGCAAGCCGGACACCAGCGACCGGGGCCCAAGAGACAGTATATCCGCGCGCCGGTCCGGGCACAGGGCGAGCAGGCCGCCGGTCATGATGCCGAGTGACCCGAAATTGGCAAATCCGCAAAGAACGTAGGTCAGTATGAGCCGGCTGCGGTCCGACAGCACAGTGGCGCCGGTGTCTGCCAGTTGCAGATAGGCGATCAGTTCATTGAGAACGGTCTTGACACCGATAAGCTGGCCCGCCTGGGCAGCTTCGCCCCAGGGAATGCCGGTCAGCAGGGCGAGAGGCGTCATGACCCAGCCGAATATCTGCTCAGCTGAAATGGCCGCGCCGAAAGGCGAGGTGATTGCCGACAAGGCCATGTCAACCAGTGCGACCAGTGCGACCATGACGACCAGCATGGCGGCAACCGACACAACCAGCCGGACGCCATCGGTGGTGCCGGTGGCGATCGCCTCCATCAATGATCTGCTCTGGTAGGGTTCGTCGATTTCGGTGACGTCGCCGGTGTCTTCATCAGCTGTCCACGGCACCATCAGCCTGGCGATCACCAGAGCTGCCGGCGCGCTCATCAGCGAAGCCAGCAGAATATGGCCGGCAGCTCCGCTCAGGACCGGTTCCAGAAATGTTGCATACAAGGCCATCACGGTGCCGGCGACGGTGGCCATGCCGGTGGTCATCATCGCGAACAGCGCGCCGCGGCTGGCCCCGGCGAGGTACGGCCGCACTAAAATAGGCGCTTCCACCATGCCAACAAACACGTTGGCCGCGGCGACAGTGCCGACCGGTCCGGTCACGCCCATGCTGCGGCGCAGCAGCCATGCCAGCAGTCCGACAATTTTCTGCAGGATGCCCCAATGGTACAAGATCCGGGCCAGAACGCTCATCATCACAATGATTGGCAGCGCCTGCAGCGCCAAAACGAATCCCTTGCCGGGATCAGTGACTGTAAACGGTGTCGGACCGCCCGCCAGATAGCCAAAAAGGAATTTCATGCCGGTACCGGTTGCTGTCTGCAGAGCGGTGACGGCGCCTGCCAGCACATCAAAGAACCAGCTGAGTTGCGGGACCAGTATGAACAGGCCGGCGATCAGGAACTGCAGCACAATGCCACCGGCAGCAATTTTGGCAGCCTGAACCGCAGCCATGGCAGAACGGCGTTCGCGCAACAGCCAGGCTATCAGCGGAATCACGGCGAGACCGCACAGGCTTTGCAGCATCAACCCCACTTGTGTCCTCCCGCCCGCATGATTGTTCCCGGCCTTGCCAGTGCGGATCAAAGTAGACGAAAACCAGGCGCTGTGACTATCTATTTTCGTACAGATGCGATGCTGAAAAGGCCTTGACTGCAGGGTCCGCTGACGGTTCGGTGTGCCGGGCTTCGGACCCTACGCATCGGCAACCGTCGGTACCGGCATCAGAACAGGATGGATGAGCAAGTTGAGAGACCATAAGCAAGGTGATTTTTCGCGGGAAGAAGTGACGCTGGCCAACCGCAATTCGGGCATTGCGCTGGAGATGTTGCGTTACGATGTGACGCCGGTCGGCATGCACTATCTCCTGACCCATTTTGACTATCCGTATCTGGAGGCCGAGAGCTGGAAGCTGGAAATTGGCGGCCTTATCGACAAGGCGGTTGAGCTGTCACTGGATGATTTGAGAGCACTGCCGCAAGTGAGCCAGACGGTCACCCTGGAGTGCGCCGGCAACGGCCGGGCCAACATCGACAACCGCTATCAGAGCATGCCGTGGCAGCACGAGGCAGTTAGCACGGCCAAATGGACCGGGGTCCGGCTGTCAGACGTACTACAGGGCGTTGCGATAGATGCTACAGCAATTGAACTTGCATTTTATGGCGCTGACCATGGCGAAGATGCCCATGGCGAGCATGACTATGGCAGGTCGTTGTCGGTGGCCCATGCCATGCAGCCTGAGGTCATGCTGGTCTACGAGATGAACGATCTGCCGCTGCTGCCGCAGCACGGCGCACCGGTGCGCATGATTGTGCCCGGCTGGTACGGAATGGCCAGCGTCAAGTGGCTGACCCGCATTGAGGCGATCGATCAGCCGTTCGACGGCCCGCAGCAGGTCGGCACCTACATCTATCGCGACAAGCCGGAAGACCCGGGCACCTTCGTGCAGGAAATACGGGTGAAGTCGTTGATGATACCACCGGGTTTTCCGGATTTTTACTCACGCAGGCGGTTTGCCGAGGCCGGTCAGATTGAGCTGATGGGCCGGGCCTGGTCGGGCAATGGCGTTGGCATTGCCAGTGTCGAGGTCGGTATTGACGGCACCTGGCGGGAAGCGACGCTGACGGCACCGGAGTGCAGGTACGCCTGGACGCGCTGGCACTGCTCCTGGGATGCAACGCCCGGCGAGCATGTTCTGCAATGCCGGGCGAGAGATGCCAACGGGCAAGTGCAGCCGCTTGAGCCACGCTGGGATGTGCAGGGGTTCGGCAACAACGGCGTTCAGACAGTGAGGGTGACTGTTCGTTGAACGGCTCTACTGACTGGGTTCAGTGTTCCAGCACATTGACATGATGTGCTGGGGTCCACTGGGGCCTCCCGTGAATATGTCGCCGGTGTCGCGAAATCCGCCGGCCTGATAGACATGATAGGCCAGTTTGTTGCGGCAGTTCACGGTCAGCACGACGCCAGATGCGTGAGGATAGTCTCGCTTCAACACGTCCGGCAGACACTGGATCAATCGCTTGCCAAGGCCGTGGCCCTGCTGGCTTTGATCAATCAGCACCTGGCACAGTTCCAGCAGCGGCTGCTCAACATAGTCCGGTGGCCGGGTGTTGATCTGGAAGAAGCCGGCAATACCCGCATCGGTTTCAACGACGAAGTTGTCACGCTGCAAACCGGTGGTTTCCAATGTCTGCAGCATCGGATCAACAAACTGCGTCTGCTCGTCGGCGACAGTCAGAGTTGCGACTGCAGAGTGATCCGACGCCAGCATGCGCCGCAAAGTCAGAGAACGGGGATTGGATACTGTCATGGCTGTCCTGTTTTCACATACCTGCCTCGGCGTTTATTGTTATTGTCTGGTTGTGGCAAGTTGATTTGCAATGATGTCTGAAGTGGATGGAAACATGGATGCCGGTACGATCGAGAAATTTGTCGCCCTGGAAACCGGCGTTTGGGACGCCCTGATGAGCGGCGACGGGGCCGCGGATGCGGCCCTGTTGTCGAAAGATTTTCTTGGTGTCTACGAATCCGGTTTTTCGAACAGGACCGAACATGCCGCCATGCTGGACAACGGACCCATCGTGGCAACTTACCGTATTGAGCAGGCCAAGGTTCGAGTCGTCTCTGCCGGTGCCGTCCTGTTGTGCTATCTGGCTTTGTACACTAAACCGGCAGACCCGGGCAGAGAGGAGAAAATGTATGTCTCTTCGCTGTGGGAAGAGATCGACGGCCGGTGGCTCAATACGTTCAGCCAGGACACGAATGCAGGATGATGTCTGTCCCGGACGTTCCCGGTAAGGTCGCTTGTTGTGTCAGGTTGGGCTGAGCCGGTAGGCCGCCTTAGTGTGAAAGGTTGCGGTGATGAGCGACAAGTTTGCCGGTGTGGATGAATTTCCGAGAGCGGACCTGCTGTCGGGACCTACACCCATTGAGCCGCTGGCGCGTTTGTCGCAGCAACTTGGCATAGACCTTTGCATCAAGCGGGACGACCTGACCGGGCTTGGCTTTGGCGGCAACAAGGTTCGCCAGCTTGAATTCTACTTTGGCGCGGCGTTGGCCAAACAGGCAGACACGGTTCTGATCACCGGTGCCGTTCAGTCCAATTATGCCCGCACCGCAGCAACTGCAGCAGCCAGGCTCGGACTTGAGGCGGTCATCCAGATGGAAGATCGCGTGCACGGCATGGACGAGACCTACAACACATCCGGCAATGTCCTGCTGTCGCGGCTGCTCGGCGCGCAGTTCATGAACTATCCGGAAGGCGAGGACGAATCCGGCGCGGACCTGGCGCTGCGACAACGGGCGGACGAGCTGCGCAACGACGGCCGCACGCCGTATGTCATTCCGCTCGGTCTCAACAACCCGCCCTTGGGGGCGCTGGGATACATGAAGGCGGCGCAGGAAATCCTCCAGCAGGACGACAACTTTGATTGCATTGTGGTTGCATCCGGCAGCGGCCTGACGCACTGCGGCCTGCTGGCCGGCCTGCGGGCGTTAGGCTCCGACATTCCGGTGCATGGCATCTGCGTGCGCCGAGACGCTGTCGCGCAGACCGGACGGCTGGCCACGGTTGCGGCAAATCTCGATGCACTTTTGAAATGCGATCCGATCATTGACGAGACGGACATTCTGACCTGGGACGGAGCACTCGAACCGGGCTATGGCCATGTCGGGCCGCCCGCGCGCGACGCCATCTTGATGATGGCGCGCCAGGAAGGACTGTTCCTGGATCCGGTCTACACCGGCAAGAGTTTTGCCGGTGTGCCGGGCCTGGTCAAAGAGGGTGTCATTGAGCCCGGTGCGCGGGTCCTGTTCATTCATACCGGTGGCCAGCCGGCCCTGTTTGCCTACCAGGGCGAACTTGACATCTAGCTCAGTGTGCCAGTTTCGAAGCCTGGGCCGCGAGGTTCTCGATTGCTGTCCAGTTTTCGGAATCCAGGTGTTGCGGCGGTACGACCCAAGATCCACCCACACACAGCACGTTTGGCAGTTTGAGATAGGTCTGGACATTTTCAGGGCTCAGACCGCCCGTTGGACAGAAATGGAAGTCTGGCATGGGACCGGCGAATGCCTTCAGTGCCGATGCACCGCCGGATGCTTCGGCAGGAAAGAACTTGGCGACATCATAACCGCGCTCATGGAGCCGCATCATTTCAGATACGGTCGCCACACCTCCCAGCAGAGGCAGGCCATGCCGCTCGCAGGAAGTCATTAGTGTGTCCGTCACCCCTGGCGAAACGCCAAACCTTGCGCCAGCCGCAAGTGCAGCCTCGACATCCTGGTCTGACAGCAAGGTGCCCACACCGACCACGCAGCCGGGAACGGTGCCCATTGCCCTGATGACGTCGATTGCGGCACGGGTGCGCAATGTCACTTCAACGACCGGCAATCCGCCTGATACGAGCGCTTTTGCCAAGGGTACCGCGTGAGCCACATCCTGCACGACCAGAACCGGGACAACCGATACCGGTTCGAGCATGGATCTGAGGCGATTTGAACTCTGCTTACCGGTGAGCATGGCGTTCTCCGAGGTCAACCAGGATATCAGCGGGGGAATTGATCATGGCGATGATTTTCGAAAATTAATCCGCAAAAAGAATGACCGGGTTCCTTCGGCCGCTGCACCATGTGGCATTTTAAAGCTCCTACAATCAACATCTTACCGGTCAGAAGGGACAAATCTGTTGAGATGAATCCATGCCCTGCCACCGTAAAAAGCGGACCTTGTCTACAATCTCAAAAGTACCATACTAGTAAACATAATCGTTGACACGCCAAATCTGACGTGACTAGTTTCTCCATCGAACCCCATTTCAGAAGGGTTTTCCAGAATGGTTCTGGTAGCTTTTCGGGGCTAGTGGAGGAAAACATGAACCTGACAAAAACGATGAAGAAAATCGTGTCCTGCGCCGTCATCGCCGGTATGGCTGTTGTTGCAGCCAGTGCGGCAAAGGCGGAAGAACTGACACTGCGCGGTGCCAGCCTGTTTGACAACGAGCATGCCTATTCCAAGACCCTCATCAAGCTTGGTGAACTGGTCAACGAGGCATATGGCAAGAAGGTCACCTTTGACCTCAGGGGCAACAGCGAGCTTGGCATTGAACCTGACTACGTGAACTTCCTGACCCAGGGTGTGGCAATCGACTATGCCATTATCGCGCCATCCAACCTGGCCCGGTTCGCGCCTTCGGTTCCCCTGATGGACATGCCGTTCGTGTTCCGTGACCTCGATCACTGGAACGCGGTTCTGTCGAGTGACGTTCTGAAACCGCTGGAGGAAGAACTGCTCAAGAAGGCAGACCTGATGATCATCGGATACGCAGGCGGCGGGACCCGCAACCTGATCTCCAACAAGAAGATTTCAAATATCGAGGAACTGACCGGACACAAGATGCGCGTGATGGGTGCTCCCATCCAGGCCAGAGTGTTCGAGGCAATCAAGGCAGCGCCATCGGCTATTGCCTATTCCGAAGTGTATAACGCTATTCAGACCGGTGTTGTGGACGGGCTTGAAAACGAGTCCGCCAGCCTGCTGCAGTACAAGTTCTTTGAAGTTGCACCGCATGTCACCCTGACCCAGCATTCGATCACGGTTCGGCCAATCATCTTCAGCGGCAAGGCATTCCGCAAACTGCCTGAAGACCTTCAGAAGGCTATTCTCAAAGCTGGAAAGGAAGCAGGAGAATTCGGCCGCGCACTTGAGTCATCTGAAGACTCCAAGAAGCTTGACCAGATGAAAAACGCCAAGCAGATCGAGGTTCACGCCTTTGCCGGTCGTGAAAAGCTGCTTGACCTGGTGACGCCGGTCCAGGACGCCTACGCCAAAGAGCTCGGTGCGGAGACCCTGCTGCAGGCCATTCGCTCAAAATAACAAGAGTCGGGCATTTCCCCTGTGGTATTGTTGACCGCAGGGGCCATGCCTGCCGAAGTCCGATTTCGGATGTCCGGCATTGGATACGGCTGTTTCGGCGAATCGGGGAGGGGACGTCATGATCGAGAGAGCCCTGGAAGGCTTTTGCCAGGTGCTGCGCGTGGCCGTCGGTGTTCTGGTGGCCGCTCTGATTGTACCGGTCACCATGCAGGTGCTGGCCCGCTACACCGGTATCATCCCGGTCTATTTGTGGACCGAGGAACTGGCCCGCTACATTTTCATCTGGATGGTGATGCTCGGATCCATTATCGCCGTATGGGAAGGCACCCACTTCGACGTGCATGTCATTCCTGACGCCACATCGCCGATCGGCAAGCTCTTGCAGAAGGGGTTCGTCATGCTGGTGGTGTCCGTGTTTGCCATGCTGTTTGCCTATTACGGCATCGGTTATGCAAGTTTTGGCTCCATCCAGACATCGGTGATGATGCAGGTCAACCTGCTGGTGATCTACATCGCAGTGCCATTTGCCGGGTTCTGCTGGGCGATATTTGCCTTGTTCCGGTTATGGCAGGCCGTTCAGGAATACCTGCAAAGCGCCGGACCGCGCTCGCCATGATCATTTCAACCGGCTATGCCTGCCTGATCCTGCTCACCGGCTTTGTCTGTCTGGTCGTGGCCCGCGTGCCGGTTGCGTTTGCGCTCGGCATCGCAACCATTCCACTGGTTGTGCTCGATATCCGGCTGACGCCGTTCCTGATCATGGACCGGATGTTCAACTCCTACAACTCGTTCATTCTGCTGGCGGTCCCTTTCTTCCTGCTGGCGGCGAATCTGATGAACGGCGCCAGGATAACCGACAAGCTTATCGAGTTTGCCCGTGTCCTGACTGGCTGGCTGCCGGGCGGCCTGGGGCACGTGAATGTTGCCGTGTCGATGCTGTTTGCGGGTATTTCCGGCTCGTCGACGGCGGATGCCGCGGGATGCGGCAAGATCCTCATTCCGGCCATGACCAGACAGGGCTTCGACCCCCGGTTTTGTGTCGCCATAACCGCCTGCTCATCGGTCATGGGCGTGATAATCCCGCCCAGCATCCTGATGATCGTATGGGGTGGCGTGATGTCGATTTCGGTTGGCGCGCTGTTTCTGGCCGGTGCCATACCGGGATTGATGATTGCCGCAGCCCTGATGTCGGCCGTTTACGGCTACGCAAAGGTGTATGACTATCCGACCGCAGGAAAACCCTCCCTGGTTGAATTCTGGCGGGCGCTGAAAGGTGCGGGACTGGCTTTGCTCACGCCGCTGTTCGTCATTGGCGGTATCGTGGGCGGTATCGTTACGCCAACCGAAAGCGCCATTATTGCAGCATTCTATTCGTTCTTTCTGGGTGCTGTCGTGTACCGCACCATATCTTTGCGCGATACTGTCGGCATTCTTTATGAGACGGGCCGGTTTGCCTCGATTTCGCTGTTTGCGATTGGAACCGCATCGGTGTTCGGCTGGATGCTGGCATTCTACAACGTGCCGCGCCTGATGGTTGGTGTGATGACCGGGCTTGAGTTCGGCCAGGTCGGAACCGCATTGGTCATTGCAGCGTTCTTCCTGCTGTTCGGTCTGTTCATCGATGCCATACCGGCAATCATCATACTGGGCACGGTGCTGTATCCGGTGGCCACTGCGGCCGACATACATCCGGTGGTTTTTGCCATCATCGGTATTGTGTCACTGGCGTTTGGCCTGGTTACCCCGCCGTACGGGCTGTGCCTGCTGATCTCTGCGTCCATTGCCGGCCTCAACGTGGTCAACGTGCTGCGGGACGTGACCATCATTCTCATGCCGATGCTTCTCATTCTGATGCTCATCATCCTGTTTCCGGAGATCGCTCTCTGGCTGCCCAGGATGCTGATGCCCGGATTCAACTAGTTTGCCTTGCGGCACCAGCAACGAATTTCAACAGGAGAGCCCAATGCTTTTAAAAGACAAGACCGTGATTGTAACTGGTGGCGGACGCGATATCGGCCGGGCCTGTGTCATGCGGTTGGCACAGGAAGGCGCCAGGGTCGCCATCAATTACTATGCCAGCGGCGACGGTGCGCAATCCGCGGTCGATGAGATCAGGGCTGCCGGCGGTGCGGCGTTTGCCCTGCGCGGAGACCTGACCAGCAACGCCGATGTCGCCAGCCTGGTAGACAGGACACGGGCTGAGTTTGGCGATGACATTCACGGGCTGATCCATGTCACCGGCGGCCTGGTTGCCCGCAAAAAAGTGGACGAAATGGACGAAGCGCACTGGAATCGGGTCATGGACCTCAACACCACCAGCTATTTCCGAATGATAAAGGCTGTCGAGCCGTTTATGTCCGACGGCAGTTCCGTGGTCGGTTTTGCATCTCAGGCCGGACGCGATGGTGGCGGGCCGGGCGCGGTTGCCTATGCCGCATCAAAGGGCGCCGCCATGAGCATGACCCGGGGGTTTGCCAAGGAACTGGGCCCGCGTATCAGGGTGAACGCCATCTGTCCCGGCATGATCGACACCGACTTCCATAACATCTTCACCAAGCCGGAAGTGCGCGCTCATGTTGCCAACATCACACCGATGAAGCGCGAGGGCACCTCGGAAGACACGGCAAACCTGGCCGTGTTCCTGATGACGGACCAGTCGGCCTTTATGACCGGCACCTGTGTCGACATCAATGGCGGTGTGCTTTTCTCCTAAGCAATCGTCCACGCATGTGGATCGCTTGTGTCATGGAGAAACCAGCGCCCCGTGGTGTTGGATCACCCTGGCGGCACATTTCTGGCCCGCCGCTACGGACTTGGCGATGTCGCCAGCCTTCAGGAATTCGGCCAGGAACGCACCATTGAACGAATCGCCGGCGCCGGTCGTGTCGACGGGGTTGGCGATATGGTCGGTCGGGTAGCGGGAAAAACTCTCCCCGCACTTGACCATAACGTCTCCAGACCCGTCTTTCAGAACGACGATATCGGCGTCCGCTGCCGCGTACCGGGCAAGTACAGCTTCACTGGAAGCGTCGCCGAAGGCATTGCACTCGTCGTCGCAACTGGGCAGCGAGATGGTCGAAGCGCCGGCCGCCAGGCGCATCACATGTTGCATCCGTTCCGGGCTCTGCCACAGGGCAGGTCGGATATTCGAATCAAAGGCGACCGTCTTGCCTTGCGACCGTGCACTGGCCAGGCATTCAATCAGCGCCAAGGCATCGTCGTCCGGCAGGATGGCCAACGTGATGCCGGAAAAATAGATTGCCGACGCAGCTTCAATTGCCTCGGTGAGCTTCTGCCGGTCCGCAGCCAGCAAGCGGGCAGCAGAGGTATCCCGCCAATAGCTGAAACTTCGTTCGCCGTCCTGCAGATGGATCATGTACAGGCCGGGTCGCCTGTTTTCCAGACGCTGAACAGTGCTGCAGTCAATGCCGGCATTTTCGATGAACCCGAGCATCTGGCGAGAAACAACGTCGGTGCCGACGGCTGACAGGAAGCAGGTCCTCCAGTCTGGGGCGAGGCTTGCGCGCGCATACCACAGAGTGTTGAACACATCGCCTGCGAACGACTTGCGCAGCAAACCATTTTCAGCCTGGGCCAATTCGACCATGCATTCGCCGATGCCGAGAAAGGTTTTCTGCGGCATCGAAGGATCAGTCCTCGAAATAGTCACTATGGGATTCTCTGGCCGCACTGAGCGTCTGGTCGAGCCTGCCCAGATGATGCCGTATCAGCTTGATGACACCTGCCTCGTCACGCTTCTTGAGAAGGTCGTAGATTTCAGCATGGTCTTCCCGGACGTTGTCGAGTGCCGCCTGCGATGAAAGCTGGATCATGCATAGCCTGTCGACGTGTGCCTTGTTGCTGGCAATAGTTTCAAACGCGAAGGCGGCATCTCCGGCGCGGCAGATCAGTTGATGAAATGCATAGTCCAGATCGTGGAACTCATCGATGTTCATGTCGGCGACACACTGTTTCTGCCGGTCCAGATTGCCTTCGAACGAAACCGTGTCCAGGTTGGTCCGCGAAGCACATGCCCGGCGAACCACCTCAACTTCCACTGCGGTGCGAATGAACCGGGAGTTCAGAATGTGGCTTTGCGAGATTTTCCTGACCAGCGTCGCCTTTTGTGGCCGGATTTCCAGCAGCCTCATATTGCCTAGCCTGATGAAGGCCTCCCTCACGGGCTGGCGTGAGATATTGAACTGGCCTGCAATCTCCACTTCGGACATGCGGGTTCCCGGTTCCAACTTCAAGGTGACGATGTCGGCGTGAAGTCGATCGAATACGTCGTCGACTGTGGTTCGCCGGCCAGTTTCAGTTCCAAGTGCGTACATGAAAATCCTCGTTATCCAGCAAGTACCATACTAGGATAAATGTAGGTTTCAAAAGACTTTTTGGCTATCGTGGTCACGACTTCGCTGAAGCAACGAGTGTTGCGGAGACTGAAAGGAGTTGAAGGGAATGCAACCAAGGCGCACTGAAATCGAATTTGATGCCGAAGGTGCGATATTGCGCGGCTGGCACTATGTGCCTGATGGCGGCAGGGGATCGTTTCCCACAATTGTCATGGCGCACGGGTTTTCGGCTGTCAAAGAACAGTATCTGGACGAATATGCAGCGGCATTTGCCGTGGCCGGACTGGCTGCCGTGGTATTCGACAACCGGAATTTCGGGGCAAGCGAAGGCGAACCCCGCCAGGAAGTTGATCCGGTGCAGCAGGTCCGGGATTACCGGCATGCGATTACACATGCTTGCACATTGCCGGATGTTGATGTCGAGCGCATAGGTGTCTGGGGAACCAGCTACAGCGGCGGTCACGTTCTTGCGGTCGCAGCCCACGACAGGCGGGTCAAATGCGCTGTCAGTCAGGTGCCGGCCGTCAGCGGGCCGGAAGCTGCGCTGCGCCGGACGAGACCGGACCGGGTTCCGGCCGTCCTGGCCGCCCTGCAGGCCGACCGTGCAGACCGGTTCGAGGGTGCTCCACCCAGGATGATAAAGGTGGTCACGGACGGCGACGGCGGACCTTGTGCACTGGCCGGTAATGAGAGCTGGGAGTTCTTTTCCGGCAGCCGGTCGCGCGCGCCGGCGTGGATCAACGAAGTTACCCTGCGATCCACCGAGATGGCGCGCGAGTATGAACCCGACACCTCCATTCACCGGATCAGCCCGACTCCGCTGTTGATGATCGTGGCTGACCAGGACCATGTGACACCGACCGATCTGGCCCTTGCAGCGTATGAAAGGGCGCTGCAGCCCAAAAAACTGGTGGTGCTGAAAGGCGGGCACTTTGTTCCTTACGTGGAACAGTTCAGTGAATCCAGTGGCGCGGCAATCGACTGGTTTTGCGAACACCTGATCGGCCATAACTGACCGCGTCGGCGAAGGATTATCAACTGGAGAATTTTTCTCATCATCTGTTGATCTGTTTTGTTCAGGAAATGCGGTCGTGACGTTTCCGGACCGGCGAATGCCGGTTTTTCGGATGGAAGATTTTTGCAAGTCAGACTAGAACACGATGGATCAGGGAGGCGTCTGCCCATGTTTTCCATTTTCCCGTCTGCGCGTCTGCGCCCATCGCCGTTCTTCGATGCCACCGTGGCTGAAGGCGTGACCAGTTTTACCACCTACAACCATATGTTGATGCCGACAGGCTACGGCCAACCGGAAGAAGAGTACTGGCGTATCATCAACGGAGTTTCCATGTGGGATGTGTCGGTTGAACGCCAGGTGCAACTGCGGGGTCCGGATGCCGGCAGGCTGGCGCAGATCTTGTGCCCGCGGGATTTGACCAAATGTGTGGTGGGGCAGGGCAAATATGTGGCCGTGTGCAATCACGCCGGCACGGTGATCAATGACCCGATATTGCTCAAGCTGGATGAAGACCGCTTCTGGCTGTCCATTGCCGACAGCAATATCTGGTTCTGGGCGGGTGCCATTGCGGCTGAGCGCGGGCTTGATGTTGAGGTCAGCGAGCCGGATGTGTCGCCGCTGGCCGTGCAGGGGCCAAAAAGCGATGATGTGGTGGCAGCCATGTTTGGCGACTGGGTGCGCGAGCTCAAATACTTCTGGTTCAGGGAAACCGAGATCGACGGCATTCCGGTTGCGGTCGCCAGGTCAGGCTGGTCTAAGCAGGGCGGCTTTGAGCTCTACCTCATGGACGGCTCGCAAGGCACCCGGCTGTGGAACATGGTCAAGGAAGCCGGCAAGGCCTGGGACATAGGACCGGGCAACCCCAATCACTGCGAGCGGGTGGAAAGCGGCCTTTTGTCATTCGGCGGAGACACTGACGAACACACAAACCCGTATGAAATCCGCATGGGCCGGTATGTTGACCTCGATGTCCCTGATGATGTTGTCGGGATCCAGGCACTGCGCAGGATCAAGGCGGAAGGCCCGAAGCGCCATCAGCTTGGCGTCATTTTGGAGGGTGACGAACCGGACCAGGTGGCGTTCAACTGGTTCGACATCAAGGCAGGCGGCAAGAAGATCGGCGACATGACTAACATCGCCTGGTCATACCGGTTGAAGAAGAACATCGGTTTTGCCCTGGTGAGCGTTGATGCCAAGCCCGGCGATGAAGTCACAGTGACCAAGAAGGGCACCGAGATTGCCGCCAGACTGTGTGACCTGCCATTTCTCTGATGCACCGGCTCAATCCGGCCGGACGCAAACTGCGGTCACTGAGATAGGCGAGGCACAGATCTTCTGACTGGTGTGGTCCGACTCAGCCTCGCTCACCGGCTTTTTCCGACGCGCGCGCCTTCATGGCCTTCGCCGCCTGAGTGTAGCCGCCATTCGCCCCATCGATGAAATGCACATGCAGCGACTGGGCCAGGTCAAACAGCAGACAGGTCATCAGTGCTGCCTCTGAGCGCCATGTGCCGTAGCTCAGATCACCGACCTGAAAGCCTTGCTCCAGAAACGCTTCAATCTCATCTGCCTGTTGTCCGTTCACGTCGATGACCAGCCGCAGGGCACCGTCAAATTTCCGGAAATCGGTGTTGGCTTTAAGTTCCTCGCGATATTTTGGGGCGTTGTACTCTGCGTACCTGCGATTGTAGCGCTCGGCCAGGCTCTGGAACAGGTAAGTCAACGTCGTCCAGGCGAGCGCACCATACCTGCCATATCTGCCACGCAATGCTTTGCGCTCCATGGACAGGTTGGCCGATGTGAGGCTTGCCAGCTTGAGGTTGCTGTTCTGCACCGGTGCGCAGTCATTGATCGGCCTGCCCAGAATACTGGCCAGTTTCCGGTTGATCTGGCTTGCGGTGACCTTGTCGCCGGCAGTCTGCAGGATGATGGTGAGCATGACGCCATTGCGGGCCTGCAATGGCTGCCAGCGGCACGACAGGCCTTCCAGATCAAGCGATCTGCCAGCGTCTTCCGTTGCCAGGTGCCAACTATGCTGCGTGTCGTCCTTCAGCCATTTGTCAGCCAGTTCCAGGCCACCTCCTGCAAACATGGCTAGGTGGTTGTCGCCTGAGAGCTGGAATTTTCTGACCTGCACGTCGGTGCCCGCTCCTCGCAATTCGCTGACCGGTATGGCGGCTGCCCGCAGGGTCAGGCCGAACAGTGCTTCGCATTGATCCTGCAGGGCGCCCAGCCTGGTGCGTGCAGCTTTTGCAGCGCCGGGAGGAACGGCAACCACGCCGCCGTCACCGCCAAACATGAACGGCACATCAACGCCGTCACAGCCATTGAGAACCGCCACGATGGAGGCGGCACCCACCATGTTGACGGACTTGTACTCGCCACGCTCAATGGCACCTGTGGAGTTGACGACATCCGAGATCAGGATGGTCCAGTCATCCGGCAACGGCGTGAAGTCAAGCCCGTCGGATATGGTGTCGAAGTCTTCAGATGGTGTGAGGTCACCATAGAATTTCTCGGTGTCGGGCACGTAATGTTCCTTCTCGCGGGAGTCCCGGTCATGGCGCAAAGCCAGTTTGCACTCTATACAGGCCGGGTCATAGTCTGAATGCAGGCCGGGTTCCGACCCTAACCCGGGACAATGAAACGGTAACAGTGTGCGAGTTGGTTTTTACGCAGCCATGAAGTCGCCAGATGACCCGGTGCCGTCAGGTGACCGGACAATGGCGCGACAACTAATGTCGGCGCTGCAGCTTGCCGGACATCAGGTTGAACTGGTTTCCAGGCTGAAATGCAGGCTGCGCGAGCCGGGCATGCTGGAACGGGTTGCCGATGACGCCCGGCGTGAAGTTGAGGCAATTGCCGCGCGCTGGCAGCGTGACCGGGTGCCGGACCTGATGCTGACCTATCATGTCTACTACAAGTCCCCTGATTTGATTGGATCGCAACTGGCCAGGCGGTTTGATATACCGTTCGTGACGGTTGAGGCGTCGTATGCGGGCAAGCGGGACCGGGATGAGTGGGCGCCGGCGCAGGCGCTGTCGTCGGCTGCCATCAGACAGGCTGACCTGAATATCTGCTTTACCGAGAGGGATGCGGAAGGAGTGGCAAGACTGGCGAGACCTGAGGCGGTGGCCATTTTGCCGCCGTTTGTGGATTTTTCCGGATTGGCTGCCAATGCTGGACCGGCAAAGGCAGGTGCGACGGTGAAACTGCTCGCCATTGCCATGATGTTGAAGGGCAACAAGCTGGAAAGTTTCAGACTGCTTGCCGACGGGCTTCGGCGGTTGGAGGCTCAAAATTGGGGCCTCACGATTGTGGGTGATGGCGCGAAGCGTCAGGATGTTGAGGCCATGTTCAGCGGTCTCGACAAGGTGCGGTTTGTGGGCCAGGCGGACGCTGCCGGCGTGGCCGGCTATCTGGCAGACAGCGATGTGCTGGTGTGGCCGGGCTACCGCGAGGCGTTCGGGCTGGCCTATCTCGAGGCCCAAGGAGCCGGGCTTCCGGTGATCGCGATGCGCTCGGGCGGGGTTGAGGCTGTGGTGCTCGACGGCCAGACCGGCACACTGGTTGAAGAAGGCAATGCGGCGCAGTTTGCGGCTGCTGTGGATGAATTGATCGAAAACACTTGCCTGCGTGAGCAAATGGGGAAACGGGCACAGGAATTTGCACGCAAAGAGCGCGGCATAGAGGCAGCGTCCGCAAGGCTGGGCGAACTGTTGCAGAAGGTCATGAGCACATGAGCGCGGGCAAGCTTGAGGCCGAGCTGTGTAAATGGCGAGCGGCTGGCAGGCGGCCGCTACTGTGGTGGCGGGACGACGATGCCGTTGCTGTGACACCCGAACTGGAGCGGCTGGCGCAAATCACCGGCAATGCCAATGTTGACGTCCTGCTGGCGGTGATACCGGCACATGTGGACGGAGGACTGGCCGAATACCTGGCACAGCAAGATCATCTGAAGCCGTGTCTGCATGGCTGGTCGCACGAGAACCATGCACCCGCAGGCGAGAAAAAGTGTGAACTCGGCCACCATCGTGAACTGGATGTGGTGCTGGATGAGATCGCGGCCGGCCGGCAGCGGCTTTCCGACCTGTTCGGTTCGGGCTTCGTGCCCGTGCTGGTGCCGCCATGGAACCGCATGCGCAAAGACCTGGCAGCAAGACTGTGCGAAGCCGGGATAAGGGCGTTTTCCACTTTTTCGCACAAGCGCTCGCATCCTGAAATACAGGTCAACACCCATGTGGATGTGATGAACTGGAAGGCAGCGGGCGGTGCTGCGGGCAAGGCAACGGACCAGGTTCTGGACGAGCTGGCAGCGGCGCTGGGCACCTCACGCGCAAATGGAGGTTACCCGGTGGGCGTGCTGACCCATCACCTGGTGCATGACGAGGCTGCCTGGTCTTCCTTGTCATGCCTGCTGGCGTATGCCGAACTCGAATGGGTGCCGTTTGAAGAGGCGCTCGGCCATCAGCCCAGAACCACAAGCTGATCTGTACCAGCTATTGTGGACTTGCGCCGGCGGGCCGGCTTTGCTGGCGTATATCCTTGCTCCAGCGCAATGTCGTAAGTGTAGCCGTCGGTGAGGGCGCGGCTCCTGGTTGTCTTGTTGTGTTTCTCCAGCTTGGCCGACATGTTGGCGGCTGATCCGATAACCGTGAACTCCAGCCTGGAATCGTCACCGATGGTGCCGAACACGATGGGCCCGGCCGCAACCGCCGCATTTACCTTGCCGCCGGCAAATATCTTCAATGTTTCATCCGACCCCCAGGTTTCGGTCTCGGCGATGATCGCGTCTATGGCGCGCACCGCGTCGGCTGCGTAGGTGTCGCTGGCACGCACAGCTCCAAAGGTTGCCATGATCCCGTCGCCCATGAACTTGTCGATGGATCCGCCATGGCCCTGGATGATGCCGACGATACGCTTCTGATAGGCGATTAGCAGGCCCAGCACCTGCTCGGCGTCCTTACCGGAGGCGTAATTGGTGAAGCCACGCAGGTCCACGTTGAGGATAGCTGCTTCGACCCGTTTGCCCTGGCCCGGTGTGCTTGCCTCCTCGGCGTTGCGGATATCGGAGGCCACCGCGCTGTCGAAATAGCGGGATAGATCACTGGCCGCCTGCGCGTCGGCTGTTGCCCTGACCAGAAGGTCGTTGGCCCGGCTCAGGGCCACGGCGATGATACCAGCGACCATGACGATGGTGATGATCTTGTCAAACTCTGCACCCAGCAAAATCTCGTTGCCGGTCAGGTAGTCAACATAATCGCGGGTCGTGCTCATGCCATGTGCGGAATAAATCGCATAGGCAACCAGTATCAGCCAGCCAACCGCTGCTGCCAGTCCGGAAAAGATGACGAAGCGGGCTTCAAACCGCAGGGCGCGCAGCGCGATGAAGATAAACACATAGAGCAGGGTTGGGGCCTTGAGATAAAACGACGGCGGCTGGTCGTACTGGATGTGAAAACTCCAGATCAGAACCATCAGAATGGCGATGTCGAAGATGATCGAAATGTACACCGCCCAGTTCGGCAGTCCCGTCCGGCGTGCCCAAATCAGTCCGATGACATTGAGCCCGAAGTAGATTGCCAGCGCCCAGGAGACAGGAGAAAATGCCGTGCCGAGACTGGTCTTGGGTGCAATCGCGTACAAAATCGCCCAGGTCGACACGATGACCAATTGAATAATCTTGATCAGCACCTCGCTTGACTGGTCATGACGTTCTATTGAGGCCAGTACCCTGGGCGACAGCGTACGGGCAGTTTTCGTGCCGGAGACAAGGTCCCCGAATCTGCGCCATGCTGGCGTCATGTCGGGTTTTGTGGTTTTGGTAAGTTGTTGTGGGGATGACATAAATGTCCTCCAGACAGGGCCTAGCAGCCGATTGGCATGACGTATGGTAGGTTATGATCTACACGTTTACAGGGACCATCAACAGGGTAGCGGCAGTCAATCCGGTTCACGACCGCTCACGGTTGCGCGCCTGCATGACACTTGGCCGTGATTGGACCGGCGACCACAGGGGGTTTTCCACATGACGTTACGTTTGATAAAAACCTGTATCCTGACATCGATATGTCAGCTATCGTAATGAAATTAACGGCGTTTGGCGTAATCGGGTGTCATGAGTTCCTCTGAAGATCTTCTACGCATTGAAGACCTGCGGATAAGCTTTCGCGTTCATTCATCGACCATCGAGGCGGTGAAGGGGGCGAGCTTTCGTATCCGTCCAGGCAAGGTGACCGCTCTGGTCGGCGAATCGGGTTCCGGCAAGTCGGTTATCGGTCAATCGATCATGGGGATTCTTCCCACGGTCGGATCGATTGTCGGCGGGTCCATTACCTTCAACGATCCGGACTCCAAGTCCGATCCGGTCCAGATAGAGGAACTGCTGCCCAGTGGTCCTGAAATGCGGGAATTGCGTGGCGGCCGAATTGCCATGATCTTTCAGGAACCGATGACGTCGCTGTCGCCGTTGCACACGGTCGGCAACCAGATCGAGGAGGCGCTGCAGCTTCACCAGCCGGTGGACCGCAACGAGGCACGGGCAAAAACTGAAGAAATGCTGGGTCTGGTCGGGTTTCCCAATCCGTCGCGCGCCTATGACATGTATTCGTTCGAACTGTCCGGCGGCTTGCGCCAGCGCGCGATGATCGCCATGGCACTGATCTGCCGGCCCGCGCTGCTGATCGCAGACGAACCCACAACCGCACTTGATGTAACGATACAGGCGCAAATCCTGCAGTTGCTGAAAGACCTGCAGGAACGCTTCAACATGGCGATCCTGCTTATTACCCATGATCTGGGCGTTGTTGCCAATATGGCTGACGAGGTGGTGGTGATCTATCACGGCCAGATCGTCGAGGCCGGGCAGGTGTCGCATATCTTTCGCTCGCCGCAGCATCCCTATCTGAAGGCATTGCTGGACGCGGTCCCGCATTTCGACATGAAGCAGGGCGAACGGCTGGTGTCGCTGCGTGATGTCAAGGTGGATGCCGCGACACTGCTGCGCGGACCCGCTGCTGAGAAAATCGAACTGAAGCCGGACTCCAAGCCATCCGCAGACGCAGCGGCGGGCGCGCCGCTGTTGTCCATTCGGGACCTGCAGAAACACTTCCTGACCAAGAAGTCTGGTTGGTTCGCCAGCAAGGAGGAGAGCGTCATCAAGGCGGTCGACGGTGTCAGTCTCGAAATCAGACGCGGCGAGTGCCTTGGTCTGGTGGGTGAGAGTGGCTGCGGCAAGACAACTGTGTCCAAGCTGATCATGCGTGCTGTTACGCCTGACGCCGGCGAGATCATCTATTCTGACCGCGGCCATGATCCGATCGACATGGCCCGCGCCAATGCGGCTGAACTCAACACCCTGCGCACGCGCATTCAGATGGTGTTCCAGGACCCTTTTTCATCGCTCAATCCGCGGATGACCGTGTCCAACATACTGACCGAGCCGATGGAGATTCACAACATCGGCACGGCGGAGAGCCGCCGGCAGCATGCCGCCGGACTGATGCAGGCGGTGGGGCTTGATCCGCGTTTTCTCAACCGGTATCCGCACAGCTTTTCCGGCGGCCAGCGGCAGCGCATCGGCATCGCACGGGCACTGGCCCTGAACCCGGGCCTGCTGATCTGCGATGAGCCGGTGTCAGCACTGGATGTTTCGGTGCAGGCCCAGGTGCTCAACCTGCTCAAGGACCTGCAAAACCAGCTCGATCTCACCTACCTGTTCGTATCCCACAACCTGGCGGTTATCGACTACATGGCTGACCGGATTGCGGTCATGTGCCAGGGCCGCATTGTCGAGATGGCCAGCCGCGAAAAGATTTTCCGCAACCCGGTGCATCCCTACACGCGGTCCCTGCTGGCGGCAGTGCCGTTTCCGGATCTCGACCGGCCGCTGGACTACGATACCCTGTCTTTGTCCGGTGCATCCGACGATACATTGTGGCCGCAGGCCTTCAAGCGTGAGACCGGCAATGGAGAAATGGCTTCAATCGATGTTGGCGACGGGCACATGGTGCTCGCCAACGCAAAGGCCAGCATGAAGGAGCTGCGTGCGTGATGAATTGCCTACGCCTTGCAGTGCTGGGGTTCTTGGTGCTTGCCGGAATGCACGCCAGCGCATTTGCCTTGACATTGCAGGAAACACCATACCTGGAGGCGATGGTAAAGGCCGGTGAAATTGATCCGGTTGCCAAGCGGTTGCCGGCACAACCACGGATTATCGATCTGGAGAAGCTGGGGCGTGAACCGGGCCGTCACGGTGGCAAATTACGCATGCTGATGGGGCGCAAGAAAGACGTGCGGATGATGGTCTATTACGGCTATTCGCGTCTTGTCGGTTACGACCTCAACTACAAGCTGCAGCCGGATATCCTGGCCAGCTACGACGTCGAGGACGGCCGGATTTTCACATTGCATCTCAGGCCGGGACACCGCTGGTCCGACGGTGCGCCGCTGACCACGGAAGACTTCCGGTTTGCCTATGAAGACGTGATGCTGAACAAGAAGCTGCGGCGCGGCGGTCTGCCCAACTCCATGCTGGTCAACGGCAAGGGCCCCAAGTTTACGGTCATCGACGATGTGACCGTGCGCTATGAGTGGGATGACCCAAATCCCAATTTCCTGCCGGCCCTGGCAGCACCTTTGCCCCTCTACCTCACCTATCCGTCACATTACATGAAGCAGTTCCATGCCAGCTACATCGGCAAGGACGAAGCCGATGCTCTGGCCAAAAAGCGCAAGTACAAGCACTGGCGAGCCATGTTCATTCGGCTGGGTAGGCAGAACAGGCCGGAAAACCCTAAATTGCCGACACTGGAGCCATGGTACAACACCATTGCGCCGCCATCGGAACAGTTCGTCTTCAAACGCAATCCGTATTTTCACAGGGTCGATGCCCAGGGCCGCCAGCTTCCCTACATCGATACGGTGGAAATGAACATCTCGTCGACCAACCTGATACCGGCCAAGACCGGGGCGGGTGAGAGCGATCTGCAGGGCCGGTATGTCAGCTTTGAGGACTACACCTTCCTCAAGCAGGGTGAAAAACGCCAGGATTACAATGTGCTGCTGTGGAAATCGGCAGTGGGATCCAAGGTTGCCATCAGGCCCAACCTGAACTTCAAGGATGACGGCTGGAGGGCCGTGATGCAGGATGCACGCTTCCGGCAGGCGCTGTCGCTGGGCGTCAACCGGCACGAAATCAATATGGTTACATTCTTCGGGCTGGGCAAAGAGGTCGCCGATTCACCTCTGGAGCGCAGTTCCCTGTACCGCCCCGAATACGCCAGAGCCTGGGCGGATCACGATCCGGTGCTGGCCAACCGGCTGCTGGACCAGGTCGGCATGAACAGACGCGATGAAGACGGCGTGCGGCTGCTGCCGGACGGCCAGCGCGCGGAACTGATCATTGAAACCGCGGGCGAAAGCACGGTTGAAACCGATGTGCTGCAGCTCATCACAGACCATTGGCAGGAACTGGGCCTGAAGGTCTTCACCCGCGCAACCCAAAGAGACATCTTCAGGTCCCGGCTGAAAGCGGGCACGACCATGATGAGCGTCTGGTCCGGGCTGGACAACGCGATTCCACAGCCGTCCATGCCGCCGCAGGAACTTGCGCCCAGCAACGATGCCCAGACCCAGTGGCCGCAATGGGGCCTGTACGGCATGACCGGAGGCAAATCGGGAACCGAGCCGGATTTGCCGTCCGCCAAGCGCCTGCTGTCCCTGTTGCGGGAATGGCAGCTGTCGCGGGATGATGAGACCCGCGAGCGTATCTGGAACGACATGCTGAAGATCTACACCGATGAGGTGTTTTCCATCGGCACCGTCAACTCGACACTGCAGCCGATTGTCGTCAACAAGAAGCTGCGCAATGTGCCGAGGGAGGAAGTCTACAGCTTTCAGCCAGGCAGCTATTTCGGCGTGTTCATGGTGGACACTTTCTGGTTCGAAAACGCATCCGGGGGCAATTAGGCCATGTTGAGATATATCGCCTGGCGCATAACCGTCATGGTCCCCACGCTGCTGATCATTTCCGCGCTGGTGTTCACCATCATCGAATTGCCGCCAGGCGACTATTTTGAGAGCTACGTGGCCGAACTGCAGGCCCAGGGTGAGAGCGTGGACCAGAAGGCGATCGAGGCGCTGAAGGTTCAGTACGGTTTCGACAAACCACCGATCGAGCGATATTTCCACTGGGTGTGGGGCATGCTGCAGGGCGATTTCGGCTATTCGTTCGAATACGAGCTGCCTGTGACGGACGTGGTCGGCGACCGGCTGTGGCTGACCATGCTGGTATCGTTCGTAACCATTATCTTCACCTGGGTGGTTGCGTTCCCGATCGGTATCTACTCCGCCACCCACCAGTATTCATGGGGTGACTACGGGCTGACGTTCGTCGGCCTGCTTGGCCTCGCCACACCGAACTTTCTTTTGGCGCTGGTATTTCTGTATCTTGCCAATCTCTGGTTCGGCACCTCCATCGGCCACCTGATGGATGCACAGTACTTCAACCAGCCGATGAGTTGGGCCAAGGCCCAGTCGATCCTGGAGCACCTGATCATTCCGGTGATCATCATTGGCACCGCAGGCACCGCCGGCATGATCCGGCGCATCCGCGCAAACCTGCTGGATGAACTGCAGAAACAATATGTGATAACTGCGCGCGCCAAGGGCCTGCATCCGTTCAAGGCGCTGATGAAGTATCCGCTGCGGATGTCGATGAACTTCTTCATCTCCGACATTGGCTCGATCCTGCCGGCAATTATTTCAGGTGCGGAAATCACAGCCATCGTGCTGTCGCTTGAAACCACGGGTCCGCTGCTGATCCGCGCGTTGCAGGCGCAGGACATGTACCTGGCAGGCTCGTTCCTGATGTTCCTGGCGTTTCTGTCGGTGATCGGCGTGCTGATTTCAGATTTTGCACTGGCGCTGCTTGACCCGCGCATCCGTTTGCAGGGGGCGCAGACCAAATGAAGATGACGTCGCCGCTGCCGCCACCGGGCAAGGAAATGGGGCACTTTGTATCGGATGCGCCGTTCGACGTCATGTCGATCGAGAAGATTTCGCCGGAACAGGAAAAGGTCTATCTGGCACCGCAATGGAAGCTGATGTGGTGGAAGTTCCGGCAACACCGTATTGCAGTCTGGTGTGGCGTGTTTCTGGCCATTCTTTATGCCAGCATTTTCATCAGCGAGTTTCTGGCGCCGTACAACATCCAGAGCCGCCACGTGGATCATATCTATTCGCCGCCGCAACGCGTGCACCTGTTCCACGAAGGTGAGTTTGTCGGTCCGTTCGTGTACCGGCAAAAATATACGCTCAACATGGAAACGCTGAAGCGCGAGTACACCAAAGATACCACCAAGCTCGACAAGATCCGTTTTTTCTGTAGCGGCGACAAATACTACTGGTGGGGCCTCGTCGAGATGGAAACCCATCTTATGTGTCCGGCCAAGGGTGGCGAACTGTTCCTGCTGGGAACCGACCGGCTCGGCCGGGACATGTTTTCGCGAATTCTGGGGGGAGCGCGCATTTCGCTGACCATTGGCCTGCTGGGTGTCATGGTCAGCTTTGTGCTGGGCATCGTCATAGGCGGCCTGGCCGGATACTATGGTGGCTGGGTCGATATGATTGTCCAGCGGATGATCGAGGTACTGCAATCGCTCCCTTCCATACCGTTGTGGCTGGCTCTGGCGGCGATCATGCCGGTGACCTGGAGTCCACTGGTGGTGTATTTCGGCATAACCGTCATTCTGGGCCTGCTGGACTGGACCGGGCTGGCCAGGGCAGTGCGGTCGAAACTGTTCTCTCTGCGAGAGGAAGACTACGTGATGGCGGCTCAACTGATGGGGGCCAAGCCGTCGCGCATCATATCGTTGCATCTGGTGCCCGGATTCATGTCGCATCTCATTGCCACTGCGACGATTGCCATTCCCACCATGATACTGGGTGAGACGGCGCTGAGCTTCCTGGGCCTGGGACTGCGCCCGCCGATAACGTCATGGGGCGTGCTGCTGATTGAAGCCCAGAATATCAACGTGGTCGCGCTGTATCCCTGGTTGATGCTGCCAGTGGTGCCAGTGGTGCTGGTCATACTGGCGTTCAATTTCCTCGGTGATGGACTTCGTGATGCAGCCGATCCATACAAGTAGTGCGTGGGCCGCCATCGGGGCAGGATCACGGGCGGCACACCGCCATGTGAGACATTGTGCTGTGATCTCAAATACGCATGATGCTAAGTCGTGGGGGAGTTCCAACCGAACACTTGTTCTGAGTGAGAATGCATGAAACGTCTCGGCAATGTTCATATCCTGATGTACAGCCACGATACATTCGGGCTGGGACATCTGCGTCGCTGCCGGGCCATTGCCCACTCGCTGGTGGAAAACTACAAGGGCGTCAGCATTCTGATCATTACGGGCTCGCAGATTGCCGGCGCTTTCAACTTTTCTGCCCGTGTCGATTTCGTGAAAATCCCATCGGTCATCAAGCTGTACAATGGCGAGTACACCTCGATTGACAAGCATATCGACCTGACCGACACGCTGCAGATGCGCCAGTCCATAATCCAGCACACCGCAGAGTCGTTCCAGCCCGACATCATGATCGTCGACAAGGAGCCACTGGGCCTGCGCGGCGAGATGCTGCCAACCCTGAAGTACCTGAAGGAGCAGGGGTGCCGGCTGATTCTGGGCTTGCGCGACGTGATGGATTCGGCCGAGAAACTCAAGCGGGAATGGAAGCAGAGCGACGCGCTGCACCACGTTGAAAACCTTTATGACGACGTCTGGGTGTATGGGCCGGAGGATTTCTGGGATCCGTTGAGCGGCCTCGGCGCGACGGATAGACTGCGCGACAAGATGCTGTATCTCGGATTTTTACGCCGGTCCCGGACGTCTTCGCCGGTGACGATGAACCGGCCCAGCGAGCCTTACCTCCTGGTCACCGGCGGCGGGGGCGGCGATGGGGCGGGCCTGATGAGACAGGTGATTGCGGCTTACGCCTGCGGAGCGAATGAGCTGCCGCGCGCCTTGCTCGTGCTGGGGCCGTTGATGCCAAGCGATGAACGTACCGAGATATTCCGGCAATGCGATGCAATGGCGAATGTTGATGTGATCGAATTTGACAACAATATGGAGGAACTCATCGAGGGGGCATCGGCAATCGTCGGCATGTGCGGCTACAACACCTTCTGCGAGGTGTTGTCATTCAACAAGCCGGCCCTGATCGTGCCACGCACCAACCCGCGCGAGGAACAGTTCATTCGAGCGCGGCGGGCCGAACAGCTGAACCTGGTTGACATGATGCTGCCCAGCGAAGCGGGCGATGCAGCTGCGCTGTCGGCTGCACTGAGCAGGCTGCCGGACCGGGCGCTGCCTGACAGTGTAGGCGGTGCGGAGATGCTGAATGGCCTTGAAACCATAAATGACTATGTCGGCAAATGGGCCGCCAGCCGGCCTGCGGCCGATCTTTATGCCATTGCAGGTGTCAGCTGAGCTGCTGCCGGAAAACACCATGACAAAGCCAGTTGCATTCGTCCTGAAAGGCTATCCACGTCTGTCGGAGACATTCATCGCCCAGGAGATCCTCGGGCTTGAACAAGCCGGACTGGCGCTTGAAATTATCTCTCTGCGGAAGCCCACGGACACTAAACGCCACCCGGTGCATGATGAAATCTGCGCGCCGGTGATGTACCTGCCGGAATACGTCAAAGATGAACCGCTACGCTGTCTCAGAGCGTGGCTGAAAGCACGGCGAATGGCCGGCTACAGGGACGCGTTGCAGGCATTCCGGCGCGACTGGGCGCGCGACCGGACATCCAACCGGGCGCGCCGATTTGTGCAGGCGATGGTGCTGGCTGCCGAACGCTGCGACAAGGTTTCGTCGCTGCATGCCCATTTCATCCATACGCCGGCATCGGTTGTGCGATACGCGAGCCTGATGCTGCAACTTGGCTGGACTTGTTCTGCGCACGCCAAGGATATCTGGACCAGCCAGAACTGGGATCTTGCCGACAAGCTGGCCGAGGCGGACTGGGCGGTTACCTGTACGCGCGCGGGTCACGCCAAATTGCAGTCATTGGCTCGGGAACCTTCGCGGGTTCATCTGTCATATCACGGGCTGGACCTGTCGCGGTTTGCGGCGTTTGAAGACCGACGGCACATCCGTGACGGCAGCGATATCGCCGCGCCGGTCCGGTTTGTGAGTGTGGGACGTGCTGTTGCCAAGAAGGGTTACGACACCTTGCTGGATGCCTTGGCGAAGGTGCCAAAGGATATTCATTGGCGCTTCGACCATGCCGGCGGAGGAGACCTGCTGGACGAGTTGAAGAGGCAGGCTGACAGGGCTGGTGTCGCAGATCGCATTACCTGGCACGGTGCACTGGCTCAGAAGGATGTGTTGCAGCTGTATCGTAAAGCGGACATATTCGTGTTGCCGTGCCGGATCGCTCCGGATGGGGACCGCGACGGGCTGCCGAATGTGCTGGTCGAGGCGGCATCGCAGGGCCTGGCCTGTGTTTCGACTGATGTATCCGGGGTGCCGGAACTGATTGACAATGGCGTTCATGGTGCGCTGGTCAGTGCGGATGACCCGGAACAGCTCGCCGTGGCGCTCACCAGGCTTGCACGCGACCCGGATCTGCGGACCCGGCTCGGCGCTGCAGCGGAGAGCAGGGTGCGCGGACATTTTGATTACCAGGCGTCTGTCGGCCAGCTTATGGACCTGTTTTTGCAGCGTGAGGCAGGAGCGCAGCCATGAAGGTGATGTTCTATGTTCAGCACCTGCTGGGCATCGGCCACCTAGTGCGCGCCAGCCGCATCGCGTCGGCGCTGGAGGCCGACGGGCAGGATGTGACCATGGTGACCGGTGGCATGGCAGTGGACGGGTTTCCGGATGAACACGTCGCCAACGTCCAGTTGCCACCGTTGCGCAGTGCCGACGACAGTTTTTCAGGCCTGGCAGACGAACAAGGGCGGGAGGCCGGGGATGCATTCCTGACCCGCCGCAAAGTGGCTTTGATCAGGTCATTCGAAGACATTGAACCCGACTGTTTGATTATTGAGGCATTTCCATTTGCGCGTCGGCAGATGCGGTTCGAGCTGTTACCACTGCTTGACCATGTCAAGGCGCTGCCGCCCGGCAAGCGCCCGATGGTCGTGAGTTCCATTCGCGATATTCTGCAACCCAAATCACAGAAGCGGGACGTGGCCACCGTGCGCCTGGTGCGGGACTATTTCGACCTGGTGCTGGTACACGGCGATGAGCGCTTTGCCACGCTCGATGAAACCTTCTCCACTGCTGACTCTATTGCGGACAGGACGGTCTACACCGGCATGGTGGCTGCACATGGCACGGACCCTTGTGATGGTGACGTCTATGATGTGATCGTATCGGCAGGTGGCGGGGCAGTAGGTGGAGAGCTGCTCGGCACCAGCCTTGCCGCGCGCGCGCTGACCTCACTGAGCTCGGCGCGCTGGCTGGTCGTGACCGGGCCCAACCTGCCTGATCCGGCGCTGTCGCGCCTGCAGTCCGAGGTCGCGGACGGTGTCGAGATTGTCCGGTTCCGCCCCGACCTTGCTGAGCTGCTGCGGCGGGCCAAGGTCTCTGTCTCACAGGCCGGCTACAATACCGTTGCCGATGTGTTGCGGGCACGGTGTGCAAGTGTGCTGGTGCCGTTTGCCGCTCACGGCGAGCAGGAACAGACAAGCCGCGCAACACGGCTGCAGGCCGACGGTTTGGCGGTTTGCATCAAGCCTGATGAACTGTCACCGGCCAGTCTGGCTGCCGCGATCGATGCTGCCTGCGCGCAACATCGCGGGCACAGGGCAGGTATCAGGCTTGATGGCGCCGCCGCAACTGCGGAAGTCTTAAAGGCGCGTCACAACGCGTTCAGACACGGCCGATCAGCATGAACCGGGTGTACTTGGGCAACTGCAATGCGCCGGCATAGTTCAGTTTGCTCAATCCAGCCTGCTGTGTCAGTTCATCGACACTGGCCACGCAGTTCACGTGGGTGGGCTCGGAGGTATAGTTGTTTGATTGCAGCAGCACGCGACAACCGGGTGGCAGCAGTGCCAGCCACTTCGGCAGATCTGCTATGTGTTCGCAACTTGTGTTGATGACCAGGTCAGGTGCGTCGGCACCGGTGTAATCGAGCGCATACATGTCTGCGGTGTGGGCGTTGAAAGCTGCTTTGCCTGAGAGTTTTCGATTCAGTTTTTCGGCAATCGGGGCCACGGCGGGATCAATGTCAAAACTGCTGATGGCCTTGATGCTGAACCTGGCATCATCAAACAGCATTGCCGGCAGAATGCCGATCCAGCCGCCCATGACCCAGACATGATCAAACGCGCCGGCTGTGTGGGTGGCCAGCATGTCGCGGGCCCATTGCTTGGAAGCGACCTGCTTGTGGTTGAACGCGTTGTCGATGGGGGCTTCGGGAAACTCGGCGACAGTTGCCGCCAGTGCAGACAGCAGGTCGGAGCAAGTGAACCGGGCGGCGCCACGCAGCAGGTCGAAGACGTAGTCCTTGTTGAAATTGCGGTCGGTCACTCTGTTCACCTTTGCGGGACTGGTTGCGATTTCCAGTGGTATGAGCAATGAACCGCAGGTATGCTAGTAAAAACATCACGGTAACCCAATTCATACGAAGATTTGATGCAGCATGCAGCCGCGAAATTCTCAGGTGATCCGGCCACCGGGCCGGCTGGCATGCCGCATCTGGCAGGGCCGGCAGCCGGATTGCGTCAGGCGCTGGCGGCGTATTTTGTCGACGGGATGGCCAACATTGTCGAGATCGGCGGGCACCTTCGTCCAGTCTCGGGCTTCTTGCGTCACGTGCCTGAAACCTTTGTCTGTATCGACCCGAAATCAGAGTCTTTCGAATCGGATACACTTAACGGGGAGCCATGCCGGGTGCGGCAGATTGCACGCAAGTTTCAGGACGTGGATCTTGAACTGCAGCCCGGCAGCTATGGTCTGGTGTTTGTCGGGTATTCATTAAAGGCGTTTGGGAGTCAGGAGGCGGTAGGGAGGAAACTGCTCTCGCTTATCGACAATTCAGCAGTTACGGTTATTGAGTTTTCGCCCAACCTGCAGCGTGCAAGCGAGCAGATGGAGTGCCTGCTGAAACGCCCTGAGACGGAGACAGTTTGCTCATTGGATTTTTCCATTAAAGACGGTGCATTTGAAACGACTGAATACGGGGTCCGCAGACTGGTTGTGCTGCGTCCTGCCGGCAGCGGTTCTGAAGCCCAGAATACGGCTACCCATGCTTGAGCGGAATATCCTGAAATTTACCTGGATGTATTCACGTCCGGCGCAGATATTTATCCTGTTCATCGTTCTGCTTTCCATGCCGACCTATTTCATGTCGCTGGATTTGCCAAAGCAGATCGTCAACGGCCCAATTCTCGGACAGGGCTTTGAAACCGCCGGCGCCGAGCAGACATTCATGAAGCTCAGCTGGACCATCTCCGGCGAAGAGTGGGTCCTGTTCAGCGGTCTGCAGCTTGAACGCCTGAACATGCTGTTCGCCCTGTCGGGCACGTTCCTGACATTGATCATCATCAACGGCCTGTTCAAGTTTTACATCAACACCTACAAGGGCAGGCTTGGAGAGCGCATGCTGCGGCGCATCCGCTATTCGCTCATAGACCGTCTTTTGCGGTTTCCGGTGCGGGCGTTCCGGCGCATCAAGTCTTCTGAAATGGCCAGCATGGTCAAGGACGAGGTCGAGCCCATCGGCGGTTTCATGGGCGATGCCTTCGTGTCACCCCTGATGCTGGGGGGGCAGGCGATCACTGCCATGACCTTCATCATGGTGCAGAATGTCTATCTGGGACTGATCGCCCTGTTCATGATCGGCGTGCAGTTCATCATTATTCCCAGAATGCGCCGCCACCTGATCCGGCTGGGCAAGGAGCGCCAGATCACCGCGCGCAAGCTGGCCGGTCGCGTCGGAGAAATCGTTGACGGCATCACCCATGTGCATGTCAACGATACATCGCACTATGAACGTGCCGACATATCCAGCCGACTGGCGCGGATCTTTTACATTCGCTACGAGCTGTTCCAGCGCAAGTTCTTCACCAAGTTCCTGAACAACCTGCTGGCGCAGATAACACCCTTCCTGTTTTATGTTGTGGGCGGGTACTTCGCGCTGCAGGGCAAGATCGACGTTGGCCAATTGGTGGCGGTGATTGCGGCCTACAAGGACCTGCCGGCACCGATCAAGGAACTGATCGACTGGGATCAGCGCCGGCTAGATGTGGAAGTGAAATACGCACAGGTGGTGGAGCAGTTTGATATCGAGGACATACTCGATGAAAAGCTGCAGGCCTTGCCTGACGAGGTGGTTCCGCCGCTTGCATTCCCCATTGAAGTGAACAATCTGACCGTTACAGATGACACCGGAACCACGCTGTTGAGCCGGGCGCGGTTGACAATTACCGCAGGCACCAGCCTGGCGCTTGTCGGGCAGTCAAACTCCGGCGCAGATGTGCTCGCTGACACCATAGTCCGGCTTTATCTGCCAGACAGTGGCTCGGTGAGCTTCGGTGGTGCTGACCTGATGGACATCGGGGAGAGCGTCATCGGTCGGCGTGTCGGCTATGCTGCCGGTGATATATTCCTACCGCAGGGCAGTCTGCGTGACAGTCTGCTGTATGCCCTTAAACACCAGCCGGTTGAGGAGCGCACCTATGAAGGCCCCGATGCGCTCAGCAGGCAACGTTTTCTCAACGAGGCTGAAATCACTGCCAACAGCAAGCTGGACATCGATGCCGACTGGTTGTTGATCGACAATAACCCTGAAGCCAGCGGAGAAGGCATGGTCATCCATAAGCGCCTCGTGGAGGTGCTGTGTGCGGCCGGCCTTGAAGATGACGTGTTCAATCTCGGATTGCGGGGCAAGGTCGATCCGGACACCAATCCGCACTTTGCAGACAAGATTCTTGCGGCTCGCCACGCCCTGCGGTCGCATATTGACGAAGAGAAGATGTCCGAACTGGTTGAACTGTTTGATCCGGAGCAATTTGCCGTTCAGGCGACAATTGGTGAGAATCTGTTGTTTGGTACCCCGGTCGGGGACGAGTTTGCCGCCCAGAACCTGGCGCAGAACGAGTACTTCCGCTCGGTCTTACGCGACGCCGGCCTTGAGGACATGTTGCTCGCCAAGGGCGTTGAACTGGCCGAGACGACCATAGGCCTGTTTCAGGATCTGCCGCCCGACCATGAATTCTTCAATCAGATCACCTTCATGGATGCTGAACGCCTGCCCGAGTATGCGGGCCTTCTGAAACGTGCCAAGCAGGCTGGTGAGACCGCCCTGACGCTGGATGAACGCTACATGCTTATTGAACTGACGTTCTCCTATGTAGAGCCGCGCCACCGCATGGGGCTGGTCGACGAGGAACTGCAGGATCGGGTTCTGGATGGGCGCAACCGGTTCAAGTCCGGATTGCCGGAAACGCTTGCCGGCAGCATCAGTTTCTACGATCCGGAAACCTACAACGTCGCCGCCTCGGTTCAGGATAACCTGTTGATGGGACGTGTGGCGCATGGCATTGCCCGGGCCCCGCAGCGGGTATTCGAGGTGATGTCGGCGACGCTGAAAGAGATGCAGTTGCGTGACGAGATACTGGACCTGGGCCTGGAGTTTGACATCGGCTCCGCCGGCAAGCGGTTGAGCTCCGTGCAGCGGCAGAAGCTGGGCCTGGCGCGGGCGTTGATCAAGCAGCCGGACCTGCTTGTCCTGAACCGTCCGCTCAGCGCGCTTGATGGTCGTCAGCAAGCCGCAATCCTGAGCGACGTAATGAAATATGTCGCGCGGCAGTCAAACAAGCCTGCCATTGTGTGGGTTGTTTCGGATGCGGCGCTGGCGTCGGATTTTGATGAGATATGTGTAATGGCAGGTGGTAAGATACTTGAAACGGGCAAGCGAGAAACACTGTTGAAAAGTGGCGGAGCCTATTCAAAGGTGCTGGCAGAGTAGCAGCAGCGATCTGCGCCAAACGGGAGAAAACAATGGCGCTCAATGAAGAAGTGGAAATGCTTGGCAACGTGTCTCTGTTTGCCGGGCTGCAACCCAGCCAGTTGAAGTTGCTGGCCTTTACGTCACAACGCCTGACTTTCACGGAAGGCGATATGCTGTTCCACCAGAATGATTCCGGCGATGCGGCTTATGTGGTGCTGTGCGGGGACGCAGAGGTCATTGTCGAGATCGATGGCAGCGATGTGGTTGTGGCGACACTCGGAAAGAATGCGATTATCGGCGAAATTGCGATTTTGTGCGACGTGCCGCGTACGGCAAGTGTGAGAGCTGCCACCCGCCTGGAAACACTGTGTATCGAAAAGGAGCAGCTGCTCAAGCTGCTGCAGGAGTTTCCCTCCATGGCCATCGACCTGATGAAAGTGCTGGCCGAGCGCCTGGCTGCAACGACGGCGGACTTGTCTGCGGCGCGGTCCGAACTCAACAAACTGTCCAACTGACAAGCGGTTCGGTATGCGGGTCTCCATCGCAGGGGCTGGTCCGGCCGGGTTGTACGCCGCCATCCTGATCCGGCGGGTGCGGCCGGACATCGACATATCCGTGTTCGAGCAGAATCCGAAAGATGCGACTTTTGGATTTGGCGTGGTGTTTTCCGACCAGGCGCTGGGGTTCCTGCGCGAGGACGACCCGGAAACCGCAGCGCTGATCGAGCCGCACATGCAGCGCTGGACCGACATTGCCGTGGTGCACAAGAACAAGCGCATCGCCATTGACGGCGTCGGGTTTTCGGCCATTGGACGTCTGGACCTGCTCAGGCTGTTGCAGCAGCGTGCCGCGCAACTGGGGATAAATCCGGTCTACAACTCCCGTATCGAGGTCACCGACGCGCTTGGCCCGGCGGACCTGATCATCGGGGCCGACGGTCTCAACTCGATGGTCAGGACATCCGCGCCGGAGGAATTTGGCGAGCATATCGAGACACTGTCCAACCGGTTCATCTGGTATGGGGCGGATTGCGAGTTCGATGCCCTTACCCAGAGCTTTGTCGAGACCCGGCTGGGCAGCTTCAATGCCCACCATTACCGTTATCAGGCAGGCCGCAGTACGTTCATCATCGAAACCACCGACGCAATCTGGCGTCAGGGCGGGTTCGCCGGTCTAGACGCAGCGCAAACGAAAAGCGTCTGTGAAGACCTGTTTGGCGATGTTCTGGGCAAGGCACGGCTTATAGACAACAACTCCGTCTGGCGGCAGTTCCCCAACCTTCGGTGTGAACGCTACCACTCGGGCAACAAGGTCCTGGTGGGGGACGCCCTGCATACGGCGCATTTTTCGATCGGTTCGGGTACCAGGCTGGCCCTGGAAGATGTGATCGCGCTGGTTGACGCACTGAAAGCCAGTGACTGGGACATTGCCACCGCATTGCCGGCTTTCCAGCAAGCCCGCCAACCGGCCTTGCAGAAAATCGTCGATGCGGCAACGAGATCGGCCCGCTGGTATGAGGCGTTTGACCGGCATATGTCGCTTGAGCCGTGGCCGTTTGCCCTGGCTTACATTAGGCGCGCCGGCCGGCTGGATGCTGAAAAGCTGCGTCGTTTCGCACCGGGGTTCACGGCGCAACTTGAAGCGCACGGCGTTTCGCTGTCTATTTGATGCAGCAACCTAATCCATCGAAGTGAGTTTGACCATGACCCAGGCATCGGCTGCAAACACCGCTCAGCGTGAAGCATTCTACAAGGCCATTGAACCGGAAAGCATGACAGCGCTGTGGTCCGTTATGGGCGCCATCATCACGCCGGAACCCAAAAGCGAATGCGTGCCGTTCATGTGGCAGTACGACAAGGTGCGCTCGAGGCTGCTGGAGGCCGGTGACCTGATCACGGCGAAGGAGGCTGAACGCCGGGTGCTGATCCTGGAAAACCCCGGATTGAAGGGCACGTCGAAATGCACCACGTCGCTGTACTGCGGCGTGCAACTCGTCATGCCCGGCGAAGTGGCGCCAGCGCACAGACACACCCAGTCGGCATTGCGGTTTGTACTGGAGGCATCGGGCGGTCATACCGCGGTCGGCGGTGAGAAGACCGAAATGCATTACGGTGATTTCGTCATCACGCCGAACTGGGAATGGCATGATCACGGCAATGACAGCGCCGACCCGGTGTTCTGGCTCGACGGTCTAGATATCCCGCTGGTGCAGTTTCTGGATGCGTCATTTGCGGAAGGGTTCGGCGAGGATCAGCAGCCGATCAGCAAGCAGCAGGGAGACTCGAATGCCCGCTATGGCGCGAACATGCTGCCGCTGGGCTATGAGAAAGTGACGCCGACATCGCCGATCTTCAATTACCCGTATGAACGTTCGCGAGAAGCGCTTGAACAGATGAAGCGGCAGGAAGAGTGGGATCCCTGTCACGGCCTGAAGATGCGCTATGTCAATCCGGTCGACGGTGGCTGGGCCATGCCTACCATCGGCACCTGCCTGCAGTTGCTGCCGAAAGGGTTCAACTCGCAAGCCTACCGGTCAACCGATGCGACGGTGTTCGTCGGCGTGGAGGGCACCGGACGACTCATCGTGGACGGCGAAACTTACAACTGGTCGCCGCGCGACGTTGTCGTGGTGCCGTCCTGGCGCGAGGTTGTGCACGAAACGTCCGAAGATGCTGTGCTGTTCAGCTATTCCGACCGCCCGGTGCAGGAGAAATGCGGCCTGTGGCGCGAACGCCGCGGAAACAACTAGGTCCCCTTGCATGAAACCAGTTTTCCGCCGAACCGGTCGAGTATGGCAAGGCACCGGTTTAGCCGGTCCGGTTCAACAAGCTTACCGGCAAGCCGATCAGTTACCCGGCAGATCGACAGTGTTCCAGAACTGTTGATGCGCCATGCTGTTTGCCCGATCCAGTATTGTTCATCTGCGTCGGTCGTGACAGCATGACAGTCTGTTTTGTCAAACAGCGAATCTCGGGGAAACGATGAACAAGCAACTCGATTTAATTTATCTCTACTCGACGCCACATGGTCGCATCAGCAGGCTGCAGTGGTGGATCGGTCTGGGTGTCCTGTTTGTCATCTTTCTGTTGAGTGACTTCCTGTTGGGAAAGGAAGGCTTGATACCGGTGCTTATGGGCATAGCTATCTGGTTTGCCGGCATCATGATGCATATCAAGCGTTGCCATGACCGGGGCAAGTCGGGCTGGTGGTGCCTGCTGCTGTTTATTCCGATTATAGGTTTTATCTGGGCGGTGATTGATCTCGGTATTTTGCCTGGAAACATTGGAGCCAATGACTACGGGCCGGACCCGCTGGAAACCGCATAACTTCTGCAACTGCCTGGTCTGACCTGTCGGCATGGTGCGCGCGGCATCTGAGCCGCACTTGACTTTGGACGTCGTTTCATTGTTAATTTAACGTACGTTCATTTAATTAAAGAGGTTGCAATGGCACGCACCACCGGCAGCATCGGTGTTGAGACAGCCGAGCGGATTCGCGCAGCGGCTGAACAACTGTTTGCCGCGCGTGGCTTTGCCGCGGTTTCCATGCGAGAAATTGCCGGGGCAGTGGGGGTGCAGGCGGCGGCGCTTTACAATCATTTTTCCAACAAGCAGGCGTTGCTGGAAGACCTGCTGGTCACGCATATGGACAGCCTGATCGCAGCCTGGAAATCCGAGGCCGCCGCAGATGAGACCGCCGGCAAGACGCTGGAGCGGTTTGCGCGGTTTCACATTCGCTACCACGTGGAGCGGTCCGATGCGGTGTTCATCTCGTACATGGAGCTTCGCAACCTGGAGCCGGAGAACTTCCGGCGGGTCGAGAGCCTGCGCAAAACCTATGAGGGTTTTGTTGTCGACATTCTCGAAGCCGGACGCGCCAGCGGCGAGTTTGAGCTGACCGACACGCGGATCACCGCCATGGCCATCATCGCCATGCTGACAGGGGTCAATACCTGGTACCGGTCGCGCGGGCGGCTGTCGCTGTCCGAAATCGAGGACATTTACACGACGATGGTGTTGCGCAGCGCCGGCGCGCAGCAGAAGGAGGCATCATGTTTGGCAGCGGAATGAATTTCGGTCTTGGCGAGGACGTCGATGCGCTTCGCGACATGGTGCAACGCTGGGCAGGCGACAACCTTGCTCCGCGTGCGGCCGATATTGACGAGAGCAATGAAGCACCTGAAGACCTGTGGCCGCAAATGGGTGAATTGGGCCTGCTGGGCATTACCGCCGATCCGGATTTTGGCGGCAGTGGCATGGGATACCTGGCGCACGTGGTCGCAATGGAGGAAATCAGCCGGGCGTCAGCGTCGGTGGGCCTGAGTTATGGCGCTCACTCCAATCTGTGCGTGAACCAGATCAATCGCTGGGGCAGCGAGGACCAGAAAAACAGGTATCTTCCCAAGCTGTGTTCAGGTGAGCACTTCGGCGCGCTGGCGATGTCGGAACCCGGCTCCGGCTCCGACGTGGTATCGATGAAACTGCGCGCGGAGAAGCGCAATGACCGCTTTATCCTCAACGGCAACAAGATGTGGATCACCAACGGGCCCGATGCTGAAACCCTGGTGGTCTACGCCAAGACCGATGCGGACGCGGGGCCCAAGGGCATTACCGCATTCCTGATTGAAAAATCCATGACGGGGTTTTCCACGGCCCAGAAACTCGACAAGCTCGGCATGCGCGGTTCCAACACCTGCGAACTGGTGTTTGAAGATTGCGAGGTTCCTTATGAGAACGTGCTGGGGGAGGAAGGCCAGGGTGTGAAAATACTCATGTCGGGCCTCGACTATGAGCGCGTCGTGCTGGCCGGCGGGCCGCTGGGGATCATGGCTGCCTGCATGGATGTGGTGGTGCCCTACAGTCACGAGCGCAAACAGTTCGGCAAGTCCATTGGCGAGTTTCAGCTGATGCAGGGCAAGCTGGCCGACATGTACACCACCATGAATGCCTGCCGCGCCTATGTGTATTCGGTAGCAGCCGCGTGTGACCGCGGCGAGACGACACGCAAGGATGCGGCGGGGTGCATTCTCTACGCAGCCGAAAAGGCAACCTGGTGTGCGCTCGAAGCCATCCAGGCGCTCGGCGGCAACGGCTATATCAATGAATACCCGACCGGGCGCCTGCTGCGCGACGCCAAGCTGTATGAGATCGGCGCCGGCACATCTGAAATCCGGCGCATGCTGATCGGGCGCGAAATGTTCGAGGAAACTGCGTAATGGCTATCCTGAGGCCGTCGGCCCCGACTCGCGGCGAGATTTATGACGGCAACCGCAAGGCGATGCTCGAGGCTCTGGCGGTCATTGAAGATGCCGTCAAGGTGGCGCTCGATGGCGGCGGCGATGCGGCGCGCGAAAGACACGTGTCGCGCGGCAAGATTCTGCCGCGCGAGCGGGTGGCGAGACTGCTCGATCCGGGTTCGCCGTTTCTGGAGGTGGGCGCGACGGCGGCCCATGCCATGTATGACGGCGCCGCGCCCTGCGCCGGCATGATTGCCGGTGTCGGCCGCGTCGAGGGCCGCGAAGTGATGATTGTCGCGAACGATGCCACGGTTAAGGGCGGAACCTACTACCCGCTCACCGTGAAGAAGCATCTGCGGGCGCAGGAAATCGCCCAGGCCAGTCATCTGCCCTGTATCTACCTGGTGGACTCCGGCGGCGCCAATCTGCCCAACCAGGACGAAGTTTTTCCCGATCGTGACCATTTCGGGCGCATCTTTTTCAACCAGGCCAACATGTCGGCCCGCGGCATTGCCCAGATCGCGGTGGTCATGGGCTCATGCACGGCGGGTGGTGCATACGTGCCGGCGATGTCGGACGAGTCGATTATCGTCAAGGAACAGGGCACTATTTTTCTGGCTGGTCCGCCCCTGGTAAAAGCAGCCACCGGGGAAGTAGTGACGGCCGAAGACCTCGGCGGCGCAGATGTGCATACTCGGTTGTCCGGCGTGGCAGACCACATGGCCATGGACGATGCCCATGCGCTCGAGCTTGCGCGCCGCGCCATTGCCAACCTCAACTGGAATAAGCAGGTGTCGGTCAGGCTGCAGAAGCCGGAAGACCCGCTTTATGATCCCGACGAACTGATGGGAGTGGTGCCGGGGGACCTGAAGACCCCTTATGACATCCGTGAAGTTCTGGCGCGGATCGTCGACGGATCACGGTTTGACGAGTTCAAGGCGCGCTACGGGCCGACGCTGGTAACAGGCTTCGCCCACATCCACGGCATTCCGTGCGGCATCATCGCCAACAATGGTGTCTTGTTTTCAGAAAGTGCCACCAAGGGTGCCCATTTTGTCGAATTGTGCTCGCAGCGGCGGATCCCGCTGGTGTTCCTGCAGAACATCACCGGCTTCATGGTGGGCCGCTCATATGAGGCCGGCGGGATTGCCAAGGACGGCGCCAAGCTGGTGACTGCGGTGTCAACCACTTCGGTGCCAAAGGTGACAATGATGGTTGGCGGGTCCTTCGGGGCCGGCAATTACGGCATGTCGGGGCGTGCCTATGATCCGCGTTTCCTGTGGTCGTGGCCGAACAGCCGGATTTCGGTGATGGGCGGTGAGCAGGCCGCCGGCGTGCTGGCCACGGTCAGGCGCGACGGCATCGAGCGCAAGGGTGGTCAATGGTCGGACGAGGAAGAAGCGGCGTTCCGCAAGCCCATTGCGGAACAGTTCGAACACCAGGGACATCCGCTTTATGCCTCGGCGCGGCTCTGGGACGACGGGGTCGTCGACCCGCGCCGGACGCGTGACGTGCTCGGCCTGTCGCTGTCTGCAGCGCTCAATGCACCAATTGAAGAGACCCGCTTCGGCGTGTTCAGGATGTGAGGACGGACAGGTGTTCAGCAAGATACTGATAGCCAACCGGGGCGAGATTGCGGTGCGCATCATGCGTACGGCAAGGCGGATGGGCGTGGCAACGGTTGCTATCTATTCGGACGCGGATGCCGGTTCCCTGCACGTGGCGGAATCAGATGAGGCGGTGCGGGTCGGTCCAGCGCCGGTTGCCGACAGCTATCTGCAGGCCAAGGCCATTATCGACGCGGCCAAGACCACCGGTGCCGAAGCCATTCATCCCGGGTATGGGTTTCTGTCCGAAAATCCCGATTTCGTTGAGCAGGTCGAAAAGGCAGGACTGGTGTTCATCGGCCCGTCGGCCGATGCAATCCGAGCCATGGGCCTGAAGGATGCCGCCAAGGCGCTGATGGAAAGGGCCGGTGTGCCGGTGGTTCCCGGCTATCATGACGAACGGCAAGAGCCGGAGTTTCTGAAACAGCAGGCCGACGATATCGGCTACCCGGTGCTGATCAAGGCGCGTGCCGGCGGCGGCGGCAAGGGCATGCGCAAGGTTGATGGACCGGATCAGTTTGCCGATGCCCTGGCCGGAGCGCAGCGGGAAGGCAAGGCAAGTTTTGCCGATGACCGGGTGCTGATCGAGAAATACGTGACCTCGCCGCGGCACATCGAGATGCAGGTGTTCGGCGATGATCATGGTGATGCGGTGCACCTGTTTGAGCGCGACTGTTCGCTGCAGCGCCGCCATCAAAAGGTGATCGAGGAAGCACCGGCGCCGGGCATGACTGAGGAGATGCGGTCTGCCATGGGCGATGCCGCCGTAAAAGCGGCCAAGGCCATCGGCTATTCAGGTGCCGGTACGGTCGAATTCATCGTTGACGGGTCGGACGGATTGCAACCTGACCGGTTCTGGTTCATGGAAATGAACACACGGCTGCAGGTCGAACATCCTGTGACGGAAGCCATTACCGGGCTTGACCTGGTCGAATTGCAGCTTCGGATTGCAGCCGGCGAGCCATTGCCGTTCGAGCAGGCCGATCTTGCCATCGACGGCCATGCCTTCGAGGCACGGCTTTATGCGGAAGATGTTGCCAGAGGTTTCCTGCCCGCGATCGGAACCCTCGACCACTTGCGGTTTTCCGATTCAGCTCGCAACGACACCGGCGTTCGGGAAGCGGATGAGATCACCCCGCATTACGATCCGATGATTGCCAAGGTCATTGTGCACGGACGTTCGCGGGACGAGGCGCTTGCCAGAATGCGGGCAGCGCTTGCCGATACCAAGATAGCCGGTACGGTGACCAACAAGGCCTTCCTGTCGGCCCTGTGCAGGCATGTGGGGTTTTCCGCAGGTGATGTCGACACCGGGCTGATCGAACGTGACCTGGCGCAACTCGTGCAAGAAGATGAAACTCCCATGCTGGCCCAGGCCGTGGCGGCGATTGCCGCGCTGGAGCTTGCCGGCGAACCAAGCCAAGCAGATCCGTGGAGTTCACTGCCAGGCTGGCGGATCTGGGGTGCCGCCCAGCACTTTGTGAAGCTGGTGCAGGACACTACCGTTTTCGATCTGCGTGTGTCGCTGCGCAATTCACGCGACTTCAAGGTTTCATCGCAGGCCGATGCCGTCAATGTGTCGCTGGTGGACCGCGCACCCGGCAGGATGATCGTGGACGGACACGCCCAGCCGCTGTGTTTTGCAGTGTCCAAGGTGTCCGGCCGGGTTGCCCAGGTGACGGTGTTCCTGAACGGGGACACGTTTGTGTTTGATGTGCCTGACGGGGTTACGGAAGCCGGCGATGCTGCTTCCGGCGACGACATACGTGCGCCCATGCCGGGGCTGGTCAAGCAGGTCAGGGTGAAGGCCGGCCAGCAGGTTTCGAAGGGCGAGGCGCTGGCCGTACTGGAAGCCATGAAGATGGAACACACGTTGACCGCCGCACGCGACGGTACGGTTGGCGAGATTTACGTGTCTGATGGTGACCAGGTCAGTGACGGTGATTTACTGGTTTCGCTGGTGGCGGAAAAGGAATAGCGTCTGTTCCAGGAGGTGCCTGCGATGAACGTTCAGCGAGGAAGACGAAGCGGCAGACGACAACCTGGAGCAGAAACACCGGACAGGCAGGTGAATTACCGTGACCTGGTCAATCCGTTTCCACCCCAGGCCCTTTACTCCGACGATCAGATTGAGCGCATCCACGAGTTGGCCAAGCAGGTGCTGGCGGAAATAGGCATTCGGGCATTGCTGCCACGGGCGCGCGACGCTTATCGCGCAGCCGGTTGTATCGTTGATGACGACACCATGATGGTGCGTATCGGCGATGAGATCATCGAGGCCGCGATCGCCTCAGCACCCGGAAATTTCGTGCTGCAGGCCAGCGATCCGAAAAACAATATAGCGCTGGGCGGCAAGATACTGAACTTCATGCCGGTCGGCGGACCGCCGGGCTTTTCCGACCTTGACGGCGGCAAGCAGACCGGGACGCGTACGGCGGCGCGCAATTTCCTCAAGCTGTGCCAGCATTTCGATGTCATGCACGTGGCTGGCCCGTGTGTCGAAGCGCAAGACCTGGCTCTGAATGAGCGCCATCTTTGGATCAAGCTGGACCATCTGACGCTGACCAGCAAGGCCGTGTTCACCTGGGCGAGGGGGACGCCCCAGTCCATGGACGGATTTGAGATGATCCGTATCGCGCGCGGGCTGACGCAAGACGAGTTCAAGTCTGCCCACCACACCTACACGGTGATCAACACAAACTCGCCCTTGCAGCTCGATATCCCGATGCTCAACGGATTGATGGATTTTGCCGAGCACAACCAGATCGTCGTCATTACGCCGTTCACCCTGTCCGGTGCCATGGCGCCGGTGACGATTTCCGGTGCACTGGTGCAGCAGCACGCCGAATTTCTCGCCGCCCTGGTCATCAACCAGCTTGTGCGGCCCGGAGCACCGGTGGTCTATGGCGCATTCACGTCCAATGTGGATATGAAATCCGGTTCTCCGGCGTTTGGAACCCCCGAATATGTCAAAGCTGCCTGGGGATCGGGACAACTGGCCCGGAAGCTCGGCCTGCCATGGCGGTCTTCGGCGCCAACCGCGTCGAATGCACCGGATGCGCAGGGAGCCTATGAAACCCAGCTTTCCCTGTGGGGCGCCATCCAGGGTGGCTCGAATTTCATTGCCCATACGGCTGGCTGGCTGGAAGGCGGGCTGACGGCGTCTTTTGAGAAGTTCATTCTCGATATTGAGGTCCTGCAGATGATTGCCGAGCTGTGCCAGCCGGCCAGCTTTGACGAAGACGAACTGGCGCTGGATGCCATTCGTGAAGTGGGGCCGGGCGGTCATTACTTCGGGTGCGCCCACACCATGGAGCGGTATTCGACGGCGTTCTACAAGCCGTTGGTGTCGGACTGGAGCAATTTCGGACAGTGGACGGAAAACGGATCGCTGACCGCGACGCAACGCGCCAACACCATCTGGAAGAAGCTGGTTGCTGATTTTGAACCGCCGGCGATGGATCCGAGCGTTCGCGCCGAACTGGACGAGTACATTGAACGCCGCATTGCCGCGGGCGGTGCCCTGCCGGAATCGTGAGGCTGGTGCCGGACATCAAACTGCCGTCGAGTGCCCACGTGCCCGGTTCCGGCAGCAGGCCCGACATGGCGCCGCTTGAGCAGGCCAAAGCTCTCGCGCCGGCCGTTACCCGGGCGCAGGACTGGCAGGACAATGTCGCCTATCTTTACGGCCATGACCTGATGCGGGGCGGCTTCTACTGGGAAGCTCACGAGGTTTGGGAAACGGTCTGGCTGGCCACGCCAGCAAACGGTCCGGAACGGGTTTTGCTGCAGGCCCTGATCCAGCAGGCCAATGCACGCTTGAAGTCGGAGATGCGCCGCGAGAACGCCGCGGCGCGGTTGCAGGCACAGGTTGAGGCGTTGCGGATTGACCTGATTTCCAGGTTGGGGGCTGGCGTCAAAACTTATATGGGCATCGGCATAAGCGACAATAATATGCAATATAATGCATGATGACTTTTATTTCATGCATTTTATGTGTGAAAATCCTTGACCATTTCCGACCATGCGTATGATTGTGCAGCTTGGATTCAAAGCTGTGGATTGACCCGATATGAGCCGAATTGACTTTCAGACATCACCGGATGCCTACAAACACTGGCGCATCGAACCTGATGGCGAGGTGGCCCGTCTGGTGATGGACGTGGATGAGACGGCAGGCCTGTTTGACGGCTATGAACTGAAGCTCAACTCCTATGATCTGGGCGTGGACATTGAACTGGCGGATGCCATACAGCGGCTGCGGTTTGAGTATCCGCAGGTCAAGACGGTGGTGCTTGCATCGGGCAAGGACAAGGTGTTCTGCGCCGGTGCCAATATACGGATGCTCGGCGGCTCAGCACACTCGCACAAGGTGAACTTCTGCAAGTTCACCAACGAAACCCGCAACTCCATGGAGGAAGCGTCGGCTGAAAGCGGCCAGACCTATCTGTGTGCGGTGTCCGGTGCCTGCGCCGGCGGTGGCTATGAGCTGGCACTGGCGTGTGACCACATCATGCTGACCGACGACGGCTCGTCGACAGTTGCGTTGCCTGAGGTGCCGCTGCTCGCCGTATTGCCGGGCACAGGCGGCCTGACGCGGGTCACCGACAAGCGCAAGGTCAGGCGCGATCTGGCCGATGTGTTCTGTTCGCTGGAAGAGGGCATTCGCGGCAAGAAGGCGGTCGATTGGCGGCTGGTGGATGAAGTGGCTCCGGCGTCCAAATTCGCCGACGCCGTGAGTACCCGAGCGCGCGAACTCGCAGCCCGATCCGATCGGCCGTCAGACGGTGAAGGGGTGAAGCTCAATCCGTTGACCAAGACCATCACGGAAAATGCTATCGCCTATTCGACCGTTTCAGTCGAGCTGGATCGCGGGTCACGGATCGCAACCATCAACATCACCGGACCCGACACGCCTCCGCCTGGTGAAATTGCGGCGGCGGAAAGCCTGGGCGATCAGTTCTGGCCGCTGCGCCTGGCTCGCGAACTGGACGATGCCTTGCTGGAAATCCGCTTCAACGAGCTGGAAATGGCGGTGGTGCAGTTCAAGTCCGCCGGTGATCCCACCCTGGTGCTGGCACATGACGACTTCATGGACAGCAACTCAGAGCACTGGCTGATGCGCGAGCTGCTGCTGTACTGGCGCCGGGTGCTGAAACGTGTCGACCTGACATCGCGTACACTGGCCGTGATGGCGGAACCGGGATCGTGTTTTGCCGGCACCCTGGCGGAACTGCTGTTCGCCGCAGACCGGTCGTACATGGCGGACGGCCAGTTTGAGGGCGACAACCGGCCCGAGGCGACCATCGCGCTGGGGCCGTTGAACTTCGGCGCCTATCCCATGAGCAACGGCATTACACGGCTTGAGACGCGTTTTCTTGGCGAGCCTGAAGCAGTTGCGGCAGCGAAGGCAAAACAAGGCGATGCGCTGGATGCATCTGCGGCCAGCGAGCTTGGCTTGGTGACATTCGCGTTTGACGACATCGACTGGGAGGACGAGGTGCGGATTTTCCTCGAGGAACGGGCCAGCTTCTCCCCGGATGCGCTGACCGGCATGGAGGCAAACCTGCGATTTGCCGGTCCGGAAACCATGGAAACGCGGATTTTCGGCCGGCTGACGGCCTGGCAGAACTGGATTTTCCAGCGCCCCAATGCGGTGGGCGCTGACGGCGCATTGCAACGATACGGTTCCGGCAAGCGCGCCGACTTCAATATGGAACGTGTGTAGCTAAAACCTAACAGTGAGATGTGAGGACCAAGCAGAATGGCTGATCTCGTCAACGTCGATTACAATACATCAATCCCCAACAACGTGAACCTGGCAGATGACCGGCGCGTCCTGAAGGCGCTGGAGAAATGGCATCCGGGCTACCTGAACTGGTGGAGCAATATGGGACCGGAGGGGTTTCAGGAATCGCTGGTCTACCTGCGCACCGCCGTTTCAGTCGACCCCAAGGGCTGGGCCAAGTTCGGCTATGTGAAGATGCCGGAATACCGCTGGGGCATCCTGCTGGCACCGGAAGAAGAAGGCCGCACCATTCCGTGCGGCGAACATGCCGGCAAGCCGGCATGGCAGGAAGTGCCGGGCGAGTACCGATCCATGCTGCGCCGCCTGATTGTCATCCAGGGTGACACCGAACCGGCATCGGTGGAACAGCAGCGCCATCTGGGGCAGACCGCCCCGTCGCTGTACGACATGCGCAACCTGTTCCAGGTCAACGTCGAAGAAGGCCGGCATCTGTGGGCGATGGTGTATCTCCTGCAGAAATATTTCGGCGCGGACGGTCGCGAGGAAGCGGACATGCTGCTCGAACGCCAGTCTGGCTCGGAGGACCATCCGCGCATGCTTGGCGCCTTCAACGAGGCAACGCCCGATTGGCTGTCGTTCTTCATGTTCACCTATTTCACCGATCGTGACGGCAAGATGCAGCTTGAAGCGCTGGCGCAGTCCGGCTTCGATCCGCTGTCGCGCACCTGCCGGTTCATGCTGACCGAGGAAGCCCACCACATGTTCGTCGGTGAAACCGGTGTCGGCCGCGTGATTCAACGCACATGCGAGGCGATGAAGGAAGCCGGCATCACCGATCCTTACGATATCAATGCCGTGCGGGCGCTGGGGGTCATCGATCTGCCGACCATACAGAAGAAGGCCAACATGCACTATTCGCTGTCACTGGACCTGTTCGGTTCGGAGATTTCCACCAACGCCGCCAACGCCTTCAACTCCGGCATCAAGGGCCGCTACCGGGAGGCCAAGATCGAGGATGATCACAAGCTTGAGAAGGACACCTATCCGGTCCTCAGGCTGATCGACGGCAAGGTGGTGATATCAGACGAGCCGGCGCTGTCGGCCATCAATATGCGCCTGCGCGATGACTACGTAAAGGACGCCACCGGCGGCGTGAACCGGTGGAACAACATCCTCAAGAAAGAGGGTGTCGAGTTCCAGATCACCTTGCCGCATGTGGCGTTCCATCGCCACCAGGGCGAGTTTTCCGCCATCCATGCCGATCCGGAGGGCAACCTGCTGTCTTCTGAAGAGTGGGAAAAGCGCCGGGACGAGTGGCTTCCGTCGAAGGCTGACGGTGATTTCATCGATAGCCTGATGAAGCCGCAGTGGGAGCCTGGCAAGTACGCCGGCTGGATTTCGCCGCCGCGGGTGGGCATCGACAACAAGCCGGGTGACTTCGAATACGTGAAGGTTTCCGGGGTTGCGCAGAACGCATGACCGGGCTCATCAAGCAACACCTGATCGACCCGGAAATCTGCATCCGGTGCTACACCTGTGAAGAGCATTGTCCGATCGATGCCATCACCCATGACGACAACAATGTCGTGGTGGATGTCAGCAAGTGCAATTTCTGCATGGACTGCATCAGCCCATGCCCGACCGGTTCGATCGACAACTGGCGGGTGGTGGCCGAGCCGTACACGCTGGAGCAGCAGTTTGAAATGCTGGAGCTGCCGGAGCAGGAAGAAGGGCTGGAGGAAGCCGGCGATGGCGGCGGATCACTTGAGGCGCTCGAGGACGAAATCGAAGCGCTGCTGGCCAAGGCCCATGAAGGCACCGGCGGCAAGCCTGTGGCTCCCGTTTCTGCGTCAAAGCCGTCAATCAACCTGTTCAACCGCGCCAAGCCTGCAAAAGCCGTTGTGCAGGGCAATTTCAGACTGACCGATCAGGATGCGGAAAGCGATGTTCGCCATATCATACTGAACCTGGGTGAGCAGGTGTTTCCGGTGCTTGAAGGCCAGAGCATCGGCGTGGTCGTGCCGGGTGAAGACGCTGAGGGCCGGCCACATGAGCCACGGCTGTACTCCATTGCAAGCGCGCGTGACGGCGAGAAGCCGAACACAAACAATATCGCGCTGACGGTGAAGCGCGAGGACAGGGGCCTTGCGTCCAATTATCTGTGCGACCTGGAAAAAGGCGCCGAGATCGACATTACCGGTCCGTTCGGCGCAACATTCCTGCTGCCTGACGACCCGCAGGCCAACCTGATCATGATCTGCACCGGGACCGGGTCGGCGCCGTTTCGGGGCTTCACAGAACGCCGTCGCAGGACAATGCCGGAACTGAAGAACAAGCTGAAACTGTATTTCGGTGCCCGCCGGCCGGAAGAGCTTCCCTATTTCGGCCCGCTGAAAAAGGTGCCGGAAAGCCTGATGCATACTGAGTTCTGCTATTCCCGAGTTGACGGGGAGCCGAAGGAATATGTGCAGGACAGGATGCGGCAGCGGGCTCTGGAGTTGCTCGAACTGCTGCAGCAGGATGAAACCCATATCTACATCTGCGGTTTGAAGGGCATGGAAACCGGTGTCGACGAGGCGCTGGCCGACATCTGCCGCAATGGCGGACTGGATTGGGGGGCTCTCAAACCGGAAATGAGGACCAGCGGGAGGTATCACGTTGAAACCTACTGAGCGTTCAGACACGGTGACACCGATACACTGCAACCATACCCCGCGCACGCAGCCTGAAGGCAGGCGCGATTCCGAAGCCTTCCTGATCGGACTTGGCGACAGAGTGCGGGCCGAGCGCAAGGCGCGCGGCCTGTCGCGACGGGTATTGTCGGGCATATCCGGGGTGTCCGAGCGCTATCTCGCCCAGCTTGAAACCGGTTCCGGCAACATCTCGATCATTCTGCTTCGCGACATTGCCATGTCGCTCGGTGTGTCTCTGGAAGAGCTGGTCTCAGAGACCCGTTCGCTGCCGGAAGGCCACTCAGGCCGCAGCCAGCGCATTGCGCTGGTGGGATTGCGCGGTGCCGGAAAGTCCACGCTCGGCTTCAGCCTGGCACGCGCCCTGGACATGCCGTTTGTGGAGCTCAATGACGAAATCGAACGCCAGAGCGGCCTGCCGGTCGCCGAGATCTTCAACCTGTACGGCCAGAACGGTTACCGCAGGCTGGAGGCCGATGCGCTGGAGACCATAGCCTCGCGCCACCAGAGCGTGGTTCTGGCGGTCGCCGGCGGTATTGTCGCCGACGGAGATGCGTACAGCAACCTGTTGCGGGATTTCCACACCGTCTGGCTGAAGGCCAGCGCGGAAGAGCATATGAACCGGGTCCGGGCGCAGGGCGACCTGCGTCCCATGGAAGGCAATCCGGCAGCCATGCAGCAATTGCGCAAACTGCTGGATGAGCGCAACGCGGACTACGCCCGGTCCCACTACAGCCTGAACACCTCCGGACTGGCGCCTGACATGGCTCACGACAACCTGGTGTCGATGGTGCGTCAGCAGATACTTGCCGGATAGGCTTCGCCATCCCTTGAAATGCAGTCTTGGTTGGCTGATCATTCGCCGAACCAGCAATTCCTGAATTTTCGGAGCGAATGACATGACGGCACCCGCCGCAATACGGCTTGACGAAACTGACAATGTGGCCACCGCGACCAGGGTCCTTGAGATTGGCGAAGAGGTGTTCGGCGCTGTTGCCAGCGACCGCGTCGCACGTGGCCACAAGATCGCCCTCAACACCATCGCAGTCGGTCAGCCTGTCACCAAATACGGTCAGTTCATCGGCACCGCGTCCACCGACATCACACCGGGCATGCATGTGCACACCCACAATGTGAATTTTGAAAGCACCGCGCAGTCTTACGAATTCTCCACCGCTGTTCGTGACGTGGATCTGGTGGATGAGGCGAATCGGGCGACATTTGAAGGGTTTCGGCGCGACAACGGCAGGGTCGGAACCCGCAACTACATTGCGATCATCACATCGGTGAACTGCTCGGCGACTGCGGCCCGCATGATTGCCGATCATTTTACGCCTGCTGAACTCGCCGACTATCCGAACGTGGACGGCGTGGTTGCATTCGTGCACGGCACCGGGTGCGGCATGGCGGATTCCGGCGATGGTTTCGATGCCCTGCAGCGGGTGATGTGGGGTTACGCGCGCCATCCCAACCATGCCGCTGTGCTGATGGTGGGCCTTGGCTGTGAGATGAACCAGATCGACTGGCTGCTGGAAGCCTACGGGCTCGAGCGCGGCCCGCGCTTCCAGACCATGAACATACAGGACGTTGCCGGACTGCGCAGAACCATTGAAACTGGTATTGCAAAGGTCAAGGAGATGCTGCCGGCAGCCGACCAGGCGGTTCGGGAGACATGTCCGGCATCAGACCTGATGGTGGCGCTGCAGTGCGGCGGGTCGGATGCCTGGTCCGGCATCACCGCCAATCCGGCGCTTGGGCATGCGTGTGATCTGCTGGCCGCCCAGGGCGGGACTGGCGTGCTGGCCGAGACACCTGAAATCTATGGCGCCGAACACCTGCTCACCAGACGGGCGGCCACGCCGGAGGTTGGCCGCAAGCTGCTTGAACGGATCAGCTGGTGGCAAGACTATGTGGACCGCAACAACGGCTCGCTCGACAACAATCCAACGCCGGGCAACAAGCAGGGCGGCCTGACGACCATTCTTGAGAAATCCCTGGGGGCTGCGGCAAAAGGCGGCACGTCTCCTCTCAATGGCGTCTACAAGTATGCCGAACCGGTCACGGCGCGGGGTTTCACCTTCATGGACAGCCCCGGTTATGACCCGGTGTCGGTGACGGGACAGATTGCTTCCGGATGCAATCTGGTGACGTTTACCACCGGGCGCGGGTCGGCATTTGGCTCAAAACCGGCACCTACACTCAAAATTGCCACCAATTCCGAACTTGCCGCGCGCATGCCGGAAGACATGGACATCGATGCCGGCCGCATTCTGTCGGGCGAAGCGAGTGTCGAGCAGGTGGGCAAGGAAATCTTCCAAGCCTGGTTGCGACTTGCCTCTGGCGAAGGCTCGCTTTCGGAAAACCAGGGGCTTGGAGATCACGAGTTCGTGCCCTGGCAAATCGGCGCCACAATGTGAAGCGTATAAGGCTCACATGAGAGCGATAGTTATTGCAGTTTTCGCTGCCGCTGTCCTTGCAGGCGATGCAAACGCGCAGGAGATGACCGGCGCCCAGATGTTTCGGCAGAATTGGACCAGTGCCGAAACCGCTTCCGATGGTCTCGGGCCTATCTTCAATGAAGCGTCCTGCCATGCCTGCCACTGGTTTGGTGGCGGTGCCCGTATCCGGGTCCGGCCGGACGGCGAAGTGGCCGGCGCGGGTGTGCTGCTGCGCCATACCTTTGTCGACGGCACCGGTGATCCGCACTACGGTGTGCAACTGCAGAACAAGGCGGTCGATGGTGTTGCGGCGGAAGGCGTGGCAGACCTCAGTGCATTGCAGGTGGCCGGCGGTCTGACCCGGTTCCTGGCATCGGTCCGGTTTGCCAGCGGGCCGGGGCGCACTGCCGGTATCACTATGTCGTTGCGGGCAGCGCCTGCGCTCGACTCCACCGCGCTGGTCGCGCGTGTATCAAATGCGGCGATCATCAAAGGCGCCGACTCTCAGGACAAGAACAAGAATGGCATATCGGGCCGGGTGCACCTGTTGCAGGTGCCGGGCGAGCGGCCGAAAATCGGCCGTTTCAACTGGAAGGCCACGGCGCCCAGGGTGGAGGACCAGGTGGCCAATGCGCTCTGGTTCGACATGGGGTTGACGTCAACGGCCCATCGCGCGCCGCAGGGCGAATGCACTTCTCGGCAGGAGGATTGCCTGAATGCTGCCGGCAGCCAGTCGCCGGACCTGGCTCCCGACTTCACCGACAATGAGATAGCAGCGCTTGCTGACCATGTGCGCTCGCTGGTTGCGCCGCCGACAGTGCCGGATCAGCCGCAAAGCTTCGCGGACGCCGGATGCAACTCCTGTCATACACCTTACATGGAAACAGAAGATGGGGGTTCCGTCGCCCTGTATTCGAACTTGCTGCTGCACGATATGGGCGAGGGACTGACATCTTATGGCGGAGAAGGGTCGGCCCGGCCTACAGAGTGGCGCACGACGCCGTTGGTGGGGTTCAGGGGGCAGTTGCCGGATCACCGTTATCTGCATGATGGCCGCGCGGCCAACATTGATGAAGCAATTCGCTGGCATGGCGGCGAAGCGCAACGATCCCGGGACGCATACATGGCTCTGTCTGCGTCGGAAAAACTTAAACTGACATCTTTTGTACTGGCGCTGATGTCGTCCATGCCGGTGCCGCCACAAGGAGAATGAACATGAGAAAAATTGCACTTGCATTGGGACTGCTGGGCGCGTGGGCGTTGCCGGCGACTGCCGAAACATACCAGACCCGCGATTACAAGCTGGAAGTTGAAACGCTGGCCGACGGCCTCGATGCACCGTGGTCGCTGGCGTTCCTGCCGGATGGCCGCATGCTTGTGGGGGAACGCCCGGGGCGTCTTTCGGTGGTGCCCGCTGCTGGCGGTGAGCCAGTAACGATAGAAGGTGTTGAAGGGGTTTCTGACGGCGGTCAGGGCGGACTGCACGGTATTGCACTGGCTCCCGACTTTGAAACGACGGGCACGATGTACTACTGCCATGCGGCGTCCTATGGCGGCGGGCGGGGAACCGCGGTCACAAGAGCGCAACTGGATCTCAACGCCAACCGCCTCAATAACGTCACGCGAATATTCGAGCAAAGTCCGGTAGGCGCAACCGGCCGGCATTTCGGCTGCCGGCTGGTGTTTGACCGGGACGGCATGCTGTTCGTGACCACCGGTGACCGCGGCAATCAGATGGATTCAGCCCAGGATCCGTCGACCGGTATCGGCAAGGTCATCCGGATTGACACGGACGGCAAGCCGGCTGTGGGAAATCCTGAGCTGGAGGGATGGGACAAACGCGTCTGGTCGATCGGGCACCGCAACATCCAGGGCGCGGCGCTGCATCCGGAAACCGGTGAGCTGTGGACGGCAGAGCACGGAGCACGCGGTGGTGACGAGGTGAACAATCCCCAGGCCGGGAAGAATTACGGCTGGCCGGTGATCACCTACGGCATCGACTATTCCGGTGCCAAGATCGGCGAGGGAACCCACAAGGAGGGCATGGAGCAGCCGGCGCACTACTGGGATCCGTCGATCGCTCCATCGGGGCTGATGATCTACACCGGCGATGCTTTTCCCGAATGGAAGGGCAACTACTTCATCGGAGCCCTGCGCGGGGCGTCGGTGGCGCGGCTGGTGTTCGACGGCGGCAAACCGGTCGCGGAAGAGCGAATTCTGCAGGATCTGGGTGAACGCATCAGGGACGTTGTCCAGGGGCCGGACGGGCTCATCTACCTGCTGACCGACAGCGGCGATGGTAAGGTTCTGAGGCTGAAAGTGTCGCCGTGACCTGAGGCTGTAGTGCCGACGAGAGATGTGAGGCACACATGCTGGTCATTCCAGCGAAGGCTGGAATCCATATTTCCACAGCTACCTGACAATCAACTCGTATTGGACCCCAGCCTACGCTGGGGTGCCGGGTGATAAGTTCCCGGTTTGTAGATTGATTGCCTGATGCGCTAACCCTTCATGCGCTGTTTCTTGAACACCGCACAATGATCCTTGATCTCGGAACGCGGGGTGACAATGCCGACATGGTGATGAGGCTTGCCGAAATCGGCTTCGGTCGCGCCTTCAAACACCTCCCAGAACGCCAGGCTCAGCAGGCGATCTGGCTTGTCGTCTCCGATCAGGAAACCGACGCCCCAGTCCAGCCTGGTGTGGCCGGCGCCGGCGATCAGCACGGCACCGTCTTCGTTGGCCGGGTCCATCACGGCACTGGCCATGACATGATCGCGGGCGCGCTGTATGTCGGCCATCAGCGGCAGGACGGTTTCCGGCATCATGTTGCAATGGCTTTCCGCGATCTCCTTGAGCTGTGATTTGGCTGTTTCTTCGGGCAGGGGTTCGTTCAATCCAAGCTGTGCGCGTTCGTGGTCTGTCAGTCTTGACCCAACCCGGCCGCCGAGGCGGCGGATGGTGCTTTTTTCAAGATTGCCGGCGCGCAAAGTCAGCCGGTGCTTCAGCGCGATGTCGAATATGGGTTTGTACATGGCAAAGTCCGGCCAGCCGGACTTGCTCCATTCCAGACGTGCGGCAATATCATCTGCATTGTCGGTCGGGTTGGTGGCGAAATAGTCCAGAACCGGCTGCTGGGCTCGGCTAATCATTTCAATGACGACTGCAGGCCGGCGGCCCTGATCAACCATATGCTGCAGGATTTCGGCCTGAAGCCGGTGATGATCCGGATTTGTGTGAATTTCACCCAGCAGCACAAAGCGCGCGGCAGCCGCTTTCCGCTTCACCTCATCCAGCGTCAGCTGCTGTCGGTCTGGGCCTGCATAGACTTTTCCGACGAGCTCGTGGTCACGGAAGTGCGGCGATTGCCAATCGGCGGCCAGCGTGCCGGAAGTCGAGATCAGCACACCGAGCAATGCCGTCATACAAACTTGCCTGATACGCATGTGACATCTCCTGGAAACTACAGCCCAAACCTAGATTGAAATGATGGGCAACAGATGGCAGGCTCATTTCCATTAGTCTAACGGCTGCTAATAGGTGCCGGATCGTCAATCGCGTGGCCGCATCAGCGTAGCATGTCGAAATCGTTGCAATTGTTGAAGAGTGATACCGCATGAAAGTTGTTCGCAGTGATGACCATCTGAAACACTTTCCGAAGGGCGAACTGGCCGGCGGCCTGTTTGTGCGGCCGTTTGAGTGTCCGGAGCGGTGGCAACACATCATGGATCGGCTGGGGACGCGGGGTTTCCAGGACCATGTCGAACCGGCGGACCTCGATATCGGTCCGGTGCGACAGATACATGATGCCGGTTTTCTGGAATTTCTGGAAACCTCCTGGGACCGTTGGGTTGCGGAAGGCTACGAGGGTGAAATCCTGGCCACCTGCTTCCCGGCGCGGCGCATGCAGGTGCGCAAGCCGGAACAGATCGATGGGCTGGTCGGATATTATGCCCTGGCGGTCGAGACGGCGATCACGTCGGGTACCTGGGAGGCCGCACAGGCCAGTGCGGCAATCGCGCAGACAGCGCAGAGGATTGTTGCGGGCGGAGCCCGGTCGGCATTTGCACTGTGCCGTCCGCCCGGACACCACGCCGCCAAGGACATGTATGGCGGCTATTGCTTTTTGAACAATGCCGCCATTGCGGCCCAGATGTTTCTGAACGACGGCGCTGGACGGGTGGCGATCCTGGACCCGGACTTTCACCACGGTAACGGCACACAGGACATTTTCTATGACCGGGAGGATGTCCTGTTCCTGTCGCTGCATGGCGCGCCGGAGCATGCGTTTCCACACTTCCTGGGGTATGAAGACGAGACCGGGGCAGGCAAGGGTGAAGGCTTTACCGCAAACTATGCCATGCCGCCCGGTACCGGATACGACAAGTGGGGCAGCGCAATGGATGACGCCATCAAGCGGATCGAGGCCTACTCGCCGGATGCGCTGGTGGTATCGCTCGGTGTGGATACCTTCGAGCGCGACCCGATCAGCTTCTTCAAGCTGAAGTCGGATGATTTCACCGACTATGGCGGTCGTATCGCGAAGCTGAAACTGCCGACGCTATTCTGTATGGAAGGCGGGTATGCGGTCGAGGAAATCGGTGTCAACACCGTGAACGTGCTGGAAGGTTTTGAAAATGGTTGATGCAACACCTGTCTTGCCGGCGGAAACCCGGGTAGCCGAATTGATGCGTCCACCGCAAGAGGTCATGCGGCTGGCTCGCATGGGGGCATCGCACCAGACACGACTGTCGTTCATGCGCGCCATCTTGCGCCGTATTAAGCGAGAAGGCTGGCAGGTGGAGCGCACCATATGGGATGTGGATGAGAAGGGTGTCGGCGTCGGCGTTTATGAGGCCCGGGGGCCTGAGAACACTTATTCGCTGATCGCCTATGCCAATGACCTGCCACCGGAAAAGCGCTCCGACCGGGTGATCGCCACGGAATGGGATGCCTCGTTTGCCCTGTTTGACGGGGTGCCGACGAAAGCCGACATCGACCGGCTGCGGAACAACGTGCCGAAGCAGGAAGCAGGCCGCTGTGCAGCCAGCGAACTCGTGCTGTCGCGCGCCAACAAGTCGGTGCGGTTGTTTGACCATGTCGTGGACTGCCTGGCGCAAGGGAAGCAGCCGGATGTGGCGGAAATCGACAAGGTCGGCTACCTGATGCGCACCACGGCTGTGTACGGCAATGGCAAGTTTGGCCTGGCTGACCGGGACTTGTACGCTAGGCGGGAGGAAGCCGGCGGGCCGTTCCGTGTCGAGCTGCTGGCGGTCTGGCTGATCCGGGCGTTCACGGTGGACATTGTTGAACACATGGCGCGCGTCAGGGGCGGTGCCGATGCGGTTCCCCTGGACCGCGAAATCCGGAGACGCCTTGGGGTTGGCAATTCAACCGGGCTGGGCATGGCGCCATTCCTGGTTACCCACCCGGCTTTGCTGAACGCCTGGATCACGGCACGGGAGACAGCCCTGGCGCGGGTCCGTGCCCTGCCTGCTGCCAGCGCCGACACGATCGCATGTTTTCGGGAACAGCTGGACCGGGCGCATGCCGGCCTGGAGCGCTGGCGCACGCCGGATGAACGCCAGTCCCTGCGCGTATGCGAGCTGGCTGGTGATTTTGACAAGCTCAAGGGCCACCTTGAGCAAGGCGTCCTGACCGCACCGGACCCGTGGAACGAGCTCTACCTGTGGGCCACTGCCAACCTTACACTGGAAGGCCAGGAGGCGGTGTGTTCGCTGATGATCGAACCTCATGGCGATCTGGTCGACGACCTGGCCAGTGAAATGGCTGCGGATGAAAGCAGGACGTTCGCCATCGACGGCAGGATGAAGCTTGGTGAGCTGTCTGCCCTTGCTGCCAGGCACTTTGACTGGGCGCTGGCAACGGACTTTGATGCCGCGGATCAAATGGCGCGGTTCTGGTATGTGTCGGAAGAAAAACTGGAGCCGCGGCTGGGCGAGCGGCACGAGGAAGACGGGGCCGAGCTTGAACAGCGCCTCGGCATCGGCCGCGAGGTTGCCATGATGATGGCGGCGCTTGATGGCGAGTCGGAAAATACCTTGCTGGCGGAGTTCCTGCTGCGGCATCCCGAACACCGCCACGCGGCCCGCCGGGTGCAGCTTTCAGCCAGGCTGCCGTATGCCGAAATTCATGACAACGTACTGTCGGCATCGATGATGCCGATCGACATGTTGCGCTGTAAACTGGCTTTCTTCGGCGCATCCAGATTTGATCCGAAATCAGATCGCTGGGTGCGGATCACCATGTATGCTGATGCGCCGTTCCCGGACGAGATTGCCGGCATGGACGCGGACGACTGGTCCTGGCCGCTGACTGACGATGCCCGGCCCCTGGAACGATGATCGTTTCCCTCAATGAAGCGGACGTCATGGCGGCAAAGGCCGCGCGTGGTGCCGGGCGTCCATGGGGGCTGGCCCAGGAGGCTGGCCGGGCGGCGTCGGCGCTTGAAGCGCTGCGGCTTCCCGGTGCCGCCTGTCTGCTCGATGTCCTGAACGCCACTGATGGCGTGCCTTGCGAGGAATTGCGGCCCGGTTCAACGCAAACCGCATGCTGGCAGGCGGAAATTCCGATGTGCCCACTGCTGGTCGGGGCGTTCATCTCTGACCTGGGTGCACTCTCGCAAAAGGTAATGCTGCGCCAGGTTCGCAGCCCGCTGTTGCTGGTGCCGTTTTGCCTGATGGCATTTGATAATGTCGTCTTCAACTGGAGCGATTGTACCATTCGCACATCAGGTGACGGCATCAGTGCGCAAGGCGACCCGAAAACCGCAATTGCCGATCAGGTGTCGATCGACGGCAGTGCGCCGGCGCGGGAAACCACCCACAGCTGGCAGCGGGGAGCCGTGGACATTGCAGACGAAATATGGGAAGCCCTGTCGGCCTTTGCCCATCGCACCTATGTACCCGCCAGCGAAGCTTCACGGCTCAAGGGTGCCGGCGCGGGGCTCACAGACAACGACTAGTCACCATTTCCGGCTCCCATCATGGCTCAACCGCCGCTTCTTACATTGCAGGACATCACCTTGACCTTTGGCGGCCGGCCGTTGCTGGCGGGCGCGGACCTGAGCGCATCTGCCGGTGAACGCATTTGTGTGGTCGGGCGCAACGGATCCGGCAAATCGACATTGCTCAAGATCGCTGCCGGCGACGTTGAGGCAGACAGTGGCACGCGGTTTCTGCAGCCGGGGGCGACAATCAGGTACCTTCCCCAGGAGCCTGATTTTTCGGGGTTTTCGACCGTCCGGGCATATGTGGAGTCAGGTCTGACGGACGGAGATGACGGCTATCGCGCGCAGTATCTGATGCAGCAGTTGTCGCTTTCCGGCGACGAAGACACCAGCCGGCTTTCCGGCGGCGAGGCGCGCCGGGCGGCGTTGGCCAGAGTGCTTGCGCCTCAACCCGATATCCTGTTGCTGGACGAGCCGACCAACCATCTTGATCTGCCGGCCATCGAGTGGCTGGAGCAGGAACTGAAAACACTGCGATCGGCGCTGGTGCTGATCAGCCACGACCGCCGCTTTCTGGAAAACCTGTCACAGGCGACGGTTTGGCTCGACCGGGGGACGGCGCGTCGGATGGACCGGGGCTTTGCCCATTTTGAGGCCTGGCGCGACGAGGTGCTTGAAGACGAACAGCGCGAGCAGCACAAGCTGGACCGCAAGATCGTTCGCGAGGAACACTGGTTGCGCTATGGCGTCACCGCCCGGCGCAAGCGCAATGTGCGACGCCTGGGCGAACTGGAAGCCTTGCGGGAAAAGCGCCGCACGGCGCTGCGTGCGCAGGGCAATGTCAATCTGGCGTCCGGGGACGCAGAGACATCCGGCAAGCTGGTGATTGAAACCAGGGCATTGTCCAAGTCATTCGGCGAACGCGTAATAGTGCGTGATCTGAACCTGCGCGTGCTGCGCGGCGACAGGATTGCAATCACAGGTCCGAACGGCGCCGGCAAGACAACCCTGATACGCCTGATTACCGGACAGCTGGCGGCTGACGCCGGTTCCGTGCGGCTCGGTACAAACCTCGAAATCGTGTCGCTGGAACAGGACCGGACGTCACTGGCTGCGGGAACGACATTGCGCGATGCGCTGACGGGTGGTGGTTCCGATCAGGTGATCGTCAATGGCGAGGCGCGCCACGTGATGTCGTGGATGCAGGATTTCCTGTTTCGCCCCGAACAGGCCCGCACGCCGGTTGACGTGCTGTCCGGCGGAGAACGCGGCCGCATCATGCTGGCGCGGGCGTTGTCGAAGCCGTCAAACTTCATGGTGCTCGACGAACCGACCAATGATCTGGATCTGGAAACCCTGGATCTGCTGCAGGAACTGTTGTCGTCGTATGCCGGAACGGTGCTGCTGGTCAGCCATGACCGTGACTTCATCGACAAGGTGGCGACGTCGACACTTGCATTGGAAGGCAACGGAGTGTGGCGTGAGTATCCCGGCGGTTATTCGGACATGATGCGTCAGGCAGGCACGGCGCGGGTGCAGGTTAAACAGGCCGCCGCCGTGAAGTCTGCGACGAAGGCGGCGCGGGCTTCCACTGTCACGGCGCCGGCACCTGGCGCACAAAGGCGGAAAATGTCGTTCAAGGACAAACATGCCCTGGAAACCCTGCCGGCGGAAATCGAGGCCTTGGGCGACAGTATTGCCGCATTGCAGGAGCAAATGGCGGCCGCAGATTTTTATTCAGCTGATCCGGAAGGGTTTGAGAGGGCGGCGGCAGACCTGAAGGCTGCGCAAACCCGGTTGGCGGAGGCGGAGGAACGTTGGCTGGAACTGGAAATGTTGCGCGAAGAACTTGAACGGCCCTAGACGCGGAACTTGGCGATTGCCGCCTGATTCCACTCCATACCACTGCCTGCCCGGTCGGCTGGCGCAATGGTGCCGTCGGCGGAAACGGTTGTCGGCTCCTGCAGGATAGCTCCTGCAACATCAAGAACCTCAAGCATGTGGCCCGTCGGAGTCGCCGACATCAGGTGGGCCGAAATCTCGGTGAACAGGTGGCTTGAAACCGGCATGGCCTGGCCATGGGCAAGTGCCGCTGCATCCTGCCAGCCAGTAACGCCGCCAATCTTCATGACGTCCGGCATGGCATGGTCGCTGGCGCCTGCGGCAATGCTGCGCTGCATGTCGGCAATGCCCCACCAGTTCTCGCCGGTCTGAATGGGTATGGTTGTGCCGGCACGGACCTGGGCATGGCCGGCATTGTCTTCGGCACGGGCCGGTTCTTCCAGCCAGGCAAGCCCGAACCGTTCAAGCCGCCGGGCGCGTTCGATGGACATCACCGGGCTGAAGGCCTGGTTGAAGTCAATGGCCAGCCAGATGGGTTCACCGGCAGCGGCACTGAGCATTGCCTCGAGCACCTCTTCGTCCCGGGACGGATCGGGGTGGCCGGCCTTGATCTTGAACGCGCGGTAACCTGATTTCATGGATTTTTCGACCTGCCGGGCGGTTTCGTCCGGCGGCATCTGCCCCATGCTGTCATAGGCGCGCACGGCGGTTGGCGAGGCGCCGAGCAACCGGCACAGCGGCAGGTTAGCCGCGCGGGCAAGGCAATCCCACAAGGCCATGTCGATGGCGGCGGCAGCCATGCCCGTAAATCCCTGATTGCCGGCAAGGCGGAACTTACCCTGGATCGTTGCAGCAACGGTGCGTGGTGCCACTTCGTGTCCACTCAGCAGTTCGCCGAGATCTGCCAGCAGGTCGGCAACGGGCCGCAGTGCCATTGGGGTGTACACGAATACATAGGCGCAGCCCGTGACACCGGTGTCGGTTTCGATGTCGAGGAGAACCAGCGGTGCGGCCGTTATGGTGCCCGATGCAGTCTTGTGGGGGATGGCCAGGGGTGGCTGAACGCATGTGACATTGAACGATTTGATTTTCATGGGAACCGGCTCCGGATGTGCTGGCGTCACCATGACCCATCCAGGCATTGCTGTAACCGGCAAACGCCGTTCTTTTCCGCTGTCCGGTCGCGGGTGCGCTTTACCTTTGCCTCAACATCCCGCATTGGTCTTGCATGCCGGAAGAAATGCACGTGGCAGAGGAAACATGACCGGTTCGCAAAACCATTATCTCGTCGGTGTCGATACCGGCGGCACCTATACGGACGCAGCTGTCATGGATGCTGTCAGCAACGAGGTGCTGGCCAGTGCCAAGGCGCTCACCACACGCGGGGACCTGGCCGTCGGTGTCTGCGAAGCGATCGAGCGGGCCCTGTCGGCCCTGGGCGGTGACACGGCGGACGCGGCGTCGCGGGTCAGGCTGGTATCGGTGTCCACCACCCTTGCCACCAATGCGGTTGTTGAAGGTCACGGGTCACCGGTCTGCGTGGTGCTGGTCGGCTTCGATGAGACCATGGTGCAGCGTTCCGGCTTGAGTTCTGCGTTTCCCGGCCTGGTGGTCGAACGCATTGCAGGCGGTCATGATCATAATGGCGGCGAGATTGAGAAACTGGATGTCGGCGCGCTTGCCGACGTTGTCGACAAGCACGGCAGCAATGTTGAAGCCTTTGCCATTGCGTCGCAGTTTGCGGTCCGCAATCCGGCCCATGAACTGGCTGCGCGTGACTTCATCACCGGCAAAACATCCTTGCCGGTCACCATATCCACTGAGCTGGCGTCTGCCCTGGACGCGCCCAGGCGGGCGCTGACGGCAGCGCTCAATGCACGGCTGATTTCACGTATTTCTCTTCTGATCAGGGCGGTACAGCAGGCCATGCATCGGTTTGGCATCGATGCGCCGTTGATGATGACAAAGGGCGACGGCTCCCTGGCAAGGGCTGAAACAGTGGCGCTGCGTCCCATCGAAACAGTGTTGTCCGGACCCGCTGCCAGCCTGGTCGGCGCAGCCACCCTGTCGGGCCTGAGCGACTTCATCCTGTCCGACATGGGCGGGACGACGACCGATCTCGGTGTTCTCAAAGACAGCCGTCCACAGGTCAACGAACAGGGCGCGGACGTCGGTGGTTGGCGCACCATGGTGCAGGCCATCGATGTGCGGACTCTGGGGCTTGGCGGTGACAGCGAAGTTGCGTTTGATCTGAAGGGCACCGTCAGCGTCGGCGCCCGCCGCTCGGTTCCAGTATCCCTGATTGCCAGCAGGTTTCCTGGCGTGCTGCAGCAGCTTGAGGACGACATTTCAGATGCCGAGTCGGGTTCCATGGCGGGACGGTTCGTCATGCTGCCGCTCGGGCGGGTGCCGGGTGACGGGCAACTGGCCGGATTGTCGAGACGCGAGCAGGAGGTGCTGGCCAGTGTGTCCGCAGAACCCCTGCCGCTGCGCAAGCTGGCAGCCGGTTCCGGTGCCCATCGCACGCTGGAGACCCTGTCGCGGAAAGGCCATGTGCAGCTTGCCGGGTTCACGCCGTCGGATGCGGCCCACGTGCTCGGACTGCAGGACAACTGGTCGCGTGAAGCGGCTGTTCTCGCGGCACGGCTGCTGGTGCGCAATGTGCTGCAGAAGCCGCCGTCGGATGAACTGACCACTTTGCTGGCGCAAAGAGTTTGGGAGGAAACCGTTCGGCTGACCGGGCGTGCGGTTCTGGAAACGGCACTGGGCCATCATGCCATTGAACCCGGTGGTGCCGGCGGACTGATCGACGTGGTTTGCCGCGGCGAGGGCCGGCGCTCACTGGCGCGTGTGTCTATCTCTCCCGAGGTGCCGGTGGTGGCTGTCGGGGGACCTGTAAAGATCTACTATCCGGAGGTTGGCAAGCGGCTTGAATGCGACATGGTCTTTCCGAAATCCTGCGAAGTGGCGAATGCAGTGGGGGCCGCAACAGGCATGATTGCCCGCACCGTGACGATCGAAGTCAATGGCAACGGGGCAGGGGTGTTCAGGGTGCACGGCCCGGAAAGCGTATCACAGTTCGCAAGCGCCACTGCCGCCATTGACGAAGCCAACCGGCTGGCGCGTGAGACCGCCGGCGCACAGGTCAATGCCATGGGCGGCGGCCAGGTCAGCTTTGCCGAGGATGTCCAGAAGTTCCTGCTGCCGGATGCAGTCGACGACAACGGCCTGCTGCGGGCCACGATCAAAATCGAGGCTACGGCACGCCCGGCGCTTTCGCTTTGATAATCCCGACGGTAAAACGGAGCTCATGGATCACAAACGTCTACTGGCATCCCTGAGTGGTGACGAGCGCAGACGCTTGACGTCCCTGTCTGATGGGCAGGGGCTGTTCAAGCTTGGCCAGCATATGATCTCGATTGGGCTCCTAGTGTGGCTGATTTTGGTTGAGGTGCCGGGTTGGCCGGTTCTGATGCTGCCACTGGGCATCCTGTTGGTATTCCTGTTCACGCTGCTGCACGAGACGGTGCACCGGACACCGTTTAGAAGCGTCTGGCTCAACAAGTTGGTCGGGCGTATGTGTAGCATCGTTCTCATCCTGCCGGCAGACTGGTTCCGGTACTTCCATCTGGCCCATCACCGGTTCACCCAGGAGCCTGACAAGGACCCGGAACTGACTGAGCCGAAACCTGAAACCATTCAGCAGTATGTATTCCATATCTCCGGCTTTGCCGTGTGGCGGGGGCAGATGATGGTGCTGTTTCGCAACGCGTTTCGGGCGAATCGGGACAGCTTTGTACCGGCGCGCGGTAAGGCCAGGGTGATGCGCGAGGCACAGGTCATGCTGGTAGTGTATTTTGGCTTGTTGGCCGGATCGATCTGGACCGGGTCTGCTACGCTGCTGTGGATATGGCTTGTGCCACTGCTGGTCGGACAACCATTTCTCAGGCTGTACCTGCTGGCTGAACACGGACGCTGCCCGTTCGTGGCCAACATGTTTGAGAACACCCGCACCACCTTTACCAACCGCCTGGTGCGCTGGCTGGCATGGAACATGCCGTATCATGCTGAGCATCACGCCTATCCGGCTGTGCCGTATCACAAGCTGCCGGCGTTTCATGCCACGGCACGCGAGCACCTGCAGGTTACCGAAGACGGCTATGTCCGGTTCAACGCGAAGTTCGTGAAACAGCTTGGCCGTTAGAGCGGCGGGCGTTTGCTTTGCGATGTTTCTAACTGCCCGCCACAGTACCTCGTAAGTGCGAGGTTGATGAGACCTAGTCACCACCCGTCACCCCAGCGGAAGCTGGGGTCCAAAACGACTTTGCCGCCGGGTGCGCGGTGAATGATGGATTCCAGCCTTCGCTGGAATGACGCCTGTAAGGCCCCCTCGCATCACGCACCGGGCTCTAGGCATCCGCGATCAGGCGGGCGCCGATCAGGCCGAGAAAGCCGCCCATGGCCCGGTCGATCCAGGTCTTGGCGGCGATATAGGCATCGCGCGACTTGCGTATTGAAAACAGCATGGCGACGATGGCGTACCAGGCGACTTCATTGCCGAACACGATGATCACAGCGGTCACATAGACCCACAAAGGCGAATGGGCAGGTAGCAACGCCACGAAAATCGATCCGAAAAACACGATCACCTTCGGATTGGCCAATTGTGTGGCGAGGCCCAGCATGAAGGCCGGCCATGGCCGTACCTGCTTTTGTTTGGCCGGATCCAGCTCCACCGGATCGCCGGCATGCCGCCACAGCATGATGGCCAGGAACAGCAGGTAGATGCCACCGGCGACCTTGAATGCGGTGTAGGCCCACGCCGCGTGTTCAAGCACGATTGCCAATCCGGCGATTGCTGCTGTTGACCAGATGATGGTCCCGACACCCAGGCCGAGCACGGCTGACAGAGCGACAGGCCGCTGGTTCGACAGGGCGAGCTTGGAGATCAACACGAATGACTGGCCCGGGCTGATGACCGCCAGCAATTGTGCAGCCCACAGGGTGAGCAGCGGGATCAGGAATTCCATGCTTGTCCGACCTTCAGTACGTTATTGGACTTCGCTGCGTGACATATCCATGATCTTGCGGACGGTTGCAAGCTGATCGCTGAGGGCTGCGATATCGACGTCGTCGAGCAAGGCCGACAGGTTGGCGACGTCCTGGTCCATGGCGCTGATTGCCCGATCGCGAAACTTGCGACCCTTTGCGGTGATCCAGACGGTCTTGCTGCGGCCGTCCCTGGGGTTGGGTTTCATGTCTATGAGCTTGTGCTTTTCGAGCACCGAAAGCGTGTGGGTCATGGACGTCTTTGGCACCTGGAACGCCCTGGAGATATCCTGCGGTGTGCGGCCATCCTCAACCCGGATCAGATGGTTCAGCACTGAAAAATGCGAGATCAGCATCCCGTCCGGCAGGCGGCTTTCCAGAATGGTGCGGCTGAGTTGGCTGATGATGCCGATCTCGTTAAAGAAGGTGAAATAGGTCGATCTGATCTTGTCATCCATGCGCTATACGGGTCTCGAGTGGCCATCGGGGTGTTTCTTGTACCTCCGGTCCAAACCCAAGTCGACCTAGCATCTGTACCGTGTGGCCGGGTTCGGCCAGCATGTCATGCGCAGATTCATAGTGTGTCGCCATTTCCGGATATTCCTGCAGCGCCTGGCTGACCGGGTGCAGGGCGAGGCCGAGGCGGGTGGTCATCAGGTTGAGCCTGAGCCATCTGCGTCCGGCCTCAATCTGATCGGTACGGGTGTTGGCCGCGCTGGTCAGCACGGCATAGGCAGGCGTTGCCGCCAGCATGTTGCGGTACAACTCGACGCCCTGCTGGAAACCGCTGGAGGACGGATCCAACTGACCCTCGCGGGTCAGCTGGCCAGCGAGCATCAGGGTCTCCAGAAACGGGCCGCCCAAATCGATGCCGTCGGGATTGGCGTTGATCTCAGCCTTGCCAAAACGCATCAGGTCGACGCTTTCGCGCATGGTGTGCGGGGTCGTTGCTTCCACCATCCAGGCGTCCAACGTCAGTTTGCGCAGGGCCGCGACCGGCTCGGGTTGATCAATGATCGTGGCGAAATTGCCCAGGTCAGCCACCAGACCGGCAGGAACCGGCTTGTCTTCGAATGGTTCCTTGCATGACCGCCGCTGCATGATGTCGGAGAACAATGGATCCGGTTGTGCGCCGGGCGTGAATGTTGAAACAGCAACCGGGCCATCCTCACCGCTGGGAAAGATGTCGTGGGCAACATCAAAGCCCTTCTGTGCCGCGGCAATGCTCATCAGCTCCAGAAAACAACCCAACCCGATGATGAGTTGGCGGTTATGGGGATCCGTCATCGGCAGGTCGCGCTGTTTGTCGCGCATCAGGATGACTCTGCCCGGTTGAGCAAGGTCGACAAGCCATGGCTGCCGGTTGTGTGGATTTGGTGCCAGGATGGCGTACGACAACGCGAATTTTCTGGGCTCCCGGTAGCTGCCTGCCGTGGTCCAGGGTTCAAGCGCCTTGTGTGGTGTTCGAGTTGCCAGAAAGCCGGCTGCAGACGTGGTTGCGGCGAACACCGCGCCACCGCCAATGAGACTGATTGCCTTGCGTCGGGACATTGTCATGATGATATCCTTCAATAAAGTTCGATTTCGAACTATTTAATGCGATATCGAACTAAATGCAAGCCGCATGTTGAGGGTGGAAACCTGATGCCGGTCAGGGCTACAACATGCAGGGGAAAAGATATGAGGATCGAACATGGCGGGATTTGACAAAGCAGCAGCCACCTATGACCGGTCGCGCCATGCGATGATACCGGACTATGACGACCTGTACGGCGCGGCGGTGCAAGCGCTTGAGCTGGGTCGGGCGCCAAGCCCCAGTGTGCTGGACCTCGGTGCCGGTACTGGAGGGTTTTCGCAAGAGGTGATCAATGCCTGTCCCGACTGCCGGGTGGAGTTGTCCGACCTGTCGGTGCCGATGCTGGAACAGGCGAAGGCAAGATTTGCAGGAGATGCCCGGTTTTCGTATCGCGAGCTGGACATTGTGACCGGAGATTTCGGTACCGGATGGGACCGGATCATTTCATCCTTCGTCATTCATCATCTGCCCCATGACGCTAAACGCGAAGTGTTCGGCAATGCATGTGCAGCGCTGAAACCGGACGGAATTTTCGTCAACATCGACCAGGTCCAGGCGTGTTCGCAGGCGGTGCAGGACATTCACATGCGGCTGTGGCGGAAGGATGCGCTGGCCGCCGGAGCGCTCGAACAGGACCTTGCCGATGGCATCGCCCGCATGGAGGCCATGGATATCAACGCTGATCTGGATGATCAGGTGTTGTGGTTGCAGCGGGCAGGTTTTGACAATGTGGACGTGGTCTACCGCAATTACTTCTGGGCGGTGTTCGTTGCCAGTAAGGCACCGTGATCCGGTGCTGTCGTCAAGCTCCAGGAACTTTGTGCTGCTGATGCTGGTGCTGGGGGCCGGCCTGCTCGGCTATCAGCAGCTCACGGCGGGGGCTGCGCAGTACGTACTCGCCGTCAGCTGGCAACCGGCGTTTTGTGAAGGCAGGTCTCGCTTGCCGGAGTGCCGTTCGCAGACCCGGCAGCGGTTTGATGCGTCGCACTTCACCCTGCATGGGCTGTGGCCGCAACCGCGCAGCAGGGCCTATTGTGGCGTTTCAGCAACCGTAATCCGCAAGGACAAGGACCGGCGCTGGCATGATCTGCCGTGGGACAGGCTCGACCCGGCAACCTGGCGACGCCTGCAGGAGGTCATGCCGGGAACCCGGTCCGGCCTGCACAAGCATGAATGGATCAAGCATGGCACCTGTTATGATGGGGAGGATGCGGCCGAGTATTTTTCCGACTCTTTGTACCTGGTGGATCTGCTCAATGCTTCTCAGGTCCGAACGCTGTTCGCATCGCGAATTGGCCGCGAGCTTGACGGTGCGCAAATTCGGGCTGCCTTTGACCGGAGCTTCGGACCGGGGGCGGGTGAGCGTGTGCGCATCGCCTGCAAGAATGACCAGGACAGGCGGTTGATTGTCGAACTGACAATCGGATTGTCCGGCACAATTTCTCCAGACAGCAAGATGTCCGATCTCATGGCGGCGTCGTCGCCGACGGACCCGGGCTGTCCGTCAGGTTTCGTCGATGCGGTTGGTCTGCAGTAGTTCGTGGCCTTCCGGCAAGGTTGCAGGCAGTCGTTACACGCAGTCGTTTCCGGTGAGGGTTTCTTTGCGGGCACGGCTTCAGAGAAAATTTTCCACATGCTTCTGGTCCCCAATCTGGGGTGCGCGATCGGGCGGAGCGACGCCGAGCGGAGGCGTTTCCCGGCGTTCGACCGGGCTCCAATCATCGAAGCCATCCCCTTGTTGATCACCATGCCTGGGGCAATTTCCATGCTTGATGGCGCCCGATGTGCCACGTCTCAAGACGTCTTGACTCTGGAGACGCCGGAGCCGGACAACGGTTTTTAGAGACACAACCGAATGTAAGAAGTGATTGGTCTTTTTGCGCTTTTGCCGGTCGGCATTGTGCTGACGAAAACCTGTGACTGATTGCAGTTGCAGTGTGTTGATGCAGTGGCCAAGCAGAGGTTCGCGGTCTTCTCGGGTTTATCGTCCGCAGGCGTGCGAAAGTTGTGCAACACGGCAACACGTGCGCCTCCTGTGGTCCCAGTCGACAACCGTGCTGATGCAGCGTGGTGAAACCTGCATCCTTACGTTGAAATTCCTTACGTGACTTCACAACCGAATCAATTTCTTCTTGCCAGCGTTACTGAGACAAACGTTTTGGGAGAAGGTCGGCGATGGCTGATGTGAAGACGGAATACTACGAAGACAAGAAGGGTGAGTGGCGCTGGCGCAAGACGCACAAGAACGGTGAAATCATCGGCGCTTCGTCGGAAGGCTATGTGAACAAGAAGGACTGCCAGGCCAATGCCAACCGTGGCTCCAAGGCCGGCGACCGCTGGGAGTTCTACAAGGACAAGAAGGGCGAGCACCGCTGGCGCTGCTTTGCCTCCAACGGCAAGCAGGTTGGCCGCGCCACCGAGGGCTATAAGGCGAAGAAATCTGCCGAGAACAATGCCATGGCCAATGGCTGGCCCGGCAAGGGCTAGCGGCAACGCTCTCCTGATACAGCCATGATCTGAAATCCCGGTTCGGACCGAGATGCCCGGCGCTTACTTATGCGCCGGGCACGTTGTCATGGGTAATTGCGAAAGTTGTGCCCATCAGCTAAAACCCGCTCAGCATTTCCACATATCCATCAAAGAGGGGTACGAGCCTGTCATGGCGCGTCAATTTATCTATCACATGCAGGGCATGTCGAAGTCCTATTCCGGCGGCAAGAAGGTGCTCGAGGACGTGCACCTGAGCTTCTACCCGGACGCCAAGATTGGCGTGCTCGGACCGAACGGTGCGGGCAAGTCCACCTTGCTGCGCATCATGGCCGGCATCGACAAGGAGTTCAGCGGTGAAGCCTGGCTGGCCGAAGGCGCCACATCCGGCTACCTGCCGCAGGAACCGCAGCTGGACGAGAGCAAGGACGTCATGGGAAACGTGATGGAGGGCGTGTCGGAAAAACAGGCCATCCTCGATCGTTACAACGAGCTGGCGATGAACTACTCCGACGAAACCGCGGACGAGATGACCCGCCTGCAGGACGAAATCGATGCGCAGAACCTGTGGGATCTCGACAGCCAGGTCGAACAGGCGATGGATGCGCTGCGTTGCCCGCCCGGCGATGCGGACGTGTCGAAACTGTCGGGCGGGGAACGCCGCCGTGTCGCCCTGACACAGTTGCTGCTGCGCAAGCCGGACCTTCTGCTGCTCGATGAACCGACCAACCACCTGGATGCCGAAAGCGTCAACTGGCTCGAGCATCATCTGCGCGAATATCCCGGCGCCATACTGATCATCACCCACGACCGGTATTTCCTCGACAACGTGACCGGCTGGATACTGGAACTCGACCGTGGCCGCGGCATTCCCTATGAAGGCAATTACTCCGCCTACCTGGGCCAGAAGGCCAAGCGTTTTGCGCAGGAGAGCCGCGAAGATGCAGCGCGGCAGAAGGCACTGGCGGCCGAACAGGAGTGGATTGCCGCGTCACCGAAGGCCCGCCAGGCCAAGTCAAAGGCGCGTATCAAGGCCTATGACGAACTGGTCAAGGCCAATGACAACAGGCTCAAGTCAACATCTGCCCAGATCGTGATCCCGCCCGGAGACCGGCTTGGCGACGTGGTCATTGATGTCGAAGGCCTCAAAAAGGGCTATGGTGACCGGCTGCTGATTGACGGCCTGGAGTTCCGGCTGCCGCCGGGCGGCATTGTCGGCATCATCGGCGCCAATGGCGCGGGCAAGACGACACTGTTCCGCATGATCACCGGTCAGGAACAGCCTGACGAAGGGTCCATCCGGATCGGTGACACCGTACAGCTTGGCTATGTTGACCAGAGCCGCGACACGCTTGATCCCAACAAGACCGTGTGGGAGGAAATCTCCGAGGGCAACGACATTTTCTATCTCGGCAAGCGGGAACAGAACTCGCGCGCCTACTGCTCGGCGTTCAACTTCAAGGGCGGAGACCAGCAGCAGAAGGTCGGTTCACTGTCCGGCGGACAGCGCAACCGGGTGCATCTGGCCAAGATGCTGAAGAAGGGCTCCAACGTCCTGCTGCTTGACGAGCCGACCAATGACCTGGATACGGAGACTCTGGCCGCGCTCGAAGAGGCGCTGGAAAGCTATGCCGGCTGTGCCGTGGTGATCTCCCATGACCGCATGTTCCTGGACCGGCTGGCCACCCATATCCTGGCCTTTGAAGGCAACAGCCATGTGGAATGGTTCGAGGGCAATTTCGCTGACTATGAAGAAGACAAGAAGCGTCGCCTGGGTGAAGACGCGGTGATGCCAAAGCGGATCAAGTACAAGCAGTTCTCGCGGTGAGCAATGAAAGCACCAGCGCCGATGTAGTTGTCATTGGCGCTGGATTGTCGGGCCTTGTCGCGGCGACGCTGGTGCTGGAGCAGGGGCGGTCGGTCGTACTGCTTGAGGCGTCGGACAGGCCGGGAGGCCGTGTCCGGTCGCTGCACGATGCAGACACCGGCACTGTTCTGGGTGATCTGGGGCCCACCTGGGTGTGGCCGCCTTACCAGCCGGTCGTTATCGAGTGGCTGCAACGGCTTGGGCTGCATACATTCCCTCAATTCGAGACCGGAAGAGCGGCGCTTGACTACGGACCGGAAGCACCGGTGCAGTTCCAGACAGTGCCCGGGCAACACGGCATTGCCCGGATCGCTGGTGGCCCTCAGGCGCTGATTGATGCGCTGGTGGCAAAGCTGCCGGCAGGCATTCTGAGCACCGGTGTTGCGGTGACGGCGATTCGTGCCGGCGATGAAGAAATCGTGGTCGAGACATCGGGCACCACCTGCAGGGCTGACCAGGTGATTGTCGCTGCGCCGTTGCGGGTGGCGGAACATGCAATCAACTGGTCACCGGCGCTTGGCGATGATCTGTTTCGGGCCCTCAAGGAAACGCCCACATGGATGTCGGTGCACGCTAAAGCGCTGATTGTCTATCCGTCAGCCTTCTGGCGCCAGGCCGGGCTGTCGGGCCGTATTGCCAGCCGGGCAGGGCCGCTGGCAGAAGCCCATGATGTCAGTGGTCAAGATGGAACTCCGGCGGCCCTGTTCGGGTTCGTAGGATGGCCGCATGAAATGCGCGCGGTCAACAAGGATCGTCTGGAGACAGACATCATTGCCCAACTCGTGCGGTGTCTTGGGGAGGCCGCGGCACAGCCGACCCACATCCATGTGGAAGACTGGGCGGCCAATGACTTGATCTGCACACCGCGCGACCGTGCTGAAGCAATGAAGCATCCAGATACAGGGCCTGATGTCCTGCGACAAACGCATATGCAAGGCCGTGTGGCCTTTGCCGCCGCTGAGACCTCGAAGATAAGCCCGGGCCTGATTGAGGGAGCGCTGGCCGCCGGCATGCGGGCCGCCGGACAGGTTCTCGGTTCTCAACCCTGATACCGGCTATGCCGCATCGGGAACCGTGTCCTCCAGGTCCATGCAGGCAAATGCCACTTCACGCAACAGGTCGTCCCATGGCCCCGGCGTTATCACGAGAGCATCGACCTGACTGGTCAAGGTATGATCCAGTGAGGCAGGGCGGTCGGAAATGCCGATTGTCGTGATCCCGCGCTCCCTGGTTTCGGCGAGAAACCTGTCCACCTCTGCCGATACGTCCCGGTTCTGATCAAGGTTGGCAATGATCGGACCGGTATGGCCCTTGTGCAGGCCGTTCAGCGCCTGGCTGTAGTTGGCCACATGACTGATCTTGTAACCACGCTGTTCCAGCCTGGCCTTGATCTCATAGGCAACGCCGGAGTTGTTGTTGACCAGCATGATGTTGGTCGCCCGGCGTTTCACCGCCGGCTTGGTTTGCCGGGCCGCCGGCTTGTCGGTCATGTACGGCTTGTCAGCAATCGGCAGTGACAAGTTGACGGTGAATGTCGTGCCTTCGCCAAGCTTGCTGCTGACTTCGATGCTGCCCTGCATGAGCTGGGCAATCTCGCGGCAAATGGCAAGGCCAAGGCCGGTGCCCTGAACCTGTACGTGAGGTGACTGGCTGGCCTGCGAGAACCGATCGAATATCTCGGCTATGTGGTCGTCGCCGATCCCAATGCCGGTGTCGGTTATCTCGATGCGAATATCCGAGCGCTCGCCTTCTGCGCTAGCGGGGGCGGCGCTGGCATTCAACACGACACCGCCCTGGTCGGTGAATTTGATCGCGTTGGAGACCAGGTTGGTCAGCAGTTGGCGCAGACGCATAGGGTCGACCGTCACGAAGCTGGGCAGGCTGTCGTCCAGAACGCAGACCAGATCGATGCCTTTTTCCCTGGCGCGAACGCTGAACAGGTCAATAGCTTCGGAAACAGACTGCTTCAGATCACAGGTTTCCGGGCGCATGGTCAGTTTCCCGGCATCAATCTTGGACAGGTCAAGTGAATCGTTGAGAATGTCCAGCAATGCATGGCCGGAAGTGCGGATCATCTGGGCATAACCGCGCTTGGTCTCATCATTCAGACTGTCGGACAACAAGGTTGCCATGCCGACAATGCCGTTCAGCGGCGTGCGGATTTCATGGCTCATTGTCGCCAGGAAGTCGCTTTTGGCGTCGCTGTGAGCCTCGGCTTCAACCGCCATCCGTTCAGCTGCAACGCGAGCCCTCTGAGCTCGTTTTTGCGCCTTGAACGTAGAGTGCAGTTCACGTTTTACATACCGTTCGTGGAACAGGCCGTTGAACACGATGGCGAGTGATAGTCCGCACAGGAGAGCAACCAGCGTGATGCGCAGAAATATCTCGTGTGACCGCTTCAGCAGGGTCCGCGTGTGGTAGACCTTGAGCTTGTACTGATTGTGTTCGGCCACCGCCAATTCCGCCACTGGCGACGGTTGTTCGCATGTGGCTTTGACCCGGCCGCTCACCACGGTTTCGCCATTTGGGAGTGTAAGTACAGCACAGTCAACTTCCGGGCGCACGGTCATGGAATTCAACAAGCCATGGCGCAATGTCTCGGACTGCTTGCCCGAGCCGGGAATGACGGAAATCGTGTTGACCAGCTGCTGTGATGCCCGAGTGATCTCGATCTGCTGATCCACGCCTTCGTTGTTGATGTGCTGGGTTTCAATCCAGTGCAGGAACGTGGCCATCAGTATTACGGCCACCGGCACAAGCAGGTGAAGGTAGCGACTGTTTCGCTTGCCTCTCCTGATTCTTCTGCTTTGGCGCCTGTCTGACAAGTTGGTATCCACACCGGGAGCACCTTCCGGCAAGACGACACTGCCCTGTCAGAAGAGATTACCGGTTCCAAGTTTGGAGCAGTTGCCCGCATTCGTGAGAACACATTCCGCTCCAGGTCCGCATTTGAACTCAAGTCCGAGTTGTGGACCGGATGCTAGCGAACAAATCTTGGCAGGCGTTTAGCGCAGGAATCGGGATTTGTGTGATCACATCAAGGATCAGTTAACTGTCACCTTGACGAGGTGGGCTTGCTTGACTGCATGAGGTTGTTCCAGCGCCTTGAAAGCAATCAGCTTTATGGTTGTGGACTGGTTCAATCGCAAATCGTGCTGATCTACCGCTCGGCCCAAAGCGCCAGTCCGACCACCGCCAGCATGGTCACTGCCATGGTTACATTGATCAGCCTCTGGACCGCGTCTGGCAGATTCAACCGCTTCAAGTAGACCCCGACACCGAGCCACAGGAAGTGGATCGGTATCCAGAACGCGTTCAGCAGGCCGATCTTGACAGCAACTTCGAGAACATAGTTGGCCGGCAGGAATGCAAAACCGGTGAACAATGCCGTGTTGACCGCGTAGGCCTTGGGGTTGATGAACTGAAGGGTGAAACCGTTCCAGAAGCCAGGTGCTTTTTCGGGCGCGATCAGCGCGATCCTGTTGCCGGAGAACGCGATCTTGGCGGCCAGATAGGTGAGATAGGCGATCGAGGCTATCAGCAGGATCAGCCGCAAATAAGGAATTGAGAACAGCACCGCCGCCAGACCGGTCGCGACAGCCATGCCGACGGCGAAGTTGCCCGCGCATAACCCCCACAAGTAGGAAAAACCTGCCTTGAAGCCGAAGCCGGAACCGACGCCGGCGACACTCAGAACGCCCGGTCCCGGTGTGATCAGGAGGAAGAAGCAGGCTAGTGCAAATTCAATCATTGCCGGCCGGGGCTTTCCTCGCCGGACAGCGATTTCCACGACTTGCGTGACTTGTGCTTGTCATACCAGATGCCGATGGCGGGAAGGTTGTGCAGCAGATGAGTGTGGCCGGTATGAATGCAGAAGTTATGCACTGCCGGCAGCAGCCACATGTCCGCCAATGTAAATCCGCGGCCAACCAGCCAGGTGCGGCTGCCGATGCATTCATTCAACACTTTAAGGCAGGACCGGGTGTCGTCGCATTGTACCGCCTCAGCGGCGGACCTGGGGCCCATAAGCCTGCCCAGGCGCGAGTGGATGACACCGATCCATTGTTCAACTTCGGCCGATCGAATGGGATCGGCAGGCACCAGGGCGCGGCCGTTAAAGCGGTGATCGATATAATGGGTTATACCGCGTATCTCGAACAGCCTCACCTTACCGTGCCGCAATGCCGGCAAGGAGCCGAACATGTTCTCCTTAAGGGCCTGTCCGGAACCGTGATCAATGTCCCGGAACCGGTACAGCACGCCCTTTTCCATGCATGCCATCCTGCAGATGCGCACACCTGCATCGCGTGCCGGGCCGATAATTTCCAGTTCTGCCATTCCCACCACTCCGCCGTGCTTCGCTATTGCATAAAGCATCCCGACTTACAACTGACTGTGACCTGTATTTGGATGCGGGGTCAGTCGTCAGGCGGGTGATCAATGGAGGGCAAATATGGCTTGAGATCGACCAACGGGGTCTTGTCCAGCGCGTCCGTGGCGTCGATTCCGACAATGCCTGTGCCGATATCAATGGATGTGACTTTGACCAGGGCCATGGCAACCGGATTCGGCCGGACCGGTGAGCGCAGCGAAAAGACTCCGGCAGGCGTTTCGCGGTGGCGGGGTTGCTGCAGCACGACGTCGCGCCGGGCCTGGTGCATCCAGTACAGGATGTGCAGATAATCGCCGGCTGTGAGTCCGGTCAGTCCGGACCGCCAGGCCTGATCTATCTCCAGATAGCAATCTCCGGCTGGCTTGTCGCGAGCCTGACGCATGTTTTTCGGACACTCGCTGCGCTGCTTCCATGGCGATCTGATGCGGCCAATGAAAATCACATGTGCATCACCGGCTTCCAGGGCCGGGTCACGCGGTGACCGGACTTCACCGTCACGCACATCTGCCGGCTCGTATGTACCGGACCGGCCGGTCACAGCGGTACCTTGCCTGATTTCAGGAATGTGAAAATCGCGTCGATGCTGCCGCCCCGGCGGATCACGTGATCGAAGCTCTGCCGCAGCAGGATACCCATCCAGATGCCTCCAACCCGTATATCCGTAATGCGATTTTCCCCGGTTCTGAACTCCACCTCGGTGCGGCGGTCCTGATCGTGTTGTACATAGCCACGCACGATCTTGCCGCGTGAACCGGTGACCACAAACGCCGTGCCGCGGACCCTCTTGCCGTTTTTGGCAATCACTTTGAGGATCATGCGGTTGAACAGATCCACATAAGCCTGCTGCTGATCGGACTTGAGCTTGCGGCGATGCTTGCCAAGCACGAACAGAGCCAGGGATTGCATGGCAACATACCTGTCCAGCGTGTCTGCAATTTCGTCTTGTTGGGCGCCATTCCTCAGTACGTCCAGAAACCTGTTGGTAGCGTCGTGGACGAGTTTCTCCGGCGGTGTTGCAGGAGCTGCCTCAGCGATCCGGGCACCTGGATGGCCCAGAATCACAAGACCGGCGCCTAGTGCAACAAGCAGGTCGCGGCGTTTCATAGCGTTGCGTATCATCGCGACCAATATGCGGAAACTCGCATCTGCGGGCAAGGTCCGAAACTGCCTGCAGGCTTGAACCAACGTGAACAAAGGTGCAGCTTGTGAGCCATGAAAACACAAACCGTTACCATTGAACGTGCGGACGGCATCGCGGTCGTCACTTATGACCGCGGCGAACGGGCGAACGCGATGTCGTTTACCATCATGGACGAATTGGCGGCAGCGGCCTTGAGTTTCGTGGATGACACCGACCTGAGATGTGTGGTGCTGACCGGCACAGACAGGATTTTCTCCGCAGGCATGGACCTGTCCGACCCGGTATTTGACCGGATTAACGAGATGTCCCTCGAAGACAAGCGGCATTACAGCGAGAGGGGTCCAAGGTTGGGGCGGGCCTGGGCCGGTATCGAAGTGCCGGTGATCTGCGCAGTTGAAGGGCCGTGCCTTGCCGGCGGGCTGGCACTGGCATCCATGTGTGATTTCCGTATTGCATCACAAGGCTCCCGGTTCGGCGCGCCCGAGGTCCAGGTGGCGCACAATATGGGGTGGCATTCCGTGCCAAGGCTGATAGCGCTGGTTGGCGTCCAGGCGACACGGCGGGTCTTGCTGGCTGGTGAACAATGGACGGCGGAAGAGGCCAGGCGGCTTGGGTTTGCGGACGAGGTTTGTGAGACCGGCGGCGCGCTTGCCGCTGCAAAACTGATGGCAGGCCGGATTGCCGGTTATCCGGGCCTGGCTGTGCGGATGATCAAACGCCAGATCGATGCATCCGCCCATGCACTTGATTATGCGACCAGCGCCTATGACAAGGACCAGCAACTGGTGGCGTGGATGTCGGATGACTTTCAGGCCGCTCGAGCGAAATTCGCCAGATAAAGCCGTCTGGCAGGCAGGTCCTAGCGATTCAGGGTTTCGACAAGTTGATTGACGGCGCGCCGGTCACCGCCCTTCTTCACCAGGAATTTCTGGAAAATACCGCGCTGCTGATAGGTCAGTGAGACAAACCCGACGATCGGAACCGAAACTTTCACATCGACGACCTTGAAGGTCTTGCCGGCCGGACGCAGCAGAAACTGCACTGTGTACTTGTTTCCGGTGCGAAGCGTGACCAGCGTATTGACCGCGATATCCGAACCTTTTGCCTTCTTGGCGTCCAGGACTTCGGCTTTCGCCACCCTGTATTCGCGGGTCTGGTCGGCGAAATATCGTGCCATGAACGCGGTGACGCCGTTGTAGTAGCGCTTGTTTTGAGATTTGGGCAGGAACCGCTCGTACTTGCCGAGCGAATATTTCGAGATACCCGGGATATCTGCATGCCGGCGCAGGACACGGGCAAAGCTTGTGATCGTGCCTGATCTGTTTGCCGCCAGCAGATCGTTGGCCACTTTGCGGGTGAATTTGATTGCAGGATGATCCGCCGCTGTTGCCGGTGCGATCGAGGTCACTGCGATCATCAAGGCTGCCAATACCGTACCCAATGCCAAAGTGCGCCGGTTCATGCGGATGTGTCCTTTGAGTGTTATTAGTGTGACATGAGGCACGCAGCGTAAGAGGCTCATGCTCAATCCTCAAATCAATTAGTTAACAACTAAAGCGGTTTCGCGGCAGACGTCAAGATTATCGGCAGATGAGACGGGCTTGCTGGCAGTCCCAAGGCAGGCTAAGGCTTTTTACAAGAGGGAATAGGGAACACGGGCTGGCCGATTGAATGGTGATGATTGACGAACTTCTGGCAGGATTGCGCGCGGCGGGGGAGGAAACCCGGCTGCGCTTGCTGTTCATCCTGTCGCGCGGGGAGTTCAATGTATCTGAACTCACCACCATCCTCGGCCAGAGCCAGCCGAGGGTCAGCCGGCATCTGAAACTGATGGTCGAGGCGGGTCTTATCCAGCGATACCGGGAAGGGGCCTGGATGCTGTTCCGCATCAATACAAGCTCCGGAAATGCGGAACTGGCCCGGTCGCTGATCCGGTTTCTGAGCGACGACGATCCACAAGTGGCACGTGACCTGGAGCGTATTGCCCAGGTCAAGGCGCAACGGCAGGCGGATGCCCAGGCCTATTTCGCAGAAAACGCTGAAAACTGGACAGCGATCCGCGCCTATCACGTGTCGGAGGAAAAAACCGAAGAGGCCATGCGTGAACTGGTCGGAGACGCGCGCATCGGGCGCTATGTTGATCTTGGCACCGGCACCGGCCGGATGCTGGAGATGTTTGCACCGCAAGCTGACGAGGCGATCGGCGTCGACCTGTCACGGGAAATGCTGAACTTCGCTCGGGCAAACCTGGGGCAGGCTGGACTGGAGCATGTCCAGGTCCGGCAAGGGGATATCTCCAGGCTGACATTGCGGGATGCATCTGCGGACCTGGTAACCCTGCATCAGGTGCTGCATTTTCTGGCCGACCCGGCCAGGGCGATTGGCGAAGCCGTGCGCCTGCTGAAACCGGACGGACGCCTTGTGGTGGTGGATTTCGCTTCGCATGATCTGGAATTCCTGCGCGAGCAGTTTGCTCACCGGCGCCTGGGTATAGCCCACTACGACATGACGGAATGGGTTAAATCTGCCGGCGCCAGGATCACCAAGCATGAACAACTCAGCCCGCCGGCGCATCTGGCGCAGGAAGGCCTCGCGGTTGTTTTGTGGGTCGTCGAAAAGGCGTAATCTACAGCGGGCGAAATATCCAGGGCAGCCCGGTGAGCGGGAAACTGATCCAGTTCCACCAGGCATGATTGGCGAACTGGGCCACATAGAGCGCTGCAACAAATGCCAGCCATCCGGCAAGCATCAACAAACCGGCGACCATGCCGCCGAAGCGGCCAGGCGCGGGCCGTGCCGGAGCCGGAGGCCGGTCCAGCATTTTAGATACCTGATGAATGAACCGAAGTTCGTTCGACTGAAGCAGGAGTGCAGCCCGGGCGTAAAGCCTTGCCGCCCAGCGACGCAGGACAAGCAAGACAAGTACAAGATAGATGGTTGCGCCTGCGTAGTAGAACAGAGCGAACGCCTCGATTTCTTCCGGAGAGGCCGTGGCCAGCCCGGGATAGATGCCTTCCATGAATGCCGGTAGAATCTGGACAAGAAACAATGGTGCCGACAAGGCAATGGTTGCCAGTGTCAGCATCAGGTAGCGCCAGCGGACACGGCCGATCAACCGGCGTATCAGGCCAATGCTCCAGATGGCACCCACCCTTTGCTCTGCCGCATGGTGCGCCAGCGCCATCGGCAGATGAGCCAGTGTAAACGCGCCCAGCGCAATGCCAACCGCCGCCAGAAGCGGGCCGACCCAGGCCTGCTCATAACCCTTGTTGAACGAGTTCTCCCAGCCGGCCCACCATGACAGCAGCAGGATTGTGCCAAACGGCAACAGGGCAAGCGACATGGCGATGACCGCCCTGAGAGAGGACTGCAGGGTGTCCCAGAAACCCTTCAACCAGCCCGGGAAACGCGCCGTGCCTTGCAGTTGCGGCAGGGCATGGACAGTCGCCAGGGCAACTTTTCGGCTGACATCACGCTTGCCGTTCGCCCGGCTGTAACGGCCGCTCTCGATGACCATTTCTCGGCGCATCACCCGCATTATCCATCCCAGCACGACGACGGCGGTGAACGGTGTGAGGCACAGGACGGCAGCAATGATAATGTTCACTACCGCTGCAAGCCGACGAAACATGCCAGGACGTACCGCGCTATCCGGTGTGTCGGCGTGAACGGTCGTCTGGGCGCTCATGTCAGCAATTCCGACAGCACCCGGCCCTCCGCCGAACGCATCGGGAAGCCCATCACTGCACCGACGGTTGCGGCCAGGCTGGTCTGGTCGACCGGCTTGTCGAGAACCTTGCCTGCCGAGATGCCCGGACCGAGCAGCAAGGCAAATATCTCGTGCGCAGACCGGGAATTGAAATGATGCTGGTAAGGGACCGACATCAGTGGATTGGCATCCCGCCCGCAATCGGGGACGATTACAAACACTGTCTGTCCCCGATAGGCCGGTTCGCTGTCGGCGGTCTCGACAAGCCGTTTCAAGCCCTGATCGATGATGGCTATTGCCCTGGTGTAGTGACTGGCGTTTCCCCAGTGCACGTAGTCCGGGTCCTGGTAGTTGATCATCATAAGCCGCGGCTTCAGTTCGCGCATCGCCTTGACGGCGAGTTCAGTCAGCAACCGGTCACCACGCGGGTTTCTCAGACCGGTGTCGCCGTACTGGTTGCGCCAGTTGTCCCAGAACCTGTCCATCGCGGCTGAACTCCGCCGGGCTGAGCTGCGAAAATCATAGGCCGTCAACTCGTCCAATTGATTGCGGGCATCGGCCAGAACATCTTCAGATGCCTTGTTGTCTTCCAGGATGCGCCGGAATTTGTGCAACTTGTAACGAAACAGGCTGACCACTTCGGAGCGGAACGATACGCCGAAGTGCTTGTGACCGCCGTAGGTCAGGTATTCTTCCTGTGGACGGTCTTCGCCATTGATCAGCAGGGCCTGGTGAGCCGGTATGTCAAAACTCTTGCGCAAGGCCTCGAACAGGGTTGGTTCGCTGGGCTCCAGCAGCGGCGCAAGTCCCTGCGCTCCTACCTTCTCATAGGCCCTGTAACGCCCGGTCAGTATGTTGAGCGTGCCCTCCGCATGGCTGGTATCGACGTCCTGCAGCTGGGCGATGGTGAGGTTAGGTATCAGCGTGCCGCGTTTGGCCAGCACATTGAGGAAATAAGGCGAGTATGTCGTGCGATCTGCAATTGTCTCGGTTCGCCGCACCCCGCCTCCGAAGCGCACGATGACGACATTGGGTCCACGATAGGCCGGTGCCGCAACGGCAGACCTGCCCATGGCACCGGCAGCGATGGCGCCGGCGAGGCCCTGATTGAACGCGCGCCGTCCGATGTCCATAGCGTTTTCACCATCCCAAATTGCCGATATTGAGCAGTTTCAGGGCAAAATCAGGCGCTTTTGTGAGGTAAGTTCCAGCTACCAGAGCTTATGGAAGTCATTCGTCTTTTTGACAAAATCGACTTTCGCAACCTTGTTCCAGACATCGGCGACACGAGGGCAGGCCTGTTTCAGGGCGGCAATGTCGGGGTGCCAGCTTGCCAGCATGGCCATATAGATGTCGGCCGCCGACATGGCCTTGTCGGCCAGCCACTCATGTCTGGACAGGTGCTCGTCGATAATGGCAAAGGCGGCGTTCATCTGGTCAACGGCGCAGGATCTCACCGCATCGGCACCTTGTGCGTCTGAGGTATAGCGGTCGGAGTAATAGCACCTCAGGTCAGCTTCATAGATGACGGCTGACAGGTAAATCATCCAGCGCAGGTACAAGGGGCGAGACGAATCTCCCGGTTGCGGCGCCAGGCCGGTGCCGCGATGCGCATCGCCGAGAAACAGGCAGATGGCCGCGGATTCGGTCATTAGCTGGCCGTCCGGCAATATCAGTGCCGGCAGTTGCGCCGCCGGGTTTATTGCAAGGTAACCTGCCGATCTGTGCTCATCCTTTTCAGTGTCGATAATCTCGCGTTTCCAGCGCGCATTGCCCGCTTCCAGCATGGTCTCGGGCGCAAACCCGCCTGTGCCGGGGGCTGTATAGATAGTGTACATATGGGGCTCATTCCGGTTGTGGTTCGTTAACGAGGCTGACGTAGTTTCAACATGGTTGCAATCTATTCGCCGTGAGAATGAACGTGAAGCGATTTTCGACAAAAGTAATCGGCTGGCTGATTGCCGGATTTGCAATCGTTGGTGTTTCCGCGTGCTCGTCGACGCCAAACCTGACGGATGATTTCTCCAGTGCCGGCGTTCGTCCGCCGTCGGGCAAGTGTTCGGTTGATCCGCGATCAATTGCCGACGCGGTATCGATCGGCAATGTCGACGGCAGGGGAGCCTGCGGCATCAAGAATGCCTGGAAGGTAACCGCGGTCGGCGATGTGGCGTTTTCAACCCCAGCCAGGGTTCGCTGCCAGATGGTGGGAGCGACAAGCCGCTGGATCAAAAACGCCGTGCAGCCTGCTGCGCGCTCCACCTTTGGCGAACCGGTGGTCAAATTGCGCATCGCGGCGTCCTATGCCTGCCGCGCGCGCAACAACAAACGCGGCGCCAAAATCTCCGAGCATGCCTTTGGCAATGCGCTTGACGTCTCGGCTTTCACCCTGGCGTCGGGCCGGGTCGTGGAGGTCCAAAGCGGCTGGAACGGTGGCCGAAAGGAGAGCTCGTTTCTGAAACAGGTTCACGGCAAATCATGTGGTACGTTCACAACTGTGCTCGGGCCAAATGCCGACGCGGCGCACCGGAACCATTTCCACTTTGACCTCGGCAAGCATGGCCGCTCCGGCAAGGGCAAGTACTGCCGCTGAAGCAGCGCCGGGACCGTTGCGATGAATGCCAGCCAGCTGCCAGTGGTGGTCTCCGGCGAAGTCCGTTTGCGACATTTCCGGGCGTCGTTGACGTGATATACAGCCAGGCTCCGGCTGACATAGGATCTGCTGGTGGTCAGCCAGGCAGCATATCGCGGAGCTCATCTATCCTATCCACTGGGCGTTGTCTTGTGCGCGTTGGCTGGTGTGTGCTGGTCGCTCATTCCGCTGGGTATCAGGCACATAGAAACAGCCAGTGTCTGGCAAATCCTGTTCTTCCGTTCGGCTGGCCTGCTGCCGATGTTGTTTTGCCTGATGTACTGGCGTTCGGGCGGGCGACCGGTACAGGCAATACGGAATGCGGGTGTTCCTGGCGTACTCGGCGGCATGGCGCTGACCATGGCTTATGCTGCCGGCATTGCGGCCGTCCAGCTGACCAGCGTGGCCAATGCGGCTTTTCTGTTTGCGACCGCGCCATTCATGGTCGCACTCGTCAGTTTTGTGGTGCTGGGCGAACGGGTCCGCAGGGCCACCTGGGCAGCCATGGTTGTCGGTCTGGTCGGCATTGGTTTCATGGTGTCTGACAGTCTTACCACAGGCAACTGGTGGGGCGATGGAGTCGCGTTGATGGCGGCTCTGGGATTCGCCTTGTTCACGATCGCACTGCGCTGGGGAAAGGCGTCAGACATGATGCCGGTGTCGTTTCTCGGGGGGCTCTTTGCGCTGGTGCTGTCGGGCCTGGTCGTCACCGGCACCGGTCAGGGGCTTGATCTGCCGGTGCACGAGATAGCCATTGCGGTTATGCTTGGCGTGGTCTTGCTGGGGTTGGGTATGACATTGTACACGCTCGGCTCGCAGGTGGTCCCTGGAGCCGAGCTGGCACTGTTGTCCATGACCGAAGTGGTGCTGGCTCCAATCTGGGTTTGGCTGGTGTTGGGGGAAACCGCGACAGCGGCGTCGCTGACGGGCGGCGGCATACTGATGCTGGCGATCGTTTTCAATGCCTTGACCGGCCTGCGCCGCAAACCTTTGCCCAGCGGGCATTGAATGGTCATTCTAACAGGACTGCATCCATCAAACGGCGCGGCATGAAGGTGGATGAGCTGGCACAGTCCGGTGCGCCTGCTACAGGAAAAATGCAGCGAGCTGCTTTGGATGTCGATGCAGGAACATTACGTCGAGATCTTTACGGCCAGGAATGGGAACCGTTCTGCTTCAGCTGGCGGACGCCGCCAACGGGGCATGCAGCGCGACTGGCGATCAGGTGCGCGGTTCGCTCCCGGCTATGTTATCGGCAATCATGTCGGCCAGACGGCAAACCGGCAAACTATTTGCTGTCGTGACAGACGGAGCCAGATTGCCGGACAGCGGGCCTACGCCATGGCATTGCGCGAAGCTGGATTTTGTTGACGTTCACGCCTTGCCGTAGCCGCCGCCGGTGGGCGTCTGGATGATGATGGCATCGCCCGGGAACACCTTGGTCTGGTCGCATCCTTGCAGCGCTTCTACAGTGCCGTCCCGGCGGCGGCACGAGTTCACGCCGACCTCACCCGGCTCGGCACCATTGAGACCGAACGGCGGTACCCGCCGGTGGCCCGTCAGCAGGGATACATCCATTTCCTCCAGGAACCGGACGGTGCGTCTCGTGCCGCCGCCACCGGACCACTTGCCGTGCCCGCCTGCGTTGCGCCTGATGCGGAAGTCCTCCAGCACTACCGGATAGCGGAACTCCAGGATTTCCGGGTCGGTCAATCTGGTGTTAGTCATGTGGGTATGCACCCCAGAAGTGCCGTCATATCCCGGCCCGGCACCGGACCCGGAGCAGATGGTCTCGTAATACTGGTATGTGTCATTGCCAAAGTTAAAGTTGTTCATGGTTGACTGTGAGGCGGCGACGGCATTGAGCGCACCGAACAGGCAACTGGTCACGGCTTGCGACACCTCGACGTTTCCGGCCACCACGGCGGCCGGGTATTCCGGCGACAGCATGGATTTTTCCGGCGTCACGATGGTGATCGGTTTCAGACAACCGGCATTCATCGGAATGTTGTCTGCGACCATGCACCGGAACACATACAAAACGGCGGCGTTGGTGATCGGGCGCGGCGCGTTGAAATTGCTCGCCTGCTGGGCGCTGGTGCCGGTGAAGTCCACGACGGCTGTGCGGTTTTCGCGGTCGACCCTGATGTGAACCTTGATCTGCTGGCCGGCATCCATTTCATAGTCGAACGAGCAGTCGTGCAGGGCCCCGATGACACGGCGTACACTTTCTTCGGCATTGTCCTGCACATGGTTCATGTAGGCCTGCACAACGTCGAGGCCGAACTGGGCCACCATCTTGCGCAGTTCCTGCACACCTTTCTCGTTGGCCGCGACCTGGGCCTTCAGGTCGGCAATGTTCTGGCCGGGATTGCGGCACGGATACTCGCCCGCGGTCAGCACTGCCATGGTTTCGTCTTCCAGGAAGATGCCCTTGTCGACCATCTTGAAATTGTCGATGACGACGCCTTCCTCATGGATGGAGGTTGCCAGCGGAGTCATGGAGCCCGGCGCCATGCCGCCGACATCGGCATGATGGCCGCGGCTGGCGGTGTAAAACAGGATGGTCCTGTCATCGCTGTCGAACACCGGCGTGACCACCGTGATGTCGGGCAGGTGGGTGCCGCCATTGTACGGCGCATTGAGCATGTAGACATCGCCCGGATGCATGACGGGGTTGTTGGCGATGATGGTCTCGACGGACTTGTCCATGGAGCCTAAATGGACCGGCATGTGGGGCGCGTTTGCAACCAGCGCACCGTCTGCATTGAACACTGCACAGGAAAAATCGAGGCGCTCCTTGATGTTCACCGAATAGGCGGTCTTCTCCAGCGTGACGCCCATCTGCTCGGCGATTGACATGAACAGGTTGTTGAACACTTCCAGCATCACCGGGTCCGCGTCGGTGCCGATGGCGAACTCGCGCTTGGCAGCGACCGCACGGGTCAGCACCATGTGATCCAGGCTGGAGATTTCGACCTGCCAGCCAGGCTCGATGACGGTGGTGTTATGGGCCTCAATGATCAGGGCAGGGCCGGATATGGTGAACCCGGGCTTGAGGACGCCGCGGTCAAAAAGAGGTGTGTCGTGCCACTCGCCGTTGGCGTAAATACGGGTCTGGCCGATGGCTTTCGCGGTGCCGTGCTGCAGTGTGCAGACTGGCTCCGCGCTGTCTGAACCGCCGCCAACGGTTTCGACGGTGACCGCCTCCACGATGATATCAGTGCCGGGGCTGGAGAAGCCGAACTGGGCCTTGTGTGCTGCCTCAAACTGGGCCCGCATGCTGTCAGCGGTATCAAGATCTGCATCCAGTGCTGAATCGGTGCCCTTGTAACGCAGCAGGGCGCGCGGATAGGTGGTGGTTTCGGGTTCCGGAACGCCCTGCTCTGTGAGTTCGTTTATGGAGTCTTTTGAAAGGTTTGCCGCAATTGTCTGGAGCGTTGATTCAAGCTCGGGCGCCAGGATTTCCTCAACTGCCTGCTGGCGGTGGCTGCGGATGTCGGCAAGCCCCATGCCATAGGCCGACAACACCCCGGCAAAGGGGTGGATATAGACGGTCTTCATGCCCAGCGTATCTGCAATCAGGCAGGCGTGCTGGCCGCCGGCGCCACCGAAACAGTTGAGTGCATAACCCTGGACGTCATAGCCGCGTTGAACCGAGATTTTCTTGATTGCGTTGGCCATGTTTTCAACCGCAACGCGGATGAAACCCTCGGCCACGTCTTCGGGCGTCCTGCCGTCGCCGATGTCGTCAGCCATGGCAGTGAATTTCTCACGCACCACGCCGGCATCAAGCGGCTGATCGCCGTTTGGGCCGAACACGGCAGGGAAGTAATCCGGATTGAGTTTGCCCAGCATGACGTTTGCGTCGGACACCGCCAGCGGGCCGCCGCGGCGGTAGCAGGCGGGACCGGGGTTGGCGCCTGCGGAATCCGGACCGACGCGGAAGCGCGAGCCGTCATAGTGCAGAATGGATCCGCCGCCGGCCGCCACGGTGTGGATGCGCATCATCGGTGCGCGCATGCGGACACCGGCCACCTCGGTTTCAAAAGCGCGTTCGAACTCACCGTTGAAGTGGGCCACATCGGTGGAGGTGCCGCCCATGTCAAAGCCGATGAGTTTTTCAAACCCTGACATGCGCCCGGTTTCGACCATGCCGACGACGCCGCCGGCGGGACCGGACAGGATGGCGTCCTTGCCCTGGAACAGTTCCGCCGCGGTCAGACCGCCCGATGACTGCATGAACATCAAGCGGCAGTCGGTGCCCTCAGTGCCGAGTTCGGTTGCAACCTGGTCCACATAGCGGCGCAGGATCGGTGACAGGTAGGCATCAACCACTGTCGTGTCACCACGCCCGACGAGCTTCATCAACGGCGAGACCTGGTGACTGATCGAGATCTGGGAGAAGCCGACATCTTTGGCTATTTCGCTGGCGCGGATTTCATGGTGGGTGTAGCGGTACCCGTGCATGAAGACGATGGCCACGGCGCGAATGCCGGCATCGAAAGCGGCCTGCAGCGCCAATCTGGTGCCGGTCTCGTCCAGTGGCACTTCCACGCTGCCGTCGGCCAGCACCCGTTCATCTACCTCGGTGACTTGTTCATACAGCAGTTCCGGCTTGATGATGTTGAGGTCGAATATGTTGGGCCGGGCCTGGTAGCCGATTTCCAGCGCGTCGCGGAAGCCGCGCGTGGTCAGCAGCAGGGTACGGTCTCCCTTACGCTCCAGTAGGGCGTTGGTGGCAACGGTGGTTCCCATCTTGACCGTTGCGATATTGTCTGCAGGGATGGGAGCTTTCTTGGCGATGCCCATCAGGTCGCGGATGCCCTGAATGGCAGCATCACGGTAGTTTTCCGGGTTTTCAGACAGCAGCTTATGGGCTTTCAGGCTGCCATCCGGCATGCGCGCCACCAGATCGGTAAATGTGCCGCCACGATCGATCCAGAAATCCCATTTCGACATTTTCTGCTCCTGCATTTTCGCTTCCGGCCATGCCGGGCGACAAAAAAATGATTGCCAACGTCTACGATTTATCGGTAAATTGTCAACATGAATAATGAGAAATCTGGAAAACTTGGTCCGATCGTGTCTTCTTCACACCTTGCGCAAGGTGCGATGCCGTCACTGTCGGAGTTCGAATTCGGGCTGATCATGGCGTCGCACGCGTTTCAGCGCTGGATGGTCCGCTGCATGACCGCGGCCGGCGTGCCCGGCCTGTCGCCGCTTGATGTGCTGGTGCTGTTTTCCGTGCATCACCGCACCAAGCCGAAGCGGCTGGCCGACATCTGCCTGGTGCTGAATGTCGAGGACACCCATCTGGTGACCTATGCCATCCGCAAGCTGGACGGGGCCGGGTTGGTCAAGTCGGGCAAGTCAGGCAAGGAGAAGACCGTTGTGCTGACCGACAAGGGCGACGAGGTGTGTCGCAAATACCGCGAGGTGCGTGAGGAACTGCTGGTGGAAACCATCAAGTCGCTGGGCCTGAAGGCCGAGACCGCATCCGCGCTGGCCAAGGAACTGCGGGTGCTGTCAGGCCATTATGACCAGGCAGCAAGGGCTGCGGCGTCACTGTGACCGGTCCGGTTGATCTGTTCGGCGCCGAGTATAGTGTCTATGTGCGCATATGCCGTATCGTATTGGCTGAGAAGGGTGTCGAGTACACGCTGCATCCGATAGATGTCTTTGCAAGTGACGGACCTCCACAGGATTATCTCGATCTCAACCCGTTTGGCCGTATTCCGTCGCTTCGGCACGGCAATCTCGTGCTGTATGAAACCGACGCGATCACGGCCTATATTGATGAGGCTTTTGACGGTCCTGATCTGATGCCGGCCGGTATCCAGGCCCGGGCCCGCGCGCGCCAGATCATGCGGTTGGCGGACACTGAAATATACAGGCATCTGGTGTGGGGCGTGTGCGTGCCGTCGCGAGAGAATGCAGCAATGCCCGGTCTTGAACGTGCCGGCCTCATTCTGGGCGAATTACAACGACTTGCAGGGGAAAACTGGATGGCCGGCGATCAGGTAAGCCTCGCTGATGCGCATGTGTATCCGATGCTGGCATACTTCTCGCTGGTGCCCGAAGGGGCCGCAAAGCTGGCCCAATTCGACCGGCTGGCACAATGGATGGAGCAGATGAGGGAACTGAACAGTGTTATTTTTTCCCGGTTTTCCGAGGAAAAACCCAGTGCTGGTTCACTTTAATTCGCTTCGTTCATTGTTTCTTCATAATTAACCCCCATATTCACTATCAGAGACGCAGAGACCGGATGTACGTCCTGCGGTTTGGAAAGCGGTTCTAGTTTTGGCCAACGGCCTTAACTGAATCGCTTTTTTGATTTCTGAACTGATTGACCGCCCCGTGCTGTTCACCCATAGTTTGGTGATGACGAAACCGCGCTTTCTGGTTTTCTTTACATGCTTACTGACTGTCGCACCGGCTTTTGGCGAGGCCGGCGAAGGTTCGCTGGCCGGGTCGGAATGGAGCCTAGGAAATGGTGACGACCGCTTTGTGCAGTTCGGTGCGGACGGCGAGGTTTCCGGACATGCCGGGTGCAACAGGTTTTTCACCAGCTATGTCCAAGACGGGTTGAAGTTGAAGATTGCCGGGATTGCAACAACACACAAATTGTGTGGCGACGCCGTCATGAAGCGGGAGAGGCGATGGCTCGGGCTGCTGAAACGGGTCCGGACAATTGAACTGACGCATTTGAAGCTCTTGCTCTACGGAGCCAAAAGAACACGCCTGGCGACCCTGAAGCGCCGGGATTTTGACTAGGAGACTTGTTGTATGGAGTATGTGAAACTTGGTGGAGCAGGCGTGAAGGTGTCGCGGCTCTGCCTGGGCATGATGAGTTATGGCATGCCGGGCTGGCCGCATCATCCCTGGGTGCTGGGGGAGGCGGACGCGCAGCCGTTCCTGACCGGGGCGCTGGACGCCGGCATCAATTTCTTCGACACGGCGGATTTTTATTCCACCGGCGTCAGCGAGGAGATTCTCGGCAATTTCGTTGCTGCAAACATGAAAAGGTCGGACGCTGTGATTGCCACAAAGGTGTGCCTTGCGATGGGCGAGGGCCCCAACGACAAGGGATTGTCGCGCAAGCACATTCTTGAGGGTGTCGATGCATCCCTGAAGCGGCTGAAAACCGATTATGTCGACCTTTTGTACATTCACCGGCTTGATCCGGACACCGGATTTGAGGAGCTGGCCGAAGCCTTGAATGATGTGGTTCGGGCCGGCAAGGCAACCTATCTCGGCGCCTCCAGCATGTGGACCTGGCAGTTTGCCAAGCTGCGTGAAATGCAGCGCGCCAACGGCTGGGCGCAATTCCGGGTGATGCAGAATTTCTACAATCTGTGTTACCGCGAGGAGGAACGCGAGATGATCCCGTATTGCCAGGCTGAAGGCGTGGCTCTGGTGCCGTGGTCGCCCATGGCGCGCGGTTTCCTTGCCGGCAACCAACCCAAAGACGGCACCGGCGCAACGTCGCGCGGTCAAACCGACAAGATCGCGCAAGGCTACTTCGGCACCAGACAGGACTATGCGGTGCTGGCGCGGGTCGAAAAACTGGCGGCTAAACTGGATGTGAAACCGGCCCAGGTCGCTCTTGCATGGGTGCTGGCCAAGGGCATTACGTCGCCCATCATCGGGGCCACCAAACCGCATCACCTGAGCGATGCGGTCGCCGCAACGGAAATCAGGCTGACGGATGCGCAGATTGCGTCGCTTGAATCGCCGTACGCGCCACGCGAAGTGCAGGGCCACTCGTGACCAAGCAGCTCCTGATAGTCGCCCATGTGCCGTCACCCAACACCGAGGCGCTTCGTGATGCGGCGGTGCGCGGCGCCTCGTCGCCGGACGTGTCCGGCATAAACACCGTGTCGAAGACGCCGTTCGAGGCGGGCCCGGACGATGTGCTGGCCTGTGACGGGATTATCCTCGGCACAACCGAGAACCTCGGCTACATGTCCGGTGCGCTGAAGGATTTTTTCGACCGCACCTACTACGGCGTGATCGAGGAGAAGCAGGGATTGCCACTGGGTGTGTACATCCGGGCGGGGCTGGACGGCACCGGCACCCGCCGTGCCATTGAAAGCATTACTGGCGGCCTGCGCTGGAAACTGGTGCAGGAACCGATGATCCTGCATGGCGCATGGCAGGACGGGTTTACCCAGCAGGTCGAAGAACTCGGCCTCGCCATGGCGGCAGGCCTTGAAGCCGGGGTTTTCTAGGCCCTATTGCCTCACGCCTTGCGGCCCATCCATACGCAAAAGGCCACGATCAGTGCGAAGCCAAAAGTAACTGCAGACAAAGCCTCGTCCAACAGCAGCCATGAGCCTGCCAGTGTTACGAAGATCTGCAGCAACTGAACCTGTCCGGCCCTGGCCACACCAGCCAGTGCCATGCCGTTGTTCCAGAAGAAGAACCCCAGGAACTGCGAAAACACGGCCACGTAGGCAAATGAAACCCATGCCTGTGGTGACGCGCTCCAGTTCACATCGGGCAACGATAAAATCACCGGAACGATGATAATCGGCACCATGACCAGCAGGCACCAGGAGATCACCTGCCATCCGCCCAGCCGCCTGGTCAGGTCGCCGGATATGGCATAGCCGACGGCGGCAGCAACGATGGCGCCAAGCAACCACAGATCGGCCCGGTAAAGTTCATTCCCTCCGGCGTTCAGCAGGGCGAATGCCACCACTGCGACCGACCCGGCCAGAGCCCAGGCCCAGAATTTCAATGTCGGGTTTTCGCCGGCAAACGCGATTGCCGCGGCCGCTGTCGCCAGCGGCAGAATGCCGAGCACAACGCCCCCGTGGCTGGCCGGTGCGGTTTGCATGGCAATGGCGGAAAACAGCGGAAAACCGATGACAATGCCGAACCCCGCCAGCAACAATTTCAGCAGGTCGCGACGGACCGGGCGCGGTGAACGCGTCATGAACAGCATGACGGCTGCAATCACAGCGGCAACGACAGCACGGCCCAGGCCGACAAACACGGGTGGCAATTCGGCCACGGCAATGCGGGTGAAAGGCAGGGTCAAGCCAAATATGACGACACCGGCAAACGCCAGCAGATAGCCCTTGGTGGTGTGCGACATGAAATCTTTGTAATTGATGTGGGAAACAGGTGCGAAACCTAATGGTCATCGGGTAGTCTGACAGGCAATGACGATTTGGACAACAATCACCGAGATTCTTCAGGCGGTGGGAGACAGTGTCAGCGAGGCATTGTCGCGCATTGTCGGTGCGCCGCGTGAAAAACGCGACCCTCAGAAGTCCGTGGCCTTCACCATTGGTGTCGTCGCCCTGTCGGCCAAGATGGCCAAGGCAGATGGGTTGGTGAGCGAAGCGGAGATTGCGGCTTTCCGCGAGATTTTTGTCATCCATCCGGACGAAACCAAGAACGTCGCGCGGGTGTTCAACCTGGCAAAACAGGAGGTCACCGGTTTCGATAGCTATGCCCGCCAGATTGCCAGGCTGTTCAAAGATCAGAAGGAAGTGCTGGAAGATCTGGTTGACGGCCTGTTTCACATTGCCCGTGCAGACGGGGCAGTTGGAGAACAGGAACTGGCGTTCCTTGAGGAGGTATCGCGGATATTCGGACTGGAAGACCGGTTCGGATGCATCCGCTCCCGAAACCTGCGGGGCACTGAAAATGATCCTTACAGTATTCTGGGAATCGACTGCGATGCCAGCGATGGTGATCTCAAGGAGCACTATCGTAAGCTGGTGCGGGAAAATCACCCCGACCGCCATATTGCCGCCGGCATGCCGGAAGAAGCCGTGGCAATCGCCACCACCAGGCTGGCCCGCATTAACGAGGCCTGGGGGCAGGTGGAACGCGAGCGCGGCATATGAGCGTCACCGGTCTGCCGCACGAGCACATCCCGGCGGTCCATTTCGGTGATCGTGTCGGCGTGGCGGAGCCGGATATCCTGCTGATGCATTATACCGGTGTGCCGACCCTGGAGTTTGCCCTCGAAATCCTGACCAGCGGCGAGCGCGAGGTGTCATGTCATTATCTGGTTCGTCAGGACGGCGGCATTGTGCAAATGGTCGATGAAGACAAGCGTGCCTGGCATGCCGGGAAGTCTTCGTGGGAAGGCGCAAGCGATGTCAATTCGCGCTCGATCGGCATCGAAATCTGCAATCCTGGCCATGGCGATGACTATCATGACTTCCCCGATGCGCAGGTCGAGGCGGTTATCGCCCTGTCGCAAGATATCTTCACCCGTCATGCCATTGAACCATGCCGAGTGCTGGCTCATTCCGACGTGGCACCGGGGCGCAAGATCGATCCCGGAGAGAGGTTCCCGTGGGCCAGGCTGGCGGCAAGGGGGGTCGGTCTGTGGACTGTGCCTGCAGCCATAACCGGTGGGGCAGTGCTTGAAGTCGGTGCATCAGGTGATGAGGTCAGCAGCCTGCAGCGAAACCTTGCCGCCTATGGATACGGCGTCGATGTGACCGGCATCTATGATGACGAGACGGCGACGGTGGTGCGGGCCTTTCAATTGCACTTCAGGCAGGAGCTTTGTGACGGGCGGGCGGACATATCGACAATTGCCACGCTGGATGGGTTGCTGGCGGCTCACTCGTCCTGAGTGCGGTATCAGGCAGTTCTGACAGATTGTATCGGAATCCGGTGCATGCACGTGGTGTTTGTGCTAAATCTTCTACATGACACCAGTCGGCTGGATGACCGCGCAATGTCACTGGTCCTTTTAGGACCGGGGGCATTGTGAGGAAAGTCCGGGCTCCACGGAGACACGGTGCCGGATAACGTCCGGCGGAGGCGACTCCAGGGAAAGTGCCACAGAAAGCAAACCGCCTCACGCCCGCTTGCGGGCGAAGGTAAGGGTGAAAGGGTGCGGTAAGAGCGCACCGCGCGTCCGGTAACGGGAGCGGCACGGCAAACCCCACCGGGAGCAAGACTAAATAGGGGCAGCAGGCGCGCCTTTCGTGGCGAGCCGGTTCATGTTCTCCGGGACGCTGCCCGGGTTGGTCGCAAGAGGTGCGCGGTAACGTGCATCCCAGATGAATGGTCATCCAGTGGTGCTGCTTGTGCCATGGACAGAACCCGGCTTACAGGCCGGCTGGTGTCAATCACTTTCCCACACACAGGCTTGAGCCGGCTTGAATTGCCTGGCTGAGGTGCTTCTTGCATAAATTTCGGTAATGATTTGATCGGCAAAACGCCGATCTCCGTACAATGATAGTCAACAATGGAGACCGCCCATGAAACCAGCAATTTACGTTTTCGCCGTGGCGTTGTTATACGCCGCATCCATGTTCAGTGTATCGGTCGTGACAAGCGACGAAGCCTCCGTGCGTGCCAGTGCGCTCCACGCAAAATGCCACTGGTACAAACAGCAGGCATTCAAGCTAAAGACAGAAGCTGCCTGGACCAGGTATAGAAACTGCTTACGCGGACGATTCTAAATAAATGGCAGAACTGTCGCAGTTTTTGCGTCGTGTTTGAATTGCCCTGCGGCGGTTTCTGCCCTATGATCGCATCACCGGCACATCGAGTATGGAATGGATGTGTCCAGCGACGATCGGATTAGAATTGCGTTGTCCTGGATTTGAGGCACGACTGCTTTCCCGAGTACGCCCGGAGACCGGCACTGAATGCTGAGCCGGACTGGTCATTCCAGATTGATAGCGGGAAAGGATTATCCCCATGCGTGTCAGCGGCACCGTCAAGTTCTTCAACACCCAGAAAGGGTTCGGTTTTATCGCACCGGAAGACGGTTCAAAGGACGTGTTCGTTCATATCACCGCCATCCAGCGTTCAGGCCTGGAAGGACTTGCTGATGGTGACAAGGTGAGTTTTGTTGTGGAAGACGATCCACGCGGCAGAGGCCAGCAGGCAACCGACATTCAGATGGGCTGACCGGCCGTCAGCCCGAAGACTGGCCGGCGCCCCGGCAATGCAGGCCTAAACAACCTGGCACATTGCCCAAATTCCGTTTGGGCAATAGAGGCTATTTGATCAAGTTTAACATCGGCCTGTTGCAGTTGCAGCCGGATGAAGCCGCGTAAAAGCGCGGGCTTTGTCCGGTTTTGTTTTTTGAGCAATTGATTGCTGGCGCGCAAACGGGTATGCATCCATCACCAGACACCGCGAGGGAAGAAGTATTTATGTCGAAAGAAGAAGTGCTAGAGTTTGAAGGTATCGTTACCGAGGTCCTGCCAGACTCGCGCTTTCGGGTTAAACTCGAAAATGATCATGAGATCATCGCCTATACCGCCGGCAAGATGAAGAAGTTCAGAATTCGCACCATCGCCGGTGACCGGGTAACGGTGGAGATGACGCCTTATGATCTCGACAAAGGACGCATTACCTTCCGGCACAAGGACTCCAAGTCAGGCGGCCCGCCTCCGGGACAGAATCAAAATCGCCGTCCGGGCGGCAACCGGCGCTGATTTGCCGAACAATAATTGCTGTTTCACGAGCACTGAAGCCAAGCTGATCCCGGGCACACTATTGCACAACTGCCAGGTACTTCGGTTCAACCCAAATCGTTTCCATATGCGGTGCCAGGCCGTTTACTTCGCCCACTTCGAGTTCGGCATACCCCAGATCGTTGACACCGACGACAGGAAAAACACGCCCCACGCAACGGCCAAAGACAGTTTTCGTCCGCAGCCCGCCAGTTTCATCATCGCACGGTAAATCGTCGGGGATGGCAACAAGGCGAACACGGTCGCCGATTGTCACCATCGCCCGACTGTCACCACAGCCGTTACTGGAACCAACTGTCGACGGTCGACTTGTTTTCCTCGACCCACTTGGCCGCAAAAGCAGCCGGTTCCTGCTTCTCGATCTCCAGCGCGTAGGTCATCTTGGTCAGGGTCTCGGTGTCCAGTTTCACCTTGGACAGCATGGCTGCGGCCTTTGGCTGGGCCTTTTCAAGTGCAGTGGCGTAGCTGACATGAAGTGTTGCGGTGTCCCAGGCAACGGCAGCTGTCGATTTTTCCAGCCAACCCGGTGTCGGTGACGGTGGAACAATGACCCACTGGTTGGGGTCATGAGCCGGTTCCTTGAGCAGCACCAGTTCATTCACCGCAAACATGTAGTGCGGCGTGTAGCAGAAAAAGACTATGTCCTTCTTCGCCTTTACCGCATCGTCTACCGCTTTCAGGGCCGCTGCTTCCTCCATGATCTTCAGGTTCATGGTCTTGTCATAGCCGTAGGAGCGGGCGCGTATCTGCTCGATAGGTGTCGATCCCCATCCGTCCGCACCTATCCAGACCTCGCCCTTTCCGTCACCATCGGTGTCAAACTTTTTGGCCATTTCCGGCTCTCGCAACTGCTTGATGTCGGTAATGCCGGTTCTTTCCGCAGTTCCCTTGGTAACGCACATGCCCTGTTCGCCGGTGGCGGCGTTTCCGGTCATCTTGATGGATTTCTTGCCATCGACATACTGGCGCTTCAGATGATCCAGGTTCGGCAGCCAGGCTTCTGGATGCACATGAATCGAGCCGGCATCCATGGCGTCGAACACAGCCTTGTTGGAGCCATCCTTAAGCTCGACCTCAAGGCCGAGTTTGCTTTCCATGGCGACCTTCAATACATGCGCCGTCGCCTGAACCGATGGCCAGTTGGGAACACCGATGACAACATCCGCAGCTAACGCGGCCGAACTGCACGCAGACATCGCGGCGACACAGCATAGTGTTAGTAATTTTCTTGATTTCATATCGACCTCCTCCAAGCCGGGGTATTTCGATCAACGAAGGGACCCGGACGTGGGCCTGCGACGTAAATCGTTCGACTAACTATACTACCTCGATGCCAGAATTCCAATAAATCGGGAAACCCTTGCCATTGCGCGGGAAAAACAGGTTTGCGGGGGAATCAACACGACGCCAAGCAGAATGCCGCGCAGGTTCAGCCGCCAAAATTCGGTGTCCGGATTGCCGGAGATGCCACAAATGGCGAAATTTGACCTCCAGGTGCAAAACGGGGCATGAAATCAACGGTTTGTTAAGTATCCCGGCTCCAAAGTCCTAACACTTGTTAAGATTTTGGCGATGAACTTGCCCAAACGGCGGTTTGTCAGGTGGAGCCGCATAAGTACCATGACCCGTTCAGGCGATCAGACGCCAGACCTGCACATACCTGTCCTGCTTGGTCCGGTGCTGGATGCACTGCGCCCGGCAGACGGCGAAGTGTTTGTTGACGGGACGTTCGGGGCAGGCGGTTACACGAAAGCACTTCTGGAGGCGGCGTCCTGCCGGGTCGTGGCCATTGATCGCGACCCGGACGCAATCGCAGCCGGAGCCGGGCTGGCAAAGGTATCCGCTGACCGCCTGTCGTTGGTGCATGGCCGGTTTTCCGAAATGGAGCAGATTGTTGCCGATGCCGGACTGGCCCATGTTGACGGTGTTGTGCTGGATGTCGGGGTATCGTCCATGCAACTGGATCAGGGCGAGCGCGGGTTCTCCTTCATGCGCGACGGGCCCCTGGACATGCGCATGGAACAGGAAGGCGCCAGCGCGGCTGATGTCGTCAACGGTTTTGAAGAGCGTGACCTGCGCCACATCATCGGTGTACTGGGCGAGGAGAAACGCGCATTTGCCATTGCCAAGGCTATCATCAAGCGGCGTGAGCAGGAGCCGTTCACCCGGACCCTGGATCTTGCCGCGCTGATCGAAGCAACCCTCGGCAGGCCGCCAAAATCCAAAGGCCACGCCATCCATCCGGCAACACGCACATTTCAGGCATTGCGGATATACGTAAATGCCGAACTGAAAGAACTTGCCGAAGCGCTGGCAGCGGCGGAACGGATGCTGGGGCCCGGTGGCCGGCTCGCAGTCGTTACTTTTCACTCGCTTGAAGACCGCATCGTGAAGCGGTTCCTGCATCAACGGTCGGGGCGCGCCGCCAGGGCTTCGCGCCATGCGCCGCAGCAGGCGGAGCTGCCTGCGTCCTTCGACGACATCGCACGTGGCGGTGTTGTTGCAGATGACGCGGAAGTCTCCTCGAATCCACGGGCACGGTCGGCACGGTTGAGAGCCGGACGGCGCACCGATGCTGCGTCGCACCCGTTTGCGCTGGAAGATTTCGGACGCGAGGTGACACTGTGCTGAGGTTGCTCAATGTCATATTGGTCGTGTGTGTGCTGGCGTCCGGATTCGGGCTCTACACTCTTGAACACCGTACCCGGTCGGTCGAAAGGGAGATAGCGCGTATCGACGCAAACGTTGAAAGCGAATACGAGTTTATCGGTCTTCTCAATGCCGAGTGGAGCATGCTGACCCGCCCGCAGCGGCTGGAACAGCTGGCCAGGAACCATCTTGCGCTGGGTCCGGTGTTGCCGGACCAACTGGTTGAGTTGAACGGACTGGCCGACAAGTTGCCACCCGCGCCAGCACATCAACCAGACAAGACGCCGGCTTCGGAAGACCCTATGGCAGAACTGCTGCGGATGATGCAATGACCACAACAAGCCAGAACGAAAGTGCTCAGGCAGAGCTTACGTTTCGCGGTCACAGACGATTGCGGCTGGTGGTGGTCGGCTTTGCGCTCGGATTCTCGGTACTGGTTGGCAAGCTTGGCTGGCTGACCCTGATCGAGGGGGGACGCGGTGCGCAGACGGTTCGGTTCGACGCAAAGGTCCGCATTCCGCGACCCGACATAACCGACCGGCACGGCAATGTCCTGGCAACGGACATTCCGGTGTCGTCGCTATATGCCGATCCAGCCAAGATGATCGATGTGGATGAGGCAGTTGAGCTGCTGACCGGCGCATTGCCGGAGCTGAATGCGCAGGCCCTGCGCCGCAAACTGGACAAACGCCGGCGGCGCTTTGTCTGGATCAAACGCGAGGTTTCTCCCGGCCAGCGTGAACTGATCCACAATATGGGCATACCCGGGGTCGGCTTCAGGGCGGAGACCCGCCGGGTTTACCCGATGGGCCGGCTGGCATCGCATGTGTTGGGCTCCGTAGACGTGGACTCTCGCGGAATTGCCGGGCTGGAGAAATTTCTCGACGATCAGGGAGCGCTTTACACGGCTTCCCTGGCGGAGACGGAGCGTGTCGCCAGCATGCCGGCGCAGACATCGATTGACGTGCGTATTCAGCATGCGGTCACCGACGAATTGGCCAAGTCCATCACCAAGTTCAGCGCCAAGGCGGCAGCTGGGATCGTGCTGAGGTCGGACACCGGTGAAGTGCTGTCGCTGGTATCACTGCCGGACTACAGCCCCAACATTCCCAAGGATGCGCTCAAGGCTGAGAATGTTAACCGGGTGACAGCCGGGGTGTTCGAACTCGGATCGATCGTCAAGGCGGTTACCTTCGCCATGGCTCTTGATGCCGGGACCGCCACTCTTAGTTCACGTTATGATGCGCGTCACCCGCTGGTTATAGGCCGGGCCCGCATCAACGACTTCCATGCCAAGCGGCGTATCCTGAGCGTACCGGAAATCTTCATGTTTTCGTCAAACATCGGGACCGGGAAAATGGCGCTGGATGTCGGCCTGGAAGGCCATCAGGCTTTCCTGCGCAAGATGGGGTTTTTTGATCGTTTGACCACGGAACTGCCTGAGGCTGCCAAGCCCCTGTTGCCGAAAAAATGGGGTAAGCTGGTGACGGTCACGGCCTCATTTGGTCACGGATTTGCCGTACAACCGTTGCAGGGTGCCACAGTCGCAGCAGCATTGCTAAACGGCGGAAAGCTGATACCGCCGACGTTGCTGCGCCGCGATGCAGAAACTGCCGAGGCCCTTGCTCAACAAGTGATTAAACCGTCCACCAGCGCGGACATGCGCTATTTGTTCAAGCTTAACGTAGACAAAGGTACCGCCGGCAAGGCTGGAGTGCCGGGCTTTCGCGTCGGCGGCAAAACGGGCACCGCTGAAAAAGTGGTCAACGGTCGGTATTCCAAGAACCACCGGCTGAACTCTTTTGTCGGCGCATTTCCGATGGATGATCCCAAGTTCATTATTCTGGTGATGCTTGACGAGCCGAAACCGTTGCCGGAAACCCACGGTTATGCGACATCCGGCTGGAATGCAGTGCCGACCGCAGGCAAGATTATTGCACGGATTGCACCACTTCTGGGAGTCGTTCCGAGGTTTGATGAAACCTCGTCGGGCAAGCTGAAAAAATACAAGAAGCGGGTGCTGAAGGAGCGCAGGAAGACGGATACGCAGGCAAGCCTCGCGGGTGCCGGCCAATGAACATGACATTGTCCCACCTGCTGCACTCGATAGCTGATATCCCCGACGGAGCCGGAGATGTCGCGATTGCCGGACTGAGCAGTGACAGCCGCCTGATCAAGAAAGGCGAAGTGTTTGCAGCGCTAGCAGGTGTGGAGGCTGACGGCGCAAGGTTTGTCCAGAGTGCGATCGAAAACGGCGCCGCGGCGATCGTTGCCGATCGCGGGGCAAAGTTGCCGGACAATCTGCCGGTGCCGGTTGTAAGATGTGACAACCCGCGTCTGCTTTTTGCACTGATGGCGGCCCGGTTTTATGCCCGTCAGCCGGAGGTCATGGTGGCGGTCACCGGCACCAACGGCAAAACATCTGTGGCATCTTTTGTGCGCCAGATCTGGACTGTGCTGGGACTGTCGGCGGCCAGCATCGGCACCGTCGGCATTGTGTCTCCGCATGGCGCCCGCAAGCTGGTTCACACGACGCCTGACCCTGTCGAGATTCATGCTACGCTTGCGGAATTGTCAGCCCAACAGATCAGCCATGTCGCCCTTGAAGCATCGAGCCACGGCCTGGCGCAGTACCGGCTGCACGGCGCGAGATTTGCCGCGGCAGGGTTTACCAACCTGACCCGCGATCACCTGGACTACCACAAGACCTTTGAAGCCTATCTCGATGCGAAAATGATGTTGTTTGAGGAGGTCCTCAACGAAGGGGCTGCCGCCATCGTGAACTCCGACATGCCCGAGGCGGAGGACATCATGGCGCGCTGCAACGCCCGTGGACTGGTGGTGTCCAGTGTAGGGCGCAAAGGCAACAGCCTGAAGCTGGTTTCGGCCACGCCACAGGGGTTTGGCCAGTTACTAGAAATTGCGGGGCAGGAGGGCGAGTACAGCATTTACCTGCCGCTGGTTGGAGACTTTCAGGCGGAGAATGCGCTGATGGCAGTTGCGCTGGTGATTGCCGCCGGCGGCTCTGAGCCACACGCCGTGCGGGCTCTGGAACAACTGCAGGGTGCGTCCGGCAGGCTGGAACTGGTGGCAACGACACCTGCGGGTGCGCCGGTGTTTGTCGACTTTGCCCACACGCCCGACGCTTTGGAGCACGTGCTGAAGGCATTGCGGCCCTATGCCACCGGCAGACTGCACGTGGTGTTCGGGGCTGGCGGTGACCGTGACCCGGGCAAGCGGCCCGAGATGGGCGAGGTGGTGGCAAAACATGCCGATGTGGCGATCGTGACCGACGACAACCCACGCACCGAAGACCCAGGCCTGATACGCGCCGCAATCATGTCGGCGTGTCCGGATGGGATCGAGATCGGCGACCGGGCGCAGGCCATTCAACATGGTGTTGACAACCTGGCCTCCGGTGACGTGCTGGTCGTGGCGGGCAAGGGGCATGAGACGGGACAGACCGTCGGCAACAAGGTGATTCCGTTTTCAGACCAGGAAGCTGTGCTGGCCTGTGTGTCGGGGAGGGTCGCCAATGGCTGATCAGCCTCTATGGACGATCGATGAGGTGATCGGGGCCACCGGCGGTGGCCTGGAAGGCGACGTTGTGCGACCGCTGAACGGGGTTGCAATCGACAGCCGCGCCATCGATCCGGGAGACATCTTCGTCGCCATCAAGGGCGAGCGCACCGATGGGCATGAATACGCGGCCAATGCGCTCAAGGCCGGTGCCGGGGTTGCCATCGTGTCGCGGCCGGACGATGCCATGCGGCAGGCGGGTCCGGTGCTTGTGGTGGATGACGCGCTGGCAGCGCTTGAAGCGCTTGGACGGGCGGCCCGCGCACGAAGCAAGGCACATGTCATCGCTGTCACCGGCTCAGTCGGCAAGACGACCACCAAGGATGCGCTCAACACAGCGCTTTCCTCATGCGGGGAAACCCATGCTTCGGTATCTTCGTTCAACAATCAGTGGGGCGTGCCGCTGACCCTGGCCAGGTTTTCGCGAACCGCGCAATTCGGCGTGTTCGAGGTCGGGATGAACCACGCCGGGGAGATAGAAACGCTGATCGACATGGTGCGCCCGCATACGGCCATCATCACGGCCATTGCAGAAAGCCATCTGGGGCATTTCGAGTCGCTGACCGACATTGCCCGGGCCAAGGCCGAAATCTTTACCGGTGTCGTCGCCGGCGGTGTGGCGATCATCAATCATGACACCGAGTTTTTTGACTTGCTGCGCGACGCGGCGGGTGAACAGGGCATCGCCGATATTCGCAGCTTCGGCGAAAAAGCCGGTTCTGACATCGCACTGAAGCGGGTCAACCTGCACGATACATGTTCGTGCGTGACTGCCGATGTCCGGGGTCAGGAAGTCACCTACAAGCTTGGCGCACCGGGCAGGCATGTGGTTGTCAACTCGCTTGCCGTTCTGGGGGCCTGCGAAGCATCTGGAGCAGACATCGCCAAATGTGCACTGGCACTGGCGCGCATCAAGCCGCCGTCGGGACGCGGTGTGCGCCATTCACTCAAGGTCGACGGCTTTGAAGTGACTGTTATCGATGAAAGCTACAATGCAAATCCCGCATCGATGCGTGCCGCACTTGAAATGCTGGGCGCTTCACAACCGACCGGGCGGGGACGGCGGATTGCCGTTCTTGGCGACATGCTGGAGCTTGGCGAACATTCCGACCGCCTTCATGGTGAATTGGCCGGACCGGTGCAGGCGGCCGACGTTGATCAGGTGTTTACCTGCGGCCCGGCCATGAACGTGCTGTGGAACAAGCTGCCGGCCGCGGCGCGCGGCGCACATGCGCCCTCATCACAGGACCTGATCGCACCGCTGCTTGAAGCCATACAGGCGAACGACATTATCATGGTTAAGGGCTCGCTGGGATCTCGCATGGCCCCGATTGTCGAGGCTATCACCAAACAATACGGGGGCACACCCGAAGACTGAACCTTCGGAGAGAAACTGTCATGTTCTACTATCTATCTCTCGAGCTGAGCGACACGATTTCAGGGTTCAACGTGTTTCGCTACATCACCTTCAGAACCGGTGGCGCGCTGATGACGTCGTTGTTCCTGGTGTTCATGTTTGGGCCGTGGCTTATCTCCAACCTGCGGGTCAAACAGGGCAGGGGGCAGCCGATCCGGGAAGATGGTCCGGCCCGTCATATCATCGAGAAGCAGGGCACGCCCACCATGGGCGGCCTGATGATTCTGGCCGGCATCGTGGTCTCGACACTGCTGTGGGCTGACTTGAATAACCTGTATGTGTGGTCGGTGCTGTTTGTCACGCTGGGCTTCGGAGCGATCGGGTTTTACGATGACTATCTGAAAGTCACCCGCGCTGCGGTTGGCGGTTTTTCCGGCCGCATGCGGCTGGCTCTGGAATTTGTCATCGCTGGGTTTGCAGTCTGGATGTTCACGGTGTTGGGTGACGACAAGCTGTCGAATGCACTGGCGCTGCCGTTCCTTAAAGACACGCTGATCCAGCTTGGCGCAGTGTTCGTGCTGTTCGGCATGGTGGTGGTCGTAGGCGCCGGCAACGCGGTCAACCTGACCGACGGGCTCGATGGCCTGGCCATCGTGCCGGTGATGATTGCCGCTGCCAGCTTTGGCGTCATCGTGTACCTCGCCGGCAACGTGAAATTCGCCGATTACCTGCAGATCCACTATATCCGTGGTACTGGTGAACTGGCGGTTCTGTGCGGGGCGCTGATTGGCGCCGGGCTGGGTTTTTTATGGTTCAATGCGCCGCCTGCCATGATTTTCATGGGCGACACCGGATCGCTGTCGCTTGGCGGCACGCTGGGTGCGATTGCGGTGGCGGCCAAGCATGAAATCGTGCTGGCCATCATCGGCGGGCTGTTTGTGCTGGAAACCGTTTCGGTGATCGTGCAGGTGGCCTCGTTCAAGCTCACCGGCAAGCGGGTGTTCGCGATGGCACCGCTGCATCATCATTTTGAGCAGAAGGGCTGGAAGGAGCCGACCATCGTGATCCGCTTCTGGATCATTTCGGTGGTGCTGGCGCTGATTGGCCTGGCCACACTGAAACTACGCTAGAGGTCAGTTGGCTTAAGATGACTATCGCAGCGCACAGTTTCAAAGGCAAAACGGTCGGGGTGTTTGGCCTGGGACGCAGCGGTCATGCCACTGTCGATGCCCTGGTGCGCGGCGGCGCCGAGGTGTTGGCGTGGGATGACGCACCGGCGGCAGCCGACAAGGCCCGGGCAGAGGGCCTGCCGGTGGTCAATCTGCACGGCGTGGATTTTGCCACGCTCGACAGTTTTGTGCTGTCTCCGGGTGTGCCGCTCACCCACCCGGAACCGCACTGGAGCGTCAAGAAGGCGCTGGCCTGCGGGGTGGAGATCATCGGCGACACGGAAATTCTGGCGCGTGAACTGGCCGGCACGGGTGCAAAGCTGGTGGCGATTACAGGCACCAACGGTAAATCCACAACGACGGCGCTGGCCGGCCATGTCCTGGCATCTGCGGGCCTGGACGTTGCGGTCGGCGGCAATATCGGCACTGCCGCCCTGCTGTTGCCGGCACCGGTTGCGGGCAGGGTTTATGTCATCGAGTTGTCGTCTTACCAGATCGACCTGATGCCGTCGCTGAAACCGGATGTGGGGATATTGATGAACCTGACGCCGGATCACCTGGAGCGCCACGGCGACATGGAGCACTATGCGGCCGTTAAGGCGCGCATGTTTGCGCTGCAGGATGAAAACGATCTGGCCGGTATATCTCTGGATGATGAGTGGTGCGCCCAAATTGCCGCTGCCACAGCCAGGCACACGTCATTGTCGTCGTTCTCCGTGAATGCGGCAGATGCCACTATTACATCCGACGGTGATACGGTCACCGACACTCGTGACGGCTCATCTGTACCCCTGTCGCAAGCCAGGGCATTGCGCGGCGCCCACAATGCCCAGAACGCCTGCGCGGCCTACATCATCGCGCACCGCATGGGACTCGACACCGATCAGATCGAGCAAGGGTTCAACAGCTTTCCCGGGCTTGAGCACCGCATGGAGGAAATCGGTTCAGCCGGCCGTGTGGTGTTCATCAATGACAGCAAGGCGACCAATGCCGACGCGGCTGAGAAGGCGTTGTCGAGTTTCGAGCGGATTTACTGGATCGCCGGCGGGCAGACAAAGCAGGGCGGCATCGACACCCTGCAAGCGCACTTCCACCGGATCGCGAAAGCCTATCTGATTGGCCAGGATGCCGCGCTGCTGGCAGATGCGCTTGAGGACCAGGCGCCTTATGTGATCTGCGAGACTATGGCAGCCGCGGTGCGCCAGGCGGCGCAGGACGCTGCCACCGATAGCAGCGACGCGGACGAGCTGGCGGTGCTGTTGTCGCCGGCGTGTGCATCATTTGACCAATATCCCAATTTCGAGGTGCGCGGAGATGACTTTCGCACCTGCGTGCTGGCGCTTGACGGTGTCAGGCAACAAACAAGGGTGGCCTGAGACATGCTGATATCGCGTTCCGACCGTGGATTGATTGCCAACTGGTGGTTCTCCGTCGACAAGGTGTTGCTGGGCTGTGTGCTGGTTCTGATGGCATCCGGTGTGTTGTTCTCCATGGCGGCCAGCCCACCGGTCGCGGCACGCCTCGGGCTCGACCACTTTCATTTTTTCACCCGCCAGCTTGTGTTCCTGGCGCCGGCCGCCGTGGTGCTGGTGCTGACGTCGCTGCTGTCACCGTCGCAGGCGCGCCGGGTTTGCCTGCTGACCTTTTTCGCCGGTCTGGCAGCGATGCTGCTGGCGATTTTCGTGGGGCCGGAGATCAAGGGCGCGCACCGCTGGCTCGATCTCGGGCCGATAAACGTGCAGCCTTCAGAGTTTGCCAAGCCGGCGTTCGTGGTTGCTGCGGCCTGGTTCCTGGCAGAGAGCATCCGGCGCCCGGACATGCCGGGCCTGTGGATCTCTTTCGCGATGTTCGCGGGCCTTGCCGGCTTGCTGGTCAAGCAACCTGACTTTGGCCAACTGGTCCTGCTATCGGCCGTGTTTGCGGTGCTGCTGCTCGTTTACGGGATATCGTGGATCTGGATATTCGGCCTTGCCGGACTGGCCGGCGGGGGCGCGGTTGTCGCCTATCTTTCGTTTCCCCACGTAGCATCGCGGGTCAACCGGTTCCTTGATCCTGAAAAGCATGACACGTTCCAGGTCGATGCGGCCACCCAGGCATTCAACAATGGCGGCCTGATGGGCACCGGCCCGGGAGGCGGCAGCGCAAAGCACATACTGCCCGATGCCCATACGGACTTCATTCCAGCCGTCATCGGCGAGGAGTTCGGTTTTATTGCAAGTGCCATCCTGATTCTGGTTATTGGCTTTATCGTGTTGCGGGTGCTGCTGCGGGCGATGCGGGTCACCGATCCGTTTACCGTGTTGTCGCTGACCGGACTGGTCAGCCTGTACGGTTTTCAGTCGTTCATCAATCTGGGCGTAAACCTGACGCTGCTGCCGGCCAAGGGAATGACGTTGCCGTTCATCTCGTATGGCGGTTCATCGCTGATTGCGATGGCGTTCTCCATGGGGTTATTGTTGGCGTTCTCGCGTGTGCGGGTGCGCAGCAGTGCATTTCGTTCTCAAGTGGGCGGCATGGTTCCAAAGGCAGCCTAAGCGTCATGAATGTGTCCCAGATAGCCAATGCTGACGTCAGCAAGACAATTGTTCTGGCGTCGGGCGGCACCGGTGGTCATCTGTTTCCGGCGCAGGCGCTGGCGTCCGTGCTTGAGGCGCGCGGCTGGAAGGTTCACCTGTTCACCGACAAGCGCGGACTGGAATGGCAGGACCGGTTTCGCGAAGGTTCGGTGCAGGAAATTGCATCGTCGACGTTGACATTCGGCAAACCCTGGCTGCTGCCGGGCCAAGCCTCGGAACTGATCACAGGCTTTCGGCAGTGCATCGACCAGTTCAAGTCACTGACGCCACGGGTTGTAGTCGGCTTCGGCGGCTATCCCTCACTGCCCGTGATGATGGCGGCGCGCTATGCCGGCATTTCGTCCATGGTGCATGAGCAGAATGCGGTGGCTGGACGGGCCAACCGGATTGCGGCGGGGCTGGGCAATGCCAGAATAATCGCGTCATCGTTCGAGCCGCTTTACGGGTTTTCGGACAGCCAGATGGCACGAGTCAGGCTGACCGGTAATCCGGTGCGCAAACAGGTCATTGATGCGGCATGTCCTTACGATCCGTCGCGCGCTGATGAACCGTTCAACCTGCTGGTGTTTGGCGGCAGCCAGGGGGCGCAGTTCTTTTCAGATTTCATGCCCAAAATGATTGCCGAGCTGCCGAAAGCCGTGCTCAAGACATTGCGGGTTGCCCAGCAGTGCCGGCCGGAAGATATTGACCGGGTGCGCCAAGCCTACGAGGCGGCGGGCATAACCGCCTTGTGCAAGAGCTTTTTTGAGGACATGCCTGAACTGATTGCGCGCTCGCATCTGGTGATTTGCCGGTCGGGTGCATCCAGCGTTGCGGAACTGGGCGTGATTGGCAGGCCGGCGATTTACGTGCCGCTGCCGCATTCCCTTGACAACGACCAGTTGCGCAATGCCCAGAGCATGGAAAAAGCCGGTGGCGGCTGGGTCATGCTGCAGAATGAAATGACGCCGCAGGAGACGGCTGCGGTGTTTACACGCTTGCGTTTCGACGAGGCTGACCTTACCAGAACCGCATTGGCCGCGTCAGCGCACGGCCGACCCAATGCTGCCGAGTTGCTGGCAGACCAGGTCGAGGAGCTGGCGCGCGAAGCACAGTCAGAGGATACCGCACCGGAATGAAGTTGACGCAGGATATCGGGCCTATCCACTTTGTGGGTATTGGCGGGATCGGCATGAGCGGCATTGCCGAAGTGATGGCGACACTGGGCTACACTGTGCAGGGCTCGGACATGGCCGACAACTACAATGTCGCCCGCCTGCGCAAGGCAGGCGTCACTGTTCACATCGGCCACCAGCCTGAGAACCTGGGTGACGCCCAAGTTGTAGTCACCTCAACCGCGGTAAAGCAGGACAATCCCGAGGTGATGGAGGCGCGGGCCCGGTTTCTGCCGCTGGTGAGGCGGGCGGAAATGCTGGCTGAACTGATGCGGTTCAAGTCGTGTGTCGCCGTTGGCGGCACCCACGGCAAAACCACGACCACGTCGCTGGTGTCGGCTCTTCTGGATGCCGGCGGCATCGACCCGACGGTCATCAATGGCGGCATTATCAACGCCTACGGCACCAATGCCAGGCTGGGCAACGGCGACTGGATGGTTGTGGAGGCGGATGAGTCCGATGGAACATTCGTCAAGCTGCCGGCCGATGTGACCATCGTCACCAATATGGATCCGGAGCACCTGGATCACTATGGCACCTTCGACAAGGCCAAAGAGGCTTATCGCACATTCGTGGAGAACATACCGTTTTACGGGTTTGCGGTGATGTGCATGGATCACCCGGAAGTACAGTCGCTGATTGCCCAGGTAACCGACCGCCGCGTGTTCACCTATGGCAAGAGTGCTCAGGCCGACTATCGCCTGACGGACGTAATTTATTCCGGCGGCAAGAGCCATTTTTCAGTGGTCATCAATGACCGCCGCACCGGTGAAAGCCGCACGCTGGACAATGTGACGCTGGCGATGCCGGGCGAGCACAACCTGCTCAACTCAACCGCTGCCATTGCCGTCGCGGCCAACCTGGGCGTCAGTGACGAGGCGATCCGCAAGGGCCTGGCGGAATTTGCCGGCGTCAAACGCCGCTTTACCCTTACCGGTTCATGCAACGGCATAGATGTTTACGACGACTACGGCCATCATCCGGTGGAGATAACAGCAGTGTTGAAGGCGGCGCGCGGTGTCACGGACAAGCGGGTTATTGCAATCATGCAACCGCACCGCTACACGCGGCTGGAGAGCCTGTTTGACGAATTCAGCTCGTGTTTCAACGACGCAGACCAGGTGGTGCTGGCGCCTGTTTACGAGGCCGGAGAGGCGCCCATAGAAGGTTTCGATCACATGACGCTGGCGGATGGTTTGCGGGCTCGCGGCCACAGGAGCGTGTCGACAATTTCACACCACAGCGAACTTGCCCCGCTGATCCATGAAAACGCTGAAAGCGGCGATGTCGTCATCTGTCTTGGCGCCGGCAACATTACGCAGTGGGCCTACTCGTTGCCGGAAGAGCTTGAAGCCCTGGCAAAACGGAGCGGCAGTTGATGACCACGCCAGGCGTGCAGCTGGCGCGCAGACTGCCAGCTGTGCGCGGCCGTATCGAACTGGACAAGCCACTGGCAGAGTTCACCTGGTTTCGCGTCGGTGGTCCGGCGGATGTGCTGTACTCGCCGGCTGATGAAGAGGATCTTGCCGGATTTCTGGCTGCGCTGGATGACGACATACCCGTACAGGTGATCGGGGTCGGCTCCAACCTTCTGGTGCGTGACGGCGGCATTCCCGGTGTGGTTATCAGGCTGGGACGCGGTTTTGGCCAGATGGCCGTCGAAGACGGCTTTCGTGTCCGTTCAGGCACGTCGGTTCCCGATGTCCGGCTGGCACAGTTTGCCCTGCAACAGGGTATTACTTTGTTAACCTTTCTGAGAGGTATACCGGGCACAATCGGCGGCGCGTTGAGGATGAACGCGGGAGCGCACGGCGGCGAGACCCGCGACATTCTGGTGGAAGCGCGTGGGATTGATCGCAAGGGGACGCTTCATATCATGTCAAATGAAGACATGGGCTATGGCTATCGCAGCTCGACGGCGCCGGCTGACATGATTTTCACGTCGGCGCTGTTTCAGGGCGCGTCAGGGGATCGCGATGAGATCAAGGCCCATATGGATGAAATTACCGCGGCACGTGAAGCAAGCCAGCCGATCCGCTCGCGCACCGGCGGGTCAACCTTCAAGAATCCCGAAGGCAGGAAATCATGGCAGCTCATCGATGCGGCTGGCATGCGCGGCTTTGCAATTGGTCCGGCCAGGGTGTCCGAGATGCACTGCAACTTTCTGATCAATGAAGGCGGCGCCACTGCTGCCCAGATTGAACAGCTCGGAGAAACTGTGCGGGCACGCGTAAAGGAGAATTCCGGTGTCGATCTGCACTGGGAGATCAGGCGTGTCGGTGTCGAGGCGCGCTGAGGTTTCGCAAGCGAGCAGGTGATGGTTGTTGCTGCCAGGAACGACCTGAACGAGGCAAACACGCCTGAGCAATTGTGATCGATGGATGGTCTTGAAAAGGTTGAGTAATGCAACAGCGCGACCCTGATACTACGCATGTCGCCATGCTCATGGGCGGCTGGTCGAACGAGCGGGAGGTGTCACTGAGTTCGGGCAAGGCCTGCACCAAGGGCCTTGAGGATGTGGGGTACAAGGTTACCCAGATAGATGTTCAGCCTGATATCATCGATCAGTTGCGCGATCTGAAACCGGACGTGGCCTTCAACGCACTGCACGGCAAATGGGGTGAGGATGGTCACATTCAGGCTGTCCTCGAGACCATGAAAATTCCCTATACCCATTCGGGGGTGCTGGCGTCTGCGCTGGCGATGGACAAGCATCTGTGCAAATCCGCGGTTGCCCGGGCCAAGGTGCCGGTCGTCGAGCACAGGGTTGTTGCGCTCAGCGAGGCAATTGATGATGAGATTCTGCCCGAGCCGTACGTTGTCAAGCCTGTGGCAGATGGATCCAGTGTCGGCGTCCATATTGTGGACAAGGGCAAAACCGCGCTGGCCTCGATGATTAACGAGGAAGGCTTTGATCCCGCAAGCCAGGTCATGGTGGAACGCTACGTCCCCGGTCGGGAGCTGACCTGTGCGGTGATGGGAAACGTGGCGCTGGGAGTTACCGAAGTCGTCTCGGCAGACGGGTTCTACGACTATACGGCCAAGTACAAGCCGGGTGGTTCTGAGCATATCCTGCCTGCCGACCTTACCCACATGGTTTACCACCGGGTGCAGAAATATGCACTTGCTGCCCATACCGAGCTCGGTTGCAAGGGCGTGAGCCGTTCGGACTTTCGCTACAATGACACCGAAGGCACCGACGGTGAACTGATCTTCATGGAAATCAACACTCAGCCGGGTATGACCGCAACGTCGCTGGTGCCGGAGATGGCCGCTCATGCAGGCCATGATTTTTCTGAACTGCTGACCTGGATGATCAACGATGCAGGACTGGAGCGCTAGAGACCATGTCTGTTGTCCGGAAATACCGCAAGTTTCGCCAGGCGCCTTTCTGGTCTGTGGTGTCAGACCTGCTGCGGACAGGTGAGCGGATTTGCAATCGCCGCACCACGGGGGTGCTGGTGCGGTCGAGTGCCGTGGGCATGCTGGGCCTGGTCACCGGGTACGGGCTGCTGGCGGGAGATCACCTGACGGATCCGTCCAGCGGTGCACGGGGCCTGCCTGCGCAGGTGTCGTCCTATTTCGGTTATGCCGCCGAGCAAATACGCATTTCCGGCCTCAAACGCATGGGCGGGGCAAGCGTGCTCAAGGCCATCGGCATAAAGCCGGGCGGATCGCTGGTAGGGTTTGATGCCAACAATGCGCGGTCCATCCTGCTCAATCTTGATTGGGTGCGGGAAGCCAGCGTGCGGGTCCTGCCTCCCAACCGGCTGGAGATCGACATCAGTGAACGCGAGCCGTTCGCGGTCTGGCAGCGCGACGGCAATTACTATGTGATCGACCGCGAAGGCGCGGCGATTGCCAGCTTCGAGGCGTCCCGGTTCCCGCACCTGATGCTGGTGTCGGGCGAGGGGGCACAGGAAACCGTTTCGCAACTTGTTAACCAACTTGAAGCATGGCCTGGGCTACAGTCGAAGATCAAGGCTGCGGCACGGGTGGGGAAACGCCGGTGGACCTTGTATTTTGCCGGCGGACGGCAGGCTCTGCTTCCTGAACAGGAAGTTGAGCAGGCGCTGGCGAATTTGACGGACCTGGAGGAGCGCTTTGGCGTTCTGACATCCGGGATAGAGCAGGTGGACCTTCGGCTCGCCGGTTCAGTGGTAATGGTTCCGTTTGAAGGCGCCGGGGCGGACGCGGATCGCACTGTCGCTTCGCATGAGCGCTAGGCCGGACTGCCGGCTACGGTGCCGGGTTTGTGGTTTGTTTGAGCAGGTTTTTGAGTTTCATGAAAGTTGTGCCTTTTCCATCTTCATCCGCGCATGGCGGGTCAACACTTGCTTCTGCGCCGTCCACCATCGCGGTGCTGGACATCGGTTCGACCAAGGTCTGCTGCCTGATCGGGTCCGTTGAGGGTCGCCGCCGGCGGGCTGTCGATGAAACGGTTCCGCAAATCAGGGTCATCGGTGCCGGTCATTGCCGCTCTGAAGGCATCAATGGAGGTGCCGTTGTCGATCTGGATGATGCCGAGCGCGCGCTGCGCACGGCCATCGACCAGGCTGAACGCATGGCCGGCCGCACAATTTGCGATGTCTATGTGAACATGTCAGGTGGGCGCAGCGTCAGTGTGCATACCGCCGGCCAGGCGGTTCTCGGACGCCAGGCTGTCGACGAGCCGGCCAAGCGGCGCGCGGCGGTCAACGCCATGTCGAAAGTGGAGACCGGCGGGCGAGCGGTTCTGCATGCATCGGTGATCCAGTACAGGCTTGATGATGCCCGCGGCGTCCGCGAACCGGCCGGCATGCACGGCAGCACGCTGACCGCGGAAATGAACGTGGTCTTGGCCGATCCCCATGCCATTACAAATCTTGGCATCCTGCTGGAGCGCTGCCATCTGGATGCGATCGGATTCGTTGTTGCGCCGTATGCCGCGGCGCGCTCGGTTCTGCTTGCTGACGAGATGGAGCTGGGCGTGGCGGTGATCGAACTGGGTGGCGGCACGACCTCCTATGCAGTGTTCAATGAAGGCATGCTGGCGCACGCGGACATGGTGCCGGTCGGCTCTCACCATGTGACGACTGACATTGCCAGGGGGCTCAATACGACAATCGCGCACGCCGAACGGGTCAAGACATTGTGGGGGTCAACTGTGCCTGCCCAGCTCGATGAACGTGAACTGATTACCTGCCCAATTCTGGGTGAAAGCGGCAGTGACGCGGTGCAGAGCATTCCGCGATCGATGATCTGCGGGGTGGTGCGTCCGCGCATGGAGGAGATATTCGAGATAATCCGCGACAGGCTCGACGGGGTGCCTGCCGCGCGGAATTTCGTCCGTCGCGTGGTGCTGACCGGCGGTGGCAGCCAACTGAACGGCGTGGAGCAACTAGCCGGTGAAATTCTTGGCCGACGGGTCCGGGTAGCCAGACCATCGCGGTTTGACGGACTGCCCGACACTTTGTCCACACCTGGGTTCTGCGTGGCCACCGGCTTGCTGCGCTATGGCCTGATGCCGGATGAGCAGGCGTCGAACCTTGGCGCAATGATTGCCGGTGCCGGTCATGACAGCAGTTACTTCAGACGTGTCGGTCAGTGGCTCAAGGAGAGTTTCTGACCGGCAACTGCGTCCAGCACATCTGGATTATGGTGTTCTGCGAACCCATGTTGCTTGGGAGCGACAATCACCTGCTTTGGAATTACCCGTATGGCCCAGTTTGCAAAGACGCTTTGGCGAGCCACCATCAAATTCGTCGACGACGGCGGGTCCGCGATTGCCAGCAATGTGGCGCTGTCCCTGCTGCTGTCGCTGTTTCCGTTTTTGATGCTGGTTGCGTCACTGGTGCGCGTCTGGGGAAATCCCGAACTGATCGATGAAATTTTCAAGCTTGTGCTTGAGCACTGGCCGGCCGACAGCGAACAGGCTATCTCGGAACAGATCAAGGTCATGGTTGCGCTGCAGCCAAATGAGTTCTTTTCCATCGGTACGGTTGTCGCACTGGTGCTGGCCACGAACGGGATTGAAAATGCCCGTGACGGTCTGAACCGTGCGTATCGGGTCGTGGAGACCCGTCCGTTCTGGTGGCGGCGCCTGCAGGGTGCGATGTTTGTCATCATTGGTGCCTTCGGGTTGATATTGGCCGCCTTCATTCTGATTGCGACGCCGCTTGTCTGGTCTTTCCTGGTCAACAAGCTTTCCTGGCTGGAACCGTTTTCCTTCACAGTCCGGCTGACCAAATACGCTCTCGCAGTCGGGGTTCTCACCATCACGCTGTTCTGCTTTCACCGCTTCCTGCCGGACGGCAAGCGCTCGATCAGAACCACTTTCCCGGGCATTGCCCTGACCATTTCCGGAATCATAGTCGGGTCACAACTGTTCGCGCTGTATCTTCAGACGATCGCCAACTACACAGCCCTTTATGCCGGACTGGCCGGCACCATGGTTGCCATCGTCTATCTGTACGGCCTGTCCGCCCTGATACTGTTCGGCGCAGAGTTCAATGCCGCACTGGGAGAAGACAGGGCGTTGGAAAGCTAAGCGGATTTCGAGCCGGAACTACAATTCGATTTGCCCGCTGAAAATGGCCCGCGCGATCGCCTGTTCGCGGGTTTTGGCGCCAAGCTTGGCCCTGGCGTTTTTCAGATACAGATGAACCGCCGACTCACTGATGCCAAGCTTGTCGGCAATCATAGATACCCGGTAACCGGCACACAGCCACAGCAGAACCTCGCGTTCGCGGGCGCTGAGCCGGGCCTCCCTGGTTTCGCGCCCGAGCCCTAGCGAGACCATTCGTTCATAGGCCAGCAGACCAGCCAGATGAGCTTCGTTGCCGTGATCAGCGCACAGTTTGTGGAAGGTTTCTTCCGGCTCGCGGCTGGAAAACATCCAGCCGCCGAAAACCTGGTTCTCGCAGGTGCGCACCGGGATGCCGATACCGCCGGTATTGCCGGTCTGGGCCAGGCGATCCAGAAACTCCTGATGTTTGGGCGAGCTTCCGGGAAAGCTTGACAAGTCCCGGGTCAGTACCTTTTCGGCATTCGGCCTGAGGCAACTGAACAGCAGAAACGGATCAATGTCTATCAGTTGGCCCCTGGTGTAGGCGTCATGGAACTCACTTCCGAGATCGGTTTGCAGATATCTGGATTCGAGCTTGTCGCCTGAGTGTTCCGCCAAGGTCAGTGAGCAGGAGCTGAAGCCGAGGTCGTGGCCGAATTCAGCCGTGCAGCGCCAAATATCCTCGGTGTCGGCCAGATTTGTCATCCGATCGGCAAAATCTTCGAATGCCGTGGGCATGCCGGTTCGTGCCTTCCTGCTCGCGCGCCTCCCGTGGCCATGATGACGTTGCGGAACACGGAATTCAATATATGGATTTTGCCATATTGATGGGGCAGGCGGCGTGCGGCTTCAATCCAGTCAGGGGTGTCAAATGGAGAGTTGAACGCTCATGAAACATGATCGCCGCATCGCAACGCCCGTCTTCCTGTCCGCAACTACATTGCTGCTAGTTACAGGACTGATCACTTCATCAACAGCCCCGGCAAGGGCCGACAACCATAATGTCACCTGTTCCCAATATGCCGCCGCCGCTGTATTTCGTGCCCGGGAGAATGTGAAATTTGGGTGCGGGTTCAAGGGCGGGCGATGGGCCGACGACCATGCCGGACATCTGAAATGGTGCCAGACCTCGGCCACCAAGCAACTCATCCGTCGCGAGCTTGATATCCGGCTGAGACAGATGCAGGCGTGCAAGGAAAGGATCGCCAAGAGCAACGCGGGACCCTGCAAGCTGTATGCAAGCCAGGCCGTCGCACAGAACAGTCTGAACAAGAGTTACAAATGCGGGTTCAAGGGCGGCAACTGGTCGGACAATCGCCAGGGACACCATAAGTGGTGCGTGAAGGTAGGCTACAAGACAGCCAAGGCCCGGGCCTCGGACTTCAGGGACCGCAAGCTTGCCGAATGTAAATCCAAACCAATCGTATATGCGCCGGTCTGGGGCGGGAAATACCGCGGAGAGAGATTGCCGGTCGACGTTTGCAGCCGGAATTCAAAACACAGCTCCTCCAGTCCACAGATGTGCGGCAAGGCAAATGCGCAGCTGTTCTGCACCCTGAAGGGCGATGGCAACCTTGTGACATACAAGACAGCCTCGAAGGACCGCAGTGCCGGCACTTTCAGCGTCAAGGCGGATCTGCCGGTTTCATGGTACCTGGACACCAAGCGGCCCTGTTTCGGCAAGTGTTCCTATTTCACCCGGGTTGTATGCAGAAGGGTCGGCACCTGAACGACACTCAGCGCTTGGGGTTGATCGGGCGGTCACAAGTCCAGTCATAGGTGCCGAGATCGCGCTCACGCACAGCCTGCTTCCAGCCGACATCTTCGGCGCGGTGCTTGAAGTTCAGGCCTTCCGGCGAGTGGCGCGTTATGCCGTCGAACACGGTTGCCATCATCTGGGTGTTGGCCAGGCCCATGGCATCAATCGCCTGGTTGATGACCAGTTTCTGCATCATCAGCTGATTTGTGGGAACAGTTGAGATGCGCGCGGCCAGGTTCTCCACATACGCATCCAGTTCTTCAGGCGGCACGGACTTGTGTACAAGGCCAATACGTTCCGCCTCAAGCCCGTCTATCTTGTCGCCGGTCAGGAGCATTCGTTTGGCGCCCTCTGCACCAAGCCGATAGACCCACATGGCCGTGGTTGGGCAACCCCAGACCCGGGTTGGCATGTAGCCGATCTCAGCATCGTCGGCCATGGCGATGAGATCACAGCACAATGCGATATCGGAGCCGCCGGCAACCGCATAGCCGTGCACCTTGCAGATCACCGGTTTGTAACTGCGCCAAAGGGACATGAACAGATCGGTGTTGCGCTTCATGAAGGTGTAGTCCTTCATCGGATCCCAGGGCATCTCCTGGGTAACGGAGTTTTCGCCGGCGGTTTCGGCATATGCCTTAAGGTCATATCCTGCGCAGAATGCCCGGCCTGCACCGCTCAGCACTATCACATGCACATCGTCATCGGCGTTGGCGCGCGCCACACAGTCCGCCAGTTGCTGCGGAACCTCATCATCAATGGCATTGAGCACGTCCGGACGGTTCAGGGTGATCCGGCCGATACGTCCGTCGCTGTGATAGTCTACTTTGGCCATGCAAATTGTCTCCTGCGGATCGTCCCCAAGAGACTTGCAAGTCACGACTGTCCGATCAAGTGCGGACTGCTATTTGATGTTGCGGACCAGGAAGTGCTTCTGTGTGGTTTCAAGCACTTCCCAGTAGCCTTCAAATCCGTTTGGAATGATGAAGCTGTCGCCGGCGCGGAAGTCCTTGGAGGTGCCGTCCTGGCTGATCAGACGACAGTGGCCTGACAGGATGAAGCAGATTTCGTCGCGGTCTTTGAACACATGCCACTTGCCCGGTGTGCTGGTCCAGGTGCCCGATATGACAGCTCCGTCGGGACTTTCAAACCGGATCTGGGTCGTGTGATGCGGGTCGCCCTCAACCACGCGGTCCGGCAGGTCTGCGAGGCGGCGTTGGGTCTGTTCGACATCATCGGAGAAATCGATGATCGGTGTGCTGGTCATATCAAGATATCCTGTTGTTGCTTGAGCCGTCAGGCAGATTAGAACTTTTCGTCCTGCAGCCAGTACCAGCCGTACATCATGCGCTGGCCCATGCGGCGGAAGGGGGTAAGGATGCCGTGGCCCGGCAATTGCGATGTAAAGATTGGCAGGTCCAGGTGCTTGCCCTTGCCGGCAATCATCTGCGCCATGCGTCTGCCGGCCTGGGCGGAATACATCACTCCGTTGCCGCCATACCCCATCGCATAGAAAATGCTGCGGTCGGGATCCGGCTGGAAGATGCGTGGCATCATGTCATGGCTGACGTCCACCCAGCCCCACCAGGAATAATCCAGGTTGATGCCGGTCAGAGCCGGGAACTTGCGGTAAAGACTTTCCTGCAAACGCTCAAGATGCTTGGGGTTTTCCGCATCGGCGCCGGTAATGGCACTGCGGCTGCCGATCTGGACACAACCGTCCGGCAGGAAGCGGTAATAGTGGCGCAAGGTTCTGGTGTCGGTGAGCGGAGAGCCGGTCTTGAAACCACATGCTTCGATCTCGTCAGCGTCCAGCGGACGAGTCACCATCGAATTGGACAGCACCGGCATCAGACGGTGCCTGGTGCGCCTGTGCAGGCCGGGCGGCGTGTATCCCGCCGTTGCCAGTGCCACGGTCTTGGCGCGCACTGTGCCGCCCGGAGTGGTCAGGTGACTGACACCGTTGACCGTCTTCCAGCCCATGACCGGACTGGCCGGGTGAACTTTCACCCCCAGTTCGCGCGCCAGCCTCAGGTACCCGAATGCCAGCTTCGCAGCATGGACGGAAATGCCGTCGGGCTCCATCATGGCACCGGCTGCTTCTTCATCCCTGACCACGGTGTCATGCAGTTCCTCGCGCGACAGCATGCGCGATTTGTAACCAAACACATCGTTCAGCAACTTCGATTCAGCTTCAAGCTTGGGCACAACGCCCGGCTTGTGGGCAATGTAGAAATGCCCGCCATCCTGCGGATCACAATCAAACTCGGGCTCCGCGATCAGGCCGCGAAACACATCGAATGCCTCAACAATCTCGTTATGCATTTTCCTGGCGACATCGACGCCCCAGCGCTGTATCCACTGTGAGCGCTTGAGCCTGCCGGATGATATCTGGGCCTGGCCGCCATTTCTGGTGCTGCAGCCCCAGGCAACGGTGTTGGCATCGAGCACAATGGCCTTGATGCCATGTTCACGGGCAAGATGGATGGCGCATGACAGGCCGGTGTATCCGGATCCGACAACGACAACGTCAGCATCGGTGTCACCGGAGACAGGGCCGTCGTCGGGCGGCGGCGTACCGGCCGTGCCGATCCAGTATGTGGGCGCGTAGTCGCGGTTATGACCTGGGCCGGCATCGACCAGCGGGTCATAGTGCGGATCGTAGCTGCTTTTGGGCCAGTGTTTTGGGCGAAGGCTATCAGGCACGACAGAAACCTCCAAAAAGTGACGTGGGATCATCCTCACGTGCATTTTCCGGCATATATGCCCAAACCGACTGGCGCCATACCCTCAGATTCGACAATCTTGTGGTACCACATTGGTGCCAGATGGCTGCTGCAGGCCGTTAACTTTTGTAAATCCTGTGCGCCGATTTATTGCAATTTTCTGCACTGCGGTAAGGTCGCGTTAACCATTTGTTAGTGATTTGGAAACCAAAATGGCAGCCCCAGGGGAATTCAATCGGATGCAAAACCATGCCTATCAAATTAACTGTACCTGACTCTACGGAGTTAAAACCGCGTATTACTGTTTTTGGCGTTGGTGGTGCAGGGGGCAACGCGGTTAACAACATGATTGAGTCCAACCTCGAAGGGGTTGAATTCGTTGTTGCAAATACCGATGCCCAGGCAATTTTGCAGAGTTCGGCTGAACGCCGCATCCAGATGGGCACCGATCTGACGCAGGGTCTCGGTGCAGGGTCTCAACCGCAAATTGGCGCAGGTGCTGCCGAAGAGGCACTGCCGGAGATACTCGATCACCTTGCCGGCGCGCACATGGTTTTCATCACTGCCGGCATGGGCGGCGGTACCGGCACAGGTGCTGCGCCGGTGATTGCGCGTGCTGCAAAGGAGCAGGGCATCCTGACGGTTGGTGTAGTCACCAAGCCTTTCCACTTCGAAGGCCAGCGCCGCATGCTGACCGCGGACCGCGGCATTGAGCAGCTTACCCAGCATGTGGACACGCTGATTGTAATCCCGAATCAGAACCTGTTCCGGGTCGCCAATGAGAAAACAACCTTTGCTGCCGCCTTCGCCATGGCGGATGAAGTGCTTTATTCCGGTGTTGCATCCATCACCGAACTGATGACCCGTGACGGCCTGATCAACCTCGACTTTGCCGACGTTCGCGCCATTATGTCCGAAATGGGCAAGGCGATGATGGGCACCGGCGAAGCGTCTGGCGAAAAGCGCGCCATTGAAGCAGCTGAAGCGGCTATCTCGAATCCGTTGCTTGACGATGTGTCGATGCGCGGTGCCCGCGGCCTGCTGATCTCCATATCCGGCGGTCCGGACCTGACCCTGTATGAAGTTGACGAAGCCGCAACCCGAATTCGCGAAGAAGTCGATCCGGAAGCCAACATCATCCTCGGCGCAACATTTGATGAAAAGCTGGAAGGCACGATGCGGGTGTCAGTCGTTGCAACGGGCCTGGCGGAAGAGTTCCTGCAGGGTAGCGAGGACGCCGACGATGACGAGGAAGAGGCCGCTTACGGCTATGCCACACCGCAACCGGCGCCGAAAACCGCAGCTCCGGCTCCGGTAGCGGCGAAAACCCAGGCTGAAGAGGTCGTGGAAGAGAACATGGAAGTGGCTGCAGAGCTTCAGGAAGCCGCTGCGCCGCAACCTGCTCCTGCGCCTGCACCGCGGCCGGTCATGGCAGAATCAGCACCGAAACCCCGCCCGGCCATGCCTGCACGTGAAGAGTTTCCGCCGATTGCGCGTGAACAGATGGCGGCCGGACCGGAAAAACTGCAGCAGGTTGCAAAGGCCGCGCAAACCAAGCGCAAGGGTCTGCTTGAGCGGTTGGCAAGTGTTGGCTTGGGTGTAAAGCGTGACGAAGAGCCGACGCCGGCGGCAAAGGATGCCAAGGAGGAACCGCAGATGCAGCGTCCACAGGCAGCCCCGCAAGCCCAGGGCAACGTACATCCGCTTCAGCCTGCCATCGATCCGTCACTTGATGACGACCAGTTGGAGATCCCGGCGTTTCTGCGCAGGCAATCCAACTGATTGCGGCCACTCGACTCAACGGTCTGACATTGTCGTGTGCTGGTCCCGGTTAATCAGGACCAGCCATATTTCCGCCCGGTTGCTGCACCATTCCACACGTACAACAGACGAGCAAAGCTGGCTGTACAGGGCTTTTTGCGTTAGTCTTTGGGAAAGCAGGGCCGCGAATTACTGATTCAGGCCGGAATTCAGCGGAGTAGAGCGTTGCCGTCACAGTCCAGAATCACGACACTGAGCATGTTTTGCGCAGCCGGTCTTTTGCTTTCGGGTTGTGCAGGCGGCAATCTCAACGATTACCTGCCCGGCGGTGATGATAGCGATTCCAGTTCCTCGCAAGGCTTCAGCCTGTTCGGCGGCGGTGATGCGGTGCCGCCTGATCTCGGCAACGACCCGGATGGGGCGCCGATCGCGAAGATGTACAATGACGGCGTCAAAGACGTCCGCAACGAAGAGTTCCGCTCGGCGGTCAAGAAGTTTTCCGAAGTGGAGCGCCAGCATCCGTATTCGAAGTGGGCCACCAAGTCGATCCTGATGCAGTCCTATGCTCAGTACCGGCGCAGTGCTCATCCTGAATCCATCGCGGCCGCCAAGCGCTTCATCCAGCTGCATCCCGGACATCAGGACGCGGCTTATGCGCAGTATCTGATTGCGCTAAATCATTATGAGCAGATCAACGATGTTCGGCGCGATCCGACCGCAGCGCGCAAGACCCTGGCCGAGCTTGAGGAAGTCGCGCGCCGTTATCCCGGTACATCCTATGCCCAGGACGCGGCCGGCAAGGCGTCATTGGCGCGCGATATCCTGGCCGGCAAGGAGATGGACGTAGGCCGTTACTATCAGCGCAAGAAGTCATTCCTTGCAGCCATCAACCGGTATAAGACTGTCGTCAAGAAATACCAGACCTCCAGCCACACGCCGGAAGCCCTGTACCGGCTAACGGAAAACTACATGCAATTGGGCATCCGGTCCGAGGCGCAGACCGCTGCTGCCGTGCTGGGGCACAACTATCCGAATTCGAAGTGGTACAAGGATGCTTTCGCTCTTCTGCAGGGCGGCGGTCTGAGCCCGGTTGCCGATTCGGGTTCCTGGCTGTCGGGCATATTCGGCTCCTGACAGCGCTGATCCGGCCTGCACAATGGACGGGCCGCTAGTGCTCGCCAATCTTCTCCAGCCGTTTGGCAAGGCTTAACCGGTCTATGCTCTGCAAAGGCAGGTTAACGAACGCTGTGATACGATTGTTCATGAGACGATAGGTTTCGGCGAAGGCTGCCGCGATCTCTGCATCCGATCCCTCGACAGCCGCCGGGTCCGGCACGCCCCAATGAGCGTTCATGGGCTGACCGGGCCAGACCGGGCATACTTCGTTGGCGGCGTTGTCACACACGGTAAAAACGAAATCCAATTCCGGCGCGTCGGGTTTTGCAAACTCGTCCCAGCTCTTCGATTTGAACTGCGACGTGTCGTATTTGAGCGACTCCAGCAGTTTCAGCGCCTGTGGATGGGGTTCGCCCTTGGGTTGTGAGCCGGCGGAAAACGCATTGAACCGATGCTTGCCGAGGCGATCCAGGATAGCTTCCGCCAGTATCGAGCGCGCGGAATTTCCCGTGCAAAGGAACAACACGTTGTAAGTCTTTTCAGCCATTGCGCAGTCTCCCGGTTCGGACCGTCACTGCGATACGTCGGCCGTATGACAAATAGGTGACAACGATCCGGTCGGCCACATTCGGGAAAACCGCATGCCCGGTACTGCTGACGAGTTGACCCCGGCGGTTACATCAGGTTCATTTATTTGCCGGAGCTTTTCGGTTGCGGCAGGGCTGTCAATCAATTAGCGCAATTTCCACTCATATTGAGGCGTTTGACCGTTTTTTCGTGTCTGCTGACTAGGCGCGGTTCGTGCCGTGGTCTGGTTGACCACAAGCGGACCGCAACGAAGCTCAGTGGGCGCGAAAAAGCGGCCTTCGGTGGGCCAAATCAACCCATCTGCTGCGTTGCGAAGCTTGACCGATGACCCACATCGCTCTGCGCTTCGCGCCTTGCATATGGGTTGATTTGACTCCATCAAACGGTTCAATATGAGTGGAATTTGCGCTAGTGTCGGTTATGGGATTTGTGGGAAGTCTTGTCGCTCAGGCGCTGTCGCTGCTGGCCACCCTGTTCGTGTTTGCGGTCGGGATTTTCGTGCTGGCGGTTATTGTCATGTTCATCATCGACATCAGCCAGCGCGAGGACGCCATCCGGCGAAACTATCCGGTCATTGGCCGTTTCAGGCATCTGTTTTCAACACTGGGCGAGTTCTTCCGTCAGTACTTCTTCGCCCAGGATCGCGAGGAGATGCCGTTCAACCGGGCGCAACGGGAATGGGCCTATAAGTCTGCTGCCGGTGTCGATAACACGGTTGCGTTCGGATCGACCCAGAATATTACCGCTGTCGGCTCGCCGATCTATGCCAACGAGATTTATGCTCCTCTGGACGATGAAGTGTCCGACCCGCCGGCGCTGACCATCGGAGAAGGTGCGCGCCAACCTTATCGGGCAACGTCTCTGATCAATATATCCGCCATGAGCTACGGCTCACTTTCGGCCCCTGCGGTGAGGGCCTTGTCAAAAGGTGCAAAACTGGCCGGCTGCTGGCTCAATACCGGGGAGGGCGGTTTGTCGGACCACCACCTGTCTGGCGGTTGCGATATCATCTTCCAGATCGGTACGGCAAAATACGGAGTTCGCGATGAACATGGCGGATTCTCAGAAGACAGGCTGAAGGAACTTGCCGCCCTGCCGCAGGTCAAGATGGTGGAGATCAAGCTCAGCCAGGGCGCCAAGCCCGGCAAGGGCGGCATTCTGCCGGCCGACAAGGTGACGGAAGAGATCGCCCGCATCAGGGGAATTCCGGTGGGCAAGGCGTCATTGTCGCCGAACCGGCACACGGAGATAGCGAACAATGCGGAGCTGCTCGAGTTTATCGGCAGGGTGCGTGAGGTGTCCGGTTTGCCGACCGGTTTCAAGACCGCCATGGGCGGCGTGGAGTGGCTTGAGGACCTGTGCGCCCTCATCAACGAGCGCGGGACGGCCTCGGCACCTGACTTCATCACCATAGACTCCGGCGACGGTGGAACCGGTGCTGCTCCCATGCCGCTGATCGACAACACCGCACTGAGCGTTCGCGAGGCCCTGCCGATGGTTGTCGACGTGCTGGAGAAGCACAAGCTCAAAGACCGCATTCGCGTCATTTGCGCAGGCAAGCTGATCACGCCGGCTGAAGTTGCCTGGGCCTATTGCGCCGGTGCGGACTTCGTCAATTCGGCACGCGGCTTCATGTTCGCGCTCGGATGCATCCAGTCGCTCAAGTGCAACAAGAACACCTGTCCCACCGGCATCACGACCCATCAACCCCACCTGCAGCGCGGCCTGGACCCGGCAGACAAGGCAGAGCGGGTGAAAAACTATGCCGGCAAGATACACTACGGGGTGGGGTTGATTGCGCATGCGTGCGGCGTGCCGCATGCCCGGGCCCTTGAGCGCCATCACGTCCGACTGATCCAGGCCGACGGCAAATCCAGGCCACTGAGCGACATATATCCGCCCGTGGACCGGGGCGGGGCCAACTGACCTTTCAACCAACGGAGTTGCACACATGCGGGGACTGAAGGGGAAAGTGGTTGTCGTGACCGGCGGCGGTAGCGGGATCGGGCGCGCGGTTTGCCTGCGCTTCGCGGAAGAGCAGGCGAGTGTCGTCATCCTTGATATCAACAGTGACGGCGCGGCGGAAACAGCAAGGCTGATTTCGGACGCGGGCGGCCGTGTGCGCGGCCATGTAACCGATATTTCAGATTACCATGCAGTGGAAGCTGCCATCGCTGCGGCCGAGAACGAATTCGGTCCCATCGACGTCCTCGTCAACAATGCAGGCTGGGATGAAGCGAAACCGTTCCTGGCGACGGACACCGGTCTGTGGAAAAAGATAATTGACATCAATCTTTATGGTCCCCTCAATCTGCATCACACCGTCGTATCGCGGATGGCAAAGCGCGAGGCCGGCAAGGTGATCAATGTGGCGTCTGACGCAGGTCGCGTCGGTTCGTCCGGGGAGGCGGTATACTCGGCCTGCAAGGGCGGCATGATCGCGTTCTCGAAAACCCTGGCGCGCGAACTTGCCCGCAAGAACATCCAGATCAACACGGTCTGTCCCGGTCCGACCGACACGCCGCTGTTTGCAAGCTTTGCCGGCGATGCGGAACAGGGCAAGAAACTGGTTGACGGCCTGACCCGCGCCATCCCCATGCGACGCCTGGGCCAGCCGTCGGACTATCCCGGTATCATTGCCTTTCTCGCTAGTGCAGATGCTGATTACATTACCGGCCAGACAATCAGCGTTTCGGGCGGACTGACCATGCACGGGTGAGCTATTCCTCTCGCCCGATTCTATGAAACTGCGTTATAAACGGGCCAGTCATGCTCACACACCTTGCCATACGGGACATTGTTCTGATCGAGAAACTGGACCTCAGCCTCGAGGAAGGCCTTGGTGTGCTGACGGGTGAGACCGGTGCCGGCAAGTCAATCCTGCTGGATTCGCTGGGCCTTGCGCTCGGTGCGCGCGGCGATGCGTCGCTGGTGCGTACGGGTTGTGACAAGGGCAGCGTGACCGCTAGCTTCCAACCTGCCGCAGATCATGCAGCGTTCCGGCTGCTGGCCGATGCTGAAATCGACACCGGTGAAGAGGGCATCGTCGTCCGCCGGATCCAGGGCGCCGACGGCAAATCCAGGGTGTTCATCAATGACCAGCCATCCAGCGTCAACCTGCTGCGGCAACTGGGCGGCCTGCTGGCGGAAATTCACGGTCAGCATGATGATCGCGCCCTCATGGACGTGTCGTTTCATCGCACAGCGCTTGATGGCTATGGTGAGCTGGAGCCGAAGCTGCGCAAGGTCGAGGCCGCCTGGACGGCGTTGAGCGATGCACGCGATGCCTATGAAGCCCATCAGGCCCGGCTGGACCGGGCGGAGACCGAGCGAGCGTTCCTGGAGCATGCGTTGAAGGAAATGCATGAGCTGGACCCGCAACCGGGTGAAGAAGCCATTCTGGCGGACAAGCGCCAGATGATGATGAATGCCGAAGAGTTTTCATCCGTGGTCAACGAGGCGCAGAAGGCCGTTTCCGACGGCGACACCATTGCCGCACTGAATACGGCACTGCGCAAGCTGGAAAGACGCCGCGAACAGGCCAAGGGTGGACTGGACCCGGTGTGCGCCGCGCTGGAGCGCGCCGTCATCGAAATGAACGAGGCACAAAACCAGCTTGATGCGGCGGCCCGGGAATTCGTGCTCAATCCGGCAGAGCTGGAAAAGGCGGAGGAGCGACTTTTCGCGCTGCGTGGTCTGGCACGCAAGCACAAGGTCCAGGTGGATGATCTGGCTGGCCTGATGGAACGGTTTGAAACCGACCTTCAGTCCATTGATGACGGTGGGGTCATGCTTGCCAAACTCAAGGCTACCCGCGATGAAGCGCAGGCTGCCTATGACGACGTGGCCCGCAAGCTGTCGGATGCGCGGGTGAATGCCGCGGTAAAACTCGACAAGGAAATACTGTCGGAGCTGGCGCCGCTAAGGCTGGAGAAAGCACGGTTTGAAACAAGGGTCGAAACCGATGAAGCCCGCGCCGGTGCGCACGGCATCGACCGGGTGGAATTTCTGATAGCAGCCAATCCGGGCACACCGCTCGCGCCTATCGTCAAGGCGGCATCCGGTGGCGAGCTGTCGCGGTTTCTGCTGGCGTTGAAGGTTGTGCTGGCAGCACGTGCCTCGGCGCCGACGCTGGTGTTTGACGAAATCGATACGGGTGTCGGCGGTGCTGTCGCCGATGCGATCGGGCAACGCCTGTCGCGGATGTCGAAGGGCTTGCAGGTTCTGGCCGTAACGCACAGCCCGCAGGTTGCCTCCCGCGCGGATGCACATTTGCTGATCTCCAAGATGGAAGAGGCCGGTGACGCCGCCGGACGACGCATGATTACCCGCGTGACACCGCTGACCGGAGACGGCCGCCGGGAGGAGATAGCCCGCATGCTGTCCGGTGCGGAAGTCACACTGGAGGCCCGCGCCCAGGCGGACCGACTGCTGTCGGCGACGGGTTGACTCATGGCCAATGAGACGCCTGTCGCGGCGCTGACCCCGCTGGAAGCTGCTGACGAACTTGAGCGCCTGGCCGTCGAGATAGCCCGCCATGACGAGGCTTATCATCGCGACGACGCGCCGGTGATATCCGATGCGGACTATGATGCGCTGCGGCGCCGCAATGATGAGATTGAAGCAGCATTTCCTGACCTGGTGCTGGCCAACTCACCGTCAAAGCGGGTTGGCGCGGCACCGTCGGAAAAATTCAGCAAGGTGCGCCACGCCGTCTCGATGCTGTCTCTCGGCAACGCCTTTGCCGACGAGGATGTGCACGAATTCGTCGCCCGCATCCGCCGCTTTCTGAAACTTGCCGATGACGAGGTTGTGCAGGTCACCGCCGAACCCAAGATCGACGGCCTTTCCATCTCGCTGCGCTATGAAAACGGCCATCTGGTGCAGGCGGCGACCAGGGGAGACGGGCAGGAAGGTGAAAACGTCACCCGAAATGTCGAGACAATCAAGGACGTTCCGCGCATGGTGAGCGGGGACGACTTTCCCGGCGTATTCGAGGTGCGCGGCGAGATCTACATGTCTCATGCCGATTTCGCCAAGCTCAACGAAGCTCAGGAACAATCTGGCGGCAAGGTCTTCGCCAATCCACGCAACGCGGCTGCCGGTTCCCTGCGCCAGCTTGACTCCTCGATCACCGCGTCGCGACCGCTACGGTTTTTCGCCTACGCCTGGGGCCAGGTCGACCGGCTGCCCGCTGATAGCCAGCGTGGCGTCCTGGACGCCTTTGACCGCTGGGGATTTCCGGTCAATCCACTGACAGCCCTGTGCACGTCGGTTGATGACCTTCTGGCGCACTATCGCAAGATCGAAGAACAGCGCGCAGAGCTCGGCTATGACATTGATGGCGTGGTCTACAAGGTGAACCGGCTCGACTGGCAGGAACGGTTGGGATTTGTGTCGCGCTCGCCGCGCTGGGCCGTGGCGCACAAGTTTGCCGCCGAAAAGGCCACAACGGTTTTGGAAGGTATCGATATCCAGGTTGGCCGCACCGGTGCGCTGACGCCGGTCGCCAGGCTGAAGCCCGTCACCGTGGGTGGTGTGGTGGTGTCAAACGCCACGCTGCACAACGAAGACGAGATCGTGCGCAAGGACATCCGCATCGGCGATACGGTGACCATCCAGCGGGCAGGGGATGTGATACCGCAGGTGCTTGGTCATTTGCCCGACAAGCGCCCGGCGGACGCGGTGGAGTACGTGTTTCCCACCACATGTCCGGCCTGCGGGTCGCACGCGGTGCGCGAGGTCAATGAGAAAACCGGCAAGGTGGATGCCGTGCGCCGCTGCACCGGCGGCCTGATCTGCCCGGCACAGCGTGTTGAACGGCTGAAACACTTCGTGTCGCGCAATGCGTTCGACATCGAGGGCATGGGCGACAAGGTCATCCAGGAGTTCTACGATGACGGCCTGATCCAGTCACCGCAGGACATCTTCACGCTGAAAGCGCGGGACGAGCGGTCCCTGAAAAAGCTCAAGGACCGGGAAGGCTGGGGCGGCACGTCGGCCGGCAACCTGTTTGCCGCTATTGATGAGCGCCGCACAATCGGTCTGGATCGCTTCATCTACTCTCTCGGGGTGCGCCATGTGGGTGAAACCACAGGGCGCACGCTGGCACGCTCCTACGGGACAGCGGAACAGTTTCTCGATGCCATGGCGGCGGCGCAGGATCACGCGTCTGAAGCCTACGCCGATCTGGTGAATATCGACGGCATTGGTGATGTTGTGGCGCGGGCCGTGGCAGAATTTTTCGCAGAACCTCACAACTTGTCGGTGGTGAAGGAACTGGTCGATGACCATCTCGACATCCAGCCCCTGGAAGCCGTCGACACGGGATCGCCTGTGTCGGGCATGACGATCGTGTTCACCGGCGCGCTGGAGCGCATGACGCGCGATGAAGCCAAGGCGATGGCGGAACGGCTCGGGGCAAAGGTGGCCGGCTCGGTGTCGAAGAAGACCAACCTGGTTGTGGCCGGTCCGGGGGCAGGATCGAAACTGAAAAAGGCGACCGAGCTTGGTGTCGAAGTGATTTCCGAAGATGACTGGTTTGTCCGGGTAGGGGCGTAACGCAACTGGCGTCTGATTTCCAATGCATGCTGCGAAGACCGGGTTTGGCCCTTTTGTTGTCACCCCAGCAAAGGCTGGGTTCAAACATCAGTTGACCACCGTGTACACGCGCAGAGATGGATTCCAGCCTTCGCTGGAATGACGACTGTGTGAGGCGCGGATGTTCCGATCGGGCGGTCTGGCAACTCCCGAATTGTCAGCGTCGGGAAAATGATGTAATACTGAATGATCGTTCAATTTGACGAGGCGCCGCGCGATGACCCGGATGGAACGCTTTCAAGCAGCATCTCCTGTTGTCGACAAGTCACAGGTTGAAAGGGCGCCCTACGGCTGGGACCGCACGGGTTTGCCGGCCTGGGCCTACACCAGCGAAGAACAATTGGAGCTGGAACTAAACCTGCTGTTCCGCCGCCACTGGCAATTGGCTGGTCACGTCAGCAATGCGCCTGAGCCGGGCAATTACTTCTGCTTTGACGTGGCCGGTGAGCGTGCCGTCATCGTGCGCGGCAAGGATGACGAGATCCGGGTGTTCCACAATGTCTGCCGCCATCGCGGATCGCGGGTGGTGGTCAACGAAACCGGCACCTGCGGGTCGGCGATAGTGTGCCCGTTTCACGGCTGGTCGTTCAATCTTGACGGATCGTTGCGCACGGTTGCACAGCCCAGGTCGGTACCTGCGCTTGATCCTGTCGAGCATGGTCTTGTGCCTGTGGAGTTTGAAGTCTGGCACGGGTTCGTGTTTGTCAGGTTTCAGCCCGGGCCGCAGCCTGCTGTCAGTGATGTTCTGGCCCGCCATGAAGCCGAGATTGCCCTGTACCGCTCCTCCGAGGCGGTGCCCACCGGCACCGGTTTCTGGTCCCAGGAGATAGACTCCAACTGGAAATGCGTGCGCGATGTCGACAATGAGGGCTATCACGTCCCCATGGCGCATCCGGGACTGCAGGACCTTTATGGCAACAACTATTTCGACGAACATTGGCAAGACGGCACGACGCGTTCGTTCGGCCCGATCAGGGACGATCACAAGAGGCTGTGGTCGGTGCGCGCCTACAGCAACATCCTGCCGGAAGTCGAATATCTGCCGGAAACTCATCGCCGGGCATGGCTCTACATAGGCATGTTTCCCAATACGGTGCTGTACTTCTATCCGGAAGCACTCGGATTTTACCAGGAGTTCCCACTGGCAAGCGACAGGACCGCCTTGCGCGGCGCTGCGTACGGACTGCCGCTGTCCGATGCGGCAGATGCAGCCTACAACCGGCGCATTGAGGCGGCCCGGTACCTGTCGGCGCGGATCGACAATGACACAGCCGCAGAAGACATCCAGTTGACCGTCTGGTCCAACGAAGCAGCCCATTCCAGCGGATTTCAGGGTTTCATCCTGTCTGACCTGGAATATGGAGTGAAGCAGTACCACGACCAGTTGCGACAGGTGATGCCTGTCTTGCACCAAACACAGACACCGGATCGCGGCAGCCTTGAAAGCCTCAACAGCAAGCTGTTGAAGGGCCGCTCATAGGTAAACTGAAACGCGGTGCTTTCACGCGCCTCCGCGATCGGCAATTTGCTGATCAAGTTCCTGGCGCCTTTGCTGATAGAACATGAGCAACGCGGCAATTGCGACGCATACGGCAACAAACAATATGATGATTGTTGCAAGCGCGTTGATGTCCGGACGCAGCCCCAGCCGAATTCGCGAAAAGATCAGAATTGGCAATGTGTTAGCGCCCGGTCCTGTAACGAAACTCGCAATGACCAGATCATCCAGGGACAGGGTGAACGCCAGGAGCCAGCCGCTTATCATGCCCGGCGCAAGACGCGGAATAGTGATCGCGGTCAGGACTTTGAACGGTTTGGCGCCGAGGTCCAGTGCCGCTTCTTCAAGGGTCTGACCCATGCCGGTCAGGCGTGCCTGAACGATCACGGCCACATAGGCGAGCGAGAAGGTAATGTGCGCGATGGTGATTGTGGTGAAACCGCGCTCCGCGGGCCAGCCGATCCACTGCTTCAGCGTAATGAACAATACCAGCAGTGACAGACCTGTAATCACCTCCGGCATGACCAGTGGTGCAACCAGCATGCCGCCGAACAACGTGCGCCCCTTGAACCGGCCGAAACGTACCATCGCCAGACCGGCCAGCGTTCCCAGCAGGGTTGCAAACGTGGCGTTGACGAAGGCTATCTGGAGGCTGAGAGCAACCGCATTCCATACTTCTTCGGACTCGAACAGCACCCCGTACCAGCGCAATGACCATCCACCCCAGACAGGCACAAGCTTTGAATAGTTGAACGAATAGATGACGAGCAGGATCATCGGGATGTAGAAGAACGCCAGGCCGATGGCGAGCATCACGGACAGAAATCTGGAGCGTTTACCGTACATGGGTTATTGCTCCTCCGCGGCCTTGCCCTGGAAATACTGATAAATCGTCATGGGCAATACGAGAAGCACCAGCAACACAATGGCGACGGCGGACGCAACCGGCCAGTCTGTGTTGGCGGAAAACTCGTTGAACAGCAGGCGCCCGATCATCAGCACATTGCCGCCGCCGAGCAGATCAGGAATCACGTATTCGCCAGTGGCCGGAATAAACACAAGCAGTGAACCGGCAATGATACCGGGTACCGTCAATGGCAGGGTGACTTTGAAAAACGTGTTCACGGGCCGTGAACCAAGATCTGCAGCCGCTTCGTTCAAGGTATTGTCGAGCCGCTCCATGTTGGCATAGAGCGGCAGGATCATGAACGGCAGATAAGTGTAGACGATGCCGATATAGACGGCGAACTCGGTGTAAAGCATGCGGAGCGGCTCGTCGATCAGCCCCAGCCAGATCAGCAGGTTGTTTATCGTCCCCTGATCAGCCAGAAGTCCCATCCAGGCATATACGCGCAGCAGGAACGAGGTCCAGAACGGCAATATGACCGCGAACAACAGGAGCCTCTTCGCAACCGGCCCGGACCGGACGATGCCATAGGCCATGGGGTAGCCGATCAACAGACAGACGATCGTCGAAATGATCGAGATCTTCAGCGAGTTGAAATACGTCCGATAGTATAGATTGTCGGTCAGGATGTAGATGAAATTGTCAAACACCAGCCGGATGTTCATCACACCCTCATCGGTCCATTCAATCATGTTGGAGAATGGCGGGCTGGCTATGACAATCTCTGCCAGGCTGATCTTGGCAACTATGAAGAACGGCAACAGGAAGAAAACCAACAGCCAGGCATAGGGCATAAACACGATGATGGATCGCCATTGCGCCTGAATGCGCCTGGCAAGTTGCCGGACAAGATTTGATTGGCTGGCCACCGGTTCCGAGGCCATGTTCCTGCTTACATCACTCATGTTTTCAGCAGCATCGCGCTTGATGGATCCCAGGAGAGGTATACTGAGTCTTCCCAGGTTATCTGATGTGTTCGGTTCTTCGGCCTGATCTGATTGGGTGTTGTCACGTCAACGATCAGGCCATTGTCCAGACGGATCTTGTAGATTGAGGAGTTGCCCAGGTACCCGATATCGTCAACTTTGCCCTGCGCCTGGTTGGTGGTGGATTTGCCTTTTCTCGGTGCTGTCTTGCTCAACTTGATCTTTTCCGGCCGGATGGCGATCCAGACCCGGCTGTCATCTTTCACCGATTGTCCGTGATCGATATAGATTTCGCCAAGATCGGTATCTACCGTGACATGATCCGCGCCGTTTTCTGTAACCTTGCCTTCCAGAATGTTTGCCGATCCGATGAAGTCGGCAACAAAGCGTGATTCCGGAAATTCATATATCTCTGTAGCTGTGCCTATCTGCGCCAGTTTGCCGGCGTCCATGACGGCAATTCTGCTGGAAAGCGTCATCGCTTCTTCCTGGTCGTGCGTAACGACCACAAATGTGATGCCGACTTGTTCCTGAATATTGGCCAGTTCAAACTGGGTCTGCTCGCGCAGTTTCTTGTCGAGCGCACCGAGCGGCTCGTCGAGCAACAGGAGTTTGGGCTCCTTGACCAATGCCCTGGCCAGGGCGACACGCTGGCGCTGGCCGCCAGACAGTTGTTGCGGTTTGCGTTTCTTGAAGTCCTGAAGTTCAACCAGCTTGAGTATCTCGTGGACCTTGTGGTCAATCTCGTCGTTCGGCAGCTTGTCCTGCTTCAGGCCAAACGCGATGTTCTTCTCAACAGTCATATGCGGAAACAGAGCGTAACTCTGGAACATCATGTTCGTCGGACGCTCGTAGGGAGGCACCGTCGACATATCAGTGCCATCGATCAGGATGCTGCCGGATGTGGGTGTTTCAAAACCGGCCAGCATTCTGAGAAGTGTGGTCTTGCCGCATCCTGAACCGCCGAGCAGGCAAAACAGTTCGCCCTTGTATATGTCGAGATCTATATTGTTTACGGCAGTGATTTCACCGAACTTCTTGGTAACCCCCCTGACGCGGACCATCGGCTCTGCGTCTATGTCGAGCCACGGCGTGTCACTGGCAGTCGGATCCCCAGCCATATTGGACCTCGTCCTTCTGATGCGGTCTCAACAACGATGTGATGGCGATCCTGTGCCGGCGAACCGCCATCACTGCGAGCTGTCGACTAGTTGCCGGCCTTGAAATCGGTCCAGGTTCTAGTCCGGAACTTTTCAGCCTTGGGCGGCAGCGGATTGAGTGTGTACATGTTCGCAACCTGCTCCGGCGTCGGGTAGGCGGCGGGGCTTGACGTCACCGCTTTGTCGATCATCGGTTTGGCTTTGATGTTGGCTGATGCATACCAGGTGGTGTTGCTGTCTGCGGCACTTACCTCCGGACGCATCATGTAGTTGAGAAACAGGTGTGCTTCTTCGATATTCTTCGCATCAGCCGGGATCACCCAACCGTCAACCCAGAAGTTGGACTTGCCTTCTCCGGTGGGCAGGAAGAAGTCGAGGACAACCCCTGTATTGGCCTCTTTGGCGCCCGACATTGCAAGCAGGCCATCCGGGCCCCAGGTCGTCGAGACACAGAACTCCTTCTGCGGCATCCTCTGATAGGCGTAGTTGTCGAAGGTCTTTACGTAGGGACGGATTTTTTTCAGAAGTTCACCGACCTGCTGGTAATCCTTCCTGCTTGTCGAATCCGGCGGCAGTCCAAGATAGGCGAGCGCCATCGGAATCATGTCTGTCGGTGAATCGAGGAACGAAACGCCGCACTTGGCAATTTCCTTCATGTGCTTTGGATCGAAAATCATGTCCAGCGACCCGATTGGCGCGTCAGGATAGGTCTCAAGCACCAGTTCTTTGTTGAAGGTCACACCGTGCGTGCCCCACATGTAGGGTACAATGTACTTGTTGTCGGGGTCCCACTTGCCGGACAACTGGGACATGACCGCGGGATCCATGTTCTTGAAATTATCCAGTTTTGACTTGTCGATAGGCTGCAGTATGCCGCCTGCTTTGATCAGGCGGGCAACTTGCGATGCTGCGTGGGAGACAACGTCGTAGCCGCTGTCGCCGGCAAGCAATTTGGCGTCAATGGCTTCAACCGACTCGTAGTTGTCGTACACGACCTTGATACCGGTCTCTTTTTCGAAATTCTTGATTGTATCTTCGCCAATGTACTCAGCCCAGTTTGTAACTTTCAGCACTCGCTCTTCGGCAACTGCCTGGACTGTTAGCAATGCGCCGACAGCGGTTGCGCAAACCAGCGCCTTCAAATGACTCGCGAATTTCATCGTTATGATAACTCCCTGAAGATTGATGATCTCATGATACCCATCAGTTTGCAGAAGCCCAGAGGAGTTTTGCAATTGGGGCTTCAACAAATTGCAGGCAACATCGGCTAACCCAATGGATACTGCCACCCGTATTTTGCAGTTGACTAACTGAACAGCCGTTCAGAGAGTAGTTTGGCTCAAACAGATGAGTCAAGGCGATGAATAGTTGCCCGGTGCGTAAGGCGGCATAGTCCATGGCGAGTGACGACAGCTCGCCAAATGCGCTTGGCGCCGATGCGAGGAGGCCGAATATCAACACATGACCGAGGCCAATCATCAAACTTCTCTCGAACGGGTCAGAACAGATCCGGGAATGGCGAAAGACGGATTCCGCCAGGGGGCCCTAGCGCCATGGCAAGGGACGCCGCGGCCTCATCCGGTCGTGCTGTAAAGGGGGGCGGGTAGTCTTGTCATTCAGGCATCTGTTTACACCGCACCGGATCAGGACCTGCGAGTTTCGCAACCGGATTTTCTCGACTGCGCACCAGACCATACTGGCGCGAAACGGGTCTCCCGGCGACGACATGGTTGCCTATCATGAGGCGCGCGCGCGGGGCGGGGCGGGCTTGATTGTGATGGAATCCTCGCGCCCCAACGCCGACGAGATCTCGGCGTCCTACTATCTCGATTCCAGCTCCGACGACTGCATTCCAGGGTACCGCAAGGTGGCGGACGCCGTGCACCGGCACGACACAAGGCTATTTGCCCAGATCAACCATGGCGGCCGCATCACCTATGCCCAGGATGGCATGCAGCGTGTTGCCTATGCCCCGTCGGTGGTGCCGGACCACCGGTTTCACTGCATGCCACGCGAAATGTCGAATGACTATGTATGGTTCATCATTGACGCCTTTGCCGGGGCGGCGGCACGGATGGCTGAGGCCGGGCTGGATGGTGTGGAACTGACAGCCAGCCATGGCATGCTGATTGCGCAATTTCTAAACCCTCTGACCAATCACCGGACCGACGAATTTGGCAACACGCCGGAAGGCCGCTTCAAGATCGTCGCGGAGATGCTGAAGGCAACGCGCAAGGCCGTCGGTCCGGACAAGGTCATCGGGTTGCGGATTTCCGCAGATGAAGTCGAGCCTGACGGGCTCGACGAAGCTGCCTGGCTGAGCATCTGCCAGCGCCTCAACGAGGAACCAGAACTCGACTATCTGAGCGTCACGACCGGCTCGATGATGGGGCTGGCGGGTTCGGTGCATGTGGTTCCGCCAATGCAGATCGATCATGCCTACCTGGCGCCACAGGCTGGCGCGGTCAAGGATCAGGTGCGCAAGTCGGTTTTTGTGGCGGGCAGGATAAATCAGCCCCAGCTCGCCGAGCAGATTCTGGCAGACGGTCAGGCCGACATGTGCGGCATGACCCGAGCCCTGATTTCCGATCCTGACATGCCCAACAAGGCCCGGCATGGCCGGCTCGACGACATCCGGGCGTGCATTGGCTGCAACCAGGCCTGCATCGGGCATTACCACATGGGCGTGAGGATCTCCTGCATCCAGCATCCCGTCACCGGTCGCGAGCGTGAGCTGCACCCGCATCCGAAAACGTCCACATCCCGGCATGTTGTGGTGGTCGGCGGCGGCCCGGCGGGCATGAAGGCGGCGGCTGTTGCAGCAGAACGCGGGCATCGCGTTACGCTTTGTGAGGCAACAGGCCAGTTGGGTGGACAGGTCCTGCTTGCACAGCAACTGCCAGGGCGCGCCGAATTTGGCGGCATCGTCACAAATCTGAGCCGCGAGATGGAACTTGCCGGTGTGGATGTCAGGCTGAAAAGCCGGGTCGATGCAGCGCAGATCGAAGCGCTGTGCGCGGATGCGATCGTCATGGCGACTGGCGCCTTGCCCTATGTGCCCGATGTGGACATCGCCGATGAGGTTCATGCGGTCAATGCGTGGCAGGTCCTCAACGGCGAGGTCAATCCAGGGGCCTCGGTTGTCATCGCCGACTGGCGCTGCGACTGGGTGGGGCTGGGACTTGCCGAAAAACTCGCCCGCGACGGTTCACATGTCCGGTTGTGCGTCGATGGTGAAATGGCCGGTCAGAACCTGCAGAAATACCTGCGCTGGCACTGGGTCGGACAGGTCCACAAGCTGGGCGTCGAAATTGTTCCCTATGCCCGGTTTTTCGGGGCCTTGGGAGAAACGGCCTTTTTCATGCACACCTTGTCGGGCGAAGCGATTGAGTGCGCTGAAATGGATACGCTGATTGTCGCCCAGGGACATCGCCCGGATACCCGCCTTGAAGCGGTGTTGCGTTCGTCCGGGGTGCCGGTCACGCTGGCCGGCGATTGCCGCAGCCCGCGCTCTGCGGAAGAAGCCGTATATGAGGGCATGATGGCCGGCCGTGAGGTGTGATTGTGCCGACGTGAACACAATGCCGGACAGGGCGGGCAACACCCTGATCTGGCTTACGCTTCCGGCCGGTCGCGCCTGGTGCTGTATGTGTCGACATCCGCCGTATCGAACTCCCGTGCGTATCTGTGGCCTGCATAGACCGCGGCCGCGATGATAGCGGGTGCGTCGCAGTCGCCGATCCGCCGGACGGATTTCACCGGTCCGGCCGCACCGCCGGAAAGCCTTTCAGTCAATTCACGGTACAGGGTTTCATTCGGCGACCTGGCGGTGACCATGACGAGGGCATCGACCGGCACCGTGCGGCTGCGTTCAGTGTAACTGCAGCTAAGCACAGCCTGATTGCCGTCGAATCCGACAAGGTTGTGGGCCAGGATCAGGTCGATGCCCAAGTCCATCAAGCGCTTCTGGGTTGCATGCTGTTCGGCAGTCTCGGCGCCGAACGCGGCGACAAGGTTTTCAGGTGTCACATAGCTGACGCTGACGGCAGTGGCCATCAGCAGTTCCGCAACAACCGGCGCCATATAATAGTTGTCGTCATCGAACACCAGCACCCGGCCTTCCGGCACGCGCCCGGCCATTATGTCATCCGGCGTAAACACCTGGGACGGCGCCTGAAGTCCTGAAATGCCGCCCGTGTTGGAACGGCCAAGTCCATCCTTGCGCCAGCTGGAGCCGGTGGCGATGACGACGTGATCGGGTTCGACCAGCGTCGCGTCGTCGGCGCTCAACTCGCTTTCCGGAAACACCTGCACATTGGTCATGGCCTGCAGTTGCTGGGTCCTGTAGTCGCGCACCCGGGCCCATTCGCTCAGTCCCGGTAGACGGGCTTCCAGCGTCACCCTGCCGCCGAGTTCGCGGCGCGCCTCGGACAGCATCACCTCATACCCGCGCTGGCCCAGCGCACGTGCACATTCCAGCCCGGCAGGACCGGCACCAACAACCAGTATCCTGTCATCCGACTGCTTCGGACTGATGATTTCAGGGTGCCAGCCCTTGCGCCACTCCTCGCCCATGGTCGGGTTCTGGGTGCAGCGGATCGGCACGCCGAGGCTATCGCCGGCATAGCAGATGTTGCAGCCGATGCATTCGCGAATGTCCTGCTCCCTGCCGCGGGCAATCTTGTCTGGCAGGAAGGGGTCGGCGATGGACGGCCGGGCGGCGCCGATGAAATCGGAAACACCGCGCTTGATATGGCTCACCATGGTATCCGGTGATGTGAAGCGCCCGACTGTTACCACCGGTTTGCTGGTGGCCGATTTCACAAACGACATCAGCGGCTCCAGCGATGCTTCACCGACGAAGCGCGACACGCCCATTTCATGGGTGTAGTCATTGATAGTGATGTCCCACAGGTCCGGCATTTCAGCCATCAGCGAAAACATGTCCCGGCTTTCATTGTCGTCGGCAAGCCCGTCCACAGAGAGGCGCACGGCAATCGCGCACTTGTCGCCAATGGCCTCTGTCGTTTCTTGTATCAGTTCGCGGCACAGGCGGGTCCGGTTGCGCAGGCTTCCGCCGTACTCATCGATACGCTGGTTGGTTTGTGCCGACAGGAACTGCGACAGCAGGTAATCGTGGGTGGCATAGACATAAACAATATCAAACTCCGCCTCACGGGCCCGCAGCGCAGCATCACGATGCCACCGCCGGTAGGTGGCGATGTCCTGCTTGTCCATCATGCGAGACTGGTATGGCACGCCGGAAGCCGACGGCAGGCTGGCGGGGCCGATGGCCACCTCGCGGGTGAACTGATTGCTGCTGCGGCTGCCGCCGTGCCACAGCTCGACGCCGGCCAGCGCACCGTGCTCATGCACGTTGCTGGTCATCTTCGCGTTGGCCTTTATGTCGGCAGCATCCCACAGCCCGGCCGAGGGGAAGGGCAGGTCATCGGATGTCGGGTGAATGGAGCAGTACTCGGTGTTGACGACGCCCCAGCCACCTTCCGCCTTCACGCCGCGCATGGCGGCCAGCATGTTTGGACGCAACCAGCCCATGCCGGTGCAGTGCGGCACCTGGTAAAACCTGTTTTTCGCAGTGACCGGACCGATCTTCACGGGCTCGAACAGCACATCATAACGGGGATTGCGAGCCATTGACGAACTCCAGTCAGGATCATGGCGGGGGCGGGAAGAGCCGCGGAGGATAGATGTATCGCGCCGAATGGCAAGCTTGTGGGCTTTGTTTTATTCCGCTCACGCAAGCAGCCTACGGCTGCGCTCCGCTAAGGCGCACTTCGTGCGGCGCGCGGTCGCGCTTGCCTCGGCACTTCGTGCCTCGGAGGGCAACTCATCACTACGGTTGTTCAAGGTCAGAGAACGGCCCGAGCGCAGCGAGGGCAAGCTGTTCGACAACCAACAAACAACTAGGCCCGACGGGCCTCGGGCCGGCCAGGCCCGCCCACGCGGAGCGCAGCCGTAGGCTGCTTGCGTCAGCGCAATCAGACAAACCCCAACAATAACGCAACCCAGCCCGGCGTCATTCGACCTTGCGCCGATCATGCGAATAATGAAAATCAGCCGTAGTGTCCCCGCCTTCGAAAAGCACCTTCATGACCGCTGCAAAACAGGAATTTCTTGATGGCTTACGGCTGGTGTTGCCCATCCTGGTGGCGCCGGTTTCGTTTTCCTTCATTACCGGTGCCATCAGCGTTCAGAAAGGCCTGTCGGCATTCGAAGCCACCTTGATGAGCGCCACCGTGTTTGCCGGCGGCGGCCAGTTGCTGGCTCTGGAAGTCTGGTACGAACCGCAGGCCTGGCTGCTGGTCATGCTGGCTGCGGTCTCGATCAATGTCCGGTTTGCGCTGCAGGCAGCCTCGGTGCAGCGCAAGATCAATCATTTCACCCCGGTGCAACGCTGGCTGACGATCGCAACACTCAATGATCCGGCATGGGGCATGAGCGAGATACGCCATTTGAGCCGCCAGGTCTCGTTCTGGTTTATCTTCGGCATTACCGTTCCGATCTACCTGATCTGGGAATTCGGTACACTGGCTGGTGCACTGCTCGGCAAGCTGATTGACGACCCGACGAAGCTGGGACTTGATTTTGCATTTGTCGGTATCTTCATTGCCCTGGCCCTGCCGTTCTGGAAACGCTCCGGGGCCGTGCCTGTAGCACTGGCAAGCGGTAGTGTGGCCATCGCTGCAAAGCTCGCCGGATTCTCGGCCATGTACGTGTTCATCGGCGCCATGGCCGGTGTTGCGATGGCCGGCCTGCTGGCAGCCCGCAGGGCGAAGCAGGTGCAGACGCCATGACGATGGATGCATATAACCTGACCCTGATCCTGCTGGTGACGCTGGTCACGTTCGCCATGCGGGCCGTCGGCGCTGTCGTCATGGCACGGGTTGAACTCGGTCCGGTCTCCTCTGCGGCATTTGAAGCGATGCCGGTGGCGGTGCTGACGGCATTTATCGCGCCTGCGGTCTTATCGCAGGGGTTACCGGAGGCTATCGCAGGCACGGCTGCCGTGCTGGTCGGGCTTAGAGCGCCGATGGCCGTTGTGATCGTCGTAGCCATGGCGGTTGTGGTCGCCATGCGGCATGTGGGGTAGGCACGTGGGAGCAAGGACACAGGATTTTTCTGCGGGCGCCATTGCAATCCTGCCCGTGCTTGTGGCCACGGCGCCGATCGCGCTGCTGTTCGGCACACTGGCGGCCGCAAAGGGCCTGTCTGCATTGGAAGTCTGGCTGATGAGCGCCACCGTGTTCGCCGGTGCGTTGCAATTTGTCGCCATTGACCAGTGGGCGGACCCGGCGCCGCTGGGCCTGCTGGTGTTTACTGCCCTGGTGGTGAATGTGCGCCACGTCCTGATGGGGGCCAGCATTGGCCGATCGATGACGGACTTCAGCGGGCCGGCAAAATATGCCGCCATGTTCCTGCTTACCGATGAGGGCTGGGCTTTCGCCGAACGCCGGGCACGAAACGGCAAGCTGACGGCGGCTTACTACTTCGGTATCGGGGTTTCCATGTGGCTGGTGTGGACTTCCGCGTCGCTGCTGGGAGCCGCCATTGGCCGCGGGCTCGGCGATCCTTCGGCATATGGCTTCAACTTTGCCTTTTCGGCCGTGTTCATATGCATCCTGGTGGGGTTCTGGAGCAACTGGCGCACGGGCGCGGTGCTGGCTTCCAGCGGTGCGGTTTCGGCGCTGGTTTACCTGCTGGTTCCGGGTGCCTGGTACATTATTGCCGGTGCGTTCGCCGGTGTCGGGACCGCGGCGGCATTGCACGCAAAAAGCGATGATCAGACGCCTGACGGGATCATGCCGTCATGAGCGTGGATGCGAACACATTGCTGGTCATCATCGGCATGGCGCTGGCCACCTACCTGACCCGCATTGCCGGCCTGTGGCTGCTGCAGCTTGCCAATGTCAGGGGCAGGGCGCGTTCGGCCATGGATGCGCTGCCGCCGGCGGTGTTGATGGCGGTTATTGCACCGACAGTGCTGGCAACCGGGCTGGCAGAGACGCTGGCAGCGGCTGTGACCATGCTCGCCGCGTTCCGGCTGCCTTTGCTTGTTGCCGTGGCTGCGGGTGTGGCCAGTGTTGTCGGCCTGCGCGCCCTTATCGGTTGATCGGGGCGCAGGCGGCGTCCAGCCAGTTCCGATCCTGGTCGCTTTCCAGCCGTGGCGCAATTTTCTTCACGACCTGGGCATGATAGTCATTCAGCCAGTCCAGTTCGGTATCACTCATGAGCGCCGGCTCTACGAGATTTCGGTCAATGGGCGTGAACGTCAGCGTTTCAAACCAGTGCATGGGGCGTTCGCCACCTTCGATTGGTTCTGCCTCGCGCACGATCAGCAGATTTTCTATGCGGATGCCGTATTCACCGGCCTTGTAGTAGCCTGGCTCATTGGACAGGATCATGCCCGGTTGCAGAACAGTCCTGTCAGCCTTCGAAAACCGCTGCGGGCCTTCATGCACCGACAGATAGCTGCCCACGCCGTGCCCGGTGCCGTGATCAAAGTCGAGGCCGGCCTCCCACAAGGCTGCCCGGGCTATCGGGTCTAGATGACCGCCGGTGGTGCCGGCTGGAAACCTGGCACGGGACAGGTTGATCATGCCCTTGAGCACCCGGGTGAAGCGGTCTTTCATCTCATCAGTCGGGATGCCCACAATGACAGTGCGGGTGATGTCGGTCGTGCCATCAACATACTGCGCGCCGGAATCAACCAAGTATATGCGATTGTTTTCGATTGGCAGATTGCTGGTCTCCGACACCCGATAGTGAGGAATGGCCGCATGCGGTCCGGCACCGGAAATCGTGTCGAAAGACAGGTCACGCAACTCACCGCCTTGCGCCCGCAGGGATTCCAGCTGCCTGGCTGCTGCGATTTCGTCCAGTTCGCCATTGGGTGCATTAACTTGCAGCCAGTGAAGAAACCGCGCCATGGGGACGCCGTCGCGCAGGTGGGCCGCGCGGGCGCCTTCGAGCTCGGCATGGTTCTTGGTGGCTCGCGGCAGAGTACAAGGGCTTTCGCGATGGGTCACTGTGGCACCGGATGCTACGAGCGTGCGCCTGAGTGCCTCCGCGGCCCACTGGAAATCAAGTTCGACGCCGGCTGCTGCTGCCCCAAGTTTCTGTAGGCCTGCAGCCAGCTCATCGGGCTGAGCCAGGCGGACATTGGCTTGCGCCAGGGCATCTCTGGCATCGTCGTCAACTCTGGCCGGATCCATAAACAGGTCCGCGGATGCATCATCGTGCACAATGGCGAACGCCAGCACTGCCGGGGTATGGGGTATGTCATTGCCGCGAATATTGAACACCCAGGCGACGGCATCTGTCTGGGTCAGCACACAAGCCTTGGCGCCACGCTCCTTCATTCCGTTGGCAACGGCTCGCAGTTTGTCGGCGGCGGACACGCCTGCGAACTGCAATGGCTGCTGTACAACCGGCTTGTTGGGCGCTGACGGTCGGTCAGACCAGATGTCGTCAATGGGATTGTCGTCCAGCGCCACCAGTTCGGCACCGGCCCTGCGACACGCCACATCATAGTGATTTACGTCCCGGACAGTGAGCAGCCATGGATCAAAGCCCAGTTTGGCGCCCTCAGGCATGTTGTCGGTCACCCAGGTATGGGGAGAGTCGTTCGGCACCTGGAGGGGAGTCATGAGATCCAGGTCGATTTGCTCGCGAACCTGCAGGGTATAGCGCCCATCAACAAAAATGGCGGCGGTCGCCTTCAGGATGACCGCACTGCCGGCCGAACCGGAAAAGCCGGTCAGCCAATTCAGCCGCTCCGCACAGGCAGGGAGATACTCTCCCTGAAACTGGTCTGCTCGGGGCACAATCAGTCCATCGATGCCAACGGCGTCGAACCGGGCCCGGAGGTCGGCAATACGTGCTGGTGTGAGATGGCGCTGGTTGGTATCTGCAAAATCCTGAAACATACCGCCAGACTAACCAAGGCGGCTCCTGTGGGCAATGGAATATCAGCTCTGATTTAGCTTCACTGGTTCATTGTGCGATGCAATATTTTACGAAATCCAGGCCAACGGCACATGCCTGAATCGAGTGCAAGTGGGCACTTTTGACGCAGGGGTGCGAAGTGAACAGGTTTATTAAGTTTCAGTAATGTCGAATTGGGTGTGTAGCTCACTCATAAACATATGATTTAAATGATTAAAATGTGAATTTTCTGACGTGTTAACGGATGGTTTATTTCGATATGCACGGCGTGCATATCTGAGATATCAAAACGTCTCTGGTAAAAAATCATGCAGTCAACATATACGGAATGTACGAATTGTGCGGCGCAAAAAATTGCGGTGCGCAGTAATGTGAACCGCTCCGGATTTGGGACAGAAAAACCGGAGCCCTGTTGAAAATGGAGAAATGAAATGGTCGTCGTCGTTGCAAACCGTGCAGTCGAAATGCGCGATGGTGCCAGTCTCGACTTTGTTGGGCAGATCCGCCGCCTCGCGAACAATGTCAAAACTTACGCACATCGCCGCCGCGTTCAAAGCCGTCTGGAAAGCCTGGACGACAGAATGCTCGCAGACATTGGTATCGAGCGCGCTGATATCCAGGCACATGTCTGGGGCCGCTAAGCCACAAAGCGTTTTCGACACGCATTCAAGATGAGTATCGGGAGGGATGGTTCAGGCCATCCCTCTTTGTTTTCGGGCCAGCGTCAGCGTGGCCCAGCTGTCGTCCAGCAGCGTATCCACGATACTCAGCCCCTGGGCGAGATAGGCCGCCCGCACCATGCGAACCTGATCAGCTGTCAGTCCGGACAATACCAGCCGGCCGTTCTTGCTGAGTGCCCGGGCGATTGCCGGTGCCAGCGATATCAGCGGCCGGGCCAGAATATTGGCAAGTATCAAGTCATAGGGCGCTTGTGCCGCGATGGCCGGATGGCCCAGTCCAGCTGCCGTGACGCAACGGATCAGGTGACCTGTTCCGTTCAACCGGGCATTGTCCCTGGTCACAGCAACGGCAGCGTCGTCAATGTCGCTGGCAACAGCGCTGATGCCGGTCAGCTTGCAGGCGGCGATGGCCAGCACGCCAGATCCGCATCCGACATCCAGGCAGTTTTTCGGTGTGCATGACTTCAGCACCGTCTGCAGGGCCACAAGGCACCCGCGGGTGGTGTTGTGATGACCTGTGCCGAAAGCCAGTCCGGCGTCAATTTCAATGTTGATGCTGCCCGACGGGCGCAGATGCCGGTCGTGATTGCCGTGCACGAACAGGCGTCCTGCAACCACCGGCGCCAAACCAGCCAGGCTTTCACGAACCCAGTCTTTCTGCGGGACGGCACTGACTGCCAGTTCGCCTCCCGTAAGGCCGGCACGCTGCATGGCGTCATCGATACCGGACACGTCCGGTTCATCGGCATAGATCGCCTCAACCTGCCACAGGTCCCGGGCCTCATCGGTTTCGACCATGCTGACCGCGAGCGCTTCAGGCCATGGGCAGTCTTGAAGCACATCCGACAGCTGATCGGCCGCCTGCCGGCCCAGTTCCGATGAGGTCAGAATGAACTGCCGGGTCATTGCCGCAGGTCCCGTGCCAGCTTGTCGACATAGGCCATCAGGTGGTCCAGGTCGTCAACGGCGATGATGACCGGCGTAATGCCGAGAGGAAACTCGGGTGTGGTGCGGAACTCCCGGATGATCACGAAGCTCGGGTGCGGTCGCAGGGCGTAGAAAACCTCGAACTTGTGGCGCCAGTCGTTTGCCTTGGATTGTATCATTGCCTTGAAGGACGGAGATATGCCGATGCCCATATTGTTCTGACCGGGAATGACATGACACCGGCGGCAATGCTCAATGGCGATGTCTTCACCTTTCTTGATGTCGCCAGCGTGGCCGACGGCAAAACCGGTGAACAGGAACACGATAGTCAGGACAAAGCGGAACATTAGGTGAGTTGGAGCGCCATGAGGTTGAATTGAAACATCTGGTAACAGGGTTCGACGGGGGCGTATTCTAGAACGCCGGGCGCCATGCTCAAAAGTGAATCTTTATGCACAAGTGCCGCCAAATCGCCTTGAACACCTGCGAGGAATCAGCCGAAGTAAACCGGACAAAAGCTGGCGGGGTTAATGACATGGCTATTATGAGACATCTGGTGTTTGGACTGCTGTTGACTGGTCTCCTCGCTGTTCAGCCGGTGCCTCAGGCCATTGCTGCCGGCACCGAGGGCACCGTCTATGATCCGCAGATTCTTACGCGGATGAAATTCTCCGGCAAGCAACTCGCCACCGTCAAAAAGATACTCGACCAGTCCGAGGCGCGCATCGTCAAGGTGTTCCGAAAATACAAGATCAACCCCCGGGCCAAGCCGGTTTTCGATCAGCTGCGGGCTGCGTCGACGGAACTCCAGGCCATTGAGTCGTGGGAGAAAAAGCAGATGAAGCGGGTGCTGAGCAAGAGCCAGTATGCCGACTATCTCGAGATCCAGCAGGCCACAACCGCCGCGGTGATCAAGGCCACCCGCGACGATTGATTGGATGTGATGCTGGGATGTTTGCCTAGCAGGATGCCCTGAGCGGCACCCAGCGCGAACCCTTCTTGCCCGAATGCGTGACCACCGCGCGGTACTTGGTGTTGATCGGAGTCGCTATGTTGAGCAGCTTGTTGTAGGACGCGCGATATTCGTTGCCGTATTTCTTGGTGTGAACGGTGATCGGGCCGATGACCGCGCCCTTGTTGCGTACCAGCAGGAATGAGATCTTGCCTTTCTTGTTGGCACGGAAAAACACCGACAGCCGTGCCACCCCGGGGCAGACATTGCCCGCCGGTGACTTGATGGCCAGGGTCACGTCCTTGACTTTCATTTTGACCGCGTTGGGGTTGTAGACCAGGCCGCCGTTTCCGGCATAAGCGGTTGAGGCGGTGACGGCGGTTGCAAGGCCGAGGACAGCGGCGATACCGGTGTAAATGAGGGTGCGACGGTTCATTGTTATTATTCCTTCAAGGGGGTAGTCCGTTTAACTTGAAGGCATGTGTAGCCAAGCCGTGCTTAGTGAAGCCTGAATGGGCTGTTCATCAGAGGTTCATGCTTTTTACTGGTCGAACAACTTTCCTCGCTGCGCTCAGGTCGTTCTGCTGGTCGAACAACTTTCTTCGCTGCGCTCAGGTCGTTCTCCATATACATAGGCTGATGTTCTGCTTTTACTTGCCGGGAATCGGGTAGGGCTGGTCGTCCAGGGCCATGCGAAGTTTCAGCTCCGTGGTCCCGAACAGGGCCAGGTCGGGTACGAAATTTTCCTTGCGCAGGTGCCGGACGTCGTTCTTGGTGACCGGACCGACGAACATCAGCCGGTGTGACGGCGAATAGCGCGCCAGCTTGGTGCCGAACACTTTCTGCAGCACATAGAAGGTCAGGTAATGATTGTCGACGACCGCGTTGATGGGTCTTGAGGACCGGCGCACGATATGGATGAGATCCAGATCGAACAGCTTGTCGTTGTTGACCGGCGAGTGGCGCTCCGGCCCGTCCGAGAATACGAAATCATAGGCGCGGATGGGGATTTCCGAATACTGCACGCCCCGGAACAGTTTGTAAAAGCCGTCGATCTTGGGCGAGTGCACGATCTGCACCACGTGGGCGACATCCGGAGGCAGGGCCTTCAGCGCGGTTTCGGTCCAACCCTCATGTTCCTCCATGGACGTGATGCGGCCGAGCGGCGCGCCTTCCTCGGCGTTCTTGATCAGCGCCTGGGCCATGACCACGGTGGTGAATCCGGTGCCGAATTCCAGCACCTCTGTCGGCTTGCGGGTGCGGATTTCCTCGTACAGCGTCAGATAGTCCGACATGGACGCGCCGGTGACGTTGGAGACCTTGGCGTACTCGGTGATCGCGTGAGCAAACTCCGGCCGCTTCATCAGTGTCTTCTCAGCCCGCCGGTTACGGCGCGCAACCAGCTTCTCGATCCACCACGCGCGAGCGCGGGTAAGAGCAGGCAGGCCGGTGGTGTCCAAAGGTGCTAAAGGCATGGGATTTGTGATGGATCAGCCAGCGATTCCCGTCAAGAGGGTAGTTATTTATGATATCCTTTACGACATCGTCATTCCAGCGAAGGCTGGAATCCAGATAAGGGTGACACAGCTTGAAAGCGGGCAATGGACCCCAGCCTTCGCTGGGGTGACGAGGTTGGAGATGCCATTGCGGCCATGCCTGTACATTATGTGTAATCATCGTCACGGCACGCTCTACATCGGTGTCACATCAAATCTTGCGCGCAGAGTCTATGAGCATCGCGAGGGACTGCTGGACGGGTTCACCAAGCGGTATGGATTGAAGCGGCTGGTTTGGTACGAACAACACGAGACCATGCAGGCGGCCATCAGACGCGAAAAGCAAATGAAGGCGTGGAAACGGGCTTGGAAGATCCGAGAGATCGAACGAATGAACCCAAAATGGGATGACTTATATGTGACGCTCAACCAGTAAGCACTGCCTCAACTGTTGGCCCCATCTGTCATTCCAGCGAAGGCTGGAATCCAAAGCGGGTTTGATGTTGATCGCAATTAGATGTTGGACCCCAGCCTTCGCTGGGGTGACTATCGTTGTCGTGACCGAAAGTTTGCCCTTCACGCACGGGTCACGAAACTGTCCAGCACCCGTTTGTCGCCGGCGTGGTCGAAGCTGATGGACAGCTTGTTGCCGTCGACGTGGGTGACGGTGCCGGGGCCGAATTTCTGGTGATGGATGCGGTCGCCGGTTGCAAATGATTCAGGGCCGGTATCCGAAGCGGTCAGGCTGCCTTCGACGATGCGCGGGGTCGAGCGCAGCGCGTCGCCGTCGGCGTGGCGGGCCTGAGCACGCTTCCAACCCGGCGTGTCATAGCCGGAGTTGAACGGTTTCATTTCGTCAAAGCGTGAACCGCCGAAGTGATCGGCACCGCCGATATTGTAGCCGCCATAGCTCGACGACATGGTGTCCACCTCCACATGGGCTTCCGGCAGTTCGTCAACGAAGCGCGAGGGCAGGGCGGTCTGCCACATGGCGTGCACGCGGCGGTTCTGGGCAAACGAGATGGTAGAGCGCTTGCGTGCCCGGGTGATGCCGACATAGGCAAGGCGGCGCTCTTCCTCCAGGCCTGCCTTGCCGCTTTCGTCCAGCGAGCGCTGATGGGGAAACAGGCCTTCTTCCCAGCCGGGCAGGAATACCATGTCGAACTCCAGCCCCTTGGCGGCATGCAGCGTCATGATGGAAGTCTTCTCCTCCTGCTCGCCGGACTGTTCGACCTCCATGACCAGGGCAATGTGTTCAAGAAAACCCTCCATGGTTTCAAACTCGTTCATGGAGCGCACCAGTTCTTTCAGGTTCTCCAGCCGCGACGGGGCTTTCGGGTCCTTGTCCTGCTGGTGCATGTCGGTGTAGCCGCTCTCATCCAAGATGATCTCGGCAACTTCGGTGTGGGCAACCGCCTGCACCGATGCCCGCCAGCGCGAAAAGCAAGCCAGCAGGTCGGTCAGGGACTTGCGCGCTTTGGCGGGCAGTTCGTCGGTCGTCACGATGTCCTGCGCTGCGCGGTACAGGGACTGGCCGGCAGCCCGGGCCAGGTTGTGGATCTTCTGGACCGAATTGTCGCCGATGCCGCGCTTGGGCACGTTGATAATGCGTTCAAAAGCGAGGTCGTTGTCCGGTGACATGGTGACCTTGAGATAGGCCAGCGCGTCGCGAATTTCTGCGCGCTCGTAAAACCGCGGGCCACCGACAACCCGGTAAGGCAGGCCAAGAGTGATGAAACGGTCCTCGAAAGCGCGCATCTGAAACGATGCCCGGACCAGTATGGCAATTTCGTCCAGCGAGGTGCCGGCGCGCTGGGCCTGTTCGATATCCTCACCAATGGCGCGGGCCTCCTCATCGCCGTCCCAGTGACCACGCACGACGACTTTCTCGCCATCGTTCTGGTCGGTGCGCAGGGTCTTGCCGAGGCGGCCTTCATTGTGGGCGATCAGTCCGGACGCGGCACCCAGAATGTGCGGTGTTGAGCGGTAGTTCGATTCAAGCCGGATCACGCCTGCGCCGGGGAAGTCTTTTTCAAAGCGCAAGATGTTGTCGACCTCGGCGCCGCGCCAGCCATAGATCGACTGGTCGTCGTCACCGACGCAGCAGATGTTGCGGTGACCCTGGGCCAGGAGGCGCAGCCACAGGTATTGCGCCACATTGGTGTCCTGATACTCATCCACCAGCATGTACTTGAACCGCTTCTGGTACTCAGCCAGCACATCGGGCTGTTCCTGGAACAGGCGCAGGGTCTCCAGCAGCAGGTCGCCAAAGTCGACGGCGTTGAGCACTTTCAACCGGGTCTGGTACTCGGCGTAAATCTGCGCGCCCATCCCGTTTCCGTAGGCTGCCCCTTCGCCGGCCGGTACCTTGGATGGGATCAGGCCACGGTTTTTCCAACCGTCAATGTGGGCTGCCAGCTGGCGGGCCGGCCAGCGCTTTTCGTCGATCTCGTGTGCCTGGATCAATTGTTTGAGCAGGCGTATCTGGTCGTCGGTGTCGAGAATCGAGAAGTCCGACTTCAGGTCGACCAGTTCGGCATGGCGGCGCAGGATCTTCACGCCGATGGAGTGGAACGTGCCGAGCCATGTCATGCCCTCGACCATGCCGCCGATCAGCCCGCCGATGCGGTTTTTCATTTCGCGTGCGGCCTTGTTGGTGAAGGTCACCGCCAGGATTTCACCGGGCCAGGCCTTGCGCATGTTGAGCAGGTGGGCGAGCCGTGTCGTCAACACCCTGGTCTTGCCGGTGCCGGCGCCGGCCAGCACCAGCAGCGGGCCGTCCATGGTCTCCACTGCTGCGCGCTGTTCAGGGTTGAGCGCACGCAAATAGGGCGGCGCTGCCTGAGCGGTGGCGCGTTCAGTGATTGAACTGCTGGCGGGGTTCGACGTCATGGGGAACATATAGCACCGCCGCGGCCATGATTCGATGGTCGCGGCACTACTTTTCTGATTTGATCCGGCAGGCTCTGAAATGGCAGTATCAGCTGTTCACACCCCTGCAGGCGATACTTTGATGTCAGTACAGAAGCAGCCTTCGTCCCGGTCGGAAAGCGACTTTGCAGACATCAGTCTGCGGGCCCTGCAGGTGTTTTGCGCCGTCGAGGAAACCGGCTCCATGACCGCTGCCGCGACCACCATCGGGACCAGCCGTTCGGCGGTTTCGCAGCAAATTGCCAACCTGGAAACCCTGCTTGGAGCCAGGCTGCTGGACCGGGCATCGCGTCCACTTGTGCTGACACCGACCGGTGTTACGCTGCTTGGCTACGCACGCCGCATACTGACCGCGATGGCGGAGGCTCAAGCGGAGCTTCTGGGCTCGTCGCCATCTGTACTGGCAGCATTGCGTGTCGGCGTTATCGACGATCTTGACGCCTCGATCACGCCGGAGCTTGTGAAGCATCTGCATGGACATTTCCCACATGTCGATCTGGCGGTCAGTTCCGGCAGGTCGGATGATCTGACCCGGCAGCTTGAAAAACGACAGGCCGATATCGTGCTGTCAAGCCAAGTGCCGACCGACAGCCTGCGGTTTGAAGATTTCCCCATATTGCGCGAGCCGTTTATTGTGGTGGCGCCTGCCGGATTGATTGATCCGGCCCGGGACACCGGCGAACAGCTCAAACAGCATCCCTATATTCGATACAATGACGGCATGCCGATGGGCCGGTCTGTTGCCCAGCATCTTCGCAGGCTGCGGCTGGAATACAACTCGCCGGCCTCCTTTGACGCCTCACGTTCGGTATTCGCCATGGCACGCGATTGCGGAGGCTGGGCAATCACCACGCCATTGTGCCTGCTCGACAGCCGCGCCGACAGACACCTGATGGCGTGTTTCAAGCTGCCGTTTGCCGGATGCAGCCGGACCATAAGACTGATGGCAAGGCACGATGAGTTCGGCGACCTGCCGGGTGACCTGGCACAGGCGGCAAGATTACTGGTCGGCAGCCTGATGCGACGCGAGATGGCTGGTTTTCCGGAATGGGTTGCACAGACGACACTCATCCTCGGTGACGATGGTGAGCCAATCTGAACATGCCGGTTAGAATTTCCGGATCAGCAACAGGGGCGCTTGAACCCGACTGATCAGCATGGTTCTTAAGCCAGGTATTCGTTTTATTTCGGGAACAGGACCAGATGAAGTCTCACGCACGGGTCGTTGTCATCGGCGGCGGTATCGCCGGTTGTTCAACGCTGTATCACCTGACAGAGGAAGGCTGGAGCGACGTTGTGCTGCTGGAGCGCGATGAACTGACTTCTGGCACCACTTGGCATTCTGCGGCCCAGGTGACCAATTTCGGTGCGGTCCAGACCATGGTTGGCCTGAAGACTCATTCCATCAAGCTTTACAAGGATTTGGCGGAAGATCCTGAGTACCCGATCAACTATCATCACGGCACCGGTGGACTCAGGTTGGCCTCAACCCGGGATCATATGGACGGCTACCGCCATTTCCGCTCCATGGCCAGGGGCATGGGGGTCGATTTCGAGATCATCGACGCGCAGGAATGCCGCAAGCGCCACCCGCTGATCACCACCGACAACCTGGCCGGCGCATTGTGGGACCCGATGGACGGCGACATCGACCCGGCACAATTGTGCCAGGCGTTGGCCCGGCGAGCGCGCAAGGTGGGAGCCGAGGTCTACCGCCACACGCCAGTAACCGGCCTGACGCAGGCCGCGGGCGGAGAATGGACCGTGCATACCGCAGAAGGTGACATTACCTGCGAGCATGTGGTCAATGCCGGCGGGTATCGCTGCAATGAGCTGGGCGCGATGATGGGGGTTGTGCATCCGGTTGCCTCAATGGAGCACCAGTACTTTCTGACCGAACCGATAGCCGACCTTGAGGCGCTCGACTTCCGGGTGCCGCTGATCCGCTGCCCCACCGATGATTTCTACTCACGGCAGGAAAAAACCGGCCTGCTGGTGGGGTTCTATGAACAGGACTGCCGGACCTGGGGGCTGGACGGGATCGATCCGGATTTCACCAACGCGCTGTGTCCGGATGATCCGGACCGGGTGCTGCCGGTGCTGGAGAACGTGATTGAGCGCATGCCGTGTCTCACCGAGGTTGGCATCCACACCATCATCAACGGCCCGATCACCTATACCCCGGACGGACTGCCGCTGGTCGGGCATGTGCCGGGCAAGCGCAACGCCTGGTGCATCACCGGCCTGCGGGCGGGGCTCGGCGAAGGCGGTGGTCACGGCTGGCTGCTGGCGCAGCAGATCGTGCATGGTGAAGCCTGTTACGACACCTGGTGTCTCGATCCGCGCCGCTTTGCGACGTATGCCGATGTTGACTACACGGCCCTGAAGGCAATCGAGGACTATCAGAACGAGTTCCGGTTTCACATGCCACACGAGCACCGGCCGGCAGGCCGGCCGGCCCGCACCACGCCTTTGTATGACACGCTGAAACAGGCAGGGGCCGAGTTCGGTACGGTGAACGGCTGGGAACGGGCGCTGTACTTCAAACCGTCTGCAGACTTTGCTGAAGTGCATTCGTTCAGGTTCAACAATACGTTCGATGTGGTGGCGCAGGAGGTTGAGGCGGTCCGGGACCGGGTCGGCATCATGGAAGTGTCGGGCTTCAACCGCTACGAGATCACCGGCAGCGGCGTGCATGACTGGCTGGACACAATCATGTGCTCGCGGGTGCCGCGCAAAGTCGGCAGGGTGGGACTGACTTACTTCCTCAACGGTGACGGCAACGTGAAAGGCGAGGCTACCCTGGCCAACCTGGGGCCGGACCGGGTCTGGTATGGTTCGGCGGCAGCCGCCGAGTTGCATGATATGGACTGGCTCAACGAGCACCTGCCGGATGACGGCTCGATCACCATCAAAAGCCTTGTGGAGACGCATTCCATCCTCGTTGTGGCCGGTCCCAGGTCGCGTGATTTGCTGCAATCGGCGTTTGCCGACGTGGACTGGTCACAAAACAGTTTTGGCTGGCTGAGCGTGCGGGAAGTCAAACTTGCCGGACATCTGGCCGTCGCCATGGCGGTCAGCTTTTCCGGCGAGTTGGCGTGGGAACTGCATATACCGAGTGACGGACTTGTGGCTTGTCATGCAGCGCTGACCGCAGCCGGAAAGCCGCTCGGGCTTGCGCATTTCGGTTTGCATGCGGTGGAGTCCATGCGCATCGAAAAGGGTTACCGGCACTGGAAAGCCGACCTTATCACCGAGTTCAATCCGGCGGAGTCGGACCTTGACCGGTTTGTGAAGATGGACAAGCAGTTTATCGGCAAGGAGACCCTCGAGGCGATGATCAGGGCTGGACCGCGACGGCTGTTTGTCTCGCTTGAACTGGACGGCGATGATGCGCCGGCTCACCCGGGCGACAGCATCATTGCAGACGGCCGGGTGGTCGGTACCGTAACGTCGGCTGCATGGGGGCACCGGGTGAGCAGGAACCTGGCCATGGGATTTGTCGATGCATCCTTTGCCGGAACAGGGCAGAGTCTCCAGGTGGAGATGATCGGCGAGCCGGTGGCGGCGACGGTATGCGAGCCTTGCCAGTATGATCCGGAGAACGCGCGCGTCAGGTCGTGACCTGCAGTTGTGGTGCGGCAGACGGCGCGACCCCAGGCAGGCCGCCGAAACGGCGGTTGCGGTTTCTGAAAGCTTGGACTGCGTCGGCAAGTTCTTCGCCGGTAAAGTCGGGCCACAATGTCCTGGTGAACCACAGTTCGGCATAGGCGCTTTCCCACAACAGAAAGTCCGACAGCCGCTGTTCGCCACTGGTGCGGATCAACAGGTCGATGTCGCGATATCCGGATCCTGTTGCCAGGGCCTGCGACAGGCTGTCGGCTGTGACCGGGCCGTTCCAGAACGCCCTGGCGGCTGCGGCGAGCAGGGCATGGCGGCCGGAGTAGTCGATGGCAAGGCGGGCATTCAGCATGGTGCCGGAAGCGGTGATCGCCTCGATTTTTTCAATGGCGGCCACTGTGGACCTGGGCAAGCGATCACGGCGTCCAATGACGGTCAGTCTCACACCGGCATCTGCGAATGGCTGGGCTTCCATGGCCATATAATGTTCAATGAGCTTCATCATGCCGTCGACCTCCGGTTTCGGGCGCTTCCAGTTGTCGGACGAGAACGCGAACATGGTCAGAGTATCGATATTGAGCCCGGGAGCGGCCATCATGACTCGGCGCACCGCGTCGACACCTGCGTGATGGCCTTCGGTTCTGGTGAGACCCCGCCGCTCGCCCCAGCGGCCGTTGCCGTCCATGATGATGCCGACATGCAGGGGTGTGGGCGATGTTTTGCCTTGTAGATTACTTTGCATTGTAAAGTTTCCTTGCAAATTTTTTTGGCGATTGAAAGATGCGGTCAGGCAGGTTTGAACTTGCCCGTACGGGATGAGGCGGCGGGAGTCTCTTCGGCGGCTGAACTGGCGTTTCGCACTACCTGTTCCAGCACGTTGAGATAGTCCAGAAATCGTTCTCGGCCAGCAGGTGTCAGGGCGCAGGAGGTATGCGGACGGTTGCCTTCATAGCCCTTGTGGACAGCCACGAGACCTGCTTCTGCCAGTACCTGAACATGGCGTGACAGGTTGCCGTCAGTCAGGCCGCAGAGTTTTTTCAGCTCATTGAAGGCGAGGCCGTCGGGATGGGATATCAGCGATGTCATGACACTCAGCCGTGCCTTTTCATGGATGACCCGGTCCAGTCCGTCATAGGAGAATGGCGCATCACTTGCTGTCGGCATGGAACTCTCCATAGGCAAAGTGCAGGACACCGGCCAGCGCCAGTTGCCCGAGCGTGACCGGCACGCCCATCAGCCACGGCGACAGGGCAGGGGCTGAACTGGCCAGCATCAGCACAGTGAACCCTGACACGAAGTACCAGCCGCCGATCCAGCGGACGGCGCGTGGCAGAGAGCGGGCACCGGCGAAGATGCCGAGTGCCAGGAACACCAGCCAGAGGCCGGGCAGCATCCACAAGGCATCCGGGGCAAACTCCCAGATGACGAAGGTGGTGACCAGCCCGGCAAAGCCTGCCGGCAAAAACTGCTCAAAGGCGTTCAGCACAATGGCGTCGGCCAGTCCGCCGTGATGGCGATGCGAGCGAGCATAGACCTCTGCTGAGATCAGGCAGGCGGCAAGTGCCGCGGTAACCAGCCAGGTTACCGCATAGGCGGTGTGATCTGCTGCAAGCATGGCGGGCCAAAAAGACTGCGCCATGGCAGCCAATGCCGCAAGACCACCGCTGACCGCCATGACGGCAGGGCCAAACCCGCGAAACATGGTTCCGGCGGCAAGCTGGCTGCGCATGTCGGAAATGTCGGCCAGCGCACGATCAATATCTTTCATTGGGCCCTCAATTCACTTTACATTGCAAAGTATATTGAAATGCAAAGTGAAAGACAACCCTGAACTTTGAGGAGGTCCGACGGGTTACAGAATCTGGCTCAGGAACTCGCGGGTGCGGGGATCCTTGGCGCTCTCGAAGAAAGTCTTGGGTGGGCCGTGTTCGACGATGACACCGCGGTCGGTGAAGTAGATATGATCCGCAATTTCGCGTGCAAAACCCATTTCATGGGTGACCAGGATGCAGGTCATACCCTCCGCCGCCAGATCCTTGATGGTGACCAGGACCTCTTTTACCGTTTCAGGATCGAGCGCAGCCGTGACTTCGTCAAACAGCATGACATCCGGGTTCATGGCCAGCGAACGGGCGATCGCGACACGCTGCTGCTGACCGCCTGACAACTCGCCCGGGTAATTGTTTTCCTTGCCTTCCAGGCGCACTTTCTTGACCAGGGCACGGGCGCGTTTTTCAACCTCATCCTCGGGTTGCTTCAACACCAGCAGCGGCGCCATCATGACGTTTTCAAGTGCCGTCTTGTGCGGAAACAGGTTGTATTGCTGAAACACCATGCCGACTTTCTTGCGCAGCTCCAGCTTGTCCAGTCCGGGAGCATTGACTTCCTGGCCCTCGACCTGAATGGAGCCGGACTGAATGTCGTTGAGCGCGTTGATGCAGCGGATCAGCGTCGACTTGCCGGAACCGGACGGCCCGATAATGCAGATCACTTCACCTTTCATCACGTCCAGGCTGACACCCTTCAGTACCTCAAGGTCGCCAAATGACTTGTGCACATCCTTGATCGAAACGATCGGCTGGTCCGGTGTCCATTCGGTCTCAGACATTGTTCATGGTCCTCACAGTTTCACCGTGTATTTTCTCTCAAGCGCGATGGTCCAGCGCGCAATCGGGTAGCAATAGGCAAAGAAGATGACCAGGCAGAATCCGTAAAACGGAACCAGCAGTTCCGGTCTGCTGTTTTCCGCCGCCATGGCCTGTTGCGACAGTGTCACGATTTCTTCCACGCCAAGCAAAGAGACCAGCGGTGTCGCCATGGTCAGGATGGCATACCAGTTCATCCATGGCGGGATCATGCGCTTGAAGCACTGGGGCAGGATGATGCGCCACAGCGTCTGCTGCCTGGAATAGGCAAGCGATTCAGCCGCCTCCCACTGCCCTGAAGGGACGGACGCAATGGCGCCGCGCACCACTTCGGAGATGTTGGCCATGATTGGCAGTGACAGGCCGATTACCGCCTTTATCCAGTCCGGTATCTGAATGGTCAGGCTGCCGATCTCGATCTTGAACGGAAACGCCAGCATGACAATGAACAGCAAAACCAGCCACGGCGAGTTGCGGAATGTCTGGGTGATAAGCCAGGCCGGTTGCGCAATCATTCGGTTCGGTGAGACCTGCATCAGCCCAAGCACGACGCCGGCGATTGTGCCCAGTGCCATGGTGGTGACCGAGATCAGGATGTTGAACACGAAGCCCTGGAACACCAGAAACGGCAGCCAGCGGATCAGAGCGCTTGTGGCATCGGCCATGGTGAACGTCGACTGGGCGTAGGCTGCTATCGGCCACATCATGAAGATGGCAGCAAGTGCCGGCAGCGTCCACCAGGGCAGGTCGGAGACGAACCGGGAGAAGTTGATGTCGCTGGCACTGCCCGGCGTGGCGACGGTTACAGGTTTAAGCACGGCCATGTCGGTGGCGGACGCCGAGCTGATGCCAGGTATGGGTTTGAGCATGGCCATGATCAATTCTGTCCGTATCCGGGAATACGCATGTTGCGTTCCCACTTGTTCATGCCCATGACCAGAATGCCGACCAGCACAATATAAACAAGGAACATCAGCACCATGCAGGCGTTTTGTGCGGTGGAGTAGTCGTTGTAGATGCTCACCAGCTGGTACAGCAGTTCAGGAACCGCGATCACGATCGCTTGGGTAGTGGTCTTGACCAGGTTGACGAGGTTGTTGTTGAGGGAGGGCAGCGAAACCCGGAACGCCAGCGGCAAGACCACGTAGCGGTAAATCTGGAACCGGTTCATACCCAGCGCATCAGCTGCTTCCTTGGTAGAGTCGGGTACCGATTCGATACCAGCCCGGAAAATCTCGACATTGAAGGCACCGGCAAAAAAGGACAGCGACAGGATCGCCCAGCCGACATTGGAGATGATCGGTACTTCCAGCCATCCGTCGGGAGAGTAGGTCGGAGTGAACTGGCCGAGGGCGAAATAAAAGAACAGCAACTGCACCAGGGGCGGTGTGTTGCGGAAAAACTGGATATAGCCCTGCACGAACATGCGCAGCCACTTGATCGGAGAGCCTTGCAACCAGGCGCCGATAACTCCGATGAGCACAGACAGGACGACGCACACAACCGACAGCTTGATTGTGGTCCAAAGACCGGTCAGCACACGCTCGGTCTGCACCGGATCATACAGGTAGATGAAATTCCATTTCGGATTGGTCTGCGCTAATTCCCGAAAGAAATCCTGGAAAGCCTCCAGCATTGCCCCTTAATCCCCTCATTCGTTTAAACTTCCGGGAGCATCCGGACGAATGCTCCCGGGGAATGCGGTATCAGTTCGGCCGTGCTACTTGGCGAGCCAGTCCTTGTAGAGTTCCTTCTTGTCGGCCAGGAACTTGGTGGGCTGAATGCCCCATTTCTTTTCAAGCTCGATCAGGCGTCCGGACGACAGCCAGTTGTACTGCATGCCGGACATGAAGTTGCCGAATACGCAATTCTTTTCAGCCAGCGGTACCGCCAGGCCCCACGGATTGTCGTCTTCGGAGTTCAGCGGCATTTCAAAGTCGTTGTACTCGCCTGATGATAGGTCGGACATGATGGAGGAATCATCATAGACCCAGGCCACGCACTTCTTGTCGCGTAGCGCCTGCTTGGCTTCCGCGTTGCCGGTAAAGGCGATAACCTTGGCGCCGTAACGCTCGGTGACGATCTTGTTGTAGAACGCGCCCTGCTTGCCGCACACCGGCTTGTCCTTCAGGTCATCCCATTTCTTTATGCCAACAGCTTTCGGCGACATCACATTGGTGCCGGAGGTGTAATAGTTCGGCCCTACGATGCCGACGATCTTGCGGCGGTCCTCGCGGTCGGACATGGTGGCGATCATCAGGTCGATCTTGCCCTGCTCGAGAAACTGCATGCGGTTGGATGACTGCACCGGCACCATTTCCAGTTCGACGCCCATGGCGTCGGCGACATCCTGCGCCATGTCGGCTTCCATGCCGATCAGCTTGCCGGACGGATCACGGAAACCCCATGGCTTGTAATCGGCCTTCACGCCGACCACGAGCTTGCCGGCAGCCATGACTTTCTTCCAGGTGTCGTTGCTGCATTGTGCCGCGGTGGCTGCTGTTGCGGCGGTTGCCAGCGCAACACCGGTGGCGATGCCCAGTTTGAGTGATTTTTTCAGCATGTAAGTCTCCCTTGCTCTGTTGAGGGGCAACGTGGTTGTGTCCCTTGCCTCAATCGCCGTTACAGCGAAATCCCGTTTTGCAACCAAGCGTTGCGGCCGGTTGCAGTGTGACCCCCGGCAGTCAAGACCATCTTTCGAGAGATTGCAATCGGGATTTCCTCTCGCTTCAGAGCATGAAGCGGATCAGATGGGCAGACACATCGTCTGCGGCCTCAACCAGGATCGAATGCTTGTAGTGCGGCAGGATGACCAGTTCGGAATTGGGCAGAGCGGCATCAATCTGTTTGTTGAGGCGCGGGTTGCAGCCGCCGTCGTTCTCGCCTGTCAGCACCAGCGACGGCACGGTGACCTCGTGCAGCCAGGGTGCCATTTCCGTGCCCGCGTAGATGTGGAACACGTTCATGAATACCTTGGGATTGGTGTCGATGACCTGTTTCAGGCGGCGCTCGACCAGTTCCGCATGCCTGTCGATGAAGTCATCGGTGAACCAGCGCGCGGTCAGTGTTTCGAGCACGCGGGCTATGCCGTTTTCCTGCATGGCCTTGACCACGGCCCATACTTTTTCGCTGTCGTCTTCGGTCCGGAACGCAGCTGTGGACAGTATCCCCAGGGACAGGACCCGTTGCGGATGGGCCCGGGCATAGGCGGGACCGATCTGACCGCCAAGCGAATGGCCTGCGAAATGCGCTTTTTCGATTCCGATGCGCCGGCGCAGGTGTTCCAGGTCGGCCACCAGGTCGTCGAGCCCGAACTCTCCGTCGGGCAGCGGCGATGTGCCATGGCCGCGCAGGTCATATGAGACAACGGTGAAATGTTCACGCAACACCGGCACCATGAAGCGCCAGGCATCGCGCGCGGCGCCAATGCCATGGATCAGAAACAGGGGTGGTCCTGAACCCTCGATCGTGTAGTCGCAGTCCATTGCTGTGGTCATGGCGCTCCTCCAACCGCACTACCGGCATCTGGTCTTGCTATTCCGCAGCCTGCGTGGCGCGATGGGTGAAATGTGGCATTACATCTTCTGCAAACTGCTGAATGCAGTCCAGTGTCTCGGTCTGTGGTGCGCCAAAGTTCACATTGAGGATGACCCGGTCCACCCCGGCGTCAGCGTAGGGCGCCAGCTTGTCGACCATCTCCTGCGGCGTGCAGATCAACAGGCTTTCAGCCAGTTCGTCCACGGTCTGCTTGCGCGGCAGCGGTTTGATCATGCCATTCTCGACAATGCCCGGACCGGTGAAAACATTGTCGAAACGGCTGTAATACTCGTTGGCCAGTTCAATCTTGGCCCGGCGGTCAGCGGGTGACTTGCAGATGAAACCGACACGCGACAGCGACAGTGTCAGGTGCCTGCCGCCTTCCCCCATTTCCGCCTTGGCCGACTTGTGGGCGGATACCTGGTCCAGCATCATCTGGTGACTGCCGGACAGGGGCGTGGTCTGGATGTGAAAGCCACGCTTGGTGCAGGCGTGAATGCCGGCCGGCACCATGACCGCCATCATGATCTGTGGTGGACGTGCCGGCCGTGGCATTATGGTGATCGGATCAAACTTATAGTACTTGCCGTCCCAAGATACTTCTTCCTCGCTCAACAGCGCCTGCAGCACGTCGAGCGACTCGTCGAATTTTTCCCGTGACGTGTCGAGAGGGACACCAAGCCTGTCCATTTCGAAGCCAAAGGCACCGCGGCCAACGCCAAGCATCAGGCGGCCCCGGGTGAAAATGTCGGCGCAGACAACTTCGCCGGCATAGGTGCGCATGTCGTGCAGCGGCAACACGGCGACCGACGTCAGGATCTTAATCCGGTCGGTGTTGTCGGCAATCTTGACGGCGAACTGCAGGGGCGCCGGCAACATCAGTATGTTGATCAGGTGGTGTTCCGTGAGAGAGACGGCGTCGAAGCCTGACCGGTCAGCCAGGACGGCCTGTTCGAGCATGTCCGCATAGACCCTGTCACCGCCATATGCCTTGTCTGGATAATAGGCTGAAAGCTGAATTGAGAAGTCCATGGTGCTGCTCCGGCTGATGTCCGCGCCATGATGCCGCAACGAGATAATGCCGTAAAATGAATTTTATTTGACATATAATTCGATTTTATCGAATTTTGAGATATGAACCTGTTGACGCTGAAGACCTTTCTGGCGGTCGTTCAGACAGGCAACCTGAATAAGGCTGCAGATATCATGAACGTCACCCAGTCGACGGTGACAGCCAGGCTCGATGCGCTGGACACCGAGCTCGGGCAACCTTTGTTGGTTCGCTCGCGCAAGGGCGCGCAGTTGACCAAAGCCGGCTTCGCATTTCAGCGCCATGCCGAACTGATGGTGAGAACCTGGGAGCAGGGACGCAAGGCGGTCGGCCTGCCGAGCGGGTTTTCAGGCATGGTGTCGCTGGCCACACATGAGGAGTTGTGGGCGGGACTGGGAAGACGCTGGCTCGAGCTTGCCCAGCAACAGCAGCCCGACATTGCGTTTGAGGCATGGCCGGGCCAGCACACCGAAATAGACCGCTGGCTCAACAGCGGGCTGGTCGATGCCGCCATCACGCTGCAACCGCTGGCGGGTGATGACATCGGGACATGCGAGTTTTATCGCGACCGGCTGGTGCTGCTGTCGAGTGAGCCGCGACCGGTACTGGACTGGGACGACACTTACATTTTTGTGGACCTGGGAGCGGACTTCCGCCGTCAGCACTCTCTCGCCTGGCCGGCGGACAACACGGCCCGTACCGCTTTTGGATCCAGCACCTGGGCGCTGCAGTATCTGTTGCACAATGGTGGCTCAGCCTATCTGCCATGGCGCATGTGTGAGGATCTGGTCCGGGCTGGCCGATTGCACGTGGTGCAGGACGTGCCTGAGTTTTCGCGCGCCGTTCATTTCAGTTTCAGAAGACCGAGTGCACACACCCATCCGTGGCTGGAGCGCGTTCACGAGGCTATCTGAAGCGACGCAATCAGTTCGGGCTGGATGGCTGGGTTGGCTGGATGCTCAGCAAACCGGAGTTTTGCGGTTGGATGATCGCCGCATCGGGGATTTCAAGCTGGATATTTTCCTCAATCAGATCCTTCAGGCGCTGCTGCTCAGTGGACAGTGCACGACTGTCGGCACCTTCCTGCGCGTTGACACGCTCTTCTTCCTCGCGGGCCCGGCGTGCGGCGGCCTCCCTTTCTTCCTGAAGCTTGCGCTCGCGTTCCGCCTCGCGCCTGGCCTGTTCTTCGCGAAACTGGCGCTCTTCCTCAAGCAGCCGCTGTTCTTCGCGCTGCAGTTCCTCAAGCCGGTCCATGCCCTTCTGCAAGACGCTGACCACAACCCAGGACTTCAGTGCAGAAGTGTCGTAGGTCCGGTTGAGCGACAGCGGATGACCGTCGAGACGCATGGTGACACCGGGCACCCGATCGCTTTGGTTTTTCTGCTTGAGTGAAATATCGGCGCGTGCTCTTTGACCGCTGAAATCTGCCGCAAGCCGCATACTGCCGTCAGCAAAGCCGGTGCTGATCGGGATGTTGCCGGTTCTCAAACTGCCGCTAAGCAGTGTTACGTCGGCGGGCTCGGCGTTTACAACTGTGCCGCCTTGCGAAAGTGCTGAGTTGATGGTCTCGTCGATCGTGTTCACATCCTCGATCGCCGCAAGACGCTGGGTCACACCGGGCAGGTTGAACTTGGGCAGCTTCAGCGTTGCAGGAACAATGCGGCCGGTTCCGGTCAGCTGACTGACAAGGCCGCCGGGCGAGCGTCCTTCGCCGTTGAAATCCAGTTGCAGACCGATGTTGCCGTTGATCGCTTCCTTGCCGTCAACGGTTTGCAACAGGTCCGCCAGTGCCAGCGTGGCATCCAGTTTTCCGGACAGCTTGAGCAGGGGGCCGGCGGTCTCAGTTGCAGCAAACATCGAAAACCGGCGCTCAGGGCTGGCTGTTCCGGTTATGCTGAGGTTTACCGTTTCCTCATTGGCGCGCTTGATGTCGGCCCGCACACTGTTGAGCGCCAGGCCCGGTATAAGTGCTGCGCGTTGCGCAGAGATTGTCAGCGACCGGTTCAGCCAACCCAATCGAGTCGCATCGAAACTGGTTGCCGATCGAACGGCCCTGCCGTCGGCGGGCATGATCATGCTGGTTGCCAGCCAGCCAAGGTCAAGGTTCTGTACTGCCAGTTCGGCGTCGATCAGCGGCGCCTTGAACTCCCCGGTCACCTTTGCCTTGCCGGCTATCTTGTTGAGCGGCATGGTTGCCATGAGGTTTGACAGGTCGAGCAGGCCCGGGGAAATGACAGCATCTGCGCGCGCGTCAAATTTTCGATCTATCTCGGTCGGCCATGCCGGAACGGACAATCCGATTGCGGACGCCAGGGGTGTGATATCAGCAGCCTTGAGGTTTACGGCTCCGGCGGCGCTGACGTCACCCGCGGGGCTGACCGTGATGCCGCCGTCAAACCCGAAAGTGCCTGACAGGAGCGTGAGTTCGGATGTGCCGGTCAGCGCCGACGACGGCTTGCCAGCAAACTCAAGTTGCAGCCTGGCGGGTTGATTGCCGCCGGCAAGGGGGCTAAGGCCGGCGAGTGCGAGCAGGCCGGCACTGGTGGTGCCGGTGGCCGAGCCGGCAATTCTTGTATCGCCGTCGCGCCACTCGGCGAACTTGCCGTCAAACCCGCCTGCAAGGGAGATATCAGCGCCGGCAGCCTTGCCATCTGCCTTGATGGTGAACTTGTTTTTCTCACTGCCTGTGCTGACTTCACCCAGCACTTTAAGATTGACCGGGCCGAGGCGCCGCGCCCAGGGGGAGGCGGCGAGATTTGCGTCCATCATGCCGATCAGGCGCAGGAAGGGGCGGGGATCGCTGGCCTTGAAGTCGCCCGATACTGAGCCCTTTACGCCTTCTTCGGGAAAGCTCAGTACGCCGGCAATATCAAGCCGTGCATCACCGATGCCACCGATCTCAATGGTTCGCAGTTCCACCGCACCTTCGGACATGTCCACATCGATTGCAATGTCTTCCGCCTCGACGCCACGCAGCAGCAGCCTGTCGGTCTGGATGGTGATATGCGCGTCGCCGAATGCCAGGGCGTTTGCGGCCAGGTCGGTCAGGCCGGCAACCGTGCCATCCTTGATGGCGCTGGTTGAAAATCCACGCGGTGCGTAGCGGTCCACATTTATGGAGTCTGCCAGCAACCGGATGCTCAGGGACGGGCTGTCGCCCTGATACAGGCTGAACGACCCTTCGGCACTGGCATCGTCGAGGCTGGCCTTGGTGCCGGTCAGGCGAAGTGCGACGGGCGTCCAGCCGAGCAGAGTGCGCAATTTTGCTCGGCCGCGCGCGCCGGACCAGACCTGTTTGGTGGCCTCTGCCATGTCCGGGGCCGCCCAAACCACAAATTCGCGCAATGAACCTGACTGGACATCGAGCTCTCCAGCCAGTTGCGGCAGTCCCTCGGCATCGGCCGGCAGCACCACGCCGGCGAAGCGGGCCCGAGTCTGTCCGGGCAGGCTGGCGGATGCCTCCTTGATGCGCATCGCCCTTGGCGAGATGTCGCCGCTCAGACGCGCCTTCGAAAGCGTTTCGCCTCCGGCTATCAGGCTGGTGATGCCGGTATCGAAGCGGATTTGCGAGTTTGCCGGCAGTGCCGCGAGCAGATTTGACACCGCGTAGAGCTGATCGCCGCTGCCAAGCTCTGCAAATACATTGCGTCCGACCAACTGGTCCAGATCGATAGAGGCAGCTTCAAGCTTGGTCGTCACAATAAACCGCGAGCCGAGCTGTACCGACGCCTCGCCGGTCATCAGGTTGCGCCCGGTAAGATCGTTCGCCGGAACCACCTCGATATTCTCCAGCTTCACCAAATCGAAATCTGCGGTGACGTCGCCGGATACCCTAACCTGCAGGTTGGCGTTCAGCGGATTGGCCTTGCCATTGGGCTGGCGGGCAGGCTGAACTGTGACGCGGCCGGTGACCTTGCCGTCATCACGCAGCGTCTCACCATCGAACGCCCACATGAAACCTGCATCACCACGAGGCGAAATCGAGGCTGAGACCTTGAGCGGTTTGCCGTTGCGGTATTTGCTGGTTGAAATCGTGAGGGCAAGCGGAGAGCCGGACTGCGTTGCGGTAATGTCCGCCCGCCACGGTCCGTCCAGAGCCGGCGCTTTGAGGCGACCCTGCACGCCGGTCATTTCGGACAGTCCGCCGCGCCGGCCGTCTCCAAAAAACACTCGTCCGTCAATGATGTCGATGCCGGACACGGCAACCTGATCGGCACCGGGAAGCCCGACAATGGAATGGGTCGGATTCAGTGCCCAACTGACGCCTCCGGCAGCCAGGCGTTCGAAAGACGCAACTGGGCGAACGAGGGTCAGCTTGCGCAGGGAAAACTGTCCCGACAGCAATGGCGCGGCCGCTATCTCGGCGTCCACCTTTTCGATCCTGAGCATGTCGGTCAGCATCGAGCCAGGAGGATTGGCAACCCGCACGGCAGCGGCGGTCAGGCGGGGCCACGGAAACAGCCGCACAGTGACCGGCCCGTCAATGGTGACCTGCCGGCCAATCAGCAGGCTTGCCTGGCGCTGAAAATCGGCCTTGTAACTGTTCCAGTTCACCAGCAACGGACCAACGCCGAGTGCACCTGCCACAAGGATGATCAGGATGCCTAATATCAGGAGCGGTGATCTTATGATGCTCACGGCTGGTTATCCGCCCACGGGAAAAATTGGTCAACAGACTTCGACAACGTCACAATCGCTTGGCACTAGGGCAATATCTTGCCCGGGTTCATGATATTCTTCGGATCCAGCGCCTGCTTGATGGTCCGCATCACCGCGACTCCTGGTCCGTGTTCTGCTTCGAGAAATTTGCGCTTGCCCGAGCCAATACCATGCTCCCCGGTACAGGTGCCGTCCATGGCGATGGCGCGCATGGCCAGCCGGTACAGAAACTCCTCGGTGGCTTTTACTTCAGCCGCATCATTCCGGTCGCAAAACAGCACGACGTGGAAGTTCCCGTCTCCGACATGGCCGAGTATCGGGCCGTACAGGCCGTGTTTCTCCAGGTCCAGACGGGTTTCCTCGACGCACTCTGCAAGCCTGGAAATAGGCACGCACACATCGGTGCCCAGCGATTCCTTGCCCGGCACCATGGACTTGATGGCCCAGTAGCCGTCATGTCGGGCCTGCCACAGCTTGAGGCGGTCTTCCTCGTTGGTGGCCCAGTCGAACGGCCCGCCGCCGAGCTCGTCGGCTATGGCTGCAAAGGTGTCGACCTGTTCGCGGGCACCGGCCTCGGAGCCGTGAAACTCCACGAACAAGGTGGGCTCTTCCTTGAGTCCAAGATTGGAATAGGCGTTGAAGGCCCGCAGGTTTTCAGCGTCAACCAGTTCAACACGGGCGATGGGTATGCCCATCTGGATGCAGGTAATGGCTGCATTGCACGCGGCCTCGATCGACGGGAACGGACACACACCGGCTGCGATTGATTCCGGGATACCGTGCAGTTTCAGGCAGATTTCGGTGATGACACCGAGCGTGCCTTCGGACCCCACCATAAGACGGGTCAGATCATATCCGGCAGACGATTTCTTGGCCCGCCGCGCGGTCCTCACAATCTCGCCATTTGCCATAACAGCGGTCAATGACAAGACATTGTCGCGCATGGTGCCGTAGCGGACCGCGTTGGTGCCTGATGCACGGGTGGCGGTCATGCCTCCAAGCGAGGCATCTGCGCCCGGATCGATGGGAAAGAACAGCCCCTGGTCGCGGATGTATTCGTTGAGCTGCTTACGGGTGACGCCAGGTTGAACGCGCACGTCGAAATCCTGCGGGTTTACTTCAAGAACCTGGTTCATATTATTCATATCTATGGAGATTCCGCCATGAGGGCAGGTGATATGGCCTTCCAGGGAGGTGCCAGTGCCGTAGGCCACAACGGGTACCGCGTACCTGGAACATATCTGCACCACCTTCTGCACTTCCTCAGTGTTGTCGACGAACGCAACAGCGTCGGGCGCGTGGCCGGGATTCCAGGTCGTGTCCTTGCCGTGCTGATCGCGAACCGCCTGCGATGTCGATATCCGGTCGCCCAGGACTTCGGTGATCTCAGCGATCGCCTGCGACACCGAATTGCGGCGCTCCACGGTTTGAACTGACATGGTCATTTCCATCCTGATTTCGGAGCCTGTTTTTCCGACTCCACGTATCCTGCCGCTTGCACTATACCGGGTCTTGGCAATTGCGCACTAGTTTTACGGTCACAATCGCGAGCGTTTGGAGAAAATAATATAATGACGGATTACGGACGGCCGTTTGTCGGCAGCATCAAGAGGGTTGAGGACGACTGGATCGATTACAACGGCCACTTCAACATGGCCTATTATGGCGTGCTGTTCGACCGCACCTGCGACGAGGCGTTTGAACTGGTGGGCCTGGGGCCGGAGTACCTGCAATCCGGGGCATCTTTCTTCACCCTCGAGGCCCATACCACATACATTCGCGAACTTCATGCTGATCACAAGGTCAAAGTGACTGTGCAGATGCTCGATTATGACGCGAAACGGATGCACTATGTGCAGGAGATGTTCCACGCTGACGAGGGCTGGCTGTCTGCCACCATGGAAGCCATCTGCATGCACGTGGACATGAAAGCCAAAAAATCGGCACCGTTTCCCGATGCCATGCTGGACCGGATCGGTGCCATGCACGAAGCACATGCAGGGCTGCCCATACCACCCCAGGTGGGTCACAAAATCGGGATCATCAGGAAGTAACTTGCATCACCCCCGGCTAACATGTTGAAGTCCCTCGCGATTGGGGCTGATACTAACGCTTAACGACGTGGGGCTCGCCGATGGGCGAACTGCGGGACAGGTTGCTTGCGACGCTGGGTGAACTCACCCTGCCGCAGTTGCGCGCCTTCTGGGCCGCGCGTCATCCGCTTGTGTGGGCGTTGGCACTGACCATTGGCGTTGTCGGCGCGTTCGCCATTCTGGGCTTCAGGCTGGCCATCGGCTACGTGCAATGGCTGTGGCTCGGCAACTCCAGCGAGAATGTCGTGGGCACGCTTGCCAGCCTGCGCGACCCCTGGGTCGTTGTCGCCGGACCGACAATGGGCGGCCTGGTTGTCGGTCTGATCATCTGGAAAGTCATCAAGGAAAGACGTGCACACGGCATTTCGGACGTGATTGAGGCAGGCGCTTTGCACCGGGCTCATATCTCCCTGCGAACCGGTCTTGCGTCGGCGGTCGCATCTGCCATCTCCATCGGGTCCGGCGCCAGCGTGGGGCGGGAAGGACCGGCCGTGCATCTGGGCGCCACGATCGCCGCATTTCTTGACCGCAAGTTCCATTTGTCGCCGGCCGCGCGCCGGGTCCTGCTGGCATCGGGTGCGGCTGCAGCGGTGTCCGCCAGTTTCAACGCGCCGATTGCGGGCGTGCTCTTTGCCCACGAGGTGATCCTGGGTCATTTTGCCCTGTCAGCCTTTGTGCCGACGGTACTGGCTGCTGTCGCGGCCACCCTGATCACCCGCATTTGGCTTGGCGATTTTCCGGCGTTCATTCTGTCGGAACAGCACATCGCGTCTTACTGGGAGTTTCCGGCGTTTGCGCTGCTCGGGGTTGTGTGCGGAGTGGTGGCCGTGTGCTTCCAACTGACTGTCATGACGGCCGACTGGAGTGCCCGGCGCTTTACCATGCCGCTGTGGTTGCGACCCGCACTCGGTGGGCTGGCCGTGGGCATGATGGCGCTCACCGTGCCGCAGGTGCTGGGCGTCGGCTACGAGGCGACCAACCTGGCGATCAAGGAGAGTTATGGACTGGTCTGGCTGCTGGTGCTGCTGGTTGCCAAGACGGTGGCCACGGCGATTTCCCTGGCTAGCAGGTTCGGTGGCGGGGTGTTTTCGCCCTCTTTGTACATTGGCGCCATGGCCGGCGGGGCCTTCGGCATCATTGCCGGCAGTGCCGTGCCCGACTATGCGTCCAGCTATGGCGTCTATGCCCTGCTGGGCATGGGCGCGGTTGCGGGCGCCGTCCTCGGCGCACCGATATCCACTGCCGTTATCGTTTTTGAACTGACCGGTGGTTACGAACTGACCATTGCCCTGCTGTTGTCGGTGTCCATTGCGTCGATGATCATGCAGGGGTTGCTTGGCAAGAGCTTCTTCGACTGGCAGATGTCGCAGCGCGGCGTGTTCCTGGGTGAAGGTTCGCATCTGCGTATCGTGCGAACCTGGACGGTGCGCGAGTTCATGACGAAGCTCACGCCCCAGGAGATCGCAGAACCGCCAGAACTGTTCGACCGGCCCCGTTTGATACCCTCTGATACCCTTGAAATGGCGCTCAGGACGTTCGATGAAGGTGGCTATACCCGGCTTGCCGTGCTCGACAAGCGCACAGATGGCGCGCTGCTCGGCTGGGTCGACCAGGTCGAAGCGTTGGCCGCCTACAACAAGGCGCTGATCGAAGCCAATGTCGAAGAACACAAGTGAGGGTTGTTTGCCATTGGTCAATTTGCGGGTATCGTCCTGCGGCTACAGATACCGAATGGCAAACTGCTGCTTTCAGGGCATGGCCAATGAACAACGACATCAGGGCAAAATATAAAGGCTCCTGGATAGAGCGGCTGGTGACGCTTGGCACCGATGACTGGTACGGGCAGGACAAGCTTGGCCTGATCGTGGCCAACGTTACCGGGTACCTTGCATCGCTGTCGTCGGTCGGGTTCGCCGTGACCTACATGGTGCATGACATGGACTCGCTGATGCCGCTGATCGTCGGCAACCTGGTGTCTGCTGTCTGTACGGCGCTGACGCCGGCGTTTCACCGGCTTGGCCGCATCGCGGCCGCGCTCTGGCTGACGACGGTGTTTTTCATATCTCTGACCTGGTTTACCAGCCTGCTTGGCCGTGATTCCGGTGTTGCTCTGAACCTGATCGGCACAGCGGCGGTCGCCTTTGCCATCCTCGGGCTGGAACGGTTGAAACTGGTGGCGCTGATCAGTGCTGGCGGAGCAGCGCTGATCATTGCCAGCTGGATGTTGTGGCCACAGCCAGCCGAAGGTATTCATGATGACCCGGCGTTCATGGAACAGACATTTGCCTCGGCCATCGTCTCCATCATGGCGATCACCTTTGTGGTCATATACTACGCATTCTACCTGACCCGGCAGGCCCAGGCCCGGTTGCAGGATCTCATGAAATCGATGATGCCGGATGCAATCGCCGAGCGGCTGATGGCCAACGAAGGCGAGACGATCGCCGAGGCGCACGAGCATGTGGTTGTGCTGTTTTCAGATATCGTCGGGTTTGTCGAAATGTCGAACCGGCTCGGGGCCGTGCGGGTCGTGGCGCTGCTGGATGACATGTTCCGGCAGTTCGATGCGCTTGCCGCTGAACACGGGGTGGAGAAAATCAAGACCATCGGCGACGCCTATATGGCGGTGGCGGGCGTGCCGTCACCGGTCTACCAGCCCGAAGATGCGATGGCGCGGTTTGCCAAGATGATGCTGCACGTCGTCGGCGATGTGGGCGAACGCCATGGCGTTGATCTGGAAATGCGGATCGGCATGGCATCGGGCCCGATCATGGCCGGGGTCGTGGGCAAATCAAAGTATTCCTACGATGTATGGGGGGCGGCGGTGAATCTGGCGGCGCGGCTTGAACACATCGGAACACCGGGCTGCGTGGTCACGACCGGCGACATCAAGGTGGCGTTACAGAAAGACCACACGTTTGAACGCGCCGGGTCGGTTGACCTTAAGGGATTTGGCAAAGTGGCCGTCTGGCGCATGGACTGCGCGATCGGCGTGGGCTAGCCGGGCATTTCCTCAATCGCGACGTGTGCGGGATTGAAGGCGATCAGTTCCGCCAGTTCGTGCGCCAGGCCGATAGGCTCAGGATAGCTCCAGGCCAGAAAATCATCGCGGTTTCCGGGGGTCCAGCCTGCGCAGGTGAAGTATGCCGCTTCGCCTTTGAGCGGACAATGACTGGAGCGACCCGCAACCCGATCCAGATCGATAGTGAGGTCCCGGGGCGGCAGATAGATCATTGGATCGTAGAAATCGCGGCCAACCTCCAATAACCGGATCGCAGCCGTGCTGTCGGCAAGTGTCTCATCGCCCAGCCGAACCCGGATCCTGGATGTTACAGGCTTGATCCGCATGAAGTGCCGGGGTTCGTCCGGATTGTGGATTGTTGCGGCGGGGAGGGTGATTTGTGGATTTGTCATGATTGAATGAATAGACGGCTCTTGTGACCGCATGTCAAATCTCGCCGCTCCGTGTTGCATTGAGAACGGCCACCCTCAATGCGCTGGACAGGTTGGTGCGCCCGCGCTCTTCGTCAATGGCTCTCACCAGGCCTGCCAGCGACAGGTCGCGCACAGTGGCAAGCCTGTTGAGGGCGTCCCAGAACTCCGGCTCGAGAGACAGGCTGGTGCGATGGCCGGCGATCGTTACTGATCGCTTTGTCGGGCCCGGGGACGGCTCAGTCATCATCCTTGCCGAGCCTGTGGCCGTCCAGATGTTCGTCGTCCCTGGCCTTGCGGGCCCTGTCGAGGAACTTGTCTGTCTTGGTGCGCCCGAACCGGGCGCGGTTTTCCTCGGCCTGCCGGGATTTTTCAGCTCGGGCCTTCGCTTTGCGAAACTGGTTCAGGTTTGTAACTTTGGCCATGGCAGCGCTATTTCGGGCCGATCATGTCTTCCGGCCTGACGATTTCGTCAAAGTCTGCCGCATCGATGCCGGCGGCCACGGCCTCTTCACGCAGCGTCGTGCCGTTCTTGTGTGCGGTCTTGGCGATATTGGCCGCGAGATCATAGCCGTATTTCGGCGCCAGTGCCGTCACCAGCATCAGCGACCTGTTGAGGCCGGCCTTAATGTTGTCCTTGCGCGGCTTGATGCCGGCGACGCAGTTGTCGGTGAACGAAACCGATGCGTCTGACAGCAGGCGGACCGACTGAAGGAAATTGTATGCCATCACCGGATTGAACACATTTAGTTCGAAATGTCCCTGCGAGCCAGCGAACGTCAGCGTTGCGTGATTGCCGAACACCTGCACGCAGACCTGGGTGAGGGCTTCGCACTGGGTCGGATTGACCTTGCCCGGCATGATGGAAGAGCCCGGTTCGTTTTCCGGCAGTGCCAGCTCGCCCAGGCCGGAGCGGGGGCCTGAGCCGAGGAAACGGATATCGTTGGCGATCTTGAACAGCGATGCCGCGACAGTGTTGATGGCACCGTGCGCCATGACCATTGCATCATGGGCGGCGAGCGCCTCGAACTTGTTCGGCGCGGTCTTGAACTTCAGCTTGGTAATGCCGGCAATGTTGGCGGCTACCATTTTGTCGAAACCCTTGGGGGCGTTGAGACCGGTGCCGACTGCGGTGCCGCCCTGGGCGAGTTCCATGAGCCCCGGCAGGGTTTGTTCGATGCGCGCGATGCCGTTTTCGACCTGGGTCGCATAGCCGGAGAACTCCTGGCCAAGGGTGATCGGGGTTGCGTCCTGTGTGTGCGTACGGCCGATCTTGATGATCTTGTCCCACTGTTTCGCCTTGCGCGACAATGCCTTGTGCAGGTGCTTCAGCGAAGGCAGAAGGTCACGCACCACCTGTTCGGCGCAGGCGACGTGCATGGCGGTTGGGTAAGTATCGTTGGACGACTGGCTCATATTGACATGGTCATTGGGGTGAACCGGGTCTTTTGACCCCATGGTTCCGCCGAGCAGTTCGATGGCCCGGTTGGAGATCACCTCATTGGCGTTCATGTTGGACTGGGTGCCGGAACCGGTCTGCCAGACAACCAGCGGGAAATGGTCGTTCAACTTGCCGTCGATGACCTCCTGGGCAGCCTTGACGATGGCGTTGCCGCGCTTCTTGTCAAGCCGGCCGAGTTTCATGTTGGCTTCCGCGCAGGCGCGCTTGACCATGCCAAGGGCACGTACGACTGGCAAAGGCTGCTGTTCCCAACCGATCTTGAAGTTGCCCAGCGAGCGCTGTGCCTGGGCGCCCCAGTAACGGCTGGCATCTACTTCAATTGGACCAAAGGTGTCAGTCTCGGTGCGGGTCTTCGCCATTGTTTGCATGCTCCGTCGAATAAGTCGTTGTGGCTGGTGGAGCGAGCACTTAGCACGGCTGTCAGCTCAGGCCAACGTCCTGCAGCCAGATCGGGTTGGTCCAGGCGCATTTTCCGGCTTCGTCGCGGATGACCACCCGCACCCATCTGGATGGCGGACATTTCAGCCAGCCATTGTCGAGCTTTGCCAGGTCAAGGGTGACGCGGGTCAGCGCACGCCCGGTGCGCGACACCGTGCGCGAGGTGCCGCCATTGACGGTAACAGCGTTCACCGGCGAGCAGTCGATGGTGAGTTCGGTGCCATCAAGACCGATGTCGTACAACTGCGGACCCTGGCTTGAGTAAAATTGGCCGGCTTTCAGGGCTTCAAGCAAGGTACCCGGTTCAAGGCTGTCCGCCTTGACATGAACCCAGCCGCCGAACGCGTCATGGTCATGATCGCGGAAATGGGCATCATCGGTTGCAACGCTGGTCAGGCGCTGACCTTCATTGAGCAGTTGATCAAGCAGGTAGAAACCGTCGCCGCGATCGTTTTCCACAGCGCATCCATGATTGTAGATCTCTACCGAATGGGCAATGTCATTGAGTGCCCGGCCGTCCTGCATGGTGAGTTGTGACCATCCCGGATGTGCGATGGTGACGAATGCGCCGGCGTCTGCTGCGCGCCTGGCCAGGGCAGAGCCGTCTTCGTCATCTGCGCAGGGAGCGAAATCCACTGGCAGGCCATTGGCCAGAATGTGCCACAGTTCGCCAACCTGCGTGGCGGGCGCATGCAGTTCGGCCCCGATAATGGTGGTGAAATCGGCTGTGCGCAGTGCTCGTGTATCTGCTACCGGCCAGCTATAGTGGCCAATGAAGTGATCGGTCAGGCTCAGGAAATCATAGCCGGCGTTGCGGTAGGCATCGATGACCTGGGCCGGCTCAAGCGCGCCGTCAGACAAGGTGGAGTGGGTGTGGAGGTTGCCTCGCCAGAAACGGCCGGGCCGGGAGAACAGGGATAGAGAAGACATGTTTGCTGACCGCCCTGAGCAGACTGTGGTTTGCGAATACAATCCCTACTGACAGCCATGTGCAACAGGATTTTTACGGTTTGCTGGCCTAAAAGAAAACGCGGCAGGCGAAACCTGCCGCGTTTTTAGAATTGGTCGGGTAGCAGATCTTAAAGATCAGCAGCCGTTGCGGCGTATGCAGCGGCGAACGCGGCGTCTGCTTTCAAACCTGCGGCGGCAGCTGCGGCGAACCCGGCGGCACGAGCGGCTATATGAACCGTGGTAATTGTAGTAGCCCGGACCGATGTAGATGCCCCCGGGTCCAAACCCAAATCCACCACCGCAAACGCCGTGGCGACGGCAGTTGTGCCTGTGATCGAATGGCTTGATATGAACTAAAGTCAGGCCTTCAATAGTGGATTCCTGAACCGTCGACTGAGCCAGGTTGCCGGTTGATACCGGTGCTGCCTTTGCACCTGTCATCGCAACCAGAACGGCAAAAGTCGCCAACGTGACTGCGAGGAGGAATTTCTTCATTTTATTAAGCTCCTAATTTTCGGATTTTCTCGCTTACCCCCAACAAGGTTACCCGCGAATCAGCCACTTGTCTCCAGCTTTCTTAATATTTGTTAATGAAATTTGACGCTGCGATGCAGCAATCTGGCCGCTACTGGATCTTGACCAGAGCGAGGCAAGCCTTGGGCAGCCATGCCAGGGTCTTGCGGGCAATGGGCTTTTTGCGTGGGATCGGCACCCCGTTGACGATCGTCGGGCGCTTCTTCGCCTTTCTGTAAACACGCTTCTTCCACGGCTTGTCAGAGTACCAGTAGGCCAGTTCGCTGCCGCATCCGGTGCCGTCCTTGGGGCGCGGCGCTGGCTGATTCTTGCACTGCGGCGACCCGGACGGACACTTCATGCGGATATGAAAATGGTAGTTGTGCCCCTTAAGAGGTCGTACCTTGGCCAGCCACTTGCCCTTTTTTCCGGCCCAGTCGCACAGTGCCTTCTTGATTGGCGGATGCACGAATATGCGCGCCACCTGTTTGTAGGAGGCTGCGCGCTTGATCAGCTTCGCATGGGCCTCTGTCCAGCGTTTCGGGTTGATGCGCTTGCGGTCCAGGGTCATCAGGGTCGCCGACTTGGTTTCGCGCTCCTTGCGGGTGAGTGTGCGGTCCGGCATGGGGGTCAGCCAGATGTCCGCATCCAGACCGGCCTGGTGCGACGCGTGACCGGAAAGCATGGGGCCGCCGCGCGGTTGTTGCAGGTCTCCGACCAGCAATCCGTTCCAACCATCATTTTTCTTGGCTTCGACGGCAAGGCGTTTGACGAGTTTGATGAGCTTCGGGTGCCCCCAGGCGCGATCTCGTGACGGGCGCATGACCTGCCACGCAGGTCCGTCCGCCGGCATTTCCTCGGCACCCGCGACACAGCCGCGGGCGTACGATCCGAACACTTCCGGTTTCAGCGGAGCCGGCCCGGTCATATGGCCAAAATAGAGCCGTGCCGGAATAGCATTGGAAATAGCCGGAACGGGTGGTTTCTCGATGTCCTCAACCGTTCCCTTGGTCTGTGCCGATGCATGTGAGGATGACAGCAGCAGGGCCGCGCCTGCGAGTGCGGCAGCAAGTGTTTTCCGCACTTCGTTGCTCCCAAAATGGAAGCTACTTTTTGCGAAACGCATCCAGTGAAACCACTGTTGTATCATCGTTCGACGCCTTCGCCGCGCCCGCCTGATCATTGGCGCTACATGGGTTTGGTACGGCGGCGACAGTTTCCTGCGCATTACCGGCGCTGTCAATGTCGGCGGTATCGCTGTCTGCGCCATCGTCCAGCGCGCCCGGCTCGAACTGCAGACCGAATTGCACCGTTGGATCAAAGAACCCCTTGATCGACGCAAACGGTACCACCAGCCGTTCCGAAATATTGTCGAATGACAACTGGACCTCGAAATGCTTGTCAAAGACGTTGAGATCCGAGAACTGATGCTGCAGTACGATCGTCATGTCGTCCGGATACTTGGCCTTGAGGCGGTTTGAGACGGACGCGCCGGGGAAGTTGGTGTCGAAGGAAATGAAGAAATGATGCTCACCAGGCAAGCCGTCCCTGACAACACGCTGCAAGGCGAGCTTAACAACCGACCGCAGGGCGTGTTGCGCCAACACGTCATAACGCATCAAATCTTCTGGCATGCTGTCTCCGTCACTCACGGTTGTTCTTCTTCTGCTTTTACGAACTGATTCTGTTTTCAGCGCACACCTTACAGCTTTAGCGGTGGTTCGGCCATCGTAGCGCTTTGAAAGTGCACAACCTTGTTAACATTGCGGGCGGAACTGTGGCAGCGCATAAAAATGCCCCGCCCATGAATTTGGGCGGGGCGAACAGGGTGTGCCGGGCGAATGCCGGCACGTTCATGTGTTCAACAAACTCAGCCTTCGACCTTGATGGTGTAGTCGGGCGTGGTGTTGAGCGGGCATGAGAAGTAGTAAGTGCCAGGCTTGAGGTTGATGGCGTAGTCCTTGGTCACGCCCTGGTCCAGACCGCCACCGGACACCTTCGGCAGGGTCAGGCGGCTGACACCGGCGCCACGCAGGTAGAAGCCAAGGCCATAGGGAACGTCCTTATTGGTGACGCGGAACACGTGCTTGCCCGGCTTCAGGGTCATCACTTTGGCAGTCTTCAGGCGTTCGTCCGCCGTCTTGGCATTGATTGCCTCACAGTCGGCCTTCTTGGTTGACTTGTAGCCGTGGTCCTTGTCCTCGACTTCCACAAACTGACAGGCAGTCTGGGTCAGTTCGACGACTTTGGCGTCTTCGGCCAGGGCAGAAGATGATGTCATGGAAACCGCTGCCAGGGCGGAGACGGCTGTTGCGAAAGTTGAAGCGGTAAGACGTTTCAGCATTGGTGCAATCCTTCGTGAATGTCTGCAGGTGAAACTCGGTTGAGGTTTGGAAATTGTTGTATAGCCAAGCTTGCTGAAACGAAAATGACGATGTGGTGAGTGATTTCGTGATCGTGATCACATCCGTGGCAATGTCACAACTGCCGGTACATTCTGCGCATCTGCCGATGATTGAGTGGGGGCTTCTGTTGCCAGGTGCCCCCGAACCCCGCCTAGGCCTGCGACGGCCTAGGACTTAGATCGAAGCGATCGGACTGCGTTACGCAGCCAGACGTGCTTCCGCATAGTTGTCGTTTGCAACTACTAAAATAGCCCGATAACGGCGGTACAATGCCGAGCAAAAGCAAACCCTTTACGCCCTCGTCGATCCTGGTTCACCCCCAGCAGATACTGCCTGGCGGGGTCAACTTGCCACCTGATGCAGTCAAAAGCAGCATTTGGTGGAGGTGCCGGGTACTGCCCCCGGGTCCGAATGGTTTATTACGATCGCCATTTATCGCTATAGCTGATGCAAGCACCAGCAAGGGCAATATAGTGTGCCATGGCAGTAAAATAAAGCCTTCAAACCATTCGGGCTGATACTTCAGGAGCCCGGACTGGCGGTGTTTGGACTTCCCTAGGGTGCGTGATGTGCTAAGATTTGCAGATCAGCAGGGGTGTCACCTCTGCAAAGTCAGACGGGATCAGCAAATGAGGCGGCCGATTTGCGTTTTCGCCCCGATCGAGTAACGGACAGGTATCCAAGAGGGAAACAGCGATGGCCGACAATACACAGTACTACGACGATGTTGAAAAATTCACCGGCAATGTCAGCAATGCCGCAGTAGATGAAATCGTGAAATATTGCGGTATCGCGCTGCGCTCGAAGGATGCATCGCTGGTGTCATGTTCCGACCCGGTGGAACTTGGCAGGGTGCGGGACGGATTTGCCTCCAAGAAGCTTGGCCTGGCCGGCGATGCGGCCGACAAGGCCATCGCCGCTGTCTGCGAGAAAATGAAGGATGACCGGCAGAAGAGCCGGGTGACGTTCTACTACCTGCTTGCTGAAGAGTCGGGCACCATGAGTGCGCTTGCCTGATCCACTGAAAACACAGATCCCGGACAGTTTGTTGATTGCCGCCGGCTAGCTTTTCGCGGTAGCTTCGCGCTTTCAAGGGACGACGGAGATTCGACAAATGCAGCAGTATCTCGACCTGCTCAGGACCGTGCGCGATACCGGCACCAGGAAGGGTGATCGGACCGGAACCGGGACCTTGTCTGTGTTCGGCCACCAGATGCGGTTTGACCTGGCCGACGGATTTCCGGTGTTGACGACGAAGAAACTGCATCTGCGCTCCATCATCATCGAATTGTTGTGGTTCCTGCGCGGCGACACCAACATCAAGTGGTTGCACGACAACAAGGTTTCGATCTGGGACGAGTGGGCCGATGAGAACGGTGACCTCGGACCGGTTTACGGATACCAGTGGCGATCATGGCCGGCGCGTGACGGATCGACGATTGACCAGATCGCCGGCGTGGTGGAGCGCATTAGGAAGACCCCCGATTCCCGCCGCCTAATCGTGACGGCCTGGAACCCGGCGGATGTCGACAAGATGGCGTTGCCACCGTGCCACTGCCTGTTCCAGTTCTACGTAGCTGACGGCAAGCTGTCGTGCCAGTTGTATCAGCGCTCGGCCGACATATTCCTGGGAGTGCCGTTCAACATCGCGTCCTATGCATTGCTGACCCACATGATAGCGCACGTTACGGGGCTGAAGGTAGGTGAATTCGTTCACACGCTGGGCGATGCCCATATCTATTCCAACCATCTTGACCAGGCGGATGAACAATTGAGCAGGACCCCGCATGCCCTGCCACGACTGGTGTTGAAACGGGACGTAGAGACACTGGATGAATTCGTCTACGAGGATTTCGAGATCGTCGGCTACGAGGCTCACCCCAACATCGCGGCTCCGATAGCGGTATGAGCATTGTAATTCGCAGCGCCAGGGCAGGAGACGGGCCCGCCCTGCGCGACCTTATCGTCGCCCTGGCCGATCATCAGGGGCAAGCTGGCCTGGTCACGGCAAATGCGGCTGAACTGGAAACGGTGCTGTGCTCGCAGGATGATCATCGTGGCTGTCTGGTGGCCGACCTGGACGGGAAACCGGTTGGGCTTGCGTACTGGTACGAGGTGTTCACGACTTTTTCAGGCAAGTCGAAACTGTATCTGGAAGACCTGATTGTCAGTCCGCAAGCGCGATCGTCGGGCACTGGATTCCTGCTGATGCAGAAACTGGCACAAATCTGTGTCGAGCGCGGCTATCCCCGGTTTGAATGGCTGGCACTGAGTGAAAATGAGGTCGGGCGAAAATTCTATCGCCGCATTGGCGGCAATATCAAACAAGGTGCGGATACATGGCATTTGCCGGAAACTGCCATCCGGGCCCTGGCGGAGCAGCCGTGATGCGGGTGTCCGCGGTGGTGGCTGCGTCCGACAATGGTGTAATCGGGCGTGATGGCGGTCTGCCCTGGCATGTTTCGTCAGACATGAAACTGTTCAAGGAAATCACCCTGGGCAAGCCAGTTATCATGGGCAGACGGACATGGGAGAGCCTGCCGCGCAGACCATTGCCGGGCAGGCGTAACATCGTCGTTACCCGGCAGCAGGAGTTTTCCGACGACGGTGCAGAACCGGCACATTCGGTAGAGGAAGCGCTTGCCATGTGCGCCGGAGAGGCAGAGGTTTCAATCATCGGCGGTGGCCAGATCTATGCGGATGCGATGGCGCGCACCGACCGCATCTACCTGACCCGCATTCACATGCAGGTTGACGGCGACACCTTTCTGCCGGAACTGGCCGACAGTGACTGGCAGGAGGTGGAACGGCGCCCGTTTATCAAAGGCGAGCGTGACGATGCCGCCTTCACCCTGATCGTGCTGGATCGGATAAAGTCATGAGTGAACAGCCGGATGTCGTGATTGTCGGGGCCGGGGCCGCCGGTGTCGGCGCTGGCATGGAGCTGCAAAAACGGGGCGTGCCGTTCGTCATTCTGGAGGCTTCCGGCCGGGCAGGCGGGCGTGCCTACACCGACAAGACGTCGCTGCCATATGCCTGGGACCAGGGATGCCACTGGCTGCATTGTGCGGATGTGAACCCGCTGGTGGCGCAGGCTGACCGGGTTGGGACGGAATACCTGAAAGGCGGCCGTGAAGACTGGAACGCACTGTGGGCAAACGGGGAATGGGCCGACAAGGCCGGTCGGGCCGATACGCTGAAAACCATGGAGGCGGCCTTCGAGGCCGTTTATGAGGCGGGCAGCGGCGGACGTGATGTACCGATCGTTGACGTTCTTCCTGATGCCGGCGAATTGGCGCCTGTTGTCCGCCACTGGATACAACTGATGTCGTCGGGCGATCCGGAGCAGGTTTCAACCCGCAGCTATGCTGACTATCAGGACACCGAACAGAACTGGCCGGTGAAATCCGGCTATGGCGACCTGATCGAGCGGCTGGCGCAAGAGTTGCCGGTTCGGCTGAACACGCCGGTCAGCGGCATCGAGCAGCACGCCGATGGTGTCCGGGTGACGACCGGCGGCGGCACAATTGAGGCGAAGGCAGCAATCGTAACGGCCTCCACGGCAGTGCTGAACGCCGGTGAAGTCAAGATTGGACGCGGTCCGGCGCGCGATCTGCTGGCACTGGTTGAGAATGTGCCATGCGGGAATTACGAGAAGGTGGCGATTGCGTTTGACCGCGACGTGTTCGGTGGCATCGAGCAACCCTCCGTAAATATTCTGCCCGAAGACGGTGCTGTGCCGATGAACTTCCAGTTCGCCAATTTCGGCAATCCGATGGTGATCGGCCATGTGGCGGGCAGCGTGGCGAAACAACTGCTGGCTGAAGGTGACGCGGCGATGGTGGCGTTTGCCATGGACCGGCTGATCGCCGCTTTCGGATCCGACATCAAGGCCAGGATGGTGAACGCGGCCACTACGAACTGGGGCGGCAATCGCTTTGTGAGAGGCGGATACAGTTTCGCCAGGCCGGGCTGCGCGCATCAGCGTCATGAGATGATTGAGACAGATACCGGCAACCTGGCATTTGCCGGAGAGGCCTTTTCGAGGCACTGGGAGGCTACGGCACACGGCGCCTGGGCCAGCGGGCGCGATGTTGCCGGCCGACTGGTGGACAATTTATCGCTGGCAAGCTAGTCAGCACTTATGAGTATTGCTGAAAACATCACGGCGCATGATGAAGCCGGTGGCCCGTCACTGCTGCGTGCGGCGCCGGACAGTGTGTCGTTTCGCAAGCTGCGCAAACGGCTGGTGCGCAATGTGCGCCAGGTCATGGAAGATTTCTCCATGATACCCGGCAGTGGCGGCAAATGGCTGGTATGCCTGTCCGGCGGCAAGGACAGCTATGCGCTGCTGGCGTTGCTGTGCGACCTGAAATGGCGCGGACTGTTGCCGGTAGACCTCATGGCCTGCAACCTCGACCAGGGTCAACCTGGATTTCCCAAGCGTGTATTGCCGGACTTCCTGTCCGCACATGGTATCGATCATCGTATCGAATACCGCGACACATATTCGATCGTGACCGAAAAAGTGCCGCAGGGCGGCACATACTGTGCGCTGTGTTCGCGGCTCAGACGGGCGAATCTCTATCGCGTGGCACGCGAAGAGGGTTGCTCGTCCATCGTCCTCGGCCACCACCGGGAAGACATTCTGGAAACGTTTTTCCTGAATCTGATGTATGGCGGCAGGCTGGAGGCGATGCCGCCCAAGCTGCGCAATGATGAAAGGGACCTGACGGTGCTGCGCCCGCTGGCCTACTGTGCGGAGCAAGACGTCGCGAAACTCTCCTCGGCGCTGGAATTTCCCATCATCCCGTGTGATTTGTGCGGATCGCAGGATGGGCTCAAGCGCAACCAGATGAAAGCCATGCTGGACGCGATGGAAGCCCGCCAGCCGGGGCGCAAGGACATCATGCTGAAAGCCCTGAGCAACACCCGTCCCAGCCACCTGCTGGATCGAAATATTTTCGACTTTTCAGATGTTTAATGGGATTTGTGAATAAGCGCCCGGACTTGCAGAGGCGTTGATCTAGCGTGAAGCGATCAGGGTTTCGGTCTGCACGTCATCAATGCCGTATGCGCTTGCCGCTTTGACGTTTTCGGAACTGCCGATGGCTATCGCCAGGATGGCAAACCAGGCGATGGTCAGAACGATTGCCAGGATCAGCGTCGGCTTGGAGATGGAGCGGTTTTCGGGGCTTTCGGATATCTCGGACTGGCTGGACATTGTGTCGATCTTTTCAAGTTTGTCTTTGAACTTGAATTGACCATAGGTACGCGCAGGCGGGCGCGATGTGAGGATTATCACTTATCGGTGAGCATCGGACTGTTTTTGCTCGCGATTCGGTTAAGGCCATCCGCTGCTGCTCAGATAAAAACCGCACCCTCCCGGCAGGAAGATGCGGTTCTAATTGTGTCAGACCGCCATCAGATGGCGGCGATTGCCTGATGCGGGCTTAGCCTGCCATCCACCAGCGTTCGCCGTTCTTGTGGCCGTCCAGTTCCCAGTTGTTGGCGAGTTGCTCCGGCATGCCGATCTTCTTGGAGATGGCGTGTGTGTAGGCCATGAACATCGGAATGACCGAGCCACAGTCCTCGTGGCAGATCTGCTGCATTTCCACATAGATCTCGCGGCGCTTGGCAGTGTCGAGCTCGGCACGGGCCTGGACAAGGAGTTCATTGAATCTCTTGTTCTCCCACTTGCTCTCGTTCCAGTCTGCGCCGGAGGAATAGATCTGCGAGAAGACCCAGTCTTCGGTTGGACGTCCGCCCCAGTAGGAGCCGCACCATGGCTTCTTGAGCCAGACGTCATCCCAGTAGGCGTCGTCTGCTTCGCGAACCACGTTGATGGTGATGCCGGCGGCCTTGGCGCTTGCAGCGTACAACTGGGCTGCATCGACAGCACCTTCAAAGGCGGTGTCGGCAATGTGCAGCGACACTTCCAGGTTTTCCAGTCCGGCCTCTTTGAGGTGGAACTTGGCCTTTTCCGGATCGTATGCACGTTGTGGCAGCTCTTCCGGCGTGGCGCGGTAGATATTGGCTGGTCCGACCGGCGAGTCGTTGCCGACCTCACCCTGGCCACGCAGGATCTTCTTGACGAATTCCTCGCGGTTCACCGCATATTTCAGCGCCAGCCGGATGTTGTTGTCCGTGAACGGATCCGTGTTGGTCAGCATCGGCAGTGTCGCGTGCTTGTTGCCGAAGGTCGGCTTGACCACCACATTGGGGTCTTTCTCAAGCAGGGCAACGGTTTTCAGGTCGAGGTTCGACATGGAGTGCAGTGAACCGGTGCGAACACCTGTTGTGCGGGCATTGGCGTCGGCCACGAACAGGTTTTCGATGCTGTCGAAGTAGGCAGCATTTTCCTTCCAGTAGTTCGGGTTGCGCTTCACCAGCGTGGACACGCCCGGCTCGAATTTCTCCAGCATGTAGCCGCCGGTGCCGACACCCTTGTCCCAGGCCATCTTGTCGCCGTCGGCCGGGCAGATCATCAGATGATAATCAGACACGATGAAAGGCCAGTCGGCGTTGCCGCCTTCCAGCTCGAACATGACCATGTCGCCGTCGGCCTTGACGTCCTTGATCTGCTTGGTCAGGCCGGACGCGGCTGACTTGTTGCCTTCGCCGCGGTGATGGTTGAACGAGGCCACCACGTCGTTGGCGTCGAGCGTCTTGCCGTTGTGGAATTCAACGCCCTTGCGCAGCTTGAACGCCCAGGTCTTGGCGTCTGAGCTTTCCCAGCTTTCAGCAAGTTCTGAACGCAACTGGCCGTCCGGCGCGATTTCGGTAAGGTTGTTCCTGAGCTGGTTGCCCACATTGATCATGTAGGAATCATTGGTTTGTGCGGGGTCAAGCACGTCCTTGGTGCCACCGCCGGTCAAAGCCTGGATATAGGCGCCGCCCTTCTGAGGCGTGGCTGCCCTGGCCTTGTCGAACATGGAACCGGCCAGCCCTGCCGTCACACCGCCGGCAACGGCATATTGAATAAATTCGCGCCGTGAAACCTTCGGCGACTTCAAAACCCGGTTGAGTTTGTCTTTGTCTGACATCTTAAAATTGTCTCCCTGTGATACTCCCGAACGGACAGATAAACGCCCGGCCATGAAGATTGTGCAACAAGTCTCACCTAAAAGACCAGAGCTAACAGCACAGGTTAGTAAATCTTAACACGTGGTGAGACAGGGCGTTTTGAGCTACGCCTCGTTTGAGGGGTTGCGGCGGGCTCACTTCGTTGACAAACTGCGCCGCAATAAAAACGCCGCGTTGAGGGAGGGAAGACAATGAAAACCCGTGCAGCCGTAGCATTTGAGGCCGGTAAGCCGCTGGAGATCGTGGAGGTGGATCTGGAAGGTCCCAAGGCCGGTGAGGTGCTGGTTGAGATCAAGGCCACCGGTATCTGCCACACCGACGAGTTCACCCGCTCCGGCGACGATCCCGAAGGGGCGTTTCCCGCCATCCTGGGCCATGAAGGCGCCGGTGTCGTGCTCGAGGTCGGGCCAGGTGTGACATCGCTTGAAGTGGGAGACCATGTCATCCCGCTATATACGCCGGAATGCCGCGAGTGCGAGTACTGCCTCAATCCGAAGACCAATCTGTGCCAGAAGATCCGCACGACGCAGGGCGCCGGCGTGATGCCGGACGGCACCAGCCGGTTCTCCTACAAGGGCGAGAAGGTCCTGCACTATATGGGCTGCTCGACGTTCGCCAACCACACAGTGCTGCCGGAGATCGCGCTGGCCAAGGTCAACAAGAAAGCCCCGTTCGACAAAATCTGCTATATCGGCTGCGGCGTGACCACCGGCATCGGCGCGGTCATCAACACCGCCAAGGTGGAGGCTGGATCCAACGTCGTGGTGTTCGGTCTCGGCGGTATCGGGCTGAATGTCATTCAGGGTGCTCGACTTGCCGGCGCCAACATGATCGTCGGTGTTGACCTCAATCCTGGCAAGGAGGAATGGGGCCGCAAGTTCGGCATGACCCACTTCGTCAACCCCAAGGATGTGGACGGCGACCTGGTGGCCCATCTGGTTGAGCTGACCGGGGGTGGCGCCGACTATTCGTTTGAGTGTGTCGGCAATGTCAACCTGATGCGCATGGCGTTGGAATGTGCCCACAAGGGCTGGGGTGAGAGCATCATCATCGGCGTTGCCGGGGCGGGCCAGGAGATCGCGACACGTCCGTTCCAGCTTGTGACCGGCCGCTCATGGCGCGGGACAGCGTTTGGCGGGGCGCGCGGGCGCACCGACGTGCCCAAGATCGTTGACTGGTACATGGACGGCAAAATCGACATAGACCCGATGATCACCCACACGCTGGCGCTGGAAGACATCAACAAGGGCTTCGACCTGATGCATGCCGGAGACTCGATCCGGGCCGTCGTCGTCTATTGACCGCCATCTATGTGGACGCGGACGCCTGTCCGGTGAAAGCCGAAGTGACCCGCGTGGCCGTGCGCCACGCGGTCAAGGTGTTCATTGTCTCAAACGGCGGCATTCGTCCTGATCCCGACCCGCTGGTTGAAACCGTCATCGTCCCGGACGGGTCGGACGTGGCGGACAAGTGGATTGCCGACAGGGCGGGCACGGGTGATATCTGCATCACCGGCGACATTCCGCTGGCGGCAAGATGCATTGAAGCCGGTGCCAGCGTGGTCAAGCACAATGGCGAAGTTCTGGACGACAAGAACATCGGCCAAGTCTTGTCGATGCGCGATCTGATGACCGACCTGCGCGCCGCCAACCCGCTCAATCAGGGCGGCGGCGGCAAGCCGTTTTCAAAGCAGGACCGGTCCCGGTTTCTGGACGTGCTGGAACGGGAACTGCGGCGGGTCAAGTTGTTGTAGTTGCTGTTGCCGGCGGCATGCCGGGCGTCAAACGGATTTGTTTTAAGCTTGAAATAAAAATCCGACGATGCTACAAATATTCGTGGGCTGACGTTCAGTCCACCCGAAGTGCAACCGAAAGTGAGCATCCTCACTTGTTCGCGGCGCAGGCCAGACAAGCCGGGCGTTTAAGAAGCACTTTTTCGCTCTGCTGAAAATCTCCGGTATGTTTCCTGGTGACGCGGGAACGCCCGTGTTGAGCGAGGACCATATGAGAAAACAGCACTTTCACCTGCCCGAAGGCGTCATCTACCTGGATGGAAACTCGCTGGGCCCGTTGCCGAAGAAAGCGGCGGCGAGGATAGCGAAGACCGTTACGGACGAGTGGGGTGACCTGCTGATAAAGGGCTGGAACGAAGCAGGGTGGTTCCATCAGCCGGCTCTGCTGGGCAATCGGCTGGCACCGATCATCGGCGCGCCGGAGAACACTGTGGTGCTCGGTGATACTCTGTCTATCAAGGTTTACCAGGCGCTGGCGGCCGGCCTGAAAATGCGCCCGGATCGAAACGTCATCCTCTCCGACACCGGAAACTTCCCGACCGACCTGTACATGGCGGAAGGGCTGATCAAGCTGATGGATGGTGACATTCAGCTCAGGATCGTGGCGCCGGAACAGGTGGCCGACAGCCTGGATGACAGCGTTGCGGTCATGATGCTGACGCAGGTCGATTACCGGACGGGACGCCTGCACGACATGGCATCGCTGACCGGCAAAGCCCATGACGCCGGTGCCGTCGCATTGTGGGACCTGGCCCATTCGGCCGGAGCGCTGCCGGTGGACCTTGCCGGCAGCAAGGCGGAATTTGCGGTCGGGTGTACCTACAAATACCTTAATGCCGGCCCGGGGTCGCCGGCCTTCATCTACACCCGGCCGGACCTGGCTGATGTAGTCGAGCCGGCCCTGGCAGGCTGGATGGGCCACGCGGCGCCGTTCGCATTTGACATGGAGTACCGGCCGTCGGCCGGCATTGAACGCATGCGGGTCGGCACACCGCCGGTGTTGCAGATGGCGGCCCTCGATGCGGCACTGGATGTCTGGGAGGGCGTCTCGATGCATGAGGTGCGGGCCAAATCCATCGAATTGTCCGAATTGTTCATCCGCGAAGTCGAAAGCCGCTGTCCGCAACTGAAGCTGGTCAGTCCGCGCCAACCGGAACACCGCGGATCGCAGGTGTCGTTTGCGTTCGATGAAGGCTACGCGGCCATGCAGGCGCTGATTGCCGCAGGCGTCATTGGTGACTTCCGTGCACCCGACGTGATGCGCTTTGGCTTCACGCCGATGTACATCGACGCCGATGACGTGATGAAGGCGGTGGTGATTCTGGACGACATCATGCGCAACAAGTCCTGGGACCGGCACGAGTTCAAACAACGCGCAGCGGTGACCTGATGGGCGATCAACCTTACAATCCCGCGCAAGAGGGCGCGCAGATGAATTTCAGCGCCAGGATGAGCTATTCCGATTACCTCAACCTGGATCGGATACTTTCCGCGCAGACGCCGCTGGGCGAGACACACGATGAGATGCTGTTCATCATTCAGCACCAGACGTCGGAACTGTGGATGCGGCTGGTGCTGCATGAGATCAATGCAGCGCGCACGGCCATTCAAGAAGATCGTTTTCCACCGGCCTTCAAGATGCTTGCGCGGGTGTCGAAGATTTTTGAACAGCTCAACAGCGCCTGGGATGTGCTGCGCACCATGACGCCGAGCGAATATACCTCGTTTCGCGAGGATCTGGCGCAGTCCTCCGGCTTCCAGTCCTGGCAGTACCGGCTCATCGAGTTTGTTGTCGGCAACCGCAACCATGCCATGCTGAAGCCTCATGCCCATCGATCCGACCTGATCGGGCTGCTCGAGGCCGAACTTGCGCGGCCAAGCCTTTACGACGTGGTGATTGCAGCGCTCTCCCGGGCAGGCTTCGACATATCAGCAGGGGTGCTGAACCGGGATGTGCAGAGCCCCCACCGTCACGATGCCAGTGTGCAGGCCGCCTGGAAAGCGGTTTATGAGAACCCGCAGCAACACTGGACCCATTACGAACTGGCGGAAAAGCTGGTTGATTTCGAAGACTATTTCCGGCGCTGGCGGTTCAATCATGTCACCACGGTCGAACGGGTGATCGGGTTCAAACGGGGCACCGGCGGCACGGAGGGTGTGTCCTACCTGAAGCGCATGCTGGAAGTGGAACTGTTCCCCGAACTGTGGCGTGTCAGAACCGAGCTGTAAGTCAGAAAGGCGCTTGGATGAGTGAGTTTCAGATCATTGACTGGGATGATGCTTACGCCAACGCGGCTCATATTGCGGACGGCCAGCGCTGGCCGGATGCCTGGATTGAGCCGGCGGCGTACTTTCGCACAAACACCCAGTGCGAACTGGATATCGCCTATGGAGAACACCCGCGCCAGGTCTATGACCTGTTCCTGCCTGATGGTGAAGCGAAAGGGCTTTTCGTGTTCATCCATGGCGGCTACTGGATCGAATTTGACAAGAGCTACTGGTCCCACCTGGCACAGGGCGCAGTAGACAGCGGCTGGGCGGTGGCGATGCCGTCTTATGTTTTGTGTCCGCATGCCAGTATCGCAGATATCAGTTGTATGGTTGCAGCTGCCATCCAGCATGCGGCAGGCAAGATACCGGGTCCGATTGTCCTGACGGGCCACTCCGCCGGCGGGCATTTGGCCAGCTACATGGTGTGTGATGAATCACCGTTGGAGATTGAGACCCAGCAACGGATTGCCCATACAGTTTCCATTTCCGGACTGCACGATCTGCGGCCGCTTGTGAAAACTGAAATGAACGCTCAGCTGCGATTGAGCGATCATGACGCAATGCATCTCAGTCCGGCATTCCGGATACCCGGTCCGCAGTGCAGGCTGACTGCCTGGGTGGGTCAGCAGGAGCGACCGGAGTTCCTGCGCCAGTCTGAACTCATCGCAAATACCTGGCGCGGCACGGGAGCATGGACGCGGTGCATGGTTGCCCCGGGCCAGCACCATTTCAATGTGATTGACGGCTTGTGCGATGCGGTCTCGCCGTTGATGAAAGCGGTGCTGGAACCTCTAGGCGACCTGCCGCTCGCGCCACCAGACATACAGGCCCGAAGCAATGATGATTGAGATGCCGAGCCATTTCCAGGCGTTGGGAATGTCCTGAAAAACCAGGTAGCTCAAGATGGTTGCCGACACGATTTCCAGATACTGAAACGGCGCCAGCACTGATGCCGGCGCCCGCTTGAACGCGTGCACGATCATCAGATGGCATACGGTTGCAATGACACCGACGCCGGCCAGCGCGAGCCACTGTGCCGGGCTCGGCCAGACGATGGCGAGGATGGGAATGCCGGCAGCGGTGCCGGCGCCGGCAACCAGTGCCAGAAAGGCAAAGCCGATCACGCCGGAGAAGAACTGCATGGTGAGCGGTTCTTCGGTTGCCGCCAGTTTCTTGGTCAGCAGCAGGTAGGTGGCAAACAGGAAGGCGGTCAGAACCGGCAGCAGAGAAACCGCACCGAACACTTCATAGCTGGGTTGAATGACGATCAGAGCGCCAATGAAACCGACAGCAACGGCGCAGCGCCGACGCCAGCCGATGTGTTCTTTCAGAAACACGGCGGACATGATGGTAAGGATCAGCGGTTCAACGAAGAAAACCGCAATGGCGTCAGGAACCGGCATCCAGCGCAGTGCCGTAAAGAAGACGGTGACCGCCCCTGCCATCAAGATTGCGCGGATAACATTCAGGCCTATCCGATTGGGCACCAAGCTACGTGTCCCGTTCATCCACAGCAGGAATGGCAGGATCAGCAATGCCTGAATACCAAAGCGCCATTGCGCGACCTGAATGCCGTTGATCTCCTTGGAAACGAGCTTTCCCAGGATGTCCATTGACGGTACGACCAGCATGGCAATCGCCATCAGCGCGAGGCCACGAGAAACCGTGGCTTGGTCAGTCGTGACAGATGAGGATTGTACCGACATGGAAAATCCGACCGTTTTCAGAATGTTAGAGCAGTTTCATGAAACAAATTTTGTCGACGTTGCGCCAGCGTACCAAGCTTGCTGCACGGTGTGCGAAAACGGCGCCGGACGCAAGCATTGACGATGGCGCAAAAATCATGCGGGGTATGCATGAAACAGTAAGCTTTGGTGAAGTGGGGTGCAATTATATGACCAGTGTTGAGATCAAGGGCCGCAATGTGTGTTTTGGCGGCGAGCAGATACAATTTTCACATGCCAGTGACGCTTGCCAATGTGAAATGACAGCCTCCATATACCTGCCGCCGATGGCCGCGCACACAAAGGTGCCGGTGTTGTGGTGGCTGTCCGGACTGACCTGCACAGACCAGAATTTCGTGACCAAGGCGGGCGCCCAGCGCTATGCGGCGGAACACGGCGTTGCCATCGTGGCGCCCGACACGTCACCGCGCGGAGATGGGGTTCCCGATGATCCGGAAGCTGCCTATGACTTCGGCCTCGGTGCGGGCTTTTATGTCAATGCCACGCAGGAGCCGTGGAAAAAGCACTACAACATGTATGACTACATCACCGATGAACTGCCGCAGGTGGTTGAAGGCGCCTTCAACACCGATATGAACCGACAATCCATATCGGGCCATTCGATGGGCGGTCACGGCGCCCTCACGATCGCCCTGAAAAATCCGGGGAAGTACAAGTCTGTATCGGCGTTTTCGCCTATCGTGTCGCCAATGAACTGTCCATGGGGCCATAAGGCGCTGGGTGGTTACCTGGGAGATGACAAAGGGGCCTGGGCCGAACATGATGCCTGTGCGCTGATTGCCAGGGCCGGCGAAAAACTGCCGATCCTGATCGACCAGGGTGATGCCGACGATTTTCTCGACGAGCAGTTGAAGCCGCGGTTGATCGAGGTCGCCTGCGCCCAGGCCGATCATCCCCTGACTTTGCGCATGCAGCCGGGCTACGACCATTCCTATTACTTCATTGCCAGCTTCATGGGCGACCACGTGGCATGGCATGCGCAGGCGCTGGCACACTAGACAACGGTATTTGCCGGTATCGGCTGAAAACCGGTGAGACTGATCACGTTGGTGGCACTGGTTAGCAACTTGTAATGTGGCAGGCGGGTTGATCCATGGACTTGACGCCCACGTTTGCCTATACCAACTAAGATACATTGAATGTCGGCTGTTTGCAGGGTCGGCAACAGGCCCAGTGATAAGGATACAAGCACAATATGCCATGGAACAAGAAGGGTGGCGGCGGCTGGCAAGGCAGCGGCGGAAACGGCGGCGGTGATGGGCCGTGGGGACAGAAACCATCCGGCGGAGGAGGACCACGTGGCGGCGGGGGACCGGGAACGCCTCCCGACCTGGAGGATTTGATCCGCAAGGGCCAGGACCGGCTCAAGACCGTTTTGCCGCAAGGCGGCGGCGGCAAGAGCCCATGGATTATCGGCCTGATTGCCGTTGGTGCGCTGTGGTTCTTCAACAGTTTCCACACGGTGGAGGCTGAAGAGCAAGGCATTGTGCTTCGTCTTGGTGAATACAATCGCACCGTGCTGCCGGGCCTGAGGTTTGCCGCCTGGCCAATTGAGACGATGGAAAAGCTGCCGGTTGAGAGTGTCAACCAGATCGACTTTGGCGGCAGCGACCGCAACTCCAACAACCTGATGCTGGCGGGTGACCAGAACTTGATCAATGTCGAGTTCAAGGTGCAGTGGAAAATCGACGAGCCGCAGGATTACCTGTTCAATGTCCGTGAACAGGAAATGCTCGTGCGCACCGTGTCCGAAAGCGCGATGCGTGAGATCGTTGGGCGAACACAGGCCGAGAACTTCCGTACGCAGGGCCGTCTCGACGCCCAGGCACAGGTTCGGGAACTGATTCAGGCGTCGCTTGATTCCTACAAGGCTGGAATCTCGATCCTCGGCGTGCTGTTGGAACGGGCCGACCCGCCACCACAGGTGGCCGACGCGTTTGAAGAAGTGCAGCGTGCTGAGCAGAACCAGAACCAGTTCATTCGTGAAGCCGAACAGTATCGCAACCAGGTGCTGGGTAAGGCACGCGGTGAGTCAGCCAAGATTGTCGAAGACGCGAAAGGCTATTCAGCACGTGTCGTCAACGAGGCTGAAGGTGAAGCGCAACGCTTCAATGCGATTTTTGAAGAGTACTCCAAGGCCAAGGACGTGACCCGCAAGCGGTTGTTCCTTGAGATGATGGAAGGCGTTATGTCGAATACCAACAAGGTGATCGTGGAAGGTAGCGCCGGCGGCCAGGGTGGAACCGGCGTAGTGCCGTATCTGCCACTGCCGGAAATCCAGAAACGTCAGCAAGCCGCGGGAGGTAGCCAGTAATGGGCATGTTCAAGTCACTCGGCGCAATTGTTCTTGCGGCATTGGCCTTTCTGTTGTGGACATCGGTTTTCGTCGTCGACGAGAGGGAGAAGGCACTTGTGACCCAGCTTGGTGAAATCCAGCGGGAAATCAACGAGCCAGGTCTGTATTTCAAACTGCCGTTTGTGCAGGAAGTTGTTCCGATCGAAGACCGGATCGTATTTTTTGAAAGCCCTGACAAGGAAGTCCAGGTTGTCGACAGTCGGCGCTATGTGGTCGATACAATTACGATGATCCGCGTCAACAATCCGCGCCTGTTCCGTGAAACGGTCGGCGCATCGCTCAACCGCGCCAAGGACCGTATCGAAACCCGTCTCGATGCAGCGTTGCGCCAGACCTATGGCCGGCGGTCATTTGATGCTGCGCTGTCAAAAGATCGCGCGGCAATGATGCGTGAAATTCGCGACCAGGTTCGCCTCGAGGCCGAAGCTCTCGGAATCGAGGTGGTTGACGTGAAAATCCGCCGGACTGACCTGCTCGAGCAGGTGCTTAAAGATACTTATGCCCGGATGAATGCTGAGCGCTTTGCAGAAGCAGCGGAACTGCGTGCCATCGGTGAAGCGCAGGCTACGCGTATCAAGGCGGAAGCCGACCGGCAGGCAGTTGAGCTGATGTCGAAGGCACAGCGTGAATCGGAAATCGTTCGCGGTGAGGGTGATGCAGCCCGAAACAAGGTGTTTGCCGAGGCGTTTCAGCAGGACCCCGAGTTCTTCGCGTTTTATCGCTCCATGCAGGCGTACACGAAAAGCCTGTCGAACAGCGACACGACCCTTGTGTTGAAACCTGACTCCGAATTCTTCCAGTACTTCGGTACTCAGCAGTCAACTCCGGGCAGGTAGTGAGCGAGTTTGTGATGGCGGTGGGGCTGGTCTTTGTCATCGAAGGCCTGCTCTACGCCGTGGCGCCGGGTCGTCTGAAGGACCTTGCCGAGATGGCATCCCAGTTTTCAGAAGACACGTTGCGCAATTTCGGCCTGGCTGCGATCGGGTTCGGGGTCTTGATTGTGTGGGTCGCGCGGAGTTTTCTTAGCTAGGCCCCGGTTTTGATGAGGTTTTCGGTGTGATGCCGATATAGAAATTGCGGGAAAGGCCATACGGCATGCAAGGTCACGCAATCGTTACGATCCGTGCCGGGCGACAGTTGCGTAAAAAAGCTTATGATGTCCACATTCAGGTCTCAAACTACATCCCGGGCTTGCAACAACATTTAGGCGGCCGCGACGACAGGGAACCATTTCAGGAGAGTATGTACTCAATGACCGGCAGAGCGAGAACAAAAGTAGCAGCACACAACGCCAACCTGGCGATGCGAACAATGGCGCGGGTGACGCTGTTTGCCTTTGTGGTGCTGGCAATCTGGGCGCTTGGCGTGCAGGCGGCGCGCGCGCAGGGGCCAGCTCCCGTTGCGGATCTGGCCGAACAATTGTCACCTGCCGTGGTCAATATCTCGACCAGTCAGAAAGTTTCAGGGTCCGATGGTGTACCGGTCCCCAATGTGCCGGAAGGCACCCCGTTCCGGGAGTTTTTTGAAGAGTTTTTCAAGAAGCAGGAGGAACAAGGCCAGGCGCCGCGCAACCGGCCCAACCGGCGCCGCAATGCGAATTCGCTGGGTTCGGGATTTGTGATTGATGCAGGCGGCACGGTTATCACAAACAACCACGTTATCGACGGCGCTGACGAGATCGAGGTGATCTTCAATGACGGCCGCCGGCTGAAGGCGGAGTTGGTTGGCAAGGACGCCAAGACTGATATCGCAGTCCTGAAGGTCAAATCCGACACGCCGTTGCCGTTTGTTGAGTTTGGTGATTCATCTACATTGCGGGTCGGCGACTGGGTTATGGCCATTGGCAACCCGTTCGGGCTGGGCGGCACGGTTACCCTGGGTATCGTTTCGGCCATGAACCGCAATATCAATGCGGGTCCTTACGACGATTTCATCCAGACCGATGCATCTATCAACCGGGGCAATTCCGGCGGCCCGCTGTTTTCCATGGATGGCAAGGTCGTCGGCGTCAACACGGCAATTATTTCGCCGTCAGGCGGATCAATCGGTATCGGATTTTCGGTGCCCAGTGCCACGGCACGCAATGTCATTGACCAGTTGATCGAGTTTGGCGAAACCCGCCGAGGCTGGCTTGGCGTGCGGATACAGAACGTGACTGAGGATCTGGCGGAAAGCCTCGGACTGGACAAGGCCCACGGTGCACTGGTGGCCGACGTGACCGCAACCAGCCCGGCCGAAAAAGCCGGCGTCAAGGCCGGCGATGTAGTGGTTACGCTGGACGGCAAGGAAATGAAGGACAGCCGTCAATTGTCGCGTGCAGTCGGGCAACTGGCGCCGGATACCAATGTTGTCGTCGGCGTGCTCCGCAAGGGCAAGCCATTGGACATCGAGGTCACCCTGGGCCGGCTTGAAACCGGTGAAAAGCTGGTGCAGGCCGCCGACAGCAAGAAAGCTGCTGAAGCGGCAGGTACGGCCGACGTCGAGATACTGGGCCTCAAGGTCGAGGAACTCAGTGACGAGTTGCGCTCCAAGTTCAAGGTGCCGGAAAAGGTTCAGGGTGTGATTGTTTCAGAGGTAGATGCTGAAGGTGCTGCTGCCGACAAGCAGTTGCGTCCCGGTGACGTGATTGCCGAGGTGGGCGATGTAAAGGCATCTTCTCCGGCGGAACTGGCCAAGGCGGTGGATGACGCGGTCGAGGCCGGAGACAACTCAATCCTGATGCTGGTGCTGCGGGCTCAACGCAACTTTGATCCGCACTTCATAGCCCTGCGCCTGAAGAAGAAGTAAGCACTACACAAACTCCGAAGTCCGGCGGTCGGGCAATTTTCCCGGCCGCCTTGTGTTTGTGCTGTCGCAATACTGTGCGGCTGGGAGTTTGCCGGGAACACACATCCGGTCTCGCCCCGGTCTAGTGGTGACGGGCAAATTCGTCTCGGGTGAAGCCTTGCAGGTAGAGCAGGGCGGTCAGGTCGCCATGGTCAATCTGAATATCCACTTCCTGTTTTACGGCAGGCTTGGCATGAAGCGCCACGCCGGCACCGGCGGTCTTGAGCATGGGAATGTCATTTGCGCCGTCGCCGACGGCCATGGCCTCGTCCATTGAAAATCCGAATGTGCTGGAAATGCGCCGTAGCGCCGCCACCTTGGCATCGCGGCCAAGCACCGGGTCGGCGACTTCTCCAGTCAGCAGGTTGTCGCTGATAATCAGCTCATTGGCCTGGTGCTCGTGAAAACCCAGTTCGGCGCCGACATATGCGGTGAAGTGGGTGAAACCGCCGGAAATCAGCGCGCAGTAAGCGCTGTTCTGACGCATTGTCGCGATCAGGTCGCGTCCGCCGGACATGAAGCTGATGCGGTTGGCTATGACATCGCCGATGACACCGGACGGGAGGCCCTTGAGCGCCGCAACGCGCTCGCGCAGGGCATCTTCGAAATCCAGTTCGCCGTTCATGGCCCGGACGGTGATCGCCTTCACGGCATCTCCTGCACCGGCGGCGTCGGCCAGCTCATCGATACACTCCTGCTCGATCATGGTTGAGTCCATGTCGGCGATGAGCAGCTTCTTGCGCTGGTTTGCTGCGGAGACGACATTTACGTCAACCTGCCAGCGGGCGGCGGCCTTGCGAACCGCGCTGAGGACTTCAGCCGGTTTCGCATTGAACTCCACCTGCCAGGCATTTTGTTCATTCAGCCACTGGCCGGTATCCAGTTCGGTGCCGAGCTTCTCCATCAGCCTGCACGCGGCGTTGATGTGCTTTGTCTGCAATGAGGACTTTTGCGGACCGGCAATCAGCGATAGGACATGGGACATGGGAAGTACTCGATTGAAAACCGCCATTCTTATTGCAGGCCCGACAGCGAGCGGCAAGTCGGCTGTTGCCATGGACGTTGCCGAGCGTCTGAATGGTGTCGTGATCAACGCTGATGCGATGCAGCTGTACGCAGGCCTGGATGTGCTGACGTCACGCCCGTCGCGGGAAGATGAAGCCAGGGTTCCGCACAGGTTGTTCGGGCGTGCGCCGGCCGGAGATGCCTGGTCGGCGGGACGCTGGCTTGAAGCGGCGAGCAGGGAAGTCTCGACCGCCTGGCAGGCGGGCAAGGTTCCGGTGATCGCTGGTGGAACGGGGTTGTATTTCAAGGTGCTGGAGGAGGGCCTGTCACCGATACCCGCAGTGCCGGACGAGGTTCGTGATCATTGGCGGGACCGGCTGCGGGTAGAGGGGGCGAACGCACTTCACGGCGAGCTTGTCCGCAGAGCGTCCAATGATGCGGGGCGCATCGAACCGGCTGATGGCCAGCGTGTAGTGCGGGCACTTGAAGTGCTGGATGCGACCGGTAAAACACTTGCCGATCATTTTGCACTGGCGCGGCAGGGCTCGGTGCTTGCCAATGCGGACGTGCGGCGGCTGGCACTGACACCGGCTAGAGAAGAATTGTACCGGTCTTGCGATGCGCGGTTCGAGGTGATGCTGGAGCATGGCGCAATGGATGAAGTCGAAAAACTTGTCGCGCTGGATCTTGCGCCGGACCTGCCGGTCATGAAGGCAATCGGTGTCCAGGCACTGGCTTCGTACCTTGCCGGTGAGGTGCTGATGGAAGACGCCGTTGCACTGGCGCAAAAGCAGACGCGCAACTATGCCAAGCGGCAGATGACCTGGATCCGAAACCAGATGTCAGACTGGCCAAAGGCCGAAACCCCACAGCAGGCACTTGAGGTTCTGATCAGATGAACGAAGTTGTTGACGCCGGGCCGGATGATGCAGAAGTCCTGGCACAGGTGCATGCGGCAAGCTGGAAAGCAACCTATCGCGGCATCCTGCCGGACACCTATCTGGACAGCGAGGTTGACGGCGAGCGGGCGCGCTACTGGCGCGCGGCGTTGGCTGCGAGCAAATACCCGATCTTGAAAATGGCCTGCAAAACCGGTTCGGTTGTCGGCCTGATCGCCTTGCATGACGATCCTGAAGACGATGGTTATGACTACACCATCGAACACCTGCATCTGTTGCCGGACAGCAAAGGCCGGGGCCTTGGCCGAACGCTTATGAAAGAGGCTGCAATGGCCGCGCGGGCCGCCGGGGCCAAGACCATTTGCCTGTGGGTGTTTGAGGACAATGCCGCGGCAATCGGCTTTTACGAGCGGCTTGGCGGCGTTACCGATGCCCATGGCACCGACAAGTTTGCCGGCGGCGACGCCCCGGACAGGCGAATTGGCTGGCCTGACCTGGACGGCCTGATCGCCCGCTGCGGGGGCAGGTGAGATGACATGCAGGCTTCTGCTGGCTGAGATCATGCACGAGACCAATACGTTCAATCGTATTGCCACCGTGAAAGCCGATTTTGAAACCCGTTACTGGCATGAAGGCACCGAGGCTGCGTCGGCACTTGCCGGCACCAACACTGAAATCGCGGGTTTCATCGAGGCCGCAAAACAATATGACTGGATGCTTGAGATACCGCTTGCGGCTTCGGCTAGTCCTTCAGGGCCGATGGCGGCCGGCGACTGGGAGCAGGTGAAGCGGCTGATACTGGAGCCGTTGCGGCAGGGACGGCGGTTCGATGCCATCGTGCTGGTTCTGCATGGCTCGATGGTCACCAAAACGACCCTGGACGCTGAAGGTGACCTGTTGTGCGAAGTGCGGGCACTGGCAGGGGCAGAGACACCGATTGCAGTGACGCTCGACATGCATGCCAATGTGTCTGAGGCGATGATCGCGGCTGCCGACATGATGATGGCCTACCGCACCTACCCGCATGTGGACCAGCGTGAGCGCGCTTTGCACATGGCGCGGTTGATACAGGATGTGTTGCGCGGCGGACCGCGGCCCAGCCTGGTGAAGGCGCGAATGCCGATGATGGATGCGGCCAATCACGGCCAGACGGCGCCTGGACAGCCGATGCCGGGGCTGCTGAAACTATCGGAAGAACTGGAAACCCGCGATGGTGTCATCTGCGTGTCGATCCAGATCGGGTTTCCGTGGTCGGATGTGCCCGACATTGGTCCCAGCGTGGTGGTGACGGCGAGTGATGATCAGGCCGGTCGGGAAGCCGCACAGGAACTCATGCAGGCAGTCTGGCAAAGCCGGGCCGACACCCAGCTTGAATTTGCCACGCCCGCTGAGGCCATGGCACTGGCGGGGCGCGGCAATTCCGGAGACAAGCCGCTGGTCCTGGCCGACTTTGCCGACAACCCGGCCGGTGGAGCCTATGGCGACAGCCCGAACCTGTTGCGCGCCATGATCGGTGCGAAACTCGAACGTGCGGCCTTTGCCACCATCAGCGATCCTGCCAGTGTCGAGGCGGCGGCAGCTGCCGGTGCCGGCGCCAAGCTAAGGCTCTCGCTGGGCGGAAAGGGTGCACCTGTCCTGACACCGCCGCTGGATGTGGAGGCGGAAGTGATCAGGCTGACAGATGGAGGGTTTACCTGTGCCGGCCCCATGTGGCGGGGTGTGAGATTCTCCATGGGCGCAACCGCGGTGCTGCGGATTGCAGACATAGACGTGATCGTCTCGTCGGTGCCGACCGCCGTCATGGACCTGAATGTGTTCAGGTCTGTCGGCATAGAGCCAAAGGAACTGGCTACAATCGGCCTGAAAAGCCGAAATCATTTCAAGGCCGCCTATGGTCCGATTGCCCGAGAGACCATGCTGGTGGACGCCGGCGGGATCGCTTCCATGCGGCTGCAAGAGTTAACATTTCGGAACGTTCCAAGGCCGATATGGCCACTGGAAAATTCAGACCTTGTTAAGGAATTGCTCACAATGAAGCCATAGAATCCGGATATTGCCGAAAGTCATAGGGGCGTTTCCACCAGAGGAGCGGAGATCGTGTATTCTACAGTCTTGAAATCTATGGTCGTGGCTGCATTGGGTGCCACCGTGTTCATGACCACCATTGATACTGCGTCGGCCCGCGACGGGCGTTGCCATCGCGAAGCCAAACGCTATGCGGACAGCCGCATTGACCGTGGCCAGGAAGCATTGGGTACTGCGGTCGGCGGAGCAGCCATCGGCGCCATTATCGGTGGCGTTCTGGGTGGCGGCAAGGGTGCTGGCAAAGGCGCCATTATTGGCGGGTCGACTGGTGCTGTCGGCAGCACGGTTGGTACCGCCGGGCCATGGCAGCGTCACTATGACCGCGCCTATGACGATTGCCTTGACCGCTACGAGCCGGTCCGCGCGCCGGTGCGTGAAGAGCCTGTCAGGCTGTATCGCGATGATGCCATCGAGCCCTGGACCGACGAATGGTACGACTATTGCCGTGCCCGCTACCGGTCATTCAATGCGCGTACCGGTACGTTTACCGGCTATGACGGCATCAAGTATTTCTGTCAGGCTCAGTAAGCCGTTACGGCAGTAAGTATTGAGCTTTGCGGCGGTCAGGGAAACCCGGCCGCCGCTCCTTTTGGTACTTGCAGGCTCGCAACCGCCATTCCGGTCCGATCAATAGGGCGTACCGTCCTTGCGGGTAAATTTCGCCTCCTTGTAGCGGTTCGGCTGGCAGTGCAGGTCGACATCGGGATAGTTGCCCTCATCGCGGTCATCGCGGCTGCCGACCTCCAGGATGGTCGCCGGTTTGCCTGAACGGTTCTCGATGCAGTGACCGTCTTCCACGCCGGCGGGAAACCCGGCGCACATGCCTTTGGTCAGCAGCTGAGAACCTCCGTCGGTCACCAGTGTCACCTCGCCGTCGAGCACATAGATGAATTCGTCCTCGTGGGAGTGCCAGTGCCTGAGCGAGGTGGCGCTGTCGGGATCTATCTCCGTGATATTGACCCCGAACTGGCTCAGACCCAGCACAGCGGTCAGCATCCGCTTGGCCCGTCCTGACGTTGATGCCTTGAAGGGACGAGGATATCCGGATCCGATCTTTGCCTCGATCAGGGCAGGGTCAAGGGCGGGTGACTTCAGCATGGCAATCTCCTTGCGCAGCGCGCGGCGCGGGTCATCTGGCGGCTTCAGATTTGGATGGTGTGGGTGTGAGACACTTGCACAGATTGCGGCAACGTCCAACTCCGCAATGACTTGGATTGAGAAAACAACGAAGGCGTTTGACCACGGCGGCCCGTGCGGCAGCGACAAATCGGGCGTTGTGGAGTTCGTCCCTGGTTTTCGGGCAATTTCGGAGTGTGAGAATGTTCACTTACCATAGGTAATCCAGCAGGCAGGCTTCACGGCACGGTTATCGATTTGTGATTTTCAGTGAAGGAGAAGTCCCATGCCCCTCGGCCCCAAACACCAACTCGACGAGTACCTGATTTCGGATACGCTTCAGTTCAAGGACTTCGTTCCACCGTTTGCATTCAACCTGCATATCGGCACCAAGTTTCGTGATCACATGACAGGCGATCTCACCGCCGAAACGTTCTGGGGTCTGGCCGGCAATGACGAGATTTTCTCCTATGGCGGAAATGATTCCGTTTATGGCGGTGAGGGCAATGACACGGTCTTCGCGGGCAACGGCAACGATCTCGTTGAAGGCGGCGAAGGTGACGACACAATTTTCGGCGAAGGTGACGACGACACCCTCAATGGCGGCGATGGCGATGATTCAATATCTGGCGGCGATGGCAATGACATCATCAATGGCGGGGCAGGTGAGGACAATATCAATGGTGGTCAGGGCAATGACAGCCTGACCGGCGGCGCCAAGGCTGACACATTCTGGTTCGATCACCTGAACGGATGGGGCAAGGACACCATCACCGATTTTCAGGATGGCATCGACATGATCAGCTTTGAGCAGAACCCGGAACTGGGACCGGCCATCACATTTGATGATCTGACCATCACCCAGATGGGAAGCAAGGCGCTGATTTCATACAATGGCAGCTATATCTATGTGAACGGCGTGTCAGCTGGACAGCTGACGGAAGACAATTTTGTCTTCTAAAGACACACCGGCTCAGGCGTGATTATTGGCTATTGTTTAACTCAATCGGCATTTGCCGGTTGACGCAGGCAAAATATTGCGCTTATGGTCGCGCCCATGAAAAACATTCTAGTAGTGGTACGAACGCGCTCCGCCGGGTCAGTCTGAACTGACCTGAATAAGGTGGTGCGCGTACATGGCTCCCTCGGGGGCCTTTTTTATTGTCTGAAGCGAGCCTAAAAGAGAACCGGGAACGATGAACATTAAAGCAGAGTCCGAGACCATGACAGCAAATGCCCAGGAAGCCGAGGTGATGACAGGTGCCGAGATCGTGCTGCGGGCGCTCAAGGACCAGGGCGTGGAGCACATGTTCGGATATCCCGGCGGGGCGGTGCTGCCGATCTATGACGAGATTTTCCAGCAGGAAGACGTGGAACACATCCTGGTTCGCCATGAGCAGGGTGCAACCCATGCGGCAGAAGGCTATGCACGCTCCACAGGCAAGTGCGGCGTGGTCCTGGTGACGTCCGGTCCCGGTGCCACCAACGCGGTCACCGGGCTGACAGATGCGCTGATGGATTCCATCCCGATGGTCTGCATCACCGGCCAGGTACCGACCCACCTGATCGGCAGCGACGCGTTCCAGGAGTGTGACACGGTCGGCATCACGCGGCCCTGTACCAAGCACAATTACCTGGTCAAGGACGTCAATGACCTGGCGCGCATCATGCACGAGGCGTTCTATGTTGCGACGCACGGCAGACCCGGTCCGGTGGTCATCGACATCCCGAAGGACGTGCAGTTCGCCACCGGCGCCTACATCAAGCCCGACAATATCGAGCACAAGACCTACAAGCCGCGCATGGAAGGTGACGCCGCCGCCGTCGAGGCCGCGGTCGAGCTGATGATGAACGCCAAGAAGCCGGTGTTTTACACCGGTGGGGGGGTCATCAATTCCGGCCCCGATGCATCCAACCTGCTGCGCCAGCTGGTGCGCATGACCGGTTATCCGATCACCTCGACCCTGATGGGGCTGGGCGCCTATCCGGCGTCTGACCGGCAGTGGCTGGGCATGCTGGGCATGCACGGCACCTATGAGGCCAACATGGCCATGCACGACTGCGACGTGATGATCTGCCTGGGGGCTCGGTTCGATGACCGTATCACCGGCAGAACCGATGCGTTTTCGCCGGGGTCGGCGAAGATCCATGTTGATATCGATCCGTCGTCGATCAACAAGAGCATCAAGGTGGACATTCCCATCGTCGGGGATGTCGGCACGGTCATGGCGCAGATGATCAGGTCTTGGAAGGCCCGCAACGGCGAGCCTGACGAGCACGCGCTGAAAGCCTGGTGGAACGAGATCAACACCTGGCGCAATGTCGAGTGCCTGAAGTACAAGCCGAACAAGCATGTGATCATGCCGCAGTACGCCATCGAGCGTCTCTATGAACTGACCAAGGATCGCGACACCTATATCACGACCGAGGTTGGTCAGCACCAGATGTGGGCGGCCCAGTTCTACAGGTTCGAGGAGCCGAACCGCTGGATGACATCGGGCGGGCTGGGCACCATGGGCTACGGCCTGCCGGCGGCGCTGGGTGTGCAGGCTGCGCATCGCGATGCACTGGTCATCGATATTGCCGGCGATGCATCGGTTCAGATGGTGATCCAGGAGATGTCGAGTGCGATTCAGCACGAGCTGCCGTTCAAGATATTTATCTTGAACAACTCTTATATGGGCATGGTGCGTCAGTGGCAGCAATTGCTGCACGGCAACCGGCTGTCACACTCCTACACCGAGGCGATGCCTGATTTTGTCAAGCTGGCTGAAGCATATGGAGGAACCGGCATTCGCTGCACCAAGCCGGATCAACTGGATGATGCCATCCAGAAAATGATCGACACGCCCGGTCCGGTCATCTTCGATTGCGTGGTGGCGAACCTGGCCAACTGCTTCCCGATGATCCCGTCGGGCAAGGCGCACAATGAGATGCTGCTGGGCGAAGACGTTTCTGACGAAGAGGTTGGCTCGGCCATCGACAAGGAAGGCAAGATGCTGGTTTAACGAACCGGTACGGAAACTCCTTATGGCGCATCGTCTACCAAATGCCGGTGACTACGGATTGCTGCTGTTGCTGGCGGCGATCTGGGGATCATCGTTCGCGTTCATCAAGATCGGGGTGAGCGAAGTCCCTCCGGTTACGCTGACTGCGGTGCGTCTGGCGCTGGCGGCCGCCTTCCTGCTGCTGGTGATGGCTGTGACCCGCCGGGCTTTTCCGGCCGGCAGGTCGTTGTGGACGATGATGCTGGCAAGCGCGGTTGTCGGCAACGCGCTGCCGTTCTGCCTGATCGCCTGGGGCCAGCAGTCGATACCGTCCGGCACGGCAGCCATCCTGATGGGGGTGATGCCGCTGATCACCATGGTGCTGGCGCATGCCTTCACCGACGACGAAAAGCTGAACCTGCGCAAGGTGGTCGGCATGGTGGTGGGGCTGTTCGGGCTGTGCGTGCTTGTAGGTCCGGCGGCGCTGCAAGGGCTGACGGCCAGTTTCGTGGGCATGCTGGCCCTACTGGCAGCGGCGACCTGCTACGGTTTCAACGCCGTACTCATACGCCGCATGGACGCGCCTGACCGCACGTCTGCCGTGACCATCATCATACTGCTGTCGGCGCTCATCGTGGCGCCATTTGCATTTGTGCTGGAAAACCCGCTGGTCGTCGCGGCCGGATTGAAGGCCTGGTCAGCGGTCATGACCCTGGGGGTCCTGCACACCTCCATTGCCACGCTGTTGATGTTCGCCATCATCGGCCGGGCAGGGGCCAGTTTCTTCAGTCAGTTGAATCTGATCGTGCCGATTGCCGGCGTTGTCTGGGCAGCGGTGTTGCTGTCGGAAATCCCGGGACTGAACGCGCTGGCAGCGCTTGGTCTCATCATATTGGGCATATTGATAGCGAAAGGCGGGCTGGCACTTGGAACACCCGCCCCGGTCGCTGAAAAGGGAGCTTTGAAACCATGAGCACACAACAACCCGCTTCGGCGTACTTTCTGGAAGATAACAAGGACCCGATTGAAAAGCACACCCTGTCCATAGTGGTGGACAACGAACCGGGCGTCCTTGCCCGGGTGATTGGCCTGTTTTCGGGGCGCGGCTACAATATTGAAAGCCTGACGGTTTCAGAAACCGAACATGAGGCACACGTCTCGCGCATCACCATCGTCACCTCCGGCACAGCCGAGGTGCTGATCCAGATCAAGGCGCAGCTTGAGCGCATGGTGCCGGTGCATTCGGTTGCCGATCTTACCGTGGTCGGCGAGGCGATTGAGCGCGAACTGGCGCTGATCAAAGTGGCGGGCGAAGGGGAACACCGCATGGAAGCCCTGCGCTTGGCGGATGCATTCCGTGCCCGTGTCGTCGATGTCACGCAGAATTCGTTCGTTTTCGAAATCACCGGTAAGTCACGCAAGGTGGAACAGTTCATTTCACTGATGCAACCGATCGGCCTGACAGAGGTCGTGCGCACCGGTGTGACGGCAATTTCGCGTGGGCCCGAAGCCCTGAAAATCTGAGGCAGCCCCCCGTGGAACTGGGAATTCTCGTGTCGCTGATCGGGTTTGCCTTTGCGACCTCCGCGACGCCGGGCCCGAACACCCTGATGCTGCTGGCCTCGGGCGTGAACTATGGATTCCGCCGAACAATTCCGCACATGATGGGTATCGGCTGCGGGTTTCTGGCCCTGCTGCTGTGTGTCGGGTTTGGCCTCGGGGCGCTGCTGGAGCAGATGCCGACACTGTACCTTGCGCTGAAGTTTGCCGGGGGCGCCTATCTGGTCTATCTGGCCTGGCGCATTGCCATGGCCCGGTCAATCGGCGAAGGCGGCAAGACTGGTGCACGGCCGATGAGTTTTGTTGAGGCGGCGGCTTTCCAATGGGTCAATCCGAAAGCCTGGGTGATGGCCATTGCAGCCATGGCAACCTTTACCAACCCCGACAATCTCACCCTGTCCACCGTGCTGGTTGCCCTGGTGTTTTTCTTCGTCAATATTCCATCTGCCTCGATCTGGACAGTGTGTGGCGCCATGTTGCGTGAATGGCTGAGCCATCCAACGAGGTTGAAAGCTTTCAATATCTCGATGGCAATCTTGCTTGTTGTCAGCTTGTGGCCGATGCTGCGCTGAAGTTTTGAGTATGGATGAGTAGAATGACCACCAAGCTGTCTGTCAACGTCAACGCCATTGCCCAGTTGCGCAACCGGCGCGATCTGCCATGGCCATCGGTCGTGGGGCTGTCGCGGATTGCGCTGCAAGCCGGTGCCTGGGGGATTACCGTGCATCCACGGCCGGACGAGCGTCATGTCAGGCGGTCCGATGTCCAGCCACTGGCCGACCTGGTGGCGCAGTATCGGGAGGCCGAGTTTAACATTGAGGGCTATCCCGATGACCGGCTTATGGAAATTGCGTTTGAGGTGCGGCCTGATCAGGTGACGCTGGTGCCTGATGATCCGGCGCAGGCCACGTCGGACCATGGCTGGGACTTCAGGTCGCAGCACAACTTCCTGAAACCTCTGGTGGCCCGGCTGAAAGGTGAGGGGATGCGGGTATCCCTTTTCGCCGACGCCGATGCTGACACCATTGCCATCGCTGCCGATACCGGGGCCGATCGGGTCGAACTGTACACCGGTCCCTATGGTGCCACCTATGACGATGAGGCCGCCGCGAGCGAGGAACTCGACAAGCTGCAGGCTGCAGCCGAAGCTGCCCGTGCTGCCGGGCTTGGGCTCAATGCCGGACATGACCTGACCGTTGCTAATCTGCCTCCACTACTGGAGCGCGCCCCCTGGATTGACGAAGTGTCGATCGGACATGGGCTTACGGCCGAAGCGCTCGAACATGGCATGGCAGAAGCGGTAAAACGCTTTCGGTTGGCGTGCGGCGAAGAGATTTCTGCCTGATGCTTCAACTGTCTGACCCCCTGTGGTGCAAGCTCAACACTGCTTACGGTTTCGGTAAGGACATTCCGCTCGGACTGGTGGCGCTTGCAGAGCACTGGGACGAGGTTGCCGCCCGGGACTTGATGCACGGCGAGCTGATCCATCAGGAAACCTGCTACGGGGCAACATATGCTGCAGCACCTTACCTGCTGAAGCTGGCTGAGCCTGACTGCAATGTCGTGCAGCGCATGGATATCGCAGTGTTTCTCAGTCACTTGGCCCTGTGTGCGTTCAGGGTATCGGGGCGGGATACCCCGGCGAACGGCAGCCTGAACGGCCTCGCCCTCACGCTGGAAAGCTGGGAGAAAACGCGCGATCCCTACCGATCCAAATCCGGGCAGGGGACAACGATGCAGAAGCCCGCGGGGCACTGTGAAATCATGGATCTGGAACTGCCCAGTGACGACGAGCTCAGGAAATTCGAAGACATACGCGACAGCTTCCTGGCTCTGCTGCCGGACATCGGATCACTATGTGAACGCACATTTCACGAACACCTGGAGGACGAATACATTCCGAGGTATCTGTTGAGTGGCATTGCGGCAACTGAAGGCCGCGGTGAGCTTGCACGCCTGCTCGACAGTGGCGAGGACGGCTCATTCGCCTGTGCCGCATGCGGCACCAGCATCGACTACATCCTGTTCGGTGACTTCATGGCGCTGTATTTCGAAAACAGTGAAGGTGGGCCTGCTCATACCCAGGAGCCTGACCGGGCCCTGCGCGACTGGGAAGAAGGCGAGGCGAAGCGCGCCGATTGTCTGGTGAAGGCGCTTGATGATCTCGAAGATCAGGCGGAACCGCTCGTAGACAGGCTGATCAGCCTGGCCCGGCAGGCTGAAAACCCCAGCGTGGAGCTTCTGCTGCGGAATTTTCTCGGAGAGTTCAGGTGCGCGGAGTGTGACGAAACCTGTAAAGTCTGCGCGCCTGACAAAAGCTCACCAGAACCATGAGCGGATTGAATCGGCGCTGATTGAGCTATTCGATTGGCAGTCATTCATCTCTCGTCAGGCTGCCCCTACGCTACTGGCAATGACCTCACATGACTGCTAGCCTTCCTTGAGTGCGGGCGGCGCACTTGATGCGGTTTGGCATTTATGACGTTGGAACAACTGACGGTTTTCGGGATTATCGCGATTGCGATGGCGTGCTTCCTGTGGGGTAAGGTGCGCTATGACATTATCGCCGTCATGGCCCTGCTGGCCGGTGTCTATGGTGGCGTTGTGCCGCCGGACAAGGCGTTTCAGGGGTTTGCCCATCCGGCGGTGATTACCGTTGCCGCGGTGCTGATCATCTCACGCACCCTGCAGAATTCCGGTCTGGTCGATTACCTGGTGCGGTTCCTGTCGCCGACCCGCAGAACAACCACCCTGCAGGTGGCAGCGGGCAGTGCGCTGGGGGCCTTCCTGTCCTGCTTCATGAACAATGTCGGGGCTCTGGCGCTGATGTTGCCGGTAACCCTTCGCAACGCCCTGAAGGCGCGCCGGTCACCGTCATTGGTGCTGATGCCGCTGTCGTTCGCGACGCTGCTGGGCGGCATGGTGACGCTGATCGGAACGCCGCCCAACATCGTGATTTCGAGCTTTCGCCAGGACATGACCGGCCAGCCGTTTTCCATGTTCGACTTCGCGCCGGTCGGACTGGCCGTATGCATTGGCGGCGTGATCTATGTGTCGCTGATCGGCTGGCGCTTCCTGCCGACGCGTATCGCGCCGAAGCTGACCAGCGCGCTGACCCGGGTTGAAAGCTACACGTTCGAGACCTCGCTGCCGGAAGGCTCTTCCTTGGTCGGAAAGCGGATCAGCCAGCTGGAGGCGGAATGCGAGAACGAGGTGACGGTGATGGCGATCGTGCGCAATGGCGTGCGCCGCCAGGCTCCGGCCGCAAGGGAAAAGTTCAGGGCACGGGACACGCTGATCCTGGAGGGTGATCCGGTTGTCATCAACCCGCTGGCCGATGGCAAGAAGCTGTCCAAGCTGGGCACGCCGGAGGCGGCGCCTCCGGGTTTCAGGACCGAAGCGGTGCAGGTCGTCGAGGCGGTGGTGATGCCCAACTCCATGCTGGAGGGCAAGTCCATGCGCGGCGTCCGGCTGCACGCCCGCTACGGCATCAACCTGCTGGCGCTGTCGCGGGCCGGCGAACGCCCGATCGCAAGGCTGCGCAACATCAAGTTCCGGACCGGCGATGTCCTGCTGCTGCAGGGAGAGGCCGAGCAGATGGAAGTGGCGCTGGAATCGCTGGGCTGCATGGTGCTGGAGAAACGCGGCCTGCAGCCGCTGCATGGTGGCACCCGCGCGGTGCTGCCGGCCGGTATTTTTGCCGTTGCCATCCTGGCCGCATCATCCGGGATGGTGTCGGTGCCGGTGGCATTTGTGACGGCGTGCGTGGCGATGATCCTGTTTGCCTGTATCTCGATCAACGAAATCTACGACGGGGTGGAGTGGCCGGTGCTGGTGCTGCTCGGGGCCATGATCCCGATCGGCCAGGCGCTGGATGCGACCGGGGGAACGGACCTGATAGCGAGTTCCATCGTGGAGAATGCCGGATCCATGCCAGTTTGGGCGGTGCTGGCGCTGCTGATGACCGTGTCCATGTGGATGTCGGACATGGTGCCCAATGCGACGACGGCGATCCTGATGGCGCCGATCGGCATTCGGGTTGCCATTGGCCTGGATGCCAACCCCGACGCCTTCCTGATGGCCGTGGCGGTCGGCGCCGCGGCGCCGTTCCTGACCCCGATCGGGCACCAGTCCAACACCCTGGTGATGGGTCCGGGGGGATACCATTTCACCGACTACGCCCGCATGGGGCTGATCATGGAAGTGCTGGTTGTGCTGCTGGGTGTGCCGGCGATCATGCTGGCCTGGCCGATGGCCGGATAAATCCTGAAAAAACGGTTGCAAGTCCCAGCATATGTCTCTAAACACACCGTACTGTACCGTACGGTACGGTTTGAAGGAGTGAGTATATTGGCAGTTGCAGCGGCAGCACAGCTTGATCAGCGCGATGCCGGCGAGGCGTTTTCGCCGCGCCAGCGCGAAGTGCTTGATGCGGCACTTGAATTGATGCTGCAGGACGGTGACGGCCTGACCATGGCGTCAGTTGCGCGCCGGGCAAGCTGTTCGAAAGAGACGCTCTACAAATGGTTCGGCGACCGTGACGGACTGTTGACGGCAACGGTGCAGTGGCAGGCGTCCAAGGTGCGGTTGCCGTCGCTGGACCGAGAAAACCTGGATGCCCGGTCGCTGGAGCAGGGGCTGGCGGACTTTGCCGAGAGCTGGCTGTCAGTGCTGACCGGTGACATATCCATCGCACTGAACGCTATGGCGATTGCCCATTCCAATGCCGCCAAGAGTGGGCTTGGCGGCATTGTGCTGGACAATGGCCGGTTTGCCATCGGGCGACGGGTGAAGCCGGTGCTGGAAATGGCCCGCGATGCCGGCCTGCTCGCTTTCGAGGACACAGAGGAGGCGTTCTGCACCTTTTTCGGGCTGGTGGTGCGCGATGTCCAGATCCGCGCGCTGCTCGGAGACAGGCCGCTGCCGGACCGCACAGCAATCAGACAGGGCACAAGCCGTGCCGCACAACATTTTCTCATGCTTTACGGCGTGCCGAAATGAACACACCAGGGCACAAGGCCCGCAATGAAACGCAATCTTTGAAAGGAAAACTCCGATGCGCGTTTATTATGATCGTGATGCAGACGTAAACCTGATCAAGGGCAAGAAAGTCCTGATTGTCGGTTATGGCAGCCAGGGCCGTGCCCATGCCCTCAATCTGAAGGATTCCGGCGTCAAGGACATCGCAACCGGCCTGCGGGCCGGCTCCGCCACGGCCCAGAAGGCAGAAGCCGACGGCGTCAAGGTGATGACCGTTGCCGAGGGATCGGCGTGGGCCGACCTGATCATGATGGCGGCACCTGATGAACTGCAGGCAGACATCTGGAAGGCCGACATCGAAAGCAACATCAGGGACGGCGCGGCGATCGCCTTTGCCCATGGCCTGAACGTCCACTTCAATCTCATCGAACCGAAAGACACCATTGACGTGGTGATGATCGCGCCCAAAGGACCTGGCCACACGGTGCGTGGTGAGTTCCTGAAAGGCGGCGGTGTGCCATGCCTGATCGCCATCGACCACGATGCATCGGCCAATGCCCATGACCTGGCCCTGTCCTATGCCTGTGGCGTTGGCGGCGGCCGCTCGGGTGTGATCGAGACTACCTTCAAGGAAGAATGCGAAACCGACCTGTTCGGCGAACAGGTGGTGCTGTGCGGCGGACTTGTCGAGCTCATCCGGGCCGGTTTCGAAGTGCTGGTTGAAGCAGGTTATGCGCCTGAAATGGCCTATTTCGAGTGCCTGCACGAAGTGAAGCTGATTGTCGACCTGATCTACGAAGGCGGCATTGCCAACATGAACTATTCGATCTCCAACACGGCTGAGTGGGGTGAGTATGTGTCGGGACCGCGTATCATCAACGCGGACAGCAAGGCGGAGATGAAGCGTGTGCTGCATGACATCCAGTCCGGCCGGTTCACCTCTGAATGGATGCAGGAATGCAAGGCAGGCCAGGCCCGCTTCAAGGCCACCCGGCGCCTGCACGATGCCCACCAGATCGAGGAAGTCGGCGAGAAGCTGCGCGCCATGATGCCGTGGATCTCTTCCAACAAGCTGGTCGACAAGGAAAAGAACTGATCCTTTCGGGACCAAACACGAGCTTGCAAGGGCTGCGGACACGTCCGCAGCCCTTTCCCGTCAGCGCATCACAGCCATGTCCGAATAATAGGTCAGCAATATTGACATAAATTCACGATGAGCGCAGCATCCTCCTCCTGACTTTATTCTGGAGGCCGCCATGACCGATACGCTGAAGCTGGCAACGCGCACGTCACGCATGCATGCGTCCGAGATCCGCGAACTGCTGAAACTGCTTGGCCGGCCGGACATCATCTCGTTTGCAGGCGGCATCCCCGATCCGAAGCTGTTCCCCGCTGATGCGTTTCGCGATGCGTTCGATGCCATCATGTCGGGGCCTGAGCAGCAGGCTGCCCTGCAGTATGCGCCAAGCGAAGGCTACGGGCCACTGCGGGAATGGCTGGTTCAATACATGGGGCGCATCGGGGTGCCGTGCGAGCTTGAGAACATTGTCATGATGTCGGGTTCGCAACAGGCGCTGGACTATCTCGGCAAGCTGTTCCTGAATCCAAATGACACCGCACTTGTGACGTGGCCCACCTATATGGGCGCGCTTCTGGCCTTCAACCCCTACGAGCCGGTCTATGACCGCCTGGCTCTGCTGGGCAACCGGTCGGCGAGCGATTTCAGGGAGAACGCCAGAGCTGCAGGAGGCGACATCAAGTTCGCCTACATGTCGTCAGATTTCGTAAATCCGACGGGCGAGACCCTGACGCTGGCACAGCGCAACCGGGCCCTGGACCTGGCTGATGAACTGGACATCGCGTTGATCGAAGACGGTGCCTATCAGGAACTGCGTTATGACGGAGAGGCAATCCCGCCCATCCAGGCACTGGACATCGAGCGTTGTGGCAGCATTGATGAAGCCCGCACCATCTATTGCGGGACATTCTCGAAAACCCTGTCTCCCGGTTTGCGGGTCGGCTGGGTGTGCGCACGGCGCGATATCATCGACCGGCTGGTGATGATGAAGCAGGCCGCAGACCTGCATTCGGCCACCATCAACCAGATGGCCACCAACCAGGTTGCCCGGGACTGTTTCGACGCCCAGGTGGCCAGCGCAAATGCCGTTTATCGTGAACGCCGGGACTGCATGCTGGCAGCGCTTGAGCGGCACATGCCTGACGGTGTTTCCTGGACCAGGCCCGAAGGCGGCATGTTCATCTGGGTCACGCTGCCCGATGGAATTGATGCCGCCGACCTGCTGAGCCGCTCGCTGGAAACCGAGAAAGTGGCATTTGTGCCAGGGCGCCCGTTTTTTGCCGACGGCAGCAATGAGAACACACTGCGTCTGAGTTATTCCTGCATGTCCGATGATCAAATCGAGGAAGGCATTGTCCGTCTTGGCCGTTTGCTGCGTGCCGCCATGCCTGCCGCGGCGTGAGCCCGACGTTGCGCCCGGCCGCGGCTGCGGATGCGGAGGCCCTGAGTGACCTGTCGTTTCGCTCCAAAGCGTCCAACGGCTATGACGCGGAATTCATGGACGCGTGCCGGGAAGAACTGGCGGTGACCGCCCGCACCATTGCCGATGGCGAGATCTGGGTGGCAGAAGCCCACGGCAAGCCTGTTGGTTTCTTCGATATCCGTCTGGAAAATGACGCGCTCGAGGTTTATTCCTTGTATGTCGACCCCGATGTCAAACGCGCCGGTATCGGGCGGACACTGTGGGCGGCGCTGGAGGAAAGGGCGGTAGCCATGGCGGCCAAGGCGATAGAACTGGATGCTGATCCTGCCGCAGTAAGCTTTTACACTGCAATGGGATGCGCAGTCATCGGTGAAGCTCCATCAGGCTCCATACCGGGGCGGATGTTGCCGCGCATGCGCAAATGGCTGTAGCGCGCAAAGCTGTCGAGGCGCGACCGGAGATCATTCCTGTCAACTCGTGTGATCTTTCGGTCACGGACGCGCCGTGGGCTTGGGCTGAAGACAACGCTTCGGCGGTCAAGCGGTTCTGGAACAAGGCAATTGTCGACAAGCCGGCCTTGTTCAATGGCCCGGTGCTGGTCATGGGCCAGCACACGCTCAGTGACGGTTGCCTGACCGGAGAGGTTTACCGGACCAACTATGCTTCATTTCTGTACTGCAAGGACAAGGGCCTGCCCGCAGACGCGGGCATCCGCAACGTGTTCGGCTGCGCGGTCGTGCGCTCCGCGGATGGCCATCTGCTGTTTGGCCGCATGGCGCCTTACACTGCCACCAGTGGCAGGGTGTACCCAATGGCCGGCACGCCGGACCCGGATGACATCAAGGATGGCAAGCTCGATATCGAAGGTTCCATGCAGCGTGAGCTGCTCGAAGAAGCCGGACTGTCAACGGCTGACGCCACCCGGGAACCGGGGTATTTGCTGATCGAGGATGCTGGCATGAGTGCGCTGTGCGCGGTGTTTGACTTCGATGTCCCGTCACGCGACCTGAAGGCCCGCATGATGGCCCATATCGACCTGCAGGACCAGCCGGAGCTGGACGAGATTGTCGTCTTCCGCCGCGCCGGTTTCCATGTTCACCACCGTATGCCCGGCTTTGCCCGTACACTGGTGCAGCATTTGCTGGAGTGACGCTGGCCTGCGCATATGTCAAATCCCGCCAGCGACATGTTTCCAGGCGATGATCAAAAAGGATGATGCCAATGGCGAAGAGCTGCAATCCCGATAATCTCTGGCGGCCGTTCGGCGCCTTTTCCATGATGGTCATGCAAGGTTCCGGACAGATTGTGCACCTCAAGGGGCAGGTGTCCCTGGACGTATCCGGCACAATCCTCGGGGCCGGTGACATGCGCATTCAGGTGCGCCAGGTGCTGACAAATATCGAGACTGCACTTGCGGCGGCAGGTGGCAAGATGAGCGATGTCATTTCGCTCGTACACTACACCACCGACATCCAGGCGTTCATGCAGACGGGTGACATCAGGCAGGAATTCTTTGCCGATCCGTATCCCGTGACCACGACGGTCGAAGTGACCGCGCTCTACAATCCGGACCTGGTCATTGAGATAACCGCAGTCGCCGAGATTCCAAAGGACCGCTACACGGCTCCGGCGGCGTCGCAAACCATGCATCAGTAACGCAGCCAGCGGCTGCGGTCGTCAGGGGTGGCAGATGCGTGTTTTTAAGCAGCCTTGCTATGGGCCCGGGCGTATTCCAGCAGGGCGTCGTCGCTGACCGGCTCTATCGGGGTGAAATCGCGGTGGGCGATCCAGTCCTCGCGATTGAACTTGGTGATGTGGTTCGAGACCGCGTTCAGGGTCAGGTAGACGATCTTGCGCGGATAGGGCGTGATGTTGGGCGGGCTGGCGTGCACCAGGTTGCCGTGGAACATCATGACGGACCCGGCAGGGCCGGTAGGCGCGATGATTCCGCCGGCATCGGCGAGTTCGGTCACCATGTCATTGTCCAGCGTCCACAGCGGATAGGATGTGGTGGTGGTGTCGTGCGAGGCATCAAGCGTACCGCGCTTGTGGCTCTTCGGGATGAACATCAACGGTCCGTTGATCGCCATGACGTCGTCAAGGAACACGGCAATGTTCATGGCCCTGGGCTCGGGCATGCCGTCGTCACGGGCCCAGGTGCCATAATCCTGGTGCCACTGCCAAACCGCACCGTCAAACGGCGCCTTGGCGTTGATCTTGTACTGATGCATGTAAACCTGCTCACCGAACAACTGGCTGACGGGATTGATCAGACGCGGATGCGAACCCAGAAGGCGGAAGGCTTCATTGTAGGTGTGGGCGGCAAAAGCGGTGCGTGGCGCACCGGTATCCTCGCGCCACACCTCTTTGCGCTCGGACTTGTATATCTCTTCGGCCTCGTCGCGCAGCACCTGGATTTCAGCATCCGAGAAACAGGCCGGTGTGAACAGATAGCCGAGCTCGTCAAATTCCGCCAGTTGCTGATCGGTCAGCTTCATCGGGCGTCCTCCACATGTTGTTGTTTTGAACAACCAGAATGAAAGACTGAGCACGATCTGTCTACCGTCACGCCCGGCCAGACTTGCTGCCGGCCGGGCATGCCAGGGTTTGTGTCTTACGCGGCCCTGATGCTGGTGTGGGCGCATTTGGCGAACACTTCACCGACGTGGCGGTGGTCGGTGCCGCAACAGCCACCGAGCACCGAGAAGTTCGGGTACTGGCTGGTCAGCGCCGCATGCAGGGTGCCAAACTCTGCCGGGTCACCGGCATCCAGTTCGGTGCTGGCATCAAGTTCCTCATGCGACATGCGCGAGGCATTGGCCCGAATGCCCTTGAGACGGTCCATCCAGGCAGCGCCGGGTTCCAGAATATCGGCAAAGTGATCGGGATGGGCGCAGTTGATCATGTAATATGCCGGCGCCGACCGGGACACTTCGTCTACGGTCATGATCGCGTCCTTCAGGCTTTGGCCGGTCGGCAGCTTGCCGTCGGTTTCCACGGTGAAGGAAATCACCGACGGGATACCGGCCTCGTGTGCCGCAATGGCGATGCCGGCGCCTTCCTGCATGCTGGTCATGGTCATGGCGGTGACGATGTCGGCGTTGGTTTCGGCATAGGTGTTGATTTGCACGGCGTGATAATTGCGGGCCTCTTCAACGGTCATTGCGGTATCGGCCTGGTAGCCGTCGCCGCGTGGCCCGATGCATCCCGACAGCACCATGGGAGAGGTATCGGTTTCGATCTGGGTGCGAATTTCGTCCATCAGCCGGATGGATTCGCGGTTGACCGCAGCCAGGTCTTCGGCGTTGTGGCCGAGCTCCGCACCCCAGTCGGCATTGGCGCGCCAGCCTACGCTTTCAAAGATGAAACCGGCATTGGCCTTGATAGCGATGTTGGCATATTGCCGGTAGTAGTCGCGCAGCCGGGTGCGTCCTGATGTTTCAGCGATCAGCGGATAGGATGCAAAGCAGGGCAAGTCGATGCCATCCAGAAATACCAACGTGGTTTCCAGCCCGCCGTCGAGAAGGAATTGCTTGCCTTTTCCCATCGGCAGGTCGTGGCGGTATTTTGCCATGGTGTACTCTCCGTGTAGTGGTGGATTTGAATTGTGCCGGAACATGTCAGGCCACTGATCACGAAGATGTGAGGAAACGCACATTGGCGTTTTACGCGGCTATCGGCGCCAGCCGCTGTTCAAGCGCTGGCCCGCGGGCGGGGCAGGTCAGCAAGATTTGTCACCCTGACAAAACGCGCATTGATCGCCTTCGGATTATATGTCAGCAATACTGACCTATCATCATCGTCACTGGAGACGCCGGCCAATGCAGTACCCTTTTCACACGCTGGATGTATTCACCACGGAAGCCTTTACGGGAAACCCGCTCGCCGTGGTGCTTGAGGCACAGTCGCTGGACGATGCGCAAATGCAGAAAATTGCTGCCGAGTTCAACCTGTCTGAAACGGTGTTCGTGCTGCCGCCTGATGATGAGACCAATACCGCGAAACTGCGTATTTTCACGCCGGCGCGTGAACTGTCTTTCGCCGGGCACCCGACGGTTGGCGCGGCCATTCTGCTGGCTGAACTGTTCGGTATCAAGGACGAGATCCGGCTTGAAGAACAAGTCGGCCTGGTTCCGGTTGCACTTGAAGCCCGGGATGGCGGCACGTTTGCCCGGTTTTCCGCCGCAGTGATGCCCGAACCATGGACCAACGTGCCGTCCGACAAGAAGATTGCCGCGGCCCTGTCCCTGAAGGAACACCAGATCGGCTTCGGCACCCATCGCGCCAGCGTGTTCGATCCGGGCAATCATCCGGTGCTGTATGTTCCACTGGAAGATCGCGCGGCGCTGAGCGAGGCCAAGACGTCCATTGCCGACTGGCCTGACCTGGGCGCCGCCGGTGCGTTTCTGGCGTATCTTTATTGCGAGAGCGCGGCCGGCACCGGGGTCGACTACCATGCGCGCGCCTTTGCGCCCCTGTCGGGTATCCCGGAAGACCCGGCCACCGGATCTGCCGCGGCGGGCTTGCCCGGGCCGTTGCTGAGTTATGAAGGGCCCTGGGAAGGCACGCGGGGCTGGGTCATCATGCAGGGCGAGGACATGAGCCGAGCGAGCCGCATCGAACTGGAGGCAGACGCTGCCAAGGGTGGCCTGACAGGTGTTCGCGTTGGCGGTCACGCGGTTAAAGTCAGTTCCGGCAAACTCGACATCACATAATATTCCGGCAAAGCGGAACCGGCCCGTAAAGTTGTTTTAACCTCGGCCGGGCATGTTCGATTGCGGTTGGGGCTCTCTGAAAGAACTGGCGAATACCCTTTGCCTGAACGCGAAAACGGTTACTGGTATCGATGCCACGGCCTGCTGGTCAGGTCGGCCTTCCAGATTCCACAGATGCTGGCGGCGGCCAGCCCGGGCGTGCCCGACATACGCATTGAATCCGGTCCGGACGCGGCACGTGTGGTCGCATTGGCCCGCGCCAAACCGGATGCAGGGCCAGGTGTCGTCTGGAAAGGCCCCGATGGCGGCTTGTGTTTCAGCGTGGCCGAAGTCGGTGACTTCTGGATACCTGACGGGCATACCATCGCCATAACCCGCAACAGTGCGGCAGATGACCAGACACTTGCCCTGTACACGATGGGAAGCGCGCTGGGGCTGGCGCTGGTATTGCAGGACTGCCTGGTGCTGCATTGCGCGTCGCTGGTTGTCAACGGCAGCGCGACGCTGTTGCTCGGAGAATCGGGAGCTGGCAAATCAACCCTGGCCCAGCAGCTGTCGATGAACGGGGTTGGCGCACTGGGCGATGACACTTGCGCTTTGTGGAACGCCACAGATCAAGCCGCCCCTGTGGCCTATCCGTCGGGCACGGCTTTCAAGCTGTGGCGCAATGCGCTTGATGCAGCCGGCATTGATGCATCTGGCCGGGAGTCGGTCGGGGAGCGGCTGAACAAATACTTTGTCGCCAATGCCCATGCGGCTGATGACCGGCCGTATCCGGTCAGTCGCATTATCGTGCTGGAAAAGAGCATCGGCAGTAACACTGGGCCAACGCTGGAAGCGCTGGACAAGCTGGACGCCATGCAAGCGGTCACCGAACATGTCTACCGGCCACAGTTCGTCGGCGCGCTGGGCCTGTGGGATGGCCAGTTTGGGCAGATCGGCAAGCTGGTGGCAGCAACACAGGTGTTGCGCCTGACGCGTCCATGGGGACATGAGTTCATGCCAGAGGTCATTGACCTGCTGATCACGCAACAATCGTGATTTGTGCCTACAGCAGATCCAATTCGGTCTCGCCGCGAACATAGGCGAAGTTGAAACTGTCCTCGGTCAGGGTGTCGGTGAAATCCTCCAGCCGCATTGTGGAGCGTCCCACCGAGACCAGGGTGTCGGTGCCGACCTGGCGGATATTTAGGTCATCAAAACTCAGGTTACGTGAAGCCCTGAACAGTATTGTATCGCCTTCCGCAATGCTGAAATCAGTGATGGTGTCCCGGCGCCCGAACACGAACCAGTCCGCATCAGCTCCACCGGTCAGGGTGTCGCGCCCGCCGCCGCCGTTCAGGAAGTCTGTTCCGGCGCCGCCGTTCAAGGTATCGCGTCCGCTACCGCCGTTGAGCAAGTCAGTTCCGGCACCACCGTTTATCGTGTCGCGTCCGCCACGGCCATGAATGAAGTCGATGCCGTCGTCGCCATCAAGGGTGTCGGCGCCTCGGGTGCCACGTATGACTTCAGGCAGGACCGGAGTGTCGGGCGGGCCTGAGGACGGGCCGTTGGCAAAGAATACCGATGCCAAAGAGGCGCCATTGTCGATGAATGCCGAGAGCGCATTGTAGGACACGCCCGTCAGCGTGATTGTGCCTCCCTCGGTCGGGTCCGTATAGACAATGTCGCGGTTGGGGTTGTTCAATGCCCTGGCTGCAATGATCTGGGCGATCTGCGCCAGGCTGACGCCGGTGTTCTCCAGCAACACGATGTCAGTTCCCAATTCGAAATCCGTGATCCTGTCATTGCCGTCTATTTCGCCGGCCTCGAAGTAGAAGATGTCCGTATCGGCGCCACCGGTCAGCCGGTCGGAGCCTCGCCCGCCATTCAGGATGTCGAAGCCGTCACCGCCCTCGAGCCGGTCTCGTCCGGCGCGTCCCTCCAGCGCATCCATGCCGTCGCCACCGACAAGCCGGTCGTTCACATTGCCGCCTATTATACGGTCGTCTGTGCCGGCGCCGATGATGACGTTCCGGTGGTCGCTGGCTCCCATAACGCCTTCAATCGATACCCAGGTGTCACTTGCCCGCTCTCCCCTGGAGTTTCCTGCGGGGTCGAAAAAAATCCGCTGTCGGTTTGCGGCGTCGCTGTAGTCGGCAAAATCAATGCCGTCGCCACCGTCCAGAATGTCAGCCTGTCCGCCGTCGGTGCCGTTCAGCACATCGTGTCCGAGGCCGCCGAACAGGCTGTCGCTGCCGAGCCCGCCGGAAATGAAGTCGGCCCCGTCAAGGCCGTTTATCGTGTCATTGCCATTGAGGTTGTTGTTGCCGGCAGAATTGTTGCCGGGTTCAATAACATCGTCGCCTGCCGTCCCGTTGATCGTTACCACTGTTCCGCACCTTTACAAACAAATTACTTGATCATTTGAAATATTATCAAATTAACACAAGTCAATATTGCGATTTCAGCTCGTTTTAGAGATTTTTAAGAAACGCAATTTCAATTGTTAAGAATTATATAATTCATCTACACTGGGTCAGTTTTCACACGAACTGACATTATGTGTCGCGGGGTAAATTTTTATTAAACAGTCTATGTTTATTAATCGTTGATCTGACAGTTTGTAATTGAGTAGCGTGGAGTACCGACGTGCGTAACCTGAAGGACGGTGGACCGTCGCCAATGGCTCATGATGAGCCTGGCCAGCAACTGAAAACCAAGAAAACCTGGATCAAGCCGCGCCTGCGGTCAGTACCGGTGCTGGCGATCACAAGAGGGTCACTTCCGCACAATACCAACGACAATCCGATCTTCCCGCAAGAACTCGGACCGTCGTAAATCATGACTGGATTAATCGCCGGACTGATTTCATTCACCGGTCGCAGTTCCCGCAATGCCGCGGAAAAGCTGGCGGCTGCGCTGAAGAGCAACGCCTCGTGCACCGAACCTGAAGTTTACTGCGACGATACCGCCGTGTTGCTGCAATGCGATCTGCGCACACCGGATTCCGAAACCGCTGCGGGGCGAGCCCCGATGACGAGCCCCGGCACTGGCGTTCTGGTGTCTGATCACAGGCTGTACAACCATGTCGAATTGGCCGACGGCCTGGGCCTTGCCCATGACGGGAGCGCTGCCGGGATATTGTCCGGCGCGCTGGCCTCAGAATGTGACCTGGCTGCAGGACTTGCACGGATTGACGGAGATTTTGCGCTGGCCCTGTGGAAGCCTGAGGCCCGCAGCCTGCTGCTGGCCCGGGACGGGGTTGGTGTGCGGCCGTTGTTTTACACCCATCGCCGTGATGAGTATCTGGCCTTTGCCTCTTTGCAGTCCGTGCTCTGCGATGCCGGGTTTGCCGACAATGCACCTGACCAGGACACCGTTGTCCAGTTGGCGGTTGGCGATCACAACACCGGAGAGCGCACGTTCCTGCGCGATGTCCGCAGGGTCATGCCGGGAACGATGCTCATGCTTGAGCGCAACCAACTGCGTTCCAAGGCCTATTGGAAACTTGAGCCGGGGCAGGCCATTTCAGCCTCGATTCCCGCGACCTGGATGGCAGATGAACTGCGGGTCCGGCTGGACGACGCGGTTCGCCGCAGGCTGCCGGCGAGCGGGCCGGCAGCAACCCATCTCAGCGGCGGATTGGACAGCAGCGCGATTTCCGTGCTGGCAGCCCGAGCATTGCGTGCGCGCGGCGACATGGTGCACGGCTATTCCATTCAGGCGCGCCGGCGGCACGATGTCGATATCATCGACGGTTCACCCTATGCCAATGTCACCGCGCAAGCGGAAGAAAACCTGCGCAGTGTCGTGGTTGATGCGTTGCCGTTCGCCAAGCTTGCGACGGGCCGTGTCGCGCCGGGCGAACCGGTGCTGAACCACGAAGACGATCCTTACGAGCGCATAGCCAGCCTGGCCGGATCCGCCGGTCACGGTCCGATCCTATCGGGCTTTGGCGGCGATCACCTGGTGAGCTTCAACGGGCGCGGGGACCTGTCCGAGTACCTGATAAAGCTGAAGTGGCGCCGGCTTGCGCGTGAGTTGGAAGCCCACAAGCAGCAGACCGGCAGGTCGATATGGAGAATTCTGGCTGCAGATGCCGGTTCGCACTTGTTGCCGCAAAGCATGACGGCCGCCCTGCGGAAAAAATTTGGGTCCGACGGGCCTTCCGGGCCCGCGCTGGCTGACTTCCTGCGCGATGCAGATGCGGGCAGCACCGGTGCCGGTCCGACGACCCGACAGAACCGCCTGGCGCTGCTCAACAATGGCAGCGTGACGGTCGGCCTGGAGCTGCTGGCGCGGCAGGCTGCCCGCCACGGCACCAGTTACGCGTTCCCGTTTCTCGACCGCAAGTTGATGGACTATGCGCTTCGGCTGCCGACCGAGGTGTTTCGCGTAAACGGGGTAGGGCGCTGGATCTTCAGGCAGGCAATGACCGGTGTGCTACCTGAATCGGTGCGCACCAACACGCAAAGGCTTCCACTCAGCCCGTGCAAGGTTCTGGAAGCGGCCGAAGCGAAGCAGGAGTTTCGCGAGGTGCTGAACCGGCTGCGCCGGGCCGAGGATCTGCCGTTCGATCTTGATCGCATCGAGCAGGCCATTGACGACCTGCCGGACCCGCAAGAACGGGTCGAGGAGGTCAATCGCTGTGCCGCGCGCGGGGAAATCGCCGACGAGCGGGCGGTTCTGTTCACCCTGCCGCTGTTTCTGAGCCGTTACCTTGCCGGGCAGGCGCACATGTAGAAAGGCGATTGCTGGAGGCGTGGGCCGGAATACCGCGGCTGGTCTGATTGTGGCCGGTTTTCCTGCTTGCGCCCATGCTCGGCTTGGCGTAAAACTCCCTTAACTTTCCCAAGGCATCCTAGGTGCGGTAGGGGAATTGCAAGGAACCGGCGAAGAGCATATGAAAACCGCTTTCGACATTGCTATCGACCGCAACGGCTGCGCTCTACTAGGCGCCGGCCTCCTCCTTATTTGCCCCTGACCATTGACTGTCCGGTGTTCAATCACCAAAGAGACGGATGCTCAGGGGAACTTTAGAATTTCAAGAACTCGAAAAATGCCGGTGTGTGATGAGTGCGATTGTGCCTGAGGGGTTTCAGGTCCGCCCGCGCCGCCAGCAACAAAAGGATGGAGCATCAGGCTCATGAGCAAATCAAAAGACCAGGTCATCATATTCGACACCACATTGCGCGACGGCGAACAGTCTCCCGGCGCCACCATGACGTTCGACGAAAAACTGCAGGTCGCAGCGCTGCTGGATGAAATGCAGGTAGACGTGATCGAGGCGGGTTTCCCGATCGCATCCGAAGGTGATTTCGAGGCGGTGTCGGAAATCGCCCGGCGTACCGAGAACTCGATGATAGCCGGGCTGGCGCGCGCCATTCCCGGTGACATCAAGCGCTGCGGCGAAGCAGTCAAGCATGCCAGGCAGCCGCGCATTCACACCTTTGTTTCCACGTCGCCGATCCATCTGGAGTTCCAGATGCGCAAGAGCCAGGAGGAAGTGCTCGACATCATCCATGAAACGGTGACGCTGGCGCGGTCGTTGTGTGACAATGTCGAATGGTCGGCCATGGATGCCACCCGCACGCCGCTGGACTACCTGTCGCAATGCGTCGATGCCGCCATCAAGGCAGGGGCGACCACCATCAACCTGCCCGACACGGTGGGGTATACGGTGCCCGACGAGATGCGGCAACTTTTCGTGACCATTCGGGAAAACGTGGCCAATTCCGACAAGGCGGTGTTTTCCGCCCATTGCCACAACGACCTTGGCATGGCCGTGGCCAATTCGCTGGCTGCCATCGATGGCGGCGTACGCCAGATCGAATGCACAATCAACGGTCTGGGTGAACGGGCCGGCAATGCGGCACTGGAAGAGATCGTCATGGCGCTGAAAACCCGCAACGACGTTCTGCCCTATGCCTGCAATGTGAAGCCGGAACTGCTGACCCGGGCTTCGAAGCTGGTATCTGCGGTGTCATCGTTTCCGGTGCAGTACAACAAGGCCATCGTCGGGCGCAATGCGTTTGCCCATGAGAGCGGCATTCACCAGGACGGCATGCTGAAGAACCAGGAAACCTACGAGATCATGACGCCTGAATCGGTGGGCGTGACCAAGACCTCGCTGGTCATGGGCAAGCACTCGGGCCGCAACGCCTTCAAGTCGAAGCTGGAGGAACTGGGCTACGAATTGTCGGACAACGCGTTCCAGGACGCGTTTGTGCGCTTCAAGGCGCTGGCTGACCGCAAGAAGCACATTTACGATGAGGACATCGAGGCACTGGTCGATGAGGGCATTGCCTCGTCGGCTGACCGGATGAAGGTTGTTGCGCTGACGGTGATCGCCGGCACCATGGGCCCGCAGACCGCCACGCTGACACTCGACATTGACGGCAACCAGTCGACCGTGCAGTCGGTCGGCAACGGTCCGGTGGATGCCACCTTCAATGCCATCCAGGCGCTGCATCCGCATGAAGCCAAGCTGGCCCTGTATGACGTGCATGCAGTCACCGAGGGAACCGATGCGCAAGCCGAGGTCTCGGTGCGGCTGGAAGACGTCGAAACCGGGCGCCAGGTGACCGGCCGGTCGGCCGATCCCGACACGCTGGTGGCGTCCGCGAAAGCTTATATTGCGGCGCTGTCGAAGCTGGAAGTGAAGCGCATGCGCGGCGATGCCACAGCACCGGCAAAAGCGCTCGCAGGGGCGGAACGGCGCGGGCCTTAACTATCATTGTGAATGGAACTGGCAAATTGCAACATTTGCCGGTAGACTTTCATTTACTCCTTTGATATGGCAACTGGATCTGTTGCGGGGGCGCGCTCGAACATGCGCGCCCTTCGCACGCCGGCCAAAGGTGTCTCCTGAAAAATCTGATGGCTGTGCGGATTGGTGAGGGCGTATAGCTCAGTTGGTAGAGCATCTGACTCTTAATCAGACGGTCCCGGGTTCGAATCCCTGTGCGCCCACCAATATTTTCAATGGTTTAGCGCTGAATCCGCCTTTTCGAAAATTGAACTGGAAGCAATTTGGAAGCAGGTTTGTTCATAACCTGTTCGCCGAAAGCGTATGGTTGTCATTCCACAATGTGGTATGGATAAAGGGGTTGCGCATGCGCGGAGGCGCTCATGGGAAGTCCAAAACTAAAAATAAGGCAGCCCACTTACGGTCTGGCCCACCCTGTTGACATCAGTTTGTCAAAGATCTTGTTGGCGAACGGTTACTGTTCTCTCGGGGCGTTTCGCGAAGAATTGCGGGCTAGTGTTTGGGGTGGCCGCGGTCTCCCGAAATTCGTCGCCGACGTTCGCCCTGAATGGTCGAAACTCTTAAAGCACTTTCGACTGGCACCTCAAAAATGGTCTGACTATGTTGATAACATTCTGGATGCAGCAGTTGGGAAGGGGGAATTGTTACTGTACGCATATGCGTGGCCAGCTAGGATCGAAGACGGTGGAAAATCCGCAGTTTCCCCGAATGAAACAGTGCCGACGGCAATCCACAACGAGGTTTTGAAGGCCGTGAAGTTGGACAATGGCGGTCTTCCAATGGATATGCTTGGATTGCGCCCGGCTGTTGTTGCACGTCTAGCGAGTAAGAAGGTGCCACTGCCATCATCCAATGCTCTGGTAGTAGTTAGATTGGATGAAGCTGCTTGCTGCTTGCTGGTTGGATGTTGAGCGCAAGAAAGGCAAGTGGCCGAGCCAGCAAGGCGCAGGTCGAGAACGAATGAATCGCAACAGTGGTCGACCGCAAACTCGCCGATTGTTGCACGAGCAAATAGATAAGATTGTGTACTTGGGCAAATGGGATGGTACGCAATCTATTCCGAAACTAATGACTCTCCTAATTGATGAATTTGGTGACAGGAATTTGCGGCGTGACAGCGTGCTCAGAGCGGTTGATGACATGTATACTCTGAGTGGGGATATCCGGTTCAAGCAGCAATTCGGACGACACAAGAAGTCTGGAAATTGAGTAAGGTTGCCCCTAGAGCAATTGTCGTTGTTGCGCATTAGTTTTCGTACCCTACTTGAGTCTCCGGTCTCGGGAGCGGCAACGCGGCGACAACTTTCAGCGTGAATTGCAACTGCGGTTCGTTTGTCGTCTGGTACTCACGGCATCACTCGAGATGTTCGAGCTACCTATTCAAATTGGAGTCCAACGAAAACCGGCCCGAGCCTGAAACTATAGTATAAGGCGACGATTCAGGCTGTAGCGTTACCGAGTCCGTGGCTATCCCGATCCAAACTCGCAACTGCGTCGCCTAGGACGCCACTGAATGATTTTTACGTGAACTCGCTCACCTGCTTTCGCATAGGAACTTCAGTTTCAAAACGAAGTGCTTCCGCTCCACTTGATCCTACAGGTTGAATTGCCGGTATCCTGTCCGAGCCTTAAATCTGCCAATACACAAACTGCTTCTTTAGCCTGACAGGCGTGGTAGAATGCTTAATCACCAATTCTAGTGGTGCCGCTGGCTTTTCGGTTTGTGTTGATTTGTACGCACACATGACGTACGGGGCGGTGGCCATCACCAACGCGGGCCATCCCATTACCCTCACGCAGCGCAATCTCGTCGTAGCAATAGGGCCAATTATCAGGAACCGATAGGCAAATTCCCTTCGTGAACTCAACTTGAATTAATTCAGAATTGCAATTTATAACTGTATTTGTGATCTTTCTGCAATTAGTACGGTAGTGTGCGTAATGTGTATGTGCAACTCAAAGTAGAAATACCCGCATACAAGCGTTTTTTCTCTACATAAAGATAAATTGACGTTGACAGTTTCGCGGCACTTACGTCAACTTGCTGTAATTTTGGGGAGACGTGCAGGTATTCCCCGCCTTCGGCGGCATTTAGATTGCGCACCGGGAATATGATTCCCGGAACTATAAAGTATTGCCTGCTGCTAATTTGGGTAGAGGATTACTTGATACATATGTCCAAATCAAATTGTGAGTCTGGAGAGACAGCACCGAGTTTGAAGAAGCTGCCTTCAGTCAATTCGATTGTTCCAAAACTGGCGAGACCCCAATTGTTGATTTTGGGTTGTTTGATTGGCCTGGTTGTTCCTGCTTACACACAAACAGTCGAGAACATGGCGCCCAGCGCAACGGAGCGTGAGGCACCCAAGGAACCACTTGCGGCATCCAACGGCAGCTTCTCCCAATCCATTGACATCAACTTACCCAAGTTCAGGGGGTTGGAGCCAAAGCTCAAACTTCGCTACGATTCATTCCGCAGTATCCGCTATCAGCCCGGCCGGTCCGACCAACTGCTTGGACTGGGTTGGCAACTAGAAGGCGTATCTCGTATCGAGTCAGTATCGCGTGGTCGCGGCGCGCCGGGATTTGCATCGACAGATAACTATATGCTGGACGAAATCGAACTCGTGCCATGCGCCATGGGGCCAACACCGGGAGAAGGCGAAGCGCTTGCAAACAGTGCCAGTTGCGCTGCCGGCGGCAGTCATTCAACAAAACGACAGACATACGAGAAAATCTCGTTCGACACTCCCAATAACCAATGGTTTGTCTGGGACCGATCGGGCAACAAATTCACCTACAAACCGTTGCGCCATACCAGTGATCCTGGCACTGGGGACCCTGTACTCAACGACCTGGCTGACAAATACCGCTGGCTGCTCGATACTGCGCAGGACAGCAACGGCAATACGGTCACGTATAGCTATGGCTGTGAAAGCCTGCCCAACTGCTATGTCGAGACAATCTCCTACAACGGTGCTGTGGTCACCTTCCATCGCGAAACGCGTCCGACAGGTGAAGTGATCACCTATGCGTCGGGAGCTAACGTTGCCGATGTCGCTAAGCGTATCAAGACCATCGATATCAAGGTCAGCGGCAACCAGCTTCGCGCTTACAAGTTGGGTTACGAGCAAAGTCCATCTACTGATCTGTCACGCCTGACCTCGGTGCAGGAGTTTGGCCGTGACGCCGTTGTCGATGCAAGCGGCACGATAACCAATGCAGGAGCAGCTTCGAAGCTGCCGGCGGAGACTTTCACGTTTTCAGATCATGGCGGCGGGTTCAATCAGTCGTCATGGACGTCAAATGATGACTCCTATGCCTTCAGCAGCTCGACCTACTATCGGGTAGCCGGTGACTTCAATGGCGATAACAGGTCCGATGTCGCCTATGTCAGAAGACGCACAGAAAGCTCCGGAAATAGCACGGACTGTATCGTGTCCGTGAAGGAGATTCGGTACTCGACTGGGAGCGGGTTCTCGGTTCAGACCCCGTCATCATCGGTAGATTTTTCCGGCAGTTGCAGTTCGGCCGAGTTGGGCGCTCCCGTGACCGGGGACTTCGATGGCGATGGCTCCGATGAAATCGTAATGCTTAGACGCCGCGCAACCGAAGATGACTATCAGTGGAAGATCTTAAGACTGGACATTGCTGGAAGCCAGGAGACTTCCGGTGGTACCGTGGCGAGCGGCAGCCAACAGACAAGCAGCAACGGCAAACTTGTAGCGGCCGGCGATAAAGACGGGGATGGGAAAGAGGATCTGATCATCCTGGTCGGCCGAAGCACGCCGACCATCTACAATCAGGTGAAGACCGTACGATGGACCGGCACTAGTTTCCAGTCCGATGACATCAACATCAGCAACATCTCGTACCAGGATGGTATTGATGCAGGTGACTTCAACGGTGATGGTCTGACAGATATCGTTGTTGCAGACTCAAATGGCGGCAATGTCGACATCAATATTTACCTTTCGACGGGTCCTGCATTCGCCAGTGACGATGGTTTTTCCGAAACCGGAGTGAAAACCAACCTCACCAGCATGACCAGCAATTCCTGGACCGTGGGCGACTTCAACGGTGACGGCAAGTCTGACATTGCAATCGCCAAGGTCGGTAGCGCTAATGCGATCGAACTGCACTACCTGATATCAAATGGGAACAGTTTCGAGACACTGGCTTCACCAGCCCTCACGCTGCCAACAAATTCAGGCAATTCCTTTCAGAGACAACAGGCGGCGCGGTGTGCAATTGCAGGCGCGGACGATTTTGACGGCGACGGACGAACCGATCTGGCGGTCCGGGACTATTTCGTAGACATTCCCAATGGTGACGGTGCGCTGGGTGTAAAAATCCATCTGTCGCGTGGCAGTTTACTTGTCAGCACTAACTGGCTCACGTCCCTATCCAGACAGCCGTTAAACGCCAGTCATCCGAGTTCTGGGGGTGGGGGGGATTGCAACTTACCCTACAACCTGTTGACCGGAGACTTTGCAGGAAGCGGACGGACCCAGTTCCTGTTGCGGGCGGGGAATGGTCCTTCATGCAACTCGGGTAGCGGTAACTGCAACTTTGATGAATGGAATGGAGAGGTTGCATCTCCATCCGGCGACTATCCCGATCTTCTGACATCAGCCAAGAATGTACATGGTGGGACGACCGACGTTGCTTACAAACCATCATCCGAGTGGACCAACACATACATGCCGCTGATCACCCAGTCAGTGTCGAGCACCACTGTCAGCGATGGCAGGGGGCTGACGGCGACCACTGATTTCACCTACGGCGGTGGGTTGTGGACCTGGGAAGAGCGCCGGTTCCTTGGGTTTGCTTCTGCTGAGGCGCAGTTACCGTGCAATGGGTCAGAGACTGATTGCCCGAAGGCTGAACTGGCTTTCAGCCAGGACATCGCCATCGCCGGAGCACTGAAATCACTAGCTTACAAGAACGGTGCAGGCAGTCATCTGCGCAAGTTCGAGAACACATTCGTGGTCAACAACGATCCGGCACAGTTGCCCTATACCGGCCTGAACACGGAAAGCTTTGCCTACGAATACGGCAGCGGCACTTCCAAACGCACCAAGGTATCACGCACATACAATGCCTATGGTCTGATTACACAGTTGATCCGCCATGGCAACGCAGATGCCACCGGCGATGAACTTACGACGACGACCACCTACCATCCCAATCTGACGGACTACCTGGTCAACAAACCGGCGGCTGAAGCTCATTATGAGGGTTCCAGTACCAGCGGCACAAAGCTTACTGAAGCACGCCGCTTCTATGACAACGCCACCGATCACACAACCGCACCGGTCAACGGCAACGAAACCCGCCTCGACAGATGGCTAAACACCAGTAACTCCTGGGTTTCGTCACAGCAGGAATTCGACAGCTACGGCAATGTGACAGCGAAGATCGATGAGCTGGGACGCCGCACCGAGTATGTGTATGACCCGGTTCACAACATCTACAAGATCGAGGAACGCAATCCGCTGTTCACGCTTGGTGATACTAGGCAGAAGACCACCAAGGTGTGGGACTATGTTTGTGGTCTGGCGACGACCGAAACAGACCTCAATCTGCAGGCAACCACAAAGACCTACGACCAGTTGTGCCGGATTACTTCGGAGAACCGTCCTGGAGGTGACTTTACCAACACTTCCTATCTCGACATCGGTGATCCACTGAACCAGCGCATTCGTGAAGAAACACCTCCCGCCAGCGGAAGCACTAATCGTTGGAAAATGACTTATCTGGATGGGTTAGGAAGAAAAATTCGCGAGGAAAGCGTTGGAGCTACGCCGACCGGACCGCCGATCGTGAAGGACACCTCCTTCAATGAGCGTGGCAAGAAATCGTCCGAGTCAGCACCATATTACTCAGGAGATACGGTTCACACAACACAGCAAAAATATGATGGCGTTGATCGCCTGGTCCGGACAATCCACCCCGACAATGCGACGGTCAACAAGGTTTACGGGATATCGACGCTAACCGGAGCGTTCGACGTCACCACTACCACGGACGAACTCGGTCGCACGACAGACCTGCACATGGACGCCTGGACCCGGCCCCTGCGTGAAGCCCGCCAGCTAGGCTCAGGTGAAGTAAATGTGGATGTGCAGTGGGACATGCTGGGCCGCTATTCTGGCGTTACAGACGATCAAGGCAACCAGTGGACCTATACATGGGATTCCCTCGACAGGCGCACCCAGGTCTCCGATCCCGATCACGGAACATGGACCTACCAGCACGATGCCAAGGGCAACCTGACCCAACAGACCGATGCAAAGGGTCAAGTCAGCGTTCTGACCTACGATGCCATGGATCGAGTCAAGACCAAGACCTCGGATCAGGGCGGTACGTATGAGGAACTCGTCGCCAAGACCTATGATGAGGACCGCACCGGCTTCTACAATGTCGGTAAGCTGACAACGGAAACCAACCCCAACGCCACCATAACCAGCGATCATGACCCGCTGCAGCGTTTGACCAAACAGACCTATACGGTCTCCGGTTCTGCCCACACCCAGACCATGGACTATCAGCCGGGTGGTGAACTGCGCTTCAAGACCTATCCCGATGGCGACAGTGCGGGAACCGACCTGAACCCGATGACCTATGATGCGGCAGGGCGTCTGAAGACACTGCCCGGCGGTATCACGGACATGACCTACAATGCCCGCGGCCAGACGTTGACGGCGTCATATGCCAACGGGGTGACGGCAACATTTACCTACAACGACGCCCGCGGCTGGCTGACCGGCGTCACCGTCAAAGACGGGGTCACTACGCTGCTCAGTATCACCTATTCACGGAACGCCAAGGGGCGGATTCTGTCTGTTGCCTCATCGAGGCCGGAAGATAACTGGATATACACCTATGACGATCTGGACCGGCTGCTCACGGCCACCAACACCGGCAATGCATCCTTAAGCCAGACCTTCACCTATGACAGTGTCGGCAACATGCTGACCAACTCGCAGGTAGGCGCCTATGTATATCCCACGTCGGGAAGTGCGAGGCCGCATACACCAATATCGATCAACGGCCAGACGCTGCAGTATGACGCCAATGGCAACATCACAGTGCGCATGGACGGCAGCGATATAGTCTATGATGGCGAAAACCGGCCTGTATCAGTGAACTCCAGTGCCGTCACCTATGGCTATGGCCCGGACGGCAAACGCCTCAGCAAGGTGGCGGGCACTACCAGCTATCTGTATCTCGGGGCAGACCTTGAGCGCAGTACCGGACCGTCAGGTCAGACCTGGACCAAGTATCTGCATGCCGACGTGAAGCAGGTGGGATCAGGGGCATCGGCCACGAACTTCTGGCTGCATCGCGATCACCTCAAGACCGTGCGTCTGATCACTGGGCCAACCGGCTTCAACCAGCCGCAGCAACGCTACGACTATCTGGCCTACGGCAAACGGGCCACTGCGGCCACATCACACTTCGAGCACAAGGGCTTCATTGGCGAGCGCCATGACGAGGAAGTCGGTCTGATGTACCTTAATGCCAGGTACTACGACCCGCTCATTGGCCGGTTCATACAACCTGATACCTGGGACCCGACACTTCCGGGCGTCGGCATCAACCGTTATGCCTATGCACTCAATGACTCCATCAATTTGTCCGATCCGAATGGGCATGTCGTTGAAACCGCGATTGATATCGCCAGCATTGCCATTGGCATAGAGAGCTTTGGCTCAAATGTCGCCAAAGGGAATTTTGGTCTCGCTGCGATAGACGCGTTGGGCATTGGACTTGATGCCGTCGCAGCTGCTACTCCAGGGGTACCCGGCGTTTTTGGCATTGCAATAAAGGGAGCGAGGAGTACTCCACGAAGCAGCCTAAGGGGTTTGCAAAAGCAGGCAACGAAAAACAAGAAAGACCGACCAAAAACCACGGTAAGAGGCAAAATTAGAGGCAAAGCACAGGTCACATCATCCAAAAAGGGGCTCACTGGACATGCGTTTGCCTCTCTGCGAAAAGCGGTTGAAGAAGCTAGAAAGGACGACGTGAAGTCAGTGCATTTAAACCAAGCACTAAATACAGTGTTGGGAAAGCGCGGTGTTTCCCAAACCAGGGCGGACGTTGTTTCAGTTACAAACTATAATACAATAAACGTCCATGAAGTAGTATCGCCACGTCAAACTGTCACGAGTCAAACGGCCAAAGCCCAAAAAACTGCAGAAGAGGCGCGTAAGGCTACAGGGTTGAACCTTGGTCAAACTACTGCTGCCAGCCCGACTAGTGGGTCCGGCCGCGGTCTCGGCGCAGCAGACCCCTCTAAATGATTGTTCCTTTCTGCAAGAAAACGATCAATACTGGTTGGCGTGAATAATCTGGAGAATCCGGATGGTGAAAGATGAACAACAGAGCATACGTTGAGCGCGATCATACTGCTGCCATTTGCCTCAACCTTTATGGTTGGCACAACCAGATTAATGCACTGAACTTGTATCGCGAGTTTTGTCGGATATCTGACGAACTGAACCTGAACCTAGGTAGGGTCAGTTACGCGCTGGCCGGTGAGCACTATAAAATAATGGATATAAATATTGCAAATTTTCAAAAAAAATATGACGAAGGAATCGATTCATTAAGTAGAATTCATATTTATAAAAATAAATATTTGAATAGTACAGATTACAATTATCCATCATGTGGCATTGGAATAAATTCATATGTTGATGACGATTATTTTGAAAATTTTTTTTATTTTTATTATGAGTCTAAAGAGAATGTATTACACGCTGAATATTTTAACAATCTCATAATTCAAATATCTAAATACTTCAAGCCCACATATGGTATTGGGTACCTAGTTGAGCAGCGGTTTGTTCCAGCCTTTTATGTAAGCGGGTTTGTTCAGGGGCGGCTGGAAAAACTGGAACAGCAACGAATTGGAGATTGGGGTCGTTACTTTCCGTACAGTAGCGTGCCCAAAGGTGGGGAACTGCGGGATGTTTATGAACTTAATTACTTGTCTGATATTCACCTGAAAAAGCCTGTAAGCAAAGCACTTGGCAAGCCCATGTTGCGAGACTGGATTGTGGCTGCTGACGCTGGAGTTTTGAGGCGGATCAATGACACTCTCACACTTTGGGAATTGAACCTCTCGCGCCGCGATGAAATTCGCCAGGTGTTGTTGGACAGTGGTTCGCTGGTCGCTACGGTTTGAGCTCGCTTAAAGTTGTAAGCAGATATTCAACTTTAGGTCCTTTTGAGAGTCGGGGTGTCGAGTCTTCCAATCTGAAGGGCAATCGCTAATTGGTGAGACTGAGAGAGATAGTATTGAGAAGGGAAAGGGCTCTGGTTGCACCGTTTAGTGGCAATCGTGCCGCCGCACGTGATGAAATCGCAATTAAAACTGGAGGTCGCAACCTGGAGAAATTTCCGTAGGCCTCTGCCTAATGGACGAAAGTTACGGATATACTATTTGCCTAGATAATGTTCGGTATGCCACATGCCGCGAATTGGCTCCGAATCCACCTGCGCCCGATGATATTCATGCCACCAGCGTGCCGCCTGCCATATTGCTTCCGGACAACTTGATCTGCTTTCCAGGCCTGGAGTTAAGTCATAGCCGTTCGCGGAAGAAAGAGCTTCAATGAAAGCTGCGGATGGAGTTCCATATCCATCAAACAGTGGATTGTCTGCTCTGCCCACGCCCCACACGTAGCCTAACCAGAGTAGAGTTAGTTCGACACAGTCAATATCGACACGCTGCTTTTTGAAACGCTTCAGCATATCTTTCATGGCGCGTAGTTTGACGGGAATTCTCATCACAGCAATGTTTGGATACTGAGTTTTGCTTTCGTAGTTTACCAGATGACCTGTCTGCACACCATTATCCGATGGCGGATAACCAAACCCTTCCACCGGTTCGAGGGAAATCTCCCAAAGCGCACTTTGCTCTGTGGGACCGGAACCCTGCAGTAAAACCACATGGGACCAGTGGCTCGGACTCATGTCATTGCGCAAATGCCCCTGCGCAACTCGTGTGTGAAAGTATGCTTTTTTGGTTCCACCGATCAAAACAAGATAGGACATGCCTCTGGCATTGTCTTCAACCGCTAAAATTTCCAGGTGGCGTTTGACCCACTTTACATTGTCCTCCCGGCCTTTGCGCTTGCTTTGGACAAAGTCCGGATTTGGTCCATCGGCTGTAGATGCTACGATGTTCAACATTGCCTTTTACCTCACCTCTCAGATACCGCTGCGCAGCAGACCCAGATGTATTTCCCGTGCTGGCTGGGGTGTTTCATGAATCTCGCGATAAGTCACCTTTGCTTCCATCGTGTTTGCGGCCTTTCTCAGAGCTAGGGTGGCCAACTGATCCCCCTGATGTTTGTAAATCGTTTCAGTCTTATAGATCTTGCCGAACACTTGGGGAGCGAAATAAGCTTCAGCATCCGGAGCCTTACTGTGTCTTGGCCAACGAGTTTCTTCGCCTAGGAAGAACTTGCGGAACCCAGCGCCCAACTGCTTTTTTTGATCGGCTCCGATCGTGGTCACCAATGAGGTTGGCGAGCAGATAATTTCGATAAATCTTGTCCGCCCGGCTTGCCTGATTTTGGTGATGCGGCCCCAGTGAACGTCCCCGGTTAACAGCAGTACCGTGCGCCCGGCATCAGCAAGCTTGGACAGCGCCCTAACGACTGCTTCATAGTCCTCATAGTTTGGAAGCATCCAGTCGGCAACTTTACCGGCAAATTCACCAACCGGTTTGTCGAGCAGGGATTGCCCCGTGACAACCGCACCAAACTTTTGTTCCCGAATTAGTCTGTCGACCCACGCTTCCAACTGTTTAAGACCATTGGAGCCCAGCGTTGTAGTCCGATCGGTTTGCCGTTGAGTTCGCTGGTCAAGAATGATGATTGAAAATGGATCAATGTCGATTTCCAGATTTTCGCCTCTGCTCAGGGGTGTCGGCACCTGGAATGCATCAAACAATTGGTCTGCAGCCGCTCTCCACCGCTTGCGTGATGCTTCTTTCCAGGAGTTTTGGATGATTGGCGATATATGGGGAAAATTGTTCCAATACTCATGATCGTCAGGGCAGGATATCGAAGGGGCGGACGCCAGTATTTTGGTTAGGCCGTTACTTGCGGTCCAGTTGGTCCCGTACGCTGCCTCAAACTTCCGCGCGAGCTTTGCTTCATTATCAGGAAAATTTTTCAAGGTCGGGAGGTCAAGATAAACTTGATCCCCCATTAAAAGTGTCAAATCAGGTCGCTCGGCTGCGGGGATGTTGTCGTAGGTCAACGACGTCAAACCACTGCGATCTTCGTATTGATGATAACAAGACGATAGCAGTATCCGCATCCAGTCATCTGAAGTGATCCTGGCTGGTACGGCTCTGACTTGCCGCTCAAGTTTCACCCCTCCGGAAACCGTGACGCCAACCCGTTTTTCCTCTGCTATTGCTGCTTCATTGATGAATTCAAACACTCCGGTGAAGGTTCTGGCGTTATGTGAATGTGCCGGTCCCATTGGTTTGATGACATTAGCAAGGACTGTCGTGCCATCAAGTTTCCAGTCGATCTTATTTGGCAATGCATCGGCATCAAACACACCTAGCCAGACGCGCAGTACTCCGGCAGATGCAGCTCTGGGGTAAATTGCTAAATCCGTCATTCTGCACTATACTCAGCGGCAAGGGTTGGTTCATTTAAATAATGTGAATCGTACCACGATAATTCTTTACACGACAGTCGGATGGTTGGCTTATAAGCAATAATCGTCATATTTCTAATGCAAATATTGTTAGATGTTCAGCTTTAGAATCGGATGCTAACAACATCATGTCGGACGAATCTGACGCTCTGGGAGGTTTGAAAAGCTAGATGTTCTTGAAGAATTTGCACTTGCGAAACATCCGCTGCTTCGAGTCAGTTGCTTTGAATCTGGATCTACCAGGCGGTGACAATCGAAAGTGGACCGTGTTGGTTGGCGACAACAGCGGGGGAAAGACGACTGTTCTACAGTCCATTGCATTGCTCATGGCAGGACAGCATGCGCTGCCCGAATTGATGCAGGATGTAGACAGCTGGATTCGTATAGGCGCCGAGGAAGCCGCAATCGAGGCAGAGATCGAAACCCAGGATGGCAGCGTCCGGAAGATCGCACTCTAGTTGAAACGCGGACAAAGTGTCGAGTAGCTTGCTGAACAGTCCGCGGAAAGTGCCAGACGATTGAATGCTGCGTTGGAACATACGACACGAAATTATCTGACGATTGGCTACGGCACCTCGCGGCGGCGCTCTCCAGATGTCGAGCGAAACATTGACCGCAGGGCGCGGTATGAGAGCCCGCGCGCACTGTCAATGGCATCCCTCTTTGATCCCGGTCTTCCGCTAAACCCGCTGGAGCCGTGGATCGCTGACTTGTCAGATGATCAGTCGCAGACGGCAACTGGAATCGTTGCCGAACTAGTCCAGGAGTTCCTGCATGAATTCAGATTTGCCGGGCTTCATGATGATCGCACGATCCTGCTTGACACTGCGGATGGCAGGTTGGGTCTGCATCAAATTGGCGACGGGTTTCAATCTCTGATCGCTTTCATCGGCGATCTACTCTATCAGGTCACGAACATTTTCGAGGAACTCCATGACCCGCTGTCCGCGCGCGGGCAGTTTCTGATCGATTCGGTTGGAAACGAACTCCATCCTCGTTTACAGCGACGTCTGCTCGATTTTCTCGAAATACGGTTGCCCAATATGCAAATCGTGGTGACGACACAATCGCTGGTAATCTCTCAGCAGTCGCCTGAAAACGCTCTGCACTACTGCATCCGGCGCGACGGCGCGATGAAGATCGAACAGTTCGAGGGTGAACCCCGCAAGTTGCGACTCAACCAACTCATGATGACCGAAGCTTTTGGAGACGGCACCTAGGAGTCGCTGGAGGTCGAAGAGCAAAAGACCCGTTACGTCGAGCTGCATGCCGTGACCAAACCTTCCGAGACTCAGGTCAAGGAAATGGAAGCTCTTCACGCCGAGATTGGAAACCTGGCATTGCGGGATGACAGTGTGGGAATGACTGATGAGCAGATTCAGCTCCTGACTGATGTGAAGTAAGCCCTGGCGGGAAGCCAAAAATGATCCCGTTGAATCGCGACCGGACAATGCAGGCCGTGCACAAAAACTTCCATGGCCAGGAGCCGATCGACAGGCTGATCAAAGTGATGACGGAAAAACGTGATCTTCTGCGGTCGAACAGCGATAAAAAGTTGAAGTTCGATTCAGGCAAGTGGAAGGTAACCAAGAAGCAGCTCCAAAAGGAAACCTGAGGCAAGTGTGCCTATTGCGAGGCGACGACCACCGAATCTATGCACGGTGATGTCGAGCATTACCGGCCTAAAGCCCACTATTGGTGGCTGGCCTATGTCTATGACAACTATCTGGCCTCCTGCCAGCTCTGCAATCAGAAATTCAATAAGGGGTTCTTCGAACTGATCAAGCCACAAAATCAGATGCGGGGACCTGAAATTACGAAGGATACGACTGATGCCGAAATCGTGCAGATGGCTAGGAATGCAATCCCTGATCCGCTCGATAACCAGATGGTGACCGACTTCGATCAGGCCAACCGGGACGAACGGCCAAAAATCATTAACCCCTATGTCGATGACCCAGCCGACTATTTTGCCTGGAGAGTCAGCGGTGTTGAAGTGGAACTGGTGCCGAACAACAGCAATCCGGATGCAGCTGACGTAGTTGATGCTTGCGAGAGGCTGTTGGGTTTAAATCGTGATGAGTTGCGCGACCGCCGATTTGGTAGGTATACGATGTATCAGACCTTCGCGATGATCGTCGACAACGTCCAAGTTCCCAATTCTCTGCGCCAGGCAGCTCGGGATCAAATCACGAATTCCTTCGTTGCGGCTAAGCAACCTTATGCTGGCATGATCCGTTATTTCGAGGAACTGCGAAAGTCGGTCAGCGAGGCCTGACCGCTCCCCGCCCAGAGCAACCATAGTCGCTTCCAGCCCAAACCGACCATTCGCCATTGCGAATGCCAGCATCCAGATGCGTACTTTTCGACTGTTTACCAGTGGTTGCCGAATGTCCGGAATTGATGGCAAAATTCATTGTTTATGGTACGAAAAAGGCGGTGCTAAACCAACCGCCAGATGAGCCAACTAACATTTTCTTTTGAACCTTCACTACGCTGCTGCTGTTGTCCGATTGGTCAATCTTGACGATATGGGGCGTTGAGTTTGAGCATGCGAGTCTGGTCGAAAAAAACCTCTGTCGAAGTCTACCTCCTACATCGTTGCGTTATTTGTACTTGCCTCACTATTATGGATGTATGTCGTGCAATGGTACGCATGTTATTAGGATTATAAATCCGCGGATCTTTGGAAGGTTCGAAAGGTTAAACTTGTCTATCTCAAGCTGCCATTGGGGTTGGCGGTTTTGGCAATAGCGGTACTTTTGTCGGAGGGGTTCGATGATTGTCTTTGGAAACCCAACCATTTGCGTTTAGTCGGTGGAACTAAGTCACAAACTACAAAACGGCGCTGTTATGGGTGCTGGTAACTATTGGCTCATTTACTTGTCTCGGTAACGGGCAGAACTCCACTTCATGCCCGACAGCGAAAATTGCTCTTTATCCATCACAAAGTCAGCTTTTTGACGTGAAGCTGTCGCTTATCGTGGACAACTTGGGCTCGAAGCGGACTTTGGCTGGTCATGTTTAGCTTCATATTTTGTGGTAGCAATCCATTTCAATTTGCAGGGATAACTGGAACGATTTCTAACTAACCCGTTCGTCTGTTTCCGGTGTTTGCTTCGAAAGCTTAGAAATGTGATCTTTGATCTTGCTGACGTTGCGAACGACGAGCAATCCGAAACAGAGAATTCTAAATGCCGCCATTGCTATAGTCCCGGTGTAAATCGCTGACATAGCGCCGAATTTGCTCAGTTGGAAATAAAGCAGGCCCAATGCGATCAACGGCAAAAGCGAGCCGCTTCCAAAGACTTCAAACATGCCAGCTAAGATGCGAACGCTTTGCTTAGGGTGAGAAGGTTTCCAATCACCTTTGATGTTGAGTGGGAGCCAAGCAAACTGCTTGAACTGGCCTGAATCCGGAATTGAACGCATCGCCGATCTTGTCGACATCGAAGACAAGGTGAACTTCTGCTTCTACCGCTTTGGTGATGCATCGACTCATTATGACGCCAGCACTCGTCACCGTAGTTTTCAGCCCTTCGAACAGCCGGCATGAGGACAAGGCCGCGCAAAAGGAGATCGTAGATGGGCTAATTGCAATCGATTTTTCTCAGTATTGTGCTTTCGTTGCCGAAAAAGTTGCGCAGGAGCCGACAGCGATCCTCGTTCCTATTGGTGAGGACATCGTCCGTGTTGACTTCAGAGCGTCTTCAATCAGCGGCAAACCTCCTTAGTAACCAGTTGACTTCCAACGTTGGCAAACGACACCTCGGATGTGCGTGAAACGATGTGAGGCATTCGTGGAGGTTTGCCGCGTTTACAGTTCCGCTTACAAGAAGCTGTTCAATGACCCATGGTTCAGCGTGCATGGGGTGTCGTTGCCAATCATCCAATGGCCTCAACTCACTGTCACCCGTCAGCAGTGTCCAGTAATCAGACGGTCCCGGGTTCGAATCCCTGTGCGCCCACCATTTTCTACGATTTTTATCTGCAACACACGAAATCATCCTGCCGCGTGCATGACGTGCCATGCCCACATTACCTAACGACAAAAGCAAATGCTGCATTGTGATTCGCGTGCACTGTCCGTAAACTGCGTTTGCGATGAGCGCGACAAGAAGGAGAGCAACACATGGCGAAGTTCAAATTGGACCTGGGGCAGACCCTTGGCGAGGCCGGCGGCCGGAAAACCGGTTCGGCGATGCGCAGTCCTATTCCAAAGACATTGTTTGACGCTAAGGCCGCGCTTGGCACTGCAAAAGGCGGCCGCAAGACCGGCGCTGAAATGACCGGAACCGTGCCGAAAGTGGACATGGGAAAAACAATGGGTACGTCCGCTTCCGGCGGGACGACAGGATCCGCAAAAGCCGGCATCAGCCCCAAGTCGCCAAAGGCCTGAAGCCTTTACTGGCTGCAAACTGGTGAACAAACGGGCAGACCTCGCAAGGACTGCCCGTGAATCTGGTGCGTGCGTGCGATGCTGGTGAAACTAGAAGAGAAGTTCTTCAATCCCACGGCTGAGACCGGGCTTGGCCTGCGCGCCCACTTCAACGATGGTTTTGCCGACAGCCTCGAATACCTGTTTTCCGTCTGCAATGAGGCTATTGCGGTCGATGAAGCCCGGGTCGCGGCGCTGCTGTCGAGGCTGCGGTCGGCCAGCCGGGAAAAACCGTACCTGTACGCGCTGCATTTCAAACTCATCGAAGCCCTGCAGGCGGAAGACACCGCATCGGCCGAAGCGGTCATCGAGACCATGCTGAACCAGGCGCCGGCCGAGACCGGCATTGATGTGGTTGCTCTCGGTTCGCAGTCCTGCGGCTGGGACACGCATCTGGTCACGTCGTATTTCTGCGAGGAAGACTCGCTGTTCGAATATGTCGAGCCGGATCCCGCTGATGCGGTACGCAATGCGGCAAACCTGAGTGCCGCCATGACAGACCTGCGCGCGTTTGCTCCCGAGCTTGCTGCGGAAATCGATGCGCTGGTCACCGGGGTGATCCTGGCGAAAGGTATCCAGGTGGCCGGTGACGAACCCGGTGAATTTGAAAGCGTAACCGCGTTGCGGGCGTTTGGCGCTGTCCTGTTCAACGCCGAGTCGACCGCGTCCCGTCTGCAATGCGCGGTGTCGCTGATCCATGAACATGCCCACCTGGTGTTGTTTGCGCATTCGCCGAACGAGGGCGTCGTGTCCAATTCGAGGGATGAACGATACGTGTCGCCGCTGCGCTCGGACGCGCGTCCCGTGGAGGGCATTTTTCACCAGAGTTTCGTGCTGGCGCGGATGATCTACGGCATGGACCGCCTTCGCAACTGGGATGCGGCATCACAGTACCAGCGCGATTTTGCAAATGAGTTCATCGCCCACAATGTGCCACGGTTCAATGACGCGGCCGAAACGCTGCACGAGCACGCCCGGTTTACGCCGCAAGGCCTTGAGGCACTCGGCTCATCTGAAGCCTACATGGCCACGCTGGGCTGAAGCGGGTGCATACAGGGCGCTATAGCCGGTCCGACAGCCAGCGAGCGTAGAGTTTTCGCCAGCCGGATTGCGGGGTTTGCAGAAACCAGCTTTCGCGCAGGTCCCAGGACCTGCCCATTTGCTGAACGAGATCCTCGTCGTCGTACTCAATGTATCCGGCCATCGAGTAAATGGTTATCTCGGTCAGATAGAACGCCTGTCCGTCCCAGATGAAATCAACCCGCAGATGGTCGCAGCCTTTTGTGAGTTGCCGCGAGTACGACAGCATTTGCTCAAATCCGGGCGGCAGCCGGTAGCTCTCCGGGATCACCGACGCAACAATGTCGTGTCCGTCCTGATCCTTGCCCAGTACCTTTGTGGCTCCTGCCAACGGCCTTGCAAGCCGGTTGCCCTGGTCGTCAAACCTGGCCACCTTGACGTTGTTGGTCTTGTGGCCCTGCATCACGGCAATGTGGGTTATCCGGTCGCCATATGCATAGATTGTGAAGTCGGTCAGGTCTTCACTTGCGCCAACTTCCAGGTCCTCCTCGATGAAAAGCCGCGGTCTCACATCTGCATATCCCCATTCGCCATGCTTGCGGTGATAGCGGACACGCAGCCATTTGCGGGTCAACCGGTGCAGGTCCTGCAGGTCCTGTTCGCCTGCGCCGAGCCTGAGATTGAAACCCGATGCATGGTTCGCCTTCAGGTAACCGGGCGAGTCCAGCAGGTGGGACGGTGCATCAAGAACATCGTCTCCTTCCCACAACACACACGCTGTGCGCAGGGCAGGGCAGTGCTGGGCTATGTAGCGTTTGGTTTCGAGCTTGTCGCTGAGAACGACAAAAAGCGGATTTCGGTCAAAAACCTTGCGCCACAGGTATTTTTCATTGGTGGTTACGGGCACTGCCAAAGACGGCAGGTGTCTGCAGTTGACAACGAATTTCGACACCAGAATCGGGTGCAGGGACCAGAGGACGGCATTGGCAAGCATATGCTTCATCGATACGGAGCAGCCCTTTGCTGTCAGACTGTCGCTCTAGTCGTTCCTGTGGCCGGCCAGGCCGCCGGTTATCTCCTCGGTCTGGTCGTGGCCGATCTCTTCCGGCAGCACCAGATTGAGGATGATGGCCAGAAAGGCCGCCGGCAACAGGCCTGATGTCAGCAGCACTTTCGCCGTTCCCGGCAGGAAGTGCAGGGCATTTGGTTCCAACTGCAAGCCGAGCCCGATCGATATCGAGATTGCGAAGATCACCATGTTGCGGCGGTTCCAGTTTACATCCGACAACATGGAAATGCCGGCCGCGACGACCATGCCGAACATGACGATAACGCCGCCACCAAGGACTTCGATGGGCACAGTGGAAATCACCGCACCGACTTTGGGAAAGAACCCGCCGGCAATCAGGAACATTGCCCCGATGGTGACCACGGTGCGGCTCATCACACCGGTCATGGCGATGAGGCCGACATTCTGCGAAAACGATGTATTCGGCAAGGCGCCGAAAAGCCCCGATACGAAGGTGCCAATGCCGTCGGCATACGTCGCGCCGCGGATTTCCTCCGTGGTTGCCTCGCGGCCGGCGCCGCCCTTGGTGATGCCGGACACGTCTCCGACGGTCTCGACCGCAGAGATGAAGCCCATCAGGCAGAATCCGATGATGGCCGCTATGGAGAATTCGAACCCGAAGTGGAAGGGTTGCGGCAGCGCGAACACAGCAGCCCGGCCGACATTGTCGAAGCTGACCATGTCCAGGAAGTAGGCCAGGATGTAACCGACAATCAGGCCGATCAGTACTGCGGCAACCGAAGCTATGCCGCGGGTGAAGAATTTTATCGCCAGCGTGACCACGATGACGACCAGTGCCACGGCCCAGTTGAGCAGGGAGCCATACTCGATGCCGGACAGGTCAGCCGGCGTGCCGGATGATTTGGCCGCGGCAAGCGCGCCGGTCAGCTTGGCCATGGCCGGAACCCCGCCGGCGGCATACTGGATGCCGACCTTGACCAGCGCAAGGCCAATCATGGTCACCACCAGGCCGGTGACAAGCGGCGGCAGGGCAAATCGGATCTTGCCGATTACAGTGCCCAGCAGTGCATGGAACAGGCCGCCCACAATGACGCCGCACATCAGCGCCGCCATGGCATCAACGCCCTTGCCGGCGACCAGCGGGATCATGATTGGTATGAAGGCGAAACTGGTGCCCTGAACGATGGGCAGGCGGGCGCCGACCGGACCAAGACCGATGGTCTGGAACAGTGTTGCAACGCCGGCGAACAGCATCGACATCTGGATCATGTAAATCAGATGCGGGAAGTCGGGTGAGTTGGAGCCGAATCCGAAGCCGGCGGCCCCGGCAATGATGATGGCCGGCGTGACGTTGGATACGAACATCGCCAGCACATGCTGAATTCCCAGCGGCACCGCGGATGCCAGCGGCGGCGTGTAGTTCGGATCGCGTAATTGCTCAGGTGTGCCAAGCGATGATTGAGTAGCCATTTGCTCTCCCCGGAGTTGGCTGCAGGAAATCAGTCTGCCCGCCAGCACAGAGTCCTGACGAGAAAGATCGCATGTTGTCACAAAGAGTCCAGTCCGGCCTGTTGATAAATCTCAGGTAGCCTGGTCGTTGTACTGCCAGTTCGGGTGTTCAAACGTCTGCCGCAGCCGGTCTCGCCACCACGGCCATAATTGTCAAATCCAGACAAGGCAGGGATGTGCCGCGGGGCCGGACTTGATGCATATCAAGGTGGCGAGGAAAAAAACGTCCACCATGAAATCCGACACTTCAAGCCAGTTAAACCATCAAGGATGAAACCCGATGAAATTGCGAGCGCGGCACCTGTTTGCGTTGTTCCTGCCTGTTCTGCTGACGGTCGCCACGGGCGCCCTTCCGGCTTCGGCCACCAAGGCGATTACGGCGCCCGAGCTGACCAGTGCCGAACTTGCCAAGGCAGCTCAGGACTTCACCACCTATTGCAGTGTTTGCCATGGGCGCGATGCCAGGGGCAACGGGCCGGTGGCCAGCGAACTCAAGACGCCGCCGGCCGACCTGACCGGGATCGCGGCCCGCGCCGGTGGCGAGTTCCCGGCGGACGCTGTGTTTAAGACGATTGAGGGCCTGGACATGCCGGCCGCGCACGGCACGTCTGAAATGCCGATCTGGGGCGCGTTGTTCGTGCGCCAGGCTGTGGGTGAGGGGGTGCTGATCGAAGACGCGAAAACTGCCGCCCGGGTTGCAACTGACCGCATAAAACACCTGGTCAGATACCTGGAAACGATTCAGGAGAAGTGACGATGTCACGGATGCTGGTTTCGGTATTCGCAGGCGTGAGCGGGCCGCACAGGTCAGTTTGACGAAGGTCAACGCATCAGTTTCGCAAAACATGCAGGCTTTCACCGGATGGAACAACCGGCGGTGACCGACATGGGACAACTGGCCTTTACCAGTGACGACAAACTGTTTGACGGCGAGTGCGTCCGGTTTACCGGCCGTGACGGGCAGCGGGAGATAGTGTGCGGCGTGACCATCTATGCGCTGAAGCACCGCCATCCGGACCTGCCTATGGAAGGCCTGCTGCCGGCAGAATTGTTCCTGGATGCGTACGACCGGTACATGATCGAAATCCATGATATTGCGCGCCACAAGTACGACGAGGGCCGAACCGAGCCCGACGGGCCCGTTGAAATCATGGTGCACGACGAGGACTGGAGATGAGGCTGTCACAGCTACCAGTTCGTTTCTCAGTCTAACGCGGTGACTATCCAAAGGGAGCTTAACATGTACAAATCCATACTGTTGCCGATTGACCTGTCCGAAATTGAAAGAGGCAGGGCCATGATTGACCTGGCCCAGAGGCTGGCCGACAAGGACACGCGGATACGGCTTGTGAATGTTGTTGTCGACATTCCGGCGTTCGTTGCCGCTGAAGTGCCCAGCGAGATCATCAAGACGACCATGACCACGGCAAGGCAAACCTTACAGGGGCTCATCACCGCCGCCGGCTTAAAGGCGGATGCGGAAGTCCGGTCCGGCAAGCCAGGGCCGACCATCCTCGACGCTGCCGAGGAATGTGAAGCCGACCTGATCATTGTCGGATCGCACAAACCCGGCCTGGAGGATTATTTCCTCGGCTCGACCGCTGCCCGGGTCGTGCGCCATGCCCAGTGTTCCGTGCTGGTGATGAGATAGACAGCAGGCACGGACAAGCCGGCATAAGGAGCAACAATGCACGCCGTGGTCCTGGTCGCAGCCTATCTGGCCATCACGCTCGCGCCGCTGGTGCTGAGCGCCCTGCAGGGACGGGCGATACGGCCATTCTGGGACGAGGTCTCATCCGGCCTCGCCATGACGGCCTTTGCGATCCTGCTGGTCGAGTTCGTCCTGTCGGGGCGGTTCAAGGTGATATCGGCCCGTATCGGACTGGACGTGACCATGCGTATTCACCAGCTGCTGGCACGTACCGCACTGGTGTTCATACTGATCCACCCGTTTCTGTACCAGACGCCGTTGCTGAACTTTGACCTGCCCTGGGACGTGTCGCGTCAGCTCACCCTGGGGCTGAATTTCGAGTCGCTTGCCAGCGGGCTGGTTGCCTGGGTTGCGCTGCCGGCCCTGGTCTTGACGTCGATATTCCGTGATCAATTACCCTACCGCTACGAGACCTGGAGATTGATGCATGGCATAGGTGCTGTTCTGATTGCTTTGGCCGGCATGCACCACACCCTGCATGCCGGGCGCTACAGTTCCGATCCGGTGCTGGCCGGTTTCTGGGTGCTGCTGCTGGCGCTCGCGCTGGGGTCACTGATCTACAGTTATCTGATCATGCCCCTGAAAGAGCTGTCGCGGCCATTTCAGGTTGGGTCTGTACGCAAGCTTGCCCGACGAACCTGGGAACTCACCATCAAGCCCAAGAGCGATGACGGGTTCAAGTTCGAGGCCGGCCAGTTCGTGTGGTTGAACCTGGGACACAGCCCGTTCTCACTGCATGAAAACCCGTTCTCAATCAGTTCAGCGCCAGGCCACGAAGCCGGCATCCAGTTCGTGATCAAGGAAGCGGGAGACTTTACCAACCGTATCGGCGAGGTGTCGCCGGGAACCACGGCCTACCTGGATGGCCCGCATGGCAACCTGACCCTTAAGGGGCGGTCCGGCAGGGGAATTGCGCTGATCGCCGGCGGCGTCGGTGTGGTGCCGCTGCTGAGTATTGCCCGGCAACTCCAGGAAGACCGTGACAACCGCCCAATGGTGCTGCTCTACGGGAACCGGCTGGCGGACCAGATTGTCTATGAAGACGAACTGAAACAGTTGTCCGGTCAAGACAACAGGGACGTGAAGTTTGTGCTGTCCGAACCCGGGCCGGGGTGGAGTGGTCTCAAGGGCATGATCGACCGGGCCACGATTGATGAGGTATTCTGTTTTGACGATGCTGAACAGTGGATCTATCTGGTGTGCGGTCCGCCCGCCATGCTGGATGTCGTCGAAGACGCGCTCATCGCACGGGGCGTGCCAGCCAGCCAGATCGTGTCCGAACGGTTCTACTATGACTAGGGAGTGTAAAGCATGACGCAAAACGCCCGGGTTCTAACGGTCGTCTGGGCAACCAGTACTGTGCTGATTGTTGCCACTGTCTTGTTCGCCTTGCGATAACACACGACACCGGTTCGGTTTCAGGTCACGCGGCGCGCAACCTTGCCTTTGCGGGCAGGCGCCTTCGGTTTAAGTGCCGGAAACTCGTCCGGCGTCACTGTTTCTCTTTCCAGCAATAACAGGGCTCCCTCTTTCAAGTCCGTGCGGCGGGCCCTTAGAGTCGCAACGGCCTTCTCATATGCTTCGGCTATCAGGTCTTTGACCGCGGTATCGACCTGCCTTGCTGTCGCCTCGGAGTAATCGCGCGGCGTTGACTGCAGCATAGCCTCGCCAAGATAGCTGGTGCGCTGCTGTTCCAGCACGACGTGGCCAATGACGTCAGTCATGCCGAAGCGGGTGACAATCTGTTTTGCAATGTCGGTCACCTTGACAAGGTCGTCGGCAGCACCGGTCGAGATTTCACCGAACGTGATTTCTTCTGCGGCGCGGCCAGCCAGCAAGACCGCCATGCGGTTTTTCAACTCCTCCGTGGTGATCAGGAACCGGTCTTCGGTTGGCCGCTGCAGGGTGTAGCCGAGGGCGCCGATTGAGCGCGGAATGATCGATACCTTGTGGACCGGGTCGGAGCCGGGCAGTGACGCAGCGACCAGTGCGTGGCCCATCTCATGGTAGGCGACGCGTTCGCGCTCGGAAGGGTTCAACAGCCTGGACTTCTTCTGCGAACCGGCAACGATACGCTCAATCGCCTCGGTGAAATCCTTCATGGTGACTTTGTCCCCTCTGCGTCGGGTGGCGAAAATGGCTGCCTCGTTCACCAGATTGGCAAGGTCGGCACCGGTAAAACCCGGTGTAATTGCCGCTATCTTGTCCGGATCGGCATCAGGGCCTGCCTTGATCTTGCGCATGTGGACCACCAGGATGGCCGCACGGCCGATACGGTCCGGCCGGTCCACCATGACCTGGCGGTCGAACCTGCCGGCGCGCAGCAGGGCAGGGTCAAGAATTTCCGGCCGGTTGGTGGCTGACAGCAGAACGATGCCGGCACGGGGGTCAAAGCCGTCCAGTTCCGCAAGCAATTGATTGAGGGTTTGCTCCTTTTCGTCGTGTCCGCCGCCGAAGCTGCCCATCGAGCCGCGAGCACGGCCAAGCGCATCCAGTTCATCGATGAAAATGATGCACGGCGCAGATTTGCGCGCCTGTTCGAACAGGTCCCTGACCCTGGCGGCGCCGACACCGACGAACATCTCGACAAATTCCGATCCTGATATGGAAAAGAACGGCACGCCCGCCTCGCCGGCCACTGCCCGGGCAAGCAGGGTCTTCCCGGTCCCCGGCGGTCCGGTCAGCAGCACACCCTTTGGAACATGGGCGCCGAGTTCGCCATACTTGTCCTGATCCTTGAGGAAGGAGACAATTTCTTCAAGTTCCATCTTGGCTTCATCGACGCCTGCCACGTCATCGAAGCTGACGCCGGTGTCTTTCTCAACGTAGACCTTGGCCTTGGACTTGCCGATGTTCATCATGCCACCCATGCCCTGCCGCTCGGCGATGCGCCGGAACAGGAACATCCAGATTCCAAAGAAGATCGCGATCGGTACGATCCAGGATAGCAAGGTGGTGAAGAAGGTGTTTTCCGTGGCACCGGTATACGTGACACCGCTTGCATCAAGTTCGCTGGCGATGGCCGGATCGACCCGGTGGGTCTGGAAATACATCTTGCCATCCCTGGCGGTGGTAAACCGTCCGGAGATGCGGTTCTCGGAAACGACAATGTCCGTGATCTGCTTGTTTGACAGCAATTGCTGGTATTCGCTGTAGGAGATCTGCGTGATGTCGCGTGTGTTGACCCAGAGCTGAATCAAGGCGATGGCGAGGAAGGCGAGCAGGATGTAGCTGAAATTGAACTGCTGTTTCTTGTCCATCTGTTCCTTACCTTGCCGTTATGCAGTTGCGCGGGCACGGCGGCACTTCCGGTGCCACAGACCCTAACGATTTAGCAAATGCCAAATGCGATTTTGCTGCCATGGGGTCTGCGCATATGGCGCAGAGGCAGTCAGCTGCGCGGGGCCGGCCAGATATCACGCAGGCTTTTGCGCAATGACTGGCGGACGTCATTGATCTCGCCTGCCGAGATGCGGGTGTTGAGGAAACTGAAGATGATGCCGACGGCCTGTTCAGGATCGTCAAGCTGATCACCCGCAAAAGCGTCACGGATCCGGGCAATGAAGTCCGGCTTGTCGCGCAGTTTGGCGGGCGTGGCGGATGGATCCCAGCCTTCGAAATAGACACCGCGAATGAACAGTGGCAACTGGGCAGCCAGTTGCGCCGCTTCGTCGACGCCGAGCATGTCGCGAATGGCCTGCAGCGTGACGCGCAAAAGACGGAAAGACCGATTGGAATCGTCCCAGCTGACCATCTCGTCGATCTGGTGCACCCACTCATTGGTGAGCTGGATGCTGTGATCCATGGTACGGCGATAGGCTTGCGTCATGACCTCAATCTCCTATGGATTGGCGCCGACGGCCTCGTTTACGACCGCTTCCAGAAGAGCGTGAACCTTGGCCTGTGCGGCTTGTGAAGTTGCAGCTGGTGCCAGAGTGACCTGCCGGTATCCGACTGCTACCTCGTCCGGCCTGGCCCGGGTCTGGTAGGCGAACACCACATACGGGCACATGGCGAGGTTGTGCACATCAGCGTCCACGGCTTCGTGGGTGAGTGCCGCTGAACAGAACTGGAGGTAACGGGCATGCAGGTAGGGCGGCTTGCTGCCGGATCCCCTGGCGGCGTCGGCTGTGCGTTCGAGCATTTTTCCGACGTCGCCCACATAGTCGATAACAAGCCCGCGGTTGATGACCGCATCCTGCAGATCGCCGAACACGTCGTCAAACTCGCCCGCGACGGTCTTTATGGTTTCAGCGGGCGCGCCGGCCGGTGCCGAGGCGGGCGCTGTGGCAATCGCTGCCGTCAGCGCGACGGCGGCGGTCAGGTAGATGAGTTTCATATCCGGTCCCTCAGATGACTGTGGTTTGCAGGATATTCTGCGGACGCCGGTGAGGCCCGTCCATGATGAAGATCAAATCGAAACCCACGCCGGAGCGGCCACTAGCGCGACACCAGGACGGGGATGCCTGCATCGTTCAGGACAGTTTCGGTGGTGCCGCCGAAGACATACTCCCGCAGGCGCGAATGTCCGTAGGCGCCCATGACCAGCAGATCAGCATCAAACTCTTCGCATTCCGCCAGTATCTCGGCGCCGGCGTCGGCATGCCGGCCTGGCAGAGGCTTGATCTCCGGCTCCACCCCGTGGCGGGCAATCGCTTCTGCAAGTCCTGCTCCCTGGGGCAATTGCCGCGAACTGCCGTCGGGTACCGGCGGACAGACCAAGCGAACACAGCCTGCAGATGTGGATGACACCAAAGGCATCGCGTCAAAGGCGGCCCTGGACGCTTCACGCGTGCCGTTCCAGGCGAGCACTATGCGCTGACCGGTTTTGTCGCCGCTGTAGTCTGCCGGGACGATGATCACCGGGCGGCCGGTCTCAAACATCAATTGTTCAAGGGTCATGTCAGGATCCATCAGCGTGGAGCCGCGCTGCAGCCGGTTGATCAGCACAAGGTCGGAACACCTGGCCAGATCCAAGGCCGTATCGCCTCCATTGGCCAGGTCGGGATCGAGACTCCGCCATTGCCAGTTTTGCCCGGACAATGACGCGTAGTGTTCGAAGACGGCCTTTGTCCTGGCTTCCTGGTCATCGGCCAATTTGCGCTTTTCATCGAGCCATTGCTTCAGTTCATTGCCCCGCAAGCCAACATTGACAGAGACACCTGGCCTGGCGTGATAGCCCAGCACATGGGAACGCCACGTATCGGCCAAACCGCTGGCGAGAAGGCATAATTGTTCTGCCTGCTCAGAGGCTCGGAAAACAATCAGGATGGTCTTGTAGCTGTTCACTGTCGGGCTCCATTGAATTGCCGGACCCCTATTATCGCAGTGTTGCAGCGTGCGTGGTTTGACGAAGGTCAACAGACGCAAACTCAATGGCTCAGGCCGGAACGATCGCCGATACCCGGGGCACGCTGTCCCGGCGTTCGATGAAGCGTGAGACAATGCCGTCGCACGGCTTGCCTCGATCGATCAGTTCGCCGTTCTCGATGACCCAGACTTCGTCCATGGCGGCAGCAATGCCCAGATTGTGGGTCACGACAAGCGTCGTCGCATTGCAGTCCTGCACAAGTTGCTCGACAAGTCGCGGGCCATCCTGGTCGAGGGCGTCGTCCGGCTCGTCCAGCAGAAGCAGGCCAGGTCGTGACAAGGCCGCGCGGGCCAGCAGGACCCGGCGTATCTCGCCCGCAGACAGGTTGCGTCCGGCCTCCGACACCCTGCCGTCCAGGCCGCCGATGCGCTCAACCACATGGGCAAGGCCATAAGCTTCGGCCTGCGCCATTACGACGGCATCGTCTGGCCGGTTATCCGCTCCCATGGTCAGGGCCCGGCGCAGGGAACCGGCCAGGATTGGCGAACGGGTTCCGACAAGCGCAATCAACCGGCGCCGCTCGCGTGCGGACAGGCCAGTGGCGTTCCGGCTGCCAACTGTGACCGTGCCCGATGCTGGCAGCTCCAGACCGGCTGCCAGGCTGAGCAGTGTTGACTTGCCGGCACCGTTCGATCCGATCACTGCGATTTTCCTGCCGGGCAGGGCCGTCGCGGTGAGGCTCGACAGGGCGCCGGAAGTCACGTTATCGAAGCGCAGGCGCTGCGCCTGGCCGGTCAATGGCTGCGCAGCCGCCGGGCCGCCGCCGGCAAGCTTGGGAACGCCGAGCAGTGATGCGCATTTGTCACGTGCGACCCGCCACGCCCGGTGCCGGTCCCATACCCCGGCAAGATCCCGCATTGGCTGGATCATGAGCGCTACGGCTGCCAGGGCACCGGCCGCTTCGGCACCCGGCGCCGCGCTGTTCAGCGCCATCAGGAAGACGCTTGCAGCCGCGATTCCTGATACCGCATCCGGAATGGCGCGCAACAGCGCTGCGCCGCGGGCACGTTCCAGCGCCGCATCGATCAGTTTTTCCGTTCTGTCCTCCATGCGTCTGGTTTCGGTGCGGACACGGCCGAGCAAGCGCAGTTCCGGTGCATGGGGAATGCGTTCGCTCATGTCCGCTGCAAGCCGCGCACGGCGCGATCGCAACCGCTTGTGGGCCGGCCCAAGTCTGGGACCGGCGGCAGCCAGCACCATCAGGCCGATTGCGATCGGAATGCCGGCGGCAATGCCCAGGTCCGGATTGAGGAAGAACAGGGCGCCGGTTGCAGTCGGCAGCACGATGAGCGAGGAAATCATCCGGGACAGGCCCAGGCTGACCCACCCGCGTACGGCAGCAAGATCGCCGACAAAGCGCAGTGACAGCGCACCGCTACGGCGTTCGGCAAGGTCACGGGCCGAGACCCGGGTCATGTGTTTGAACAGCTTGAGCCGCAGTGAAGCGGCATAGTTCTGGCCGACCTTCTCTGCCACCACACGCTCGCCAAAGCGCAGCAGGGCGATGGCCACTCCGGCGGAGGCAACCAATACGAGCGCGGCGACCGGCAGGGCGACGGACGTATCCCGGAAGGCGGCGAACACGTCGCGGGTGGCGAAGGCGGCGACACCCGCAGCGGCTGCCTGGCCGAGAGCCAGAGCGACAACCAGCGAGATACCTCGCCACCTGCCTTCGCCTGTTATGGAAGGGAGGGAACTCATATCACTGATCCTTCTGCTGCCATGTCCAACATTGCACAGTGCCCGCAATTGCCTGTGCACGGCTTTGCCCGCGACGGCACGCCGCTTTCGGTCAGGACGATCCTGTCCAGCCCGCCCCGAGTGACGCAGTTGCGGAAATTGTGTCCGCACGACGGCAGGGTCGCAAACTCTACCGAGGAGAGGAGGTTGCGCACCTTTGCCGCCGAGCGAAGTGCCTCGGCCCAACGGTGCGCGCGTGCCAGCCTGTGCAGGCCCTGCTGTGCGTCAATGGCGGGACCGGATCTTGTGTTGCGGTCGGTGGTGTTGTCGTGCTCACCGACGCAAACATGTATCGGCAAGGTCAGGAACTGGTCGACCTTGGCGGTCAGGCGCGGAGCCCAACTGTCCCGACGTCCCGGGCGCGGTGCCAGCCCGTAGGGGAACGCGGCACTGTCTGGAAACGTATACCAACCGGCAGAAGAGACTACCAGCCGCGAAACCACACCAGGATGCAGCATGGCGAAGCGGTGGGCAAACTGTGCGCCGCCGGAGAACCCGAACAGATCGAACTTGCTCGTTCTCCAGATGCCGGCGTCCTGAAGCTCGGCCATCAACCGCAGCAGTGCCAGATCGGCCCGGCCGCGGCGGACGACCTGCTGGTAGCGCGGCCAATGCTTCTTCTCAAACAGTGGCGCGATCACCGGCCGCCCCAGGGCGGTTGCCCGGGCACCAAAGAATTCCGCCTGTGCGTCGGCTTCGCGACGGATGCCGTGGACGGCGACCAGCGGCGGCAATGTGCTGGAAATCCGGTCAGGCAATGCCAGCCAGCAACTCAGGTCGTCTTGATTTTTCCCTGCCCGGTGCGTCAGTGTGAAGGTGTGCGCTGGGAGCCGCACTGCTGAAGCCGCGTTTAACATGGCACTTGTCCTTTCCGGGATCGCATCTTGCCCTAGGCGGCGGTTCCAAATACCTCTTGCGCCCGACTGCTGGGCAGCATGTCAAAGATCATGTGGATGCGATCCTGGTCTCCATCGTTGAACGCCTCGTGCATCTGATCGTTGTCGAACCACCACAGCTCGCCTTCCTTCATCCGGACTTCTTCGTCTTCGGCCTTCAGCCAGGAACCGGCGGCGGACCGCAGGACCAGATGGTAGCGGTTGCGGACGCGGTAATATTCACCCCGGTCGATATGCGGGTAGACGCGTTTGCCGGCCGGCAGGCAGACGATTTTTGCCCGGCCCAGGATGCTGTCCTGTTCGGCAGCGAAGTCTTCCAGGAACCGGCGCGCCACGACATACGGTTTGGACCCAGTGGTCCAGCGGCTCTCATGCACATCTCGGCGCTTGCGGTCCCCGATTGCGGACTTGCGCAGGCCGCGCAGGGGAATTGCAAGTGCTTCGCGCTGCACCTTGATCTTGTCCTGGCGTCCGGTGGACTTGTCCCAGGCACCATCGATGCCCGATATCTCGTCCAGGAATGGCTGTGGATCGACGTTTTTCTTGAGGCAGTCAAAATACTTCATCATCAACTCCTTTCGCCGCCGGTGAGGTTCACGCTACTGGGGTCGGTTACCGGCTGAGCGTGGCGAAAAGGTGTTTTCAATAGACGGTTTGGTCAACTAAGTTATTGTTATTTAACGTCAAAATCAAATTCTGTTAACGCGAGTTTAATCGCCTGTTCATGTTGCACGATAGAATGCAGGTTTGTTCGTGCTGCTTTGCCGCTGCGTGATGAGAATCCCGCTCAAGGGCGGATTCGGCTTTCCAGCTTATCCCACTTGCTGCTGAAATAGCCGGCAGCGGGCATTGTGACCTTCGGCAAGGTTTCCTGGTCCAGTTGTTGGGTAAGCGTCACTATGCCGTTCATGTGCAAGATGTAGGCAGTCAACGAATAAAGCTCATCCGAACTCAGTTGCTTGAGATTGCGCGGCGGCATTGCGCGGCGCACATAGTCGAATATTGCCGTGGCATAGGGCCAAGATGCGCCGGTTGACCAGTCAGCGCCTTTCTTTGGTTTGCCGGCCAGGGGCGGCACGGTGTTTTTCATATCCCCGGCACCGGTATTGCCGTGGCATGATGCACATTGCTCGCCGTAAATCTCCCGGCCCAGCTCGGCGGTTCCGGATCCCTGTGGCAATCCGCTCCCGTCAGGGAAAACCGTGGTGCCGATTGCCTCCACATCTGCCTCGCTGATCTGTTGGCCAAGTCGCGGCGGTTCGATTTCTCCGGCGTCGGCAATTGCGGCGAGGGTGCCTGCAAAGATGAGGAGCAGTGCCGGCTGCAATCTAGAAAACATTGCTGATGGTTCCCCGCTGATCGATGAGCCAGGTCTGAATGGCGTTGTAGTGGTTGACCGAACCGGCGTGATACACTTTCCGCCAGTCGGCCCTGCCAGGCTGTACATTGCCTCGCTCATCCGTTGCGCGGCTCTGCAGCCTCACCTCCTGGCCGGTCCATTTCCAGGGCAGGGAGAACCTTGTCAACGCCTTGTCGAGTACAGGTTCATGCAGGTTTGCGGTGCGCCAGTTGGCGCCGCCGTCATCTGACACTTCCACCGACCGGATCCTGCCAAAGCCCGACCATGCAAGCCCGGAAACCTCGTAATAGCCGCGATCAGGCAAAACCTGTCCGGCTGAAGGATGGGTGATGACCGACTTGACACCCATGTACAGGCTGAAACCCTCGATGGAGCCGTCGGCGAGGGTTTCCGTGTAGGCCCGGGATTCGTCCTTGGTAAAGGCGGGACGGTCTGTGACCTCGAGACGGCGCAGCCACTTGATGTTCATGTTGCCTTCGATGCCGGGCAGCAGCAGGCGCATTGGATATCCCTGGGCCGGTCGCAGCCGCTCACCGTTCTGATATAGGGCAACGATGGCGTCATTGTTCATGATGGACATCGGGATGCTGCGCGCCAGGGAGCCTGAATCCGATCCTTCGGCGATCACCCAGCTGGCCCGCGGATCAATACCGGCCTCGCTCAGCAGCAGCCGGACCGGGACGCCGATCCACTCCGAACCGGACAACAGGCCGTAGAGCTCGGCGCAGGTTTTGGCTGCCGGCTTGGCGAATGCGCCCTGCTGCCAGCTGTTGCCGCTGCACTCAAGAAACCGGATGTTGCCAGTGAGCGGATATCGCAGCAAATCTGCAACTGAGAAGCTGAGAGACTTCTGTGTCATGCCGTGGACATACAGCCTGTGGGCATCGGGCTTGATGTCGGGGATGCCGGAATGATGTGTCCCGAAGTGCAATCCGGACGGGGTGATGATGCCCCTCTGTCGGTGTATCGGTGAGTAGGACCAGGTCGTTGTCCTTTTTGCGGTCAGCCCCTGCACAAGTCTGACAACCTGCTCTTCATGTTTGGAGGGCGTGCCGTAAGGCTCGTCCGCAACTCCCGGATACAGCATTGAGTCCGGCATCTTGATTTCGGCCTCAGCGTGAGGAGCTCCCGTGGTGACCGAAACGGCTGTCAGGAAGGTTGCGCCGGTTGACAGGAATTGCCTCCTGCTCAGGAATTCGCTGCGGCTCGGACTTGTGGGCTGTTTCATCATGCCTGATCCAGATCGATCTCTCCGCCATTGCACTCGGCCTTGTTCACAATACGGAATGTTCGCACACGGCAACAGTCCCGATTCTGCCCGTTTCCGGCTCACGGAACTGCCACCCGATCCGCCGCGGCGCATTTGCAAGTGCGATGATGAGGGCCGGGGTGAAAGCTGTCGCGGTCATAGAGAAGTTGATTTGCCTGCTGGCGATTGACCGGCTCGGCAGAGCGGCATAGCGTGGCGGCCAGTGTCTCAAAAGTTGTTCGCAGAACATTGGAGAATACCATGACAGGCCTGTCTTCCGCGGAAGTGACTGATGGTAGCGATGTGGTCAAGCTGATGTGGAGCGATGGTTTCACAGCCCGCTTTCACGCCGTCTGGTTGAGGGACAATGCGCTGGATCCGGCAACCCGGTCGGCCTCAAATGCCCAGCGCCTGATTACGCTGAGCGACATTCCCGCAGGCACGAAGATTGTCGATGCCTCCATAGCTGACGGTGCACTGACGGTCGGGTTTGCACCGGAGGACAAGCAGGTCGAGTTTCCGTCCGACTGGCTGCGCGCCAACGCCTACGATGTGCAGGCGGACCGGGCGCCTGGCTGGATCTCGCCGGGCCTTGAGACCTGGGACAGCGAGTTTGATGTTGCCCGGGTAACCGGCGCTCATGCGGAGGTTTTCGAAGCCGACGCTGCGCTCCGGGACTGGCTGTCTGCCGTACGCTGTCATGGTGTCGCAAAGCTGACCGGCGGTCCGGCGGAAAGTGGTGCATTGCTGGATGTCGCAGCGCTGTTTGGTTACGTGCGGGAAACCAATTACGGCAGGTGGTTTGAAGTGCGCACCGAAGTCAATCCGGCCAACCTGGCCTATACCGGCCTCGGCCTGCAGGCCCATACGGACAATCCGTATCGCGACCCGGTACCGACGCTGCAGATCCTGTACTGCCTGGAGAACTCCGCAGCTGGTGGCGACAGCCAGGTCGTCGACGGGTTTGCCGCTGCCCATCGCCTGCGTGACGAGGACCCGCACGGCTTTGACCTGCTGGCACGCCACTGCGCACGGTTTGAATACCGCGGCACTGGTGATGTTCATCTTGTCAGTCGCAAGCCGATGATCGAGCTGAGCCCCGATGGTGAACTGACGGCACTGCGTTTCAACAATCGCTCGACCGCCGCCATAACCGATGTGCCGTTTGACGATATGGCCGACTATTATGCCGCGTACCGCAGGCTGGGTGAGATCATCGACGACCCGGGCATGGCGGTCAGCTTCAAGCTGGAACCGGGCGAGTGCTTTATCGTCGACAATACCCGGGTGCTGCATGGTCGTACCGGGTATGGCGACAGCGGCGGGTCGCGCTGGTTGCAAGGATGCTATGCCGACAGGGATGGCCTGTTGTCGACACTGTCGGTGCTGGAAAACAACGCTGTGGCGAACGTGGCATGAGTGGGCTGACCCAGGATACGATTGTTGGTTTTCTTGCCGACATCTTCGAGCGGCGCGGCGGCGAGGAATATCTCGGTGAACCCGTCACCATGGCCGAGCACATGCTGCAGGGCGCCCGGTTGGCTGAGCAGGCCGGCGAGAGCGACGTGGTCATCACTGCAGCCCTGCTGCATGACATCGGGCATTTCACCAGTGAGTTCGGCATGTTCTCGATGGCCGACACGAAAGACAGGTATCACGAGGAAGCTGGTGCAAGCGTGCTGTCTGGGTTTTTCCCGTCCGTGGTCACCGACTGCGTGCGCTATCATGTTGCCGCCAAGCGCTACCTGTGCGCGGTGGACCCCGACTATTACGGCAAGCTGTCGGATGCCTCGGTGCACTCCCTCAATCTGCAGGGCGGACCGATGAGCCGCGGCGAGATCGAGGAATTTGAACGCAGCCCGAATCTTGCCGATATCGTCAAGGTGCGCCACTATGATGATGCGGGTAAACTGCCTGATATGAAGACGCGGGGCTTTTCCTACTATGCGCCGATGCTGCAGCGGGTTGTGGATGCCCATTGTGCGCAAATGCAGCCTGCTGACGGATGAGATTCTGATCTATAAGTAGAATTGGGAGTTGCATCATTATTATCGATTTCATTTATCTGTCACATGACGCAACCATATCTGGAGGGGAGCGGGAAAAAACGAATTTTGGGTGGCGGTATACGCATGGTTGCCAACCTGCTTGACGATACAATTCATGCGCTGACAAGGAGGTGTCATGTTAAAGAAACTTGCTGGTGGACTTTTGGCGGGGGTTGCGGTCGGCGTTATGTCGATGTCGGCAGCCATGGCCGGGGAACTGACGGTCTACACCGCGGTTGAAGCGGAAGATCTGAAGAAGTACGCCGATGCATTCAACGCCGATCATCCGGATATCAAGATCAACTGGGTGCGCGATTCCACTGGCGTGGTGACCGCGAAGTTGCTGGCGGAAAAGAACAACCCGCAGGCCGATGTGATCTGGGGCCTGGCAGCGACATCTCTGCTGCTGCTGAAATCTGAAGGCATGCTGGAGGCCTATGCGCCGAAGGGTGTTGAAAATCTCGATCCGAAATTCGTGGACAAGAGCACGCCGCCGACATGGACCGGCATGGATGCCTGGGTTGCATCGGTGTGCTTCAACACGGTTGAGGGTGAAAAGCTTGGCCTGACAGCGCCGAAATCCTGGAAAGACCTGACCAAGGCCGAGTACAAGGGGCATGTGATCATGCCGAACCCGAACTCTTCGGGCACCGGTTTCCTTGATGTGTCCAGCTGGCTGCAGATGTTCGGCGAGAAGGACGGCTGGGCGTTCATGGACGACCTGCACAAGAACATTGCCGCGTACACGCACTCAGGGTCCAAGCCATGCAAGATGGCGGCGGCCGGAGAGATTCCGATCGGTGTTTCTTTCGCCTTCCGCGGAGCCAAGTCCAAGGCAGCCGGGGCGCCGATTGACATCATCGTGCCTGAAGAAGGCGTCGGTTGGGACATGGAGGCAACCGCCATCGTCGCCGGTACCGACAATATTGACGATGCCAAGACCCTGGTCGACTGGACCGTCACCAAAAAGGCCAACGAGATGTACAACTCCGGTTATGCGGTGGTCGCATATCCCGGCGTTGCCAAGCCTGTCGAACACTTCCCGGAAAACCTGCTGGAGAAGATGATCGACAATGACTTTGAATTCGCCGCCAACAACCGTAAGGCGATTCTGGACGAGTGGCAGAAACGCTACGACTCCAAGTCAGAGCCCAAGGGCTAGCAAGCATACTGCAGATGAGGCATCGGTTTATCGCCGGTGCCTCTGATCTATGGCAGTGTGGTATCGTGGAGATGCCGCAAAACGGGGGTTGTTCGGGGAAACGCTGATGGGGCAGGCAAGTACGGCAGAAACCTACCTGATGATCGAAAATGTCTGGAAGGCGTTCGGTGACTTTTACGCGCTGAAAGACATTTCGCTGGAGGTGAACCGCGGCGAGTTCGTGTGTTTCCTGGGGCCCTCGGGCTGTGGCAAAACCACTTTGCTGAGGGCCATAGCCGGGTTGGATATCCAGACCAGGGGAAGTGTGCATCAGGATGGCAAGGACATCTCCGCCCTGCCGCCGTCGGAACGTGATTTCGGCATTGTGTTCCAGTCCTACGCTCTGTTCCCGAACCTGACGGTGGCGAAGAACATCGCGTTCGGGCTGGAAAACTCCGGCATTGCCAAATCCGATATCGACAAGCGTGTAGCTGAACTGCTGGAACTGGTCGGGCTGCCTGAACAGGCTGAGAAATACCCGGCGCAACTGTCCGGCGGGCAACAGCAGCGCATTGCGCTGGCTCGCGCCATCGCCATGTCGCCAGGGCTTCTGCTTCTGGACGAACCGCTGTCGGCGCTGGATGCCAAGGTGCGGGTGCACCTGCGCCATGAGGTCAAGGACCTGCAGCGCAAGCTGGGCGTGACCACCATCATGGTGACCCATGACCAGGAAGAAGCGCTGGCCATGGCGGACCGCATCGTTGTCATGAACCATGGTGTGATTGAACAGGTCGGCACACCGACCGACGTCTACCGGGAGCCGGTGTCGCTGTTTGTCGCAGACTTTATCGGTGAAACCAATCAGCTTGCTTGTGTGGCTGACAACAAGGGCAAGGGTGTCAGCATTGGTGCGCGGAAGTTAAAGAGCGCACCTCACACCCATGCCGATGGTCGCGATGTGACGGCCGTCATCCGACCGGAAGACATTATTCCTCACGGTGACGGCGCCCGCTCGCCGGGTGCGCCGGACAAGATCAGCGAGCCTGGAAACACGGTTGAAACCACTGTCGACGAGATGGAGTTTCTCGGCTCGTTCTGGCGCACAAGACTGAGCAGCGCCGAACTGGGAGACGGTCAGATCGTGGCGGATTTCTCCATCAATGCGGTGCGCCGCATGGATATCGAGGTCGGCGGACGGATGCGCATCGAGATTCCCAGCGACCGGCTGAAAGTGTTCGCTGCCGGGGCGGAGCCTGACACATGAGCAGTGCTGATGCGATGACCCCAGACGCGAGCGCCGGTGGCCGTATCAAGCCGAAACTGGGTTCTGACGACTGGATCATGCGCGGCTACATGATCGTGCTGGCGGTGTACCTGATCGTGGCCCTGGCGCTGCCATTGTACGCCATGCTGTCAAAGGCGTTTGAAACCAGCCGGTTCGACCTGGCACAGTTCGAAGTGCAGGTGAGCGATGAATCGGGTGCCTTCAAGCAGCCGGCGGAGACGCTGAAACAGATCAACGATCGCGGCAGTTTCATCCCCGAAGGCGATCTTGCGACCAGTTCCGACGGACGCCTGGCGCTGACCAAATTCTTCCCGGACTTCAGTTTCCGCAGTCCCGTCAAATACCGGCTGCGCGGGCTTGATGAAAACGCTGTCTACCTGGTTGGCTCAGAGCGGTTTGAAGGCACCGCGCCGGCGGAGTTTGACTCCAACACGTTCCGCAGAGTGGTGATCCGTCCGGTGCAGGACTATGGCCTGGCCAATTTCGCAACCTACTTCTCGACCCCGGCGCTGTTCCAGTCGATCCAGAATTCGGTGTTCATCGCAATTGTATCGACCCTGATCACGGTGTCGCTGGCATTCGGTTTCGCCTATGCGCTGTGCCGAAGCTGCATGCCGTTCAAAGGCGTGTTCCGGCTGATAGCCATGGCGCCGATCCTGGTGCCGTCACTGCTGCCTGGCATCGCGTTGGTCTACCTGTTCGGCAACCAGGGCTTCCTGAAACAGTTCCTCATGGGTGAAAGCATATACGGGCCCATCGGCATCGTGGTGGGCTCGGTGTTTTTCACCTTTCCCCATGCCATGATCATCATCCTGATCGCGCTTTCGATCTCGGACGCGCGACTGTACGAGGCGGCGGTGTCGCTGCGCGCCAGCAAATGGCGCACCTTCTGGACCGTTACCATTCCCGGCGCGCGCTATGGCCTGATCTCGGCCGCCTTCGTGGTGTTCAACCTGGTGATCACCGACTTTGGCCTGCCCAAGGTGATCGGCGGGCAATACAACATGCTGGCGGTGGATATCTACAAGCAGGTCATCGGCCAGCAGAATTTCCAGATGGGTGCGGTGGTGTCGGTTGTGCTGCTGATCCCGGCGCTGCTGGCTTACGTGGTCGACCGTCTGGTGCAGCGCAAGCAGGTGGCGCTGCTGTCAGCCCGCTCGGTGGTCTACCAGCCCAAACCGTCGAAGCGGTTCGACCTGAGCTGCCTTGCCTATTGCGCGCTGGTGGCGCTGTTCATCATCTCCATCCTGGGCATCTGCCAGTATGCGGCACTGGTCAAGTTCTGGCCCTATGACCTGACACTCGGCCTGACGAACTATGATTTTGACCGCATGGACGGTGGTGGCTGGGCTGCCTACCGCAATTCCATCTATATGGCGTTGATGACGGCCCTCATTGGCACCGTCATCATCTTTACCGGTGCCTACATGGTGGAAAAGACCAAGGGGTTTGCGAAGGGCAGGGCGGGTTTTCAGTTTCTTGCCATGCTGCCCATGGCCATTCCCGGCATGGTGCTCGGACTGGCCTACATCTTCTTCTTCAACAATCCGGCCAATCCGCTGAATTTCATCTACGGCACCATGGCCATTCTGGTGATCTGCACGGTCACCCATTTCTACACCGTCTCGCACCTGACCGCTGTGACGGCGCTGAAGCAGATCGACAGCGAATTCGAACCGGTGGCAGCGTCGTTGAAGCAACCGTTCTACCGGCTGTTCAGCCGGGTCACGGTGCCGGTGTGCATGCCAGCCATTCTCGACATCATGATCTACCTGTTCGTCAATGCCATGACCACGGTGTCGGCGGTGGTGTTCCTGTATTCATCGAAAACGACGCTTGCGTCCGTGGCCGTGCTCAACATGGACGACGCCGGAGACATAGCGCCGGCTGCCGCCATGGGCATGATGATCTTCTATACCAATGTCGCGGCACGGCTGGTGCATGCGGTGGTGTCCCGCTATGTGCTGGGCAGAACGCAGGGCTGGCGGCAGCGGTAAGGGTCTAACCGGCGACATCTGGCCGATGGTGAATGACCGGGTGCGCAATGGGGATGTGCTTTGCTTGAGTGACCCTGTGCAGGAGTGTCTCCAACTGATTGCCCATGGTTTCGGTGGTGAACAGTTTCAGCACAGTATCCTGGCCCGAGCGTGCAACGTGCTCCCTGTTCCGGTCAGTGGCTATTCTTGCCAAGTCTCGTGCGACGAGCTTCGGATTGCGCGATGTGGCGACATAGGCGTTCACGCCATCTTGGATGAATTCTCCGTGACCGCCAGCCAGTGTCGTATAGCTGGCTACACCTGCATTCATCGCCTCCAGCAGTGAGTTGGAAATTCCTTCCTGCACCGACAGCAGGGTGAACAGGTCGGTGTCCGCCATCAGCGATGACGGGTCTTCAAGGTGTCCTTCGAAGGAAACGTGGTCGTGCAGCCGGTGCTGCTCGACCAGCCGTCTGCATCGGCCCAAGGCGGGCCCGGTTCCGATGATCCGCACTCTTGTCCTGTGCAGAACCTCAGGCGGAAGATGCGGCAACGCCGAGATCAGATGGCACACGCCTTTACGCCAGGAAACGGTTCCCAGAAAGCTGATTGTGAAACGGTCGTTGCATCGGATGCTCGGCACGGGCGGGTTGCTCGTAATGCCATTGTGAATGACGTGGATTCGATCCGGTTTCACAAACGGAGCCCAGGACAGAACGCGCTTGATCCGGCTCGTGTTGACGATGATCGCGTCCGGCCAGATGCCGTACCCGAACCAGTCGAGAACCGGCCGCCATGGCAGGCGTACGATGCCCAGCCGCAGCACCATGGCGATGTTCAGTCGCCGAGCGATATGTCCGGTGAGAAAGTACATGCGCTGGCTGACCGGGATCACCACATCTATGTCCAGTCTTGATATGGTTTCTGCCAGATCGGCCTTGCCCTTCACATCTGCAAGCCCGGACGGTACCCGGCGTATCAGCCGATCCTCCGATATGAATCGTGTCGCATGAGGCAGGTCAGGGCAGCAAACCCAGATCGAGTGTCCTCGGCGCGAAAGCTCAGCCGCAGCCATGCTGGTCCACCGTTCAGTCCCGCCAAAGTGTCTTGCGCTGCTCACAAACAAAATGTTCATGCAACGGGCATATGCCGGCTACATCACAACAATCGATCGGTTTTCTTACAGTTCTGCAAACTTGCGGGCATTTCCCAGTGGCGGGTGCCAGACGGGTTGTCCGATCGTCAAGTGGGCAAACCTTGCCGAGATCTCTTGTCATGATCGGAGGCAAGAATAGGCCGACAGACATAATGCCTCAAACCAGCTAGCTTCCGCTGTGAAAGCCGGCGAGGTAGTCAATTGTCACCGGTTGGTCCGTGCAGTCGGTGAACATTTCGCCCAATCTATGCTGTGATGAGCCATCGCGGGAGACACAAGCTGCAGACATCGCCAACTCCATTGTCGGATTGCAGTCTTGGGGTTTCTTGCTTTGATCAGCCATTGCACCTCTCCTTTTGCCGACGTCCTGATGCGGACATTCAGCGAAGCCGCCCGCCAATTGGTTTCGCGCGAATATCGGCAACAACCGTGTCAGTTTGGTGACTGCCGGCGGTCAGTCGTGGATTCAACCTGCAATCGCGGCATGGGCGACCGACATGAAAGCCCGTATCACCTTGCTCTCCAGGCGCTCGCGCAGACAGATTATGGACTCGTCCATGGTCATGGCGCTGTCGGAGATGGGGATTTTCACCAGCCTGCTGTCCTGGCCGAATTCAGCTTCGGAGACCACCCCGACACCGCCGCCGGCGGCCACGATCTCGCGCACCGCCTCGCGCCCTTCAGCCTCGATGCTGCCGGTGATGCGGATGCCCTTGCGGCGGGCTTCCTCTTCCAGCTTGGCGCGGGTCTTGGACCCGGCCTCGCGCAACACCAGCGGATGGCGCATCAATTCGCCGAACGTCGTTGAGCTCAACTTGCTCAGTGGCCCACCGCGCGCCGTAAAGGCCACAATGGGCGAGGAATTCAGCTGGATGGTTTCAAATTCCCGGCTCGCGGGCACATCACCGACCACACCGATATCGGCTTCGTAGCTCTGCAGCCGTTCGATGGCGGTCTCGGTATTGCCGCCGTGTACCGAGATGAACACGCCCGGATTGGTGGCGCGGAACGGGGTCAGCACATGCAGTATGTGGTGCGCGGCATCGGCGACAATGTTCAACTGACCGGTGCGCAGGGTCTGGGTTTCCGACAGATAGTCCAGCGCCTGTTGCTCCACCTCAAACAGGCGGTAGGTGATCTCGAGCAGCTTCTTGCCGGCATCGGTCACCTGGATCTGTTTGCGCTGCCGGTCAAACAAACGAATGTCGTATTCGGCCTCTAGTTTGCGGACCTGATCGGAAATCGCCGGCTGGGTCAGATGCAGCGCTTCTGCAGCGCGTGAAAACCCGCCGTGAATGGCGACATTGTGAAATGCCCGCAATTGCACATACCGCATGACGAGAGCCTTTCGATCTATCGATAAATAATATGAGTGAATAAAAACTATCGCTTTGAGCTATGGGTTGCAAGGGAGGGACAATGAACGGTCATGACCTGCCCTGTGTGCGGACCAAGGCGCGTGAGGCGCACCAGCCAGGCCTCCACTTGTCAACAAGCCAGATCTGATCCGGACCCATAACCGCCATGCAACTATCGGTATTCCTGCTCAACCTGACCGCTGCAATTGTCCTGCTGTTGTATTCAACACGGATGGTCAGGACCGGCGTTGAGCGTGCCTTCGGAGCCGAACTGCGCAACGTGTTCATGGTGTCGCGGCGCTCGACTGTGCTGAACTCGTTTGCCGGTGTGTTGACGGCTGCTGCGTTGCAGAGTTCCACTGCGGTTGTGCTGCTGGTGTCCGGATTTGCCGCCACCGGCGTCATGGGCGTCACCGGATCGCTTGCTGTGGTGCTCGGGGCCGATCTGGGTACGGCGGTTGCGGTGCAGTTCTTAAGCCTGGAGATTGCCTGGCTTATCCCGGTGCTGCTGGTCACGGGCGGGCTGCTGTTCCTGAAAGGATCTGCCCGGGTCGTCAAGCAGGTCGGCCGCGTCGTCATGGGCGTGGCCTTCATCCTGTTGTCGCTCAGCATGATCGGGGACGCCACCGAGCCATTGCGGACCAGCCCGTATCTGCAACCGTTCGTGCAGCACCTCAGCAAGGATCTGCTGACCGCGTTTGCCGGCGGCGCTGCGCTGGCTTTCGCGTTCCATTCTTCCGTGGCCGCTGTTCTGATGCTGGCGGCATTCTGTGCACAAGGGCTGCTGCCGCTGGAGGCGGGCCTGCCGCTGGTGCTCGGCGCCAATGCCGGCAGCGGGCTGATTGCGGTATGGCTGACACGCAACCTGCACGCCAAGGCGCGCCGCATTGCCGTGGGCAACCTGGTGGTGCGGGTGCTCGGCGCGATCGCTGCACTGGTGTTGCTGCGCCATGTGGACCTGCCGCTGGATGCAATAGCCAGTACACCGGCGCGTCAGCTTGTCAGTTTTCATCTGCTGTTCAACGCCGCGCTGCTTTTTGTCTTCCTGCCGCTGGTCGTTCCGCTGGCGGCGCTGACAAGGCATCTGGTCGCGGCGACAGATGACCCGGCACAGGTTGCCGCAAGGCCGGCCAGCGCGCTGGATCGCAGCGTGCTGGGCAATCCCGGCCTGGCGCTGGCCAGTGCCACCCGTGAACTGTTGCGCATGAGTGAGCAGATCGAGCTGATGCTGTCGCCGGTCATGGAACTGTTCGTTTCGACCGACCCCCATGCGGCTGCGCGCATCAAGGAGATCGAAAACCAGGTCAACGAAGCCCAGACCGACATCAAGCTCTATCTGGCTGAACTGAACCAGGGTCAGTTGTCGCCGGATCAGGCCCGGCGCAGCATGGACCTGACCGGCATTGCAATCAGCCTGGAACGGGTCGGCGACATCATCACCAAGGACCTGCTGCGGCTGACCGGTGAAATGCGAAAGAAGAAACTGACGTTCTCCAAGGAAGGTTGGACCGAACTGACCCGGTTGCACGCCCGGGTGCTGGCCAATATGCAGCTGTCGCTCAACGTGCTGGTGTCGGAAGACATCGAGTCGGCGCGCCAGCTGGTGGAGGAGAAGGAATATGTGCGCACGCTGGAGGAGGAATCCCATGATGCCCATCTGGCCCGGCTGGGGCAGGGCAGCCCGCAAAGCATTGCCACCAGCGACATTCACCTGGAAACCGTGCGCGCCCTCAAGGAGATCAATTCCCGGTTCATCACGTTTGCCTATCCGATCCTTAAAAAGAGCGGCCTGTTGCTCGACAGCCGGTTGGCGGATGCCAAATCGTGAGGCACAGAAAATATTATATGTTGATCTGAAATATCGATTTCTCAAATACAACGGCACTACCTAAATTCTCAGGCATCAATTCTGGCGCAGATGATTGTGCGGAGGCAGCGGATATGAAAACAGACCTGCAGACTGACCCTGCATCGGCTATCGGAGCGCCACGGCAGGGTGAACCATATCTGCTCACACCGGGTCCGTTGACCACGGCCTATTCGGTCAAGGAACAGATGCTGCGCGACTGGGGGTCCTGGGACAGCGACTTCCGAGCCATGACCGCGCGTCTCAGGTCGGAGCTGCTGGCGCTCGTGGGCGACGATACAGACGACTTTGACTGCGTTCCGGTCCAGGGCAGCGGCACTTTTGTGGTGGAAGCCATGCTGGGGTCGCTGCTGCCGCGCGACAGCAAGACGCTGGTGCTGATCAATGGCGCTTATGGCCAGCGTATTGCGAAGACCATGGACTATATCGACCGCGCCCATGTCGACATCGACAAGGGGGACTACCTGCCGCCGCGCGGCCAGGAAGTGGCCGCTGCACTGTCTGCAGACCCGGAAATCACCCACGTGGTGGTGGTGCATTGCGAGACGTCATCGGGCATCTTGAACCCGATAAAGGAGATTTCCGAGGCGACCTATGCAGCGGGCTGCAAGCTGCTGATCGACAGCATGAGCGCCTTCGGCGCCATTGATGTCGCGGCAGGCGACATCCGCTATGAGGCGATTGTGTCGTCCGCCAACAAGTGCATCGAAGGCGTTCCCGGCTTTGGCTTCATCATTGCCCGCAAGTCCGAACTGGTTGCGGCAAAGGGCAACGCCCATTCGCTCAGCCTCGACGTGCATGAGCAATGGGTCAACATGGAAAAGACCGGCCAGTGGCGGTTTACTCCACCGACACATGTGGTGTCTGCGTTCATGGAAGCCCTGCGCCTGCATCGTGAGGAAGGCGGCATCCAGGCGCGTGGGGCGCGCTATGCCAGAAACCGCGATGTGCTGGTCAGCGGTATGCGCGAACTGGGGTTTGAAACCCTGCTGCGCGATCGCTGGCTGTCGCCGATCATCGTGACGTTTTTCAATCCGGCGGATGCCAGGTTTGAGTTCAGCCGGTTCTACGACCTGATGAAGGAAAAGGGCTTCATCATCTACCCTGGCAAGCTGACCGTGGTCGACAGTTTCCGCGTCGGTTGCATCGGCCAGATGGATCACCACACCATGCGCGCCGTAGTGGCCGCCGCCAAATCATCGCTGGATGCCATGGGCATTGTCAGCGCAACACCACCCCAGGCCGCTCTTTCCGAACGGGAAAAACTGGCCGCCTGAACAATGAAAGCAACTGAATAGATGAACGACATGACCCCGCTGGACGTCACGGTGAACGGACGCAGCTATCCCAAAGGCGAGACGTGCGCCATCGCCATCTGCCTGGACGGCTGCGAACCGGCTTACCTGGATGAAGCCATTGCCGACGGATTGATGCCGACGCTGGCGCGCATCCGCAAGGCCGGTACCGACCGGTTGGCGCACAGCGTCATCCCGAGTTTCACCAACCCTAACAACATGTCCATCGCCACCGGGCGTCCGCCGGCGGTGCACGGTATCTGCGGTAACTTCCTGTATGATCCGGATACGGGTGAGGAAGTGATGATGAACGACCCGAAATTCCTGCGCGCGCCGACCGTGTTCAAGGGGTTCTATGATGCCGGCCAGCGCGTCGCCATCGTGACCGCAAAAGACAAGTTGCGGGCACTGCTCGGCCATGGCCTGGCTTTCGATGAAGACCGCGCGATCTGCTTTTCATCGGAACGCTCGGACACCACCACCAAGGCCGAACATGGTATCGACAATGCGTCCGAATGGCTGGGCCGCGAGGTGCCGGAGGTCTATTCCGCCGAACTTTCGGAATTTGTCTTTGCTGCCGGGGTCAAGCTGCTGAAGGAGTTTGCGCCGGATGTCATGTACCTGACCACAACCGACTATGTGCAGCATAAATATGCGCCCGAAGATGCCGAGGCCAAGGCGTTCTACGCCATGTTCGACACATACCTGAGCGAGCTGGATGCCATGGGCGCGGCTATCGTTGTTACCGCCGATCACGGCATGAAACCGAAGCACCTGTCCGATGGCTCGCCGGCAGTCATCTACGTGCAGGACCTGATGGACGACTGGCTGGGCAAGGACGCCGCCCGGGTCATCCTGCCGATCACCGACCCCTACGTGGTGCATCACGGGGCGCTGGGATCATTCGCCACTGCCTATCTGCCGGCTGATGCGGATGTCGAACAGGTGCTCGGCAGGCTGCGCGATGTCGACGGGATCATCCTGGCGGTCGACAAGGCCGACGCCTGCCAGCGCTTTGAGCTGCCGGAGGACCGCATTGGCGATATCGTGGTGATCTCCGGTGAGAACATGACCGTAGGCACCAGTGCACACCGGCATGATCTGGCCGCGCTGAAAGAGCCTTTGCGCTCGCATGGCGGATTGACCGAGCAGGAAGTGCCGTTCATCGTCAACCGGGTGATGCCGGACCTGCCGGGCGCGCCGGAACTGCGGAATTTTGACGCTTTCTTCTATGCGGTGCGGGCAGCAGCGCTACAAACAACCATCTAAAAGGTCGACAGAAATGAGTGGAACGGAACGCACGATCCGCCGCGAGGCAATGCGCATCGGTGGCGAGAAGGTGACGACAAAAGACGTGGTGGAGGTGCTGTACCCTTACACGGACGAGGTGATCGGCACGGTGCCTGCCGGTACGGCTGAACACGCCGCGCGGGCTTTCGAAATCGCTGCCGGATACAAACCGAAACTGACCCGCTATGAGCGCCAGCAAATCCTGTTTCGAGCCGCAGAGCTGATCCGTGAGCGGCGCGAGGAGATCGCCCACTGGCTGACACTGGAGCTGGGCATCTGCAAACAGCATTCACTGTATGAGACGGGACGCTCGTATGATGTGTTCACGCTGGCCGGGCAACTGGCCATCCTCGATGACGGACAGATCTTCTCATGTGACCTGACGCCCCAGGGCAAGGACCGCAAGATTTTCACCAAGCGTGAGCCGGTCAATGCCATCTCCGCGATCACCCCGTTCAACCATCCGCTCAACATGGTGGCACACAAGATCGCACCGTCGATTGCCACCAACAACTGCATGGTGTGCAAGCCTACTGAACTGACGCCGCTGACAGCCATTACCCTGGCCGACATCCTGTATGAGGCCGGCCTGCCGCCGGAGATGTTCCAGATCGTCACCGGCATGCCTGCCGACATCGGTGATGAAATGATCACCAATGACAATATCGACATCATCACCTTCACCGGCGGTGTGCCGGTCGGCAAGATGATCGCATCCAAGGCCGGCTACAGGCGTACCGCGCTGGAGCTCGGCGGCAACGATCCGCTTATCATCCTGAATGATCTCGAGACGTCTGATCTAGAGAAGGCGGCAGCGCTGGCCTGCGCCGGGGCAACCGGCAATTCCGGCCAGCGGTGCACTGCCATCAAGCGTATCCTGGTGCAGGAGTCGATCGCCGACAAGATCGTGCCGATGATCACGGAAAACGCCAAGGCCATTCGTTTCGGCGACCCGCAGGACCCGGACACACAACTGGGTTGCGTCATTCACTCGAAGGCAGCGGAGATCTTCGAAAACCGGGTTTATGACGCGGAGAAGCAGGGTGCCAAAATTCTCTATCACCCGGAGCGCAAGGGTGCCTTGCTGCCACCTATCGTCGTGGACCATGTGCCGCATGGCTGCGAGCTGGTCATGGAGGAAACCTTCGGTCCCATCGTGCCGATCGTGCGGGTGCCGGACAACGACGAAGAAGTGATGAAGATTTCCAACTCGACCGCATTTGGCTTGTCGGCAGGGGTCTGCACCAACAACCTTGTCCGTGCCACCAACTATATCGAAGGCCTGGATGTGGGTACGGTGAACATCTGGGAACAACCGGGATACCGTATCGAGATGTCGCCGTTCGGGGGCATCAAGGATTCAGGCAATGGTGTCAAGGAAGGCGTGCTGGAGGCAATGAAATTCTTCACAAATTTGAAGACATATTCACTGCCGTGGCCGCGTTAGGCCAGGTTGTTGGAAAAGGGCTCGAAGATCCAGCATACAGAGGGTGAGTCGAACACCTCAGCGGCCCGCGCAAACTGGGCTGCCGCAAATACTGGTGAGCGCTCACGGCCCTTGCTGCAGCGCGATGCGGATTCGTTCATGCACCAGAGCCTGTCGAGCCCGTGCGTGAACACGATTGCCAGGGCTGAAGGCATCTGGATCGAGGACCTGGACGGCCGCCGCTACATGGACTTTCATGGCAACAGTGTTCATCACATCGGCTATGGCCATCCGCGGCTGGTCGCGGCCATCAAGCAGCAGCTGGACACATTGAGCTTTTCTCCAAGGCGCTTCACCAATGAGGTTTCGGTGGAGCTGGCTGAGCGCCTGGGCAAACTCGCCCCGGCAGACCTGAAACGGGTACTGTTCACCACCGGAGGTTCCGATGCGGTCGAGGTCGCCCTGAAGATCGCGCGTGCGGCGACCGGCAGGTTCAAGACGCTGTCGTTCTGGGATGCATTTCACGGCGCCGGTTTCGGCGCGTCATCGGTTGGCGGCGAGGCGACATTCCGCTCGCATATTGCCGGTCCGCTGACACCGGGTGCGGAGCATGTTGCCCCGTTTGCCTGTTACCGCTGTCCCTACGGCCATCCCGGACCGGACAATTGCGGACTGGCATGTGCGTCCATGGTCGACTATGTGCTGGAGCGTGAAGGCGATGTGGCGGCGGTTATTGCGGAGCCCATGCGGGCGGTGCCGCAGATCCCGCCGCCGGGATATTGGCAGAAGGTGCGCGAGGCCTGCAACAGGCACGGCACATTGCTGATTTTCGATGAAATCCCCACCGGCCTCGGCAAGACCGGCCGGTTCTTTTCGTTCGATCATGATGACGTTGTGCCGGACATCTGTGTTGTCGGCAAGTCGCTGGGCGGCGGCATCCTGCCGATTGCGGCTGCCATTGCCCGCGAGAACCTGAACGTGTGCGGTGAATTTGCCATCGGCCACTACACCCATGAGAAAAACCCGGTGACCGGCCGTGCCGCCCTGACCACTCTGGACATCATCGAGGATGAAGGCCTGGTCGAGCGCTCGGCGCAACTGGGCGGGCATGCGATGGACCGGCTGCGGGACTTTGCGGCGGGTTGTCCCATAGCCGGCGATGTCAGGGGCAGGGGACTGATGTTCGGTATTGAAATCGTGTCGGACAAGGAAACCAGGTCCGCGGCACCTGAACTGGCGGAGCAAATCTATTATCGGTGCCTGGAACAGGGCCTGAGTTTCAAGATTTCGCAAGGCTGCGTCCTGACACTGTCGCCGCCGTTGACCATTGCACGCGACGACCTGGAGGCAGCGTTGACAATCGTGGAGACGGCGATTAGCGAAGCTGCCTCGTGACACCCGCCAATCCGACCTCCGGACACACCTGAATGGGCGCGCCGACACATTTCGCCATAGCCCTGATCCTGTGCGCAGCCGTGCTGCACGCGGTGTGGAATGCCGTGGTCAAGGGATCGACGGACCGGGTGATCACGCTCGGGCTCATCAACCTCGGGCACGGTCTGATCGGCGTGGTCATGGTGGTATTGTATCTGCCGCCGGCGCGTGAAGCCTGGCCGTTCATCGCGGCATCGACCTTCATCCACTATTTCTACTACGGATTCCTGCTGGTGGCCTACCGGTTCGGTGATCTCAGCCAGGTCTATCCGATCGCGCGCGGCGTGGCACCGGTGCTGGTCGCGCTGGGCGCGCAGTTGTTTGCTGGCGAGGTGTTGCCGCCGGTAGCCTGGGCCGGCATCCTGATCATCTCACTGGCGATCGGTGCCCAGACGTTTGGCCGGCCGGGTGCGCGGATCAATGCCGGTGCGCTCGCTGCTGCCCTTCTGACCGGCATCACCATTGCCTCATATTCCGTGGCCGACGGCATGGGCGTGCGGGCATCGGGCAGCCCGTTGGGTTATATCGGCTGGCTGTTCGCGCTGGAAGCCGTGTCGACAGCCGTTCTGCTCGGCATGCGGTGGAACAAGCTGCGCGAGTATCCGCTGAAGAGTTATGTGATCGGCATCGGCGGCGGTCTGATTTCGGCGCTCGCCTACGGACTGGCAATCTATGCCAAGAGCCTTACGTCACTGGGTGCCGTGTCGGCCATCCGCGAGTCGAGCGTCATCATAGCCGCGCTGATCGGGGTTGTATGGTTCGGTGAGCGGCCCTGGAAACTCAGGATGATCTCGGTGGTCTTCGTGGCCGCCGGCATTATCCTGCTGGCCACCGCCTGAGCCGTCACCTATCGTTTCGCGCCTGCGCAACACGAAAAACCCCGGGCTAAATGCCCGGGGAGGAGTTGCAGGGAAATCTTGGGAGAGAGTAATGATACTCAGAGCAGGCTGACCGGATTGATGCCGATGTCCTTCATGGTGCGCGCGTCGATGTGACTGCTGGCCAGCAAGTTGCTGTTCCGGTTGCTGCGCAGAAGGCGCTGGGTCGATTTCAAGATGGTCGCTGCAATGCTGTTATGGTGTTGCCTGGTCATGGTTGCGTTCCTTAAAGACGAGACGTTCTTGTTGTTTTGTTAGCCGCAACATTGCACAGGCCGGGGGCATCGAATGTGAGATTCATCACACAACGTGCAAGTTTTATTTATGCACAATCTGGGCTTGTAAACCGCCGTTTTGGCCCTGTTTCCGGGAATTATCAACAAATGTGACGCAAATGTGTTCGTAACTTGGCCAAATGTGTTGACGTTATCAGGCTGCTGACTTCTGATTGACCTAACGAAAACAACCTGAGTAAGGGCTTGACGAGTTAGACGGCGGAGGGCGAGTTGACGGTATCAGAGTTACATGTGTCTGTTGGTGAACAAGAGTGGCAACCAGAGGCGATCGGGACTGCAGGCTCCCTGGCGGTGGTTCTGGCAAAGGAGTTCCCTGAATCGTTTCGCTGGGCGCAGGAGGTTACCGCCAGTGCCCGCAAGTGCATTCGTCTGGAGTACTCCGCGCCACACTGTGTGGAAGCGCAGGTGGAGCAGTTGTTTGCGGACCTGCAGGAGCTGAAAAAGCGCCTACTGAGCGAGAATTTCTATTATCGGGTCATTGAGCTGGATCTGGAAAGCACTCCGGAGGTGCTTGATCTGGCAAAAATCTCGGCGGATTGGCGGATTGTGCTGATGTTCTCATTTCTGGATGAGGAACTGCCGCAATTCGAGCAGGAGTTCGACTACGCCATGAATCTGCTGGCGGCCAATTCCCGGGCCATCGCGGACGGCACCGGCAAGCTGTGCCCCTCGTTCGAGACCGCCATTGCCGCCATGGCCGCCTGACGCTGACCCGGCGGCAATAATCCTACTCTAAGTAAGGTGCCGACGGCGCCTTACTGACAGGATGTCTGCCAGGCGCCGGAGTGCCGACGCCGTAACGTCTGGCCTGGAAACCGATCATGCACATACACACCGTGTTCTTCTGGCTGTGGAAGACAACCAGTCCGGAACAGGTCCGGCAGTTTGAAACCGGTCTTGACCTGCTGACCCGTGACCCCAATGTACTGGAGCGGCAGATCGGGAAGCCGGCGGCAACCAGCCGTGCGGTCATCGACAGCAGCTACGACTACGCGGTGATTCTGAAGTTTTCGGACCTGGCCAGCCATGACGCCTACCAGGCCGGCGAGCCACACCAGCTGTTCCTGGAAACTTGCGCCAGCCTGTGGAGCAAGGTTCAGGTATATGACATCAAAAACGGCGCCTGAGAGGGCTGAATCCCGGTTATTGTGAGCGTTTTTGCCGCTTTTTTCATCACCACGCCGCGCCAAAAAAGAGACTTAGGGTTATAAGTCGGCACCGATTGGGCTTGTTACGGACGATGTGCCGTTTACCCTTGCTCCAATCGCGCGACAAACGACGCGGTTTTTCTGATGCATGACGCACATGCCTTAATGGGAGGAAGACTATTATGCGCAAATGGCTAATTTCAACAGTCGCCGCTGCCGCGGTATTTGCAGCCGGATCGGCTCAAGCTGCCGACAAGCTGAAGATCGGCTTCATGGCGACGCTTGAAGGAACTTACACGGTGCTCGGCGAAGACGGTCAGCGTGGCTTCGAAGTCGCCATGAAAGAAGCCAAAGGCATGGCCGGCGGCCGCGAGATCGAAGTTATCGTCGGTGCCACCGACGCCAGTCCGGACAGTGCCCTGCGCGCGGCCCGCAAGCTGGTTGAGCAGGACAAGGTCGACATCATCATCGGTCCGCTTTCCGGTTCAGAAGGCATTGCCATCCGCGACTACTCCAAGACCCAGCCGCAGGTGACATTCATCAACGGCATTTCCGGGGCCCAGGAAACAACTTACGTCACGCCATCGGAAAACTTCTTCCGCTTCAATATGGACGGCGCGCAATGGTCTGCCGGTCTTGGCGAGTACGTGTTCAACGAAAAGGGCTACAAGACCGTCGCCACCATCGGCGAGGACTACTCCTTCATCTACACGCAGGTGTTCGGCTTTGCCCTGGAGTTCTGCGGCGCCGGCGGTCAGATTACCGAGCGTTTCTGGGTGCCGCTCGGCACCAAGGACTTCGCCTCTATCATCGCCTCGCTGCCGGATGACGTGGATGCGATTTATCTCGGACTGGGCGGTGGTGATGCCGTCAACTTCCTCAACCAGTACCAGCAGGCAGGCGGTGACGCGAAGCTCATCGGCGGCACTATCATGATCGATGGCACCGTGCTGTCCTCAAAGGGCAAGGCCAAGGAAGCCCTGATCGGAACGCCCGGTTCAGGCCCGCAGGCCGACACCTGGGACAATGAAAAATGGCAGACCTTCGTGAAAGCCTACCAGGATGCCTTCCCGCCGGAAAAACGCTTCCCGAGCCCGGCGCTTATGGCCACCGGCTACTACAACGCGTTCAATGCAATGAAGATATGCATGGACAATGTGAACGGCGACCTGTCGGACGGTCACAAGGGGTTCCGCCAGTGTCTTGCAGGACTGGAGCTTGATGCGCCTAACGGCAAGATCACGCTGGACGGCAATCGCCAGGCCATCGGCACCAACTTCGTCACCGAAGTGGTGGAAGAGAATGGCAACCTGGTCAACAAGCTGGTGAAGATCGTGCCGAACGTGAACCAGACGCTGGGTATTGATGCGGAAGCCTTCAAGACCATCGGACTGCCGTCACGCGACGTGCCGGAATGCAAAAAGTACTGAGTACCGCATTCTTGACATGACCTGAAACATCCAGGGCGTCTTCTATCCGGAGGCGCCCTGATTTCTTGGAAATTCCTGGTGAATGATATGGCTGATGTGAAACCCAACCTGGTCAACGGACAATGGCGCGCCGGCGAGCAGGCGTCTGCCAACGTCAATCCATCTGATACTGATGACGTCATCGGTCACTACGCTACAGCGAGCACCGATGATGTGGAGGCTGCGATTGCTGCGGCTGAAGCGGCTGCCTACGACTGGGCCAGGAGCGGCATCCAGGCACGGCACGACATCCTGCGCACCGCCAGCGACGAGATCATGGCCAGGCGTGAGGACATCGGCAGGCTGCTATCGCGCGAAGAGGGCAAGACTCTGGCCGAAGGCATCGGCGAGACGGTGCGTGCAGCGCAGATATTCAATTTCTTCGCCGGTGAGACACTGCGCCTGGCAGGAGAAAAACTGCCATCGGTCCGGCCCGGTGTAGACGTGGAAATCAGCCGTGAACCGATCGGGGTTGTCGGCATCATCACGCCTTGGAACTTCCCCATTGCAATTCCCGCCTGGAAGATCGCGCCGGCCATCTGCTACGGCAACCCCGTGGTGTTCAAGCCTGCGGAACTGGTGCCGGGTTGTGCCTGGGCGATTGTGGATATCCTGCACCGGGCCGGCATGCCGCCGGGCACTATCAACATGGTCAACGGGCCGGGCTCCGTGGTGGGCCAGGCCATGCTCGATGATGCCCGCATCGAGGCAATCAGCTTTACCGGATCGCAGGCCACCGGAGAGCGGGTGGCGCAGGCCAGCGTGCGTCACATGCGGAAATTCCAGCTTGAGATGGGCGGCAAGAACCCGCTGGTTGTGCTGGATGACGCCGATCTGGAAGTAGCGGTCGACTGCGCCATACAAGGCGCCTTCTTTTCGACTGGCCAACGCTGCACGGCATCGTCGCGCCTGGTGGTCACCGAAGGCATCCACAGCCGTTTTGTCGAGGCATGTGCGTCCAGGATCAGGGAGCTGACTGTCGGAGACTCGCTGGACAGCCGAACCCAGATCGGTCCGGTGGTTGACGAAGTGCAACTTCAACAGGATCTCGATTATGTCGAGATCGGCCGCAGTGAAGGGGCGACTCTAAGGGTGGGCGGCGAGCGGCTGGTGCGCGACAAGACCGGTTTCTACATGCAGCCGGCGCTGTTTACCGATACCCGCAACGATATGCGCATCAACACCGAAGAAGTGTTTGGGCCGGTGGCCTCGGTGATCCGGGTGCGCGATTATGACGAAGCCCTGCAGGTCGCCAACGACACAGCCTTCGGCCTGTCATCCGGTATCTGTACGCAGAGCCTGAAACGCGCAACCCATTTCAAGCGCAATGCCGAGGCCGGCATGGTGATGGTCAATCTGCCGACTGCCGGAGTGGACTATCATGTGCCGTTCGGCGGTGCCAAGGGCTCAAGCTATGGTCCCCGTGAGCAGGGCAGGTACGCTGCGGAATTCCACACAACGGTGAAGACGGCTTACACGTCTGCCTGAGGTTTTCGCGGTCTGTCACGTCCGCGCAGACATCCCGCAGGTTGAGATTCCACTTGCTGAATTGCTCCCTGTTGGTCATGATTTGCGAAAAACGCCTGCAAAATCATGCAGAATAAAGAACCGCGCACTGTTTGCGGGAGGAAGCGATGAGTAGAGCCTTGGCCGTGTATCACGGTGTGTTTGGCCGTGTCACCCTGTACCAGCTTGACCGGGAGCTAGCGACCCATGCCCATCGCGAAGGTCACCTGGTGTTCTATGTCAGCGGCAAATACGGCAGCATGGCGGTCGAGGGTGTGCATCACGATCTGGACCGGGCATCCGCCACCGCCGTCAGTCCCTGGCAGCCGCACAGCTTTCATCCTGGCGATCTGGAGAACGGCTCGCTGTTCCTGGTGATGTACATCCGCCCGGAATGGTTTCTGGAAATGTCGAAGCACGCACGCTTTGGCCTGAATTTCGGATCATCGCTGATCGAGATGTCGCCACCTGTGCGGCAACTGGTGCACCAGACATCACGCTTGCTGCTCGACGATGGCTGCGGAGAGTTGATCCAGGCATGCGTGTTTGAACTTACCCAGGAATCCTACAATCAGAGTTGGGCGTCGAGTTCCGGTGACGCCAGGTGTGAAATGCCCGTTGCTGTGTTGCGTGATTTCCGAATTCGGAACTCCATCAAGCTGATGAAGTCGCGTCTCGGCGAAGGTGAAAGCATCCTGCTGGATTCCATTGCACGCGGTGCCGGCATTTCCAGGCCGCACTTTTTCAAGCTGTTCAAGGAGAATGTCGGGCTCACGCCCAACATCTATCTGAACACGCTGCGCATGGAAACGGCCATCGAGCGACTGACGCAATCCAGCGATCCGGTTACCTCAATCGGGCTTGATCTCGGGTTCTCGTCGCAAGCCAGCTTCACCAGGTTTTTTGCCTCAAATGTCGGGATTCCACCGTCCGACTATCGCAGAGTGGCTCAATTGTCGTCTTGAACGCGGTGTTTTTCGATTAATTACAAGACCATAAGACTGTCAGGTATGCATTCCGCGGCACCTGCTCCTATTATTGTGGGGAATCTGGAAGTGCAATGTACACTTCCGGACGGAGGAAGATGTTTTGACAATGGCAGGGCGACACGAGTTCAGGTACGGTTTCACGGCATCTGATTGCTGCAACGGGGGAGGCACGGCATGAAGGAGTTCATGGCACGCAATCCGTACTGGTCGCTGGTTATCGTGCTGGCCATCTGCTTTCTGATCTGGGCAATTTTCGCACCGTGGCCGCCGGGGTTTGTCGCCACTTTCGGACGTAAGAAGATCTTCTTGAATGCCCTGTTCAACGGTATCACGCTGGGGGCATTGTATTTTCTGGTTGCAAGCGGCTTCACGCTGATCTTCGGTCTGATGAAGAACGTCAACCTGGCGCACGGTTCTTTGTACCTGCTTGGCGGGTATATCGGTTATGACGTCGCCAACACCACCGGCTGGTGGCTGCTCAGTTTCGTTGTGGTGTTCGTGGTTGTCGGCGCCATGGGGGTCTTGCTGCAGGTGCTGGTGTTTCAGCGAATGGAGGGCCAGGACCTGCGCCAGACGCTGGTGACGATCGGCATCTCGATCGTCGTGGCAGACCTGATGCTGTGGTACTGGGGCGGCGATTTCTACCAGATACTGACGCCCGACTGGTTGTCAGGCCCCATCCAGTTGCCCATTGTGACGGCAGTAAAAAGCAGTGGTGAAGCGGTTTTCCTGAAATACCCGTTCGTTCGGATTGTCATTCTGGTGGCGTCCATCGTCATCGGTATTGCCATGTGGCTGTCGCTCAACAAGACCCGCATCGGCATGCTGATACGGGCCGGTGTTGACGATCGCGACATGCTGTCTGCGACCGGTGTGCGCATCCAGCGGGTGTTTGTGCTGGTGTTCGCATTTGGCGCCGGCCTGGCAGGACTGGCCGGCGTTGTCGGCGGCACGTTCCAGTCCCTGGCACCGGGTGAAGACACCCGCTTCCTGCTGGCCTCGCTGGTGGTCGTGATCGTTGGCGGCATGGGATCCATTCCCGGTGCCGCCCTTGGTGCGCTGCTGATCGGGCTGGCGGAACAATTCGGATCAGTCTACATGCCGACCTACGCGGTGGTGCTGACCTTCCTGATCATGGTCGTAGTGCTGGCGTTCAGGCCGCAGGGCCTGCTCGGCGAGAGGCGGTAACAACCGATGGCCCTGACCGAAGACACAGGCACTGCGCCGATCAACACCAAGCCGCAATCGGCTTGGTCCGGCTGGTCGTTGAGCGCCATTCCGACACCGTACTGGTTCGTCGGGGCTATACTTCTGCTGATGCCGGCTCTGGTGGGGCCATTTTTTCTGTTCCAGGTTTTCGGCTGGGCACTCATTCTGGGTATGATTGCCCTGAGCCTGATGTTTCTCGGCGGCTATGGCGGCATGGTGTCCCTGGTCCAGATGTCGGTGGCCGCGTGTGCCGCCTACATGCTGGCGATTTTTGGTGACAGCGCCATTACGCAGATTTCGCTGGGCTGGCCATGGTGGGTGGCAATCCCGATTGCCCTGATCATCGCCACTGCCTTCGGCACGCTGACCGGCGCCCTGGCGGTGCGCACCGAGGGCATCTACACAATCATGATCACGCTGGCGATTGCGTCGGCGTTCTTTTATTTCACCCGCCAGAACTACGTCCTGTTCAACGGGTTTTCCGGATTCAACGGGGTTACGCCGCCGGAACTGTTCGGTGTCAACTGGCGCGCACCGATACCGTTTTACTATCTGACACTGTTCTGGGCGGCTGTTGCCTACCTGTCGGTCTTGTATGTTTCGCGCGCGCCGTTCGGCCTTGCGCTGCAGGGGGTTCGTGATAACGCCCGGCGCATGGAGGCACTGGGCTACAATGTCACCGCCCACCGGGTCGCGGCCTATATCTTCGCCAGTTTCATAGCCGCAATTGCCGGCATTCTGCTGGTCTGGCTGAACGGCCAGGTATCACCGGGAACAGCCGGGATAGGTCCGGCCATCGACATTCTGATCATAGCCGTGGTCGGTGGCATGGCGCGGCCCGTCGGCCCGTTCATCGGTGCCATCATCTATGTGCTGCTGAGAACCTTCGCCCTGGATTTCATGGTCTCGATCGGCCTGTCGGGCGAACGCTTCCAGTTGCTGGTTGGCCTGGTGTTCCTGGTCATCGTATTCTGGTCGCCTGACGGTATTCTCGGGCTCTGGGAGCGCTGGCGCAACCGCATGAACTCAACCGACCGGCTGACCGGCGAGCCGGTGGACAAGGATGGAGGCAGCGGGGCATGAATGCCATTGCAGATACCTCCACCATGGCCGGCCGGTTGTCGGCGGCAGGCACAGCCAATGCACTGGAGTTGCGCGGTGTCAGCAAGTTTTTCGGCGCCCTTGCAGCGATGCAGGATGTCACCCTGACCGTCAAGCCGGGTGAACGGCGCGCCGTGCTGGGATCAAACGGGGCCGGTAAGACCACCCTGTTCAATTGCATAACCGGCGATTTTCTGCCGACATCTGGCGTCGTGCGCATGTTCGGCGAGGACGTCACCAAATTCCCGCCGCACGACCGTATTCGCCGGGGCTTGCGTCGCACCTACCAGATCTCGCTGTTGTTTGGCGGCCTCAGTGTTATCGACAATGTCTACCTGGCCTGCCGCGGTGTCTCACGCAATCGCTTCTCGCTGATCCGCCCGGGCCGGTCCGATGCGCTGATGCAGTCAGCCGCCGACCTGATTGAGGCCGTACATCTGACCGACGTACGCGAAACGCTGGTGTCGGAGCTGTCATATGGCCAGCAGCGCCAGCTCGAGATTGCGTTGGCGCTTGCCGGCGCACCGCGCTTCATCCTGTTCGATGAACCGGCAGCCGGGCTGTCGCCGACCGAGCGCCGTGACCTGATCGAGATCCTGAACAATCTGCCCGGCCACATGGGCTACATCATCATCGAGCATGATATGGATGTGGCCCTGCGTGTGTCTGAAAGCGTTTCGATGATGCACAATGGCCGCATCTTCAAGGAGGGCAAGCCGGAAGAAATCGAAGCCGATCCGGAAGTGCAGGAGCTGTATCTGGGAGGAGGTTTCAGCCATGGCTGATCGGTCATCTTCCTCCATCCTCGAGGTTAAGGACCTCAATGTTTACTATGGCGCATCGCATGCGCTGCAGGGGGTTGATCTCAGTCTCGGCCATGGGGTGCTGTCGGTCGTCGGCAGGAACGGCATGGGCAAGACCACGCTATGCCAGGCCATTCTCGGACTGGTGCCGGTAAGCTCCGGTTCGATCACCTTCAACGGTCAGAACATCACCAACCGGCAACCTTCCGAGATTGCCAGGCTGGGCATCGGCTATGTGCCGCAAGGGCGGCGCCTGTGGCGCTCGCTGACGGTGGACGAGCATTTGCGCATGACAGTTGCCGGCCATGACGGGGCCTGGTCGATTGAGCGCATCTATTCGACATTTCCGCGGCTGGCCGAGCGCAAGAACAATGGCGGCAGCCAGCTGTCGGGCGGCGAGCAGCAGATGCTGGCGATCAGCCGTGCGCTGCTGCTGAACCCGCGCCTGCTGGTCATGGATGAACCTACCGAAGGCCTGGCGCCGGTGATCGTGTCCCAGGTTGCCGACATGCTCATGCATCTCGGCGAGGAAGGCGACATCGATGTGCTGGTGATCGAGCAGAACATCGGCGTGGCCACGGCGATTTCGGAGAACGTGGCCATCATGGTCAATGGCCGGGTCAATCGGCTGATGTCGGCCAATGCGCTGGCGGCTGACCGTGAACTGCAGCAGAACCTGCTCGGCGTCGGGCGGCATGGCGATGGTGAGGACGAACTTGCCGAGCAGGGGGCAGCCGGAGAGGCCGCGTCACCGCAGGCACAGGGACCGCGCAAGATCTATGTATCCAATCCGAAGCTGCCGACGAGATGGTCGCCGATCGTGCCGGCCCGGCAGATCGAGATGGCAGCGCGCACTGAAACGGTAGCCGCACCAGTTTCTGCCGGCATGGGTCATGTAGAGCTCAGGCCGCTGTCGGCGGTTGGCGAGAACGTGGTGCTGGTGGCCGGCACGCTGGACACCAAGGGCGTCGAGCTGCGCTATGTCAGGGACCTTTTGAAGGCTGACGGCGTGGCTGTGCGCATGGTCGACCTGTCAACGTCCGGCAAACACTCCGGTGCAGAAATCCCGCCGCACCAGATCGCTGCCTACCATCCGCGTGGCGCTGCCGGCGTGTTCACCAACGACCGCGGCACATCGGTCGCCGGCATGACGCTGGCATTCGAACGCTGGATCAGGCGGCAGTCGGGAATTGCCGGCATCATCAGCGCGGGCGGATCCGGTGGTACGGCAATCGTCACGCCGGCAATGCGCAGCCTAGCCGTAGGCATCCCGAAACTGATGATCTCCACGGTGGCCTCCGGCGACGTGCAGATGTATGTGGGGCCGGCGGACATCATGATGATGCACTCGGTCGCCGATGTTCAGGGGCTCAACTCCATCACCCGACAGGTGCTCGGCAATGGGGCGCACGCCATGGCCGGCATGGTCAATGCCCGCAAGGCGCGCCGGCCCGGTGCAGCTGTGGAAACCGCTGATGAACTGCCGGCAATCGGGCTGACCATGTTCGGCGTGACCACGCCATGCATTCAGCAGATTACTGCCGACCTGGAGGCGGACTTTGACTGCCTGGTGTTCCATGCCACGGGTGTCGGCGGGCAGTCGATGGAAAAACTGGTCGACTCCGGGCTTCTCACCGGTGTGGTCGATATCACCACCACGGAAATCTGCGACATGATGATGGGCGGGGTGTTTGCCGCGACAGAGGACCGGTTCGGCGCGATGATCCGCGCCGGCATGCCGTATATTGGCTCCTGCGGCGCGCTCGACATGGTGAATTTCGGACCGCTGGACACGGTGCCCGAGAAGTATAAGGACAGGCTGTTCTACGAGCACAATCCGCAAGTCACGCTGATGCGCACCACAGCCGAGGAAAACGAGCGCATGGGGCGCTGGATCGGCGAACGCCTCAATGAAATGGAAGCGCCGGTCCGGTTCTTCATTCCCGAGGGCGGCGTATCGATGCTGGATGCGCCCGGCAAGGCGTTCCATGACCCGGCGGCGGACAAGGCTTTGTTCGATGCGCTTGAACGCACGGTGCGGCAGACTTCTTCACGGCAGCTGGTGCGGCTGCCGAATAACGTAAACGATCCCGAATTTTCAGCGCAGGTGGTGCAAGCCTTCCGGTCGCTGCATGGCGGCGGCAGGCCGTCCAGAAAACAGGCAAGGAGATAACAATGGCCCGGTTTGAACGAGCAGCAATTGTCGAGAAATTTCGTGGCATGATTGACCGCGGCGAACCTATTGTCGGGGGCGGCGCCGGCACCGGCCTGTCTGCAAAGTGCGAGGAAGCCGGCGGTATCGACCTTATCGTGATCTACAATTCAGGCCGCTACCGGATGGCCGGACGCGGCTCGCTGGCCGGTCTGATGCCGTATGGCGACGCCAACCAGATCGTCATGGAAATGGCAGCCGAAGTGCTGCCGGTGGCCACCAGGACACCGGTGCTGGCAGGGGTGAACGGCACCGACCCCTTTCGACTTATGGACGTGTTCCTGGATGATTTGAAACGGGTCGGGTTTTCAGGTGTGCAGAATTTTCCGACCGTGGGGCTGATTGACGGCACGTTCCGGGCCAATCTTGAGGAAACCGGCATGTCGTTTTCGCTGGAGGTCGACATGATCGCCAAGGCGCATGACAAAGACATGCTGACCACGCCGTACGTGTTCAGCGAGGATGATGCCACGGCCATGGCCGAGGCCGGCGCTGACATCATTGTCTGCCATCTCGGCCTGACGACGGGGGGATCCATCGGCGCGGAAACGGCGCTCACGCTGCAAGACTGCCCGGCCAAGGTCGATGCCTGGGCGGAGGCTGCGCTGAAGGTCAACAAGGATGTTATCGTGCTGGTGCACGGTGGGCCGGTTGCAATGCCGGATGACGCGGAATTTGTGCTGAAGAATACCAGCAACTGCCATGGATTCTACGGTGCGTCGTCGATGGAACGGTTGCCCGCCGAGGGCGCGCTGACCGAGCAGACGAAGACGTTCAAGTCGATCAAGATGGCCTGATGGCCAACAGAATTAACGGACTGCCACTGAGTGGCGTTTTGGGAGGAAGATCATGACCGGACAGCTGATAGGCCAGCTCATATTATGGCTCATTCTGGCGGTTATCGTCATTGCTATCATTTACTGGGTGATGAACTGGCTGTATCGCCGGTCCACCAAGGAAGTGGCTTTTGTCAGGACCGGTTTCCTGGGCGAAAAAGTGGTGATTGACGGTGGTGCCTTCGTATGGCCGATCATCCACGACATCACGCCCGTCAACATGAACACTCTGCCCCTGGAAGTCGTGCGCGAGAAGGAACAGGCGCTGATCACCAAGGACCGGATGCGGGTTGATGTGGAGGCCGAGTTCTATGTCCGGGTGCGCCCGTCACGCCAGTCGGTGTCCATTGCAGCCTCCACCCTGGGCCGTCGGACTCTGGAGCAGGGCCGGCTGCATGAGCTGTTGTCAGGCAAGTTCATTTCCGCGCTGCGCTCTGTGGCCTCGGAAATGTCCATGGAGGAGATGCATGAACAGCGCGGCACTTACGTGCAGCGTGTGGCCGAGGTCGCACAGGATGGCCTCGACCTCAACGGTCTCGAACTCGAATCTGTTGCCATCAAGGATATTGACCAGACCGGGCTGGAGTATTTCAACCCGTCCAACCGGTTCGACGCCGACGGTCTGACCCGGCTGATCGAGGACATCGAGGCCAAGCGCAAAGTGCGCAATGATATCGAGCAGGATTCGATGATCCGCATCCGCTCGCGCAACCTGGAGGCGGAGAAGCAGGCACTGGAGATCGAGCGCGAAAGCGAAGAGGCCCGCCTGACCCAGGAACGAGATGTCGAGTTCCGCCGGGCTCAGCAGCGGGCCGAACTGGCGCGTGAACGGGCCGAGCGGGAGACCGATGCCGAACGGGCGCAGATTGCCGCGCGCGAAACCATCGAGACTCAGCGCATTGCGCAGGAACGGCAGATATCGGAAGCTCGGATTGCGTCTGAACGCGATATCCGGCAGCAGGAAATCGAACGCCAGCAGGCGGTCGAGGCAGCCGAAATCGGTGCCCGGGAAAAGACCGAACGGGCCCGCATCGAGCAGGAACGCCAGGTCAATGAAGCCCGCATTGCCAACGAGCAGCAAACGGAAGCCCAGGAGATCGAGCGCCGCAAGTCCATCGAGCACGCGCAGATTTCAGCGACCGAAGCGACGGAACGCGCCCGCATTGACCAAGAGCGCAGCGTGACCGAGGCTCGCATCGAGCAGGAACGCTCGCTGACCGAGGCGCGGATCGCCAAGGAAGAAGACAGCCAGCGGCGTGAAATTGCCCGCAGCCAGGCGGTGGAGGCGGCGACAATCGCCTCGCGTGAGGCAACGGAAAAACTGCGCATCGCCCAGGAGACCGAGGTCAACAGCGACCGGATCGCGTCGGACAAGAAGATCCGCGAGATGGAGATCGACCGGCAGAAGGCGCTCGAGGAAGCCGAGATTGCGGCCCAGCAGGCAACCGAGGCGGCCCGTATCGCGCGGGAGAAGAAGCTTGCCGCAGAGAGGATTGCGTCCGACCAGGCAACCCGTGCGTTGGAAATCGAACAGCGCCGGACACTGGAAGAGGCCGACATTGTGGCGCGTGAGGCCACCGAGGCATCCCGCATCGGCCAGGAAGAACGGCTGCGGGCGCTGCAGATCGAGCGCAACCGTGCCATCGATGAAGCCGAGATTGCGGCTCGTGAGGCGGTGGAAGCAACCCGCATTGCCCAGGAGATGAAGCTGGCGGTAGAGCGCATAGAGAGCGAACAGGCAACCAAGGCCCGCGACATCCGCCGGACCCAGGCCATCCAGGAAGCCGAGATCGCGTCCGCCGAAGCAACCGAGGCTGCCCGCATTGCCCAGGAGAAGAAGATTGCGGCTGAACGCATTGCCTTTGAACAGGACCTGCGTGAACGCGAGATCGCCCGCAACCGTGCGGTCGACACGGCACAGATCACAGCATCGGAGGTTACCGAGACCGCCCGGCTTGCCCAGCAGGCCAAGATTGATGCGGAACGGATCGCGCGCAGCGAGGAAACCACCCTGCGTGAAGTCTCTGCGCAGGAGGCAACGGATGCCGCCCGCATTGCCCAGAAAAAGAAGGTGGATGCCGAACGCATTGTTGCGGAGACCGAAATCCGGGTGCGTGAGATCCAGCGCCAGGAAGCAGTCGACAGTACGCAGGCCGCATCGCGCCGGGTTGTCGACAAGCTGAAGATCGAGAAGGAGACGGAAACCTCGCGTGACCAGATTTCACGTGATGAAGAAATCCGCAATCTGGAGATTGAACGCAACAAGGCGCTCGACCAGGCCCAGATTGCCGCCAATGAGGCAATCGAGGCGGCCCGTGTTGCCCAGGAGAAGACGGTCAAGGCGGAGCGTATCGCGGCGGAGCAGGAGATCCGGGACCGCGAGATCGGTCGCGACGAGGCTGTAGAGACCCGCGAAATCTCCAAGCGTGACAAGGTTGAGCGCGAGCGTATCAACGTTGAGCTCGGCGTCGACAAGGAGCGCATCGAGGCGTCGAAGTCCCGCGACCTTGTGGACATAGAACGCAAGACGGTAATCGAACAGGCAGACCAGCAGCGCATTGTGGCCGTTGCCGAGGCCCAGTCGGAACGTGCCGGCGCGGAAGCCCGCGTCAAGCAGGCGGAGATTGCTGCCCGGCGCGATGTCGACCGTTCCGACATCGAGCGCGAACAGGCGCTGGATGCAGCGAAACTGGAACGCAAGCGGTCGCTCGAGCAGCTCGAGGTCGCCCGCATGCAGGCATTGCGCGAAGCAGAGATTGCGTCGCGTGAAGATGTCGAGCGTTCGCGCATTGCGTCTGAACGCGGACTTGATGAAGCGCGCATCGGTCACGAGACCGAACGGCGCAAGCTGGAGGTCAACCGCGAGCGCGAAGTCGAATCCGCCGAAATGGAAAAGGCGGTCGATCTGTACCGGAAGTCGCTGGAACAGTCGGCAGCCCAGGCTGAGGCCGATCTGGCACGCGCCCGGGCCGCCGAGGCCGAGGAGCGGGTCCAGACAACCCGCGAGACCGAAGAGGCCAACCGGCGCCGCAGCGTGGACGTGGTGATGGCAGAAAAGGTTGCCGCAGAAGCCCGCATTGCCGCCGAAGCCGACCAGATCCGTGCGGCTGTCGAGGCGGAAGCGCAGAAATTGCTGTACGAAGCAGAAAACGTGCTCTCTGACGAGGCCCGCTTCGGCCTGTTCCGGCGCAAGCTGCTCGACAAGGTCGAAGGCATTGTCGCGGCATCGGTCAAGCCGATGGAGAAAATCCAGGACATCCGCATCATGCAGCTTGACGGCATGAACGCCGGCGGCAGCACCGGTGGTGGTGGCGACGGTGGCGGCAAGGGTACGCCGACCGACGAGGTGATCAACTCGGCCCTGCGCTACAGGGTGCAGGCCCCCATGGTCGACAGCCTGCTGTCGGACATCGGCATTGACGGCTCGAACCTGGCCAAGCAGCCCGGCTTGATCCGCGAGGCATCCGACATGCAGCGCATTGCTAAGGAGGCGGGGCGCGGCTCCGGTGATGGCAAGTCCAGTGACGGCGGCTCATCGGGAGATGCCGGAAAGTCGGGTGACGACGACACCAAGGCTAAGAAATAGGCGGCGACGGATATGGCACGAGTATATGTATCCAGCGTCATTGCTGCCCCGGCTGCCAAGGTCTGGGAACGGGTGCGCGATTTCAATGGCCTGCCGCGCTGGCATCCGCGCATTGCCGACAGCCAGATCGAGAACGGCGAGCCGTCCGACAAGGTCGGATGTATCCGCAATTTCAGGCTGCAGAACGGCGACCAGATCCGCGAGCAATTGCTGGCGCTGAGCGACTACGACATGTTCTGCACCTATTCCATCCTGGAAAGCCCGATGCCGATCGAGAACTATGTGGCCACCCTCCGGCTGACCCCGGTCAGCGATGGCGACCGCTGCTTCGTGGAATGGTCGGCCGAATTCGATTGCTCGCCCGACGTTGAGGCGGACGTCTCCAACGGTATTGCAACCAATGTGTTTCAGGGCGGGTTCGATGCCCTGAAACGGCACTTCGGCGGATAGGGTTCATGGTCAAGGTCCTGAAGAGCACAATTCTCGATGCACCGATCGACGCGGTGTGGGAGGTCTTGCGCGACTTCAACGGGCACGACCGCTGGCATCCGGCCGTGGCTGACAGCGAGATCGAACGCGGACGGGCATCGGACATTGTCGGCTGCATCCGCAAGTTTCATCTGCAGGACGGGTCGCTGCTGCGTGAACAACTGATGACCCTGTCTGACATTGATGCTGCCTACAGTTATTGCCTGCTCGATACGCCGGTGCCGCTGTTCAACTATGTCAGTCACGTGCGGCTGTTTCCGGTTACCGACGGCGACCGTACGTTCTGGCAGTGGGAAGGCAATTTTTCCACGCCTGCGGGCGAGGAAACCAGGTTGCAGGCCCTGGTCGGGACGGAGATTTACGAAGCGGGATTTGAAGCCATTCGAAACCACATGCAGGTGGCGGCCTGAGGACATGGTGGAAGGAAGAGTATGAGTATCAGCGTAAAGACATTTGCCAGTTCTGCCGAAGCGGCATCTGCCTTGTCGGGTGACCGGGCGGCGCGTTTTATGGGTGGTGGCACCCTGATCATGCGGGCAGTCAATGAAGGCGACCAGTCCTTCAACACCATCGTGCTGGCCAGCGACCCGGCGCTCAAGCAGGTTCAGCCGCAGGGCGATCGCCTGATCATCGGCGCCGGCGTGACCATGACCCAGATCCTGGCCAGCCGTGATCTCGACTTCCTGCATCCGGTCGCGCGCGCGGTCGGCGGCCCGGCCATACGCAATATGGCAACCGTCGGCGGCAACCTGTTCGCCGCCCATCCTTATGGCGACATGACCGCGGCGCTGCTGGTGCTGGACTGCCAGGTGACGCTGGCAGGCGGGCAAAGCACCGCGCTGGCTGATTTCCTGCGCGATCGTGAGCGTGAACCGCGCTCGCTGGTGGCGTCTGTCAGCATCGCGCGGCCGCAGCGCGGTGTGTTCAAGTTCAGGAAGGTCTCCAGAGTGAAACCGAAGGGCGTGTCACTGATGACCATAGCTGCCTGGGTGCCGCAGTCCGGCGGCAGGGTGTCAGGTGCGAGAATTGCGTATTCCTCCATGGGGCCGACGCCGATGCGAGTGCCGGCGGTTGAACAGGCACTGGAAGGCGCCGCGCTGGACGAGACCGGCATCAGCAGTGCGCTGGCGGCTGCAACCAACGGCATCGAACCGCCGACAGATTCGATCGCATCGTCCTGGTATCGCCGGGAGGTGGCGCCGGTGCACCTCAAGCGCACGCTGCTGGAAGGGTAGGCACAGATGAGTAAGAAACCCGTACAATTCACTCTCAACGGCGAAACCAAGGCGGTGTTCGTGGACGACGGCCAGAACCTGCTGGATGTCCTGCGCCGCGGGGTCGGTGACCTGTCGCCGAAATACGGCTGCGGGCAGGGCACCTGCGGCGCCTGCACGGTGCTCATAGATGGTGAGCCGCACCTTAGTTGCCTGACACTGGCGGAAACAGTCGAGGGCCGTGCGCTGAGCAGTACCGGCGGGCTGGCGCAGGGCGGTGAGCTGCATCCGCTGCAGGATGCCTTCATGCGCCATTTCGCTGCCCAATGCGGGTTCTGCTCGTGCGGCATGCTGATGGCCGCCAAGGCGCTTCTGGACCGCACCCCGAACCCGAGCCGCGACGAGGTCGTGGAAGCCATCTCCGGCAACATCTGCCGGTGCACCGGATATGAACCCATTATCGAAGCCATTCTGGACGCCGCGCAAAACGGCGCCGGACGGCGCAGCGCGTAAGGAAGCTTGAACCCCATGAGCGTGGAATTCCGCAAAGAGCTGTTCGCCAATGAACGCGATGACAATCTCAACGAGATCGGCAAGGGCACCCAGCGTCAGGATGCGCTCGGCCACGTAACCGGGCGCTCGCCGTATTTCGATGACCACCTGTTTGAAGGCTTGTTGCAGATCCGCTGCGTGCGCAGCCCGCACCATCACGCCAGAATCCGGTCGGTGGACTATTCGCAGGCTGAGAAGATGCCCGGCGTGGTGCGCGTCATTCGTCCCGAGGATGTGCCGAACAACTTCAATACCCTGCTGAGCCTGCTGAATTTCGGGCGCGATGACGAGCCACTGCTGTCGTCGAAGAAGGTGAGTTACAAGGGTGAACCGGTGCTGGCGATTGTCGCAGGTTCCGATCGGCAGGCACGCGACGCAGTCGCCGCGGTCAGGGTTGACTGGGAAGTGCTGCCGCATGTGCTGGACGTGGAAGAGGCCATGAAACCGAACGCGCCGGTGGTCAACGATGTCTACCCCAACAACACGTTCGACTATCACGACAAGTACGATCACCAGAAGCTGCGCTATGGTGATGTGGAGACGGCATTTGCCCAGGCCGACAAGATCGTCGAGGGCCGTTACCAGATGTCGCCCATCGAACAGGCGCCGGTTGAAACCAACGGGGCTATCGCTGCGCCTGAAACCAATGACCGGTTTGTCTGCTACACCTCCACGCAGGCCCTGTTTTTCTCGCTCGGCACAAGTGCCAAACTGCTCAATGTCAGTTCGAACCGGCTGCATTTCATCGGCGGTACGGTTGGCGGAGGGTTCGGCGGCAAGGTCGACAGTCTGGTCGAGCCGGTGGCGATCCTGGCCTGCATGCTGACCGGCAAGCCATGCCGTTTCGTCTGGGACCGGGAAGAGGAGATGCAAGTCGGCGCACCGCGTGGCGGCGAGCGCTGGTACCTGAAAGACGGGGTGATGAATGACGGGCGCATCATCGCGCGCCAGTTCACCGGCTATTTCGATTCAGGCGCCTATACGCGGCTGTCGAGCTACGCGATCATCAAGGGCACGGCGCATCTGCCCGGGCCTTATCACATCCCCAATGTGAAGTCGGATGTGTTCTGCGTGTTCACCAACCGGACGCCGGCGACCGCCATGCGCGGCTTCGGTGTCACCGGCGTGGACTTTGCCATTGAAAGCCAGATGGACAAGATCGCCCACGAAGTGGGCATGAACCCGGTCGAATTCCGGATTCTCAATGCCTATCGCGACGGCGACATGAAAGCCCATCGCCGAGAGGCCAAGAACTGCGCCCTGATCGAATGCGCGCAAGTGGCGGCTGAGAAAGCCAACTGGCCGATCCGGGATGAGTTCAAGCAGGCATCGTCGATGGTCGGCGGTGGCGGCGAACGGGCCCAGATCCCGCACACGGTCACCGACGAGGACGGCAAGATCGGTGAGCGCCGCGCCGGGCGCACCGGTGGCGGGCAGACCCGCACCATCGCTCCGACCACTCCGGCACCCGCGCCGGCGGCCCACACCCCGCCGCCGCCGTCTGCGCCGCCGCCTGCTGCACCACCAGCGGCAGCAGAGCAACCGGCATATGCCCATCCGGCAGCGGCACCGGCCTATCAGCCGGCGGCGACACAGGCTCCACCACCAGTTGCACCTGCTGTCACACCCGCACCACCCCCGGCACCTGCAGCACCCGCGCCGGCATCCGACAGTGGCAGGCCGTCGGCGCGGCCGGTCAACCGGCCGGGCTACAGCCGTTTTGCTTCCAATTCCGGTTTCAGGAGACGCTGAACATGAGCATTCACAAGGGCAGGGGCTTTGCCACCATCAACTACCCGATCGGCATGAACCTGGGCGGCGATCCGAGCCAGGCTCTGGTGCACTCCAATCCGGACGGCAAGTTCGGCGTGGCGCTGTCGTCGATCGACCTGGGCCAGGGCATGAAACAGGTGACCCGGCAAATCGCCGCTGAGACCCTGGGCGTGCCGGTGGAAGACGTTTACGTGGACACCGCCGACAGCGATACCGGCCCGCACTGCATGGGCTCGTTTGCCTCGCGCGGTACGCACCGGGTCGGCAATGCGGTGATCCAGGCGGCCAAGGAAGCCCGCGCGGTGATGCTGGAGGCGGCAGCCGAAGAGCTTGAAGTCAATGCAGCCGACCTTGAGACCGATGGCAAGGGCAACATATTTGTCCGCGGTGCGCCATCCAGGTCGATCTCCACCGGCGAGGCCTGCGGTGCGGCCCAGTTCAAGCACGGCAAGACTGTGTCGGGCCGCGGCATCTTCCTGATCCCGATGTCGGACGTTGATCCGGAGACTGGCGAGATGACACCGGTGTCGTGCTACGCACATGCCGCGCTGGTCGTGGACATCGAGGTCGACGACGAAACCGGGGAAGTGGACGTCAAGGAGATGAACTCCGCCTATGAGGTCGGCCGGGCGCTCAATCCGCGCATGGTGGAGCAGCAACTGGTCGGCGGTGCCTGGATGGGTATGAGCCACGCTTTGTGGGAGACGACGGAGCCGTATTACCCCGAGCGCAGCCATGGTCCGACTGACTTCAATCAGTACCTGATGCCGGGACCCGGTGACATTGCCACCCACAACGTGGCCATCCTGGAACGACCGGCACCAGATGGCCCCTATGGCGGCAAGGGGCCCGGCGAGATGTGCGCCAATCCCGTGCTGCCGGCGGTGGCCAACGCGGTCTTCAACGCGGTCGGCGTGCGTATCGACGAACTGCCGATCACGCCGGAAAAGATATTGCGCGGCATCAAGGCCAATGGCGGCGCCCAGCCGCAGGGCCAGCGGTAGAAACGAACAGGGAAGCTCATGCCCGTCAACGCAACCATCGCTGGGATATCCAACCCGCCGGAGCTGCATGAGGCTCTGCAGGCGGCGCAGTACCTGTCGGATGACGGTCTGTCGACATCGGCCTACCTGGCGCTGGCTCTGGGCAAGCCTCTGCTGCTGGAAGGTGCGCCAGGCGTCGGCAAGACCGAGGCCGCCAAGGCCCTGGCCTCGATTCTCGGCCGGCGGCTGATCCGGTTGCAGTGCTATGAGGGCATTGATGCGGGCGCAGCACTTTATGAATGGAACTATCCGCGCCAGATGCTGGCCATCCGCCAGGCCGGCGATGAGTATGTCAACATTTACAAGGATGACTTCCTGATCGCCCGGCCGATGCTGGATGCGCTGCAATCGGGTGGCAACGCGCTGCTGTTGATCGACGAGATCGACCGGTCGGATCACGAGTTTGAAGCTTTCCTGCTGGAGTTCCTGTCTGACTTCCAGATTTCCATTCCCGAGCGCGGCACGGTGCGCGCAGATCAGCGTCCGGTGGTCGTGCTGACCTCAAACCGCACCCGCGAGTTGCATGAAGCGTTGCGCAGACGCTGCGTCTATCACTGGATCGATTACCCGGACGCCTTGCGCGAGGCGGAAATTGTCATGATGCGGGCCAGTTCCGTGGCGCGCGACACCGCCGACCGGGTTGTGGCCGCCGTGGACCGGTTGCGGGCCGAACCGTTGACCAAGCCGCCCGGTATTGCCGAGACGGTGGAATGGGCGGAGGCCGCGACATTGCTGCAGTCGCAGGGTGCGCAGTGGCCGGACGCATTCAAGCGGGCCATCGGCGTGGCGCTGAAGGACCAGGATGATCTCACTTTCGTACATGACCGGCTCGATCAGCTGATTACGGGGACGGCGGCATGAGCATCACCCAGCCATTGCCTCGCGCGGCGGAGCCGTTTGTCGAGTTTGCCTCCCTGCTGCGGGAGAACGGGTTTTCCGTGGCGCCTGAGCAGACCATGGGCTTCATCGAGGCCGTGGGGCTGCTGGGCCCGCGCGACATGAACGACCTGTTGCAGGCGGGCCGGGCGATGTTTGCGCCGCCACCGGAACGCCGGCCTGAGTTCGATGCGCTGTTTCGGATGAAGTTTCTCGGCCAGTCGATCCCGGTACCCGCATCGGGACCGGACGAAGATGAATTGCTGGTCGGTGAGGAAGCTGCCGGTGACAGTGAGCCACCGGAGCTCGATGAGTTGAATGAAGCCGGCGGCGAAGCAACCGGCAGCGAAATCCTGTCGACGCGGCAGTTCGCCGGTGTCGACGATATCGAAGCGCTGCGGCGGTTCCGCAGGGTGGCACGGGAGCGGTTGCCGGTGCGCAGGTCTTACCGGCGCGCGGCCGCCAACAAGGGTGACGGCTGGAACATGCGCAAGGTGTTTCGCCAGGCGGTGCAGCGCGATGGCGAAGTGATCGAGCTGCCAAAGCTGCGGCGCAAGCTGCGCCAGCGCCGGATCGTGCTGCTGATTGACGTGTCCGGCTCGATGAAGGATCAGACCGACAGTTATCTGCGGTTTGCCCACGCGATTGCCCAGGCCGGACAGCGTATCGAGGTATTCACACTCGGCACCCGGCTGACGCGGATCACCCGCGCCATGAAGGTGCGCAACCGGGCACAGGCACTGAACCTGGTTTCTGGCATTGTCGCCGACTGGGATGGCGGCACCCGGCTCGGGGATGCATTGCAGGCGTTTCTCGACATCCCGCGGTTTGCCGGGTTTACCCGCGGTGCCGCGGTGCTGACCCTTTCGGATGGACTGGAGCGCGGTGATCACGCCACGCTGGTCGAGGCGGTTGAAAAACTGTCGCGGCTGGCGTGGAAACTGATCTGGCTGACACCGCTGGCGGGCGATGCAGGCTACCGGCCGGAGACGGCGGCGATGCAGGCCATCATGCCGTACCTGGATTCGATTGAAGACGGCAGTTCGGTGAGCGCGCTGTGCGAGCGGGTGCTGGCGCTCAGGCAGGAGGCTGCCTAGATGGCTATCATCGACGCGCATCATCACATTTGGCGGCAGACCGATCTGCCGTGGCTGCTCGGGCCGGAACAGCCGCGCATATTCGGGCCCTACAAGGCGATCATGCGCGATTACCTGATCGACGAGTTCCTCGATGACATCAAGGGATCCGGTATCACCAAATCAGTCTATGTGCAGGCCAACTGGGCGCCGAACTGGTTTGCCGACGAGGCGGCCTGGGTGCAGTCGGTGGCGGACAAGTCCGGCTGGCCGCACGCCATCGTAGGTTACGCCGATTTCACCGGCGACGATGTGCGCCCGCAGCTTGAGAAGCTGAAGGTCAATCCGCTGATGCGCGGTATCCGACAGCAGTTTCACTGGCACGAGGAGCCGATGTATCGGTTTGCCGCGCGGCCCGACCTGCCGGCAGATCCAAAGGTGCAGAGCAATGTTGCAAAGCTGGCCGATTATGGCTGGTCGTTTGACCTGCAGGTGTTCACCGGCCAGATGAAGGATGCAGCCGCGCTGGCAAAGGCATGCCCGGACGTGACCTTTATCCTGCAGCATGCCGGCATGCTGGAAGACCTGTCCGAAAAGGGGGTTGCGGCCTGGCGCAACGGCATGAAGCGGCTGGCCAACGAGCCGAATGTGGTGTCGAAACTGTCGGCTTTCGGCACCTTCATCCATCGCAACGATGCCGAGCACATCAAGGCCATTCTGACCGACACGGTTGAGATATTCGGGGCCGAGCGCTGCCTGTTCGGCTCCAACTATCCGATCGAGAAGCTGTGGACCAGCTACGGCGACCTGATGGGCGCTTTCAAGACGGCAGCTTCGGGCCTGCCGAAGGCGGAGCAGAAGGCAATTTTCCACGACACCGCGCAGCGGGTCTACAACCTCTAGGGCTTGGATACTTGCCCCGGACGAACAAGAAAACAGGCCGTAATCCGGCCAGAGCGACGAAGGGAGAACTTAAAAATGGCACTTGAAATCAAGATCCTCGACTACGGCGATATCGAGCTGGAGACCAGCTTCCTGGTGCTGGGACATGAGTGCGGGCGCATTCGCCGGGTGCCGGTGTACGGTTTCCTGATCCTGGGCGGCAGGTATCCGATCCTGGTCGATACCGGGTATCGCGACAATGCGATCATGGAGTCGCTCGGCATGCGCGGCCTGCAGTTCCACGACAACATGATTGAAAACCAGTTGGCCAAGCACGGGGTGAAACTGGGCGATGTGCGCTACATACTGCATACGCATCTGCACATCGACCATGCCGGCAAGGACGATCATTTCAACATGAACACCACCGTGGTGATCAATCGCCGCGAGATGGAGTTCTCCGTTTCCGGGATCATGTACCCGCAATATCCCAAGCCGGACATCAAGCATCTGGTTGACCGCATCTATGAGCCCGAAGCGATGCGGTTCCTCGACCTTGAAATCACCGGGGCGGAAGAGATTATTCCCGGCGTGTGGTGCGAGGCTGCCGGTGCTCATACTGAAGGGTCGATGAATGTGATCGTCGAAACCGCTGAGGGTCTGGCGTGCATCTGCGGCGACGTGATCTATGACTTCAACGACCAGATCGTCAATCACGTCAACACCAACAACTGGATGGAACCGCGGGTGACCGGCAACCATTCGGAGTCCAAACGGGCGGAAAAGGGTGCCATCAAGAAGCTCCTGACCAACTACACCTTCCTGCTGCCGGTGCATGACCGTCCGGCCAAGATTGAGCACCAGCAGGTTGTTGGCAGGCTTGGCATGAGCGTGCCGGGTCCAATCACTGAAACCGTTGCCAACCGCGATTGGTTCCCGATGTAGCGGCGGATCAATTCCAAGGAGAGATTTGCCATGGCACATGATGCGCTTGATCCGTCGTTCCGCGATCTGATCGACGAACATGCCCCGGTTCTACAACTGGGTACCGGTTTCAACTTCACCGAAGGCCCGATCTGGCATCCAGCGGAACAGTATCTGCTGTTTTCCGACATGCCTGACGACAAGCGCCGGCGCTGGGACAGCCATGGCGTGCGCGAGGTTATGCATCCGTCCAACAAGGGCAACGGCATGACCTATGACGGCGACCTCAACCTTTTGGTGTGTGAGCACGCCACGTCGTCGGTGGCCCGGTTTCGCCCCGATGGCAGCCGCCAGGTGCTGGCCAGCCACTATGAAGGCCGCGAACTGAACAGCCCCAACGACCTGGTAGTCAAGTCGGACGGCTCGATCTGGTTCTCCGATCCGACCTATGGCCGGATGCCGGGCTTTGGGGTTGAGCGGGAGGTGCAACTCGGGTTTCAGGGGGTCTACAAGATCGCCGCCGGCGCGTCACCGGGTGCCGAACCGGAACTGGTCGTCGACCGCTATACCTTCTCGCAGCCCAATGGTCTGTGTTTCTCACCGGACGAAAAGCTGCTCTACATCAATGACACGGTACAGGCGAACATTCGCGTCTATGACGTGACCGCCTCCGGCTCGCTGACAAACGGCCGGCTGTTTGCCTCTGGTATCCAGGACAGCTCGAAACCGGGCGTTCCGGACGGCATGAAGTGCGACATGCACGGCAATGTCTGGGTGACAGCGCCGGCCGGCATCTGGGTCTACAACCCGCAAGGCATGCTGATCGGCAAGGTGCAGGTGCCGGAACTGGTGGCCAACATACACTGGGGCGGCGACAACTGGCGCACCCTGTTCATCTGCGCCACCCATTCATTGTACTCCGTCGAAACCCGGATCGGCCCGCGCAACGAGCCATTCATGAGAGTGGGGGCAGGGGCAGGATCGTCGTCGGCATCGACACCTGCTGCCTCTGCACCGGCGCAGGCTGCGACGGCACCATCGCCTGCCGGCAATGGACTGCATCTGCAGCCGTTCAAGTGCGCGCTGATCATCCAGGACATGCAGAACGACGTCGTCATCGACGGCGGCGCGTTTGCCGACTCCGGTTCGCCGGCGCACTGCAAGCAGCAGAACAATATCGAGAACATCCGGCGGCTGGCGGATGCCTGCCGGACAGCCGGTGTTCCGGTCATCCATGTCTGGTTCATCGTCGAGCCCGGCGCGCCGGGGGTGACCATGAACGCGCCGCTGTTCGAGGGGTTGCGGGACGCCAACGCGCTGGTGCGCGGTACCTGGGGCGTGGCGCCTGTGTCCGGGCTGGAACCGCAGGCCGGCGATCATGTGGTTACAAAGTGCCGGATGAGTGCCTGGGAAGGCACCAACCTGGAGACCATATTGAAGGCGACGGGGCGCGACACGATCATCGAAACCGGTGCCTGGACCAACATGTCCATCGAGCATACTGCGCGCACCGGCGCCGACAAGGGATACAACATGGTGATCCCGGAAGACGGCTGCTCGACCATGAACGCCGAATGGCACAACGCGTCGATCAACTTCGCCCTGCAGAACGTGTCGAAGGTGGTCAAGACGGACGAGGTGATTGCGGCGTTGAGGGGGTAGGGGAGTTCAGTGCCGTTGTCATCCCAGCGAAGGCTGGGATCCAGGATGAGTGCCAGATCAGATGTGCGCTGAGGGGTGGATTCCAGCCTTCGCTGGAATGACGTTCGCGCGATTCCGAGGCTTGTCGTACAGTTCAGTGTTGCGCCTGATCCTGCTGTTTCAGGCTCGTCACGATTTCATGCGTGAGCTCGAGAATTTCACGCGCGGCCGGGCCTGAGCGCTGGCTTTCCATCACCGAGCGGCCGTCGCCCATGCAGGAGGCAAATATGATGCGGTTGCCGATCATGGTGTCGGCGGCCGTGGTGCCCAGCTGCTTGAGCGCCTCTGCGATTTCGCCGGTCAGCCGGGCGCGCCGGTTGGTGCGGTTGAGCACCATCAGAGACGGCTTCTTCTCGCCCCTGGTCATTTCGATGGTCGGCTCGGTGGCCCACAGGTCGACCGGCGATGGCGCCACCGGGATCACCACCAGGTCAGCGGTCTCGATGGCCGGCCTGCCGTCAACGCCCATTTTCGGTGGCGTGTCGATCACCACGATGTCATGGGTCTCGGCCAGCGCCTGGGCCTCGTAGCGCGCGCCCCATGCGCTGGCGGTGCGGAAGGTCATGTCTGGCCCTGAGCCATTGGCGTGATCCTTGCGCGCCATGAACCAGCGCCCGAGGCTGCCTTGCGGATCGGTGTCGAGAATGGCGGTCTTGAGCTGGCGGTTGCGGGCGCAGGCAACCGCGATATGGGCTGCCAGCGTGGTCTTGCCAGAGCCGCCCTTTTGCTGGGTAACGGTAATGATCTTGCCGGTCATCGCACGATGCTCCCCGGTTACACGTCATCGGAGACTAGCACTTTTTGTGCGAAAACCGGATTCAACAGGCAAAGTTGTACACAGACAGTGATTCAGCCGCTTTTCACCATGTTCAACACGCCCATGCCGGCGAGCATTGCCGCGATGAACACCCATACGGATGTGCCGCCGACCAGAAGCCCGGCCAGCGCCGGGCCCGGGCACAGCCCCACAAGGCCCCAGCCAAGCCCAAAGATGGCGGCGCCGCCGACGAGCCTGCTGTCGATCAGGCTGGAGGCAGGGCCCGGCATGTCGCCGCCGAAGACCGGGGCCGGCTTGGAGCGGGCTATCGGCCACGCAATGGCCATGACAGCAACCGCCCCGATCATCACGAAGGCCAGGGTCGGATCCCATTTGCCGCCGAACAGGTCCAGGAAACCGAGCACGCGGGCTGGATTGATCATGTCGGAGACCACAAGGCCGAGGCCGAAAATCAGGCCGGCAAGAAGGGCAACCAGGTTACGCATTTTCGATGCTCCTCTCAGTTCACAATCAGGAGCCGCGAGATGGTGACGGTCAGGATGGCGACGGCCATGAAGGTCAGGGTCGCCAGTATGGACCGTTTCGACAGCCGCGACATGCCGCATACGCCATGGCCGCTGGTGCAGCCGGAGCCTAGGCGCGAGCCAATGCCGACCAGTACGCCACCGGCAACCAACAAGGGCAGGGAACTGGTGATGATGATGGCCGGCGGTGACGCCATCAGCGCATAGATGGCAGGCGCTGCAATAAGGCCTACCAGGAATATCAGGTTTTCACTCCAGGCCGCGGGCAGCTTCAATGCGACCAGCGAGCCTGTGATGCCGCTGATTCCGGCAATGCGGCCATTGGCCAGCAGCAACAGAGCCGCAGACAGGCCGATCAGAATGCCGCCGGTCAGGCCGAACAGGGCATTGGTGAGGTCAAAGTTCATGAGGTGCGGTCTCCGGCTGATGGGGTGGTCATCCACGCGCACAGTTGAAGAAACCGGACATTGGGTCAATGCGACAGATCAAAGCGTAGTGGACAATGTCGTGCCTTGCTGACGGCGGTTATTGCACAATGATCGTCTTGTACTGCTTGTCGGCGCCGGACAGTTTGTCGAGCATCAGCTGGACCTTGCCGAAGAACACCTGTTTGCCAGGATAGCCGACCATGCGATCAATCTCGCGGCCATTCTCGACCAGCACGAAGGTGGGCGTGCCGACAATGCCGCCGATGCCCTTCAGGTCCTTGGGCCGGGGCGAGGCGACATCCAGCACCCGCAATGGTGCGACCCGGCCTTCGGGGCCTGCGTTGTAGACATCGGCGCCAATTTCCGCGTGCCACTTGGCACACCACGGACATCCCTTGCGGTCAAACATCACCAGACTGGCGGCGTTGGCGCTGAGCGACATGAAACACACGAACAGTGCGGTGGTGAGGGCTTTTGATATCAGGTGCATGGCATCTGTATAACCGATCGGAAGGTTTTGCGCAGTCAAAGTTTCGTCATTCTGGCCCGGTCGATCACCTAGCGCCGCAGCCGGGCCTTGTAGGCGATCACCCGCTGCCATGACCGGTACAGCTGCTTGAAATTCAGCCGGCCTTCCCTGACGCCGCGGGCTATGGCGCGCACGGCAAAGTCAGGATTCGGCGGGGCCTGGGCCAAGACATTGCCGATCAGCACGATGTCGTTGCCGGCGGCCAGCGCCTTGATGATGGCCTCGTCAAGCTGGTGCTTGGCACTGATGCTGCGCATCTGCAGGTCGTCGGTGATGACCACGCCGTCGAACCCAAGGTCATCGCGCAGCATGGTCTTGATGGCGACCGGTGACAGGGAAGCCGGCAGGTTCCGGCCGCCTCCCCAGTCGCGGTGATAGATGTGCGATGTCATCACCATGCCCGAATATCCCTGCGCGAACAGGCGGCGATAGGGCTCGATCTCAATGGACTTCCAGTGTTCGGTCACATCGACGAAACGCAGATGGCTGTCCTTGGTCGATGACCCGTGCCCCGGCCAGTGTTTCAGCGCCGTACCGATATTGGCGGCGTCATGCGCGGCGACGAAGCTCTGTGCATACCTGGCGACATATAGCGGGTGAATGCCGAACGAGCGGTAATTGCGGGCAATCACCGGGTTGTTGGGATTGAGGCGCAGATCGACCACGGGCCCGAAATTGGTGTTGAATCCGGCCTTGACCAGTTCCTTCGCCATGCCGTCATAGCGCTTGCGGGCCTGGGCAACAGTGCTGCGCTGCTGCATGCGAAAATGCCCCGGTGTGTAGGTGAAGCCCTTGGCGCGGGTCAGGCGTTCAACGGCGCCGCCTTCCTCATCGACGGCGATAATGGGGTTGTGTCGGGTGTCTGCGTCCCGGAAATACCGATTCAATGCAGCGACTTGTTTCGGGTTCTTGATGTTCTTCTGGAACAGGATGACACCGCCTAGAAGACTTTGCTCGAGGGCCTTGCGCACGGTCCGGACGCGCATATCGTTCGCGGTCTGTCCGGAGAAGCCCTTGATGACCAGTTGGCCGTACATCTTGTGCAGGCCCTGTTCGCGGGTGACGGGGCGAGCATCACAGGCCGGGGCCACGGTTACAAGCGCCATACTCAGGCAGGCCAGCAATGTGAACGATCTGAACGGCATGGGCTGAAAACGGTAAAAACTCACCAAAACCTGTTTATCGGTCGCCTACGGAGCTCTGGCAAGGCCTGTTTCACTGCTTGACGCCCGCAGGCCACCGGATCAGAGTCGAATTCATGAGACTGTACCACCCTGCCGCGTTCGATTTCACCACTACTGTGCCAAGTTACTGGGAAGCCTCAGCTGAACCGCTGGGCCGGACGACGCAGGCCCTGGAAGGAGCATACACCGCAGATGTTGCGGTTATCGGCGGTGGCTATGCCGGCCTGCACGCCGCTCTGCAACTGACCCTTGCCCATGGGCTGAAAGTGTGTGTGCTGGAAGCCGGTGATATCGGCTGGGGCGCGTCGGGCCGCAATGGCGGCTTTTGCTGTCCCGGATCGACAAAACTCTCCTACGGCCAGTTGATCAAACGGTTTGGGATCGAGGAAACCAGGCGGTTTTTCGACGCCCAGCGCGCTGCGGTCGACTTTGTCGGGGAGTTCCTGGCGGTCAATGGGATTGATGCCGACCGCACCGGCGACGGGGAACTGCAGCTGGCCCACAGCGAAGCGGCGATCCGGGAACTCAAGGACGAACAGGTGTTCCTGCGCGACACGTTCGGTGCCCATTCGACATTTCTGACCCGTGAAGAGCTGGCCGAGCGCGGCAATGACAGCGAGACGTCTCATGCCGGTCTGCAGAGCGACATTACCTTCGGACTGCATCCGCTGAAATACGTTCGCGGCTTGGCCCGGGTGGCAATCGATGCCGGCGTTACGGTGTTTTCAAACTCTGAGGTGATGGACTGGAGTTCGGACGCAGGCCAGCACACGTTGCGGACTAAACACGGTCAGGTAACCGCGAAGACCGTGCTGGTGGCCAGCAATGGCTATACCGACGAGACATTGCCGCAGGCCGTGGGCGGCCGGCTGCTGCCGGCTCTGACGCGGATCATTGTGACCCGGCCGATCAGTGACAACGAACTCAAGGCGCAGGGCTGGACGCGCACCGATCCGACCTACGACACCCTGAACCTGCTGCATTACTTCCGGCTGCTGCCTGGCAACCGCTTCATGTTCGGCGGACGCGGCGGCACCGATGCATCGCCGGAGGGCATGCAGGCAATCCAGCACACGCTCAGGGCCGATTTCGACAGGTTCTTCCCCCGTCTGGCCCACGTGGAGACCGAGTATTCATGGGGCGGCCTGGTGTGCATGACGTCGACGAGACTGCCGTTTGCCGGACCGATTGACGGCATGGACAATGTCTTCGGCGCCTTCGGCTGGCACGGCAACGGCGTGGCCATGGCCAGTTATGCCGCCAACCGGCTGGCGGACGTAATGGCTGGCTCCGTCCGGCACGAGGACGCGCTGCCGGCCATGATGCGGTCGCTGCCGGGGCGGTTCGTTTTACCATTTCTGCGGGTTCCGTACCTCAAGCTGGCCTATCTGGGCTATGGTGCAGCAGACAGATGGCGTTAGTCCGGGTTTAGGAAGGGCATTGAGGATGGTCGAGAAGAAGATACCTGCCAGATTGTGGTCTTTGGAATTTGACGAACTGCCGCCGGAGATCGATGCGCTGACTTTTCCGCATGGTCAGTACCTGCGCGAAAAGAAGATCAAGAAATCGAAGTACGAGGACCGGCTGGAGGCCCTGCAGATCGAACTGGTCAAACTGCAGCGCTGGGTGCGCGCCAACAACGAGCGCATCGTCATGGTGTTTGAAGGCCGTGACGCGGCCGGCAAGGGCGGCACCATCAGGCGCTTCCAGTTGAACCTGAACCCGCGCGCGGCGCGCACGGTTGCCCTGTCAAAACCGTCTGATGTCGAGCAGGGACAGTGGTATTTCCAGCGTTACATCGACCACCTGCCGACCGAGGGTGAAATGGTGTTCTACGACCGGTCCTGGTACAACCGGGCCGGCGTTGAACGGGTGTTCGGCTTCTGCACCGAGGAGCAGGTGCAGAACTTCTTTATGGAAGCGCCGGTGTTCGAAGGCATGCTCGAGCGCGAGGGCATCCACCTGTTCAAGTTCTGGCTGACGGTCGAGCGGCCGGAACAGCTGAAGCGGTTTTACGAGCGCAAGACCAACCCGCTGAAGCAGTGGAAACTGTCGCCCATCGACACCAAGTCGGTGCGCAAGTGGGACGCCTATACCAGGGCGATTACCGACATGTTCCGGCACACGGACACCGACCAGGCGCCGTGGACGGTGCTCGATGCCAACGACCAGAAGCGGGCGCGGCTCAATGCCATCCGCATCGTGCTCAGCGCTTTTGAGTATGACGGCAAGGACGCTGCCAACATCGGCGGAGTGGATGAAGACCTGGTGTGGACCGGGCAGGGGTTTCTGGACTTCAAGGGCTGGTGAAGTTGCCCGTCAGCGACGGTTGCAAGCGCTGATGGTCAAAGGCGTTGCCGTGCTGGGTTGCCGCTAGGGTTTTCTCGCTGAGGACAGTGATGCCGGCACGGGGACAATGTAGTGATCACCCTGGCGCATCTTTAAAACCTCGTCTCGCACTTCGGCGCGAATGGCCTGGCGTGCTTCTGGGGGTTGCGCCCGCAGCATGGCGGTGGCCCTGACCGCGCCTTCATTGAATGCATCGAACACTTCATCTGGCGATTTGTGACGCCAGTATTGTGCAACGGATTGGGTGACAGGATCGACAAATCCCGTTTCAGTGAACACCCGGCTTGCTTCTGCCGGGTCGGCGAAACGGAAATACGGCGGCGCCGGCGGCAGGGTGGCAGTTGCTGCACCGTGGCGCTCAATGGCTGACAGCACAATGCCAAACCCTTCACCCGGTACCGGTTGCGACCAGACGGTGAACGCGAAATAGCCACCGGGTTTGAGAACCCGGTGCGCTTCGACAAATGCCGCTTCAGGATCGGGCAGGTGGTTCATGCCGAAGCCCATGACCACCGCATCGAACGTATCGGCGTCAAACGGCAGCGCCTCGGCACTGGCCTGCCTGAACTCCACGTCCGGATAAGTCTTCCTGGCCAGTTCCACTTGCGCGCCGGAAAAGTCGATCCCGACAGCGGTGGCATCTCGTCGCTGCGCTGAGGCAGCGACATAACCTGCGCCGGTTGCCACATCCAGCACCCGGCTTTGCGAAGTGACATGTGCCGCATCCAGCATTGCCGGTGCCGACTGGCTCGACAAAAACCCCCAGTGCTGGTGATAGGGGTCGGCCGCGCCTTCCCAGCCAGACTTTTCAAATGCCTGGAAAGCGCGCAGGTCGGTTTCCGATAGTGTCATATGCGCTGCCCCGCACCGTCCGGCCGCTGTCAATCAGAATGGGTTGGCCGTTGATGTGTTCATTGAACAGCATTCGGTTGCACCGGCGCAAACCATCTGTGGCGGTTCAAGACAACAGAATGCCACCGTCAACATCAATGGTTGTCCCGGTGATGAACTCGTTCTGCACGGCAAACACGATGCCCTGCGCAACTTCATCGGCCGTGCCGGCGCGCGGGATAAGATTGCGCTCGGTGGCCTTGCGATAGAACTCGGCGCGTTCGTCGCCTGTCAGCCCGACCATCGGGGTATCGATCTGGCCGGGTGAGACCACGTTGATGCGTTTCGGCGCGAGTTCCGGCGCGACGCCGCGCGCAAACGCCTCGACGGCACCGCCCACGGAACCCAGAGCGATCTGGCCGGGACGGGTCTTGCGTGCGGGGGTGCCGGAGACAAGCACAATACAGCCATTGTCGGCCAGATGTTCGGTACCGAAGCGGACCACGTTGGCGTAACCCCATATCTTGTCGAACGAGTTCTTGAAACCGTCCATGTCCATGCTGAGGAACGGGCCGATGGCACGATCGCCGCCGGTGGCGGCGCTGATCAGAACGTCATAGGGTGCAAGCTCCTTGAGCAGCGCCTGCAGCGCGTCGCGGTCGCGCACGTCACCTTGCTTCAGGCTGATGCCCGGGCCGGGATCACCCGCCTTGCTCGGGTCACGGCTGATCGCGATCACTTCGGCGCCAAGCGCCGCCAGTTGCCGGGCTGCTGCCAGACCGATACCTGATGTACCGCCGAACAGCACAATTTTCTTACCTGAAACATCCATGTTCTTTTCCAATTTGTTTTGCGAATAGAAGCCGTTTCCTGCCAGCCTCGGGAGACCTCAATTGACTAGCTGTATTACCTGCGTTGGGCAACACCTTCCTGAGTGCATTGGGCTGGCAATGCTTTTCCACGTGGGTTCCGCAATTGGGGTGATCATGGTTTGGGGTGGATCGGCCCTACTTTCAGACGGCAGGCACTCTTGCCCCTGGTAGCGTAGGCTCGCAGGTCGTTGAAACTGTCGGTTCGCATGAGTCCTGTAAACCCTGCCATGGCGGGCTGTTCAGCCTTGATTGCACCGGGAGTGCTGGACAGGCGGGCAGCAACGTCCGGTCGATTTTTGCGCACAAGCCCCACGCCCAGCACAATGTCATTGCTGTCTGTGAACATCACAAACTCCGCCCGCTTTTGGCCCTGGCTCCCCACGCGGGCCCAACCTGTGACTTCAAACAGCTCGGCTCGGCTCTTCGATGCGGTGAGGGCATCAATTGCGCCAATGCAAGGCTCCGGAGCTATCTGGAATGTGTCCGCGAGGCTCGTGCCCTGACGGCCGAAGCCCAGGAACTGACCGGAGTTGTGCGCCCGGATCACAAAGTTGGGCCAAACGCCTTCATCCAGCTTTTTTGCGCCACGGGCATCGAAGAGCAGCGGGTAAACGTCTGTAACTTTCAGATCGGCAGCAACTGCCCCTCTGGCCGCACGGTCCTCCAGGTAATTCCAGCCGTGCCTGCCGGACTGCAGAAATGAAACGGCAAAAATGATAAAAATGAACGACAAGGCGGCAGTCACGGCTTTGGCTGATGGAGCCGGGTGTTTTGCTCTTGAAGCCAGAATTGCGACAATTGCTGCAGTTGCCGCAATGCCGATTGCGGAGACGATCAGGTAACGAGGCGCCGTTGGCTGATTGACCGTGACCCGGGAGATGCCGGTAAGAAGTGCATTGCCGATTGAAAAACCTGAGATCAGTACGGCGGCCCGCAATTTTGTGTCTGCATTGGCATTCCCGAAATATGCGAAGACGAGACCGGTCAATGCGATGAGCAGCATTACAAGGCCGAACCCTTGCGTCAGGACCGCGGCTTGGCCGGGGAAGATGAAGGACATGATCCGGCGCGCAATGAAGCCGGTCAGTTCAAGCGTGTATGCCAAGACGGCACCCGGGTTCATCAGGTTTTCCAGAACACTGCCATGGGCTGGCGTCGGGGCGGTCGGAAATGCCGCGAGAAACAAGGTGAGTGTCGCGATGCCCGTTATCAATATGAGCCATTCGCCACGCCGCCAGCGGGCAAACAGGGCATGCCCCACAAGAAGTGGCCAGACAAGCAGCCCATAGCCGAAGCTGAAAGATGCCACCAGGGCCAGCGCAACACTTGCAGCGGCTCGCCTGTCAAGCGTCGCCTCTTTGCTGGTATCGACTTTGGCCGCCAGATACAGTGAGGCGAGGGCTGCGCCACACGCCATGTACACGTGCAGTTGCTTCCACCAGATCAGATTCTCGAAGTGTCCCGGCGAATAAATCATGGCTGCAACTGCTGCAAGAACGGCGGCGTAACCGATTGAGGAAGTCTGTCGCTGAAACAGACTTGCGAGCATCAGGCAGATGGCAAGACACAACACGAACATGACGGTCAAGGTGAACGGCCCGGGGCCATCAAACAGCGACCGATCGAGAATCCAGAATATCATGGGGAAGATTGGCCGGTGTTCGTTATCCCCGAAGGTGATGGCGGCAGATATGTGCGACATCAAGCCGACGCGTGGCTGGTCAAGGAAATGCGCAACTGACACCCCGTCCCAAAATGGAAACGGCAGAATATGGGTGACGTGTCCCACAATGAACACGACGGTAAAGAGTAGACCCAGCGTGATCAGACCGATGTTTGCGTAAACCAGATCGACCTCACGGGCTACCGTGTAGGTGGGCCGGTTCTTTCTGAGTTGCAGAAATCGAGAGACCATTATCAGACCAGCTTTGCATCAAGGGGTGATTCAGTCGGCTGAACATAACGATCGAATTTGCCTCGGTCCAATCCCAGAAACCTAAAGCTTCTGACAATGAGAGCCGACAGCAAGGCAAGCATTCCCGTTTGAATGCCGACTAGCAATGGAATGCCACCTGCGGTCGCTGACCGACCCGGGAACGGCGCTCCCAACAGTTTCAGCAGTACGGCCACTGCAATTCCGGCCAGACACCAAGGGCAGGAAGCAACACGTGCTGCCGCAAAGGTTGATAGTGCTGCATTACGTCCGACGTTGCATCTGGACGTCAGGACTTCTCCAGCGATGCCTAAATCGCAAAGTTCATCTTGGCTGATCGGATCTGGTGTCGAACCTTACAACAGACATGAAAAACATCTCTTCGGGCGCCACAGCGCCTGTTTCCGGCCGGAGGCAAACTGTCGTCTGGTGTGGGCGCCGGCGTTGATCGAACCACCAGGTCAATCAAACCGGAGAGAGGTTTTCAAGTTGGGTTTCTGGCCGTCTGGGCACTTTCTCGCAGGAACTTCAAGCATGCGCTCAGCACCTGTCGATGCTGCCGGATAAGATGGCTGGAAAGGTATGTTGCATGCTTGTCTACCGGATTTGGCCTGTTGAAACTGATGCATCAAAAACGAAATGGCCCGGACTTAAAGTCCGGGCTCACTGTGCGGCACGAATGGTTGAGAAGATCAGCTCTTTAGGCTGGTCTTTTCAGCTTCGATGGCGGTGTTGCGGTCGGCCATGAAGCGTTCGAACTCTTCACGGTCGCGGGCTTCGCGAAGTTTGCTGACGAAGCTGTTGAATTCCGCCTGTTCTTCTTCCAGACGGCGCAGGGTCTCTGCCCGGTAAGCGTCAAAGGCGGCGCTGCCGGTGGTGCTGGTCGTCGTGTTGGCGGACTTGAAGGCCGCCTTTACCTGGTCAACTCCTTCGCGTGCCAGATCGTCGATGCTGCCGCCCCACATAATGTAGGCGATTACAGCCAGGCCGATCGGCCACCAGGTTACAAAGCCGAGCACCACAGCTGCAACTGCAAGCGGGGTCCAGCGGCCCTTGTTACGCGCAAGCGTAGTCATGTGTAAATCCCTCCGGTTTTTTGGGTAACTGATGATCCAGATGTGGTAACGTGGTGAGCAGTGTTCAAGATGGATGATGCAAAATGATGGCCGTACCACAGTACAAGACGCCTGAATTCAGCGATATTGTTGAAGCATCCCAACGCCTTAAGGGCCGCGCGGTGCGGACACCGCTGGTCCGTTCCGACATCCTGGACGAGATCACCGGCGGGCGAATCTTTTTGAAGCCGGAGTGCCTGCAGCGTACCGGATCGTTCAAGTTCCGCGGCGCGTGGAATTTTATTTCACGGCTTAATGCCCGCGACAACAGCGGCGGCGTGGTCGCCTATTCGTCGGGCAACCATGCCCAGGGCGTGGCTGCGGCGGCGCGCATGATGGGCATTCCGGCGCTGATCGTGATGCCGGAAGACGCTCCCGATATCAAGAAGCGCAACACCGTTGCCCTGGGCGCTGAAATCGTCACCTACGACCGGTTCGGCGAGAACCGCGAGATCATCGGCAATGCCATCGCGTCGGAACGCGGCGCACAACTGGTGCCGCCCTACGAGCATCCATGGATCATTGCCGGGCAGGGGACAGCCGGACTTGAACTGGTCGAGGACCTGAAGGAGCACGGCGAAACACTGGACACCATGCTGGTGTGCACCGGCGGTGGCGGGCTGACCGCCGGCGTGGCGCTGACGGTTCGCGCAACCGTGCCGGATGCGGAAATCTATGCCTGCGAACCGGAAGGGTTCGATGATTACGGCCGCTCTCTGGCAGCCGGCGAGCGGGTTCGCAATGAACCGGGAGCCATGTCGATCTGCGACGCCATTGTAACGCCGACCCCGGGTGAGCTGACGTTCTCGGTCAACCAGCCGCGCCTGTCGGGCGGACTGGCGGTGTCGGAAGACGAGGTGCGCGCGGCCGTCCGGTTTGCCTTTGAAACCCTGAAGCTTGTGGTCGAGCCGGGTGGAGCGGTTGCGCTGGCGGCGCTGCTGGCCGGCAAGATCGACTGCCGGGATAAGACCGTGGCCGCCACGCTGTCAGGTGGCAATGCCGACGCGGAGCTGATGCTGGACATACTGGCTGCGGCCTAGGGTCTTAACCCCAGGTTGAGCTCAATCCGGCGTAACCCTTACCCGTTGCAGTAACCTTTGCGAATGACCTAACATCCAAGATGAGCCGACCAGGTAAGGTTGGCCGGGCGTCATGAACCCCTGGCACAGGCCAGGTGTTGTGATGACACATGGAGGGATGGGGCATGGCAGTTCCTGGAACAACCGGGTGGCGACGCATAGTTTGTGCATTTTCACTGGCATTCATGTTTGCGCTTTTTGCTGCAAGTTCGCCGGGCGCAGCTCAGGATACGGCCAATTCAACAAACGTTGTTGATGCCATCAAACCGGCTTTGGAAAAAGCGGCGCGCGACGGTGCGACCGTCATCGTTGTGGGCAGTGCGACAGACGCAGCGAACGCTGCCCAGAAGGCCAACGAACCCGGCATTGCCGACATTCTCAACCGGGCATTGTTCCGGTTCAAGCTCACTGTCGGCAATGCGGGCAAGGCGATTGGCAACATGAAGGCCACATTGGCCGAAGCCAGTCCCGACAGCAAGATCAACTGGTTGTCCTATGCTCTTTTGGCGGGCCTGGCTGCCGTCGTGCTGGGACGGCTGTCCGCCAAACCGGTCGCCAACTGGGTCAGGGACGTATTTGCCCCGAGAATTCCGGAAGTGCCCACCAGCAGACAGCAGAAAATTGGCTATCTGCTTTTCCGGGGGACGACTTTCAGCCTGTTCGCGGTGTTCGTCGCGGCGGTCGGCAGCATCATTGTCGTCATCTATGCCGGCGATCACATGCCGAGCCGGATAACCGGGCTTGCAGTTGTGTGGACATACATGGCCTACCGGCTGATGCGGGCCATCTACATCAACATGCTGGTTCCCAGTGTGCCCAATTACAGAATGATCAACATGGATGACCGGGAGGCCTGGCGACTGTACCAGACCTTGCTGGTTGCCACGGCGATCTCGCTTTCCATCATCGGCGTATGCGTTTGGATGGACCACCTGGGACTTGATGTCAGCACGCACAAGCTGATGCTGATGTTCGGGTCGCTGATCTCGGCACTGCTGTTCTGCTGTATCGCGGTGGTTCACCGGGCCCCGGTGGCGCAGGCCATTGCCGGGTTCGGCAGCCTGGAGGAAAAGCCGTTCTGGCTGCGGGCGCTGGCCCGGTCGTGGCATGTCATCCTTATCATCTATGTGCTTGGCGCGTGGGCGGTGTCCGCTGTGCGCCTGCTGCTGGACCAACCTGCATCCAGTGGTCTGGTCGGAGCGCCACTTGCCGTCCTGATAGCGGCGCTGGTGGTATACGGCATCGCCCTGGTGCTGATCGACAAGCTGTTTGCCACGCGCGAACCGAAGCTGGCGCTGGCAGCGGCGACACCGGACGTCGACGAAGAAGCATCCCTCGACAGTGGCGATGAACGAGAGGCAGGACGTGATGTCGAAACCGGTTCCGGTTCGGTGTTCAAGGGACTGATCGAACATGCAGCGGCACTGGGCGTCGGGTTTCTCGGGCTGGCTGCGATTGCGCAGATCTGGGGCATCAATTTCGGTGACCCGTCAAACTGGGTGGCGCGTTCGCTGGACGTCATCGTCGTGCTGTTCGGGGCCTATATCGCCTATCGCGCGGTTGAGCTGTGGATCGACAGCAAGGTCGAAGAGGAAGACCCGGACGCAGGTGCCGACGCGGAAATCGGTGGCGAACCGGGCGGTGCGGGGGCAACGCGGCTGGCGACACTGCTGCCGATCTTCAGGAATTTCCTGCTGATCACCATCGTCACTATTGCCGGCATGATCGCGCTGTCCGAACTGGGCGTGAACATCGCGCCGCTGTTTGCCGGCGCCGGCGTTGTCGGCCTCGCCATAGGGTTCGGCGCGCAGACCCTGATCAGAGACATATTTTCCGGCGCCTTTTTCCTGGTTGATGATGCGTTCCGCAAGGGCGAGTACATCGACATCGGCTCGGCCAAGGGCACGGTTGAAAAGATCTCCATCCGGTCCATGCAGCTGCGCCACCACAATGGCCCGCTGAACACAATACCGTTCGGTGAGATCAAGCAGCTGACCAACTTCTCGCGCGACTGGGTGATGATGAAACTGCCGCTGCGCCTGACCTATGACACCGATGTGGAACGGGTCAGGAAGCTGATCAAGAAGCTCGGCATAGAACTGCTGGAGCATCCCGAGATAGGTGAGAAATTCATGCAGCCGCTGAAATCGCAGGGCGTGAACCAGATGGACGACTCGGCGATGATTGTCCGGGTCAAGTTCATGACCAAGCCCGGCGACCAGTTCGATGTGCGCAAGGTCGTGTACCAGCGTATCCGCGAGCTGTTCGAGCAAAACGGCATCCGCTTTGCTCACCGCGAAGTCACGGTACGCATCGCCGATGACGACAAGCAGCAGCCGGATGAAACCAAGAAGAAGGCTGCCGTAGGTGCGGTGCAAAGGGTGATCGAGAAACCTGCCGACGTGCCGGGGGCGTAAGGTCCAGACCTGGTGCGGTGTCGTCTATTATCGTGAATCAACCCCGGTTTGCGTGGCTTACGCCGCTGTCGGACTGTCGCCTGGTGTTTCAGGGCTGCTGTCGGCCAGTGGGATGTCACAGGCCTGATCGGCCGGCCGGCGGATGACGATGATCCGCTTTTTGGTTTTTTCTGCCGGCTCTGTACTGTCCGGCGCAGCGGTCATGTTCTGGATCTCTGCCGGCTCATTTGCGGCCTGAGCCGGTTCGTCTGCTGGTTGATCCGTCTCAGCAGCAGGTCGGTCGTCGATCTGGATCTGGTTGGCGGCGGTCGGACGGGTAACGCTTATGCGGCCGTTGGCCTTTATGGCGTCGTCGGCAGTCGAAGACTGTTCACCGTTGTGCGGCGCTGCCGGGGTCGGATTGGCCTGTTGTTCCGTCCGATCCGAGGCATCGTCAGTCTTTGCAGTGGCGCCATCATGCCGATCGGCAGAGTCAGCTGCCTCAACATCGGCAAATTCCATGGTGTCATTGTTGACGGGCGAGCCACCTGGCATTTCTGCCTGTTGCTGCAGCGCGGAAACAATTGAGTTGTTATCCGCAAATATGTCGTCGTCAGATCCGACAAAACCCGGCGGATCGCCTGAAGTTTTTTCTGAACCTGTTTTCACAGGAGCGGCTTTCGCTGCAGCGAGCGGCTTGCCGGCAGCTTCACCGATCAGCTTGTGAGAGCTGCGCAGGCGGCGGACCAACTGCGTGGTGCGGTCCAGCTTGTCGGCGATCTCGTCATAGTCGGAACCGTCATCGCTGCTGTCGGCAGCCGACGCATCCGTCCGGACGGGTGCCTCATCATCCGATTCACCGGACATGGACTGGATCTGGGCTTCAAGCCTCCTGATGGCGTCCAGCAGCACGGCCGTGTCGGCCGCCTTGTGACGGCGTGCAAACTCTGTCAGAAACCAGCGGCCGCGGCTGGTTTCCATGACAGCCTGTTCGATTTCCTCATAGTCGAGACCATCGAAGGTATCTAAGGCCTGATTGTCAGACATGGTGACTAAGTTCCCTGCGCTCAAACGCATAACTAACCGGTGGTGATACTATTAACGAGTTTGGTTACTGAAACCTTTCCGAGTGAGATTTACTTGTTTTGAAATAAGTCCGGCCAGGCTGACATGATCAACCCGATGGCAGTACGCACAGGCTCGGTTTACGGCTCGCTTCTGCTCATGGTGGGGGTGATGTTGCCGTTCCTGCCGGTGTGGCTGGCGGCACGCGGCTTTTCCATTGCCGAGGTTGCCTTTGCGATCGGTGCCCAATCGGTAGTGCGTGTGGTTGCCACGCCGGTGCTGACCTACATGGCGGACCGCTACCGGGCCCGGCGCAGGTTCATGATCGTGCTGTCGATGCTGGCGGCCCTGTTCATGCTGGCCGCGGGCCTGGTCGAAAGCAGGGCTGCGATTGTGGTACTGATCGTCCTGGCCGCCGCGAGCTGGGCGCCGATCATGCCCATGCTGGATGCAGTGGCCGTGGAGCAGTCGGATGCCGGCCTTTACGACTACGGCCGTGTGCGCATTGCCGGTTCGATCACCTTCATTGCCGGATCGCTGGGGGCAGGGGCGCTGCTGCTGGTCATCGACAAGGCCAGCCTGATCTGGGTATTGCTGATGACCCACATTCTGATGGCTGTCAGTGCGCTTGCACTGCCTAAACTGGGGGCGGCGAAAGCAGGCGACACCACCCCGCCGACCATAGCCGCTGCAGGTACGGTTCTGATGACCGGCAGTTTTGCCCTTCTGGTCCTCGTGGCAGGCCTGACCCAGGCAAGTCACGCGGTCTATTACAGCTTCGGTTCGCTGCACTGGGAGAGCCTGGGATATTCCGCCGTGACCATTGGCTGGTTATGGTCGATCGGCGTGATCGCCGAAATTGTGCTGTTCATGCATGCACGCGGATCCATAGAACGGCTGGGGCCGGTGCTGCTGCTGATGGGGGGTGCCGGTTTCGGCATTCTGCGCTGGGCCGGCATGGCGTTTGATCCGCCGCTGGCAATTGCCATGTTGTTGCAGGTCCTGCATGCGGCAAGCTACGGCATGACCCATCTGGGCACCATCTACTACATCCGCCGCTTCATGGATGCCGACTTTGCAGGTACAGCGCAAGGTGTCTTCGTGGCGGTTTCCGGCGGCGTGTTGATGACCAGCGCCATTGCACTGGCCGGCTGGTCATATGGTGCCAGCGCGGCGTTCAGCTATCTCTGGATGGCGGCCATGTGCGCCGTCGCGCTGATGCTGGGCGCCGTGCTGAAGCGGCGGACAGCCGACTAAGGCATCAGGTTTTGTGATCCGCCAGTGTTGCCGACAGCATTTCACTATTGAGGGTCGGAATAATCCATCACGATCGTCATCCCAGCGAAGGCTGGGATCCAATGGTCCCGGTTTGGTAAGCACAAGTGGCACTATGGATTCCAGCCTTCGCTGGAATGACGACTGTTTGAAGCTGAGATATTCAGTCTGGTGCACTAGCCCCAGAGCGCAGGCGGTGGCGGATACATCAGCGACCCGTCAAAGCGGATGCCCGGCTCGCGGTCCCTGGCCAACAGCAATGGACCATCGAGATCGACCACGCGGGCGCGCTGGGCCACGATATGGCCCGGTGCCATGGCGAGAGACGTTGCCAACATGCAGCCGATCATGATTTCAAACCCCTGATCCCGGGCAGCATCGGCCAGCGCCAGGGCCTCCGTCAGGCCACCGGTCTTGTCCAGCTTGACGTTGATGGCCGTGTATTTGCCGGCGAGCTTGTGCAGGTCGTCCTTGCCGTGGGCGCTCTCGTCAGCGCAGATCAGCACGCCGGTCTTGCCCAGGCCGCTCAGGGCGTCGTCATTGCCGGCAGGAAGCGGTTGTTCGACCAGCTCAACCGCGGTTTCGGCACATACCGCGAGGTAGTTGTCGAGATCGTTCGGCCACCAGGCCTCGTTGGCATCAATGATCAGTCGTGTGTCAGGCGCCGCAGCACGGATGGCGCGCAGGCGCTCATGGTCGCCATCGCCGCCAAGCTTGATCTTGAGCAGGGGCCTACTGCCAGCCTCGGCAGCCGCCTGTGCCATTTTTTCCGGCGTGTCGAGGCTGAGCGTATAAGCGGTGATGACCGCGTCCGGCTGCTTGTCCAGCCCGGCCAGTTTCCAGACCGGTGTGCCGGTCAGCTTCGCCTCCAGATCCCACAATGCACAATCCAGAGCGTTCTGGGCTGCGTGCAGGTTCAGGATTTGCGGTACGTCGGCCCGCGTGCAGCCTGCTTCAACCTGCGCACGAACCGTATTTATTGCGTCCAGTGTGGCGTCGATGGTTTCGTTGTAGCGGGCGTACGGCACGCTTTCCCCGACACCGACGGCACCATCCTGCTCCAGGGTGACCTTGATCACCTCGGCACTGGTCTTGGTGCCGCGAGAGATGGAGAAGCTGCCGGCAATCGGCCAGCTCTCATGAGCGACACTGAGTTTGCGTGACACTGCCATCAGGACGCAAAACGCTTCTGTAGCTCATCGACTATCGGCGCCATGCCGGTGCGGATCGGGTCAACACATGGCAGGTCGTACTCGCGGGCAAGTTTCGCCAGATACTCTTCGGCCTCACTGTCGGACAGGTTCTGCGTGTTGACGCAGATGCCGACACACTGAATGTCCGGGTTGGTCAGGCTGCCTTCTTCGACATTGCGGTCGATGACCTGCTGGATGGTCGGCAGCGGATGTTCCACGCCGCGCATCCTGGTGCGCGTCGGTTCATGGCACACCACGAAGGCATCCGGCTGCGAGCCATGCAGCAGACCCAGTGACACACCGGCGAACGAGGGATGGAACAGGGACCCCTGGCCTTCAACACAATCCCAGTGATCATCGTCATTGGCCGGGCTGATCCACTCGGCGGCACCTGAGATAAAGTCAGCCACAACAGCGTCCAGCGCGATACCGCGGCCGGAGATCAGGACGCCGGTCTGTCCGGTGGCGCGGAAGTCGGACTTCATGCCTCGTTTCTGCATTTCCTGGTCAAGGGCAAGGGCGGTGTATTTCTTGCCGACGGAACAGTCGGTGCCGACAGCCAGGATACGCTTGCCCGGCCTCCTGGTGCCTTTGCCGGTCGCGAAAGCGACATCGGAAAAGCGCACGTCGTGCAGCTTCGCGCCGTGCTTTTCGGCTGCCTCAGCTATGTCCGGGATCGAGGACAGGCGCTTGTGCAGGCCGGTGGCAACGTTCATGCCGGCCTCGATGGCCTTGACGACTTGCGAAATCCAGTGGTCCGGCAGGACACCGCCGGCATTGACAACGCCCACGACAAATGTACGGGCACCGGCGGCAACGGCTTCGTCAATGCTCATGTCGGTCAGGCCGGTGTCGGCCTGGCAGCCTTCGAGCCGCATCTGGCCTGTGCACCAGTCAGGGCGCCAGTCAACTACGCCCTGCGCGGTCTTGGCCGCCAGCTGGTCGTGAACATCGCCGAGAAACAGGAGGTAAGGGCGTTCGATTTCCATGTGTCGCACTCGTCAGTCAAAGGTGGTCGTTGCGTGCCCTAGGCACCACAAGATTTAACGTTGCGCAAGAGGGCAGTGCATTGCGGCGGATGGAGCCAGATTTCCGGCGTCTGGCCGGTTGTCGGCAGCCGAACCGCAGGTTCAGAAGCTGTTGATCAGCGTGATGCCGACATCTTCGTGGTTGTCCATTTTCGCCAAAGCCGCACCGGCATCTTCCAGCGCGATGCGGGTTTTAATCAGTTTCTCAATGTTCAGCCGGCCGGCTGAGATCATGTCGAACAGGGCGGGAAACCGCAGGGCGGGGAGCCCGCGTGACCCCATGATCACCAATTGCCGGTAATACACGGTCTCCAGCAATGGGATTTCGGGGCTGGCGTGCCGGTCAAGCGGCTGGCCGATCTGCACGTGACGGCCGAGTTTTCTGAGACAGCGCAGTGAATTGTGAAAGGTCTCGGTGACGCCAAGCGCTTCAATCGAGGCGTCCGCGCCGCCGCCGGTGAGGTCGCGTATAGCCTCGCCGACATCGTTGGTCTTGGCGGCGTTGACGGTGTGGGTGGCACCAACCTGTTTTGCGAGCTCAAGTTTCTCATCGATAATGTCGACCGCGATCACCGTAGCGCCCATGGCGGCGCCAATCATGATGGCGGACAGGCCGACGCCGCCACATCCGTGGACGGCCAGGGTTTCGCCCGGTTTGACCGCCGCCTTGTCGACCACGGCGGAAAACGACGTGGTTGTGCGGCAGCCGAGCGCGGCTGCCACTTCATCAGAGATGGCATCGGGCAGTTTCAGCACGTTGGCGTCAGCCAGCGGAATGGCGACGCGCTGAGCAAATGCGCCCCAGCCGTTGAAGCCGACCACATACTGATCGTCACAGATGGTCAGGTGGCCGGCCCGGCAGCATGCGCACTCTCCACAGCCCAGGATGACCGGCACAGTGACGCGGTCACCGGCGCGGAACCTGCGGCAGTCAGGACCGACGTCAACGACTACGCCGGCAAGCTCGTGGCCCGGCACATGCGGCAGCTTTACGACGTGATTGGTGCCCTTCCAGCCATGCCAGTCAGACCGGCACACGCCGCACGCCTTCACGTCAATCAGCACGCCGTCGCGCGGGGTGTCCGGTTCGCTGACCTGGGCAATGTGCAGTGGTTGGGAGAATTCTGTAATCAATGCGGCTTTCATGGCTGGGAAGATAAAGCTTTTCCCGTCCGATTAGAAGCAGACCTTGAGGCATGAATTTCAGATTTCGCGGATGTAATGTGAAATCCCGGACGCTATGCGAGGAAACCTGCCGATGACCCAGTTTAACGGATCGTGCCTGTGCGGTGCGGTGACCTTTGATGCTGATTGCGAGATACAGCGCGTGGTCAACTGCCACTGCCTGGATTGCCAGAAGGCAACAGGGTCCGTGCACACGACAATGGTCTTCGTGCCGGAGGCGGATGTGACGATCAAGGGTTACCCGTCCAGCTACACCCATACCGCCGACAGCGGCGCCAGCATGACCAAGCGCTTCTGCTCGTCCTGCGGCACGCAGATGTTTTCAATGAATTCGCGCCGACCGGGTGCGATCGGCATTCGGGCAGGGACCATCTCGCAGAAGCACCTGGTGACACCGCAATTGAACATCTACTGCGACAGCGCGGTGCCGTCCACGCCGATGGATGACACCTTGCCGAAACACCGCCGCATGCCGGGTTAGGACCGTTCAGTCTCAGATGGAAGGCTCTAGTGCTTAACCCGTCCGGCTGCTTCGGCCAGCATCAGATAGACCTTGCCGGTTTCCGATCCCAGGCACTGGTCCACCAGCTCCTCGCCGGCCTCTGACGTGGCCACGGTATCCAGCAGGCGCTCGAACAGGCGGATGAAACCGTCAATACGGCTTCTCGCCTGCTTGTCGTCCCGGTACGCTTTGCGGGCCTGGTCCATCAGCTTGCGCCCGCGGCTCTGGAACAGGGTGTGGGTGTAGGCCTGCGCGTCACCCTTGCGGAATGACGCTTCGATCTCCTTCGGCAGGTCGTCGTTCAACACCTGGTAGATGTCGCGCGTGGCCGCATTCAGTTTGGCGACAAGTGTCTCCGTTGCACGCGTGGTTGAGCTCTCGTCAGACGATGACGCGGCTTTTTTCGATCTGGCTGCCGGCTTTTCCTGCGCAACCGGTGTGTCGGCGTCAGACGACAGCAGGTCACCGAGGAACCTGCGTACCGCACCTTTTTCTTCGGCAGGCGCGTCGTCGGCTGATTCAACACTGCGTTCGGCTTTCTGGGCACCGGACGTCTGCTGGAGTGCAGCGATGGACGCGGTGCCCTTAGTTTTTCCCGGCGATCGGCCTCCAGCCTCCGGCGGCACGTATATGCCCGGTCCCGACATCGCGAGCGAGGATGACTGACGCTTGACCACGTCGGCCAGCGCGTTGAGGGCGGTGATCTGGTCGGTCACCACGCGGCGCATGGCGTCGGCCGAGTTGCGTGTTTCCGCCGGCAGTTCCAGAACGGCCCGGCGCACCTCGCCACGGGCAAATTCGATTTCGCGAACCACACTTGCTGCGGCTTCGCGCATTTCATCTGCAGTAGACGAGAACTCTTCGGTGGAACCTGACATGGTTGTATTGAGCTGGCGGACGACCTCCGCATGCTGGGAGATGATGTTGCGGGCAGCCCGGCTGACCTGGTCATCTGAGATCGCCTCGATCTTCTTGATCTCTTCCTGCATGTTGTCGGCAGCGGCGGCAAATTGCGAGGTAATCAAGCGGCCGAGTTCATCGGTGCGCTTGTTGGCGTCGGTGAGCGAATGCTCGACGCGCTCCATGTAGCGTTCCATGATGCCATCGACCTCTTCCGATTTCTGGCCGAGTTTCTGCAACAGGGCCGCCATCTGCGTGTCGCGGCTGTCCATCAGGCGATCAAGCCGCTCATTGAAGTTTGTCACTGCCCGGTCAACCTTCTCCGAGGCGCCTTCCAGGCGTTCGGAGATCTTGCCGGACGTTGTGTCCAGACGGCCGACCAACGCCGTCGACACGGTGTCGATACGCTGATCCAGCTCGCCGGCGGTATCTTTCAGCGCTTCCGACATCATGGTGTAGGCCTGGTCGACATGGGTGGAGAATTTCGCGCCGGTATCTTCCAGGCGGCGGGATGCCTCGCTGGCGCGGGTTTCAAATTCTCCGGCTGACTGGGCCAGACTGCCGATGACGTTTGCAGCATTGGTTTCAAACCGGGTGGAAATCGACTGGGTGTTTTCCTCCATGTTGTCGGCAAATGAGGCCGATGCCCGGCCAAGCTCGGCGACAAGGTCGCGCGCGGCGCCGTCCAGGCCCTCGGCAAAGGCGGTGCGGGCGGTTCCCAGCTCGTTGAACACGCGGGCTGCGCGTTCGTCCAGCATCTTCGAGAATTGCTCTCCCGAGGCGTCCATGCGGGTGATGACATCGGTGGTGATCTCTTCCAGCAGGGTACTGGCGAGGTCAAACCGCTTGCCCATTTCGCGGGAATTGTCTTCCAGGCGCATGAACATGGCAGCACCCGTCTTCTCCATGGTCTCGGCAACTTCCGCCGTCGTCGTCTCGAAGCGGTTGGACATTTCCTGGTTGGCGCGCTCCACATGGGAGTACCATTCGGATGTGGTGCTATCGAGCTTGCCGGACATGCCCTCAATCTGGCTCAGCACTGTGCCTGAACGGTCCCTGAGCTGGGTGATCAGGTTGCTCATGGTGTCGGCCACGGTATCAAGGCGGGTCGTGAGGTTGGATGATGTTGAGTCCAGCCGGTCGGTCAGCAGCAGCGACACCTCGTCCAGCCGGCCGGTCATGGCGCCGGACGACGCGTCCAGGCGGTCTGCAAGCGCATTGGTTGTCGTGTCCAGCTTGCCTGTCATTTCCGCCGTGACATTGTTCAGCAGTTCGGCCATGCGAGACGTGGAACCTTCCAGGCGTCCCGAGATCGAGGCGGACGACGTGTCAAGACGCTCAACCAGTTCATTAGTCGTGGCATCCAACTTGCCGGTCATTTCGGCAGACGCGGAGTTCAGAAGCTCGGCCATGTGCGACGTGGCGCCTTCCAGGCGTCCGGTCAGCTCGCCGGTCGAACTGTCAAGAATGGAAGCCAGGCGGCTGGTCAGCTGGCCGGTAGACCCGTCGAGGCGCTGGGCAATCGCTGTGGTGGTGGTGTCGAGCTTGTCGGACATTTCCACGGATGCCTGATCAAGCGCGTCTGCGACACGCGAGGTGACGCTTTCGAGCCTGTTGGTGAGTTGCGTCGAATTGGTGCTCAGGCGTTCGGTGACTTCCTGGCTGGTCGTTTCCAGCTTGCCGGTCAATTCTTCCGACGACGTGCTCAGCAGGGCGGCAAGCTCACTTCCCGTCGCCTGCAGCTTACCGGTCAGCGTCTCGGATGATTTGTCGAGACGGTCTGCGAGATCATTGGATGTGGCCTCCAGTTTTCCGGTCATGCCGACAGAAGCGGTGTCCAGTAGTCCGGCCATGCGTGTCGTGGCACCTTCCAGGCGCACGACCATGGCGTCGGAGGTTTCCTCAATCTGGCCGGACAGGCGGGCCGTCGACTCATCCAGGTGACCGGACATATGCGAGGTCGCTGTTTCAACCCGGTTGAACAGGGTGCCGGCAGATGTCTCCAGCTTGCCGGTGATCTCGTCGGTAATAACCTCGAAGCGTTTGAACAAATCGCCGGATGCGGATTCAAGCGTGCCCGACATCTTGCCTGACACGTCTTCCATGTAGGCATAGACCTCGTCGCGTGCGGTGGCGACGTTCTGCACGAACTCCCCGGAAATCGACAGCAGCCTGTCGGTCAGCGCCGAACCGGAAAGATCGATCTGTTCGCCCACCGCGGAAGATGCGGCGGTAAGGCGCTCGGCAACTTTCTCAACAGAAGAGTTGAGCAGGCTTGCCATTTCATTGGAGGTGCCGAGCAGGCGCTCATTGACCTGGTTGCCGGCTTCGGCAAGCGCCGCGGAGGCCTTGCTGCCGCTCTCGTTGATGTAGGCCAGCATGGTTTCCGAGGACGCCTCGGTGTCACGGGCAATTTTCTCGCCCGATTCCATAAGTGTCTCGACCACCTTGACGCTGGTCGTCTCAAGACTGGAGGCAACCGTACTGCCGGTGGACTGCAGGTTGGTGACCACGTTCTGACCTGCCGACTGCACGCGGTCGGTAACTTCGCTGCCGACGTCGTTCAGGTTGCGCAGCACGACCTCAGAGGTGACCTGCACGGACTCCGCCACATCTGACCCTACCGACCTGATCTGGCCCAGTATGTCATCGGAGGTGGCCTGCATTGTCGTGACCACCGAACCGGAAGTCGAGCGAACGGCCTGGGTGACGTTTTCGCCGGTACCCTTGACCATGGCGACGCTTTCGTCCGCCACGGTGCGGAGCTGTCCGACCACCGCCTGGGACGACTGCTCGATCGACGACACCATTTCTCCAGAAGCCGCACGTACATTGTCCGTGATGCGGTTGCCGGATTCAGCAATCATGGCAGTGTGCGCATCGGCTGCCGACTGCAACTGGCCGCTGACCGCGTCGGTAGACTGCTGGACCGACTGAACGACCGTGTCGGACGTGGACATAATGGCCTGCGCAACACCATTACCTGCAGACTGCAGATGCTCGTTGACCGCCTGAGCCGTTTCCTGGACTGACTGCAAGATCTCGCCGGACGCCGAATGCACCTTCTGCGTAACCGTGTCGCCGGCTGACTTCAACATTTCCGAGTTTTGCTCTGAAGCGGCCTGCAACTGCTCGTGCACAGCCTGGCTTGACTGTTGCACGGATTTGACGACCTCTCCGGACGTGGAGCGAACCGAATGGGCAATGCTCTCACCGGTAAGCTTCATCATCTCGGTGTTCTGTTCAGCCGCAGCGCGCATCTGCTCGGTGGTTGCCGCGGTAACCTGCTCAATGCCCTGGGTCAGCTCGACGCGAACGCCGCGCACCTCTTCCAGGCTTTCGCGAATGCCGGAGGTGACACTGCCTTCAAGCTGGCGCAGGCTGTCGCCGAACTGCATGCCTTCAGTGTTCATGCGCTGGGCGGTTTCCTGCATTGTCGAGACCTGGTTGGTCACGCTGTCGGAGAACACCCGCATTTCGTTGACCAGCGTGCCTGACATCTGTTCCATGCGCGCCGTCTGGCCGGAAATCTCGGTGCCGACGAAGCTTGCACGGGTGGATATCTCGTCAACTGTCTGAGACAGCTCGGAGGTGGTGTTCTTGAGGCCATGCTCAAGGGCGGCGAGGGTTGACGACGCCGTTGAAATGATCCCCGACAGGCTCTGGGTATTCTCTTCAATGCGAGACAGTAGCGGTGTTGCCTCCACGCCGATGACGCGACCGGTTTCGTGCAGGGAGTTACGCTGATGCTCCAGGCCTTCCATCATGGTGCGAATGCGCTCTTCATTGGCGCCGAATGCACGTTCGATATTGGCGATTTCCTTGTGAACCACGCCTTCCAGTTCGCTGGCACGCTGTACAGCATGCTCGACGCCACCAACGAGCTGGTCGACTTCGGACCGCACCAGCTGCGACACCGAAGCGAGGCTTTCAGTTGCGATATCCTGCGGGCGCACAAGACGCATGGCGGTCTGCATCAGGGCCTGGCTGACATGATTGATCTGGTTGGTGCGGAAAATCAGGTAGCCCAGAACGAGAAAAGACAAAACCGGGATGACTGCCATCAACAAGGTGCGCAATGTCACCGGCAGGTTGGTCAGGCTGAGCGGGCTGCCGGCGAGTTGGGCCAGGCTCGGCACATACAGCACCGTCCAGATTGCCAGCCAAACCAGCGAGACGGCCACGGCGGCCCAGATTGGCGTGGTTGACGTGCGTTCGCGGATTGCCTGCAGGCTGCTGGCGGCAAATGCGTCGTTTTCATTGGCGGGGCGGCCGCGCAGCTTGGCTTCGCGGCGGCGCTGTTCTATGGCGTCAAGCCGGCGGCGTTCAGCGGCATCGCGGCGCGCCGCCTGTTCTTCGTTCTTTTCCTCAATTGCCCTGCGATTGCCCCTGCGCGAAGCGCGGCGCGGCTGGTTTGGTTCGCTTGACATTTTTTGCATCCCCGCAACTAGAACTTACTAACCGGTATCCACACCCAGGTACCCCCCGGTGCCTCGTGTGCGCCGTATACTGGTCACTCCCGCGCTTTATGATCTGACTCATTCGGAAACGAAGCAAGCCTAATGGCCATTGCGTTAACCAATTTGTCCACACCCATTACACGTCCCGGGGCAGATTCTAGTGCAAATCAGATACTTAAAGAAACCATTATAATTAACGAGTCCGGGAAAACTAGCGAATTGGTTAACGTCGTGAACGAAAATGATTCAAATTTTAGCAAAAAGCACAACGAATTTTTGTCAGATTGGAGTCTAATTTGCATAAATCGGGTCAGAATCAGGCACTTAGAGACCGGTTTTGACCAGCTGTCCAATTCGACCAAGGGAAAGTAGCAAGATGAAGCCTGAGCGGGCCGCTGAAAGCCTTGAGGACGGCGGTTGTGTTGAGGCGGTGGTTGATCTTGCCCATCTCGATCAATACACCCTCGGCGACCGCGACCTGCAGGCAGAGTTGCTGCAACTTTTCCGCGACCAGCTGAAAAGCCAGGCGGAGGAGCTGGTGCTGTGCACCGATGCGGTGGCCTGGAAATCCGCTGTTCATACGCTCAAGGGCGCGGCCCGTTCAATCGGGGCCGGACAGATCGCGGAAGTGGCCGAGGAAATGGAGCAGGTGGCATTTTCCGACGATGCGGAGCGCGCCGCGATTCTGAGCCGCCTGATGGCGGCCCGCGCAGCGTTTGAAGCGCGTATTGACGAGTATCTCTAACCCGCCGAACCAGCATCACCTGTCACTGTTGTCGCGTCCCGCCCAGTTGCTCGGCCGCCTGATTTCAAACAAAGAACATGTCGTGACCGCGGCAGGTTCCGTCGTGTCTCGGCTCCAATTGTCGCACAAAGACGTGAAATGGTGCTTGCCCGGCGGTAAATTGTTGCAATTTGCGCGCCGTCGGCCTAGCTAAAGACCTGAATCTTAATTGAATGTATGCAAACAAGTTTGCACGGGTTAGTGCAGGGCAGGATCCAAAGACATGGCAAAGATCACTTTTATCGAACACAACGGCAAGGAACACGTCGTCGAAGGCGAAAACGGCATGTCGGTCATGGAGACCGCAATCAAGAACATGGTGCCGGGCATCGATGCAGACTGCGGCGGTGCCTGTGCCTGTGCCACATGCCATGTCTACCTCCAGGGCGACTGGGCGGACAAGCTTGGAGAGCGGTCTGAAATGGAAGAGGACATGCTGGATTTCGCCTTCGAGGTACAGGACAGTTCGCGGCTTTCCTGTCAGATCAGGGTATCTGACGACATTGACGGCCTGGTCCTGAAGGTCCCGGAAAAGCAGTTTTAGAGCTGCGACCGAATTTTCTCATTCAACAACACGTCCCGGAAGCCTGAAGCAGGCATTCCGGCAAATGATCAAGGAGGCCCGCTTCGATGGCCAGCGAGACGATTGAAACCGATGTAGTTATTGTTGGAGCTGGTCCGTGTGGACTGTTTGCCATCTTCGAACTGGGTCTGCTCGACATCAAGTGTCACGTCATCGACATTCTGGACAAGCCGGGCGGGCAGTGCGCCGAACTGTATCCGGAAAAACCGATTTACGATATTCCGGGTCTGCCTATCGTGACCGGTCAGGAGCTCACCGATCGCTTGCTGGAACAGGCGGCACCGTTCAACCCGGAATATCACTACAACCAGATGGTGACCTCACTGCGGAAATTAGACGATGGGTCGTTCGAACTGGAAACCGACGGCAACATGAAATTCAAGTGCAAGGTGGTGGTGGTTGCGGCCGGTGGCGGCAGCTTCCAGCCCAAGAAGCCCCCCATGCCGTCAATCGAGGAATATGAAGGCACCAGTGTCTTCTATTCGGTCAAGCGCATGGAAGATTTTCGCGACCGGGACATTCTGATTGTCGGCGGCGGCGACAGCGCCCTTGACTGGGTCATCAACCTGCAGCCGATTGCCAAGTCCATGACCCTGTTGCACCGGCGTGATGACTTCCGGGCTGCCCCTGACAGCGTCAACAAGATGCGTGAACTGGTTGCAGCCGGCAAAATGGAACTTCATATCGGTCAGGTCACCAACCTGCACGGCAGCGACGGCGTTCTGACCGGTGCGTCGGTCAAGGGCAAAGAAGGCGAGTTCGAAATTGCCTGCAATACCATGCTGCCTTTCTTCGGACTGACCATGAAACTGGGACCGGTTGCCGAGTGGGGGCTTAATCTGGAAGAAAACCTGGTGCCGGTTGATACGGAGAAGTTTGCCACGTCGGAGCACGGTATTTTCGCCATTGGCGATATCAACACCTATCCTGGCAAGCTCAAGCTGATCCTGTCCGGCTTCCATGAAGCTGCGCTGATGTCGCAGGAAGCATTCCGGATCATCAACCCGGGTGAACGGTTGCTGTTCCAGTACACGACTTCAAGTTCCAATCTGCAGAAGAAGCTGGGGGTTGCCTAGGATCGCAACCCCGAAGCCTTGCCGGCTACGGCCGGACGACAACAAACCTGCGAGCTACGGTGAGACGTCGTTTGCAGGTTTTTTTCGCGGCCCAGGCCAGCCTTGATCTGGATCATTTGAAGGTTGGCATAACATATATATTTTATTGAATGTGTTTTCGGATCCGCCGGATTCCATAACCAGGAGATACTTTCAATGAAACGAAATGTGGGAACAATTGACCGGGTGCTGCGGGCTGTCGTCGGTGTGGCGCTGATTGCCTGGGCTGTTTTCGGTACAGGTGAATATGCCTGGGCAGGCTGGATCGGCGTTGTGCCGCTGCTGACCGCCGTGGTGGGCTGGTGTCCTCCTTACGGCCTGCTCGGCATCAACACCTGCAGTACCAAGAGCAGCTGATGCAGGCGCGCCCGTTGAACCGGTGTAACCGCGCTATAGTCTGCCGGCCGCGCTGAGTACTTTGAGCAGATCGTCGTGGGGCAGGGCGGGAACAACCAGTCCGTTCCTGCCGGTCATTGCATCGTTGGCGATCATGGCGTCCAGCACAGCTTCTTCCACGGTCTCGACCACCGCCTGGAACAGGGGGTCGAGGTCGCTGTCGGCCAGCGCTGTGAGGTGGCGGATGCCGCCGGTGCCCAGCGCTTCGGCGTTGGCGGTCGAAAACGCCAGGAAAATGTCGCCGGAAGAATGATGACTGATGGTCCCGGTTCGCGCCAGGCCAAGTGGCACCCTGCGGGCCAGCCGCTTGCACTGGTGCGGCAGCAACGGTGCATCGGTCGCCACGATAGCGATGATGGAGCCGGCACCTTTCGGGCGAAACTCACCACCGGCCAGTTCACGGCCGACCGGCACTCCCAGCACGGTCAGTTCAGCGCGCTGACCAAAGTTTGACTGCACAAAAGTGCCGACCGTGTACCGTGCCGCGCCAATGCCGACCAGCCGCGACGCACTGGCGGAGCCCGCCTTGAACTCGTAGGTGCACATGCCGGTACCGCCACCGACACTGCCCATCTCCAGCGGGCCGGAAGCGGCACCGTCCAGCGCTGCCATGGCATGCTCCGAGGTCACATGGAAACCGTTGATGTCGTTGAGGTCGCCATCGTAGGTTTCAGCGGCAACCGGCAGGCCCCAGTCCTGGTCGGTGCCGATGCCGTTCTGCACCAGCCAGCGCAGGGTCGCATCCCGGGTGACGCCGCACGATGACGTGTTGGTGATGGTGATCGGGGTCTGCAATTCACCGATTTCTTCGATCCAGATCGTACCGGTCATTTCTCCATTGCCATTGAGCGAGTAGGTGCCTGCCATGCATGGTGTGCCCGCACCGTCGCGGCCGCGAGGCAGCAGTCCGGTTACCCCGGTGCGGACATGGTCGGCTTCGATCAACGTGGTGTAGCCGACCTCGACGCCGGCGACATCGGTGACTGCATTGTATGAACCCGGCGTACCCGGCAGCCGCAGTCCCAGGCCGCGGGCCCGGTGTTTTCCGGCAGGTGTTCTTTCCCAGTGTTGCGATGTCATGACGGCTCTGGCAGTTGGGCTTGTTTGACGGCATGATGACCGCAGATACACAGCGCCACAAGGGCCGGGATCATGATACTGAGCAAGGAGTTTCTGGAAGCGCTTGAGACCCTGTGTGTCGTGCGTGATGGAGATGCAGCCGACGCACTGGATGCGGGGTTTCATCCGGAAAATCTGGCCGCGGGTGTCGTGGCGCTGCCCGGGATGGCGCAGGAGGTCTGTGCGATTGTCGCACTGTGCCGGACGCACAAGGTCTCGATCGTGCCGCATGGCGGGCGGACCGGGCTTGCCGGCGCCGGCGCAAGCGAGCCTGGCCAGTTGATTGTCGATCTGAACAAGATGAACCGAATTGTTGAACTGGACCATGATGCTGGCACAATTGCCGTGGAAGCCGGCGCGACACTGCAGCAGGTGCAGGAAGCGTGTGCCGAGCACGGTCTCACGCCTGGTATCGATCTGGCCGCGCGCGGTTCAGCCACAATCGGCGGCATGATCGCCACCAATGCCGGCGGCATGGAAGCCTTCCGTTGCGGCGTCATGCGGCACCGGGTCGTCGGAATGCAGGCAGTGATGCCGGATGCCAGCCTGCTTGAGGACATGACCTGGGTCAGCAAGGTGAATGAGGGCTTTGACATCAAGCACTTGCTGACCGGCTCCGAAGGCCGCCTTGGCATTATCACAGGCGCGGTGCTCAAACTGGACCGATTGCCGGACGCTGCATCGAGTGCGCTGGTGTCGTTTCAAAGCGCCGCGGCTGCGGTCCATGCCTTTCGCCATCTGTGTATGCGGGGCGGGGTTCTGAGAGCGGAAATCATGTGGCGGGGCTATGCTGAAACGGTTGCCCAGGATGTCGGGTTGAGCGAACTGGTGGCGTCATTTCCCGGCGATGTGCTGGTGTTGTTCGAACACTCCGGCGGGTCCCGGCAAGAAGCACAGGAGCGCCAGCAGGAGGCGCTGCTGCCGCTCATGGAAAGTGGGCATGTGGAGCATGCAGTCATTGCTCAAAACGATCGCCAGGCGGCTGACTTCTGGCGCATCAGGGAAGAAAGCTGGGCCGTGGAGAGGCGCTGGCCGGGCGGATACTGGTACGATGTTTCTGTGCCGCTGCGCAGCCTGGACGATTATGTTGAGACGTTGCAGGGCAAGCTGCAAGCCATCGCGGGAGGCATCCACTTCAGTTGCATGGGACATCTGGGCGACGGCAATCTGCACATAACCGTGTCGGCACAGAGCGGCTGCCGGCCAGACAAGACGGTTGTGGATGCAGCAGTGTTCTCAGGCTTGAAGGCGATGGGCGGATCATTTTCAGCCGAACACGGTATCGGGCTTGAAAAAATGCAGGCGCTGACCGCTTATGGCGATCCTGCCAAGCTGGCGGCAGCCCGCGCGGTCAAGCAGGCGCTTGACCCCGACAATCTGATGAATCCGGGCAAGGTACTGCTGTAGGCCAGCAAGGCTCTAAAGCTGGTTCAACGGCGTTTTCAGATAGACAATGCCGTTGTCTTCAGGTTCAGGCATGTTGCCGGCCCGCATATTGACCTGAATGGACGGAACAATAAGCTTGGGCATGCCGAGTTGAGCATCGCGTGCTTCACGCATGGCGACAAACTCGTCCTCACTGACACCATCGCGGACATGCACGTTGCCAGCGCGTTCTTCAGCAACTGTGGTCTGCCAGGCGTATTCGTCACGTCCGGGCGCCTTGTAGTCGTGGCACATGTAGAGTTTGGTGTCCGGCGGCAATGACAGGACCTTGCGGATAGAGCGATATAGCTGCCTTGCGTCGCCGCCGGGGAAGTCAGCCCGGGCGGTGCCGAAGTCAGGCATGAACAAGGTGTCGCCGACAAACGCGCAGTCGCCGATAACATAGGTCATGCAAGCCGGCGTGTGGCCGGGCGTGTGCATGGTGCTCACTGACAGGGCGCCGATGGCGAACTCATCTTCGTCATTCAATAGCCGGTCGAACTGTGATCCGTCGCGTTCAAACTCGGTGCCGGCATTGAAAATCTTGCCGAAAACGTCCTGTATCCTGGTGATCTCGGCTCCGATGGCCAGTTTGCCGCCCAGGCGCTGCTGGATATAGGGGGCGGCTGACAGGTGATCGGCGTGGACATGGGTTTCCAGCAGCCACTCGCATTTGAGACCATTGTCCTGCACATAGTCGACAATCTGGTCCGCGGATGTCGTGGATGTTCTGCCGGCTGCGGAATCGAAGTCCAGCACGCTGTCGATGACAGCACAGGCCTTGGTCTCAGGATCGTGCACGACATAGCTTGCCGTATTGGTCGGTTCGTCAAAAAACGCTTGTACGTGGGGGCTCGTCATGGATGTTTTCCTCAGGTCTTGCGCATCCGCGGCGGTAAATCATTTTGAGTCTGCCATATTTTCACAGTCTGACACAGCCGGATTTCGTTAATTTGATCGAGCGCAATTTTCCGGACAATTTCATGTCACGGCAGCGGCGATTGTAAAGCCACCGGCTCGATTTTTATGCAAAAGCCATTGGAATGATTCAGCTTTTGTTAGCCGTCAATTGTTCAATTTGACCACAAATTACGCGCTTCTGATACAAAGCGGGATGGAAATTTACCGCTGAAGACGAATACCCCCTCAGCACGCCCAAGCCTGGAAGGCGACTTGTCCAGGATGGAACACGGGAGACTAAATGATGTTTGGCTTTATGTCTAAACTGACAAAATTTGGCAGAAACCAGTTCGGGTCCATTGCACCGGTCATGGGCGTTGCCGCAATACCCCTCTTCATGGCTGCAGGTGTTGCGGTCGACTATGGCAACGCAGTGTCCGTGAAGGCTCGCCTGCAGGCTGCTGTTGACGCAGCAGCGCTTGCCGCAGGACGCGAAGCCAACAAGTCCAACGGAGAGCTGGAGCGCATTGCGAAAGACTACTTCCATTCAAACTTCGGCACTCCGGCAAATGCCGGCACGCCGTCGATGGAAATGACCGTAAGCGAAGCCGGCCTGATGATTGAAGGCTCGGTCACGGTCGACAACTACCTGACCAAAGTTGCAGGATTCGACACATCGCGGATCACCGCATCTTCCCAGGTGACCAAGGAAGCAACCGGTCTGGAAGTGGTGCTGGTATTCGACAATACCGGTTCGATGGGCCGGCAGAGCAGGTTGTCGACCCTGAAGGTCGCTGCTCATGACTTTGTCGAGATCTTGTTTGGCCCGCGCGAAGTGGCTGACACGCTGAAGATTGGCGTGGTGCCGTTCTCGCAGTTCGTCAATGTCGGCCCCGACAAATCCAATGCATATTGGCTCGATAGAAATGGCCAAAACTCCTATTCCAAGGCCAACTTCCAAAGCAACAGCTGGCACAATTGGCGTGCCTGGACGAGGATCCGCAACCGCAACTGGACAGGTTGCGTGGAATCGCGTGCGGGCAACCGCTCGGTTGATGATGACCTGCCGGTGGCAGGCGTCGGGGCCACCTTGTTCCCGCCGGCATTCGCGCCGGACGAGCCCGGCAACAACACTTGGCGCGCAAGCTTCAATGTCGGCAACACGACGTACCGCTACTACAACAGCTATCTCAATGATAGCCGGACCAACAGCTTGGACAGGCGGCAGCGGCATCAGAACAAGTACAACAATGCCAGTGTATCGTCGACATCACGCGGACCTGACAAGGGTTGTAACATTCAGCCGATCCAGGCGCTGACCAACGTCAAGTCGCCAGTGTTGAACACCATCAACAACATGAAGGCGGATGGCTACACACATGTTGCCGAAGGCGTTGGCTGGGGCCTGCGGGTGATTTCGCCGGCTGAGCCGTTCACTGAAGGCGTGGAGTACTCCGAAGATGACATCACCAAGGCGATGGTGCTGCTGACCGACGGCGAGAACACTTTCGACTCGGAAAACAACCACAACGATTCAACTTACACCGCATACGGTTTCCTGGATCAGAGGCGGTTGGGTTCGTCCAACTACTGGACAGCAGTATCGCAGCAGAACTCGCTGCTGCAGCGGGCCTGCAACAATGTGAAGAATGCCGGGATCGTGACGTACTCGTTCGCCTACAACGTGCCGAGTCAAACACAGCGCAACCTGATCAAGAGCTGTGCATCGGATCCGGAGAAGTACTTTGATCCGCCATCAAACGCGGCGCTGGTGCAGAACTTCCAGCAGATTGCAGACGAACTGCGCAAGCTGCACCTGAGCCAGTAGGCATTAAGTCAGGTAAGAAAAGCCCCGTATTCCTCTGGAATGCGGGGTTTTTGTGTGGCTTGCTGCGCTCGCGCAAGCAGCCTTTGGCTGTGAGTTTTGATGGTCGAACGGCTTGTCCGCCTTCGGCAGGCCGTTCTCCGTCGCTGAAAGACTACCGAACTTTTTTACATCGCGAGTTTGTCACCCTCGGGCTTGTCCCGAGGTTCCACTGCTGCCTTGGTGTGGATCCTCGGGACAAGCCCGAGGATGACAGTGTTTGAGTGAAGCGAAGAAAGCTGGTCGACCACGAAAGAGTGAGCAGCCGAAGGCTGTCTGCGTGAGCGGTAAACCAAAGAAGAAAACGCGCAAACGGTTTCCCACTTGCGCGTTTCCTCTATTGCCAATCCCGGTCCAAACCTTTCACAAGCAGCCGCGAGGCGCTATGTGTCCAGCCCGGTGGGCCCGGCAACCAGTTTCCAGATCGACCGCCAATTTTCCGAAGAAAATCAAGGTGTTCCGGTCCCCGCCAGCGTCTGGTCAGTTGCCTTTCCGTCTGCTGATGAGGAGAGTATTCGCCGAAATCCGAAGATGCGCAACACCCGCTCAGGTTTTGCACATCTTATCCACGACACCCGGTGGATAATCGAAAAAAGGCTTGTCCTGCTAAAGATCCTTGCACAGGCGTAGCGCATCGTAGATGCCGGCGTGGATGTTGCGCGCAGCCACTGCATCGCCGATGCGAAACAGCTGAAAACGACCGTCCTCGTTGCGCACCACCTGCTGGCTTTGACCGGCCACCAGCGCTTCGTAGTCCGTTTCGCCGCCATTGCTGGATTGCGGCTTGAGTGCGAAATACAGATCATCCATGGGCGCTGTTGCGTACTCGGCCACTACCTGATCGACCAGACGCTCGCCCAGCAGGGCCTCATTGTAGGGGCTGGCGAGTGTAGCTGCGATCTTGTTGCCCTCGCGGCGCAGCGACCGGACCCGGGTCATCGTAGTGATGACGGCCCCGTGGGCCTGCAGTTTTTCGACGTAGGGCACAAGGTTGACGCCGCCGATGTCGGGCGAGAACATGCGTTCCGGCGTGATGACCTCCAGTTTTGCGCCGTGCGCCATGATAGCTTCGGTTGCCGCCATGCCGGGATGGGCGCCGTTGTCGTCGTACATGAGGACGTCCTCACTGACGCTTGCCTCGCCGGAAATGACATCCCAGCTCGAGGTGGCCAGTTCGCCGCCCTCGGCAATTGCGTCTTCACGCGGCAGTCCGCCGGTTGCGATGATGACAACATCGGGGTCCAACGCCACAACGTCTTCAGTTTCTGCATAGGTGTTGTAACGCGTCTCGACGCCGAGGCGCTGCAGTTGCGCAAGCCGCCAGTCGACGATGCCGATCAATTCCGAGCGGCGTTTGACCTGGGCCGCCAGCCTGATCTGGCCGCCGGCATCAGGTGCTGCCTCGAGCAGCGTCACCTTGTGGCCGCGCTCGCCGCAAACCCGCGATGCCTCAAGTCCCGCAGGCCCGGCGCCGACTACGACCACATGGCGCTGCTTGCCGTCCGCCTTGGGAATAGTGTGCGGCATGGAGGCTTCGCGGCCGGTGGCTGCGTTGTGGACGCAGGTGGTAGTGCGACCTTCATATATGCGGTCGAGGCAGTAGGTGGCGCCGACGCAGGGACGGATGTCGTCTTCTTTGCCGGCAGCAACCTTGGTGGCGATATGAGGATCGGCAATGTGGGCCCGGGTCATGCCCACCATGTCCAGTTTGCCCTCTGCCACGGCGTGGCGCGCGGTGGCGACGTCGGTAATGCGCGCGGCGTGGAACACGGGGAACTTTGTCTCCGTGCGGACCTGGCCGGCAAAGTCAAGGTGAGGGGCCGAGGCCATGCCGGTGACCGGGATCACCCGTGACAACGGTCCGTCGTGATCAACGTGGCCCCGAATGATGTTGAGGAAATCGATCTGGCCGGTGTCGATCATACGGCGGCAAATCTCCAGACCCTCTTCACGTGACAGCCCCTTGTCCCTGTCTTCGTCTGCCACCAGCCGAAGACCAACAATGTAGTCGGGACCGACGCGGTCCCGGATGGCGTCAAGCACGCGAAGGGTAAAGCGCAGCCGGTTGTCGAGCGAACCGCCATGTTCGTCTTCACGGTTGTTGATGGCCGGCGACCAGAAGCTGTCCAGCAGATGGCCGTAACATTCAAGTTCGAAGCCATCGAGACCGGCTTCCTTGACCCGTTCAGCCGCATCAGCATAGTCGCGCACAATGCGATCCATGTCCCAGTCTTCCATGACCTTCGGGAATGCCCGGTGCGCCGGTTCGCGCACATTGCTGGGCGACACAACCGGCAGCCAGTCGGCCCCGTTCCAAACGGTGCGCCGGCCGAGATGGGTGAGCTGAATCATGCAGGCAGACCCATGCTCGTGACAGGCATCGGCCAGGCGCTTCAGCCAGGGGACGATCTCGTCCCTGTAGGCATGGAGGTTGCCGAACACGGGTGACGAGTCGCGCGAGACCACTGCGGAACCTGCGGTCATGGTCAGTGCGATGCCGCCTTTGGCCTTTTCCTCGTGATAGCGGATGTAGCGGTCCTTGGGCAGGCCGTCGTCATGATAGTTCGGTTCGTGTGCGGTGGACATGAAACGGTTGCGCAATGTCAGGTGCTTGAGCTGGTATGGCTGCAGCAGTGGGTCATTCGCGCGATGGACAGTGGTCATGAATCAGCCTCCCAACAGGTCAATTGAGAAGGAGACTAGCTGGGAATGGAGTTGGATTTCCAGTCTCAGCATGCAGGCCTACTCTGCCGGGGCAGTTGCTGCAGACGGGGAATTGCCGAGCAGCGTTTCATTGCCCTCGTGCGGGTCCCTGGGAATGAGAAGCGACAGGATCAGCGAAACGCCCGCCATGCCGGCGCCGATGATGAAAACCAGGGAGGGATGCGACAGCCAGATAAAGCCGAACAGGACCGGTATGAAAACCGCTGCGATATGGTTGATCGTGAAGGCCACACCTGCGGTCGGCGCCATGTCGGCGGGATCTGCGATCTTCTGGAAATAGGTCTTCTGGGCAATGGCCATGGCGAAGAACGCGTGATCCACCAGGTACAAAGCAGCGGCGATCCAAGGGTCTTCAACGAACGCGTATGCCAGAAACACGCCAATCAGGCCGATATACTCAAGCACCAGTATGCGGCGCTCGCCCAGGCGGATTATGAGATTGCCTATTTTCGGTGCGATCCACATGTTGAACACGGCGTTAGCCAGAAACAGACCGGTGATGGCGGCAACAGAGAAGCCAAATTTCTCCACCATCATGAAGCCGGCGAACACGATGAAGATCTGGCGGCGGGCGCCGGACATGAAGGTCAAGGCGTAATACAGCCAGTAGCGCTTGCGCATCAGCAGGTGCTTGCGTTGTGGCACCGCCTCGCGGAACTTCGGAAACCCGAACCAGGCCAGCAGCGCCAGCAAGACCGTTGCACCGCCGCCGGCCAGGTAAACAGAAGAGAAATCCAGGTGCAGCAGTTTCCAGGTCAGGAAGATCAGTGCGTAGGCGGCGATGGTCGCAAACGATCCAGCCGCAATGATGCGGCCGAGCTGGCGTGGCGCTTCGCTTTTGGGCAGCCATTGCAGCGACAGGGACTGCTGCACAGTCTCAAAATAGTGAAAACCCACCGACATAATGAAAGTGGTGATGTAAAACCCCAATGCGGTGGGGAAAAAACCGGTTATGGCGGTGCCGAGCCCGCACAGCGCCAGCGAGATCACCGCGAAGGTCTGTTCCCTCCAGACAAAGTACATGAACACAGCGGTGAACGCCAAAAATCCGGGGATTTCCCGGATCGACTGCAGGATGCCGATTTCCTTGCCGGTAAAAGCGGCGCCTTCGATGGCAAAATTGTTCAGCAGTGCCGACCAGGTCGAAAATGCGATGGCGTTGGCCGCCACCATGAGGATGAGCAGGTTTACCGGGCTTCTCCAGCCGGTGGCGTCGCCGAGATTGATTTCAGTGTGCCGGTTCATGAAGTTGGGAAACTAACCCAACATCGCCCGATTGCGTATTGTTAATTGCGCAACCAGGGCATGACTGCTGACATGCCCTGGTTGTCGGGGTCGTGGTGGCAACTCTGCCGAAAGGCGCGTCTAGTTGCTGCTTTCGCCTTCCGGAGCTGGCTCTTCCTGTTCAGCATCGTCCGGCCGGTCGTCGCGGTCCATCATGCGGTGGCGGTTCTTGTGGCGGCGGCCCATGTCGGCGCGGCTGATCGCACCGTCTCCATTGCGGTCGCGCATCTCCACCATGTCTGCCAGCGGGCGCAGATACTCTTCCTGTGTGAGTGCGGCGTCACCGTCGCGGTCAAAACGCTGGAACTGGCGTACGATGCGGTGGGCACGGGCTTTCAGGAACAGCTGCTTGAACTCGTCCAGGCTCAGCTTGCCGTCATTGTTGGCATCGAATTCCTTATGCCAGGCTTCCCGGTTGGTGTTGATCTCTTCCTGGGTGATTTTCCTGTCATTGTTGGCATCATAGCGCTCCATCATCTGGCGGACGCGATGGCGCTTGCCGTGACCTTTCCAGCCGCGGCGATGACCGCGACCGTAGCCACCGCCATGATGGCCGCGACCATAACCGCCACCGTGGTAGTCACCGCCATAACCGCCGCCATGGTGGCCGCCGCCATGATATCCGCCACCCTGACGGTGGGCGAAAGCCGTCGTGCCGATTGCACCGACTGCTATCAACGCAGCCGCTGCAATTGCCATTTTGGAAGTTGTCTTCATTGCTTGCTCTCCAAGGTTTGTGGGTTTGTTGTGTGTATACACGATTGACGTGGCCGAACCGCGAAACCCGGCGTGCGGGCAACATTAAACATCGGTCATGTTTGGACTGGATCTCTGGTCACCCGACCTTGCAGGCACGGGGATAGACCTTGAGTTTGGGCACCCAATCGCGCTTCAGGGCAGCCTGCATGCCGGTCCAGTAACCGGTGCCCAGCAGGTCGCCATGCCGGTCGGTGAACACACGGCGCAAATCCCTGTCTTCGATGCGCAATCCCGGCAGCATCTCCTCGGGCAGGAATATGATGCCGTCCTCGAAGAACCAGGACGGGATATCCTCTTCGCCTTCTTCGCGGTCGGTATTGGTGCGCACCTTCACGTCCACCAGCGGTTCCACGGCGTCGTAGTCGAACAGGTACACCCGGCCATACGGGTTAACGCCGTAATTGCGCGCATCCAGATCCCGGTTGAAAATGTTGGCTGCGGCATTGTTCTTTATACAGTCACCGAGTTCGATGATGGCGTCTTCGGCCTGTGCCTTGGTTGCCGTCTCCAGATACAGCGGTATCGGCACCAGCTTTGGTTGCACGATCAGGTGGCTGAAGGCGACGCGGTCATCTTCAATCCGAATTGAACTGGCGGCAATGGCGGTCAGCTCTTCCAGCAATTCCTCATCGAACCAGCTCCTGTCCATGGCGACGCGCTGGTAGATGATGTTGTCGAGCATTGAACCGGTCCGGTTGATCTCATGCACGCGGCGGTACTTTTTCAGCACTGCGGCGGTACCGGGCCACTCATCCCATTTGTAGTGCTCGGCGGGTTCATCGCGGATGACCTTGAGCACATAGCGTGACTGCTCGGCGGAAAATCCAACTGCGACAGACCCCTTGAACCCCGGCGCAGTTGCCAGGCGGTGCGGGTCGACTGACAGTTCGCGCGACAGTTCATCCATCACCGCCACCTTGCCGATGTGGTTGTAGCCGATGGTGGAGTAATGCAGCCCGAGCGGCCGGCCGGGCATTAGCCGGCTGAGAAACGCGCACAACTCGTGATACCTGGTGTTGGTAACATGGAAATTCGCCAGGGTAGAGGAAAACAGGTTATGGGCGTCTGCCTCGCTGGTGATGACAGCATCGGCAAAAACACCGTCCGGTCCGTTTTCCAACGAAATCAGCAGCGGATGCCCGGTGCCGTCATGGGTGATGATCTGTCCGACAACATAAGCGCCGCGATTCCGGTAAAAGCCCGCATTGAGGATGGCGATGCTCTGATATCCCATGCCGCCGGCGGAAAATCCGAACACCTTGTTGATGTGATCGGCGCAGGCTGCGCAGTCGGCCTCCAGTGATCGGAACTTCGCTGTTAGGGCCGGGATCGAGATGATGTGTGCGATCGTGCGCGGGCTTATCATTTCGGCACCGTCGAAGCGGTGAACAATGTGGCTGGCACGGTTGAGCCAGTTGGTGGTGCGCGCCGGCGTGCGGTAATTGTAGTCAACCCATTTCCAGCGCGTGTCGGAGTAAATCAGTCGGTGGACCGAATTCAGAAAGGCGATGGCAAGGTCCCGTTCATAGCGTTGATCGACCTGTTGTTCGAACAGTTCAACTACCTGCTGCCACAGCCTGCTGTCGTCAGTGAGCCCGGGCAGGGCGGCACCCAGACGCACTGCCACCTGCTGCACCGTGCGCGAATATGACCCGAGACGCTTGTGTGACAGATAAAGTGCTTCAGCCCAATTGGCATCCTCGAACGCGGCCTTGGCCTGCTGCGGGATAGTGCGCATGGCGAAATAGAATGTTTCAAACTCGTTGAGCATGGTCATGGCAATGCGCCAGGCCCGGTCCTCGTTGCACGTGGCCGCGCCGGTCCAGCGAAAGAAGTCCGGTTCATGCGGTGGCGGCCGGCGCTGCCAGAGAGGTCTTTCGGGTGTGAGGCTCATGCGGGCGACAGTGCCGCAACTGACCGCAACTTGTCGATAGCAGGTCCTGCCGGGAGCGGTGGCCCGGCAGGAAGCGCAGGTGGTTTACTGAACGACGTACTTGCAAGGTTTGGCTTTGGCCAGGCAGACCCAGCGCGAGCCGATCTTCTTACAGGTTCGCGATTTCTGTTTTGCGATTTTCCAGACAGACCATGCCAGGCCCCGATCAGCCTTGACCTTTGCCGACCATGCCTTGACGACCCTGGCGCGTGCTTTCCATTTGCGCGGGGCTGCAGCCCTGATCTGCGTCGTTGCATTGCTGCATTGATAGGCAGATGCGGTGCTGGTCATAACCGTTGGAACGGATATAGCCACTATGGCGGCGGCCATTGCGATGCTGAGCAGTTTCATCGACTGTGTTCCTCTTCTCTACTGAACGACGTACTTGCAGGCTTTCGCCCTGGCCGTGCACACCCAGCGCTGGCCGCCATGCTTGCACCTTATCGATTTGTTCTTGGCAATCTTCCAGACAGACCAGGCCAGGCCCTGATTGTTCTTGACCTTCAGGGACCAGGATTTGCGGGCCTGACGCCGGGCGTCCAGCATCAGCGGCCGGTGCACCTTGACCTTCGTGGGGATATGGCGGCACTGATAGGCCGACGCGGTGCTGGTCATTATGGTGGGGACTGACAGTGCCAGGACGGCTCCTGCCAGTGCTAGGTTGAGGGATTTCATCGGGGTATTCCTTTATCCTTTTTGCCGTTGGTCCTGACCAGATGTCAGGCTTGCGGCAACGTTAGGAATCCGCCCTTGAACAAGAACTGACCGTCTTGTTCAGTGTACGTTCATAGTATGCAGGGGTCTGATGATTCTAATCCGGCGTGCCGGAGCGAGTGCGGTCCTCGACACCCTTGCGGATCATGACCCATTCGCGGTTGTCAAAACCGAGCAGGCCGGCAATGCGCCAGCCCATGTTCATTTCGTCTTCGTCGATATTGCCGTCAGCCAGGATGATTTCGCACAGCATCTCTACGACCGTCTCGCGCTGCTCGCGGTCGTAAGCTTCCTTGATGGTGCTGGTGAAGCGATAGAAGTCGATGGCGTTTTCGCTGGCCTGCTGGGCATCCTTGTTGAGCTGCGCCAGGCCGGCGTCGTCCAGGTCGAACTTGTCCTTCAGCAGTCTGTCACGGACCGCCACTTCTTCATCACTCATGTGACCGTCTATCAAAGAGGCCGTGACCAGCAGCTCTGCTACGGCAGTTTTGACATCGGGTTTTGAGGCGCGCGGCGCGCCATTGCCTAACAAGGATGTTAGTTTTTCAAGGAACATGCCTGATGACATAATGGGTCAACTCATTTGCAGCAAGGGGAAGGGCGTCATTCAGAAGATGAACATTGTGCAACAAATTCCGGCCCTGGTGCTTGTACTTGCGCTGTGTGCAAGCCAGGCCCATGGCCAGACGGCACCGTCGGCAACTGAAATTGCCGGCTACAACGAACTACAGGCCGCGGCTCACTCTGGTGACGTTTCTGAGATCAACCGGCTGATCAGCGCCGGCGCCAATCTGGAGCAAACCGACGGGAACGGCCGTACAGCAATGCACATCGCAGCCTTTGCGTCGCATGATGAAGTCGTCATGGCTCTTGCGCGTGCGGGCTCCGATCCCAACCGGCTGGACAACGGCAGGTACGACATCATCACGATTGCCGCCGTGGCAAATGATGCGGAGATGGTACGCTCGGCGGTAAAGGCCGGAGGCAGCGCGAAAAACATTACAAGCGTTTACGACGGTACTGCCCTCATAGCTGCAGCCCATCTTGGACATTGGGAGAGCGTGGAAGTGCTGATTGCGGCCGGTGCTCCGCTCGATCACGTTAACAATCTGGGCTGGACCGCGCTTATCGAGGCGGTCGTGCTCGGCGACGGCGGACCACGCCATGTGCAAACCGCCAGGCTGCTGGTCGAGGCCGGCGCTGACCGGTCCATCACCGATCGCAACGGGAATACTCCGCTGGACCTTGCCAGGATGCGAGGTTACACGGAAATAATCCGTATGCTGATGCTTTAAAGTTTTTGTAATGAATTGATGACAGTTTGCTGCTCACAGATTCGATGAGACAGGGGACAGCAGTCATGGCATTTGGAAAACGCGGCATCCGGGACACTTCCATACCCCGTCCGGCCTTTGCCGCTGCCACGCCGGCCGCGGAGCCGGGAGATGAACCCGGCTTACGTGGCGGGTTTTTCCAACGCGACAGCGGTGATGATTTTGACATCGACTTCAGTTCCTTGCAGCCATATGGCCATGACAAGTCGGTGATCATGGTTGTACTGCTATGGCTGTTTTGCGGCATGTTGGGCGGCCACCGGTTCTACCTCGGCCACTGGCTCATCGGCCTCGCCTTGCTTGCCATGGGTGTCACCGGTGTGGTGCTGATCCGCTTGTACATCAACGATATGCTTCAGGTCCTGCAATCCAAGGGGGCCGTGGAGCCATCTCTGAGCCTGTGGTACACGCTACTGGCAGTAGGTGCCGTGCAAGCCATCTGGTGGCTTGTGGATGGTATCTATGTGATCTGCAGAACACTTTCGGCCAGGGTCGGCGGCTAAGCCTTACCGCACCAACTCTTTGATTGCCTCGTCGATGCCCTCAAGCGTCAATGGGAACATACGGCCTTCGAGCAGTGTCCTGATGTAATCGATGGACGGCGTGTATCCCCAGTACTTCGGGTTGGACGGGTTCAGCCAGACACAGTGTGAGTAGATGTCGGTGATGCGTTTGAGCCACAGCGCGCCGGCCTCGTCATTGAAATGCTCCACCGAGCCGCCGGGATGAGTGAGTTCGAACGGGCTCATGGACGCGTCGCCGACAAAGATCACCTTGTAGTCGGACCCGTAAGTGTGCAGCACGTCCCAGGTATCTTCCACCGCGGTATGCCGGCGCCGGTTTTCCTTCCAGAGTTTCTCATAGACGCAGTTGTGGAAGTAGAAATACTCCATGTGCTTGAACTCGGCGCGTGCGGCCGAAAACAGCTCTTCGCAGGTGCGGACATAGGGATCCATCGAACCGCCGACATCGAAGAAGATCAGCACTTTCACGGTGTTGCGCTTTTCGGCCACCAGTTTCAGGTCGAGATAGCCCTTGTTGGCGGTGGACCGGATGGTGTCGTCGAGATCAAGTTCTTCCGGCGCGCCTTCGCGGGCGAACTTGCGCAGGCGTCTCAGTGCAACCTTGATGTTGCGGGTGCCCAGTTCGACAGAATCATCAAGGTCCCTGAACTCACGTTTGTCCCACACCTTGATGGCGCGATTGTTGCGGTTCTTGTCCTGGCCGATGCGGATGCCGGCGGGGTTGTAGCCATAGGCGCCGAACGGCGAAGTGCCGCCGGTGCCGATCCACTTGCTGCCGCCCTGATGGCGTCCCTTTTGCTCCTCGAGGCGTTTTTTCAGTTCCTCCATTATCTTGTCCCAGCCGCCGAGCGCCTCGATCTGGGCTTTTTCTTCCTCGGTGAGGAATTTCTCGTTGATCTTGCGCAACCATTCTTCAGGAATGTTGGCGAGCAATTCTTCCGGCGGCAGGCCCTCAAGGCCCTTGAAGACATGACCGAAAACCGTATCGAACTTATCCAGGTTGCGTTCGTCCTTAACCAGGGTGGCGCGCGACAGATAGTAGAAATCCTCGACCTGGAAACCGGCGATATTGGCCTCGAGAGCCTCCATCAGGGTGAGGTACTCTTTCAGTGTGGCGGGTACGCCGGCGGCTTTCAGCTCGTGGAAAAAGGTCGTGAACATGGTGCCATGTCTAGCGGATTGTGTTGGCCGCGTCACGCACCGCGTTGTGGCACCGGACGGTCAAGCCATGATTTCAGCCAGTTGGCATAGGCGCCACGCCAGCCGGGCTGCGGTTGGGTGAGAAACCAGGTCCGGCGCAGATCCCAGACATTGTTGATGTCCGGGAATTCCCGCTGCACCGCGGAACCAAGCTTGCCGCCGATCGTGTGAAATGTGAATTCGGAGAAATAGATGTCACCATCGATCTCGTACAGGTCCACTCTGATATGGTCTCTTCCGGCGGCAAGCTGCTGCGCGGTTTCCAGCAACCGGCCATGGCAGGCCGGAGCGGGATCAAACGATACCGGATAGTTCAGGTACTGCGTGTACGGGTATACGTTTCCCTGTGCGTCGTAGAAACTCTGGCGCGCCCGGTTCGTCAGCCGGTCGTGGAAGCAAAAGGAATAAAGCGCCGTTTCGCCGAATACATATACCTTGGCTTCCAGACTGACCGGACGGCCATCGGCATGTTTCAGGAACTCCTCCACGAACAGCTTGCGCTCAACTCCATGGTAGTTCCATTCACCGCAATAGCGGCTGTAATCGGTTTGCAGCCATTTCCTGGTCCTGGCGATCATCTCGCGGCGGTCGTAGCAACCGCCTCTAATGATATGAAAGAACCCCGATCCGTGGGTGCTCTTCACCACAACGTCACCGGCAAGCAGTTCCGCCGGAATGTCTTCAAAGCGCTCACCAACCCACAAGGTTTCCGGCACCTTGATGTCCGGGCACATGTCGCTTGCGATCTGCTTGGCATGCAACTTGTCGCTCAAGATGACCGATGACGGATCACGGTCGAAAATCTTTCGCCAGAAAAACTTGTCTACAGGAAGCCGGGGGCACGCGGGGGCAGGCAGCCTCCGGTCCAGCGTCCACGTGTAGTAAGTCAGGTACGGGTGGCGAACATAGCAATAGGCGGTGACGAAAACCTGCCAAAAGATGCTCTTGCAAAAACCTGAAAATGTTTGCTTTTTTCCGTCTGACGGCATCCGGGAGATCTACAGAATAAGACAATCTGGCCATGTCTTTAGTTGGCGGCTGCCTCCGTCGCAAGTGCCTCAAACACCAGATCAAGCTCAGTTGCCAGTTTTTGCAGGTTTTCACCGCCTTCGTCCATGTAGGCAGAGAACAGGTGCGATGGTTTCTTGTAACTCAGGGTTGCCGTCTTGTCGGCGTTTTCCGTTACATAGACCCGGATTGGCGCCTCAATGCCGGCGGCAACAGATGCTTCCAGCATGGGAACCGCAAAGCGCGGGTGATACAGGCCGATTACTGTATTGCCGGCAATTGTCTTGTTCAGCACCTTCTTGGCGCCGACGGTGGCCGAGGCTTGCGAAACAACGCCGAGTTTCTGCTTGGCGGCGGCCGACTTCACCCGTTTCGCCAATGTCGCATAGTCATGGGTAGTCTGCAGAACCACCCAGCCTGGGCGCTCGCGAACCTCAGCCAGCGCAGTCTGCGCGGCCACTACAGTTACAATCGCGGCAGTTAAGAGTCTGAACATTACAGATTGGTCCCGGTCGGTGGAGTGTGGCGCATGCCATGGCAAGCCGGTATGCGGTTTCGCTGACAATGACGCCGCAGACACACTGATTGCAATGGCTGACACAATTTCGCCGGTACCATCGGGTGGGAGGAGGCCCCTTTGGTACCGGCGTTGATGGGCAAGGAGCCCAGACGACTTGGTGAGGTGATGTTGGTTTTTTGTTGTTTTGGCGGTGCCCGGTTTGCAGGGAGGAGGGAGGCCGCTTTGTTTTTATTCATCACCTTGTTGTTGGAAATGAACCTAGGCGAAATAAAAGCGGCCAGATGTGCAGTTCATCACATTGCGAAAAGGTTTCTGTCGCGGCTGATGGTTTCAACCGGCCTGCCACTGCCTTATCCACTCCAGCGGGTAGAGCAGCATGATGATGTTGAGCAGCAGGCCGTCACGAATGATCAAGCCGACAATCAGTTCTGCTGCAATAAACAGACCCACAGACACCCAAACCGGAGCCCGCGCCGCAATGATGAAGCCAAGCACCATCATGGTCATGTCCGATACGGAGTTCAGAACACTGTCGCCATAATAGTCCAGCGCGATCGTATCTTCGCGATACTTGTCGATGATCCAACTGGTGTTCTCTACGAGTTCCCAAGCGCCTTCTATGACAGCCGCCACGACCAGTCGCCAGCCAACCTCCAGGCGTGGCAGCAGGAAATGCAGCGCCAAGTAGAAAACAAGCCCGTGCAGCACGTGAGACGGAGAATACCAGTCGAGAATGTGCTGTGAGTTTTCGGATGAGATCACCTGGCCATGCCATAGTTTCACATAGCCGCACTGGCAGATGAGGTTCCGTCCAAGTCCGATCAGGCCCGCGGCCATCGCCGCCGCCACAATGGCAACTGCAGCCCAGTGCTGGCGGCGCAGCATCAAGCGTCTGTCTCGGCCGCAAGCGCAGACTTGCTGGCGATGGCATCGGTGAAGCGGGACAGCGTCTGAGACAGCGCATCGCGCGGCAGCATGACTTCGATCAGCTGAAAACAGCTGTCATCGCCGTGGGCCCGCTGCAGCGCTTCGGCCAGTTGCGCCGGTGTCGACACCCGCACGCCCTTGCCGCCCATGGTTTCGGCATGTTCGGCAAAGTGCCAGTCATCCAGGTCGTTGTAGCCGGTGTCTTTCTGAAACGCCTTCAGCATGCCCCACGCAGTGTTGTTGAACAGCAGTACGATCGGGTTGAGCCCCAGACGCCGGCAGTTTCCCAGCTCCCATCCGGTCATCTGGAAAGCGCCGTCTCCGACCAGCACAAGCGGGCGCTTGCCGCTGGCAGCCTGCAGGCCCAGGCCGAACGGAATGCCGGTGCCCATGGTTGCATAATAGCCCGGCGCCAGCAGGGCGGTGTGTTCTATGTCCATGGCGGTGAACAGGCAGTCGCCCATGTCGGATGCGATGGGCATGACTCCATGTTCGGCGAAAAAATCGTTGACCGCAGTTGCAACATCCTGCGGCTGGAGCTTGCGTTTGGAAGGTTTGAGGCCGCGCGGATAGGATGCTGTGGCCGGTTTTGCATTGCCGAGTTTCTTGGCACCGGCCAGCAAGGCGTCAACAAAGGCCTCCAGTACGACGCCGGAATAGGAGTGGTGCTCGAAATGCACGGCACCGTCAAAGGCGTGAACGCTGGTGCGCATGTCGATCTGGCGTTTTGAGACCCCGAAGTTGGTGTCGCACAGGATGACACCGAGCATCAGCAGGCCGTCGGCACGTTCGACCAGCCGGCGGGTGGCAACATCACCGGCAAGACCCAGATAGGTGCCTGCGGTCTGGGCGCCCACTTCGGCCAGGATGCCTCGCCCCATGAAGGTGGTCAGGACTGGAATGCCAAGTGCCGTAGCCAGCCTGGCAACCTTGCTTTCCAGGCCGTAACGGCGAATCTCGACCCCCAGCAGCATGGCAGGGTGTTTTTTTGCCTGCAGCATTTTCAACGTCTGGCGGGCAGCTTCCTTCGCTGCAGCCTTGTTCTGTGCAGGTGGCTTGTAAGCTGGTACGCCGGCCACGTCGGCTTCAACCATGTCACGGGGAAACTCGATGTAAACCGGCCGCGACTGATGCCTTGCCGCGCTCAGCACCCGGGCGAGTTCCGCAGGTGCGGTGGCCGGATCATCGAGCACGCACTGGGCGCAGGTCACTTCGCGCATGATCAGCATCTGGCTGTCAAAATGCTTGACCTGGTGGTGGAGGCCAAGCCCCATGGTGCGCTCTGCTGCTCCCGGTGCCCCCGATATCACGACAAGCGGTGATTTCTCCGCGTAAGCCGTTGCGACCGGATTGACCATGTTCAGCGCGCCGGCGCCGTATGTCACGCAGGCCACGCCGAGTGTCCCGCGATAGCGGCCGGCCGCATCTGCGGCAAAACCTACCGCTGGCTCATGGCTGAGGGTCAGAAGGGGCAGAGTGTTGAGGCGTTCGATCTGGCGAAAGAGCGGCAGCGCGAAATCTCCGGGGATGCCGAAAATCTCACCGGCGCCATAGTCTTTCAGCGCCTGTAGCAAAGCGTGAGCGAGTTTCATAGTTGAGGTCTCCGGGTTAGTGGCGAATACGCCTTGGGAGGGAGACTCAACTATGCGGGCAAGCAGGCGTGCGGGCAACTATTATCAGGTCCGTAGCGACCCGGCTTTAATACCACAATCCCATGCGTCCCATATTGATGCGAGGCCGGCGAACCGGCGGAACGATGGAGCGGGCGGGGCGCATTGGCCGGTCGGGCCGGGCGATGATCGGCGGCGTGGTGGTGCGCAGCGACAACAATCGCCGAACCCGGTCCGGTGTCTTTGGGTGGCTGCGCAGCAGGGACGGCTCCGGCGACCGGGAGCCGGGCAGAACCAGTTTTTCCCACATGCTGCCCTGCTTCTGTTCCAGCGTCTGCAAGGCGGACGCCAGCCCTTCCGGATCTCCGGTCAGTCCGGCCGCGTCAAGATCGGCATCGTACTCACGGGTGCGCGACAGGGCCAACTGCAGCAGTCCGCCGACGGTCGGTGCAGCAACCAGGGCGGCGATTGTCACCCAGGGAACAACGCCGCCATTGGTCAGCAGTGCGGCGGGGATGCCAACCAGCAAACCGATAGTCGACAAGGTGCCGGTCAGCCGTGACAGCACATCACCGAGAGCCATCACGGTCAGGTCCTCGTTGCGGATATGGCTGACCTCATGAGCCAGCACACCGACCAGTTGCCTGAGTGTCAGGTTGCGGATGAGGCCGTCGGTCACCGCTACGGCGGAGTCATCGATCCTGCCGACGGCAAACGCATTCATCATCTGCGACGGCACATAGTAAAGCTGCGGCACCGCTGGCAGGTCAGCCCGTCTGGTCAGCTCGCGCATCAGCTGGTGCAGTTGCGGCACTTCCTCGCTGGTCAGGGCGCGCGCCTTGTACAATTTCAGCACCATTCTTGGCGACACGCGCCCGGCCTGCCACAGGCCAAAGGCGGTCAGTACCACGGCCCATACCACGCCGGGAGCGCCGAACACACTGTAGGCGATCAGGGCCATCAGCAGGGCGGAACCGGACACCATAATCCAGGTGTGCAGCCGGTTGCGCCACTGGTGCACACGCTGGGCTTCAGGGTTCAGCGGCTGGAGAGTCGGGTTCATGCAGGAGAATCTAGGTGCTGGCCGGGCGTTTTACCAGCCACCGCCGCCGCCGCCGCCACCGCCACCGCCGGAAAATCCGCCGCCACCGGAGAAGCCGGACGAGGACGACTTGGGCGCCGGCATGGCATTGGTCATCGACTTGCCAATGGATGCCGGCAGGCCGGACATGGTCTTGCCGATGCTGCCGGACGAAAAATTGCCGCCGTGATACCAGTTCGGCGAATAGCTGGCTGCGGTTGCCGCGCCGGCGGCAGAGGCGAGCCAGGCCTGAAAGGCATTTGACCAGGGCTTCTCCAACCCCAGGGCGACGGCATAGGGCAACACGGTCTCAAAATGCTGCGGCGACATGGCCGGCGCGCCGGCAAGGTTCATGCGGTCTTTCTCCGCCAGGTTGATGTAGGTCTTCAGCCCCTCGATACCATCCATCAGATGCCGTCCGAGCGGCGTCGGGGCGCCGAGCAGGAAGAAGAACAGGATGTTGATCATGAAGACGCCGGCGATGGTGGCGAGTATTGCCGGCTTGACAGTCATATCCACCGCCAGGGAGCCGAGAAGCGGCAGCAGGTTCATGGCAAAGAAACCAAGCACAAACCATCGCATCACCGATCCGACCTTGCCGACCAGTCCGCTTGTGCGGGAGACCTTCAGGCCGACGCTGAACGTGATGACGGTGATGAAGGTGGCGGCGCCGACCAGAATGATCAACGGGATCACGAAGTTCGCACCGCCGCCTGCTGTCACAATGGTTACGATCAGGGTCAGCAGCGAAATGCCGATACCGGCAAACACATAGGCCAGGTTCTGGTCAAAGAACTTGTTGCGATGTTCGGTGTTGAGCGCCGAGCGGAACTTCTTCGTCACGGATTTGACCGCGGCGGTGTTTGACTTGGCAATGCGGAACTCGTGTCCGGCAGGTCCCAGTTTCTCCAGGATCGCCGCCTCGCCAACCGGCAGCGGTTGCCGCAGCGGCGCGCCAGTCGGCTTTATGGTGACGTCGCCATCCAGGTCTTCCAGTTCGACCAGGCCCTTTACGGCCAGGTTGAGCAGGGCAGAGGAGAACGCGTCGTGGCCCGACAGACCCCGATTCTCAATATAGTGTACCTGGGCCGGTGAGATCCCGTCAGGCGCATCCCAGCGCGGCACCATGATGCCGGCGGGCGGGTCACGGCCGACCCGCTGCCAGGCCCAGAAATAGTAATAGCCGATAACCAGGAAGCCGAAGAAACCCATGATGAAGGCTGCGTTGTCGCGCCAGAACCAGCCCAGTTCCTGGCGCTGGCTGGGTGCTGCGATGCTCCCCTTCGGCATCTTGACCGCGATTGTCATGCCCTCACGAGGCCCGAGTGGTGCCGTTGTCTGAAACACCACGACATTGCCGCCGTCGGCCATGAATGAGCGTGCGTTGGCGCCGCGAGCGCCATACGGGCCGGTGAAGTAAGTCGTGTCGGTCGCGGAGACGCCTTCCGGCAACACAATGTCCGCGCGCGCCCGGCGAATTGGGAAGTTCCAGAAATTTCCGGTCACATTCCAGTACAGTTCGTCATGATCGGTGAAGAACCTGATCTGGCGGTCGGTCTGGTAGGTGATCTTGTAGGTGAACTCGCCGGCGCCGATGAACACGTCCTTGTTGCCGATATAGACCCGGGCCGAGCGGCTTGCCTTGTCAATGCGGAAGTCATCGGGCTTGCCGTCCCGGGTCACAGACAGGATCTCGAAGCCGACTTCTCGTTCGCGTCCGCCGGCGTCTTCCATCATCAGCGGGAAGTCGCGATAGATGCCGCGCCTGATCTGCGAGTTCTCGCCGCGCACCCTGATGGTCTCCACCACCCGCAGCTTGCCGCTCTGGAACACTTCGACCTTTGAGTTGAAGTCGAGGATTTCTTCTGCCGAATGGGCGTAACCGGCCATCCAGAACACGGCGAACAGGACACACAAAGTGCGGAACAGGCGCTGCCTCATGCCGGTAACTCCTCGTAGCGCTCTAGGGTCTGTTGAGTATCAGTTTTGCGGCGTCGGCGTAGCCCGTTTTGTTGCTGGCTAGGCGTGAAAGGCGCCGCAGTGTTGTCCACTTCAAGCGTTTCACAACGACGTCCAGCAGCAAAACGGGCTGCGTCCTGAAAGGATTTGGCCAGATGCGCCCACTTTCGCACCATTCGTCGTTGAACATACGCGGTATGTCCTGCCTCCTCATGGAACGAAATTGAACACATCTGACCAAACCGACACCACAAAAATGACACTCAACAGACCCTAAACTGTCAGAATTTCACTTCCGGTACATTACGGTCGGCAGCGTCCTCGATCTCAAAGAACTCCGCAGTCTGAAACTTGAAATAGTTGGCGACGAAGTTGGACGGGAAGCTCTCGACCTTCACGTTCAGATCCCGCGCCGCGCCATTGTAATAGCGTCGTGACATCTGCACTTCGCCTTCGATCTTGTCGAGGGTCTGCTGCAGTTGCAGAAAATTCTCATTGGCTTTCAGATCCGGGTAGGCTTCGGCCACGGCCATCAGTTTGCCCAGTGCCTGGCTGAGCAGGCCTTCCGCGATGGCGCGGCCGGCGACATCGCCTTCCGGCACTGCCTGCACCCGGGTGCGCATCTCGGTCACTTCACGCAGCGTGTCCTTTTCGTGGCCGGCATAGCCTTTGATGCTTTCGACAATGTTGGGGATCAGGTCGCTGCGGCGCTTGAGCTGCACATCGATGCCACTCCAGGCTTCCTTGACCATCTGCGTCGCCTTGATCAGCGCGTTGTAAATATTGATGCCATAGAACACGATGGCACCCAGGATGCCCAGAATTACGAGTATGGTCATGCATTGATCTCCCTCTGCCGGATGGTGAGTTTAGTCCGGCTTGGCCGATTTGTCTTGGTTTCCTTGTTCGCCATCCCCGCCGAAGTTGACCACCTCGCGCATGAAGTCGGCCAGGCCGGGTCGGGCTTGTGTCAGGAATGGCAATGGCCGGCAAAGCTCCATGGCGGCCAGGCCGATGCGGGCGGTGAGAATGCCGTTTACGGCGCCTTCGCCAAAGCGCGCCGACAGACGCCCGATCAGTCCCTTGCCGATGACCGCGCTGATGACGCCGTCCGACAGGGCCAGGCCGCCGGTGACGGCCAGATGTCCAGCCACCATTTTCGCCAGGCGAATGGTGCCCAGCGTTCCGGGCCTGCCGCCATAGAGAGTTGCCAGTTCACGCATCATGCGCAGGTTCTGTGCGCCGACGAGTGCGATGTCGAGGGCGGCAGGCGCAATAGCCGTTACCACGCTGACACGGCGTGCGGCGCGAGCGATGATGCGGTTGGCTTCCTCATCCAGCGGCTTCATCAGGTCGCGTTCGGCAAGCTTGATACGGTCGGCCGGATCCATGATCGCCTTGGAGTGCTCTTTCAGTTGGGCAAGCCCCCAGCGCATGTCGGGCCTGGCGTCATAGATGGTATGCAGGTCGGTAAGCGTGGCCTGCGCTGCCTTGGCATCATCTGCTGAAATGGCGCGTGTCGCATCGGCCTGGGTGGTGCCGAGCCGTTTCAACCGCCACAGGCCGAACAGCTCGCGGACAATGATGGCAAGGGCGGCAACCAGCACCAGTGCCAGGAGTCCCGAGCCGATCCAGCCAAGTGTCTCCGACCTGGCAAACAGATCCTCGATCAGCTGGGTCGCTGCGAGGCCCGCCCACAGACCGGCCAGTCCGAGCGCGCCGGACAGCAGAATGGCGCCCCAGCGGAACCGCTTTGCGATCGTATGATCACGGGCAACAGCTGGCAGCAGCGCGTCGTCGGATGGTTCTTCAAAATGGACGTCAGGCGCCGCCAGTGCGCGCGGTTGTCTGCCCTTTGCTTTTGTCTTGGCAGTCTTTGGTTTCCTGGCGCCGCTAGTGGGCGGATTGTCCCTGGAAGCCGATGCCGGTTTTTTCTCCGGCGTCGATGGGGCAGGGTCGAGGCGAAACGCCTTGGGTTTGCGTGGATCATCGCTCATATCAGGCGGTCTCCGACGAGGAATTCCAACGTGCGGTCCAGCCGGATATGCGGGAACGTGGCGACTGAACCTGCCGGGCCGGATGTGTCAAGCTGCGGCGGGCGGAAGCGTACGAATTTGAGCTCGCCCTCCAGTGACCCGTCCAGTGACGCTGTGGGATCATCCGGCAGGTCACCGGGAAAAATCGCCGCTTCGGTCTTGCCGTCAAACTCCTCTCCGGCGACTTCCTCGCCGGCAATCGGGGTGCCGGCAATACAGTCCAGTGTCTCACCATCCTGCTTGACGCTGGCCTCCCGGGTGGCGCGGATGGCGGCAATTGCCGCAACGTCGATCTGCGCGCCGGCAAATTCGGCCCGCTCTGCCGCATCCGCAACAATCAGGCTCAGCACATTCTCCAGCTTGTCGTGGCTGGAATGGTGCAGGAGGTCGGACTTGGTGGCCGCGAACAGGATGCGGTCTGCACGCCTGCCGAACACCGCCGATGCCCACGAGTTCGCGCCCTGCCGGAAGCATGACAACACGTCCGTCAATGCCGTCTTGAGGTCGTTGACGGCCGCTGCTCCGGCATTCAGGGCACTCAGTGTGTCCACCAGCACAATCTGCCGGTCGAGGCGGGCAAAGTGATTGTAGAAGAACGGCTCCACGATGCGGCTGACATAGGCATTGTAGCGGCGCTCCATCAGGGCATGCATGGAACCATCGGCTGCCTTTGTTTCCGGATCAAGCGGCAACGGCGCGAACGTCAGAAGCGGGGATCCCTCAAGGTCACCCGGCATCAGGAAGCGTCCCGGCGGCAGCGTGGACAGGGACACCTCGTCGGTCCGGCACGACGCCAGGTAGGCGGTGAACAGCTTGGCCGCCTTTTGCGCTGCAGCCTCATCGGCAGGCGCGGTCGCATTAAGGGTTTTCAGATGCGCCAGCCACTTCTTCGCCAGCGTCAGCCGCGGCTCCTTCCGGCTGGCTGCGAGCGTAGCCGCCGACCATTGCGCAAACGACTGTGTCATCAGCGGCAAATCGAGCAACCATTCGCCGGGATAATCGATTATGTCGATATGCAACCTTGAACTCTGCAGGTTGCGAGCAATGAAGCCGGACGCCTCATATTCGATGGTCAGCCGCAGTTGTGACAGCCGGTTGGTGCTGCGCGGCCATTGCCGATCCTTGCCGGTCAGGGCCTGGACATGATCTTCGTAAGCGAACCGCGGCACATCATCGTCCGGTTGCGGCTCCAGGTAGACCCGGTTGATGCGGCCCTGGGTGAGGCTGGCGAACAGCGGCAGGCGGCCGCCGTGCAGCAGGGCGTGGACCAGGGCGGTAATGAACACCGTCTTGCCGGCACGCGACAGCCCGGTCACGCCGATGCGCAGGCTCGGTGCGACCATGCCGGTGGCGAAATCCTTGACACCGCCCGCGGCATTGCGGGCTTCGTTCATGATGCCTGTCAGAAAAGAACTCAGCGATCTGTCCCCCGGAAAAACTTATCCTTCCGGCATATGGTGTGTTCGGGCTGTGCAGTCAAATTCAACCGGTTCTGCGCTGTGAATTTTCTCAAGATATTGGTGTAAATTATTGTATAAATTACATTTATAAGGATTGGAAAAGCTAGAAGTCAAGTGATGTCCCGAGGCTTCCAGAAAGCCTTGATGCTGCCCGTGGTACGCGGCAGAGCCGACCAGTTGGCCATGTCAAACTCCATATGGGTGATGGCGGCGGTCGGGTATTTGGCCGACAGATCGGCTTTTGCTTCGGCATTTCCTTCATCGTCGCTGCCGTGCAGGGCAAAGGCCTGCACGCACGGATTATGGCCCACCACCAGCAAACGGGAATGATTGCCGCCATGCATGGCGATGGCACGCTCAATGGCCTCGCCGTCGCCGAAATCGTACAGGGTCGGTACTTCGGTGATGGTGAAATCGCGGCCCATGGCGGCGGCGGCCAGCCACGCCGTGTGGCGGGCCCGCACAGCGGTTGACGTAAGGCAGGCGTTGGGGATCAGCCTGGCGTCGCGCAGAAATTTGCCCATCGACGGGGCATTGCGAAGCCCGCGCCGGTTCAGGGGCCGGTCGTGATCGTCAAGGTCGGGATGATCCCAGTCCGACTTGGCATGGCGCATGAGCAGCAGGGTTTTCATGGCTGCAAGTTGAGCATGGGGGCAGGGATGGCGGCAAGGGTATTATCAGGACAGGCAACTCACAATTGCAACCGGTGCTCCCGAAAGTCAATTGGTTAACACAACACGCCCGCCAATCAGCCCTTCAGGCACCGGAACATCGGTAGATCCATAATCGGAATGGAGGACAAGGTCTGGCCCCTGATCAAGGTCCAACATGTCGGCAATGATTGCTGTGTATGCAGATTTGTCTGCCACAGGAGAATTCGCTGCGACGCGGAGGGTGCCCAGCGGCAAATAGATTGTACCTAGCAACACTCTGGCGTCGTCACTGTTGATGACATGCACATTGCCCGCCTTCGCGTTGCGATCTTCAAACAGCAGCAGCCCGGCAAGTGGTCCGTCTTTCGGGGCAACAAGGTCAATGGACGTGTTGCCCTCGAAACGCAACGTCGCGTTGGTGCCTGTGAGGAAGAAACCGGTGTTTTTGCCTTTGATGCTGGCGGAATCCACCACCTCGAAGGGGCCATCCTTGATGACGAATACGCCCGGCTGAAAGGTAACTTGTGAACTTCCCTCTATGCGAATGCCGCCACAGTATGTGCCTGGAGGCAACTGTCGGGTTTCATTTGAGACCACCAATTGTGGAGCGTTTTTCGGACAGTTGTCTGACGGTGGCGCGCTCCTGGCTGCCAGGGGATCGGGAACCGGTGGGCAGTCCTCGGTTGCGTTTGGTGTGACGGACGTAGCCTTCTTGTATTTGACACCGCCTGCAGCGCACACAAGGTCGGCGGTCACGCTGCCGTTGTCGTCAATCCAGATTGAGTGCTTGTGCTTCGAGTTTGAGTACACGGCACAGCCATCTGCAATCAGCGTAGCGTTCTGGAGTACATGCAGTGCCTTATTTGCCTTCGGTCTCAGAGCAATCATACATATCTTGCCTGAGCCAATAGATCTGGCAGTTGAGACTGCTGAAACAGGGGTGATGCCGGTATCCAGAAAGTGGGCAAAGAAAGGCGTCCAGGCATGGGTGAGACTGACTGTTACGGATCCCGATGCTTCGTCGGAGGTTACTTCGACCGACAAGTTTCCGCCAAAGTCATCGGCCTTCGCGTCGACGAACGATTTTGCAATGGCTTTTAATGCCGTCACATTTCCCTGGATTGTGGGATACTCCGCAGCAGCGGCTATGGAAGCTGCATCAGACAATCCCTGCAGTGCTGTCCGCTTCTGGATCAGGAAACCGTAGTCGACCGCAATACCGCTAACCGCCAACAATGCCGGTGCGGAAAGAGCCATTGAGAGGGCAATCGTGCCCTTGGCGCATCGTCCGAATGCTTCTAAAAACTTCACTGCCTATTCCCCGGTAACCGCTGAAAAGTGATTTCAGACCGATCTACCGTAAGGTTAGACAATTGACGTATTGATAAAGGAAATGCCTAACGAAACTCGGAGTATCGTGTAAAATTGTATTGGTTCTGGTAAGGTCGCGTAGAATCCGCATTTCGATTTCGCTTGGTCTTGTGGCTGGATTTGCATACCGCCTGCAGGCCACTGCACAGTTCACTACAGACCAAGTTGCGATGCAATATCATACCCGCGACTGACCGTTTTCCTGCGGTTCCACTTTTGACCCTCAACAATCGTGAGCAAGTCCTTCAAAACGATGGGTTTTTGGAGGCTCCCTAGACATCTCAAGCCACTCACCTTCGCAAACCTGTTTGACATCTCGACCACACGTTCAGGCAATCCGGAGATCAGAAGAAGTCTGGCCTTCACATTCAGACTATCCAGGTAGGAAATCAATTCGACACCATCGTACTGTGGCATCATCAGATCGAGCACAATCAGGTCAAATGGCTCTGCGGATTTTTCCATGATCGATATGGCGAACAGGCCGTCGGAGGCCGTCTCGACGGCCGCCGATCCATGCGACGCAAAAACCTGCTTCAGTACAGCTCTCTGGATTGGATCATCATCGACAATGAGAACCCGTTGCGGAAAATCCATTCATTTCGCCCCTAATTGGAAGACGGTCTACATCTCAAACCGTCAATCGGCTGGAGTATACGCAAAAAGCGGCCCTGATGCAGGTGGGACCCCGGAGAATGGTGAAGCCTTGCTTAACCCAGCAGCCTCGCGTCGGAGTTGCAGAGGGCCGTTGCGGCCAGAACTTGTTAACACGCTGTTGCTATCATTGAGGTCGAGCCCGCTCCTCCAAGCAAGAGTACACATGCTGTGCCTCAGATTTTGCAGCGCCTGCTGAATTTCACCATTGCCCGCAAGATCACCGGTGTGGTGGCCGTGTCCGTACTGGTTGCCGTAACGCTGGCCACGGGCTTTTATGTGTACCGGCAAACCGTCCAGAATATCGCTGCACGTCATGGTTCGGTGACAGCCACAGCACAGGTATTCGCCGCAAGCGTTGGGGCGCCTCTGCGTGCGCGTGACAAGTCTGCCGTGCTTAGGTCGTTGCGTGCCATCAGCAATCTGAAATCCATCCCGTTCGTCTCGGCAAACCTTCCCGACGGGACGGTCTTTGCCGCGTTGGGCAATGCTGTCATCGTGGAACAAGGTGCAGCGGGTGACGCAATTTCGTCTTCGCCAGGATCGCGGAGCATCGTGGCCATGATTCAAAGGCCAACCCTGTCGGTGTCGGTTCCGGCCATTATGGGCGGCGAGCAGGTGGGCTCGCTGTCGTTATTGGCCGATATTTCGGACCTGCGAAGGCAGTTTATTGAAGGTGTCCTGGCCTCGCTGGTTGCCGCGCTGGTGGCCTCGCTGTTGGGCATGGCAGTTTCGGCGAGAATCAAACGCTCGGTGACATCGCCGCTGGACAGCCTGATGGCCGTCATCTCCCGGGTCCGCGACGAGAAGGACCTCACTGTGCGTGCCAAACGCATAAGCAATGACGAAATCGGCAAGCTGGTCGATACCTTCAATGACATGCTGGACCAGGTCAATGCCCGGGATGTGGCCTTGGCCCGGCACCGTGAAGGCCTGGAACGCACCGTGCAGCAACGCACGGCGGAACTGCAGGTCGCAAAAGACGCAGCCGAAGCGGCATCTGAGGCAAAGTCCACTTTCCTGGCCACGATGAGCCATGAAATACGTACGCCGATGAACGGCATGATGGTCATGGCGGAGCTGTTGGCTGCCGGCAAGCTGCCGCCTGCGCTGCAGCGCTATGCCAACGTGATCGTCAATTCCGGCCAGTCGCTGCTGACCATCATCAATGATCTGCTGGACCTGTCGAAAATCGAGGCTGGCCGCCTGGAACTGGAGAGCGTGCCGGTAAGCCCGCGTGCCACCGTTGACAATGTGCTGGCGCTGTTCTGGGAGCAGGCCAATGCAGCCGGGCTGCAACTGGTGTCGTTTGCAGAGGCTGCCGTGCCGGACACATTCACCTCGGATCCGGTCCGCCTGACGCAGATCCTGACCAATCTCACCAATAACGCCATCAAGTTCACCGAGCACGGCCATGTCAGTATTGCTGTGAGGCACATTGGGCAGACGGGCGGCCCGGACGAGATGATCGAGTTTTGCATCACCGACACTGGTATAGGGATCGCCGAGGACAAGCTTGCCAGCGTCTTCGATGAATTCACCCAGGCGGATGCCAGCACCACCCGGCAGTTTGGCGGAACCGGGCTGGGTCTGAACATTTGTCACAAGCTGGTGGATGCCATGGGCGGTACTATCCGAGTGGAAAGCAAGCTTGCAGAAGGCAGTCGCTTCATTGTTTCGCTGCCGTGCCATGATGCGGTTACATCCACCCGGCCGCATCTGGGCAACAGCCAACTGTCTCACATGTTGGTCTGCCTCGAAGATGATGAATTGGCCGGCGCGATCGCGCGGCAATTTGCAGCCTATGGGGCGGAGGCGGAAGCAATCGCCGCATCCGGGCTGACACCTGGCCGCTTGGAGGCGGCCGGTGTCCTCGTGGCCTCTTCTGCATTGGCAGGCGACCTGCTGGAGCGGCCTGCATCCGCTCTGCCGCAACTGGTGATCACACAGCCGATCGGCAGCAATGCAGCCTGGTCGATGCTGGAAGCCGGGCAGGCCGGGGACATTCTGCCGCTGCCGGTTTCACAGGCCGAGTTGGCAGCCATTGCAACCGCCATGCAGTCCGGAAAGCTGCGTGGCAGGGATGCCGCGACGGCCGCGATCGCCGGTTCAAAGAAACTGCCGGTATTGAGCGGTACGCGTGTCCTGGTGGCCGATGACAATGCGGTCAATCGTGAGGTCATCGCAGAAGTGCTTCGCCAGCTCGACGTGACCTTCGATCTGGTTGAGGACGGCGCGCAGGCGCTGACGACGTGGCGCGATGGCAACTATGATCTCGTGTTGATGGACTGCTCCATGCCGGTGATGGACGGGCTGGACGCAACGCGGCAGATGCGCCGGGAAGAGCAGGGTGTAGGACGCGTCCGGACACCGGTTATTGCCCTGACCGCGCTGATCGAAGGTGGCAACAAAGCAGGCTCGTGGCGTGAAGCGGGGATGGATGCTTTGATCACCAAGCCATTTGCCATCGCGCAGATTGCCGAAGTCATCCAGACGATTACTGCGCAGGCTACCGGCGAAACTGACGTAGCTGCGCTGACCAATGCGGCGGCACCGCAGGACGTCCAGGTGCTTGATGAAAGGGTGTTGCGGGACCTCCAGGACATCGGCGCGGGCGATCCGGCGTTTGTCAGGCGCATGGTTGACCTGTTTGAAAACAATGCTGATCCGGCGCTTGAGCGCCTGCAACAGGCATCCGGCACCCCTGATCTCATACCGCTTGCTGACGCGGCACATGCCTTGAAATCCATGGCGGCCAATCTTGGAGCAATCCGTCTGGTGTCGGCTTGCGAGGCGGTCGAAACATCGGCGCGAAATGATGAGACGTTGGACGTCGGCGCCGCGTTGCGGCAGATCTCAGACGAGTTGGCGGCCGCGCGGGCAGCGCTAGACCGGCATATCAATGCAGCTTGAGGCTGCAAAGCTTCGCAACTAACGCAGGCGGTGAAGGTGGCAGAGATTTACGGCGGGCTCTGGCTTATGCGCTGGTCTGCTGCAGAGCTTCATCACCTTCAATCTGCCAGGTCTGGGCTTCAAGAATGGCGCTCAGGGCGCTCGCGGATACCGGTTTCTTCAGATGGCCAATGGCTTTGAGTGTCTTGAAATCAGCCAGTGTCTCGGCCATTTTGATGACCGTGGCAGGCAGGCTTGAAATGATCAGGATGCGCATTTCAACGCTGTGCTGTTTCATGTAACTCAGAAATTCAAAGCCATCGACGTCCGGCATGCTCAGGTCAAGCGTTGTCAGATCGTATGGACGGGATACGCTTTCCATGAGGATTTGTGCGTATCGACCATTTCCTGCCTCATCAACTTTGACGGCGCCATGGCTTTCAAAAAACTGACGCAGGACCGCGCAAAGCAAGGGATCGTCATCAATGATAAGAACCCTGCGGGGAAAGTTGCCGGGGTTGTTGTCGGAGCCGTTTTCAGTGGTCATCGCAGGCTCTCAGCAGTGTCAACATCCGCTTTGTGTATTCAGTCGATGCCATATCCCGTCCCCTCGCAGGGTTGCCTGCGCAACCAGCGATTGCCCCATTTTTCATCACCTAATTATTGCGCAAGATTGCTAAATACAGGTTACCGGCTATTCAGCACGCGGATTGGATGAAGGATGGCGTCTGCGGGCGATCGGGCAATCCTTGCAATTGGCAATTGCGTTGTTTGGCTAAAATGGCCATGCTCGCAATGTATTGATATCACAACAAATCAGGCAATGTGGTTTCCAACCGCCGGTTCTGGCGGCTGTATCAGAAACTCAGACTGCCGTTCCCGGGAGGGGAAAACAATATGAAGAAACTGTTTGGAGCGGCAATTGCGCTGGCGCTCATGGCCGGCACCTCATTCGCCGGCGACTATCCTGAACGTGAAGTCCTCGGCGTTGTCATGTGGGGCGCAGGTGGTGCAACCGACACGGTAGCCCGTGCGGTCAATCCGGCTGCCGAGGAAGCGCTCGGAAAACCGATTGTGGTCCTGAACAAGTCCGGCGGGGCGGGTGCCATCTCAACCGCGTTTGTCAACGCGGCTCCGGCTGACGGTTACACCTTCCTGTACGGCGCAGAAAACCCGCAACTGCATCCGGTGATGGGCGTGGCCGACCTTGACTACTCAAAGTTCTACCCGGTGAACATTCTCGGCCGTGGCGTTGCGGTGATCGCCGTCAACGCTGATTCCAAATACAAGACCATGCAGGATCTGCTGGCCGACATCAAAGCCAATCCCGGCACGGTGAAGATGGGTTCCACCGGGCCCGGTGGCCTGCCGAGCACCATCTCCGCGCTGATCAAGAATTCTGCCGATTTTGACGTGACCGCCATTCCATTCGACGGTGAAGGCCCGGGCCTGACCGCAATGCTTGGCGGTGAAGTGGACTTCATGCCGACCGGCATTTCAGCGGCGGCAGAAAATGTGAAGGCCGGCAAGATGCGGGTGTTGGCCGTAGTCAACACCGAGCCGGTTGCAACTCTTCCCGACGTGCCGGCCATTACCGACGCCATTCCGGACATGGCGAATTTCCTGCCGTGGGGCCCATTTTACGGTGTGTTCGTGCGCCAGGACGTGCCGGACGATGTGAAGGCCAAGCTGGTAGCCACTTTTGACACGGCGGCCAAGAGCGAGACCTTCAAGACGCTGATGGCCAACAAGGGCAACATCATCATGAACATTTCCGGTGACGAAGCAGCGTCGTTCCTCAAGAAATGGCAGCAGGTGACTGCCTGGGCTCTGCAGGATACCGGTGCAGCCAAGGTCAATCCTGAAACGCTTGGCATCATGCGGGCGAAGTAAACGATGAACCGGCCCGCGCGATGCGGGCCGGGCTATCGTATCAGATCCGTTGCACAGGTAGCCGATGAGTGACGCCCCAAGACCTCCTGCGCGCCGCCCGGGCGAGGTGGCGTTCTCGCTGCTGCTGGCTGTGTTCAGCGTGACCGCCTTCTGGCAGTCTTATGCCATATCAGGCTTCAAGGGACTGTCGGAGCCCGGCGTGTTTCCGATGCTGGCATCGGCCACCATGCTTCTCAGTTCTCTGGTGATCCTGCGGGACGTGATGTTGAAACAAGCCGGCCCGGAGACGGGGTTCGAACCGTTCCGTCGCGACATTGTGCCTGTGCGCCTTGTCGTGGTGGTCGGGCTTATTCTGGCCTATGTGATTGCCATGCCGCTGCTGGGATTTGTTGTCAGTTCTGCGGGTTTCCTGTTTCTGGCGGTCTGGTACCTGTGGCGAAAAGGTCCGCTGATGTCTGCAGCTCTGACCCTGGCATCACTGGCTGCGATCTACGTTATCTTCCGTCAGGTATTTCAGGTCGTGCTTCCCCAGGGCAGCCTGATACAGGGCGTGTTCTGACATGGAGGTGCTGGGACATCTGGCGATTTCATGGCTGGATCCGTGGCTGCTGTTCCTGACCGCCGCGGGTACGCTGGCCGGCATCTATGTAGGCGCGATCCCCGGACTTTCAGTGACGATGGCGACGTCCATCCTGATTTCATTCACCTTCAAATGGGAAGTGAATGATGCGTTGGCATTGATTGCCGGTGTTTTCGTCGGTGGCGTTTATGGCGGCTCGAGAACCGCAATCCTGCTCAACATTCCGGGCGCGCCGAGCGCGATCGCGACGGCCCTCGAAGGCTACCCTATGGCGAAACGCGGCGAGGCCGGCCAGGCCATCGGCCTGACCACCGTGATGTCGGTGTTCGGCGGTTTCGTCGGCATAGTCGCGCTGGCGATGTTTGCGCCTGTGATCTCCAGCTTTGCGATCATGTTCAATTCACGCGATTACCTGCTGCTGGGCATGATCGGCATCCTGCTGGTGGGAACCCTGTCCGGGGAGAGCTTCGCCAAGGGTGCGTTTGCCGGCGCGCTGGGGGTGCTGATCGGCATGGTCGGGCTGGACCCGATGACGGCAGAGGGCCGGTTCACATTCGGATCGATCACATTGATGGGCGGCATTCCTTATGTTGCCGCCATGATCGGGTTCTTCGGCGTTGCCGAGGCGCTAACGCAGCTCAAGAACCTGGATCTGCCGGTGATCCGGCAGAAGATTGACCGCATCATCCCGAAGTTGTCCGATGTAAAGAGATACTTCCGGCTTGCCGTTCGCGCCTCCGGCATCGGTACGATCATCGGAGCATTGCCTGGAACCGGCGGAGATATTGCGGCCTTGCTGGCCTATGACGATGCCAGGCGGACAACCAAAGATCCGGAAGTGCCGTTTGGCAAGGGCTGCAAGGAAGGCCTCGTTGCCCCCGAGGTCGCCAACAATGCTGCGGTCGGCGGGTCGTTTGTGCCGATGCTGACACTGGGCATTCCCGGTGATGCGGTCACAGCGGTTATCATCGGCGCCTTGTTCATCCATGGCCTGAAACCCGGCCCGCTGTTGCTGGTCGAGACCCCGCATCTGTTCTGGTTTACGGTCGGCAACCTGGCACTGGCTAACATATTCCTGCTGATCTTCGGACTGACCGGCATCAAGATTTTCACCAAGATCGTCGAATGTCCCAAGGCAATCCTGATTTCGCTGATCATTGTGCTGTCGGCTGTCGGCACCTATGCGATCCAGAACAATCCGGCCCATGTGTACTGGATGCTCGGCTTTGGGGTGGCAGGCTACTTTCTCAAATCCTACGGGTTTCAGGTCGGGCCGGTCATCCTCGGTGTGATCCTGGGCCCGATGATGGACGCCAACTACCGGCGCGCCATGATTGGCGCCAGGGGTGATGTGGGCACCTTCCTGTGGGATTTCGTGTCGCATCCGATATCGCTTGTGCTGTCAGTGGCATTTCTGCTGATGTTGTTGTCGCAAACCCCGTTGTGGCGGCCGCTGGTCTCGAGGCTGCGGCGGCGCGAATAGTTGGCGGGAGGCGGACCAACTCGGCGATGGTGCAATTGGTGAGGCATGCAGAAAGCGATCAAGTTTCTTCACTCCCTGGCATCGTGCGGCCTGATCGGCGCATTGCTTGGCTACATGATTGTTCTGATCATCGCACCGCAGGACACACCGGCAGCCTATGCCGACATGCGGCAGTCCATCAATGGCTTGAGTAATTACCTGCTGGTGCCATCGCTTGCGGTCGCGCTGGTGTCGGGACTGGTGTCGATGATCGTGCAGCCGGTGTTTCTGGAAAAGCGCTGGGTGTGGGTCAAGGCGTTGTCCGGCATTGCCATGTTTGAAGGCACCCTGGCCATCGTGGGGGCGAAGGCCAACCACGCGGCGAAGGTCTCGATACAGATTGCCGAAGGCATCGCGAAGCCCGATGCCCTCGATACCGCGCTGGCGTATGAGTGGTATTCGCTGGCATTCATCACGGCGCTTTCAGCGGCAAATGTCGCCCTTGGCGTATGGCGCCCGGCGCTCAGTAGACGGCAGGCCGAAACGACTTAAGCCATTGTGGCTTCAGCCGTCATGGCCAGTTCGCCGCGGTGGTTGCAGGCCCACACGCTGAAACTTGTGTCTGAGATCCTGCGAACATGCAGGGAAAACTCGTGGACATGGGTCAGCGGGCTGAGCGCCTGGAAGGCGAAGCCGGTGAGCTTTTTGCCGGGAACCTGCTTGCAGGCCAGGTCCATCAGCAGTGTTGCGGTCAGCGGTCCGTGGATGATGAGGCCGTCATAGCCTTCCTCATCGCGGCAGAAATCCGCATCATAGTGGATGCGGTGGCTGTTGAAGGTGACCGCTGAATAGCGAAACAGCTGAACTGGAGAGGCGGTGAGAGTGATCGATGTGTCAGCGTCATCGGACGGCAGCATTGGCTCAGGCGGAGCCGCGCCCGGCACCGGCGCCTCGCGATAAACGATCTGGTGTTCCTCCCGCATGCTGCCGCCGCGGTCGCCGGCGAATTCGTGGCCGACACGGACGAACACCAGTTGTCCGGTGCGGCCCCGCTTTTCCTCCACCGACAGGATGGTCGAGGTCTTGCCAACGGTCTCGCCGATGCTGAGCGGCTGGGCGGTCCTCAGATCACCGGACGCCCACATGCGCCGGGGCAGGGGGACCGGAGGCAGAAACTCTCCCAGAGCCTGATGGCCATCGCGGCCGATACCGGACATTGGCGTGATGTCTGGAAAATACGCCCAATGCCAGCCGGGCGGCAGTGCGGCAGCCTCTGCGGGCACCTGGCAATCAAATGTCGCGGCGATTTTTTCCAGCTGGGCCTGGTCTATCGTGTCACGCGTGGTCCGGCTGCGGCCAACCCAGCCTGTCAGATCGCTGAGCGTCATTTGCCGATCTTGTCCAGGTCGTATGGGGTCGACTGATAGACCTCGTTCAGCCAGTTGCCGAACAACAGATGCGCATGACTGCGCCAGCGGTTTTCCGGTGTCCGGGACGGATCGTCGCCCGGGAAGTAGTTGGGCGGGATGTTGATTGGTTTGTTGGCTGCCACATCACGATGATACTCTTCGGCCAGCGTGGTTGAGTCATACTCAATATGATTGAACATGTACAAAGACCGCCTGGCAGGGTCATTGACGAGGCAAAGCCCAGCATCATCCGCCTCCATCAGCACCTCCAGCCCGTGGTCAGTGGGCAGATCGGCCCGGCGCACCTCGGTCCAGCGGGAAACGGGGATGGAAAAGTCATCGGAAAAGCCGCGCAGATACGGCGATGCAGGGTTCAGGTTACGATGCCGGTATACGCCAAATGCCTTGGCTGCAAGCTCATGCTTGGGAACACCGTGATAGTGATGCATCGCTGCCTGGGCACCCCAGCAGATGTGCATGGCGGAATGAACATGGCTGTCGCACCAGTCGAGAATTTGCTGCATTTCCGACCAATAGGTGACATCCTCGAACTCAAGCAGTTCGATCGGCGCTCCGGTGATGATGAAGCCGTCGAATTTTTCGCCGCGTACATCTTCAAACGGCCGGTAGAAATTCAGCATGTGCTCCGACGATGTCAGCTTCGAGGTGTGATGGGTCATTTTGATGAGTGTCATCTCCACCTGCAAAGGTGTCGCGCCGCACAGCCGGGCAAACTGGGTTTCGGTGCGCTGCTTGTTGGGCATCAGGTTGAGCAGGCCAACGCGCAGCGGGCGTATGTCCTGGCGTGCAGCCTCGTCATCATCCATCACCATTACGCCTTCATGCTCCAGGGTGGCGCGGGCAGGCAGGTTTGTCGGTATCTTGATGGGCATGAGGGGCTGCTTTGCTGGTGTTGTATTCAGGCGATGGCACGGGTCAGCAGATCGAGAAAATCCTTGTCATCCCTGATTTGCGGAATTTCGTGCATTTCAACCACATAACCATGGTTGTCGGCAATCTGTTCATAGAGCGGAATGCGATGATGCAAAAGCCGTTCAAACCCCCACACGATGAATTCATCCGGGTCGACGTCATCGTCTCTGGCGATGCCGTGCTGCTGTTTGAACGAGGTCCAGGTCTGTTCGAGGAATTCCGGCTGGTAGTACATCGGTTTCGGCATGCCCCGGAACCGATCGACCAGAGCGGCAGAATGTTCCTCGGTGCCGCGAATATACAATAGCAGGGTTGCATCAGCGAGGGCGGAAAGTACCGGATCGGACGGATTGCCGGCATCGACCACTTCGCACAGCGAGCCGCCGGAATCGCAGATGAAATGGTCGTAAGTGTAGATGTCACGTGACTTGGCCATGAAGTGCGGCACGTCGGCGAGTGCATTGATTTCGGCCTGCCGGTGCTGGGCCTGGCGGCGCTTGTACTCGGCGAACGGAATGCCGCCCTTGTCCGGATTGCCTGGCTTGCCAAGATAGGTGGACAGCGGATCGAGGTTGTCGAAGCTTATGTTCGACGAAATGTAGATCGAGTCGGTCTTCAGCAGTTCACGCAGAAACGGGTTCTTCATCGCCTCGCGCTTGAAATTGTCGACAATGTGTTCGCCCATGTACCGGGTGCCGATGCGGTAATCGACCGAGTAGTGGAACCAGTCGTCACGGCGCAGCAGGTTTGCCAACGTGGTCTTGCCCACACCCGACATGCCCATGATGGTTACGGCCTTGGACGGCCAGTTCAGCAATTCTTCTGCGCTGGAAAATTTCATCTGCCTGCTTTGCCCCGTTCGAATGCAACTTTGTTAGCGCAACCCGGAGAAAGTCAAAAGGCCCGAGTTACGGTCAGCGCCAGGCCGTGCGAGTCATACCGGCTCAGAGCATCATTGGAGAAGTTGCGGGTGTAGGTGTATTCCAGCTGCGGTGCAAGTCCGCGCCAGTAGAAGTCGCGCTTGGTGATCGACATCCGGCCGGTTACGCGGGTCTGCTTGCGCTGTTCACCGAGCAGCGGATAATCTCCGTCGGAAACCGAGTAGCGGACGGTGGCTTCGGCAAATCCGGTCAGGCCCCAGGGCAGTTCGTGGTACAGGCCCGCGCCGCCGGTACCGTTCCAGTTGTCGAGATGATCGCGCTGAGTTTCGGTTCTGCCGAGGCCTGCCTTGGCAAACAGCAACGTGTTTTCGTTGAAAGCATATTTCAATTGCGTGGTGGCCGTGCTGGTCCAGCCGTCAAGGTAGGTCGCCTCATCATAGCGATTCCAGACGTGCTTGAGCTGGGTGTAAAACTGGGCTTTCGGCGTAACCAGGTAACTGATGATCGCCTGCGGGCCGACCGACCAGATGAATTCATCGGCGCCGTACCAGCCTTGTGTCGCAACCGCACCGAAGGCAACGGAGTATTTCGGTTGCCGGTAGCGCACCAGGGCAGTCTGGTTCAAGGCAGTCTGATCGAAACGGACACCGTCATACTGCACGAGATTTGTGCCGCTGGATACAATCAGGCTGAGGTCTTTCCTCAATCTCAGATTGTAACCGATATTGCCGCCACCGCGAAAACCGATGCCGGATTTCTCCCTGGCCTGGTTGCCGACCTCGAAATCCAGGCCGCCCACATTGATCACCTCAAGGCTGGTGCCATTGTTGAAGTTTGTCGACGGGGCAATCGATCCCCACACGTTGAAACTCCAGGTCTTGCGGGCCTCAATGGCGTTGATGGCCGCATCAAATGTGCGCTGGGCATTGGTGTTAGGTGCCGATGCGCGCAGCAGGAAGAGATGGTGTGCAGCACTTCGGTCTTCCTTGTTGTCATAAAGCGCGCGGGCAAGTTCAGCGCGCACGGCAGTGAGCTTTGGGTCGTTAGCCAGGACTTCGCGATAGATGCGGATAGCCTCTTCCAAGTTGCCGCGTTCATGCTCGATCATGGCGCGCATGAACAAATTGCGGTTGTGGCTGAATTTGCCGGTGAACGGGGCAGCGTCAAGAAGAGTTTCGGCAGCATCCGGCTGGCCGTTCCTGATCAGCCGGCCGAGGATTTTCAGGCGCTTGCCGGCAGGCAGAGTTGCGAACTCCTTCTGCGTGGCTTCCGGGACCAGCAGTGTTGCCGGGCGCTGCCGGGTGTCGTTCACTGCCGTTGGCAGCGAGGTCTTGGCGCCTGCTGAGACTGGCGCGGTCTGCGCCAGCGCTGACTGGGTGAACGCCGGCAGCAACAAAAAGGCAACGATCACGACAAGAGCGCGCCCGAAGGCGCGCTCTAGGGGTGATGTGTAAAGACTGCCGGCTGGAATCATGGAGTGGGAACGGGCGCCGGAACAGCTACAATAGGTGCGCTGCCCTGCGATACGCCGAAGCCGCCCTGCAGGTCGAAAGTGCCGCGCCGGTCATCATTGATGCCGGTGTCGCCGCCCGTTGGACTTGGCTTGACGGCATACACGCCGAACACGCCGGAGATGTTTTCAGCGCCAGAGCCATATGTCGCCGCGCTGAGAGCCTGGTCGCCATTGACCCAGCCGCCGCTGTTTCCGGGGTCGGTAACCGTTGCGGTGCCATTGATGGCGCCTTCGTCGGTGATGTTGCCCTGCAGCTGCACCTCGGCATTATGAAAAGCCGCAATGTCTCCCGGGCTGGCTACCGGGGGTCCGGACGTATCGGCGGCGCTTGATGTGGACAGAGCAATGTATTCGTCACCAGACTGCCGATGGACGTCGATCTGGACAACGGTGCCGTCGCTTTCGGTCTTCTCCCAGAACTGTGGTGTTAGTGTACCGTTGAGTTGATCGGCGCCAAGATCCAGCGAAACAGATGCATGGCCCTGAACGCGCCATGAGCCATCCAGGGTCTGGTAGGTCGCAGCCTGTCCCCAACCCGTCGTCTTGGCCTGGCCGACATAGCTGCCTTCATAATTCAGTGTGGCGCCGCCCAGTGCAGTAATCTGATCCGGTGTGGTGCGCGAGCTGGCTCCGTCCGCCTCGCCAAAGAACCAGGCGTCCTGGTCACGGATGGCATCGCGGAAATGAGCAACGTAACTTTCGGTTCCTGCAGCACCGGTAAAATCCCAATACTGCAGTTCCACATCGATGCCTTCGGACGGTGAAATGCGCCGGAATTCGGAATATTCGGAGCCTTCCACCCTGTGATCAGTGAAGTTGTCGCGCGCTACCTGGCTTGCGTACTCGATTTCCGGATTGGCCGTCTTATGTTCGAAAATGGCAACCTGCTGCTCGCCCACAAATCCAATTGGCTGGTTCGGGTCCACCAGGACCCTGGCAGATACAAACTGATTTGGGTCATTGGGGTCATTGTTGATGGTCAAGGCGGTACGGGCTGAACCATCCACTACGCGTGAACCATCGGTGAACACTATCGAGTTGTCACCGGCGCCCGCGGGCAGATCACCACCGTTAGGCTCGCCGGACGGCTCGTCACCGGACAGGCCGTCGCCGCCTGGCCCGTCAGCCACGGATGCACCACTGACATAGGCGTCATCGAAACCGGACGCACAGCCGGAAAGTGCGGTGCCGGCCAGGGCCAGCAGGAGAAACACAGAAGGGGAACGCATGAATACTGCCTCGCATCACGTACATTGGATGAGGCGGATCATGGCGCATCGTGGTTAATTTTGTTCTAAGCGTTCACGATTGATTAGTGTTAACAGAACCTTACTCTGCTTCGGTGTATTCAAGCAGCTCTCCGGGCTGACAATCCAGCGCCTGGCATATCTTTTCCAGTGTTTCAAACCGCACGCCCTTGACCTTGCCTGACTTGAGCAGGGAGATGTTCTGCTCGGTGATCCCGACCAGTTCGGCCAGCTCCCGCGAGCGCATCTTGCGGCGCGCCAGCATTACGTCCAGATTGACTACAATAGGCATGTGCGGACCTCGTGCGAATCTAAACGATAGAGCGATTCTCTTCGGCCACCGTGAACGCCTCGTCGAGCAGGCGGCCCATCATCATGATCAGGGCGGCGATCACCAGCGTGGCGAGATTGGTGCTGGAAAGATTTACGGCAAGCATGCGCTGACCGTCGGGCAGGTGGGCGGTCAGCACCGCGCTGATGGCCGCGCCGGCCACAATCTGTGCGATGGCAACACCGACCAGTGCCTGTCCGAACCGCTTGATGTGCAGGCCGGCGCCGGCCGGAAACAGATCTCCGGTCCTGTACAGTTCAAAAAATGCCCTGACCTGCCACAGGCCATAGAGCAGCAACAGAGGCGCAACCGATCCTAGCAGGTGCATCAACGTTTTCTGCCAGCCTGCCAGATCCACCCATTCCACCCCGTCCAGCTGTGCCGGCACGGCCTGTGCGATGTAGCCGGGATACAGCAGCACAACAGCGCCGGCAGCCATGAACAGGCCCATGCTGACCAGCGTCAGCCAGCTCAGGCGGGTTGCCATGCGGGCAATTGATTTTGATGGCTGCATGTCGGTCTCCTTGCGTTGTGCCTTTACAAGAACACATTTTATGATAATAAAAAATTACTGTAAAACAATAAAAAATAAACTCAAGGCATTAATATGAAAACCCTCAAACGGATAGCCCAGACAGGTCTGGTGTGCGCATTGCTGGCAAGTTGTGCCACGATTCCCGCCACCAGCATCTACAAGCTGCGCAATTTCGATATTGCCACGACGGACGTCTCCCGGCTGAGAATTGCGGTGCAGATACCGCAGTCCATCCGGATCATGCCGGCGGGTGTCAAAATGACCATTGCCGCGCGCCTGCAGGACGGACCAGTGAACCAAAGCGAGACGTTCGTGCTGAGCGAACTCGATGCGCATGGCCTGTCTGGCGAGCAACGGCCGCAACCTGCGAAATGGACGCAAGTTGCCGCCTATAGGCTTGAACCGGCGGATATCGAACGATTATCCGCTTTCCGGGACAGGATCGCAGATCTCAAACAGCGCCACGGTGATCAGGTCAAAGGCTCGATCAGCATTGGTGTGGACAGTTGCGCCAGGGCACTGATCCCGGACGGGCCGGTTCACATCACAACCTGGATCAAGTCTGAGGAGACGGCTGAGTATGTGGTGTTGAACCGCAATCTCGACCTGCGCCGTGCAGCTGAAAAGGCCGGCCGAGCACTGGAGATCGAACCATGCCAAAACTGACAATGATTTTGCTCCTGATGATGGGGCCGTTACTGGCGGCGTGCAGTTCCAGCGATGTTGCCGACACAATCGTGTCTGCGACCGGCAACACCCTGCGCAGCAACTGTGAGCGGGCCGGGAACTGCGAGGTCTACTGCAAGCGCGAAGAGACCATCAAGACCCATGACGGCCGCTGTGTCGGCGAGTGATCGGGCGTGATGTTACCGCCCCTCGCGGCGCGCCATGAAGGCGAGGCGTTCGAACAGGGCGACGTCCTGTTCGTTTTTCAACAAGGCGCCGTGCAGTGGCGGAATGACCTTGGTCGGATCCTTCTGACGCAGTGTCTCCGGTGTGACATCTTCATTGAGCAGCAGCTTTATCCAGTCGAGCAGCTCTGACGTGGAGGGTTTCTTCTTCAGGCCCGGGACATCGCGTACTTCATAGAAGATATTCAGCGCCTCGCTGACCAGGCGCTGCTTCAGGCCCGGATAGTGGACCTCGATGATGTCCTTCATGGTGTCGGCGTCGGGAAACTTGATGAAGTGGAAGAAGCAGCGGCGCAGGAAGGCGTCCGGCAGTTCCTTTTCGTTGTTGGAGGTGATGATGACCACCGGCCGGTGCTCAGCCTTGACGGTTTCGCCGGTCTCGTAAACATGGAACTCCATGCGGTCGAGTTCCTGCAGCAGGTCGTTGGGAAACTCGATGTCGGCCTTGTCGATCTCGTCGATCAGCAGCACCGAGCGCTTGTCAGCCGTGAAGGCCTCCCACAGCTTGCCGCGCTTGATGTAGTTCTTGATGTCATGCACGCGTTCATCGCCAAGCTGGCTGTCGCGCAGGCGCGATACCGCGTCATATTCGTACAAACCCTGCTGAGCCTTGGTGGTCGACTTGATGTGCCACTCCAGCAACGGCGTCTCGATTGCCCTGGCAACCTCATGGGCCAGAACGGTCTTGCCGGTGCCCGGTTCACCCTTGATCAGCAGCGGCCGCTCCAGCACGATTGCCGCATTGACGGCCACCCGCAGGTCTTCGGTGGCAATATAGTCACTGGTGCCTTCAAATCTCATGTCGCTGGTCGGCCTTTCTGTAGTTCTGTCGTGGTAGTTGCGGTGAGGCTTTGTGCCCCAAGCAGGGGTTGCTTGCAATGGCCTGCGCGCTTGCGCGAAACAATTGGAATCAATGACATGCCACTCGCCCGATTGCCCGCAAGTGTCAATAACCTTTCATGGAATCACTTTTCACTTACACGTCTCATTAACTGGTTGCGCAGGCCGTGTCCGAACGATATAGAGGCGCAATCAGTCGCAGTTTTTGAAACCGAGGATTGAAGTTCATGGGAGAGAGCAAGCCGATTCCGCTATCCAAGCTGGAAAAGGAGCCGTTCATGAGCGAACGGCAGCAAGAATACTTCCGGGCCAAGCTGCTGGCCTGGAAAGAGGACATCCTGCGGGAAAGCCGCGAGACACTGCAGAACCTGCAAACGGAAAATCTCGTCTTGCCGGATGCGGCGGACAGGGCGTCCACGGAAACCGACCGGTCGCTTGAGTTGCGTACCCGTGACAGGCAACGCAAGCTGATCGCGAAAATTGAAGCCGCCTTGAAGCGGATTGACGACGGCATTTACGGATATTGTGAAGAAACCGGCGAGCCGATCTCGCTGCGCCGCCTGGATGCGCGGCCCATTGCCACGCTGTCGGTAGAGGCGCAGGAACGCCACGAGCGCCGCGAAAAGGTTTACCGCGACGACTGACCGGCATTTGCTGCCGGGCCGGAACCAAACGCTTTGTGTGTTTGGCCGGAGGCGGAATGCAGGTGGGCCCTAGTTCTGGTCCAGGTCGTGTTCCACGGCCCGCAAGTTTGGCGGGCGATCGGCCGGCTGGCGTTCCGCGAAAACCGGTGCCCGCGGCGCAGGACGCGCGCCCAGCGGACGGACGTTTCCGGCGGGCTCGGTGGGCCCCAGCGGCGGCGCGTCCTTGACTGACCCGCCAGGCGGGGCAGCGGGAATACTGTCGACGGCTTCCGCGGCCAGGTTCCTGCTTCTCTTGGCGCCTGCCGCGGCACCCTGACGTGACGGCCGGGTCGGAATGCCGGCCTCGATGACCACGTCCTGCGACCCACCGACCAGCACCAGATGTTCAACATCGTCACGACGGACCAGCACCAGGAACCGTGACTTGTCGACTTCGTAGTATTCGGAAATGCCGAGACGCGAGCCGCGCTTGGCGCGGACGCGGCCACCCAGGGCACGTATCATCAGCCACGCGAAAATGAACACTGCCAGCACGACGCCGCCAAGGTAAATCCAGTTCATATAAGGTTCCAGAAGTTCCATTTTCGATCCCCCAAGATAGTGTTCGCCTGACAGATTTCGTCTCCCGATGTACAATAATTGCACATCAGTGCGGTCAAGCGCCAGTAATGTATGGTTGAATCTAACGCCCGTTTAGGGCTGATACATGGCACAATTCGCCTATACTTGCACCTGATTCGGGGGCGACGCCGCACGTCAGGCACACAGGGGATCATGAGCAAGGACATACAAATCGAACCGGAGAGCGCTTCTTCTAAACCGGTCAAAACGGCACCGCCGCCACCGGCAGAGGACGCCAATCCGGCCCCGGGCAGTGAAACGTCCGTTCGCGAGCTGCGACCGGCCCAGTCGGACGGCAAGCCGGTGCTCAGCCTGCTGCTGGCGATTTCGCTGGCCATAGTTGTGTACTTCGCCGTGCAATCAACCGCCAGCGTGGTGCCGCAGGTCGTGGTGGTGGCGCTCGCCCTGATGTCGCTCACGGGTCTCATTGCCGTATTCGGCGCGCTTGCCGGCTTCGTGCATTTCGGGCGTGCGCCGCGTCAGAAAGAGTTTTTCGACCAGCTGTTCGATGCTGTGTCAGAGCCGTGCGTGGTTTCCGATGCGCGCGGACTGATCATCTACTCCAACACCTCGTATCAGCGCCTTGTTGCAGCAACCGGGCAGACCAGGATTGTCAATCTGGAGACATTGTACTCGGGATATCCGGATGTGTCGGAGCGGGTTTACCGGCTGGCCCGCGCAGCGCGCGAGGGCAAGGAAGCATCCGAGCAGTTCAGGCTGGCGGCCGGGTCGGCGGCCGCGGGCGCGCGCAACGATGAAGCAGCCTGGCTGCGTCTGCAGGTCAAGCCGCTGAAAGTGGGCGCGGGCCAGCCCTATTCGGTATGGCGGCTGATCGACGAAACCGACGCCCGGGCTTCCCAGGAAGATGCCTTTGAGAATCTGCAATACATAATCAACTACCTCGACCACGCGCCGGCCGGATTTTTCTCAACCACGGCAGACGGCGCGATAGCCTATGTGAATGCCACTTTGGCGGAATGGCTGGGGCTGGACCTGTCGGCAACCACCGACGGCAACCTGAAGCTGTCGGACATTGTCACTGAAAAAGGTGCCAAGCTGCTCGGCGGCATAGAGCCCGAGGCCGGACGTCCGGTCACCGAAGTGTTTGACCTAGACCTCACCACCCGCACAGGCGAAACCATCCCGGCCCGCGTGGTGCATCGCTGTGAGTTTGACGGTGAAGGCAAGTTGCAGCCGTCGCGCACGCTGGTGCTCGACAGGCGGGCGCACTTTGCGGTTGAGAAAAACTCAGGTGAAGCCCAGGTGCAGATATCACGGCTGTTCAATTCGCTGCCCATCGGCATCGTGCAACTGAATGCCAAGGGCGCCATAGATACAATGAACGCAGCGTTCCTCGAACTGGCGCCCAATGCCAAGCGTCGCGGGTCGCTGTCGAAACTGGTCCGCGAAGATGAACGAGAGACACTGGACCGGCTGGTGGCGGATGCGGCAGGAGGCAAGGCCGAAACCAAACCGACCGATGTTCACTTCCTGGGCTCGGACGAAACCTCAGGCCAGGTCTACTGCGTTGCAGATGAAACCGGCGGCAAGGGTGCCGTGATGGTTTTTGCAGTGGATACGACCAAGCACTCGTCGCTGGAAACTCAGCTTGCGCAGAGCCAGAAAATGCAGGCAGTGGGCCAACTGGCCGGCGGCGTGGCGCATGACTTCAACAATGTGCTGACGGCAATCATCGGCTTTTCCGATCTGTTGCTGGCGCGCCACCGGCCGACCGACCCATCGTTTGCCGACATCATGAACATCAAGCAGAATGCCAACCGGGCGGCAAACCTGGTGCGCCAGTTGCTGGCGTTTTCGCGCCGCCAGACGCTGCGGCCCGAAGTGCTGTCCCTGACCGATGTGCTGTCGGACCTCGGCAACCTGCTTGGCCGGCTGCTCGGCGAGACGGTCGAGCTGAAGATTGTGCATGGCCGTGATCTGGCCCGCATCAAGGTGGACATCAACCAGTTCGAGCAGGTGGTGATCAACCTGTGCGTGAATGCCCGCGACGCCATGCCTGACGGCGGCGTGCTGACGCTGAAGTCCAGCAATGTGTCGGCGGCGGAATCGGAAAACGTCAAGCCGGGCCTGATGCCGCCGGGAGACTATGTGCTGCTGGAAGTTGCCGACACCGGTACCGGTATGCCGCAGGATGTGCTCGACAAGATTTACGAACCGTTTTTCTCCACCAAGGAAGTGGGCAAGGGGACCGGGCTTGGCCTGTCGACCGTTTACGGCATCATCAAGCAGACTGGCGGCTTCATCTTCTGTGAAAGCGTGATGGGCAAGGGGACGACGTTCAAGGTCTACCTGCCGCAATATGTCGAAACCCAGGCAGAGGAATCGGCGCGCGTGGCCGACGCCGCAACCGGCGAGCCCAAGAGCGTGGACCTGACCGGCACCGGCACCATCTTGCTGGTTGAGGACGAAGATGCCGTCCGCTCGTTCGCCAAACGGGCATTGGAATCGCGCGGTTACACAGTGTTGGAAGCGGATTCCGGTGAGATCGGGCTTGAGGTGCTGGAAGAATACGGCGAAGAACCCGATCTGATCGTGTCAGATGTGGTGATGCCGGAAATGGACGGACCAAGCATGCTTCGCGAACTGCGCAAGCGTGGCATCAAGACCAAGATCGTTTTCATCTCCGGCTATGCGGAAGACGCGTTTGAAAAGAATCTCGAAGGTCAGACGGATTTTGCCTTCCTGCCCAAGCCATTCACCCTGAAACAGCTTGCCGAGGCGGTAAAGGAGGCCATCGGCTGAGCCTGCTGGACTCGGGTACGGAAACCATGTAGTTAACCGCCGATTGAGAGCGCCGATTTGAGCATCAGCTTGCGGGCGCGGAACAAATACAGCTAAAGCGAAGAGAACTTCTCGTTTTCTTCAGTTTTGAGGCGCCCACGAGGCGGAGGAGAAACGATGAATGTTCACTCTACCAACCTGTCTGCCGGTTCCGGGATACCCGTCGCCCGTATTGCCGAAGCGCGGAGGTCGCTGCCGCACTGCGCCTTGTCTTTCGAGCTGGAGTTCGAAGCGCAGGGCCTGCAGGCGGTTTCAGATCTGGTTGTGCTGTTCACTCGCGCCGGACTGACCTGCGACGCGCTGCGCTACAGTGCAAGCGGCAGCATTCTTGCCCGCCTGTGCGACAGTGAGAGTTCGGACTTCACGCTGATGGATGCCGGACTCGACCAGCTTGCCTCGCTCACAATGGTACGCTGGACCACCATTCTTTCAAAACCTGTGAACTGAATTGGCCGCTAGGCTCTGTCCGAGACGCGACGCTGGTTCTGGAAAATCTGCTGCCAGTTGCCATGACCGGCGGCCTCGAGTGCCTCGATTCCGGCCAGTCGGGCCGGGCGGTGGTCTTCATGATCGGGTTTGGAAGGTGTCGCCTTGAAGGCTGACATCACGTGCGGGTCGAACCGGTTCTCCACGGCACCGGCAATGCACAGCGCCAGGTACCAGTCAAACGGGATCAGGGCAGGGTCATGGAGTTGCGGCATGTAGGTTGCGGTTGCAACCGGTCCGCCGTCAGAGGCCATGGTAACGGTGAAACCATCTTCCCGGCTGTAGCCGTGGCCCACACCTTCGATCTGATCCAGCACCGGCATCTCTTCGGCTGACAGCTCGTAAACGACACCGGGATGACTGGTGCCGTCGCGCCGCACCAGACCGGCCTTGCCGGACCCGTCGCCACCCGGTTTGGTGAAGCTCACGGTCCAGCCATCGGTCATGGCAACGCCGACGACACGTGCCGACGGGCAGCGTGCGATCAGGCGGGTCGAGAGGAGATTGGAGCCGTAGGCAAAGTACAGGCAGGTTTGCATCAATGGGGCCTTGCCGGTGTTTCACAGATAGTGCCATGCTGCCCGCACATCGGGCATTGGACAACAGGGAATACTTACATGATCGTGGAAACTCTTGAAGGCCTTGCCGCGCAACTGCAAAGCGGCAAGACCACCTCGCGGGACCTGACAGAAGCCTGCCTGGCGCGTATCGAAGACGAGGCGGGAGAGGGCGTGCGGGCGTTTGTCTCGACCGACGCGGAGGGAGCCATCGCGACCGCCGATTTCATGGATGCGCGGCGCAGCGCGGGAAGGGCGCCATCACCCTATGCCGGGATCCCCATATCGCTGAAGGACCTGTTCGACGTCGCCGGAGAGGTGACGGCCGCTGGATCGACCATCCTGCGCAGCAGTGAGCCGGTCACTGCGGATGCCACCTGCGTGGCACGGCTGCGGGCGGCGGGGTTCGTGTTTGTAGGCCGCACCAACATGACTGAGTTTGCCTATTCGGGTGTCGGGATCAACCCGCACTATGGCACGCCGAAATCCGTATGGGACCGGGCACAGGGGCGCATTCCCGGCGGTTCTTCGTCCGGTGCCGCTGTTTCGGTGGCCGACGGCATGGCCTATATGGGGCTGGGCACGGACACCGGCGGATCATGTCGCATCCCGGCGGCCTTCAACGGCATCACCGGGTACAAGTCATCAACCGGCCGGGTGCCGAGAGACGGCGTGTTTCCCCTGTCGGACACGCTGGACACGGTTGGCCCGCTGGCAAACTCGGTGCAGTGCTGCTCGACCATTGACGCCATGATGGCCGGCGACCGCACGGGCAGCCTGCTGGCGCGGGATCCGGCAACCCTGCGGTTCGGCATCCTGCAGCACGTGGCCATGGATGCCATGGACCCGGAAGTGGCAACCGCGTTTGATGCAGCGGTGAAAACACTCGGCGAGGCCGGTGTGGTGTTTTCGGAAGTGCCGTTTCCGGACCTGACGGAATTGCCGAGCCTGAACGCCAAGGGGGGCGTTTCGGCGGCTGAAGCCATGGATGTGCATGCCGACATGCTGGAGCGCCACGGTGATGAATACCACCACATGGTGCGCACCCGCATCCTGTCCGGTCTCAATGTCACTGGGCCCGAACTGGTTGCCATCTACCGCCGCCGCAAGGAGATGATCGCCAAATTCGCCCGGTTGTGCTGCGGCCTCGACGGCTTCGTTCTGCCGACGGTGCCGATCCTGCCGCCGCTGATCTCGGAGGTGGAACAGGATGACCGTTACGGCCCGCTGAATTTCCTGTGCCTGCGCAACACGTTCCTGGGCAACTTCCTGGATTCGTGCGCCATTTCCGTTCCGATGACGGCGCGCGGCGAGGCACCTGCAGGTCTCATGATCATGCGCCTGCATGGCCAGGATACCGAGTTGTTCAACGCTGCAGCATCCGTCGAAGCAATCCTGAAGAAGGCCCTGTCATGAAAACCGAAACCATCAAGCTGATCGATCTGCGCACGGCGTGCATCAAGGCGTTGAAGGCCGCCGGTTGCGATGATGCAAACGCCGATGCGATTTCAGGCACCGTGTGTGCGGCAGAACGCGATCACTGCCACAGCCATGGCATCTTGCGCATGCCCGGCTACCTGAAATCATTCGCCGGCGGCAAGGCCAACCCGACTGCGGCGCCGACGTGGGAGAAGACCGCGCCGGGTGTCATTCGCGGTGACGGAGACAACGGGTTTGCGCCGCTGTCGCTGAACATGATGTCCGGCGATGTCGGCGAACTGGCGAAACAACAGGGTGTTGCCTGTCTGGCTTTGACCAACATGCATCATTTTGCGGCGCTTTGGCCGGAAATGGAACTGATGACCCAGCAGGGGCTGGTTGCCATGACCATGACCTCGGCATTTCCGATCGTGCCGCCACCCGGCGGCAGCCGGCCGCTGTTCGGCACCAATCCGATCGCATTCGGATGGCCGCGCGACGGTGGCGAGGCGGTGATTTTTGATATGGCGACCGCCGCCAGGGCCCACGGCGAGATTCTGATGGCGGCACGCGAAGGCAAGCAGTTGCCGCCCGGTACGATCATCGACAAGGACGGCAGGCCGTCGACCGATCCGGCCGATGTGCAAGGCGGGGCAATTCTAGCCTTCGGTGGCGCCAAGGGTGCGCTGGTGTCGATGATGGTCGAATTGATGGCCGGCGCGCTGATGGGCGAACCGTTCAGCTTTGAAACCGCGAAGAAGGTCGAACCCGACGGACTGGCCAACCGGGGCGGGCAGTTGATCATCGCCATCGATCCGGCCCGGTTCGGCGATGCCGGCGGATGGGCGCAGCATGCAGACGCCCTGTTTGCCGAAATGATCAAGCAGGACGGTGTCCGCATGCCCAGCCAGCGCCGCTACGAAGCGCGCCGGATGACCGAGGTCAGCGGCACCGTCGACGTGGCGTCTGACCTGCTGGAGCAGGTCAAGGCCGCAGCTGGATAATGCGGTTTGTCCTGCATGCGGTCTGGGTGGTGGTTCTCACCTTGCTGACGCAGATCGGCGGCGTGGCGTGGATCTGTTCCGTCGCAATTTCGCGCCGGCTCCCGGATCGGCGTCTTGTCATGGCGTCTGTATTTGTTGCGGTCTACGCCGCCATGTCATTTGGCGCTGCAGGCATCGCGCCTGCGTTCGGCTGCATGCCATTGCCCTGTCTGGACACAGGTCAGTCACAACTGGCGATGCAGTCGCCTCTGTATTGCGCGCTGAATCGGCACTATGTGTCGAAGCCGGCGTTTAATGCGGCGAAGCAACTGGCTGCCGATATGGCTCGCCGGTTTCCCGGAACGCTGACCCAGACCCTTGATGGCAGTTTTCCGTTTCTTGACGACTTTCCCCTGCTGCCACACCTGTCGCACCATGACGGCAACAAGCTGGACATCGCATTCTATTACGGTGATCCCAGCACGGGTGAGTACCTGCGCGGCAAGACCAGATCACCAATCGGTTATTGGGGCTTTGAGCGTCCAGAGCGGGGCGCAGACCTGCCTTGCACAGGCCGCAGCGACATACTGACTGGCCGCTGGGATATGGGCTGGTTTCAGATATTCAATTCCGTTGTTGTGCTGGATCGCCCGCGGACCCGCGCGGCGCTGGAATGGCTGGTGGGACAAGACCGCGGCCGAAGCGCCGGAGTGACGAAGGTTTTCATCGAGCCCCACCTGGCCAACTCGCTCGGCGTCACCAGCGACATCTTGCGATTCCAGGGTTGCCGCGCCGCCCGGCATGATGACCACATCCACTTTCAGGTCAGTGGATAGCCAGTTGGGCAGGGCTGAAATTTACTTGTATGCTAGTAGTAGATATCTGCCCAACGAAAGGTGGACAACTGCATCTTACAAATGTGATGTATGCGGAAGGATTGCTTGACGGCGGCAATGGTCGGCCACAGGCCCGTTGACTCAACTAGCGCTCTGTCGGAATTGGAACCTGCAATGAACAAACCCCGCGATTCTGCTGGAGTCGAGTTGAAACCGCTTGACCTTGTCATCATCGAGAAATTCCCCGAGTACCAATTCAGCGAGCCCGGTGTTCAGTATCTTCCTGAGGATAAATGGAAATATGGGCTGATCACCTACATTTCAGATGTAGAACATGGGCCTCAACGTCATTATCTAGGCAATAAACAACATCCTGGATGGTGTAGCGGAGATGGCCAGACCGTCTATCTTCTATCCCACGCAAATTCCAATTTGTTCGGCCGAGGCGACGAAATTTGGGTGGGGGAGTTCTGGATGCCGACAAATTGCCTTAGGAAGATCCCCTTCAACTCGCTCATCATGAACATTTTCAGCGAGTATCCATGGAGTTTTTCGGAACCGGATGATCAAGGCAATGAGTACTTTGTTCGCGAAGGAATGCCGGAGCACCAGTGGATCAAGACTTTGCTTGATACGCCTTATGAGAAGCTGTGTGCCGCGCATGAAGCCGCCATGCGGGTGATGATTGAGGGCTGATCCTGTCTAAGTCCGAAACTGCGGCGATAGGTATGAGCATCCCCACCCTGCCTAGGCTGGCCCGAAATTTTCGTCGAAGAATTTCAGCCAGTTGCCGCCCATGACCTTGGCTGTGTCGGCATCCGACATGCCGGCGGCTTTCAGGCCGGCGGCTATGTTGGCGAAATCCTCGTTGCCGGCGAACCAGCCGGGCTGCGGCGGGAAGCCGGCATTGTCCTTTGAGCCCTCGCCATAGTCGATCTGTTTCGACCAGCGCCCGACCCGCATCCACTCGACCACGCTGTCGGGCTGGTCCTGGCACAGGTCGGAGCCGATGCCGATGTGATCGATGCCGATCATGTCGGCGGTGCGGCAAACCATGTCACAGAAACTTGTCACGGTGCAGTCCGACCCGTCCTTGAGATGGTGCGGATAGAGCGAAAAGCCCAACATGCCGCCCGAACCGGCCAATGCCTTCAACACGGTATCCGACTTGTTGCGCAGGCCATCGTGCCAGAACTTCGGGTTGGCATGGGTAATGGCGATGGGACGGGTGGAGTGCTCTATGGCATCCAGGGTGGAGCGTTCAGCCGAATGCGACATGTCGACGACCAAGCCGACCCGGTTCATCTCCTGCACCACCTGTTTGCCCATCCGGGTCAGGCCGGTGTCTTCGGCCTCGTAGGCGCCGGTGGCCAGCAGGGACTGGTTGTTGTAGGTCAGTTGCATGAAGCGCACACCGAGCGTGTGCAGTATCTCCACCAGGGATATATCGTCTTCGATTGGGGAACAATTCTGCAGGCCAAAGAAGATGGCGGTGCGTTCTTGTTCGTGCGCGCGGCGCACATCATCGCCCGTGGTGCCTTTGACGATCAGGTCGGGATACTGTTCGAACCAGCGGTTCCACTGTTCCAGGTTGGCGACCGTTTCGCGAAAATTCTCATGATAGCACACGGTGACATGCACTGCGTCAACGCCGCCGGCACGCATCTGCCGGAAAATCTTCTCGGAAAAATTGCAGTACTGCAATCCGTCAATCAGCACGTGGCAGCCCTCCAGCCCCTTTTGTCGATGCAGCAAACTGGCAGAAAGCCCGGTGTTTGACCAGTGCGCAAACCACCGGACCAAAACCACCGCCGCTGCCCTGGCCAGAATCGCATGTGGGCGGCATTGTCCGGCTTGCTGCCGATAGCCGTTGTCCGGCACAACGGTCCGATCTCGGCGCGGAACGATCAAAAACCTGAACAATATCATAAGCTTAATTTTTTTCTTGCAATAAGAACAAAATGAGTACAATACTGAAGAACAAACGCGGAACAGACGGATTGTCTGGCGAGCGCCAGCGCAATATGAAATAAGGAGCATGAGTGTCATGGGGCAAGCGAACCTCAAAGTTGTGGAAGGTGGTTCAATGGACAAGCAGAAGGCTCTGGAAGCTGCACTGGGGCAGATTGAGCGGGCTTTTGGAAAAGGCTCGGTGATGAAGCTGGGTTCGAATTCGGCCATCGAGGTGGCGGCCATTTCAACCGGCTCCATCGGCCTCGACATTGCGTTGGGTATCGGCGGTCTGCCGAGAGGGCGTGTGATCGAGATTTACGGCCCGGAATCGTCCGGCAAGACAACGCTGGCGCTGCATGTGGTGGCCGAGTGCCAGAAACGCGGCGGCATCTGCGCCTTCGTCGATGCTGAGCATGCGCTGGACCCGATCTATGCCCGCAAGCTCGGCGTTGATGTGGACGAGCTGCTGATTTCGCAACCGGATACCGGTGAGCAGGGGCTGGAGATTGCCGATACGCTGGTGCGCTCCGGTGCCGTTGAAGTTCTGGTGATTGATTCCGTGGCCGCCCTGACGCCGCGCGCCGAACTTGAAGGCGATATGGGAGATTCTCTGCCCGGGCTGCAGGCCCGCCTGATGAGCCAGGCGCTGCGCAAGCTGACCGGTTCGATCTCCAAGACCAACTGCATGGTTGTGTTCATCAACCAGATTCGCATGAAGATCGGTGTGATGTTCGGCAACCCTGAAACCACCACGGGCGGCAACGCGCTTAAGTTCTACTCGTCGGTGCGCCTTGATATTCGCCGCATCGGCGCGATCAAGGACCGTGACGAGGTGGTTGGCAACCAGACCCGGGTGAAGGTGGTGAAAAACAAGGTTGCGCCGCCGTTCCGGCAGGTTGAGTTCGACATCATGTACGGCGAAGGCATTTCCAAGGTCGGCGAGTTGCTCGACCTCGGTGTCACCGGCGGGATTGTCGAGAAATCCGGTTCCTGGTTCTCCTACAATGGCGAGCGGGTTGGACAGGGCCGCGAGAATGCGAAAAACTTTTTGCGCGACAATCCGGATATTGCCGCAACCATTGAAGCGGCGATCCGGGAAAATGCCGGGCTCATCGCCGACCGGATCACCGATCCCGACAGCGTCAAGGCCGATGCGGACGGGGTCATCGAAGACGACCTGCCGCTGGCTGCCGGTGGCGAGGACAAATAATTTTGGGCAGTTTGCAGTCCGATCCCTGCCGGAATGCGTTAACTGCCATGTGAGTAAGGTTTAGTTTCAGGTTGTCACCTGAATTTAGTGGCCGGCGCCGGGATTTGAGTTCCCCCCAAACCCCTGACGCTCATCCGGTCCGGTCACGCAGGATACTGACGCCCCTTCAGATCCTGCCTTCAAACGCCTTCCCGACCACCGGGAGGGCGTTTGTGTGTCTTGGGACGCGCCAAAGCCCCGTACCAGCAAGGGATTTATGGACATCATCGACGGTGCGGGTATAAATGCGCCTGCAAAACAGTCATTCAGCTCACAACGGATTTTCAACTCCATGTCAGGCGTCAACGAAATACGCTCCACCTTCCTCGATTACTTCGTGAAACACGGTCACGAGGAAGTGGCCTCGTCGTCCCTTGTGCCGCACAATGACCCGACGCTGATGTTCACAAATGCCGGCATGGTGCAGTTCAAGAACGTCTTTACCGGGCTTGAGAAACGACCCTACACCCGAGCCGTGACATCGCAGAAATGCGTGCGCGCCGGCGGCAAGCACAACGACCTGGACAATGTCGGCTATACGGCACGCCACCACACGTTTTTCGAGATGCTCGGCAACTTTTCGTTCGGCGACTATTTCAAGGAACATGCCATCGAACTGGCGTGGAACCTGGTCACCAAGGAGTACGGGCTGGATGCCAAACGGCTTCTGGTCACGGTGTATCACACTGACGACGAGGCGTTCGACCTGTGGAAACGTATTGCCGGTCTGAGCGACGACAAGATTATCCGCATTCCAACGCATGACAATTTCTGGGCCATGGGCGATACCGGACCTTGCGGGCCATGCTCGGAAATTTTCTACGATCACGGTGACCATATTCCGGGCGGGCCGCCCGGATCACCGGATGAGGACGGTGACAGGTTTATTGAAATCTGGAACCTGGTGTTCATGCAGTACGAACAGGTCACAGTCGATGACCGGCGGGACTTGCCGCGCCCGTCGATTGATACCGGTATGGGGCTTGAACGTATTTCTGCCCTGCTGCAGGGCAGCCACGACAATTACGAGACGGACCTGTTCAGGTCACTGATCGCTGCTATCGTGGAAGAGACCGGGATCGAGGCTACCGGTGCCAACAAGGCGTCGAACCGGGTGATTGCTGACCACCTGCGCGCCAGCTCGTTCCTGATTGCCGATGGTGTGCTGCCGTCCAATGAGGGCCGTGGCTATGTGCTGCGCCGTATCATGCGTCGCGCCATGCGGCATGCCGAGTTGCTGGGGGTCAGGGAACCGCTGATGTGGAAACTTGTGCCGGCGCTGCAGCGCGAAATGGCACAGGCGTTTCCGGAGCTGACGCGGGCAGGGGACCTGATTACAGAAACCCTGAAGCTGGAGGAAACCCGTTTCCGCAAGACTCTGGAGCGCGGTCTGAAAATGCTCGATGACGAATCGGCTGAGCTCAGCGCAGGCGACCGGTTGTCAGGCGATGTCGCGTTCAAGCTTTATGACACGTATGGTTTTCCGCTCGACCTGACGGAAGACGCCTTGCGCGCCCGCGAGATTTCCGTGGATACGGACGCCTTCAACACGGCGATGGAAAAGCAGAAGGCGGATGCGCGCAAGGCCTGGGCCGGGTCCGGCGAAACCGATACCGATGCTGTCTGGTTCGACGTCCGCGACAAGACAGGCGCTACGGACTTCCTCGGCTATGAGACCGAATCGGCTGAGGGGGTGATCTCGGCGCTTGTTGCCAGCGATGGCAAGTTGCTTGATACCGCCACGAAAGGCGATCGTGTTTCGATCATCGTCAACCAGACTCCGTTTTATGGTGAAAGCGGCGGTCAGACCGGTGACCGTGGCATCATGAAGTCGACTGGCGGCGCCCGGGTGACCATAACTGACACGCAGAAGCGGCTTGGCGATCTGTTTGTGCACAGTGCCGAGATTGGCGACGGTGAGGTTGCCGTCGGCGATGCCGTGGAGATGATCGTTGATCATGACCGGCGCACCGGTAACCGCATTCACCATTCAGCCACTCACCTGGTGCACGAAGCGCTGCGCCAGGTGCTGGGCAACCATGTGGTGCAGAAAGGGTCGCTGGTCGAGCCTGACCGGTTCCGGTTTGACTTCGCGCATCCGAAATCGCTCTCCGACAGCGAGCTTGAACAGGTAGAGCAGATTGCCAACCAGGTGGTCATGCAGAACGATCCCGTATCGACCCGTCTGATGAGTGTGGACGAGGCCATCGAGCAGGGCGCCATGGCGCTGTTTGGAGAAAAATACGGTGACGAAGTCCGGGTCGTGTCTATGGGTGAACAGCCCGGGGGCGGCAACAAGCAGGTCTATTCGATGGAGCTGTGCGGCGGCACCCATGTCGGCCGCACCGGTGACATCGGCCTGGTCAGGGTGGTCTCTGAAGCTGCATCTGCGGCCGGTGTCCGCCGCATCGAGGCGCTGGCCGGTGATGCGGCGCGGCGGCACCTTGAAAACCGCGACCGGCAGGTGTCGCGCATTGCCGGTCTGCTGAAGGCGGCTCCCGACGATGTGGAGACGCGGATTGCCGCATTGGTCGAGGAACGCAAAACCCTTGAGCGTGAACTGGCCGATGTGAAGAAGAAGCTCGCCATGGGCGGTGGTGCATCGGGCGGCGGCGCAGTTGAAGACATCGGCGGCGTTAAGCTGCTGGCCCGCGTGCTGGATGGTTTGAACCCGAAAGACCTGCGCGGGGCCATCGATGACGGCAAGGCGCAGGTCGGTTCCGGTGTCGTCGCCCTGATCGCCGTCAATGACGGCAAGGCGGCTGTCGGGGTGGGTGTCACAGACGACCTTAAGGACAAGATGAATGCGGTCGAACTGGTCAAGGCCGGTGTCGAGGCAGTTGGTGGCAAGGGTGGCGGCGGCCGCCCGGACATGGCCCAGGGCGGCGGTCCGGACGGCAGCAAGGCAGACGCCGCACTTGCGGCTATTCGTGAAGCTCTGCCCGGATAAGCAGGGACAGAAGCGCTCAAATCGGCCGTTTCCCAGTGGGTATGCACCGGTCATGTCGAGCTTGCTGCGGCGGTGCAGTGGGACAGATGTTTGCCCGCTGCCGATGAGAGAAGAAACATGACCGGCAACCTGACGATACGTGAAACCACGGCAGAAGATGCTGACCAGATCCTGGCTCTATACCCGCAGGCGTTCCCCGAGGAGGAATTGAGGCCGGTCGTTGCGGCGCTTCTCAACGAAGTGAACGGTGTGGTCTCTCTGGCCACCTTTGACAGAGATGCATTGGTTGCACACGTTCTGTTCAGCGCATGCGGCATCGAGGGAGAATGGGGTGGAGCGCTGCTCGCGCCGCTGGGTGTTAGGCCATCGCACCAGCGCCAGGGTGTCGGCAGTTCAATCGTTCGCGCCGGACTTGCCCGGCTGGAAACGTTGGACATCAGGCAGGTTTTCGTCCTTGGTGACCCGAAATACTATCAGCGCTTTGGCTTCCTGCCTGAACAACAGGTGTTGACGCCCTATCCCATTCCTGAGGACTGGGCGGATGCCTGGCAGTCCATGGTGCTGGCCGGGCGTCCGCGGTTGGCGGCGGGGCGGCTGCCGGTTCTGGCTCCGTGGAGAGAACCGGCCCTCTGGGCACCCTGAGCTTGGACTATCCATGACGATCCCGCCTGACCAAAATGCCGGACAGATCGGTTTCAACCGCCGGAGCCGGCAAAAAAACTGGTGTGGCAATTTTGCAACACATTTGGAAATTCGCAAATTATCAACAACGCAGGGTTGCGTTGGCCTGAAGAACGGTTACCTTCGGTAAAAATAAAGTTTTGGGTAGGGGTTGCAGCGATGAAAAAACTACTTGGTATTCTGGCCTTGGCCGGATTCTCGGCTCTTGGCGCGCAAAACGCCGGCGCGGCTGATCTCGATAGGACGCTCGGACTGATCATTTCCGGCAGCTATGAAAGTTGGCATGGTGTCGACATCGTCGGCGACTTCACCCCAAGCACAGAAGATGAAGACCTGCCGGAAGACGATGCCTACTTCACGTCAGGTGGCGAAGCGCGGTTGAGTCTGCCTGCAGGCGAAGCGCTGTCGATCCAGCAGGATGTGAAATACGAACTCAATTCCGCCCATCTGGATCGCGGAGACCCCAGCGATTTCGATTGGTATGGCTTCCAGTGGCAGGCAACCACGCACGTTTCGTTCCTGCGCAATCCGGACACAGGCCTGGTGGGCATATTCGGCGGATTTGGCGGCGGCAAGGCGGATGCTGCAAATAATGGTGTTTATTTCGTCGGCGGCGAGTTCCAACTGTATTCCGGTGACTGGACCTTTCAGGGTCAGGGCGGGTACTTCGATACGAGAAGGCTGGACGGCGACAACGAATTTTTCCGCGATGCCTTTTTCGGCCGCGCTGTTGCGCGCTGGTATATGACGCCTGACTCCAGTCTGCAGTTCGAAGTTTCCTACGCTGACGGTATCAATGACGATGAAGATGATGACCCTAATGACGAGTTCATGCTGGTCGAGTGGGGCGCGCGTTACGACACCATGATTGAAGGTTTGCCGTTGGTTGGCGATACCAACGTGTTCCTGCGTTATCGGGGGCATTATGCTGAGAGCGATGAGGTAGGCCCCAACGATCTGGACAATGACCCGGAGAGCTTCACCAGTCACACTATCCTGGTCGGAGCCAACTGGCACTTCGGCGGCAACTCGCGCATGGAGCACGACCGCATCGGTGTAGCATTGGATTCTCCCGACATCGTGCGCTGGTCACAGGCTGGCGAAGTGCTCGATTGATCATCTAGATCACCTTGAGACGACTGAAAAGCGCCCCGTGACCGGGGCGTTTTCTTTGATTGCCGTTTAACCCGTCACCTTCATCCACCAGGACCGGCGCCTGGCTGGCAGCAAGGCCAGGCGCAGTGTCCGGCCTGCGGGTTTTGGTGCAGGGTTCAGCCTGCTGACTTGTTGTCCGGAGGGCGCCAGTTGTCCGTGTCATGATCCGGATGCTGCCGGTTGACCAGCTTTGAGATGTCCTCAGGCGTGCGGTCGTCCGCGGTCGAGTGCCCGGGCAGGGTGGTGATCTGGCTGAACCAGCACACCTTACTCTCAATGCCGACCTCGTCCACCGGCGGTGCGATGTCCGGCGTGTCCAGCGATCCGACGGTGATTTCATAATTCACGTCGCCGGCTTCATACATGTAAAGCGGCGTGCCGCACCGGGCACAGAAGCCCCGCACCGTCACCGGTGTGGAGGCAAACTCGGCCGCTTTGCCGCGGGTCCATCGCAACCTGTCCATCGGTGTTGTCAGCAGTACCATGCCGAAATTGCCGCTGGCCTTCTGGCACATGCGGCAGTGGCAGATGCCGGAGTGGCCCAAAGGCCCGGTTATCCGGTAGCGCACCGCGCCGCACTGGCAGCCGCCTGACCAGGTATCAGGCATCGGGGTGCGATGAGGGGCGCTGCCATACCACCGGGAACCAGTCTTCCGGCAGTGCATCACCCATGCTCAGGTTCAGCCCCATCTCGTCGAACGGCGGTGACACGGCATGGGAACGGGCGACATAGCGGCAATCCTCGCCGATAAAGCGAAAGCTCACCGCGCGTCGTCGGGTGCCGGAGTTGTTGGGCGGCGCGTTGTGCAGGGTATGATAGTCGAAGGCGACGGCGTCACCCGGTTCCAGGTCCCAGGCACGCAGGTCTTCAGCCTGCTCGTCTTCATTGATGTCGGGGAAGGGGTGGTAGACCGAAGTGTCTCCTTCCAGCGGTTCCAGGGTCTTGAAACGGCGCGGCACGTAGGTCACCGATCCCTTGTGGCTGCCGGCGATGAAATGCGGGCACACCGCCTTTGACACCGGATCGAGTGGCACCCAGATAGAGACTGTCTTGCTGCCGTCCAGGCAATAATAGGGCAGGTCCTGATGCCATGGCGTCGGATCGGCGGTGCCGGGCTCCTTGACCAGCACGTGTTCATGAAACAGTTGCGTGCGCGATGCGCCCATAAGTTCCCCGGCAATGGCGCCGAGCGGACCCTGGTCGCAGACATCCTTGTATGCCGATATGCGCTGCCAGTTGACATAATCGCCGAAATACGCACCCGGCTTGCCTTCTTCAGTGTGGTTTTTGCCGTAAGGGCCGGGGTTTAGCATGTTTTCTTCAATCGCTGTCGCAAGCCGGTCGCGCCAGTCGGCAGGAATGATGTCACGCAACACACACACGCCGTCGCGGCTGAAGTCATCACGGGTCTGGGCTGAAATCGGGCTCATGCTGGCCTCCGCTTGCTGATCTCGAAGCTGCAGCATGCCTCAAGCTGCGGGTGACGGCAATCTGTGCAAGTCCTCGGCGTGGCTGTTATCTGGTTCGCCGCACAATGCAGATTACCGAACGGGCCCGCAGCGACGTGCAGATATCGGCGGCCTGCTTCCGGCTGGTTGCGCCGATGCGGGCGGAATAACGTCGCCGGGCGCCCATGCTCAGGTTCCTGACCGATACAATCATGGGCGCCCTGTTCCGAAGACCAGCCGGAAACTTCTTGCGGATGCGGTTGAAGGTGCGAACCGCCGAATTGCGGGAAAAGCTCTCGGAAATCAGGACGCCCCAGGGCTGGCGGGCCGCCGATTTGGCCGCTAGCCGGATGCGCCCGGGCTTGCGCACGAGTTCCGGACAGGCGTCGGAAAATGATTTCCTGCTGGCGATTTTCGGAATGGCGTGGCGGGCATCAGGTTTGCGCCATGCTTCCGCGGCGCGACCGGTAATGGAATAGACGTAGTTTTCGGTTTCCAGTGGAATCCCGCCACCGGAAATGAAGCGCGAGGCTGCGCCTTCGCCGGCGTTGTAGGCAACTGCCGCCAGACCAAGGTTTCCAAAACGCACTTTCAGGTGGGCGAGGAAGTCGATCGAGGCGGTCAGCGCGGCTGCCGGATCAAAAGGATTTTCCAGGCCTCGGCGCTTCGCGGTGCCGGGAATGAACTGGGCAATGCCTTCGGCGCCGGCCGGAGACACGGCATTGGGCGAGAACCGGCTTTCTGCATTGATCAGGCGGGCAATGAAGTGCGGGTCGATACCGCGCCAACGGGAGCGGTTTTCGATCAGCCGGCAGACATCCCGGGCAAATGTCGCTTCAGCGATGGCCAGCGGCGCGCGCACCGGCTTCACCCCGGTCTTGACCGGCCGGGCTGAAGCGGTGGCGGAAATGCAGGCGGCGAGCAGCAGTACCGTGAGCCGGTCAGCCCATGGCCTTCTGCAGGTTGCGGTCAACGGCATCGAGGAAGCCCTGTGTGCTGAGCCACTTCTGGTCCGGCCCGATGAGGACGGCCAGGTCCTTGGTCATTTCGCCGCCTTCAACAGTATCGATACAGACCTTTTCCAGCGTGTCTGCAAATGTCGCCAGGGCGGCATTGTCGTCCAGCTTGGCGCGATGGGCCAGGCCGCGGGTCCAGGCAAATATCGAGGCTATGGAGTTGGTCGAGGTCTCCTTGCCTTCCTGGTGCAGGCGATAATGGCGGGTCACGGTGCCGTGGGCAGCTTCGGCTTCTACCGTCTTGCCGTCTGGGGTCATCAGTACCGACGTCATCAGTCCCAGCGATCCGAAGCCCTGCGCTACGGTGTCGGACTGGACATCGCCGTCATAGTTCTTGCAGGCCCACACATATCCACCGGACCACTTCATGGCGGAGGCCACCATGTCATCGATCAGGCGATGCTCATAGGTAAGACCGGCGTCGGCAAATTTGTCAGCGAACTCGGTGTCGAAAATGTCCTGGAAGATATCCTTGAAGCGGCCGTCATAGGCTTTCATGATGGTGTTCTTGGTGCTGAGGTACACCGGATAGCCGAGCGTCAGCCCGTAGTTCATCGAGGCGCGGGCAAAGTCGCGAATGGAATCGTCCAGGTTGTACATGGCCATGGCCACACCGGAGCCCGGCGCCTGGAACACTTCTCGTTCGATCACCTCGCCGTCGTCGCCTTCAAACTTGATGGTCAGCTTGCCTGCGGACGGGAATTTGAAGTCGGTGGCGCGGTACTGATCGCCGAAGGCATGACGACCAACTACGATGGGCTGGGTCCAGCCAGGCACCAGGCGCGGCACGTTCTGGCAAATGATCGGGGCGCGGAAGATAACGCCGCCGAGGATGTTGCGGATGGTGCCGTTTGGCGAGCGCCACATCTGCTTCAGGCCAAATTCCTCAACCCGCTGTTCATCCGGCGTGATGGTCGCGCATTTCACACCGACACCGTACTGCTTGATCGCCTCCGCCGCATCAATGGTGACCTGGTCGTCGGTTTCGTCACGGTATTCGATGCCGAGGTCATAGTATTTCAGGTCGATATCGAGATAGGGATGGATCAGCTTGTCCTTGATAAACTGCCATATGATGCGGGTCATCTCGTCGCCATCGAGTTCAACAACGGGATTGGCAACCTTGATCTTGGACATGAGAATCTAGCCTCGCTCTGTAGGGGGTTGGTGCAGCGCACAACGGGAATATGGTGCGCGTCATAGCAAAGCAAACCGTCAAGAGCAAATATGACTGTAGTCTAATCGGGAATGTGCCGCTGCAAGCGTCAGGCAGCGTACGGGCAGTCAACCTTTGTCGACAAACTGGATACCGAGATCGCGCCCATTGCGCCAGCAAACCTGTGCTGTCTTTGATGTGTTTTCAGGCTGGACCGTCAATTCGAAGCAGGACGGCACGGTGACGTCATCAGCCAGGCGCAGCCTGGCGCCGGCGGTTGTAAGATCCATGACTTCACATTCCAGGCCCTTTTCCTGGCCGGCAAAGACAACCAGTCCGTGCTGGTTTACTTCGGGCCGCGGTTCGCTGCGGTCATCATCTTCATCGGTAAACACTTCCTGCGGCTCGGCATCCGGCATCTCTTCGTTGATAGCAGGGATATGTGGCTGCGCTTCCGGCGTGTCCAGGTGTTGAACGGCATGCGGCTGCGGCTCCACACTCTCAGCAGGAGGAGCGCCCCTGGAGGTGTTCAATGCCTTCACCCTGTCCAGTTGGTGAAGCATTCGCTGATGAAGATCGGTCGCCGTCATGTCAGTTCGCCAGTCCCAGTTTAGGCAGTCCTTTTCACAATTATCGCTCAACATTGATGAAAACCGGGTAAATGAGTCTGACATCCGGGAACACGTCGTTACAAGCCGAGTTCATTTATTGGCCGGATTGGGCATCATCAATGACCCTCAGCTTCATTCACTGCTTGCCAAAATCTGGCAATGTGTCCAGAGACTCGTTTTGCAGGCTTGTTTTTTTCAAGCTCTGGTGTATCGCATAACCACGATGACAAGAGCTCCGACAGACAGTTCCGGCAAACCGGCTGTGATCCTGGTCAACCCGCAACTCGGGGAAAACATTGGCACGGCGGCGCGCGCCATGGCCAATTTTGCGCTGAGTGAACTGCATATCGTCGAGCCGCGCGACGGCTGGCCCAATGAGCGCGCGCTCAGCGCGTCGTCCGGGGCTGTGCAAATCATTGAACAGGCTGCATTGCATGACACTTGCGAGCTGGCGCTGGAGCGATTTAACCGGGTATATGCCACCACTGCGCGCCCGCGCGGCATGACCAAGCAGGTCATGACACCGGAGGAGGCTGCTGCAGACATGCACGCGCGCGTCGGCAAAGGCGAGCGGGTTGCGGTGATGTTCGGCCGCGAGCGCTGGGGGCTCAACAATGACGAGGTGTCGCTGGCGGACGTGATCATCACGGCGCCCGTGGATCCGGAATTTGCCTCGATCAATATTGCCCAGGCGGTGTTGCTGGTCGGCTACGAATGGTACAAACCGATTGCCGCCACGCTTGGCATGGGCACCGGCGAGCTACCCGCAATGGCCGGGTCGGGCCTGAAGATCAGAGGTGACGAGGGACTGGCCAGCAAGAAAGATCTGCACGGATTTTTCGACCACCTTGAAACCGAGTTGGAAACGGCAGGTTTTTTCAAGTCGCCGGCCATGCGGCCTGGCATGATGCGCAACCTGCGCAACATGTTTCAGCGTATTGAACTCAGCCTGCAGGAAGTCAGGACCATGCGTGGTGTCATTGCGTCGCTGACCAGGACCCATCTGCGCCCGCGCAAGACCGATGACGAGGCCGGCGGATGAGCAGTCGGCGGGCACGCATTCTGGTTTTTGATTCCGGCACCGGTGGTTTGAGCGTGGCTCATGCTTTGCGAGCGCAACTACCCGATGCGGACATCATCTATGCGGCAGACACCGCCGGTTTTCCTTATGGCAAGTGGGCCGAGGTGTTGCTGGTTCGCCGCATATTGCGGGTCATGCGGGACCTGCTTGACCTTGTGCGGCCGGACTGCGTGGTTATTGGCTGCAACACGGCGAGCACGCTGGCGCTGGATGTGCTGCGCGAAGAGTTCCGGGTTCCGTTTGTCGGTACTGTGCCGGCCATAAAGCCGGCTGCGGCGCAGACCAAGACCGGCGTCATCGGCGTGCTGGCAACTCCAGGCACGGCCAGGCGCGAATACACCAAGACCCTGATCCACACTTATGCATTTCATTGCAGGGTGATGCTGCACGGTGCGCCGCGGCTGGCCGAAATCGCCGAGACGAAGCTGGCCGGTGCCAAGATTGACCGGGAAGAGCTTCTGGCGGAGATCAAACCGGTGTTCCGCAGGAAAGGCGGCGCCCGTGCCGATGTCGTGGTGCTCGGCTGCACCCACTATCCGCTGCTGCTGGAAGAGATGAAGGAAGTCGCCCCGTGGCCGGTGACCTGGATCGACCCGGCCCCGGCCATTGCGCGGCGCACTGCCTCGATCCTGAATGAAGGCGACAAGGCTGACAGCGGTCCGCTCGGCATCACGCGTAATACGGTCATACTTACCTCGCAACCACCCGTTGGGCATCAATTGCCGGCCGGGTTTGCCGGTGCCGGCTTCGACAAGCTGCATATAGCCGACATTCCCCTGTGAATTCAGAAAGGACGCCTTGTGATGAGCCGGATCGAAACCATTGAGCAACTTGAGGACATCTATGGCGAGCCTGCACGGGCTTCACTGGTCAAGGTCACCGACTACATAACCCCGCATTACGCTGCTTTCATCGAGGCTTCCCCGTTTGTGGCGCTGGCCACGTCCGGGCCGGAAGGCCTTGACTGTTCGCCGCGCGGCGACCTGGCCGGCTTCGTGCGCATGCACGACGTGCGCACGCTGATGATGCCGGATCGACGTGGCAACAACCGTGTCGACAGCTTGCGCAATATCGTGCGTGATCCCAGGGCAGGGCTGCTGTTCATGGTGCCCGGTTCCGGCAGCACGCTGCGCGTCAACGGCACGGCGCACCTGAGTATTGATGCAGAGCTGCTGGCTTCGTTTGCGGTTGACGGCAAAGCGCCGCGTTCGGTGATCGTGCTGGAGACCGAGGCGGTGTATTTTCAGTGCGCACGGGCCATTGTGCGCTCGAAGCTGTGGAGCCCGGAGGCGCAGGTTGATCCGAAATCCCTGCCGACGCCAGGTGAGGTGCTGGCAGCGCTGACCAATGGCGAGGTAGGCGGTAAACCGTACGACGATGCCTGGTGGGACCGGGCCCAGAAAACCCTGTGGTGAGAAATCGCCATTGTGGTGTTTGACAGCGCGCGAGTTCCGGCGTAAAAGCCACCCTGTCCTGTGCCGCGAAGGTCAGGACATCGCTTGTTCGTGACCGTTTCGCCTTTCCCGACATTGAAAACGCGGGGACACTTTGAGGAGGAACAGTCTGTCGGACCGGGAGACCGGTCAGAAGGAGAGCAGGCTTCATAACCGATAAGCGGTCAGCGGAATTTTATCCGGCACTGGCCGCTGTTTTTATTTTTTGATCTGGAGTTGATTGCAAGAATGTCCAACCGTGTAAGCTCAAAGTACAAACTCGACCGCCGCATGGGCGAAAATATCTGGGGGCGTCCGAAGTCCCCGGTCAACCGTCGTGAATACGGCCCCGGCCAGCATGGCCAGCGCCGCAAGGGCAAGCTCAGCGATTTCGGCACGCAGTTGCGCGCCAAGCAGAAGCTGAAAGGCTATTACGGCTCAATCTCGGAAAAGCAGTTCCTGGCAACCTACAAGGAAGCGTCGCGGCTCAAGGGCAACACTGCGGAAAACCTGATCGGCCTGCTCGAACGTCGGCTTGATGCAGTCGTCTACCGCGCAAAGTTCGTGCCGACGGTATTTGCCGCCCGCCAGTTCGTCAATCACGGCCATGTGCTGGTGAACGGCAAGAAGGTCAACATCCCGAGCTACCGCGTGCAGATCGATGATGTCATCGAAGTCCGCCAAAAGTCCCGTGAAATGGGGCTGGTGCTGGAAGCGATCCAGAGCCCGGAGCGCGATGTGCCTGACTACATCGATGCCGACCACAAGAAACTGTCCGCCAAACTGGTGCGCATCCCGCTGCTGGCCGACGTGCCTTACCCGGTGATGATGGAGCCGAACCTGGTCATCGAATTCTATTCAAGCTGATCCATCTGTCAGCATTGTCGAAATCAGGTCTGGCAGGTCATCCTGCCGGGCCTTTTTTGTTTGAGGGGCGAAACGCATGAAACTCTATATCGGCAACCAGAAGTATTCGTCGTGGTCGCTCAGGCCGTGGATCGCAATGAAGGTCAAGGGCGTTGCGTTTGAGCAGGTCCTGTGCCGGTTTGACGATCACCCGGAACGGATTGATTTCAAGACGTTTTCTCCAACCGGCAAGGTGCCGATGCTGGACAATGGCGGGGTCAAGGTCTGGGAGTCGCTGGCTATTCTGGAATATCTGGCGGAACTTTGTCCGGACAAGGGTTTCTGGCCCGGCAACATTGACCAGCGCGCTCATGCTCGGGCCATTTCGACAGAAATGCTGGGCGGTTTCATGCCGCTGCGCAGCGAATGCCCGATGAACATGGCCCGCAAGCACGGTGCCATTGAAGTGTCTGACGGCGTGCGCGGCGATGTGGCCCGCATCGAGCAGATCTGGAGTGAGTGTCTTGCCGCATCAGGTGGGCCGTTCCTGTTCGGGGAGTTCAGCAATGCAGATGCCATGTATGCACCGGTGGTCAACCGGATGGAGATTTACCTACTGTCAGATCATCCGGCAGTCGCTGCCTATTCGACGGCGATGAAGGCATTGCCTGCCTGGCAGGAATGGCAAGCAGCCGGCCGCGCCGAGCCGTGGATTTATCCGGAAGACGAGGCTTGAGCGGCATGGCATGGATTTGACCGGTGTGGCGGGTTGAAAGATTTCGGCAAGACGCATAGATAGTCGCCTAAGTCCTTTGACGATGCTTGATGATTCGATTCTTGAAAGACCGGATGTCCGCACTGCTCGAACTCAACAATCTGGTTAAGCGCTTTCAGTCGTTCACTGCGGTGAACGGCATTTCGCTTGATGTGCCTGCCGGTGAGGTGCTCGGGTTTCTGGGGCCGAACGGGGCCGGCAAATCCACCACCATGAAAATGGCCGCTGGCTTCCTGACACCTGATGACGGCAGTGCCCGCATATGCGGTGTGGACGTGGCCAGCGAGCCGGAAAAGGCGCGCCTAAACCTCGGCTACCTGCCGGAAGGCGCGCCTGCCTATGGCGAAATGTCGGTGGCAGGTTTCCTGAAATTCTGTGCGAAGATGCGCAACCTGTCCGGTGCTGAAGCGGGCGACGCCATCGCACGCGCCGTGGAGCGAACGGAACTTGGAGCCGTGCTTGAGCAACCCATCGAAACCATGTCGAAGGGCTTCAAGCGGCGCGTCGGGCTGGCCCAGGCCATCCTGCATGAGCCCAGGGTGCTGATCCTCGATGAACCCACAGACGGGCTTGATCCCAACCAGAAGCACCAGGTGCGGCAGTTGATCCGTGACATGGCAGCAGACCGCGCCATCGTGATCTCCACCCATATCCTGGAAGAGGTCGATGCGGTGTGTTCGCGTGCCGTCATCATTGATCGCGGCACTGTTGTTGCCGACGGCACCGCAGCCGAACTGCGCAAGCTGGCACCCGGCAAGGCGAAAGGCGCCAGCCTGGAAGACGCGTTCCGGCATGTAACCGCACCCGCATCAGGGGAAGGCGAGGCCCATGTCTAGAACCATGGCGATTTTCCAGCGTGAACTGTCGGGCTATTTCAACACGCCGATTGCCTATGTGTTTCTGATCATCTTCGTGATGCTGGCCGGGCTGTTCACGTTCTATATCGGCAATCTGTATGAACGCGGTGTGGCCGATCTGCTGCCATACTTCACCTATCTGCCGTGGCTGTTCCTGATCCTGGTGCCGGCGATTTCCATGCGCCTGTGGTCGGAAGAACGCCGCAGCGGGACCATTGAACTGCTGATGACCATGCCGGTCAGTGTCTGGCAGGCAGTGATCGGCAAGTGGCTGGCCGGATCGGCTTTCGTGGCGGTGGCGCTGGCATGCACCATTCCATTGTGGCTGACGGTCAACTACCTGGGCTCGCCGGACAACGGCGTCATTGCCGTCAGCTATCTGGGTGCTCTGGCACTGGCCAGCGTCTTCCTGGCGATCGGCAGTTGCATGTCGGCGCTGACCAGCAACCAGGTTATCGCCTTTGTGCTCGCTGTCAGCGCAGGGTTTGTGTTTGTGACGTCCGGCACCCCGATAGTGCTTGACGGCGTGCGCACGGTTGCCCCGGAAGCCATCGCGGCCGGCATCGCGTCGCTGTCGGTGCTGACCCACTATGAAGGCCTGACCCGCGGTCTGATCGATGTGCCAGCCGTGGTATGGGTTGTCTCGATGACCGCGTTCTGGCTGTTCGCCACCACGGTGGCGGTTGAACTCAAAAAGGCCGGGTGAAGCGCATGTTGCAATCCGCATCCAGATCGACACTTGGCCTGGCCGCGCTGGTGTTTGCAGCCATAGCGCTGATCGGGGTCAACCTGTGGGCAGGGCAGGGCTTGAGCCGTTATCGGGCGGACATGACGGCGGGCGGCATTTACACTCTGTCCGATGCGACACGTTCGGTGCTGTCGGGACTGGATGAACCGGTGACGGTCCGGCTTTTCTACACACCGGAACTGGGCACACAGGTGCCGACCTACGCCCGCCACTATGACCGTGTCATGTCGATGCTGCGCCACTATGCCGACCTGTCAGCGGGGAGGCTGCGCGTCTCGCTGGTGAAGGCGGAACGGTTCACCGACGAAGAAGACGAGGCATCGGCGATCGGCCTGCAGGGCGCGCCGCTGCCCGGCGGCAATGGTTCTGCGTTTTTCGGTCTGGCCGGCACCAATTCCACCGATGAGCTTGAAATCATTCCGTTCCTGGCGCTGGAGCGTCAGAATTTCCTGGAGCTTGACCTGACCCGCATGGTGTTCAAGCTCGCCAATGCGGGCAAGAAAAAAGTCGCATTGATGAGCCGGCTGCCGATTGCCGGCAATGTCAACCCGCAGACCGGACAGCGGATTCCGGCCTGGGCGGTGCTCGGCCAGCTCAGGGATTTCTTCGACATCGAGTTTCTGTCGCCAACCTTTGACGCAGTTCCGGATGATGCCGACCTTCTGCTGCTGGTCGCGCCCGGCGAGTTGAACGAGAAGACGGCCTATGCCGTTGATCAGTACGCGCTGGCGGGCAAGCCGGTGATCGTGTTCGCAGATCCTTACTCGGAAGTATTGCCATCGGCTCGTGACAACCTGCAGGGCAACCCGATGTTTACCGCGCTCATGGCCGCGTGGGGCCTGCAGCTTGAGGCTGACAAGGTTGTCGGCGACATCGACAATTCGCGGCAGGTTCAATTCAACAACCAGGGTCAGCCGGCCATCGTCAATTATCTGCCCTGGCTGGCCATGGCGGAAACCAGTTTCGAGCGAACCGACGGTATCTTCAACCAGATATCGTCATTGCTGTTTGCATCTGCAGGGTCGCTCACGCCGGCCAATGAAGCCGGCACCAGCTTCCAGCCGCTGATCGCCAGCTCAGCCCGGTCCGCTATGATCGAGGTGAAGAAGCTGCGCAACCCAAACCCCATAGAGATGCTGCAGACGTTTCTGCCGGACGGGCAGCGGCGCGTGCTGGCGGCCCGGATACGGGGTGAGGCGAAGTCCTCTTTCAAAGAAGGCCGTCCCGCAGATGCCAAGCTTAAGGGTGACCATGTTGCCGCCGGGCCGGTGAACGTACTGGCGGTATCGGATGCAGACATGCTGTTTGATTCATTCTGGGCCGAGGTTGGCCAGTCGAACGGGCAACAGGTGGTTATACCGCGTGCCGGCAATGCCAATTTCCTGATCAACGCCATCCAGGACATGGCTGGTGGCCAGGCGCTGGCCGGCCTGCGCGGGCGTGGTGTTGAGCAGCGCCCGTTTACCCGGGTCGCGCAATTGCGTGCAGATGCCAATGCCAGGTTCAGGCAACAGGAGCAGTTGCTGAACAAGCGGCTGCAGGAAACCCAGAAGAAACTAACCGACCTGCTGTCGCGGTCGAAGGATGGTGAAGTGACCCTGAGCGAAGCCGACCAGAGGGCCATCGAGGAGTTTCGCACCGAGATGTTCACCGTCCGCAAGAGTTTGCGCGAGGTGCAACGCAATCTGCGGGCCGACATTGATGCGCTGGGAACCAGGGTCAAGGTCACCAACATCGCCGTTGTTCCCCTGTTCATTGCCCTGGCCGGATTGTTCCTGCTGTGGCGCAGGCGGGCTCGCGCCAGTGCGTCGAAATCCAGGGAGGCCGAGCAGTGACACCTCGCAGCGTGATAGTCCTGGCGGTTGCAGCCGCCATTTCGGTGGCCGGTGCCGCCTGGCAATTGGAGGCAAATACGTCCGGGTATGAGGAAGCGCAGCGCGGTCAGCGGTTGTTGCCGGACCTGTTGCCGAAAGCAAATGACGTCACTGCAATTGTCCTGACCCAGGCAGACAAAAGTGTTCGCATCGAACGGGAAGGCACATCCTATGTGATCGGCGGGTCCGGGTACCCTGTAAAAGGCGGTAAGTTCCAGACTGCCATCGTGGCGACAGCCAGCCTTGAGAAGTTTGACGCCAAGACCGCGCGCGCGGACAAGTATCCGCTGATCGAAGTGGAAGCGCCGGACGGCAAGGACGCAAAGAGCCGGCTGATCCGGTTTGAAGATGCCGGCGGCGGCAATGTCGGCGAGATCATACTGGGCAAGAAGGCGCGCGGCCGCTTGGGCGGCGCCATTGGTGACGGCCAGTATGTGCGGCTGCCCAATAGCGGCCAGAGCTGGCTCGCCCGCGGTGTCGTTGACGCGGATGTGAAACTGGAGACCTGGGTCGATACTGCGGTAACTGACATGAATGTCGATCACGTGGTGCGCGCGACCTTCCAGCCTGCGGGCGGGCCGGAACTGATGGTGCGCCGTACCGGTGTGACGGAAGGCGGCCAGCCCAAGTTCGAGGTGAACGGGGTTCCTGACGGCAGGACCCCGAAGAACGACCTGACGCTGAGATATGCCGCCACCGACCTGGGCAATGTCAGTTTCGTGGACGTGCGCAAGGATCAGGGTGGTGATGTTGTGCAGCGAACCAGGCTGATGATGGCGGACGGTCTGACGACAGAGTTCCGTATTACTGCCGATGACTGGGTGAGCCTTCATGTCGTCAATGACGGCAAGGACAAGATCACGACAAAGGATATCAAGGACCGCACCGGGGGCTGGCAGTACAAGCTGGCCGATTACAAGCTGAAGCAGTTGCGGTTGACCATGGCGGACCTCACCGAAGACAAGGTGGAGTAGGCCTACTGATCCAGGGTGAACAATTTCACCGCCTTTGCATCCACATAGGCAAAGCAACCGGCCAGTTGCGGCAGAAGCGGTGTTGACGTGTAGGCACCAATCGCGCCGCGCGCCTCAAGTCGTCCGGCATATCCTGCGGTGTCGCCATAGGTGACCCATGTGCCCGGCATCCAGGTCGGACGAACAGGCCGCCCGCCGGCCTCAATGATGTTCGCGAACACTTCGGTTTCGGTCATGGACGGTGGAAACACCGCCAGCATGGTGCCCGACTGTTCCGGGTTCACCCGGCCGAGATGCATGAACAGCGCGAACCCGGCCAGTGAGACAAGCAGGATTGCCGCGAACAGCGCGCCGGCAGTTCCGTGTCCGGGCCATTTCACGTCACTAAGCCTGCGCGCCGCCCGGCACGGAAAACGCCGGCGCGCGCACCTCCTTGATCGGCCAGTGCATAAGGGCTGCGAACAGGCCGAGCGCCACGCCGGTCCACCAGACAGTGTCGTAGGTGCCGGTCTGGTCATACAGCCTGCCGCCCAGCCACACGCCGAGGAACGAGCCAACCTGATGGGACAGGAATACCACTCCATACAGCATGGCCATGTACCGGGTGCCGCAGATGACAGTCACCAGCCCCATGGTTAGTGGTATGGTAGACAACCACAACAATCCCAGGCAGGCGGAGAAAACAACCGTCGATAGCGGGGTTATGGGCAGCACGAAGAACAGGGTCATGGCCACGGATCGGGCCAGATACAAAAGTGTCAGGCTGTAGCGCTTGGAGTACTTGCCGCCGACAATGCCTGCTGAATAAGCGCCGACAATATTGAACAGTCCGACAATTCCGATCGACCAGGCAGCAAGCTGCGCGTCAATACCTTCCTGCACCAGCAAGGGCGGGAAGTGGACCGTCATGAAGGCGACGTGAAAACCACAGACGAAAAAGCCGAGCGTCAGCAGCACGAAGCTGGGACTGCCTGCGGCTCGTGACAACGCCTGGGAAATGCTCATTTCAAGCTCGGTCTCATCGCGAGCGACACCACCGCGCGAAGCCCGCAACGGCAGCACCAGCGCGAACATGAACAGCACTGAACCGGCGAGCAGCAGCAACGCCATCTGCCAGCCGAAACCGGATATGAACGCCTGTCCCAGCGGCGCAAACACGAACTGTCCCATGGAGCTTGCCGCGGTGGCGATGCCAAATGACCATGAGCGCTTCTCAGGCGGCACCAGGCGTGCAAACGACGCCATGATCACCGAGAACGAGGTCATGGCAATGCCGAGCCCCATCAGCAGACCGCCGGAGAGCATCAGCACGAAGACACTATCGGCTATCGCCATCAGGGCCAGGCCGGCGGCATAGATGACGGCACCGGCAATGATGACCCGGAATGTGCCGAACTTGTCGGCAAAGGCTCCGGCGAACGGTTGCGCCATGCCCCAGATCAGGTTCTGCAGGGCCATGGCCAGCGCGAAAGTTTCACGGCCCCAGCCATTGGCTTCGGTAATGGGCGCGGTGAACAGGCCCATGGTGGAGCGTGCGCCGAACGCGATCAGGGCGATCAGACAGCCGCAGATGATAACCAGCATCGGGCTGATCGACGGAGCCGGGGAAGGTGTGGCGGTGTTTGTCATGCAACGTTTCCTGAACCAGTCAAACAATTGTCATAAATCAAAGTTGACGTTGTGGTTTTCTGGTATCCTTCAGTTTGGGGAGTTGTAAGCAAACGGAGGTCTCATGGCAGAAGAATCTCATGAAGAGGCGGCGAAGTCTACTGACACGCCACCTGTCGGCAATGCTAAATCCAATGGTCAGGCATTACCGGAAAACATTGCTAAGGATGCTGCCGGAGACCAGCGTGACCAGATTCGCAGGGTGTTTGAAGGCGGTGAATACCCCTACAAGACCAAGATCCGCAGGCCTGCCTACGAAAAGCAGAAGGCGGAACTGCAGGTCGAACTGCTGAAGGTGCAGGAGTGGGTCAAGGCGACGGATCAGCGTATCGTCCTGTTGTTTGAAGGCCGCGATGCGGCCGGCAAGGGCGGCACGATCAAGCGCTTTACCGAGCATCTGAACCCGCGCGGAGCGCGCGTTGTGGCGCTGGAAAAGCCCACGGACCGTGAAAAGACGCAATGGTATTTCCAGCGCTATATCGAGCACCTGCCGTCCGGCGGCGAGATCGTGTTTTTCGACCGCTCCTGGTATAACAGGGCCGGCGTCGAACGGGTCATGGGGTTCTGTTCAGCCAACGAGTATCTCGAGTTCATGCGCCAGACCCCTGATTTCGAGCGCATGATCGTGCGCAGCGGCATAAGGCTGTTCAAGTACTGGTTCTCGGTCACCCGCGACGAACAGTTGCGCCGGTTCCAGTCGCGCGAGGTGGAACCCCTGAAGAAATGGAAGCTATCACCCATTGACCGGGCTTCCCTCGATAAATGGGACGATTACACTGAGGCCAAGGAAGCTATGTTCTTCTACACGGACACGGCCGATGCACCATGGACCATCATCAAGTCCAACGACAAGAAACGGGCAAGGTTGAACTGCATGCGCCATTTCCTGTCGTCATTGCCGTATCCCGGCAAGAACACCAGGGCGGTTAAAACGCCCAACTCGCTGATTGTCGGATCCGGCGGTGATGTCATTGGGCGCAGCGATCATGTGCTCGGCAGCAGCCTGCATCCGGATCAGCGCAAGGGCGGTGCGTGATCGGTCTCAGTTGTCTGCAGTAACCTCAGCGACAGCGTGTTCGGGACCCTCAATGGAGATGGTAACCCCGGTATCGCTGTAGGCCCTATCGACCACGTTGAGGCCTGAAGCTGCGATTCGCTGTTCCATGGACGACATGTCTTGAAAAGGGCAGGTGACGGTACGGCTCACGATACGATGCCACGGCAGCAATGTCGCCGCTTCGACTGTGCGAAGCGCAGTGCCGGCGTAGGCGCGTGCCAGGCCGCCTGTGCCCAGTTTGGTGCCGCCGAAGTAGCGCACAACAATGATGCCTACATCAACCAGGTCTGCCCCGATCAGCACTTTAAGCGCCGGCATGCCGGAAGTGCCTGCCGGTTCGCCATCGTCTTTGGCACCTTCTTCAATGCGGTTGTCAGGCAGCATGCGGCGAAAGGCGGTGACATGATGAGATGCCTTGCGGTGCACCTTGCGCAGAGTTGCAAGCCGGTCGTCGAATTCGGCCCATGGGACGAGGTGACCAATGAAGCGCGAGCCTCTTTCCTCAAGCTCTGAAGTGGTCGACGCGCTGATTGTGTAATTGGGCATCTAGCAATAAAGACAGCAAGAAGGCCTCCAGATCAACAAACTGGAGGCCTTCAACTGTTGTTTCTTTCCATCTGTTGGTCCGGTTACCTTGGACGGCAGCCTTCATATCTCATGCAGCCGGCGTAGTTGCCGCCGCCATAGCCCCAACGACGGACACATGCGCGATGCACACGGCGGCAGGACCGGCCGCCGCGATAAGAGCGACGGTAGGACCGGCGGACGCGTGGCCGGTAGTAGTAGTCATTGTAGTAGTAAGGGTAGCCGCCATAGTACCTGCCGTAATAATACGGATAACCGAATCCGAAGCCGATATATGGTCCGCCCCACCGGCGATGGCGCCAGCGTCGCCTGTGCCGGCGCTTGCGCTTGTGAACCTTGGTCACCTTGGATGCTTCTCGTGCAATGTCGGGCGCTGCCGTGCTGGCCAACCCGCTGGCAGCAGGCGTGGCCGAGGCGCCGCTTGCGCCCATGAAAAGAGCCCCGGCAGCCAATAACCCTGCACATGCAATAGACTTGATATTGAGTCCGTTCATGTCGTTTCCTTTCGAGCTCGCCCCTCGATGCAGGAAAGTTAGCGCCTTACTTATGGCGATGTTTTGACAAAAATCAAAAAGGCTCCCCGTGCATGGCAGGGGAGCCTCAAATGCAGGACAGCGGCAGGAAAACTGCCGATAGGTCAGGCGTTTGCGTTGGCTTCCTTAACCTCAATACCGCTGCTGGCGAAGGTGTCCTTCAATTCGCCGTTCTGGAACATCTCGGTGACGATGTCACAACCGCCGACAAACTCGCCCTTTACATACAGCTGCGGGATGGTTGGCCAGTCGGAAAACTCCTTGATGCCGTTGCGCAGGTCATCCGACTGCAGCACGTTGACACCCGCATAAGGCACGCCGAGATAGTCCAGCATCTGAACGACCCGGCCAGAAAACCCGCATTGTGGCTGATCGGGAGTGCCCTTCATGAACAATACGACGTCGTTGGTCTTGACGGCGTTGCCGATCCAGTCGTTGATTGGGTTGGTCATCTTGGTCTCCATGGTTCCGGCGCACAGTTACCGGGTGATTGTGTTGCTTTCTGTCTTACACGTCCCGCCTGTCGGTTACCAGAGCCTGCAGGCACGCGGGAAACTAGTCTGTGTCAGTCTCAGTCCGGCGCGCTGGTGGTCAGTGCCAGGGCATGCAGTTCGCCGCCCATCTTTCCCTTGAGTGCGGAGTAGACCATCTGGTGCTGGCGCACCTTGGGCTTGCCGCGAAACGCTTCCGACACGATGGTCGCAGCCCAGTGGTCGTTGTCTCCTGCCAGATCGGTGAGCTCTATCTCGGCGTCCGGAATGGCTTCCTTGATCATGGCAGTGATTTCTTCAGCGGGCATTGGCATGTGATGTCCTTTAAGCGACTTCCGTTGCGGTGCTCATATAGTCCGGGAACCAGCCTTCATGGGCAGCGCGCAACTTGTTGAGGGATATGGAGGCTTCTCCCATTACAATCAAGCCTGAGCCGGTGACCGTACCGATTCGCGAGGCGGAAATGCCGGCATCTTCCGCCGCGCCGAGCAGGCCGTGTGCGTCCATGGGCTTGCAGGTCAGCACGTAACGTGCCTGGTCTTCGCCAAACAGCGCCGCGTGGACTTCCACATCACGCGGCAGCTCGATCTTGCAGCCGGTGCCGGACGCCAGCGCCATGTCGGCCAGTGCCGCGATCAGTCCGCCGTCGGATATGTCATGCACTGCCGTGGCACGGCCCTTGCGGACTTTCATGCGCACGAAATCGCCGTTGGTCTTTTCCTGCTCCAGGTCGACCGGTGGCGGTGTGCCTTCCTCGCGGCCCAATACCTCGCGCAAATACATGGACTGGCCAAGATGGGTGCCATGACCGCCGATCAGGATGATCGCATCGCCCTCGTTCTTGAATGCCAGTGTCGCCATCTGTGCCACGTCCGGCAACAGGCCGACGCCACCTATGGCAGGGGTCGGCAATATGCCTTTGCCGTGGGTTTCATTGTAGAGCGACACATTGCCGGACACGACAGGAAAACTCAGCACGTTGCATGCCTCGCCAATGCCTTGCACGGCCTTGACGAACGTTCCCATGATTTCCGGCTTTTCCGGATTGCCGAAGTTCAGATTGTCGGTGATGGCGATGGGGTCAGCACCAACGGCAGTCAGGTTCCGCCAGACCTCGGCAACAGCCTGCTTGCCGCCCTCGAACGGGTCAGCTTCAACATAGCGGGGCGTAACGTCGGTGCAGATGGCAATCGCCTTGCCATTGTCGGCGACGCGAACAACTGCCGCATCGCCACCTGGGATCTGGGCCGAGTTGGACTGGATCAGGTGGTCATACTGTTCCCATACCCAGCGCCGTGACGCCATGTCCGGAGATCCCATCAGTTTGATCACCGCATCCTCCAGATCGTTCGGGGCAGGGACGTCATCCTGGGCCAGGGCAGCCGGTGTTGCAGGCTCTGTCCACGGCCGGTCATATTCAGGCGCCTCATCACCCAGTTCCCGGATCGGCAGGTTGGCAACCTCTTCATCGTTCCACAGGCAGCGGAAGCGCAGGTCATCGGTGGTTGTGCCGACAATGGCAAAGTCCAGGCCCCATTTGTGGAAAATGGCCTCGGCTTCCTTTTCCTGTTCCGGGCGCAGCACCATGAGCATGCGTTCCTGGCTCTCCGACAACATCATCTCGTAAGGCGTCATGCCGTCTTCGCGGCATGGAACCGCGTCGAGGTTCAACTCCACGCCCAGGCCACCCTTGGCGCCCATCTCAACGGCGGAGCAGGTCAGGCCGGCAGCGCCCATATCCTGAATGGCGATGACCGCACCGGAGGCCATCAGTTCCATGCAGGCTTCAAGCAGGCATTTTTCCGTGAACGGGTCGCCAACCTGCACCGTCGGGCGCTTCTCCTCGATCGAATCATCGAACTCGGCCGACGCCATTGTGGCGCCGTGAATGCCGTCGCGGCCGGTCTTTGCGCCCAGATAGACCACCGGCAGGCCTACGCCCTTGGCCTCGGAGTAAAAGATCTTGTCCGCGTCAGCCAGCCCGACAGCCATTGCATTGACCAGGATGTTGCCGTTGTAACGATTGTGGAAGTTCACTTCACCACCGACAGTCGGCACGCCGAAGGAATTGCCGTAGCCGCCGATGCCGGCAACAACACCGGACACCAGATGCCGGGTCTTGGGATGGTCGGGATCGCCGAACCGCAAAGCGTTCAGCGCGGCGATCGGACGGGCGCCCATGGTGAACACGTCGCGCAGGATACCGCCGACGCCGGTGCCGGCTCCCTGGTAAGGCTCAATAAATGACGGGTGGTTGTGACTTTCCATCTTGAACACGATGGCCTGGCCGTCGCCGATGTCGATAACGCCGGCATTTTCACCGGGGCCCTGTATGACACGATCTCCGGTGGTCGGCAGTGTCTTCAGCCATTTCTTCGATGACTTATAGGAACAGTGTTCATTCCACATGGCTGACACAATACCCAGTTCAGTGAGTGTCGGCGTGCGGCCAATGAGGTTTTCGAACCGCTCATACTCGTCAGGCTTCAGTCCGTGCTGGGCGACAAGTTCTTCGGTGATGGCGACATTGTTGAGATAGGCTGGTTTGGCAGTCATGCGCGAGCGTGCTCGTTTTCTTGAGGGCCGTCAGAAAGATGTCTTTTAGCGCAAGGACGCCACGGGATACATGGCAAACTGTAAGTTTTGGACAGTGTGTCGCGGCAGCCGCATTAGCTCACGAAGAGTTTGGTTGTTAGCGGTGTCGGCCCGTTGCACGGTTGCAGAGTTTCTCAGTCAACCGGAGGCCTAGTCCATGAGCAACAGGCAAAAACAGACGCGGCGGACATTCCTTGCAGGATCGGCTGCCATTACGGCTGCCGGGATGGGCGGTGCGTCCATCCGTGATGCGCACGCCGCAGCCGGCAAACCTGCGCCGGAATGGGACCTGTCCGGGTGGCTGAACGGTGACGGCGGCAGTGTTGCGGGCAACAGGGGCAAGGTGATTGTCATCGACTTTTTCCAGCTGTGGTGTCCTGGCTGCAACAAGTTTTCCGGACCGCTGATGAAGCACTGGCAACAGGTGTTTGCCGATGAGATCAAGTCCGGTAACCTGCAGATGGTGAAGATCCACACGGTGTTCGAAGGACACAAGTACCAGAACAACGATCGCCTGAAGGCTTATATCAAGGAGAAGCAGATCAGCCTGCCGGTCGGACTGGACCGCCACAAGGACGGCAGCCACCTTCCGGAAACCATGCTTGCCTACAACACCCGCGGCACACCGGAGACTGCGGTTATCGACAAGGACGGCGTGATCCGCTTCCAGCAGTTCGGTTTCTTTGAATACGAGAAGGTCCAGGCGATGATCGGTGAACTGCTCGCACAGGCAAAGGTCTAAGAAGGGCATTCTGGTATCAACGGTACGCGAAATGCAGAGCGCGCAAGACAACCGACTGTCTTGCGCGCTCTCTCCTTTGCCGGAAGGGCTTCCCTTGCGCGGTGAGGCACAACGAGCACTTCAAGCGGCAACAGTGCTGCCTAGCGGCTCAAATGCAGCTTGCGCAGTTCGTCTGCAATCTGCTGAAAACTGGCCACCAGTGCGGCATTTGTCGGCGGATCAAAATACTTCTCCGGGCTGGTTGCGCAGTTCTTGATCAGCGAGCGCTGGGTCGCGCTGGGCACGTTGTAGGCAAAGGAATAGACGACGATCTCCTTCGCCTTTACGTTGTCACATGCCTGCTGGAGAAGCGTGTTCTGTGCGGCAATGGCCGTATAAGCATTGCTCGACCCGAGCCGGGCCTCGGCCAGGTGGCCGTATGCCGTGTAGGTGGACATATTGTGATTGGTCTCGGTGTCGAATGTGTTCTCACCGTCAGTCAGCAGCACCATTGCCTTCGTGATCTTGTCGTTGGAGTAAGGGACGCCTTCTGTAAACGGGGCGCCGGGCGACAATACCCGCAAGCCCCAGCCGACACCCTCAGCAACGTGTGTGTAACCCCCGGCAGTCATGTTTTGCAGAGTGTTCAGCACAGGCTGCTTCACATTGTTAAGGGCCATGATTGGCTGGATGTTGCACCCCCGGTCCGGTCCGCGTGACGTGCTGTTGACGGATGAGTTCTGGTATTTGCGCTGGTGGCGCTGGCGGTTGTCGAGACTGTTGGTCCTGCTGTCCGCCAGATAGCTGTTGTCATAGCGGTACGTAATGCCGCCTACATTAAAGCTGGCGTCGGATCTGTTGCTGCCAGGTTCGTCCGGCGCAAATGCGGGAGGAAACAGGGTTGCGCCGTTGCCGGTGTCTGGCGGTGTGTCGTCAACAGACAGTGTGCCGACACGGGATTCAACACAACCGGTCCATGACCGGTTGGATACTTCGGTCCAGGCCCTCCAGTTGTGCCAGCTGTTGGACTTGAAATTGGCCTTTGAATATGGGTTGAGACCTGCCTTGTCGATCCAGTCTTCGCCCGACTTGTCGGCGCCGACGTTCACAAACTGCGAAAACGGGACCACGGCGATCTTCAGCGTGTCGGCTGTCTCGCGCGGACCGAACAGGATATTGACGAAATCCCTGGCAGCAATCTTCAGCGTGGACAGGCGGCTCTGGTTGCCCATAGAGCCGGTGTTGTCAAACACCAAAGCCACCTCCAGGCCGGTGGCATCCTTGGACACCTGGGACGTCGCTGTTACGGTTGTCTTGTCAAACCCGGCCACTGCGGTGAGGTAATTCTTCACTTTAACCTGACCGTTGACCTGCAATCTCCCGTCGGCTTCGACGCTCAGTGTCATGCTTGGCTGTTCGGTGTCCGGCGACGCGGCGTAGTTTGACTTGAAATAGTCGTTGGCAATGCGCTCCAGTTCACCGTGCGTGCGATTGGATTCCCGTCCGGCGGCAAGGGCTGCGGCATCGGTGGCGGCCTGCAGGCGCGCCTGTGCGGCTACTGAGTTGCCGTAGTCCACCGCGACACCGGCAGCCATGACCAGTGGTACAGAAGCAACGGCAAGTACGATTGCTGCTGCGCCGGACTGGTTACTGACAAACCTTTTTAGCGGCAAAACTGGTTTACGCGACTGTTTCATCTACCTGTCACTCCTTCAGGCGAATGCTGAGCCTCGGAACCGGTGTGGGAGGGTCGTGTATTGTGGATCACCGGTCCATTGGTTAACGCTTTATAGTAGCAGCGCAAAGGCACCAACCGGACATAAACCGCGCCGGATAACTAAGCCGGTCTGAACCATCAAGTTCAAATTTTCGGAATTAGAATGCTAGTTTAACTTATTGAAAAATTGAATTAAAATTGGACAATTCGTAATTCTAGTGGCGCTGGTGACCTGCAACGTTCAAGCGTAGCTGTCGTAGCCGGACGGGCCGGCGTTCAGCAGCCGGCGCAGGCGGACAAGCGCATCGCGCAGGACGGCATGAGACTGTATGGTTGAAAATGCGATACGGGTCCTGTGCAGGCTGGCCTGGTCCTGTGAAAACTGGAATTCGTCATCGCCGTCCACCAACAGGCCGATATCGCGGGCCGCCGACACGAACAGACTGGCGCGCCACGGTTCCGGGAGTTTGAGCCAGATGAACGGGCTGTTGTCATGTGACCGGTAATCATGGCCGGCCAGGACCTCGTGCACAATGCCAAGCCGGGAGCGATTTTCCCGCAGGACGGCACGTGCAATGGTGTTGGCCTCGCCGCCGCGGACAATGCGGGCGGCCGTTTCGGCCAGCATGAACGGCATGCCACCGGTCAGCATCTTGTGCGCCACCGGCAACGATCGGACATAGGCAGGCGGACACGAAACCCAGGCAGACCTTATGCCGGCCGCCACCGCCTTGGACAGGCCGCCCATGTGGAAGGTGATGTCCGGCGCCAGGGCGGCAATGGGAGCAGGGGCCTCGTCCACGCAAGCGCCGTAGATATTGTCTTCTATGATCCACACGCCGTGCTTGCGCGCAATCGTGGCCAGATGCTCGCGGGTGGCGGCCGGCATGATGGCCGTGCTTGGGTTCTGGATGGTGGGAATGACGACGACCACCTTGGGATGCTGGTTGGCGCACAGATGGTCGAAGGCTTCGACATCTATGCCGTCCGCGGTCATCGGGACCGAAACCGGACGGCGCCCGATCAGGTTTGCAGCCCGCGCCAGCGAGGCATAGGTCACCGCTTCAAATGCGACCCTGTCGCCAGGGGCGGTGAGCGTTGCAATGGCTGCCATCATGCCGGCATGAACACCCAGGGTCGGTACGATGGTTGCCACGTCCGCCTGCCATCCGCCGGTGGACAGCCAGGCCTGTCCGGCCTGTTGCCATTCAGGTTTCAGTGACCGGATGTAGTCTGTCGTCTTGTCGGGATAGTCGGCCATGATCGCAGCCACGTGCCGGGTGATGACACTGGACTGGCCGACCTCCGGCGCACTGGTGGAGTCGAGCCGCAACTTGCCCGGCGCAGGGTGGATGCCGTCCGGCACCGGGTCTTCTTCTGCCTGCGCAAAGCCGGGAGTTGGTACCGAAGTTTCAGACAGAGGCGGTTCACTGGACCGGACATAGGTGCCGCGACCGACTTCTCCTGTCACCAGTCCGCGCTGACGTGCCAGGGCATAGGCGCGCCCGATCGTGCCAATTGTCACGCCAATATCAAACGCAAGATTGCGCTGCGGGGGCAGTTTCTCGCCTGGTTTCAGTTTTCCATTGTCGATGTCATGGGCCATTGCATCGGCAATTTCGATGTATATCGGCGCACCGGTTCTCTGGATCTCAGGAAGCCAATTTGTCATGGTGACAATAAATACATTGAAACCACCAAAAATGCAATGCATCAATTGCCTCGGTCGATTTGGCCGTACAGAATACTAATCCAAGCCTGAAAGGAGGCATATCATGGGTGCAATTGATACAATTTTGAATTCGATGCGGGGACAACACCTCAATCAGACACGTCCGGCACCTGTGAAAGCGCTTCCCGCATGGCTGCTCGCCTGGCGCTGGTATTGCCGGTATGTCGATTTCCACCGTTCGCGCCGGCAGTTGCGCGATCTTTCAGACCACGAACTGGCCGACATTGGCATTAGCCGGGAACAGGCCTCGGCGGAAGCTGACCGCTGGCCCAAACTAAGGGTGTAGTTGCCCTGTCTCGCTTGCCGGACCATTCAGTGCTTCACCCTTCTGCAGGTCCGGTTCCCTGAGGGCCTTTGGCCCGACGCTCCGGTCAGGTTATTTACCTGGCCGGAGCTTTGGTTTTGCCATGCTGCAGCCTGGCGACAAACACCAGTGCGGCACATAAGCCCGCAAGAAGACCGAGAATGAGGATCATGTTGACTGCAACCACCTTCGCGCCCAACAGGTTCACATCCAGAATCGGATAGACAAATGCGCCAGTGGTCAGGCCGGCCAGCATGACAAGACCGAGGTAGAGGACCGGCCACGCCATCCATGCGGGGATGCAGGAATAGCTGAGCGCCGTTTTCTCGGGCAGGCGCCACCACCATAGCAGGTACCAGGCCGGTGCCAGATAATGCAGCACGATGTCGGTCATCAGCATTGGCAGATTCATCTCAACGTGTCCGCGCAGGGCTGTGATGTAAACGATGGCGACCAGCGCAATGTGGGCAGCCAGCGCCGTGCGTACACCGGTCCGGCGAAACAACCTGATCATCCGGTTGGATGCTTGTGACAGGCACGACCAGTATGCTGCTACCAGTGTCAGGTTGGTGAGGACGGTGAAAAACATCAGCATGCCCAGTGCGGAGCTCAACGGCCCCATGCCCATCTGCCGGAACAGGGGCTGGAAAAAGACATACTGGCCGGCTATGCCTGCCAGGCCGAGCGTCAGTCCGCACCAGGCAAGCGTGCGGGCGGAAAACGCATGTGATGAGCTGGGCATGGAGTGCATTGCGCACCCTGAGTGTGGTGTTTTTCAGGCTGCGGCCAGCGCCTCGAAAAATGGCATGCAGTCGGTCCTGCCATGCAGGGGTTCGATCATGTTTTCCGGATGTGGCATCATGCCCAGGACGTTACCGTTTGCGTTTACGATGCCGGCGATATCGTTGATGGCGCCGTTGGGGTTGGTGCCCTCCACATACCGGAACACCACCCGACCGTCTGCCTCCAGGTGCGCCAGGGTGTCCGCATCGGCAAAGTAATTGCCGTCGTGATGGGCAACGGGGCAGGACACCACATCGCCTTTCTTCATGCTGCGCGAGAAGAAGGTGGCATCGTTCTCGACACCCAGTCGAACCTGCCGGCAGACGAATTTGAGCCCCGCATTGCGCATCAAGGCGCCTGGCAGAAGGCCAGCTTCGGTCAGAATCTGAAAACCGTTACAGACACCCAGCACCAATCCGCCGCGGTCTGCATGGTCAACGATCGCCTTCATCACCGGAGAGCGACCGGCAATTGCGCCACAGCGCAGGTAGTCGCCGTAGGAGAACCCGCCTGGCACGGCCACCAGGTCAGTGCCGGGCGGCAGGCTGGTTTCGGTGTGCCAAACCTTGGTGACGCCGGCGCCTGCGCCCACCTCAAGGGCTCGCACCATGTCGTTTTCACGATTGATGCCGGGAAATACAATGACTGCCGCTTTCACTGCGTGACTTCCTTTGGTTTGACCTGGATTGAGGCAAGATAACGGGAAAACTCGTTGATCTGATCATCGGTAAGATCGCGGGAACTGCGTGCGACACCGGCAATCAGAAGGCCGTCGGTGACAAAAGACGCGGAATAGTAAAACATTGTTTTCAAGGAACTTTCCGCCACCATGGAGCACACCGGGATCATGTTGATCTGCGGTTTGCGCCCGGGCGAAAGGCGCAGGCCGCTTTGCTTCAGCGACTGGGACAGCCCGCGCAGCAGTCCGCACGGGTTCGGCACCTTGCTGCCTGTTGCGCCAGGTGCGATCTTGACCTGTATTATGCCGGCCTGGCCATCCGGTTGAATGTTGAATTTCTGGTCGAGGGAAATCTGACCCTCCGATGCCAGCTGCCAACTGGCGAAAGGTTCAGCGACAACGTCGTAGGGCTTGCCGCCAATACTCATTGTCAGTTCGAGTTTGCGGGTGTCGACGGCACCGGCCGGCATCCATGTCAGAACGGTTGCCGCAAGCGCGGGCAAAAGGCTCCTAATGAACTTCACTCGACCTCCACGCGGTAATTTTCAATCACCGTATTGGACAATAGTTTTTCACACATGGCCTCGACCGTGGCCTGGGCCTCATCCGCACTTTCGGCTGCCACATCCAGTTCAATGAACTTGCCCTGGCGCACATTGTCCACACCGGAAAAGCCAAGACTGGAGAGTGCGCCTTCGATCGCCTTGCCCTGCGGGTCGAGCACGCCATTTTTGAGTGTAATGATAACCTTGGCTTTCATGCGGCGATGGTCCTTCCTTCGGTGTTGGGGCGCGAACTTCCGGCTCAGGACTTGACCAGCGTCGGCTTCGCCGGTTTGCCATGGTCGTTTTCGTTCAAGATGCCAAGCCTGCGGGCAACTTCCTGATAGGCCTCCACCAGACCGCCCAGATCACGCCGAAAGCGGTCCTTGTCCATCTTCTCGTTGGTCTTCATGTCCCAGAGGCGGCACGAATCCGGGCTGATCTCGTCAGCCAGCACCGTGCGCACCAGATCGCCCTCGTACTGGCGGCCGAACTCGATCTTGAAGTCGACCAGTTTGATGCCGATGGCGGCAAACATGCCGGACATGAAATCGTTGATGCGAATGGTCATGGCCATGATGTCATCGATTTCCTGCGGGCTGGCCCAGCCAAAGGCAGTGATATGTTCTTCCGCAATCAGCGGGTCGCCCAGTTCATCGTTCTTGTAGCAAAACTCGATGATTGAGCGCGGCAGGGCGGTGCCTTCCTCGATACCAAGCCGCTTGGCCATGGAGCCGGCGGCTATGTTGCGCACAATGACCTCAAGGGGGATGATTTCGACCTCGCGGACAAGCTGTTCGCGCATGTTGAGCCGCTTCACGAAGTGAGTCGGCAAACCCAGGTCATTGAGGCGTTCGAAAATGAACTCGGAGATCCGGTTGTTCAAAACGCCCTTGCCCTCAATGACGGCCTTCTTCTCGGCATTGTACGCGGTTGCATCATCCTTGAAATGGACGACGACAGTGCCCGGCTCAGGTCCCTCGTACAGAATCTTGGCCTTGCCTTCGTAAATGCGTCTACGGCGCTGGTTCATTTGGAAAGTCCCTGGATGGTGGCAAAACGACTTATCTCGTCAATGCCTGAATCCATTCTCTAGACCAGTTGGCGTGCGGGTACAATGGAAGTGGGCGATTCCCGATCCGGTTTCAAACAGTAAATGTTGTTTTTCGAACCTGTGCTGCGCAATGCCGCACAACACATATTGAAGCGGCTACAGTGATTGTCTATGTCTTGCATAACAGCAATTCACGGCGTCACAACGGAGCATACAAACGAATGAGCAATTTTGAGGATCGGCAAAAGGGCTTCGAGGGCAAGTTTGCCCATGATCAGGAGCTCGAATTCAAGGCGACCGCGCGGCGCAACAAGCTGTTGGGCCTGTGGGCTGCAGGTTTGATGGGCAAATCCGAAGATGAGGCGGATGCCTATGCCAAGGAAGTTGTCAAGGCCGACTTCGAAGAGGCAGGCGACAATGACGTGTTTCGCAAGGTCAGGGCAGACTTCGACGCCGCAGGCGTGGAACAGTCGGATCATCAGTTGCGCCGTCAGATGGACGATTTGATGGCCCAGGCCGTCGACCAGATCGAAAGCGAAGGCTAGGCTTTGGCACCTTCCCACCCGCTGTCGCTGAAAACCCGCCTGGCGGATCACGATGGCGACCCGGTCTATGTGGTCTGGTGCCAGATGCCCGGTGAGGGCCAGGCGGCAGCCATGGTTCGTGCCGGATTTTCCGGTGTTGTTGCAGACATGCAGCACGGATTTTTCAGTTATGACGAGATGCGCCTGGTGATCCAGGCGACCGGACGTGCGGCTGGTGTTCCGATGATGCGCCCGCCGCTGGACGATTTCGGCATGGCAGCGCGCGCGCTTGATGCTGGCGCGTCGGTGATCATCGCGCCAATGATCAATACGGTCAGCGATGCGGTCCGTCTGGCGGATGCCACCAGGTATCCGCCGCTTGCCTCGCGCAGTTTCGGACCGGCTCAGGCGCTTGATCTGTGGAAACTGGATGGACAATCCTATCTGAGTGCCGCCAATGATCTGACCTGCGTTCTGGCGATGGTTGAGACGGCGGAAGCGATTTCCAACCTTGACGATATCCTGGGCGTTGACGGCATTGATGGCGTGTTCGTGGGCCCTTATGACCTGTCGATCAATCTGTCCGGCGGCCAGGTGGGCGGTGCCAGTGATCCGGATGTGGTTGACGCGTTGCCGAAGGTCGTGGCGTGCGCCAAAAAACATGGCAAGATATCCGGCATCTATGCCTCAGGAGCCGCTCAGGCCAAGGGCTTTGCGGGTCTTGGCTTTAATCTGATATCACTCATCAGTGACGCGGGGTTGATTGCGGCCGGCGCCGGAGCGGTGCTTGAAGATGTCTGACCGGCGCGCCGGCAACGTCCGGGCCGGATGATCAGGGTGCATTTTTCCATGTTTCACATGTTATGCTGCTTCCACCTGAAACCGGAATTCCAACTGGCCGAATTCAACAAGGCGTTCGCGGATTTTACCCAACATCTGCAGGGACTGGACCTTGTCGAAGCCAGCAGCCCGGTGGGTATCAGGCAATCGGATACGATTCTGGACACCGACAGTGAACGCGATCATGAGTACTTTTCCATCATGAGCTTTCGTGACCGCCGTCAGGCCGACGCCGCGGTGGCGTATATCGGGAAAAACGGCATGTCTGCCGACTCCACTCACCACATAGCCTATGCGATGGTAGCCGATCCGGTTTTCATCTGCTGGCAGGACAGCTGAGCCGAGGGCCAGTTTGACTGCGCCGGCTGTCAGCAGTCGGCAAGCTGGCCCGGCCTGTCAAACATGGCCATCTGCAGGCTGCGGGCAATTCTTTCCGCCCGCTCCATGAAGTAATCTGCTGCCTGCGCGGTAGGGGCGGTATCGGCCAGGGTTTGCCTGAACAGGTCGAGCCACAAGGCGAAATGATATTGTTGCACCCGGGTCAGCTTCTGGTGCGCCGGCACCGGCTTGCCGCTGTACTGACCGGTATTCCTGGCGACCGACGACCAGAACTGCTTCATCTTCGCCAGGTGCGGGTCCCATTCGCTGCCGATCGCATCTGCAAATATCGGGCCCAGAACCGGGTGACGGCGAACACGGTCATAGAAGGTGTCAACCAGGACCGAGATGTATGCTTCATCTATGCCGATCTTCAACGCGTCACGCTGAACCTGTTCGCGGTGCAGTTGCGCGGGTGTTCTGACTTGATTGTTCATGTGGTGCACGTTTGCATAAAAAGATACATATAATATGCATTATATTTTGTAGTAGCGCAACATGTGCGCCTCAGACATATCAAACGAAGTGAAACGACCTATGCATCTGCATCATGGCGCTGCGGGCGGCACCAGATCCCGCACCGCCCGGGGCATGGGCCTGACCACAAAAGCACGCAGGTGTGACCAGCCCGCGCTCAGCAGGAGCAGGAAGATGCCGATGGCGAGTGCCGTGATTCCGGCGCTGTAGTCCTGGAAGCCGGAACTGGCGATGAGGGTGCTGGCGGCGTAGAGCACATAGACCAGTGACGACACCAAAAGCGCGCGCCGGTCGATGACCAGTGCCAGCAGACCAAATGCGGCGTAAAACGCCAGCACCGCGCCAGCCTGCGCGGTGCTCAGATTGCCGGCGAGAATACCGAGCATTGCAAACAGCCCGTGGACAATCATGGGTGCTGCCAGCATGTGCAGCCAAAAGGCAATGTCGGCCTTGCGCGTCAGCCTCTGCCGGTCTTTAGTATCGAACACCATGGCAACCGCCAAGGTTACCAGACCGAGCCCCAACATCACCGCGGACGGCGTGCTGTCTGTTCCGAACATCGCCATGGCCAAAACGACAAGTGCGGCCATGCCGGCCGCCACGGTGATCGGTACATGGAAGCGAAGCCAGTGGGCACCTGCTGCGATGACCGCAGCCATGGCTCCGACAACCGCAGGGGTACCTTCCAGCAGACTGTCTGCCGATGCATAGAGCAGCACAGCAGTGCCGAAAAACACACTGACGACAAAAGCGCCCAACAGGACGATGCTGGGAAATGCCATGCGCCGTCGGCGGGTGAAATACTCCGCCATCCCCCAACTGGCGGCTGCGACCGCAAACATGGCAACCGGCCTAGATATGTCCGACAGCAGGCTGTTCAGGGCGAACAGCACCAGCGCAATCGCGATGGTGACGAATATATCATTGAAGCTGCGGATGAACCGGAACGATTCCTCATCAGGCTGGGTTGGCGACTGCCGCGACTGGGCCACGAATGCCAGCAGTGCCTGCGCATGCTGCTGAGGCAGTACGCCGGCAGCGACGGCATCCTTGACGTCATCGGCGGTGATTGCGTCTGGTCGCGGATCTTTGTCCAAGTCCACATTCCTGGTTATTGACGTCTGCACCACACGGCTTGTGTGGCCGCAGGTCAAGAGTTGCGCGCATATCTGCCGCTATGTGTCGCGCCTGAACAGACCGGAACTTGATATCCGATTCCGGCATTGGTGAGAATTGCCACATAGCGGTCGCGCCATTGGTTCTAGGGTTGGGCTGTTGTCAGGGGGCTGTAGAGGTCAACACCGAGAACAACAAGGACCAGCATGATGTCGATACCGTCACTGTTCCAGGCCCGCATCCAAAGTAAAACTGATGCTGAGACCCCAAGTCCGGAAGCACCGGCAAACCGGTCGGGCGGAATTGCCGGTCTGGCGCTTCTGGCCAGGCATTTCCGGCACAGACACAAAACCGGGGCCAGTTACCTCAACACCGGTCATCTCAATGATCACGTGCGAAGGGACATCGGCTTGAAACGGAGTGATTTCACCAAACCAGACTGAGCCCTGCCGTGCCGGGATTGTCAGTCAGCGCTGCCGGTTCATGAGCGCGGCAGCCAAACATCCGTGTTCGCACGAAATGCCTTTCGCCATGCGCGGCGAGGGTCTATGTTGCCGACTGAGATCGAGCCTGCCGCAACACGACAATCAGGAGAAAGCATATGAAAAGGCAAATGGTGGCCATGCTGGCCGGGCTGGTGCTTGCTATCAGTACGACGGTAGTAACCCCACCTGCTGCACTTGCCGATGGACCCGCCCAGCTTACGGTCATCGGCAAGGTTGACAACACAAACCGGTCCGGCTTTGAGCCGTTGTCGGATGCGTTCTTCAAGTTCCGTGAAATGGAATTTTCCAAGGCCTTCGAATTCACCTATGCAGATCTCGCAGCTCTGCCGCAGATGACCGTCAGGGCGAAGGCTGAGGCATGGCCCGGCCCGGTCAGCGCCACAGGTCCTGCGCTTGGCGATGTCATGAAAGCAGCAGGTGTCGCTCCCGATGCGAAACTGTCGGTTGTCGCGCTCGACGGCTACACCATTGAGCTTGAGGCGGCTGACCGAAAAGCGCACGACTGGATACTGGCGATTGCTGCTGACGGCAAACCAATCGGCATCGGCGGGCGCGGTCCTGGCTGGCTCATACACGATACCGCCGGCAAGACGGTAAACTCTGACATCGAAGGACGCTGGGTGTGGTCGGTGTTCGTGATTGCAGCGGAGTAGGGGCCAGACCCCTGGCGCATATCCATTGACGAGTTTGCGTTGATGAGGTCATGATTGGCGGGCGTCAACAGACCCCTGTGTTTATCCACCCGCCAAGGCCCGCCAACCTCATGACATCAGCAAACTCCGACAGCCTGTCCCGCGACGAGGCCATCGACCGTCTGGTCGAGGTCAGCCTGGCCGCCGCACCCGTCTCGCAGATGACGGACAAGTACTTCACCAACACGCGCCTAGTGGTCGAAGCCAATGGCGATGTAGACGTAACCTATGCGGTGTTCCTGCGCCGGCGCTGCATCGCGGCGCTTGAGCCGGCCGAGCGCCTGATCAAGGCGATCGTGCCGGAGGCCGGCGTCACGAGGTTTTACACCGACGGGGACATAGTTCCGGCCGAGCGCAAACTGATGGAAGTGCGCGGGCCGATGGCAAAGCTGTCGGAGGTGGAAACGCTGTTGCTGCAGAAAACCGGGTTTCCGTCGGTATCAGCGGTGAATGCCTACGAGATGTGCATGGCGCTGCCGGATGCCTCGTTCATGGATATGCACGCCCGCCACGGGTCCGGCATCGACATGAACATGCTGGCTGCTTACGGTGCATCGGTCGGCTCCGCCGCGGCGCGCAAGGCGAACAAGGATGTAAGAGGCTTTGTCGGATCGTCGCAGGATGTCACCGCACCGATGTTCGGAGCCAAGGCCGGCATCGGGACCATGCCGCATGCACTGGTCGGATACGCCGACGGAGATGTTCTGAAAGCCACCCAGATGTTCAACGAGCGCCTGCCGCATATTGGTCATCTCGTGGCGCTGGTTGACTTTAACGGCAAGGAACTTACCGACAGCCTGCGCACTGCAGACTGGTTCTTCAATGAAGCGAAACTGGATCAGGAAGGCAAGACGCTGGGCGTGCGACTGGACACCCACGGAGGCCGGTTTGCCGAAGACCTGGACTATGACAAGTCCATTGAGACGGTGGGACGCTGGCTTAATGTCGACGGTGAGTACAATATCGTGGAATACGTCCTGGGGCCGCGCGCCATGCAGCTCGATCCCGGCAACATCCTCGTCGACAAGGTGCGCCGTGTGCTGTTCGGCTCCGGCGTGTCGGTGGCAAACATCATCCATACCCGCGAGAAACTTGACGCAGCCGGCTTCGACAAGGCGCAGATCGTCGCGTCATCCGGCTTCAGCCCGCAGAAATGCCAGATCATGGGAGCCGCAAGGGCTCCGGTTGACACGGTCGGCACCGGCAGTTTCCTGCCGGCCACTTTGACCGAGACCTACGCAACAGCCGACATCATCGCCTACAACGGCGAGCCAAGGGTGAAGCTGGGCCGCGAATTCCTGTTCGAGCGCCACGACGACTGATCAACTTTTCAAAATCTGGTTGAGCAAGACTGTACAAGACGCCGCGGTTTGTGGTTCCCTAGAGGCAGGTAGAGGCACCAAGACAGAGGCGTAAGTATGAGTAAAACCATCTCGACATTACTGAATAGATTGTCTGTATTCGTGGTTGTTGCTGGATTTGTGGCCGCGGTTACAGCAACAACTTCACGGGCTGATGTAGTCGCGCGCGTTGATTTGTCGTCACAGACTATGCACGTGACTGTGAACGGCAGGACTTATGCCAGGTGGAAAATCTCATCCGGCCGCAAAGGGTACCGCACTCCGACAGGGACGTGGCGTGCAAAGTGGACCAAGAGAATGCATTACTCCAGCAAGTACGATTGGTCGCCAATGCCTTACTCAGTGTTCTACAACCGCGGCTACGCGGTGCATGGCACCAACTATGTGCGGCGTCTGGGGCGTCCTGCATCTCATGGCTGCATTCGCCTGCACACGGCAAATGCGCGCAAGTTCTACAATCTGGTGAAGCGGCACGGCCGCAAGAACACCCTGATCAAGGTCAGGTACTGATCTGGGATGTTTTTCGCTCAGCCTGCATTATGACCCTGTGACCATGCTTGTGGCTGCAGGGTTTTTCCTTGTTGTTGAGCTGCGGCCATGAACGAGGCGCTCTCTGAAAAGCCGGGTCCGTGGTCTCCAGGCATCAGTTCCGCAATCCCGGAACGCTACCTGCCGCTTGCCACAATCTACCGGTCGGAAAATGTCTCAACCTCATTGCAGCAGGCACGTGAGCTGGCGGACTTTACCGGACTGGCGCCGCATTCGCTGGTGGCGTTTCGGCCCGAACGCCTGATTGTGCACGAGGTGCTGATCCGGGTGATGGCGGATCTGTCGGTTCCCGACGGCAAGGTCTATGAGGATCTCGGCATCAATTTCCGGCGCATGGTCGGCATCATATTGTCGAAATATGTGGCGCCGGAGCGTGCGGCCATCATCGCCGCGTTTGACGAGCTTTGCGGCACAGCGAGGCAATTGTTCAACACGCAATGGGAAATGGCCCTTGCCGGCGAATCCGTCAGTTCGCCTTCAGGCGGGCCGGAGGCCGGGCAGGGCGGTTGGTTGTCCAGGCTGATCGGGCGGTCCAAGGCCAGTTCCAGTCCACCTGGCTCGCTGCACGCGGGCGGGAACCGCGAGGATGATCATGTGGAGCGCTGGCAGGTCGCCGCCGCCGCAGCAGACGATCCTGCGGCGGCGGCCGGCTATCAAAGCCTGTTGCGCACGCTTGCCGTCGTTGTCGGCAAACGCGGCCGGCTGGTCGGAGATGTGGAGCTTTTGTCCGGCCTGGCGCTGCGCGACTTCGGCAATGGATATGGCAGCAAGTTTATCGGTGACCGGCTTACCGAACTGGTCCGGTCGGCGGCGCGCGCGGAAGGTTTCAAGATACTGCCGGCCCGGGAGAAACCGGTCATCATGAACGTCAAGGGTGCGTCTGCGGCCGGCAAGAGCACCCTGCGTCCGCAGCAGAAACACCTGGCCGAAGTGCTTGGCCTTGACTGGACTGATTTCGCCCTGATCAGCCCCGATATCTTCCGCAAGTACCTGCTGGACTATGCGTCGCTGGACGAGGCGGTGCGCTATGCCGGGTCGCTGACCGGACATGAAATCGAGATCGTCGACCTCAAGCTGGATGACTACATGGCAGAGAAGGCGGCGCGCGGGGACATGCCGCACCTGCTCATCGACCGGTTCCGGTTTGACAGCTTTTCACCGCAAACCACCGAGGCGCAGGGTGGCCGGTTGCTGACCAGGTTTGGCGATGTCGTATATATGTTTTTCATGATCACACCGCCGGAAGAAACCGTGGAACGCGCCTGGCTCCGGGGCCAGCAGGTAGGCCGCTACAAGGCGGTGGATGATCTGCTCTACCATAACATCGAAGCGTTCTCCGGCATGCCGGACCTGTTTTTCACCTGGGCCCTGCGCGAGGGAAAGCAGGTGCACTACGAGTTCCTCGACAATTCGGTGAAGAAGGGCGATCGGCCGCGCACCATTGCGTTTGGGTTCAACCGCGAGATCAACATTTTTGACATCCCGGCCATGTTGAATGTGGAGCGCTACAAGCGGGTCAACGTGGATGCAGCATCGCGTGACGAGGTATTTCCGTCGAAAGACGACATGTCGCCTTCACGCAACACCGGTTTTCTGAAGGAGTGCTTGCGCAAGCTGCATGCGGTCAGGCTGGCGGATCAGGCATCCGGCGAGGTTTATGCGTGGATAGAACAGGGAGTTGCCGTCGCCGTCAATCTCTCTGCACTCAAAAGAGCCCTGCAGGACAATGAAGTTCAGGCGGCGCTGGCAGCGGTCATGCCGGCGCTGGTCGATGATGCCCAAGAGCTTGACCAGCGACACGAAATTCTGGATTGCGAGGACCCCCATACGCTGGGTGCCTGGGGCGGACGGACTTGATCAGACCATGGCTTAGCCAAACACGCGGGCGAAAATCGTGTCGACGTGCTTGGTGTGGTAGCCCATGTCGAACAGGGCTTCCAGATCGGCATCTGACAGGGCGTTCTTGACATCGGCGTCGGCTTTCAGCAGATCGAGGAAATTGCCTTCGCCGCGCCAGACCGGCATGGCGTTGCGCTGCACCAGACGGTAACTGTCTTCGCGGCTGACGCCGTTCTGGGTCAGGGCCAGCAGGACGCGTTGCGAGTGCACCAGGCCGCCGAGCCGGTCGAGATTGGCCTGCATGTTTTCCGGATAGACCAGCAGTTTGTCGATGACACCGGTGAGCCGGCGCAGGGCAAAGTCGAGGTGCACTGTAGCATCCGGTCCGATGCCGCGCTCAACCGATGAGTGCGAGATGTCGCGTTCATGCCATAGTGCCACGTTTTCCATGGCCGGGAAGGTGGCCGAACGCACGAGGCGGGCGAGCCCGGTGAGGTTTTCTGTCAACACCGGGTTGCGCTTGTGCGGCATAGCCGACGAGCCCTTCTGGCCGGCGGAGAAGAATTCCTCGACCTCCAGGACCTCGGTGCGCTGCAAATGGCGCACTTCGGTTGCCAGCCTCTCCACCGACGACGCGATGACGCCCAACACCGAGAAATACATGGCATGACGGTCGCGCGGGATCACCTGTGTCGACACTGGCTCCACTTCAAGCCCCATCGATCTTGCCACGTGTTCCTCAACCGACGGGTCGATGTTGGCAAAGGTGCCGACCGCGCCGGAAATGGCACAGGTTGCGACCTCCTTGCGGGCAAATTCGAGGCGGTCCCGGCAGCGGGCGAACTCGGCATAGGCCTGGGCCAGCTTGAGGCCGAAAGTGGTCGGTTCGGCATGAATGCCGTGACTGCGGCCGATGGTCAGCGTGTCCTTGTGTTCAAGCGCACGTTTCTTCAGGGCAGCCAGCAGCAGGTCCAGATCCTCCAGCAGCAGATCTGCGGCACGCGCCAGCTGCACATTGAAGCAGGTGTCCAGGACGTCAGACGAGGTCATGCCCTGGTGCACGAAGCGGGCCTCGGGACCGACGATTTCGGACAGATGGGTGAGGAAGGCGATGACGTCGTGTTTGACTTCCGCTTCAATGGCATCGATGCGGGCCACGTCAAACTCCGCATCGCGGGCCTTGTCCCAGACGGTTTTTGCCGCCTCAGCGGGAATGACGCCCAGTTCGGCTTGGGCATCTGCTGCATGAGCCTCGATTTCAAACCAGATGCGGAATTTCTGTTCTGGCGACCAGATGGCGGCCATTTCCGGCCTTGTATAACGCGGGATCATGCTTGAGCTGCTTTCGATGAATAGGGTCCGGGCCCTGGGAAGTCAGCGTTGATCTAGCAGAGCCGTCCGGGACACTCAACACAAGCGGGACGGTTATCTCCAGGAAGGTAGCTTGACGGGCACCGCAATAAAGCGGGCGTCGCGGCCTTCAAAACCGAACGTCAGCTTGTGCACGAGCACTACGACCGGGGCGTTTTCATTTTCACCGAATGCGATGACGTCGGCCAGCTTGTAGCTTTCCGGGCAGCCTCGGCTCTTCGGCAGCTTCTTGTCACGGTAGACTTCGACAGCCTGTCCTTTGCCTTCGATCTTGGTTGACAGGGCAAAGCCCCGCACCGGGCTGTAAGGTTTGCATTCACCGGGCTGCTCGATATCGATTTCGGTCAGTTGCACGCTCCACAGGGTGGATAGGTTGTGGAAGCGCTTGAACGTCATCTTGTGGGGTGAGGTGACCCGCTCGCCGACAGCATTGCTGGCTAGCAGCTTGATGGGTTGCACGGTGCCATATTTCTCGATCAGGGGAGCAGCTTCAGTGAGCGCCTGGTGCCGGGCGGCATGGGCGGTGGCGTTTTCATCGCGCACGGTGACCCGGATCGGCGAGCCCTTGACCCATTGGTCGGTTTTCAGGTTGATGATGTAGATGTTGGCATAGGGAAATCCTGAGCCGTCCTGCACACCATACTCCTCAAAGGCAAAGTGGCCGCCGTCCATGGAAAATCCGATAATCGCGCGATCGGACGCGTCCGCCGCCACAGCCTGGGCGGCGCTGACGGCGATATGCACAAGGGCAATCAATATGAGCCACAGGTATCTCATGCCGGCAGTATGTACGAGTTTGCCGACGGTTGCGAGATGGTCGTTGAGTTGTGGTTAGCACCCCAGCGTCAACTCTGCTGCGGCAAAACCCGCAGGTAGAACGCCCGCAGCAGCATGGGCAGGCAATAGATCGGGAACTGCAGCATGGCGAAAAACAGCCAGGCATCGTCCGGTGCCGCCGACCCGAGCACACTCATGACAACGGCGATGTTGCGTCCGGAGTGCGAGTAGCCAAAGGTATAGGCACGCCGGCGTCCGGTTCGCCAGAACGCGGCAACAGTGATCAGGTTGAGCACGATATGCAGTGCGGTGGCCAGAACGGCCAGGCCGAGCGCATAAGCTGGCTGGGCTATGACGCGGGCCGGAATGCCGTCCATCAGGGCGATGGCAAACACCACCATGATGATGACGTTCAGGCCATCGAATATGCCCGCAGACGCCTTGCGCCGTTCCGGACCAAGCCAGGATCGCAGCGCCCATGCCGCCAGTGAAGAGCCGCCGATCAGCGCGGCAAGTCGAACCGCGAGATCCAGGCCCGATATGGCGATGGCGCCCTCGGCGAACACTTCGGTGAACAGTGGGGTGATGATCGGGTGCAGCGCTGTCGAGGCAAAGATGGTTGCAACCGTCAGGGCCCCGTCAAGCCCCATGATGAACGCCAGTGCCGCTGCGCCGAAATTGGGCGGTGACGTTGCATAGATGAGCAGGACAGCGTTGATCCCCGGCGACTGCGGGAAGACATGCAGCACGGCGATGAACAGTACCGGCATGGCCACGAAAGCCCACACCAGCGACAACAGAAAGACACGCGGTTTGCGCAGATGTGCCAGGGCGTGCTGGATTTCCAGCCGCGACAGGACAACGGCCAGCATCAGGAACACGCAGATCGCCAGCGTCGGGCGCAGCAGTGCGGCCAGCGGCTGGACCAGGCATCCGATGACGATGCCCAATGGCATCAGCAAGGTTCCGTATCGCCCGATCCATTCGAGGCCGGCTCTGATCATGCCCGCCTACATCAGTGACGGCAGCCAGGTGGCGATGCCGGGGAACAGTGATATGACAACAACGGCCAGCACCATCAGGGCAAACATCGGCAGTGCCGACCTGGCGATAAAGTCCATGTCGCGGCCGGTCATGCCCTGCAGGACAAACAGATTGAAGCCAATGGGCGGCGTGATCTGCGCGATCTCGACGACGATGGTCAGGAAGATGCCGAACCAGATCATGTCAAAACCCGCCTGGCGGGCAATCGGCTCCACCACCGCCATGGTCAGCACAATGGACGAGATACCGTCCAGGAAGCAGCCCAGTATGATGTAGAACACTGCCAGGACGGCAATCAGCATGGCCGGTGTCAGCTGCATGGCGGCAATCCATTCGGCTACCGCGCGCGGCAGGCCTGTGAATCCCATGGCCAGGGTCAGGAAGGCTGAACCTGCCAGGATGAAGGCGATCATGCAGGACACACGGGTGGCACCCATCAACGAGGCAATGAAGCTTTCGCGGCTGAGGTGACCCTGTTGCCAGGAGATGGCAAATGCGCCAAGCACGCCAAGCACGGCGGCCTCGGTTGCCGTCGCAAAGCCGAATGCGATGGAGCCCATGATGGACAGGATCAGTACCATGATCGGGGCAAGCTGGCCCAGCGCCTTGAGCCGGTCCGACATGGTGTAGGATGCGGTATCGGTGCGGTCCTTGCGTCCGCCCAACACATCCCAGACGGCCACATAGCCCATGAACATCAGGGCCAGCATGATGCCGGGTATGACGCCTGCAATGAACAGCTTGACGATGCTTTCATTGACCGTGACACCATAGATAATGAGGATGATCGATGGCGGTATCAGCAGACCCAGGGTGCCGGCACCGGCCAGGGTGCCGATGATCATCTTTTCCGGATAGTTGCGGCGCTTCAGTTCCGGCACGGCCATCTTGCCGACCGTCAGCACGGTCGCTGCCGACGAGCCGCAGATGGCCGCGAATATCGCCGACCCGGTGATGTTGACGTGCAAAAGACCACCGGGCAACCCATGCAGCCAGGGCTGCAGCCCTCTGAACAGGTTTTCCGACAGTCTGGTTCTGAACAGGATCTCCCCCATCCAGACAAACAGGGGCAGGGCGGTAAGCGTCCAGCTTGAAGACGCCGACCAGATGGTCAGCGCCATTGAGTCGCCCACCGGGCGGGTGGTGAACAGCTCCATGCCGACCCAGGCGACAGCGAGCAGTGATATGCCGATCCACACGCTTGAGCCCAGCAGCGTGAATAGAACCAGGAGAAAGATGAGAGTTAGTCCGACACCATCCATGATCTATTGCTCCGCGGTCAGTTCAGCAGGAGCTGCAGACGCCACATCAGGGTCGCGGCGCACGATCACGCGGACTAGGCCATGGGCGACCGAAATGGCGAAGATGATGGCGCCAATGGCGATGATTGACTGCGGCCACCACAATAGGGTTGCCGCGGCGCCTTCGGATTTCTCCTCGAATTTCCAGGATATCCAGGCGAGGTAAACCAGATAGTAGGCCAGGTAACTGCTCATGGCGGTCGCCACCAGCAGGCACCAGACCTCGAGCCACAGCTTGGCCCTTGGCCGCAACTTCGACCGCACCAGCGCCACACGGATGTGGCCGCCTTCTCGCAACGTATGAGCCAGCGCCAGGAAGGATGACGCGGCCATGGCGTAGCCGGAATACTCGTTGATGCCAGCCACGTAGATGTCGAGCAGGCGTGACACGATGGATGTCAGGACGCAGACACCTACGAGTACAAGAAAAACGGCGGCGGCAGCACCTGACCAGACATACAGCCGTTCAAGTGCCCTATCGAGGCGAGTGAAAAATTCGTTCATGTGTTCACTCGCCCCTCGAGTCTTGTTTGCTGAATCAGACTATTCAGCAGGCGTTTCTCCTATTGCGCCTTGTAGGCGTCGACGGCTGCCTTGCCGGTGTCGCCTGCCTTGGCCAGCCATTCCGTGGTCATGGTCTCACCAATCTTGGCAAAGTCGGCCTTCAGTTGATCGCCGGCGGGGCCGACCGTCATGCCGTTCTTGGCTAGTTCCTCGACATACCAGTTGGCAAGCTCTTCGGCCTTGGCCCAGCCGCGGGCTTCCGCTGCAGCGGCCTTTTCCATGACGACTTTCTGTGTCGACTCATCGAGCTTGGCCCAGGCGTCGTTGTTGACGATCACCATGTTCTTCGGCAACCAGGCCTGGATGTTGTACCAGTGTGATGCATGCTCCCACAATTTGCGGTCGTAGCCGGTCGAGCCGGACGAAATCATGCTTTCAACCGCACCGGTGGCGAAGGCCTGCGACAGTTCTGCAGCCTCGATTTTGGTGGGAACCGCGCCCATCAGTTCGGCGAGGCGAGATGTGGCCGCGTTGTAGGCCCTGAACGTCACCCCCTTCATGTCGGCTGCGGCGGTGACTTCCTTCTTGGCATACAGGCCCTGCGGCGGCCACGGCACCGTGTAGAGCAGGGTCAGGCCCTTCTCAGCCAGCACCTTCTGCAGTTCCGGCTTGGTTGCGTCGTACAGCTTCTTGGCATCGGCAAAACTGGTGGCAAGGAATGGCAGGCTGTCTATTTCGAACAACGCGTTCTCATTGCCAAGGGCCGAAATCAGGCGCTCTCCGATCGGGGCCTGACCGGTACGCACGGCGCGGAAAATCTCGCCGCCCTTGAACAGGGAGCCGCCGGGGTGGGTCACGATTTCCAGCTTGCCGCCGGACGCTTCGGTGACTTCCTTGGCAAACTGGGCGCCGTTTTCAGAATGGTAGTTGGATGCAGAATAGGCCATTGGCATATCCCATTTCACGTCGGCGGCCAGCGTGATGCCGGCCGACAGCGTCAGGGCTGCAATGGCAACCGGCGCAGCAATTTTGAGGTGTTTGGTCATGGTCTACTCCCTGGTTTGAAACTCGTGGTCGAATGTCACTACATGGTGCTGCTCATGGCAAGCAATTTATAGGCTTCAATTTCTGTTTGTACAATTTACCTACAATTTGTCTGTGTTTTTCAAGTATTTTATTGCATCGTGTATGTCGAAAATTGAAAAACTGCCTTTTTTCATGACCTTATGCCGGTATGGTGGCAAATTGGTGCACTCCAGCACCACCGTCTGTAAGCCTGGCTCGCGGGACACAAGGCGATTCACGGCATCGACGACATTGCTGCTGGCCTCGGTCTGATCCAGCTGCGCCAGGTCATCGGCTATGACACGATACAGATGATCTGAAGGCTTCAACCCCTCAATAACGACCGGACCGTTTCCGGGCATATGATGGGGTGACAGGCGGTCTGCATCAAAAGTCAGAATGCCGATGGGGGTGTCCGCACCCAGTCGCTCTCGCAATGCGGGCAACATGCACAGAGCTGACGTGACAACCGGCACGCCGACGGCTGCCTGCAACCGTTCCTGCAATGGAAACAGAAATCCGCAACTTGTCGAGATCACCGTTGCGCCTGCTGCCTCAAGGGCTGCAGCGTGATCTACAAACAGCTCAACCAGATCTTCGCGCAACGGCTGATCGGTCACCACTCGCGACACGACAGCGCCGGGCAGGCGGCGGTAGATGACCGGATGATCGAAACTGGCGGGATTGCCAATGTCGCCGACCGGTCGCGGGAAGTTGGTGTCCAGCATCAGCACCCCAAGAACCGTCCGGCCGGGAGCATTGTTCGGCAGCCCGGACATTTTTGTGTTCAGAAGGCGCGATAGGTGACGATGGTGTAGGTGTCTTTCACACCGGCGATGGAATGGACCTTTTCATTTATGAAATGGCCGACATCCTCGCCGTCCTGCAGGTAGAACTTGACCAGCAGATCCCAGCCGCCGGCGGTCGAATACACTTCCGAGGCGATCTCGGAATCCGCCAGTTCGGTGGCGACTTCATAGGCCTTGCCCAGTTCACATTTTATCTGAACGAAAAACGGTTTCATCGCTGGATGGACTCCTGTGCGCGGGTTCGGATGTACGGGCTGTTGCTGGATTTCATTTGTGTCTGAAGGCGGGCAGTGCGGTCAACCCCCGTTTGACGGATACGGGTCGGGACGCTACAGCCAGAACGATGCGATCGAGCTCACAAGAAGCAGCGCCATCACGGAATTGAACATGTGCCATTGCCAGGTCTTCTCGATCACCCTGGCCAGAAACGAACCTGTCACCGCCCACACCGACAGGGACAGGGTTGCTGCAATTGCAAACACGGATCCGAATATGGCGGCCAGGGCGGCAGGGCTGTCGGAAATGCCTGAAAACGAGCTTGCGACGCCCACAGCCATGGCCCAGGCTTTCGGGTTGACAGCAAGAAGCATGGCCCCTCCCAAGAAACCGATGGGCGCGGCATCGGATACATTCGCCGCTGTGGGCGGGCCGGCCTTCAGGATGATGAATGCCAGCCAGACCAGGTAGGCGGAGCCTGCGACTTTCATGCCAAATTCCAGAAAAGGAAACGCCAATATGGTTGTCGCGAGCCCGGTGCCAGAAGCCGCCACCAGCAAGGCAAGTGCTGAAGCAATCCCCAGGATAAGCGGCAGGCTACGACGGAATCCGAACTGAGCTCCCGATGCTGTTGCCAGCGATGTTGCGCCGCCGGGCGATGCAGTAGCGACGATGGCAAACGTGACCAGGGCAGCGAACGGTTCAGCCATCAGAAACTCCGGATGTGCGAGCAGGTGTTCTAATCCAGGACGATTTCCATTTCGCGCATGGAACGCGCCGACCCCCCTGCGGTCAGGCCGGTGATCGCGCCGGATGCGTCAACCTCCAGATCGACGGCGATTACGCTCGGCGACGGCGGGGTCATGAAGTAACCCTGGTCGATGTCCATGTGGGTCTCCTTGATGCCCATGATGTCGTACAGGAAGCACGCCAGCGGTCCCGCCGCCATGCCGGTGGCGGACTCTTCGGGAATGGCGTAGCGCGGCCCGAACATTCTGGTCGTCGCGAAGCTGGCAGATGAAGACGGTGACAGGACAAACACATAGTAGCCGATCAGATCAAGTTTCTCGCTGATGTCGGCGATCACCTGCTGGTCGGGTTCGATGCCGGCAAGTACGTCTTCACTCTTTACCGGAACAATTATGAAACTGTTGCCGGTGTTGACCAACTGGGGTTCCACATCGTCGACCATGTCGGCGTCGGTCAGCCCCAGTGAAGCTAAGACGTCCTTCAATGTCACGCCATCAGCCGTCCAGGCGTCCGGGCCACGGTAACTCGGTGCAACCTGTTCCATGAAGGCCTGTTGACCCTTGATGATGATCTTACGCGGGCCATCGACCGTCATCTTGGATGTTACGCCTTCGGCGACACGACCGGTTTCCGCCATGTGGGCAAAAGCAGCAATGGTGGCGTGACCGCAATGCGCAATGCGGCGGTTGGGCGTGAAAAAGTCGAACCTGAAACCGGCTTCATCTGACGATGAGACAAAGGCGGTTTCCGAGAGGCCGATCTTTCCGGCGATCTGAAGCATGTCGGCGTCGCTCAGTTCATCCGCGTCGAAAACAACCCCGGCCGGGTTGCCACCGGTCCCGTCCTTGACGAATCCATTGACGATGCGAGCGGTTATTTTAGTTTGCGCATGCGCAATGCTCATGTTGAACTCTCCCAGTTTCCAAATTTGTCCTGCAAATTATCGGAAATTGAGAGCTATGAGGTTCATAAAGCGATGAGTTTTTTTCATGAATAAATCACGGCAGATGATCCTTCAAAAACTTGCCGCTGCCGCTCCGGTTCTGGCTGCGGTGTGCAGGTTGAGGAGCTTTACGCTTGCCGCAGCAGAGTTGGGGGTTCATCAATCGGCCATCAGCCACAAGATCAGGAATCTTGAAGGGGACCTGGGGTTCACCGTGTTTACGCGAACCACCCGAAATGTGGTTCCAACACTGCAGGGCGCGCCGATTTGCGCCGCCTGCGCGACGTCTGCAGACGCTCTGGCGGCGGCGTTGGATGCTGTAACCCGCATTCAACAGCACAGCGGGACCACACTGTCTGTGTCTTCCTCTCTGGCAATGAAGTGGATTGTCCCCGCAATGCCCCGCGCGAGGGCGGGCGGCCTGCAGATCGCCTTGAACATCAGTGACGACCTTACCGACTTCGGTGACACCGAAGATTCCCAGGCAGCCATCCGGTTTGGCCCGGGTCCATACCCGGGACTGCACGCAACGGTCCTTTGCCGTTGCATGGCAATTCCGGTGTGCAGTCGCAGTACGGCCCGGCCCTTGCTGGGTGCTGACCGCGACGCCGTGTTGTTGCGGGACACGCGTGCTGAGGACGATGGCACCGACGCCATCTGGGAGCAGTATCTCGGTGGCGATTTGTATCGCAGCAGCCGGTTTGACACGTCGGTGACATTCGATCGCACGGATGTGGCGATACAGGCGGCGATCGGCGGCCTGGGACATGCGCTTGCCCGAACCCTGCTCGTCGAGGCCGATTTTGAGGCTGGTGTCCTGGTCAGCTCCGGACCGCCCAAACCTGTCCGGTCGCGATACTGGCTGGTCACCAAACCTGACTTTGCACAGACAGATACCTACAAAAAACTGGCCGCGTGGCTGACGAGCGAGGTTCACCGCAGCGGGCAGATATTGCAGGCACATCTGCGGGCGGACACAGTTCCAGCAAATCAGGCAGGCGGCAGATGACATCTTGCTTGCCGGCCGGGGCACGGCACGGGCATTGAATTACATATCGTATAGGTCGGTTGGCCGGATAGGCGCACAGATGTTGGGGACGGGAGGAGCGGTGCCATGTGGAAACGGACTGGCAAGCTGTGGAACACGCTCGGTGCGGCTGAACAGGCCGAACCTTGAGCGATTGGAGCAGGCGGTGAACGAGCGCGGCATCGGCCGTCTTTCTCGAAGCCGACGATATCCGGCAGGCGTTTGAGAAATCCATAGGCGAAGGTGGTTCCGCACTTGGCGAGATTGTCAGTTTCGGATCGGCGCAAGCCCCGTTTCTGATTGTCTATGCGCGAGCCCCAGAGGGCAATGTCTTTGAACTTGAGCGGTCCGGATAGTTGCCGGCTCACGAATTGGTGAGCGAGGTTTATTGCGCTGTCAGCATCCAGAGGCTCGAAAATCGCCGTAAACGAGCTATATTTGTTTATCACCATTGTCGGCCCGCTTTGAACGGACAACCGACCGCACACCTTATGGGAGAAACCTGTATGACAAATGTCCTGCTTGACCGTCGAACCCTTCTCGCTGCCGGCGTGACGGTGGTTTCCGGCCTCCTTGTCCCGACAATCTCCGCTCGCGCGCAAGGCCTTGCACCGACCCCCACAATGCGTGGCGGTGCAAACAACTACCTGCCCAACGCCCCCATTGTGGAGCGGATCGGCGGCGGTGGCTTCTGGATGTCCGGCACGGTGCGCCGCGCCGGCGATGGCGCGCCGCTGCCGGGTCAGCGCATTCAGATCTGGGCGCACACGACCGAAGGCCATGAGCGCGACCCGCACAGCCACGGTGCAACACTCACCGACGAGAATGGCGAGTTCCGCCTCGAGATGCCGCAGATTGTTCCCGCTTTCGGCCAGCCCCACGCCCATCTCGCCTATGACAGCGGTGATTTTGAAACCGTGTTTCTGCGTCCCATAATGTCGAGCGCGCAAGACACAAGCCTGAGCGCGGACTTCGTTCTCAAGCCTGCCTGACCGCGGCTGGTTGAGCAGGGATGAGCCGGGCACGCACGATCCTGATCTGGGCAGTGCTTGCGTGTGCCCTGATTGTGCCGATAACCGCAGCAGCAGTGAGCCCGCTTCTCGCGTGGCGCGAGCCGATCTACATAGCGGCAGGGTTCGCAGGCGTTGTGGCGATGGCCCTGATGCTGGTTCAGCCTCTGCTGATGGGCGGCTATCTGCCCGGGCTTTCTGGTCAGCGCTATCGGCAGGTGCATCGCGGAGTAGGGGCCACCATGACCCTGTTGGTCGTTGCCCACGTCGCGGGCCTGTGGATCACCAGTCCTCCGGATGTGATTGACGCGCTTCTGTTTGTGTCCCCCACACCGTTCTCTGCCTGGGGTGTGATTGCCATGTGGGCGATCTTTATGACAGCGTTTCTCGCCACGTTGCGCCGACCGCTCCGCATTCGCCCGGGCACCTGGCGCATTGTTCATACCGTGCTCGCATCGGTTATTGTTGTCGGCAGTGTGATCCATGCCGTCCAGATTGAGGGAACCATGGAGACCATTTCAAAGGCGGTGCTCTGCGGGCTCATTGTCATTGCGACCGTGAAGGTCGTCGCCGACCTGCGGGTATGGGAAATTCGAAAACGCCGAACCCGATAGATTGCCTGATCAGGCATAGTGGAAGGGCTGCACGTCGCCGGCTCAGGACAGCTTCTGTCCGAGCAACTGTATCTCGCTGTACAGGTGATCGAAATGACGTGGTTGCAGGGCCTGGCTCTTGAAATAGCGCGCGACATCCAGTTTGACCGTCTGGGCGCCTTGCGCTTCGCCGTTGCAGAACCTTTCATCGCAGGCAAACCGGCCATCGTGGCTGTCCAGTATCGCGTTGGCAATTGACTGGCCCCAGGCGGCGAGCAGGCCGGGGTCGCTGCAACTCATCACGTCGTGCCAGGTTTCGTCGTCGCCTTTCATACTCGTCGCCATCATCATGAACAGCGCGCGGCCCTGTGACCGCACCAGCAGCGGATACACAGGACAGGTTCGGTGGTCCTCAATGACCTTGCGCCACCTGGGCTCCACGGCTGACAGGATCGCGTCTTCGTCGCGAACGACCTCAATGTTCTTCGGACTTGTCGTTGCCGGCTTTGCGCGCCACACAAGCTTGCTGTGGTCAAGCATCTTGAATCCGACACGGCGAAGCAACGCAATGGTCAACCTTGAACTGGTGCTGGTGTAGTAATGCCGGTCGGGATTCCGGGTCAGGTCTCGCAGCATTTCCAGGCCCAGTCCGCCCATCATGCCTTTCACCACCCGCCGTGCAGGCTTTTCCATGTACCAGGAGTGCGGATTGACGAAACGGATGATCTCACCGTCGACCGAACGATCAGAGTAGATCGCGCCCAGGTATCCGACAATCCGTCCGCCCGCCATGGCGACGCGTCCGAAGTCCGGCATCTCTGCGAGCCACGAATAGGTAAACAGCTGTCCCCAGCGGTCGCGGCTGACGGCCGGGTCCATGTGTGTCTGCAACAGGGTGATGATGTCGTCTATATCGCCGCTTTGCGCGGGACGGATGGTCATGGTGAGAAAACCTGATCTGCTGCCAGAAACCTGGCGGCCTGGTGCCTGTTCAGCGTGTCGAAGAGCGTCTCGGTGAAATCCCAGGAGGCATCATCCATGACCGCATGGTGTGTCAGGTAACCGGTCGGCGCAGTGCTTTCCTCTGGGTTTGCGCGCGCGCGGGCTAATCGGTCGAGCAACTGGTCAAGGGTGGATGCGGTGCCGGAAAACACGCCACCGCGTTTCCACGACACCGGGTCGCAATGGCAGTTCGTAACCTTAAAACCGGCTTTGGAATGTCGCAGTGCATTCTCACCAAACGCCGACAACCCGCCATAACCGGCCTGGGCCAGGTGAGGGGGCAACTCGTCCGCTATCCGGTTCCACGGTGGTACGACGACTGGAGTGAACCTGTCGCCAAACGTTTGTAACAGCGTGGCGCGACCCTGCTGCAATTCATCCATCAGAGTTTTCAATCCGCGGTGCAAGCCAAGTTCCCAGGCCCCTGTTTCGTCCGCCGGACTGTGATCGATGTGGGCATATCCGTGCTGCAGCACAAACACCCTGCTTGATGAATTGACCGGCTGCTGCAGTGAACCGTGCAGCGTTGCCGGGATGACTGCCAGGCCAAGCGGAATATGGAACCGCTCAGACAATTCGACAAGTTTAGCAAGCCTTGGCCCGTCGCTGACGGCGTCGTCATCACGCCACCAGAATGATGCGGTCAGCCCGGCGGCCTGCCAGCGGTCCAGTTCGTCGTTCAGTCGCGACCATTGCGACGCCGGATCTGATTGGGTGAACTGCTGCGAAGGCATGCTTGATCAATCTCGCTCTAGACCGCCGGCCCGGGCAGGTTCTCAGTGTCGGTGACGCCAGCCATTTCATCCATCACCCAGTTGCGGAACGCGTCGATGGCCGGTTCGTCGCGGCGCGCGTCCAGGCACACGATGAAGAACGAGTAGTTGGTTTTTAGGCGAAGATCAAACGGCGCCACCAGGCGGCCGGCGCGGATGTCCGGTTCGGCCAGGCTGGTGCGGCCCAGAACCACACCCCCGCCGCTAACTGCAGCATCGATGGCATGGTCGGCCACGTTGAAATGCAGGCCTGAACGGCCCGGGTCGACACTAGTGACGCCGGCTGCCTTGAGCCAGTCCGCCCAGGTCTGCAGCACGAAGAAGCCCTGATGGGTGTCGTCATGTATTAGCGTGTGGTGCTGCAGGTCTTCCGGCTTGCGGATGGCGTTTGGGCCCTCGAGCATGGACGGGGCGCACAACGGGGTCATGAACTCATCTGTAAGCTTGACCGAGTGATGGCCAGGATATTCGCCGGGACCGAAGCGGATGGCGATATCGATATCATCCATTTCCAGGTCGGACTTGGTCACCGAGGCGGAAATGCGCGCGTCGATGTTCGGGTGCCGGGCGATGAAACGGTAGAGCCGGGGGCTGAGCCATTTGGCGGTGAAGGCGGGCCCTGCTGCGATGGTCAGCACATTGGTCTGCTGCCGGCGGCGCAACTGGCGCATGGTGCGGTGCAGGTGTTCGAATGCCTCGTGGATACCGGGCTGGATCAGGCGACCGTTCTCGGTCAGTTCCACCGCCCGGTTGAGACGGTTGAACAGCTTCAGGCCAAGATGGTCTTCAAGCTGGCGGATCTGATAGCTGAGCGCGGCCGGTGTCACCGACAGTTCTTCGGCCGCGGCCTGAAAACTCATCAGGCGCGATGCAGCTTCAAACGCTTTCAGCGCGGTCAGTGGGGGGAGACGTTCAGGCATATGTCACACAAAATTTATTTAACTGGTAGGCAGAATAACTCGTTTGCGCAGCACAATGGAAGTCCCTATTTTCAGTTTCAGCAGATCAGGACGCGTTTCTCACACCTGAACCACCCAAACCGGCGATTTGCCAAAAAACAAAGGAATTCAGTGTTATGAAAGACAAAAATGCACATATCGACGCGGATGTCATCGAGTTCTACATGCGCAAAGCCCATACCGAGCGCTCAATCGCGGTCACCAGCGCATTTGGCGGATTGGTTGAAATGGTAAAGAATATCTTTACTGCTCCGGAAGCCGGCAACATGGCTCGCGGCCACTAGATATCCCTAAGTGTCCTGCCCGCGGGCAGGGCGTTTGCCTCCTGGTGTATTCTCCCTCCCTATCCCAGGTGCTCACAGCAGGTTGTGCTTCGAAAAGAAGGCAACCTGCTTTTTTTGTCCGGGGGCAGCAGGCGGCTGCCAACTGAACAATCCGCTCAGGACTCCTTGACCCGTGCAAACATATGCAGGTCCAGGCGTTCTCCTTCGGGGGTCAGGACTTCCTTTTCAAGGCACCCTTCATGCTTGAACTTGGTGCCCATGAGCGAAAACAGGATCTTGCGGTTTTTCGATGTAATCCTGAGGCTCATCTTGTCTATGTTGCGATGCTCGAAGAAAGCCTCGACCAATGGCCGGGCCGTGTCTTTCAGCACGCCTTTGCCCCACCATTCCTTCTCTCCGATGGCTGCGGTCATGCTTGCCCTGCGATGCAGCAAGGTCACATCGATCTGGAAGAAGCCGATCAGCTTCATGTTCGGTTTGGCGAAAATGCCGATCAGGTATTTGTGCAGGTTGTTGGCGCGGCCAATGTAGTTCTGCAAATCCTGTACGGTCATGTTGAAGGCAGGCAGGTTCATGCCGGCCAGCAGGTCGGCATCGTTCAGCCACTCAGTGAATTCGGTATTGGCGTCGGGCTTCCGCAGACTGCGCAGATAGTATTCGTCCAGGTCAAGCTGGAAAGCTTTGCCCTGCGGCGGCGCAGGAATCCGGGCCTTGCTGCTCATTTTGCCTGATGTGCTCAAGCGGGGCTGCTTTGTCTTTGGCATTTTGGGCATGGGATCCAGGCCTGCTTTCACTGTGCTCGAAAAGTGTCCGTGTTCGTGAGCCTATTTGTACGCAATACGAAAAACCGTGCAACGGGAATTCCAATCACCCCGGGAAAGCTCTAGTCCAGTGGCAAGACATTCACCGGGTGTCCGAGTTTGCGGCGCATGGAAATTCGCCATTGGAATTCGCCAGGGTCGAGCTCAGACGGTACAAAGTGCAGTTGCCGCACCAGGCTTGCCAGTATGACTTTCAACTCGATTATGGCGAAGCGGGAACCGCCGCAAATCCTTGGACCGGTACTGAATGGCATGGCGCGTGCCGTGCGCGCGCCGTCAAGGCCATGCCTGCGGGCGCAGAATGCATCCGGGTCCGGCCATAACAGATGGTTCCGGTGCACCCCGATCAGCGACACAAAGACCAGTGTCTCCGGTTCGATGTTGAACTGGTCAACAACGTCTGGTGCCTTGGCAAGACGTCCGAGCATCGGTATCGGCGGATACAGCCGCAAGGTCTCGTCGACAAGGCCGTTGAGCCATGGCAGCCGGGAAATCACGGCAGGATCGGACAACTGGGTTGCCTGCAACGCGCTGACCTCCGCACGGACATTGTCCTGAGTGGACTGATTCTCCGCCAATGCCTGGCAGCACCAGCCGAGTGCGGCAGCCGAGGTATCGGCGCCGGCTGAGAACAGCTGCATGAGTTCGTGCTCAAACACGAACCCGTCCGGCCCATCTCTGTCGGCGGCGTCCAGGGCGTGCAGGACAATGTCACCGGCCGGCAAGTCCTGCCTCACCTGTGTCAGGCGATGCAGCATGCGCTGGCGGATACGGGCCAGGTTGCGGGTCGTTTGGCGATCAATGTGGGTGTTTGAATCGCGGCCGGAAAACGCATAGGAAGCCGCGTAGTCAAGCATGACATGCAGGTCGGATGCGAAATCCTCCGCCTCATCGGCGAGCCGCCCGTCCAGCAATGTGTCACTCAAAACCCGGATTGTTGTCACGTCTATAGCGAACTGCTCGAGCCGCCCGGCAGTTTCCGGTTCGAGCAATCTGGCAGCCAGCAGATCTGCATGCTCCTTGGATTTGATGGCCAGCCTGGCCGGGTCGAACTTTGCCAGATAGGGTTGGGTGACGGCTTCCCTCTGGGCCCAGTTGTCACCGTCTTCGGTCAGGCGGGACGCTCCCATGACCTGGCGGAACGGCCACAACTCCTTGCGGTAGTTTCCAGGGTTGGAGCGCAGCACATGATTGGCGCCTTCCACAGACTGCACGACAACCACGCGTCGTCCTTCAACCTCCCGGATGACGGTCCGGGCATTGTCGGTCTGCGCAACTTCATACAGAAAGCTGCAGGGATCAAAGGTCATATGGCAACCGCTAAATGGGTTTGATAACAGCTGGATTAACCCGCACGCAGCTTTTCAAGCAGTTTGGCCAGATCGGCTACCGTTTCGGTTCCCACTGCCTCGGCGGCATTGATGTCCTTGCCGGTTGCATCTTCCAGCTCAACCACGATGGTTTCGAAAGCCAGGCTGTCCATGCCGTTCAGTTCCAGCAGCTTGTCATCGGCGTTGATGGATTCTGCCGGCAGAAACAGCGCGCGCGACAGGATTTCTTTCGTCTCTTGCAGATTGTCCATGTGGTAAAATCTCCGGTTCTCAACCAACCATAGCGCAATAGACTGAATGCGAAAACAACGAGCTTGTCTGTATCGACAAAAAACCGGGCACCCTAAGGTGCCCGGTAACATCAAGTCCAGTCTAGAGAATTTCTTGCCTAGTCGACGAAAAAGGGTACCTTCTCCAACAGCGTGTTTGTGTTGTCAAGCGTATTGGTCCGGTGATGATTGGCCAATGATCCGCCGGTCACGAAGTAGCTGCGGAACCCGACAAAAAACTGCGTGTTCTCCTGTGTGAACTCGCCGTCAAAATCAGTTTCAGCATAACGACCGCCGATAAACACGGAGGAGTTACCGCCGAATATGTCACGCAGCAGGTATTCAGCTTCACCGCCAATGGACCATGCGTCGAAGGTGAAATCCTCGCCACCTACATCAAATTCGGCGTAGTCGAACTTGGCCTTGAGCGCCAAATCCTCGTTTACATAGAAATTGACGAAGGCATTGAAGTTGACGCCGTCAATATCGGGCTTGCCGCTGCCAAGATCGAGATTGTGATAGCCGACGCCACCACCGATGGTTGCCATATCGCCGGCAAACCATTCGGCACGACCACCGATCCGGAAGACGTCGAGTGCACCACCAAAATCAATACCGCCAAAGGCGCCATCGATACCAAACAGGCCCATGGTCGGGTCGCGCAGGAAGATCACACCACCTGTATGCCATTGATCGAGCGCGAAATTTCCACCAGGACCTTTACCATCGTTCAGGTCCAACCGGTGCGAGTGAAATGCGAAGTCGGACTGAATGTTCAGCAATCCTGTGGGACGCCACAGGACGGCTGCTTCACCGAAAGGTGAGCTCCAGTCAAAATCGAAGTCATCATCATCGAACTCACTCCAGGTGTGTACATAGCCGCCTGAGATGGTCGCAGCATAAGTGGGATCTTCGATGATCCGCTGAACCTCAAGATCAGCCGCTTCCGATGCCCCTGCAGACACGGCCAGAATGGCTGCCGTTGCAAGAAGTGATTTCAACGAGTTTTTCATTTCTCAGATCCCCTACGAATCTCAACACCACAAATCTGGCCGGAGGATAACGTTGGGGAATATGAAACTCTATTAAAACTTGTCGGCGTTGTGACGATTTTCGAAAACTGTGACATTTCTGCCACACCCAAGGCATGATTGCCGCAAGTTTCAGCCATTTTCGACAAGGGTGGCGTCAGAACTCACGTTGAGATGGTCGAACGCAATGCCCTTTGACTGATCTTGTCGGCAGAGACAGGTGCGATACAGAAATTGTGCTGTTTCTTGCAGGTTGCCGATGCCGTGAAATCTTCCCTTACCGGTGAGTTTTGGCGCGAAGGATGGATTTGAAAACAAAGAGGTTGCTCAGGCTCACCAAAAAAACCGGGCACCTGCAGGTGCCCGGTAGTATCAAGTCGAAACTAGAGAGTTTCCTGCTTAGAATGGGAAGAATGGAATTTTTTCCAAAATTGTATTGGTGTTGTCCAACGTGTTGGTGCGGTGATGATTGGCCAGGGACCCGCCGGTCACGAAGTAGCTGCGGAACCCGACAAATATCTGCGCATGCTCCACTGAGAAGTCCTCATTAAAGTCGAATTCGGCATACCGTCCACCGACAAAGACCGAGGAGTTTCCGCCAAACATACTGCGAAGCATGTATTCAGCCTCGCCGCCAATCGACCACACGTCGAACGAGTAGTCCCCTTCGCTGGCATCAAAATCGGCGTAGTCGAACTTGGCCTTGAGCGCCAAGTCCTCGTTCACGTAGAAATTGACGAAGGCATTGAAGTTGAGGCCGTCAAGGTCGCCCTTGCCACCACCAATATCGAGATTGTGATAGCCGACGCCACCGCCAATGGTTGCCATGTCGCCGGCAAACCATTCAGCACGACCACCGATCCGAAAGACGTCAAGTGCACTACCAAAATCGATGCCGCCAACGGCGCCGTCGATACCAAACAGGCCCATTGTCGGATCACGCCAGAAAACCACACCACCCGTATGCCACTGGTCGATAGCGACATTTCCGCCAGGACCTTTGCCATCGCTTACGTCTAGCCGGTGTGAGTGAAACGCAAAGTCAGACTGTATGTTCAGCAATTCAGTCGGACGCCACAGGACGGCCGCTTCACCGAAAGGTGAATTCCAGTCAAAGCCATCATCTGGGCCATCACCGCCAAACTCCGACCATGTGTGGATAAAACCGCCTGAGATGGTCGCGGCATAGGTCGGATCTTCGATGATCCGCTGCACTTCCAGATCGGCCGCTTCCGATGCCCCTGCAGACACTGCCAGAATGGCTGCGGTTGCCAGAAGTGATTTCAACGAGTTTTTCATATTCATAGATCCCCTGCGAATCTCAACACCACTAAAGAGCTCGGACAGTATCGTTGGGAAATCTGAATCCCTACTAAAACCTGTCCGCACTGTGACGATTTTCGAAAACTGTGACATTTCTGCCACACCCAGGGCATGAATGTCGCAAGTTTCGGCCATTTTCGACAGGGGTGGCGTCAGAGCCCACGTTGAGATGGCCGACCGCGACCCCTCTTGGTTGACTTTGGCGGCAGAGACAGGGCGCAGTACAGAAATGGTTTTGTCTCTCGCAGGTTGCCAAGGCCCACAAGAAAAAAACCGGGCACCTGAAGGTGCCCGGTAGTATCAAGTCCAGTCTAGAGAATCTCCTGCTCAGAACGGGAGGAATGGAACCCTTTCCAGCAGTGTATTTGTGTTGTCCACCGTGTTGGTCCGGTGATGGTTGGCCAGGGACCCGCCGGTGACGAAGTAGCTGCGGAATCCGACAAATATCTGAGCATGCTCCAGTGAGAAATCGTCATTGGTATCGAACTCAGCATACCGCCCGCCGACAAATACCGAAGAGTTTCCGCCAAACATACTGCGAAGCATGTATTCAGCCTCGCCGCCGATCGACCACGCGTCGATCGAGAAATCTTCTCCGCTGACGTCAAAATGAGCGTAGTCGAACTTGGCCTTGAGCGCCAAGTCCTCGTTCACGTAGAAATTGACGAAGGCATTGAAGTTGACGCCGTCAAAATCAGGCTTGCCACTGCCAAGGTCGAGATTGTGATAGCCCACGCCACCGCCGATGGTTGCCATATCGCCGGCGAACCATTCGCCACGGCCACCTATCCGGAACACGTCAATTGCCTGACCAAAGTCGATGCCGCCAACGGCGCCGTCGATACCGAACAGGCCCATCATCGGATCACGCCAGAACACCACGCCACCCGTATGCCACTGATCCAGAGCAATATTCCCGCTAGGACCTTTACCATCGCTTATATCTAACCGGTGCGAGTGAAATGCGAAATCGGACTGAATGTTCAGCAATCCGGTCGGGCGCCACAGCACGGCAGCCTCACCGAAAGGTGAATTCCAGTCAAAACCCTCATCCGGGGCATCACCGTTAAACTCTGACCAGGTGTGGGAAAAACCGCCTGAGATGGTCGCGGCATATGTCGGATCTTCGATGATCCGCTGTACGTCCAGGTCGGCTGCTTCCGACGCCCCCGCAGACACGGCCAAAACGGCAACCGTTGCCAGAAGTGATTTCAATGAGTTTTTCATTTTCGTAGATCCCCTGCGAATCCCAAAACCGCTAATCGACAGATAGTAACGTTAGGGAACCTGGAACTCTATTAAAATTTGGCCGTTCTGTGACGAATTTCGAAAACTGTGACATTTTTGCCACACTCAGAAAGTGACGATCCCTAATTTCCGCCACTTTTACCAAAGTTGTCGCGAGGGTTCATGGTAAGAAACCTGTTAATAAAGTACCTTGACCGCATCCGAAAACAGGCACCTCGTCCGGGGCTGCTAAGAAAACCGGGCACCTCGAAGGTGCCCGGTATCTTCAGTTCAACCTAGAGAATTAATAGTTCAAGGAGCCCCAATGAAGAAGGGAACCTTCTCCAACAGCGTGTTTGTATTATCGAGCGTATTGGTCCGGTGATGATTGGCCAAGGAACCTCCGGTCACGAAATAGCTGCGGAACCCGACAAATATCTGGGTGTTGTCCACTGTAAAGTCACCGTCAAAATCGGCTTCGGCGTACCGTCCGCCGACGAACATCGAGGAGTTGCCGCCGAACATGCCACGAAGCATATATTCAGCTTCACCGCCAATTGACCACGCGTCGATGGTGAAGTCTTCGCCACCCACATCAAATTCGGCGTAGTCGAACTTGGCCTTGAGCGCCAAATCTTCGTTCACGTAGAAATTGACGAAGGCGTTGAAGTTAATGCCGTCGATATCGCCCTTGCCACTGCCAAAATCGAGATTGTGATAACCGACGCCACCGCCAATGGTTGCCATATCGCCGGCGAACCATTCTCCGCGACCGCCGATCCGGAAGACGTCAAATGCCGGACCAAAATCAATGCCGCCAACGGCACCATCGATACCAAACAGGCCCATGGTCGGATCACGCAGGAAGATCACACCACCTGTATGCCATTGATCGAGCGCGAAATTTCCGCCTTTGCCATCGCCAAAGTCTACCCGATGCGAATGAAATGCAAAGTCAGACTGAATGTTCAGCAATCCGGTCGGGCGCCACAGGACGGCCGCTTCACCGAAAGGCGTGTCCCAATCCACGTCGCCATCGCCATCAAATTCCGACCAGGTGTGTATATAGCCGCCTGAGATGGTCGCGGCGTAGGTCGGATCTTCAATAATCCGCTGAACCTCAAGATCAGCTGCTTCCGAAGCCCCTGCAGACACAGCCAGAATGGCCGCCGTCGCCAGAAGCGATTTCAACGAGTTTTTCATTTCTCAGATCCCCTGCGAATCTCAACACCACAAATCAGCTGGGAGATTAGCTCCGGGGAACCTGAAACTCTATTGAAATTTGTCTTTGTCGTGACGAATTTCATAAACTGTGACATTTTCGCCACACCTGCGGCGAGATTATCGCAAAATTCCGCGGTTTTCGGCACAGATCTGGCTAGAGGTCTCAGTAAGCGACCTGTTAACAAAGCACCCTTGCAGCTTCCGCCAGGCGCTGCATGGCCTTGCAGATGTCATCATCGCTGGCGGCAAACGACAACCGGATGCAGCCGGGTCCGCCGAACGCCGAGCCGGGTACTGCCGCCAGATGATACTCATCCAGCAGCCAGTGGCAGAGCTCCACATCGGTTTCAATGCGGGTGTTGCCGGCGGACTTGCCGAGCAGGCCGGAAATGTCCGGAAAGACATAGAATGTCGCTGGCGGTGACACCACCTTGATGCCGGGAATCTCGCTCAGCAGTGACACGATCAGGTCGCGGCGGTGGTGGTAGGATGCGCGCATGGCGTCGATCTCGTCACGCGGTCCGGTTATGGCGGCCAGCGCGCCTTGCTGGGCGAATGCATTGCCGCCGGCGGTAAAGGTTCCCTGCACCTTGGAGATGGCCCGGGCCAGCGGTTCACACGAGGCTGAGTATCCGACCCGCCAGCCGGTCATGGCATAGGCTTTTGAAAACCCGTTGACGGTAATGGTGCGCTCGAACATGTCCGGCAGCGAGGCGATGGAGGTTGGGCGCTCCTCAAACCAGATGTCTTCGTAAATCTCGTCGGCCAGCACGAGGCAGCGAGGATGGGATTGCACAAGGTCTGCCAGCGCCTGCAGTTCAGCCACGTTCCAGACCGCGCCGGACGGGTTTGACGGCGAATTGAGCATGACGAGCTTGGTGCGATCGGTCATGGCGCCGGCAACCTGCTCGATGGTTGGCTTGAAAGCGGTGTCGGCACCTGCCGACACGATGACCGGCACGCCGCCGGCCATTTTGACGATGCCTTCGTAAGCGGCCCAGAACGGGGCGATCATGATCACCTCGTCACCAGCATCCAGTGTCGCGAAACAGGCATTGGTCAATGCCTGCTTGGCTCCGTTCGACAGGATCACGCCCGATGGCTCGACCGGAATGGCGTTTTCCCGGTGCAACCGCTCGGCGATGGCGGCGCGCAGCTCCGGGTATCCTGCTATGGGTGCATAGTGGGTGTAGCCAGCGTTCATGGCGTCTGCTGCTGCCTGCCGGATGGCTTGCGGTGTGTCGAAATCAGGCTCGCCGATTGTCAGCGAGACAACGTCCACGCCTTGCGCCTTCATCTCGCGCGCCTTCTGCGCCATGGCGATGATGGCGGCCTCCTCGATTGCCGAGGTGCGGGCGGACAGGGCACTGGCGGGATCAAACGGTTTCATTGTGGAATCAGCTTGTGAACAGATAGTGGAGTGTCGACTGCCTGCTATGCCACGCGTTGAGGCTGACGTGAAGGGGATTGGGGACATGAGCACCATGCGCCGACTGAGGATGTCTGCCGTGTCCGGTGTGGCCGTGCTGACGGTTTCGGCCTGCGCATCGGAAAAGCCCGAGCTTGCCACCATCAACACCAATCCGTCTCCGTACGCCCAGGGTGAAGTTCATTCCGAGCCGCTGTTTTACAACGGGCGCACCTATCAGGTTCAGTTCCGATACATCGTTGCCGAGCAGGTGTACACGGTGAACGTTTCTGCCCGCGGTCGCAGCCTGGGCAGAACGCCAGCCGATGGCCGTATCGTGTCGGAAGTGGGGCGCAATGCGATCAACCACTTTGCCTGCAAGGACAAGCAGAAGGCGCAGGTACTGGACGGCAGCGTGGAGCCGAGCGCCGTCGGCTGGAACATGCGGGCGCGCTGCGTGTGAGCTTGTTGTTTTGGTGGTCGAACAGCTTGTCCTCGCTTTGCTCGGGTCGTTCTTTTCTATGCTGGTCGAACAGCTTGTCCTCGCTTTGCTCGGGTCGTTCTTCTCTATGCTGGTCGAACAACTTGCCCTCGCTTTGCACGGGTCGTTCTTCTCTATGCTGGTCGAACAACTTGTCCTCACTTCGCTCGGGTCGTTCTCCTAGTCTAAATGACTGTTGAGCTTCACTTTTTTTAATTTATCACCCTCGGGCTTGTCCCGGGGGTCCACTGCGACGGTGTATGGATCCTCGGGACAAGCCCGAGGATGACATGGTTGCAAAGGGTGTTCGGGGGCGGAGAACGGCCCGCCGGAGGCGGACAAGCTGTTCGACCAACCATTAAGCGCAGCCGCCAGGCTGCCTGCCTGAGCGGTGTCGAATACTTTGGGTATTGAACCTTGCAACATGCTTGATTTTGAACTCGCCAGCGGACATCCTCTGGCTGTTGTCAAGAATCCCGGAACAGGCCCTTTAGGAGGAATTCATGAGCTTGCGTTTTGCGTTTGCCATTGCGGCGTCACTGATGGCTGCAGCGCTGTTTGCGTCACCGGTTGTTACACAGACGGCTGAAGCCAAGTCGACGTGCAGGAACACCGGCAGCTTTGACCGCTGGCTGCAGGGCTTCAAGCAGGACGCGGCTGCTGCCGGCATTTCAAGGCGCGTGATCAACGCAGCCCTTGACGGCGTGCGGTTCAACAAGAGCATCATCAAGAAGGATCGCACCCAGATCATCTTTTCCGATGACTGGCTGACGTTTTCCGGCAAGCTGATATCGGCGGGCCGGCTCAAGAAGGGCAGGGCGAAGCTGAAGTCCAATGCCAGGATGTTCAACTCCATCAAGAGCCGGTACGGCGTGCCAGGCGAGGTGGTCACGGCGTTCTGGGCGCTGGAAACTGACTTTGGCGGGTTTCTGGGCAATGACTCCACCATTCGCTCGCTGGCGACACTTGCCTATGATTGCCGGCGGCCGGAGAAGTTTCACAAGGAGCTGATCGCGGCCCTCAAATTGCTGCAGTCAGGCGACTTGCGCCTGGCCGAGATGAAGGGCGCGTGGGCCGGCGAGCTTGGCCAGTTGCAGTTCCTGCCGTCATATTACAATGACCATGCGGTGGACTTTGACGGTGACGGCCGCCGCAACATGGTCAAGTCGTCGGCAGATGCGCTGGCGTCGGCAGCCAACTACATGAAATACCTGGGTTGGCAAAAAGGGCAGCCCTGGCTGCAGGAAGTGGAAGTGCCGCGCAGTATGCCGTGGGAACAGGCTGACGTGACCATCAAGCATCCGCGGTCACAGTGGGTGAAATGGGGCGTGAAGCTGCGCGGCGGCAAGCGCCTCAGGGCCGACAGCCTGCCGGCATCACTGATACTGCCGATGGGCCGCAACGGTCCGGCCTTTCTGGGCTATCCGAACTTTGACGCTTATCTGACCTGGAATGAATCACTGACATATTCGCTGACTGCCGCTTACCTCGGCACCCGCTACGCCGGTGCGCCAAAGGCCAGTCCGGGCCGCGGCAAGGTGGCCAAGATGGGGTATCGGGAAGTCAAGGCGGTGCAGACGGCGCTTGAGAGACGCGGGTATGATGTGGGCGGCGTTGACGGAACGCTCGGCGCCAAGTCACGTGCTGCGGTGCGCGACATGCAGCTCAAGCTGAACATGCCAGCCGACGGATATCCGACACCGGACTTCCTGCGTCGGATCAGATAGGCCCGGCTTTGGATCGGTTTTGCATGGACGGCTTTGGTATTTCAGGAATGGGAGCTCCTCATGAAGAAAGTACTTAAATGGCTGTTGGTTGCGGTCGGAGTCCTGGTGCTGGTTGTCGTCGGTGGCGGCATGCTGATGCCGTCTCAGGTCAATGTGTCCCGTGACCTGGTGATCAATGCGCCGCCGGAGAAGATATTTCCGCATGTGGCCAACCTGAAGGCCTTCAACAATTGGTCGCCGTGGGCTGACATGGATCCCGACATGAAGGTCGAGTTTTCAGGATCGGAAGACGGGCTCGGTCAGGTCATGTCCTGGGATTCCGCCGAGATGGGCCAGGGCAGTATGAAGGTTGTTGAATCAACCGCGAACGAGAAGCTGGTCACGGCACTGGATTTCGGCCAGATGGGCACAGCTTCGGCCCGCTTCGATCTGGCGCCGGATGCCGGCGGTACCAAGGTGACGTGGTCGATGACTTCCGACCTGGGCAACAACCCAATCGCGCGCTGGTTCGGCCCGATGATCAAATCCGATGTCGGCGAAACATATGCCAAGGGACTTGCCAAGCTGCGCGTCGTGGCTGAAGGCGAATGAAGCTGCACGAGTACGCCAGCCTGGATGCGACCGGGCTGGCCGCGCTGATCCGGAGGCGCGAGGTTACCCCCGCGGAAGTAGCCAGGCTGGCGAACGAGGCAATTGCGACCGCCAACCCGAAGATCAATGCGGTTGTGGAAACCTATGAAGACCGTATAGACGGGCTCGATGAAGCCGCTCTTGGCGATGGTCCGTTTCGCGGTGTGCCGATCCTGATCAAGGATGTGCGGGGCAATGAAGAAGGCCGCAAGGTAGAATTCGGATCGCGCCTTGCTGAAGGTTATGTATGTGATGGCGACACCCATCTGGCGGACATGTTCCGGGCAGCCGGACTGAACATAATCGGCCGTTCAAACGCGCCTGAATACTCCATTGCCACCTCAACGGAAAACCTGCTCTACGGCAACACGTCCACGCCGTGGCGGGAAGGCTTTTCGGCGGGCGGGTCCAGCGGCGGCGCGGCGGCGGCAGTCGCGGCGGGCGTGGTGCCGGTTGCGCATGGCTCCGACATCGGTGGATCGCTGCGCATCCCGGCCAGTTGGTGCGGCTGCATCGGGCTGAAGCCGTCGCGCGGGCGGGTGTCCGCCGGCCCGCAGGTGGACGAGGGCGGTTTCGGATTAGCCATGAACTTTGCCCAGACCCGCAGCATGCGCGATACCGCGGCACTGCTGGATTGTCTCAGCCTGCCGCATGCCGGAGATCCGTTTCAGATACCCGTGCCCGACGGTGGTTTCATGGCCTGGCTGAAGCGCCAGCCGGAAGGGCTCAGGATTGCGTGGACCACAGCGCCGACCATGGATGCGCCGGTTGATGCCGAAGTGGCCGCAGCCGTTGAAGCGGTGGCGCGACAGCTTGCCGACATGGGGCACGCGGTGGAGCACGCCGACCTGGCGTTTGACCAGGAAGCGGCGTCTGAAATGATGTGCTCAGTATGGTTTTTCGGCTTTCACAAGACACTGGACAATATTGGCAGGAAGACCGGCAGGGAGCCGGGGCCGGACAATCTGGAACCGGTCACGTGGGAGATCTACAAACGGTCCCGCGACATGGACCCATACGAGTTTCTCGATGGCCTGGCATGGATCAATCAGGCGCGGCGCGAAATCGGCCACTTCTTCGCCCGCTATAATGTGTTGCTGTCACCGGCCACGGCGCAGGTGTCGCAACCGCACGGGCGTTACGGGCTGAACTTGCCGGGCCTGTCGCCGGAAGAGTACATGGTGCTTGCCGATGAACCGGTGCAGTTTGCGTTTCCCTACAATGTGGCCGGGACACCGGCTATTTCATTGCCGCTTGCCATGCACTCCAACGGGTTGCCGATCGGGGTGCAACTGGGAGCAGGTCCGGCTCAGGAACATCTGCTGATCGCGCTGGGAGCCGCCCTTGAAGAAGCGATGCCGTGGGCAGACCGGGTGCCGCCGCTGCATGTGACAAGGCTTTAAGTTCCGATACCCGACATTGGCCTTGCGAATGCCGCGTTTGCGCGACAGAGTTGCCGCAATTCAAACTTTACCCAACAAGAGGAAATGCTCACATGAAGCTCAAGACACTTGCTGTTGCCGGTCTGTTTGTGGTGCTGGCAGCCGGACCTGCCGCGGCGGCGTCATGCGGGAACACCGGGGCCGGGTTTGACCGCTGGCTGTCAGGATTCAAGAAGGAGGCCGCCGCCAAGGGCATCGGCAAGCGGGCGCTGAAATCGTTGAACGGCCTGACCTATTCAAGACAGGTTATCCGGCTGGATCGTAACCAGAAGTCCTTCAAGATATCGCAGGCCGCCTTCATCAAGGGCAGGGTGACTCCGGGCCGGATCAAACGGGCGAAACAGAAGTTGAGGAAACACGCGCGCCTGTTTGCCGCAATCGAGAAGAAATACGGCGTGCCCAAGGAAATCATCGTGGCGATCTGGGCCATGGAGACGGATTTCGGCACCAACCGCGGCAATATGAATGTGTTCCGCTCGCTGGCGACACTGGCCTATGACTGCCGCCGTTCGGCGTTCTTCAAGAACGAACTCATGGCGGCTCTGAAAATCGCCCATCGCGGCTGGATGTCGCCAAGGCAGATGCGCGGGGCCTGGGCCGGTGAACTTGGCCAGACCCAGTTCCTGGCGTCGAGCTATCTGAACTATGCGGTTGACTATAACGGCGACGGCCGGCGCGACCTGGTGCGCTCAACCGCCGACGTGCTGGCGTCGACGGCAAACTATCTAAAGCGCAAGGGCTGGCGCCGCGGCGGAGGCTTCAAGCAGAGAGCGCTGGCGGAATGGAACAAGTCGAGAAAGTACCAGGTGGCCATTGCGGTGTTTGCTGAACGGGTGAAGTAGCCATGGCGTTTGACTTCGACGCCCGGCTGTCGGCGGCGGCCGCGAGCAAGGCGGCACGGTTTTCTGGTTATCCGCCATATCATTTCGTAGGTGGAAACATAGATGAGCCGACGGTTCCGGCGGACGCGCTTGCCGACGCGGTTGGCAAAGTCGTCAGGGAGTTCGGCCATGATCTTGCGAAATACGGCATGGACAGCGGCCCGCAGGGGCATTTGCCGCTGCGCGAGTTTATCTGCGATTGCCTGAAGCGGCGTACCCAAATTGATATCACGCCGGATGAAGTGCTGCTCACCAGCGGTTCTCTGCAGGCCATCGACCTGGTCAACAAGTTGCTGTTGGACAAGGGCGACGTTGTGCTGCTGGAGGCGGCAAACTATGCCGGTTCACTGAGCCGGCTGGATGCGCTTGGAGTCGAGTATCAGGGGATTGACCTCGATCAGGACGGCATGTGCATGGAGGGGTTGGAGCGGGCGCTCTCGGCGCTGGCCTCGTCGGGCCGCAAGCCGAAGTACATTTACACCATTCCCACCATCCAGAACCCGACTGGTTCGGTGATGCCGGTTGAGCGCCGCCGCGAGATGCTGACGCTGGCACGGGCCTATGATGTGCCGATCTTTGAAGATGACTGCTATGCCGACCTGGTGTTTTCCGGGGAACGGCCGCCGGCCATCCATGCGCTGGATGAGGATCGGCGGGTGATCTACTGCGGCACATTCTCCAAGACCATCGCACCTGCCTTGCGGGTCGGTTACCTGGTTGCGCCATGGCAGGTGCTGAGTTCCGTCCTGCCGCTGAAGACCGATGCGGGCAGCGGTGCGCTCGAACAATTGCTGCTGGCAGAGTACCTGCCGGATAATTTTGACGATCATGTCGCACAGTTGCTGCCGATGCTGAACGCGAAAGCAAGTGCGTTGTGCGATGCGCTGGATGAACATTTCGGCGATTGCGTCGCCTACGACAGGCCGGTTGGCGGTATTTATCTGTGGGTGAGCCTGCCTGAAAATGTCGATACCGACCGATTGTATCAGGCAGCTCTGGAGCAGGGGGTGGAGATCAATCCGGGTTCCCAGTGGACAGTGGATGGAGCGGCCAACAGGCACCGCATGCGCCTGTGCTTTGGGCATCCCGCCATAGAGACGATCCGCGACGGCATAGCCAAACTGGCCGATATCTGTTTCGAGGAGTTTGGCGTTCCTGTCAGAAGCGGCAATGTTCAGCGTGGGCGGGGGCAGGGATCGCGCTGATGAAGATCCGGCTGCTGACCGAAAACCTCGCCTCCGACATGGTCTGGCTCGCAGAATGGGGCTTTAGTGCCTGGATCGAGTTCGCCGACATCAGGGTTCTGTTCGACACCGGCTACTCCGATGTGTATTGCCGCAATGCCGAACATGCCGGCATAGATCTTGAACAAGCTGATTTTATCGCCCTGTCGCACTTTCATCGTGATCACACGCGAGGCCTGCTGTTCCATCCGTTCCAATCGCGAAAACCCCTGATTCTGCATCCCCGGGTGCTGACAGCAGTTCTGGACACCAAGAAAAAGACGGTTCGAAACGACTATGCGGAAATCCAGAATCGCATCGCCCGGGACTTCGACGTGCGAACGTCCACCGACGTACTGGAGTTCTCCAAAGGCGCATTCTTTCTGGGTGAGATTCCCCGTGTGACGGGGTTTGAAAGGGGCGCCTTCTTCGACGATCCTATGATGGACGATACGGCCCTGAGCTTTCAGACACCAAAGGGAGCGGTCGTCATTTCCGGGTGCTCACATGCGGGCATCTGCAACATCTGCGAGTACGCCAAATCGGTTACCGGACAGCAGCTCTACGCCGTGATCGGCGGGTTTCATCTGTTGCACTCCGAGGAGCCTCCGGTCGAGGAGACAATTGCGTATTTCAAGGACGAGCGCCCTGAGATACTGATGCCAATGCACTGTGTTGATTTCGACATTCAGTCGCGCTTCCAGCAAGAGTTTGGCGGCCCAAGGCCAGGAGCCGGCTCGGTGATCGACCTGTAGTTATATCCTGGGCGTTCGAACCGCTTCGACGCACTTATACAAACAGCAGTGTCAGCGCCCGGCATTATTTCCCCTTCCACACAGGGTCGCGCTTTTCTGCGAATGCCCTGGCGCCTTCCAGCTGGTCTTCGGATGCATACAGCCTGGAAATGGTGGGCAGGCCGCGGCGGTTGAGCAGAGCAAGGGCTTCCTTGTCGTTGAGGTGATGCACGCGCTCCAGTACCTCCTTGATTGCCGCATAGACCAGTGGCGGGCCGCCGGCGAGCTTTTCGGCCACTTCGCGGGCCCGCGCCATCAGGTTGTCTGTGGTGACGATCTCATTGACGATGCCCCAGTGTTTGGCTTCTCCGGCATCAAACGACCGCCCGGTGAGCAGCATTTCCATGGCGACGTGATAGGGAATGCGGCGCGGCAGCTTGATGGTGGCCGCATCTGCGATGACGCCTGAGCGGATTTCCGGCAGGGCGAAGGTGGCGTGGTCAGCCGCAATGATGATGTCGCAGGCAATCATGATCTCAAAGCCGCCGCCATAGGCCAGGCCGTTGACAGCACACACGACCGGCTTGCCGAGATTGGGCAATTCCTGGAGTCCGCCGAAGCCGCCGAGGCCGTAATCGGCATCTGCAGACTCACCGTCGGCGGCTGCTTTCAGGTCCCAGCCGGGACAGAAGAAGCGGTCGCCGGTTGAAGTGAGAATGGCGCAGCGCAGGTTGTCATCGTCGCGGAAAGCAGAAAACACGTCACCCATGATGCGGCTGGTGGCGGCGTCAATGGCATTGGCCTTGGGCCGGTCTATCGTGACTTCCAGCACCCGGCCGTTTACAGAAGTTCTGATTGGGCCGTCGGTCATGTGGAGCAAGCTCATGGGTGGTCTCCTTCAAGTGTTTCGAATGCGGATCAGGGCATCTGCCGCCACGGCGCCATTGCCGGGTGCAAGCACCATCAACGGATTTATGTCCAGTTCCTCAAGTGTCTCGGCATTCTCGCCGGCGAAGCGGACGACCGTTTCGATGGCGTCCAGTGTGGCTGCAAGGTCACCGGACTTGCCGCGGAAACCGTTGATGAGGCGGCTGATTTTGAGGCTCTCAAAAGCGGTTTCTATGTCCGATCGTGACGCGGGCAGCAACACGGTTGCGCTGTCGCCCACCAGTTCGGTCAGGATGCCGCCCGCGCCGATGACCAGCGCCAGGCCAAACTGCGGGTCGCGGGTGACGCCGACAATGAGTTCACATACGGCGCCGGCAATCATCTCCTCAACGAGCACATCGCTGGTGATGTTGGACATTGAATCTGCTGCCGCCTGTACCTCTTCGGGGCTCGCCAGATTCAGAGTCACACCGCCGGCTTCTGTTTTGTGCGCCATGCCGGTTGCCTTCACAACCGCGGGAAAGCTGATGTTGCAAGTGGCGGAACCCGCGTCGGCTATGGGGCAACACGCTGATCTCGGTATGCGCACACCGGCATCTGCCAGCAGGGCCTTGGACTGAAATTCACTCAAGGTGGTCGCAGGACAGGCGGACAGGGATGGAACAGGCAGCGGTCGTGGACTGCACTTTGAAATTGCTGTCGCAGCATTCATGGAGTCCAGCGCTTCATCGAGCCCGAACAGGGGGATGACACCAGCCTCGCGCAGTCTTACAGCCGTTGCTTCCGGCAGGCACTCAGGCAAAGTCGCAATGACGCAGGCAGCGCTGCCGGTTTCCTGCTTTGCCGCTATCCAGGCATCCAGGCCGATATCGTAGTGGGCTGTGTCGGCCCGGTCGGCCCGCGGGATGTCAAAGATCAGGCATGCCATGTCCGCCTTGACCTTCATCATCGCGGCATAGGTCTGCTTCATGGCCTGGAAATCGGCCCAGATGAAGGTGTGGTAGTCGAGCGGATTGGCCACATCCACGAACTCGTTCAGGGTCGCACGAACGCTTGCAGCTTCATCCCTGGTGAGGTCCGGCAGCGCCAGATGGGGCCGTTTTTCAACGGCGTCAGCCATCAGTGAGGCTTCGCCGCCCGAACAGCTCAGGGATGTAATATTGCCGGAGGGCAGGGGGCCTGAAATGGACAGCAGTTTCAGCGTCTCTATGAATGCCGGCACCGAATGGGCCCGGGCAACTCCGGTGCGGGCAAACAGCGCATCATAGAACTGGTCGCTCCCAGCCAGTGTCGCGGTGTGGCTTACGGTGGCACGGGCGCCTTTTGCCGATGCGCCGGTCTTGAGGGCCACGATGGGCTTGCCTTTTGCATGCGCGCGGCAGGCGATCTCGGAAAAGCGCGCCACATCCGCAATGCCCTCGGTGTGCAGGCCGACTGCGGTGATACGTTTGTCGTCCAGCAGTGTCTCGATCATGTCGTTAACGTTCGTGACGGTTTGATTGCCGACCGTGATGACCATTGCGAGAGGCAGGGCGCGAAGCTGCATGGTGAAATTGATGGCCATGTTACCCGACTGGGACAGGATGGCGACACCGCTCTCGACCGGCTCGCAGCCGTGATAGTCGGGCCACAGGGCGGTGCGGTCCAGCAGGTTCAGAACGCCCCAGCAATTGGGCCCGATAACGGGCATGTCACCGGCAGCTTCAATCAGGGCGTCGTTGAGCGGTGTGCCGCCATCGCCCAGTTCGGAAAACCCGGCGGCATGGCAGACGGCGCCGCCGGCTCCCATTGCCCGCAATACCCGAACCGCGTCGATGGCGGGTTCGCGAGCAATGCCGATGTAGGCTGCATCAGGTATGCCCGGCAGGTCTTCCAGGCACATAAAACAGGCCAGCCCGGCCATGGTTTCACGCTTCGGGTTTACCGGCCAGATGTCGCCGGCAAAGCCAAGTTTCTGCAATTCATGAACCACGCTTTCCGCAACCCGGCCGCCGACAACGGCGACCGAGCGGGGAGACAACAGACGGTGCAGGGACGTCGACGACATTGCGGCCTAACCACCAAGCGGGCGCAGCAGTTCGCGCGAGATGATATGGCGCTGGATTTCCGATGTGCCTTCCCAGATGCGTTCAATGCGCGCGTCGCGCCAGATGCGCTCCAGCGGCAACTCATCCATGACCCCCATGCCGCCATGAATCTGGATAGCTTCATCTGCCACGAACGCCAGCATTTCCGATGCCTTGAGCTTGGCCATGGCCATGTCGGCATCTGTCACAGTGCCCTGGTCGTATTTCCAGGCGGCCTCTAGGGTGAGCAGGTTCGCTGCCTTCAGATCCAGCGCCATGTCAGCGAGCTTGAAAGACACGCCCTGGAACTTGGATATCTGCTGGCCGAACTGCTGCCGGTCCACCGACCACTGCAGGGCGTGTTCAAAGGCGCGCTCGGCGCGGCCCAGGCAGGTGGCGGCGACCTGCAGGCGGGTTGCGCCGAGCCATTCGTTGGCGACCTCGAAGCCCTTGTGTATCTCCCCAAGGCGCTGAGCGTCCGGCACCCGGCAATTGTCAAACTCCAGGATCGAATTGGTGTATCCGCGGTGCGAGACATTGCGGTAACCGTCGCGCACGGTGAAGCCGGGGGTGCCCATGTCGACAATGAACGAGGTGATCAGCTTCTTCTTGCCGCGGGGCGTGTCCTCTTCGCCACTGGCCGCATAAACAATGACGAAATCGGCCACATCAGCATGAGAGATGAAGTGCTTGGTGCCGTTGATGATCCAGTCATCACCGTCGCGCACGGCGGTTGCCTTCATGCCGCGCAGGTCGGACCCCGCGCCAGGTTCGGTCATCGCCATGCAGTCGATCTTTTCACCACGCACGCAGGGCAGGGTGTAGCGCTCGCGCTGCTCGTCATTGCACGCCATCAGGATGTTGGAAGGCCGGGCCACGCAGTTCCAGTGCAAGGCGTAGTTGGCACGGCCAAGTTCCTTTTCATACAAGACCCAGGACTGGGTATCGAGGCCGGCGCCGCCGACCTCTTCGGGCATATTGGCGGCGTAGAGACCGGCCGCGATGGCCCTTGCCTTGAGGTCTTCGTACAATTCGCGGCGGAGTTCGCCGGTGCGTTCCACCTCGGCTTCATGGGGATACAGCTCGTTTTCCACGAATGCCCGTGTGGTTTCGACGATCATGCGCTGTTCTTCGGTGAGGTTGAAGTCCATCAGACTTACTCCGAGTGGTAGGTTTCGGTATGGCCGTCCACTGATATGGCCTGGCCGGATATGAACCTGGCGGCGTCGGATGCCAGGTACTGGCACAGATCAGCAATTTCAGACGCTTGCGCGAACCGGCGCATGGAAGTGCCGGAGGTGTATTCGGAGCGCACCATGTCTGGTGACTTGCTGGTTTTCTCCGCTTCTGCGGCTATCACCCGGTCCATGCGATCGCCGTCAACTGATCCGGGGCATATGGCGTTGCAGCGAATGTTGAACGGTCCGGTTTCGGCAGCCACCGACTTTGTGAACCCGATCACGGCCCATTTGGCAGCGGCATAGGGTGTGCGGAACGGCAAACCGAACAGGCCTGCTGTCGACGACAGGTTGACGATGCAGCCGGACGCCTGTGCCTTCATGACCGGTACCACGCGGCGGCAGGTGAGCATTTGCGCATCGAGGTTGACCGCAATGCACTGACGCCATGCGGCAAGTGTCATTTCCTCCACCGCGCCAGTGGGACCGGCGATACCGGCATTGTTGACCAGTACATCGCAGCCATCGAGCGCGCTGAGGGCGCCCTGAAGCCAGCTGTCGAGAGCGGTTTCATGGGTGACATCGACCCTTGTTGCATTGATGCCCGGACATTTTGTCGTGAGTTCATCGAGGCTCTGCTGGTCGACATCGCAAACATGAACCAAAGCGCCGTCATCCGCGAAGCGGGCGGCGATCTCGCGGCCAATTCCGGCACCTGCCGCAGTAATGATGACGCGCCGTGCCGACATCACACGTTTCCGTTCAACACTTCGCCCACGCCGATATTGTGCTTCTTGAGCACATGCATGATGTCGACGAGCACGTCGTTGCGTTTGGTTTCCCATTCACCGATGGTCCTGCCGGCGGCCTGGGCTTCGCAGCCGCCGATCAGCTTGTCGGTGAGTTCGTCGGACCAGTCGGGGAACTTCAGATCGGTCCATGGCAACTCAAGCGACGGATCGAACTGGGCCATGAAGGATCGCAGGCCGCCGTCGCCGCCTGCGGTGTGGTAATGCAGGAACGAGCCCATGATGGACCAGCGCAGCCCGGCTGAGTATATAATCGCCCGGTCGATGTCCTCGGTGGTGCCAATGCCAAGGTCGAGCACATTCAGCGCCTCGCGCCACAGGGCCTCCTGAAGCCGGTCGCAAATGTAGCCGTCGATCTCCTTCTTCAGGCGTAGCGGGTGCATGCCTATGCTGCGATAGAAGGTGTCTGCGAGATCCATGGCATCCGGCGACGTGTTCTCGCCGGCGACCGTCTCCACCAGCGGCAACAGGTACACCGGGTAAAACGGGTGCCCGATGATGACCCGGCCCGGGTGCTTGCACTTTGATTGCAGGCGCGTGGGCAGAAAACCTGATGATGATGAGGCAATGACAACTGCCGGATCGGCCAGTCCATCCATCTCCTCATACAGGGAGATTTTCAGGTCTTCGCGTTCCGGTGCGGCTTCCTGAATCCAGTCAGCAGCTTGGCACATTTCCTTCAAGTCGGTTGTGAAGGTGAGGCTGCCGCGGGAATCTGGTTCGCCCTGCATCAGCTTGATCATCGACGGCCAGGCACGTTCCACCTTGTCTCGCATTGCCTGCTCGGACCCGGGAAAGGGGTCATAGGCAACGACATCAACACCGTATGCCATGGCACGGGCCGCCCATCCGGCGCCAATGACTCCGGCACCGGCGATCCCCAGTGTCCTGATGCCGGTCATGAATTGAGGCCCAGAATGTCGCGGGCCTCTGCCGGCGTGGCGACCTGGGCCCCCAAAAGGCGGATGATTTCCGTGGCCCGCTCGGTGAGTGAGCCGTTGGATGCATAGACGCCCTTGTCGAGATAGAGGTTGTCTTCAAGACCGACACGGACATGGCCGCCAAGGATCATGGCCTGAGCGACCATGGGCATCTGCCAGCGGCCGATGCCGAAACCGGCCCAGACGCAGTCGTCAGGCAGTTGTGAGACCATGTAGGTCATGGTTTCGGTGTTGACGGGGGCGCCCCACGGAATGCCCAGGCACAACTGGAACATCGGAATGCCGGAAACCAGGCCTTCAGTAACCAGCTGCTTGGCGAACCAGAGGTTGCCTGAATCAAAGATCTCCATCTCCGGTTTCACACCGTAAGACTGGATCAAGCGGGCCTGTTCGCGCAGTTGTACAGGGGTCTGCACGACGATGGAGTTGGTGTCGCCGAAATTCAGCGAGCCACAGTCCAGCGTGCAGATTTCCGGGCGAAGTTCGGCAACATGCAGCAGGCGCTCGACAGGCCCGACCAGGTCGGTGTTGTCTTCGTCGAAAATGCGCGGCGTTTCGCCTTCGCCGATCATCAGGTCGCCGCCCATGCCGGCAGTCAGGTTGATGATGACGTCCGTGTTCGCGGCCCGAATGCGCTCCATGACCTCGCGATAATAGTCTACATTGCGGACACCCTTGCCGGTTTCGGGATCACGCACATGACAGTGGACAATTGCCGCACCGGCGGATGCCGCCTCAAGGGCTGAATTGGCAATCTGTTCGGGAGTGACCGGGATGGCCGGGTGTTTGCCGACGGTGTCGCCGGCGCCGGTGACGGCGCATGTGATGATGACCTTGGGGTTCATGGAGTGCCTCCCTCGAGTTTGCTGTTGACGGGAAGTCTAACTGTCGAGCAAAGTTTGATTTGAGGAAAAACGACAAGTATTTGAGTAAAAATGCCATGCGCGCGCCATTCGATATCGTGTTTCTGCTGCTGCCGAACTTTTCGATGATAGCGCTTTATTCGGCGCTGGAACCGCTGCGGGTCGCCAACCGGTTTGCAGGCGACCTGTTTGCGTGGCGGTTTGCCTCGGCTGACGGGGATGGAGTGACCGCGTCCAACGGTATTCCGGTTTCGGTCTCAGCAGCCCTGCCGGCTATCGGGCGGGCCAACCTGGTGATGGTGTGCTCAAGCTACGATCACCAGCTCGCGGTCAATCCGGACCTGCGTACTGCATTGCGCAAGCTGGATGTCGCCGGTGTCTGGCTGGGCGGCCTGGATACCGGGTCCATCGTGCTGGCTGAGGCAGGCGTTCTGGACGGCAGGCGCGCTACCTGCCATTGGGAGACACTCGGTGCCATGCGCGAGGATTATCCACGTGTTTCTGTCACTGACGCCCTGTACGAAATTGACGGGCCACGCCTGACTTCTTCGGGCGGAACCGCGCCACTGGACATGATGCTGGCCTGGATCGCCTCCCTGCATGGTCAGGGACTGGCAACGCAGGTGGCTGACACCCTGGTGCATGCCCGCCACGGTGAGGCGCCGGCAGGCACACGCATTCCCGCCCGGACCCGCTACGGCGTCGATGATGAAGCGTTGCTGGCGGCCATATCCGCCATGGAGAACCACCTGGAAGACACTTTGCGCCTGGCGGATCTGGCCGACGCAGCCGGGGTTTCATCGCGCCAGCTGGAGCGCCGTTTCAAGCGCCTGCTGGGCATGTCGCCAATGCGGTTTTACCTGTCCTTGCGGCTTGAGCGGGCGGAGCATCTTCTGACCTATTCGCGCCTCAGCGTACGCGATGCCGGGCTGGCATCAGGCTTTGCGTCGATCGCCCAGTTCTCCAGAGCGTATAAATCCAGATACGGCCTGTCGCCGTCTCAACATCGCAGGAAAACCGGTTCAGCCGGCGACACGTCCTGACCCTGTGACATCGGTGTCAGGTGATCGCAGCTGCTGTCTTGCCATCGTGCCTGCAGTCGAGCGCAGAAGTGTGATTGCTACCTGGTCGCGAGGCATCGGTCTGCCAAAATGGAAACCCTGGAACTGGTCGCAACCCAACTCCCCCAGCAGCTTGGCCTGGGCCGGTGTCTCAATTCCCTCGGCCGTTACCCGCATGCCGAGCCCATGTCCGAGGGACACGATGGTTTCTAGAACGCACAGCAGCTTGTCCGGAGCCTTTTCATGGGCCAGCAGGAACGACCGGTCGACTTTCAGCTTGTTGAAGCCGTAACGGATGAGATAGCCGATGCTGGCGTAACCGGTGCCGAAGTCATCGAGCGCAATCGACACGCCGAGGCGTTTCAGCTGCTTGATCTGTCGGTCAACTGCCGCAGTGTTGCCAAGAAACAGGCTTTCGGTCACTTCCAGTTCCAGTCGCTCAGCGGGAAAGCCGGTCTGCTCGATGGCCGACCTGACGGTGCTGACCAGTTTGTCGTCTTCGAACTGGCGCGGCGACAGGTTGATGGAGACGAACAGCTTGCCAGGCCATGTCCTGGCGGTGGCGAGTGCCTCGTGCATGGCCCATTTGCTGATCGGCGCAATCAGGCCGATCGACTCTGCCACCGGAATGAAACGGTCGGGCGGGATGTAGCCGCCGTCACCGTCGGGCAGGCGGAGCAGTGCCTCGAAGCCGGCTATCTTCGACGTGCCGCTGTCGACAATCGGCTGATAGTTCAGTTCGAATTGGCCTTCTGCGTGGGCCGTCTGCAACCGGCGCTCCAGGTCGCGCCGGGATTTCAGTTGATCCGCCATGTCCTCGTTGAACAGCATGAACCGGTTCTTGCCGCTGTTCTTGGCGTTGTAGAGCGCGATATCCGCGGCACGCAGCAACTCTGACGAAGTGCTCTGGCGGTGGTTGATGTACACGCCCATGCTGATTTCGCCCTTGATCATCTGGTTGTCGTAAAGGGCGGGCTGGCGGGCTTCCTCAAGTATCTTGTTACAGGTCTTGCGCAGGCTCGTCTCGGTGATGCCCGGCAGGCAAACGGTAAACTCATCGCCGCCGAACCGAGCCGCGTAGCCGGTGGCGCCCAGCTGCGACTTTATCGCGTTGGCCACATGAACGATGAACCTGTCACCGCCTTCATGACCATACTCGTCGTTGATCGCCTTGAAGTCGTCGATGTCGATAAACAGAATCGCATCGGTGCGCAGATACGAATATGGCCGCGCCAGCGCGTCGTCGAGCCGTTGTGTGAATGACTGGCGGCTCAGTAGCGAAGTCAACGGGTCAAACTCGGTCAGATAGGATACCTTGTCCTCCGCACGCCTGGCTTCCGCATTCCTCTGCAGGAACGCAAACGCAGGGATCAGGTAGGCCAGCGAACCCAGCAGGGCCAGACCGGCGGCTGCCCAGCCGAACAGTGCCTGCAGGAAAGTCGCCATCTTGGTCTGATCGACGAAGATCTTGAAGATACCAATCGGCTCGCCGCTGGCGTTATGGGCGCGGACATATGACTGCACATAGACGTCGGGCGAGACCGTATCACCTTTGCCGTCCTTTACCGCGATATGGATTTTGCCGGTCTGAAAGGCTGTCACTGCCCGTGGGTTCCTGCGGCCAACAGAATCTCCGGCTACCCGGGTCGACTTCTCGTCTGAAACCAGGACCAGCGTTCCGTCCGGCGCGAACAGCTTGAACCGGTATACGCTGCCAACCTCGCGCATGATTTCCAGCTTGCGCAGTTGTTCGTGGGTTGGTTTGCCGGTTGCCACGACCTGCTCAAGATCGGGCAGATGGTTGTTGATATAGTCCGTCCATTGCCGCAACTTGACTTCGCCGTCGCGCTCAACCGCCTTGCTGACAGCAAAATCCATGGCGCGATGAATGCCGAAACCGATAGCGGCTGCAACGACCAACACAAACACCACGTATGCGGGCACAGATTTGCGCAGGGCCAGCACTTCATTTCCCCTTCACGACCGGTCAGCGGGCGAGCCCCGCATCAAGGTCCAGATAACCTGTCGCCATGAAATGCACAGACAAGTCTTTGTAGAGATTACTGATACGCGCGCGTGGTTGCGGAAAGGTTGCAGTTACAGCGTTAATTGCCGGTTTGATTACCGGAGCATTAATCCAACAGCACACACCTGCTGCCCGTCACATCGCGAACTTCAGCGGGCTGGCGGGATGCTCAGGCTTTGTCGGCCGTGTGACCTGCGTCAGGCGCTGCTGCCGGGCAGTTGTTCCAGAAACACACCTGCAATGCGCCAGGAACCATCGGGATGTTGTTCAAACATGTACGTGGCGCGCCAGGAGCGGCCCTGCTGATCGACGATGTCGACAATTTGAACCGGCTGCCCGGCGGTCTCCAGGGATGTAGGGCCGAAGCTGAAGTTTTCGGGCCGGTAGACCGGCGCGTACTGGCGCCTGACCATTTCCATGAAACGTTCAGGAGACTGGAACATCGACCGTATCTTCAAGGATGCGAAACCAAACGCCTTTACGCCGTCGTTGTTGCGGAACGCCTCTATCTGGTTGGAGATGATGGATTTCAGCGTCTCGGGTTCCTGCGCGTGGCCTGCAGGTGCACCGAGCATAAGACCTGAAGCCACAATGATGATACCTGTCATTCTTCCCAGCATGTCCGGCCTTTCCGCAAGTTTTCCGTCTGTCGGTCCAGTATACGCCAAAATGCGTAAGGAGGATGAGTGGTACTGCTTGACCTTGACTTGCCGCATGACGCAAGCTGGCCACCGGCAAAGCCGCCAGATGGATCATGGCGGGTGACTTGAGTACAAAGGGAGGTTTGTGAATGCCGGCAATATCAATGACGGTGAACGGCGAAGAAGTATGCGGAGACGTTGAGGGCCGCACGCTTCTGGTCGACTTCATTCGCGGTAATCTAGGGAAAACGGGCACGCATGTTGGCTGCGATACGAGCCAGTGTGGAGCCTGCGTGGTGCATGTGGATGGCAAGGCCATCAAGTCGTGTACAGCCCTGGCGGTGGCGTGCGACGGTGCAACCGTCAACACGGTTGAAGGACTGGCCAAGAACGGCGAGCTGCACCCAATGCAGGAAGCCTTCCGTGAACATCACGGCCTGCAATGCGGATTCTGTACGCCGGGCATGATCATGGCAGGCATCGATATCGTGAAGCGCAAGGGCAAGAAACTCAAGGAAGAGACCATCCGCGAGGAGCTGGAGGGCAATATCTGCCGCTGTACCGGCTATCACAACATCGTCAAGGCCATCCAGGCCGGCGCCGCCAAGATGTGACAATGACCGGTCGCCCTGTCGTGGCGCAGACCGGCGAGGAACATTTCACCGAATTAGAGGAAACTAGAGTCAAATGAGTGATACAGGTATTGGCGCGCGCATGCCGCGCAAGGAAGATCACCGCTTCATCACCGGCAAAGGCCGGTACACCGATGACATCAACCTGCCGGGACAGGCCGTCGGATATTTTCTGCGCTCACCCCATGCCCATGCAGAGATCAAGAAGATCGATATCAAGAAGGCCGAAAAGGCGCCTGGTGTGCTGTGCGTGCTGACCGGAGAAGATGCGGCCGCCGACAATATCGGTGGCGTGATCTGCGGCTGGATGATCCACTCCAAGGACGGTTCGCCGATGAAGGCCGGACCGCACCCGGTGCTGGCACAGGGCAAGGTGCGTCACGTCGGTGATCAGGTGGCTGTCGTGGTGGCCCACACCATGGCGCAAGCCAAAGCCGCGGCAGAAATGATCAACGTGACCTACAACGTGCTGGACGCTAATGTTGATCCGGTGGCTTCGCAAAAGCGCGGCGCGCCGAAGGTACATGACGTGGCGCCGAAGAACACAGTGTTTGAGTGGGAACTCGGCGACAAGGCTGCCACCGATGCGGCGTTTGCCAGCGCAGCCCATATCACCAAGCTCGATCTGGTCAACAACCGGCTGGCGCCCAATGCCATGGAACCGCGCGCCGCCATCGGCTCCTACGATGCCGGTGAAGATCACTACACATTGTATACAACCAGCCAGAACCCGCACGTGGCACGGCTTGTCATCTCGGCGTTCGTCGGGCTGGCGCCGGAGCACAAGCTGCGTGTGGTCGCGCCTGACGTGGGCGGCGGATTCGGCTCCAAGATTTTCATCTATGCCGAGGAAGTCGTGTGCCTGTGGGCGTCAAAGCGTGCCGGTGGCGTGCCGGTCAAATGGGTGGCCGACCGCTCGGAAGCTTTCCTGACCGATGCCAACGGTCGTGACCATGTGACCACGGCTGAGCTTGCCACCGACAGTGGCGGCAGCATCACCGGGCTGCGGGTCAAGACCATCGCCAACATGGGGGCCTACCTGTCGACATTCGCATCGTCGGTGCCGACCTACCTGTATGCGACGCTGTTGTCGGGACAGTACAACATCCCCAACATCTATGCCGAGGTGGATGCGGTGTACACCAACACCTCTCCGGTGGATGCCTACCGCGGTGCCGGCAGGCCGGAAGCCACCTACGTCGTGGAGCGGCTCATGGAAACGGCGGCACGTGAGCTGGGCATGGACCCGGCTGACTTCAGGACGAAGAACTTCATCAACTCGTTCCCGCACCAGACCCCCGTCATCATGTGCTATGACGCAGGCGACTACGGTGCATCGCAGCAGAAAGCGATGGAGATGATCGACTATGCCGGCTTTGAAAAGCGCAAGGCCGCGTCGGCGCGCAAAGGCAAGCTGCGCGGTATCGGTTTCTCCAACTATATCGAAGCCTGCGGTATCGCGCCATCGGCTGCCGTCGGTTCGCTCGGCGCCGGTGTCGGACTGTGGGAGTCGGCGGAGGTTCGTGTGAACCCGGTCGGCACGGTCGAAATCCTCACCGGTTCGCACAGTCATGGCCAGGGTCACGAAACAACCTTTGCCCAGCTTGTGTCCGACCGGCTCGGTATTCCGGCGGACCAGGTGGCCATCGTGCACGGCGACACCGACAAGGTGCAGTTCGGCATGGGCACCTACGGTTCGCGTTCAGGCGCGGTTGGCATGACCGCCATCTCCAAGGCACTCGACAAGATCGAGGCCAAGGCCAAGAAAGTGGCGGCCCATGTGATGGAAGCGTCGGAGAGCGACGTCGAGTTCAAGGATGGCAGCTTCTCGGTCAAGGGCACCGACAAGAAGATGGCGTTCGGTGAAGTCGCGTTGTCGGCCTATGTGGCGCATAAGTTCCCGACCTCGGAGATCGAGCCGGGCCTCAAGGAAGGCGCGTTCCACGATCCGACCAACTTCACCTTCCCGGCTGGTTGTCATATCTGCGAACTGGAGGTTGATGCAGACACCGGCGTGACCGAGATTGTCGACTGGGTGGCCGTGGATGACTTCGGCAATGTGATCAATCCGATGATCGTTGAAGGCCAGGTTCATGGCGGTATCGCACAAGGTGTCGGACAGGCACTGACCGAGGCGGTGGTCTATGATGAAGGCGGGCAGTTGCTGACGGGTTCCTACATGGACTACTGCATGCCGCGCGCCGACAACCTGCCGTCGTTCAAGCTCGGCTTCACGAAAACCGAGTGTCCGTCAAACCCGCTGGGTATCAAGGGCTGTGGCGAAGCAGGGGCAATTGCGGCGCCTGCCGCGGTCATGAACGCCCTGACCAGCGCATTGGGCGTCAAGGACGTGCCGATGCCGGCAACGCCGCAGAACGTCTGGAACGCCATGGCGCACCTGCGTGAAGCGGCTGAATAGAGCAAAGGGACAGGAGAAAACCTATGTATGAATTTGAATATCACCGTCCCAAGAAGCTGGCGGATGCGGTCAAACTGATCAAGGCGAAGAAGGAAGGCAAGCTGATGGCCGGCGGCATGACGCTGATCCCGACCATGAAACAACGCCTGGCTGCGCCATCGGATGTGATCGACCTGTCAGGCCTCGACAATTCGGGCGTGAAGGTCAGCAAGACCAAGGTGACCATCAAGGCGGGCACCACCCATGCGGAGGTCGCGTCCAGTTCAGACCTTAAAAAGGCGGTGCCGGCATTGGCTGCACTGGCCGGCATGATCGGAGACCCGCATGTGCGCCATAGGGGCACTATCGGTGGCTCGGTGGCCAATGCAGACCCGGCTGCGGATTACCCTGCAGCTCTGCTGGCACTCAATGCCAAGGTGGTGACGGACACCCGCACCATCGAAGCCGACAAGTTCTTCAAGGGTCTGTTCGAAACGGCATTGCGGACAAACGAGATCATCAAGCAGGTCGAGTTTGAGATTCCGGCAAAGGCTGCCTATTCGAAGTTCCCGAACCCGGCGTCGCGCTATGCCATGGTCGGTGTCTTCGTGGCTGACTTCGGCAAGAAGGGAGTTCGTGTCGGGGTGACCGGCGCGAAAGGTTCCGCTTACCGCGAAAAGGCGATGGAAAAGGCGCTGACGGCGGAGTTTTCCGCTGATGCCATAGCCGGGGTGAAGATCAAGGCTGACGACATGAATGAGGACATTCATGCATCTGCGGAGTATCGTGCACACCTTGTGGGCGTGATGGCGAAGCGGGCGATCGCCGCTGCCAAGTAACCCGCGCCAAGTTGATAAGTACCAGTCCGCGGGTGTCTTGCTCGCGGACTGTCTTTTTAGAGCAACCCAGATTGAGCAAGCGCATGCCCAAAAAACTGCCGACGTCCATTGATGCCACCCAGGAACTGCTGTCGGGCGATGGCTACCTGGCCGACCGGCCGCTGTCGACGGTGGTTTACCTGGCCCTGAAGTTGGGCAGGCCGCTGTTTCTCGAAGGCGAAGCCGGTGTCGGCAAGACGGAAATAGCCAAGGTGCTGAGCAGCGTTCTCGACCGGGATCTGATCCGCCTGCAGTGTTATGAGGGGCTTGACCTGGCCGCGGCGATCTACGAATGGAACTACTCGGCGCAGATGATCGAAATCCGCATGGCCGAAGCCGAAGGCGTCGATGACCGTGACCGGCTGCAATCGGACATATTCTCCGACCGTTTCCTGATCAAGCGACCGCTGCTTCAGGCCCTTGAACCCCATGCCGGCGGTCCGCCTGTTCTGCTGATTGACGAACTTGACCGGACCGATGAGGCGTTCGAGGCTTTTCTGCTGGAAGTGCTGTCGGACTATCAGATTACGATTCCCGAAGTTGGCACTGTGAAGGCGGCCGAGCCGCCGATCGTCATCATCACATCTAACCGGACCCGGGAGGTGCACGACGCGCTCAAGCGGCGATGCCTGTACCATTGGGTCGGATATCCGTCGGCAGAGCGTGAGCTGGCCATCATCAAGGCGCGCAAGCCGGGCGTAGGAGACAAGCTGGCCGAAGAGGTCGTCGGGTTCATCCAGGCCTTGCGCGGTGAAGACCTGTTCAAGTCGCCGGGCGTTGCTGAAACCCTGGACTGGGTGTCGGCGCTGAACGAATTGAACGCCATCGCACTTGACCCGGCAACGGTGAACGACACGCTGGGCGTGCTGCTGAAGTACCAGGACGACATTGCCCGCATGGAAGGCTCGGAGGCCAAGCGGCTGGTCGATCAGATCCAGTCTGACATTCGCCTGCGCGCGGCCGAGTAGGGCCCATGGCGATACAGCCAATACCGGCCAATTCAAACAGACCGCCCCCGACTGGCCACCTGCCGGCCAATATCATGCACTTCGCCCGCGTATTGCGCGACACCGGGCTGCCGGTGGGGCCCGGTGCGGTGCTGGACGCGCTGGATGCGGTGCGTGGCGGCGGCATGGCGACCAAGACTGATTTCTACTGGATCATGCATTCGGTGTTCGTAAAGCGTCATGAGCACACCACGCTGTTCGATCACGCATTTGAAGTGTTCTGGCGCAAGCCGAAAATGGTTGAGCAACTGATGCAGCTGCTGTTTCAGCAGGTGCGGGTGGAGACAACACCGGACAAAAAGAAGGCTGGCCACAAGCGGCTGGCGGAAGCCATGTTCAACCAGGATGACGCGCAGTCGGAGCGGGAACGCCCGGCCGACGAGGTCGAGCTTGAAGGTGAATATACGGCGTCGGCGCGCGAAGTGATCCGCAACAAGGATTTCGAGCAGATGAGCGCGGACGAAGAACGTATCGCGCGTGCCGCCATCGCCCGCATGCGCATGAACCGGTTGCAGGTGAAAATGCGGCGCTTCAAACCGTCTGCGCAGGGCGTGGTGGACATGCGCGCCACCATGCGCCGCTCACTTCGGGCAGGTGGCAACATGACGTCGCTGGCCCTGAAGGCGCGCCAGACCCGTGAGCCACCGCTGGTGGTGCTGCTTGATATCTCCGGGTCGATGGCCAACTACTCGCGGATATTCCTGCACTTCCTGCATGCGCTTACCAATGACCGATCCCGGGTGCAGGTGTTTGTATTCGGCACACGGCTGACCAATATTACCCGTGAGCTGAAGCGACGGGATGTGGATGAAGCCATGGAACTTGTAGGCTCGAATGTGGACGATTGGTCGGGCGGTACGCGCATTGGCCACACCTTGCGCGAATTCAACCGCAAGTGGGCGCGGCGTGTTCTGGCCCAGGGCGCCCATGTGCTGATGATGACAGACGGGCTGGACCGGGATGACGTCGACCTGCTGGAAACTGAAATGGCGCGGCTGGCGCGGTCCGCCAAGCGGGTCGTCTGGCTAAACCCGCTTTTGCGCTATGGTGGGTTTGAAGCCCGTGCCAGCGGTATCAGGGCGATCATGCCCCATGTGGACGAGTTCCGGCCCTGCCACTCCCTGAATACACTGGCTGACCTGGCTGAGGTGCTGTCGGGTTCACGCAACGAAATGCACGATCCGCAGGTTTGGCTTAAAACAGGTGATCCGCGGAAAACTGAAGAGGTAAGACCATGAGCAGCAATGATGCCAACCTGCTGGCAACGGCCAGCAACTGGGTGCGGGAAGGCCGCAAGGTGGCGCTGGCAACGGTGATCGAGACCTGGGGATCGGCGCCGCAACCGGTCGGTTCGCAACTGGTGATCGACGCTGACGGCAATTTTGAAGGCTCAGTGTCGGGCGGATGTGTTGAAGGAGCCGTGGTCACCGAAGCGCAGGACGCCATAGAAAGCGGCGCCGGCAAGGTGCTGGCGTTCGGCGTGGCTGATGAAACCGCCTGGGAGGTTGGTTTGGCGTGCGGTGGCAAGATCAGGGTCTATGTCGAACCAGTGACAGGAGGTTGACGCTTAGATGGACGTTGCGGTTCTCGAAACACTGGAAAACGCCCGTGCCGACCGGCTCGCCGTCGCGGTGGTGACCGACATCGCCTCCGGCGCGCAGGAAGTTGTGGCCCAGCGCTATGCGGAAGAGCACGCGCTGGCCGAGGCACTGGAGACCGGATTCCGGTTTGACAAATCCGGAGTCGTTTCAACGGACAAGGCCGAGTTCTTCATCCACGTTCACAATCCGGCCCTGCGGCTGGTGATCATCGGTGCAGTCCATATCGCCCAGGCGATTGTGCCGATGGCGAAAGCTGCCGGTTATGACATCACGGTAATTGACCCGCGCGGGGCGTTTGCTACCGAAGACCGGTTTCCCGGCGTTAAACTGCATGCGGATTGGCCTGACGAAGTATTACCTGCCATGGCCCTTGATGCGCGCACCGGTTTTCTGGCGCTCACCCATGACCCGAAGGTGGATGATCCGGCGCTGGTCGCAGCGCTGCAAAGTGAGTGTTTTTATATCGGTGCCCTGGGATCCAGGCGGACCCAGGCTGCGCGTACCGAGCGGCTGAAACAGGCAGGGGTGGAACCATCGCGCATTTGCGGACCGGTTGGCCTGGATATTGGCGCGCGCGGAGCCCCGGAAATTGCCATTTCGATCATGGCCGAAATGACCAGGGCGCTGCGACTGGGTCTGGATACATGACATTCGGCGAAGTCGACGTTGCCCGGGCGCAAGGGGCCATACTGGCCCACTCGGTGCGCGCGCACGGTGTCAGTTTCAAGAAGGGCAGGGTGCTGTCTGCTGGAGATATCGCCGAGTTGACCAAAGCCGGCGTTGCGACCGTGTTTGCTGCGCGTGTCGAAGCAGACGATGTGCATGAAGATGCGGCTGCCGCCCGGCTGGCGGATGCGGTGTGCGGCGATGGCATGGTCCGGCAGGAGGCCTCGACAGGACGCGCAAACATCTATTCCGCGCATGACGGCATTGTGCTGGTGGACGCCGGATTGGTGCGGGCGCTCAACCGGCTGCACGAAGCCGTGACACTGGCGACGCTGACACCGTTTCAGGCAGTCAAGGCCGGCCAGATGGTCGCGACGGTGAAGATCATACCGTTTTCAGCGCCGGCAAGCGTTGTCGATGAGGCCGCGGACCTGGCCGGGTCCGGATCGCTGCTGACAGTTGTGCCGTTTTTACCGCACAAGGCAGGACTGGTGCTGACCCGCACCGCAGGAATGAAGGAATCCCTGCTGGAAAAGTCGGCCACTGTCATTCGCGACCGGCTTGAACGCCATGGCAGCACGCTGGGCGATGTGGTGGAGGTCGCACACACCATTGAGGGCGTGTCCGGCGGCATCAGCAGGTTGAAGGCGTCAGGACACAACCCAGTGCTGGTTTTCGGCGCATCGGCCATCGTTGACCGCGGCGACGTGGTGCCGGCGGGCCTGGAAGCCGCCGGTGGGCAGATCGTGCATCTGGGCATGCCGGTCGACCCGGGCAATCTGCTGTTGCTCGGCTCGCTCGGCGGAGACGCGGTGATTGGCGTGCCATCGTGTGCCCGGTCTCCGAAACTGAACGGATTTGACTGGGTGCTGGGCCGGGTGCTGGCTGGCATCGACGTGCGGCCACAGGACATCATGGATATGGGGGCAGGCGGGCTGTTGATGGAGATCGACACCAGGCCGTCTCCGCGTGAGGCCGGCCGGTGAGCCGGGTGGCAGGTGTGGTGCTGGCGGCCGGCACATCGTCCCGGTTTGGCCCAGAAAATAAGCTGCTGGCCAGCTATGGCGGGCAACCGATGCTGCGCTGCGTGGTTGAAACCGCGTTGGCCACGGAGCTGGATCCGGTTATCATAGTGACCGGCCACGACGCCGGCGGTGTTCAGCAGGCTCTGCATGGGCTGGATGTGGTTTTTGCCCACAATGCCGGGTTTGAAACTGGGCAGGCCAGCTCGCTAAAAACCGGGATTGCTGCCGTGCCGGACGGTTGCGCAGGCGCCATGATCCTTTTGGGTGACATGCCTGATGTGTCTGCTGCAGTCATCAACCAACTGTTGGACGAGTTTGCCGGCGAGGCCTGCATTGTGGTTCCGCATCATGGCGGAGTTCGCGGTAATCCGGTGATTTTGGGCAGAGGTAGCTTTAACGAGCTCGACAAAACCGCAGGGGACAAGGGAGCCCGCGACCTGTTGAGCGGTGGCAATGTCCGCATGATCGATGTGGGCACGGATGCTGTGTTGCGGGACTTTGATACGTCAAACAGCCTGAAAGGCCACCAATAGCGTTTCAATGAGTCAATCCAATTGGTAAGCCGGAGTATTTCACACCATGTACAAGCTGATCGGATCGCCGAAATCCCGTGCCTTCAGGGTCATGTGGATGCTGGAAGAACTGGGCCAGACCTACGAACAGGACAATGCCTCACCGCGTTCGCCGGAGGCGCTTGCGGTCAACCCGTCAGCCAAGGTACCTGCCTTCATGGATGGTGAGGACATCATCCTGGACAGTGTGGCGATCTGCCAGTATCTGGCGGACAAGCATGGCAAGTTCACCCACAAGGCGGGTACTGTGGCACGTGCCAGGCAGGACAGTTTCACCCACCTGGCGCTGGATGAGCTGGATGGATCGTTGTGGTGGGCGGCGAAGAACAGTTTCGCGCTGCCGGAAGAGCTGCGCAGCGACAAGGCCGCGGCAGCCTGCAAATACGACTACATGCGCGGACTGACCCACCTGGAAACCCGCCTTGGCGACAACCTGTATGTCACCGGTGACGACTTCACCGTGCCCGACCTGATCATCGGGCACTGCCTGGGCTGGGGGATCAATGTAATGAAATGGCTGCCGCCGAAAGGCCCGTTGCGGGACTATCTGGCACGGGTGCGCGAGCGGCCCGCCTTCAAGACGGCCTGGGCCAAGCGCGAAGCCGCGCCGAACATGTTCTAATGCGAGGCGTGATTAGATCAGCTTCAATGCCCTGAAACTGGTGTGGCCGGTGCGGCCGATGATGATGTGGTCGTGTACTGTGATGGTCAGTTTCGCCGCTGCCTCCACAATCTGCCGGGTCATGTCGATGTCGGTCTGCGACGGCGTCGGATCACCGGACGGATGGTTGTGCACCAGGATGATGGCCGAAGCGGACAGTTCCAGTGCCCGCTTGATAATCTCGCGCGGATAGACCGGTGTGTGGTCGACAGTGCCGCGTTGCTGCACCTCGTCGGCAATCAGCACGTTCTTGCGATCCAGAAACAGCAGCCGGAACTGCTCTCGGTCGTCATAGGCCATGGCCGCAGTGCAATATTCGATCAGAGCGGACCAGGATGTCAGCGCAGGCTTTGCCAGCACCGAAGTGCGTGCCATGCGCACGGATGCCGCCTGGATGAGTTTCAGCTCAAACACAACCTTGTCGCCGATACCCTTGACCTCCTTCAGACGCGCTGCCGGCGCGGCAAGGACATCGCCGAATGTTCCGAACCTGGCGATCAGCGCCTTGGCGATTGGCTTGGTATCCTGCCTGGGAATGGCACGGAAAAGTACCAGTTCCAGCAGTTCATAGTCGGGCATGGCGTCGGGGCCGCCCTGGCTGAAACGCTCGCGCAGGCGCTCGCGATGGCCCAGGTGACCGGGCATATCCTTGTTGCTGCCGCCTGCAAGTGCGAGGTCCGGTTCGTCCTTGAAACTCATTCTCAGACCTCCAGGGGCGTTTGCGGCACGATCAGGTCTTGTGTGGCGGGCAGTGATAGCCTTCAGGCGACAATGTGAAGATCTCGCATCCGTCAGCGGTGATGCCGATTGTGTGCTCAAACTGTGCCGACAGCGACCGGTCACGGGTAACCGCGGTCCATCCGTCGGAAAGCACTTTGACCTGCGGCCGGCCCAAATTGATCATCGGCTCCACTGTGAAGAACATGCCTTCGCGCAGTTCGATGCCTTCGCCCTTGCGGCCGTAGTGCAGAATGTTCGGCATGTCGTGAAACAGCCGGCCAAGGCCGTGGCCACAGAAGTCGCGCACTACCGAACAGCGCTCACTTTCGGCATAGGTCTGGATGGCATGACCAATATCGCCGGTATGGGCGCCAGGGCGGATCACTTCCAGGCCGCGCATCAGGCACTCATAGGTGATCTCGATCAGCCGTTCCGCCTTGCGATTGATGGCGCCGACAGGGTACATGCGGCTCGAATCGCCGTGCCAGCCGTCCACGATCAGGGTGATGTCGATGTTTACGACTTCGCCTTCCTTAAGTGCGCGTGGACCGGGAATGCCATGGCAAACCACATGGTTGATTGAAGTGCAGATGGATTTGGGAAAGCCGCGATAGTACAACGGTGCCGGCGTGGCGCCGTTGTCTCTGGCGAACATCAGCGCCACCCGGTCCAGTTCTGCCGTTGTGACGCCTGGTTTCACCAGTGGAACCAGCAAATCGAGCGCTTCGGCCGCCAGCCTGCCAGCCTTGCGCATGCCCTCGAAATCTTCAGGCCCGTGCAGCTTGACCTGGCCATTGTTGACCAGCGGGGCGGCTGTTGCTTCTACATAGGTGGTTTGCATGGCTTACCTTGCTCTACGACACGCTTTCTATTTCAACTGACGTGTCACATGAAATCGCATCATCGCCCATGGTGCAAGCCATCGCGATGCTCTCGACACCTGATTTAGTCGCTTTGGTCCAGGTTTCAAAGTAAAACGGATCAATATCGCGGGCCAGCGAGAAGCATTCGGCATCACTGCGCTGGATCAGGTACACCATCACCGCTCGATGTCCGTCACGCACCATGTCGGCCAGTTCATCAAGGTGCTTGGCGCCGCGCGATGTGACGGCGTCGGGAAATTCGGCCAGGCCGGCCGTACGCGACAGGGTGACGTTCTTGACCTCGACATAGCATGACGGTTTGTCGTCATCCGACAACAACAGGTCGATGCGGCTGTTCTTGCCGTACTTCTGTTCGCGCTTGAGCGTGCCGTAGCCGGCAAGCTCAGGGATGCGCCCGGCGGTGATGGCTTCCTCGACCAGCTTGTTGGGCAGGCCGGTGTTCAAACCGACCCGGGCCTTGCCGCCGCCGGCATTGAGCGCCTCGACCATCTCCCAGGTATGCTTGTATTTGCGCGTCGGGCTGTCGGACACCGATAGCCAGACCGGATTGCCCGGATCCAGCAATCCCATCATTGAGCCGGTGTTCGGGCAGGTGGCGGTGACGATTTCTCCCGTGTCCAGAGTCACATCGGTCAGGAACCTCTTGTAGCGCTTGATCAGCGTGCCGCGCAGCAGTGGTTTATCGGAAATTTTCATGGTGGCTTGACCTGTTGAGTGGCTTCTGACGTAAGTGGATGCACAAACGATTAAGTGTCACATAAACCGGAAAATTTCCAGCCATGACAAGCTCTATTCCCACGGCAGCCGTTTTGCTGATCGGTGACGAAATCCTGTCCGGGCGCACCAAGGATGCCAATCTGGGTTACATTGCCGATTATCTCACGGTGGTGGGCATCGACCTGAAGGAGGCCCGCGTGGTGTCGGACGAGGAAGCCGATATCGTGGCGGCGCTGAACGCGCTGCGGGCTCGTTACACCTACGTTTTTACAACGGGCGGCATTGGTCCAACACACGACGACATAACCGCAGACTGTGTTGCCGCCGCCTTCGGTGTTGCAATCGATCATCACCCCGAGGCATTGCGGATATTGCGGGAGCACTGGGCCGGTCGCGGTATCGAGGAAAACGAAGCCCGCCTGCGCATGGCGCGGATACCCGATTCTGCTGAACTGATTCCCAATCCGGTCTCGAAGGCACCTGGTTTTCACATCGGCAATGTGTTCGTGATGGCAGGTGTGCCGAAGATCATGCAGGCCATGCTCGACGCGGTGGCGCCGAAGCTCACCGGCGGCGCGGTGATGCTGTCGCGGACCGTGCCGCTTGATCTTGGCGAAGGTGATGTGGCCGCCAGGTTGAAGGAGATACAGGCTGCGCACCATGGCGTGATGATCGGTTCGTACCCATATGAGCGCGATGGCCGGTTTGCCACCAACATTGTCGTACGCTCGCGCGATGAAGCGGCGGTGACCGCGGCGGCCGCCGAGGTGGAGCGGTTGCCCGAGGAACTGGGAGGCAAATCAGCGAGTTAGACCGAGGTCTTGGCTTCGGTTGCGGTTGCGACCTGACAGCCGTTGCCAGTTACGTGGAAATCCGCCATATTGAATGCTCATTCAATATAAAGGTGCCGCAATGCTGAACCCACTGCACAACCAGTATGACCACGAACAGTTGTGGGCGCTGGATCGTGATCATTTCCTGCATCCCTGGACGCATTTTGACAGCTTCAAGAAGGAAGGCTCGCTGGTGCTTGCCAAGGGCGAGGGCTGTCACGTCACCGACACGGAGGGCAAGCAGTATTTTGACGGTATCGGCGGCATGTGGTGCGTCAACGTCGGTTATGGCCGCGATGAGCTGGCACAGACCATGGCCGAACAGGCCAGCCAGCTGGCCTATTCAAACACATTTGTCGATGTCTCCAACGCGCCGGCAGCCATGTTGTCGGGCAAGCTGGCGTCAATGGCACCGGGATCACTGAACCGGGTAATGTATTCGCTGACCGGTTCGGCCGCCAACGAGGGGGCCATCCGGATTGCGCAGTACTATCACGGCCGCAAGGGCCGCAAGTCCCGCAAGCACATCATCAGCCGCAAGAACTCCTACCACGGCTCAACGGTGCTGACGGCTTCCGTCGGTTTGCGCGACGGCGACCGCCAGGACGAATTCCAGTACCTGACCAGCTTCATCCATCACCTGTCAGCGCCATATTATTACCGCGGCGGTGAAGGCATGAGCGAAGCCGAGTTTACCGATTTCCTGGTGCAGGAATTCAGGGACAAGATTGCTGAACTGGGCCCCGACAACATCTCCTGCTTCATTGCCGAGCCGATCCAGGCATCGGGCGGTGTCGTGCCGCCACCTCCGGGGTACCTGAAACGCATGATCGAGGTGTGCCACGAGCACGATATCCTGTTCATCGCCGATGAGGTCGTCACCGCCTTCGGGCGCATTGGCCACATTTTTGCGTCATGGGATGAGTTCGGCATCCAGCCGGACATGATTGTGTGCGCAAAGGGCATCACCTCGGGCTATTTCCCCATGGGCGCGACGCTCTATACCGACGAAATTCACGAAGTGATGTCGAGCGACAATCCCGACGGCTGGTTCGCTCACGGTTTCACCTGTGCCGGCCATCCGGTGGGCTGTGCCGTCGCGCTCAAGAATATCGAGATCATGGAACGTGAGGACATCTGCGGCAACGTTCGTGTGGTTGGAGATTATCTCGAAGCCCGTCTGCATGAACTGGCGGAGCTTCCCATTGTCGGCGATGTGCGCGGCAAGCGCATGATGATGTGTGTTGAATATGTTGCCGACAAGCAGACCAAGGCGCATATCCCGCATGAGGTGAATATCTCCAAGCGAATTTCCAATCTGTGCGAGACGCGCGGTCTTCTGGTGCGTCCCATGGGCCATCTCGACGTGATGTCACCACCGCTTACCATGACCCGCGATGATGCCGACTTCCTGGTTGAAACCATCCGTGGTGCTGTTGTCGAGGTTACCGATGAACTGGTCAGGGAAGGTGTGATTTAAGACTGAAGTCTGACCGCATCCTTCAGTGCCGTCGACATGTTTCCCTGACCGGCAATTTCGACCCGTTCAAGATCAAGCCATCGGCTCATGGTGTGAAGGGAAGGCGTGATGGCTTCGGATACGGCTCCAGGGGCCATACCGTCTTCGTGCCAGGCCGCGTTGATGCGCAACGTGCCGGCCTGCCGGTCCGCCTTCATGCACAGCCTGCCTGCCAGCTGTTCGCCGATCAGCACCGGCAGCACGTAGTATCCGAACTGGCGCTTGGGCGCAGGTGTGTAGATTTCTATGCGATAGCGGAAATCGAACAGCCGCTCGGCGCGGTCGCGGTTCCAGACCAGCGGATCGAACGGCGACAACACGGTGGCGTGCTCAAATGAACGGGCCGACTTGGCCTGGTGCCAGATGTAACCGGGCTTGCTCCAGCCCTTCACCTCCACCATGTGAAGTTCGCCGCTTTCTACCAGTTCGGCGACCGCCTGGCGGGCGTCGGCTACGGGCAGGCGAAAATAATCCCTGATGTCTGTTTCGGTCGATATACCCAGCGCTCGGGCTGAGTGGCGCGCCAGCTCGCGAATGGCATCTGCCCGCTCGGGTGTGGCTGCAGTGTGGGTGTCATCAGGCAATACCCGTTCAGGAACGTCATACAGGCGTTCAAACCCTTCCCGGCTGGCTGTCGTCACATCTCCGGTCCAGAACAGGTATTCCAATGCAGTCTTGTTATCGTTCCAGCCCCACCATTCGCCGGAACGCACGGCCGGCTGGCCGAAATCGCGCGGGCGCAGCGGGCCTTCGGCACGGACCCTGGCAAGGGTCTGTTCGATCACTTGCGATTTCTCGCGGGCAAACTCCACCAGGCCCTTGTAAATGCCGGTTCCGTTGCGGGCATCGTCCATGCGCCAGCGCAGCAGTGGCTGGTAGCGGTACGGCAGCAGCGATGCCTCATGCGCCCAATATTCGAAACAGCGGCGGTTTTTGGCGGCCAGCGTATGCCTGTCCAGAATCTGCTTGTCGTAGCTGCCGAGCCGCGAGAACAAGGGCAGGTAATGGGATCGCGACAGCACGTTCACGCTGTCGATCTGCAACAGGTTCAACCTGTCTATGACCTTTGACAGGCTCTGCCACCGGGTGGCCTTGCCGGGGCCGGGCTGGGCGCCTGAAAAACCCTGCGCGGTCAGGGCCAGGCGGCGGGCGGATTTAAGACTGATGCGTTGCGGCCTGGTCATTGTTGGAAGGACTCTAGATACAGCGACCGCCGTCGACTTCCATGCAAACGCCGGTGATGAAGGTGCTTTCATCCGATGCGAAGAACAGGGCTGCGTTGGCCATGTCGAGCGGGGTGGAGAGTCGGCCCATGGGTACTGTGGAAACAAATGCGGAGCGCATTTCGTTGGTCACTTCGCCGCCCATGAAAGCGCCCAGCATTGGCGTTTCGCCGGCGACAGGGCACAACGCATTGACGCGGATCTGGTCCGGTGCAAGCTCAACTGCCATTGCCTTGGTCATGGTGGTGACCGCACCTTTGGACGCGTTGTACCAGACCAGCCCCGGGCGCGGGCGCAGGGCGGCAGTCGAAGCTGTGTTGATGATCGATCCTGATCCCTGATTGCGCATCACCGGCACGACAGCCCTGGTCGCCAGGAAGATTGATTTCACATTGACATCGAAAATCCGCTGAAACGTCTGTTCATCCACATCCAGCATAGGCTGGTTGGTTTGCGGCATGCCGGCATTGTTGATCATCACGTCAATGGTGTTGAACTGCTCCACCGTTGAATCGACCAGGTTCTGGAAGTAGCCGCTGTCGGTGACATCGCAATGGGTGTAGACACAGGGCGTGCCCTTGCCGGAGATCTCCCGTGCAAGAGCTTCGCCGGCTTCGTCGTTTATGTCGGCGATCACGGTGTTTGCCCCTTCGTCGGCAAACCTCCGGATCATGCCTTCGCCGAAGCCGGAGGCGCCACCGGTGACAATCACGGTCTTGCTCTTCATTCTCATGTGAGTGGTTTCTCCATTGTTACGACATGTTCTTCGAATCCGAACCGGCCATAGAGCTCGCGTGCGACGGCGTTTTTTGCCAGCACGCCGATACGAAGCCAGCGCGCGTCGGCTGCCCGCGCCAGCGCTTCAGCATCGTGCAGCAAGGCCTTGCCGATACCCTGGCCGCGGGCAGATTTCGCGATCACGATCTCGCTCACATAAGCATAGTCGAAACGCTGCTCGTCAGCTTCCTCATTGGGCACCCTGGTCATGACTGCGCAATACCCCACGGGCCTGCCGCCGAGCCATGCAAACCGGATATGACCTGCGTAATCCCTGCAATCCTTCTTTATGCCGTCTACATACCATCCCGCGATCTCTTCCGGCGGGATCATGCGATCATAATAGCTAGTTTCGTAGCCTTGCAGCTCGCGTATCAGCTGGATCAGCTGAGCTTCATTTTCGTCCCTGTAGTCGCGGATTTCGAGAGCGTCCGACATGGTCAATGTTAACTTACCATTCACTGTAAAATTCAATTCAAATTGTATTCTTTGGCCGGCAATGAGACACTGTGTTCAGCGTTCAGTCCAGCATTGAAAGATGTTCGAGACGACTTCGCTTAGCTGATCGTCCTTTCTGAGGGGTAAGGGCAGTCCCGCTGACGAGACAAGCGGAGTACGCATGACGGCAGCGTTGGTTGAGGGGCCAACGCTGCCGTTGCCATTTCAGCTACCAGATGCCGAACTAGTCGACGAAAACAGCTTCCAGCGGTCTGGCTTCGTCCGGTTTCAGGGCGCTTGAGTACCGATACAGGGTCGAGCAGTAGGGGCAGACAATCTCACTGTCGTCTCCCATGTCCAGAAACACGTGCGGGTGGTCGAACGGCGGTTTGGCGCCGGTACACTGGAACTTGCGGGTGCCGATTTCTATGACGGCAACGCCCATGTCGTTGTGAAACTTCGGTGTATCTGTGCTCGCCATGTATCTGCCTGCCTCAAAGTTTGCGCAGTGCGCGGAATTTCTTGTGTTGATGGAACTGCGTTTGGTTATAGCTGTTGCAGCGGCGATAGCATAAATTAGGGGGTGCGGCCAAGCCCGTAACGCCAACCGGAGCCAGAACACTTTGCCCAGTTTCCTGTCAGATAACGTCAATATAGCCTATGAGGTGCACGGGGAAGGTGAACCTATTTTGCTGATTCACGGATTTGCCTCCAACATCCGGATCAACTGGCAGTCCACCGGCTGGATCGACCTGCTGGCCAAGGCGGGCCGGCAGGTCATCGCCATTGACAATCGCGGGCATGGCAACAGCGACAAGCCGCATGACCCGGTCCGCTACACCTCACCTGAGATGGCCCGGGACTCGAGCAGGCTGATTGACCATCTCGGCCACGAGAGCGTCGACGTGATGGGTTATTCCATGGGAGCCCGTCTCTCCGCGATGCTGGGCATTCATCACAGCGAGCAGGTGCGTTCCCTCGTGCTTGGCGGTCTGGCCGGCAACATGATCAGCGGCGTTATCGGAGCGGAGGAAATTGTTGCCGCCCTGCAGGCCTCGTCGCTGGCCGAGGCGCGTGGTATCCAGGGCAAGGCGTTCAGGGCCTTCGCCGAACAGACGGGCTCGGATCTGGAAGCCCTGGCGGCCTGCATGGCGTCACAGAGGACACTGATCAGCGAAGATGAACTGGCACAGATCAGGGTGCCCACACTGGTCGTGGCGGGTGACGAGGACGAACTCGCAGGCTCGGTAAACACGCTGGTCGAGGCGATCCCGTTTGCCGAAGGCATCGTGTTACAGGGCAAGGACCACATGAAGGCCGTCGGCGACAAGACTTACAAGCTTTCGGTGTTGGATTTTCTGGACAGGCGGCCATGACATCAACTGAGCGGCTGGAGTTCACCGGCTCTGAGGGCAACCGGCTGGTGGCGGACAGGTATGGCGCGGACAGTCCGCGCGGACTGGTGCTGCTGGCGCACGGGGGCGGACAGACCAGGCATTCGTGGGGCGGAACGGCCCGCGCATTGGCGGCCGAGGGCATCACGGCAGTCACCATGGACCAGCGCGGTCATGGCGACAGCGACTGGGTTGAAAGCTCGGCTTATGACTTTCATGCGTTCGCCAGTGACATGGCCTGTGCGGCACGGCAGTTAAAGGAAACGACCGGTTTCAGGCCGGCCATTGTCGGGGCATCTCTTGGTGGGCTGGCAGGGCTGTTTGCTGCTGGAAGCGAGAATTGCAAGGACGCACTGGCTGCACTGGTGCTGGTGGACATCACGCCAAAAATGAAGGTGGACGGGGTTCGCCGCATCATCGGCTTCATGTCGGAACACTCGCAACAAGGGTTTGCCAGCGTTGAAGAGGCTGCCGATGCCATATCCGCCTATCTTCCGCACCGGCCACGGCCGTCTGACCTTTCCGGCCTGTCAAAGAATCTGAGGCAGGGCGATGATGGCAGGCTGCGCTGGCACTGGGACCCGAAATTCATTTCATCGCGCGCCGACGCCGACAAACACGCCGGAGAGGTGGAGGCTGCGGGGTTTGAAGCCGCAAAGCGGTTGAAAATTCCGGTTTTGCTGGTGCGTGGGCGCGAGAGCGAACTGGTCGGCGAAAACGAGGTTGCAGCCTTCATCGAGGCGGTCCCGCATGCTAAGTTCACTGACATTGCCGGTGCGCGCCACATGGTTGCAGGCGATCGCAACGATGTGTTCACTGATGCCTTGCTGCAATTTTTTGTTGGTCTGGCTTGGCGCTGACATGTTTAGGTACTACATAAAGTGATCAGCACCGGCTCGGCCATGATGCCTGAACGCGGTGAAACCGGAGGCTCAACAAGATGCCAACACTGAAATCCAAATCTGCAAAACTGACGTCCGTGGACCCTGTCTGGACCCGGGTCCGCGAAGAGGCTGAAGCTGCAACCCGGGCCGACACCAGCCTGGGTGGCTTCCTGTTCACGTCGGTGCTGAACCCGTCAAGTTTCGAAGAAGCACTATGTCACCGGCTGGCCCAACGGCTCGGCAATGCGGACATCGGGGCTGAACTGATCGTTCAGGGGTTTGAAGATGCGCTTGATGCGGACCCGGATATCGGGGCTGCGGCACGGGCTGATCTGCTTGCCGTCTTCGATCGCGATCCAGCGTGCGACCGTTACATTGAGCCGTTGCTGTACTTCAAGGGGTTTCAGGCACTGCAGACCTACCGGATGGCGCACAGGCTGTTCAAGATGGGCCGCAAGGACTTCGCCTATTACCTGCAGAGCCGGTCATCGATGATTTTTGGGACCGACCTGCATCCAACGTCGCAGATCGGCCGCGGCATCATGATCGACCACGCCCATTCCATTGTCATCGGAGCGACCGCCGTGGTTGAGGACAATGTCTCGATATTGCACTCGGTGACGCTTGGAGGCACCGGCAAGACTGATGGTGACCGGCATCCCAAGGTACGCCATGGCTGCCTGATCGGAGCGGGTGCATCCATTCTCGGCAATATCGAAGTGGGCCATTGTTCGCGGGTCGCGGCAGGTTCGGTCGTGTTGCATGACGTGCCTCCGAACCGCACCGTTGCCGGCGTGCCGGCAAAGGTTGTCGGCTACGCCGGTTGTGAAGAGCCGGCACGCCGGATGGATCACAGCATCACGGTTGCCGAGACCGGAAAGTCTGATTAAAAACTTTCCGACTTCACTGTTTGGGGTTGTTCGACAGGTGTGAACACGGTTAAACCGTGAGATAACACCGAGGGTGCCGCATGACTGCATGCGGCACATCTGCGGTGCGCTTTCGCAATGATGCTTCAAGAGGCCAACATGACACCTGACGAGATTTCAAAGCTGACACGGTTCCTGCAGAAAACCTTCGGTCAGCCTTCAGTTCATGTGCGAAAGCGTCCACAAAAGGACGATTCCGGCGAAGTCTATATTGGCGATGAATTCATCGGGGTGATTTATCGCGACGATGAAGATCCGGATGACCTGTCATACAACTTCCAGATGGCAATTCTGGAATTCGATCTGGATTAGGTAGATCCCGTTTCCGATCCGCTCTATCCCGGCTGAATTGTCCTGAACATGTTTGCCAGCGCCAGGCGGACATTGCGTTCAATCTGTGCCCAGTTTTCCAGATGGTTGCGGGAAAACCTGATCCTGAGCTTCATGTCATTGGCAAGAGCCAAGGTGCGTTCGCACAGGATCGGGCCGAGAACCGAGGGCTTGCGGTCGCAGCGGTGCACAATATGCCGGCCCTCCACCGTTGCCACATACAGGGTCAGGTCCGAATAGGGTGACGTTTCCTTGAACTTGTAGCGCAGCAGGTTGCCGTCAACCTGCTCCGGTTCTCCGTCAAAGTACACCGGGTAGATTTCCCCATAGCGTTCGACTGGTGTCAGTTCGTCCGTGCCGGAAGTCTCAAAGGTCAGGATTATCCAGTCGTTGAATTCCCGTGAGGTAGCCGGCAGCCGCGGGACACTGCCGGGCTGATAAGGCCAGGGCAGCAACAGGTCCAGTTTTACGATGTTGCCGAGTGTACGGCGATTGACCCGTGTTACCAGCCGCGTCGGTGCGACCAGCTCGGCGCTGTCGAAACGGTAGCGCGCCAGAACCGGCGGCGCATCGGGATTGGAGACCTGTTGCGGGGTCGCAAAAAGAAGGTCACGGTCTGCCAGAAACAGCCAGGCGATGATGAAACTGCCGGCCACGACAACCAGTCCGAAGAATATGGCCACCATCTTGCCGATGGACCGTTCCTGCGGCCCGTGGCTGTACCCACTGCTTCTGCGCCAGTTCATGGGGCTCCTTTGTACATTGGCCTGAGCAATCCCTGGCCTCGGTTGAACAGGCCACTCTCCATTGGTTTCCGGTACCGTTCCCGCACGGAAGTTTTTCCGGGAGCAGGCTCACCTCACCGGTTTGGTATGCCTGTTGCAAGCCATCAGTGCAAGCACGATGAGACTGCCAGAAAAACTGAGCATTTTTCATGAAAACAGCAGTTTTTGGGACTTCTCGTGCGGGATGTACTTATTTGGGGATGTGCCACGATGACATATGATACATTTCTGGTCGTGATGGCCTTCGGGCTAACCGGTGCGGGGCTGGTGCATTCTGGATGGTTGTGGATGGGCCATTCCAGGCCATCGTTTGCAAACCTGCTTGAAGGTGGGTCCGCCCTGTCGATGCCGTTCCGGGTGATTGGCGTCATGCTGGCGGCGCCGCTGTTACTGGCCGGCAGCGCCGCACGCATGATGGATCATGGCTGGCGGTATGCAGGGGTGATGCTCGTTGGTTTAATCCTGTCCGGGGTGTGGTGCTTCATGAACGGGATCGTGCTAGTTGTCAGCCTGGGTTCTTTGATGACGATCTAATCGGGCAAGAGGCGCACGCGCACATTCCATGAGCATTTATGAATTTGAAGGCAATCGGCCGCAACTACCACACCCTGATCCCTGTTATGTCGCCCCTACGGCTACCTTGCTGGGCAAGGTGCGCCTGGAACGGCTTGCAAGTGTCTGGTTCGGTGCCGTTCTGCGTGGCGACAACGAACTGATCACGCTCGGCGAGGAAACCAACGTGCAGGACAACTGCGTGTTGCATACCGATCCGGGATTTCCGCTGGTCCTGGGACGCGGTGTCACCGTTGGCCACCTGGCTATGCTGCACGGCTGCACTGTCGGCGACAATTCACTTATCGGCATGGGCGCAACCGTCATGAACGGTGCCGTTGTTGGCCGCAACTGCATCGTCGGTGCCCATGCCCTGATCGGGGAAGGCAAGACGATCGATGACAATTCCCTGGTGCTCGGCGCGCCGGGGCGGGTTGTGAAATCTCTGGACGCCAAGGCTGAAGCCGGTCTCAGGGCCGCCGCTGCGGCCTACGTGGACAAGGTCCATCGCTATGCACGCGACAATGGACTGAAACTGGTGGAAGACTAGAACTGCGTGTTGTCGCCTTAGTGCCCCAAAAAAGGCGGGGCCAGCATCAGGTGGGAATGATGCTGACCCCTGGGACCCGGTTGGTGGGGGATGGGGAGGGGATGCCGACCGGGCCGTTCCGCAGGTTCTTTTTGCTCGGGTCAATTGCCGCGCGGGCGAACCTGATATTGCTGATGATGTCTGATCAGTTTGCTCCTGCGATTGTGTCTCTGTCCCTTGCGTAACGTGTGCTCATCGACACCCAGATGCGCGGGTTCTTCTGGGACTGGCGCTTCAGGTACTCGTATCCGGTCTCCGACCAGCGCAGAACCTGGCGGCGGCGGTTGTCGAGAATGAAATCGCCGCCGTCGGTGCGCACCATCAGGACCGCGTGACCGTCGCCGTTTTCATCGAACACGACCGTGATGAGCAGCGCTTCGGGAGCAAACCCGAGGCCCTCGAGGTAGCGCTTTTTCATGAGCACGTAGTCTTCGCAATCGCCGGCGATTGACGGGTAGTCCCAGCGCTCGACCGTGCCGTACAAGTCCATGTCGGTGGCCGGAACGATCTTGTCGTTGACAAAGTCATTGACCTCGACGAGCTGCGCCCAGGTCCTGTTGTTCAGTTCAGCCTGCGTCTTTCCGCTGCCGACATTGCGGCATTCCGCTGTGTAACGGGCGCAGAACTGGACATAACCGATGGGTGGCAGGGTTACGCCAAACTCCGGTGCATGAATGTTGGCAGACGCGGTGATATTGCCGGTCTTCTGCTGGTTGTAGGCATGTGCCGGAAGTGCTGTGGTCATGACCGCCAGGCACATGGCTATCCCCTTCAAAGTGTTCATTTTCAAACGCCCCATCCTTTTTTGTTGTTGGATGGAAGCTATCGGAGGGGACTTGAGATTCAGCTAAACAGATGTGCCAGATTTGAGTCATTCGCCGTGAAATTCGTTAATCATGAAGCAGTTGCTAACGGGCCCGCGGCGTGGTCATAGGCCAGGTATTCAGCCTCTGATCCGGCGACAAGCATGAAAAAACCCGCCAATGCAGATTGCACTCGGCGGGTTTGGACTGAACAGGTTATCGGTGCTTAGAGCACCGCATGCTCGGCCAGCTTTGATGGTTCCAGCGCCCGCATAAACTCTATGGCGATGCCGTCCGATGTAAAGCGCACCACGCGGCCGCGCATTCTTCCCAGCGACAGGTAGGTGCCGATGGCAGGCAATACGTCGGTTTTAATGGAAGCGCCGGAAACGGAGATATCGATGACCTCACACGAATATTCGCGACCGTCATGCAGAGTGATCTGGGAAGTCTTGTCTTTTGGCGCATAGCGGTCGTCGCGGCGCTCTTCAGGGTCGGACTGTTCAAACCACTCAAGGCGGCGTTCCATGCGCTCACGCCGCCTGCCGGTGAGATTGAAAGCCACGTAAAAGCCTTCATCGACGGTTTTCTCCATGGTTCCGTCCACACGGCCAATGTCGTCCAGGTAAGCGATGACCGGCGTGCCGGGCTCGACGCTGTGGTCGCTCAGCAATGTGACGCCATCGGCATCAATACTGGCCATCTGACATGGATACTCGCTCATATCAGGCAGCATGAAACGGCCGAAGATGATTCTTTTGCCACTGTCAGATGAAGTCGCTGATGTGTTTGAGTCGGCTTCCGCTGAAAATGCACTCACTTTGACAGTCCTCTGCATGGTGCCGTTAAAGGGGTATGCCGAGAGCGCTGCCGGCAGTTCTCTCGTTCCGTGTCCATACATTAGCCGGTTTGGTGTAAATGCGGCCTTAACGGAACGATCATTTAACAACCAGTCGCAACGCCGGCAGGAGTCGTTTGCCGGATGCTTGCAGCTGTGTCCTGTTCCCTAAAAGCCGGCAGAAAACTCGTCAGGCTTTTCCGCCGTCTATGACACGCAGGAAACTGGAATTGATGCGCCTGACCTCATCGCTGCTGGATGCCGGTGTCGAGACCGGTTCGCCGGGAAGCATGTCGCTCCACAGAATGCGGATCTTGCGCACCTGGAATGTTACCAGCGGGTCCGGGGCAACACCTCGAGCGTCGCGGAACGGTGCAATTGTCGTAAGTGCGTGGACATTCCTGCCATTGGCAGAGATGACCGGCACCGCAAGCAACTCAAATCCGACTTCACGGCCGCTGAAGGAATGGGCGAGAAATCGGCCGACGCACGGTTGCTTCATTCCCACGACGGTATCCAGGCCGCGAAGAATGGTTTCACGGTCAAAGTTGGGCCAGTCGTCAAAGGCCGTCGCGCCGGTCAGTTGCTGGCCCATAGTGTCACAAACGGCAGACCCCGCCAGCCGGTATACATAGGACAGTTTATGCGGGTCGCGCGCCAGTATGCAGGTCCACGGTATGATGCGGTCCAGATCGCGCATAGTAATGTCGGTCCTCAACGGCGCGGCGTCTTCGCCGCGGATACGTTCCCAGGCGCGCAGCAACTTGCGACTGGTGGGATGCATGACTATCTCATCAGTGACATTGTTGAAAATCTGGTTCGTGCCTGACATATAAGTCACCTGCCTGACTGGTATCTCGTTGTTTCAAAGCTGAACGCTGTTACCCCGTCTTTGCAGGCACCGTGCCAGACAGTGATAATCAGACAGGCAAATCCATGGATGACGACAAATTCCCTGAAAACTGGCGATTTGACGAGAGACAGCGGCGATCTGACGACCTGGACGCATCGAAAATTCGGCGCGCCGGGCCCCCTGCTGTCAATGCGCCGGGCGTGGTGCTGTTACTGGCCGGCACACTGCTGCTGATTCATGCCGGGCTGCAGCTTGTCGGCAGCGATACCTACAACCGTGTTCTTCTGACCCTGGCATTCCTGCCGGTTCGGTTTCAGACACTGACGGAATTTGGCGGCCAATTGCTGCCTGGCGGTGAAATTGCGCGTGTAACGTCGTTCTTCACCTACGCGCTGCTGCATGGAAGCTGGACCCATCTGGTGATGAACATGGTCTGGATGCTGGCGTTCGGGTCGGTGGCGGCCAGACGGTTGGGGCCAGCCCGGTTTATCGGCCTGTCCATGCTTGCAGCAGGTGTGGCAGCGGCATTTTCCATGGTCATGAACTGGGGTACGGGCGCAATACTGGTCGGCGCGTCCGGTGCCATTGCAGGACAGATGGCGGTGGCGGTCCGGCTGATTTTCGCCCATGGCGGCACACTGATGAGCAGTTTACGCAAGGACCTGTCGCTGGTGCCGCCGGAACCGCTGCTGAGGCTGTTTACGAACCGGTCCGCGGTTATCTTTATTGCCGTCTGGCTCGGCGTTGACATGCTGTTTGCATCATCTGGTCTGCTCAGCGGCGCGCGCATAGCCTGGGAAGCCCACCTGGGAGGTTTCCTGACCGGTTTGCTGGTGTTCGGGTGGCTCGATCCGGCCAGGAGGAGCCAAGCGCGGACCTGAGGTGGAAATCAGGCCGGTTTTTGTCTGCTGCGCTGCGCTATGTTGTTGAGATTGATGGGATAACGAATTCCCACCTCAATCATGATTAATATAGATTCAAGCCGTTTGGGAAACATCTGATTAAGGGTTTTGTGCCAATAATTCCGCATCGCGCGTTTCAGCGCCACTTTTTGCGAAAAAAGGTCAGTACCCACAATGAATGCCGCGGACATTGTTGAGCAATATGGACGTGGTGTTCCGGCAATCGTGCAGTCCACCAAGCTTGTGGATGTGTGTGAATACCTTCTGTCATGCCGCGCGCCGGGAACAGTCATCCTCAGCGAGTATGGCGAAGTCAAAGGAACACTGTCCCAGAAGGATATCATCAATGCGTCCGGCAGGCTTGGCTCTTCGGTCATGCAGATGGTGGCCAGCGACTTAGTCCGTGACCTTGTTCCGGCATGTGAAACGACAACTCATATCATCCAGGTGATGGAATTGTTGAACAACACGGCTTCGGAGTTTGTACTGGTCACCGAGCATGGTGAAATCAAGGGGATGATCACGCTTGCCGACGTGCATGATCTGCTGTTGCATGCTTTGACGGAAGAGGTTGCGGAAACTGCCGATACGGCTGACGACACCGACGCCAAGCCAGCGCCGCGGAAGAAGGCCGCGGCCGCAAAAAGTGCGGGTTCCGATGCAGAAGCCGCTGCTCCGCCACCGGCTGAGTATGAAGAGATCCGCAACTCGGCATAGACCGGAACCGGCGCCGGTTACTTCTTGCCGTAGGTCGCTTCAGGGTCGATTTTCCTGACATTGTCGATTGTTGTCAGGCTCCGATCCCGGTTCACTTCGCGGTAGAAGCAGCTGGCGCGACCCGTATGGCACGCAGCCCCGTCGCCGGCGACACGAACCTCCAGCACCAATATGTCCTGATCGCAGTCAGTGCGAATGCGTTCAATGTGCTGCAGTTGTCCGGAGGTTTCGCCCTTCTTCCACAACGACTTGCGCGAGCGTGAGTAATAGTGCGCCAGGCCGGTTTCGAGGCTCAGCGCCAGACTCTCGCTGTTCATGAAGGCAAACATCAATGGTGCGTTGGTTGCTGCATCGATTGCCATGGCCGGAATGAGCCCGGCATCGTCAAAGCGCGGCGCAAATTCGCCGCCCTCTTCAATATCTGCAATGCTGGCCGGCTGGGGGAAAAGGGTATCGGTCACGTCAGTTTCCCCTGTGCTTGGAAAACGTATCAGTCAGGCTGGCGGTAGCGCACCATTTCCATGAAGCGCGCCTGCAGGGCAGGCTGTGACTTGAAATCGCCGGTGAACCGAGTGGTCAATGTAGACGCGTCACGCTTCTGCACGCCCCGCATTGTCATGCAATTGTGAACCGCTTCGATCATGACCGCCACGCCGCGAGCGTCCAGTTGGGTGTCGATGGCATGCACGATCTGGGCGGTGAGGTTTTCCTGGGTCTGCAGACGCCGGGAGAAAACCTCCACCACACGCGCCAGCTTTGACAAACCCACGACGCCGTTGGTTGGCAGATAGGCAATGTGCGCATGGCCCTGGAACGGAACCATGTGGTGTTCGCAATGGGAGAAAAACTCGATGTTGCGCACCAGCACGATATCGTCGTAGCCACCGACGTCTTCAAAGGTGCGCTGCAGCGCATCGCGGCCATCGGCCTGATAACCGGAGAACAATTCCGAATATGCTTTCAGCACCCGTTTGGGCGTGTCCAGCAGGCCCTCCCGGTCCGGATCATCACCGGCCCACGAGATCAGCGTACGCACGGCCTTGAGAGCTTCTTCCTCGGAAGGCTTTTCAATGACCGGGCCAGACCCGATATCGGGCTTTGCAGTACCTATACGTTTAACGACAGCGTCCATTCGGGCCTCGATAGAGTCTTGTAATTTCAGGGCTAAATGCATTGATTTAACGCTGGTTTGTCATTTCGGGTTCACTCAACCTGCAGCAAATTTTTAAAACCCGGCAATTTGCGTCTGGTCTTAGCACAAGCTGTGCCGGAATCCAAAAGACAGATTGCGGAGGGGGCATGCATTAGGCATATGAAAGTGGCTATTGGTTCCCTCAGGTATATCGATCACTCTGAGACAGCATATGGCGGAAAGAGGCTGGTAATACAAGCCGGTTCGACCCATATTGGCCACTGCCATGATAAACGATGTCTATAACAAACAGATCCTGGGCTTTGCCGCCGACATTCCCCGGCTCGGCAGACTGGACGCTCCTCAGGGCACGGCAATTGCCCACTCAAAACTCTGCGGTTCAAAGGTGACCGTCGATCTCATGCTCGACAGTGGCGTGGTGTCGGACTTTGCCCACGATGTGAAGGCGTGTGCGCTGGGCCAGGCGTCGTCCTCGATAATGGCGCATCATGTGGTCGGTTCCACTCCTGACGAATTGCGTACCGTGCGAGATCAGATGTACGACATGCTGAAGAATGGCGGGCCGGCGCCGGATGGCAAATGGTCTGACCTTGAAGCGCTGTCACCGGTGCGCGACTTCAAGGCTCGCCATGCCTCGACCCTGTTGACCTTCGATGCGGTGTGCAATGCGATCGATATAGCCGAAGGCAAGCAGGGCGAAAGCGCCGCCCAGTCAGCCTGATTTCTTCTCCGGTTGCGGTGGAGGCGGAAACCGGGAGGTCTTTTCCAGCACATTGAGGTCCTTGTGATTGCGCATGTACTGTTCTGATGCATCGCGCAATGGCTGGTAATCCCATGGATACCAGTTGCCCTTGCGCAGCGCCTGCCAGACTGCAAGCCGCACCAGCTGGCTCTCCCTGATGTCCGCTTCCAGCCGGGAAGGGTTCCAGCGTGCCGCCGCCATCGACCGGAACTTGCGCACGACCTCTGCATGATCAGGATGGCTTGCAAGGTTGTTGGTCTCATTCGGATCGGAGGCCAGGTCGAACAACTGGTCCGGGTCCGGGCGCGATGCGGTGTATTTCCAGTTTGCCTGCCGGATCATCAGCAGCGGGGCGAGACAGCCTTCCGCCGTCAGTTCCGCATAGATGACGTGTTCCGGATTTTCAGCACCACCCTGGAGCAGAGGCAGGAGGGATTGCCCATCCAGTGTGGCAGCGTGTTCCTGACGACCGGCGATGTCGCTCAGTGTCGGCAGGATGTCCAGCAGTGAAGCCGGTTGTGCGACCCGGCGGGCGGCAAAACGGCCAGGCGCGGACACGATCAGCGGCACCCGGGCGGAATGTTCCATGAAGCTCATCTTGTACCAGAGGCCGCGCTCGCCCAGCATGTCACCGTGATCGGAAGTGAACATGATGATGGTATCATCGCTCAGCCCGCAATCAGCAAGCGTCCCCAATATCTTGCCGACATGATCGTCGAGATAGGAGATGTTCGCGTAGTAGGCGCGCCTGGCATTGCGGATGTCCTGGTCGGATATGTCATAGTCGTCCATGGCCGACACTTTCCAAAGCCGCTGGCTGTGCGGGTCCATGTCGTCATAGGCAATGGCCGGGGTGGCAGGTGCGTCAATGTCATCGTCGGAATACAGGTTCCAGTACTTTGCCCGGGCTGCGTACGGGTCATGCGGATGGGTGAATGAGGCGACTAGGCAAAACGGGCGTTGCTCCGGGTTGCGGGCATAGTCGTAGATGCGGCGACATGCCTGAAATGCCACCTCATCATCATATTCCAGTTGATTGGTCTGTTCGGCGATGCCGGCCTGCTTGACCGAGAGCAGGTTGTGGTACCACCAGTCGACGCGCTCCTGGGGCTTGCGCCAGTCGGGCGTCCATCCGAAGTCGGCTGGATAGATGTCGGTGGTCAGGCGTTCCTCGAAGCCGTGCAACTGATCCGGACCGACAAAATGCATCTTGCCGGACAGGCAGGTGCGATAGCCCTCCAGGCGCAGGTAATGCGCAAAGCTTGGAATCTGGGACGCAAATTCGGCAGCATTGTCGTAGACCCGGTTGCGCGACGGCAACTGTCCGGACATCATTGCCGCGCGTCCCGGTGCACACAGCGGGCTTGGCGAGTAGAAGTTTTCGAAGACCACGCCGTCTTTGGCCAGGCGGTCAATATTGGGTGTCTTGGCGACCTGGTGCCCGTAGCAAGACAGGAACAGGGCAGACAACTGATCGACCATGATGAGTACGATATTGGGTTTGGTTTCAGGCATCACGGACCTTATGTAAAGTGCTGTGGACTGACCGCCAGCTTAGCTTTCGAGCAAGGAGCAGTAGATTGAAAGACCGACCGTTTCCAGTGAAGCCGCGACAAGGCCCGGTGGCATCGCTAATGCTGCTGCTGATCCGCGGTTATCAACTTACCTTGTCGTATTTTCTTGGCCGCACTTGCCGACATCTGCCGACATGCTCCAGTTACACCATGGAGGCAATCTCAATGCATGGTGCCTGGGCTGGTTTCTGGCTTGGTTTTTTCCGGATTGCCCGTTGCAATCCTTGGGGAACCAGCGGTTATGATCCGGTGCCGGAACTGGTAGAACGGGCGGAGTTGAGGTTTTGGCGCTATGCCTGCTTGACGAAGCGGGTTGAAAAGAGGCAATAAGTGACGCTTTGCGCCGACAGGCAGCGCGCAATAAATCAAGTACTAGATAGCTTACCTGCATTTGTAGGCAGTGAGTGAGCAAGAGGTGACAGCAATGATTTCCCTTACATTTCCTGATGGATCAGTGCGCCAGTACGAGGCTGGCACAATTGGGCGCGACGTGGCTGGGTCGATTGCCAAGTCGCTGCAGAAAAAGGCGGTTGCCGTTGAACTGAACGGCGCGCTGGCTGATCTGTCCGACCCGATCAATGCCGACGCTGAGTTAAAGATAATCACACGCGATGATCCTGAAGCGCTGGAGTTGATCCGGCATGACGCCGCCCACGTGATGGCGGAAGCGGTACAGGAACTGTGGCCTGGTACACAGGTGACCATCGGTCCGGTCATCGAGAATGGCTTCTACTACGATTTCAAGCGCAATCAGCCGTTCACCACAGAAGACTTGCCGGTGATCGAAAAGAAAATGCGCGAGATCATTCAGCGCAACAAGGCGTTCACCAAAGAGGTCTGGCCGCGTGACAAGGTCAAGCAGGTGTTCGCCGACAAAGGCGAGGCCTACAAGGTCGAACTGGTAGATGCAGTTCCGGACGAGGAAGAGCTGAAAATCTACTATCAGGGCGACTGGTTCGACCTGTGTCGCGGGCCACACATGGCTTCCACCGGGCAGATTGGGTCGGCTTTCAAGCTGATGAAAGTGGCCGGTGCCTATTGGCGTGGTGACAGCGACAATGAAATGCTGACACGCATCTACGGCACGGCCTGGGCGTCACAGGCCGACCTCGACAATTATCTGACCATGCTGGAAGAGGCCGAAAAGCGCGACCATCGTAAGCTGGGCCGGGAAATGGATCTGTTTCATTTCCAGGAAGAGGGCCCCGGTGTAGCGTTCTGGCACTCCAAGGGCTGGCGCATGTTCCAGAATCTAGTCAATTATATGCGGCGCAGGCTGGAAGCGCAGGGCTATGAAGAGATCAACACACCGGAAATACTGGACAAGGCCTTGTGGGAAACCTCAGGCCACTGGGGTTGGTACCGGGAAAACATGTTCATCACCCAGACTGAAGATGACCGTGTGTTCGCGATCAAGCCGATGAACTGCCCGGGCCATGTGTATATCTTCAAGCATGGTCTGAAGTCATACCGGGATCTTCCTGTCAAATACGCGGAGTTTGGCAGTGTGCACCGTTATGAACCGTCAGGCGCATTGCATGGCCTAATGCGTGTACGCGGCTTTACTCAGGATGACGCGCATGTGTTTTGCACCGAAGAGCAGATGGCATCGGAGTGCATGCGGATCAACGACCTGGTCCTGTCCACGTATGCTGACTTCGGGTTCGATGAGATCACCGTAAAGCTGTCGACGCGGCCGGAAAAACGCGTCGGTTCCGATGAAAACTGGGACTATGCCGAAAAGGTCATGAGCGAGGTGCTGGAGCAGATCAAGGCGCAGTCCGGCGGCAAGATCAAGACCGAGATCAATCCGGGTGAGGGTGCCTTTTATGGCCCGAAGTTCGAATATGTGCTACGCGACGCCATTGGCCGCGACTGGCAGTGCGGCACCACGCAGGTAGACTTCAACCTGCCGGAACGCTTTAGCGCGTTTTACATCGACAGCGATTCTGAGAAGAAGCAGCCGGTTATGATCCACCGGGCCATCTGCGGATCCATGGAACGGTTTCTAGGCATCCTGATCGAGAACTATGCCGGGCACATGCCGTTGTGGTTTGCACCTGTGCAGGTGGTAGTTGCCACCATTACCCAGGACGCCGATGCGTACGGCGAGCAGGTTGCGGCCCGGCTCAAGAAAGCCGGCTTGCAGGTCATCACCGATTTCCGCAACGAGAAGATCAACTACAAGGTGCGCGAGCATTCGCTGGCCAAGGTTCCGGTGATCCTGGTGTGCGGTAACCGCGAGGCGGAAGAAGGCACGGTGAATGTGCGCCGGCTCGGCTCTCGCGACCAGACGTCGATGTCACTGGACGAGGTGACGGCGGCCCTGGTGGATGAAGCAACGCCGCCTGACATCAGGCGGGCGAATGCAGATAGTTAGGCAGGTTTTTTGGCGAACCTTGCCGGGGTCAATCATTTTGCAGGCCGAGGGAGACTGATGTGTCGCTGCTCGAAGGTGTAAGGCCCGCTGCATACAGTCGGCTGGCCGGAGATGTTTTCGATAAGCTGCGCACGGCAATGCGCAACAGTCCGAACGGACGGGCTTGCGCGCTTGTTACAGGAGCTGTCGTTCTGTGGGCGAGCTGGCCGGCGCTGGCCACTATTGCCTATCCTGCTCCGGCGTTTCTGGTGCTCGGACTCGCTGCGCTAACTGGCTGTGCTGTTTCTTTCGTGATCGCTGTTGTCCGGAGGCGGCAAGATAGTTTTTTGTCGGTGCCGCCACGCACCCTGGTCTTTGTTGCGCTCGGTTTGATGGGCAACAATGCATTTTACCTGGCCGCAATCGCCCGGATAGGGCCCGCAGAGGCCAATGTGGTGCACTATCTGTGGCCGGTTTTCCTGGTGCTGCTGGCCGCGCTCGTCCACCGCCGCCTGCCATCGCTGGTGCAGTTCCTCGGAGTGACCTGTGGGTTCTGTGGTGTCGCCCTGGCGTTGTCTCCGCAGATGGGCACAGGTTTCGATCCGGCTGGTGTGTTCCTGGGAGCCTGCGGCGCACTGACGTTTGCCATCTACTCGGTCGTGCGGTCGCTTGCCAAGGTGGAAACAGACGTGGTGGGCCCGTCGCTGGGGCTGGCCGGTGTGAGCGCGCTGCTTGCCCATGTCGTTCTGGAACCCGCCTACTGGCCGACGGCCGTGCAATGGCTGGCGATCATCGCGATGGGCATCGGGCCGTTCACGCTAGCAAACGTTTTATGGGACAAGGCGACGCGACAGGGCACGGCGGCAACCATATCAAGCCTGGCCTTCCTGACACCGCTGGTGGCGCTGGGCCTGCTGGCCATGTTCGGACTGAGCGTGGTGACGCTTCCGTTGCTGCTGGGCGCGCTGATGACCATTGTGGGGGCGGGACTTGGATCTCGCCAGTAACGGCGACTGACCTGCAGGGTGGCTATCCAAGTGTTCAGCGCATGGCCATTGTGACAGCTCAATGCTTTGACAAACCCTCGCAAACCTTTGCGGTTGGTCGATCGCGATCATATATGACAGGTGATGGCTGCTGGCGCCAACATACTCATCCTGACCTACGGCACTCGTGGTGACGTTGAACCGTTTATTGCGCTGGGCTGCGGATTGGTCGAAGCGGGCCACAAGGTCACTATCTGCACGGCCGAAAGGTTTGGTGACTGGGTGACAGACTTCGGTCTTGCTTTCCAGCCCATGTCCAATGCGTCGCTGGACATGATCGACACGGCTGACGGAAAGACCATGCTTGAGGGCGCTTCGGGGCTGATCAACCGCGTTTCCGCGGGCATTCGGCTAGCCCGGACTGCCGGACCGATCAACGAGACTATGAGCAAAGACGCCTGGGCCGCGGCGCAGGCCAGCAGCCCCGATATCATCGTCTATCACCCGAAAGTGATGGCGGCGCCTCATATCGGCGAAGCGCTTGGCCTCCCGTTGGTGATGGGCCTGCTGCAGCCGATGATCGTTCCCACCAGAGAGTTTCCACCGACCGGACTGCCGCGACACCGCATTCTCGGCTACAACAAGTTGGCGTACCGCCTGATCGGCCTGTCCTATTCGGCATTCAGAAAATCCACCAACCGGGTGCGTACCGGCCTGCTGGGCCTGGCGCAGCTTCGAAGCGGGCGCGATGTGCTGCTGCCGCCGGGCGCGGGGACCATCAAGATACTGCATGCGATCAGCCCTAGGGTCGTGCCTCGGCCCGCGGACTGGCCGCCGGAAGCGGTCATGACCGGCTACTGGCCGTTGGCGACTGATGAAGACTACACGCCTCCCGACAAGCTGGCACGGTTTCTCGATGCCGGTGCGGCACCAGTGTATGTCGGCTTCGGCAGCATGACCGTTCGGGACCCTGAGGCTCTGCTGCGGCTGGTGGTGGCGGCGTTGAAGGAGGTCAACGTGCGCGGTGTCATTGCAACAGGCTGGGCTGGACTGGATATGGACGAGACCGGTGATGTCATCACCATTACGGCTGTTCCCCATAGCTGGCTGTTTCCCAGGATGGCGGCGGTTGTCCATCATGGCGGTGCCGGTACGACGGCGCAGGGATTTCGTGCCGGAGTGCCGTGCGTGATCTGCCCGTTTTTCGGAGATCAGCCCGGCTGGGCGGAGAGAAGCGTCGCGCTCGGCGTTGGGGCGCATCCGGTGCCGCGCAAGAAACTCACTGTCGAGCGCCTGGCACGGTCCATCGAAGTGGCGTTGAGTGATGCGGCTATGCGCGACAGGGCGATTGGACTTGCCGAGGACCTTAAAGCAGAAGACGGGTTAGCGGTGGCGATCACCGAGATTGAAAACAGCCTGCGCTCCTATGCTCCCGGAAAGGCTGATCCCTGAAGTAGGGCGTTGGCCCCGGGTCAGGCAAACCGCTTGGCTCCGGCGACGCAGGCTGCGACCAGGACAGTTGCAGCGATCATGGTCCAGGCCACGGGCTCGCGCAGCAGCAGCCCGGCGAGCATCAGTCCGAAGAATGGTTGCAGCAACTGCAATTGTCCGACACGGGCGATACCGCCAAGGGCCAGTCCGCGGTACCAGAACACGAAGCCGACCAGCATGGAGAAGACAGAGACATAACACAGGCTGAACCACGCGGGCAGGCCGATGCCTGTCAGCGTGTCAGGCCAGACCGCGAGCGCGATTGCTGTCATGACCGGGAGTGAAAGCAGCAGCGCCCAGGAGATGACCTGCCAACCGCCGAGCCTGCGGGACAAGGTGGCACCTTCGGCGTAACCCAGGCCGCACAGCAGGATTGCGGCAACCATCGCCAGATCACCGGTCAGTGACGCGCTGACATCCTGTGTCAGGGCAAAACCGGCGACCAGTGCGCTGCCGGTGACCGAGAACAGCCAGAACGCCGGGCGAGGGCTTTCGCCACCGCGTATGACGCCAAATATTGCGGTGACCAGTGGAAGCAGGCCGATGAAGACGATTGAGTGAGCCGAAGTGATGTGCTGCAGGGCGAGCGCCGTCATGAGCGGGAAGCCGACGACGACACCAAGTGCCACGATCAGCAGGGAGCCCAGGTCTTTGCGGTGTGGCAACGACTGGCGCAGCAGGATCAGCAGGCCGGCGCCCAGCAGGGCGGCGACGACGGCCCGGACTGAGGTCAGGAACAACGGTGAGAAGTCACCGACCGCGACACGGGTTGCCGGCAGGGAGGCACTGAAAATGATCACGCCGAGCAGTCCGCTGCCCCATCCCGCTGCACTGCTCTGCATCACTTGCTCCCTGTTTAAGACGAAGCAGGAGTAACGGAAGTGGACTCGAACCGACAGATACGAAACAATACAATTTGATCAAACTGTATTGGTACGATGACCATACAATTTTGCAGGTTTAGCAGATGAACGATATGGTGAAGACCCGTACCGGCATGGTCATGCAGGCGATCCGCGACAGGATGGCGAACCGGAAGTTGCAACCCGGTGAGAAACTGCCGTCGATCCGCCGCTTCGCGGCAACCATGGGGGTGTCTCCGTCGACAGTAGTGGAGGCATACGACCGGCTTGCGGCGCAAGGCATCATTCGCTCGAGACCCGGCTCAGGCTTCTTTGTTTCCGGGGCTCCGATGCCAGTGGCGCTGGGCGATGTCGGGCCGGCGCTTGACCAGCAGATCGATCCGTTCTGGGTGTCGCGGCAATCGCTCGATGCCGGCGGCGACATGCTCATGCCCGGATGCGGCTGGCTGCCCTCGGAGTGGATGCCCAATGACGCCATGCGGCGCGCGCTGCGCCGCCTTGCCAGGGCTGACGAACGTGTCCTGACAGAGTATGGCAGCACCCGTGGCGCGGCCAGCCTGCGCCAGCTGCTTGCCCGGCAATTTGCCACAGAAGGCATCTCCACAGGTCCGGACCAGTTGCTGCTGACCGGCTCCGGCACCCAGGCCATCGATCTGATCTGCCGGTTCCTGCTGCGGCCCGATGATGCGGTGCTGGTTGACGATCCCTGCTACTTCAATTTCCAGGCGCTTTTGCGGGCCCACCAGGTCAAGGTGATCAGCGTGCCCTATACGCCGGCGGGGCCGGATCTCGATCGGTTTTCAGAAGCCCTGTCGGCGCACAGGCCGCGGCTGTACGTCACCAACTCGGCGCTTCACAATCCGACGGGTGCAACAATATCGCCACAGACAGCTCACCGGGTTCTCAATACGGCTGCCGAGTGTGATCTTGTCATCGTTGAAGACGACATTTTTGCCGAGTTCGAACCGGAGCCGTCGCCCAGGCTTGCTGCTCTTGACGGGCTCGACCGGGTTATCCGGATTGGCAGCTTCTCAAAGACACTGTCTGCCTCGATCCGATGCGGATACATTGCGGCGCGGGCCGACTGGATAGAGGCGCTGGTTGACCTTCAGGTGGCGACAAATTTCGGCGGGCCAAGCCCGTTTGCAGCCGAACTGGTGTATTCAACGCTCAGTGACGGCAGTTTCCGCAAGCACATGGATGCGATCCGCGGACGGCTTGCACGAAGCCGGCGCGCGGTCGCGTCGAGGCTTGCAGACATTGGCATTCGGCCCTGGCTGATGCCGCGCGGCGGATTTTACCTGTGGTGCATGCTTCCAGACGGTCGTGACGCATCGCAGGTTGCGCGCTTGGCGCTACATGAGGACATCATTCTCGCGCCGGGCAATGTCTTCAGCGTATCGCAATCCATGTCCCCATTTCTGCGGTTCAATGTAAGCCAGATGACCGACGGTCGAATCTACAAGATTCTGGCGCAGGCCATGCAGGCGCCGCAAGACTGAAATGATGCCGGTTTGCAGGGCATTGCCATGCAGGGGCCATGTCCTGAATATAGGGCATCAACGTGCCGGCAATCATCGCTTTGTCCGGCAGCATCATGAACGCGAAACTTCACAGCCAGCATCAAGGCTGCCCTGATGGACAAGGAAATTGGTTAGTTCATGTCTCAACCCATCCCCAAGATCATCCATCAGACCTGGAAAACGGACGATCTGCCCGGCGACTATGCTCGCTACCGGGAAACAGTGCGCCGCAACCACCCGGACTGGCAGCATTGGCTGTGGACAGATGCCGACAACCGGCAGCTCATCCTGGATCACTATCCCTGGTTTCTCACAACCTATGATGGATACAGGCACAACATCGAACGGGCCGATGCGATCCGCTATTTCATCCTGCTGCACTATGGTGGCGTCTATCTTGATCTGGACATGGAATGCCTCAAACCCGTTGATCCGCTGATAGAACACGGTGACCTGCACTTCTCTCTGCTGGCAGGCCCGGCCATACACAACACAGTTATAGGCAATGCACTGATGGCGGCTCCAAGGGGGCACGCTTTCTTTGCCTACCTGACGACGATGCTGCCCCGCTTGATAAAGCGGGACGTGACCTTTTCAGATGTCTTTGACAATACCGGGCCCGACATGCTCACGCGGCAAATCCGTTGGTGTGAGCATATGTTCGCATTCAATATTATCGGTCTGGACAAGGTCTGTGACCGCTGTGTTCTGCATGAAAACCCAAGCCTGGACGGCAAATCACTGGAAACTGTGCGAGCACAGAAGCTGCTGCATTTCATACACCATGGAACAAACACCTGGAACGTCCAGCACCCGGCTCCCAACGCCCCAATCAATGGATTCCTGCTATTTGAAAACCATGACATCCACGGATTTGACATTGACTATGTGGACTATGAACAGGGCGAGTACGACAAAATCGCCGAGGCTGCCCTGCAAAATCATGACGCCATCGCCTTCAACTACAACGGCTATGTAAAGGGACGTGGCGGACTGCTTGAACCTTGTGGTTCTGACAATGGCTGGGTACGGCCCGGCATAACTCCGTGGGTTTGTGTGAAGACGGAGGCAGCTGCCGAGCTTAAGAAGTCAACGCCGGCAGATCATTCGGTGACAGGACGCCTTGGGTCATAAGAACCTTGATGATGTCAATCGGAGCTATATGACTTCTTGTATGGTTGATGATTTGCTCTGCGCGACCTGGCAATCCTTCCGCAATAATGTCCTTCACAACGACAGGCACAGCTTCCTGCTTGCTCAACAGGCTGAAGATGGATTGGTCATGACGATGAGCGATGAAGCCGGGATAGTTTGGCAGGCCGCAAACATTGTCTTCATCGGTGAGAATGCGCCTGTCTTCGGCACAGCTCAGGTACCGTTTCGCAAAATCCACCGCCCAAGCTGACTTGCGAAGCATGAAGCTGCTCGCAAACCGCTGCGGTGATTGTGTAAATGGCTCGGTGTCCGCGTCCATCAGCACAAACGCGTCGCGTTTTGTATACTGATCCTCGCTGAACCCTTCGCCCAAAACCAGCAGATCCAGACTGTGCCGGTCAAGCGCTGAGATCATCGGCGCAATCGGGTTGACGAAATGGGTCGCCGCATCTGCGTAGACCAGGATGTCGCCCTCGGCCAGACCGGCCAGCACGCGCTGCACGAAATAGGGCTTCCATAACCAATAGCCTGCACCACGGCCATGCTGCAGCGTTGTGGCATGGCGCTGTGCGAATTCTAGCTCAATGTCCTTCGGTCCAAATGCATTGCACATATCAAAGCCAAACCGCTGCCCAGTCACGGTGCAGATTTTCTGCCAGGGTGCGAAAGCATCGCTGGCATAGGTGATGAGAACAGTTTTCACTGGCCAGTTTCCGTTTCACGCATGCGTCCGCCACATCGGCAGCTACGGTCACAACCGTGCGCGAGTTTGACGGCAAGGCGATGCTGCGGATCGATCGAACCAAGATCGAGCAGCTCGGAAAAGCGATCCGTATAGCCTTGCGTCTTCCAGTTTAGATGCTTGGCATAAGCCTCATCATCTGCGTCCAGATACAGGAGATAGTCTGCCAGCTCTTGTGCGCTTGTGAAATCTGCTGCGTCAATAATGGCATCATCATGAGGCATGAATTCCCGCACGTTGGAAGCGCCGAGATAAATCGGCACAACACCACATGAAAGCGCATGAAACACCCGCTCGGTGACATAGTCCTGTGCCATCGAGTTCTCAAATGCCAGATAGAATTTGTAGCGCGGCAGAATATCAAGAATGCTGTGCCAGCCACCGTCGGCCCAGCCGCCTTTTACAAATCCGTCAATCTCCGCGTTCCTGAGACATTTGCCCAAACTGTCAATCTGCACATGGCGCATCAGCTCTGCAGCATACTCATCACGATGGGCTACAGGATGCGATGCAATATAGGCTGCAAGGGCACCGGCAGAGGGTCCGGACCGCCGGGGTGGCGGTTCAAGAAAAGTGCCGTACTGGTGCCTGTTTGGATAGATGCACGGCACGTCTGCATCAAGGCGGTAGGTCATGTGAATGTCGAAACGCCTGGTAAAAGCGGGAATCTTTAACGCCTGACAATTGGCATCACTTTCCATGCTCATAAGTATCCAGGGGTGTTCTTTGTGCCTGGGCAAGTCCGTGATGGTGGGCGCATGAAACCAGACAGCATCAGCCTCATTCAGGCGGGCACGATTGCTGGTAAACGAAACGGTGATGTCGGGGCCGTTCAGATTTTCGATGTGCTTGTCATCAAGGTAGTCATTGCCAAAATAGTGGTCTGTCCATGCCAGAACCAGCAATTCATGTTTTTTCAGGTCTCTTGGAATCTGCAGTGTTGACGACACTATGAAGCCTCGCTGTAGCCCATCAGGTTAGCCAGCCTTCTACACACTTTCTCAGCCGCATAGGTTTCAGCCAGGCGGTGTTGCAGGTCTAGGCCAACTGATTTTGTTTGATCTCTGCTTTCATATGCGGAACGCATTACCTCTGCCGCGTGGTGGCGGTCGGCCCGCGCCCAGAACGCATCTCCAACATGGCTGAAGAACCCATCTGCTGGTGTTCTTGATACCTGTTCCATCTCATATCGAAGCAGAAACGGAAAGTCTTCGCCAAGATAGTCAAGGTGTCCACCCCATCCCGTGACGATTGCCGGGTTGCCGTGCAAAGCCGCATCAAACGCGCCCAGCCCCCAGCCTTCAGAACGGGTCAGACTGACGAAACAGTCACCTCGCCTGTGCAAGCCGTCTACATCCATCGCCGGAACACGTTTGGCGATCAGATGGATTTTGGCCGGGTTGGGATAGGACGCCAGAATACGCGCCAGTGTCCACCACACCATGACACTGTCGGGCAGAGCAGTTTGGCGCTGTGCTTCCGGCAACGCCCGATGGGCCATCTGGTCGATGCGGTCGGTTTTGACTATCAGTGCCACCTTGTCATCTCTATTGAACGCATCCAGGTAGGCGCGAACCGTGTCCTCCATGGCCTTGCGAGAGGTCCAGGATCCGATGGTGTAAAAGACGAAGTCCTCATCGTTGACATCACCATAGGCTGTTGCCTGTGAGCTGGAAGATGTTTTGCGTGCCACATGCGGCACCACGTCAACTTGAGCTGTTATGCCGGCAGCGGTCAAAGCCCGTTGATTGAACATCGAAGGCACAAAGATGCGCTCATAGGTATTGAGCACAGGTATCCAGTCCTGTGGGACCTGCTCAACTTCCCAGGTGATGTAAGTGAAAGGCCTTAAGCCCGGTTGCTTTTCACGCCAGTGCTGTTGCCAATTGTAGGGTGGAATATCGATCAGCATTGTAGAACAGTCCAGTGGACGCCACAGCAAGTTCATCAAATCTTCGGCAATGTCGGCTTGCAGCAGGAGACGAAACTTCTCCCGGGTTCGGTCACTGATGCTGCCGGTGATAGTCGGTGTCCAGGTTACAGGAACACCCAACCGGTGCAGGCCCGCAATATACTGGCAGGCCGCATCACCATATCCACACCCGGGCGTAAGCGTGACAACATTGAGACCGGGCAAGTCGGACATGGTCAGGATTGTATTCTGTCATGGTGATTGGCCAGTCCATCTTACGCCGTCAGCAAGCAAACACAATCCGGCAACTCGCAGAAACCTCATCATGTGTTAAACTTGTCAGCATTCATCGTAGTGCTGGTCGGTTAAGGTTCAATAATATGAAAATTCTCGTCGGTACAACCAAGGGCACATTTCTGGTTTGCGGGGACAACAAGAGGGACAACTGGGCGGTCAAGGGTCCGTTCTGCGACGGCTGGCCGATCAACCACATTGTGGGAGATGTTGCCACCGGGGCGTTGTGGGCCGGCGGCGGCGGCGAGTGGCATGGCGCCGGCGTCTGGCGCTCGGATGATGGCGGTGAAACCTGGCAGGTCACCAGGTTGACCAAAGGCCTGATGGACGACTGGGCGGCCGGCGATGCGGATTTTGCCGCGATGATCGGCTGGACTGGTGAGGCGCTGCCCTTCACGGATGAGTTTGCCCAGATCTGGTCGCTCGGCCATGCCCACGGCACCTTGTATGCCGGCACCAAGCCTGCCGGCCTGCTGGCCAGCCATGACGGCGGCAGCACCTGGGAGCGGGTGAATGGGTTGACCGATCACCCGTCTGCAGAAAAGTGGGACCCAGGCGCCGCTGGCTTGGTCCTGCACACGATCGTTTCAGATCCGTCCAATGCCGAAAAACTCTGGGTGGGAATTTCCGCCGCAGGCGTCTTCGCCACCGAAGACGGCGGCAAGACCTGGGAACGCCGCAACCGGCTCTCCAACGCGGAAGCGTGCGACCAGCACGAGCATCCGGCGGCACCGCGTGATGGCGAAACCGGCCACTGTGTACACAACATCATGCGTGCTTCAGGATCGGGTGATGTTTTCTACCAGCAGAACCATCATGGTGTGTGGCGGTCGGCAGACGGAGGACGCAGTTGGGATGACATCACCGGCGGACTGCCGTCGACTTTCGGGTTCCCGATCTGCGTTCATCCGCGCGATGCCAACATGATCTGGACCATTCCCCTGAACGGCGACAGTGTCGGACGGTTTCCGCCGGACGCGGCTGCGGCCGTATGGCGTTCGAAAGATGGCGGCAAAACCTGGCATGACCTGCGCGCCGGACTACCGCAGGAAAGCTGCTTCTTCACGGTGTTGCGTCAGGCAATGGCACGGGATGAGCGCGATCCACTGGGGCTTTATTTCGGAACCAACAGCGGTTCGGTTTTTTCCAGTCTCGACGAAGGTGACAGCTGGCGGGAGATTGTCCGGCATCTGCCCACGATACTGTCCGTAGAAGTGCTGGACGAAAGTTCTGCATGAAACCGGGAGCTGTCGTTGAGACCGCCGCGAATGGCGGGTATCATCTGGTGATGAACAAGCGATCAATCATTCCTGCCGAAATGCAATCCATTTATGATGACTGGCATATGTCGCCAGGTTTGGATTGCGATGGTTTCGTGTTTCTGACCGGGGTCAATGGCGTGGCCAGTGACGGGACGGTTTCCGTGCATGCAGAAGAGCAGATCGAGATTGCCTTTTCGCACGCCGAAACGGTGCTTGCCGAGGGCGGCATGTCGTTCGCAGACGTCCTTGAGGTGACCAGTTACCATGTCGGCATTCGGCAGCATCTTGACAGTTTCAGGAAGGTCTGGGAGCGAAAAGTTGTTGAGCCCTATCCCGCATGGACTGCGATCGAAGTTGCCGGATTTGCATCTGAAGGTGTTGTAGTGGAACTGCGTATCATTGCCCGCAGGAAACCATGAAAAGCTGTTGATCGATGGCGCTGCTGGTCTTGGCGATTGCGTTTCCGTTGGATCGCAGGCTGCAGATGGGTGACGTGACTGGTGCTCTGCCACCTGTCCGCAGTGCAGAATTCGTTCAACCCGGCATTGCGCTAGCTTTTCCGTCCGCGCTGGCTTTTCAGGGCAATGGCAAGCAGCCGTTGGAATTTCCTGCATTCAAGATGACTGGGCGCGGGGCATTGCGAAGCGTGGCGCAGGCCATCGCGCATTGCGGTGAGTTGCCTGATGGTCCGGTCCAGTTGATCCGCCTTCGACGCCAACTGGCTGCGATCGATCCTGGGCCCGTCGGGGGTGAACATGGCAGCGATCTCGTTGAGCGTAAAACCGGCATTGCGTCCCAAGGCAATGAGGGCCAGCCGCTGCAGCACGTCAGCGTCGTAGACCCGGCGCAGACCCTTGCGGCCTATCGGCTTGAGCAGCTTCTTGTCTTCGTAGAAGCGCAACGTTGAAGCGGGCAATCCCGACAGTCTGGAGACCTCTCCGATATCCATAACGGTTCCTGCGAATTCACTATTGACCTCAAGTTCACTTGAAGTTGTATCTTTGCGGGATCAGGATTTCAATGACCATGCAAAGGATACCGAGATGGAAGCGGAATACTGGCATCAAAAGTGGCGCACGGACGATATCGGGTTCCATGAAGCCGAGGGCAACCTCTTGCTGCATGCCAATTTCAAGGAGTTGGCGTTACCTGCCGGCAGCCGGGTGTTTGTTCCCCTGTGCGGCAAAACCCGCGACATCGGCTGGCTGATGTCACAAGGCTATCGGGTTGTCGGCGTGGAGCTGAATGAGCCGGCGGTTCGGCAATTGTTCGAAGATCTGCAGTTGGTGCCGACGGCAACCACGACAGGTGGCATGACGTGTCTAGAGGCCGGTGACCTGGAGGTCTTTGTCGGCGATTTCTTCACGCTTGCACCGGACATGCTGGACCCTGTCGACGCCATCTTCGACCGTGGAGCGCTGGTGGCGCTGCCGGAAGACATGCGCACCCGCTATGCCCGTCACCTAACCAGAATTGCCGGTCATGCCCCGCAACTGCTGGTGACATTTGAATATGACCAGACGCAGATGAATGGTCCTCCGTTCTCCATTGGCGATGCCGACGTCCGCAGCCATTATCAGGACAGCTATAGAATAATGCCCCTGGCCAGCGTCGATGTGGCGGGAAAGCTGAAAGGCAAATGCGACGCGACCGAAAACGTCTGGCTTCTGCACCCCAGGCATGTCCCATCCGTATCCTGACATCCAGTGTGGGGTTTCGCACATAATCCACCATGACCGGCACGTAAGAATTGGTCTCGTCCGGCAAGTTGACACGGTCGCTTGCCGCTGAAGCCAACAGGGGCGTGCCAATGTCACATACATTCCTAACTGTCGCTGTGCCGCTGGATACCGGCAACACCGATGATGTCAATGCGAGGCTGGACAGCTACGGCAACCCTTTTCGCCGTGATTTGCGCAATTTGTTCCGCGGCAGCAGTGTACATTTCATGTCGGTCAATGTGCTGCCGGCTGACAGGGACAATAGTCATGGCGCCTTTCTGGTGATCGAGACCAGCCAGGATGGCGACAAGCAGGCGGCCATAGATGACATTGCGACACGGTTGAGGGACGTCTTGCGGGACATTCTCTCGGTTGCCGGACATGAGGTTGAAGAGGCCAAGCTGGCTGAATTCCTGACCGAGCACTCACACGATTCAGGTCTGGGGCTGTTCAGTACGCCCGGACTGAACCACGCCGGTACCCCAGGCATGACCGCGACACGAATTCGGCGGGAATGGGACTTTGCCAGAAGGGTGCGGGAGTTGGCTGGGGAAGGGTCGGTTTCCGGATCGCCCCTTGAGATCCTGAACCAGGTGCACGAACGGATGGCCGGTCTGGCGGAATTTGCGGATATGATGCGGGTCGAGGACGTGCCATTCGCACGCTCCAACGCAGCGGTCTCTGTTCCCATTGTAAAGATGGTGATCAACGGGCTGAAGACTTTCACCTGGCCTTATCTGATAGTTTTTGCCATCGCATTGTTCTGGGCGGTTGGTTTTGCCGGCAGGGCGGGTGGAGCCTGGTTTGCGGTCGCTATGGGTGGTTTGACGTTGTTGGGCGGCGTATTGATCCTGGCGGCGGCCGTCGGATTGATCTACGCCCGGCTGCGCGCCAGGGAGCGCACCGACAGCGCCGCTGACCTGACACCTGACTATGATGTGCTAAGTCAGGTAATGGCGCGGGAAAACAACGGCAGCATCAACCACCTCTATGGTGTCTCGAAGATGAAACCGGGCAGGTTGCGCCGACTGACACTCAGGTTTGCCTTCTGGTTCATCGCGCAGATGGCGACCCACGTTTTCAGGCCCGGTTATCTGGGCAATATCGGCACCATTCACTTTGCGCGCTGGATCATGGTGCCCGGTACCGACAAGTTGCTGTTCTTTTCCAACTATGGCGGCAGCTGGGAAAGCTACCTGGAAGACTTCATCACCAAGGCATCCGGCGGTCTCACTGCCGTGTGGAGCAATACCGAGGAATATCCGAAAACCGAGAACCTGTTTCTGAAAGGTGCGACAGACGGCGACCGGTTCAAGCGCTGGGCGCGACGTCAGCAATTGCCGACAAGACTGTGGTATTCAGCCTATCCCAATACGACGACAGACCGGATTCGGGGAAATGCCTTTATCCGCCGCGGGTTGTTGACGGCAAAGACCGAGAGTCAAGCGCGCGAATGGCTGTCTCTCATCGGTTCACGGCGGATGCCGGCTCATGCGCTTGAGACAGATGAAATTCAGACCATTCTGTTCGGTGGCTTGAGGAAACTCAATGAAGCCGCCTGCCTGCTGATCAAACTGCCTGATGACAGCTCGAAGGCGAAGGCCTGGCTCAGGGAGCTGCAGGGGCACGTGCGCTACGGCGACCGGCCGCCGGACAGAAAGGCGATTCTCTTTGCCGTTACCTCTTCCGGCCTGTCCAAGCTTGGCCTGACGGCGGAACAGATGTCCGCGTTTCCTGCCGCCTTTCGGCAAGGCATGAACGAACCGACACGCGCCAAACATGTGCTGAAAGATACCGGCGACGACAAACCCGAAGACTGGTGGTGGGGCAACGAAGCGGCCGCCGTGGATGCCGCAATCATCGTCTACGCCCAGACCAGTCAATTCGAAAAGGCTGTTGGCGAGCAGGTGACACTGTTCACTGGGCACGGTTGCGAGCTTGTCCATCAGATCACCGCGAAAGCCAGCCCCGCCGGCGGTGGTGTGGAAAGGGAAGCGTTCGGATTTGCCGATGGGATATCGCAGCCGATCCTGAAGGGGACGCGCCGTTCCATCGCGCGGGCCGATGCAATACATACCGTAGAACCCGGTGAATTCATTCTGGGCTACCCCGACAACCGCAACTTCATGCCGACCAGCCCGCTGCTGCCCGCCAAGGATGATCCAAACAACATCTTGCCCGTGCACAAGCCGTTGGCGGAAGCAGACGACTGGCCGGACTTTGCAGCAGACGAGGTCGACCGGCCACGAAATATCGGCCGCAACGGATCGTATCTGGTCGTCAGGCAACTGGAGCAGGACGTGGATGCGTTCCATGACTTCTCCAAGAAGGCGGCGGATGAGATCAAGAACCGCCAGGGCATTCCGCCGGGCGCTACCAGGAAGCAACTTCAGGAATGGATTGAAGCCAAGATGGTGGGGCGCTGGAAAAACGGCACTTCGCTGGTGCGGTATCCGTTTGAGGAGGGTGACGGAAAGCCGGACAACGAGTTTCTGTTCGGCCAGGAGGATCCTTCAGGCTTCCGCTGTCCGTTTGGCGCCCATATCCGGCGCGCCAATCCGCGGGACAGCCTGCACCCGCAAGACAGCGAAGCCGAGCTGTCGATCAGCAACAAGCACCGCATACTGCGTGTGGGTCGCCAGTACGATGTGTCCGGTGCCGGTCATGAAGAGGCCAGCGATCCGGGCCTGCTGTTCATGTGCCTTAACGGCGATCTGGAGCGGCAGTTTGAGTTTGTGCAGCAAACCTGGTGCATGGAGCGCATGTTCCACGGCATGGACGGCGAGGTGGACTCGATTTTGGGCCGCGGTCGCAAAGGTGGCCGGCTGACGATCCCGACGCCGCAAGGTCCGATCTCCATAACCGGGCTGCAGGATTTCGTGCGCACGCGCGGCGGTGCCTATTTCTTCATGCCCGGACGCAGCACGATAAAGTACCTGGCTGAAACGTGACCTTGTCGGTGCCGTGCCAGCGGCATCCACGCTGTTGGCGTTCAACTGCCGGACGCAGTTCCTACCTGGCCTTACGCGCCCGCCGGCGCGGGGTCTCGTTGCCGGACTTGCTCTCGGCAAGCCCTGCGTCTGCATCGGTGGCGAACAGGTCAGAAAGCTCCTGGGCATGACGCTTGGCACTCTCGGCCATCTTCTGCACGTCGGAATAGTGCTGGTAGTCATCGTACAGCCTGGCCCGGTCGCCGGAGGCGAATGCCTTGATGGTGCGTGCAGCCTCTTCACGGCCGAGGCCTGCCTCGATCAGCACGCGGCGAGACATTTCCACGGCAGACAGGAAGGTTTCACGCATGATGTGCTCGACGCCGTGATCCATCAGCTTGTGGACATGGTTTCGGTCCCGGGCACGCACGTAGACGGGCAGGTCCGGGTATTTCTTGCGCACCAGTTGAACGATCTTCAGCGACGCTTCCGGATTGGACACACATACTACGAAGGCGCGTGCCTTGCTGATCTGGGCCGCGTCCAGGATGTCCTGGCGCGAGGCATCTCCGAAATACACCTTGCCGCCAAACTTGCGCACGATCTCAATCTGGGTCGGATCACCATCCAGCGCCGTGAACGGTATCTTGCGGGCGGCAAGGACACGGGCGATGATCTGGCCGAACCGCCCCAGGCCGGCAATCACCACGTGTCCGCCCTGATCCGGCATGTCATCGTGCTTGTCGTCGGTCTCGGAGACAGGGGCGGCCCGGTTGGACAGCCAGCCCTCAACCAGCATCAGCAGTGGCGTGGCCACCATGGTCAGCGTGACCACCACATTGACTTTCGAGGCAAAGTCACGGGTGATGACAAAGGCAGCCAACGCGGTGGTGGTCAGAACAAAGGCGAATTCACCACCCTGGGCCAGCGCGACGGAAAACCTGCGGGCGCTTTTCGTGTTCAGTCCGAAATATCTGCCGGTAAAGAACAGTATGATGCCCTTTGTGACCATCAGAATGATGGCGGCAAGCAGAATGGTGCCGGGTATCTGGGTGATGAGCCCCAGGTCAAGCGACATGCCGACGGCGACAAAGAACATGCCGAGCAGCAGAGATTCAAACGGCTTGATGTCGGCTTCGATCTCATGCCGGTAGGCGGAGTCGGCCAGCAGCGCGCCGGCGATGAAGGCACCCAGGGCAGGTGACAGGCCGGCGCCCTTCATGATGATCTCGATAACCACGATGGTGAGCAGTGCGAATGCCGTCATGGCTTCCGAAACACCGGTCTTGGCAATCAGGTGGAACACGAAGCCGAGAACATACCGCCCGGCAAGTATCACGATGCAGATGGCGCCCAGCGCCTTGGCTGCGCCATACCAGGTCATGGTCGCCTGTTCGCCGCCGCTGACCGCCAGCAGGCCGACGAACGCGATCATCGGTATGGCGGCGATGTCCTGGAACAACAGTACGGCGAACGCCAGCCTCCCATGGCGGTGTTCAAGTTCGCCCTGCTCCTTCAGGACCTGAAGGACCATGGCGGTCGACGACAGCGCCAGCGCCAGTCCGGTGAACAGGGCGATGCGCCAGCTATACTGGGCGGCCAGCATCATGCCGAACAATACCAGGGCCGATACCAGGACCTGGGTTCCGCCTGCGCCGATCACCGATTTGCGCATGGAGAACAGGCGCTGGGGCCGCAATTCCAGGCCGATCAGGAACAACAACAGGACGACGCCGAACTCGGCCACGTGGAGCATTCGTTCCGCGTCGGTGAAGATACGCAGCACGAACGGCCCGATGATCACGCCGGCAAACAGATAGCCAAGCACCGCGCCGATGCGGAAATATTTGGCCAGGGGAGCGATCAGCGCTGCTGACGCCAAAAGGATGGCAATCTGGAACAGACTGATATTGCCCAATGTCACAACCTCCACGTATTGTCCGCTCATGTTGCCGCAAGTGCGGCGGTTCGGCCAGACAGAAATTGGAGACACTGATGAGCAGGTTTGACTGTGATGACCCGGTGGTCGGCGACAAGGGTTCGTGCGATGCGATAGAACACATCATCGTGCCGCGGGCGCGGGACATCGGAGACTTCGAAGTGCGGCGCGCGCTGCCGTCGGCCAAGAAACAGATGATCGGACCGTTCATCTTCTTTGACCAGATGGGGCCGGCGAAACTGGAGGCCGGCAAGGGCATTGATGTGCGTCCGCATCCACACATTGGGCTGTCCACGGTGACATGGCTGTTCGAGGGCCAGATCTTTCACCGCGACAGTCTTGGTGTCGAACAGGCAATCGATCCAGGTGCGCTCAACTGGATGCGGGCTGGCAGGGGCATCGTGCACTCTGAGCGCACAGCGCCCGAAGAGCGAGCCAGCGACAAGAGCCTGTATGGAATCCAGTCATGGGTCGCATTGCCGAAAGACCAGGAGGAGGCCGATCCGGGCTTCTGGCATCACGGGGCAGACGATTTGCCGGTCATCACTGACGGCGGCGTCATGTTGCGTGTCATCGCCGGCAGCATGTTTGGCGAGACATCGCCGGTCAAAACCCATTCCGACATGTTCTACGGCGAAGCGGTGATGCACCCCGGCGCCACCATGCCGTTGCCAGCGGTGCACGAAGAACGCGCCATCTATGTGGTGTCCGGCCAGATCCGCATTGCCGGTGACCTGTTCGAAGGCGGTCAGCTGCTGGTGTTGCGCCCGGGAGATGCGATCACCATCACAGCTGTAAAAGTCGCCCGCATAATGGTGCTGGGCGGTGAGCCGATGGACGGCCCACGCCATATCTGGTGGAATTTCGTATCGTCATCCAAAGAGCGTATTGAACAGGCCAGGCAGGAATGGCGCGACGCGAAATTCGACATTGTGCCGGGCGATGCAGAAGAGTTCATTCCATTGCCGAAGCGATGATGCTGCCGTTCATCCAGATGGCTTGAAGTCGCCGCCCAGCCGGTTCGCCAGCCAATTTGCATAAATGGCGCGCCATCCGGTTTGCCGGGTTGTGAGAAACCAGGATTGCCGCAGGTCCCAGTCGCGCTTCCACTGTTCCGCCAGCCGACCTTTATCTCCAGGGTAACCGGCAAGAGCATACATCGTGAATTCGCAGAAGTAGATGTTTTCGCCTGCCAGATAGAAGTCGCACCGAATGTGATCGAAACCTGCCGCCAAGCGTTCGGCGAGTTCAACAATCTTGCGATATTGCGCCGGCACATCCAGGACCCGATAGGCATATTTGGGGCTGTAATGAGGTTTCAGCGGTGTGCCGTCGCGATCATATCTCGTTGTATTGGGGTCTGCCCCGTAGCTGTCCCGCATGCATTGAACATGCTGGACCCTGCCGTTGACCACATAGACATTGAAGTCTTGCAAAGGTTCGCCATCGGGGCCGACAACAAACTCTTCAACAAAGATCTTGCGGTCGATGTCTCGATAGCCCCACTCTCCATTTGCCTGTCCATAGGGTTTGGACAGCCAACCGTCTGTCTTCGTTTTCAAGCTTTGCCGATCCAGCTTGGTGCAATGCAGAAATACAACCTGGCCCGATGCATGATTGCTTTTCAACACGGCGGGCGTGTCCAGCACATGATCGGGAATGTCATCAAAGTCCTTGCCTGACCACAGCACCTTTGGAAGCATCAGTTCGGGACACGTCCGAGCCACATAATCCTTGGCGCAAAGCTTGTCACTGAGCAATGCAAAGAGCGGGTTTCGATCGAATATCTTACGCCACAGGAATTTCTCCTCAGCAGTTTGCGGAATCGCGACATTTGGCAGGTGTCCCAACTTCAGTGCAAACCGGAGGACCAGGTTGATGTTTAGCAGGAAAATCAACGAGTTAACGAGGTACGCTTGCATGCGCGCTTCAACCTCCGCCTCGAATGGAGGCAGCGGTGCGAAGGCGACGGCCTGCCACAGCGATGTTCTGATAGGTGTAAGCCAGCGGTTCCCGAGACCGTACGGGAACGGCTATGCATTGTCGTTGCCGCAGCATTGCCAGATGTTCCGACCAGTTGGACAGTTCGTGAAACTGATCCTGATCGGGCAGCGGCATCCGTTCGACCGTGGTCGACTGCAGATGCAGAAAATTCTCGCCATCCTTGTCGACATGGATTCCAACCAGGCAGGAGCCGTTGCGCGCCAGCGTCTTCAGTATTGCGATGTTGCTTGGAAATATCGAGCCGGCAACAAAGCTGGCGCCAATTGACATTGCCAGTTTGACCTCTTCACCGATCAGTCGGGCGGCCAAGCCTCGCCCCTGGTATGCGGGGTCGAGTCCCACTCCACCTGAGTAGGCAACTTCGCCCTGGTCGATGCCCAGCAACGATAACGCGCTTTGCAGGCCATCAACACACGGCGGTGGATGTAGCAGGATCGAGTATCCGATCAACTGGCGGTCGGCAAACAGCCCTATCGCATGGCCATTGTGCTGCAGGACAGACTGAAACCATGACCGGTCACGTTCTACGAGAAACGCTTTCGATGATGTCGTAGCCACTATGGCAGCATGGAGCCGGCTGACGGCTGCTACATCATTCGGCGACAACCGCCGAAACGCCAAATGAGAATCCGCATCCGTCATCGGACCCGGGGCTCGTCTGCGAGCAGGTTAGAAGGTACGTTCATGAACTTCTCAGACGATCTGCAATTCAGTCGATGTCTCTTCTATCCTCTCAGCACAAGGATCATAAGCGAGCGGAACAAAATGTCCATATGATAACCGGCACCATCGATGCAGTTTGATAACCAGGCAGGCCCTGCGCCCCAGGAACCGATCGTGAAACGTTTCTGCTGCAGCAATGCCTAGACGCACCGCCCGGCATCTACGGGCAGTGCGCATCCGGTCAACGTGGCGGCTTCTTTCGGAGAGGCTAAAAAGACAGCCGCGTTTCCAACATCTTCAGGAGTGATCAACCTGCCAAGAGGCAATGCTCCAGCAAACGCGGCGGCATCTTCATCGCTCAGGCTGCCACCTGCAAATTCGGCCAGCATTGGTGTTTCGCCAACTGCCGGAAACAGACCGTTGACCCGGATTCTTTCAGGAGCAAGTTCAAGCGCGAGTGATTTCATGAAGTAGGCTGTCGCCGCCTTTGCCATTCCATAGCCGTACAACTGCGGTCTGGGCACCAGGGCGATTCCTGACACTGTTACGATGATAGACGCATCATGAGCAGTTCTCAAAGCCGGGAGGGCGGCCTGACAGCTTTGAACAACACCTACCGAGTTGGTTTCGAACTGACGATGCAGTTCGCCGACCGGCGTATCGGATATGGAAACCGGCCGCTGGCCAATACCTGCATTTGCAACGAGAGTGTTAAGAGAGCCGAGCTTTTCCCGGCAGAACGCGATCCCGGCATCCAGGCTTTCCCTGTCGGTAACGTCTAGGCCTACACCAAATGCATGGCCGCCTTCAGCGCACAATTCCTCTGCTAGTTTTGCTGCCGAGGCAGCGTCCAAATCAGCGGCAACGACACTTGCGCCTTCGCGGGAAAACGCTCTGGCTATTCCTGCGCCAAACCCGGAACCTGCACCTGTCACGATGGCTGTTCTACCAAGCAGTCGTGCCATGGCATTGCCTCCTCTGTCACTCCATTGTCGAGAATACAGCAGATCAGAACAGCATTGCATGTTCAATCTGTAACAGCTGCGCATCCCAGCTCAATGTGGTTGCAGTCGGGCGAGTTCAGTATGGCTATGGGGTGCGAGGTGTCGTTCGGATTTTTGTGAGTTTGAGACGTCTTTTGGCCTGGTCAGAACCCCCCACGTTCGTGCGCGTACCGGTAACGATGGTCACTGGTGTGGGTCTGTTGGCGTCAAGACAGGTATGGCAGCCCGGCGCTAGCGTCCGCATGCCTGGCGGTTCTTGGCGAAAGCGTATTCTTGTTGTTCATTCCCACGGTGGTGCCTTTCCGATTTCCGCGATCAGGAAGTCCATAAACACCCGCACCTTGGGCGATAGCACGTTGGACTTGGGATAAATGAGCCAGAGGACGTTGTCCTCGGCCCCTGTGTATTCCGGCAATACGCGCTTGAGCTGTCCCGAAGCCAACTCTGTGTGCACGCTCCAGAACGAGTTCAGCGAGATGCCTGCGCCGGCCAGGGTCGCGCGCTTCAGGCTCAGCCCGTCATCTATGATCAACTGCCCGCTCGCTGTATCCGGATCGAACACGCCGATTTCTCCTTCTGCATTTTTGAGCGGGCGTGGGCGCACATGCCGAAATGCGATGAGCTTATGACTGGACAGATCGGACGGTGTTTCGGGCGTGCCATGCGCGTCAAGGTAGGACGGAGTTGCGCACAGGATGCGCTTGTCATCTGCCAACTTGCGGCCTTTAAGACTAGTATCGAGCAGCGGCGCGTTTCTCAGCGCGAGGTCATAACTGCCCTCTATCAGATCGAACTGCACATCCGACAAACGCAAATCGAGTGTGAGGTCCGGGTGCTGATCCAGGAACTTCGGCAGAATCGGCGCGATGTAGAGCTGCGCAAAGGTGCTGGGGGCGGTAAATCGCAGTGTTCCGGTGGCCTTCGCTGTTCCTTTGCCAAGTGCGGTAAGTGCAGCCTCTTCCTGAGCGATCATCTCGCGCGCGAAGGGAAGGAAGTCGGCCCCCTCCAGCGACAGGGAGACTTTGCGCGTGGTGCGGTGCAGTAGCTCGGCCCCAACGCTGTGTTCAAGTTTGGCCAGTTTCGCGCTGGAAACCGCCGGAGCCATGCCAAGCCGACGTCCCGCAGCGCTGATGTTCAACAAGTCAGCGGCCAGAATGAACAGACGCAACCCGTCTGTGTCAATGCTCATTATATTCATTTCCAGAATTATCAATACGAAAATACACTGTTTATTCGTCTAATGCCAGAAGTCATATTCATGGTCAACAGCAGGCACAGATCACAGGAAGGCGCCCCAATGGCCCGCACAGCGACAGTCAACTACCATGTGCACAAAAATGTACGACAGGCCTTTGAGCTGGACGCCGGCGGCATTGTCGGCAATCTCATTTCGCCCGAGCTTGCTCCGACGCAGGTACAATTGACTGACCTAAGGCAATCAGCGCAACCAGCGAGCTTTGCAAAGGATGCCGTGGAGTTTGCCAACCGGCCCAGCGCGGTAGAGGACTTTTCCGGGGACACATGGAAAACGACATATGACCATGAATTGAAGCTGCTTCTGACGGACAAGCTGAATGCCCTCGAAGTGGTGATTTTTGACCACACGGTGCGGGTGGATGATCCTGATGCGACGCGCAAGCCCGCGCGCAATGTCCACAGCGACTACAGCGAAGACGGGGCCAAGCAGCGCCTGATTGACACTCTGGGTGCTGACAAGGCCACACAATGGAGCAAGGGTCACTATGCCTTCATAAACATTTGGCGGCCCGTGGCCCATCCGATCAATACCGCGCCGCTCGGCTTTGTACGTCCATCGAGCGTTGATCATGAAGACTGGATTGTGCTCGATCTGATCTATCCCGATCGCAAGGGCCAGATCATGGGGCTTGTCGGCAATCCGAACCACGAATGGCTGTATCAATCCAGGATGACACCTGATGAGGTGGCGTTCTTCAACATCTACGACAATCGCGGACTGCCTTCGATCGCGCATAGCGCGCTGGATTTGGTTGAAGACCCGGACGTCACGACAGTTCGCAAGAGCATCGAAAGCCGCATCCTGGTGCGGTATTGAGCGAGGCATCATGTTGAGTAAACCGCAGGCAGGGACCTTTCCCCGGATCAACAAGGCGTACAATCGTGTGTTCCGCTCCGGCCGCCTGAGCGTTGGATTGGTGGTTCCACTTGAGGCTTATAGGGTCGGAGCGGAACCCACGATGAAAGGCCACCTTGAGACCGCGCAACTGGCCGAGTGTCTGGGGTTTTCCGCGCTTTGGCTGCGGGATGTGCCATTCAATGTGCCGAGTTTCGGCGATGCGGGGCAGATTTTTGATCCCTTTGTTTATCTAGGTTCACTGGCCAGCGTGACCGACCGTATTGCGCTTGGCACTGCCAGCATCATTCTGCCGTTGCGCCATCCCGCCCATGTGGCCAAAGCTGCGGCAACTGCGGATGTTCTGTCTGGTGGACGGCTGCTGTTGGGTGTGGCATCGGGCGACAGGCCCGAAGAGTATCCGGCGATGGGCCAAACCTACCACGACCGCGCGGCGCAGTTTCGCGACAGCATAGCCTACATCCGTGCAATGGCAGATGCCTATCCGCGCCACCAAAGCGCGCGAGGACTTCTGTCGGGTGATATCGACCTGTTGCCGAAACCCACAGGTGCACGCCTGCCGCTTTTGATCACCGGCGGCAGCCAGCAATCGCCGGATTGGGTGGCGCAGAACGGCGACGGGTGGATGACCTATCCACGGGACGCCGAGTCTCAGGGGCGCGTCATCGCAGATTACCGGGGTCGGCTGCTGGCGTGGAGTCAACCCGACAAACCAGTGATGCAATCGCTTTATGTCGACTTGCTTGACGATCCGGATGCGCCGGCGCGGCCTATCCACCTGGGCTTTCAGTCCGGCACGGACTTCCTGCGTCGTTACCTGCGCGAAATTGAGACGCTGGGGGTGAACCACGTTGCCCTTAACCTTCGCTTCAACGGTGCACCTATCGACATCACGCTCAAGCGGCTGGCGGACGATCTGCTGCCCATTTTCAACTGAAGGACCGAACTTATGACCAAGACCATTCTCATCACTGGCTCAACAGACGGCATCGGCCTGCTGACCGCGAAGAAGCTTGCCGCCGACGACCATCATGTTCTGCTGCATGGACGTAACGCTGCAAAGCTGCAAGCTGCGTCTTCCCAGGTCGGTGGCGGGGTCGAGACATTCAGTGCTGACTTGTCCGACATGTCGGCAGTTAAATCGCTGGCCGCGGACATCCGCGCCAAACACAACAAGCTGGACGTGCTGATCAACAATGCCGGGGTGCTGAAAGTTCCCCAACCTGTGCTCGAAAGCGGGCTGGATGTCCGCTTTGTCGTCAATACGTTCGCACCTTATCTGCTGACCGAGTTGCTATTGCCGATCATTCCGAAGAACGGCAGGGTCGTGAACCTGTCTTCCGCAGCCCAAGCGCAGGTGAGCCTGGATGCGATGCTGGGCAAGGCCCGCCTTGCCGATATGGACGCCTACGCCCAAAGCAAGCTCGCGATCACCATCTGGACCCGGGAATGGGTCAAGGCGCTGCCTGACGGTCCCGCGATGATCGCTGTGAATCCCGGATCTTTACTGGCCTCCAAGATGGTGAAGGAGGGCTTTGGCGTGCCGGGGAAAGATATGAATATCGGAGCCGATATCCTGATCGAAGCCGCACTTGGCCGTCGATTTGCCGATGCATCCGGTGCCTATTTCGATAATGACAGCGGCGCGTTCGCGCAACCGCATTCCGCGGCCTTGAATGCCGCACACTCGGCTGAGGTCATGGAAACGATCCAGGCCGTCGTGCGCCAACACGGCTGACCCGAGCGGCGTGCATCGCGCGCGCATCCCCAAGTGTTTAACCGCAATGCCTCGCATCTTTGATGCCGAGGCCCAAGAAAGGACTGTCCAATGAAATACGAAAACTTCCAGACCTTCGACGTCCATGTCGAAAACGCGATCGCTACGGTTACCTTCAATTTTGGTACCGTGAACGTGCAGGGCCAGGAGATGCTGGCCGACCTCAACAGCCTTGCGATGCGGCTGGAACGGGACCGCGATACCAAGGTTGTGATCTTCCAATCGGCAAACCCTGAGATCTGGGTCTGCCACTATGACACAGAGTTGCTCAAGGACATGTCAACCGAAGCGGTGTCGCGCGACGATGCGCGACTGCTGGACCTGCAATCAGTTTGCGAACGCATCAGCAAAGTGCCGCAGGCAACCATCGCCAAACTGGAAGGGTTTGCACGCGGCGGTGGGCACGAACTTGCACTTGCCCTGGACATGCGGTTTGCGGCGCGGGGCAAGTTCAGATTTATGCAGATGGAAGTGGGAATGGGCATTCTGCCCTGCGGCGGCGGAGCATCACGGATGGCGCGTCAAACCGGCCTGGGCCGCGCCCTTGAGATCATCTTGAGCGCACAGGATTACGATGCTGATGATGCTGAGCGGATGGGCACCATAAACAAGGCGCTCGAGCCCGGAGAAATCGGCCCCTACGTTGACGCACTGGCTCAACGTATTGCCCAGTTCCCGGCAGAGTCCATCAACGCCTGCAAGCAAATGGTTTACGAGTCCATCGACAAGCCCATTGCTGACGCCCTCATGGCCGAAGCCTATTGGCTCTATCAGGCCACCAGCAAAACTCCAGCCATCAAGCGCTTTAGGATAGCTGACGAGCAAGGTCTTGAACATGAAATCGATAATCAGCGGAATTGGAATGATCTGGTCATGAAGGTTCAGGAAATAAACTGATCCAGCAGCCATGAAACATGCACGGGGCGCGGGCACGCCTGCGCCCTGTTAACGGTGCGGTCCATATGGGCTGAACAGTGCCATGCCATGCAGCAATGACCTCATATAGGAAGATGAGCTGAACTGTTGAATAAATGCAGTTGCTGAGACAGCCGCTCCAAGCCGCCGTTCGGCACCGTGTAAATTCGGCAGGCCCTTGCTCTAGTCAGCAACTCGCACATTGGTGCGTTTGCCGGCGACGATGATCACGGTGCGGGTCTGTTTGCCGTCCACATAGGTGTAGCTGCCTGGTGCCAGGGTCAGCATGCCCGGTCCGACACCGGACCGGCGCCAGTTCTTTTCGCTACTGTTAACAGACCACGGAACCCCCTCGGGTGCATTGATGACGGCAATGCCGGCCTGATGATCGAGATTGAGCGAGGTGAGTATGCCCGGTTTGATGGTTACTTCCGTGTGAGTGACGGTGTTGCCGGGCTCGATTTCGCTTTCAAGCCGGTAGGTGCCTGCGCCCAGCCGCATCAGTCCGCCCTGGCGGTCCGAAGTGGCAATGAGCCGGCCCGATCTCGTGCCGTTGATGGCGTAGGCTCTGTGAACGGCGCGTACCCGGCTCGGCAAGGGCTCGTTGCCCAACGTTGACAGGGTGCGCAGCCCACCGACGTTGAATACGAATGTCAGGCCCAGCTGCTGGCCCTTGGCCAGAACCACCGGCTTGATCGCCGACACGCTGCCATAGCGTGCCTCAATGCGATAATTGCCGGGCTCAAGCGGGACGTCCGCTACGGGCCGGTCTTCGCTGTAGACAGTTTCGCCGCCGTGTTCGCCGTTGCCAAGGGTGCGGACGAGTTTCCAGGTAACCGGCTTGGTAATCAGGCCGCCTTGTTGCGACAGGCGCCCGGCAAGCCGGATGCCTTCACGGCCGGGTTTGGTGATCTCGATGCGCAGTTCAAAGGGAACTTCCGAGGTTGCTGCAGGCAGTGAGCCGGTGACGACCGGATCGGCGACCGTGGGCTGCGCGGCGGGGGCGGGCGATGCCGCCAAACCAATCAGCAAACCGGCGCCGACAAAGTTCAGGGCCGCCCCTGTGAGAAAGCGGCCCCGACTGTGCTGTCGTGCACGTTGGAGAAGTACGTGCATTCAATTTTCCCTGTCAGACTTCTGGATGCCCCGCTTTGGCAGGGCCCGGTCTGCATATCCCCCGACCTTCAATCCGATCGGCAAAAAGACCAAACCACAGCACTTGCCCGACCCGCAATTAAATACTTAATAGAAGGTTAACGGGATCGTTTCAGGTTTAGTAAACGCCTATATACGGTGTTATGAAAGTCACGGAAAATCCGTCGGATCAGAGGATGATCAATGGTTGAACTGAATAACGGGCTGGCGTTTGAAGCGCTGAATGACAGGGCTGATGCATTGAGCCTGCTCGAGACCCGCCGGTCGGCGTCGGCCAAGGCGATGACCGAACCGGGTCCCAGTGCCGAACAGCTGGATCGCCTGATGACTATTGCCGTGCGGGTGCCGGATCACGGCAAGCTGACACCGTGGCGGTTCATCGTGTTTGAGGGCGAGGCGCGCGAGCGGGCAGGGGGGATTGTTGCCGGGCGGTACCATGAACTGCATCCCGGCCATGGCGAGGAAACGCTTTCTGCACAGCGCAACATGTTCTCACGCGCGCCTTGTGTGGTCGGGGTGGTCAGCACCGCCACGAAGGATCATCCCAAGATCCCCGAGTGGGAGCAGCTGCTGTCAGCCGGTGCGGTGTGCCAGAACATGCTCATGGCGGCGACGGCCATGGGGCTGGGTGCGCAGTGGATTTCGGGCTGGTTTGCCTATGACAGGCAGGTGCTGACGGCGTTGGGACTGTCCGACAGCGAGCGCATTGCCGGTTTCATCTATCTGGGCACGCCGGCACAGTTGCAGGACGACAGGCCGCGGCCGGAACCTGCCAGTTTGACGACGCGGTTTTAGGGGCAGGTCATGACAGGTGCAATTGCCGGTGTGCTGTTCGACAAGGATGGTGTGTTCGTCGATTTCGAAAAGACCTGGACACCGGCTCTCAAGGCGATAGCCGCCGATGCAGCAGACGGCGATATGTCGCTGGAGACCCGGTTGCTCGACGTTGCCGGTTTCGATCCGGATGGCGACACGTTTCTGCCCGGCTCGATCTGGGCAGCCGGACATACGGACGATCTGGTCGAGGTGTGGATGCCGCTGTTGAACGGCATGTCGCCGGAGATTCTGGTTGAGAAGGTCAATGCGCACTGCCTGAAAGCCGCCTCGCATCCGGTGTTTCCGGCGGAAGAGGGGCACAGGATATTCTCTGGCCTGAAACAGCTCGGCCTTGCCCTTGGTGTGGCGACCAATGATGCGGCCGCTTCGGCCCGGGCCACCGTCAGTGCGTTCGGCCTGGCTGACATGTTTGATCTGGTGCTGGGATATGATTCAGTCGCAAACCCCAAACCGGCTGGCGATCCGTTGCTGGCCTTTGCCGGTCACACCGGTCTTGAGCCGCATCGTGTGATCATGGTCGGCGACAATGCCCATGACATGGAGTGCGGGCGCGCCGGCGGCGCCGGCCTGTGCATCGGTGTGCTGTCCGGCAACTCATCCCGTGAGCAACTGGTGCCGCTGGCAGATCATGTCATAGATGACATTTCGCACCTTCAGGACCTGCTGGCGTCACTCGAACATGGCGCGCAGGTCGAGTGTTGACGACTTGCCGACCTGGTTATAGTGCGCGTCCAGCCAGGCGCTGCAGGTGTCGCGGCCGATATCGCGCAAATGACACAGGAATTCCCACTCGGTGTTCAGTTTTGAAGAGGCCGACAGTGGGTTGATCTTGTCGCTGGCCTCGACGCGGTGCATGCGGGCATGGGTGTAGTGGTTGGCATCCAGTTTGCCGTCTGCAATCAGGCGGGTGACAAACTCAATGGTGCGAAGTTCCCGAAGCAACGAGGAATTGAAGCTGATCTCGTTGACCCGGTTGTGGATTTCGCGCGCTGTCTTCGGTTCCTCGTCCCGCTCGATGGGATTGATCTGGACGATCATGATGTCGGCAATCGATGTGTGATAGAACAGCGGAAAGATGGGCGGGTTGCCCATGTAACCGCCGTCCCAGTACAGCTCACCATCGATCTTGACGGATTTATACAGATGCGGCAGGCAGGCGGACGCCATCAGCATGTCCGCAGTGAGCTCGGTGCCGTTGAATACCTTGATCTTACCGTTGCGCACGTTGGTTGCTGATACAAACAACTCAATTTCAGTGCACTTGCGGACCTTGTCGAAGTCGATGGACTGGTTGAGCAGGTCGAGCAGCGGGTTGATGTCAAACGGGTTGGTGTCATAGGGCGACACGATGCGCGACATGATGTCGAGCATGTTGTAGGCCGGCGAGGCATCGAGGCTCCAGTTGCCGGTCAGCATGTCAGCGAAGGACCGCTTGATCGGGCTGGCCTGGCCCATGACCGACAGCGAATGCCAGAACGCGTCCAGCGCTTCACGAGCACCGTCTGCGCCGTTCTGGGTGAAGCCCTGGGCGAGAACGGCCGCATTCATGGCGCCGGCGCTGGTGCCGGTGATGGCCTTGACGCTCAACCGACCGTCTTCCAGCAACCTGTCTAATACGCCCCAGGTAAAGGCGCCGTGGGCGCCGCCGCCCTGTAGAGCCAATGCTATCGGTTTGGATCTGGCCATGTTCACTGTGCCGTCCAGCCGCCATCGATTGGCAGGATAACGCCGGTCATGCTGGCAGCGGCGTCCGAACACAGGAACACGGCAAGCCCGGCGATCTGCTCAACTGTGACAAACTCTTTGGTCGGCTGGGCCTCCAGAATGACTTTCTGGACAACCTCCCTTTCCGTCATGCCGCGCGCTTTGGCGGTATCGGCTATCTGGGCATCTACCAGTTCTGTGCTGACATAACCGGGGCATATTGTGTTGCACGTCACACCGTGTTCCGCGGCTTCCAGCGCAACGGTTTTGGTCAGGCCTGCCAGGCCATGCTTGGCGGTCACATAGGCGGATTTGTAGGGTGATGCGACGAGGGAATGGGCCGACCCGGTGTTGATGATGCGGCCCCAGCCGGCCTGCTTCATGGCCGGCAGCGCGGCGCGGATGGTGTGAAACGGAGCTGACAGGTTGAGCGCCATGATCGCATCCCATTTCTCGACCGGAAACTCCTCGATCGGTGACACGAACTGCATGCCGGCGTTGTTGATCAGTATGTCCAGCTGGCCGAATCCCTTTGCCGTTGCGGCCACCAACTCTGCACAGGCGTCGGCCTTCATCAGGTTGGCGCCCGTGAAGGCAACCTTCGCGCCAGTGCGTTTCTCCAGGCCCGCCCGGATGCTTTCGATCTCGGCCGCATCGCCGAGGCCGTTGAGCATGACATTGGCACCCTCGCGGGCCAGTGCTTCTGCCATGGCCAGGCCGATGCCCGAGGTTGAGCCGGTGACGAGTGCGGTTTTGCCCTTCAGCATGTGGCAGTCTCCAATTTGACGCGGATGGTTTATGTTGCATTGCAACATGGCAAGGCTTTGGCGCTTGCTCAAGTGACAATTGTGTCATCACCGGTTGACAGAACCGCATGCGGGACGCCATCAAGCTGGGGATCCAACCCTGCACTTGAATTTCCCCTGAAACAACGGAGCGCTTATGTTCTACGGTACGGAAGAAAACAATCACGGGCACCAGTACGATCCGTTCAAGGCCGTGGTTGCTCCGCGGCCCATCGGCTGGATTTCGTCGATTTCGGCCAGCGGTGTGGTGAACCTGGCGCCGTACAGCTTTTTCAATGCCATGTCGGATAATCCGCACTATGTGGTGTTCGGATCGTCTGGCCGGAAAGACTCCATCACCAATATAGTTGAGACAGGCGAATTCGTCTGCAACATGGCCACCTGGGAACTGCGTGAGCAGATGAACCAGTCGTCGGCAGCAGTCGAGGCCGGTGTCGATGAGTTTGAACTGGCCGGGCTTGAAAAGGCCGACAGTGTTCTGGTCAAGCCGCCGCGGGTGGCTGCCAGCCCGGTTGGCCTGGAGTGCAAATACGTCAAGACCGTGGACCTGCCCGGACATGACAATGCGGCCGGCGGCTATGCCATTGTGGTCGGACAGGTCATCGGCGTGTATATTGATGACAAGTTCATTGAGGATGGCAGGGTCAATACGGCTGCCATGCAACCGATCATGCGCATGGGCTATTCGGAGTACACGGTGGTGAAAGAGGCATTCCGAATGCGCCGGCCAGAGTGAGGACACTCAAATACAATGCCTCCCGGCAGAGAAGATCGAACAAGTTCCGGTCTGGATGAGCAATCCGGATCCGGGACAGAAGACAAAACCAGCTCCGGCCTGGGGGAAGTAAGCATGTCTGATCTGATGACCGAATTATCAGGCTTTGTTTCCAACTGGCTGAACCAGCTTGGCATTACTTCCACATACATTGGCCTGCAATGGGCGCTGATCCAGCTATCCATTATTCTTGCCGCGTTTGCCGGCGCGCTGATCCTGAACCGATGGCTGGCCCCTAGTCTTGAAGCCTATGTGCGCAACATCAAGGGTCAGCCGCAATTGCTGCGCGTGCTGGCGGTTATGCTGCGCCGGGTACGCTGGATACTGCTGGCGATCTTGCTGTGGATCGCCGTGGAAGCCATGCAGGCGGTGACGTGGATTTCGCGCAGTTACATGATCGGTATCGCAGCGAAGCTGTGTACGGCCTGGGTGATCATCTCGATTGCCTCACGGCTTATCCGCAACCGTTTCATGGCCAAGGCAATCGGAATATTTGCCGGGGTGGTGGCGGGGCTTTCGATTCTCAACCTGTTGCCTGAAACAATCAGTGCCCTGGACAGGTTCGGCATTGAGATGCAGGGCATCAGGCTGACACCGCTGCTCGTCATAAACTCGATTCTGACCGTATCGGCGTTGGTCTGGCTGGCCATGCTGATCGGCCGGTTTGCCGACAACCGCATCAAGGCCAGTGAAGACCTCAATCCGTCGCTGCAGGTGTTGCTGGGCAAGCTGATCAAGGCTGCATTGATGATTGTAGCGGTTCTGGCGGCGTGCAGCTTCGTCGGCATAGACCTGACCGCATTGGCGGTGTTGTCAGGTGCCATTGGCCTCGGCATCGGTTTCGGCCTGCAAAAGGTGGTGTCGAACCTGATTTCAGGCATCATCCTGCTGGTTGACAAGTCGATCAAGCCGGGCGACGTGATTTCTGTCGGTGACACCTATGGCAAGATCAATGAACTGGCAGCGCGTTATGCATCGGTGATATCGCGCGACGGCCGTGAATACCTGATTCCAAACGAAGACCTGATCACGTCGCAGGTGATCAACTGGTCCTACTCCTCGGACCTGGTCCGCATAGACCTGGATTTCGGCGTCACTTACGAAGCCAGCCCGCACACGGTGCGCGACCTGGCCAAGTCGGTCGCAGCGACGCACAAACGGGTGCAGGCGGTGCCGCCACCGGTATGTCATATCACCGAGTTTGGCGACAGCTCCATCAACTACAAGCTGCGCTTCTGGATCAGGGATCCGGGGCAGGGCACCGTCAACGTGCGCGGTGATGTTTTCCTGTTGTTGTGGGACGGGCTGCACGAAGCCGGCATCGATATTCCATACCCGCACCGCGACATCGCCATGCGCGGCCCGGTCAAGGTCGAACTGGCCAATCCACCCGCCAAACCGAAACGGCAGGTGCGGGCAAAGCCGGTCAGGGCAGACACGCCGGAAAGCGACTAGCGCCGGTGCCGGGCGTTCCGCGATGGTTGCCTTGCTCCGGAATTCTTGAAACAGTCGGAACATGAAGGGGCACGAACAGACACTGCCGCCGACTGCAGGGAGCGCCGTCTACCGCATCTGCACGATGACTTCATGTGCACTTGTGATCGGGCTCAGCGTGTCGCTGGCCGCGATCGCATTCGTCGAGGCGGTTGCCTGGCTGAACAATGCACTGCTGATTTCTCCGCGCATGCGGGTCCAGTTCGACGGTTCGCCCTGGCTGATCACCGCAGCGACCATTCTGGTGCCGATGACCGGTGGCCTGCTGGTCGGGTTGCTGCTGACTAAACTCTCACCGGAGCGGCGCCCGCTTGGCCCGGCGGATGTCCTGCAGTCCGTGCAGCTGGCCGCACCGCCGCCAGGTGTGAAAGCCGGGCTGTTGTCAAGCGTTGCTGCCGTGGTGTCTTTGGGGTTCGGCGCGTCCGTCGGTCAGTACGGTCCCCTGGTCTATCTCGGTGCCATGATGGGCGGTCTGCTGGACCGGCTGAAGCTGCGTGTTCCCAACTTTGCCGCAATCGCCATGTCGTGCGGTGTTGCGGCGGCAATCTCGACGGCGTTCAATGCACCGATCGCCGGGATGGTGTTCGCCCACGAAGTCATCCTGCGTCACTACTCCATTCAGGCCTTCGCACCGACCACCGTTGCGGCCGCGACCGGTTATGTGGTGGCAAATGTGGTGTTTGAGCGCGAAGCCCTGTTCCTGGTGCAGTTTTCCGGCGTGCAGCACGGCCATGAGTTCGTGCTGTTTGGCATTCTGGGGCTGCTGGCGGCCGGTGTTGCAATCGCGTTCATGCGGCTGACGCTGCGCTGTGCGGATATCGCGAAGCGCTTGCCGGTCAGTCCTGCGTTGCGTCCGGCATGTGCCGGTTTTGCCGTCGGTGTCACCGCCCTATGGCTGCCGGATGTTCTTGGTGTGGGCCAGGAGGCGCTGCGCTTCGCGACCATTGAAGGCGCCTTTCAGACCTGGGAACTGGCGTTGCTGGTTATCGCAAAGTTAGCCCTCACCGCCCTGTGTATCGGGTTTGGATTTGCCGGGGGTGTTTTCAGCCCGGCCTTGCTGATCGGTATCTTGTTCGGCGCATTGTGCTGGATGCTTGTTGATACGACAGGCATAATGGCGACGTCGGGCATTGTCGCCTATGCCATCTGCGGGATGATGGCTGTAACGAGTGCGGTGATTGGCGCGCCGCTGACAACCATTCTCATCGTCTTTGAGCTGACCCGCAACTATGACCTGACCATTGCGGCCATGGTTGCGGTGGTGTTCTCGAACCTGGTTTCCTACCGGGTCTATGGCCGGTCCATGTTTGACGTGCAATTGGCGCGCAAGGGTATTGACCTGTCACAGGGCCGCGACCGCGCGCGGCTGTCGACACGGTTTGTCTCTGATTTGTTGATCAAGGATTTTGCCCGTTGTGCCCCTGACGAACCATCGGGAACGGTAACGGGGCATGAAGGTTCGTTGCCGTTCAACGAGGTTTTCGTGCTTGACCGGAACGCACAGCTTGTGGGTGTGTTCGATGTGCGCAAGCGCGCCGATGACCCGGCAGCGCCGGTGTCATCTCGGATGGAACCGGTAGCGCTAGTGTTTGATGAATCCACGACGCTTGCAGATGCGATGCGACAGCTGGAAGGCTTTGTCGGCGACGTGGTCCCTGTTGTTGATGCACAGTCGAAACGGTTTGTCGGGGCCGTGAGCGAGACCGACATTATCAAAACTTACCTGCAGGCCACCCGGGACCTGAGACGGGAAGAAAATGCAACCGCTTAGGATGTTCATAGCTGCCTTGCTTGTATGTCTGTTGCCGCTCGGCAGCCGTGCGCAGGAGGCCATCACGGTGGTGTCCTGGGGTGGTGTGTACGAGGACGCCCAACGGCGCGCGATACACGATCCATTCACTCGCGCGACCGGGATCGAGGTGAAGCCGGTGACATATGGCGGCGGCGTTGATGCGCTTGCTGCTCGAGCGGCGAAAGAGGGCTGGGATGTCATCGACATGATCGAGGACCAGGCGATTTCTGCCTGTGACGCGGGATTGCTGGCCAGACTGGATGCGGATGAGGTTGCAACCGATCACGAACGGGTCGCGGCCGCAGATGATTTCCTGCCGCGCGCGTTTCGCGCCTGCTCGGTCGCCCAGAATGTCTATTCCACCGTGTTCGCCTTCGACGATCGGGCATTCCTGGGTGAAAAACCGACGAAAATCTCTGATTTCTTCGATCTGGAGCGATTTCCCGGCAAGCGTGCCCTGCAACGTACGCCGGATGTCATTCTCGAATGGGCGCTCATGGCTGAAGGCGTCCCGATCAGACAGGTCTATGACCTGCTGAGCACCGATCGCGGATTGCGGCTGGCCTTCAGGAAACTGGAGACACTGCGAAACTCCATCATCTGGTGGCAGGATGTCGGCACACCGGCGGAGATGCTCAGTGACGGGCGCGCCGTAATGGCAAGCGGATACAATGGCCGGTTCTTCTCAGCCCAGCAAAAGGGCGGGGCGCCGGTCACGATTGTCTGGGATGGCCAAGTCATCGGGTACGAAGTCTGGGCAGTTTTTCGTGGCACGCGCGACAGGGAGCTGACGAACCGGTTTTTGCGATTTGCGACTGCGCCTGAGCAAATGGCGGCCCTGGCCGAACTGATACCTTATGGACCGGCCCGCCGGTCGGCCTTGTCCAGGGTCGGCCTGAACCTGGAAAGCGGGGTTCCGATGCGCGATCACCTGCCGAATGCACCACAGCATGTGGAGCGCGCGCTGTACGGCGACAGCCTGTGGTATGCCCGCACCAAGGAGTTGCGCACCAAACGCTTCGAAGCCTGGTTGAAGGGCGGCTAGGGTGCGGTCCGTTTCCCGGCCTTTCCGCCCACAGGTGAGCAAATGCGGCAACGTCACAACTCGCCTCTACAGATCGTCCTACCTTTGAACGCAACATTTCAATTTCAAAGGAAACCAAATGGCACTGTTAAGATCAATCCTGGCTGGCGGCTTGCTGGCTGTCACTTCCCTGCCCAGCGCGGTGGCGGAAGACACCGCCGTCCAACTCGAAACAGTCAATCCACCTCAACTCTGGGACCCGGAGCCTGCGGGTTTCAGCCATGCCGTCGTTGCATCCGGCGGACGCAGAGTTGCCTACCTTGCCGGCCAGGGGGCCAACAACGGGCATGGTCCCCTCGGCACATCGATGGAACTGCAGATCGCCCAGGCTTTCGCCAACCTAAAGATTGCGATTGCTAGCGTGGGCGGGACACCGTCGCAAGTGACGAAGATCACCACCTATCTGGTTGGCTATGACCAGTCGATGCTGCGACCTTTGGCCAAGGAGGTGTCCAGAACATTTGGTTCGCACCTGCCGGCTCAAACCCTGGTTCCGGTGCCACGGCTCGCGCTCGACGGCATGCTGTTCGAAGTCGATGCGATTGTAATTCTTGACTAGCTCCAGATGGGATGGGGCCGGGTTTCCGGCCTCCGATCCTGAATGGCGATTGTCGCTATGTCACAAACCAGGCCTGCAAGACGTCATGGTTTCAGACATCACGAAAGGTAAGAAGATGACAAACTCCACCATGCCTGTGGTACACGAAAAGAACGACCCCAAGTTGATGGGATATCTCGGACAAGTTCACCCGATGATGACAGAACGTGGCCTTGCGCCCACATTGTCTGCGCTTATCGAACTGCGATCCTCTCAGATCAACCAGTGTGCCTATTGTGTAGACATGCACATTGATGATGCCCGTAAGGCCGGTGTCAGCCAGGAACAGATCGACAAGCTGGTCGTTTGGCAACATGTAAATCTGTTCTCAGCCGCAGAACGTGCCGTTCTCGCCTGGGTGGAAGCGCTTACGGTACTGGATCACAGGGCGGACTACGCAGCATTGCGTGCCGACCTGCGGGACCACTTTTCCGACAGGGAAATTACCGTCATCACGATGGATATAGGCATGATCAACCTATGGAACCGCATTCAGATATCGAAGCACTGACAGGATGACGATGCACCAGACAGAAGTTTTCCAAACCGCGAGACCCCAACTCATGGGGCTCGCATATCGTTTGCTGGGATCGGTCAGCGACGCGCAGGATGCGGTGCAGGATACGTATATCAAGTGGATTTCTCATGCCGGGCCGGAGATCGAAACGCCGGCGGCATGGCTTTCCAGGGTGTGTACAAACCGGTGCCTGGACCAGCTCAAATCGGCCCACAACAAGCGCGTGGACTATGTGGGACAGTGGATTCCGGAACAGATCCAGACTGAATTTGAGGCGAGCCCGGAAGAGCAGCTCGAAATTGCATCATCCCTGAGCACTGCATTCCTGTTGTTGCTGGAGCGACTGACGCCAAAGGAACGGGCGGCTTACCTGTTGCACGATATCTTCGCGATGCCGTTTGATGAGATCGCCGAAACACTGGAACTGGAACCGGCCAACTGCCGTAAACTCGCGGCACGTGCGCGCCAGTTCATCGTCCAGAACAACGTACGCCACATTCCCGACAAGCAGCGCCAACATGACTTGCTGCAGGCATTCCAAGGTGCCCTGAAATCCGGAGACACGACGGAGCTTGGCTCGATGTTGCGGGCGGATGCCGATTTGCGGGCCGACAGCGGGGGAAAGGTCGTTGCGGTTCGCGAGATGCTCACAGGGCGCTCAAGTATCTGTGCCTTCGTCTCCGATGTGTTGTCGGGCGCCTGGTCTTCGATGCGAGTCTCGCCTCGAATGATCAATGGGATGCTTGGCGTGCTGATTGAAGACAGTGAGCAGGTGCATGCCGCAATCTCATTTGCATATGACCGCAAGGGACATATCACTCATATCTACATTATGCGGCATCCGGACAAGCTCGCGCGTCTGTCATGTACAACAGGAGTGGCTTCCGGCCGGGGTTCGCTGACACTGACTTAACGCCCTCCGCACGGTTCAGATTGCGGCCTGAAATCCGGCACCAAGTGGCGGGCCGCGCTGATCCCTCTTGCACCGTTCAGCCGAGACAAAATACCGCGCGTCAATCTGATTGAACCAATCTTCCGTAAACTCACATAACAAGAACTGAGTTGGAGTCATTATGAAGTCGATCATGCTGATAGACGATGACGCAGCGTTTGTTCGCGTCCTCGGCAGGAATCTGGAAACCCTTGGCTACACGATAAGTGCCGCAACCAGTATTGCGGAAGCTCGCCGGCAACTGGCTGGCGTGCAACCGGATTTTGCGGTGATTGATGTCCATCTTGAAGACGAAAGTGGCCTCGATGCCCTGGACCTGATCCGTAAGCTGGCACCGTCGTGCGTGGCCGTCATGCTCAGCGGATACATAGATATTGCGACCGCTGCCCGCGCGGCCCGGGCCGGCGCCGCTGATTGCCTGGTGAAGCCACTCGGCGTTGAAGAACTGGAACATGCGCTGCTCAGTGCCGCGAAACGCAAACCGGATCAATTGCCGAAGATGATGAGCCCGTCAAAGGCCCGCTTGCAGCACATCATTTCGCGCTGGGAGAAGAATGACCGCAACACATCCAAGACTGCGGCCATCCTGGGCATGCATCGCAGGACGCTGCAACGCATACTGCAAAATGCCGGCGTGGTTCGCGATCCTTACGAAAACATGCGCGCGCCGACACGGTTTGAGAAGCTGCGACGGCTGTACCGGGTATGGTCAGATGCTCTCGCTGCCGGCTGATCCCATCCTGGTCATGCCTGACAATGGCGACGGTTCATCGAGCGCTTGTGTCATCACAGATAGGTCTTCTGCGTGAAAACGGTTCTGAGCCTGTTCGCGGCCCGGCGGATTTCATGGCGCTCGCCGTCATCTTTCCGGTCCAGGTTCTTGAACTGAAACCCCATACGCCGGTTGGCGCTGAGCCTGTCGCGGTTGCGGGACAGAAAGTCCCAGTAAAGTGTGGTTATCGGGCAGGCATCATCGCCGGTCGCCTTCTTTGGATTGAACCGGCAGTTGGCGCAGTAGTCGCTCATCCTGGAAATGTAGTTTCCTGACGCCGCATAGGGTTTGGTGCCGACAACACCGCCATCGCCGTACTGACTCATGCCAAGAACATTGGGCAAGGATACCCAGTCGATTGCATCGACATACATGGACAGGTGCCAGCGATGCACGTCGTAGGGCCGCACTCCCAGCAGCAGCGAGAACAGGCCGAGCACCATGAGGCGCTGAATGTGATGGGCGTAGGCGTGATCAATGAGCTGTGAAACCGATTGACGGACACAGGTCATCTCAGTGTCGCCGGACCACATGAATGCCGGCATATCAAGGTCGGCAGCAAGCTCGTTGGCATCGGCGTAGCCGGGCATACGGGTCCAGTAGACACCGCGGACATATTCCCGCCATCCACTGATCTGGCGTACGAATCCTTCCACGCTGTTGAGCTCGGCGGCGCCGTCTTCAAACGCTTGCACGGCTGCGTTCACTGCGTCCCGGGGATCGAGCAGGTGCATGTTGAGAGCCGACGACAGGCGGGAATGATACAGGTACGGCCGGTCCATCGCCATCGCATCCTGGTAGCGGCCAAAGCCGGCCAGTCGATGGTCGATAAAGTCCCGCAACGCGTCCTGCGCCTGTTCATGGGTGACCGGATAATCAAAGTGCTCCAGACGACCTGGCGCGTCTGGAAACTGCTTCTTGACCATAGCCACCACCTGCCGGGTGACATCATCTGGGCTAAACTGCATAGGCGCGTTAATGTCGGGTGGTCCGGACTTCCCGAACGCTTCCCGGTTGTCGTGATCGAAGTTCCACTGCCCACCAACCGGTTCGCCATTGCGCATCAGCAGGCCTGTCTTGCGCCTTGCGTCGCGATAGAAGTGCTCCATCAACAGCGACTTGCGCGTGTCTGAAAAACGGCGGAACTCGGCAACTGAAGTGATGAAATGAGTGTCTTCAAGGATTTCAAGGTCAGTGCCTGTCTCCTGCGCCGCAGTCATGATCATCTGCTGAACCCGGTGATCACCGGGCTGAACGCAAACCAGGCGTTGCGGTTTCAAGCGGCGCAGGCGGCGCTCCAGTTCGCGATGAATTGAACCGCGGTTTTCCGGATCGTCAAGTTCGGCATATTCAACGTTGTAGCCACGCTCGCGCAGCGCGTTGCGAAAGTGCCGCATGGCTGAGAAGAAAAGCGCCAGGCGTATCTTGTGCTGCGGTACATAATCGGCCTCTTCACGGACTTCCAGCAACAGCACCTGGTCATTCTCCGTGTGGATCTGATCCAGGGCAGCGGAAGTCAGCGACAATTGATCGCCGAGAACGAGCACAAGCGTTTGGCAGGTCATGGAGTCCGATCCGGCCGGAAGTGACGCTGAAAACGGCCGATCAATCGCGACAGGGCCGGGCGCACCACCAAGGAGACCGCATAGCCGGCTTCCAGGAGGGGGATGACACCGGGGATGCGCGCCGCCCTGGCGGCCCAGCGCCATTTCGGCAGTCTTTTCCAGACTTCCGCAAAGGCACGCGCTCCGGACATCAGGCGACCGTCACCGGATCTGACGTGGAAGCGCGCCATGGCCTGTTGCCGGGTGAGCGTGTCCGGCAGCAAGGCGCCAGGTTCGGACACGTCCACGAAGTCAAGTCTGTCGTCGCTGTCCAGCCTGCGGTAGTGACGGATTTCCGAGGCGCACAAGGGACAGGAACCGTCATAATAGATCGTTGCATTGGACGCGGTGTCGGGCATGTCGAGCTCCATGTGTTGCCGGCGCCGGCGGTACTGCTGTGGTATGTACGGAGACAATATGCTGCCTGGATCAGGATGCCGCCGGTGGTGTCATGCGACTCCATAGGCCGTGGCCCGCTCGAGCAGTTTGCGGGACCGGTTGAGATGCGGAATGTCGTACATCTTGCCGCCAATACCCACCACGCCGGCATTGCCGGCTTCAGCGAAGGCCTCAATGATGTTGCGGGCTTCAGCGATCTGCTCCTTTGACGGTGTGAACACGCGGTTGATGATTTCGACCTGTGCGGGATGTATAGCCATCTTGCAGGAAAAGCCGTCGCGGACCGCCTCCATGCAATTGCGTTCCAGGCCGGCCGAATCCCGGAAGTCAACATAGACCGTGTCAACAGGATCGACAGCGGCAGCGCGGGCACCGAACAAGCACAGCGATCTGGCCAGCCGGTATGGCTCGGTCAGGATGCCGTCCGTGTCGCGGTTGGCCTGTGCGCCCAATTCATTGGACAGGTCCTCGGCGCCCCACGCCATGCCCTGCAGATTGCCAGCAACCCCACTGTAGGTGCCAAGGCCAAACATGGCTGTTGCGGTTTCGGTGGCAATGGCGATGACCGGTATATCCGTGCCGGCGAGCTCCGCCAGCTTTTCAACACAGGCCCCGGTTTCGGTCTTGGGTTGGACAAGGCCGTCCGGGCCGGCCGGCAGGACAACGGTCAGGTCATCAGGTGTCAGGCCGGTATCGAGTGCATTGACCCGCACATAAACCTGAGGGCCAGACCGTGGCGTTTTCAGCGTATCTGCGGCCAGGGCACGAGCTGCCGGCTTGTTCTGTGGCGCAACGGAATCTTCCAGGTCGAGGATGACGACATCCGCAGCGCTGGCCATGGCTTTTTCGATCTTGCGCTCTGAGTCCGCCGGTACAAATAGTAGGGAGCGCATCAGCTTACTCCCGCATCGGCCGGTTTTTTGCGCATGAACGTCTGGCGGATGCATTCGGCTACCAGGGTGTCGTCCTGCTTGAAGGCTTCGTGCTTGAATTCGACAATGCCGGCATCCGGGCGTGACTTGCTTTCGCGCCGGGAAACCACGGTGGTTTTTACCCGAATGGTGTCGCCATGAAACACCGGTGCCGGAAACCTGACATCGGTTATGCCCAGTTGCGCCACCAGCGTACCCAGTGTGAGTTCCTGAACCGAGATACCGATGACCAGCGACAGCGTGAACATGGAATTGACCAGTGGCCGGCCCCATTCGCTGCCGGCAGCAAACGCGTGGTCGATATGCAGCGGTTGCGGGTTCATGGTCATGTTCGAAAACAACATATTGTCGGCTTCGGTTACGGTCCGGCGTACTTCATGCTCCAGTTCAAAACCTGGTGCCAGTTCTTCAAACCATTTCCCTGCCATGATCTCTTACCGCTGCTGTTGACTGTAATGGGTATTCCAACAGCTAACCGAGGCCAACAGCGCGGGCAATCCATAAATGCAGTTCCTATTTCGCGATGGCCTGACACCAGTACAACTTAAAGTTGTTTTCGATTCTGGAGTGAGTCGCGTTGCGAGTCCGGATTCAGGCAGGCGCATGTGGCGAGCAGATTCACAAACGGATTCATGTGTTGAATCCAAGTGTATGATTTTGAAGGGTAAAACGAACCTCAAGATCGGCTGGGGCGTTGATTAACCACTCGTTAACCTGCTGGGCGCAGGACTCGCAATACGGGAACGGATTGCCCAGAGCCTGGAGATGGAAAATGAAGCGACATTGCGAACTGACACGATGCCTGGTTGTGGATGAGAGCACAGAGTGGCGCGGGCGAGCTCAAGGGTACCTGGCCAGTCATGGCTTCAATATTGTCCAGGCAGAAAGCGAAGACGCAGCACTGGCGCAATGCGCCTCGGAGATGCCGGATGTGGTTCTGGTGGGCACCCGCCGTGCAGCGACTTTCATTCGCCGATTACGCAGGCACAGGGCGGCTTCAGATGCGGTTGTCATCATGTGTCCCGATGCAGATGACATCGGTTCGGTGGGCGACGCAATCTGGCATGGAGCCACGGACTATCTGGTGAAGCCCTGCAACCGCGAGATATTTGATGCCAAGCTGCGTCAAACGGGCATACTGTAAAATCAGCGTAATCGTGGTTTGCCAGCAATCGAAATTGCAATGCTGTCGCGGAGGAGCCTCGCTGGCAGCCTGACCTGAAGGATATGAGCCGGTGATTGCTGGATTGCGTTACTTGTGGCCGCTGCTGGTGGCGATATTGCTGATGTCGATTGGCAATAGTTTGCAGGGCTCGTTGATTGGAGTTCAGGCGGCACTTGCCAACTTCTCCACGACAACCACCGGTATTATCGCGTCCGGTTTCTCGCTCGGGCTGTTTCTGTCGGCCCTGATTACTCCGAATGCGGTTCGTGCGGTCGGGCATATCCGGGTGTTTGCCGGATATGCGTCGGTTCTGTCCACCGCCGTGTTGCTGATCCCGTTGTTTGTCAATCCGGTGTGGTGGTTTGCGATGCGCCTCATCATCGGGATGTGTGCGGCGGGGCTGGCGATCGTCATTGAAACCTGGCTGAACGAGGGCAGCAGCAACAAGGATCGCGGCAAGGTCCTGTCGCTGTACATGCTGCTGTTCTATTCCGGCGCCGGTATCGGTTCGCTGGCGCTGGTGATTGACGATCCATCCGGGTTTACCCGGTTCATTGTCGTGTCTGCCGTGATGTCCCTGTCGCTGGTCCCGATCGTGCTGACCAAGGTTTCGGCGCCGGTGCTGGGAGCGCCGCGCTATATCTCGATCTCCGAGATATTTGCGGCCTCGCCGCTGGCTGTTGTTGCCGCCATTGCCAATGGCTTGGCCCAGTCGGCGTTTTTCAACCTGGGCGCCGTGTTCGGTGTCATGAATGGGATGCCGCTGACCTATGTGTCATGGATGATGGCGGTGGCGCCGTTCGCCGTTATCGTGTCCCAGCTGCCGGTTGGCTGGCTGTCCGACCGCTACGACAGGCGCCTGATGATCGCTGCCCTGTCGGTCCTGTCGGCGGGCCTGGCAGCAATGGTGATGATTGTGCCGACCAGCGAGGCTTTCATGCTGATCGGGCTGGTAGCGCTGTTTGGCGGTGTTTCGATGCCGCTCTATTCTCTTGCCATTGCCCATGCAAACGACCAGTTGAACAAGGACCAGATGCTGGCGGCAGGCTCTAAACTGGTGCTGTTGTACGGGTTGGGGTCGATTGCCGGACCCTCCATTGCCGGCGGTTTCATGCAACAGTTCGGCGCCAACGGGTTCATGCTGTACATGGTCTCGATATTCGGCCTGCTGGCCGCCTACGCCTTCTATCGCATGACGATGTCGGGCGTGCTGTCGCCCGAAGAGACCGGCGACCTGGTGCCGTTTCCGCCCATGGCTACGGCGGTTACGGCCGTCGCGGTGGCTGAGGAAATGGATGAAACGGCTGCCGATCCGGTATCGCCGGATGATGGCGACAAGTGAGGTTTTCTGCCAAAAATTTATGGTGAACCAAACGTTAAGACTTCTCGCGTTACCTTGTACGACAGGCAATTTATCCGGTCGCGAGCAATAAAGCATCTGTTCTCAGTGACCGGCAAGCGGTTGGTAAGTGGGAACCTTATATGCTCGAAGATGTCATCAAGCAGAGGCGGCTGCGCCTTGATGTGTCGATTTTTGAAAATGTGATGAGGTCCGGCTGTGTCGCCGACCGTATGGCGCTGACCCGGCAATTGTGCGATCTGTTGAACGACCCGCATTCAGGTATCGATGAATGCCGGCAGGTGATGCCGATTGTCACGAAACTGGCCTGTGATAGCGACCGTAATATTCGGGACATTATCGCCAGCAGGCTGCTGAAAACAGACGGATTGTCGGCCGACCTGGTGTTTGCCATTGTGGCAGATGAAGACGACATTGCGGTTCCCTTCATCAGCCTCAATCCATCGCTCGATGACACAATCATGAAAACCATCCTTGCGGTTGGCGATCTCAAGCGCTGCAAAGCTGTCGCTGCACGATCCGACCTTGGACCGGCTTCGGTACGAAAGATCGTTCAGGACGGCGGCGAGGACGTCATCATCGCATTGCTGGGCAATTCGACGGTTCGCCTGGGCACAAGATACTGCCGCAGGGTCTACAACAGGTTTCATGCTTCGCCGAAGGTGTGCGATGCCTTGATGGACTTGCCGAACCTGCCGTGCGAGATCGCGCTTGTGCACAATCAGCGCACCGCGGAGGAAATGCGCAAGAAGGCCCAATACCAGGGCTGGGTCGCTGATTTCCGAAGCGATGATTACATTTCTGACAAGGAGGAGGTCAACGCGCTGCGCATATTGCGCGGAGTTGACACCGAACTGCTCCAGCCGGTGGTCGCGCTGATGTCGCAACGCGGCATGCTGACAACTTCACTGCTGCTGCGTGCAGGCATGAACGGTCATCTGCCGTTTTTCGAATGGGCACTTGCCTACCTGGCAAACGCATCGCTACGCAAGGTGCGCCGGGCCACGGGCACGATGTCTCCGCGCACGGTCACCACCTTGTTACGCCGTGCCGGCATTCCCCAGGATGCCCACGTGCTCATTCATGCCATCTGCCAAGTCTCGGCCGCCACCGGTGCCGTCGGCAAGCAGGCAGATGCGGAGGCTTTCGGCCGGGCTCTGGTTGAAGTCATCATGACGCGCCATGCTGCGGACGATGAACATGAGCGCATGCATATGATCAGTCTGCTGTCGCAATTGACTGAGGGGCGCACGCGTACACTGGTTTCCCGTCTTTCGGAAGGACTATCGCGGGTAGCTTAAGTAGACCTAATCGCTTTGCGCGGGAACGTTGCAACTGTTTTGACCCACCGAATGCCGGTTTCTGACCCACTGGACTTCCTTGCGGCTTTTGCCAGGCGTCACACAAGATGATTGGAACTGAGGGCGGCGCTGCCAGGGATCAAAACGGGTGCTTGGGATCAGCTGCACGCAAAGCGATTGCCATGAATTCCAACTGGCTGCGCGACACAAAAACCAAATAGCCAGCCACTATTGGATAACCACCCGTTTCAGCCATCGGTTTTGGTCGCTGTAAGCCTCCCTCGCGTGCAACATGCGGTGATTGTCCCATATCAGACACTCGCCGCGTTCCAACTTTATTGCCACGCGGCACTGGTCGAAAAGTTCGTTTATTTTGACGAGCTCAGGATATTTGGAGAACGGCGAAGCAGGTGGACTGAACTCAGCATCAGCCCGCGCGTCTGTGTCTCCGAAAGCAAAGAAATTATGGCTGAAGCGAACGATTGGTTTTTGCCCCGAAACACTCAACACAGCATGTGTTCCATTCGGATCGTCCTCGCCGTTTGAAAACACAGTTGAGCTAAAGTTGATTGAGATTTCCTGCAGGCGGGTCCGTTCACAATCCATCATCTTGTCGAGAATCGTGATCGAGTCACCGAGAAAAGTACGACCTCCGTTACAATGCGCGGGCTCTACACAAAAAAGTCCGAGATAACTGGGCGGAGTCGGAAAATAGGGAAACTCGGTATGAGGTCCGATTTCGTTGCAGCTGCCCGAGTAGCGCCGATTTTCGTAACCAGGGCGTGCTTTTACGTCATAAATCTCCTTGCCGTCCTGCTGCAGACGCAAGCTTCCCAAAGATCTGGCCAATTCCTGATACTGTTGGAGGTTAACATGCTTCAAATGCACATAGCCATTGGTCGCCAAATCAGTGCGGATTTCCAGATTTGAGTCTGCACGTGCCTGACTCCCTTGCTGGTTCATTTTCAAAGACCCTCAAACTGCTGAATTCCTCGCCAATTGGGACGCGCAGGACAAAGCATGCCAACTGCCGAGACCCAAGATTATGCACTACATTTCGCATGCGCTAGATTTTTCTGTGCCGAATGGGTTCAAAGCTCCCATGCCGAGCGAGCATTGCCCTGGTTATTCGGCAGCTTCACCGATCGTCTTTATACTTGAACTTGTGATCCCATGCTGCGCCAATCTTTTCATCGAAATCAGGATCAGAAAACCAGTTTATTGCATTGTTTGGACAGAACGTCACCTCTCCCAAAAACAATTCGCCGGAAACTGTTCGGTAAAAGTCGACGCGTGCAAAACTCATGTTGCTTGCTATGGTCTCGGCTGCTTCGAGGATGATCGGATATTCGTCGAGTGAGTCTCTCACCTGACCTCTCGAAAAGTTTCGAACGGATATCGGGACATGATTGAAATCGCGATCGTAGACCGTGTGGGCAGTGGTTTTCGGGCCATCGCCTTGCCGCTCGTAGAGATAGCTGCAACGGCCGTTCATCACATGCAGTTTCCATTCTTCAGGTGAACTGTCTTCCGTGCCAATGGTCTTTTCCAGAAAGATTTCGGGTTTAATCTTGCCATACCACCACTCACCGCCGCCGATCAGGCGAGCGGCCCCGCGACTTCGATGCTGCAACCATTTCGCAATGGTCGTTTTCTGATCCGATGTCAGCGGATAGCGAACTTCCAGGTTCGTGCCGCTGTCATTGTTTGTTTTCAACAGGTATCGACCAGCAGGTATGCCGAGGCTGGGAGGCATGGTCAGACTGTTGGAGCGCCAGACGATTTCCGGTAGGTTGATGCGGTCTCGGAACTTGGCTGGCAGGAACTGCCCAACTGTCAGTTTGTCAGCCGGCGTGGGAAGAGGCATGAAACCGAAGAATTTGCTCCACAGCTGTTTTTCAGTCATGCGGACGGGAGGTGTCAGGCTAGGCCATCGCCCCGTACCACTGGCGTAGATTGCAATGGAAAATGCGGCCAGCCGGTAAAGGTCCAGCCCGGAATAGAACTCCACGCCGCGACCGAAGTTGGGCAAGGGGTTCGCCAGAAAGCAGGATCTCTCCGTGTTCATTTCCGCGTTCAACCAGTTGGCGGCATGCTCATAGGCGTCCTGCAGCAACTCCTGGGGCGTATGCTCGTTTAAGCGTTTAGTCATTTAGCGTGAAGCCGTCCGGGTACTTGTATTTCAGATCTCAGCCGCAACTTTCTCAAACATGCGGGCCGCCATTTGAGCACCTGGTGGATCGAATGACGAGCGATTTTTTTGTGCCCAGTTGAAGGTTTGGCTTCGGATGCCTGCATGTTCGCGAATATAGCGAATGGCCTGCAGCAGGCGTTCAGGGGCCAGATTTCCCATTCCAACATGACAACCCAGACCGGCCTTTTCAATTCTGGTTGCGGTAAAGAACTTTTCGAGATCGGTCGACACCATGACTTGTGGGAGCCCGCATGCCAAAGCCAAGGACGACAGGCCGACTCCGCCATAGTGGACCACGCCGCCGCAGGTCGGGAGCAGCTTGCCCAGGTCCGCCGGCTTGTTAAGGACATCAAACCCGGCGTCTTTCAGGAGTTTCCTGGCCTTGCCTGGAAGATCTCTGATGTACACTGTTGCCGGCGGTCCAGCTGCCAGCAGCCCGCGCAGCAGGTTGGGATGGCCAGTATCCTGAAAGTGGACAAACAGCCTGCGCCCGTCAGGCAGCGATGGTTCCAGCACATCAGACAATACCGGATTGCACAGCGCTTCGCGGCGCTGCGGTCCACTCGGGTCGACCAGCCGCAAGGTCATCGCCAACTGACGGGTGCCAAGCATGGATTGGGCGAGATTTTCAAGTTCGTCACAGCCAAGTTCGCGCAATGCCGTGTTTATGTCTTGTAAAGCGGCGTCCTCGGTGCGTTCCGGCACCAGGCCGGGCTGGTTCCAGATGAGTGGAAACTCCGTCGCGCCTTCATGGAGGGTGTAGTATCCGACGCCGTAGGCCACGCTCGCTATGCCCAGGGCCCGGGCGGCCATCAAGGCCCCAGGGGAGTAGTCGGCAAACACGATGTCCGGTTTCACCTGGTCCAGTATCTGAAACCAGTGTTGCAATTGCTTGCGGACGTCATCGGCGGTTATGAATACCGAACGTGCCAGGGCTTCGCCCAGGGAGCGAGCCGGCTGGACCGGCTGGTATTTCCAGCCACGTTGTCCCGGCCAAAGCGGCGCGGCTATGACCCGTTCGGCATCGAAGCCCGCCTTCAAACCCAGTTCGGGTGAGGACAGCGCATACCACAGGTCGAACTTTTCCCTATCGAGGTGCGCTGCAATTCGGGACATGACGGTAACATGCCCCATGCCGCCGCCGAGTTCCCAGGCGAACAGGGCCTTCCGTGGATTGCTGCTTTGCAATAGGTTCTCCTGTGGCGAAATTCTCTTTGTTACCTTTGGCTATGGTCTTATAACCGTTCGTTCCAGCCAGACAATTGCGTATTCAACCGGTTCACGGGCCTTAATCGCAATCCAGGACATGAAAGCGCGACATGATCTTCAGATCAATGTGGACAGGAGATGATCTGGGCCCGCTTGAGCGCCTGTGCATTTCTTCATTCGTTGCCAACGGACACGATTTCGAACTGTTTACAGATGGCGACTTCGATCCGCCCGCCGGATGTACGCTTCGAGCCATCTCTGATGTTTGCCCGGATGTAAAACCATTTGCATACAAATCCGGATTTGGTGCCGGCAGTTACTCCGCTTTCTCCAATGTATTCCGCTATACAATGTTGTACCGGTTGGGAGGCTGGTGGGTGGACACAGACATATACTGTCTTTCGAAGTCCTGGCCGGAAGCAGAACTCCTGGCGGGATACCAGAACCAGCAGGTGGTCAATTCCGCGGTGCTGTTTGCAGCCAAACCAGGCGAACAGATTTTCAACAAGGCCATGGAACTGAGTCGGCAGGCTGGCGATGACGTCAAATGGGGTGAAATCGGCCCCAATCTCGTCACCCGCCTCGTGCACGACAAGGAACTGGGAAGCCGGGTGCATGTAGAACCGCCTTCTGTCTTCTACCCGGTCGGTCACAGGGAGTTTCTGAGCCTGCTTGTTCCTGGCCCATTGTCGCTGCAGTCGATCAGGCAGCGCGGATCTGTGTGTCTGCATCTGTGGAATGAAATGTTTCGGTTCTACAAATTGGACAAGACTGTGCTTCCTCCCAAAGGTTCGGTGTTGCGGGAGTGTTTTGAGGAATCCGGAATGACTTCCGGTTTCACGCGCGAATACCGCGTTGATCGTGCACAGGGCAGGTTGGTGGCCATTACCCGTCAGCCAGGGTGACTGGTTCTTCGGGATGATCCGGAGGTGGCTGCCGGCACCTGCAACGGACAGTCTTCAAAATGAAAAGCGCCGGGTTGAACTGAACCCGGCGCTTCGATACTCATTTCCGGCAACTGGCCGGCTACGCAACTCACATTGATGAACTTACGGCGTTGTGATTAATACAGTCTAAACAGACAGATACCATAAGGTTAACCCGCCTGTCTCAAAACTGGAATTGCTCGTTCAACACGCGTTCTGCCAGCGAATGACCGTCATCGAACAAAAGCCGCGCAGATCTTTTTTCGTCTTCGCGCACCACCACCTTGACGACATCGCGAAACTCAGTCTGGTCGGCCACCGCAGACACTGGGCGCTTGTCGGCTTCCAGCATTTCGATTTCCACCTCGGCTTCATGGGACAGAATTGCGCCACGCCACCGCCGTGGCCGGAACGGGCTGATGGGAGTGAGGGCCAGCAGCGGTGAGTTGATCGGCAGGATCGGACCGTGTGCCGACAGGTTGTAGGCAGTGGATCCGGCGGGCGTGGCAACAATGATCCCGTCGCAGACAAGCTCATCCAACCTTATCTTGCCGTCGATCGAAATCCGCAGCTTGGCTGCCTGGTGCCGCTGGCGCAGCATGGACACTTCATTGAAGGCGAGTGCGGAGTGGGTTGTGCCCTGTTTGTCGGTCACAGTCATGTTCAGAGGATGGATGATGGTTTCCGTCGCTGCCGCGATACGATCGATCAGTCCGTCGGTCTCGAATTCGTTCATGAGGAACCCGACCGAACCTCGGTTCATGCCGAAAATGGCCTGACCTGTGTCCAGTACGGAGTGTACGGTTTCAAGCATGAGGCCATCACCGCCGAGCGCCACGATGACGTCTGCGCCATCGAGTTGGGCCTGGCCAAACGAATGCTTAAGCTTCTGGGCAGCCTTGATGGCTTCAGGGGCCTGGGAAGATATGAAATGGAGTTTCATTTGGCGGGGGGCTCACAAATCGAGAATGCGTGATCCAGTTATGAGGCGAACAGGTGCAATGTCAAATACAGTGTGTTGTGAGATGAGGTTTCGGGCCGGTCTAGGCAAATGCTGCGGCGATGCCGACCAGCAGGGTAAACAATGTCAGTGTTTGGGCCAGCAGCTTTAGTCCGGCCCTCAGATCATGTGTTGTGACATGTTCCACACCATCCCCGAACCGGTTTCGCTCCACCCAGTTGTCGCCGTATTGCCGCGGTCCTCCCAGGCGAATATCCAGCGCGCCGGCGACACCACATTCCGGCCAGCCTGATATCAGGTTTTCCGCCTTGCCGGCATCCTGCCAGATTGTTTCCAGCGCCCGCGCACCCGCGGACGGCGACGTCATGCTGGCAGCACCGGCGAACAACAGGCCGGTCAGGCGGGCCGGCAGATAGTTGGCGCCGGTGTCGAGCAACCTGGCGAGCATGCGGGCCTTGTGGTCGCCACCCAGACGGCGAAGCACAGCCGATAGGGCCGAAACGGCAATGATGCCCGGCAGTCCGAACAGCGCCAGCCAGATCGCCGGCGTGACGACAGCAGTTGCCGTGTTCTGGGCAATTGCTTCAAGGCAACCGCGGGCGGTCTCACTCTCATTCAGTTGTGAAAGGTCATGGTTGACCAGGTGGGTCAGTGCGTTTTGTGCCGCATCGAGATCTGTGTCCAGGGCGTCTGCGACGGCACGAGCACGCACCCTGAGCGCATACTGCGCCAGAAACGGGACAGCCAGCAAACCCTCCCAGAACCAGGCATACGGAAAAGTTCGAAGGGTTGCTGTGGCCACGACTGCCAGCGCAAGGGTTACGCTCACACTCAGCAGGCAGAATGCAGCCCCCATTGTCACGCGCCGGGTTGCAGTTGCACCCGGGTCGGGCACCAAAGCGGCAAAAACGCCATTTAGTGTGTAAAGACCGTTCGCCGGATGACCGATGAAACGGCGCAGAGGGCTCGGATAACCGAGAGCCCGCTCCAGCGCCAGTGCCACGAATGCGACAGTCAAAGTCGTAGGAATATCCAGCAATTGATCATGTAACCAGGTTGTAGATGCGCGCGGAGACTGCGACTTCTTTTAGCAATCCTGCAGCTCCAGTGCCAGCCATGCGTTGACAGTTCGCGGCGGATGGGTTTCATCACGGCAGGCGTCGTTTTGAAGAGGTTGATTTGCGTTTTGGCTGAAGCATTGCGGGTCGTGCTGACCACCGGCAATTACAACTACATCAAGGATGGCGTGTCACTGACGCTAAACCGGCTTGTTGGCTGGCTGGAAAACAATGGCGTTGAGGTGCTGGTCATCGCACCGGTGGCCGATGAACCTGCCATGGAGCATCAGGGCCGGCTGCTGCCGGTGCCATCCTTCGCTATTCCCACCCGCAAGGAGTATCGCATAGGCCGCCGCCTGACGCCGCGACTGAAGGATGAGATAATACGCTTCAAGCCGGATCTGTTCCACATTGCCGTGCCTGACATCACCGGCCACAGCGCGCTGAAGCTCGCTGAACGCATGAAGGTGCCGGTGGTTTCGTCGTTCCACACCCGGTTTGACGGCTATCTGCAGTACTACCGGCTCGGGTTTCTGGAGCCCTGGTTCCACAGGAAACTGCGGGCTTTCTATGCCCGCTGCGAACACCTCTACGTGCCGTCGACATCTATGATGGAGGAACTTGCGGGGCAGGGTATCGCCGACAACATGCGCCTGTGGACAAGGGGCGTGGACCATCACAGGTTCAGCCCCGCCAGGCGGTCGCTGGACTGGCGGCGGGCCCGGGGCATTGCCGATGATGCTGTGGTGATCGCTTATGCAGGCAGACTGGTTGCGGAAAAGAACATGGCCGTGATGGCCCGGGTGTTCGCTGCATTGACGGCGCGCGGTGTTGCTCATCGCACCATATTGCTGGGCGACGGGCCCGAGGCAGGATGGATGCGCAAGGCTTTGCCGGACACGGTTTTCGCCGGGTTTCTGCACGGCGAAGACCTGGCAACCGGTTATGCTTCGTCGGACATTTTTTTCTTTCCATCGATCACCGAGACTTTCGGCAATGTAACGCTTGAGGCAATGGCAAGCGGCCTTCCTTCGGTTACCGCAGATGCAACCGGAGCCCGGTCACTTGTGCGTGAGGGCGAAACCGGTTTTCTGGTGCCGGCCGATGACGAAGACCAGATGGTTGAGCGGTTGCTGCAACTGCTGGCTGACGGCGAAATGCGAAAGCAGTTCGGGGCCAGAGCGCGCGAGATCGCCATTTCCGAACACGAATGGGACGGCATATTTGCCCGCTTGCGGGCTGATTATGAAGACGCGGTCGCTGGGTACGCCAGACGCAACTCTCATCTGTAGGGTGTCATCCACCCAAGTCCGGCGACGGTTTGAGCCTCTGGACGGTATTCGCAGCCGATCCACAGGTCGGGATGAACCGCTTCGCAGGCAGCCATGATTTCTGCCAGCGGCAGGTTTCCGGTGTCCGGTTCATGACGATCAGGAGTGCCTGCAATCTGCAGGTGTGCGGTGTGCTCGCGGCATCGGTGCAGCCAGCCCGGCACATCAGCGTGGATTTTCTGGCAGTGATAGATGTCAAACTGCAGTTTCAGCAACGTTGGCCCGGCGCCGTTCACTTCAGATATGACCTCAAGCGCCTGTCCGAAATCGTTGAGGAAATAGTTCGGAATATCGACAGGATTGATGGGCTCAACAAGCAGTTGAATGCCGTTGTCGTGACACTGTTCACCGGCGTGGCGGAGGTTTCGGACATAAGTGTCGCGTTGCTCACGGCTGGCGACGGACTGGTCCCTAAGTCCGGCCATGCAATGCAGCCGGGAAAGGTTGAGGGATTTGGCATACGAAATGGCTTTTGCCACGCTTTCGCTGAATTCCTGTTCGCGGCCGGGCAGGGAGGCAATGCCTCTTTCACCTGCCTCCCAATCGCCGGGCGGCAGGTTGAAGAGGACCTGCCTGAGATTGTTTTCGTTGAGCTTTGAAGCCAGCAAGTCCGCCTCCCACTCGTAGGGAAACAGATATTCCACTGCAGAAAAGCCAGCTTCAGCAGCTGCCTGAAATCGATCGGTGAAATCGAACTCGGTAAACATCATGGAGAGATTTGCGGCAAACTTCATGGGGCATTCAATCCAAGCTTCTTGCGAAGGCGGGCCAACTCAGCGGTAAAAGGTTCAAGCTCTGTTTCAAATTTCCGCCATCGGCCCACGGATTTTGCTGAAATAGGCTGGCGTACCTGAAACATGCTGGCTGTTCTAATTTCACGCTTTACCTCGTTAGGATAAAGACAGCCTTCTTCAAATTCCAGACCGGCAAAATCCAGTAGTTTTCGAATGTTGGGTTGTGGATCCTGAACCAGTGCGTCGTAGTCAAGCTCGAACATGTCCAGCGGGCACGTATGCATCCAATAATGCGCTATGTCTTCATGAAGAGCGTACCGGTGTGCAATCGCCTTAAGGTCGGAAGAGTAACGGACCGAGGTGGAGAAGTTCTGCTCAAAGGTTGACAGGGCGCAGTCTTCCGGTGTCCGGCGACAGTAGACAAATCTGGCCCGGGGCAACAGGAACTTGATCAGCCCTGCGTAATCAATGTTGCCTGGTAACTTGTCAGTCGCATAGATGGCGTCGCCTGCGTCTTTGAACATCTCTTCATGCAGTTTCTTGCCGACAGCAGCAGCCCAGTCTGGCGGCAGATCGGGCACCTTTGTCAGGTCGTGACGAAGACTTTCCACGATTGACATCATGTCGTCACGTTCTCCCCCGGCATGAACTTTGGAGTGAGCCGCGAGGATCTGTTCAGTCAGGGTCGTGCCGGACCGCATCATGCCAACAACGAAAATGCAGCCTTCTCCGTCGTAGCCCTCCCGACCACGCTTTTCAAAAAATTCCGGTGAGAACACCTGTTTGTTGTCCGAGTTGCTGCGCTCCGCCGGCTTGCCGCTGTACGGATACTTTTCGGCACTGATAGCTTTTGCAGTCGCCAATGCTCTAAAGGCGTCTTTCGGGCGATCGTTCCGTGACAGCAGTCGATAAAGAGCCAGACCCGCATACAGCCTGTCTGACGCACCGGTATTCTCAGTGTCTGAAAGCATGTCCTGAAGAACTGGCTCGTAAGACAGCTTAAGGCGGTTGATGCCCGACAGGCGATACATGGCCTCGCTGGAGCGGGGATCCCGTTCAATCATTTGCATGAAGCATGCTTCGGCGGCATCAAAATCGCCATCCTGGATGGCCAGAGTTCCCAGGAGCAACGCGCCGGCGTTGCGGGTTGACTTGCGGTGCTGGAGGATTTTCCCGATTTGAGCCGCGCGCTCCTGCATGGCACTGGCCTGGTAACTGTCCGCCAGAATTTTGAGCGCCGACAAGCTGGCAGGGTCATCATTGTCAAATGATACTATGACCTCATCCATATCAAACAGTTTTTCCATGGATCTGATGTGGCGGGCTACCTGGCTGGATCGCGCATGGACGTTGAGCCCAAACAAAAACTCGATGTGTCCGTCAAGAAAATCGTCGTGTGCCTGAACCAGTTTGGACAGTACAGGCAGTGCGCGCTGGGGTTGCTCCAGTTCCAGCAACCCTTGGGCGAGGGTCAGCTGCACCTCCGGATCCTGAGGCAATTTAGTTGCGGCCAATTCCAAATGTTGCAAGGCATCGGTCACATTGCCTTGCGACATCAGAGTGTCTCCCAGGCGAAAATGAGCCTCTGCGAACTCCGGATCCAGTTGGAGTGTTTTTCTTAGATGGGTGACGGCAATTTCATGCTTGCCGACGGCACGAAGAACCTCGGCAAGGTTGTAATGTGCGTTGGGTGAATTCGGGGCAATCCTTATTGTGTCCCGCAATGTCGTGACTGCGTGTTTGAACATCCCCATTTGCGCTTCCATAACCCCCAGCTCAAGGGCAATGCCCGCCGAACCTGGGGCCAGCTTTCGAGCCTGCACAAGCAGTTTGCGGGCTTTCTGCAGCTTTCCCTTCGCCTGCAGATCACGCGCTTCGGCCCAGAGATGGTCAGGTGACGATGGACGCATTACTCAGAGTTCTTTTCATATTCCGCAATTTGTTCGCTCAGTGCCGAGGCGACCGGCGCAAGCTGCGAACGATATGCTTGCCACTTGCCGACCGAAGACTTGTAGACTGGTTTTCGAACCTGCGCCATCGATGCCGTGCGGACCTCTGATCTTGATGCGTGAAAATTCAGGCAACTGTCGTTCCAGTCCAGCCCCAAATGGCTGATGATGCTGCGGATGTTGGGCTCGGGATCCGAGACAATGTCCTCATATCTGACAGTCAGTATCCTATCTGGAAACCGTTGCCGCCATAAGGACATAACATGTTCCGAAAACTGTATGTAGCGCACCAGAGTGTGCGGCTTGTAGGTGAAAGTGAGGGCGTTGGTGCCGAACATCTCGCGATAAGCTGACCAGTAGATGTCCATGGGATGACGGCGCAGGAACACAAAGCTCGATTTGGGAAACATGAGCATGGCCAGGCCAGTGTGGGAGAAGGTGGAGATCGATTTGTCCACGATCCTTTTCAACTCTTTTTTGCTCTCAGGAACTGCCGCAAACCATGCTTTGGCACATCGCCTGACATCTTGCGACTGCAGTGACACAAGCGACTGTTTCAGCGCAGGTATAAGCTCCAGCTCTCCAACCGAACCGGCGTCTGGATGGCTGGCAATGATCTGTTCGATCAGCGTTGTGCCAGATCGCGGCGGTCCGGTTACGAAGACTGGTTTTGATGAAGGATCGCCGCCTGGTGCAAGTTGGGCCAACCTGGTCTTTGTGAAATAGTCTGACAGGCTCAGTGCGACTTGTTCCTGTGGCTGACTGTCGTCGGTTCCCGCCGCTGGCGCTGCATGCCGGTTGGCTTCCTCGATGGCGCTGAAGGCTTCGGCGAAATTGCCGGTCCGTTCGTGAGCGAGGCCAAGCGCGAAACCCAGCCGGGCCCGGTCTTCGCGCGTCAGTTTGCCGCCGCCAGAAGTGTTCAGGATTTCGTCAATTTCACGTACTTGGTGCGCCGGCTTGAAAACATCCGCAAAGTTTTTCGCGATGAACAGGCGTAGCGAGGCATTGTGAGGGGCCTGTTTCATCGCCTGTTCCAGCGACTGAAGCGCATTGGCCCTGTCTCCCTGTACCAGCAGCGCTCCGGCTTTCAGGACATGGACATCGGGGATGTTCTGCTTGATGGAATCATAGCAGGCCAGACTTTGTTCCAGCTTGCCGGCCATGTCGTACAATCCGGCGAGTTGGGTGGCGTCAGCGGGAGAGTCTGACTTGCGTACCACCGGCGCCAGAATGTCTGCTGCATCCGACATTCGCCGCAGTCGGGCAAGCGTTGCCGCCAGATTCCTGGCAATCGCGTAATCATTGGGCGTCAGTTGATGGGCCCGCTCAAGGGCGTCCAGGGCATCAAGGTATCGCTTTGCAGCAGTGTGGGCGTCTGCAAACAGGACGAGCGCAGGCACCAGTCCTGGATGGTGATTGAGAACCTGTTTCAGCAATTGACAGGAGCGATCGTGATCACCTGCTTTGGTCAGCAGTTCTGATTGCATCAGCGCGACTTCAGTACTCGATGGTTCCAATTGTTGCAGCTGATGCAACTGAACGGCGGCCTCCTGCAGCTGGTTTTTCCGCAGTTTTGATCTAACGGCACTGATACCGCTGCGCACCTGCCTATTGCGGGACTGCGGCGGGCGGAGCAGGGCCTTTGGTTGTTGATGCTTCATGCGGTCATGATTTACTTATGCAAGTGGCGCAATGCAAGGACGGGAAGTTCATCGGCCGAGCGGTGTAACTGAATGAAGTCGAACCGGCGCCGGCACAAAGCAAGACCGGCCCGGAGAAGGCTCCGGGCCGGTCTGCAATTTCAGGTATTTGAGCTGTTCTTAGAAGAAGAACCAGGTTGCGAAGGAAGCGCGA
>JANQOK010000002.1 GCA_028289645.1 Anderseniella sp.
CACAGGGCGCTAATACATCGGCCTGATTAGTGAGGGCGATTAGCTCAGTTGGTAGAGCATCTCGTTTACACCGAGAGGGTCGGCAGTTCGAGCCTGTCATCGCCCACCATCCCACAAGTCAAAAGGCACCGTCATCCATGCTTTCAATTGACGAGTTGAAGGCATACGGATTTGAGTTGCTGGACAAGATCGCGGGCTGGGCCACATCCCCGCAGTTCTACGCCCAGGTAGCTGCCATCGTTATCGCGGTGCTTGTTGCCCGCATTTTGGCGGGACAACTCCGAAAACGCGTGCCGATCATGCGCGAACCTGTTGGCGAAGACCACAAGTTCGCCCGTTGGCTGAACTTTGCCCACTCACTGCGCGACCTGCTGTTCCCAGTCATCGCGGTGCTGTTTCTGGCGATCGCCATACAGGTTTGTCTGGCTGCGGTCGGCAGTGCCTGGCTGGTCCGGATAGCCCAGTCGGTTGGTGTTGTCGGGGTCCTCTACGCGGCCATAAACCGGTTCATCACTCATCCTCTGGTGCGCGCTGCCGCCATCTATGTCGGCATTCCCATCGCAACTTTGCAGGTGTTTGGCTGGTGGGACGAGACCACCGCTTTCCTCGACAGCGTGTCGCTGGAAGTCGGAAACATCCGTATATCACTTTACTTCCTGGCCAAGGCGGCGGTCTTCGGTGCTCTCCTGTTCTGGCTGGGCAGGCTGTCGACCACGGCAGGTCAGAAGGCGATCCGCAACCAGAAAGACATCGACAAGGCCACCAGGGAACTGTTCGCCAAACTGTTCGAGATCGTGCTGTTCATCGTCGTGTTCATTCTGTTGCTGCAGATACTCGGCCTCGATCTGACCGCGCTGACGGTGTTTGGCGGCGCACTGGGTGTCGGCCTCGGGTTCGGCCTGCAGCAGATCGCCTCCAACTTCATCTCAGGGATCATAATCCTGCTGGAACGCTCGCTTGGTGTCGGCGACTATATCGAGATGGAGGACGGCAAGGCCGGCATATTGAAAGAGCTCAACATGCGCTCTTCGACGCTGGAGACGTTTGACGGCAAGGAAATCATGGTGCCGAACGAAAAGTTCATCACCACCAGTTTCATCAACTGGACCCGAGATGATCCGCGCCAGCGCTTCGAGGTGGAGTTCTCGGTCGCCTACGAAAGTGACCTGCATGAAGTCATCCGGCTGGTGAGTGAGGCGGTGTCCAAGCACAAGTCCGTACTGACCGATCCTGAACCGCCGGACACCGAACTGCGCGGGTTCGGCGATTCAGGCGTCAACCTGGCGGTTGAGTTCTGGTCTGAAGGCCTGGATGACGGCAAGAACAGGTTTACGGCTGACATTCTGCTGGTCATCTGGGACACCCTGAAAGCCAACAATATCTCCATCCCGTTCCCGCAACGCGAGGTGCGCGTGCTGGGCGATGCACCCAAGCTGGCGATCAAGCGCAAGAAACCGGATGACGCCTGAGGCGGGGCAGGGGGCAATTTCTTTGCCGGCAATCGCATAATCAGCGGATGGCGGCTTGACTTGCGACAGCGAACTGAGTAATCCACCCCAACCAACGCAAACCACTGGGCGCATGCCCGGTTTGCCATACATCGCGCGGGTGTAGCTCAGTTGGTTAGAGTGCCGGCCTGTCACGCCGGAGGTCGCGGGTTCGAGCCCCGTCACTCGCGCCATTTTCTTCAAAGACTTGGGCGACGTGGAAATTCGGGAACTTTTCTCCCGGGTCCCGAGAGTGCACCCGTTTCAGGTGCTTTCTGCGTGCGATAGTCGACTGCGGGCGCCTTTGTGCGCTTCCGCACAGACATTGCCTGTAGGCGAAGAAAGGTCCTGCAGGTATTTAGGCTGGGCGCGCCAAGCTGACACAAGGTAAGTTTTCGCGTGTCCCGTGTGCATGCCGCACACGCTTTAGTTGCTAGGTAACGTTGCGTCATAGGAGTACGGTGATTGCGTGGGGGCAATTCAACTGTGCGATACCAAGAGCGAAAGACGAAACTGATAGACAGCCGATATGGTCCGTTGGAGGTTTACGACAACGACCGTATTACTGATCACTTCGCCTCTTACCATGGGCATGCCAGACCACAACTGGCGATGCTGCTTAGCCTGCTTAGAAAAGGCGATGCGGTCATAGATGCTGGCGCGCACATAGGCTCCTTTGCTGTTCCGATAGCAAAGGCCATCGGACAGTCGGGCCAACTGATTGCCGTCGAGGCGAACCCGGATACCTACGCGATCTTGTCGCGCAATTTGAAACGGCACGGGATTGATGCGAAGGCCTACAACAATGGCATCAGCAATCGGACGGGCGAAACACTGTTCGTCCACATTAACAGGGGTGAAAACAGCGGCGCAGACAGCCTTGCCAAAAGCGCTGACGGCCCGGTTGTCGAAACCGTCACCATCGACGAAATCGCCGATAGTCCAATTGACTTGATCAAGATCGATGTCGAGGGAATGGAGTTCGAGGCGCTGATGTCGGCGCGACGCACGATTGAGGGGTCCAGGCCTATTATATTTTTGGAATACTCTCGTCGTCGCCAGCGAAAACGTGGTGTGTCACCAGCCGATTTTGATGCGTTTGTCCGGAGGTTTGGGTACAGGACCTTTGTCAACCTCTGTCCCGGCCAGGCAGCAAGCGATCGTTTTGAGATCGCAGAGTTGGCCGGCATCGGGAAGCTCTGGTCAATGTCTGACCTGGTGCTGATCCCTGCTGACAGTAACCGGCTTCCTGCGAAAATCGTCCCCGCCGCCTCCTCAAGGATGCGACGATACCTGCTGAAGCAGCGACTGCGTGACATTAGCGGCATCCCGAAACGTTTCTTCAAGGAGTTTCTCCGCTGAACAGTCCCTCCCTGATCGGCCTCACAGCAGTGTTGGGTCTTTGTCGGAGCTGAAACGCCCGATGCTGGCTCAGGCCCTAGTTCTCACGCGGCGTGTAACTGCGGTGTTCGGCGTCGAGAAGCTTTCCCCAATCTTCGTCGAACGGGTGTACGGCATCGGTCGGCATTTGTGATTGCGGTCCGCCCCGCACAAGCGGCTTCCCCGCATTGGCCCACTCGAATATGGAGCCTTCGAGATTGCTGACATTCGAATAGCCCTTGCGGCGCAGCTTTTCGGTTTCGCGCGACGAGCGATAGCCGACCGAACAGTACAGCACGATTGGGCGCTTCGCGGCGGTTTCCCGCACCAGGCGCTCCAACTTACTGCCCTGTGCGTGTACGGCGCCCGGCAGGTGGCTGACTGCGTACTCCTCGGGTTCACGCACATCGATTACAAGCGGCGCAGGTGACTTTCTCTGCAGGATGTTTGCAAGCCCGGTTATCGACAGCTGCGGCGCTTCCGGGAATTCGGTGCGCACCAGTTGTTTGGTCTCGCTCCAGTCCATGGCCAGTGCGATGACGGGCGTCGTCACGGCTGCACAGGCCACAATGGCTGCAATGGCCAAGGCTCTTGCAATTGTGCGGCGTCGGTGCCGGGCAAAGCTGGCAGGTTGATGTGCCAACTTAGAGTTGTTGACATGCGCACCAGCCATTGAGGGCCCGGGATTCACGTGTGGAGACCTTGTCACTCGCGCCATTTTACCGCTCCTAGCTTGTCGTGAATTTGCTGCATTCCATCTGATTTTCCGGTAAACAGGATATATGGCAGAACATCCGGCTGGCAAAACGGTTTTCCACCATATACCCGGCCGGGGATTCAGACTTGCGTCGCCTGTTGCACTGCGGTACCAACCCAACAGGCAATCAGAGTCGGATAAAGGGGCTGCGGTGGCTGAACGGCTGCCATGCAACAGGTGCTGAACCATGACGGAACTACTGCAGGACTATCTGCCCATCGTCATATTCATGGGAATATGCATTGGTCTGGGCATCGCCCTGATGGCCTCGGCTTTTGTAATCGCCATTCGCCGGCCTGATCCTGAAAAGATGTCGGCATATGAATGCGGTTTCGACGCCTTTGACGATGCGCGCATGAAGTTTGACATCCGCTTCTATCTGGTGGCCATTCTTTTCATCATCTTCGACCTTGAAGTGGCATTCCTGTTTCCGTGGGCGATTTCGCTCAAGGAGGTTGGCGTGTTCGGGTTCTGGTCGATGATGATTTTCCTCGCCATCCTGACCATCGGGTTTGCCTATGAATGGCGCAAGGGGGCACTGGAATGGGATTGATCGACAAGAACGGCCAGCCTCTGAAAGCCGCTGCTGCACCTGCAGTGCTGACACCGGAACAGGAAGCGTTTTACTCGTCTGTGAATGACCAGCTTGCCGACAAGGGCTTTTTGGTGACAACCAGTGACGACCTTATCAATTGGGCCCGCACTGGATCCCTGATGTGGATGACCTTCGGTCTGGCGTGCTGCGCGGTTGAGATGATGCAGGCCTCTATGCCCCGCTATGATGTCGAGCGTTTCGGTTTTGCCCCGCGTGCCAGTCCGCGCCAGTCCGACGTGATGATCGTGGCCGGGACACTGACCAACAAGATGGCGCCGGCATTGCGCAAGGTCTATGACCAGATGCCGGAACCACGCTACGTGATTTCAATGGGTTCGTGCGCCAACGGCGGCGGCTACTATCACTATTCCTATTCAGTGGTGCGCGGCTGTGACCGCATTGTGCCGGTGGACATCTACGTTCCCGGCTGTCCGCCGACGGCAGAAGCTCTGGTCTACGGTATCCTGCAACTGCAAAAGAAGATCCGCAGAACCGGCACGATTGAACGCTAAGGGGCGGGCGCGAAAACAATGGACGAAAACCTCATTGATCTTGGCGAGCATGTCGCCTCAGAGCTGCAGGAGCGCAGCGTCACATATGACATGTCCCATGACGAACTGACACTGCACACTGACGTCGACAACATTGTCGATGTGCTGCGTTTCCTGCGCGATGATGCAAGCTGCCAGTTTGTCTGCTTCATCGACATTTGCGGCGTTGACTATCCGGCGCGCGAGAAGCGCTTTGACGTGGTGTACCACCTGCTCAGCCCGTATCAGAACACCCGTGTCAGGGTAAAGGTGCAGACCGACGAGGATACGCCGGTGCCGAGCGCCGTGGAGGTGTTTCCGGCCGCCAACTGGTTTGAGCGTGAGGCTTTTGACCTGTACGGCATCCTGTTTTCCGGCCACCCGGATCTGCGCCGCATCCTGACCGACTACGGATTTGCCGGTCATCCGCTGCGCAAGGACTTCCCGATGACGGGCCATGTCGAAGTGCGCTACGACGATGAAAAGAAGAAGGTTGTCTATGAGCCGGTGAAGCTGGTGCAGGAATTCCGCAATTTTGACTACCTCAGTCCGTGGGAAGGTACCGAGTACGAACTGCCCGGCGACGAGAAGGCGAAGAACTGATGGCTGAGGCGCAAGTCAGAAATTTCCATATCAACTTCGGTCCGCAGCATCCGGCTGCGCATGGCGTTTTGCGCCTGGTGCTGGAACTTGATGGTGAAGTCGTGGAGCGGGTCGACCCGCATATCGGACTGTTGCATCGCGGCACCGAAAAGCTGATCGAGGCCAAGACCTATCTGCAGGCGGTGCCGTATTTTGACCGTCTCGATTACGTGGCTCCGATGAACCAGGAGCATGCCTATGCACTGGCGGTCGAAAAGCTGATGGGCATCACGGTGCCTATTCGCGGCCAGCTCATCCGGGTGCTCTATTCCGAAATTGGCCGCATCCTGTCTCATCTGCTCAACGTGACTACACAAGCCATGGACGTCGGCGCCTTGACCCCGCCACTGTGGGGCTTTGAAGAGCGCGAGAAGCTGATGGTGTTCTATGAACGTGCCTCAGGCTCGCGCATGCACGCAGCCTTCGTTCGCCCCGGCGGCGTGCATCAGGATCTGCCGCAGGACCTGATCGACGACATTGATGCGTTTTGTGATCATCATCCGAAAGTGCTCGATGATATTGAAGGCCTTTTGACCGACAACCGGATTTTCAAGCAGCGCAATGTCGACATCGGCGTGGTGACGCTGGACGAGTGTTTCGCATGGGGATTCTCCGGTGTCATGGTGCGCGGTTCGGGCGCGGCCTGGGATTTGCGCAAGTCTCAACCCTATGAGTGCTACTCGGATCTGGAATTCGACATTCCCATCGGCAAGAACGGTGACTGCTACGACCGCTATCTGATCCGCATGGAAGAGATGCGCCAGTCGCTGAAGATCATGAAGCAGTGCATCAAGATGATGAACTCGCCGGAAGGGCAGGGACCGGTGTCGTCGGTGGACGGCAAGGTGGTCCCGCCGTCACGTGGTGAAATGAAGCGATCGATGGAAGCCTTGATCCATCATTTCAAGCTTTATACGGAAGGCTACAAGGTACCCGAAGGCGACGTTTATGCGTGCGTTGAAGCACCCAAGGGCGAGTTCGGTGTCTACCTGGTGTCCGATGGGACGAACAAGCCTTACCGCTGCAAACTGCGCGCTCCGGGATTTGCTCATCTGCAGGCCATGGACTTCATATGCCGGGGGCACATGCTGGCAGACGTGTCAGCCGTGCTTGGTTCTCTTGATATCGTATTTGGTGAGGTCGACCGGTGAGTGTACGCCGCTTAGCAGATGATAGTGTCCAGCCTGACTCATTCGCGTTTACGCCGAAGAATTTGAGCTGGGCCAAGCAGACCATCAAGAAGTACCCCAAGGGCAAGCAGGTATCGGCGGTGATCCCGGTGCTGTGGCGAGCGCAGGAGCAGCACGATGGCTGGGTATCGCGCGCGGCCATGGAAGAAGTCGGACGCATGCTCGACATGCCGTTTATCCGGGTCTACGAGATCGCCACGTTCTACACCATGTTCCAGTTGGCGCCGGTCGGCAAAAAGGCCCATGTCCAGGTATGCGGCACCACGCCGTGCATGTTGCGCGGGTCGGAAGACCTGATGGCCGTATGCAAGCGAAGGATTTCCGAGCAGCAGCACACCCTGTCCGAGGACGGCGACTTCTCGTGGGAAGAGGTCGAGTGCCTGGGCGCCTGCGTGAATGCGCCCATGATCCAGATTTTCGCCGATACGTATGAAGATTTGACGCCGGCAGCCATGGAAGAGTTGCTCGACAAGATTGCCAAAGGGCAGAAAGTCAAGCCGGGCCCGCAGGTTGATCGCATCATGTCGGCTCCAGAAGGCGGATTGACCTCGCTAGACGGGGAAGTGGTGCCGGCGAAGAAGGCGGCATCGAAAAAATCGCCTGCCAAAGCCGCCGGGAAAGCAGCACCTGCAAAAAAAGCCACTGCTTCCAAGAAGGCCGCACCGGCAAAGAAAGCAACCAAGCCCGCGCCGGCGAGGCCTGCGGCTGCCAGCAAGCCAGGACCGGAGCGTCTGGACAAACCCAGAGGCAACGCCGACGATCTGAAACTGATTTCAGGGGTCGGGCCAAAATTGGAACAGACGCTCAACAAGCTGGGCTTCTGGCACTTTGCCCAGATCGCGAAGTGGACCAAAAAGGACATTGCCATTGTTGATGACGAGCTTTCCTTCAAGGGCCGGATCGAGCGTGACGACTGGGTCAGGCAGGCGAGGGCATTGGCAAAAGGCGGCGAAGCTGAATACGTCAAGATATTCGGGAAGAAGCCGAGGTAACTGACCATGCTGCAAGACAAAGACCGGATATTCACCAACCTCTATGGCCAGCACGATGTCGGCCTGAAAGGGGCCATGCGGCGCGGGGCGTGGGACGGCACCAAGGCCATGATCCAGTTAGGGCGCGACGGCGTCATCGACCAGGTCAAGACATCCGGCCTTCGCGGCCGCGGCGGCGCTGGCTTTCCGACCGGGCTGAAATGGTCATTCATGCCCAAACAGTCGGACGGTCGTCCGCATTATCTTGTGGTCAACGCCGATGAATCAGAGCCCGGCACCTGCAAGGACCGTGAAATCATGCGCCACGATCCGCACACGCTGGTCGAAGGTTGCCTGGTTGCCGGTTTCGCCATGGGCGCAAACACCGGCTACATCTATGTGCGCGGAGAGTTCATCCGCGAGCGCGAAGCTCTGCAGCGTGCCATCGACGAGGCCTATGACGCCAAGCTGATCGGCAAGAACAACAAGCACGGCTGGGATTTCGATCTTTATGTCCACCATGGCGCCGGTGCCTATATCTGCGGCGAGGAAACTGCGTTGCTGGAAAGCCTGGAAGGCAAGAAGGGCCAGCCGCGGATGAAACCGCCGTTTCCGGCCAATGTCGGCCTGTACGGCGCCCCGACAACCGTCAACAACGTGGAATCAATCGCCGTTGTCCCGACGATCCTGCGCCGCGGGCCGGAGTGGTTTGCCGGTATCGGCCGGCCGAACAATGTCGGCACCAAGCTGTTCTGCATCTCCGGCCACGTGAACAGGCCGTGCACGGTTGAAGAGGAGATGGGGATTCCGTTTCGGGAGCTGATTGACCGTCATTGTGGCGGCATTCGCGGCGGCTGGGACAACCTGAAGGCGGTGATCCCCGGCGGATCGTCGGTGCCATGCGTGCCGTGCGATGACATACGCGACTGTCACATGGATTTCGACAGCCTGCGCGACCTGAAGTCGGGCCTGGGGACGGCCGCCGTCATCGTGATGGACAACTCCACCGATATGATCAAGGCGATCGCGCGGCTGGCCTATTTCTACAAGCACGAAAGCTGCGGCCAGTGTACACCGTGCCGCGAAGGCACAGGCTGGATGTGGCGTGTGCTCACCCGCATGGTCGAAGGCCGCGCCGAGAAGCGTGAAATCGACATGCTGCTGGACGTGTCCTACCAGATCGAGGGTCATACGATTTGCGCTCTTGGGGACGCGGCGGCGTGGCCGGTACAGGGCCTGATCCGGCATTTCCGGCACGAAATCGAAGCACGTATTGATGAATTTTCAGCCCGGCCTGACCCTGACGGGGCAGTGACGCGCGTGGCGGCGGAGTAGACCAGCATGCCCAAGCTCATAGTCGACGGACAGGAAATCGAGGTCGAAAACGGTACCACGCTGATCCAGGCGTGCGAGGCTGCCGGCGCCGAGATTCCAAGGTTTTGCTATCATGAGCGCCTGTCAATTGCCGGCAACTGCCGCATGTGCCTGGTTGAAGTGAAAGGCGCGCCGAAGCCGCAGGCGTCCTGCGCAATGTCCGTCAACGACCTGCGCCCTGGCCCCGAAGGCCAGCCGCCTGAGGTGCGCACCAATTCACCCCTGGTTAAGAAGGCCCGCGAAGGGGTCATGGAATTCCTGCTGATCAATCATCCGCTCGACTGCCCGATCTGCGATCAGGGCGGCGAGTGCGACCTGCAGGACCAGGCGATGGCTTATGGCATCGACAAGAACCGCTTTGACGAGAACAAGCGGGCGGTCGAGGACAAGTATATCGGCCCGCTGGTGAAGACCACCATGACCCGCTGCATCCAGTGCACAAGGTGCGTGCGGTTCACCACCGAAGTGGCCGGTATCGAGGAACTCGGTGCAATCGGGCGCGGCGAGGACATGGAGATCACCACCTATCTCGAGCAGGCCATGACGTCGGAAATGCAGGGCAATGTGATTGACCTGTGTCCGGTAGGTGCATTGACATCGGCCCCGTACGAGTTCAAGGCGCGGCCCTGGGAATTGCGCAAGACCGAAACCATTGACGTGATGGATGCTGTCGGCTCGGCCATCCGGGTTGATGCGCGTGGCCGCGAGGTGATGCGTGTGCTGCCAAGACTGAACGAAGACGTCAACGAGGAATGGATTTCCGACAAATCGCGCTTTATCTGGGATGGTTTGCGCTCACAGCGTCTCGACAAGCCCTACATCCGGGAAAACGGCAAGCTCCGTGCCGCGGGCTGGGACGAGGCGTTTGAGCTGATCGCGTCGAAGCTGAAGGCAGCCGGGCCCGACAGGACCGCGGCACTGGTTGGCGACTTGTGCGCCACCGAAGAAGTGTTCGCGCTGAAAAAGCTGATGGAAGAACTTGGGGTCAAGAACCTCGACTGCCGTGAGGCCGGTTCGCCGCTCGGCGCTGCAGGCGGCCGCGCCGGGTATATCTTCAATTCCACGATCGCCGGTATAGAAGACGCCGACGCCATCATGCTGATCGGCACCAATCCGAGGCTGGAAGCGCCGGTGCTCAATGCCCGCATCCGCAAGCGCTATCTGGCTGGCGACTGCACCATTGGCGTCATTGGCGAGCGCGCCGATCTCACCTATCCATATACCTATCTGGGTGATGGCCCGGCCGCGCTGGCGGATCTGGCCAAGCACAGGAAGTCCAGGGCCAAGCGGCCGATGTTCATCATCGGGCAGGGTGCATTGTCCCGTCCAGACGGCGCGGCTGTGCTGGCAACCGCCATGCAGGCGGCGCAGTCGATTGGCGTGGTCAAGAAGGACTGGAACGGTTTCAACGTGCTGCACACAGCCGCAGGCAGGGTGGGGGCGCTCGATGTTTGCGCGCTGCCGACACTGCCCGGTGGCTTGGATACGGCTGCTATCCTCAAGGGTGCGAAGGCGGGAAGTGTGGACGTCGTTTACCTGATGGGTGTCGACGAGATCGACATGAGCCAGCTTGGCGATGCCTTTGTCGTCTACCAGGGTTCCCACGGCGATGCCGGTGCCCATCGTGCAGACGTCATCCTGCCGGGTGCTGCCTATACCGAAAAATCGGCAACCTACGTGAATACCGAAGGGCGCCCGCAGATGGCCCGCCGGGCCAGCTTCCCGCCCGGCGATGCCCGTGAAGACTGGGCTATCATCCGTGCGCTTGCCGGCAAGATGGGCGTGTCATTAGGCTTCGATAATCTGGAGCACTTGCGCGCGTCGATGTACAAGGCCGCCCCGCAACTCGCAGCACTGGACACCGTTGAGGCGGCCGATGCCGGTGCGCTGGATGCACTTGCCGACGTCAAAGGTAAAATGACCTCCAAGGCATTCGCGTCTCCGGTCTCTGATTTTTACATGACCAACCCGATTGCGCGGGCCTCTGCCATCATGGCGCAGTGCTCGTCGCTGCGGGCAGGTCAGCAAAAGCTGGCCGCAGCGGAGTAGGACAGTCTCATGAACGAAATACTCCTCACAATCGGATTTATCGTGCTGCAGTCTCTGGCCCTGCTGATATCGGTGCTGTTGATTGTCGCCTATCTGGTTTACGCCGACCGCAAGATCTGGGCAGCTGTGCAAATGCGCCGCGGTCCCAATGTCGTCGGACCGTGGGGACTGTTCCAGTCGTTTGCGGACATGATGAAATTCGTCTTCAAGGAAGTCGTCATTCCCGACGGTGCCAACAAGGGCGTGTTCCTGATTGCGCCCCTGGTGACCTGTATTCTGGCACTTTCAGCCTGGGTTGTCGTACCGGTGAACGCCGGATGGGTGGTCGCCGACATCAATGTCGGCATTCTGTTCCTGTTCGCGATTTCGTCGCTGGGCGTCTATGGCGTCATCATGGGCGGCTGGGCGTCCAACTCCAAATACCCGTTCCTGGGCGCCCTGCGCTCCGCGGCTCAGATGGTGTCCTACGAGGTGTCCATCGGCTTTGTCATCATCACCGTCCTGCTGTGTGCCGGCACGCTCAACCTGAGCGGCATCGTGATGAGCCAGTCAACCGGCATCGGCACCTGGCTCGGGTTGCCGGGCTCGTTCCTGGACTGGTACTGGCTGCCGCTGCTGCCGATGTTCGTGGTGTTCTTCATATCAGCCCTGGCGGAAACAAATCGACCGCCGTTTGACCTGCCGGAAGCGGAATCCGAACTGGTCGCCGGTTTCATGGTCGAGTATTCATCGACACCGTACATGCTGTTCATGCTGGGTGAGTATGTCTCGATATCCCTGATGTGTGCCATGACGGCCATCTTGTTCCTCGGTGGCTGGCTGCCGCCGATCGATATCGTGCCATTCACCTGGGTACCGGGCGTGTTCTGGTTCATGGCCAAGGTGTTCCTGGTGTTTTTCATGTTTGCCATGGTCAAGGCGTTCGTGCCGCGCTATCGCTATGACCAGTTGATGCGTCTGGGCTGGAAAGTGTTTTTGCCGATTTCACTAGGCTGGGTTGTGGTCACCGCTGGTGTCATAACAGCCCTCGGCGTGGCACCCTGAGATGGGATGGAAAGCGAGAGCGCTATGAGACTTGCCCAAGCTGCCAAATCAGTATTCCTGAAGGAGTTCATCGACGCGTTCTTCATGTCGATGCGGTACTTCTTTGCGCCCAAGGCAACCGTGAACTACCCGTTTGAGAAGGGGCCGGTCAGCCCGCGCTTTCGCGGTGAGCATGCGCTGCGCCGTTATCCCAACGGCGAAGAACGCTGCATCGCCTGCAAGCTGTGCGAGGCCATCTGTCCGGCCCAGGCGATTACCATTGAAGCAGGTCCGCGCCGCAATGACGGCACCCGGCGCACCACGCGCTATGACATCGATATGGTCAAGTGCATCTATTGCGGTTTTTGCCAGGAGGCCTGCCCGGTGGACGCGATCGTGGAGGGGCCGAATTTTGAATTTGCCACCGAGACCCGTGAGGAACTGCTGTTCGACAAGGACAAGCTGCTGGCCAACGGCGACAGGTGGGAACGCGAGATTGCGTCGAATATGGTCATGGATGCACCGTATCGCTGACTGACCGGGGCGCATGCACGCGCGGGATGAGGATAATGGCCGGTTGATCCGGCAAGACAGGGGTTGAAGAGATGGCAGTAACTGCCGCGTTTTTCTATCTGTTTGCTACCGTTGCCATAGCATCGGCGGTAATGGTGATTGCCTCGCGCAATCCGGTTCACTCGGTGCTGTTCCTGATCCTGACGTTTTTCAACGCCTCGGGACTGTTCATCCTGCTTGGCGCTGAATTCCTCGCCATGATACTGGTGGTGGTCTATGTGGGCGCGGTTGCGGTGCTGTTCCTGTTTGTCGTGATGATGCTGGACATCGACTTTTCCGAGCTGCGCGAAGGCATGCTGACCTATGCGCCGTTCGGCATGGTGGTCGGACTGATACTGTTTACCGAACTGGCCCTGGTGCTGGGCGTGTGGGCATTTTCTCCGGAGGCCGCCGGCGCGCTCGCCGCACCGGCACCGGAGGCCAGTGTTGCCACCAACACCGAGGCGCTCGGGCGGTTGCTGTACACCCGCTATATCTACTTTTTCCAGGCGGCTGGCCTGGTGCTGCTGGTGGCCATGATCGGCGCGATTGTGCTGACACTGCGCCACAAGGAAGGCGTCAAACGCCAGAACATTTCCGACCAGGTGGCGCGCAGCCCGGCAACGGCTGTCGAGGTGCGCAAGGTCAAGCCGGGGCAGGGGATCTAAACCATGACAATCGGACTGGGACACTACCTCACTGTTGCGGCAATTCTGTTTACGATCGGGATATTCGGCATCTTCCTGAACCGCAAGAACGTGATCATCATCCTGATGTCGATCGAGCTGATGCTGCTGTCGGTCAATATCAACCTGGTTGCCTTTTCTTCGTTCCTGAACGACATGGTGGGCCAGGTGTTCGCACTGCTGGTGCTGACCGTTGCCGCCGGGGAGGCAGCCATCGGACTGGCCATTCTGGTTACTTACTTCCGCAACCGTGGCTCGATTGCGGTTGAAGACATCAACATGATGAAGGGCTGACGGGAAAAGTTTGACGCCATGAACACCATCTTCCTACTCATCGTGTTTCTGCCACTGATCGGCGCCCTGATATCGGGAATTTTCGGCACGACACTGCTGCGCGGAACCCAGGAACAGTCGGGCCACGCAGGCCACCACCACGGTCCCGCCTGGCCACAGGTATTGCCGACAGCATTGCTGTTGATATCCGCGGCCTTGTCGTGGATCGCGTTTTTTGATGTCGCGATCAACGAGAATTCCTACAAGGTAGAAGTGCTGACCTGGATCCGCTCCGGCGGGCTCGCCGCCGATTGGGTCTTGCGTATCGATACGCTGACCGCGGTCATGCTTGTGGTGGTCACCACGGTATCGTCTCTCGTGCATGTCTATTCTATCGGCTATATGAGCCACGACGACAACCAGCCGCGGTTTTTCTCATACCTGTCGTTCTTCACCTTCGCCATGCTGATGCTGGTCACGGCAGACAACCTGCTGCAGATGTTTTTCGGTTGGGAAGGCGTAGGCCTGGCGTCCTATCTGCTTATCGGGTTCTGGTACAAGAAGCCGTCAGCCAACGCCGCGGCGATCAAGGCTTTTGTCGTCAACCGTGTCGGTGATTTCGGTTTCGCACTGGGCATTTTCGCGACTTTCGCCGTGTTCCAGTCCATCGAGTTCGACACCATTTTCGCCGCCGCCGGAGGGCAGACCGGCAAGACCGTGCAGTTCCTGTCGTGGGAGCTGGACGTGATGACGCTTATCTGCCTGTTGTTGTTCATGGGCGCCATGGGCAAATCCGCCCAGTTCCTGCTGCACACCTGGCTGCCGGACGCCATGGAAGGCCCGACGCCGGTGTCGGCACTGATCCATGCTGCGACCATGGTCACGGCCGGCGTGTTCCTGGTGGCGCGCATGTCGCCGATATTTGAACTGTCGGCCACCGCGCTGACCGTGGTGACGGTGATCGGGGCCATCACCGCCTTCTTCGCCGCGACTGTGGGCCTGGTCCAGAACGACATCAAGCGGGTGATTGCCTATTCCACATGCTCACAGCTCGGCTACATGTTCGTTGCTCTCGGCGTCGGCGCCTATGGCGTGGCCATCTTCCATCTGTTCACGCACGCCTTCTTCAAGGCGTTGCTGTTCCTCGGTTCCGGTTCCGTCATCCATGCCATGTCCGACGAACAGGACATGCGCAATATGGGCGGTCTTGCGCCGCAGCTCAAACTGACCTGGATCATGATGCTGATCGGAACGCTTGCGCTGACCGGCTTCCCGCTGACGGCGGGATACTTCTCCAAGGACGCCATCATCGAAGGCGCATTTGCGGCTCAGGGCGGCGCTGCCACCATGGCGTTCTGGCTGTTGGTGATTTCTGCCTGCTTCACATCGTTCTATTCCTGGCGTCTGATTTTCATGACATTCCACGGCAAGCCCCGTGCCAGCCGTGATGTCATGAACCACGTGCATGAATCGCCATATGTCATGCTGGTGCCGCTGTTTGTGCTGGCCGTTGGTGCTCTGTTTGCCGGACTGGCATTCAAGGAGCAGTTCATTGGTCATGACGAGGCGCTGTTCTGGGGAACCTCGCTGTTCAGGTTGCCGGAGAACAATATTGTTACCGAGCTGCACAATGTGCCGGGCTGGGTCGTCTGGTCCCCGTTTGTTGCGATGGTCATAGGCTTTGCGCTGGCATGGCTGTTCTATATCCGTAATCCGGAATTGCCGAAGCAGCTGGCTGCCCAGAACGAGCCGCTCTACAAGTTCTTGCTCAACAAGTGGTACTTTGACGAACTGTACGATCTCATCTTTGTTCGTCCGGCCATGTGGCTGGGACGCTTCCTGTGGAAGAAGGGTGACGGCTGGATGATTGACGGCTTCGGGCCGGATGGTGTTTCGGCCCGCGTCATGGGGGCTGCCGGCCGCATCGTGAAGCTGCAGTCCGGCTTTGTTTATCACTACGCCTTTGCCATGCTGCTCGGGGCCGCGTTCCTGATCACCTGGTACATGTTCGCAGGAGCACAATGATGACCGGCTGGTACATTCTATCAACGATCACTTTCCTGCCCATGGTTGGAGCCCTGTTCATCCTGGTGATCCGGGGCGACGACGCCGTTGCACGGCGCAACATGCGCGCTACTGCTTTGTCCGTGACCCTGATCACGTTCGTGCTGTCCCTGTTGGCGTGGAACGGCTTCGACCCGGCGCAACCGGGCTTTCAGCTTGAAGACAAGGTCACCTGGCTGGGCGGCCTGATGACCTACCATCTTGGTGTCGACGGTATCTCCATGCCGTTCGTGCTTCTCACCACGGCGATGATGCCATTGTGCATCATTGCAAGCTGGGGTGTGGAGAAGCGCGTCAAGGAATACATGATCGCATTCCTGGTCCTGGAAACGCTGATGATCGGCGTATTCTGCGCGCTGGATCTGGTGTTGTTCTACTTGTTCTTCGAAGCAGGCCTGATCCCGATGTTCCTGATCATCGGCATTTGGGGCGGTGCCCGGCGTGTGTATGCCAGTTTCAAGTTCTTCCTGTACACGCTGCTCGGCTCGGTGTTGATGCTGCTGGCCATCATGGCGATGTATTCATATGCCGGCACCACCGATATTGCCGAAATACTGGCCGACAAGAACTTCCCGGCCGAGATGCAGACCTGGCTGTGGCTGGCATTCTTTGCCTCCTTTGCGGTGAAATTGCCGATGTGGCCCGTGCACACCTGGCTGCCTGATGCACACGTCGAAGCACCGACCGCCGGTTCTGTCGTGCTGGCAGCCATCCTGCTGAAAATGGGCGGTTACGGCTTCCTGCGGTTCTCTCTGCCGATGTTTCCGTTGGCTTCGGAAATGTTTGCGCCAATGGTGTTTGTCCTCTCGGTGGTGGCCATTGTCTACACGTCACTGGTCGCGCTGATGCAGGAGGACATGAAGAAGCTCATCGCCTATTCATCGGTCGCGCATATGGGCTTTGTCACCATGGGCATCTTCTCGATGAACAAGCAGGGCATTGATGGCGCGATTTTCCAGATGATAAGCCATGGGTTTATCTCAGGCGCACTGTTCCTGTGTGTCGGCGTCGTCTATGACCGCATGCACACCCGCGAGATTGCCGCCTATGGCGGCCTGGTCAACCGAATGCCGGCCTATGCGGCGATCTTCCTGCTGTTCACCATGGCCAATGTCGGGCTGCCTGGAACGTCCGGGTTTGTCGGCGAGTTCCTCACCCTGACCGGCGCCTACAAGGCCAACACCTGGGTGGCGTTTTTCGCCACCACCGGCGTCATCTTGTCGGCAGGTTACGCCTTGTGGCTGTACCGCAGGGTCGTGTTTGGCGTGTTGCAGAAGGACAGCTTGAAGGCGATTGCCGACATCACGCCGCGCGAGGCCGTCACCTTGGTGCCGCTGGTTGCCGCAACGGTCTATTTCGGTGTCTATCCGGCGCCGGTGATGACCGCAATTTCCGCTTCCGTGGACAATCTGCTGGTCGACATGCAGACGGCACTTGATGCCCAGTCCGCAATTGTGCGCGCAGCAGCGGCAGCGGTTGGAAACTAGAAAATGTTAGCTGAAGCGATCGGGCATGAACGCCGTATCGGATTGGCTTCAAAGGGATTGAGAAAGTCAGGATCGGGCAAATGGGCAATATACTAGCGATAGCCGATGCAACTGCCGCGCTGCCGGAAATTTTCCTGGCAGTTGTCACCATGGCATTGCTGATGCTCGGCGTGTTCTCCCGGCGTAATCCAACTGAATTGATCAACACATTGGCGCTTGCATCTCTGGCGATCACCGCCGCCCTGGTGGTGTTCATGTCGGATGGGTCAACCCAGCGTGCCTTCCTCGACAGCTTTGTCGTGGATGGCTTTGCCCGATTCATGAAGATGCTCGTCCTGTTCGGCTCGGCTGCGGCAATCATCATGTCGTCCAGCTTCATGAAGACAGAGAAACTCGACCAGTTTGAGTACCCCGTGCTCATCATGATGGCCACGGTCGGCATGATGATGATGATCTCGGCCCATGACCTGATTGCGCTTTACATGGGTCTGGAGTTGCAGTCGCTGTCGCTTTACGTGGTCGCCGCCTTCAATCGTGACAGCGCGCGCTCGTCAGAAGCCGGGTTGAAGTACTTTGTCCTGGGCGCGTTGTCGTCGGGCATGCTGCTGTACGGCGCTTCGCTGATTTACGGATTTTCCGGCTCGGTGGCGTATGCCGACATTGCCCGCGCGGCAACCGGAGATGAAGTCGGCCTCGGCTTGCTGTTCGGTCTGGTATTCCTGATTTCAGGCATGGCTTTCAAAATATCGGCCGTACCGTTCCACATGTGGACGCCGGATGTGTATGAAGGCTCTCCGACGCCGGTAACCGCATTCTTCGCCGCCGCACCCAAAGTGGCCGCCATGGCCGTGTTCGTGCGCGTCATGCATGATGCGTTTGGCGGCGCGGTCTCCCAGTGGCAGCAAGTGATCGTGTTCATCTCCATAGCCTCTATGGTGCTTGGCGCGTTTGCCGCCATCGGCCAGAGCAATATCAAGCGCCTGCTGGCATACTCATCGATCGGTCACATGGGCTATGCGTTGGTCGGCCTTGCAGCTGGCACCCAGGCCGGCGTCCGCGGTGTGGTCATCTATATGGCCATATACATGATCACGACCCTGGGCGCATTTGCCTGCGTGATCTACATGCGCCGGCGCGGCACTTCGGTAGAGCGGATTTCAGACTTGGCCGGACTGGCGCGCAATGACAGCGTGATGGCATTCGTGTTTTCAATGCTCATGTTCTCGCTGGCAGGCATTCCGCCGCTGGCAGGGTTCTTCGGCAAGTACTTCGTGTTTTTGGCCGCAATCGACGCGAAGATGTACACGCTTGCTGTTATCGGGGTCTTGGCCTCGGTTGTGTCGGCATTCTATTACCTGAGGGTCGTCAAGATCATGTATTTTGACGAACCTGCTGACGAATTTGATTCTGCGCCAATGGAGATAAGAGTCATTGCCGTTGCCGCCGGTGTGATGGCCGTGGGCTTGGTCCTGGTTCTCAAACAGCTCAACATTGCAGCCAATGCTGCAGCGGCATCATTGTTCCTGTGAGCGCGGCTCCCAGCGGGTTGCCTGAGATTGTCTGGCACGACAGTGTCGGGTCCACCAATGATGAAGCACGCGCGCGGGTGGACGGCGGTGAGTTGCAACCGGCCTGGATCGCAGCCGCCGAGCAGACCAGCGGAAAAGGCAGACTGGGGCGTAACTGGGTTTCCAGGCCGGGTAATCTGTACGCCAGCCTCGCATGGCCGTCAGATGTGGAGCCGAAGCGTCTTGCGAGCCTGTCTCTCGTCGCAGGTCTGGCGGTTCGCGATGCCGTTATTGAGACCGGTGTCACGACACCCGTTCAGTTGAAATGGCCCAATGACGTTCTGGTTGGCGGCAGGAAAGTATCGGGTATCCTCATAGAAACAATGACAAAACCAGGTGGGCATATCGCCATTATCGGCTGCGGGATCAATCTGATGCATCATCCGGACGATACCCGATGGCCTGCGACAGATCTGTCTGCCTGTGGTATCGCGGCTAAGCCGCGCGAAACGCTGGAGATGCTGCGAGGCGCGATGGATGTACGCCTGCGGCAGTGGGCAGACGGTGCGGGATTGGCCGCAATTCATGATGATTGGATGAGAGCCGCTTTGGGGCGTGGCGCCCGGATATCTGTTGCAGGCGGCAAGCAGGGCGTCTTCACAGGGTTGAGCGATGCCGGCGCGCTGCAACTGACACTGGACGATGGTTCGTTGTGGACCCATCATGCCGGAGATGTTGAGTGGCTGGGGCAGCATGGCTCCTAGTGGGTCGATCATGCTGCACAGGTGGACTGAAACAGGCGCCGCAGGGCCATGTGCCCCGCGGGTAAGCAGATCAGCGACTGGCTGCGGTAGCTGAGGCAAGTGGACTGGGAACGGAATGACGGGGCGCAAGAGGGCTGGGGCTGAACTGGTGTTGTTGCCTATGGGCGGCATGGGTGAAATCGGCATGAATGCCTATGCCTACGGGCTGGGTCCGTCCGCCAGGCGCAAATGGATTCTGGTCGACTGCGGCGTGAAGTTCGGCGACGAGAGGGATCCCGGCATTGACGTCATTCTGCCGGATGTCAGTTACCTGCAGGAGCAACCCAAAAACCTGCTTGGCATTTTCCTGACCCACGGCCATGAGGACCACATTGGCGGTATTGCATGGTTGTGGCCCCGGTTGCGTTGCCCCGTTTACTGCACTCCGTTTGCTGCCGAACTGGTCAAGCGCAAGCTGGCCGAAGCTGGCCTGCTCGGTGAAGTGCCGCTGCGGGTCGTGCCGCTTGGCGGCACAGTCGAAGCGGGCGGGTTCTCAGTCGAGTATGTGGCTGTCACCCATTCGATACCCGAACCGTCGGCTCTGGCGATCCGGACCGCCGCCGGCACCATCGTTCATTCCGGCGACTGGAAACTTGATGCAACGCCAACCATTCCGCCGTTGATGGATATTGATCGCTTCCGGCAGATTGGCGACGAAGGCGTCGACGTGCTGGTGTGCGACTCCACAAATGTGCTGCGTGAAGGGCATTCGCCATCTGAATCGGAAATCTCGGACAATCTCGCGCAGATCATCGGCGAAGCTAAAGGCAGGGTGGCGGTTACAACCTTTGCCAGCCACGTCGGGCGCATTACGTCGGTTGCGCAGGCAGCACGCGCCAATGGCCGCGAGATTGTTGTGGCGGGCAGGGCGATGCACAACATCGTTGCCGCGGCGCGCGAGGTGGGTCTTCTGAAGGAAGGCAACAGTTTCCGCGACCAGACCGAGTATGGCTATCTGCCCCGGGACAAGGTGGTGCTGTTGTGCACCGGATCGCAAGGCGAGCCACGTGCCGCCATGGCGCGCATTGCGGCGGACAACCATCCCGACATAACGCTGGACAAGGATGACCTGGTCATTTTCTCGTCGAAGACAATTCCTGGCAACGAGAAGTCGGTCGGTGCATTGCTGAACAAGCTGGCCGGGCAACAGGTTGAGGTTATCACCTCTGATGATGCGCTGGTTCATACATCCGGCCATCCACGCCAGGATGAATTGCGTCAGTTCTACGGTTGGCTGAGGCCGAAGCTGCTTGTGCCGATGCACGGCGAGGCCCGCCACCTCATGAAGCAGGCCGAGTTTGCCGCTGAATGCGGTATTGCCGAGACCGCCACGGCCACAGCAGGGCAGGTGCTGCGGCTGGCGCCCGGTGCTGCAAAGATCGTCGATGATGTTCCGGGCGGGAGATTGCACGTGGATGGCCGCATCATTGTTCCCAGCGTCGAGGGTCCGGCGCGCAAGCGGCGCAAGCTGGCCCATGTTGGCGTGGTCGCGGTATCCGTGGTCATTGATGGCAACGGTCGCATGGGCGATGATCCGCAGGCGGTTCTGGATGGTTTGCCCGAAACCACTGATGCCGGCTATGAGTTCTTCGAACTGGTGCTTGATGTTGTCGATGAGGTGTTTGCATCAATTCCACGCAAACGGCGCCAGATAGATGAAGTGGTTGAAGAAAAGCTGCGCCAATCAATCCGCCGGCGGGTCGAGACAGAATGGGGCAAGCGTCCCGTTGTTCACGTGCTGATACACCGGGTTTAGAAAACCCGTCTTTGCGGGGATCCGGCAATAGTTGCCCCGAACATGATGGTTCTCATTGGCCCCAACCTGAGGCCCGACCGGGTCAGCACACACATTTCGGGGATGCCAGTGCCGAAAATGTTGCATGAATCACCAGAAAAGCGGCATTTTGTCGGTCATTATTGAAGGAAGCGAATCATGTCTGATCAGGCTCCTCCCGGTGCTCCTGAAGGAATTGAACCGGTTGATTTGAGATCGGCGCTGGAAGAGCGTTATCTGGCCTACGCCCTGTCGACGATCATGCACCGGGCTTTGCCCGACGTGCGTGACGGTTTGAAGCCGGTGCATCGCCGTCTGCTGTACGCGATGCGCATGCTCAGACTGGATCCCAATCAGGGGTTCAAGAAGTGTGCCCGGGTTGTCGGCGACGTGATCGGTAAATACCATCCCCACGGTGACCAGGCTGTCTATGACGCCATGGTGCGTCTGGCGCAGGATTTTGCCCAGCGTTATCCGCTGGTCGAAGGCCAGGGCAATTTCGGCAATATCGACGGCGACAACGCAGCCGCCTACCGGTATACCGAGGCCCGCCTGACAGATGTGGCTATGGCGCTGCTTGACGGCATTGACGAAGACACAGTTGATTTTCGCGAGACCTACAATGGTGAGGACACTGAACCGGTCGTCTTGCCCGGTGCCTTTCCCAACCTGCTGGCCAATGGCGCGACCGGTATTGCCGTGGGCATGGCGACGGCTATTCCGCCCCACAACGCCGGTGAATTGTGTGATGCAGCGCTGCATCTGATCAAGTTTCCCAATGCCGGCATAGACAAGCTGATGCAGTTTGTGCCCGGACCGGACCTGCCAACCGGGGGCGTGATCATCGATACCCCGGCACAGATGGCAGAAGCCTACCGCACCGGGCGCGGCGGGTTTCGGGTACGCGCGGTCTGGACCACCGAGGACATGGGGCGCGGCACCTGGCAGATTGTCATTACCGAGATTCCATACCAGGTGCAGAAGGGCAGGCTGGTTGAGAAAATTGCCGAGCTTCTGACCGACCGTAAATTGCCGTTGCTGGGTGATGTGCGCGACGAATCCGCTGAGGACGTCCGTCTTGTCCTGGAGCCGAAGAGCCGCACCGTCGATCCGGTTCTGCTGATGGAGCAGATGTTCAAGCTGACTGATCTGGAAAGCCGCCTGTCGCTCAACATGAACGTGCTGTCCGGCGGCAAGGTGCCCAAGGTCATGTCGCTGTCAGAAGTCCTGCGGGAATGGCTTGAGCACCGCAAGGAGGTACTTGTTCGCCGCTCGCGCCATCGTGTCGGCGTCATTTCGCGCAGGCTGGAGGTGCTTGGCGGATACCTGATCGCCTATCTGAACATTGACGAGGTGATTGCCATAATCCGCGCCGAGGAAGAGCCCAAGCCGGTCCTGATGGCCAGATTTGACCTCACCGACGTGCAGGCCGAAGCGATACTCAACATGCGCCTGCGTGCGCTTCGCAAGCTTGAAGAGTTTGAAATCCGCAAGGAATTCGACGGGCTGAGTGAGGAAAAGGCTGGCCTGGAGGCATTGCTTGCGTCTGAAGATCAGCAGTGGAGCCGGATTGCTGCAGAAGTGCGCGAAACCCGGGACAAGTTCGGCAAGAAAACCGAGCTGGGGGCACGTCGCACCCAGTTTGCCGAGGCACCGGAAATCGACTTCAATCTCGAAGAGGCGATGATCGAGAAAGAGCCGGTGACGGTCGTCTGTTCGGAAAAGGGCTGGATCCGCGCGCTCAAGGGCCATCTCCAGGATACCAGTGCGATTTCATACAAGGATGGCGACAAGGCACGTTTTGCAGTGCATGCGGAGACCACCAACAAGATCCTGCTGTTGAGTTCATCCGGACGATTTTTCACCCTCGACGCAAACAAGCTGCCCGGCGGCAGGGGACATGGAGAACCTGTGCGCCTGATGGCTGATATGGATGCAGCCGATGCCATTGTCGCCTTGTTCATCTATCAATCCGGCGGAAAACTGCTGCTGGCCTCCACGCTTGGAGATGGTTTCGTGGTTGCCCAGGATGACTGTCTGGCCAATACCCGGAAGGGCAAGCAGGTTCTGAACGTGAAGCTTCCCGCGGAAGCGCTAGTCTGCCGGCACATTGCCGAGGGCGATGACCATGTGGCCAGCATCGGGGAGAACCGCAAGCTTATTGTCTTCAAACTTGATGAACTGCCGGAAATGCCGCGCGGCAAAGGCGTTCGCCTGCAGAAATTCAAGGATGGTGGCCTGTCTGATGTGCGAAGCTTCAAACTGGCCGACGGATTGGGCTGGACCGACACATCAGGGCGCTCTTGGACGGTGACGGACCTGGGTGAGTGGCTGGGCAGTCGCGCCCAGGCCGGCCGGCTGCCGCCGAAAGGGTTTCCGAGAAACAACCGCTTTGGTGGCTGACAGTGAGTTGGCACCAATTGCTGCAGGACAGGCTGACTGAGCCATCGATGCGGATATACACAAGTATTGTTCCGCGCATATTTTCAGAATGCCAGTGTCAAAATTGCCAGCAAATAAAGGTGCTTGGTTAAAATACCATCACCAGTGGCTTAACTGTTTGTTTTCTCAAATGTGACCTAATTATGGAGTTCTGAAGTCGCGGCGACTTACAATCTTTCGTCTAAGGCGAGGAGCGCGACTGTTGGGCTAATCAACGGTATGGAAAATGGACGGCACACAATATTGGGTGGTGAACGGAAAGGTCGAGACCGATCCCTTCTCGGACCCGCAAACCAGCAATCCTGAGACGCTGATGCAGCGATCAGGCGGTGTTTTCGTTAACACTGGCCGCAGGGGAACCACGGTTCGCTGGGCCATGTTCGCGTCCAACTGGGCTTCGCTTTACTATGTGGCCGAGACTCTGTCCGGCCTGCCGGGCCCCTATACCTTTGAGTTTTTTCTGTCGGGATGGTTCACTCAGACTGTCAACGACTCGACGGAAGCCTATCTGCGCCTGCACGATCTGATCGCCAAAAGTGACATCCATCTCAGGCAGAAGACATTTGTAAAGGCGATGGACCCAGGCAATTTGACCAGTGTCACTGAGCTGATCGGTGAAACGCTGACTGATGGCAGGGCCAAGCCTGAAAACAGTGTGGACTGTGTTTACGACCAGTTGACCGGCAAGTTTGTGGTGGAACGAATTGGAGCCAACACCAGTCTCGCGAAGCTGTATGGCATGTCGCCGGACTCGTTTCCCTGCCTCAGTGGCCATTCCTATGACAACATCGTTTCTCAGGCCTACAAACAATCGTTGAAAAGCGAAAAAGTTGTTTACGACCATGTCATGGCTGTCTTTCCCGTGAAAGACACCGTCAACAAGTGGATGGGTTATCAGCGCGCCATCATGCCGTATTCGTATGGCGATGGCCGAAAGGGCGTGTCGGTTGTCACCGACTTCGCGGACGTGGACATCAAAATTCTATAGACATCGGCCCCTTGTTTGAACGTTCTTCCAGCAGATGCTCCATGTCGGCCTTCTCAACCAGAAGCATCCATTCATTGTGAGGCACGTCCTCCGGTGAGATTTTCCAGTTGAGAAAGCTGCGCTCCTGGCGCAGGTAACCAAACCGGGTTGCCATGCCTCGCATCGCCATCGTATTTGACACCAGGGCCCAGATGGCATCGGGTTGCCACTTCATATGCGACAACACCATGCCCATGAAGCAGAACGCGTCGGTCAGTCCCGGTTGCCGCCTTGTCGAGCTGGCGATCCACAGTTCACCGTGATAGACGATTTTTCCTTTCAGATTGAAAGATCGGGAATCCGGAAAAGGTTGCAGTTGCTCCGGCACCATCAACTGGTCGCGTTTCATGTACAGGCCGCTCATCCAGCCAACGGCCCATTCGGCCAGTGAGGTATCGACAGTATCAAGCCGGCAGGCTTGCAGCCCGACGACGACATCCTCACTGTTCAGCAGGCAAATCCAGAACGACTTGCCTTTCAACCCGGTGACATTGAAGTCGAACATGGGTGACGGCGGACCATGGCGCACGTCGTGGCGCACCGAGTAGAAAGCTTCCAGATCGTTTGAAAATCTGACTCGTGTTCCATATTGCTCAAACACCGAGGTCAGCTGGTTCACAACGTCCACGGCGGCCAAAGGGTTTCTGAGTCCGCGATGCAGCATTCTGCCCTCTGCTTGCAAATCGTTTCACTACATTGTGATCTGCAGCAACAAACATGCCATGCGAAAGACGGTGAAAAATCGCGGTAAATCAGGGAATCGGGCAGTAAATACTCGTTTACGACAGCAACCGGTTCATTGTGGCACAGGTGTGCGCTCGCGTTTCGTTTTGAACCGCCACAGGCTATGACCGGCGAGAGACGCAATTACGATGGCGCCGCCGACAAGCGAAAGCGTGCTTGGCACCTCCGAGAATATGGCCCACATCCAGATTGGGGTCAGCACTGTTTCAAGCAGGAAAAACATCGCCACGATGGCTGCTGCGACATATCTCGGGCCGATCATCAGCAGTGCCGTGGCTGCCGGAGTGACCAGAAATCCGTTGATCGATATCCAGCCCCATCCGGCAGCGGTCAGGCTGCCGGGAACTGCAAATGGTGCCGCAACGATTGCCGACATCAGATGCCCGGCGCCGGCGCTCAATGACTGGTTGGTGCCGGAATAGCGGATAATGGTCAGGGAAGCGGACATGATTACTGCCACTCCCAGGGCCAGCAGGTCACCTTGCCAGGTTCCCAGCTGCAGGCCTTCCGCGACGATCAGCATCACACCTGCAAGAGAGCAGGCAATGGCGATCCAGGTTGCCAGATCCAGGCGTTCCTTCAGGAACAGCCAACCCAGCACCCCGGCGAACATCGGGTTGAACGCCAGGATGAACACCACGTTGGCCACTGACGTCAGGCTGATCGAGGCAACAAACATGATGTTCGCAATTCCGGCCAGGACCGCGATCACATAGCCGGTCTTGCCGTTGATGAAAGGCGTCTTGTTTTCCCGCAGCCTGTTGGTAAATGCCCAGAACAGGAACAGGGCGGTAAACAGCATGGTGCCGCGCACATAGATAATCGTCCACGTATCGGCACCGGACAACTTCAACAGCGGCACATCAAACGACAGCAGCAGACCGCCCAGGAATGACAGTGCGATGCCCTTTTCCGCAGTGGATCTGGCTGCAGGAGCCGAGGTACTACTCATTTGTGCTGTACGTCTCGTCGTTGATGCAACAGCCATCCGGTCTGGGTGAGGCGTTCCTGCGGCAGGAAGCGGGCCTTATAGTCCATCTTCTGAGAGCCTTCGACCCAATAGCCAAGATACACATAGGGCAGGCCGGCCCGCTGCGCCCGTACTATGTGGTCCAGCACCATGTAGGTGCCGAAACTGTTGGCCGAATATTCCGGCGCAAAAAACGAATAGATCATCGACAATCCGTCTTCCAGGATATCGGTCAGTGCCGTGGCGATCAGTTCTCCTCTTCGTCCGTCCGGACCCGACAGGGACGGTTGTGCCGCCAGCCGGTACTCGATCAGCCGGGTGTCGACGAAACTCTCATCCACCATGGCCGAATAGTCCATCATGGACATGTCCGACATCCCGCCGCTGCCATGGCGCTCGTCGATGTAGCGCCTGAACACGGCATATTGTTCAGCCGTGGCTTTCGCCGGCATCGTGTTGCCGATGATATGACGATTGCGCCGCAACAGTTTGCGGAATGACTTGGTCCATTCGAAGCTGGCCACCGGAACACGTACCGAGACACACGCCGCACATCCGTCGCATGCGGGGCGGTAGGCAATGTTCTGCGAGCGCCGGAAGCCGCCCTGTGCCAGTGTGTCATGCAACTGGCGTGCATCCGCGTTGATCAGGTGCGTGAACACCTTGCGCTCCTGCTGGCCTTCAAGATAAGGGCAGGGTGCCGGTGCAGTTATGAAAAACTGCGGGAAATTTCGGCGCTCAACACTCAAGGTCTGGCATTCCGTGTGATTTGATGTGGTTTCTGTCAGTCAACTTACGAACAAATGCAGACTTCGGTGCAAGGGTTAAATGTGTAGCCTTGATTGTCAACAAAGCAATCGGGTTGTCTGTGAGTTTACTCACCTGTGTCGAGCTGCGAAACTTTCGCGATATAGGTTTTTTCGCTCATGAAGGCGATGATCTCTTCTGTGTGTTCCGGTCCGCGGGTTTCGACCGTTATCTCCACCACAGCACCTTTGGCGGGCACGTCAAGGAAGTTTCTTCGGTGATGGACTTCCAGAATGTTGGCTTTCTTTTCGCCGAGCGCAGATGAAATCAGCCCAAGGACGCCGGGCCTGTCCTCAATGCGAAATCTGAGCGACACCAGGCGTTTGTCGCGCCCGAGTTCGCGTACGATCAGCGAAGCCAGCATCCGCTGATCTATGTTGCCACCGCAAATCACCAGTCCGACGGTTTTGTTCCGCCAGCGGGTGGGGTGCTGCAACATGGCGGCCACGCCGGTTGCACCTGCGCCTTCTGCCAGCAGTTTTTCCTCTGACAGCAAGGTGACGACGGCTTTTTCCACCGCAGCTTCGTCAACCAGTACAATGTCATCGACAAGGTTCCGGCACAGGCCTACGGCGATGTCGCCGACATCGCGGACCGCGATGCCTTCAGCCAGTGTCGAGCCGCCGCACGTGGCCCCGGTGTTATTGATTGCAGCGTGCATGGCGGGATAACGCTCAAGCTCAACGCCGACGATTTCGATGTCCGGCTTGATGTGCCGTGCGGCGACAGCCATGCCGCCGATCAGACCTCCACCGCCTATCGGGACGATCAGGCTGTCCAGCTCAGGAACGTCGGCGAGCATCTCAACAGCGATGGTTCCCTGGCCTGCGATAACCAGGGGGTCATTGAATGGATGGACCAGAACGAAGCCGCGTTTTTCGATGAGGTGGTTAAGGTGATCGCGGGCCTCAGAAAGTGTTTCGCCTGCCAGTTCGACTGTCCCGCCGAACAGACGGGTCCGTTCCACCTTGGTCCACGGCGTGGTTTCCGGCATCACGATAGTTGCTGGAATGCCAAGTTGGGTTGCGTGATGGGCAACTGCCTGTGCATGGTTGCCGGCCGACAAGGCAATGACGCCACGTTCTCGCTCTTCCGGTGTCAGCGACAGAAGCTTGTTCAGGGCACCGCGCACCTTGAACGCATTGGTGGTCTGCAACGTCTCAAGTTTCAGCATCACATTGGCGTCGGTCAGCGCAGACAGCGTAGCAGCACGCACGAAGGGCGTATGCGGTACTTTCCCGGCGATGGCCGCGGTAGCGCGTTGTATGTCGTCGAAACTGATAGTCATCCTGCCTGCTGAAACTGACCTGCTATGTGGATTGAACGGCTGGCTTAAAGCGAATACCAATAGCAATCAATCCAGCAGTTGGAGCAAGTTCCGAATAATCGGACTTTGCTCCAGACTTATTTGAAAGGGTTTTGAGGCATGGGTGTACGTACAGCATGGATCGGTCTGGGTGTCATGGGATATCCCATGGCAGGGTATCTGGTCTCCAAGGGTGGTCATGATGTGGTGGTTTACAACCGCACAACCGCCAAGGCTGAAAAATGGGTTGCAGATCACGGTGCTTCGCATGCGCTGACCCCTAAGGAGGCCGCCGAAGGAGCAGACTTCGTATTCGCCTGCGTCGGCAATGACGATGACCTGCGATCCGTCACCACCGGTCCGGATGGCGCCTTCCAGTCCATGAAGAAAGGGGCGGTGTTCGTGGACCATACGACCGCGTCCGCAGATGTAGCGCGCGAACTGCAGGCCGCGGCTGCAAGCCAGGGTGTCGGATTTGTGGATGCGCCTGTGTCCGGCGGGCAGGCCGGGGCCGAAAATGGCGCTCTGACGGTTATGTGTGGTGGCGATCAGGGTGACTATGACAAGGCCGAGGGCCTCATAGAGTGTTTCTCCAAGAGCTGCCGGTTGCTCGGCGGGCCCGGGGCAGGTCAGCTTGCCAAGATGTGCAACCAGATCGCTATCGCCGGCCTTGTCCAGGGATTGTCGGAAGCCATCCATTTTGGCAAGAATGCCGGCCTCGATATGGAGGCAGTCGTGGATGTCATTTCCAAAGGTGCTGCCGGCAGCTGGCAGATGGACAACCGCTACAAGACCATGATCGCGGGTGAATTTGATTTTGGTTTTGCCGTCGACTGGATGCGCAAGGATCTGGGCATTTGTCTGGATGAGGCGCGCAACAACAAATCGCATCTTCCGGTTGCAGCCCTGGTGGATCAGTTCTACTCGCAAGTTCAGTCCATGGGGGGCAACCGCTGGGACACATCCAGTCTCATCGCGCTGCTCGACAAGAGCAAGTAAGGCAGAAACATCCATGACGCTGCCGCACTACCGGTCTGTCGATGAGTTGCTGGCATCGGCGCAGCCGGACCAGCCTGTGCTGTGCTTTTGCCCCGCAGCCTTTCGCCGCGAAGCGGAACGGTTTGTGGCGGGTTTTCCAGGCGCCGTGCATTACGCCGTGAAAGCCAATCCACATCCGGCGGTCTTGCACTGGCTGACCGAGGGCGGGGTGACCGGGTTCGATGTCGCCTCGATTGCAGAAATCAGGCTGGTTCGTGAGCAGTTGGGCGATGCGCATTGTGCATTCAATCATCCGGTCAAATCACGCGCCGACATTGCAACAGCATTCGCCGAACTCGGGGTTCGGGATTTTGTGATCGACCATGACAGGGAACTGTCAAAGCTCGCCGATATCTGTGGGCGCGATTGCACAGTCCAGGTGCGCATCGCCAAAGCCAATCCGGACTCCGCCGTCGACCTGAATTCAAAATTTGGCTGTGACGGGCAAACTGCGACCAGCCTGATGCGCCGCGCCGATGAGCTGGGATTTGACGTGGCCGTGGCAATGCACGTGGGCTGGCAGGCTCCCAACCCGGCAGCGTGGGGTGAAGCCATGGCCATGGCCGCCGGGTGCGCGGAAGCCGCCGGCGTGTCCCTGAAATACGCCAACCTGGGCGGCGGCTACCCGTCGGTGCTGATGCCCAAGGAACGCCGGCTGGAAGATTTCTTTGCCGCAATCGCGTTGGCAAAGGCGGAGCATATGGCAGCTATTGACCTGAATTGCGAACCGGGATCGGCCCTGGCCTGGACAGGGGGCGCATCAGTCGCGCAGGTGCATTTGCGAAAACAGGACAGCCTGTACCTGAATGACGGCATCTATGGCGCCATGAATGAGATCAAGTTTTCTGCCATCGCGCCGCCGGCGGCGGCCTATTCGGCTGAAGGCTCCAGGCTTGACGGGGCTGGCCATGCGTTCACGGTATTTGGTCCGACTTGTGACAGCCTGGACGTGCTGCCGGAGCGGGTCGAGCTGCCCGGCACTATCGATGAAGGCGACTACGTGGTGTTCGGTTGGATGGGTGCATACTCAAATGCCCTGCGCACCGACTTCAACGGCCTCGGGCAATTGAACTACGCAACTGTGGACGAGTTCCCCGTTTAAGATCCGGCGGGTCATTCGACGATCATGTAGAATTTCCTGAGTGTCTCGTCGATCTGCCAGATGCATTTTGCGCCCTTGGCAATGAAGAAAGTGTCCCCGGCAGTAAATGTCTCCGCGTGGCCGTCGGCATTTGTCACCGTCACAGATCCTGAAATGACCGTCATCATTTCATGCACCGGGTAGCTGTCAATTTCTTCCCGGCACGGTGCGCATTCCCAGACGCCGCTCAGAACGCTGTTGTCCGGGGTGGCGAAAAACGTATGGTTGAGCTCACTGTGGTCGTCACTGGTGAACGTGTCTGGCGGGGTCAGGTCCGACTTCTGCATGCCGGCAACCGGATCACCATCCGGCAGCAATCTGAAAACTTTGCCACTCATTGTGTACTTGTTTCCCTGATCAACCGTTCAGCTTCTGGGCAATGTCGCGCGCGAAATATGTCAGTATGCCATCAGCGCCGGCCCGTTTGAAACCGTGCAGTGCCTCAACAATCGCCTTGTCGCCGTCCAGCCAGCCGTTCTGGATAGCAGCGCTCAGCATCGCGTATTCGCCCGACACCTGGTAGGCGAAGGTGGGAACACCGAATTCGGTCTTCAGGCGGGTGACCACATCGAGATAAGGCATGCCCGGCTTGACCATGATCATGTCGGCGCCTTCGGAAATATCAAACTCGGCCTCGCGCACGCACTCGTCGACATTGGCAAAATCCATCTGGTAGGTTTTCTTGTCGCCTGACAGGGTTGCCGAAGATCCCACAGCTTCCCGGAACGGGCCGTAGAAAGCGGATGCATATTTGGCCGTGTAGGCCATGATCATCACGTCCCGGAACCCCGATGTTTCCAGCCCGGACCGAATGGCGCCGACGCGTCCGTCCATCATGTCTGACGGTCCGATGATGTCGCAGCCGGCTTCAGCCTGGATCAGTGATTGTGTCACCAGGATCTCAATGGTTTCGTCATTGAGAATCCGGCCATCCTGCAACAATCCGTCGTGGCCATGAGTGGTGTAGGGATCGAGGGCCACATCGGTCATGATGCCGATCTCCGGTACTGCATCCTTGATGGCCCTGACCGCCGTGCAAACCAGATTGTCGCGATTCAGGGCTTCACAGCCGTTCGCAGTGCGTTTGTCGGGTGGCGTGTTGGGAAACACTGCGATGACCGGTATGCCGAGATCGCGAGCCTCCTTGGCGGCATGGACCGCCAGGTCGATGCTGAGACGTTCGACCCCCGGCATCGATGCAATTTGCTCGCGCTGATTGTTCCCGCCCATGACGAAGATCGGCCAAATGAAGTCATCCGGTGTCAGCACCGTCTGGCGCACCATCCGGCGTGACCAGTCAGCCTGCCTTGTGCGGCGCAGCCGGGTCGCCGGAAAACCGGCATTTGCATCCTGGACGGTTGGGGATTGTGCCAGTGTATTGGCGGATTGCGAGCGGGGGTGAGTCATCGGAACGGGCTTCTCGTGGATTTGTGCTCATCAACTATGCACCATGTGCCCGTCAGTCGCTAGTCATGTTGACCGTTTGGTGGGTGCGGCTTTATCACAGTTGCAACATTGAAATCGCAAACCCAAGGGGTCATGACCGTGAATTTCGAGCCGACAGAAGAACAACGCGCTATCCGTGATCTCGCAGCATCCTTTGCGGCCGATGAAATGGCGCCGCATGCTGCCCGGTGGGATGCGGAACACATCTTCCCGCGCGACACCATCGTCGCGACAGCGGCGCTGGGGTTTGGCGGGCTGTATGTCAAGGACGATGTCGGCGGATCAAACCTGTCGCGCCTGGACTCCGTGCTGATCTTTGAGGAACTGTCGAAGGCATGCCCGTCAACGGCTGCCTTCATCTCGATCCACAACATGGCGGCATGGATGATCGACAACTTCGGCAATGAGGCGCAGCGCCAGAAGTTCCTGCACGACATGACCGCCATGAACAAGATATCCAGTTACTGCCTGACCGAGCCCGGTTCCGGGTCCGATGCCGCCGCATTGCGCACCAGGGCCGTAAGAGACGGTGAGCATTACGTGCTGAACGGGTCCAAGGCGTTCATTTCCGGGGCGGGGGCCAATGACCTGTACCTGACAATGGTGCGCACCGGCGATGACACGCCGAACGGCATATCCTGCATCATGATCGAGAACGGCACCGAAGGTTTGAGCTTCGGCGCCAATGAGAAAAAGCTCGGCTGGCATTCGCAGCCGACCGCCCAGGTGAACTTTGACAACTGCCGGGTGCCGGCTGAAAACCTGATTGGCGGCGAGGGCAACGGATTCCGTATTGCCATGGCCGGCCTGGACGGTGGTCGTTTGAATATCGGTGCCTGTTCCATCGGGGGAGCGCAAGCCTGCATTGATCATGCCATTGACTACATGAGGACCAGAAAAGCCTTCGGCAAGGCGATCTCCGAGTTCCAGGCGCTGCAGTTCCGGCTGGCGGACATGCAGACCGAACTCGAATCCGCCCGAATTCTGCTTTACGCCGCCGCCCAGAAGGTGAATGACAAGCACCCCGAGGCCACAAGGTTTGCGGCCATGGCGAAACGCAAGGCAACGGACACGGGCTTTCAGGTGGTCAATGATGCATTGCAGATGTTTGGCGGTTACGGATATCTGCAGGATTATCCTGTAGAGCGCTATTTGCGTGACTTGCGCGTGCATCAAATCCTTGAAGGCACCAACGAAATCATGCGACTGATCATTTCACGCGACATGCTGCGACAGTAGTTTTGAATAGGGCCAGTGCCCTAAATTGGTTTGTGACCGTTTATGACGACCTCAAATGAGATTCTCTTTTCCCTGGAAGGCAAGGTCGGGGTTGTAACGCTCAACCGCGAACGGGCTCTGAATGCCTTGACGGTCGGCATGGTCCGCGCGCTGTATACCCAGTTGCAGGCCTGGGAAACCGACAATCGCGTCAAGCGCATTGTCATCGAAGGCGCCGGCGACAAGGCGTTTTGCGCCGGCGGCGACATTCGCCAGCTATATGACTGGGGCCTTGCCATGGATACCCGGTTCCTTGACTTCTACCGCGAGGAATACCTGCTCAACGCCTACATCAAGCATTACCCCAAACCCTACATTGCCATCTTGGACGGCATTGTGATGGGCGGTGGCGTTGGTGTGTCGGTTCATGGTTCGCACCGAATTGTGACCGAAGCCACGACCTTCGCCATGCCGGAAACCGGCATCGGGCTGTTTCCTGATGTCGGCGGCACTTATTTCCTGCCACGCTGTCCCGGCGAAACCGGCATGTACATGGGATTGACCGGCGCCCGGCTGAAAGCCGGAGATGCGGTATATGCAGGTGTCGGTACGCATTTTGTGCCCCGGCAGCAACTGCCGGACCTCAAGCGTGCGCTCAAAGCTTATGCCGATGCCGATGAAGCCATCAAGCAGTTCGCCGTATCGGTTGACCCGGAAACCTTCGGGCGCCACCGCGGCGCCATCGACCGCCATTTCCTGCAGAACTCGGCTGAACATGTGCTGGAGAGCCTGAGATCGGACCCGTCCGAATGGGCGCAGAAGCAGGCCGATATCATAGAACTGAAATCACCAACCAGCCTGAAGATCTGCCATCGCCAGTTGCGTGACGGGCTGACCCTGGACTTCAACGCCTGCATGCGAATGGAGTACCGCATCGTCAACCGGATATTCACCGGGCATGATTTCTTTGAAGGCACCCGCGCTGTCGTCATCGACAAGGACATGGCGCCGAACTGGCAGCCTGCAACACTGGGTGCGGTTCGCAATGACGAAATCAATGCCTATTTCGAGCCTTTGCCCGAAGAACTGCCGGTCTGAACGTCGGGCAGAACCCTGATTTTGCACTCAGTCGGGCGGTGAAAACCGCAAGGACAGGCATGACATGCCGCCATCAAGCTTGGCTGCCTCGGTGTTGCCGACCTGACGCACGTCATAACCGGCGGCGGAAAGTTTTTCGGCGGTGTGCGGGAAGCCGGCCGGCATAATGACAAGTCCGTTGAACCGGATGGCGTTTGCAGCCGCCTCTTCGCCGTCGGCGGTGTTGATTACCCTGTAGCCGTCAAAGCAACCGGTGCCTGACAGCCGGCGCGTGGCCAGGACCGTTTCTTCGTCCATCAGGGAACAGTCGGTCTTGAAATGCAGTACACCGGCCGGCGTGTTGACCTCGCGGACTTGGTATCCCCAGTGCGCTGTAATCTGTGTCAGTTCGGCGATTCCGGCCGCATCGGTCCGGGCAGACCGCCCGACAAGTATCTCGCGTTCCGTGACCAGTATATCGCCACCGTCAATGAAGCCGGGCCCAGCGATCGAAACCACGTCGCTGTAAAACCGGGACAGGACAGGCGCCATCATGGCTGCCTCACCGACCCGCGATGGCGCCCCCGGCCGCATGGCAATCGCTGCTTCCGGCAGGCACAGGGCGGCATCTTCGACAAACACCGAGTCGGGATAGTCATCCAGCGGGTCAAGTACGGTCACGGCCGCGCCAGTCGACTCCAGCAGCGAGACGTAATGGTCATGGTCTTGCTGAAACTGCACTAGATCAGGTGTGCCGGTATCGACGGCGCGCAGGCCGTCCACAATTCTGATGCTCGGCTTGCGGGCTATGGCGTGGCTGAAAGTGTAGGATCGTGTGGTCATTGCAGGTCCGAGAATTGTCAGATCGGACGACGTACTATCAGGCCGCATCCGGTTTGTGCAACAGGGGGACTGCCCGGCGTGTCCGGCGCTTTGTCCGATGCCCCTTGCATGTCACCAGCGGTCCTTGCGATGTTACCGCAACAACAAACACGCTTACACGGAGAGGCAGCTTCACATGGCGAAAATCGGTTTCATAGGTCTGGGCAATATGGGTGGCCCGATGGCGGACAATCTGGTCAAGGCAGGCCATGAAGTTGCAGGATTCGATCTCTCTGCCGACAGTGTCAGTCGATTTGTTGCGGCTGGCGGAACGGCTGCCGACGGCGCGGCGGCAGCCGTCGCCGGGGCGGAAGTTGTTGTGACCATGCTGCCGGCCGGCAAACACGTCAAACACGTCTATACCGGCGACGACGGTCTGATCTCCGTGTGCAAACCGGGCACGTTGATGATCGACAGTTCCACCATCGACGTCGACACGGCCAGGGAGGTGATCGCGCTGGCGGAAGCCGCCGGCCATCGGATGCTCGATGCTCCGGTATCCGGCGGCACGACAGGCGCTGCGGCCGGCACGCTTACGTTCATGTGCGGCGGCAGCGATGCAGCTTTTGCCGGTGCCAAACCGTATCTGGATATTATGGGAAAGAACATCGTCCATGCCGGTGGGCCCGGAAACGGGCAGGCGGCCAAGGTGTGCAACAACATGCTGCTTGCCGTCTCGATGATCGGGACCTGTGAGGCGTTCCTGATGGCAGAGCGGCTCGGGCTGGATGCGCAACGCTTCTTCGACATTTCGTCGACTGCGTCCGGCCAGAGCTGGTCGATGACAACTTATTGCCCGGTACCGGGACCGGTTCCCACGTCGCCGGCCAATCGCGACTATCAGCCCGGTTTCGCAACAGCCATGATGTTCAAGGATCTTGATCTGGCCAAAGGCGCCGCGGAAAGCTCGAACACCTTTACCCCGATGGGCAAACGGGCACTTGAGCTTTACAAAGAGTTTATGGATGAAGGTGGTGCGAACACGGATTTTTCCGGTATCATCAAGCATCTGGCAGGCAGAAAATAGCCAAAAATCAAGCCTGCAATAATTTGCTAACCGTGGCCCGAAGTCGGTCAAATTTGATGCAAATTAGCCTCTGATTTACCTATATCATTGAGCTGATCTTAAAAAACCCGCCCTAGAGTCATCGTCAAGGCAGGGCCAAAACCTGCCACTCAAAAATCGACGAACTTAAAACAGATACGGGCAGGTATTGAACATGAATAAGATGACCGCAATGGCGGTCCACGATGACGTGGACCAGGATAAATCCGAAATCAAGAATCGCTATCTTGAATCGCTTACGCTTATCGAGCGGCTTCACCGTCGCTTGCTGGATGTGATCAAGGACGAGTTTGAACGCAATGGCGAACAGGAAGTCAACTCTGTACAGGCGCTCTTGCTGTTCAACATTGGCGACAGTGAACTTACTGCAGGTGAACTTAAGACCCGTGGCTACTACCAGGGCTCAAACGTTTCTTACAATCTGAAGAAACTGGTTGATCAGGGCTACGTTAGCCATGAGCGTTCAAGCGCCGACAAGCGTTCGGTTCGCATTTCGCTGACCGAGCGCGGCCAGGTGATTCGAGAGCAGATCGACGCGCTGTACAATCGTCAATTGTTGTCTTTGCGCGAAGTTGCCGGCATCGACGTCGAAGAATTTGATCGTCTGAATAAGGCCCTGGCCCGCCTTGAGCGGTTCTGGACCGATCAGATTCTGTATCGTCTGTGATTATCGCTGACGATCGCGCTTGAGGGACAAGTCGACGGCCATGCGCGCAGGTCGCGCCTGAATTCCGGTATCAACAGGAATTTGCCGCCGCCTCCCAATAATGTGAACCCGCGAAAGCTTGCCGCTTTCGCGGGTTTTCGCGTCTGACCATGCCGGAATTGAATGGAATCGCCCAATTCAGGCCGGAATTAACAGACATTCACTATCAACGGTTCCGCGAATGATGTATGCATTGGAGCACGGTATTCGTTGATCAGGGAATGTGAGATGTTGGCTGGGGTTGCAAGAGTTTCACTGGTAGCGGTCATTGCGGGCCTCTTTTCCCACGGCGGATTGCCGGTTGAAGACGCCGCGGCTGAAGCAATCGAACGCAATTACTATCCGCGCACCCGCTCGGTGCAGCCTGCGACCACCGGTGTTGATAGAAATGCCGAACGTGGCGCAGCTACCCTGAGTTCGCCAAGCAGTTGGTTCAGATCTTCGCGGCAACGTCCCGAAGTTTCCGATGCATTGTCGTCGCGCACACAGATTTACGCCAGCAATCGTTCGGTTGCGCCGATGCTCAACGTCCGCAGCGCACCAGCGCTCGAGGCGGCTATCAAGTTCTACGAGAACATTGCGCGCCGTGGTGGCTGGGGCCGGGTATCCGCCTCCAAATCACTGCGCCAGGGCGGCAAAGGCCGTGCGGTCGTCGCTGTGCGGCGGCGACTGGCTATAGAAGGTTATCTGCCACGGAACGCGGCAGATGGACTGGAATACGACAAGGTGCTCGCCCAAGCAGTAGCTGGATTTCAGCAAAATCATGGACTGCCGGTTACCGGTCGTGTCGACAGGAGGACGGCTGCTGCCATGTCCGTGCCGGCACGGGCCAGGCTTGAAACCATGCAGGCCAACTTGATCCGCCTGCCTGAATACACCAAAGACCTGGGACGCAGGTATGTGCTGGTCAACATTCCGGCGGCCAAGCTGGAGGCAGTGGAAGGCAACAGGGTTGTCTCAAGCCACGCCGTCATCGTCGGCAAGCCGGAGCGTCCGTCACCGATCGTGACCAGTGAGATCAGCGAGATAAACTTCAACCCGTACTGGCATTCGCCGAAGTCCATTGTCATCAAGGATATCGTGCCGAAGGTGCGCAAGTCCAAGTCGATCCTCAGAAAGATGCAGATCAAGATCTTCGATGGCTATCGTGGCCCGGAGGTTAATCCGCGCTCCATCGACTGGCGGGCGCCGGCCGAGGAGATTGCCGACAGGTATCACTTCCGGCAGGAACCCGGCGGTGAAAATGCCATGGCGTCGGTGAAGATCAACTTCCGTAATCAGTTCTCGGTATATATGCACGATACGCCGACCAAGACCCTGTTTCAGGAAAATCAGCGCTATTTCAGTTCCGGTTGCGTACGCGTCGAAGATGTTCATCAGTTGACATCGTGGGTGCTGGGCAACCAGGACGGCTGGAACCTGCGGCAGATAAAGTCCGTTGCGAGGTCAGAGGATCGCATCGATGTTGCGCTGAAAGGCAAGGTTGCGGTGCACTGGGTGTATCTGACCGCTTGGGCGGGGCCCGACGGCATGGTGCGGTTCCGCGATGATATCTATGATCTCGACGGTACCGGGTTCATTACCGGACAGCCAATTGGTTCAACCGAGGGCAGCGCCGGGTAGATTCGCCCATTCCGCCAGCGAATGCTGCATGTTTTTGCCTCAGCGACGCATTGCCGCTTGGGGGAAAACACGCATTGCGCTGGCCATCACTTTTCTGTCATACCAGCCGTCTTTTGGTGCCCGAAAATTGTGCAGAGGGAAGCTTCGACCATGACAGCCCAACCGAAATCTTCTGAATCCGTTATTTTTCCAGGTTTTTTTTCCGACTCTCTGGCCGGTTCCGATGCGGAACTGGCGAAAGCGATTGCACAGGAATTCGATCGCCAGCAGCATGAAATTGAGCTCATTGCATCTGAAAACATCGTGTCACGCGCCGTAATGGAGGCGCAAGGCTCTGTGCTGACCAACAAATATGCCGAAGGCTATCCGGGCCGGCGCTATTATGGCGGTTGCCAATATGTAGACATTGCCGAGGAACTGGCCATCGAGCGGGCCTGCAGCTTGTTCAATTGCGACTATGCCAATGTCCAGCCGCACTCGGGCGCCAACGCAAACCAGGCCGTGTTCTTTGCTCTGCTGCAGCCCGGTGATACCTACCTCGGGCTCGATCTTGCATGTGGTGGCCACCTGACCCACGGCTCGCCGGTCAACCAGTCAGGCAAGTGGTTCAATCCGGTGCCGTACAAGGTCGACCCTGTGACCCATTTGATTGACTATGATGAAGTTGAAAAGCTTGCACTCGAGCACAAGCCGAAGCTGATCATCGCCGGCGGCTCGGCCTATCCAAGGTTTATCGACTTCAAGCGGTTTCGTGAAATCGCAGACAAGGTCGGAGCCTGGTTCATGGTCGATATGGCGCACTTCGCCGGCCTGGTTGCCGGCGGCTCGCACCCCAATCCGCTGGAGCATGCACACGTAGCCACAACGACCACTCACAAGACGTTGCGCGGGCCGCGCGGCGGCATGATCCTGACCAACGATGCGGACTTGGGCAAGAAATTCAACTCGTCGGTGTTTCCTGGCTTGCAGGGTGGGCCGCTGATGCATGTGATTGCAGCCAAGGCAGTCGCATTCGGCGAGGCGCTGCGACCGGACTTCAAGCAATACTCGCAAGCCGTTGTAGCCAACGCCAATGCGCTGGCCGAGGCGATGCTGGAAGGTGGTCTTGATCTGGTGTCAGGCGGTACCGATACCCATGTCATCCTGGTCGACCTGCGTCCGAAGCAACTCACCGGCAAGGCCGCCGAAGCCGCACTTGGACGCGCCAATATTACCTGCAACAAGAACGGCATCCCGTTCGACCCTGAAAAACCGATGATCACGTCCGGCATCCGGCTCGGATCGCCCGCCGGCACCACGCGCGGTTTTGGAGTGGCGGAATTCCGGGAAGTCGGACAGCTGATTATTGAAGTGCTGGATGGTTTGTCCGCCAATGGCGAAGATGGAAATTCTGCCACAGAAGCGGCGGTTAAGGACAAAGTGGTTGCATTGACGGGTCGTTTTCCGATCTATTCCTGATCGAAGACAGATTGAGTCCAACCGTCAATACAAGGGGAGGGGCTGACTGCTCATGCGGTGTCCCTACTGCGGCAGCCACGATTCACAGGTGAAGGATTCGCGGCCCTCGGAAGACGGGGCCGCGATCCGGCGCAGGCGCCATTGTCCCGATTGCGGCGGGCGTTTCACGACATTTGAACGGGTTCAGCTGCGCGAACTGATCGTCCTGAAAAAGTCCGGCAAGCGGGTGCCCTTTGATCGTGACAAACTGGCGCGCTCAATCGCGATCGCGGTGCGTAAGCGGCCTGTCGATCCCGATCGCCTCGAGCGCATGATGTCGTCAATTGTCCGCCAGCTTGAGAGTCTCGGCGAAACAGAGATTACCAGCGATCTCATCGGTGAACATGTCATGGAGGGCTTGCGCGTGCTCGACGATGTCGCCTATGTCCGTTTTGCATCTGTTTACCGCAATTTCCGCGAAGCACGCGACTTCGAGGAGCTGTTGGGCGAGCTTTCGTCAGAAGACGAGGCGCCGCGTGACAAGTCCGACGACGATGCAGCGAGCGCAGCGGATGACCGCGACAGCGCATCTGATTGAAACGGCTGGTTAATGACTGACGAAACCTATATGCGCCGGGCAATTGCTGCGGGCCGACGCCGATTGGGTTCGACCGGTGACAACCCGTCTGTGGGATGCGTGATAGTCGCCCAAGGTGAGATCGTAGCGGTCGCGTCAACTGCAGCCGGTGGGCGGCCACATGCTGAAACCCGAGCCCTGGCTATGGCCGGGGATAATGCAAAAGGCGCCACGGCATTTGTCACACTGGAACCCTGTTGTCACCACGGTCGCACCCCTCCGTGTGTCGACGCGCTGATAAAGTCCGGTGTTTCCAGGGTGGTGACGGCGCTTGACGACCCTGATCCCAGGGTGTCCGGTGGCGGTCACCGGGCACTGCTCGATGCCGGCATAGAGGTGACGGAAGGAGTGCTGGCCGACCGGGCGCGTTGGGAATTGCGGGCTTTTCTCAACCGGCATGTCAAAAAACGCGCCTATGTGACTCTGAAACTGGCGATTTCTGCAGACGACAAAATTGCCGCGAAACCCGGCCAGCCGACCACCATCACTGGTGAAGTGGCCCGTGACCGGGTGCATCTGATGCGCGCTGAATCGGACGCGATTATGGTCGGCGTCAGCACAGTACTGGCGGATGATCCGGACCTTACCTGCCGCCTGCCGGGAATGGCGGACCGTTCACCGGTGCGCATTGTTTCAGACAGCAGGCTGTCGACACCGGTGGCCAGCCGCCTGGTTGCCTCTGCCGGTGAGGTGGAGGTCTGGATCATGACAACCAGCGCTGCCAAACAGGATGCCAGAGCGGCATTGGAGGCCAAAGGTGTGCAGGTGATTGAATGCCTTGCCACGGATGACGGCAAGGTGGACCTTGGCGACATGCTTACGAAACTCGCCGAACGGGGCATTTCGCATGTGCTGGCGGAAGGTGGTGCCCACATGGCGAGGGCTCTGATGGAGGCCGACCTAGTTGACGAGGCCGTTTTGCTCCAGGCCCCAAAAAAAATCGGCTCGCAGGGAGTTGCGGCAATGGCCGGGCTGCCTCTGGATACAATCAGGGCATCTGCCGGTTTCAGGCAACTCGGAGAAAGTGAGTCCCTGGGGTCGGATTGGCTCGCCAAATACATTCGGGTGCGCTAAACGAGTGCCATGTTTACCGGCATCATCACAGATATTGGCACCATTGAGACTGTTGAACAGCGCGGCGACACGCAGTTCACCATATCCAGCAGCTATGACCCGGCCGGCATAGCGCTTGGCGCCTCCATCTGTTGCTCCGGATGCTGTCTGACGGTTACCTCAGTCATGCCGGTTGACGGCGGTGGCAGCCGGTTCACCGTGGACGTATCTGCAGAGAGCCTGTCGAAAACAACCCTTGGCGGCTGGCGGCAGGGCAGCCGGATCAATCTGGAACGTGCGCTGAAGGCCGGTGATGAACTGGGCGGGCATATTGTGTCCGGCCATGTTGACGGGGTGGCGGAGATAGTCTCGATTGCAGATGACGGTGACAGCCGCCGGTTTTCGCTTCGCGCACCCGAAGAGCTGGCCCGGTTTATTGCCTCCAAAGGCTCCGTCTGTCTTGACGGCACGTCCCTGACGGTGAACGAGGTCGACGGGGTGAATTTCGGCGTCAACCTGATACCGCATACCTTGTCGGTCACGAGCTGGGGCCATGTCGAAGCCGGGGACAAGGTCAACCTGGAAATTGATATGCTGGCCCGCTATGTGGCGCGCCTTTATGAAAGCATCGGCAAATGACACAAATACCCTCCATTCCGGCAGCATCACCGGAAGAGAAGTTTCGTGTGCTTATCGTACACTCACCATACTATCACCATATCGCCTCCCAGTTGCTCGACGGGGCCAAGACGCGCCTCGAGGCAGCCGGCTGCGAGGTTGAGGTTGCCAGTGTGCCCGGGGCTCTCGAAATACCCGGCACCATTTCCATCGCCTACGAATTTGGCGACTATGACGGGTTTGTAGCGCTTGGCTGTGTCATTCGCGGTGAAACCACGCATTATGAGATCGTTTCCGGTGAAAGCGCGCGTGGACTGATGGATCTGTGTATTGACGGCGCCTGCATCGGCAATGGCATCCTGACAGTGGAGAACGAAGCCCAGGCGGTTACCAGGGCAGATGTTGCCGGGATGAACAAGGGGGCAGGTGCCGCGGAGGCCTGCCTGGCAATGATGCAATTCAGGCTTGATCAGGAATCCCGTGATGACTGAGGCAAACGACGCGCCGCCAAAACCAGCCGGCAAGCGGACCAGGCCGAGCGCCAGCGTGGCGCGGTCCGCGTCCCGTCTTGGGGCTGTCCAGGCGCTGTACCAGATGGACATTGGCGGCAGTGAACTGGCCGATGTACTGGCCGATTACGGCGCCGGCAGATTGGGGACAGAGTTTGACGACGGCCAGTGCGGTGAGGCCGACTATGGGTTCCTGAAGGCCATCGTTGAGGGTGTCGTCGAGGACCAGGTCCTGATCGACACCAAGGTCAATGAATGCCTGGCGAAGGGGTGGACCCTGGCCAGACTGGAAGCGACATCGCGCGCCATACTCAGGGCAGGTGGATTTGAGCTCATGTTCCGTGAAGATGTGCCGCCCAAAGTGGCCATTTCCGAGTATGTGGAGGTTGCCAAGGCGTTTTTCTCCGGCAGCGAACCGGGATTCATAAATGCCAGTCTGGACGCCTTGGCACGTAAGCGGCGGGCTGAAGAACTGTAGCTGTTCGGGTTCTAGCCGGACGCGATGTACTGTTTCAGTGATTCTGCTTCCGTTCGGATTTCATCTATCTTCGCCTTGACGATATCACCAATGGAGACCAGGCCGGTCAGCTTGCCGTCGACAGCGACCGGCAGGTGACGGATGCGTCGCCCGGTCATGAACTCCATGCAGTTATCGACGGTATCGGTTGGGGAGCAGGTGACGACGTCCTTGGTCATGATTTCCCGGACCTTGACCGACAGGAATTTGGGGCCGAAGTCGGTTAGCTGGCGGACGATGTCGCGCTCCGAAACGATTCCTTCGATTGATGCGTCGTTGCCGCTTACAACGACGGCACCAATGCGGTTTTCGCGCAGCAATGTAGCCAGGTCACGCACACTTGCATCCGGCGAAACAGTGGTAACGGTGGTTCCCTTGGCGTTGAGAATGGTTTGAACTTGCATTTGGTTATGTCCTCCCGTCGGGCTGGGTCTCGGCATTCACCTTCTAAGTATGGTCGATTGTGCGCCGTATTTGCGCTGGCAACAAGGCCATAGGCGTTTTAGCATAAGAGAGTTGCGTGTGGGCGGCTTGCACCGGGGTCAAATCTGCAGCACTGTGCAGACCATGACGACAGCTGTTTCCGACGATGTTCCCTATATTGATGACAGGGTGGCCCGGCGCAACGCGCTGGTGTTGGCACTGGCCCAGGCCTTTTACGGCATGGGTGCGATCAACATTTTCATTACCGCCGGACTGGTCGGCACACAGCTTGCGCCGTCATTGGGCCTAGCAACGCTGCCGGTTTCCACATACGTGATAGGAACAGCACTCGCCACGGTGCCCGCATCCTTGTTCATGCGTCATGTCGGGCGCAAGGCCGGGTTCCTGACAGGAGCCCTGTTCGGCCTCGTCGGTGCGGTTCTGTGCGTCTATGCGATATTTGCCCGGGATTTCTGGACGTTCTCGTTCGGTACGTTTTTGCAGGGCGGGTATCAGGCGTTCGCCGGTTATTACCGCTTTGCGGCTGCTGACACCGCGTCGTCGGCTTTCAAGCCGAAAGCGATATCATGGGTCATGCTGGGCGGTATCGCCGCGGCTGTTTTCGGACCGATGATCGTGATCGCCAGCAGGTCGTTTTTCGAACCTGTCATGTTTGCCGGCAATTTCGCCGCCGTCGCCGGCCTGTCTATCGTGGCCATGGCGATCATCTGTTTCGTCGACATTCCGCATGAGCGCAAGAAGGTGAGCCACTCGGATGCGCGGCCGTTGTCGGAGATCCTGCGCCAGCCCAGGCTGATCGTGGCGATTCTGTCGGGCATGATGGCCTACGGCATGATGAACCTGGTCATGACCTCGACTCCCATTGCCATGGTTGCGTGTGGGTTCACGGTCGACCAGAGTGCCTGGGTGATCCAGTGGCATGCACTGGCCATGTTTGTGCCCAGTTTCTTCACCGGTAGCCTGATTTTGCGGTTTGGTGTTGAACGGGTGCTGGCGGCCGGCATGATCTTGTTGAGCATGGCTGGCATCGCCGGACTGACAGGCATTACCTTTGCCAACTTTGCCATCGGTCTGGTGCTCCTCGGCATCGGCTGGAACTTTGGCTATGTCGGTGGCACCGCCATGGTGACAGAGTGTTATCGCGCCAGTGAGAAGAACAAGGTTCAGGCGGTCAATGACTTTTGCGTGTTTGCAACCGTGGCGGTCGCGTCACTGACATCCGGCAAGCTGCTCGACGCGATTGGCTGGACAGCGGTCAACATGGCGCTGTTCCCGATGGTCGGATTGTGCCTGCTGGCACTGGCCTGGCTGAGCCTGAATTCCAGGACTGCGGCCGGCGCAAGATAGCGCCGCTGCAAGCTGAAAAAACCAACAGTCCGACATAGCCGATAGTAGTGTTGGCACAACTTGCTAAAGCGGTTGCCTATTTAACAGAGTTTTAATATGTTCCGCCCGGTCGATCCGGGCAAAAGGGTATTCGAGGGGATTCTCCATCAAAAGAGCAGGGGCCGTCATTGGACTGTGCATGCTGACACAGCCAGGCGAGTACTCTCCAGATTTCCGGATCTTAGTCATATAAACAGCAAGGATTTCACCCATGAGTTCGACACTCTGGCTTATTATAGGCTGCGGTATCCTGTCTATCGTCTACGCTATCTGGGCTACCAAGTCCGTTATGGCTGCGGACGCAGGTAATGCCCGCATGCAGGAGATCGGCGGCGCCATTCGTGAAGGCGCCACGGCTTATCTCAATCGTCAATACACCACCATCGCGATCGTTGGTGCGGTGGTGTTCGTCGTCGCATTCCTGTTGCTCGGCGCAACGGCCGCCTTCGGTTTCCTTATCGGCGCCGTGTTGTCAGGTGCTGCAGGCTTCATCGGCATGCACGTGTCAGTACGTGCAAATGTCAGAACCGCGCAGGCGGCGTCCAAAAGCCTCGCCGGCGGTCTTGAAATCGCCTTCAAGTCCGGCGCCATTACAGGGCTGCTGGTTGCAGGCCTCGCTTTGTTGGGTGTGGCGGTCTATTTCTGGATTCTCACCGGTCCAATGGGTTACGGGGCAACGGATCGTGTTGTTATCGATGCGCTGGTCGCGCTCGGTTTCGGTGCATCCCTGATCTCGATTTTTGCCCGTCTCGGCGGCGGTATCTTCACCAAGGGTGCGGATGTTGGCGGCGATCTGGTCGGCAAGGTTGAAGCAGGTATCCCGGAGGACGATCCTCGCAATCCGGCAACCATCGCCGACAATGTCGGCGACAATGTCGGTGACTGTGCCGGCATGGCTGCCGACCTGTTCGAAACCTACGCGGTGACCGTAGTCGCCACCATGGTGCTGGCATCGATCTTCTTTACCGGCGATGCCGCGGTCAACCTCATGCTGTTCCCGCTGCTGATAGGCGCATCATGTGTTGTGACCTCGATCATCGGCACCTTCTTCGTGAAGCTGGGTGCCAACAATTCGATTATGGGAGCACTCTACAAGGGCTTCCTGGCCACAGCGATCCTGTCCGCGGTCGGCATGGCGGCAATCGTCTGGGGCTGGCTCGGCGCAGACACGGTATTCACCACGTCAGACGGCACGACCTTCACCGGCGCCAACATGTTCTGGTGCGGATTTATCGGCCTGGTGGTAACCGGCCTGATCATCTGGGTGACTGAATACTACACCGGTACCGATTATCGGCCGGTGCGTGCCATCGCTCAGGCTTCGGTGTCCGGTCATGGCACCAACGTCATTCAGGGACTTGCAATTTCCCTGGAAGCAACGGCAATTCCGGCCCTGATCATCATCGGTGGTATCATTGCCACATACGCGCTTGGCGGCCTGTTCGGCATCGCCATCGCGGTGACGGCCATGCTGGCGCTTGCCGGGGTTGTTGTTGCGCTCGACGCCTTTGGCCCGGTTACCGACAACGCCGGCGGTGTTGCCGAAATGGCGGACCTGCCTGCCGAAGTGCGTCAGACAACTGACGCGCTGGATGCCGTAGGCAACACCACCAAGGCCGTCACCAAGGGCTATGCCATCGGTTCAGCCGGCCTGGGTGCTCTGGTCCTGTTCGCTGCCTATACCGAAGACCTCAAGTTCTTCGCGGCCAATGCGGCGCCGGGCAGCTTCTTCGAGGGCGTTACAGTCGACTTCTCACTGTCCAATCCATATGTGGTTGTCGGTCTGCTGTTCGGCGGCCTTCTGCCATACCTGTTTGGCGGCATTGCCATGACGGCCGTGGGCCGTGCCGCAGGTTCCGTGGTTGAGGAAGTGCGTCGCCAGTTCAAGGAAAAGCCGGGTATCATGAAAGGGACTGAGAAGCCCGATTATGGTCGCGCGGTTGACATGCTGACGCGTGCAGCGATCAAGGAAATGATCGTTCCATCACTGCTGCCTGTGCTGTCTCCGATCGTGTGCTTCTACTTCGTGTATGCGATTACCGGCGACAAGAGCCAGGGGTTTGCGGCACTGGGTGCCATGCTGCTGGGCGTGATTGTCAACGGCCTGTTCGTCGCTGTTTCCATGACCGCCGGTGGCGGTGCCTGGGACAATGCCAAGAAGGCCTTTGAAGACGGTTTCGTCGACAAGGATGGTGTGAAGCACGAAAAGGGTTCAGAGGCTCACAAGGCATCTGTGACCGGCGACACAGTGGGCGATCCCTACAAGGATACAGCCGGTCCGGCGGTCAACCCGATGATCAAGATCACCAACATTGTGGCACTGCTGCTGTTGGCGGTTCTGGCACACTAAAAAAGACTGTTAAGACCAAAAAAGCCCCCGTGCAGTGTGAATACTGCACGGGGGTTTTGCATTCAGGCCGTTGAGGTCTTTCGGATGCTTCGGGTGGTTTGAAGCAGCGAAACCCAAAACGTTTCCGCTAAGGTCTGGGAGCAATGGATCCCTGTTGTGCTCCCGGCGCACCACTGTCGTTAGGTGTGAAGTTGCCGAGGTTGCCGAACATCTGCTGCAGCAGTGTCAATTCACGACCGCGCGTTGGTGTCTCGCGCGTGTTCATGTCGATGACGTTCCCGTCCTGCAGCGTGTATTGGCCGAAACTCTGAACCTGGTCGAACTGACTGAACCGCACCGCCAGGATTTGCCGGTCCAGCTCCTCGTTGTCGAGAAACGCGCTGGTCTTCACTCGTGACGAAATATAGTAGAAGCTGTCGCCTTGATGCTGGACGGTGGCAGTCGTCGACGGTGAGCCCAGCGTGCTGCGCACTTCATCCTTGGTCATGCCGATGCGCAATTGCTGCAAGTCCTGCGCCCGCGCCTGGTAACCGCGATGTTCGATGTCGCGCGCGCAGCCGGACATGAGGGCGGCGGCAGACAAAACCAGACCGGAACAAAGCAGCGCCTTGCGGAATTTACTTGATGCAGGACCGATAATGGGCTTGAAGGTTCGCACGTAACGTATCACTTCTGTTGCGGCCACCCTGACGTCCGGCTGACCATTTGCAGCAACACCTGCTGCCGGTTACCATTCAGCCACACATAGTGTAGCTGCAAGTTCCAATTCTGTTTAACTGGTCCTGCATGATACTGAAAAGCATTTTTTCCCGCACGCAAAAACCGAACCCTGTGCGAACCGTCTACGAGGCGATTGTGGCACAGGCACGGCGAGAGGATTTGTATTCCGAGCTCGCAGTGCCGGATTCCCTCGACGGACGCTTTGACATGATCATCCTGCACAATGATGCCGTGATGTGCCACATGCAGGCCGGTGCGCAGGCGGACCAGCTGTTTGCCAGGGAACTGATTGAAGAGCTGTTCCGTGATATGGACCGTTCCCTGCGCGAGATGGGCGTCGGTGACATGGGCGTCGGCAAGCGGGTCAAGAAGATGGCCACCGTCTATTACGGCAGGGCCAGCGCTTACGAAACGGCTCGGGCTGAAGGGCAGCAATCGCTAGTGGCCGCGCTGCTCAGAAATGTCTTCGAGGGTGATGCGGCCCGAACCGGGGAAGCTGAACGGCTTGCTGGGTATTCTGAACTGCTGCACGGGGCAGTTGGTGCTATGGACCGGACTGAAATCAGGACCGGTAAACTGGACCTGAGCGGCTTGAGGCCGTGATATGAAACAGCTGGACTCAAAGAAGACAGATGACTGAAAACATCGAGCTTACTCGCCCATTCGACGTCGGCAGCGTGCCGCCGGAAGGGACTTCGGAGACCATTACTGCCACGGACGAAGAGTGCAGTGCCATTGCCGCCCGGTTTGGAGTTGAGGCCGTACACTCGATGTCTGCGACCATTCACCTACAGCCCTGGAAACGCGGCGGATTCCGCGCCCGCGGTGAGGCATCTGCCAATATCACCCAGACCTGCGTGGTCACCCTGGATTCGTTCGAGACCGTGGTTCGCGCGCAACTGGACCAACTGTTCGTTGCCCGCACAAGCCGGCTGGCCACTGATGCTGTCGAGGTCGTGGTGGCCCATGACGAAGACGACATCGGTTACATCGATGATGGCGAAATTGAACTGGGCGAGTTTGCCGTCGAGGCATTGTGCCTGGAGCTAGACCCGTATCCGCGCAAGGAAGGTGCCGAGTTGCCGGTATCTTCATCGGGTGCAACCGGGGATGACGACGCGAAAGTCAGTCCGTTCGCCGTATTGAAACAGCTGAATCTCAAAGATGGTGACTGATCGGGCCATGGTACAATCGGCACTTACCTGTTGTGTCCATGCAGCAAACCACTATCCTTCGACGTTCGACTAAAAGGGGCAAGCGGATTGAAAAGCGATTCCGGTGACATAATTGTTGCGCTTGACGTAATGGGCGGAGATCACGGACCAACGGTTGTGTTGCCAGGTGCCGCGGAGGCCCTTGCGGCGCGCCCGGAGCTCCGTTTTGTGCTGTTCGGTGATGAGGCGGTCATCACGGCCGGGCTCGACAGCCTGCCGGCGCTGAAAGCCCGCTCGGTCGTGCATCATACCGAAGTTGCGATCGCCATGGACGACAAGCCGTCGCAGGCGATCAGGCGTGGCCGCAAGACATCCAGCATGTGGCAGGCGATTGATTCGGTTAAGCAGGGTGAGGCGCACGCGGCCGTGTCTGCTGGCAATACGGGCGCCCTGATGGCCATGGCCAAGGTTGTGCTAAAGACCACGGAAGGCGTATCGAGGCCGGCCATTGCCGGGATATGGCCGACACTAAAAGGCCGTAGCATTGTCCTTGACATGGGCGCGACCGTCGGGGCGGACGCCGATCAGCTGGTTTCAAATGCCATTATGGGGGCGGCCATGGCGCGCTGCCTGTTCGGCATCAGGCGGCCAATGGTCGGGTTGCTGAATATCGGCGTTGAAGAAGTCAAGGGCGTGGAGGCCGTTCGAGAAGCCGGCGCATTGCTGCGCGAAGCCGATCTGCCGTTGCGGTATGAAGGGTTTGTTGAAGGAACCGATATTGGAACCGGCAAGGTCGATGTAATCGTAACGGAAGGCTTCAGCGGCAATATCGCCTTGAAGACGGCGGAAGGAACGGCGCAGCAGATCGTTGCCGTCTTGCGCGAGGAAATGAGCCGCACGGTTGTGAGCAAAATCGCGGCTTTGTTTGCCAAAGGTGCGTTTTCAAGGTTAAAGAGACGGCTTGATCCGCGCACTTACAACGGCGGCGTGTTTCTGGGTCTGAATGGTGTTGTGGTTAAGAGCCACGGCGGCACGGATTCCTTAGGATTTTCATCTGCCATTCATGTTGCTGCTGACATGGTGGCCAACGATCTCGTGGACAGAATCGACAGAGGCATAGAACTTGCACCGCACGAGCATCACGATCACGCAGACGGCGAGACCGAGGCTGCCGGTGCAAGTTGAGCAGGATTAGATATATTCGATGATACGTTCCGTAATCCGTTCAGTCGGATCCTATTTGCCGCAGCGGGTGATGACCAATGCCGAGCTGGCTGAGATGGTCGACACTTCTGATGAGTGGATTGTCGAGCGAACCGGCATCCGCCAGCGTCACATTGCGGCGGAAGGCGAGCTGACGTCCCACCTGGCGATCAAGGCGGCACAGGCGGCGCTGCCCAGGTCGGGGATTGAAGCGTCGGATATTGACCTCGTCATTGTGGCAACGTCGACCCCCGACCAGACCTTTCCGGCAACAGCTGCCACGGTGCAGGGCGAACTCGGCATTCTGCAGGGCTCTGCTTTTGACATTCAGGCGGTTTGCTCGGGCTTTGTGTACGCCCTGGCCACAGCGGATAACTTCGTGCGGGCCGGCTCGGCGCGCAATGTCCTGGTTATCGGCGCCGAAACGTTTTCTCGCATCCTGGACTGGACCGACCGCGGCACCTGCGTTCTGTTCGGCGATGGAGCCGGCGCGGTTGTTGTCACCGCTGCGGGCGATGATGATGATGAAGGCAAGGGCATACTGGCGACTAGGCTGCGCTCCGACGGACGCTATCGCGACAAGCTTTACGTAGACGGCGGGCCGTCCAGCACCCAGACCGTCGGCCATTTGCGCATGGAAGGCCGCGAGGTGTTCAAACACGCGGTGACCAACATATCCGACGTCATGGGTGAGACGCTTGAGCAGGCCGGCATCAAGCCGGACAAGATCGACCTGTTCGTGCCGCACCAGGCCAATAAGCGAATTCTCGACGGAACCGCGCGCCGCTTCGGACTGACCACCGAGAAGGTCGTCATCACCGTCGGACATCACGGCAACACGTCGGCTGCATCAATCCCGCTGGCGCTGGATGTCGCACGCGAAGATGGACGTCTGCAGCCGGACAAACTGGTGCTCATGGAGGCGATGGGCGGCGGCTTCACCTGGGGCGCGGTGCTGGCTCGCTGGTAACCTTGCGGAAAATTTGCGGGCGGTGCTTCGGACCGGCCCGTAATACCCAAAGCAAGTGCTTGATCTAAATACAAACTTGCAATTGACTCTACCCGGCAATTGGGTGTTAGGATAAGACACCATCGAGGGGGTGGAGTTATGACAAAGACACTCACGCGTGCAGATTTGAGTGAAGCGGTCCATCGTAAGGTTGGACTGTCGCGTACGGAATCTGCTGACTTGGTTAAAACCGTTCTGGATCTGATGTCCGATGCCCTGGTGGATGGCCAGCAGGTCAAGCTGTCATCGTTTGGTACGTTTGATGTGCGGGACAAGCGTCAGCGCATAGGACGAAATCCGAAGACCGGCGAGGAGGTGCCGATCACGCCACGCCGCGTGCTGGTGTTCCGGCCCAGCCAGATCATGAAGGCGATTGTGAACGGAGAAGTTAAACCCGGCAGGGGTGATTGATTTTCAACAGCGTCGTGGTGAACAGGTGTCCTGGTTTTCTGGATTACACAGTCTGCACCACGGAACGCGAAAGAGGCTGACATTTGACCGACAAGGCGCCGGAAGCATTCAGAACCATATCGGAAGTGGCCGAGCAGCTTGACGTGCCCCAGCACGTGCTGCGGTTCTGGGAAACCAGGTTTTCACAGATCAGGCCGATGAAGCGTGGCGGCGGCAGACGCTATTACCGCCCGGCCGACGTTGACCTCTTGAAGGGCATCCGCACCCTGCTGTACGGGGAAGGCTACACCATCCGCGGTGCCCAGAAGATCCTGAAGGACAACGGCATTGCTCATGTCATTGGTATCGGCAGGGGCGAGGTGTCGGTTGATCCGGCCGAGGAAACCGCCAAGGCGGCCAGCAAGTCTGCTGCCAAGACAGCGCCAGCCAAGGCTGAACCTGCCAAGGCCCAGCCGGCCGCTCAACCGGCGGAAACCAAGATCGTGCACGAACTCACCCCGGCCCAGGTGGACGAATTGCGGCTGGTGCTGACCGATCTCGCAGCAGCCAAGCGCCTGCTGGTGCCCGATCAACCGAAGTGACCGGAGAAGCGATCACGAATAATCGGCCCGCAATCGAACTTGCGGGCTTTTCTTTTATGGCCGGTGAATGTTATACCCCGCTCCAGTCGGAGCGTAGCGCAGCCCGGTAGCGCACTTGTCTGGGGGACAAGGGGTCGTGGGTTCGAATCCCGCCGCTCCGACCA
>JANQOK010000014.1 GCA_028289645.1 Anderseniella sp.
TCAAGGCCATCTACAATGACAGCCGGCGCGAAAAGGCCGGTATGGAAACCGTCGTCAACCAGACCGAATAGACCACACGGACACATACAACAACCAAAGCCCCCCGCTGCTCACCGCAGCGGGGGTTTTGCTTCATGCTCATGCCGCTCACGCAAGCAGGCTGAGTGTTTATGCCGCTCACGCAAGCAGGCTTCGCCTGCGCATATTTGTTGGTCGAACAGCTTATCCGCCTTCGGCGGGCCGTTCTCCGACCCTGAACACCTGTTGAACCCCACATCATCTCAGATTGTCATCCTCGGGCTTGTCCCGAGGATCCATGCAACGCCGAAATGGACCCTCGGGACAAGCCCGAGGGTGACAACGTTGATGCAGGAAAAAGTATATCGGTCGTTCAGCACAGGAGAACGGCCTGAGCGAAGCGAAGAAAGCAGTTCGACCAGCAAACATGCGCAGCCGCAAGGCTGCTTGCGTGAGCGAAATAAACCAAACCACAAGCTGTTCGACCACAAAAACTCAACTCAGTCTTTCACCGGCATCGGATTGAAGTTAAACGCCGGGCCGACATCCTCCAGCCTGTAAAACCTGGACAACGCCAGTTTTTCAGAAGTCTCGTTGGTTTCATCATCCTGGATGTTGCCGCTGTTTTTCACAGCAAGGCCGGCGGTGTAATCGACGCTGATGCCGGATGTTCTGCCCGATGCGCGGTGCGTGCGCTGGCTCTCGAATGCAACCAGTGAAAAATGCCCTTCTCGATACTCAAACCGGAACGCACGCAATTCTGTTTCCCATCCGCCGGCGCTCATGAACCTCTCCAGGTTGATGGCGAAACCTTTCGGCTTCGGCTCCAGAGGAGCATAAGCTGACAGGTAATCCTCCACGTTCCTGCTCTCACGCATAGGTATCAGGGCGGTTTCCCGATGCACGAGCTTGTACCGCCCGGTCTCCTTGTCCCTGAACGCGATCAGGATCAACCGGCGCATGGCATCGAATGAAGTTCCGTCTGCCAACGACTGGTCATGATCCTCACGAACAATCAAAACCAGGTCCTGCAATCCGTCTGCGTCCAGGTCATTGTCGACCCTGTGCTCCAGCGACCAGCCGGTCGCGACGAACTCCTCTGCATTTTCCGCGACTTCAACTACGTTTGGATAGGCGCCTTGGGCTGCCGCAGGCACCGGCTGCACAAGGCTCGCACAAACCAGAAGCAAAGCTGTCAGAGCACTTGTCATGCTGATCTTTCCGCCACCAAGCCGGCGGCCTGTCGGTTGCAGTTCAACTGGTGGGCCTTTCATCCGCATCACCGATGCCGTGAACAGCTGTTGCATCAAAAACCGGTATCTCGAAATCTGCGCTGAAACTGTTCCCATCCGGTGACTTTGACAGGATCTCAAGCTTCCAGATGACTTCGCTGCCGTCATCTCTGGGTCCGGATGATGGGGCGTCGCTCGGGATTTTGAGATTGACCGGCAACCGGAACCAGCGGCCTGTTTCCTTAATCTCGGCAGATTTTATTCGCTTTTCATAGTCGAAAAACGGTGCTTCATCATGACGGTCGTTCATGCGGCGCGCACCATCTGTCGCAATGCGCTGTGTCCAGCGGCGCACAAAAGCGGACAGTTGCAACTTGGTATGCACCTTGGGTTCCGGCCTGAAGCCAAGCTCGACGTATCCCTTGAAATCCTGACCAGGCTGTCCGGGCAATGTATCAATGAACATGGTTGTGGTACCGAATCTCACCCAACTGATGCTGTTCCTGACCGCTGCCCACAACGTCACCACACCAATCAGCACAAACACCAGGCAAAGCACAATCAACGGCCAGGACTGTTGCAGTATCTGCTCGCCTCGATCGGCGGCGACGAACCAGATTGCCGCCCACCAGTTGATAGCAAACAGCCATAGAAAAAGCACCTTGCCCAGCTTAGTGTGGGTTAGTCGCTTGCTGGCCCACTGCTTGTTGCGCAGCCATGGCGCGGATGCACTGGACGCCCGCTCCCGCCTGAGCCGGTTTCGGTTCCGGCGCGGTTCAAGCACAACCGCATACAGGCCATACAGGCAAACTGCCAGTCCGATCAGGCAAGCCTCACCTGCCAGCAGGGCCGGGAACAAGGGCAGTCCCTCTTCGCGATACAGTGTGGGCAGGTTGACCAGCAATATGACGAGCAGCACGACTGGCAACACCAGTACCAAACCAGGGAAAACGAGGTGCATTTGAGGTCCGTTCAGAAGTTCAACAATCACCGAAGCAAGCCTGGCGCCGCCACAGTGCACAGACTACTATGTAACGGTAAAACGCACCCGGACCTGTGCAGGACATCACATCGCAACCGCCCTCAGACGTGTATTTAGATGAGTAGTGTTCCAGACACCCAGCACTCAACCAGCATGATAAGGGGCAGATATGAACGTCCTCAGCAAGACTTGCCTCATCGCGGTTCAACTTTTGCTTGCTTCGGCGCATGCCGCCCTGGCAACGCCGAGTCCGGGTATCGTGATCTCAGATCATATCATCGGTACCGCTGCGAATAGCTTCTTTGTCATCCGGACCACGACCCTCAATGCACCAACCTACTATCGGTATCACAGGCGCCTGGAGTTTGTTGAACTGTCGGCCGACGACGGCAGCATTGTGAAAAAATGCATGTTGCGCGAAACCGAGTATGTATCCGATGCAGGCATTGAGCCGGAAACCTGGACACAAACTGAAACACAAAAGCCTGCTTGCCAGGTTTCCGACATGCTTTCCAGGCGCAGCGCAGGTTACATGGCGCCACGCAGCACCGGACCGGTCGCTTTCAGGCTGACCGCCGCCGGCCTGGAAGCCCGGGAGGACAAATCCGATGGCAGCGTCACTTGGGCCAATGTGATGTCTGCCAAGAAAATCAGGGCGCGAGCCGCGAAGACAACCTCAATTCCGGCAACTGAGATTCCGTGGCAGACTGGCCCTGACTCATCTGCAGTGTTCAGCCTTGTCGGAAACGCCGAAGACGACCAGCCCCTGCATGAGGCATGCGAGCTGGACCCGGTCCCGGTCACATCCAGGGATCATGGCCCGGCTTATCTTCGCTTGCTATGCTGGCCCGGAGACGCCGATGCGGACGGCGCAAATTTCTACCTTACACTGGACATCAAGCGATGAGGCGGCAAGAGGCGGAACTACGACTACTGCTCCTGGCTCATATTCTTTGGCCCGATCATCGAAACAACATTCCCGTCCTGTGATCCATCGCCTAAACGGCTTCGCAGGGCCGGCACAAAGCGCTGGATGGTTATGTCGCTCACAGCGTCACTCTCGATGAGCTTCAAAAGCTGGTCGTCTCCTCTGAAATCAGACCGATGACCAACAGATGGAACTGAGCGGCGTTCGCGATACTCAGCCAAGGACTTGCTGTAATAATGATTGATGCGCAGCACGTCGGTTGATCGGGTCGCAAGCCGGTGATCGGCATGACCGATTCTTTGCCGGTGCTCCGTCCACGACTCTGGATAGCCATGCCTGAGAATAAATACATGGGTGTTATGAACCCCGCGCACTGCGCTTGGGCGCACGATGGTCTTGACCCGGGACAGATGCTTGCATGACGCCCTGGGTTGCCTGAGCCTTTGCGTGTAGTTCTCAGTTACCAATCCCGCAGGTTTGCGGACGTGTCCGGATGTGCCGAACATGTGCCAGTAGACCGAGAGAGAATCGATATCTTCATACTCACGCAGCACTTCGGCCACCGAACCTGCTGTTGTCGGAAACAGGAATTCATCGGCATCGATAAACGCCATCCATTCGACGAGATGGCCAAAATTGGCAATACAGTGCAGCATCGCCAGCTTCTGAGTGCGACCGTTGGTGCCGGCCACTCCTTCCCAGCCTTTCAGAAAATCAGCCCAGTGCACCAGCGTGACCAGCCCATCGTCCACATAGCTGGACAGCAACTCAACCGTACCGTCGTTGCTGCCATTGTCGTAGATGAAGAAGTGATTGACCCCCATCATGCGATGGAATTCGATCCACTCAGCCATATAGGGAGCTTCGTTTCGAACCATGATGCAGACGGCGAGAAACTGCTTTTGTGCACTGGTCTGCGCGACCGGTTGCGAAAGCCAAAGCCTCCGCTTCGCAGCCCCCGGCCATAGCCCGGCAAGCCGCCAGAATTGTTGTTCGAGTTTGAACAAAGTCTCCGGTTTCAACGACAACATAGCGACGAGGCCCCCAATCGCTTTCACCACATCCGTTAAAGGAAATGTATACCACTTAGCCGAAAAATGAAACTAACATTACGGAAGTATCGACGAATATTTGTGATTTTCGTATAACAGTCTCAATCATCATGAAAATTGCTGAAAATTCGCCGACTTACACATCACTCTTCGGCGATGTCTTCATTCCACAGCTCAGGCTTTTCCGCAATGAAACGGGTCATGAGGGCGATGCAGTCTTCATCAACAGCGATCACCACCTCAATGCCCTTCGACCGCAGAAACTCTTCATTACCGCCGAACGTTGTGTTTTCGCCGATCACCACCCTGGGGATACCAAACTGGATGATGGTGCCGGTACACATCATGCACGGGCTCAGGGACGTATACAGCGTCGTATCCCGGTAGGACTTCTGGCGGCCGGCCTTGCGAAGCGCATCCATTTCGCCGTGCGCTATCGGATCACCCTGCTGGACCCGCTGGTTGCGTCCTTTCGAAACCAGAACATCACCGCGCGCCAGCACCGAGCCGATGGGACAGCCGCCTTCGTCAAAGCCTGCCTTGGCCTCGTCATAGGCGATGCGAAGGAACCTGCGATCGGTATCACTGAGCATGTGCTTGTCTCCTTAAACCCTTTCCCCGCGCCTGAACGGCACCAGCAAGGCCTGGGGATACTTTGTTTTCCGCGCCATCACAATCATGGCGAGGATCGACATGATGTAGGGCAGCATCAGGAAGAACTGATATGGAATGAACGCGCCAGCAGACTGCTGGGCGCGAACCTGAATGGCCTCAAGCCCGGCAAACAGCAGCGCGCCGATGAGCGCCCGGCCCGGTTGCCAGGATGCGAAGATCACCAGCGCCACGCAGATCCAGCCGCGCCCGTTGATCATGCCGAAGTAGAAGGCGTCAAACCATGACATGGTTATGAACGCGCCGCCAATCGCCATGAGTGCGCTACCAACCATGACCGCGCCGGTGCGTACAGCAAGCACGTTTATGCCTTGCGCCTCCACGGCCACCGGATTTTCGCCAGACATGCGCACCGCCAATCCTACTGGCGTTCTGAACAATACGTACCAGACCATCGGCACCAACAGCAGCGCCAGATAGGTAAGTGCCGACTGGGTGAACAGCGCCTCGCCGATGATCGGCAGGTCAGACAGCCAAGGCACTGCAATAGGTTGGAACGGCACGATTTTCGGCGGTGTCGTGGCATCCGGCAGCAGCATCCGGTAGACGAAGTAACTCAAGGATGAGGCAAACAGCGTGATACCGATGCCGGTGACATGCTGCGACAGGCCCAGGTGGACCGTAAACACGGCATGCAGCAATCCGAATATCGCCCCTACGCAGGCCGCGAACAACACCCCGGTCCACAAATCTCCGCCCTGATAGACCCACATCCAGCCCGCCATGGCACCAACCGTCATGATGCCTTCAATCCCGAGATTGAGCACCCCTGCCCGCTCGCAGATAAGCTCGCCCAGGGTCCCGAATATCAACGGGCTGACAATGCGTATGGTGGCGGCCCAGAAGCCTGCCGTCAGCAGGATGTCGATGAAATCACTCATGCGCGCCACCTGATCCGGTACTGACTGAACATGACACTGCACAGCACCGCCAGTATCGAGACCCCCACCAGCACGTCTGCAATATAGGTGGGTATGTTGACCGCGCGCGACATGGCGTCGGCCCCCACATAGACCGCCGACAGGAAGATGGCGGCTGGCACCACAGCAAGCGGATTGAGTTGCGCAAGCATGGCAACCGCGATGCCGGTGTAACCAAACCCGGGAGACAGGTCCAGCGTCAGATACCCCTTCAGGCCGGCGGTTTCACTGACACCGGCAATACCGGCCAGTCCGCCGGAAATCATCGCTGTCATGATCACGGTGCGATTGACATTAATACCGGAAAACTCGGCCGCCTTGGCGTTGTGCCCGACCGCCCTGATTTCGTAGCCCTGAACAGTAAACCGCATCATCAGCCAGATGATCACCGCCATGAACAAGGCGATGATCAGGCCGAAATGCAGCCGTCCCTTTGCCAGCAGTGTCGGCAGCACACCTTCGTCAATGATCGAAGCCGCCTGCGGCCAGCCAAGCGATGCCGGGTCTTTCCACGGCCCCTCAATCAGGTAACCGACCACCAGCAGCACAACGAAGTTCAGCAACAGGGTCGTGACAACCTCGTCAACCTTGAGATGGGTCTTCAAAAGCACCGGCACAATCAGCAACGCGCCGCCAGCCAGCGCCCCCATGATGATGAGGAACGGCACCATCAGCGCCGGCGGCAGCGTGACCAGGCCGGTACCGAAGAACGTTGCGGCCAGAGCGCCGGCATACAGTTGCCCTTCAGCGCCGATATTGTAGAACTTGGCCCGAAACGCCACCGAGACTGCCAGCCCCGTGAAAATCAGCGGGATCGAGCGGGTCAGGGTTTCGTTGAGCGCGAATGCCGAACCGAATGCGCCCTTGAACAGCAATGAATAGGCATTGAGGATCGAAGCGCCCGCCCAGGAAATCAACACGGCGCATATGATCAGTGAGGCCAGTATGGCCCACACCGGAGCCAGACCGGCGCGCCAGACCGACACGGTTTCACGCGGCTCAATGACCATCAACGGACCTCCCCGCGTTTGCTTCCGCATGATCAACGTGCCCCGCCATCATCATGCCAATCTCGGCAATCGAGCGCTCTCCTGTCAGCAGCGCATTGCTCAGCGTGCCGTGCGACATCACCGCAATCCGGTCACTCAGGGACATCAATTCATCCAGGTCCTCGGAGATCAGCAGGATGGCCGCGCCTCTGTCACGGGCGTCCAGCAACTGCTCCTGCACATAGGCGATCGCACCTTCATCCAACCCGCGCACCGGCTGGTTGGCCAGAATGAAAGACGGCGAATTGGACAGCGCCCGGGCCAGAATGAGTTTCTGCATGTTGCCGCCTGACAGCAGCCGGGTCTCGGCATCCGGCCCCTTGCAGCGCACATCGAACTCTTCGATCTGTTTCTCCGCCCGGGCCCTCGCGCCGCTACCGCTGATAATGAACCCGGCCCGGCAGATCTCGGGAGAGCGGATGTCCTCGGAAATCAGGTTTTCCCAGATGTCCATGTCAGCGACCACGCCACGCGCATGCCGGTCCTCCGGTATCCGCCCGACACCGGAAGCAACGATCGCGCGCGGATTGCCGGCGGCCAGTGCCTGGCCATTGAGCCGAATGCTGCCGGAGAAGTCTGTTCTCAAGCCGGACAGAACATCCGCAAGCGTGCCCTGTCCATTGCCGGCAACGCCGGCAATTCCGACAATCTCGTGCTGGCGAAGTGTCAGATCGATTTGCTTGAGTTCCGTTGCACCGGTCCCGCTCGTCGACACTTCGCTCAATTCGAGAACCGGGCCGCCGGGATCGATCGGCGCAAGCTTGGGACGGGTAACCGTGCGTCCGACCATCAGTTCAGCCAGTTGCTCGCGCCGTGAGGTGGCTGTTTCAAGAGTCCCGACGATGGCACCGCGCCGCAGCACCGCAATCCGGTCACTGACCGCGAGGATTTCGTGCAGCTTGTGGGAGATGAAAATGATCGCCAGTCCCTTCGCGGTGATCGATTTCAGTGTCGCAAAGAGGCGCTCCGATTCCTGCGGGGTCAGCACCGCCGTCGGTTCATCAAGGATGAGAATGCGCGCGTCGCGGTACAAGGCCTTGAGGATTTCCACCCGCTGCCGTTCCCCCACCGACAGGTCCGACACCATGGCATCGGGATCGACCACCAGGCCGTAGTCGCTGATCATCATGGCCAGCTTTTTCCGGCTTCCGGCCTGGTCCTGCCGCCACGACCACAGGCTTTCGGTGCCTAGCGTAATGTTCTCCAGGACCGTGAGGTTGTCAGCCAGGGTGAAATGCTGATGCACCATGCCGATACCGGCATTGATGGCCGCCTGGGTGGAACCTGGGGCGAGCACCTTGCCGTCGACCAGAATGTCGCCGTCATCGGCCTGGTAGTGACCGAACAGGATGTTCATCAGAGTGGTCTTGCCGGCACCGTTCTCGCCCAGCAGGGCAAGCACCTCGCCCTGTTGCAGTGTCAGCGACACATCGTCATTTGCGGTCAGGGTTCCGAAGCGCTTGGTGACGCCCCGGAACTCCAGTACTGGCGGTTTGCTCACACCCCTGTCTGACTTCTAGAAGGACGACTTCGGTTCAGTGTCCGTAATGGTCACCTCAAACTGCCCGGAGAGAATTTTCGCCTTGGTTGCCTCCACCTTGGCCTTGATCTCAGCCGGGATCTTGTCCTCGAACTCATAATACGGCGCAAGACTGGCACCGCCTTTGCGCATCATGGTCCACTCCTTGTAGTCTTCGGCCGCGAAAGTGCCGGCCTTCACCCGCGAAATTGCATGGGCAATGGCTTCTTCCATGTGCCACAACGCGGAGGTCACCACCACGTCGGTGCCGTTTTCTTCCTTGTTCATGTCATTGACGTTGCCGAACGCCAGCACGCCCTTCTCACGGGCTGCGTCGACCACCCCGGCGCGTTCCGCATACATGATATCGGCACCGGCCTCGATTTGGGCAAATGCCGCCTCCTTCGCCTTGGGCGGATCATACCAGGACCCGATGAAGGTGACCTTGTGCTGGATGTCCGGGTTGACCGACTTGGCGCCGTCGATGAAGGCGTGGAACAGCCGGTTCACCTCTCCGATCGGATAACCGCCGACCATGCCGAGCTTGTTGGTCTTGGTCATGGCACCGGCAATCATGCCCATCAGGAAACAGGGTTCGTGAATGTAGTTGTCGAACACGGCAAAGTTGGTTCCGTGCGGCTTGAACGGATCACCCATCAGGAATGCAATGTCAGGATACTCGTCGGCAACCTTGCGGGCCTCCTTGGAAATGCCGAAGGCTTCTCCGACCACCAGTTTCACACCGGACTCGCAGTACTCGCGCAACACGCGGATATAGTCGGTATTGGCGACCTTCTCCGAGAACACGTACTCGATCTCGCCTTTTGCCTTGGCAGCTTCCAGCCCCTGGTGCAGGCGTGCGTCCCATTTCTGCTGGATCGGCTGGGTGTAGATGCCGGCAACCTTGATTGTATCGGCAAATGCAGGCTTCGCACCAAGTGATGTTGCACCGGCTGCCGCCGCCAGCATCAGGTTAAACTGGCGTCTGTTTGTGTTCCAGGTCATTCTCTGTCTCCACTAGGTAGTTGCAATGGTCTTCGGTCTGGTCCCCCCGGCAATGCTCCGGCAATTCCGTGTTCGTATTTTTACCAATTGGTCAAATAAATGGTAGCCAAAGAAATTCGGCTAAGCCAGCAGTTTTTGGAACGGTTACAGGTTTTCCAGCCGCAATCTGCTTCTACCCACAGTTTTCAACGAAAAAGGGCGGCCACGAGAGCCGCCCTTGCAGTGCTCGCTGATGTAGCGCGTCTACTTGAGCGCCTTGTCGGTAATCGCCGAAGTCCAGGCACCTTCAGGCTCCTTGGTGATCACCGGGTCTGAGCCGCCTTTCAGCAGGGTGCTGACCGTGCGCTTGAAGTCGGCTTCATCCAGCGCCCCGTTGGAGCCGGCGGTGAGCTTGGCGATCTCGCCCATCATGCGCTTCTGGTGTTTTTCCGTCTGCGCGCCGGAGGCGTCGTTTTCCAGCACAATCTCTGCGGCCTCGTCCGGGTTCTCCTCGGCAAACTTCCAGCCCTTCATGGAGGCGCGTACAAAGCGGACCATCTTGTCTTCGAAGGCCGGATCCTTGAGCTTGTCCTCCAGCACATAGATGCCGTCTTCCAGCGTCGCCACACCCTGGTCCTCATACTTGAACACAACCAGGTCATCCGCGGACAGTCCGGCATCGATGATCTGCCAGTATTCATTGTAGGTCATGGTCGACACGCAGTCGGCCTGCTTCTGCAGGATCGGGTCCACATTGAAGCCCTGCTTCAGAACCTTCACCCCGTCGGCACTGCCGTCAGTTGGGATGCCAAGCTGGCTCATCCAGGACAGGAACGGGTACTCGTTGCCGAAGAACCAGACGCCGAGTGTCTTGCCCTTGAAATCTGCCGGCGAGCTGATCCCGGAATCCTTGCGGCAGGTCAGCATCATGCCGGACGATTTGAACGGCTGGGCGATATTGACCAGCGGCACGCCCTTCTCGCGCGATGCCAGCGCAGACGGCATCCAGTCCAGAACCACGTCAGCGCCACCGCCAGCGAGCACCTGCACCGGTGCAATGTCGGGCCCGCCCGGCTTGATCTCCACGTCAAGGTTTTCTTCCTTGTAGAAACCCTTGTCCTTGGCGACATAATAGCCGGCAAACTGGGCCTGGGTGACCCACTTCAGCTGCAGCACCAGCTTGTCCGCCGCCATTGCGGCCGTTGCGGCCAGCGACATGACCGCTGCCAGCATGATCGTCATGAGTTTTTTCATCATAAAGCTACTCCCTTGTTAAATCCGCCTGCTTCGAATTGACGGATGCCAGAACGTGATGGTGCGCTCGATGAGCGCCACCAAACCGTAGAAAGCCGACCCGGCCAGGGCTGCCACGGCGATTTCAGCCCAGACCATATCCACATTCATTCTCCCCACTTCCGTGGAAATGCGAAAGCCCATTCCCACGATTGGCGTGCCGAAAAATTCCGCCACGATGGCGCCGATCAGGGCGAGCGTGGAGTTTAATTTAAGTGCATTGAATATGAAAGGAGACGCGGCGGGAAGGCGCAACTTGATCAACGTCTGCCACCAGGAACTGGCGTAGGTGCGCATCAGGTCGCGCTGCATGTGATCGGCCGCCGACAGTCCCTGCACCGTGTTCACCAGCATCGGGAAGAACGTCATGATCACCACCACCGCCGCCTTCGACTGCCAGTCGAATCCGAACCACATGACCATGATCGGCGCTACGCCGATGATTGGTAGCGCCGACACGAAATTGCCCAGCGGCAACAGCCCACGCTTCAGGAACGAGGACCGGTCGCACAACAGCGCAACCAGGAAGCCCGATCCGCAGCCCAGCACGTAGCCGGCCAGCACCGCTTTGAGAAACGTCTGCTGGAAGTCGGCCCACAGGATGGGCAGCGAATTCAAGATGCGTTCCCAGATCATTGATGGCGGCGGCAGCAGGACTCGTGGAACTTCAAGCCCACGGGTGATCCCTTCCCACAACACCAGAACAGCTACGCCGAACAACAGCGGGATCAGCAGGTTCACCGTCTTCTGCACGGAATGACTGGCAAACGTCCGCCGCGACAGCCACTCGTTGACCGCCCAGGTGGCGAGCCAGAACATCACCGCGAAGACAACAAGCCAGCTCATGTCGCCGCACCTTCCGGTTTTTGCCCCATGCGCCTGAGCACATACGAATGGGCCAGGCCAACGATCATCACCAGCACCGCCGCCAGGATTGCCGCGGTGAACAGGGCCGACCAGATCTGGATTGTCTGGCCGTAATAGGAGCCGGCCAGCAGCCGGGCACCGAGTCCGGCGACCGCGCCGGTCGGCAGTTCGCCGACAATGGCCCCGACCAGCGATATCGCGATGGCGATTTTCAGCGATGTGAACAAATACGGCATCGATGACGGCCAGCGCAGTTTCCAGAAGGTTTGTGCCGTGGACGCGCTGTAGGTGTGCATCAGGTCGAGCTGCGCCCGGTCCGGACTGCGCAGGCCCTTCACCATGCCGACCACAACCGGAAAGAACGACAGATAGGTGGATATCAGCGCCTTGGGCAACAGACCCGACAGGCCGACGGCGTTCAGCACAACAATGATCATCGGCGCAACGGCCAGTATCGGAATTGTCTGGCTGGCGATAACCCAGGGCATCACAGACTTGTCCATCGCCCGGTTGTGCACAATTCCGACGGCCAGCAGGATGCCAAGCGCGGTACCGATCGCGAAACCAAGCAGCGTCGCCGACAGCGTAATCCAGCCGTGATAGACAAGGCTGCGCTTGGAGGTGAATTTCTTCAGGACGATGGTCTTGTACATCTCCTCGGCAACCTGGTGGGCAGCCGGCAAGACGGGCCGTTCCTGGGTCATGGTGTTGGAGACAAGTTGCGAGAATCCGATCTCCGTGCCCGCCCGCTCCGCCTTGTCATATTCAAACGGCGCGTTCATCCACACCACGCAGGCGTACCAGATCGCCACCACCGCAGCGAGGACCGTGAGAACCGGAATGGTTTTGCCCTTGCCGTCCATGATCAGGCCCGTTCACTCGTCATAGCTGTGCCCTGCCCGCAAGCCGTCGCGCACCCGGTGCGCAATCTTCAGAAATTCCTCGCTCTCGCGGATGTCCAGCGGCCGCTGCTTCGGCAATGACGACTCAATGACATCACTGACCCGGCCGGGACGCGGGCTCATGACGACGATTTTCGTGGACAGGTAGACCGCTTCCGGAATCGAGTGGGTGACGAAACAGATCGTCTTGTCGGTCTTGTCCCACAGCTTCAGCAACTGTTCGTTGAGGTGATCACGCACGATCTCGTCGAGCGCGCCGAACGGCTCGTCCATCAGCAGCAGATCAGCGTCGAAGGCCAGCGCCCGCGCAATCGAGGCCCGTTGCTGCATGCCGCCTGACAGCTGCCAGGGATATTTCTTCTCAAAGCCGGACAGGTTGACCAGTTCCAGCGTGCGGGCAATGCGCTGGCGCGTCTCGTCTGCGGTGTAGCCCATGATTTCCAGCGGCAGGCCGACATTGCGCTCGATGGTGCGCCACGGATACAGAGACGCCGCCTGAAACACATAGCCGTAGGCACGCGCCTTGCGTGCCGCTTCCGGGTCAACGCCATTGACCTGGATTTCACCGCCGGTGGGCTTTTCCAGGTCGGCGATGACCCGCAGGAATGTGGTCTTGCCGCAACCGGAGGGGCCGATAAACGAGACAAATTCGCCCTTTTTGACGCTTAGATCAACACCCGACAGCGCGTGCACCGGCCCGTCGTCCGTCTGAAATGTCAGGGACAGGTCTTTTGCCGACACTACATCGTGCGACATCAAACGCCACTCGCCGGAATTCCCGTTCGCTGCACCTTGCGCGGCGCGGTGATCTGCTTCCACTCGGACAGCGCCTTGTTGACGGCCTGGAACGGCTCGCGCTTCACGAACTCGCCATGACCTTCCTGGGTCTTGATGGCGCCTTCCTCGATCGCTACCTGGCCCCTGGTCAGGGTGTATCGCGGCAGGCCTTCCACCTTCTTGCCTTCAAACACGTTGTAGTCGATGGCCGACTGCTGCTTGTCCGCGGTGATGGTTTTCTTCAGGCTCGGATCCCACACCACCAGGTCGGCATCCGACCCTACCAGGATGGCGCCCTTCTTCGGGTATATGTTGAGGATCTTGGCGATGTTGGTCGAGGTCACAGCCACGAACTCGTTCATTGTCAGGCGGCCGGTCTTGACACCATAGGTCCACAGCATCGGCATTCTGTCTTCAAGCCCGCCGGTGCCATTGGGAATCTTGGTGAAATCGCCGACACCATAACGTTTCTGCTCCGTGGTAAATGCGCAGTGGTCGGTTGCCACCACCTGCAGCGACCCGGCCTGCAGTCCGGCCCACAGGGAATCCTGGTGCTGCTTGTTGCGGAACGGTGGCGACATCACCCGGCGCGCGGCATGATCCCAGTCAGCATTGGCATACTCGCTCTCATCCAGTGTCAGGTGCTGGATCAGTGGCTCGCCATAGACCCGCATGCCCTTCTGCCGGGCCCGGCGAATGGCTTCATGCGACTGCTCGCACGACGTGTGCACAACATACAGCGGCACACCTGCCATGTCGGCAATCATGATCGCCCGGTTGGTCGCCTCGCCCTCCACTTCCGGCGGCCTTGAATAGGCATGGGCTTCGGGGCCGTCATTGCCTTCGGCCATCAGCTTGGCCTGCAATTGCGCAACCACGTCGCCGTTTTCCGCATGCACCAGCGGCATGGCGCCAAGCGCAGCACAGCGCTGGAACGACGAGTACATCTCATCATCGTCGACCATCAGGGCACCCTTGTAGGCCATGAAATGCTTGAACGTGTTGATGCCCTTGTCGCGCACCACGGTTTCCATTTCATTGAAAACCTGCTCGCTCCACCAGGTGATTGCCATGTGGAAAGAGTAGTCGCAATTGGCCCGTCCGGACTTGTTGTCCCACATCTGGATCGCCTCGAGCAGCGACTGCTCAGGCGACGGCAGGGCAAAGTCGACCACCATCGTCGTGCCGCCGGACAGTGCCGCCCGTGTGCCGCTTTCGAAGTCGTCCGACGAATAGGTGCCCATGAACGGCATTTCCAGGTGGGTGTGCGGGTCGATTCCGCCGGGCATGATATAACAGCCCGTGGCGTCCAGTGTCTGGTCCCCGTCGAGGCCGCTGCCGATGGCGACAATCTTGCCACCCTCAATCTTGACGTCCGACTTGTAGGTCAGGTCTGCGGTAACGATGGTGCCGCCCTTGATGACTGTACTGGCCATGATGTCTTACCCTCTCACCCGGTGATTTCAGCTGTTTCGACAACGGCATGAAACAACACTTCCGCGCCGGCCGTCGACCATTCCTTGGAAATTTCTTCCGCTTCGTTGTGGCTCAAACCATCGACACACGGGCACATCACCATGGCCGTCGGCGCCACCCTGTTGACCCAGCACGCATCATGGCCGGCACCTGAGATGATATTGCGGTGCGAATAGCCGAGCCGTTCCGCTGCACTGCGGATTGCCTCAACGCAGGTTTCATCAAACTCCACCGGGTCAAAGCCGCCGATCTTTTCAATCTCGACACTGAGCCCCATGTCGTCGCAGATTTTCTTCGCACCGTCCGCCAGACGCTTCTGCATGTCCTGGATCACCGCCAGGTTGGGCGAGCGGAAGTCGACGGTGAACACCACCTTGCCGGGGATCACGTTCCTGGAGTTGGGATAGACCTCCACATGACCGGCGGCACCGACCGCATCCGGCTTGTGCGACCAGGCGATTTCGTCAACAAGTTCCAGGATGCGCGCCATGCCGAGGCCGGCATTCTTGCGCATCGGCATCGGCGTCGAGCCAGTATGGGCATCCTTGCCGGTTACGGTCAGCTGCGTCCATGACAAACCCTGGCCATGGGTCACGACGCCGATATCCACGTCCTCAGCTTCCAGGATGGGACCCTGCTCGATATGCAACTCGAAGAACGCCTTCATCTTGCGGGCACCGACTTCCTCATCGCCGCGCCATCCAATGCGCTCCAGTTCGTCACCGAACTTCTTGCCTTCAGCGTCCTCGATTGCGTAGGCCCAGTCCTGCTTGTGGATACCGGCAAACACGCCGGAAGCCAGCATCGGCGGCGCGAAACGCGCACCTTCCTCGTTGGTCCAGTTGGTCACCACGATCGGGTGCTTGGTCTTGATGTTGAGATCGTTCAACGTCCTGACGATCTCAAGCCCGGCCAGCACCCCCAGCACGCCGTCATAGCGCCCACCGGTGGGCTGCGTATCCAGGTGCGAACCGACATAGACCGGCAACGCATCCGGGTCGGTGCCTTCGCGACGCATGAACATGGTGCCCATCTGGTCGACACCCATTGTGCAGCCTGCGTCTTCGCACCAGCTCTGAAACAGCTTGCGGCCCTCGCCGTCCTCGTCGGTCACGGTCTGGCGGTTCGAGCCCCCGGCGACACCGGGCCCGATTTTCGCCATCTCGTGAATGGTGTCCCAAAGCCGGTCGCCATTGATCCGCAGGTTCTCGCCAGGTGCTGTCATTTGATATCCGTCTGCAACATTGAAAAAATTGATCAATTGGTAAAGATTACAGGTTTCACATCGTTCCTCAAGATGTAAAATGAGTTCAAAAGGCCGTATTCCCACAACATAGCCGGCCACGCAGGAGACCTATCGCTTGGCCAAGCCCAGAGCCGCAGAAACCCGCAAGCGCACCCGCATCCAGCAGGAGAAAGAAGACCGCATTCTGGACGCCGCGCTTGATGTATTTTCCGTGCACGGGTTCCGCGGCGCAACCATTGACCAGATTGCTTCTGCCGCCGGCATGTCTAAGCCCAACCTGCTGTATTACTTCCGCACAAAAGAAGCCATCCACCGATTGCTGATCGGCCGACTTCTGGACACTTGGCTCGACCCCTTGCGCGAGATGAGTGCCGAGGGCGACCCCCTGTCGGAGATCTGCTCCTACATCCGGCGCAAGCTTGAGATGGCCCGTGATTACCCGCGCGAAGGCCGCCTGTTCACCAACGAGATTCTGCGCGGCGCTCCGCACATCCAGGAAGAATTGCGCGACCTGAAGTCGTTGGTTGATGAAAAGGCAACCATCATGCGGCGCTGGATGAAAGACGGGCGCATGGCCAAGTGCGACCCGCACCATCTTATCTTCTCGATCTGGGCCACCACCCAGCACTATGCCGACTTCGACGTCCAGGTGCGCGCGGTTTTAGGACCGGCCAAGTCAGGCGAAGGCCGTTTTGAGGACGCCGCGCGCTACCTTGAGAAGCTGTTTCTGGATGGTTTGAGACCTTAAAGTCAGACTCAAGCTGCTTTGAGCCCGTTTCTTCATCATTCCGCGCCACAGCGAATGACCACTCTGGCAACTCCAATTTGATATTAGTGAAAGTTCATATTAGATTGATCTAATATGATTAATGCTGGCGAGAACAAACAGATGTATCTCAACGATGCTCTAGGTGCGTCCTTTCGGGAGGTCGGTCGCAGTGAACGTGATGGACGCCCAACGCACATCGTGCGCGCAAGTCGCCACTACGCGACAACTCCGGGCGATTTGTGGAGTGCATTGTCGGACAAGGAGCGCCTGCAGCGCTGGTTCGCGAAAGTCAGTGGCGATTTCAAACAGGGCGGGCGCTTCTCAATAGAGGGAAATGCAAACGGTGAAATTGTTGCTTGCGAACCGCACAGATTATTGGCTCTCACTTGGGAGTTCGGCGGTAACACCAGTTGGGTCTGTGTCACAATCGAAGAGTCAGGCGAAGGCTCTCTGTTGACGCTCGAACATGAACTTCCGACAGATGGGAAAAGCCAAGCGCATTGGGATCAATACGGCCCCGGTGCCACCGGCGTGGGCTGGGAGCTGGCTATGCTGGGGTTGGATATGCATATATCTGGCGACGGTTCATCGACTATAGAGGCTGGAGAGACTTGGGCTGGGACCGCGACAGGCAAAGCAACCTTGCGTAGATGGGCCGAAACATGGGGCAAGGCTCATGCCGAGACCGGAATAGATGCTCAAATCGCTATGGAGACCGCAGAAAACACTGCTGCGTTCTACACGGGTGAGGAACAATGAACGCCTTTGATGTGCTATCCGACCCCGTGCGCAGGCGAACCCTAGAACTGATTTCACAAAAAGAGCATTCGTCGGGTGAAATCGTTGAAGTCGTTGAGGCCGAGTTCGGTATTTCCCAATCCGCCGTGTCGCAGCACCTTCGCATTTTGCGCGACACCGGCTTTGCAAAAGTGCGGAAAGACGGTGCAAAGCGCCGTTACGAGATTGATCCCTCGGGATTTGCAGACGTGGACGCATGGTTGGATCAGCTTCGCCGCTTCTGGGCGTCAAAAATGGAAACCCTGGCAACAGAGATCGAACGCGGCAAGCGATCTGAAAAAAGCACCTAGCAGACATTCATCTTGGCTCTGGAGGCGGCCAATGTCGTCAATTCAAAAACCGGTTCCTAGATCTGGAGTCTCATCATGCCAGATACGACGAGATTGACCCAAAGTCGGCGTTAAAGAACAACGCGTTGGGCAAGCGGGCCCGCCTTTTGTCACTGCAGCAGCCGTCGGCACACTTCGCCCTTTAGCGCTCCGCTGACCAGGCAACTGCATCATGCGGGTGCAGACTCTCCAGATGTCGGACATAGACTTGAGGATTGGTGTAGCTGTCTAGCACTGCCTCGATGCGGCGAACGGCATCCTCCACGAACATCAGGTTTTGCCCATTGAGGTAGGCAAACGCCTGCTCATCGGCACGCTTGACTGCTGTCTGCACTGGTGTGGCAACAGCCTCTTCAACGCGATCGATAAGTGCAATCAGGCCCAGTTCTGGCAGACCGTCACCATCTGCGGTAACTGACACCCTTGCTTCACTGCGCTGGCTATGCGGCGTGCCCAGGGTCGCGTTTTCGCGCAGCCATCTTGCGACCTCATTGATTGCGACCGCTGACTGGCCTTCAAAATCCTCCAGAAATCTCGTTTCCACCAGCTGCCGGGTCAGCGCGGCGGAACAGGGACAGGTCGACGAGTATTCAATCGTGACCTGAACAACCAATCTGAATTCACCGTCAACAAGCGTTGCATCCAGGCTGACAGGATAAGCCTTCCAGCCCGCCAGTCCTTCGGTAATCAGCGCCGGACGCCGCAACAGAAGGTTGAAGTCAATCTTTGCGCGCGCACTTTCACTGCCGCAGTCCTTGTGGGTGTCGACCATTCCCTGCAGGAGTTCTCGCAGAGACATTGCGGTAAGTGTGTTTCCTCCCCCCAATCCATCATCCAGCAAGCGGTACAAGCGGGACATGTGGATGCCCTTGACGTGCGGCACTGGTAGGTCAACCTGTAAATCTGCACGCGCCGGTAAATCGCGTTGATAGCCTGGTTCCGCCACGCTGACGAACAGATCAATGCCCTGCATGCCCACCCATTCCAACGGGCGCAGGTGTGGTGCACTTTCAGTGCGGGAAACATCGGGGAGTATTGCGTTCACCTTATATCTCCTGAGCAATCGTAGTTTTGGAAGATCCTGGGTGCTTGTACCTCGACTGCCAAGCGCTGCAGCGACCCGTCTGGCGTCACAATCCACATTGCCCTTACAACGTCTGTAACAGCTGCGCGTGCGGACCAGGTCGACTGGTTCGCACGCGCAGCAGCAACTGAATTACCTCACTCCGGAAGCACCTTTCCGGGCAGCGAATTGACCGTCATGGTGTCGGATGGCTGGTAATGAATGACTGACCGGATCGACTCTCCCGCCTTCAACAGGTCAAACGCCGTGTTGATCTGGCCATGCCCCATATTGTGCGTGATATAGGGATCGACACTGAAATCACCACGCATCCACTCGTCAACCATGCCAGGCAGCTCGCTGCGGCCCAGGACACCGCCAAACGCCGTGCCGCGCCACACGCGACCGGTAACCAGTTGGAACGGTCGGGTCGAGATCTCCTGTCCGGCACCCGCAACACCGATAACCGTGCATTCACCCCAACCCTTGTGGCAGGATTCCAGTGCTGCACGCATCAGATCAACATTGCCGACCGCCTCGAACGTGTAATCCAGACCGCCGCCAGTCATCTCAACCAGCACATCCTGTATCGGGGCATCATAGTCTTTGGGGTTGATGCACTCCGTCGCGCCAAGCGCCTTGGCCAGCAGGAATTTCGCGGGGTTGATGTCGATACCGATGATCCTCGAGGCACCGCTCATCACCGCACCCTGGATCACCGCCATGCCGACAGCGCCAAGCCCGAAGACTGCAATGCTCGCGCCAGCCTCAACCTTTGCAGTGTTGCGCACAGCACCCATGCCCGTCGGAACGGCACAGCCCATGACCGATGCCTTGGACAGGGGAGCGTCCTTGGTGATCTTGGCCACGGAAATCTCTGGCAGCACTGTGTACTCGCTGAACGTGCTGGTGCCCATATAGTGCAGGATCTGCTTTCCCTTGTACGAAAACCGGGAGGTCCCGTCCGGCATCAGCCCGGCACCCTGGGTTTGGCGAATGGTCTGACACAGATTGGTCTTGCCCGACTTGATATAAGGGCAGTCGGGATCTTCAGGGACATAAAGTGGGATGACATGGTCTCCAGGTGCCACAGATGTGACACCCTTGCCTACTTCCTCCACCACACCACAGCCTTCGTGGCCCAGGACACATGGAAACAAACCTTCCGGATCTTCACCGGACAGGGTGAACACATCGGTATGACACAGGCTTGTCGTTACAATCCGAACAAGAACCTCGCCTTCCTTAGGACCTTCCAGGTCGATTTCCTCGATTTCCAGAGGCCGGTTTGGCTCCCAGGCAATGGCAGCACGTGTCTTCATGTTGGCTCTCCCTTCAATTTAGTGTTGGCACGGAATCCCGAGGTGGCTCGTCCGTCATTTCGCTGACGGGATCGAGCACCAGCACAAGGCGCGTTTCGCCTGTACCCTCGATCGGGGGCGAGCGGTGCAGCAGGCCTGACTTCGGGCCTTCCGGCCACAGCGTGCCGCGGAGCAAAATCGGGGCCCCGGTTGATACGGTGAACACACGTCGCGGCTCTGTCCCGTCGGTTGAAATGCCGTACTGCGTGCCTGTCCCGCGATAGGTGCAGACGAGGCGGGCTGAGACAGCATCAACATGGAACTTCCTGCAGGCATTGCTGGTGACCACGTCCAGGCGCAGCCGCAGGTATTGAGTCTTCATTAAATTTGCAAACATCTCCGAAAGAGCCGCAATGTCCTCAATCAGCAGATCGCGTTCCAAGTCTTCGGGTGTTGCCGCCATGTCGCAGAGCTGGCGTACCGTATCCAATACGGCCTGCCGGTGCAGGATCACCCGTCCTTGCGGCAGGTGATCCGGATCAAGCTGGTTCATCCATGTTTGAAACTCCGGCAGTTGCTGCCGGCGCCATATGGCAGCGGCGCACCCGGGACGGTGGATGGCGGAAAGCCCCTCAGGCGTATCGGCGACACCAACGCCGACTGCGGCGTTTTTGACGGTCTCTCGAACCAACATCACGCAGCTTCCTCGGTCCGCCGCCACAGCGGGAATGGATCTGGATAATCTGGCAGATTGTCCGGTCCTGACGCGACAATCGCTGGCACCAGGCAGCTGTCCAACAGGGCCTTGATGGCCGGCCAGTCTATGCCGGCGCCGATGAAGACCAGCTCCTGACGGCGGTCCCCCCAGGGCTCCTGCCAATACGCATCAATATAGGCACGTCCTGTTCCTTCGGTTGGCCTGCGCGCCTCCGGCACCGTCGCCCACCACTGCCCGAGCGGGGAAATCGATGACAGCGACCCGGCAAGCGAAAACTCCGCGACCCACTGCGGGCGGGTAGCGATCCAGAAATGCCCCTTTGCGCGGATGACGCCCGGCAATTCACCATTGAGCACGTCTTTGATCTTTTCCGGGATGAAAGGCAGCCGCGCCCGATAGACAAACGACTGCACTCCATATTCTTCCGTTTCCGGCACATGGTCGGCAAAGCCATAAAGTTCCTTGGCCCACATCGGATGTTCATGCGCCGCTTCAAAGTCAAACATTCCGGTCTCCAGGATTGCATCGGTCGGAACGTCGGAATGGTCGGTCTCGATAATCCGCGCATCGGCGTTTAGGCTGCGGATGATCTTGCGGGCGGCATCCACGCGTTCGGGACCCGCATCGCTTATTTTGTTGAGGACCACAACATCTGCGAACTCGATCTGATCCGTCAACAAATGGACGAGTGTACGTTCATCGTCCTCGCCGAGTGCCTCTCCCCGATCATGTAGAAAGTCATGAGAGGAAAAGTCTTTCAGCAGGTTTACCGCATCGACCACCGTCACCATAGTGTCCAGCCGGGACACATCCGACAGGCTGTCACCAACTTCATCGCGGAAATCGAAGGTCGCCGCGACTGGCAGCGGTTCCGATATCCCCGTGGATTCGATCAGCAGGTAGTCAAAACGCCCTTCGCCTGCCAAACGACGGACTTCAGCCAGAAGATCGTCGCGCAAGGTGCAGCAGATGCAACCATTCGACATCTCGACCAGGGTCTCGTCGGTGCGGCTGAGCTCGGTGTCGGCGCGAACAAGATCGGCGTCAATATTGACCTCAGACATGTCGTTGACGATAACCGCGACCCGCCGTCCCTCGCGATTGTTCAGGACGCGATTGAGCAGCGTGGTCTTTCCTGCTCCCAGAAAGCCGGATAGGACAGTGACAGGAAGGCGGGTATCGGGCATAAGACGCATCTCCAAAAGGTTCGTTTTCACGTAACTTATACAGTTGCAAGAGCAACGCAACATTTATTGTTACGTGATATCGTCACATCGGGAGGAATCGGTTCATGAAGCGAAACAGTCGCCTGTCTCTAGCACTGCATACGCTTGGTCACATGGCCACTGAGCCTGATCGGGCACGCACATCAGCCGACATTGCCGCCCATGCCGGAACCAACCCGGTTGTAGTTCGCCGTGTCCTGGGTCGGCTGCGGCAGGCGGGACTGTTGACATCGGAAAAAGGCCATGCGGGAGGCTGGCAACTTGCGCGAGCGCCACAGGAAATCACCCTGGCCGATATCTATCTCGCCCTGGACGAACGCTTGATCGCGACTGACAATGAGGACGATGCTCCCAACTGCTCTGTTGAAGACGCATTGCGCCGCCGGGTCTCTACGGTGATGCAGGATATTGAACGCAACCTGATTGAGCGGCTCGCCGCAACGACGATTGCAGAAGTTCACAAGGACGAAGACTAGAGGTGCCGTTCATTCGTTGGTCACATTACCTCTTCCGCCAGTAGACCGAAACTGGGGCTGCGGCATTGTTTCCACACCAGGAAAGCTCCCGCGGGCAGCCTAGCTCTTGGACACTTGGCTCGATCCCCCGCGCAATATGGATGTTCGAGGCGTTGCCGGTTGACGACGGTTTGACCCTCGAAACCTGATGTGGCAACTACGGTCTGCATTGGTCATGTACAATTTTTGGAGTGTAGCTGCGGGGTTGGCAGTTTTGTGCAATTGGGCAGCGTAGGCCGAAAGATGAATTGCAGAGGTCAATCATGCACTGCAGCCGAGTCCGAGCTTGAACTTTTGTGCAAGGGGCGCTGAAGGTGATGGTCAGGTTTGCTGAAGGTGCAATGAGAGCAACCAGCTCCTGAACTGGCGAACCGGCATTCGGTCCTGATCCCCCGAACGACAAACAAAGTACAGCGCACGATCGGGCGTCGTGACAGACTGGTCCAGCCTGACAAGCCTCCCCGCCTCCAGATCGTCTTCCACAAGCAGCCGCCTCGCGAGAGCGACACCCTGCCCATCGATTGCAGCGGCAATAAGCACAGCGGAATCGGCAAACCTGACAGCAGGTGTTGCCACCCGGATTGGATCGAGAGCATTGCCTGCAGCCCAACGTTCCCAGGCCGGGTCGAACTCATCGGAAAGAAGCGGTAGCGAGGAAATCCCTACAGGCTTCATCGGAATCGTCTGGCCGGCTGCAAACCTGGGCGCTGCGACGACGATCAGTTCCTCTCGTGTAAGGAGTTCGCAATGCAGGTTTCCCCAATTCGGGGTGCCGTATCTCAAAGCGACATCGACCTGACTGGACTGCAAGTCGATAATCTCATCATTGGTGTCCAGAAACACTGACAATCCTGGATGGGCTTCCCGGAAGGTAGAAAGCCTGGAGACAAGCCATTTGGTTGCAAGCGAAGCAGACAGCGAGATAGTGATCGACCGGGTGTTTTCAAGGCGTTTCACATCCTGAATGCCCTCGCGCAAGGCCATGAAGGCTCGCTGCGTCGCCTCATGCAGGCGCGCGCCCTGTTCGGTTGTCTTCACCCCATTGGATCTGCGATGAAACAGCAACACACCTAGATGGTCCTCAAGCTGTTTGATCTGACGGCTGATGGCGCCATGGGTGACACCCAGTTCATTCGCCGCTTTGCTGAGGCTGGCACAGGTTGCGGCCACGTCGAATGCCTGCAATCCACGCAAATGCCGGGGATGATGACTCATAATGTGAATTTTTGTCATATCAATGTGCGATAAAGTCGATATTTTGCAACCTAACATAGGCGTATATCTAATTCTATATGTTGAAATATCACAACACTGGCCGTGTGCATATCTCGCCACAACCCAACCAGTAGGAGACCAGACATGTCTGCGTTTAAAGTTGCAATCATGACCGGCACCGGCCAGGGGATCGGCAAGGGTTGCGCGATTGAAATGGCGAAGGCGGGGTACAAGGTATCGCTGATGTCGCCTTCAAACAGGTCGAAGGAACTGGCGGAAGAACTCGGTGGCCTGGGTCGCAGCGGCTCAGTGCTGGATGTCGGCGATCTGCAGGCGATGGTAGACGAAACAATGTCCACCTATGGCCGGATCGACGCGGTGGTAAGCAATATGGGTCATGGTGGCAGCGTCCCTGAGGCTATCAAGACCGTGGGATTCGATCCTGATTTCGAGGGGCCGTTGCTGGAGCTTTCAGACGAGCTTTGGCATGAGAGCCTTGATATGTATGTGCTGAACGTTGTGAAGCTTGCCCGTATCATCACACCGATCATGATCAAACAGGGCGGCGGTGCATTCGTGAACATCTCATCGATGAACACCGTGGAGCCCCGAGCTCCCTACCCCATGAGCATGCTGCGCGGAGCATTGCACAGTTTTGCCAAGCTCTATGGAGATCGCTACGCGCGTCACAACATCAACATGAACAATCTCATGCCGGGGTTCTGCGAGAACGTGAACTTGTCTGAGTTTGCCCGCAAATCAATTCCGGCGCAGCGGCCCGCGAGCTTTGAGGAAATAGGCAAGGCTTGTGTCTTTCTGGCATCCGAAGGTGCGCGTTACATAAATGGTCAGAGCATTCTCTCAGACGGGGGAATGAATCGGGCAGTACGCTGAAGCAAAGCCACACCGCCTCTGCAGCAAATCGGTGTTGCCCGCACAGAGGAAGACCATCGAAGGAAATCCAGAAACTGCCCTGCTGGTTTACATATCTCAGTTGCGGCATTTTCAACCGCGCTATCAGAATACTGAAAAGGTAGGGAATGACACACCGCGCAAGTCGCTGCTCCACAGAAGTGTCGGCTTCGCGAGCTCGGGCGGCGTTGGAAACTCCGGAAAATTACTGTTATGTCAATGCAAAAGACAGCGGGGTTTTCATGAAAGAGAAATTCGAAGCCTGCGAAGGTGGTTGCGCGTGTGGTCATGTTCGCTATCAGGTGATCTCCGAACCCATGATCGTCCATTGCTGCCATTGCAGTTGGTGCCAGCGTCAAAATGGCAGCGCGTTTGCGGTCAACGCTTTGCTCGAGGCGGACCGGGTACAACTTCTGGCGGGCGACGTCGAAAACCTTGAAATGGCCTCACCCAGCGGCAATGGCCAAACCATCGCCCGCTGTCCCCATTGCCGGGTTGCGGTCTGGAGCAACTATTACATGGGCGGTCTGAAAGATCGCATCCGCTTTGTTCGAGTCGGCTCGCTGGACAATCCAGACCTTATGCCACCAGATGTCCATATCTTTACATCCAACAAGCAGGCGTGGGTTGTTCTGCCCCCGACGGATCAGTCGACTGAGAAATTTTATGATCCTCTGGCAACCTGGTCTGCGGAGAGCCTGAAACGCCTGGACGTGTTGGAAGCAGCGGCCGGGATAGAGAAGTCCTGGAAAAATCTGTGGCGCTGACCAGTAGCGCGAAGGCGTAACTGCGTCACTGCAAAGAACGCAGCGTCGTTTCCGGCCATCCCAAACAGTGTCGGGCCTGACCCGCCTTGCACAGGCACGGCTGCGCTTGAAAGCTCACAATGTCGGCCCCTGCCGGGGATGAACGGTCAGTTGCGGGCGATCCCCCGAAATGCGGCTGCCAGTGCGGCCATTGCTTTGTGCGCCCGCCCATCGCGAATTCTCGAATGTAGCACGATGGGCAATCGTGGCAGCTCCGGCAATCCAAGTCGGGTACCGACATCGACCGCCCCGAGGGGCAACATCCGCCGCGCCAGAGCAGACACCCCCAAACCGGCAGTGACCGCCGCAGCGACAGCTGTCACACCGCCACCGACGAAAGCCTCCGTCCACGGCACTCCCGCTTCATCGAGGAGTTGCCCCGCCATAACACGAACACCGCACGGCTCCGCCAGCGTCGCGAGTGGCAGCGGTTCACCTTCACGGCGCTGCCAACCGGGCGCAGCGTACCAGCCGAGTGTCTCATGGGTGAGCACTTCGCCGTCGTTTCGACCGGCGTGAAACCGCACGATCACCGCATCAAGTTCGCGCCGGTCGAAACACTGCAACAAGTCACCAGAGGACCCGATGCGGATTTCAATCAGCAGTTGAGGGTCCTGATCTTTCATCCGTGCAATCAGGGCGGGCAGCTCCGGCCCCGCGACGTGATCACTGATCCCGATTGCAAGACGCTGTCGTGATGTAGTGAGCGTTGCGGTGGCCTTGTCATGCACAGCAAGCAACTCGCGCGCGTGTTGCAGGAATGCTTCCCCCTTCGAAGACAATTGCACATATCTCGGCGTCCGCTCGATCAAGCGGCAGTCCAGGCGGTCTTCAAGCCGCTTCAACTTCAGGCTGACAGCAGATTGGGTGGTCTCGCAGGCCTCTGCCGCGCGGGTAAAACTGCCAAGATCGGCAATATGAACAAAGGCCTGTACCGCATCCAGATCAAGGCGACGTTCTACCATTTCAATTCCTTATAACTGAAATCTCTATTGATTGATTGTCTTAATATATGCCGAACATCTAGGGTGAGCCAGATTTCTTTGCACCAGAAAAACTCACAGAAAGGACCAAACATGCCCCTCGTACACATATCGCTTCGCGCAGGAAAATCTGACGGTTACCGGCAGGCAGTTCTCGACGGCGTCTATCAGGCCATGCGAGATACCTTCAATGTGCCGGAAGACGATCAATTCATGACGATCACAGAGCACGAGCCTTCGAACTTCAGATACGGAAAGAGCTATCTCGACATCGCACGAAGTGATGACGTGATCTTCATCCAGATCAGTGCCATGAACAGCCGGAACTCAGACCAGAAGAAGGCGCTGTTCGCGCGCCTTGCCGAGCTGCTCAGCGAAAAGCCCGGCATGCGGCGCGAAGACATATTCGTAAACATCGTCGAGGGCGTCAAAGAGAACTGGTCCTTGGGAAATGGGCTCGCGCAGTATGCCTGATGCCGGCGATCAGCCGCCATCCAGACTTTGATGCAGTCATGGCACAACGGTCATTACGGCCAGTAGAATCGCCATGCCCACCAAAGCCTGCACCGCGGCTCCTCCAGACAGGATACGCAATGCCCTGCCCTCGCCTTTCTCATCCTGCAAGCTGTCCCGGCGCACCAGCCAGTAGTAGCTGTCATTCGGCAGTATCGTGACAAAGGATCCGAGGCAGATCGCAAAAACGGCAGCTGTTTCGTTGATGCCACTCGCCACCACAACCGGAGCGGCGACCGGCGCGATCGCTGCAAATGTAGCCATAGACGACCCCTGGGCCAGCTTGAACACCACGGTCAGAGCAAAAAGCGCCAGCAATGTCATCGTCTGGCTATCCCGGGGCACGAAATGATCAATTGCCAGCATCCCTGTCAACATCCCGCCAAAAGCACTGGCCGCCCCGATGATCAGCAACAGCGATCCCGTTCGGCGCACAGCGGCGTCGAGGCAGTCACGGCGTTCGTCGGATGGCGTCTGCATCAGCGCCAGCACGGCCGCGAGAATCAACGCGCCTTTGGGCGCCAGAAAGAAATCCAGCGTTGCGATTCCGGTCTTGCCTGCTGCACCGCCAATAATGAGCAATGCACCCATGACCAGAAAAGGGGCGAACAGTGAAACCAGGTTGCGCTTGCTGACCGCGGCGACGTCGTGAGCAAGCACGCTTGTGGATCCGGTGATCATGCGGGTCCAGAGCACTCCCGCCGCCCATACGGGCAGTGTCAGCACCACCCCGCAGAGCAGCAGCACCATGGGCTCGACCCCGGCCGGTCCCGTTACACCAAGCCCGGTGGCCACAATGAGCGGGCCTGCGGGATAAAGCAGTTTGAACCCTGCATAAGCGCCGAATGCAGTGTCCAGCTTGTATCGTCCCGCAGCCGGCGACAAAGCGGCGTAGGCCGTGTCAGGACAGATCATGCCTGCGCCCGCAACCGGAGAGGCAAGCGCCGCCGTGCGGCCAGCTGCCTCAGATGCAACGTTCCGACTGGCAAGGGCAGCGGCCAGGGTGAAGGATGGCAGCAGGATCAGCGCGAACTCGCCCAATGCTCGTCCGAAGCCAGTGTTGAATTCGCCAATGACCTCATCTGCGCCCACCCCGCCGAGAAGGCCAAGGGCAAGTGTCAAAACGACCATCCAGACTACCAGTGGCAGGTCTGACAGCTGACGTTTGAGGTTTGATGTCACGGTACTTGTAATGAGCAGGTCTGCCATCCGAGGTCACCTTTTTCTTGAGTTTAACTCATGATAAACTGGCCATTTGCTTTGTTTAAATGCGAAATTGTGAGGTTCAGCATGCCTAAAACTCATGCAAATCCACCCCTTCGATCACTGCAGGTTTTTGAAGCGGCAGCCCGTTGCGGGGGTTTCACCGCTGCCGGTGAGGAGCTTGGCATCACGCAAAGTGGCGTGTCGCGGCAGGTGTCTGATCTGGAAGCCGTACTTGGTGTGCTGCTGTTTGTGCGCAACGGCGCACGGCTGCGCGTGACCCCCGCTGGAGCTCGTTTGGCCAACCAGCTGGCAGATGCCTTTAGCCGCACATGGTCTGCCGTGGCCGACGCGCGGCGGTCAGACCAGATCGTCACGCTGTCAATGCTGCCGTCCGTGGCTGCCCGCTGGTTTGCTCCCAGGCTTGGCAGTTTCCTGAACACCAAGCCTGGCATCGACCTGCGCATCACCGCGTCCAGGCATCTTGTGGATTTCGCGGCAGAGGGCGTGGACGCGGCGATCCGGTACAGCCCGTCGCCCGCACCTGATCTGAACGCGCTCAAGCTCGGAACCGAAACCGTGATGCCGGTTTGCTCACCGGACTATGCCCGCAGGTTCGCGCTCAACACACCGGAAGACCTTTGCGGTGCTACGCTTCTTTGTGGCGATATACCTGAAGACTGGCCCACATGGTTCGAAGCGGCCGGATGCGCGCACCTGCCGCCCAGCGGACCGCGCCTCGGCGACGATGGCGCGATCCTGCAAGCCGCCGTCGAACATCAAGGTGTGGCGCTTGGCCGGTCCTTGCTGGTCGCTGACGATATTGCAGCTGGGCGCCTCGTGGCCCCGTTTTCCGTGTCGCTGGACGCAAGCTACGCTTACTGGTTTGTTCAACCCCAGGACATGACCACGACAGGCGCTGTCGAAGCGGTTCGGGATTGGCTTGTTGAGCAGTTCTCTTCACGGGACTAGAGCGAGATGCGATTAGATTGGATCATTTGACCGTGGCGACCAACGGCAGCAAGATCCTTATGGCAGTCATACGCCGCCAGTCCGGCCAACAGCCATCGACCGTTGCCTGTCTCCTCACTCATCCGGCGCCAGCGCCATCACCAGCATGGCGGCTGCCGTCACCAGCGCGCCGGCGATGATTGACGGGCCGACCCAGCCGTGCCCGATGCTGCCTTCGATCAGGATGACGAAGGCAGGCGTGAAATAGGTATAGGACAGCACCTTTGACGCAGGCAGCCGCAGCGAGGCGAACTGGATCAGGAAGAAGGTGCCTGCCGTGGTGAACACTGCCAGATAGGCGACTGCCACCCACACGATGACCGGCAAGGCCGGCCAGTCCGTGGTCACAATGTCGGAGGCCCCGACAGCGCCGATCCACAGGGTTGAGGCCACCAACGTGTACAGGGTGAAATGCAGCACCGGTTCGCCCTTGTTGAACTTGCGCACCAGCGATGCATATGCCGCATGCGCCGCACATCCCACGAAGAAGATCGCCTCACCCTTGCCGATCTGCAGGGCGAGAATGGCATTCAAGTCGCCCCGGAATATCACCCACACCGCTCCGACTGCCGCGATAAGCAGGCTGAGCCAGACAATGCCAGGCGTCGTCTGGCGCAGGAACAGCCAGCCGAACCCGGCGCTCATCAGCGGCACCAGCATGAACACCGCACCGGTCGAGATCGGTTCGGCAATCTGCAGCGCCACGAACATCAGGATGAAATAGGTGGCCATCAGCGCGCCCAGAATGGCGTAACGCCAAAGACCCTCCGGCCGGGTGATCGGGCCTTTTGCAATCGCCAGGGCCACGACTGCAACAAGAGCTGTCGCAATGACAAACCGGACCCCGTTCAGCGCCGCTGGTGCGATGAACGGCGCGGCCAGGTCGCCAATTGAGAAAGAACCGGCGATCAGCAGCGCAAACATCAGCGATGCCAGGTGACCGAGCAGTTTCTGCCGGCCGGTGGCAAAGGCGGACGGCCGCGCCAAACCGGACGGCTCACTCATCGCAGCGGCTCAGCGACACCGGCTCCTGTGTCACTCCGCCGCGACCCGCGACGGGTTGTTCGGGTGTTCGGTCCAGTTGCCATAGTCGCCGCTGACCTTTTCCCCGGTCCGCTTGTCTGTCTCACCGGCCGCCAGCGGCTCCATGGTGATGCAATTTTCCACCGGGCACACGTTCACACACAGATTGCAGCCGACGCATTCTTCATCGATCACCTCGAACCGGCGCACCCCGTTCACTTCCTGGGTGATCGCCTGGTGGGAGGTGTCTTCGCAGGCGATGTGGCACCGGCCGCACGAAATGCACAGGTCCTGGTTGATCTTCGCCTTGGTGACATAGTTGAGGTTGAGATACTGCCAGTCAGTGACATTGGGCACCGCGCGCCCGATCACGTCATCGAGACTCGCATGGCCCTTGGCATCCATCCAGTTCTGCAGGCCCTCGATCATCTCCGACACGATCTTGAAACCATATGTCATTGCGGCTGTGCAGACCTGGACATTGCCGGCGCCCAGTGCCAGGAATTCCGCCGCATCGCGCCACGTGGTGATGCCGCCAATCCCGGAAATGGGCAAGTCGCGGGTTTCAGCATCTCGGGCGATTTCCGCCACCATGTTCAAGGCAATCGGCTTGACCGCCGGTCCGCAATAGCCGCCGTGCGATCCTTTGCCGTCAATCGAAGGTTCGGGAGAGAAACTGTCAAGATCGACCGAGGTGATCGACGACACCGTATTGATCAGTGAAACCGCATCCGCGCCGCCTGCCTGGGCCGCGCGGGCCGGAAACCGGATGTCGGTGATGTTGGGAGTCAGTTTCACAATCACCGGCATGCGGGTGTTCGCCTTGCACCAGCGCGTGACCATTTCGATGTATTCCGGCACCTGCCCGACGGCCGAACCCATGCCGCGTTCGCTCATGCCGTGCGGACAGCCGAAGTTGAGTTCGATGCCGTCAGCGCCGGTTTCCTCAACCAGCGGCAATATCGCTTTCCAGGCAGCCTCCTCACACGGCACCATGATGGATACCACCATGGCACGGTCCGGCCAGTCCTTCTTGACCTGCTTGATCTCGCGCAGGTTCACGTACAGGTCCCGATCGGTAATCAGCTCTATGTTGTTGAGGCCCAGCAGGCGCCGGTCAGCCCCCCAGATCGCGCCATAGCGCGGCCCGTTGACATTGACCGCCGGCGGACCTTCCTCGCCCAGCGTTTTCCACACCACACCGCCCCAGCCGGCCTTGAAGGCGCGCTCGACATTGTAGGCCTTGTCGGTCGGCGGCGCCGAGGCCAACCAGAACGGGTTCGGGGACTTGATGCCGGCGAAAGTGTTTGTGATGTCAGCCATGCTACTCTCTCCTTTGACGCGCCTGCCTGAAAGGCGCGTTAGCGCTTGAGTGTATCGTTGATCGCCTCGGCGGCGTCGCGGCCCTGGGCAACCGCCGTCACGGTCAGGTCATCGCCTGAATTGGTGCAGTCGCCGCCTGCCCAGACATTGTCAGCGGACGTGCGGCCATTCTGATCCGTCGCAATACGTCCACCATCCAGCTTGACCGGTGAGCCGAGCCCGGACGTCTCAAGTTTCTGGCCGATGGCAACCAGCACCTGGTCCGCCTCGATGGTCATGGTCTCACCGGTGCCGACCAGCTTGCCATCGGTCTGTGAAGTATACTCCAAGGTCACCGACTGCACCTTGCCGTCAGTCGTGTTGACCTGTTCCGGCTGCAACCAGTGCCGGATGACAACACCGCGCGACGTGGCCAGGTCCTGTTCAAACAGAGATGCGTTCATCTGGTCCTTGCCGCGCCGATAACAGATGGTCACGTCCTCGGCGCCGAGCAGCTTGGCCTGAACGGCTGCATCAATCGCCGTCATGCCGCCGCCGATCACCACAATGCGCCGGCCCACGGCAATGTCTGATTTGTCTGCCGACTGGCGCAATCCAGCAATGAAGTCCACGGCATCGACCACACCGTCCGCATCTGCACCTGGCATCTGCAATGCATTCACGCCTGCCAGTCCCGTTCCCAGGAAAACCGCATCATAGTCTGACTGCAGTTGTTCGAGCGAAAGGCCGTCGCCCAGTTCCTGACCATACTGGATATCGATACCGCCGATGGACAGCACAAAATCAACCTCGCGCTGGGCAAAACCGTCGACGGTCTTGTAGGCCGCAATGCCGAACTCGTTCAGGCCACCCGGTTTTTCTCTGCTTTCGAAAATCACCACGTCGTGCCCGTACAGGGCCAGACGGTGCGCACATGCCAGGCCCGCCGGTCCTGCCCCGACCACGGCGACCTTGTTTCCAGTTGCCGGCGCACGGGTGTAGATGTCGGCACCATTGTCCATGGCGTGGTCGGTTGCATAGCGCTGCAGCAGGCCGATCTTGACCGGCTTGCCTTCGGCCACTTCACGCACGCAGACCTGCTCGCACAGGGTCTCGGTTGGACACACCCGGGCACACATGCCACCCAGGATATTCTGGTCGAAAATGGTTTCCGCCGACCCCAGAGGGTTGCCTGTCGAGATCTGCCGGATGAACATCGGGATATCGATCGAGGTTGGGCATGCAGTGACGCATGGCGCATCGTGACAGAAGTAGCACCGGTCCGCGGCAACTATCGCCTCGTGCGCGCTGAGAGGTGGGTGCAAATCCTGGAAGTTGTCCGCTATGTCGGATGGGTCCAACCGTCCTGCAACAACGCCGCTCATATGCTGTTTGCTGTTCAATGGACTGTCTCCTTGGCCCTGGCCGGACTGAAACCGGCCCGGCGTCATCGGTCAGTGTGAAGGTGTCAGCGTATGCAAGTTCAAAAAATTTATCAATTGGTAAATTTTCTTTCCGTTATCCACACCCTCCACTTGCCGAAACTGCCATGAGTGCGTATCCAATTCTCCCAGTTCGCTCTCGTTCCTGCCCAGTTCGCAAAGGTTTCAGTCATGACGTCACCGGTAACCGTGATCGACCATCCCCTGGTCCTGCACAAGCTCTCTCTGATGCGGGACAAGACGACGCCGTCTGCCGTGTTTCGCAAGCTGCTGCAAGAGATTTCACTGCTGCTGGCTTATGAGGTGCTGCGCGACCTGCCGCTGACCGAACGCACCATCGAGACGCCTATCGAAGCCATGCAGGCACCGTTCCTGGCCGGCAAGAAACTGTGCCTGGTGTCGATCCTGCGCGCCGGCAACGGCCTGCTGACCGGCATGATGGACCTGGTCCCGTCGGCCCGCGTCGGCCATATCGGCCTGTACCGCGATCCGAAGACCCTGAAGGCCGTCGAATACTATCTGAAGCTGCCGGATGAGATCGAGAGCCGTCCGGTCATTCTGGTCGACCCGATGCTGGCCACCGGCAATTCCGTGTCCGCCGCCATAGAGCGCCTCAAGGAGGCCGGTGCAAAAGACATTCGGTTCCTGTGCCTGTTGTCTGCGCCGGAGGGCATCGAGGCCCTGTCAAAGAAGCATCCCGACGTGTCGATCTTTACCGCCGCCATCGACAGCCACCTGAACGATCACGGCTACATCGTGCCGGGCCTCGGCGACGCCGGCGACCGCATGTTCGGCACCAAGTAGCGGGATTGCGGTCAAATAATCGAAGTCTTGCAATTTGTTCGCCCGCAATCTCGTCAACAAGCGAAGGTTGTGAGCCAAAAGATCAGCCAGCATTGCCGGCTTCCTCAAGTTTGATATTCCTGCGGGCGGCCATCCGGTGCGCCAGGTTGCGTATGTCGTCATCAGTCAACCGAATGCGGGCCAGCGGCAGTATGATAGCGTTTTCAAGAGTCAGGTGATTGCGCTCATTTTCGGCAAACCGGTGCAGCAGCTTGGCCAGCGGAGATGCCTCTCCTGTCTTGGCTTTTCCGGCAAGCACCTTGGCCAGGCCTTCGGTGATGAGCTTGGCATCAAGCCGGTCTGCGGCATGCTCCTGGGTCAACTGGGCAATCACATCGTCAATGCGGTCTTCCGGTTCCGCCCGCCGGCGCAGCATCGGGAACAGATCATGTTCCTCATCCTGCATGTGCGGCGCGAACTCCACTCGCAGATATCGCAGCACCGCCTCGATTGCTGACTTGTCCGGACGTTCCTGATCGGCAATCTCGTCGAGCATGTTGCACAGAACACGTTGCCGGAAGTGTTCCGCAAAGATGTAGTCAAGCGGTTCGGCCAGCTGCGATGACGGAGGCGCATTATCGAGGGCCTCCAGTGCCAGGGCTTCCGTTTCCTCCCGTTTTTTCATCGTCGCTTCCTCCTTTGGCCAGTTTCGCCAAGCCTGTCAGCACCGCAAATAAAGGCACTTGAAAACAACCGCTTAGGTTCTCATTCTGATTCAATGCAGCAAGCTGAAATGTCCTATTGAACCAGAATGCCGTCCGATGCCTCCATATCGATCCCTTTGATGTCCGCCCTGCCCGCAAGTATGGAAATGTACTGCGCCACCGCCTTTGACCATGCCGCTGCGTCCAGCCAGGCAGCGATGCGCGCCTCAACGCTTTCAAACGGCAGTTGCTGGCCATCAATCTTTCGGTCCACCACCACCAGGTGGAAGCCGAAGCGGCTTTCGACCAGCTTCGGCTCGGCATCCCCGGCCGTGATGTTTTCCAGCGCCCGTTCAAATTCGGTCACTGTCGACCCGGTGGTGATCTGACCCAGATTGCCGCCCTGGCGGCCTGACGGACAGTCCGAAAACTCTTCGGCAGCACCGGCGAACTCTTCCGGATGCTGGGCCAGATGAGCCGCAAGATTTTCAGCCTTGCCGCGCACCCTGCGCCGAGCATCGGTATCTGTGCTTTCGACAGCGAACAGAATGTGGCGCGCCTCGTAGATCGTGTCGGAACAGAACCGGTGTTTGTTGACCGTGTAGATCCGGCGGCACTCTTCCTCTCCTGCCTGCGGCACATCAATTTCCCGCTCAATCAGCAGCCTTATGATGGCGTCCTCATCTGCCTCCTGCTGCCTCGCCGCGCCGGTCGCCACGGCACCCTGCACCCCGAGCCGGTCGGCCTCCTGCAGCAGCAGTTCGCGCACCGCCAGGGCATGGGCTGCCTGCGCCAGCGCGGCTCCGGGTGTCTCTGCCGGATGGTTCTGGGCTTCGGCCATGATCTCGGCTTCCGCAATCAGCACGCCGTTGACCGTCACGTCCCTGATCACCCTGGCTGGCTTGGGCGGCACCTTGGTGTCCGGTTCGACATATCCGTCATAACCGGTCTGCGCAGTCTCCTTCCTGCCCGGTTCACGAACATGCAGGGTCGGGTTCTGGTAGATCGAGGTCATGGATTGTCACTCCGCCGGCAGCCGCGACGTACCGCGACGGTTGCGTTCCCGGACCACCTGGTAACCGGGCCGCCAGAAATAGCGCACCGGAACCGACAGCATGTGCACCAGCCTGGAGAACGGGAAAATCAGGAAGATCGTCAGACCAAGCAGGATATGGGCCTGGTACGGCCATGCCTGCGCAGCCACAAGAGCGGCCGTGCCGTCAATCTGCAGGGTCAGGATACGCTGAGCCCATTCCGACAGCGCCAGCATGACGCCGGCGTCTTCATGCTGAAGCGAATACGGCACTGTGATCAGGCCAAGCGTCAGCTGCACCCACAAAATGACGAGGATGGCATTGTCGGCAAACGTCGAGGTGACGCGGATGCGCGGATCGAAGAACCGCCGGTGCATCAGCATGCACAGGCCAATGAAACAGATGATGCCGGCAATCGAACCTGCGACAATCGCAAGCAACTGCTTGGATTCCGCCGCCAGGAAATGCTCGTAGACCGAATGCGGTGTCAGAAGTCCGACAGTGTGCCCGAGCAGCAGGAACAGGATGCCGACATGGAACATTACGGACCCCCAGACAAGCTGCTTGCGGCGCAGCAACTGGGATGATCCCGAACGCCACGAATACGGCTCGCGGTCGTAGCGCAGGATGGAACCGATGATCATGATCGCCAGCGCCACATACGGATAAACGGTAAACAGCAGGGTGTTGATGTAACTGGGCATGTCAGCCTCCTAACCGGGTGGGTTGGCCGGGCACTTGATCGTCCGGTTTACGTTGATAAGCACGCATCTGGCGTTGGATCCGGTCAGGCCCGCAGGCGCCTTCCCCGGCATTGCCGCCGAAGGTGACCGCCTCTTCCTCCCAGATGCGATCCAGCGCCTCCAGGTCATTCGGGTCATGCTCCGGCACCGCCAGCAGCTCGCGCACCAGCTTTGCATCAGGCTTTCCCCTGGCGATGCTCTCGAGCGCAACGAAGGCGTTGACGTAAACCGACTCGCGCTTGCGCAGGCGCTGCTTCAGGGCAGTGATGATGTGTGCCGTCTGGCCCAGCAGCTCCCTGGCTTCTGCGGCCGGCTTGTTCGACAGGTATTCCAGGAACATCGGCAGAAAATCGGGAAGTTCCTTGGCATCGATCTCGAAACCGTCTGCCTCGTACATGCCCATCAGGTCGACCATCGCCTGACCGCGGTCACGGCTTTCTCCGTGCACATGTTCAAACAGATGCAGCGACAGCGTACGGGTGCGGTCAAACAGGAACACATAGCGCTCCTGCGCATCGTACAGGTCCAGCCTGCCGATATCATCGATCAGGCGGGTGACCAGTTTCAGTTCCCGGTCATCCAGCGCCGCATCTTCTTCAAGCGCCGTCTTCAACTCCGGCAGGCCGCTTAGCAACTCCGCCGACGGATAGGTGAGCAGCAGCGACAGGACTTTCAGGGTTATATTCATCACACGCGCTCCTTGAAAACATCGGTTGGGGTCTGCACCGTTCTGGTCCGCTTGCCGCCGAACAGGTCGGTATCGGTGTCAGCGTTCGAACACCCGTTGCCGAACGAGAACCCGCACGATCCCCTCACGTCATAGGCGTCCTCGCTGATCTCGCGGTGACTGGTCGGGATGACGAAGCGATCCTCGTAATTGGCGATCGCCATGACGTGGTACATGTCCTCGATCATCTGTCCGGTCATGCCGACCTTCTCGGCCACCACTTCGTCAATGACACCGTCCACGGTCTTGGCCCGCATGTAGGCACGCATGGCCAGCATGCGTTCCAGTGCCGAGACGACAGGCGCTTCCTTGCCGGCCGTCAACAGGTTGGCCAGATACCTGACCGGGATGCGCAGGGAGCGAACATCCGGCATCGCGCCATCCATACCGATCTTGCCAGCTTCGGCTGCTGACTGCAGCGGAGACAGCGGTGGGATGTACCAGACCATCGGCAGCGTGCGGTATTCCGGGTGCAGCGGGAACGCCACCTTCCAGTCCATCGCCATCTTGTAGACCGGCGAATTTTTGGCAGCTTCCAGCCACGCCTCCGGAATGCCGTCCTTGCGGGCCTGCTCTATGACCGCCGGATCGTTGGGATCGAGGAACACCTTGAGCTGCTCCTCGTAGAGGTTCTTTTCATCCTGGGTGGAAGCGGCCTCGGAAATCCGGTCCGCATCATACAGCACGACACCGAGATAGCGGATGCGGCCCACGCAGGTTTCGGAGCACACTGTCGGATGACCGGCCTCGATGCGCGGATAGCAGAAAATGCATTTTTCCGATTTGCCCGATGACCAGTTGTAGTAGATCTTCTTGTACGGGCAGCCAGACACGCACATGCGCCAGCCGCGGCATTTCTCCTGGTCGATCAGGACAATGCCGTCATCCTCGCGCTTGTAGATGGCGCCAGACGGGCACGCCGCCACGCAGGTCGGGTTGAGGCAGTGCTCGCACAACCTCGGCAGGTACATCATGAAGGTGTTCTCGAATTCGCCGTAGATCTCCTTCTCGACGCCCTCGAAGTTGTAGTCTGCCGACCGCCTGGAAAACTCACCGCCTAGAATCTCTTCCCAGTTGGGGCCCCACTCGATCTTCTGCATGCGTTCGCCGCTGATCAGCGATCGTGGCCGTGCCGTGGGGGTCGCCTGGGTTTCGCCGGCGGTCTGCAGGTGGCCATAGTCGAAGTCGAACGGCTCATAGTAGTCGTCGATCTCAGGCAGGTCCGGATTGGCGAATATCTTGGCCAGAATGCGCCATTTCGCCCCCATCTTGGGCTCGATCTTGCCATTGGCTTTGCGGGTCCAGCCGCCATTCCACTTCTTCTGGTTCTCCCATTGCTTGGGATAACCGACGCCAGGCTTGGTCTCGACATTGTTGAACCAGGCATATTCGACGCCTTCGCGGTTGGTCCAGACGTTCTTGCAGGTCACCGAACAGGTGTGACAGCCGATGCACTTGTCGAGATTGAGCACCATGCCGATTTGAGCGCGGATTTTCATTCTGCTGCCTCCACTTTGGGGGTTGCCGGTTCGAGATACGGACCTTCCATCCAGTCGACCTTGTCTAGCTTGTGGACCACCACGAACTCGTCTCGGTTGGATCCGACCGTGCCGTAATAGTTGAAGCCGTACGACTGCTGGGCGTAGCCGCCGATCATATGCGTCGGCTTGGTGATCGCACGGGTGACCGAGTTGTGAATGCCGCCGCGCTGTCCGGTCAGTTGCGAGCCCGGCGTGTTCACGATCTTTTCCTGCGCGTGGTACATGTAGATCGTGCCTTCCTTCATGCGCTGGGAGACGACGACCCGGGCTGAAATCGCCCCATTGCTGTTGAACACCTCGACCCAGTCATTGTCGACAAGCTGCGCCTTGGTAGCATCCGTTTCCGATATCCAGACCACCGGACCGCCACGGTTCAGCGTCAGCATCATCAGGTTGTCGGAATAGGTCGAGTGAATGCCCCATTTCTGGTGCGGTGTGATGAAGTTCAGCACCACCTGGGGTTTGCCGTTCGACTTGGCCTCGATCACCGGGTTGATCGACTTGGTGTCGATCGGTGGCCGGTAGACGCAGAACGCCTCGCCGAAGGCGCGCATCCACAGGTGATCCTGGTACAGCTGCTGGCGTCCTGTCAGAGTGCGCCACGGTATCAGCTCATGGACATTGGTGTAGCCGGCATTGTAGCAGACCTTCTCGCTTTCAATGCCCGACCAGGTCGGCGAAGAGATGATCTTTCTGGGCTGTGCAACCACGTCCCGGAAGCGGATTTTCTCGTCCTCCTTGGGTATCGCCAGATGGGCATGTTCGAGACCGGTTGCCTTGGACAGCGCGTCCCAGGCTTTGACCGCCACTTCGCCGTTTGTCTCCGGCGCCAGCGACAGGATCACCTCGGTGGCGTCAATATCCGTATCGATGCGCGGCCGGCCCTGGGTTGCACCTTCTTCGGTTACAACGCCGTTCAGGTTGCCGAGCAGTTCAACTTCGTGCTCGGTGTTCCACGCGATGCCCTTGCCACCATTGCCGAGCTTGTCCATCAGCGGCCCAAGTGCGGTGAAGCGCTTGTACAGGTTCGGATAGTCCCGTTCCACCACGGCGACCGTCGGCATGGTCTTGCCGGGCACCGGCTCCACTTCACCAGCCTTCCAGTTCTTGACATCCAGCGGCTGGGCAAGTTCGCCCGGCGTGTCATGCAGAATGGGAACAAGCACCACATCCTTTTCCACGCCGAGGATTTCCGGAGACACCTCGGAGAACTTTTCCGCCAGTCCCTTGAAAATGTCCCAGTCACTGCGGGCGCCCCATGCCGGGTCAGCGGCACTGGTCAGCGGATGGATGAACGGGTGCATGTCCGACGTATTGAGATCGTTCTTCTCGTACCAGGTGGCCGTCGGCAGCACGATGTCGGAATACATGCAGGTGGTCGACATCCTGAAATCCAGCGTCACCAGCAGGTCAAGCTTTCCTTCCGGCGCTTCGTCATGCCAGTTGACTTCAGCAGCCCGTACCCGGCCCTCGTCGCCGAGATCCTTGCCCATGACGCCATGCGAGGTGCCGAGCAGGTGCTTCAGGAAGTACTCGTGGCCCTTGCCCGACGAGCCCAGCAGGTTTGAACGCCACACGAACAGGTTGCGCGGCCAGTTGGCCTCATCGTCCGGGTCTTCGCACGACATCTGAAGTTTGCCGGCCTTCAACTGCGCGGCGACATAGTCTTTCGGGTCCTTGTTGGCCTTGGCGGCCGCGGCCGCGACTTCAAGCGGGTTGGTCTTGAGCTGCGGGGCGGACGGCAGCCAGCCCATGCGTTCAGCCCGGATGTTGTAGTCGATCAGAGACCCGTCCCAAGGCCCGTCGGGCGCCGTCGGCGATAGGATCTCGTCCACCTTGAGAGTTTCGTAGCGCCACTGGTCGGTGTGGGCATAGAAGAACGAGGTCGAGTTCATCTGCCGCGGCGGACGGTTCCAGTCAAGACCGAAGGCGAGCGGCAGCCAGCCGGTCTGCGGCCGCAGCTTCTCCTGGCCGACATAGTGGCTCCAGCCGCCGCCGGACTGGCCGACACAACCGCACATCACCAACAGGTTGATGATGCCGCGGTAGTTCATGTCCATATGGTACCAGTGGTTCAGACCGGCCCCAAGAATAACCATCGAACGGCCCTTGGTCTTTTCCGCATTGGAGGCAAACTCGCGGGCAACCGCGATAATCTGGTCACGCGGCACGCCGGTTATCTGCTCGGCCCAGGCCGGCGTGTACGGCAGGTCGTCATCATAGGACTTGGCCGAATTGCCGTCGCGCAGGCCGCGATCGAGACCGTAATTGGCCACGAACAGGTCGAACACGGTAGCCACCAGCGTGTCGGCACCGTTCAGTTTGACAGATCGTGCCGGCACAGAGCGCACCAGCACGCTGTCATGATCGGTGCCTTCGAAGTGGTCGTGTTCGCGGTTACCGAAGTACGGGAAGGCGACCGGCGCTGCCTCGTCATGGTCCTGATCGAGGATCAGGCTCATGGCGAGCTCGACATCCTTCCCCTTCCCGTCCCTGGCCTCCAGATTCCACTTGCCATGCTCGCCCCAGCGGAATCCTACGGAGCCGTTTGGCGCCACCAGTTTCCTGGTATTGCCGTCAATTGCGACTGTCTTCCAGTCAGGATTGTTTTTCTCGCCAAGCGCACCCCGGATATCGGAGGCCCGCACCAGCCGGTCCGGCACATAGTGGCCGTCTTTCTTGACCAGCTTCACCAGCATCGGCATGTCGGTGTAGCGGCGGCAGTAGTCTTCAAAGTACTCCGCCTGCCGGTCGAGATGAAACTCCCTGAGGATCACGTGCCCGATGGCCATGGCCAGCGCGGCATCGGTGCCCTGCTTGGGATGCAGCCACATGTCTGAGAACTTTGCGGCCTCGGAGTAATCCGGCGACACCACCACGGACTTGGCGCCTTTGTAGCGGGCTTCGGTATAGAAATGCGCATCCGGTGTGCGGGTCTGGGGCACGTTTGAGCCCCACAGCATCAGGAAGCCGGAATTGTACCAGTCGGCACTTTCAGGCACGTCGGTCTGCTCGCCCCAGGTCATCGGAGACGCTGGCGGCAGGTCGCAGTACCAGTCGTAGAACGACATGCACACACCGCCCATCAGGGACAGGTAGCGCGACCCTGCGGCATAGGAGACCATCGACATGGCCGGAATCGGCGAGAAACCGATGACCCGGTCCGGGCCCCATTTCTTCACCGTGTAGGCATTTGCGGCCGCAATGATTTCGTTGACTTCTTCCCACTTGGCGCGAACGAACCCGCCGTGTCCGCGCACCTGGACGTAGTCCCGGCGCTTGTTCGGATCTTCCTGAATGGCAGTCCAGGCGGCAACCGGCGTGCGCACCGCGCGCTCCTTGCGCCACTGCTTTAACAGCCTGGCCCGCACCAGCGGGTATTTGACCCGGTTGGCTGAGTACATGTACCAGCTGTAGCTGGCCCCGCGCGAGCAGCCGCGAGGTTCATGGTTGGGCAGGTCCGGCCGGGTGCGCGGATAGTCGGTCTGCTGGGTTTCCCAGGTAACAATGCCACCCTTCACATAGATCTTCCACGAGCATGAACCGGTGCAGTTGGCGCCATGGGTGGAGCGCACAACCTTGTCGTGCTGCCAGCGTTTCCGGTAGCTGTCTTCCCACGAGCGGTCCTCATTGGTGGTTACGCCATGGCCTTTCGAAAACGTGCCGATGTTCTTGCGGGCCAGGAAGTTGAGACGGTTGAGCAGGTTACTCATTTCGGTTTTCTCCAGTCTGTTCGATGGTGCGGCGCGCTCGCACGCGCCGATCACTCTGTTCAGATCACGGGTTTTGCACGTAGGCGTTCTTGCGCAGGTAGAACCACCAGTTGATGGCAATGCACAGCATGTAGAAGGCGGCAAAGCCGTATAGGGCCAATTCCGGCGTCGCCAACTTGATCTGCTCGCCCAGCACCTTCGGAATGATGAAGGCGCCGTAGGCGGCAACCGCCGAGGTCCAGCCGAGAACCGGACCCGCCTGCTCCTTGTCGAACACGATGGCGATGGTGCGGAAGGTCGAGCCGTTGCCGATGCCAGTCGCGGTGAACAGCACCAGGAACAACAGCAGGAACGGCACGAAATACTGTTCCGGCGTTGCCGAGGCATAGGCCTGCTTCATGAAATAGGCGACACCCAGGGCACTTGCGACCATGACCACAGAAATGATCTGGGTGACTTTGGCACCGCCGATCTTGTCGGAGATCATGCCGCCGATCGGCCTGATCAACGCACCGATGAACGGGCCCATCCAGGCATACATCAGGGCGCTGGGACCGTTCGGGTTCACCGTGTCATGGGTCAGCACGCCATCGACCACCACGTGCTGGAAGCCGAAGATCACCTTGATGGCCAGCGCAAAGGCAGCCGAATAGCCGATGAACGATCCAAACGTCATCGTATAGATGATGGTCATAGCCCAGGTGTGCTTGTTACCGAAGATCTGGTACTGCCGGGTCAGGTTGCGGCCGATCGGCCCCGGGATCATTTTCAACAGGAGGACCGTTGCCGCGATCACCAGCGGCAGCACGATCCATTTCGATATATTCAGGCCTGATCCGCCAACGCTTTCCGGCAGCATGAACCAGAGCCCACCGGCCGCTGTAAGCATGCCGATCAGCAGCATGAATGTGATGGTTGCAAACGCCCCAAGCGGGTTGGAGATGTTTGGCGAGACATGTTCGTCGCGGATGTTGTTCATGCCGAACCAGCCAGCAATTGCCAGCGGGATCAGGAACACCAGCCAGATGAAACCGGCATTCTGGATGTAGGTTTCCGAGCCGGCCGGGATCTTGCCGATCAGCGTGCCGCTGGTGTTCTGCAGGATCATGGCTTCACCACCGAATATGCCGATGGTCATGGCAAGCGGCACCAGGATCTGCATTGTCGTGACGCCGAAATTGCCCAGCCCGGCATTCATGCCCAGCGAATACCCTTGCGTCTTCTTGGGAAAGAAGAAACTGATGTTAGACATCGATGAGGCGAAATTGCCGCCACCGATGCCTGACAGGAAGGCCAGGATCTGGAACTGCCACAGTGGCGTGCTGGGATCGCTCAGGGCAAACCCGGCACCAGCCGCGGGGATCATCAGCAACGCCGTTGTAAAGAAAATTGTGTTGCGTCCGCCGGCAATGCGAATGAAGAACGTGCTGGGTATTCTGAGCGTTGCCCCGGTCAGGCCGGCAATCGCTGCCAGGGTAAACAGTTCGGATTTCTCGAACGGAAATCCCAGGTTCAGCATCTGAACCGTGATGATCCCCCAGTACAGCCACACGGCAAATCCACACAGCAGGCTGGGAATGGAGATCCACAGGTTCCTGTTGGCAATCGACTTGCCTTCCTTTTCCCAGAAGGCGTTGTCTTCCGGATTCCAGTTGCGAAGGTCTTGTCCCACGTCATTCTCCTGTTTCGGTGCAGGCAGCGAGCCGCCCGCTCAATCGGTTCACCGGGCGAATCCGGCCTGTCGTCCAGGGACCAGGCCGCCGCTGGCGGCCTGCGTCCAAGTGTTGCTATTCGGCTGGCTTGAGGTCACCCGCAGCAGCTTTGCCCTTTGGCTCAGCCTGCGGTTTTTCAAGCGGTTTATCAGGCACATCCGAGAGGTACTTCTCGGCTTCCAGGCCAGGATGACGGGCCCGCTCCATGCGCCGGATTGCAACGTGCATCCAGATGGTGGAGATCGCGACCAGCGCGAACATCAACATGTAAGGAGCCGTCCACACGCCGGTATAGTCGAGCAGGATGCCGAATGAGATTGGCAGAATGAATCCGCCCAGTCCGCCGATCATGCCGACCAGGCCGCCGACCGAACCAACATGATGCGGGTAGTAGACGGGGATGTGCTTGTACACAGCGGCCTTGCCCAGGCTCATGACGAAGCCGAGCACAACGGTCAGCGTCACGAACACTGCGACACTCAAGCCGATTTCAAACTGAATCGGTCCCTCGATGCCCTGCACCACATAGCTGGTGTTGGGATAGCTCATCAAAAACAGGCAGGCGAGCGAGACGATGAAGGTCAGGTACATCACGAAGCGCGCACCCCATTTGTCCGACATCCAGCCGCCCAGGGCACGGAACACCGAACCCGGCAGCGAATACAGCCCGGCAAATATGCCGGCTGTGGTCAGCGGCAGTCCGTACGCGCCCACATAGTAGCGCGGCAGGAAAGAGGCCAGCGCGACAAAGGCGCCGAACACGAAGAAGTAGTAGGTGGCGAAGCGCCAGACCTGGATGTCCTTCAATGGCGCCAACTGTTCAGCCGCCGACACCGCCTTGCTGCCGGTTCTCTTGCGGCTGGCCTGGGCCGGGTCGTCCTTGGCCAGGACATAGAACAACACCGCCGTGATCGCCAACACGATGGCATAGACCCGTGCAGTGCCCTCCCAGCCGATCGCCACCACCAGGAACGGGGCCGCGAAGTTGGTAACCGCCGCACCGACATTGCCTGCGCCGAAAATGCCGAGAGCAGTGCCCTGGCGCTCCTTTTCAAACCATTGCGAGACATAGGCCACGCCGACAATGAACGAACCGCCAGCAAGGCCGAGGCCAAGTGCTGCAATCAGGAAAACTTCGTAGGTCTGGACCGACGTCAGCAGCCATACCGCGACTGCCGTGACCATCATCTGCAGCGGAAACATCAATCGCCCGCCAAACTGCTCGGTCCACACACCAAGGAAGATGCGGCTAACCGATCCGGTCAGGACAGGCGTCGCGACCAGCAGGCCAAACTGCGTGTCCGACAGGCCAAGGTCTTGTTTGATCTTGACTCCGATAATCGAGAAAATCGTCCACACCGCAAAGCATACGGTGAACGCGAAAGTGCTTAGTCCCAGTGCCCTGTACTGGTCCGGGCGAGTGACACCATCAAGCGTGTGCATTGATCCAACCCCTCATGGTTTGCACAGGCATTTCGCCGTGCAGACTGGTTAAAGACGGGACCAGAGTTGGCAATCGGGGCTTTGCGGGGTTGATCTATGTCAAGGAATCCAATCGCAGGAAGACAAACAAATGTCTCAAGCGCACAAAGCAAGACAACCATATGTGCCGGTCAAGAAAGCAAATTGCCGACAAGGCACAGGCTTGCTACAATAATCAATCAAGGTCTTGATATTTATCAAGGAGAGGGAGCGTGCGAGCCAGCGATCTGCCGCAAGTCAGGGCATTGCGCCTGTTCAGCAGCATGGAGGAGAAACACTTCGATGCACTGATGGAGGTGTCGTACCTGCAGACCTTTCCGCCTCAGCTGGACCTCATTGCCGAAGGCGACCTGGCTGACTTTCTCTACATCGTTGTGGAAGGTTCGGTCGAACTGTACGCCCGCTCCAACGGACGGGAATCGGCCATGGGCCTGGTCCGCCCAGTCGGCACTTTCATCCTCGCAGCCGTGCTCAAGGATGCGGTCTATCTGATGTCGGCACGCACCGCGCAGCGGTCAAAAATCCTGCTGATACCGTCACAGAACATTCGGCAGGCGTTTCAGCAGGACGCCGAGTTCGCCCGCGCCATCGTGTTGGAGCTTGCAAGCTGCTATCGCGGCGTGGTGAAGGAGTACAAGGACCTTAAACTGCGAACCGCGGTTGAACGGCTCGCCAACCGGCTATTGCGTTACCACAACGACCAGGGCGCGAGTGGAACCCTCGAGTTGCCGCACGACAAGCGCACGCTGGCGTCCGTGCTTGGCATGACCCCGGAGAACCTGTCGCGGGCGTTCAACACCCTGAAGCCTTATGGTGTTGAAGTCGACGGCTCGACCATCACGCTTGCCGACCTGAAGTCCATGGAAACGCTGGCAAAGCCCAATCCGCTGATTGACGACCGCAGCACGTAGGAGAAATCGCAGTTCGCGCGCGAGAACGTGGTCAGAAATCCTCAACCTACTCAGGCCCGCTGCCCTGCCCTTTCTGATACGCAGCCACAACCATCTTTGCCATAGCTATGTCCTGGGCCGCGATGCCGGTCAGATCGGCAACTGTAATCTGATCATTCGCTGTCCGGCCCGGCGCACGCTGGTCCAGCACGGCGCCGAGTTCGACAAGCCGATCAGATTCAACCAGTCCGGCGCGTATCGCCGTGGCCACCTCTCCGTGGTCCTCGCATTGCGAGGTGAGGTCGACGATCAGCCTGTCGGCCCCGGCAACCAGCTCAGTGTCCAGTTCCTGCTTGCCAGGAGCGTCAGCGCCGACGGCGGTGATGTGTGTGCCCGGCCGGATCCAGTTGTGCTCTATGATCGGCGTGCTCGAAGCCGTCGTCGTGATGATGGCATCTGAATTGCGGCATGCGCCGGCCAAATCTTCTGTGGCTGAAACGGTCAATCCCGAGCCCGAAAGGTCCTGCGCGACAAGTCCGGCCCGCTCGGCAGAACGTCCCCAGACCTGAAAACTCAGCCGCCTGCCGGCCATAAGCCTGGCGTGCGCCTCAATCTGACGGCGGGCCTGAACACCAGTCCCGACCACGGTTATCCGCTCGCAATCCGTTCGGCTCAACAGACGTGTCGCGACTGCCCCGCCGATTGCGGTACGGAAGTCTGTCATGCACATTTCATCATGCAGCACGGCCCTGACGGCACCGGTCCGGGCACACATGACCAGCGATATGCCGTTGCCGCTGGGCAGGCCTCGGGCTGCGTTGCCGTAGAAACCGGTCGCGACCTTGATCACGAAGACCGGATCTCCTTCGACATGCCCGTACTTGATGTGACAGTCACCGTCATGTTCGCGAAGCACAATGTGGCCCACCGGCGGCAGATTCACCTTGCCGAGACTGGCAGCCCGGTAGGCGTCTTCAATCTGTTCGGCTGCCAGGTCATAGTCCATCAGGGCTTCAATCTGCTGCCGTGCAAGAATGATCATACTGGCTGCCCTCTGCCTTGTTTGCCACGTGCCCGTTGCCGCATTGCCGATCCTGCCGACCACCTATATCAACATCTTCAAAGTGAACAAGGCACGAGGCGGGCTGCGATGACGACGTTACCGGATTTCAAACTGGAAACACATTTCTCCAGGTGGGAATTTCACGCCAGATACCACATGACGGCGTCAGATGCCGAGAGCATCTCAATGCGTGACCTGCTGGCCATGGCAACACCGGAAGAACGCGAGGAGTTTGACAACCTCTGGCTGGGGTATACGCAAACCTTTGGCGCCCCCGACCTGCGCGAGGCGATAGCATCGACCTTTGAAGACCGCTCCGCGCAGGACGTGTTGTGTTTCGCCGGCGCCAGCGAAGGCATTTTTGCGGCCAACTCGGTGATCCTGGACAAAGACAGTCACGCCATTGTAGTGACCCCAAACTACCAATCCCACGAAACCCTGCCCGTCGCCATTTGCAGCGCAACCGGCGTGCCGCTTGATCCCGATGACAACTGGTCTTTGGACATTGACCGGATCGCCGCTGCAATTCAGCCCAACACCAGATTGGTAACGATCAACTTCCCGCACAACCCCACCGGCGCCATCCTGCCGCTGGACCGCTACCATGCACTGGTTGACCTGTGCCGGAAGCACGGCATCTACATCCTGCACGACGAGATTTTCAACGGGCTCGGGCGCACCGGAACAGAACACTTGCCCTTCATCGCGGACATTTACGAGCGTGGGCTTTCACTTGGCGTCATGTCGAAGTCCTACGGGCTGCCTGGCCTGAGGATTGGCTGGATTGCCTGTCAGGATGCGGGGCTCATCGGCCAGATGGAGCGTATGAAGCACTACCTTTCGATCTGCAATTCCGGTCCCAGCGAGCGGCTGGCCAAGATCGCGCTCAATAACCGCGACCGGCTGCTGGCCAGAAACTGCGCCATCGTCGATGAAAACCTGCCCAAGTGGGAAACGTTCTTCGCCCGCTATCCGGACTTGTTTGACTGGCAGGCGCCTGATGGCTCGTGCATGGCCTTCCCGCGCTACAAAGGAGCCGAAGGTGTCGAGCAGTTCATCCGGTCACTGGTGGAGGAAAGCGGCGTGCTGCTGCTGCCCGGCAGCATCTACAATTCTGTACTGGGCGAGACACCGACCGACCGCTTTCGGCTCGGATTCGGCCGCAGCGGACTTGAAGAAGGGCTGGCAGCGCTGGATGCACACATCATGCGCAATCGAGGTTGACGGTCTTCAACAATGGACCGGCTCACCTTATTGCAAGTGTGCCGCATCACAGCACGACTACAGCATCCGTCGCAACGCGCCGGCATAAATCCGCTTCCAGCCGCGGTGACTCGTAGTCAGGAACCAGGACTGCCTCAGGTCCCAGGCACTGTAGATATAGTCTTCCTGATCCGGTGATCCGAACTGCTCCATGCCGCTCAGCGTGTAGGGGGTCATTTCACTGAACCACACCTTGTCGCCCACACACATGAAGTCACATCTGATCTGATCGGTGTCCTTTACCAGCACTCTTGCATACTCAATGGCCCGGCCAAATCCCGAAGGCGGTTGCCAGTCATCGGGAAGCCGGGGAATATCCTCCGGCTGCACCGGCACCCGGTTTCCATCCTGATCGAAGAACCCGCCTTGGCGCGGGCCATCTTTCCATCCGGTGACGCACAACGCCGCCGCCGGCTCGCCGCCCGCCGAATACACCTCGATCATCACCGGAGGCGTGCCGCCCGATGCCGTAATAACCTCTTCAACGAACACCTTGCGTGGCACATTCCTGTACCCCCATTCCGCATTGCCCTGGCCATAAGGCCGCGACAGCCACCTCAGAAAGCTGGCTTCAATGGCCTTTCGGTCGACGGATTTTCCGTCAATCCGGACATTGTAGCTCGAACCGTTGCTCGCCTTGATAAATGCCGGGCGCATCAGAAGGTGATCTGGGATATCGCGCGCTGACTGGCCCTGCCAGAGTGTCTCGGGAACAAGCAGGTCGGGACAGTGATCGCGCACCCATTCCTTGCACGCCAGCTTGTCGCAAAACACCTGAAACAACGGATTGTGGTCAAACGCCTTGCGCCAGAAAAACTTGTCATTCTGGCTCGCCGGCGGACACAGCTGCGGCCAGCGGCCGACCTGACGTCGGAAACTGAAAACGACCCGCCAGTGTCGCACAACCATTGCCGCGTTCGCCGCCTTGACGACCAGGCGGTCCAAAATCCTGCCCAACCCAATTCCTTCAGACTTGCAGTTACAAGATATCTGCGGACCAGCATGCTCCCCGCCGCAACCATAGCGCGGATTGACAGATCAATTTAACCCCCTATCAGGTCAATCGGCTGCATCAGATGGCAGGCTGCTTATCCAGCACGCGGCATAGCGCGCTTGCATAAATCCGCTTCCAGCCTTTGTGCCGCGTGCGCAGGAACCATGAACGCCTCAGATCCCAACCGCCGTAAATCTGCATCTCTTCGCTCAAGTTGTCGAAACTGCCCAACCCACTCAGGGGATAAGGTGTCATTTCGCTGAACCAGATTTTGTCACCTACGCACAGGAAGTCGCTCCTTATCTGATCGGTATCATGCACAAGAGCTCTCGAATACCCGATCACCCTGTCGAGACTTGAAGGTGGTTGCCAGCCGTCAGGCAATCCGTCGAGATCATCCGGTTGTTGCGACACCCTGGAGCCATCCGGATTGAAAAACGAACCCCGGCGCTCGCCGTCCTTCCAACCGGTAATACAGAAGACAGCCGCCGGCTTGCCGGCAACCGTATAGACATTGGTCATCACCGGAGCTGCTCCGCTTGGAGTTGACACGATCTCCTCTACGAAAACCGTGCGTGGCACGTTTTTGTATCCCCACTCGGCATTTCCCTGCCCGTAGGGGCGCGACAGCCATTTGGAAAACTTGCTTTCAACAAGGTCGCGGTCGACAGTCTTTCCATCTATCCGGATATTGTAACTCGAACCGTTGTTCGCCTTGATGAACGCCGGCTGCGTCAACAGGTCGTCCGGTATATCGCGTGCTGATACGCCTTGCCACAGCGTCGCAGGTATCAGCACCTCTGGACAACGTTGCCGGACCCACTCCTTGGACGCCAGTTTGTCGCAATACACTTCAAACAGGGGGTTGTGATCAAACACCTTGCGCCAGAAAAACTTGTCATTGTGCCTCAGCGGCGGACACAATTGCGGCCATCGCCCGACATGACGGCGGAAATTGATGCTCGCCCGGCAATGCCGCACAACCATCGCAGTACCCGCTGCCCTCACGATCAGTCGGTCCAGCCAGTCACTCACTCAAATGCTCCCAGCGCGATGTGAACCCGGCCTTTTGCCGCCAACTCCTCCAATTGCAGGATGCAGCACACCACGGTCATTGCCGCAAGGACGCATTGACTGCGTCCATATATGGAACCGCCATCTAACGGAGCTATCGATTGTCATCCGGCACGAACCTGGGCCATACGATGCAGCAGCATACGTACAGGAAGGCCTTGGCCAACCGGTCGCAGTTGGTCCGCTCCTCATCCACCTGCCACAACTCGGACAGCCGATCGTCACCATGCTCGAACCACAACACCGGCAACAGGACAAGCCCGCTCAGAACGGCTATGCCGCTCAGGGGGTGGACATCAAACACGCCAAAATGCTTGAAAACACCAGTGCCGATCAGCAGCAGGCCACCGTACAGAGCATACTTCCATACCATAAAGTACAGCACTCCACTCGGCACGGTCGGCATCTGATATCCTTTCCGCAATCAGCTGAAACACGCCGTCCAGTCAAACCAGGTCGCTTCTATAGATATATGTGCACAATTCCTGATAACAACCGCTGCTGCGGTCGCTGACGCAGCGCCGCAATATCTTTCAGTAGCATCGCTATGGATTTCACCAATTGACCCGGCGCAAGTCCGCAGCAGTGCTTGGCCTCGGTCGGCACGGATCCGGTTAAGCCCGGACTCTGCTTTGCAAACCCGATCAGACCGGCCCGAGGCGACCTATTTGGGTGCCAGTGGCGTTTCCTGGTAAAGCCGTTGCACCCATTTGCCATCACGCTGAACCCAGATCTGGGTTGCCAGAACCCGTTCCGGCAGGGTCTTGCCATGAAACGTGCCCTGGTTCTCAACATAGTAGGTGCGCATGTATACCCCCGGTCCGAGCTTGACCAGTTGATGGTCTTCCACCTTGGCGGAGCGGATATCGAGATTCTCGATGGCGTCGGGAAGGTACTCGCTGACCGGGCTCACCCCGGTGTAGGTGGTCACCACCAGGTGGTCCGGTGCGAAAAAGGTTTTGATCTCGTCAAAATCCTGGCGCGCGAATGCTGCACCGATTTCGTCGATGGCCTCCTGGATCGGGGACGGAGAGTTGGCCTGCACCGAGTGCAGCAAGGCGAAAACAACACCTGCCCCCAGTGCGCCGGTGAACGCCATCCGCCTGACTAGTCTTTTCATGGAACAACCTCGTTTAGGACTATCACCTGTTCAGTGAGCGGCGCCGGCAGGAGCCGGAACACCTTCAATAACCACATTCACACACGCCACCTTGCCGCTGCGCACGGCGCGTTCCAGTGCCTCGTCCAGATCGGCGAGGTCGGTGACGTACTCGCCATGGCCTCCCAAAGCCCTGACGGCCTGATCGTAACGCGCATTGCTCAGCGTACACCCTATCAGCCGCTCGGGTCCATAGTCACGCATCTGAATAAGATGCTCAGCATTCCAGCGCCCGTCATTGCCTATAACCACCACAAACGGGGTGTCTTCGCGAACTGCCGTTTCAAACTCTGCCAGGTGGAAACCGACAGTTCCGTCACCCATCAGGGCAAATACCACTGCCCCAGGCTTCGCCAGCTTTGCGGCAATCCCGTAGCACAGTCCGCCGCCAATCGCCCCGCCGGGGCCGTTGATGATCCTGTGAGTTGCGCTGGTTACAGCCTGCGACCACTGCCCGAACTCCCCGCCGTCACTGATGACCACGCTTTCAGCTGCAGCATCCACCTGCCGCTGCACGGCGGCACACAATGCAGCCGGATGGACGCCGGCCGCGGAGCGTACATCGCTTTCCGAGTAGCTTCGCGCGGCGATATAACCGGCTACTTCGCTGCGCCACGCGTTGCGCTCAGTGTTCCCGGGCCCCTCCTTGATCAGGAATTCCACCACAGCCTTGGGATCTGCGGCGATGGCCAGATCCAGGCGGTCGGCCAGGTTCAGTCTGGCCCGGTCGCACTCTGCCGCCTCGGCATCGATAACGATCCACCGGCATGTCGGCAGACACATGTCTGTGCTGCCAAAGCCAAGCGCGAAATCCACCCGCTTGCCGAGGCTGACAACCAGATCGGCCTTTGCCATCGCCTTTGCAAAATCGCCCAGCGCCGGATCTCTCAGACCGCGCGGGCTTTCCATCGCCACCACAGGTGCATCCACCGCATCAGCCAGCGCGGCAAGCCGTGCACCATATCGTGTCGGGCTCATTGCAGGCCCGCCCACGAGCAATGGTTGACTGGCAGATGCCAGCGCTTCGACAAGCAACTGCGCCTGATCCGGCACTGGTCCGCGATTCTGCAATGGATATGCAGGCACTGCTGCATCGGCCACACCCGCCTCCAGCACATCCACCGGCAACGCCATGTGCACCGGCCCCGGTCTGCCGGACAGGGCAACCTGAACCGCCCTGGCCGCATCTTGCCCCATGGTGCCTGGATCAGTTGCCCGCAAGGAGAGCTTGGTCACCGGTGCCGTCATGGCCACCTGGTTCAGTTCCTGGAACGCTCCGCGGCCATCCTGTGCCAGCGGCGAGTCTCCGGTCAGAAACAGCACCGGGGTCTCAGACTGGCGGGCAGTGTACAGCGGCCCAAGTGCGTTGGTCGCGCCGGGCGCTGCGGTGACCAGACAGACACCAATGCCGCCGGTCAACTGCGCCCAGGCGTCAGCCATGAACACACAGGCCGCTTCATGGCGGGCGTGCACGATCTCGATGTTGACATCCAGGAACGCGTCATAGACCGGCATGATCTGATTGCCGGATAAGGAAAACACCCTGGTAACGCCGGCAGCGGCAAGCGTTTGCGCCAGAAGGTCAGCACCTCGCATTTTTGGTTCCCTTGATCAAGGCTGAGATGTACCGGTGGCCTGGTGCCGGGTGGCCCTGATGCCGGCGCGGACAATGGCGAAAACTGTGATGGCAGTGAGCGTCCAGAAGAACCAGGTGATGGGCCCGCGGAACAGCACCCATCCGGAGCTGCCCGACATCAGCATCGACTGGCGGAAGTTGTCTTCCAGCAACGGGCCCAGAATGAACGCGATCAGGAACGGCGCAGCCGGCACCTTGTAGCGCATCATGACAAAGCCGACGCCGCCCATGGCAAACATAACGCCAACATCGAAAATGTTGTTGTTGACGGCAAACACACCATAGATGCACAGGATCAGCACCGCGGGAAACAGCACGCCGCGCGGAATGTCGGCCACGTATTTGAACCCTCTGATGGCCACCGAACCGAGGAAAAACAGGAAGATCGAGCTCACGATCAAGCCGATGAACAACCCGTAGATGATGTCCACGTTGAGGACGAACATCATCGGTCCGGGCTGCAATCCGTGGATCATGAAGGCGCCCATGATGATCGCGGTAATCACATCGCCCGGCACGCCAAGCGCCAACAGCGGGATCAGCGTTGCACCGGCAACACCGTTATTGCCGGCTTCAGACGCCGCCACGCCTTCTATCTCGCCATTGCCGAAGTTTTCCTTGTTGGGCGATTTGCGCCGCGCTTCGGAGTAGGACAGAAAGGCCGACGGGGCGGCGCCGATGCCTGGTATCGAGCCCAGAAACACGCCGATGAAACTGCCCCGTACGATCGATTTGAAGGACCGTCTGTATTCCTGGAATGTCACCTTGTTTCTGCCGAGGCTGCGGGCCACCCCGTCTTGGGAGGCAGGATTCCAGACCATGCTCAGGATTTCGGGGATTGCGAACAGGCCGATCAGCACCGCGATGAAATTCAGGCCGCCCATCATGTTCGGATTTTCGAAGGTGAAGCGGTTGGTGCCGTACACCAGGTCCAGCCCGATCGTTGCCAGCAACAGGCCCAGCATTGCCGACAGCCCGCCGCGCAACAGGCTGTCACCCGATACGCCGGCGATGATGGTCAGCGAAAACAGGATCAGCGTGAAGAACTCCGGCGGGCCGAAACTGAGCGCAAATGACGCCAGAAATCCGGCAAAGAAAATCAGGGCCAGATTGCTTATTAGGTCTGCCGTGCACGAGGCCCACAGCGCCATCCCCAGGGCTTTGCCAGCCTGGCCTTTCTCCGCCATCGGATAACCGTCCAGCACCGTCGCTGACGATGCCGGCGTCCCCGGTGTCTTGATCAGGATGGCCGGGATCGATCCGCCAAAAATGCCACCCTTGTACACCCCCAACAGCAACAGGATGCCGGTGATCGGTGTCATGGAAAACGTGAACGGCAGGGTCAGGGCAACTGCCATTGTGGCGGACATGCCGGGTATGGCGCCGCCGATCACGCCGATGGCGACACCAAGCGCCAGCGCCAGAAACGCCTCGACATTGCTGACCAGTTGCAGGCCGGCCAGAAGGCTGTCGATAAAGCTCATGGCAGCCTCACGAAGTCACCCTGGGGAACGGCGACCCCGGCAATGTGGGCAAAAAACACATACAGCACCAACGGGATCACGACGGCGCAGACCAGCGCCGAGCGCGGGTGTTTTGTCTTCACCAGAAATGCCGTGGCGGCAAATGTCAGCATGGCGGTCCCCACCAGGCCGAGCCGCGGCATGACCAGCACCGATGCAATCATGATCACGGCCATGATGGCCAGGCGCGTGAAGGCTGCCGGCCTGTCGTCAACGTCGGATGCATCAGGTTTTTCCGGTCTCGGCCGGGCAATCGACGTGACGATGAGCCCTGCCCCGATAAGCCCGGTGAGTGCTGCCAGGACGTTGGGCCAGAACAGCGGTGACAGGATAACATTCGGAACATTGCTGGGGCTGGACACCCAGAACGGAATTGCAACGGCTATCAGGAACACAGATGCGGCGATGGCGCCGATACCCAGTTGTATCTGGATGCTTCTGTCTTCCATGGCCGCCTCCGGTCTTGAGAAGACGCCGGACTCTGAAAGTCCGGCGTCCGTACTGGCTCGATGGTAAGGAAGATCAGCCTTCGATTCTCATGCCCAGTTCATCTACCAGGGCGCGGAAAATCGTGTACTGGCCGCGGATGAACTCGTTGGCGTCTTTCGGGTTCATCAATTCAATGACCGACCCGCGCGCTTCCATCTTGCTGCGGAAACCCTCGTCCGCGGTCGCGGCCGCCATCCACGCACCCCACTTTTCAGCAACGTCATCCGGCAGGTTTGCAGGTCCGGCAATACCTGTCCAGCCGACCAGTTGTTCCAAAGCCGGTTTGCCAAGGTCAGCCGCGGTCGGTGCATCGAACCCTTCAACCGGCTTTGGCGTGGTGACCATCAGCGGCACCAGCTGGCCATTGGCGACGAAACTGGCAAGTGCCGATGAGTTGGTGCACAGGAATGTGGCAGTGCCGTTCAGCACTGCGGTTGCCGCGGCACCGCCGCCCTTTTGCGGAATGTGGGTTGCCGCCTCGAGCGGCTTTTCAATGCCGAATTCCTTCAGCACCATGGCACCTGCCAGGTGCAACAGGGACCCGACACCTGAAGAGCTGTAGGCCACACCACCATCTTTCACTTTGGCGATCAGCTCGTCCATCGATTTGATGCCCGACGCCGGCGTCACTGCGCAGGCGACCGGATTGATCTCGTAGACGGTAACAAAACGGAAATCGTCCAGAGTGTACGGCAGTGTCGCCTTCATCGCCGGATTGACCGAATGCGACCCGACGCGGGCAAACAGCATGGTGTATCCGTCCGCCTTGGCGTTTTGCACCGCAACCGACCCGGTGGCGCCGCCGGCCCCGGTAATGTTGGACATCACCAGCGGCTTGCCGACAGCGCTTCCCAAAGGCTCGGCGATAGTCCGCGCAGAAATATCAGTTGCCCCGCCTGCGCCGTAGGGAATGACCATGTTGATCGGGCGTTCCGGATACTCGGCGAAAGCCGCGGTTGCGGTAACACCAAGGGCCATGGCTCCAATAAATGCGGCTTTGACGAATTTCATCTGATACTCCCTCCTGGAACCGTGATCGAGGTGTCACGGCTGTTGTTTTTGCAGGCCGCCAGTCAGGCAAACCCGTCGATTGTCGAGAAAACATATTATTAAGTCAGCCTTGCACAAAGTGACAAAAAATAACATGGACTGAAAGAAAAAATTACGCCAAACACATGCAATGTCCATCCGCGTATTGAGAACGCTCATCGCAGTCGAGGAAAACGGCACCTTCAGTGCCGCAGCCGATGCTGTGTTCGTCACCCATGCCGCCGTCAGCCAGCAGATGAAGACCCTGGAGGAAGAATGGGGCGTCACCATCTTTGACAGGACACGGCGCACGCCGGTCCTCACCCCGACCGGCAGGGCGCTGGTCAGCAAGGCGCGCGAAGTGGTCGCTGCCTATGACGGACTGGTGCCATCGGTGCTCGGCGATGACGGCCTGCGCGGCAAGCTGATGCTGGGCGCGGTTCCAACCACCCTGGTCGGGTTGACGCCAGCCGCCATATCCATGCTCAAGGAGGAGTACCCGGCCCTGCATGTCAGTGTGCACCCGGGACTGACCAACGAGCTGCTGCTGCAAGTCGAGCGCGGCAATCTGGACGCTGCAGTCGTGACCAAACCCGACCTGCTGCCGGCAAGACTGGATTGGCAGGATATCGCCGTGGAACCGATGCAACTTCTGGCCTCTATGGAGGCCGAAAGCGACGATCCGGTTCATCTCCTGAAAACCAATCCGTTCATCCGGTTTTCCAGAAATGCCGTTGTCGGGGTGATGATCGAGAAATGGCTGCAGAAGCAGAAAATTGAGGTCAATGACACCATGGAGCTGGAAGGGCTGGAGGCCATCTCCAGCATGGTCATGTGTAATCTCGGCGTCTCGATAGCACCGCGCAGTTGCGTTCCGGCCATGAACCAGCTGCCGTTGAAACGCCTGTCACTGGGCCCGGACGCTCCTGCCCGGCAACTGGGACTTATCAGCCGAGACGACAGCGCCCGGGCCCGGGTCATCGACGAAATGCACGCCAGGCTGGTGTCTGCCGTTGCGGCGGCCGACCGTACGGTGGCCAACACACAGGCAAATCCACCGGGATGACAGCAGAATTTCTCACCTATCTGGTGCTCGGCGCTGCGGCCGGTGGCCTGATCAACGGCTTTGCCGGCTTCGGAACAGCCCTGTTCGCGCTCGGATTCTGGCTGCAGATCATGCCGCCGGTTCAGGCGGTTTCCATTGTGGTTGTAATGTCGGTGGCAAGCGGCCTGCAGGGGCTGTGGCTGGTGCGACGCTCGATTGCCGATCAACCGCGCCGCCTGGCCAGGTTCCTGCTGCCGGCGCTGTTTGGCATACCTGCCGGTGTGGCGCTGTTGTCGGTGCTGCAGCCCGGCATTCTGAAGATCGTCATAGCCGGCTTCATGATCCTGTATGGCGGCTTTTTCACACTCCGCGGCTCGCTGCCCAGGCTTGAACGGCCAACCCCGGTGATCGACGCAATTGTCGGCCTGCTGGGCGGCATTCTCGGCGGCGCTGCATCGCTGTCCGGCGCCCTGCCCACTATGTGGTGCGCCATGCGCCCGTGGCCGAAATCGGAGACACGGGCGGTCCTGCAGCCATACAACGTGACCGTACTGGCGTTGGCCATGGCGGTGTTCGCCTTCAACGGCGCCTACGGCTGGGACAGCATCAAACTGATTGCCATTGCACTGCCGGTGACCATGATTGCGGCCCAGATTGGCATCTCGGCGTTCAAGCGCCTGAGCGATGATCAGTTCCGCCGCATCATCATCTTCATGATGTTTGTCTCCGGCTCGATACTGCTGGTCAGGGAGTTCATGTTCTAGTCAGCCGATCAGTTCATCGCTCTTGTCATCGGTTTCGCCGAACCGCTTCAGCGTTGCCGGGCGGGTGCCCTCGTATGCTTTTTCCAGATTCTTGGAGATGCGTTCGTTTTCCCGTTCGAACAGGCAGTTGCCGTCCAGATCCGAGGCCACGATGAACGGGCCCATCCTGTTGCAGCGGATCACCCACATGGCCTGGGCAAGGCCAAGTTCCTCGTTCCAGTGCACCGCCTCGACATTTTCAACACCACGACCAAGCAGCGCGCCGGTGCCGTAGCCGACTGTGCTCAGGTAGATCGCGCCGTTGGGCACAAAATAGCTCTTGTAGTCCTTGCTGCTCATGCCGCCCTTGCCGATCACCAGCTTGGCGCCCGACTTGGCCAGCCATTCCGGCAGCCACTTGGCGAACCGGAAAGATGCCGTTGCCGTCACCGCTCCCATCTCGAAACTGCCGTCCGGATTGATCCGGGCCGCCGGCGAGCAATGAAAGTTCGCCGCGCTCTGCGACGGCAGTTCCATGGGAATATTTGCCTTGTCTTCCAGCGCACGGCGATACACTCCTTCGCGCGCCGTATACATCAGCCCGTCCAGGTAAACGATGTCACCCAGCCGCAAATCCGCCAGCGCTTCGGCGCTTGGCGTCGTGCTCAGGCGGATTTCTCGTGGCTTTGAGGCATTTGCCATTCCACAGTCTCCCGGCGCTGATAATCGGTGAACCAGTCAGGATCGGTGCGGTGCTCCACACGCCCGTCCGCGAAAACCCGAGCCACCGCCCGCCGCGACGACAGGCAGAAAGCGTGCACCGACATCTGCATGCCGCCGGTGTGGCAATACCCCACCTCGATATGGGTATCGATGACCATCGACTTGCCGACAAAACCCATCGCTCCCATGCCGATGGAATTGCCCAGTTCGGTGAACTCCAGTTCCAGGTCCGCGATCTTCGGATCGGAATTCCGGTCACCCACGGTGCGCAGGCAGGCAGCCCGCTTGCCCAGCACCATGCAGGTGTCCTTGCAGCCGCCGAGCCCGATGCCGATGATCGCCGGTTGGCAGGCCAGGCCGCGTTTGCCGAACGCCACCAGGCTGTCGAGGAAGAACCGCTTGATGCCCTGAATGCCGTCAGACGGAAACAGCATCCGGTAATCGGTGCCGAACAAGCCGCCCTTGTGCACGGTGATCAGGTCGATCCATTCGCCGCCCGGCTCGTAAGCATATTCAATCTCCGGAGCGCCGATGCCGACATTGTTGTCATGATCCGTGCGCCACAGCGGGTGCACCCGGTTGGGGCGCAGCGGCACGCCGTTGGTGGCGTTGGCCGTGGCGCGGCGCAAGGCCGCCTCCAGCGCAATTGGGCCGCCCTCAATCTGGGTTTCATTGCCCATTTTCACATACCAGCGCGGGGTGCCCGTATCACCGCACATGGCGCGGCGGTCCTGTTTCGCCGCCTCGTAGTTTTCCAGCATGGCCTGCAGCACGAAGGATGACAGGTCGCCGTCCTCAACGCTGGCGGCAGCTTTGAGGCCCTCCAGATAGTCGTCGGGAATTTCTATGGCCGCTTTGTCCATCAGGGTTTCAGCGGTTTTTTCGATCACGTCAATCGGGATCATTGCGCAGCCTCCACCAGAGTTTCCGGTTCGCCATCGGGCAATATGGTCTCGCCGGGCCTGACGATTGTAAACTGAACCGGCTCACGCGCCACATCAACTTTACCGTCCTGTTGGCGCGCAACGGTGAAGTATGAACTCTCCATGGTGCCGCTGTCTGGGAAGTCTTCCCGATAGTGGGCGCCACGGGAGTTCTTGCGCGCCAGCCCGGCCCTTGCGATCACATCGGACACGTCGCACAGGCTCGCCATGTTCAGCCAGTCATGCCAGGTCAGGTTGAAAGCCAAATTGTCCGACGCAACGCCGGTTTCGTGCAGTTCGGATTTCAGATCTGCAATCCTGTCGACACCGCGTTTCATGCCGGCAGCGGTACGCAGCACCCCGACATCGTCCCACATGGTCTCCTGCAACTCGTGGCGCAGCCGCTGCACGTTGCCGGGCCGTTTTGAAAACGGCGCTTGTGCGCGCTCGACTTCAGCGGCCAGTACGGTTTCGTCGGGATCCCGAAGTGCGTTTACTGTCCGGATGTCGGTGCCCATCACATCGCCTGCAACGCCACCATAAACCGTGGAGTTGGCGACGCCGTTGCCGCCGAGCCGGTTCGAGCCGTGGGCGCCGCCGGCGTCTTCGCCCGCCACGTACAGGCCCTCCAGTTCGGTGCGCGTGTCCGCATCCACCACTACGCCACCCATGAAATAATGTGCGGTCGGCACCACTTCCACCAGGCCTGCGGCGAGATCAAAACCACTGTCTTCGCAGCGCTTCACCATGCCCTTGAATTTCTGCCGTACATTGTCGGGGCCCAGGTGGCCCATGGAAATATAGACACCGCCGTTTCTGGATGAATTGTTCTTACGCATCTCCGCATAAATGCCGCGGCTGACCACGTCCCGGGTCGCCCGTTCGCCTAGATCGTCATAGTCGAACATGAAGCGCTGTTCGGCACCGTTCAGCAACCGTCCACCTGCCCCGCGCAGGCCCTCCTCCAGAACCGTGCCGGTCATCTTGGTATGGTCGCCTGCCAGAAGGCCGGTCGGATGGAACTGCACCATCTCCATGTCGCGCAACGGCAGTCCGACCCGCAAGGCCATGGCCAGGCCATCCATGGTCTTGTCGCCTGACGGCGTGTGGTACTTGTACATGGTCGGCCCGCCCCCGGTTCCCATCATCACCGCTTTTGCCCGCACAAACCGGAACTTGCCGGTGCGCATGTCGATGAACAGAACTCCGGCCAGGGCAGAGCCGTCCACCGTCGGGATCAACCCGATAGCCCGGTGCTCCTGCAGCTTTTCAACCGGCCTGGAGAGCACCTGCTCCATCAGCCGGTTGATGATTTCGATGCCGGTCAGATCTCCCTTGTGAACGGTCCGGTCTGCGGTCTGGCCAGCAAACGCCTTCTGGTGCAGCGTGCCGTCCGGATTGCGGTCGAAGAAGCAACCGACTTCATTCTCCAGCTCTCGAATGCGCACCACCGCCTGCTCGCACAGCTTCCAGGCCATGTCCTGGTTGGGCAGCCATTTGCCGCCATTGATGGTGTCCATAAAATGCCGCTCCACCGTATCACCGCCCCCAAGCGCCACATTGTAGCCGCCCTGCACCATGCGGGTGCAGCCGCACTTGCCGATCAGGCCCTTCACGGCAATGGTAATCCTGGTGCCCGGCGGCGTGGACTGCTGAGCATGCAGGGCGGCAAACATGCCGGCGCCGCCGGTGCCCAGTATCAGGATGTCGGTGTCATGCCGTTCGACAGCGCTGGCGCCTACCATGTTCATATCGCCCTCAGCAGGAACACACCGGAAATCAGAAACGAAACCGCAGCCGCACCGGCGGCCATCGATTTCTGCCGGTCAGACCAGGGCAGCCATTCCAATGCCATCAGGCGCAAACCACCAAACATGTGCAGCGCCAGCAGGAACACCAGACCGAACTCGGCAAACTTGACCACCGCTAGTTCGGTCCACCGGAAGAATCCGTCGAGGCGTTCTGGATCGGTCAGGGCCAATGCCAGGGTGTAGAAATGCACCGGCAGAAACAGCGCCAGGGAAACGCCGGACACACGGTGCAGGATGAAGGCGTACCAAAGTGGGTGGTTGCGGTGCGGGCGCATCATGACAGGGTCACCGCGATCACTGCACGTGCGCCTAACGCAAACAGGGCCAGTGCCGCGGTCCAGGTCAGCAGTTCCAGAAGCATGCCTTTCAGGCCCAGCACCTCATGGATAACGACTCGCAGGCCAATGGCCGCGTGGATCGATACGGCGACGACAAAACTGCCGTAAAACAGGAACCACGCCACGCTGCCCTGCGTACGACCCAGGATCTCGGCGGCAGACAGCCCGCCCTGGACCGCATAGATCATCACTGCCAGGTGTCCCAGTACCAGTGGCGCCATCAGCACTGCGGTGATCCGCTGCAACATGTATAGCCTGACGGTCAGCACGTTACTTGCTCCTCTTGAAGAACGAGCGCGCCGTCGCCCGCTTCAAGCCGGCAATCGCCGCCATCGGGTTCAGGTCATTTGGGCAGTAGTGACTGCAACTGCCCTGGCTGTGGCAATTGTGGCATCCGCCCGTCCCGGACACGGCATCGAGTATGGCCTGCCTGCCGTCATCCTTTGCGTCATTGTACAGCGTCCATGCCCGCTGCAAGGCTGCCGGGCCGAGATAGTCGGCATTGCCGGCCACCGTGTCGCAGGCGGCATAACACACCGAACAATTGATACACTCGATACCCTTGTTGGCTTCCAGGCGCGCCGCGTCCTCCGGGTCGATCTGCTCAATCGGCTCGTCGCGGGTCCGCGACGGGTGATGCCTGCCTTCCGCAGCCACCCATTTGTCGAAGAACGGATCCATGTCCGTCGCCAGGTCCTTAATGACCGGCAGGTTGCGCAGCGGACCTATGCTGATCCGATTGTCCTGCAGCGCGACCTTCACATGGGTGCGGCATGTCCAGCGCGGCACCCCGTTGACCATCATGGCGCACGATCCGCACATGCCGACGCGACAGGCATAGCGATAGGACAGTGTCGGATCGAGATGCTGCTGGATCCACGACACCACATCCAGGATGGTCTGATTGTCGTGGGCTGGAACCCTGAAGTCCTCATAGCGGCCGGACACAGCATCGCCACGCCATACCGAAACCTCCAATTCTGCCAGGTCGGATGACAAATCACCGCTCCAGTATCAGGACAGGCACCATCATCCGTCTATCTATATGTATATATTTTTCTAACGAAAAGAGATAAAAACTAACTGCAAATGTAAATTTGAATTACAAAAATTCCAGCACGTCGATGAGGCATGTCATTTGATTTGCATCAAGATATGTTGCGTTTTTGCACATTACCATTGCGGTCATCATCAACTTTGAGGTGGCCGACATGTTTAAAACTATCGTCGTTGCAATTGATGGATCCGAACAGGCCGCACATGCGCTTGCCACGGCTTGCGACATTGCAGACAAGTACAAGGCTGCGGTTCATCTGGTGCATTCGCCTGAACTGGAAACCACAGCAATTGCGGTAGGCTCCGGCGCCGTTGCCATTGCACCTGACGCGAGCAAGATTGCCGAGGCAGGAAAGCATGTCATGGACCAGGCGGTGAAACAGGCAGAAGCCCAGGGTTGCAAGCCGGCTGAATGCATCATTGGCAATGGCGACCCGGCCGAGGAAATCCTGCAGCAGGCGGAAAAATCGAAGGCCGACCTGATCGTGACCGGCCGCCGCGGACTTGGCGGGCTCGCCAGTCTTTTGCTCGGCAGCGTGTCGCACAAGGTCAGCCAGAATGCACCGTGCACCTGCATGACCGTAAAGTAGGCGGAAAAACCTCAAGCCTTGCACCTGGCCGGTTCCATTTTTGCCAACATCGGCCGGACTTACAGACAGCGTCTTTCTGCTGTCTGCAGATTTCTCCACGGACAATGTCGATTTCGATGATCGCCGTTCGTCTGGTATGTACCAGGTACATGGCGTTCCTGGTTCATCGCAAGGAGAAATCAAATGCAGTATATGCTTCTCATCTACACCGCCGAAGGTTCAGGCCCCCAGCCGGGAACAGATGAGTTCGGACCGTTCATGAAGGGCTATGTGGACTTCACCGAAAGGGTCAAACAGGAAGGCAAATTCGTCGCCGGAGACGCTCTGCAGCCGGTGGTGACCGCCACCACGGTTGCCGTGCGTTCCGGCAAGACGGACACCATGGACGGACCGTTCGCGGAAACCAAGGAACAATTGGGCGGATATTATCTGCTGGATTGTGAAGACCTCGACGACGCGGTCAAATATGCCGCCATGATACCGTCTGCCGAACATGGGCGCATTGAAGTGCGCCCGGTGATGGTTTGGGACGACTAGTGGCTGATCGCTGACATGCTGCCCCCTGCCGCGCTGGAACGTGCAATCAACCGGACCGTCCGTGAACAATGGGGGCGCATACTTGCGAGCCTGGTGAAATCGGTTGGCGACCTGCAACTGGCGGAAGACAGTTTGCAGGACGCCGTCGTGTCAGCCATGAGCCACTGGCAGACAAACGGCCTGCCCGATTCACCTGCAGCCTGGCTGCTGACCGCAGCGCGCAGGAAAGCCATCGACCGACTGCGGCGCGACCGCAGCTTTGCGTCCCGGCAGGATGAGATTGCATACCTTGCCGAACTCGAGAACCAGGCGCACAACGATGAGGCGGACGTCATCCCGGATAAGCGGCTGGAAATGATTTTCACCTGCTGCCATCCGGCGCTGGCGGAAAAAACCCGGGTGGCGCTGACCCTGCGCACGCTGGGCGGCCTTACCACAGAGGAAATAGCCCACGCATTTCTCGACAAGCCAGACGCAATGGCGCAGCGCCTGGTGCGGGCCAAGCGGAAGATTTCGCTGGCCGGCATTCCGTACAAGATTCCCGACGCCGAGGTCTTGCCGGAGCGGATTGCCTCCGTCCTCAGCGTCATTTACCTGATTTTCAATGAGGGTTACGCGGCAACAGCCGGTGACCGTCTTACCCGCACAGACCTGATTGAGGAAGCCATTCGTCTGGCCCGCATCGTGCGCCAGCTGATGCCGGACGATACCGAGGTCGGCGGTCTTCTGGCGCTGATGCTCCTGCATGACGCCAGGCGCATTGCACGCACAGGAAAACATGGCGAACTGGTACCGCTTGAAAAACAGAACCGTGCGCGATGGGACAAGGCAAAGATCGCAGAAGGCGCCGCCATTCTTGAACAGGTTCTGCCCAGGCAGCGTCCGGGCCCCTATCAGTTGCAGGCCGCCATCAGCGCGCTGCACGCCCAAAGCCCATCCTGGCAAGCAACCGACTGGCCTCAGATAGAAGCCCTCTACCAACTGCTCTACGCCATTCAGCCTTCCCCTGTCATACGCATCAATCAGGCCGTCGTGGTTTCTTATGCAAGATCGCCTGAAACTGCACTGGCAATGCTGGATGAAGCAGCGAGCGGCGGTTCTCTCGATGCCTATCAGCCATACTTTGCCGCCCGGGCAGATGTGCTGGCTCGGGCCGGCAGGACGCAAGAAGCCAAGCAATGCCTGGCTACTGCAATCGACCTGTCCGACAACACCCTGGAGAAGACTTTCCTGAGCGACAAAGCTGCAAGCCTGTAGACTCCGATTGTCGGCGCCGGCACCTGGCGGGCATACAACCTGCGCTTCACATCTGCGCCTAAGCCTTTGCAAACACTCAAGTAAAGCAGCGCACTTGAATCAAGACGTCATCGTTCACCGAGGTTTTGAACCGCAATATGTGCAACAACTTTGAACCGAACCGGCATGGTCAGAATCCATGCCGCAACTCGCGCCTGACACGGGCCAGCACGGACCCTGCAGTCTCACTGGTCATCGCCTCGTCCAGGATGTTAACGGCTTCCGGCTGCAACTCCGGAAACCGGCGGGCCAGTTCGCAAAAGCCACTATAGGCCCATGCCCTGACAAACTTGGCGTCATCTTCCAGGCACACACGAACGAAAGCCTCTACGGTCGTTTTTTCCGACTCCGCAATCGGCATCCTGGCGATGCATTGCAGGACGTGCAGCCTGGCGTCCCATTGAACGAGACCGGAGGCTCTGCTGTAAATTGCAGCCACCAGCTCTTCACCGAGGTCTGCGCCGCCTGCATCAAAATGATGTTTCAGCAACCAGGTTGCCCCACTTTGCAATTCGGCGTCGTCGAGCATGTCGGCAAGCCCAGTCAGGAACCCGGGCCGGTCCCGGTGACGATCGAATACATCCGAAATGAAGTCTTTCGACTTCCGGTCCCATTGTGCAATTTCGGCTTTCAGTGACATCCAGCCCGCCTGCTCCCGCCTGGTTCAATCTGCCGCGTCGTCGCTGCGCCTGAACAGCAGGCGGATCTGCTTCTCAGTTTCGACGATGGCGAACAGGACGACCCCGACCGCCACAATCAGCATACCATCAAACAAAGAGACTGCCTCGGTTGAGAACACCTCCTGCAACGGCGCAACATAGGTGATCGCAAACTGCAGAATTGTGACACCTATGACCGTGACCCAGATGATCCTGGTCCCGCGCAAGCCTTTCCAGGTCAGGGAGGTGCCGTAAATGTTCCGCACGAAAAACAGGTGGAATATCTCCATCACCACCAATGTGTTCATCACCATGGTGCGCGCGAGGTCAACGGAGTAACCACGGTCAATTGCATACGCATAAATGCCGAACACACCGCACAGGAAAAGCACAGATACCAGCACAATGTGCCAGGCCAGTCCGCCGGTCAGCAGCGGCTCGCTTCGTGGACGCGGCCGTCGCCGCATGGTGTTGGCTTCAGTCGCCTCGAAGGCAAGCACGATCCCCAGCGTGCTGGCCGTTATCAGGTTGATCCACAGTATCTGCAGCGGTGTGATCGGCAGCGTCATGCTGAGAAGCAGCGCAACAATGATCACCAGGGTCTCTCCGGCATTGGTCGGCAGCGTCCAGCTGATAACCTTCTGGATGTTGTCGTACACCGTGCGCCCTTCCCGCACCGCCGCAACGATCGAGGCGAAGTTGTCATCCGCAAGAACCAGCTCCGCAGCCTCCTTGGCCGCCTCGCTGCCTTTCTTGCCCATGGCAATACCGGTGTCGGCACGCCGCAGGGCCGGCGCGTCATTGACCCCATCACCAGTCATGGCTACGGTCATGCCATGGGCCTGAAGCGCCATGACCAGTCTTAGCTTGTGTTCCGGGTTGGTGCGCGCAAACACATTAGTCTGCAGCGCAGCGCCGGCCAGCGTGGCATCATCCATCAGGTCAAGATCTGCTCCGGTCAGAACAGCGCCTGGATTGTGCAAGCCGACCTGTCGGGCAATAGCCGTCGCAGTGCCGGGATGGTCGCCAGTGATCATCTTAATTCGGATGCCTGCACCGTGACACTCTTTAACGGCTTCAATCGCTTCAGGCCGCGGCGGGTCTATCAGCCCGGCCAGTCCCAGTAGCACAAGACCATCTTCAACATCGCCATTGTCCAGGGCAGTCTGTCCGGCGTCCGCAGGTCTTATCGCAATTGCCAGCACACGCTGACCCTGCGCCGCGATTTCTTTGGACTTCTCACTCCAGTAGGCCTCATCCAGCAACTCGGCCTTGCCGGCGCCGGTGCGCTGTTTTCCGCACATCGACAATATCTGTTCCGGCGCACCTTTGACCGCAATCCAGGCCGAACCTTCCTGATTGCGGTTCAAGGTGGCCATGAACCGGTGCTTGGCATCAAAGGGTATTGCGTCAATGCGTGTCCAGGTGTCGGTTTCCCGCGCCGCGTCCAGGCCGGTCTTGCCTGCAAGCACCAGCAACGCTCCTTCCATGGGATCGCCTTCAACCACCCATGATCCGTTGTGATGCCGCAGCGCAGAATCGTTACACAAGGCTGCCGCCCGGCCGAGTTCCTGCACAACAGGATGATCGAGCCCGTCCACCACCGCCCCGTTCAGCATCATGTTGCCGTCCGGCTCATAGCCATCGCCGTCTACGGCAAAGACCTGGTCCCCGGTTACCACGGATGCGACCATCATCTCATTGCGGGTCAGCGTGCCGGTCTTGTCGGTGCAGATCACTGAAACCGAGCCCAGGGTTTCAATGGCCGGCAACCGCCGGACAATGGCGTTACGGCGCGCCATGGCCTGCACGCCGACCGCCAGCGTGATGGTCAGCACGGCGGGCAGTCCTTCCGGGATTGCCGCCACCGACAACCCCACGACCACCATGAACAGCTCATTGAACTCAAGGTGGCCGACGAAGTAGCCGAACACCAGCAGCGTTGCCGCCACGATCAGAATCAGGACAGTCAGCCAGCGGGCGAACCCGTCCATCTGCCTGACCAGCGGTGTGGTCAGCACTTCAACGGTTGAGATCATGCTGCTGATACGGCCAATCTCGGTCGCTGCACCGGTTGCGACCACCGCGGCCTTGCCGAAGCCGCTTGTTACCAGCGTGCCGTTGAACGCCATGCAGGACCGGTCCCCCAGCATGGCATCTGCCGCGACAGCCTTGGTGTGTTTGTCCACCGGCACCGACTCGCCGGTGAGTATGGCTTCCTGGATCTGAAGGCCGTGGGTTTCCAGCAGGCGGACATCCGCCGGCACCTTGTCGCCCGCTTCCAGCAGCACAATGTCTCCCGGCACCAGCAAGTGCCCCTCGACACTTCTGCGCTGCCCGTCACGCAGCACCGAGGCGCGAAGCGCCAGCATCTGGCGGATGGCGGCCATGGCCTTCTCGGCCTTGCCCTCCTGTATGTAGCCGATCGCCGCGTTGGCCAGCACCACGGCCAGGATAGCGATCGTATCGATCACATGGCCGAGCAGCATGGTGATCGCGGCAGAACCCAGCAGCACGTAGATCAGGATGTTATGGAAGTGCAGCACAAAGCGATGCAGCGCACTGCGGCTACGAGGCTCTGGCAACCGGTTGGGCCCGTGCAGTTTCAGTCTTTCAGCCACCTCGGCCTCAGTCAGGCCACGAGGTGACGTGTCCAGTCTCTCAACGACCCTGTCACCGGCAATCTCATGCCAGTTGTCCGCACGGCTTCCGACGCTGTCGCCGGGCGCGATATGACCATGTTCATTCATCGAGCGTCACGCTGGGGATAAAGCCGGCAGGCTTCACTGCAAGTACGGAACAGCTGATATGATCCAGTATGGTCTCCGCGGTGTTGCCCATGACCAGTCCGGAGACACCGCTTCGCCCGACCGTGCCCATGATCAGCAGGTCCGCTCCGATGTCAGATACCAGCCGAGGTATCTCCACCTCCGGATCACCCTGCGGCAAGTGGGTCTTCAGCTTGACACTCTCAGCAACATCCTGCCCAAACCAGTTGATCGCCTGTTCCATAAGGTTCCTGAGCCAGCTCGTATGCATGCGCTTGACTGTGGTGACATATGCATCGATCTCCTGCTGGGGCAGGTTGACCCGCGCCCGGCTGAATGGCGACAGAAACGGCGGCGCCCAGGCGTGGCCGACATGCAGCCGGGCTCCTGCGCCGGCACACAGGGAAAGCGACAGTTCAAGTATCTGCCTGTTCAGCGCATCCTTTGCAGGCGGGTCCCATATGTCGTTTTCAAGCGGTGTCTCAATGTCTGCGTCAACCGCGGCAAGCACATTGTCGAAAGCACCGTAGGCTTCACCTTTCGACAGCCAAACCGGACACGGGCATTCGCGCAACAGCCGCATGTCCAGCCGGCCGAACAGCCGGTCCAGCAGGCCGCTTGGACCGATTGACTTGATTACCAGATCATAGTCATGCCGCAGGACTTCACGCACCACTTGAATATGCCGCCGGCCCTCGATGACCTTTGATTTGAGCTTCCTGTCCGGGCTTGCCGACTGTGCAAGTTGCTGCAACTGTTCCTTAGACTCCTTGATCCAGCGCGATTGCAGCAAAATGGAAATGTTGGAGGCAAATGTGACCGCCGGCGGGTCCAGAACGGTTATCAGGTCAACCTGGCCTTCGCTGTCAGCCGCAATTTTCAACCCCAGTTGCAGGGTCTCCATGGCGATCGGCGAATTCTCCTCATGCACATACAGGATCTTTCTGAACCGACGCATTCCTCTCTCCGGCAATAATCAGTGGTGAAATCAGCTGCCGACATGCACGCATGTCGCAAGGCTGTCAGGCGCACCTTGAGGGGCATCGCAACCGACTTCATTGACCTGCATCAATGGGATTTGCCGACCGGATCACAGCACGTCCAGAGACCGGTTTATGGTCTTTTCCAATGCACCGCCGGCACTGATCTGGTGCCAACTGACCCGCCCTTCGGAGCGCTTCAATTGCTTCCGGACCACTGCTGCGGTGGCATCGGATGCATCGCCCGTGCGACTGCTGACGCGCCTGACAAGACACTCTTCGTCCGCTTCCAGCCACAAGCCGGCAAATGGCACTCCCGCATCGGAGGCGATCTGCTCTATGGCTGAGCGCTCAGCCGGGTCCAGGAAAACCCCGTCAACGATGACAGTATGGCCCGCCTGCAGGGTTGCACCGGCCTTGCGGAACACTCGTTCGTAAACCGCATCGCTGACCTCGCGGGTATAGGTTTCCGCCGGCAACCTGGTCATTTCACCGACGCCGAACAATTGCTTGCGCTCAACATCGGTCCGCAGATGGACCGCCCCCGGACAGGGGAACAGTCGCGCCGCCAGGGCCCGCGCCAGTGAGGTCTTGCCGGTTCCCGACAACCCGCCTACCGCTACCAGCCGCGGTCTTGGCGACGACAGATAGGCGTTTGCATGGCCGAGATAGGCCTTGGCATCCTCGGCCGTGTCACACGGATTTCCAGTTGCAGATGACTGCTGCAACCGCGTTACGGCCACCATGGCCCGCACCCCTGCCCGGCAGGCCATGAACAGCGGCAGTGCCTGCAGGCCTGACAAGTGATCCTCGTTTGCGGATCGCGACAGATAGCGGTTCAGTATGCGGTTTGCATAACCGACCTGCCCGACATGGCCCAGATCCATCAGCAGAAAGGCCAGGTCATACAGGAGATCGACCGTTGCGATCTCATCATTGAACTCTATGGCATCGAACAGAACCGGCCGTCCGTGCAGCGCGATGATGTTCGACAGGTGAAGATCCCCGTGACAGCGGCGCACATATCCCTGCCTGCCGCGTTCGTCCAGCAGGCCGCGGCATGCGTGCAGCGCGGCATATGCCGCTTTTTCAAACCGGCGCACGTCCGGCAACGGCAGCAAGCCTGCCGCTTCATCGAAAGCGGCGCACAATTCATCGACAATAGCAGCCATTCTGGTGCCGGCATCCTGATCACGCACCATCGGGGCTTCACCCTGATACCTGACAATCTCATCGGCCAGGCAGTCAACAAACTCAGCAGTCAGCGTGTCGGCCTTGATCAGGTCGCCAAGCAGCGAGTTGTCCGGGAATTGCCGCATGCGCAGGACCCATTCCACCGGCTTTCCGGACCCGTCGAATGCAAGCCCGCCGCCTGTCTCGCTGGTAATGGCTAAGACATCCAGATAAACCTCGGGAGCATGCGGCTGATTGATCTGCAATTCGTATTCGCAGGCGGCCTTCCGTCGGTCCAGGGTGCTGAAATCGAGGTATGGCAATGTGATAGCCTTCTTGATCTTGAAGGCCTCGTTCCCGGTCAGGAACACCCTGGCGGCGTGGGTCTCAACGATCTTTATGGCCTGCACGTCATCCGGGTAGGATGCCGGGTCGGACAGGAACGCGATCACCTCTGTCTGATCTAGGGTTGGCAAGGTATCCGCAACCACCATCTTGGGTGTCATGATCCTGAAACCCGCGTCCCCGCCCTGCCGTCCAGAATGGCGGATGCGTCCTCAAGTCGGCCGATGCCGGCGACGCCGCCGGTCTGCATCACAAACCGGCACGCTGCATCGACCTTGGGCTGCATGGATCCAGCAGCAAATTCGTGCTGCCGCAGTTCGCCGGGACTCACCTTGCCCAGCCCCTCCTGTTCAGGCGTATCCCAGTTCAGGTACACCCGGTCGACATCCGTCAGCATCAGCAGCGCATCGGTTTCAATATCGCTCGCAAGCAGGGAACTTGCGGCATCCTTGTCAATGACCGCCTCAACACCGACAAGGGAACCATCATCCCGGCGCACCACCGGAATACCACCGCCACCGGCACAGATCACGGTGACATCGTGGTCCAGCAGCAGTTTTATGATCGCCGTATCCGGGATGTGCACAGGCTTCGGCGATGGCACCACGCGCCTGAACTTTGCCCCGTCGGCCTTGACGACCCAGCCCCTCTCCCGCGCCAGCTTGCGGGCTTCAGTCTCTTCATAGACCGGCCCCACCGGTTTGGTCGGATTGTTGAATGCCGGGTCGCGGGCATCCACTTCGACCTGGGTCAACAGGGTTGCCACCTGGTGACCCTGGCCCAGCGCGTTCTCCAACTCCTGCTCGATAAGGTACCCGATCATGCCTTCGGTTTCCGCCCCCAGGAGATCGAGCGGAAACGCGCTGTCCACACCATAGGCAGCGGACTGCAGCGCCAGCAGGCCGATCTGCGGCCCGTTGCCGTGGGTAACGGTTACCTGATGGCCGGATGCAACCAGCTTCGCGATCGACGCCGCCGCACGTTTCACGTTTTCGCGCTGATTTGCAGATGTCATTGGTTCGCCCCGGCGCAACAGCGCATTGCCGCCAAGGGCCACAATCACCTTCACAGGGCTATTCTCCTAGTGTTGCGACGAGAACCGCTTTGATCGTGTGCATGCGGTTTTCCGCCTGGTCAAACACAATGGAATTATCGGATTCGAAGACGTCTTCGGTGACTTCCATGGCGTCGAGGCCGAACTGCTGGTGTATGTCCTTGCCGACCGTGGTTTCGGTGTTATGAAAAGCCGGCAGGCAGTGCATGAACTTCACATCCGGATTGCCTGTTTGCTTCATCACGCCGGCGTTCACCTGGTAGGGTTTGAGCAGCTCGATACGCTCAGCCCATTTCTCCTTTGCCTCCCCCATGGACAGCCAGACATCAGTGTAGATGAAGTCACAGCCTTTCACTGCCTCGGCGACATCTTCTGTGATCGTTATGCGGGCGCCGGTATCCGTCGCAATGGCTTCCGCCTCATCAATGATCTCCTGGACCGGCCAACAGGACTTTGGCGCGCCAAGGCGAATGTCCATGCCCATCTTGGCGCCGCCGATCAGCAGGCTGTCGCCCATATTGTTGCCGGCGTCACCGAGAAAGCACAGCGCGACTTTCGAGTACGGTTTTCCGCTGTGCTCGCGAATTGTCAGAAGGTCTGCCAGCACCTGCGTCGGGTGAAACTCATCAGTCAGGCCATTGTAGACCGGGACACCGGCATGCTCGGCCAGTTGTTCCGCCGTTGCCTGCCCAAATCCGCGATATTCGATCGCATCGTAGACCCGGCCAAGCACCCGGGCGGTGTCCTTCATGGTTTCCTTGTGCCCGATTTGCGTGCCGGATGGCCCCAGATAGGTGACGTGCGCACCCTGATCATAGGCTGCCACCTCAAATCCAACCCTGGTCCGGGTAGAGTCCTTTTCGAAGATCAGCGCGATCTCCTTGCCTTCAAGCCGCTGGCGCTCGATGCCGGCTCGCTTGGTGGATTTCAGGTCCATCGCCAGCTCGATCAGGTGGCTGATCTCGTCAGGCGTAAAGTCACGAAGTGTCAGGAAGCTGCGGTCTTTGAGACTGACTGACATGATATGAGTTCCTTTGCTGTTACAGCGGATCACGGACTATCGGGCAGGTCATGCAATGGCCGCCACCGCGGCCGCGGCCAAGTTCTGCACCGCGTATGGTGATCACCTCGACGCCGGCTTTGCGCAGCTGTGTGTTGGTGAACACGTTGCGATCGTAGGCCACCACCACGCCGGGCTCGAGAGCGACGACATTGTTGCCGTCATCCCATTGTTCGCGGGCCTGCTCGAAGCTGTCGCCACCCGTGGCGATCACATGCAGCTTGTTGACGCCGATGGCTTCGGCGGTCACTTCGAACAGCGACTTGATTTCCTGCCGGCAATCAACATCACCCGGCTTGCGGCCGGGCCGCAGGCTGTAGCAGGTGATTTCATCGGCCACTTCGACATAGCTGGTCACCAGGTCGTGGTCACAGAACGAAAACACCGTATCCAGGTGCATCGCCGCCCGCGACTTGGGCATCTGGCAGGCGATAACGTGGCCGGCAGCTTCAGCCTTAAACAGAGCACGTGCCACCTGGCCTACCGATTGCGGTGTGCTGCGCTCGCCCATGCCAATCAGCACAACGCCGTCACCGAGCGGCATGACATCGCCGCCTTCCAGGCTGGCCGGTGCCCGACCGGCTTCGCCATCGCCCCACCAGACGTCGAATTCGGCGTCCTTGAACCTGGGATGAAACCGGTACACGGCATCCGTCAGCAGTGTTTCGAGCTGACGCGCTGGCCAGTGCATCGGATTGAGGGTCACGCCGCCATAGATCCAGCAACTGGTGTCGCGCGTGAAAATGGTGTTTGGCAGCGGCGGCAGCACAAACCCGTCAGGACCCAGATAAGGGCCAAACATGCCTTCCGGCTTGAACGGCAGGTCCTGCACCGCAACGCCGCCGATGAGATATCGCGCCAGCTCGGCGCCCGGAAGCTCGTCCAGCCAGCCGCGCAGTTCGGACATCATGCCGATGCCGACATGGTCTTCGGTCACCCGGCGGTCGAGAAGCCAGGTTCGCGCAGCCTCATGCGCAACCGTTTCTGACAACAGGTCATGCAGCTCCAGCACTTCGACACCGCGATCGGCAATCTTGGCGCAGAAGTCATGGTGGTCCGCCTTGGCCTGCTGCACCCAGAACACATCGTCAAACAAAAGAGCGTCGCAATTGGCAGGCGTCAGCCGTTCATGCGCAAGGCCGGGCCGGCAAACCAGAACGGTGCGCAGCTTGCCGACTTCCGAGTGCACTCCGGGGGCGAAAGTCATACTGCACCGCCTTGCATGGCTGTAACGCTCAGAGCTGCAACCACCATGACGGTCAGAATGAGCAGCAGCGGCCAGACAAATTTCAGCCATTTGTCATAGGAAATTCGGCCGATGGCGAGTGCGCCGACAACCACGGCCGATGTCGGCGTGATCAGGTTCACCAGGCCGGAGGCGGACTGGTATGCGGTGACCACGAGCTCGCGGCCGACACCGGCAAAATCAGCCAGCGGTGCCAGGATCGGCATGCTGAGCACCGCCAGACCGGATGTCGACGGCACCAGGAACGACATCAGCACCTCAACAGCAAATACGCCATTGATGAATGCAATCGCGGACAGTCCCTGGATCGCCTGTTCTCCCCAGTTCAGTATGGTGTCTGTAATCTTGCCGGCATCCATGATCACCACGATCCCGCGGGCCAGCCCGATGATCAGGGCGACACCTAGCAGATCCCGGGCGCCTGCGATGAAAGCGTCTACGAAAGGCTTCTCGCCAAGCCATCCCACGATGCCGACGATGAGGGCACCTGCCAGAAACAGGGCCGACATCTCCGCCATCCACCAGCCTTGCGACGACACTCCCCAGATCATTACGCCAAAGGTCGCCGTGAACAGGACAAGGATAAGTTTATGCCGCATGGTGAACTCGTCGTCGGAGCCGCCCTTCAGCTTGAAATGGGCTTCGTTCGCCTCTTTCATGTTGGCAACGATGGAAAGCTCCGGATTGGCGCGGACGCGCTCGGCGTACCACATCACATACGCCACGCAGGCCACCCATCCGGCGCCCAGGATGATGAACCGCAACATCATGCCTGTCGTGAACGGAATGCCTGCGGCATTTGAGGCAATGGTGGTCGCAAACGGGTTGATCGTCGATCCGAGCACCCCGATACCGGCACCGACCAGGATGATGGCGACGCCGGTCATGGCGTCATATCTGGCGGCGATCATCACTGGAATGATCAGCACATAGAACGCCAGTGTTTCCTCGGCCATGCCGTAGGTCGTGCCGCCCGCGGCAAACAGCGCCATCATGATCGGGATCATCCATTTTTCCCGGCCACGCAGTGCACTCATGGCCCGGGCAATACCCGCGTTGATCGCACCGGTACTGTTCACCACACCCAGGAAACCACCGATAATCAAGACAAACAGCGACACGTCGATCGCATTCGCGGTGCCTGCCGCTTGGCTGTAGAACCCGTTTACCGGAGCGAGGAAGATGTCGAACAGTGACTGCGGTGCAGCGTCCACTGCCTTGTAAGTTCCAGGCACGGCCACTTCACGGCCCAGTGCTTCATTCTCGGCGCGGTCATACTGTCCGGCAGGCACAAACCAGGTCAGTGCAGCCATGAAAAGTATGAGACCGAACAGGATTGAGTAGGCCGTGGGAAACCGGCTAGCGATACCGGCAGGCAGATCAGCAGGCGTGTCCGGTTGCGCGGACGTATCCTTGGTGGCGGTGGTCATCTTGTGTCTCCATTCGCCGTCGACGGTGTACAGGTTGCGCACACAAAGACATGATTGACCGTGCACTGCTTTGACGATGATCAAGTCCTGGCAGGTTGAGGCTGTTAGGTTGACCAAAACCCCTCACCAGGAGGCACTGCAATGAAACCTGTTAGAACATGGATACTGCTGGCGGACGGAACCCGCGCCCGCATCGTGTGCAACACCGGGCCGGGCAAGGGCCTGGAAGAAGTCCGCGGCATGGAGTTCGAGGGAGACAATGTCCGCTCCGGCGACATCATGGCGGACCGGCCCGGCCGTACCTTTGATTCAGCCGGTGCGCATCGCCATGCGATGGAACGCCCCTCCGACCCTCAGCGCGAGGCAAAACGCTCTTTCGCCGCAGAACTGGTAGCTGGCCTGCAGGATCAGTTGCAGGCCAAGGCCTTCGACCGGCTGGTGCTGGTGGCCGCGCCTGCAACACTGGGCGATATTCGCAAGGCCCTGCCAAAGCCATTGCTGGCGGTTGTTTATGCGGAGGTGTCCAAGAACCTGGTTCACGTCCCCAATCAGGAACTGGGCGATCATCTGGACAATGTGCTGGTTGTATGACCGCAGCAGGCCCCCAGATAGCCAGCCGCAGTTGACCGCGGTCAAGGAACCAGCCGCACCGGTTGCGCTAGCATTGCGTACATGGACGGCTCCCATGATTTCGCAACCTGTAAGGAGACAGATGATGACTGAGAAACCTTCACTTCCGTCGCTTTGGAAAACGCAGAACTGGCCAGGCATGTTCGGTTCGCTGCACGACGAGATTGACAGGGTGTTTCACGATTTCACTCAGTCGGTCGGGTTAACGCCCGGCCGTTCGAACGGCAAAACAATGCTGTCACCGGTGATCAATGTGGCAGAGACAGACGAGGCGCTGGAAATCACCGCGGAACTTCCCGGTGTCGATCAACAGGATGTCAATGTGACTGTAACCGACAACCGGTTGACCATTCTCGCCGAGAAAAGGTAGAGGAAGAGGACAAGTCGAAAGACTATCATGTCGTCGAAAGGTCATATGGCAAGTACACCCGTGCCATGGCGTTGCCGTTCAATGTGGATCCGGACAAGGTCGATGCGCAGTTTAAGAACGGCATACTGACCGTAGTCCTGCCAAAACCACCGGAGGTCACCGCAAAGACCCACAAGGTGAAGATCAAGGACGCCGCCTGACCTGTTCCGTTTGGGCAACGCCAAAACGACACGGCCACTGCTGTATTTGCAGTGGCCGTTTCATTTGCAAACCACGGTCGGCGTCAGCGCACGTCCGACGCGGTGATAACCCGAAATGTTCGCATCTCGCCGTCATGCTCGCGGATCGAGACATATTCGCCTGGCCGGAAGCGTTCATCACCGAACCGGTAGCCGGTATCATCGTCATCCTCGTTGCCGTGAATATCGTAGTGGAACGCCCAGGCACCACCGGGTTTGCGGACCAGGTGGCCGATCTCGTGCTCATCGGAACCCCAGAAACGTGTCACCCGGCACCTGTCGCGGTTGGCTTTCCATTCCGCCGCATCAATCCTGTCCATGTTGTCGAGCGGTGCAATGAGGACATAGCCGTGCTCGCGGCTGCCCTGCGGGAAATCCTGATCGCGTGCAAGCTCCATGCGGATGTGTTTCAAAGTCATGAAAAAGTGCCTCCGTGGCAGGTAACTGTCTTGTCGATGCGGTTATTCAGTGTGACATCAGTACCGGAACTGTCATGTTGTTCAGTACATGTTCGGTGGCGCCGCCAAACACAAATTCACGCACTCTGGAGTGCCCATAGGCGCCCATCACGAGCAGGTCGGCACCAATGTCTTCAACCCTGGCGAGCAGCGCTCGGCCCGCATCTGAGTCTGCCGTCGGCATCGGTTCGGCAGTCACATTGATATTGTGACGCGCAAAGGTTGCTGCCAGTTCCGCGCCGGGCAGATTGCCAGCCAGCGAACGCTGTTTCTGCGGATCGACCCAGACAACGCTGACCTCGCTGTCTTCCGGCAGCAGAGGCAGGGCATCGAAACAGGCACGTGCCGCCTCCTTGGCGCCGTTCCAGCCCATCAGCACCTTGCCGCCTATGGTCTCAAACGGCCTGCCGCGCGGCACCAGCAATACCGGCCGGCCGGCTTCCATCACCACATACTCGGCAAAACTCGGTTCGACGCCGCAGCTTTCACTGGCTTCGACCTGCGCGATCACAGCCAGATCGGCGAACCGGCACTGCTGCACAAATTCACGTCCGATGGATGAACTGATCGCGTCCAGTTCGCGCCACTCATGTGACAGCCCGTTCACGGACATCACACGTTCGAACTTCTCGCGCACCTTTTTGCCCATTTTCTGATAACGCTTGCGCTGGGCATCAACGACGTCGGCCATGGCGATGCCGCCATAGACGGCATAAACCTCGACGGAGGGAATGATATAGACGCCGATGACATAGGCCTCGTTTCGGACTGCGAAATGGCTGCAGGTGGTCAGCAGGTGATCCAGATTGTCGGTATCGTTGAGGTTGACCACAAAGGTTCTCGGGTTCACGAAACATACTCCGGTTTGAGAGCGCGGAGCCATCATGCAACCGGCAGCGCATGAGGCGCATTGATCGAAGTCATATGCGCTGATCCGCGGTTGTGTTTCAGTGCCGTTCACTGGAGGTCTGCATGTGGATGTTCCGCGAGTTTCCGAACGCAAATGTTGCCGGGACAGCATTTGCCCGGCGTCGATTGCCCGATGAGCGATGATGCCCGGGCTGCATAAACATCTGGCAATATCGGCCATCAGGGCGGCCTTGGGGCTGACCTTAGTGGCCGGCATTGCGTCGTTCATGAACCCATTGGCGTCGGCAACCCAGGTCACACATGACGCACCGCCGCCGAATGCTCGTGAGCATGAGTTCGGCGATGCATTCGTGGTATCACTGGGCGGCAAGCTGTACGACAACTACTGGGCAGGCTCAGGTAGCGCCCCGCCAGTGACGCGAAACCCGGCATTCCCGTCTGACCTGCAAGTCAGCGATACCGACAGCTGGCGCTGCGTTTCGTGTCACGGCTGGGACTATGACGGTGCCGAAAAGGCAGATGGCAGTGATCAGCAGCAGCAGCAGTTTGTCAGCCTCAGGCATCTGCAGGGCACCGATCCGTTCAACATGCTGGAGCTGTTCACCAGAGCCCATCCTGATCAAAAGGCGCTGGCGTCCGGCGGACTGCCGCTGGACCTGCTGCTGCTGTTCCTGACCGTTGGCCAGTATGATCCTGCAAACTTCAAACCGGAGAAGACACTGTCAAAGAAAAGCTTGAGCCGTGGCCGGGACATTTTCGAAGGTGTGTGCATGTCGTGCCACGATCCGAACGGCAAATCAGGATTCCAGGCGCGGCCCGGCATGCGCGGCAGCCTGGGCTGGCAGGCCCGCCATCAGCCGAGGCGAATGATCCACAAGATCATAAACGGTGTGCCGGGCGAAAGCATGCTTGCCCTCAGGTTCATGGATGAGCCGGCCATCGCCGATCTGGTTGCCTACCTGAAAACCCTCGACCCTGACGCAGGTCAGGTCGACCCTTGAGACTTTGCTGCCCGAGACCGGAACTCTTCATCCAGCAAAGCTTCCAGACGTACCAGATCCTCCGGCAGGGGTTGTCCGGTCGCCTTCAGTTGCGCCAGTTCGGCATGCAATTGTTCGAGCACCTGATGGGCATCTTCCGCCTCGTTTTCCGCCTCGCTGAAGAACAGGTTTATGCGGGTGATCAAGTCATCAAACGCCATGGCGTCAACCTTCTTTCCTGTTCGCGGCTTTCCAGGCGGCATACCCGCCGGCCAGTGAAAACACCTCTGAAAACCCCATATCCTGAAGTGTCTTCGCGGCAAGCGCCGAACGTCCGCCGGTGCCGCAGAACAACACCAGGCGCTTGCTTGGCTGCAATTCCGGCAGATGCGCCGGACACTCCGGGTCTGCGTAAAATTCAAGCAATCCACGTGATGCATGCAGCGAGCCCGGAATGGTGCCGTCGGTCTCGCGTTCGGTTGCCTCGCGGACGTCGACAACAACCACATCCGGTTCGTCCTGCAGATATGGAAAGTCCTGCACCGAAACCGTCTCGATGACGGCGTTGGCTTGCGCCAGCAATGTCTTGAAACCTGTCTTTAACACGGTGCTCCCTCACATTGGCAGATCTGAACAGTACATTAACATAGTCCCGCGCTCCAAACCCGCCGTAACGGCCAAGCGCAAGCACCTTCCGTTTTTGCTGCGCCCATAATGGATGTTTTCCTCGCTTTGCCTTTGATCTGAATCATGTCGAATTGAGCACGCAAGGCCTATTTTGGTTCCCGCATTGCGATGAAACATCTGCTGCCGACCCGGTATTCGGACCACGCGCGATCGGAGCATCTGCAGGGCAGCAAATAATTCTATAGAAGGCAAGGTCCATGAAGCTCAAAACCTGGTTGGTGCTTGGTGTCGTCGCCATGGCCGGCGTGGCAGGCGGATATGTCTACTGGCAACAGCAACTCGCGGCGCAACTTCCTGCAGGCATTGTCAGCACCAATGGCCGAATTGAAGCCGAGCAGGTCAACATATCCAGCAAGCTGGCCGGCCGCGTGGCAGAAGTGCTGGTTGACCAGGGTGACATGGTGGATGCAGGGCAGACCGTGGCCCGCATGGACGCCGGAGAGATCAACGCGCAGGTGCGGCGCGCGCAGGCCGAGATACGCCGGGCAGAGAAAGCGAAACTCCAGGCAAGTGCGTCTGTGATCCGTGCCAGAAGCCATCTGCAATTCACCGAGGTCGAGCTTTCCCGCGTCCAGGCGCTGCATCGAAAGGGCTTCGCCACAACCGAGAAGCTGGATCAGCGCCACAACGAGTTACAGGCCGCCGATGCCGATTATCGTGCCGTGGTGGCTGGTGTCGAACAGGCCAACGAAGCGATAACTTCGGCAAAAGAGGAGCTGTCCCGTCTGCAATCGATACTCGATGACACCGTCCTGAAGTCGCCACAGCGCGGCCGTATCCAGTACCGCTTGGCTGAGCCCGGAGAAGTTGTCGCCGCTGGCGGCAACGTCCTGACGCTCCTCGACATCGCAGATGTCTACATGACGGTTTTCCTGCCTGCCGCCGATGCCGGCCTGCTGACACTGGGCGGTGATGCGCGCATCATCCTCGACCCGGTCCCGCAATATGTCATTCCCGCTAAAGTATCATTCGTAGCAACGCAGGCACAATTCACCCCCAAAGCCGTGGAGACGGCCCAAGAACGTGCCAAACTCATGTTCCGGGTCAAACTGACCGTAGACCCGAAGTTACTGCGCAAACATGAGGATAGGGTCAAAACCGGGGTCAGGGGATTAGCCTATCTGCGCTTGCCGCAGGCCGCTGACTGGCCCGAAAACCTGCACGTCAAGCTGCCCGAATGAGCGACGCACCGGATAGTGTGGCTCAGCTCACCGCCGTCACTCACAAGTATGGCGATGTGGCAGCCCTCGATGACGTCAGTGTGGAGATTCCATCCGGATGCATGGCCGGGCTGATTGGCCCTGACGGTGTCGGCAAGTCCACTCTGCTGGCGCTGATCTCGGGCGTCCGGACAATACAGGCCGGAAGTGTTCATGCCCTGTCCGGCGACATGCATGACAAACGCCACCGTCGGCATTGCTTCAACCGCATTGCCTACATGCCGCAGGGCCTGGGCAAAAACCTGTACCCGACACTCAGCATTTACGAGAACCTGGATTTCTTCGCCAGGCTGTTCGGCCAGGCTAGCCAGGAGCGTCACCGGCGTATTGGCGAGCTTCTGGAGGCAACCGGGCTCGCCCCGTTTCCCGATCGTCCGGCAGGCAAACTGTCCGGCGGCATGAAGCAGAAGCTCGGCCTGTGCTGCGCCCTGATCCATGACCCGGACCTGCTGGTCCTGGATGAACCGACCACCGGCGTCGACCCACTTTCAAGACGTCAGTTCTGGCAGTTGATCGACCGCATTCGCGCCCGCCGGCCGAATATGAGTGTCGTGGTTGCAACCGCGTACATGGACGAGGCCGAAGAGTTTGACTGGCTGGCGGCCATGGACGACGGAAACATCATCGCCACCGGGTCGCCGTCTGAACTGAAGTCGAAAACCTCGACCGACACGCTTGAAGCGGCCTTTATCCAACTGTTGCCTGAGCACAAGCGGTCTCGGCACAAGCATATTGTCGTTCCGCAGCGCACCGGAACGGACGGACAGTTCGCCATCCAGGCGACCGGGCTGACCAAGCGGTTTGGAGATTTTACCGCAGTTGACAATGTCAGCTTTGATATCGAGCGCGGTGAAATCTTCGGCTTCCTGGGGTCCAACGGTTGCGGCAAGACCACGACCATGAAAATGCTGACCGGACTGCTGCCGGCCAGCGCGGGCGAAGCCAGGCTCTTCAACCGGAAGCTGAATGCCCGCGACATGCAGACCCGCCGCCGGGTCGGGTACATGTCGCAGTCCTTCTCCCTGTACGGCGAACTCACGGTGCTGCAGAACCTTGTGCTTCACGCCCACTTGTTTCACCTGCCGGATGACCAACGCGAGGACCGGATCACAGAGTTGCTGCAGCGTTTCGACCTCCACGATGTCCAGGACAACAAGCCGGCCAGCCTGCCGCTGGGCGTCAAGCAGCGACTGCAACTGGCCGTGGCAATTCTTCACCAGCCGGAAGTCCTGATTCTTGACGAACCGACTTCCGGCGTCGATCCGATTGCACGTGACGATTTCTGGCAGCTCTTGATCGAACTGTCCCGCGATGAAGGCGTGACCATCTTCATTTCCACCCACTTCATGAATGAAGCGTCGCGCTGCGACCGCATATCGCTGATGCATGCCGGCAAGGTACTGGCCGTGGGCGCGCCACAGGACCTTGCCGACGCCAGGCAGGCGGCTTCGCTCGACGACGCGTTTGTGGCCTATCTCGAAGAAGCAATCACCGGCAGCGAGCCCGATGCACCGGACACGACAGTTGGCGCAGAAACCACCGACGCCGTTGCCGATGTCCACCAGAGCAGCGGCGCCTTCAGCATCCGGCGCATGTGGGCGTATGCCAGCCGGGAAGCCAAGGAGCTGCTGCGCGATCCGATCAGGCTGGCATTCGCCCTTCTCGGACCCATCATCCTGATGGTCACCTTCGGCTATGGCATTTCGTTCGATGTGGAAGAACTGCCCTACGCCGTCTATGACCAGGACAAGTCCCATGAGAGCCGTCAGCTTCTGGAGAATTTCTCGAGTTCGCGCTACTTTGTCGAACGCCAGCCGATAACCGAACCGGGCGGTGTTGAGACCCGCCTGAAAAGCGGTGAGCTGAAATTTGCCATCGAGGTTCCATCGGGCTTTGGCAAAAATCTGCTGAAGGGTGAGCAGCCGGAAGTCGGCGTGTGGCTGGATGGTGCGATGCCATTCCGCGCCGAAACGGCGCGCGGTTACATTCAGGGCGTGACCGCGCAGTACATCGCGGACATGTCCACCCGCCAGAGCGGCCGCCCGGTCAGTGTCAGCCCGGTCTCCATCGAAACCCGCTTCCGTTACAATCAGGCGTTCAAAAGCACTTATGCGATAACGCCGGGCTGCATCATGCTGTTGTGCATTCTGATACCCGCCATGATGACGGCGGTCGGCATCGTGCGGGAAAAGGAAATGGGGTCGATCACCAACCTGTATTCCACGCCGGTCACCAGGATGGAGTTCCTGCTCGGCAAGCAGTTGCCCTATATCGCCATTGCCTATGCCAGCTTCATCAGCCTGTGCGTGCTGGTCATGCTGGTGTTCGCGGTGCCGCTGAAAGGGTCATTTCCCGCACTGGCGGTCGGAGCGTTGCTCTATGTCTGGGCAACCACAGGCTTCGGCATGCTGGTGTCCTCATTTGTGAACAGCCAGATCGCGGCGATTTTCGCCACGGCCATTCTGGCAATGATACCCACGATGAACTTTTCCGGCTTCATGACACCGGTCTCGACACTTGGCGGTGGCGCCAAGGTCATGGGCGCAATGTTCCCGGCCCCCTACTTTCAGCAGATCAGCGTCGGCAGCTTCACCAAGGGACTGAGCTTTCCCGATCTGTGGTCCAATCACCTTTACCTTGCCGGTTTCGGCATGTCGTTCTTTCTCATTGCGACATTCTTCCTGCGCAAGCAGGACGTGTGATCATGCTGCAGCGCACAGCCAACATATTCCGTCTCGGCGTCAAGGAACTGCGCAGTGTGCTGGCAGATCCCGTGCTGGCGATCCTGCTGGTGTGGACGTTCACCTTCGCCATCTATGAAGTCGCGCAGAATGCAAAAATGGAAATATCGAACGCCTCTGTTGCCATTGTTGACGAGGATCGCTCAGAACTGTCCAGACGTATTCAGGACGCGTTTCTGCCACCCTACTTCAAACCGGCTGTGGAGATTTCTGGCTCGGAAATCGACCGCTCCATGGACACCGGCAAGTTCATTTTCGTCATTGATATTCCACCCGGGTTCGAGGCTGACCTGCTGTCAGGTCGAAAGCCTGAAATCCAGGTCAACATTGATGCCACCGCCATGTCGGTAGCCGGCACCGGCGCATCATACATACAGACCATCATTACCAGTGAAACGCTCGACTTCCTAAACGCCAGAGGGTCCGCGACACAACTTCCGCTGGATGTCGTGGTAAGAGCCAGCTTCAATCCCAACCTCAACTCGACCTGGTTCATGGCGGTGATGCAGATCGTCAACAATGTCACTGTACTGGCCATGATCCTGACCGGTGCGGCTCTCATCCGTGAGCGTGAGCACGGCACCATCGAACACCTTCTTGTCATGCCGGTTACCTCGGCTCAAATCATGATCGCGAAGGTCTGGGCCAACGGGTTCATCATCGTTGTCGCAGCCGGACTGTCGCTGACTTTCGTCGTTCAGGGCCTGTTGCAGGTTCCGATTGCCGGGTCCAAGGCACTGTTCATCGCTGGCGCTGTCATCTATCTGTTCTCGATCACTTCACTGGGCATTCTGCTGGCAACCATGGCGCGCTCCATGCCGCAGTTCGGGCTGCTGGCAATTCCAGTGTTTGTGGTCATGGAACTGCTGTCCGGCGGCACCACGCCGATGGAAAGCATGCCGGACTGGCTGCAGACCATCATGCAGGCGTCACCTTCCACCCACTATGTCAGCTTCTCGCAGGCGGTGTTGTACCGCGGCGCGTGGATAGACATTGTCTGGCCGCAAATGCTCACCATGGCCGCAATCGGCTGCGTCTTCTTTGCGGTCTCCCTGTTCCGGTTTCGCAAGGCCATTGTCAATTTCTCATAGATTGAAGCGCCATGCGCAATATCCGCCGTCCGCCCGATCTCCGGGAATCCGATGGCAAGCTTACTTCTGTCTCTCTAATCAGTAAGCAGTCTCACCAGGCGGTTGGTTGAAGTGAGACGCTCCGCCAGCGTACGCACCAGATAGCTGTTGAACAGGGAGGTAATCGTGGGCCTCTCCAGTGTCATTTTCTCCAACGCCTCGTTGCTCAGTCGCCAAACTGTTGTATCACGTTCTGTGATGACGGAAGCGGTGCGGCATTGATCCAGACAAAAAGAGATCTCTCCGACCAGCGCGCCGGCGCCCAGTGTTCGCAATCGGATGTTCGCGCCTTCCGGTGTTTCCAACTGGATGCTGACCTTCCCATGCTCGATGAAGAAAATGTCCTTGGATCTCTCGCCCTGCCTGATAAGGGTGGTTTCTTGTTCGAGTTCCAGTCTTTCCAGGTACTGCAGCATGACCTGCGACAGCTCCGCATCCTCCAAAATCCGGGCAAGCTGGTCGTCGATGCAGGCATTGAGATCAGGCTGCGGCCTGTCTGCCCAGTCCTGCAGCAATTGCTCCTCACACCATTCCAGCGCCCTGTCGAGATCATCGAACTGGCCCGGATGCGATCCCGCATCTGATCGCGATGCCGCCGCATCGAGTTGACGCGCCGCAGTTTCGCAGAGGTTGGTCACAAGCAGGACGGCATTGTTTCGTCTAACATCGCGGCCGACTTTCACCAGGCCGATGGCGGCCGATGAATCGAGTCCCGTTACATCACGGCAGTCCAGCAACAGAAACCGCAAACGCGGTTCTGCTTCGACTTTCAGGCGAACGGCAACCTGTTCGTGAAGTTTGTGAACCGTGCCAAAAAACACGAAACCCTGCAGCCTCAATATCAAAATCCGGTCCCCGTGCGAGCTCAGAAACTGCCGGTCTTCATCGGTATGCTCGACACTGCTGTGGAAGTCCTTGCCGGTTACCGCGTATTTCACGATCTCGACACGGCTGTATTCGAGAGCGAACAGAACCACCGCAAAGAACAGTCCGGCCAACACTCCCTGCAGCAGCCCGATTGCGCTGATCACCAGAACGATCAGCAGTATGATCAGGTATTCCCGGCGCGGAATGGCGGCATAGGCTGCAATCAGCCAGTCGTACAGCAGTGAGATGCCGATCCAGAGCAGCAGGCCACCAAAAAGCGGTGTGGGCAGGTAAGCCAGCAGTGAACTTCCGAACATCAGCATTGCTGCACACACGATCGCGACCAACACCCCAGTCGCGCGGTAAGGCGCACCCAACTGATGACCCAGCATGGTCAGACCTAGGCCTTGAAAGCCCGCAGCACCGCCGCCGGCACCAGCCAGAAAATTGCCGATGCCGGCAGCGCGCAATTCCCGGTCAAGGTCAACAGTGCGCCGGACCGACAGCTCAATCCCGCTTGATGCAAACAGCACCGACGTCGCCGTGATGGCAACCAGCGCAATGATCTTGGGCGTTTCCGTCCAGATTGCATGCCAGTCGACAGCTGCAAGCATGCTGCTGTCAAACGATGGCCAAATGGAGTCGTGCGACACCGCCGCAAACAGCCAGCCGCTGCTTTGAAGCTGCGCAACGGACAATCCCCACGCCGAGGCCATGATATGAAACATGGCCAACACTACGATCACCGCGGTTGGCAGGATGAGCGAATTTTTCGTCCGCCGCGTCATCACTCCAACGCCGACTGCGAACATGGTTGCAGGAAGCCACTTCGCCACATTGCCGGCATCAAACAGTACATGCACATTCTGCAGCGTCAGAGTGTGACCCAGTATGACGCCCAGTGCGCCGACAACAATCAACCAGCCCATGCCGGCCAGAAACCCGCCAATGACAGGGTAAGGGATAAACCTGATCAACCGGCCCAGGCGAAAATGCCCCATGGCCAGCAGGCACAGTCCGGTCACCGAGGTTGCCAGGCCGATCATGACAACAATAGTCACGATGATGTCGGCTTCGCTTCGCGCCCCTGCCAGGGCAGTGTAAATCGACATTGCAGTCACGGACAGGGCGACAACCGTGACTTCCTGGGACACTGAAATCATACCGGGACAGGAACTGAAGACCGCAATCACACAATTCAGCACGATTGTGCCCACCAGGCAGACGGCGATCGCAATGGTTATGTGTTCGCTCAGGTCTCCAGAAAACAGCAAGGCTGCTGCCGAGATTGAAAACATCACTGCAAGCAAGCCGCAGATTGCGCCGGCGGCAAGAATCGAAAACACCTGCGACAAGCCGGACGCACCGACCGTTCGGTCACCGACCGGTTGCAAACCATCGCGCCGGTTCTGATGACTGCGAGTACGGGTGTCCATCATTGTCCAGTTCATGTTCGGACAGGTGGTTGAACTGCTGATCACACCTGAAGCCAGCGCACACCTGAACCCTGGTAGCACGAGCCGGCAGTAGTCGCAGTTTTCAGGCTGTGCTCAAACAGGCACAGTTCGCTTTGACCGATCTGCGGCCAATTTTGTCCGAAACAGGCGCATGCCTCTCATGTTCAAGTCACTGCTGGAACGCGAACTGCGCCGCCTGCGGCGCCAGCTGCGGCGCACCGGCCAGATAGTCCGCCGCACGGGCAGCTATCATCTGTGTGGGCGCATTCAGGTTGGCGCTCATGATCTGCGGAATGACTGAAGCGTCGACGACGCTCAGGCCCTGGACGCCATGGACCCGCATCTGGTCATCTACAACGCTGCCGGGGCCATGACCCATCCGGCAGGTGCCGCACGGATGAAAATCGGTCGATACGGCTGATCGCACCCAGTCCCGTATGTCCGGCTCGCCTGTCACGTTTGAACCGGGCGTCAGTTCGACACCGCGCAGGCCGTCGAATGCATTCTGCGCCACCAGTTCCCGGGTCTTGTGCACACCCTCAACCAGGTCATCCAGGTCGCCCGGGTCTGCCAGATACTCGAAGTGCATGGCCGGTTTGTCGTACGGGTTGCCGGACTTGAGGGAGACCGAACCCCGACTGCGCGGACGCAACTGGTCAACATGGATGGCAAATGCCTGCTGCAGTTTGATGTTGCCGTCATCGTACTCAAAGCCAACCGGCCCGAAATGATACTGCAGGTTGGGATACGCCACCTGATGGTTGCCCCGGATCAGACCGCCTGCCTCCCATATATTCGAAGCCGCTATGCCGGACCGGGTAAACACCCACTGCAGCCCTGCGGCAGCCTTGCGCCACGGCACATCCACCTTGTGAATCGGAAAACTCTTCGTGCACTCATACTGCAGTATGACGCTGGCATGGTCCTGCAGGTTCCGGCCAACGCCCGGCAGGTTAACCAGCGGCCTGATGCCGTTGTCGCTCAGATGGTCGGCCGGCCCGACACCGGACAGCATCAGCAGTTGCGGTGAATTGATCGCTCCGCCTGCCAGGATCACCTGATGGGCGGCATGAACAATACGTTCTGCCCCCTTGTGATCGAGTGCAACACCGTACGCCCGGTTGCCGGTGAACAGCACACGCTTGACCATGGCGCGCACCAGCAACGTCACGTTGCCCCGCTTCAGAGCCGGCCTCAGGTGCGCAACGGCAGCACTGCACCTACGGCCGTTTGTCCGGGTCGCGTCGAGGCGGGCCACCCCTTCCGGATTGTAGCCGTTCAAGTCGTCCGAACGTCCCTGCCCTGCCTGCTCGCCTGCTGCGATGAATGCATCGTACAGGGGGTTTTCATAACTGCCCTTCGACACGCCGAGCGGGCCGCTGTCACCACGCCAGTCGTCACCGCCGCGATCCGATGTCTCGCCGGCCTTGAAATACGGCAGGCAGTGTTCGTAGCTCCATTGGGTCAGGCCACATTCGCTGGCCCAGCGGTCGTAATCCAGCGGATGGCCGCGCATGTAGACCATGGAGTTGATGGATGATGACCCGCCAACCACCTTGCCCCGCGGCATGAAGACACTGCGGTTGTCCAGCGCCGGTTCAGGCTCGGTGTGGTAATTCCAGTTGAGTTTGGGCTCGTGCCAGGTCCGGTACACCCCGGCGGGTACATGGATCATCAGGTCACGGTCCATGGGCCCGGCTTCCAAAAGGAGGATGGTCTTGCGTCCATCCGCGCCAAGCTTGTTCGCCATAACGCAACCCGCCGATCCAGCGCCCACAATGATGTAGTCGAACGTGTTCATGCTGCTGCCTCAGCCGTCATCCTGATGATGCATGCTCAGAAGCTTCTCCGTCGCAGTCCTGATCGGCGAGCGGTATTCGAAACACTCTTCTACCCTGGTCAGCATGAAGATACGTTACCAATATGCCCGCACCTGTTCAGTGTTGTCCACACGCTGCAGAAGCTCAGACTTGATCCTGCAGTCCAAGCCGGTCGGTGGATGCGTGATTTGACACCGCACATTTTTGGATAGATGCTCCAGTGTACCTGCCAGTGGCAGGGAACGTGCCGGCATCAGACATTCAAACCGGCATGTGCCAAAGGCAGCAACGCAGACAAAACTGCCATCCGGCTCTCCGCCGCAGATGTCCGTCGTGCTGCCGCAATCATCAAAAATGAAAGACTTCCGATGGTACTTCCCGAGCCTCCCTTGAAGGGTGCCTGCCTTTGTGGGGCAGTGCAGGTCAATGTGACTGCATCCCCGCTTCTGACTTTTGCGTGCCATTGTCGCGACTGTCAAAAACTCTGCGCAAGCGCCTATTCACTGACCACCGTGTTCCCGAATGACAGTTTTTCCTGCACGGGAGAACTGATCAAAGGCGGTGTCCGCTCAAGCGGGCGAGCGCATTACTTTTGCAAATCATGCTTGAATTTCGTCTTCTCCCGCATTGCAGGAGCCGACCAGCGGATCAATCTGCGCACTTCGGTGCTCAGCGAAGCCGCGTCGCTTGAGCCGTTCGTTGAGTTGATGACGAACGAAAAACTACCCTGGGCACGTGTTCCGGCGGTTCACAGTTTTGCTCGGTATCCGGAGTCGCTCGAAGAGCTGCAGGCGCTCATGGACGAGTACTCCGAGAGATGATTGTGCGGCCACCGTCGAATGCCGGAATCTGACACCGCACACCTGCAGCTGCAAAACCGAAGACGGTTATGACCTCGCTCTTGGCCAGATCCATGCCGGCTGGGCGGTTCCGACCAAATCCGCACCCCGGCACCATTTCACCAAGATGAACCAGGTCAGAAACAAAAAACGCATGCTATGGTCGGCGCTGCACGCAGACGGCAGACCCGGTTACATCGCAACTCTTGATAAAGCGCCTTAGGCACGCAGTTGCGCATTCCATCCATGCCGAAGCAAACCGATAGGCAGTGTGCAGAAGCACGTGAACAGCAAGGCAGGACAATCAATTGGATAGGACAAAGGTAGAAACCGTCGCCCGCAAGATCTTTGAGGCGAACAAGCAACGTCTGCGTTTCCAGCCTCTGCGCGGGCATGATGAGCCTGAGACGCTTGCTGGTGCCTACGACATCCAGGACGAGCTGTACCGGATCATGCAGGCAGAGGCCGGCGCTGGACCGATTGCCGGTCACAAGATTGCTGTTACCTCGCCTGACATCCAGAAACTGTGCGGCGTGGATCAACCGGTTTATGGCAGCATTTTCGCCAACACGATTCACCGGTCGCCACATGTTGCAAACCATGCAGACTTCATTCGCATTGGGGTGGAGTTTGAGGTTGCGTTGGAAATCGCTGACGACGTTCCCATGCATGCCGCGCCTTTCGACGCGGACTCCATATCCCGGTACGTCGCGTCTGCGATGCCGGCGTTCGAGTTGATCGAGGATCGCAATGCGGACTACAGCGATCTTGATGCCAAGTCGATATTGGCGGATCGCTGCTGGTGTGGCGGCGTGGTGCTGGCCAAGCCGGTGACTGACTGGCGCCCGATTGATCTTGGCAACCTCACCGGCACGGTGACGTTGAACGGAGAATCGCTCGAAAGCGGCAATACCGGCAACGCCCTCGGCCATCCACTCAACGGCCTTGCCTGGGTCACAAATCATTTGGCCAACCGCGGACGCCCGTTGAAGGCCGGCGAAATAGTCATGACCGGCAGCGCACTAAAAACCCGGTTTGCGGCCCCCGGCGACAGCTACACCTACACGGTTCAGGACCTGGGCGAAGTAACATTACAGATAAGTAACAATGTTGAAACCGCAAAATAGTCCTGTTTGCTGACTACATTTTCGTGATTTTTGACGTTGGAACAAGTTCTACTTTTCAAATTCTGCAAGCAGCGATGCAACGCCCGCAGCACGTTTTTGCCCGCGAACTTCACACGTCTGGCGTGAGCTCTGGTGGCGGTCAAAATCAGCACGGAATCACCGCATTTATGACAGGCATCGGCCAAATTCTCGTCCGGAACGGCTGCAAACATTAACATTCTGTTAACCAGAACCCGAATGACCGACGGCGACTTGAGGGGTGATGATAACCGGCGGCATTAAGGGGTGTAAAAGTGAGGAAGTTGGTAGGCGCCCTCGTGGCCGCGTGTCTTTTTGTTCCTGGTATTGGAGTTGTTCACGATCAGGGTTTACTTCCACTAATCAGCAATGCGCAGGCCGATAGTCGATCATCGCTGCCTGCAGGCCACCCTCCCCTCAACAGTTCACCATCCGCCGTCAGTGCATCGCCTGTGTCGGCCGAGTTGCAAAGCTACCTGGCCGAGCTGAAGAAACGCGCGCCCAATCATCCACCCGTGACCGGCACCGGATCACCGGAATCCACCGAACTGCAAAGGTACCTGTCCGAGCTGAACATGAAATCGCCGCATGGCAAGATTCAGCTGGCCCAGGCCAACACGGCAGGCAAGTCGGACCAGACCGACGACCTGTTGATTGAAGCGGATCGGGTTCTGGGCGCGAAAGGCAAGAAGGCAAAACAGGACCCCGCCAAACAGGACAGCGCCAAGCAGGACAATACCAAACAGGAGAACCAGTCCGAACCGGATCGCGAAGTGGCCGAACCGGAAGAAAAGCCGTCTGATTACCAGAAAACAGCCAGCAAGGACGGCAAGGAAAAGAAAACCCTGACGGCGGCTGAAGAGCATCTGCAGTTGTTTGTGGAGAACCGCTATCCTGCCGCGGCAACCTGCGGCATTTGCCATCCCAAGCACTACAAGGAGTGGTCGGTTTCCCAGCACGCCTACGCCCAGCTCAGCCCGATTTACCTGTCGCTCAACAACAAGATCAACGAGCTCAGCAACGGTTCCAACGGTGACTTCTGCCTGCGCTGCCACAGCCCTGTGGGGGCCAACCTTGGCGAGAGCACATTCGAGTCCAACCTAGACCGTCACCCAACTTCGCGTGAGGGCATTACCTGCGTCGTCTGCCACCGCATCGACCGGGCCTACAACAAGGTCAGCGGCCGTCTGGCGCTGGTTGAAGGCGGGCTGACCGCTCCGATATTCGGTCCGGAAGGCAATGAAGGCGTCAAGCAGGTGCTTGATAAACCTGAAAAATTCCGTGTCGTTACCGACGAGAAAGAGCCTGGTCGCAAGATTCACAATCAGGCCAAGGTGTTCGCGCCGATCAAGTCGTCCACTTTCTGCGGCAGTTGCCATGATGTCACCCTGTTCAACGGCTTCCGGCTTGAAGAAGCCTTCAGCGAGTACCGCCTGTCACCTGCGGCTGCCAGGGGCGTCACCTGCCAGGACTGCCATATGGGCAAGATCGAGGGCAAACCGTCCGGTTACGACGAAGGGCCGGCCGCGGTTATCGGCGATGTTCCGACCAAATCGCGCAAACTGACCCGTCACCTGTTCTCGGGACCCGATTATCCGGTCATTCATCCCGGCATCTTCCCGCACAACCAGAAAGCGGCGGAATTCAAGACCATGCGCGAATGGCTCGAGTTCAAGCACAAGGAAGGCTGGGGTACGGACAAGTTCGAAGACGCCATCCCTGCCGGCTACAAGTTCCCCAAAGCCTGGGAGTCGGTTGACGATCGCTACGACGCACGCGAGATTCTCAAAGAGCAGTTTGAGTTGCTCGAGTTCGCCAAGCGGGCCCGCCTTGAGGTCCTGCGCAACGGATACAAGCTCGACGACGTGGTCGTAGAGCGCGCTGATGTGGGCGGCCTAGCCTTCCGGGTCAAGGTGCGTAACGGTACCGACGGCCACAATGTACCAACCGGCTTCACCGGCGAGCGCCTGGTATGGCTCCAGGTCACCGTAACCGACCGCAATGGCAAGGTTGTCTTCCGCTCGGGCGACAGGGACGCCAATGGCGACCTCAGGGACGGTCACTCATCCTACGTCCACGCCGGCAAGGCCGAACTCGACAGCCAGTTGTTCTCCCTGCAGTCGATCTTCGTGACCCAGAACGGCCGCGGCGGCGAGATCGAGCACGTTATTCCGATCCCGTTCCCGACCTTCGCCCTGCCCCGCGTGCTGCCGTCCACCACATCGCTTGTGTTCAGCGGCGAACCGGCCACCGAACGCAACCACAAGAAGGGTATCGAGCCAAACGGCCACCGCTGGGCTAACTATAGAGTAAGCAGCAGCCAACTGACCGGCAATGGTCCTTACAAGGCGACCGTCAAGCTGATGGCTCAGGCCGTGCCGATCAACCTGATCACCAGCATTCAGAGTGTCGGCTTCGACTTCCACATGACACCTCGCGAGGTCGGCGACGCGCTGATCGCAGGTGCCCAGACGCTGTGGACAAAGGAAGTGACGCTGGGCGCGACCGCTGTTTCGAACTCAGGCTCCGGACCCATCCAGTTGGCTCCAGCCGCGTTCGGAGCGTCAGTCCCCGACGCAACCGTGACGACCGGTCGTGCGGCTCCAGCCATTGCAGCTCCCAAACGCCAGCGGCGAACAGCAGACCCACAGGTGAAGTGACAGCTGTAGTTCGTCGATCCGCGGAGGCCTCCCGTGCCTACCAACCACAAAAAGACTTGAGAGGGAGCAGGCAACTCAATGAAGGATAAGCCACATTTCACAGGGTTTTCACGCACCACGTTGCTGATGCTGACAGTCCTGACACCGGGCATCCTGTATTCGATCTCGGCTACTGCAACCGAGTTGAGCAGAAAAAGCTACCAGCAGAACGTGACGGCGCACAGCAAGGGGGACCCGCTGATAACGCCGACAGCTGGCGAACCGGCAGAGAGAACCGGCGAGCACTGGTACAGTGCCTTCTGGCCGCTGGGCGACAAGAGCGAGGTTGCCAGCCTGAAGGACGAGTACGTCGAGTTCAGGACCGAGAAAACCGAAAAGGAAGAAGACCGGCTCCCGGCCAGGCCTCCCTTGCTATACGAGCTTGGCAACGGCTTTCTGGACACCGGCAACCTGCACCCCGGATTCGAAATCCCCTATATAGGCGCAGTCTGGCAACCAAGGTTGTGGGCCTATATGATCAACCGCACGGCGTTTCAGTCTTTCGACAGTGGCGGGCCCGGTGGACGCGAAACCGAGATCGCCAACCGGCTCGACCTGTTTGCCAATCTCCAGTTGACCGGAACTGAGAAGATCCTTCTCGGGCTGCGCACCACAGACAACAACCGGCCGGACCGGTTTACGCGCTACACATTCGATGGCGCCAATGAAGGCTTCAACGATGAATTCGACTTCAATGTCGAAACCCTGTTTTTCGAGGGCGACCTGGGCAGCCTGTTCCCCAACCTGGACCGGGAAGGGCAAAAGCCGATTGACCTGGGCTTCACCGTCGGACGCCAACCGGTGATCTTCCAGGAAGGCATAATCATAAACGATACCATCGACGCGGTCGGCTTCGTCCGCAACAACATCCCGTTCCCCGGCACATCCAACCTCCGCATTTCGGCGATGTACGGCTGGAACCGGCTTGACCGGAACGACTTTGACCGTCCCGGCAACGATTCGAACATGTTCGGCCTGTTCATTGCCGCGGACACACATCTGAGCACGCTCAACTACGACATGATCTATGTTGATGACGAAGGCAATGGCGACGGCCTCTATATCGGCGTCTCGGCTATCCAGCGTCTGCCGTGGCTCTATGGCGTCAGCACCGCGTTCCGGGTCAACACTTCAATTGCCCTGGAAGACGAAATTGAAGGCAATGTGGTGGGCGACGGCACCCTGATTACCACTGAGTTGTCCAAGACCGTCACCGGATCGGATGATATTGTCTACTTCAACTCCTTCCTGGGCATTGGCAATTACACACAGGCCGGCCGGGAGGCCATCGTCGGCGGCCCGCTGGCAAACACAGGCATCCTGTTCGCATCGCCCAACCTCAGCACCTATCTGGCCGAGATTGATCCGTTCACCTCCGACAGTGTGGTGGGCGGAGCCATCGGTTACCAGGCATTCTGGGATGACAAGCGGCGCAACCTGATCCTGGAAATCGCCGGCCGCCATGATCTCAGCGGCGATGGTCTGGACAGCATCGGCTTCGGCGCCCAGCTGCAGCAGGCCATTGGCCAGCACATCCAGCTGACCTTCGAGACCTTCTACACGATCAATGAAGGCCGCGACGACAACTTTGGCGGGCGGGCAGAATTTCAGTTCGTCTACTGAGACCTGCACGCCAACCGGCTACAGCCGCACTGCGGCAATGACGAGGGACAAAAAATGGAGTTGACGGAACTTACTCAGCTTGTCGGGATCATGGTCGCCGGCGCGGCGTCCATGCGCGCAGCAATCAGCGTGGCATCGTTTGCCGGACGCCGGTATCAGTTTGCCCGGCAGGAGAAAAAATATGTTGCCGAGTTTCGGAGCGCGACCGCCGGCATTTTCCAGAGCCGCCAGATCCAGCGCCAGGAAGTTCCGCTCACCTGGCAGGGCAAGCGCAAATTCCGTGTCGTCAACCGGGTCTATGAAAACTACCAGCAGGACATCTGCTCTTTCTACCTAGAACCCAATGACGGCAGATCAATTCCACCGTTCAGACCCGGCCAGTTCCTGACTTTCTCGGTGCCCGTCCCGGGTCAGGCCGAACCGGTGACAAGGTGCTATTCGCTGTCTGAAAGCCCGGCGGCTGGCGGCTATTACCGCGTCACCGTCAAGCGCCTTGCTCCACCTGAAGGTGCACCCGAAGGAACCCCGCCCGGACAGTCTTCGGATTACTTCCACACTCACCTGCAGCCCGGATCCATTGTCGAGGCCTACGCCCCTTCAGGTTCGTTCTGCCTCGATGAGCACTCCGGCAGGCCTGTCGTTCTGATCGCCGGCGGTGTCGGTATCACCCCGATTGTCAGCATGTTGAACTCGCTGATCGCCGCCCGATCCCGCCGCGAAATCTGGCTCTTCTACGGCGTGCGCAACCGGGCTGAGCATGCCATGTACACCCATCTGCAGCAGCTCGCCGCCCGGGTGCGCAACCTGCGCGTGGTTGTCGCCTACAGCCGACCCACCAACTCATGCCGGCACAATGTCGACTATCACCTCAGGGGCCATATTACCGAGCAGTTGCTGCGGCCTGTCCTTGAGGGCCGTGACTGCGAGATCTACATGTGCGGCCCCGCATCCATGATGAGATCTCTAACCGCAGGCTTCAAAAACATCGGCGTTCCAGCCGAAAACGTCCGGTCCGAAGCGTTCGACCCCGCCTCCGTCGCCCCGGCAGAAACGCCTGTGAAAGCTCCCGAACACAATGCTCGGCAGACTTTCCAGATTGAATTTGCCCGGTCGGGCAAGCGGGTAGAATGGCAATCCGGCGACGGCTCGATTCTCGAACTCGCCATGGCCAATGGGGTCAAGGCGCGCTGCGGATGCCGGCAGGGCGTTTGCGGTACCTGTGCAATCGCCCTTAAAAACGGCGAAGTCGAATATGAGCGAACTCCCGAAAAAACCCCAGCTCCGGGCAAATGCCTACCATGCGTCGCACAGCCCCAGAGCGATCTCGTCCTGGATATGTGAATTCAGGCGTCTGTTCCTGACATCCGCTCTTAGTTCCGGCCGTCCAGACTGAGCGGTCAGCGGTGCAAGGGTATCAGGCGGGAATCATCAAACACATTTAGACGTCATTCCAGCGAAAGCTGGAATCCATTTTCCGCAGATATCCAGCTCGTTTTGGACCCCAGCCTTCGCTGGGGTGACGAAGTGATAAAGTGGCGAACAACAAAAAAGCGCCTGACGATGATGAACGCTCTCTTGATTCCTTTGACTGCCATGTCGTCGTCGCAGGCGTGCTCCGCTCCCCGGCTCACTTCTCCGGAATCTTGGTCTGCGTGATCGGCGTGATAATGTCGTTCACGTGGTACTGGTGGCACAGCAGACAGTCCTGACGGACCTCCTTCTTGCCGTGGCACGACGCGCACGTTTCCTTTTTCACCGGGGCGAAGTTTGACACGAAGGTCTTCGGATCATTCCCCTTGTAGGTGTCCAGATACCCCTTGGCGCCGCTCATCTCGTGACAGGTCAGGCAGCCTTTTTTCGCGCTGACCACGCCCAGGTGCGGCTCGTGATTGAACGATGTAAACAGGCTTTCGTCTGTCTTGCTGGACGATGGCGTCCACTTCATCAACCGGGCCTGCTCGCGTGTCGCATCGATGCTGTGGCACTTGCTGCACTGGCCTTGCGCATCCTTTCCGGTGAGTTCTGTAAACACCGCTGCTGCCAGGTTGCCCTCAGCCCTGCTGAACCGGCTTGCAGAAAAGTCGAGCCAACTTTTCAGGAAAGTGTCGGAATGCCCGGTCGGCTTGTACAGGATGGTATAGTCCTGACGGTACCAGCCGCCGAACTGTGCCCAGCTTTCCGCATCGGTGTCCAGCTCAAGCGGTTCCGGCCGGCTGTCTTCGGACAGTTCCAGGTCGCTGTCGGCTTCCACATCAACTTCGGCTTCCGCTTCCGTATCGGTATCTGCATCAGGTTCGGCGTCGGCTGCGGTCTCTTCCGCCTCACCGGTATCCGCGTCATCCGTCACGTCCGTGTCATCGGCCGCCTGATCATCCTCCGGCTCGGTGTCTTCACCGGCATCCTCGGCGACCTCGTCATCATCCTCGTCATCTTCCTCGGGCGGCTGGTTGCCCTTCAGCAACCGTCCAAACGGATCCACGCGCCATCTCTCCGTCTGCTGGACCAGCACGATCGGCCGTTGCGGCAGTTTGCGATCACCATGTTTGCCGGGCACTGCATTGCGAATGTGACCCAGAGTGGCATTCTCCGCCTGTTCGGCATTGGCGCCGTCCACCGATACCGAGTCAGATGCAACCGATGTCTCTGTTGCCGGCGCTAGAGCGGGCGCCTCTGCCCGCTTGCCGTCACCCCGTTGGGAGATTTCCTCGCCTAGCTTCGGCAACCACTCCCGAACGGCACCGATCAGCACGTCGCGGGGCATGCTGGCCGTCAGGTTTGTCAGCAACTGCTGGTCCAGGGGCGCCTGCCCGTCAGCAGCGAGCTGCTGCAGAATATCGGCTGTTCCGGTATTCGTCAGCGCATGGAACAGGTGCTTCACTTCCCATACCAGCTTGCCAACCTGGTCTATCTGTTCATCGCTCGCCTGGGTCAGGTCAAGCAGGTCCAGTTCCTCTGTGGCCGCCAGAAGCTTGCGGCCTTCGGCCGTGCGACCGATCAACAGTTTCATCAGCGAACTGAGCTCGGCTTCGGACTCGTCCGGCCACGAGCCGATGTCGATTTGCTTCTCCCTGAAAGTTGCAACGTCGACACCGGGCAGCATAAGCGTGGCAATGCCTTTTGGGCCCGTTGCCCTCTCGGCCCCGACGATCTGCCCGAGGTGGCAGGCCGCACAGCTTTCTGCAAACGGCTTGACGTTCATGTGCCCGTCCTGTGCGTTCACCGTATGGCACCCGGAACAGGACTCCGGCGTCGTGCCGGCGTTTTCCTTCTTTGCCTTCCACTCCGGAAAATGCTTTCCGAAGTGCCCGGAATGATCAAAGTTGATCCGGGTCCTACGCCTGAACGGATACTTGTCGAAGTCGGGATGATCGGTGTTGAAGCTTTCGAACTGGACCTGGTGGCAGGTGTGGCATTGCGCATCTGCCATATCCCGCAGCTTGATGTCGCCACCCTGGTGCTCCTTGTGGCAGGTGGCGCAAAACACCCCGTCCTTGAACGTGCTGTCGACTGACAGAACGGCCTTGCGGACCCGGGCCTTGACCGGCAGCGCCGGCACGGCCGGGCCCGCCTTGATCTCGCGCACATAGGCGTCAAGCTTCGACATTTCGAGCCCGTGCGGGTTGTGGGCAACCTGCTCACCCATCTTGTGGCAGGTGAGGCAGGACGCACTGTCCTTGCGTGGATCCGCAGTTGCAAAAACCGTGTGCAGCCAGCCGAACTGCCCCTTCGAAACACCTGAGTGGCAGTCAGAGCATTGCTCAAGCGTGCTGTGCGATGAGGTTAGCGGGCCGGGCATGAGTAGCTTGGTGTCCGCCGCATAGCCAATCGCCAGCATAAGTACACCCGCGGTAAACGTCGCCAGCCACCATGACACGATTTCCCGTTTTGGGCGCGGCATCTTCTCCTTGCGGCGCCGCGGCAATCTCAGGTTCTTGGCCCACTGCAGGAGTTTCATGTCACCGAACCCCTGATGAAAAGGCATACACAACCGCCACATGCAGTATCGACAACACGATCAGCGAATAGGTCGCCGGAATGTGCACGAACAGCCAGGAATGCAGCAGGCCCTGAACGGTGTACTGGTGGTCGAGGTCGAACTTTGCCGTGACCAGTTTCCGGATCGAAGACAGCGCCTTCCTGTCCGGCGCATTGACCCGGCGTTCCAGGTCGGCAATTTCACTGCTGATCCGCTCCAGCGGCCGGCGCGACCCGCGCAGATGCGCTCTCAGATGTTGCGGTTTTCTGAAGTATCCGCGCAGCCGGTTCACGTAAAAGTCGGAGACTTCCGATGATCCGTCCGGGGTAACCGTTTCCAGAACAAGGGCGTCGACTTCCCGGAACAGGTTCAGGCGCACTGTCGGGATCTGATCGAATGTGATCTGCTCGCCATGTTGCTGCTGGAGTTTGCCGGGAACTGAATTGGTCAGGTACAGGCCCACAAGGCCGCTGGCAACGACCAGCACGAACAGGCCCCACAAGGCCCATTCAAGCGTGGTTTCAGGCATTGAAAAACTGGTGTGAAACAGGAACACGGCAATCGTCACATATCCCAGGTATACATGCATCTTCAGCCATGTGGCGGCCCTGCCAAGCGGACTTGCCGGAAGCTTCTTCCTGATATGGAACAGCAGCTGCGCGACCATGACGGCTGTCAGAATCCAGCCATCGAGGAATCTCGGGTCACGCAGCGCATCGCTGTAAAACCCAATTGACCAGTAGACAGCCGCAATGACGAGCACTGTGACCAATGTGTTCCGGGCAATACCAACCATACTGGCTACACGCGCGACTGCCGGTCGGCCAACATGTCCATGTCGCGAATGTCGATGCGTGTGAGCGCGTCATGCGGACAGGCCCGCTGGCATGCCGGGCCGCCGCTGTGTCCGGCGCAAAGATCACACTTACTCGCTTTCAGGTGCGTGCTGCCGTCCTCATCGACCAGAATGGCCCCGTCCGGTCCCCTCACCTCACGCATCTGAATATTGTTGTACGGACACGCACTCGAACAGGTCGCGCACCCAATGCAGGTGTCGTCGTCGATAACCACTGACCCGGTGAAAGCATCGCGGTGAATGGCGCCCGTCGGACAGTCGATGAGGCAAACCGGATCCGTGCAGTGCATGCACGCGCTGGTCACCATCAGGTTGGCATAGGTACGCCCGGTCCGGACAAATCTCGGGATGCCGTCATGTGCCGCCGCACAGGCCCGCACGCAGTCATCACAGCCAACACAGCGGGTTGTGTCGATGACCATGGCATTGGTTGCATTGATGAACCGGTTGTCGACAACAAAATCAAGCAATGACAGGTCTTCGTGCGAGACCCGCCCCGGTGCCGAGGCCACTCCCCTGCCGCGCCGTTGCGGCCCGGACAAGATGAACTTGCCGACGATGTGTTCAGGTATCCGGATGAGATCGGTGTAACCGACAGAGCGTAAACCGCGACCGGCATGCGGATGACTGCCGAACAGCAGGCTTTCTTCAATCTCGGTCAGGCCGAACACATCACCGCTTTCCAGGAACCCGACGGAGAACTCGTTGTCATGGGCAGTCTCCGTGACGCGCGCGAAGCCGGCGCGTATCAGAAACATGTCCTCCAGATAGTGCCCCTGTTCGATGATCAGCGGTTCATGCCCGATCACCGGCTCGCCTTGGGCTTTGCCTGCATTTTCCCGCTGGTAGACATGCGACCAGTCGAAGCTGCCATGACGTTCAAATGTGCATTCCTGCGCTATCGCTGCCAGTGTTTCCGGGCGGACATTGGCGAACAGCCCGCTTTCCTTGAGCCCGACCGCAACGCTGCGGGCGCGATACAGTTCTTCCACCCGGTACCTGAAAGCATCCGACCAGTGCAGCAGCTCACGTGCACCCGGCCAGGTGATTTCAAGCAGCGCGGTCTTGTCGGCGTCGGCGATTGCGGTGTTGCTGCGCGGCGTCCGCGTCAGGGCCTCCACCTCGCCGAACATCTCGTATCGTCCAAGGCGAACTGTCGGCAACCGTGTCACATTGGCGTCGCGGTGGCCGAACGTCCCCTTCAGCAACGGGCTTAGCCAGGCATTCAGTTGTGGCAGTGCCGACGACCCGGCCACTTGCTCGGTTCCGGGTTCGTCCGACACCCGGACACCACCGTTCAGGACCACGAATATCGATGTCTCGTAACTTCCCGCCGCGTAGACGGTTTCACCGCGTGAGCACCACCTGATCTTGCAGTCGTTTGTGATGATGTCTGAAAGCGACAGATCGTCAGGAAAGTCTGCTGGATCGATATCGCCCAGGATCTGGGATGACAGGATCAGGTTGACCCAGTCGGAATGAATGCGCTCACGACCAAATGCTGTATCCCAACGATGCGGTTTTCTGACAAGATTTCCCTGCGCCAATGTTCGGTCCCCTGCGATTACTATGCCCGGCGACGGCACAAACTGGATGTTCCCTTGTGGGAAACTTCTTGGTTCTTGATGAACCTGAATTTTCAACGCCCTGCAGGTTTCAAGTGTAGCTTTTCGTATGGTTAATTTGGGGCGCTAAGGTGCTAGGGAGAGGCCATAATTTGGCGAAATTGTGCGGCTGCTTGCACCCGGCCAGAACAGTGCCCGGCACGCTTTACTCAGACGGCTCGCCCTTATATTTGCTTTCCTTTGGAATCATCGGGTCAACAGCGCCGAATCCACTTCCATCATACTTTGCATTCAAGGCCAGCGTGGTCTTCGCAATGCCCTTTGCCGCGGTCAGCAAAGCCTTCTTGTTGTTGAGCTTCAGACCGGCGGAGTATCCCAGCTTCACGATCTTGGCGACCTCGCCTGCCTGCGGCAACGCGGCGGCAACCTTCTTCATTTTCTTGCGTGCAGCGTCGGCGCGCCGGGCCATCCTGAAGGCATACACCTTGCTCTTGGTGGCCACGGCGACGGACCGTAGCGCCGTCTCCAGTTCGACAGCCAGACCGGTGATGTAAAGCATGCGCTTGCGGCCGGCTGTGGCCTTCTTGTTCGACTTGCCCTTTGAGTACCAGACATTGTGGCGAACCTCGCCCTGCGACCACGAAACCAGCTCAAACGCACTGCCCGCCGGATGTCCTCCGACATTGACGAGTTTTTCCTGGGGGACGACGTGGCAGCTGTAGCAATTCTTCGCCAGTTTGTAGATTGCGGCTGGCCGGATCATGCCCAGCTTCTCCGCCTTCTTCCATCGCTTGGCTTCCTCGGCCTTTGATTCCGTCTTTTCTGTCTTGCCGGAAAACTCGCTGTGCACTTTTTCCCAGTCTTTGCCGGCCGAATGGCAGCTTTCACACGAGATGCCGGCAATCGGCTTCTTCTTCTTTCGTTTGACCTTGGTGGTGAAGTGGCAGGTCAGGCACAGGCTTTCCGACTTGATGCGCTTGATCTTCATCTTGTTGGCGATCTTGCGCGCTTCCTTGCTCCGCGGCATCTTCTTGAAGGTCGTGGAGTGATGGGTTTTCTTCCAGATCTCGGTGGTCTTCTTGTGGCACTCGGCACACGCATTGGGGCCGACGATCTTCTTGAAGTTCGGTGCCTTCTTGACAGATTGGGAGGTTGCCGACGCGAATGCCAGCAGCACAAACCCCATTGCCAGAACAACAACTTTCAGAACATGGAACCGTGTCCGGTCATGGCATGTGTCCATGTAGTGAGACCCCAACAGACTAATTCTTGCCGGAGGCTTTCGGGATGTATCTGCTTCCACCCCGTGCTCCGGATCACCGCGACCCGGGGTGAGGCTATTCAGCCATTATGGCGTCAAATTGACTCAAAGACGACTCTGCCGTCACATCGACACCGGGCGTGTGCGGACGAGCTTCGCTGGCTCATCCACCGCTTCAATCCTGCCCCCCGGATAGCATCCGAACAACCTGTTGATGTCGGTCAAGGAGCGACAACGGATGGTGTCGCAGTGTCACGAACCAGGACCCCAATCCACTACCCGGAGCCCAAACACATGCAACTCGAACACGATCACAGTATTGACGGCATCAGAACCAGGCTGGCAACCGGGACCCGGCCCAACTATCTGCGCGACTGGGTCTATGGCGGCATTGACGGGGCGATCACCACATTTGCCATCGTGGCAGGCGTAGTGGGCGCCGGCCTGTCTGCCAATGTCATATTGATTTTGGGCCTCGCCAATCTTCTGGCGGACGGGTTCTCGATGGCTGCAAGCAACTATACCGGCACCAAAACCGAGGTTGATGAACTTGCCCGCTACCGCGAAATCGAAAAGCGCCACATCCGCCATGCGCCTGACGGCGAGCGTGAAGAGATCCGACAAATCCTGCAGGGCAAGGGCCTTGAGGGAGCGGCACTGGACGATGCAGTTGCGGCGGTGACGTCCAGCGAGGAGACCTGGATCAACACCATGCTGGTCGATGAATATGGCCTGTCCACCAACTTGCGTTCGCCGCTGAAATCCGGCCTCGCCACCATGGCGTCGTTCATCCTGTTCGGGTCAATCCCGCTGGCACCGTTTCTGCTCGGGCTTGCTGATGCGTTTGTGATTGCACTCACCATGACACTGATCGCGTTCTTCCTGATCGGCACCATCAAGAGCAGGTGGTCGCTGGCACAGTGGTGGCATTCAGGCCTTGAGACATTGGCGATCGGCCTTGCAGCGTCCATGCTCGCCTATGGTGTAGGGTACCTGGTGAAGGACCTAGTGGCCTAGGACTGGGGCGTGCGGCTGGCACCACGTCTTGTGCGGGACCGCTTCGAAACATCAATCGATCCCGATGACCTGACAATCCGTATAGCAAACTGATCGCCAATTGCTGTCCAGCGTTTGTGTCACGGCAAACAGCCTGTTGACAATTGCGTCGTGAAACCGTCTGCATTGCCGTTTTGAGGAGCTTCAAGTTTGTCAGGTTTGATCATGTTTCTGTCGCGCTTCGCTTTGTCCGGCGTGCTGTTGCTTGCGGCGGCCGCCTCGCCGACAAGTGCCAGGACCGACGTGCCCCTGCCTCGCCCCAAACCGCAACTCGACGGGCCTGCCAACGGCAAGACAAACTCCAATGCTGAGAAAAACAATGCGGTGGTGCCTGCGCCGGTCCCGAAGCAAACCGTGCCGACCTTTGATCTCGCCGCCGCCAAAAAATGCGAGGCGGCACTCAGGTCACTGGGAGCGAAGTTTTCCGTCGGTGAGCCGCTTGTCGGCGAAAGCCTGTGCGGCTGGCCGCGCCCGCTGAAACTAAAAGCTCTGGACAAACAGGTTCAGGTGACCGGCGATCCGCAGGTGCGGTGTGAAGTGGCACTGGCCCTCGCCCAATGGTCCGCCCGGGTCGTCAGGCCAACCGCCAAACTCCACCTTGATGACGAGCTTTCAAAAATACTCATCTCGACATCCTATCAGTGCCGCAGACGCAACAATGCGGCAACCGGCAAGATCAGCGAACATGGTTTTGCCAACGGTGTCGACGTCATGGGTTTCGAACTGAAAGACCAGCGCCGCGTCATGATTGCGCCGCGCACCGGCAGCGTCGAACCGGAGCGCGCCTTCCAGGCGGCCGTGCGCGGTGGGTCGTGTGCCTATTTCACAACCGTGCTCGGACCCGGGACCGATGCCGCCCATGCGAGCCATCTGCATCTAGATCTGGCGATCCGGCGCGGCGGTTACAGGCTTTGCCAGTAGCCGACCGCCGCCTGACGCGCCAACAATTGAATCAACGCCTCGGTCGCAGCGTGCAACTATCTGAAAATATAGAGTTTTAAGCGCACACAAAGCAATTTGTGAATTTCCAACCACGCTTAAGGCGATCATTGAATCAGTTGCTCAACACCACATTCACGATCACGCCTTGACGAACTTTCCGTAATCCACCGGTTCATCCTTGTTGAGATGATCGCTGACCGGGGCCATCGGATATTTGAGGCCGGTGGCGCAGTTGAACAGCACGGCAGTATCGTCCGGCGATATCTTGCCTTCAGCCAGCGCCCGCTTGTAGGCGGCAGCAGTGGCTGCCCCTTCCGGACACAACAGCAGCCCTTCCTGCTCTGCGATCACGTCGCGTGTCGCCATGATCTCATCGTCAGGAAGCGCCATGGCAAATCCGCCGGATTCATTGACGCCGCGAATAATCAGGAAGTCGCCAACCGCGACAGGTACACGGATGCCCGCCGCCACTGTGCTCGCGTCCTGCCACAACGGCGCGTGCTCTTCACCGTTCTCCCAGGCACGCACGATTGGCGCGCAGCCTTCCGCCTGGACCGCCACCATACGGGGCAGCGGACCGTCTATCCAGCCCAGTTGCTTAAGCTCGTGAAACGCCTTCCACATCCCGATCAGCCCGGTGCCGCCTCCGGTCGGATAGAAGATCACGTCGGGCAGTTTCCATCCGAACTGCTCAGCCAGCTCCAGCCCCATGGTTTTCTTGCCTTCGATCCGGTAGGGCTCCTTCAGTGTCGAGACGTCATACCAGCCGACCGGGCCTTTGCCCTCACCGACAATCTTGCCGCAGTCATTGATCAGTCCGTTGACCATATAGGTTTCCGCGCCCTGTTGCCGGATCTCGCGGATGTTGATGTCCGGCGTATCTGCCGGACAGAAAACCGTCGCCCGCTGGCCGGCACGGCGCGCATAGGCCGCCATGGCGGCGCCGGCATTTCCGTTGGTGGGTATTGCCAGATGCTCAACCCCCAGTTCCTTCGCCATGGAAACCGCCAGGCACAGGCCCCGGGCCTTGAAAGACCCGGTCGGCAACCGGCCTTCATCCTTGACGATGACCTTGCCCGGGGCTGCTCCAAGCCAGCCGGCGCACCGCTCAAGCCCGATCAGCGGCGTGACAACCTCGCCTAGCGAGATCCTGTTTTCCGCCTTTGTCACCGGCAGCAACGGGGCATAACGCCAGAAACCGGCCACGGTTGATGTTTCAATGTCGGCCCTGGAAACCGCTTTGGACATGGCCTTGAGATCATAGCGCACCAGCAGTGGCCGCCCTGCCTCTGACAAGCCGTGCACTTCGCCGGACTTGTAGGTTTTGCCGGTGAGCGAGCATTCGAGGTGGCTGACGAAGGTTTGAGCGCTGTTGTCCATGAGCTTGCAGATAGTCCTGTAAGATGAGTTGGCCGTATGAGACAGGTGAAGCCATAGGATGAATTGACAGCCAGTAATACGACCAACGCCAGAATATTTAGGGCCAGTTACAGATCCGGCGAAGCCTGCGCGCACTCGTTCATTTGACTTGAAGCCGATTGTATTCCTGAGTAGTCGGTTAGGGCCGCATAAGAGATTCTTTGCTGCAAGTGCCAAACCGGGGAGAGGACACCAACAATGAGCGGCTTACTCGCGCTTCTGGATGATGTTGCAGCAATTGCCAAACTGGCAGCCAGTCAGATCGATGACATCGCCGCCCAGGCCACCAAGGCCGGCAGCAAGGCAGCCGGAGTGGTTATCGATGACGCCGCGGTGACACCCAAATATGTCACCGGATTGCCGGCCACACGGGAACTGCCGATCGTCTGGAAGATTGCCCGGGCGTCGTTTTTCAACAAGCTTGTCATCCTGTTGCCCATTGCACTGTTGCTGAACGCCTTCCTGCCCTGGTTGTTGACGCCTTTGTTGATGATCGGGGGCGCCTATTTATGCTTCGAGGGCGCGGAGAAGGTCTGGCACCTGATATCGCCACACCAGGGGAGCCATCTCGAACAGGCGGAAACGCTGGATGCGGCCCACCTGGAAGAGCAACGCGTGAAGGGTGCGATCAAGACGGATTTCATCCTGTCGGCGGAGATCATGACCATATCGCTAGCGGCCATCGAGGCCGACAATGTCTGGGTTGAAGGCGCGGTTCTGGCAATGGTTGCAATCGGCATCACCGCAGCCGTCTACGGCGCGGTCGCGCTGCTCGTCAAAGCCGACGACATTGGCCTGAAGCTGAGCCAGGTCGGCCGTCTTGGCGTCACGCGCTGGTTAGGAAGGACTATCGTCAAGTCGATGCCGGCGGTCATGACCTTGATATCATCGATCGGCACGGCAGCTATGTTGTGGGTCGGTGGCAACATCATCGTTCACGGCCTGCACAATCTCGGATGGCACCTGCCCTACGAGACAATTCACCATTTTGCGCTGACGGTTTCACAGCAGTTGCCCACCGGCCAGGGATTTGTGGAATGGCTGGTCACCGCTGCTGCAGATGGTGTCATCGGCCTGCTTCTTGGCTTTTGCCTGATCCCGGTAACCAATCTGCTGTTGCTGCCGACCGTAAACCTTTTCCGCAAAACCGGGTGACACAGCAGCGGTTCAAACCTTGTTTCGTCGCAAAACTGAGATAGGGTCGCCGATCGCGGACGACTATCTCACACCCTGAATTCTCATTTGCAATGCCCACACCGAACACACGGATTGTCATCAATGCTCAGGCCGGGACTGCCTTGTCGCTTGGGGCCGAACGCCTGCGCGACATGTTGAATTGCCTGCCGGATGACCGGTTCGATTACCGGATCGTAGAACCGGACACGCTGGTGGAAGAGTTAACCAATGCCTTTGAAAACCCGGCCATCCAATCAATCGTGGTCGGCGGTGGAGACGGCACCATATCGCAGGCAGCCAGCCTCGCCATGAAACACGACAAAACACTGGGCGTGCTGCCGCTGGGAACCATGAACCTGTTTGCCCGCGCCGTCTCCATGCCGCTCGACATTGCTGAGGCGGTCGCGGCTTTACCGGCGGCTCAACGCTCGCACGTGGACGTCGGAACTGTAAACGGCAGAATTTTCCTCAACCACGTGTCCGTCGGCCTGCATCCCAGGTTCGTCGCGATTCGAGACAAGTTGCCCCGCTCAGGCAGGGCGTCCAAGATTTTCGCCGGGGTGAAGGAGTTTGCCAGGTTGCTCGGCAGAGCCCGGCCACTCAACCTTCAGGTGGAGGGTGATTTCCCACCCTTCCGCAATGATGCCGTACTGGCGATAGTCTTTGTGAACCCGATACCGGACCAACTTGGCAAGATGCCCGTAAGTCCGGACCAGGACGCCGGCAAACTTGCCCTGTACATGTCTGACGCAGAACACGCTCTTGAGCTGATTAGGATGGCCGCCAGCGCCGCTCTGGGATACTGGAACAGCTCTCCGCACATGGAGCGCTGGGTATCGCGGCGGGTCGAGGTCAAAGGCGAGACTGGCCTCCACGTTTCAATTGACGGTGAACTGACAAAGGTGTGGGGTCCTGTTTCTTGCACGATATCACCTTTGGCGCTCAGGGTACTGAGACCCGGGTAACTGCCTCTGCCTCGCTGCTGATCTCGCCGCCGCCCTGCTTCGCTCCGACAAGTGAACCACCCTATTGCGCACCTTGATTGTAGAACATATAGTGAACAAATGGCTAAACTCTCCTTACAACAAAAGCTTGCAATACTTAGCGATGCTGCCAAGTACGACGCTTCGTGCGCGTCGTCCGGGTCAACGCGGCGCGACTCACGAAACGGCAACACACTTGGTTCAAACGAAGGCAGCGGCATCTGTCATGCCTATGCGCCGGACGGCAGGTGCATCAGCCTGCTTAAGATCCTGATGACCAACTTCTGCATTTACGATTGCAGCTATTGCGTCAACCGGGCGTCCTCAAATGTCCCCAGGGCGCGCTTTTCGGTTGACGAGGTTGTCAGGCTGACGATCGAGTTTTACCGCCGCAACTATATTGAAGGACTGTTTCTGTCATCCGGCATCATCCGCTCGCCGGATGCGACCATGCTGGACATGGTCAGGATCGCGCGCAAATTGCGGCACGAGGAGAGGTTTCGCGGCTATATCCATCTCAAGACAATACCCGACGCAGCGCCGGAACTGATCGCGGAAGCAGGCCTGCTCGCGGACCGATTGTCGATCAATGTCGAGCTGCCCACCGATGCCGCCGTGAAGCAGTACGCGCCTGAGAAAAATCCTGACCAGATCCGCAAGGCCATGGCCGATGTCCGCCTGCGCAAGGATGGCTCAGCTGAGCGATCCCACACCGGCAAACGCCCGCCACGGTTTGCGCCTGCAGGTCAGTCCACCCAGATGATTGTAGGCGCCGATGGTGCCAGCGATGCAACCATCCTGCACCAGTCCACACGGCTGTATTCCAGCTACCGGCTCAAGCGGGTTTACTATTCAGCCTTTTCACCGATCCCCGACAGCTCGGCCAAACTGCCGCTGATCAGCCCGCCGCTGCAGCGCGAGCACCGCCTGTACCAGGCCGACTGGCTGCTGCGGTTTTACGGTTTTGAGCTCGGCGAAATCACGTCCGTGACAGCCGACGGCAATCTCGACCTCGAGATAGACCCCAAACTGGCCTGGGCCTTGGCACATCGTGGCCTGTTTCCGGTTGATGTGAACAGGGACAGCCGTGAGATGCTGCTCCGGATACCAGGCTTTGGCGTGAAGACAGTGAACCGCATCCTGTCAACACGACGCCATCGCAGTCTGCGATACGACGACATCGCACGTATGGGGGCTTCGCTGAAAAAGGCCCGCGCCTTCATTACCGCCGTCGGCTGGACTCCGGGCGCGCTCACCGACAGCGCTGACCTGAGAGCCCGTTTTGCGCCGCAGCCGCAACAATTGACGCTGCTATGACGCGTTTCGTCACTCTGCCCCGCATTGGCACTGCAACGGCATGGCGTGAGGCGGCACGCAGCTGCTTGGCCGCAGGCATTCCCCCGGAGCAAATCACCTGGGGTGGCATCGACAGCCCGCGCGGCCTGTTTGACCAGCCTGACATTGCGCCGGCATCAGGCACCACAAATGTGCCGCGCAGTTTCATTCAACTCGCCGACAGCGTTGTCTGGCACAAGGATCCGTCACGGTTTGCGCAGCTGTATGCCCTGCTGTGGCGTCTGCTTGACAATCCTCAATTGACAAACGATCGCGGTGACGCCGCAGTGGCCAGGTTGCGGCGAATGCAGAAGAACGTCCATCGCTGCCAGCACAAGATGAAAGCCTTTGTCAGGTTTCGAGAGGTCGGCGCCCCAGGTGCGCAGCGCCGGTCGTTTGCGGCCTGGTTTGAACCGACCCATCACACTGTCGAGCCCACAGCGCAGTTCTTCCAGCGCCGATTTGCCGACATGGACTGGCGTATTCTCACGCCGGACGTCTCGGCCATTTTCGAAAACGGCAAACTGCGACTGGTCGAAGACAGGTTCGATCCGCAATTGCCGGAGGATGCCAGCGAGGAGCTCTGGATCACCTACTTCCGCAACATCTTCAACCCGGCCCGGTTGAAGGTACAGGCCATGCAGTCTGAAATGCCGAAAAAGTACTGGAAAAACCTGCCCGAGGCAGTTGCCATCCCCGACCTTATTGCAGCGGCTCCTGCCCGTGCCCGCGCCATGGCTCAAAACTCCCCCACCCTGCCGCCGGGGCGGATGCGCAGCATCAAGGCGCAGTTGCCGGCGCCGACATCGGCATGGACCGGACCTGCAGGTGCGCTACCGGCGGCAATCCACGCCTGCACCCGTTGCCCGTTGCACCGTGAGGCCACACAGGCAGTTCCCGGCGAAGGTCCTCAGGCCGCGAAGGTCATGATTGTCGGTGAACAGCCCGGTGACCAGGAAGACCTGCAAGGCCGCCCGTTCGTGGGTCCGGCGGGTCAGTTGTTCGATGACATTGCACGGTCGGCAGGTCTCGACCGCGATCGGGTCTACGTGACCAATGCGGTCAAGCATTTCAAATTCACGCCCCGTGGCAAACGCCGCTTGCACCAGCGGCCGTCGGCATCCGAGATCCGCCATTGCCGCTGGTGGCTCGATGCCGAACTGGCCAATGTCAGACCCAACCTGGTCGTCGCGATGGGCGCGACCGCAGCCGAGGCCCTGACCGGTTCAGGTACCGGCATACTGCAACGTCGCGGCAAGGTGGAGCGAACTCCTGCCGGACATGATGTGCTGATTACAGTTCACCCGTCATACCTGTTGCGCTTGACCGACAATGATCGCCGCACTGACGAGATCGCGAAATTCCGGGCAGATCTGAAGTTCGCATCACATGTTTTGGCACAGCATTCTGCATAACACCGGCAACGCAATCCTACTCTTTTGGATAATTTGCCCGGCACTTGCCCGGATGTGCTGAGGCCAAAAAATTTCGTTAAACCAGAGTACCTCCCACTTATTGATCCACTGCGGGTTGCGCAGACACCAAAGGGGCAGGTTGCCTATTTGTTTGTGTATCTCACCATTTCCTGTGCCAATGCCTGTGCTGCAGCCTCTACGAGTTTTGCGCCGTCTTCAGGATTGGCCAGACTGGGGTCAGACCCTTTGCGGCCATCAGGGTATCGCCTACGAAAGTCGTGGGCATCGGTGAACCTGCCATCGGCTGCTATCTGAGGGTCCAGCGGAGCCATTTTTTTGGCATGAGGATAAAGGTGCTGGGTTATAGCGATCTCCGAAGGTGTTGCATGTGAACCGTGGCCCTTCGGGTACATGTCAGCCAGCAGTTTTCGGATGCCAGGAAGGTCAAACCAGCTCCTTAGAGCCAGATTGAGATTGTCCAGGTCTTGCTGCAAAGAACGCTGTGCATGGATCTCACTGAACGCGGCGGTCACGGTGGCGATATTGCCGCCATGGCCATTCAGAAAGGCGATATGCCGAAAACCTGCATTAGACAGCGACGCCACCACATCCTGAACCACCGCCATCAGGGTCGACGGCTTCAGTGAAATTGTGCCGGGAAAAGCCAGATGAGATTGCGCCATCCCGAGCGCTAGGGTGGGACCGACAAGAAAGCCACCGATTTCGCCGGCACGCCGGGCAACGACTTCGGCACACATAGCGTCGGTGCCCAGCAACCCCATGGGGCCGTGCTGCTCCACTGACCCAATCGGTATGACAATAGCCTGCGAATCCAACAGGTAAGTTTCAATTTCCTTCCATGTGGCTTCGACAAGCAGCATTATTGGTTTCCATCTCTTGGCATGTTGGCAACGCGAATTAGCCGGCTCCTCGGCACCCACGCCATGGCTTTGCAGCACATGCATGCCGCCACCGTCAACGGAGACATTGTCGTGAGCACGACATCTCTCATTTGTCAGGATCCGGTAGCTGGCGACATTTATGCCCGGTTATCAATGTCGGCCAGATCGGCAGTATAGGTTGAATCGACCATGGCGGCGAAAAACTGATGACAATGGAAGCTGGAATATCCATGGTCAAACATCCCGGTATTGCGTTTGACAATGTGTCGAACGGCGCCGAGACAATGCACGTTGAGGCCAGGGATACGAATGACACCGTGTTCAGCCGTTCACTGCAGATCAGTCCGGGCGGCTACGATCAAACTTGAACCCACAGGATGGCATCTCGCCCCTGCTATCGCGCACCAATTCTCCGGTAGGTGAAGTGGTCTGCTGCTTCACTCACAGCTTGAGCCTGCCCTGCAATCTTCAGCATGGTGTCGTGCAGCGGTGACAGCGAACATGCCGGATCCATAGCCGCTGCGTCCCCTGCTATGGCCAGGGCCTGGCAACGGCATCCGCCAAAGTCGACCTCGCGCCGCTCACACGATCTGCACGGTTCCTGCATCCAGCCGGTCCCGCGATAGGCATCGAACGCCGGCGAATGCTCCCAGATCTCCGCCAGCGGCTTTTCCGTCACGTTGTCAAACGTCAGATGCGGGATCGTGTGTGCCGCGTGGCACGGCATGGCCGTACCGTCTGGTGTTACCATGAAGGCATCCTTGGCCCAGCCGCCCATGCATGGTTTGGGAAACTCCGCATAGTAATCCGGGGTCACAAAGTCGATCAGCAAGATGCCGCGCAGGCGCTCGCGTGCTGCTTCGACAATATCGACCTGGCGCATGACATCGTCCCAGGCCGGCATCAGTTGCGTCCGATTGATCAGCGCCCAGCCGTAATACTGCACATTGGCGATCTCCAGCCGCTCTGCGTCCAGCTGCAATGTAAGCTCAATGAAGTCGCTCACCTGGTGAATATTGTGCCGGTGGATCGGCGCGTTCAGGGTCAGCGGCAATTGTGCAGCGCGCACGGCCTGAGCAGTGGCCAGCTTGAGTTGGTGGGCGCCTTTCATGTTGCCGATCTTCTCGGTGATCTCGGGAGTTGCCCCCTGCACTGACAACTGGACGTGATCAAGTCCGGCCTCCTTCAGTGCGGTAATCCGTTCCGGCTTGATGTTCACCCCGGCCGTGATCAGGTTCGAGTAGACGCCACGCGCCGACAGTGCCGACACAATCTCCTCAAGGTCGCCTCTCAGGGTCGGCTCACCGCCCGACAGATGCACCTGCAGGATCCCTAGGTCGGCGGCTTCATTGAACACCCGGATCCAATCCGCTGTGTCAAGTTCCGTGTTGGCCTTGAGCAGTTTTGCCGGGTTGGAGCAGTACGGGCATTGCAGCGGGCAGCGATGGGTCAGCTCTGCCAGCATGCCGATGGGAGGTCCAGGAGCAGTCATGCTACCACCAGCCTCCTGTCTGCCCAGACCTGCAGGAACCCGCATACATCATCCCGAACCACCTCTTCAGGTGCATCGTATTCGTCCGCCAGCGACGAGATGATCTCGGCCACCGTCGTGTCTCCGTCGCACCGTTTGAGGATGTCGTAACTGATTTCATCGGGCCACATGACTTTCTCCGGCGACAGCAACGCCCATGCACCACGTACCGGCTCAAACTGCAATCGCACGAAAGACGGTAGGCCCGGGCGGCTGTCCTCGGCAATCACGGTACGATGGCGTTCGGCTGCAGCCATGGCAGGTTCAACTGTCCTCCGGAATGAATGCACCGGGCGCAATGTTTCCGCCCGGCTCCACATAGGCAAACTGCAGCGCGTCCAGCATCGCCCACAGGATATCACACTTGGTGATCAGTGCATTGACGCAGGCCTGCTGTTTTTCAGCCGTGTCCGCGTGGCGCTGCACATAAGCAAGTGCCACTTCCGCGTCACGTGGCGCCTGATGCAGTCTGGGCTTGAAATAAGCCAGCGTGTCTTCGGTTATGTAGTCGTATTTGGCCAGCATGGCCGGCACCCGCTCGCCAATGACCTTTGGTGAAAACAGCTCGGTCAATGATGAAGCGACCGCTTCGAGAAAGCTGCGCTGCGATACCAGAGACAGGTACTGGTTCACCGCAAACCGGGTCGCGGGCAGCGCCTTTGCCTCAGACATCACCATGGCCTCATCCAGGCCAAGCCCGGTGGCCAGCGCAATCCAGCGTTTGATACCGCCGACCTTTTCGTCCGTCCCGTCGTGGTCAATGATCCGCTCGCGCCACTCGATGCGAAACTCCGGATCCTCGGCGCGGGACAATATGATGGCGTCTTTCTTGGGGATAGCCGCCTGATAACAGTATCTGTTCAGCGCCCAGGCCTGCATCTGTCCCTTTGTCAGCGCGCCGGCTGTCATCATTTTGTGGAACGGGTGATTTATGTGATAGCGCGTATCCCCAACTTCACGGAGTATCTCCTCAAGCCGGGTGGTCGAAACGGCCTCTCCCGTGATGGTCCACTCTTCACTCACAGTTCGACCTCCTGCCCGTCATGACCGACTTCCCATCCCGCCTGTGTGACAGTTTCCCGTTCCGGCGAAGTGGGATCGAGGACCGGATTGGTGTTGTTAATGTGCACGAAAATGCGCCGGGCAATGCTGGTATCCCTGAGGGAGGCCAGGGATCCGTCCTCTCCCGACATGGCGATATGTCCCATGCGGGTGCCGGTCTTGGCCCCCACCCCGGCATCGGGCATTTCCGTATCGGTGAATACGGTACCGTCAAACAACAGGCATCCGGCCCCGGACAACCGGTCACGCAGTTCGTCGGTGACGCGGGCACAGCCTGGAATGTAATGAACGGCCTTACCAGCGTCGGCGCCAGGTTCGGCAATGCGGACACCGATCGTATCGCCGTCGTCAGAACCGAAATTCACCGGATCGGAGTTGTCCTCCAGAAACAGCGCGATCTTGCCCGGCACCGCATAGGTTTCAATCTCGATGCCTAGGGGACCGTCCGGTCCTTCGACCTGGGTTGTGCCACCCAAGGGCAGCTCGATGCGCTTGACCAGGGTCTCGTCGAGGACCCGAAAAATCGGATTGTTGGCCAGCGTGTCCAGTATTCTTGATGATGCGTACAGATTGAAGGCCTGCTTCTCTCTCAAAGTCAGCAGGCCGGCAATGTGATCAACGTCGGCGTTGGTCAGCACCACCGCCTTGATCGGGGAATTGCGCAACGCCCCGTCTGCGTCAGGCTGCAGTTCCGGCGTCTGGGATATCTGTTCGCGAATGTCGGGAGAAGCATTGAACAACACCCAGCCCGAACCGTCTGAAGAGGCGGCAATGCTTGATTGCGACCTGGGTGTCAGGTCGGATTGCCGGGACCTGACATTGCGGCTTAACCTGTAATTGCAGTTCCACTGCGGGAAGCCGCCACCGGCAGCAGATCCAATGATCTTGAGCTTCACGACCACCTGCCAAAGCAAACGCGCGATCCGGCAAGCGGACGCGCGCGCTTGATAATGTCACACAAATATACCCGGAAAGAAAACTGCCCGGGAAGTTGTGCAGGGATTACTTGCTGACCGATGCGGGCAGGTAGCGGGAAATTTCAAACCCGGCTTCTACTTCACACATGGCAGGCTTTGACCAAACTCTCTTCATTTCGAAGACCTCCAGATTGAGTGCTGGCTCGCTTCACCGAACCAACCTGCCAAACTGTAACCAACATCAAACCGATGTCAAAATCTTATTTTCTCTAGTGGATGGCCTCCTTGAGTTTGCAGGGAAGCCAGCACTGCCCGCTCACGTTAGGCAAAGCAGTTAACACAACCGACGGGCTTATCACATTCAGACCTGGCTGCAGTTTGACGGTCACGTTGATGCAGCACCAACGATCTGGCAGATCCGCACCCGTCTGTTGCCATCTCGACGCATTCGACCGACGCACGATGTCCGTCGGCAGGCAACTGGAAAGTCAGTTCATCGCTGATTCCGGCAGCTCATGCACGTGCAGACTGTTCAGACACATGTGGCGGGCTATCAGGATCAATGCCGCGGCGCCAAGTTGGCAGGGTTCGGTCACCAACCGCATCACGGACCACATCTGAAGGGGCAACAAAACCATACGATGGGTCAAGCCGCCCGCTGTCAGACCACGCTACACCCAACAATGTCCACCCGGTCCTCCCGACACTCTGATTGACTAAGGCGCAGTGCTATGACGGCACTTCATGCAAAAGCCTAAACGGGCTTCCGCGAAATTGCCACCACAACACCACGGCCCTTATTGCCGGGGCACACAACGGGCACGTTTTGCGTCCATCGACGCCATTCCGTAAGATGGGAATTCCACTCACGTAGTATTCAGCTACTACCGCGGGCAATCGTATATGGCGAATGCTGTCGGTGGTCGGCTTCTACTAGAAAATATAGCGGGAGGAATACCGAAATGCGGAATACACTCACAGCATGCCTTTTGTTGGCAACTACTTCACTGGCATCGGCCCAGACAACAGACAATCTTGAAAAACTCAGCAATTTCCAGTCAACCGGTGTCACTGAGTTCACCTATATTGAACAGACCGGCAAAAACGCGGATGCGATCAAGAAAACGCTCGAAAAGATCAAACTGCCTGCCGGGTTCAAGATTTCGCTTTATGCCATTGTGCCGGACGCGCGCCACATGGCCGTCGGCCCTCAGGGCATCGTGACGTTTGTCGGCACCCGCAAAACCAAGGTCTGGTCGGTTACCGACCGCAACAAGGACCGGGTCGCCGATGAAGTGAAGGATTTTGCTCCATCCCTATCCATGGCCATACCAAACGGCCCGTGCTTCTCACCCGATGGTTTCCTTTACATTGCCGAACAGAACCGTGTGCTTGTCTACCCGGCCGCCGAGTTCTTTTACGAAAGTCCCGATGTGGCTGCCTTCAACGTGTTCAAGGCCGGCACGCTGATCCCGGAGAGCGAGGTAAGCTACAACCACACGGCCCGCACCTGCCGTATTGGTCCTGACGGGAAGCTGTACATATCCCTCGGGCAACCGTTCAATGTTGCGCCCAAGGAAAAGCTCGACCTCTACAATGAGCAGGGTATCGGCGGAATCATCAGGTCTGACACCGACGGCAAGAACCGCGAGGTCTACAGCTATGGTGTGAGAAACTCCGTCGGCATGGATTTCAACCCAGCCAATGGCGAGTTGTGGTTCACCGACAACCAGGTGGACGGCATGGGAGATGACATACCGCCCGGAGAACTGAACCGGCAGACGGCCATGGGCCAGAACTTCGGTCATCCCTGGTATGGCGGCGGCACCGTTCGCACAAATGAGTACAAGGATGCCGAACCGCCGGCCGATATCGTGCACCCGGTCGTCGAAATGGATGCCCATGCCGCCGACCTTGGCATGGTGTTCTACACCGGCAGCCAGTTCCCGGCCGAGTACAAAGGCGGCATCTTCTCTGCCCAGCACGGATCGTGGAACCGGACCACGCCAATCGGCGCCCGGGTCATGTTCACCGCCGTCAACGAGGATGGCAGCGTTGGAGCCACCAAGGTGTTTGCCGATGGCTGGCTGGACGCCAATGGCGAATACCTCGGTCGTCCCGTTGATGTTGCACAGTTGCGCGACGGCTCGATCCTGGTTTCCGACGATCTCGCCGGCGCAGTCTATCGCATTTCATACGGCGAATAGCGCCCCTTGAAAGAACTGCCCACCGGTCCGGTGCAATCCGGACCGGTGGCACTTGCAGTTTGTGTTACCAGCACAGTCAGGAAAGTCCGCACCTATGCGCAGTTTCATTGTCCCGGTATTGATGGTTCTCGTCTCGACCACGTCGGCAAATGCCGACCCCGCCGCCGGCAAGAAGATGGCGAAACAGAAATGCCAGGTCTGTCACGGCATCGACGGCATCGCCAAGATTCCGATTGCGCCCCACCTTGCCGGCGAAAGCCAGATCTACCTGGAAACCCAGTTGAAGGCGTTCAGAAACGGCAAGCGCGAACATGAGATGATGACGGTTGTCGCCAAGGGTTTGAAGGACGACGAGATTACCAGTCTTGCCCAGTGGTACAGCTCGATAAAGATAACCGCCACGATGCCGGAATAGACAAACCATCCCTTTGTTCGCTTGCCGGGCTGTCAGCAGAACCGGATCACAGCAGTTCGGCAATCGGTGGAATTTTCTTCCAGGCCGGCACCGGTTGCTGCTTGCCTTGCTCGGGAACGTGACGTGACGCAGCGACCTGCTCCATCTGCGGCACATAGCGCGGACAGTTGGGAAAGATGTGGCTTACGTCGACCTGCACGATACGTTGTGCGCCTGGATAGGTCGCAAGTTCAGGATGGTCATCATGCACGCTGGCCACACCGTTCACCCGCAGCCGCAGGTAGAGTTCGCCCTGTCCCTCCTCTGCACCAAACCTCATGAACAGGAGGCCCACATTGGGGTTCTTCACGATGTTGCCGAGTGACTTGTACATCCTGTTGCCATCATAGTCGGGAAACACCAACTGACCGGGCGCCGTGACGCGCACGAAACCAGGCGCACCGCCTTTGAAGGAACAGTCGGTGTTGTCGCCTGCCGACGTGGCCAGAAAGAAGAACGGCACCGCCTCGACAAAGTCACGGAACTCGTCGGTGAACTCGGATGTCTCGACCATGTCGACGATCCGGTCGGCCACGGCGCGGCCGCCATACCTGTCCTGAAGCTGGCGGTTACCTTCATGGAACATTGGCATTGTGTTGTTCTCCTCCCGGATCCCGTTTGATCCGCGACGTCACCATAAAGTGTCACAATGTCCATCATGAGGAGCCTGGTGGCAACAATAGGCCGACGGCACAGCCATCGACCTATCCGAACCAGGACAGGGAGCCGTGTCCCGCCAGAATCTGGAGAAACTGCTTAAATAGCGTCTGACTCAACGCATCATTGAGCGAATGCAAGCCTCTGAATTAAATAGATTAAGTCCAGCTTCACGACAGAGCTGTGCGAACCCGGAATTGTGTCGGTTTCACCCGGCAATCTGATGCCGTTGACCGTCAACGCCAATTGTCGAAGCCGGCACCACAACAATTTGCGGCAAGCCAGACAGAGCTGGTGCCTTAGTCGGGATTGTGGGTCCGCACACAGTTGCGCCCGGCGTCCTTGGCGGCGTAGAGCGCACCGTCGGCAGCCTTGATGAGGTCCTGCGGCCGACGGCCTGAGCCCGGAAATGACGCGACGCCGGCCGATATGGTGATATGTGGCAGGAGCGCGTCGCCGTAGCGGATATCGGTGTCGGCCACACGGTCGCGGATCTGTTCTGCAGCTCGCTCGGTTGCGGCAAGGTCGGCACCGGGCACCAGCAGCGCAAACTCCTCGCCCCCGAACCGGCATGCCATCTGGCCATCGGTGCAGGTTTCGCGCAGCGCTTCACCGACGCGCGAGAGCACCACGTCACCGGCATCATGGCCATGGGTGTCGTTGAAGCTCTTGAAGTGATCTGCATCGAGATAGACCAGGCCAAACGGCCGATCCGTGCGGTCGCTCTTGGCGATCAAACGGCGCATCGCATCCAGGAAGAACCGCCGGTTGTAGAGCCCGGTCAGCGGATCGCGGGTCGACTGGTCATACAGTTCATCACGCAGTTTGACATTGGCGATGGCGAGGCTGATGCGCTCGCCGCATTGCACCGCGAAAGTGCGCGCGCCGCTGGTCGCGCCGTCCTCCTCGCGGCTGGCGGTGTCGCCGGCAAGCCGGACATGCATCAACCCGACAGTGTCACCATGCGCGATGATCGGCACGCAGATGTAGGGAACCTCAGTGTCAGGCCCATGCTGTTCGGAAACGTGCTGGCAGGTAAAGCTGATGCTGTCAGGGTTGTGAATGTAGGCCCTGCCCCGTCGCAGCGCCCAGCAACTGTCGGGCGCGATGTGGTCGTGCAGGCCCGGGCTTGACCACTGACAGGTGCCGTCGAGGACATCCCTGGAGTTGGAATAGATGTACAGTTCGCCCGCCGAACCGGCAAGCGCGCTGGCCATGAACTTGCGCACCACCATGTAGAGTTCGTCGAGCGACTTGCACGATTGCAGCCACTCGTCGAGTTCCGACAGCAACTGTGCCTCCTGCTGGCGGGCACGCTCGGCAACCAGCGCCGCGCGGGCACGCGCTTCTGCTTCCTCGGCAGCCTTTCGCGCACGGTCGAGTTCATCGGCGGCCCTGCGGGCCTCGGTCACATCCGTGAACGTGACAACAAAACTGCCGCCACGGGCCGGACGGGCGTTGGTCGCCACCACCCGGCCCGATGGCATCAGGCGGTCGAAACTGAACGCGCGGCTGGAATTGAAACGTGCCTTCGTCTGGTCGGCGATGGCTTGCGAAATCTCGCCGCGCGCCACGGCAGCTGCCAGAAAGTCATCACGGCGTGTGCCCGCACTGAGTGTACTCTCATCGATCTCCAGCACTTCGAAAACCCGGGTATTGTGCAGCTCGCACACGCCATCGGCAGACCACACCAGGATGCCCTGCTCCATCGTATTCATGACCTGCATGGCAAGATCGCGCGCGCCTGGCGCGTCGGCAAGCGTCATCACGTTCACGGCACCGGATCGTGTTTCGACGGTCATCGAACTTCCCCCATAATTTCCCGACCAGTATGAACGCCAAAGCTTTCGTGCCCGTTAAGGCTGTGTTGCGGATTTGACCGGCATTGACCGTCTCACATCAGCCAGACCGACCACCGGTGCCGGTTGTTGGGCAAATCAACTCAGCGGGAAGCTGTCCAGGCGTTCGCATCCGGTTTCCGTCACCAGAACCTGGGTTTCGAGCTTGATGCTCTCACTGCCAGCCTCTGCAATCAGGCTTTCGATACACACGACCATGCCGGGCTCGAACTGCCCAGACATGGCATCGGGGCCCCAATCCACATGCAGTGGGATCACCGGCCATTCGTCTGCCATGCCGACGCCGTGCACCGCCAGCGAATAACGGTAAGGCACATGCCGATCCGGGATTTGCCAGCTTTTTTCGTTGAACTCGAAAAAGCTGACACCGGGCCTGACAAGGTCGAGATTGTGATGGATCTGGGACAGCGCCGTATCATACAGCCGCTGCTGCGTGTCGGTCATTGCCACATATCCGCATGTCCACGACCGCGACAGGTCCGCGCAGTATCCGTACGGGCCGATCATGTCCGTATCGAAGGAGACCATCTCACCGGCCCGGCATTCCCGGTCAGAGCACTCCTGATACCATGGATTGGTCCTCGGCCCGCAGGTCAGCAGCTTGGTTTCCAGCCAGTCACCGCCGGAACGCGCGTTCTCGAAGTGCAGATGCGCCCATAGCTCTTGCTCGGTCACACCGGGCAGTGAATGCTGATAGATGCGTGCCATGCCGGCTTCGCAGACCCGGATCGTCCAGCGCATTAGCTCGATCTCGTCCGGAGACTTTATCGATCTCGCTGTCTCGGTGACCTGTGTGCCTTCAACATAGGTCAGCCCTCTTGCCTCAAGCGCGTGCACACCGCTGCCGTCGAGCTTGTCGCAGGCAATCCTGGTATTGCCGCCGCCGTGTTGGCGGACCAGGTCGGCAATTTCATCGGCCCAGTCTTCCACCGCGCCATCCAGCTTGTCGCCGCACGCCATGAACATCCAAGCCCTTGCCGTTCTCAACTCATCGATGCCCGGCAGCCCGTCGCACAGGTGCAGGCATCCCTTGAACTCGAACATGATGGCCGGCCCGTCAGCTATGATCAGCGCATAGCGCATGGGGTTGTGCAGGGTCCAGACCTGCATGTTCGAGCAGTCAAACGCGTAGCGGAGATTGCAGGGATCGTAGAGCAACAGTGCTGCACAGTCCGATCTGACCAGCTGTTCGCGCAGACGCTGCAGGCGATAGCCGCGCGCCCTGTCGAGTACCGCTGTGGACACCGGACTAACCAGCGCCCTGTCGGCGCCGTCCGAGTTAAGGTAGGTCAGCTTGCGGTCGTCCCTGAATGCCGAGGGCACGGTCATGACGCGCGCCCGTAGAACCCAACACGCTCTTCGTCCGAAAGCAGCACGCCAGGGCGTTCATAGTAGGAAAACACAGCAATGATACGGTCCCGTTCACCGCGCACGGATGTCACCCTGTGAGCGGTGTTCCTGCCTTTGAAGATGTTCAACGTGCCGGGCTCCAGCGTCAGCCGCGCCGGCGTTCTGCGCCCCTGCAGCAATTCAGCCACGCCTTCATGGTTGGGAGCGGTTTCACTGCGCAGGTCTCTGTCAAACTCAAACGCGCCGCCGGCGACAGGCGCCTGCAGCAGCAGCGTCGTTGTGAACTCGGAGCGGTCAAAGTGCCAGTTCAGCGCCTGGCTGTCGGCGTAGGCCATGACATTCACCCGTGCGAGCGGATCATCCATCGTGTACAGCACCGGCTTGTCCATGACGGCAGCCAGAAATTCGGCAAAGGGTGCCCACTCGTACAGTCGAACGATCACGGATTGCCCAATCTGATCGGCACAAATGGTCCGGTTTGAGGTTTCAAACTCCTGCAGGGCCGGATGCGCGGCCGGCAGCCCGTCAACGGTTTTGCTGAAATAGATGTTATGGCGGCGCGCATGGGCAAATGCGTTCTGCGCCAGGACCGGCTTCACTTCCTCGACCGCCGCCGACAGGGCGTCGTCGCGCAAAAATCCCGGCATGTTGAACAGGCCTTCTGCGGCCAGTCTGGTCCTGCAGTCCTCAACCAGCACCGACCAGGGCGGACTTTGCGGCCTGTCCAGGGGGTAGCGGTCCAGATCGACAATGTTCTGCATCAGCACCTCATAGCACTCTGACTGACAGTATGTTGCCAAACGGCCGTGCCAGAAATACAGTTTTTAATTGTGGACCATTAGAAATTCTTTCGGAGAATACCGCTTTGCGCCGTATTGCCCCCCTCAACGCGCTGCGTGCGTTTGAAGCTGCCGCCCGGACCGGCTCTTTCGCCAATGCAGCACGCGAACTGGGTGTCAGTTCGGCGGCCGTCAGCCAGCAGGTGAGGCTGCTTGAAGATTTCTGGGACAAGGTACTGTTCATCAGACAGGGCAATCGCATTTCGCTGACCGACGCCGGGTTAACCGCCTATCCGCAACTCGGGCAATCCATGGCAACGCTTGAGGACCTGTCCGATGCGATGCAGAGAACCGAGCGGCGCCGGCGACTGGTGTTGAGCGCTCCCCAGTCAGTCGCCGAAACCTGGCTCGCGGCGAAACTGTCCACTATCGATGGCACAGACCTCGGGACGTCGCTCGACATCCGGGTCGAGCATGATCCGGTTGATTTTGTTCGCGACAAAGTGGATGTGCGTATCTTCTACGGCCACGACCTTTACGGAGACTACCAGGTCGAAGCACTGTTTTCGGATTGTCTGGTGGCAGTCGCGTCTCCCGGGTTTGTCGCAGCACATGGCTCGTTGCCGGAAAAGATCAAAGACCGGCACCTGATCCACACGGACTGGGGTCGGGATTTTTCGACGTCACCGAGCTGGAGCAAGGTTATGCCCGCCCGACGTATCGTTGACCACAATCTGGGGCTGCGCGTTCAGGCCAGCAGCACCGCGCTCAGGTTTGCAAGGCACGGTTTCGGCGCCGCGCTGGTGCCGCAGAAAATCGCTGCCGGTGACCTGTCGTCCGGCGACCTGGTGCAGTTGAACTCACAACCCGTTCCCATGCAGCACGATTATCTGATTGCGTATCCGAAACGGCTCGCGGCAAGCCCTGCAATCAAATCCGTGATCCATGCGCTTAAACAATAGCCGCTGCAAACCGCTGTCGGGAGCCGGACAGCGGATTTGGAGAGAACACCACCTACAGGCTTGATTCAACGCCTCAGTGATGGCTATTAAAATATTGATTTAATAAGTCTTTTATGGACTGATGATCTGACCACTCTATACCACAGCTTTCTCATACCAGCCGATGTTGCATCTATGGCGGCAGGCCAGTAACGTCGGCATTCCATGCAGTCGCTAAGCGAACGCTCGTGCCCACAGGGAGATACCACCCTCAGGCATGCACACTAAAGTCAATGCACTTCTCGGGATTCAAAAAGGAACTGTTGCCATTTCCGAACAAACCTCTGATCTGGCAGCCGCATGGATTGACCGTCATTCTCCCGCCGGCACCGCGACCGCAGCCGGACCGATTGAAAACACGGAGCCGTTTGATGACGTAGAAGCCGCCGCGATGGCGCGTGCGGTGGAGAAACGCCGCAATGAATTTCATACCGGGCGCCGGCTGGCCCGAGCCGCCCTGGCAGAACTCGGTTGCGCCGCCACCGCGATACCAGCCGATGGGCATCGGGTCCCGGTTTGGCCGCCGGGGTTTGCCGGCACCATCAGCCACAGCCGCAACCTGTGCATTGCCCATGTAGGCTCAATACATGATCTCATCGGTATCGGCGTCGACGTCGAGCTTCGCAAGTCTTTGTCGGCCGACGTGGCATCCCGGATTTGCCGCGCCGACGAAAATCCCGGCCGGTCCGGACAAACCGCACTTATGCACTTCGTCGCCAAAGAGGCGTTCTACAAGGCGTACTTCCCCAGTGCCCGCACGTTTCTGGAGTATCACGACGTACACATCGAGTTCGATGAAACCAGCGGTACATTCCAGGCCAACCTCACGGCGAACAACAAACCGACACTCGCCGGACGGCGTTCATTCACGGGACATATCGCACCGCTCGATGACTACATCGCCGCTGCACTGTGGATTACAAGTTGATCCCGCTCAGGGACGGTCCGCCAGATGACCATCTCCAACCTGACTGTTGCCGGACGCGCGAGACCGGTCGCATGATTGCCCCATGGATCTGATCTATCTGCTGATTCTCTATCTCGCCGGCATCAATCTTGTCACCTTTGCCATGTTCGCGTGGGACAAGGTTCGCGCCATCAGGGGGGACTGGCGCGTGCCGGAAAAGACCTTGCTGGCACTGGCACTTGCCGGTGGAACACCCGGCGCATTCATCGCCCAGCAGCGGCTGCGCCACAAGACGCGCAAGCGGCCGTTTCGCTCACAACTGGTTTTGATCGCGATTCTGCACCTTACACTGCTTTTGGCGCTGACGGTTCCGTTCACCCGCGAGGTGCTGCTTGATCAGCTGCGGCTGCTATTGGCGGAGTAAGAAAGCCCGGCCGAACCTGGCACCGGACTGGCTCAATCAATGAGGGCGCCCGGATTCATGATGTTGTTGGGGTCCAGCGCCAGCTTGATGCGCCGGATGGTGTCGTATCTTGCCTTACCCGCAAAAGTCTCCAGGTCACGTGTCTTGAGCCTGCCGATACCGTGTTCGGCGCTGATCGATCCACCATGACGATGGCTGACCTCGTTGATCGCCATGCGAACGGCGTCAACAATACCGGGGTTTGACGCGACAAGTTCGGCCTTGGTCATGCCCGCCGGAGGCATGACGTTGTGATGAATATTGCCATCACCGATATGCCCGTAACTGTTGATCCTGACATCCGGGTGAATTTCACAAATCGCCTTGGCAGTATCGCTGATGAAGGCGTCGACCCTGCTGATCGGAACAGATGTGTCACTGTTGCAGAACGCGCCCGCCATGCGGTTCGCTTCAGGGGTGTTCTCACGCAAGTCCCAGAGACTGTTCCTTTGCGACTGCGAGTGCGCGACAATGGCATCCACCAAAAGTTCCTTGTCAAGACAGCCTGCCAGTGCGCTTTGCAGGCGGTCGCCGATACCCAGCGGCCCGGTGGCCTCTAGCAACAATGCCCATTCACAACCCGGCTCAAACGGGTTTCGAAGCGCCGGAAATGCCGAGGCGACCAGTTCCAGCCCCAGGCCGCTCATCAATTCAAGAGCCGAGACTGCATCGCCCAGATGGCCTTTGATCTCGTTGTAAATCTTCAGCGCGTGTGCGGGAGATCTGATGGCCAGAAAAGCAGTTGCGGTTTCCGGATCGACCGGTCTCAGCATCAGCGACGCGGCGGTGATGACCCCCAGGGTGCCTTCGCTGCCGATCAGCAGGTGCCGCAGATCATAGCCGGTGTTGTTCTTGTGCAACGGGCTCAGCTCGCTCAGGATCGCACCGTTCGGCAGCACAGCTTCGATCCCCAGGCACAGGTCGCGCATGTTGCCGTATCGCAGTACCTGAATGCCGCCGGCATTGGTGGCCAGATTTCCGCCAATGCAACAACTTCCCTTCGACGCCATGCTCAGCGGAAACATCATGCCATGCTGTTGCGCGGCCGCATGAACATTCTCGAGAATGCACCCGGCCTCGGCCACGATGACGTTGTCATCGAGCAACACCTGGCGCACCTTGTTCATTCGCTCCAGTGACATGATGATTGCATTGTCAGTGTCAATTGACAGTTGCCCGGCCACAACACCGGTACCGCCGCTATAGGGCACAACCCCTACCCTGGCTGTGTCGCAAAGCCGGACAATGGCGGCCACCTGTTCGGTCGAGTCAGGCAGGACAACCAGGCACCCCCTGCCCATGAAGCGCCCGCGTGGATCATCAAGGTGCCGTGGTGCATCCTCCAGGTTTTTCCACCCTGCATCACCGACAACATCCTTGATATCCTTCAGCAGTTGAGGTCCTGGAGGATTGAACTGAGAGTGCGACAATTGATTGTCTCCTGGACGTGCTGCAGCGGTCACGCCTGGCGCCGGCATACCCGGCAATAGTCAAAGGGATACAACGGGCAGTGACTGTTGACTCAAATGATGCCTGCCGGGAGGCATCGCAACTAAATGGCACAAAAGATCAAAGCATACACCTGTTAATCGCGCCTTCGGACGTTCGCGCTGAACCAAAGGCACGCGCCGGCGCAGCTACCAGCCGCACCGGATTTGGCACTCAGCGTAATGAGCGGCATGCCAGGCAACGACGGGCGGCGGTTCTCTGCTCAACCTGCCGCGTGCAGACGGGCCGAACAGAATCCTGCCGCATGAAGTCTTTGCTGATTAGTCAGCCGTCGAGCTTGACAGTATCGGCCTTAGCAACGAATACCATCACAGTGTGATGCGACAGAAGTTCCAACGTCGAACGGATCCGCCAGGAAAAACAAGCCGGTTATGGTCAGTCCAAGATTTGCAATGTTGCCCAGGCTTAGTCGTTCGCAGTTGGTGACAATTGTTTCCGCCCTTGCCCTCCTCGCATTGGCACTTGCACCTCGGCTTTCCGGTATCACCTCAATTGGCATTTCAGGAAGCGACACAGTTTACTACCTATCCCTTGCCAGCTTGTGGGCAGAAGGCGAAACTGCATTCAAGATTGACGGCGGAGCCTATGTCTTCCGCCCTGTTCTGCTCGGCCTGTATGCATTGGCCATCAATCTCATAGGGCCGTACGACTTTTCCGTGAAGCTGCTCAACATTGCTGCGGACGGATTCACCATACTCATTCTGTGGTGGATCTTGAGCAAGCATCTGTCCATCAACTCTAGCGCCGCCGCCATCTTCGCCGGCCTGTACGCATTCAGCCCGTTCGCTATCATGATGGCACGCACCGAACTCACCACGCCGATTTCGACTCTCTTGGTTACATCGTCGTTTCTTGTTTTTCTGCACTTCTCTAGGGCGCCCATGGCAAATCGGGCGCCTTTCATTTTATCGGCCTGCGGCGTTCTGGTCGGCCTCGCAACCTGCGTGCATGAGGAACTGGGATTGCTGGTCGCGGGTTATGGTGCGACAGTTGTGGTGCTTACATGGGGTAGTCTGTCGGAATCGGGATATGCGTCCACACAGTGGCTGTCGCTTGTTGTTCGACTGCTGGCGCTGACGACTGCCTTTGCCCTGTTGGCGGCTGTTCCAGCCATTCTGCACCTGACGCACCCTGACGCGCAGATTGCCGCGGCAATGACGAGAAGCACGGAATTGGAGTTCGTCGAGTGGCTGACCCGACCATTCAGGTACGCCTGGAACGGGCTCGCCGGCACTCTTTCCTCGTGGGCTGCAATTGCACTGGTGGCGGCGGCAACCGGACTGGCGCTGGCCAGGAGTGTCCGCCTCGTATCCGGGCGGGACGTGTCATCACTCACCTGGGTTCCCCTGCTCCTGATCGGAAGTTTTCTGGTTATCTACTCGGCCTTCTTTCCGGTTATTTACGTTCGCAACTCTCTTCCGCTTGTTCCGCTTGCGATCGTAGCGCTGGCCGCCATCACCAAAGAGTTGTTAAGTGCCGCAGCGCCGTTGCATTACCGGCAGTTTCGAGATGCCGCCTTGGCTTGCACAGCCCTGGTGCTTCTGGTTTCCGGTCTGGCAAATTTTGCAAACCAGCAGCAGTTGCTCAAGCGTGACTTCTCCAACGACTGGCATATCGATCTTGAGACAGGGCCATCGAAAATATCTGCTGCGTTGTCCAACCTGGCAAAGCGGGCCTATTCCAGAAGCTCCACCCGGAAAGTTTTTGATGCCATGCAGGGCATCTACCAGTCAGGTGAACCCGTTCTGTTCGCCTCATCCCTGTCAAATCCCTATCCCGGTCGGCGAGGATTCGACTTGCCGTTCTATTTTGGTGAGGACGCCATCTTCATAATTGACGAAAGTCAGCCCTTAGACCAGATGATCCGACAAAGGAAAATCCGCTACATCCACCACTCAGGCCAAGGTATTCGTTCGGAGATACTCCGACCGGAGACCGCGAGCCGATGCAAACCCGGGTGCGTGTGGCGGCAACAAGTCCGCCCTCGACTGGGCGTGCCGGTCGGCCTGGAGAAGAGGGAGTTCTCGTATCAGGAAGAGTATGCCAGTTTGCTGAAAGTCCTGTCGGTGTTTGAAACTGAAATCGTGGCAACTAGCGGAAGTTACTCCGTTGATGCGACGAAGGCCGGACCGGTTGGGGGCGATGACTATGTGATATTCAGGATCGCCCACACCGATGAGCGCCAATGAAACACCCTGAGGACAACACACGCCAGGTCGACAGCCCGGCACTTCCCGGTTCCCGGGCAGATCCCGTCAGCACGATACTCACCTATCTGGTCTGCATCCTCGCAACATGGACGATCTGGACAAACTGTGTCGTTTCACTGGAGATGTCTTTTGCCACACTGAGATGGGGCGCCCTTGCAGTCACGTTACTGTCTGTGATCCTCGCATATTCAATCGTAAATGAGGACAAACGCCAAAGCGGTCTTCCCGCAGACTCAGTACACCACAAACACGGGCTCAATGCGCACGCCTGGAGTTTCGGAAACACGGGTCTGACGCCGGTTCTGTCATCGTTCGCCATCGTATTGGTCGCGGGCTACGCCGTGACCGATCAGGCTGTGCTGGTTTGGGGGCTGGGCACCGTGCTTGCGCTTTCTTTAGTCACGGTGCGCTGGACCTCCAAGCCCCGCATCAAACAGCATGACAGCTACACACTGACCACTCGAGACGGATTGGGTCTGTGCGCCATAATGACCCTTGCTGTCCTGTTTTCCCTGATGACCTACCGCAGCGATGCTGATGATGCATTCTACATAAATCTTGCCGCGAACGCGCTCGACAATCCTCACCAGCCGATCATGCGGTTTGACACGATCCTCGGCATCGAGCAGTTCCCGCTTCTGGGTGCGTGGTACCGGGTTCAGTCATTCGAGATGCTGGTTGCGCTTGTCAGTGACCTTACCGGGCTGCCGCCCTACTCCACCACCCATCTGGTTATTGCTCCGGCCTTCTCCGCAATATCAATTCTGACCGCTTATCACTTTGTCAGGTGGTTTACACCCGGCAGGGCACTGCTAGGTGCTGCGGCGTTCCTGCTGATTCTCACAGCATGGGGTGATGTCCACCGTGCATATGGAAATTTCGGGCTGGTTCGAATGTTTCAAGGCAAGGCGGTAATGGCAACCGTGATGTTACCGTTGCTGGCTGTGTTCGTGTTGAAAGCAATGGACACGAACCGCCGGTCTGACCTCATGCGGGTAGCATTGACTGGAATTGCGACGGTCGGCATGTCGTCAAACGCAGTCGCCGTCGCCCCCATGTTAGCCGGTGTACTGTTCGCGGGCAAAGTGCTGGGCCACAGTGACAGCCGCTTCAAACTGGCCAAGGCAGCCTTGCCGCTGGTTTTGATTGTCACGATCGCATCGTGCTACGCGGCACTGATATTCACTCTCTCAGATCCCGTTGCCGAAAATATTGAGCGGGCCTGGAAACAGGTGTCATCACCCAAACACAACTGGGAGACCGTCACCGGAGAGGGACTGCGGGAGAAACTGGCATTGCTGGGCTTGCTCCTGCTGCCTCTAAGCGTTCGCGATCGACAGCGCAAGTCAGTGGCAGCCATGTTTGCGATCGCCTTCTTTGTCCTGACGACGCCTTGGATAAAATCTGCAATCTCGCATTTGTTTCCCGCTAACTTTTCCTGGAGGATATTCTGGGCCATACCGGTGCCTGTGCTCCTGGCCACCTTGTTCGCTGCATTGTTGACCGGCAACGGAAGCCACAAATCCGGTCATCGAATGGTGATGGCCACGATTGCACTGACGATATTTGTATTGGCGCCGGGCAACACGACAATGTCGATCGGGGCGAAGACACATACCGGTTTTTCATGGAAACTGATCGATCAACATCAGCTGATCGCAAGGCGGGTGGCCGAGGTTACGAGACCGGACGATCTAGTCCTTGCGCCGGAGGAGATCTCCTGGCAGTTGGCAACGGTGCGGGACTCCCCACATCTGGTGATTGGGCGATTGATGTACATTTTCGGTTACCAGCACCAAAGCCGGTTTCGCGACATCCTTGCCCAAAGACGCCAGTTGTTCGTCTGCGCCAGTCACGCGCGCAATTGCCCTGATCGTCTTGATGATATGCTGTCGAATATCCATGACGGCAAGCTGCGCGCTATCATTCTGGCCAACAATCACCCGCTTGTTGCGCAGCGAGCCAATAGCACGCTAGAACCACTGCTGCAGGTGGAGACCATTAACAACTTTGTTCTCTGGCACTCAAAAAAGTAAGCAACCAACGTGGTGGGTATCTGTACACTGCAAAGCAAACAGACAGTCAGCTTGACCTGATAAGGTAGGGGCGGGAAACCCATGAGGTCGGTTCACACTCAGTCCAGGAATGAAAGTGAATGACGGGCAAAGCGATGCTGCAAAGCCATTCTTCCAAACAATCCGACAGCATGGAAGCCGTTGACGTTTCAGTGATCATGCCGGCATTCAACGAAGAAAAAGTAATTGAAAGCGTGATTGCCGCTACGAAGACAGCCCTGGATCGCGAAGACTACAGTTATGAACTGCTGGTTGTTGACGACGGATCTGGAGATTCAACCGCGACGATAGCGCAAGGCGCGGGCGCCAAGGTCATTTCGCACCCCTACAACATCGGCAACGGCGCAGCGGTTAAAACCGGAATTCGCAATGCCCGGGGCCGAATGATTGTACTGCTGGATGCTGATGGACAACACGACCCAAACGACATCCCGATTCTTCTTGAGGACTTGCAAACCTTCGATATGAGTGTAGGCGCTCGCACGTCAAAATCCGAGACGTCCGCACACCGTGACCTGGCCAATTCGATCTTCAACATCCTTGCAAGCTACGTGGCCAACCGCCGCATCAGCGACCTGACGTCCGGCTTCCGCGCAATTCGCACTCCGATCGCCAGGCAATTCGTTTATCTGTTGCCAAATTCCTACTCCTACCCGACCACTATAACCTTGTCCGTGATAAAGGCCGGTTACAGCGTGAACTATCGCCCCATTCAGACCAAAAAACGTGTCGGAAAGAGCGGTATCAGGCTGATTTTTGATGGCACACGCTTTCTGATGATCATCATGAAGATAACCGTCTTCTTTTCGCCAATGAGAATTTTTCTGCCGGCAAGCGTCTTTCTCTTTGTCTTGGGGGCATGCTGGTATGTGTTCTCGGTCTTTTTTGCATCAAAAGGTTTCCCGCCGACCAGTATGTTGTTGTTACTCACATCAGTGATTGTTTTTTGTTTCGGATTGATATCGGAGCAGATCAACGAAGTGCGCAATGACCGCAGATCTTAAATGCCGTCACATTGTCTGTGACATCTCTCATCCGGCACATGTCCACTTCTTCCGCAACGCCATAGACCACTGGCGACAGAAAGGGTTGCGGGTCGATATTGTCAGCCGGGACAAAGATCTCACACTTGAGTTGCTGGACTCATATGGCTACCGGCACACCTGCTTGAGCCGCGTGCGGCGCGGTATTGCCGGGCTGACACTGGAACTCGTGGAGCATGAGTGGCGCCTGTACAAGATGTACCGACGCCAACCGCCTGACATATTCGTGCAGATCGGTGGTACACTTGTGGTTCATGCAGCCAGGTTGTTACGAAGGCCCGCGGTCGTCTTCTACGATACCGAACATGCTGCATTGGCGAACGCCATCACCTACCCTTTCGCCAGCGCGGTTTGTACACCGTCATGCTATTCACGGCCCGTGAGAGGGCGTCATGTCACGTACGACGGTTACCATGAGTTGGCCTATCTGCACCCGAGCCGTTTCGTCCCCAATCCCGCAGTGCTGGAAGCAGCCGGCATCAATCCATCGGACCGCTTCTTTGTCATGAGGTTTGTCTCCTGGGATTCGAATCATGATGTGGGAATGCACGGGTTGAGTGCCGCTATGAAAGTCTCCATAGCCAAAATGTTGTCGAAATACGGTCGGGTGTTTGTGTCATCGGAAACCCCACTGCCGAGCGAGCTCGCGGAACTAGCGTCTCCGGTGAAGGCAACTGAAATCCATCATCTTCTTGCATTTGCTCATCTTTATGTGGGTGAGAGCGCTACGATGGCCTCGGAAAGCGCCGTATTGGGTGTATCCGCCATTTTCGTCAGCGATGTCGGCCGCGGTTATACTGACGAGCAGGAAAAGCGCTATGGGCTGTGCACCCGGATGCGCCCCGCAGACGGCAGCGCAATTCTCAAGAAGGCACAGGAGATTGCACAATCCGACAGCATGACAACGTTCGCAAAATCCCAACGGGAAAACCTTCTTTCCGACTGTATCGATGTCACGGATTGGATGACCGGTTTCGTAGAGCAGTTCGATGTCAGGTAAGGCACGCGAGCCGTCATTCACCGACGCCGTCGAAAAATCCTATGAACAGGTCATGCGCTATTGTGAGCAGGAAAACTATGTCGGCTATGGCAAGTTCGACGCCCTCAACAGCCCGTTGCTCAAGGCACTGACACTCAACAACAAGTGGCTGCGTTTGCTTGCAAGCCAGGCCATTAAGTCTTCACCCATTAACCTGAGGCCGATCCTGGGAGTTGCAAAAAGCCATAATCCAAAGGGCATGGCACTGTTCGCGCAGGCATACTTGTGCCGCTTCCGCACCAGTGGCAGGGCCAGTGACCTGGACAAGGCAGCAGAACAACTGGACTGGTTGCTGAATGATGCTTGCCGTGGCTATTCCGGGCATTGCTGGGGATACCACTGGGACTGGCAGGACCTTGGGTTTTTCGCACCGTCGCGCTCGCCGAACTGTGTGGTTTCCTGTTTCGTGGCAGAGGCGCTGCTTGATGGATATGAGACTGTTGGGCATCGTCGCTACCTTGAGGCAGCCGAAAGTTGCGCGGCATTCATCCTCAACGACCTGAAAATCCTGCACGAAGATGAAGAGACGAAATGCATCTCCTATGTGCCCGACACGTCCATCACCATGAGGGTAATGGACGTCAGCGTGCTGGCGGGCGCTTTGCTTGCTCGCCTGTCGGCGATAACCCACTGTGAGGAGCATCAAAGCCAGTCACGCAAACTGATGGAGTTTGTGGCACGAAAGCAGACCGACTATGGCGCCTGGTACTACACCGACCCGCCGGGTGCATCACCCATCACCCATGACAACTACCATACGGCCTTCATACTTGACGCATTCCTGAGATACGGCCGGTCGACCGGAGACGACAGCTACGCTGCGGTGTATCAACATGGCCTGGATTTCTACCAAGAAAATCTGTTCTGCCGCGATGGTGCGCCCAAATGGACACATGAGAAGACCCATCCCTTCGACATACATGGCGCCGGCACGGCGATCGGAACCTTCGCCCGCGCAGCTCAGTTCGTGAACCCGGCGTACCTGAAACAGGCGGAACATGTTGCACAATGGGCAACGCAGACAATGCAGGACCCGAAAGGATATTTCTATTATCAAAAAGGGAGATATCGGATCAAACAGTTCACTCTTATGCGATGGTGCAACGCATGGATGGCCAATGGATTGAGCAACCTGATGCTTGCCAGAGATCGTTTGAAAGAGGACTAGGCATTTGTGCGGGATAGTGGGAATTGTCGGGCCGAAGGCCAAGCCTGCCCTCGGCCACCGGATGCTCGCGCAGCTGGCGCATCGCGGTCCTGATTCAGCGGGCTCTTTCACGGCAGATGGCGTGTTTCTCGGTCATCATCGCCTTAGTATCATCGACCTTCTCAACGGTGCCCAACCACTCAAGGACGCAGAAAACACGGTCGCCCTCGTTTGCAATGGAACAATCTTCAACTTCGCCGGGCTGCGTCGCGAACTCCAGGCAGCCGGGCACAGGTTTCTGACGCACAGCGATTGCGAAGTCATCCTGCACGGATACAAGCAGTTCGGTCGCGCCTTCTTTGCGCGACTGGACGGCATGTTTGCATTTGCTTTGTTCGATAGCGTCAAGCAGCTCCTGATCCTGGCCCGCGACCCGTTCGGCATCAAACCCCTGCACTATCACTTCGACGGTGCCAACTTGCGGTTTGGTTCCGAGATCAAGGCGATCATATGTGATCAAGACGTGCCCAGACACCTGGACGATCAGGGTTTTCATGATTTCCTGAACGTCCGCTTCGTGCCGGGAACGGGGACGCTGTTCAAGGATATTCATCGCCTCGGCGCCGGCAATCTGCTGTCATTCCAGGGTAACGAAGTTTCCGTATCGAGCTACCATGAACTGCAACCCGATTCCCGCGGGGCACGCACAGCGGCAGAATTCGCCGAGGAAACCCGGGCGTTGCTGGCCAATGCCGTGCAAAAGCAGATGTTGGGCGATGTGCCCGTGGCGGCGTATCTGTCCGGCGGCATCGACTCAAGTGCTATTGTCGGCTTGATGCGCGAAGCCAACAATGATGATTTCAAGACATTTGCGCTGGGTTTCAACGCGCCAACCGATGAACTCGATGATGCCAGGCGCGTAGCCGCTCAGTTTGGTACCGACCATCGCGAAACCAGATTGGGCAAGTCGCCCCTGCAATCCTATCCTGCAGCGATCTGGCACGCTGAGGAACCGAAGGAAAACATCCTGCAGGGTTTTCTGCTATCCAGCTTCGCCACGTCGGATGCCAAGCTGGTACTGACCGGTCTGGGCGGAGATGAACTGTTTGCCGGATACAACATCAACCGGCTAATGGAGCCATTCGGTGCGCTCCACGCATTCTGCGAAACAATGGCTGTGCAGAAAATACTTAGTCCGTTAAGTGGTCTTGCCTATTCAATCATGGATCCTCTCGGCGTACTGGGTTGGGATCATGGTCGGCGCGGTCTGCAGTATCTGCTCGCGACCGGAGACCCGGCCAAGGCCTATCTCATTCTTCGTAACGCCTGGGACTCTGACGCCGGAGCGGCGAGCAAGATACTCGATGCGCGTTTCCAGACAACGAAGCTGGAACCGGTCAGACGACACTTCGATCCCTTTTTCCAGGACAGCAAGCTTCCTGTTATGGAGCGGGTGCTGCGGGCCGAATTTCATCTGAAAATGGTCGATGACCTACTGTTGAACGAAGACAGAATGTCGATGGCCAGCGGAATCGAGGCCAGAGTACCTTTCCTGGATCGTGACCTTGTAAATCTCGCGTTTTCGATGCCATACAGCATGAAGGTATCGGCTGGGCAGTCAAAACATGTATTGCGGCAAGCCTTGGCCGACCTTCTGTCACAACCAACATTGCAAAAGAAAAAATGGGGGTTCACCTTTGACGCGCATCATCTGTTCAATGTCGAGCTGAAACGAGCCGCAACGAGAATCCTGACAGAATCCCGTGTGCGTCGCCGAGGCTGGTTTAGATACGAATACCTTGAGAAGATCATTCACGCGCCACCCAGCACCAGCTTGCGCTGGCACTACTTCTTGCTCTGGATGGCGTTGGGCTTCGAAATATGGGCGCGAATGTTTATCGATAACAACGGTGTCAATCCTGAGCTGGAACTAGAAGCCTATTATGAATGAGCCCGTTTCACGATTTCGGCTGTACCTGTCCATGCTTCAATATGGCAACGCCCACAATCGTGACTTTGCCAAAGAGCACGCAAGTTTCTTTTCAAAAATGCTGGGTGACCTTGCACGGCTGGGGGTCAAAGACCTTGAAGAGAAAGACATTCTCGATGTCGGGTGTGGAAAGTCTTACTGGCTGTCGTTGCTGCTGAGTGGACTGAATGCCAGGGTGGTGGGTATTGACCCTGAGGTTGTGCGTGCCGGCATGAGCCCGGCAAAATACTGGGCAATCCTGCGGCGCAATGGCCCAGAGCGAATGGCCAGAACACTGTACTGGGACGCTGTTTTCAGACGGCCCTATTATGCAACCCTGGCAACTGAAAGCGGACTATCGCTGGATCACTCGGCAGTGGCGCTTCGGAAAAGCAGTGTCAGCCAGATGGACCTGCCTGACAACTGCATGGACCTTGTTGTGTCGCACGAAGTGTTTGAGCATCTCGACGATGTCCCCGCTGCGGTTCGTGAACTGCGGCGTGTCCTGCGACCGGATGGCCTGACCTACATTTATGTCCACAACTTTACCAGCATTTCGGGCGGTCACCATATCGCCTGGAAATACCCAGACACGGAACCGTCCGAGACCGTACCGGCTTGGGATCACCTTCGAGAGAACCGATTTCCTCAAATACCGTCGTGGGTGAACGGCATGCGCGAACACGAGTATCGGCAAATCTTCGAACAGTATTTTCAAATCATTGACTGGATACCCGGACCTCGAGAAGGTGAGACCCTGCTTACACCTTCAATAAGAACACAACTCAGCAATTACAGCGAGCAGGAACTCCTGATGAAGGGCTTTACTGTGGTGGCGCGGCCCCTGTCCTTGTGATGCCGGCCGCAACTCCGTTGGCTTCGGAAGAGTATTTGTTGTAATCGTTTCCGATCACGTCCAGATTGCTTTTGCAGGTTAACAAAGACACGGGCTGGGTCTTTCAGGTTGGTTCAAACTGTGAATTGGCCGGTGCGTATCAAAAACGCTTTCGGGGTAATTGTCTGATGGCCAAAGTACTTCTCGTAAATCCGCCGCGCTTCAACGAGCTAATCGGCAAGAATCCTGCAATCGTCGAGAAACATCGCGGCTTCAACCCCCCGCTGGGAGTATTGTCGCTGGCCGGCTACCTTGAGGCTCACAGCGGGCACGAAGTGGAAGTCCTGGACACACAACCTCCAGGCTGGAACTACGAAGAACTGAAGACCATAGTCGGCGCCCGCAGGTTCGATGTTTGCGGCATTACGGCCATGACCTTCACGCTGATTGATGTCATCTTGATGTGCCGCGTGGTACGCCAGGTGGCGCCGCATGCCAAGATCGTTCTGGGAGGGCCGCATGTCCACTTGTTTCCGGAAGAGACAATCAAGCTTCCCGAAGTGGACTATCTGGTTCAGGGAGAGGGCGAAATCGTGTTCAAGGAGTTTCTTGACGCGATTGATTCAAACAAGTCCCCCGCGGCAATTGCAGGGGTCGTCTCAGTCCAGCCTGATGGCAGAATGATCAACAACGGAATTGCACCTGCCACCAGCGACCTGGATACGCTCGGCATGCCTGCCCGCCATCTGCTTGACGTCAATATGTACACGTCGCTATTGGGTAGGGACAATGTGATCACCACGATGTTCACCAGTCGTGGCTGCCCCTATCGCTGCACCTTCTGTGATCGACCTTTCTCGCCTGTTCTGTCCGGTTTTCGGTGGCGTTCAGCCGCCCACATCGCTGATGAAATACAACAATGCCTGTCATTGGGCATCAAGGAAGCTTTCATCTACGACGACACATTCACGGTACGAAAGGATCGTGTTCACGAACTTTGCGATGAGATCATCAAACGCGGATTGAAGTTCCGTTGGGATGTTCGCGCCCATGTGAACACGGTAAACCAGGAACTCCTGGACCATATGGCAGCCGCCGGCTGTGACCGGATCCACTATGGAGTAGAATGCGGAAACGACCGGATGATGCGGGTTATCCGAAAGAACACCACGGTCGACCGTGTCCGCCAGGCTGTCGAATGGACAAAAAAATCCGGTATGGAAGTGCTTGCCTACTTCATTATTGGGCAACAGACTGAAACTGCCGAAGATATCCGAGATACAATGCGGCTGGCCAAGCAGCTTGATCCCAACTACGCACACTTCACTATATTTTGCCCCTATCCCGGAACAGAGATCTACGCCCATGGGCTGAAGACGGGAATAATCAAGAGTGACGTCTGGCGCGCTTTCGCTCTTGATCCACAGCCAGAGTATGAACTGCCCGTCTGGGAAGAAAACTTCACCAGGCAGGAACTTCGCGAAATGTTGGTTAAGTGCTATCGCAGCTTCTATCTGCGACCGGGTTACATCCTGCGGAACGTCTCACGGATCCGCGGTGCCGGTGAACTGGGCCGTAAAATTCGCGCTGGTATGTCTGTGCTGACCATGACGCCTGACCAGAAAGTCTATGGTAAGGGCCTGCGTCACAAAGCTCGCGACCTGGTTCCGAATTCTCCAATCGACGTGCATACAGGTTAGAACACAAAAAGACAGACTAATCTGCCGGTGTCGGCGTTGCGAAAAAAATAATCCCGTCCGCGCTTTGCGCATGCACTTTCAGATGAAGAATTTTGCCAAGCTCTTCCGGGCTGGGAAGATACAGGCGCTTGTGCGGCAGCAGGTAGACAACATATCCGCCACGCTGCAACCGGGCACGCAGTTTGCGAACGAGTTCACCGTAGTTCGATGCTCGCTGTTCATTGCGATCAACCCGGTAAAGCCTCGGCAGCCTGTCAACCGGCCTGCGGACGAACATGTATACCCGGTCATCATAATTCGACAGAATCGGCAAATTCGTCTGGATGTTGGCATATGCGGTCATTATTTCGGGTACTGGCCGCTTGAGGATCCCACGATCATAGGGTCTTGAACTCTCAGCCATCTGTTGCACCGAAAACACGCCGAAGCCCAGCAATGCCGCCGCAACGATGACAGATCCCACTGTCCTTCTTGCGCCCAGGTAATTTGGACTGCCATGCGCGGCACGGCCCAACAACCTCGACAGAACTGCATGCAGCACTGCCATTGCACACACGGCAAGCGGGCCGTAAACCGGCAGAAAGTACCGTGCATCCATGGGCTTGGCCATGCCGTAGGCAAACACCGCAAACAAAGTCACAAGAAAGTACATTGCAGCAAACAGGGCACACGTCCCGATGACCCGCCAATCGACATGGAGCCGATTGCCAAATTGTCCTGAGCGGTTTGTCTTTGTGCACCGTGGTGGCAATCCAAGCAGCAGGATCGCCGCAAACAGCACGGCAATGCCGGCAGGTTCGCCCGTCCATCCTGACAGGACCTCTCCTGCTCGAGTGAGGTTTGATGATGTGAATGCCATAAGACTGGCGGGACGGTCGAGATAGACCTGCCCCGTCACAATCAGGTTGCGCGCCAACCAGCCAAAGAATGGAAGCCCGCATAGTATCCCAAATACAAATGAGCGCCTGAGCTTGGTTTGCCAGGTGCCCGGAGCGACCAACAACACAAACGCACCAGCGCCGATGACTGCAACGCCAGGCATCCGAATGATTGCCGCTGTCGACGCAGCCATACCAGCGACAATGAGCGCCGTTAGAGAGCCGTTTTGTTGATACCGGCCAAAACTGATCAGGAAAATGAGAATTGAGGTAACAAACGGGGCCTCCGACCAGATCATCCGGTAGACGATATATGTGTCAGCGAGACCAAGACTGGCCAAGCACACAAAGGCAACAACAGGGACTGATCGAAATGCCAGAAAGGCAAGCAATCCCAGGAGTGCCGTATTCAGTCCCAACAGAAATGCATGAAGAACACGGCCCGCTTGCATCAGGTCCTGATTGATAAGACTGCTTGCGGCCAACAGAATTGAATACCCAGGCGGGTAGTTGGCACCCGCAGGCGAATTGTAGCGTCTCGCATCAACAAAGCCGTCGCCGGACCGGATCCCCTCTGCCACTGCCAGGTAAGACACAGAATCAGGCGAAAAGCCCATCCCGTTTGACGTTGACTGGAGCAATGCCAGCGTGCCCGTGACAAAGCCTATTGCGATGGCTGCCAACAGCCAGAACCGTCTGCTGTGGAACAAGCCAGATACGCTCAGTGTTTCGAAGACTTTCATCTCAGGTGCCGGAGCCGCGTGTTGCGGACTGATTGTTCATCCTTGCAGCAGGTTGTCGGCATGGGCACGACTGCTATTTTGTCGAGCCATGCCATGACCAGCCATCGAGGAATATGGCAATTGGAACGAGAGCCACGCCGGCAAGCGTGACGAGGATACGCTGTCCGACGACAAACGCAAGAGCATCAGGACTCGTGATGCCGGCCATTTTCAGTATTACAAACCAGCCCGCTTCAGACACCCCGATAGCCCCGGGTGTCAGCGTAATCGAGTTGCCGAGTTGTCCGAACGGCGTCGCAAGAACAAGTACCACCGGTGATATCTCCAGACCGAAGGCCCATGCAATCATTATGGTTCGCAGCATAAGGGCAACAAGTTTGGCCAGACTGATGAGATAAAGTCGAGTTGCCAGCACGCTATCAATTCCGTCCAACGCTTGATTGCTCTGAAGGGAAAACTTCCGAAGGCTCGCAAACCGTGTCACTACCGGCCGTACAATCGCCTCTCCAATCCTCAACAGATCATCGAAAAACCACTGCAACGCAGCCAGCAAAGCGATCACTGCAAACAGCGCCACGGCAAATGTGACATGCCACTCAAAATCGAAAAACCAGTACAGACTCACCACCGGGAGCAGAACTAACAGGATACCGATATCAAACAATCGATCTATCACTGTTGAGGAGACTGCAGCCTTGATCGGAATGCCCTCCAGTTGATTGAGGCAAAGCGTGCGCCCGCCAATATCCGCCAGCTCCCTGGGCAGGACACACCCGATGAGCATGCTTGTAGCAACATAGCGGTGGCACCGTCTCCATCCGACGATTGGTTGTGCGACCAGCCTGCGCAAAATCATTTGCCATCGAAGTGACATCAGCCCGGTCAGGGCAATGGTCGGCAGCATTATCGCGACCGCAATTCCATAATTGAGCTGCGACAACCCTGATAATCCTTCAGGGCCTGACACAACAATTAGAGATGCCATCAGACCACAGCCCACTGCAGCCCAGAACATCTGCCGCATAACTCGTTGGGAAACCAGCAAACTGTCCACCATCTCGTGCAACATAAGTTGTGAAACTGCCTGCCGTTCAACCTGTCGTTTGACTACTGATCGGTGGACAAGCTGCCGATTACCAAGCCGGCGTTCAACCCGTTACCTCGTCACCTATACCCATCGCCGTCCATAATTTGCTTAAGCAAGACGGCGAGCAAACCCATGGCAAAAACAGCAATGCCGAGCATCAGCATGGCCAGGCTGAAAATATACATTTCAAGAAAGTCAGGGTCAAAAACCCAAAATACAGCGCTAACAAAGCAAGAAAAAAAACACAATATACTCACAAAAGAAAACATTTTTAACGGATTATAGTACGTGACGACCTGTATAAGGTATTGCAGCGTCCTTATACTATCGGAAAAAAAGCGTACTTTACTCACTCCGTTTCTCGCATGATAGGAAATGGGGATATGCTTCACAAAACGACCTGTCATAATGTACGCCAGCGTCATTGATGTCGTGAAACTGAAAGTATCGCACAGGTGCGGAAAATATTCGGTTATGGTAGATTTTCCGAATATCCGAAAACCTGAATTTACATCTGGAACTCTCCGCCCACACGCCATTTGCACGAGTAGTTTCAGCAACAATCTCAACGGATATTTCTGCCATACCGATCCGTCGAACTCCTTTCCCGAACGAGCACCTATGACCAAGTCAAACCCCTTCTCATAAGTTTCGAGAAGCAGCCCGACTTCATCTATCGGGTAGGTGTCATCGGCATCAACAATTACAATGGTATCGTGCTTGGCTTTGTTGATTCCGGTCTTCAAGGAACGCCCGTACCCAACATTTGAAGGATGTGAGATTACGGTGGCGCCGGTATCCGCGGCGAAATCCGCGGTCTGGTCGGTAGAACCATCGTCCACCACGATTATCTCCGGGTCGAGATACCCTGCCGTCTCAAGCGCGCCGCGCACTTGCTCGACAGTACTGCGAATAACAGCATCTTCGTTAAATGCCGGTATGACGACAGACAGCATTTCATATCTCCAGGGGAAGTGTCGCGGTTACGATAGCAAGACTCTGTAACAGGAACCAAAGGTAACAGGTGAATTGTTGTTCCGGGATGCTCCTGAACGGCCAAAATAATCCACTGGCTGTCTTGCCTGCCATGGGTTGAGCATTCGAGCCGCAAGGATTTCCGCGTCAGCAGCAATTGGATTTGCTCTAGCCAGTTTAAGCCGTTTTTCTTCCATGATCTGCGCCGTAAACAACATGGTTTCCCACTATCAAAAGATCAATTGCGCCTAATTCGAGGGCTTTTATTGCGTCCGCGGCCGATGCAACGATCGGCTCTTCGTGTAGATTGAAAGAAGTGTTGACCAGACAACCAAGTCCGGTCAACTCGTGAAAGCGTCGCAATATTTCATAGTACAAGGAATCGTCATCGGCGCCGACAATCTGAGGTCGCGCGGTACCGTCACTGTGGACAACTCCGGCAAGCCGCTCATGCCATTCACGTTTCACGTCAATTGCGATGGTCATAAACCGACCGGGAACCGACGCCGCTGTCAATTTGCTGCCTTCGAACACTTCATTGACCATGTCTTCAAGCACAACCGGCGCGAACGGCATGAAATCTGAACGGTTCAGTCGCTTGTTTATCCTGTCGTTGAAATCTTTACGACCCGGGTGGGCAAGTATCGATCTGTGTCCGAGCGCTCGTGGCCCAAACTCCATTGCGCCGCGTGCGATCCCGACAACCTTGTATTCGGCCAATGCCGAAGCCACGGTCTCGGCAATTTCATCCTCCTCAAACTCGCGTGCGGTCAATTCAGCTCTTTCAAGAGCGGTTTCAATTTCATCCCGTTGGATGGACGGTCCGAAATAGGTACTGTGCATGGCGGAAACGGAAATGCGCGGCGCCTCAACCCGGTGTGCGACGCGAAGGCCGCCGCCAAGCGCCAGCCCTTCATCGCCCATGGCTGGTTGTATGAATATATTGTCGACCGGCAGACCATCCAACACAGACTGATTGAGTTTAACGTTGGCAAAGACACCGCCGGCAAGAAGTAGTGTTCGGGTATCTGCGGCCGCCAGTTGATGAGTTATCCAGGATAGGACCGTCGCCTCCAAAACCTCCTGCGCCGCTGCCGCGATGTCCGCCTTGTCTTTCATCGTCAGGAGCTCCCAGTCAAGGTCAAACGCCGAACCGATTTCCCGAATGAAATGACGGCGCAGAATGCTGCCCAGCAGTCCGTCCCAGGTGCTGGCCTTGATTGCAAGGTCAGTGAATGCCAGCAGCCGCAAGGGATCGACCGACCGAAACCGAAACCGTTGCAGCATCGACTCGGCGACGGCTGAATGAATAGTGGGCCGTGTGCCGTCAAATCTGGTAAAAAGCAGCTGCTGCATGGCATCCCGAAAACGGTCAGGATTGCCATGCGCCGCAAGGCCAGTGACCTTTCCTTCGTGTCGATTGATCGTAAAGCCCAACAATGAAGTGATGCAGCGGTAGAACTTTCCCACCGAGCAGGACTCAGGCAGGGAAGCCATTTTCTCCATGATGCCATCCCTGCAGCGCCAAACCGAGCAGCTGGTCCGATCACCTTCTCCGTCAAGCGTAACTGCCAGGCCCTCACTGAATGGCGAACAGTAATATGCACTGGCTGCATGGGCCTCATGGTGCTCAATGAAGTCTATCGGGGCGTGAACACCAAGCGACTTCAGATGGTCGGTAACGAGGTGGCGGAAATCATTCTTCTTGCGAAACAAACGACAAAAGAGTTCCCACGCAACAGTCCACGCCATCTTCTTCTTGTTTCGGATCAGGGCGTCTTTTGCCTGGTAGTTGGCAAGGTACATGCACTGCGCAAAGGCATCCGTCGCCGAGCGCGATTCACATCGCTCTCCCACGGCGACGCGAGTGATGCGCGAGGGATGCACGACATCACTGAAGACGAGGCTCAGGGTCTTTTCAGGAATACCCCATTCGTTCTTGCGGCGGCTCAACCGCTCTTCTGAACAGGCAAATTTGATTCCACCGGACTCATCCAGCACGACGACGCTGCAATTGTGCGAAAACGACAGGCCGAGGATCATTTTTTCTTCCAGATACGAGATGCTTCAAGATGATTTTTCAGGAGGGGCGAGGCTTGACCAAATGCAACATTGCGGCGGCGCCCAGGATGATGTCAGGCAGCAGGGTTGAGACCCGCGCCAGTGCAGCTACCGACAAGACAATGGGCATGGTCAGAGATGATGCCAGCCCCCAGACCAGTACACCTTCGCGCATGCCCAAACCCGCCGGCGCCCAGATGCTGACCATGCCGATGGCCCACGCAATGGCGTAAAGCGAGACAATCTCAAACATCATCCAATAATCAAATGACGCGCCCAGCGCCAGCAGCCCCATACACAACGCTGCGCCCGAGAGCAGTTTGGCCGCGAGAGCGAAAAGGATCAGCATGACGTTCCGTCCCCAGGTCTCTGAAACGAGGCCTGGTCGAGATGCAAGTTTCAGCAGCCATGCTACAAATCTGGGATGTGCCGCAAAAATCAGCCCAACGACTGCCACACAAGGTATCAGTACAGCCAGTATCCTTTGTTCGCTCAGTTGGTAGACAATATAGTAGGATCCAGTTGCCAGACTGGTCAGCAGTATCAGCATTGTGTCCACGAAAAGAGCCGCTCCAGTTCGAATTCTGGACACGCCATCTAACTTGTTCAACTCAACCCGAAGCACTCCGCCCCAAATTCCTCCTGGCGCGTATGCCGCGAGATTTGACAAAAAGAAAACCCTCAAGTGCTTTGCTACAAGCGCCGGTGTCAACTGAACTCCGCCAATGCTCACCGCGAGTGTCCAGCGTAACCCGCCAATCACTCGCCGAACGAACTCAATTACAAGCATTGCAACCAGCCATCGCCAGTCAACCGTCTGAAATTGTGCAAACATCTCTGGCAATAGATGTTCTGACTGCAATGCAAGGACAACTGCAATCGCAGCGAGCCAAAAAATCTGCAAACAGGTTATGAAACGTGCTCGGGACGAACGCGGGATGGCGGCACCCTGCTTTGTCACCTGTTGAACCTAGATCTGCAACGGCGGCAACACACCACCGTGCGCCATATCGGGAACATCGATGCTGCGGACTTCACAAACGCCACCTGAAAATCCAAGGTTTATTGACCGTATCAGTTTCCAGTCCTTCGAGTACACTTTCAATACTCCAATCGTCAACCACCGGTTGCTCCGGCTGGCTTTGGCCGAAACACCGATTACGTTGCGATGTTCTCCCAACGATACACCACGTGGAAACCCGCCCGTTTCAACTATGATTTCGCCTTCCAGCGTTTCAAGACGTCCGGCGCTCGAATTGCAAACACCCAACCCGTTCTTGTAGGGCCAGATATTGTGCACATGCTTGCCGATCTTATGTCGTCGCACGAGCTCGCGTTGCGGGTAGGTAAACTCCCAGACCTCGCTCGGTCCATTATTGTGCGCGACCAGATACAGCCGGTCGTCACTAAACCATATCGAATTGAAGTGATGGACGTCCGTTCCGTGGTGCGCTGGGTCGTCCGAAGGGTACCATGTCTCGCATTGCTGCCCGTCCATGATGACATAACCATCTTCTCGCGAGCATGCCAAATACAACTTGCCATCATGAAATGCCGCCTGATGTATGCCCCCGGCCGAAACAGAAAACTCCCTGCAGGAAGTTCGCCTGAGGCGTGAATCGAAGGTGATCAGTCTGGGGCGTTCGATGTGGCTTGTCGGCATGTACCAGGGATACCAGCGCGAACCTACATAGATCTGAGACTCGTCCCACGTAATTCCGTAATAGAGCCCGTGTTTCTTATCGATGACCTCCCTCCTGCCGGTGTTTACATCAACCAGAAAAAGGCATCGCGATGTGCCGACCAACACTCGATCAGGGACGGTATTCATTAGAAGCTCTCCAAGAAGATGATTGTGTCGCAGCCGACAGAAGCAACATATGCGGGTCGACAAAGTCCGCATATGAAGTTTCAAGGCCTGGAAACAAACGGCATCCGCTGGTCATGCACTTTCGTCCTTCTGCCGTGCGCCATCCGGGTGGCCCAGCGGGCGGCAGATTTCAGATGCTCGGATTGCCGCAAGGCTCGACGAAAAGTAGAGATCGACGTCACGTGGCTCACGCTCGCCAAGCGACAGCAGGAAGTCGCGAATCTGACCTGCATGCCCCTTGTCCAGCGATGGGAAAGCAGGCGCGCGGGGAAGAAAGCTGCCATTCGAATACCTGACGGATTTGTAATCGGTCAGAACCGCGGACCGCCCTGCGCAATGTACCTCAACAGCTTCGTCGGCGAAACTTTTCGCTCCGTTTGAAACATATTGAACCGCCGCGATCGAGCCGTCCTTGTACTGCAGGGAGATATGCGCCGTGTCAGCCAGAACCGCCCCGCAATTACCACCCAACGAAATTCCCGTTACCGTTTCGGGAGCAGCTCCAACGAGCCAGTTGCAAAAATCTATATGATGACAGGCCTCGCCGATGATGACGCCGCCACCTTGCCTGTCATCATGCAGCCAGTGATCGCGCGCACGATAACCAACGTTGGCGCGATATGTAATCGAGAGCGGTGCCGAACGCGGTTCAAAAAAATCCCGAAGTCTCCTGGCATGCTTGGAAAATCGACGGTTGAAACCGACCATGAGCTGACACCCGCTGCCGTTCCAGGCATCCCTCACTTGCTCAAGCTCAACCCGGTTCAATGCCAGAGGTTTTTCAACAAATACATGTTTGCCCGCGCGCAGCGCGTCTGCTGCAAGCTGTGCATGCGAGTCGTGACGAGTCAGAATGAAAACGCAGTCCGTATCGCTGTCATCAAGCACTTCATGTGGCTCGGCCGCTGAATACTCAAACCCATACTTTGTCCCAAGTGCCGTCGCCCGCAATCCGGTAGCGGACGCGATGCCACGCAGTCGAACCTGTTTTTCTTTGGCCAGTAGCGGCAGGAATTCATTCGTTGCGTAACTGCCTGCACCGATCACACCTATGTTCGGCCCTTTCGACGAATTGAGCTTCCGCCTGAGACTGACACGCTGTCCATCCGGTGGCCGAAGCGTTGGCGCACCGTTTGTGGGCACCGGATACCTCAGTATCACGGCAGTGCACCTTTCGTTACCGGCGCCCGTGATGAGATCAAATGCCGCCGGTGCCTCATCGATATCAAATTCATGTGAAATCAGCTCATCGACAGAAATTGCCCCTGTCACGGCAAGGTGGGCGAATGCATCCATGTTTCGGTTTTCCGTCCAGCGCACATAGCCGACCGGATAGTCATGCCCTTTCAACTCGTACTGGTCGTCACCGGTCCCGGGTCCATAGCCCATGGATGTCAGCAGTTCGAGCTCCTTGTAGAGATATGTCTCTCTCGGAGCATCCATCTCCGTCCGGCCAACGACAACTACACGACCTTTGATGCGGGCAATCTGTCCCGCCAATGCAACGGGACCATTGTCATCGGTTCCCGCAGCCACAAACACCGCATCTGCTCCTTGTCCAGTGCTGAAGTTCTGAACGTCAGTCTGTAGGGTATCGGATGAAACCAGAGCTCCGGCTTCCAAACCATGATCCATCCCAAGCGCCAATCGCATAGGATCCTTATCAACACCAAACACTCGGCATCCGGCAGCTCGAAGCAACGTAGTTAACAGCACGCCGACCAAACCCAGACCGATTACCACAACTCTTTCACCAAGCTGCGCTTTTGAAACGCGCAATGCCTGCACAGCAATTGCGCCGATAGTTGTGAACACCGCGTGACGCAGATCGGCATCTTTCGGAAGCTTCACACACAGGTTTTTGGGCACACAGACCACTTCCGCATGATTGGCATAGCCGGCACCACCACAGGCGACCTGATCGCCGACTGCAAACTCGGCCACATCGGGCGCCACCGCTTCCACGATACCTGAACTGCAATATCCAAGGGCGATGGGCACATCGAGAGCTCGGTTTGCAACCGACAATGCAGTTAAGGGACCTTGACGAAGCGCCAGATCAATCACCTTGCGTGCATGTTCTGGTCGCGCACGAGCTTTCCCAATCAGCCCCATCTTGCCGAGTCGTACGGTGCCGGCCTCAGTCCCCTTACTAATGAGCGAGTAGTGGTTGCGGATCAGCACAGTACCCGGTCGCAAGATCGGCGGAGGAACATCGGCAACCGAAATCGCACCCGTTTTCAGATTTTCAATGACCTGTTTCATCTTTTTGGAAATCGCGCCCCCGTATGCTTCTTGCTCAGAACGATGAAAATCCAGCCGGGCTACGGGTTCCATTCAGACTTGCCGGTAAACTCGTCCAAACGCAGATCACCAGATCAAATTGAGTACCAGCGCCGATTTCCAAAAGCAACGGCTACATCAACTATTGCCGGTGTTGTGGTCTGTTTTATCCGACCGCAGAAGGCCGCGGGTATCACAAGGCGTTTGGACAACTGTCGAGGACATGATGCATGCCTGAGCTTCGTTATGAATTACGCAGCACGCCGTTATCATACCAAGTTGCAGAAAATGGTCAGAGATCTGGAGGGCTGTGTAGGAAAAAGTGGTTGCCGGCTTAAACCCGTCACCAACAACCGTTCGGCGCAGCGGGTGCTGAAGCCACGATGCCGCACCGCGCCGAAAACACACGCGATACATTGGAACTGAGTGGTTCGGGCCGAGGCTCAATGACCAAAAAAAGCATTAAAGTTCCCTGACAACGATCGCAGCCTGCTTCAGCTTGACGTGCCGACCAACTGCTTTTCAGGCTCCCGATCAGTGGGTACGGGAGTCACATGCCCATCTTGCACTTCGTAGAGCCGAGATGCGATTTTCGTCCAGGCAGGACGGTGGGTAATTGCAACAATGGTGTACTTGCTCCCCAATCCGGCTATGTTCCTGCATATTGCTGCCTCGGTATGCTCGTCCAGCGCGCTGGTTACCTCATCCAGGACCAACAATGTCGGTTGCCGGACAAGCGCACGTGCAAGAGACAACCGTTGTCTCTGACCACCCGACAACTTACTGCCCATATTGCCTATGTGGGTTTCAAGCTTTTGTGGCAGCTCCTGTATGAAGTCTTCCGCTCCCGCTGCACGCAGAGCCGACCATACTTCATCACTTGATATGGTGTCGTCTCCGAGAGTGACATTGTCATACACCGAACCGTGAAGCAGGGTAAGTTCTTGGGGAACATAACCCATACTGTTTCGCCAGCTGCGAATATCAACTTCATCGATGGGAACACCATCTATGCTGATCTCCCCGTCGCCGGTCGACAACAAGCCTATCAGCAGGTCTATGATCGTAGTTTTACCGGCGCCGGAAGGACCAAGCAGTACGGTCACCTCACCTGCCACAATATCCAGACTCACATTCTTCAAGACCGGCGTCTGATCATAGGCAAAGCTCACATTGGCGAACGAGCACTTGTTCTGCAGCTCGATGCGTTTGGACCCCCTACTCGATTCTACATTGGTCTCGGCTTGCTCAATCATGCCCATCAAGGAGAAATACGCACCTTGAGCGACAGCCGCATTCTGAAGATGCACCTGAATATGCTTAACCAGGGTAATCACCTGATAATAAATGATGCCAAGCACCAACAGGTCCGAAAGGGGAATCTCAACGATTTGTATACCGACATAGAAGCCCGCTATGATCGTTAGCGCAATCATTATGTCTTGACCATGATTCAAGGCGTACCTGGCCACGATCATCATGAAGTACACACCGCGCAGTTCATTGACGAGTTCATGGAACAACTGAGCGAATGGACGGCTCCTGCCCATGGACTTGATTGCCTTCATGTTTGCTACTGCATCCTGGACTTTGGACCCCAGCAACCCCGCCCGCTCCCACTGTTTCTCCCCGGCCTCCCTCGCATATTTGATCATCTTGTAGAGAGGGGCGGAGATGATCACCGCGGCAAATGTCGTGATAACGACCATGTAGCCGGAAACCAGTGTTGCCGCGGTTAGGAGCGCAACTGCTTGTATTGTAGTAACCAGCACCATGGCACATGCGAGATACGCCTCACCCGCATGCATCGTCTGAGAACCGATCGAGTTGGCAATATGGCCGGGCGGGAGATTCACAAAATAGCTCCAGCGCGCCTTCATCATTTTGCTGAGCAGTCGATCACGGATCTCCGCCTGGACGGAAGCGACCGAAGACGCAACATAAACCATTGAAGCCAAGGCGAGCAGGGACTTAAGGGTTAGGAACACACCAAGAAAGATGACAAAAGTGGCTAGCGTCGGATCAAAACCAAAGAACTCCACGACATCGACAATTATCTGATTCAAACGTGAGTCACTTGACACCCCGTCTCCACCAATCTGGCCTATAGTGGGTAGAATGGCGCCCATACTCATCATGTTCATGAAACCGGCAATCAGCACGCACATGAGCACCGACCACGGACGTGCGCCCGGGGCATTGAAGAATATCTCAATCAGTTTGCTCTTTGCCAGGAGTTTCAAAGCTCAATGCCCGAATTTGGTCATGTGTCCGTAGCGGTCATCTTGTGATCCAACCAGCGGACTATCAGTCTGCAATTCATGAGTTAGGGTTTCAACAGGATCCGATTGTGCATAGACATTTTTGGAAAGGCCAGTGTGCATCGATACCATCCCAATCCTGCAGCCAAGAAGCTCCGGAAACGGTTACTATATTCACGGCAAATCCGCAAAGGCGAAATCGATTGCAGGCGCCACAGCAACCTGTTTCGTCACTTTCTGGCCTATTTGCGTCGGCGTCCTTCCTTAATGCCATGCTTGATGTAGTGATCGAACGGGTCGGAGCCCACTTTGGCAACGTCAGGATGAGCCCTGAGGTATGCATCGGCGTCGAACAATCGCTTCTGTTTTAGGAAGTGCAAAAAACCGTTTCGACTGCTGGTGCCGGTCGACGGCGCAGTCAGTCTTCCGCAATACCCGTCCCGACCGTCCAACGTAGCCGTTAGCACCTGTTGCATCCAGGCGATTTGCTCTCCTAACCCGTCGATCACTGACTGTTTCTCCAACTGGTCAGTTTTGAGTGCTGCAATGTCATCAGAGCACACAGCGAGCCTGTCATGGGCATCCTGGAGACGTTGCCCCATCTCATCAGTCTGATTTTGCATGACCGCCATTCGTCGACCGTCTGAAACCAGGCTGGCAAAGGCCGGGCAGGCTGTATCAAACTCAACACGCAACTGATCAAGCAAGAGACAGTCTTGTTGGCTCTCACCCTGTTCCGCCCAATTGTGCAAGATCTCGTACGTCTTGCGCACCCAGATGGAAACAGCAGGGTTATCAATAACCCGGTCCGGCGGCTCGTGATGATGGCGCTGACTTTCCGACAAAAAGGCATCGATCTCTGCGTCGGGTGCTTCGGCCGGTTTCGGAAATGATATGCCCAGAGCTTTCTGAGCCTTTGAAAGAAGACCTGCCCAATCGGTCAGCAGCGCATCATAGCTGCAGAAAAAGCGGCGGAAGTTCCGGGAATCAGCTTCTGCCGCCAACACATGACGCAACCATAAAAGCAAACCAAGTGATTGCTCGAACCCATCCCGCGCTTGCAGCGAACGGGCCACCTCCAGCGGGTTCCTGACTGGCACAACAAAAACCGGCTCGAAGCGCATCTTGCTGAATACATCCAACCAGAACGGCAAAATCCGGCAGATGCGTGGATCTTTCAGAACTAAACACCGCGAACCGTCAGCCTCTTCAGCAATCAACGATCTCGCGCGGGCAGCCAGCCCTGCGGCCCTTTGTGACTGGTACCAGGTAGCTTCAATTGCCAGCCAGTCATCCCAATGCGAACCTGCTGCAGCCAGAAGCTCATCATTGAAGTCCGCAATTGCCTGGCTTTCCCAGTGCCCGGGTTCATTGCCGTTGCCACCTTTCATAAGCGTTTTGGGCAGGTCACAGCCAGCCAGGTTAAAAGTCCTTGCAAGTGCCGAGGTACCGGATCGGTGCATTCCCAGCACAACACAGACGGTTCTCTGCGTCGGTTCCAACTCCTGTTCAGGCGATGTCGTTGCTCCCTCACGCGAATTGTTGACAGACCGCTCCACTTGGGGCCTGCGATGCGCTTGAGATGATCCGTCCTGCTTCTGCCCCATATGGGTGTCTTCCTTCTGCATTACCTGTATGTGGTCAAAGCCGAGCACGATTTGCAGAAGCGTGCTTCCACATAGTTTCCCACGGAGATTGCATTGTCCGGCAGTGCGGCGGACGGGTATGGTACCGGAACGCCGGCACCAATATTGGTTTTCCAGATTTGACTGGAAGGCTCAATGGACCGCGTCCATGGCGCGTGCAGGCCGCGCCTGGAGGCTGGTGTCATGCAGGTCAACATGCTTCTCAATATGCGGGCTCCGGATTGCAAACTGACTGGTTGAATTCACCTAAGTTGAGAATGAACATTCTTTTCGATAACTGGCCTTTTCTCAATGGACGGTTAGATCAATATCTACTATCAGTTTCATGTTGCCCATGACTGCTCGCCGGGGCAAATTCACGAAATGAGCAGAAGTCTTAAACCTTATCATCCGTCGACTATTCATAAACAGCGTTGAGCGAAACAATGATGCTCTAGAAACCATCATGCGTTTCGTTTCAGAAACAAAGTTGTGTTTCGATCAACCTCACAAGGAACAACCAAAATTAAAGCAGTATTGTTAGCAGGAGGTCTTGGAACCCGGTTGTCGGAAGAGACAAGCGTGAAGCCGAAACCAATGGTAGAAATTGGTGGCAAGCCGATACTCTGGCATATCATGAAGATTTATACCGCTCACGGGATCACAGACTTCATTGTGTGTCTCGGGTACAAGGGCTATGTGATCAAAGAATACTTCAAGAATTACTTCCTGCACATGTCCAACGTCACTTTTGATATCAGGCAAAACTCCATGGAGATTCATGAGCAGCATGCGGAACCGTGGACAGTTACGCTTGTCGAGACCGGCGAGACAACGCAGATCGGTGGCCGCATCAAACGCATACTGCCTTACATAGAGGGTGATGACTGTTTTTGCCTGACGTACGGCGACGGCGTCGGTGACATCGATGTGACTTCAGCATTGGCGTTCCACAAGGAACACGGACGACTGGCTACTGTCACAGCAGTGCAACCGCCAGGACGTTTCGGCGCCCTGGTACTCGACGGCGCCGCTGTCAAAGGCTTCAAGGAAAAGCCTGTGGGCGACGGTGGCTGGATAAACGGTGGCTTTTTCGTTCTGTCCCCGAAAGTCGGCGACTACATAGAAGGCGATACCACCGTATGGGAGCGGGAGCCTATGGAAAACCTGGCAAGGGACCGGGAGATGCAAGCGTGGTTTCACCGCGGCTTTTGGCAGCCAATGGACACGCTCCGCGACCAGCGCGAGCTCGATGCAATGTGGAGCGACAATGCTGCCCCGTGGAAAATCTGGTAGTTGCCAGGGAAGGCTCTTGTAGATGCGAATATTGATAACAGGCAATATGGGATATGTCGGTTCGACATTGGTCCGGTATTTGAGATCGCACTGTTCACCGGTTGAACTGATCGGCTTCGACAGCGGATTCTTCGGCCACTCGCTGACGGGAACAGAAATCCTGCCTGAAACACGGCTTGATCAGCAGATTGTTGGCGACGTGCGTGATTTGTCCGGAGATATGCTCGCGGATGTAGACGCCGTCGTCCATTTGGCCGCCATTTCAAACGACCCTATGGGACAAGAGTTTGAGGCAGTTACCGGCGAAGTCAATCGTCAGACCAGCGTGCGCCTGGCAAAACTGGCGGCGAAAAACGGAGTGAAGAATTTCGTGTTCGCCTCGTCCTGTTCGATGTATGGCGCGGCCGATGGTGACGCCAGGAAGGAGACTGATCAAACCATTCCCCTGACCGCGTATGCACACTCAAAGATCGGAACCGAAGACGACCTTCGTGACGAGGACCTCAATGGAATGGTGTTTACATCGTTGAGGTTTGCAACCGCGTGTGGGATGTCCGATCGGCTGAGGCTCGATCTGGTTTTGAACGATTTTGTGGCTTGCGCGATGACGAGCGGCAGAATTACCGTTCTGAGTGACGGCACCCCCTGGCGGCCACTCATTGATGTTGAAGATATGGCACGAGCTATCTTGTGGGCAATCGGGCGTGAGGCCGACAATGGCGGAGCCTGGCTCGCCGTAAATGCTGGGCGGAACGAGAGCAACTACCAGGTACACCAGTTGGCCAACGCGGTACGCGACGCGGTTCCCGGCACGGATGTCAGCATCAACACCGAAGCGCTGCCGGACAAGCGATCATACAAGGTTGACTTTTCGCTGTTCAAATCGTTAGCGCAAGACTTCCTGCCTCAGATCGATCTGAACACCTCGATTGAACGTTTGGTCGCCGGCCTCGGCAGAATGAATTTTAGCGACGATGATTTTCGCAATTCCCCATACATGCGTCTGAACATGCTTCGCCATCACATGGCGCAGGGTCGTTTGGATCAGAACCTGCGTTGGAAAAAGTAGTATGATATTCAACCAGACACCTCTGGCCGGAGCATACACGATCGAACTCGAGAAGCGCGGCGACGATCGCGGCTTCTTTGCCCGCATGTTTTGCGAGGAGGAGTTCCGGCAGGCTGGCCTGGAAACACGCTTCCTTCAGGTCAACAACTCACTCAGCGGCCTCAAGGGCACACTTCGCGGATTGCACTATCAGTTGCCGCCGGCAGCAGAAGTCAAGGTTGTAAGATGCGTTCGCGGCGCATTGTGGGACGTCATCGTCGATTTGCGCGCCGGTTCGCCAAATTTTGGAAAATGGTTTGGTGCGGAGCTTTCCGAGAATAATCGAAGCATGATGTACGTGCCAAGAGGGTTTGCGCACGGTTTCCTGACCCTTACTGATGACGCCGAAGCGATCTATCTGGTCAGTGCGCCCTACTCTCCCGAGCATGAACGCGGCGTGAACTACAAGGATCCGGACATCAACATCGAATGGCCGTCGGAGCCTGTGGAAATATCGGAAAAGGATCGCCAGTGGCCCGGGCTTGACCCGGAGTTTCATGGTTTCGAGCGGATGCGGAATGCCTGATGAAAGTACTTCTCACCGGTGCGAGCTCATTCACTGGCTATTGGTTTGCAAGAACTCTTGCTGAAGCCGGCAACACCGTCGTGGCGCCGCTTTTGCGCCCGCTCACACGCTATAACGAAGGTAGCCGGGCACAGCGCGTTGCGGCTCTGAAGGATCTGGTTGAGCTGGTACCGGACTGCAGCTTCGGTGGAGCTCGGTTCATGGACCTCGTCAACGGCAACCAGTTCGACCTCATATGCCACCATGCAGCGCAGGTAGGAGACTATCGTAGTCCCGATTTTGATGTGAATGACGCACTAGCTGCCAATACGTTGAACATCCGACAGATACTGAAATCGGGCTGCACTCCTGCAATACTGTTGACGGGAAGTGTGTTCGAACCTGGTGAAGGAGCCGGAGAATCGCCGTTGCGAGCTTTTTCGTCTTACGGCGTTTCGAAGAGCGTCACTGCTCAGGTTGTTGAACACTACGCCCATGAGAATGACGTCCGCTATGGCAAGTTCGTGATACCCAACCCATTCGGTCCCCTGGAAGAACCCAGGTTCTGTGCCTATCTCATGCGGACGTGGAAGGAGGGCAAGGTCGCTCGTATCAATACGCCTTCCTACATTCGCGACAACATCCACGTCCGTCTTTTGGCATTGGCATATGCCCGGTACGCCGGTGAACTTGTCGGCGGCAAGGCCGCTGCTCGTCTCAATCCGTCTGGGTATGTCGAATCGCAAGGCAGCTTTGCTGAACGCTTTGCGCGCGAAATGCGGGCCCGGCTTGATCTCGAATGCCAGGTGGATCATGCACATCAAACCCAGTTTGCCGAACCGATGATGCGGGTGAACACCGATCCGGCAATTGCTTACGTGGCAAATTGGAACGAAGGTGATGCCTGGGATGCCATCGCAGAGGCCGGCCGGTAACGCTGCATAGAAAGACAACACCTGATGCTAAACCGCCTGTTTCGAAAAATCATTCTCCTGACGTATGATATCTGTGTTCATCTTGCAGAATGGCCGCGCATAGCACTGCTCAGGCTGATCGATTATTCAGACCTGGTTCGTAAACTGGAGGCGTCCGGTACCGAGCGACTGGCCTTGGTCGCCCCACATCCCAGCAAACACCTGCAGTTCACAATTCAACATCTGATCAAAGGCCTGCTCAAGAACAAATACACCGTCGTTGTTCTCATCCCGGATCCGGCCAAGGCTCAATGGCTGAAAGAGGCATTTCCTGAAGTTCACCTAGAGAGGCGCAAACCGCAGGGTCGCGACTTCGGAGCATGGAAGGAGGTTGTTCTTGCCATAACCGGGAGCAGCATCTTGCGTCGAAGCATCAACCGGCTCGTGCTCGCCAATGACAGCATTTACTACAACAAAACGACAGCTGAGATAATCGAAAGGTTGACCAAGTCAGAAAAACAGTGGTCGTGTCTGTTCGAGAATTTTGACTACCATTATCATGCACAGTCTTTCCTGCTGTCGTTTGACAACGTAGCGATAAATCACCCTGTTTTCCGCAAGTTCTGGCAAAATTACCGCCCTTACAGCAGTCGGCGCCACTCAATTAACCGCGGCGAAGCCTTGTTGAGCAAGCGCATGTCACGCGTGTTCGGGCGCCCCGACTGCATTCTCAACTCAACCAGAATCATGAAAGAGTTCAGATCGATCGACACACATGCGGAACTTCGTTCGGCCATGTTTCGACTGTGGGCCAGCCCTGCCACGAGAGCCCATGCTGGAAAGACCCTAGAGGCAAGCTTCACAGCTTTCGGCTTTCGCACAGGTAAACAAGGGCATCGAAACGAACCAACAAAGGAAGATCAGAGTTTTGAGAGAGAAATGCTGGCGATAGACATCTCAAAATTGCCGGAAGCTCAAAACCCGACTCACTCGGTCGGCCTTCTCGTGAACTATTTGTTCATGTATCCGGTCAAGCGGGACATCTGCTTGCGCAGCTGGCATCGCATTAGTGACGTGGTTACACTTTTGCGTGGTTTCTCGGAACATGAATTGTCTGACATTGAGCGAGATTTGCGGCTTACCGGGCTACCGGATTCCTATGGAGGCATAAGGCGAATTCTGTTCGAGTTTGGGCGAATCTGACTGCTGCTGAACAATCGTGCAGCAAACATCTGTTAAATCAATGTGCCGGAATCCAGCTGTGTCCGTCAAAAGACTCTCCATTGCGGCAACTTCCCGGTCGCCGTTGCGCAAGGCACTTTTTAATGTTCTCTGGACCGGCTCCGGCAATTGTTGACCGTTTAGGAAGTGGATTACATATTGGCCGTTCACAGAGTTGGCGAGACAAAGCCGTCAAGCAGATATTGACAGAGCCTGTTGAAGTTCATCTAACCTGTTTCAGGGTTGAATGAAATCAACTAAACATTGGGCAGGGTTAAAATTACATGTCATTCTTTCAACAACACACTCGGATAACAGTTTGAATTTGCAATTAAGCTTTTCAAAACTGCTTTGGCCGCAGGCGTGACTAAAGGTGGCTCCCCGATGAGAACGGTTTATCTGCACATTGGCATGCACAAGACCGGATCAACCTCTATTCAAAAGAACTTCAGGGGTTTTGACAACGGTTCCATCAAATTCGCGGAACTGGGCTTTGAAAATCATTCAATACCATTCCACACCGCATTTTCTGGTGAACATCACAGTTTTCCCGAGTGGAAGCTTCAAAATCTTTCCTTCGAAGAGGTGGAGGAGAAAAAGATCGAATGCTTTCGACTAATAGAGAATTCCCTGAAAACCGATTCAAACAAGGATCTTATATTTTCCGGCGAAGACATATCCCTTATTTCAGCGTCGGGCATATCGCAAATTGAGAAACTGCTGCGCGATTATACAGATAGAGTTGTTGTGTTGGCATACATCCGTGATCCGTTGTCATTTTCGGCGAGTCTGCTGCAGGAAGATATAAAAGCCGGTATAAACTCAAGAATCCCAGCTTCGCCAAACTATCGCTTTCGGTTCGAAAAATTTGTGAAGATATTCGGATCCGAAAACGTACACTTCAGGATTTTCGATCCAAAGAGATTTGAAAATCGGGATGTAGTATTGGATTTTGCAGATTTTTTGAACGTAGCACCGCCAAATTCGCGTTCAGTCGAAAACGCAAGCTTTTCAACTGAAGCTACTCGAATTATATATATCCTCAATAATATTGTAAGCAACACGGATGAAGAAAAAAAGTTATACTATGCAAAAACGAGGTGCCTGAAAGAGTTACAACGAATATTCCCGGGAAAATTCGTTGTCCCGCGTCAAATTATTGAGGGCTCCATTAGTGAGTGCGATATCAATTGGCTAACAAAAAACAACTTTCCTCATGACATCAGGCTTCAGGATAGAACCAAATTTTCAGAACCTGCTCTTAAAGATTATTTGGAATACATTTCTGATGACACTGCCGAAAAATTGCTGGAGTTCATCACATCCAAAGGCTCATCCTCTAGTTTTCTCAAAACAAAAGAGAATGTCGTTTTCAGGTTTTTCACGGCAGTCCTGGTCGAGACCCTATCATACAAGGGCTTCTCACCAGCGCGATATCTGGAATTGAACCCGGATGTGAAAGCGGCAGGAGCCGATCCCTACCGCCACTTCCTGGAGTATGGATCCTACGAAGGACGCCAATACTGAATCTGGATGGCATGTCGCAACATGCGATGTCTGCATCTTTTGCCCGAACGTAGGAGTTGTAGTCGAGCAGGGTGTGATGAGGTAAGGTTCTGAAACATGCAGCCTGACGAGGTTTTGACTTCTAGTTCTTGAGCTTGCCGATCATGTAGTCCATACCTCTGAGCGGGTCATGTGCGTTTGCTTTGGTACGGGGGGATTGATCAGGATGCGCCAGTCGGCAATTTGATGGTTTCTTCCACAGCTTTGCAGGCTGCGACAAACTGCTAGCCTTAAGGCGCAAGCCCGCCGGATTTAAGCCTGGATCGATAACCGTTGCTGGCTGCGCAAAGCTCCTTACACAGCGCCCAGACTACTCAGTAGAGATTCACCCATGCACAACCGCCTAGACGCATCACACCAGTGGAAGAGTTCCGGTGACATTGAGGTATTTCGGAAACCTGGAGAGGATATCGACGCCAGAAAGTATCTGGTTTTCATGTCGGCCTCGGAAAGTGTCGATTTCCAACACGACTTCTTGCTTGAGGCAGGTCGTGGTTTCGACCTGGCGGTGCGCTACTACTTTCAACCGGACCCGCATGATCCTCTGCTGACAACAGCCGACTATGCGCTGACCGGTGGTTTGTCAAAGTTCCATGCAGCACAGCAGTTCCTGATCAATGAGGATTTACTTGACCGCTATGATGCATACATGTTCATGGACGGGGACATTGACTTTGCCGCAGGTGATCTGGACCGCCTGCTGCTGACCTCGACCGCTATGGGATTTGACTTGTCTCAGGCAGCTCTGACTGACAACTCACACACATCGTGGCATGTAACCAAAGCAAGCACGAAATTCATATGCCGCGAAACCTCTTTCGTTGAGGTCATGGCACCGTGCTTTTCGCGCCAAGCACTGAAGAAAGTCATCGATACCTTTGGCGAGAGCATCTCAAGCTACGGAATCGATTTTGCATGGGGCCGGATCCTCGAAGAACACAAGATTGGGATCATCGATACAGTGAGAATGCGTCATGCGAATCCGATAGATCTGCTCCACGGTTCATTCTACACCTACCTGCGTTCAATACAGGTGGACCCTCGTGCCGAGCAGAGGCTGATGTTTGAACGCTACGGAATCTCTCCGCTGGAACGGCCGCACGACAAAGCAGGATACCTGCTGAAAGACAAGGAGCGCAGGACCACGCTGACGCGAGTTCCCCTGGCCCGACTGCCGAGGGCTTTTGCCAGCCGCATGAGATGGCAGGATTTCCCGGCAATTCAATTGGCGAAACTGCTGAGGAAAGACGTTACCGTCTCTTTGCGGCATGAATTGCCATGACTCGTCCGATGTTGACGGATGACGCAGAACACAGCAGGCACCCTCGCCCGGAGAGCGGTCGTTGGTTTCCAACAGTGTTTTGGGGACCTTGAGATTGGCTTCTGACAGCCTATTGCAAGATGACACACATTGACGTTCAAGCGGGCGTCACCTGTCTCTCAGTTTTTCGACGTCAATATCGACGAACAAGCGCCGGCGTGGACGGACAAGCCGGTTGAAGAACAACCCGATCCCAGCGGCACCTGTCGCATAGTCGTTTGAGATACGGGACAACCAACGTCCGGGATACGCGGTACCTTCCGGTTTCACGATTTTAAACCACAGGATGGTGTCAGCAATGTCGTGCGCTTTGTGCTGGTAGTCCGCGTCTCCCGTGACATGAAACATATCGAGCATGAGTTCGCCGATGCCCGCCAGGCCCTCGAACAGACCGGGACAAAACGAGTATTTGACGAAAGCGTCGCTTGCGACCTTGCAGGCCAGCTTTTTGTAGCGCCTGGTACCGAGCAGAGAATAAAACCGGATTAGCGTGCAACCCACGCCGGCACTGCCGTGAACCCAGTACGGGTACAGTATGGTATCGCCGTCATGCCGCTTCCACTGCCACCCCACCTCGCTTTCGACTTTGTTGGCGATTTCAAACTCCAGGCCCCGCACAGCACAAGATCGAAAGTCGTCCCTGCCCGTTGCAATATGCAGATACAGCAAAAACAGCGCTATACCGCTGGCGCCATATCCAAACCCATAGTGCACAGCCTCGTCCTGATGATGCCAGCAGCACGTCTGGCCATTGACACGCGCCGACTGAAGAAGGTGTTCGCCGGCACACTCAGCCTGCTCCAGGTAGTCTCTGTTCCCGGTATGGATATAGAGATGCAGGCTCGCGAAACCCCATCCTGCCACACCCAGCAACATGTTAGGTTCTTTGTAAAGTAGCGGCGACTGATAGGCGAGCCGCATCGCGCTTTCGGCTTCTTTCCTAAGCCCAATCTCTAAAAAGGTGTAGGCGATCCCTGCCAAGCCAAGATGCAATCCCGGCGGATGTGTGCCAACGCCAAGTGGTTGTTTGCGCAACCAGCCGACCAGTTCTTCAGGCAGGTCTTTCAGCACTTGTTTCAGGAACAGGACCGTTCCGCACGCGCCGAATGCGACACTTAGAGAATTGGTCTGGAAGACAACGCTGTCGGCAGGCCAAACCCTATCGCTGCGCTCATAGTCTGCTGTGTTCAAAACATAACGGCGCATGTCACGCAGTTCTTGGTCCAGATTGAGACTCAAAGGTGCACAACAGGTACTGCCCGGCTGAACTGCATGTTGTGTGTCATTTGCGGAAATGTCCATTGCGGTTACCTAGACCTCCCAGCGGGCAAGAGTGTCTTTTGCCGCATCCACATCGCCTTCCTTGAGGCTGTTGATGACTGCTTTGACTTCGGCCGGCAGTCCTAAGTCGATAAACTTGTCGAGAAAGATCGACTGGGCGCCCGGGTTCAGTGTGAACAGGTAGTTGGCGGGAACGACGCTCTTGTAAAGGATCATCGCAATGGCGTAGAAATCATCTTCCGGCAGAAGCCCCGTTCGCGACGCTCTGGCCGGATTCATGAAACCGGCGGTTCCCCACTGTGTGGCATAGGATACGAATTCAGCGTCATCGTGCTCCAAAACGCTGCTCTCAAAATCGATGAACCATATTTTCTCCGTCTCTGCATCGATAATAATATTGCTTGGAGAGAGGTCTCCGAAAAGCACGCCTTCCCCGTGAACGTCCGACATCATCCGGATCAGAGCTGTCGCAATGCGCCGAAATTTCGGTACAAAGCGGTCGATGGTCCCGCTTCGTCGAATGTAGGGAGCCAGAACTATGTCGTCTTGTGCCCAATACGCATCCAGGCTGACGCCGGCAATGTGCTCTTCCACCAGGAAGGTGTGCTCCCAGGTCTTGAACAAGTCTATGGCGGCAGGCACAAAGTCCAGAGACTTCAGGCGCTGCAGTATGGTGTGTTCCCGTTCAAGCAGAAAAACCGCGTCCCACGACCGGTCGCCAATGTTCCAGCAGTTGGTGCACGGGCGGGCCTCTTTGATAATGACAGATCTCTCCGTTACAGTATCGACTGCGGAATAAACGCCACCGGCATTGGAGAAGCTTATTGCTCCTTCGACCAGAAATCGATCATTCAGCAGTGCGCCCTGGTCGGAAATCTCGTCAGGCATTGCTCGGCAGGGATCGCTGACCCAGTCAGGCAAGTGAAAGTACGGCAGCCGCTGGTCCGCTACATACTCTCCCTCGGGCGAGACCAGATATGATGTGCGGGTCCCATCTATGTTGAGGCTGTGCGGAGGTCGAAAACCGCCATACCGGTAGAACAAGACCTTGCTGTCCTTGTAGCGCTGGTCAGAGAGAATGTAGGGGCCTTCGATATGTTCCCGGTTGGTATGTAGATACAGCTTTTCGATCAGCTTCTTAAAAGCCTGCTCGTTATCTGGATAAATGGTCATGAACTTGCCCGACTGCCCCCGGCCCTGCAGCTTCGAATTGAGCAGGTGCAACAACCTTGGATCGCCTGCGATCTTGAACATCACTCCGTCTTGGACACAAATCGGTACAACGATATCAAGAACTTGCAACGCATGTTGTGACAAGGCCGACACGTGGATCTTAAATCCCTGAACAACTGGGGCATGGCTGCCATGCCCATCGGCCATACAATACGCATGCATCCATATGTCGTCGCGTTGCAGTTTCCATTGGGCGGGCAGCAGTGTCTTGAGCCGGTCGACAAACTCATTGGACAGTTGATAGTGAGCCAGCGTCTCGTAGAATTCCGGGTGTGCCAAGCTGAAGATGTTGTGTGCGTCGATGTCAGCCGCGTAATTCATGATTGACCTGTTTGAAATGAAAGCAACTGTTCAGGGTGCATCAGAATGCTGCTCAGGCAGGAAGCATTCCTGCCCAAGCGCATTTGCAATCACTGGATTGCGGTCAATTGCATTACCCTGCAGGACGGGCGGGTGCCGGGGCCGGTTCTGTCGGGGAAGGCGCAGGGGCTGCAATTGTTTGGCTGTTGATTTCACAGCCATTGCTGTTCGCGCTACAGCATTTACTCACCCCACTCTTGAAAAGGGCGTCTGTGCCGGCGGTAAGGTCATCGATCTTTTGCAGGCCACGAACAACACCTTCTGCAATCAGGTCCAGCTTCTTTTGTTCTTCCGGCGACAGGCATGTGCCCTTATCATTAGAATTCTTGGCCATATCAATTACTCCAATTACTACCATTGCCGCGCAATTCATCATTGCGAAGTTAGTGCAAGATATTGGCGGCGGTTATCAGGTTGGCTGGTTAAGCACACGCCACATAAATACGGCTTTAGTGCTGTATCCATCCACTCATCAGTCAGCCAGCGACCAAGTTTTTTGGTACAAATGGCTCGGCAAAGATCTTGTTGGAACAGCAAATAACAATGCTGAAAACTTTGCCTGAGTTTCACGGTAATAATTATCCGCACGAAGTCTGTGAGTTTCCCCACGTTGATTGCTCAGCCACTCCAGACGTGGTCTGAATTCGTAAAATGTTCCCGCGTAACTGGGTCTTCCGAGTTTGAAAATCCCCCTGCAGATAACCGGAACTCCACCACCAGGTCGCAGTCTCTTTCCGGGTGTTGTCTCCCTCGTGAACGGGAAAATACTTTGAATGAACACAGTTGCCGGCATATCGGAATCAGAGCCACAATGCTTCGATTGTCAGCGTTTCCTTGGCGACGTGTTCCACGTCCTGATGCTTGCAAATCCGGGAATCAGATGAGTACTTTGCCCTTGCGGAATAAGACGGGAGGGTGAGGCAGGATGAGCACAGGTTCAGGATCAATCGGCACCTATGATTACATCATTGTAGGAGCCGGGTCTGCCGGGTGTGTGCTGGCAAACCGTCTCACCGCTTCGGGACAACACAAGGTCCTGCTGCTGGAAGCAGGCGGGCGTGATCTCAATACCTGGATCCACATTCCCATCGGTTACGCGAAAACGTTCCGGAACCGTCGTGTCAACTGGATGTATGAGACGGAGCCCGAACCGGAACTCAATGGCCGCAGGATATACCAGCCGCGCGGCAAGGTGCTGGGCGGGACCAGTTCCATAAATGGACTGTTGTACATACGCGGTCAGCGGGAAGACTTTGATCTCTGGCGGCAGTTGGGTAACGCGGGATGGTCTTACGCAGACGTCCTGCCGTACTTCAGGCGGGCCGAAGATCAGCAGCGCGGAGAAGACAACCTGCACGGTGTCGGCGGGCCTCTCGCCGTCTCAGACCAGCGCCAGTCACACCCCTTGTGTGATGCGTTCATCGCAGCTGGCGTCGAACAGGGACTGCCCCACAACCACGACTTCAATGGCGATCGCCAGGAAGGTGTTGGTTACTTTCAGACGACATCGCGCAACGGCCGGCGCTGCAGCACCGCGGTGGGATACCTCAATCCGGCCAGATCTCGCGCCAACCTGCGAATTGAAACCCACGCCCATGCCACACAGGTGCAGATTGAAGACGCCGCCGCGTGCGGGGTAGAGTTTGTCCAGAACGGAACTGCGAAATCCGCACATGCATCTGGAGAGGTCATCCTGTGCGGAGGCGCGATCAACTCTCCTCAGCTTCTGGAACTGTCGGGTATCGGCAACGCGGACATTCTGAACAATCTCGGCATCCCTGTCGCCTGTCATCTGCCCGGCGTCGGGGAAAACCTGCAAGACCATTTTCAAGTCCGCATGGTATTGCGCGCCAAGCAAGCGGTCACCCTGAACGACGCCGCCCGATCATGGCTGGGCAAGGTGAAGCTGGGTCTGCAGTATGCCCTCTTCCGCACCGGTCCGCTAACCGTCAGCGCAGGGTATGCGGCTGCGTTCTTCAGGACAAACCCCTCCCTGGTCTCACCGGACATTCAGGTTCATTTCATCTTGTTCAGTTCCGACAGGATGGGAGAGAAGCTGCATCCCTTCTCCGGATTCACGGCTTCGATCTGCCAGCTTCGACCGGAAAGCCGCGGAACCATACACGCAGTCAGTGCCGACCCGTTCGCTGCGCCGGCAATCAACGTCAACTACCTGTCAAAGGAAACTGACCGTCTGGCCAACGTCAACGCCCTGAAGAAACTGCGGGAGATCCTTGCAGCTGATGCAATGAAGCCCTTTCTGGCCGAGGAGATGGAGCCCGGGGCCCATGTCCGCAGCGACGAAGACCTGCTGCAGTTCTGCCGCGATGTGGGCACCACCGTCTACCACCCGGTCGGCACCTGTTCCATGGGCACGACCAGCAGTGCAGTCGTCGATCCGGAGCTCAAAGTCCGCGGCATCACGGGGCTGAGGATCGCAGACGGCTCCATCATGCCGCGCCTCGTCTCCGGCAACACCAACGCCCCAATCGTGATGATCGGTGAAAAGGCTTCCGACATGATCCTGGCAGACGCACCATAAGTCTGTCGCGTGCAGTTACTGACGGCTCACCAAACGAAAATCCCGGTGACCGATAGCGCGACTACACTCCGGCCGGATTTTCCAGATCTGCGCCAATGTCTTTCAGGTCCTGATACCGGTCACCGATACGATGATGAGGTCTGCCGCCGGTCGCGCCACCGAATGCGACGATCAGTTCATCATCGGCAGGCGCATCGTAGATCGAAAACTGCACCGTGAGATAATGCGAGCGCCGCCCGGTATCGTTTTTGTCCATCAGCGGGATCTGGAGCTGTGTGTTGGCCGGCCCGCGGGTGTTGGTGAAGCCGAGATAGCTTTTTGCATCGACAGCCTGGCGATAGAAATTGCCGAAATGCAGTGTATGGATCAAGGCAGATGCGTGTTCCAACTCGCAATCGGTGCCTGCCATGCAGGCCTTGCCATAAGCTTCAATCTTGTGACCGCCACCAGCCAGCCCGATTATCCTGTCTGTCAGCAGTTTGCCCAGTTGTGGACCCATGGACTTGATCTCCGGCCTCAGGTCTTCAACGTATCCGCGGCCTGCCCAAGGGTTTTTTAGCACTGCCGCAACCCCAATGAGACGCAAGGGTGGACTGGCCTCCTTCTCGCCCTCATAGAGAACGTCCTCGTCAAACGTCACAAGTTTCCTGATCCGCAGGCTCATAATTTCCTCCTGAAAAGCGAGTGTGTTCCCGCCAAATACTGTTGCCTATCCGACTGGTCGGACCACTCCTTCAATTTCGTCCCCCATGTAGACGGCAAATCCTCCTTGCCGCGCCTCGCCGACATAGCGTTCCAGCATGTCACGCATGGCGCTGTCCCGGATGCGGTCAAAGGGAATGTCGTCAAAGGCGAAAAATCCTGTGCCGGCTGGCGCCGGGCCGGAAGCCTGGCCGCGATAGTAGATCGTTACCCGACCGGTGCGGTTGTCCTCGAAAACGGCGTACACGAATTCGATGGCTGTGCTCAGCTGCGTTTCGTCATACTTCTGCTTGAGGGCTGTCAGGTTGCAGCTCGCTGTTGTGTCACCGACGGTGGGCACCTTGAGATCACCGGTGTCCGGCTCTACCTCCAGCAGCACGCGACCTGACTGCTCATATACCGCTCCGATAATGGTGTTGGTATTTCGTGCAACGGCGTCGACTAGCGGGTCTTCAAGTCCAAGCGTGAAGTAAGCACCGCGAAAATAGCCCAACGGCCGGCCTTTGCCCTGACCGAAATCCAAAACCCGGCCAACTAGGATTACATGGTCGCCGGCATCTACTAGGTCATGATGGGCGCATTCAAACCAGGCGAGCGCATCGTCAATCACCGGGGTATCGGTCCTGCCCGGATGCCAGGGCGCAATGTCGAACTTGTCCGTCCGTCGTGACGCGAACAGGCCCGAAATGTCCTTCTGCTCCTCCGACAGGACATTGACGGAAAAGTGCCGGGCGCCGCTGAAAACCTCGCAACTGGCCGCCGACCGGGCTATGCAAACCAGTATCAATGGAGGATCAAGAGACACCGACGTGAACGAGTTGGCTGTGAACCCGCGTGGCGTTCCATCATCTTCTTTCGTCGCGATGATGGTGACGCCGGTTGCAAACTGGCTGAGTGCTGCACGAAGCAGTTTTGGATCCGGCGTCCCGGTCATGCTCTGTAACTCCTGGGTTCGCAATTCAGATACCGCTCATTGTCGGCACCCAGCACCGGAGCGGTCCTAAAGCGCGGAGGCGGTGTCTTGCTGAATCGGCGTGTCCAACCTTTGACGATGTAATTGACCAGTGTCGCGTTTTCCCGCCGGCCTGCCTTCATCGGCGTCGAAGCAACCGGTCCGGTGATGGACATCAGTCCGCCCATCGCCTGCGCGACAAAATCGTAGGACGGCCACTTCACATAGGGGCTCTCACCGTTGCTGCGGCTGGTTTCACCACCAGGACGTTCGATCTTGATGACTTCCGCACCGTGATCTGCCAGCATCATGGTGCAGTAAGGGCCGGACAGCATGCGGCTGAAGTCAAGCACTAGGACACCTGCCAGTATGCCAGGATTATCCGACATTTGTCCCCTCCTGTTCAGCATGGTGCAGGAAATCCAAAAGTTCAGCACTGAAACGATCCGGATCTTCCGCCAGGGCCATGTGGCGCAGGCCCGGCAGGATGACGGTTCTGGCACCTGGGATTTCGGCAGCTATTGCATGCGTCATCTCGACGGAGTTGCCATAGTCTTCCGAACCGGTCATCACCAGAGCCGGACAGCGAACGGCCGGCGACGGCGCGATCAGCTCGTCGACGCCGTCAACCAGAACCTGATAAATGTCTGGATAGACATCTTTGCTGTTGGCCATCACCCAGCCGCGCACCTGCTGCATCACCGCCGGGTTGGCCTGGTGGAAAGGTTTGCTGAACCATCTCTCAAGCGCAGCCTCAACAGTGGCCGAAGGACCGTCACGCCGGGCCTGATGAACGCGTGACTGGATTGCATCATGTGCGGCCTGATCCCTTTTGTGGGCCGAGTGCAGGATAGCCAGCGCCCACAGCCGCGATCCGTGGCCCATTGCAAATCGCCGCGCGATCATGCCGCCGAGCGAGAAACCTACAACCGCGGCCCTGGGCACATCCAACTCGTCTATGAGCCGCCGCAACTGGTTGGCGAACAAGGTCAGCGAAGGCGTTTCTGGCGGTGGCGGGCTTTCTCCATGTCCGAACAGGTCATAGGAGATAACCATATATCGTTCGGCCAGCGCCTCCCGTTGCCATTGCCACATGTGCCGGTTCAGGCCCAGTCCATGGACCAGCACGACCGCCGGACCCGGGCCCTCAACAACCTCGAAACAGGTACCGTCGCTGGCGGTTCTGCCTGCCACGTCACTGACCTTCCGGTTTGTAAGCGACTACTTCCACTTCCACTCTCACATCCACCAGCAGTTCGCTGACCACGGCAGAGCGCGCCGGCGGCTGATCAGGAAAGTACTCGCCGTAAACGGCGTTGAAGCCCGGAAAATCCGCCCTGTCGCGCAACCAGATCATGGCTTTGACAACATCGCTGAGGTCGCAATCGGCGAGGGCCAATGTCGACTGGATTTCATCGAGCACGGCGCGGGTCTGATCTTCTACGGTGCCGGTTGTCATCACCTTGCCATCCTTGAACGGAACCTGTCCGGTCAGGAAGACAAAATCACCTGCCCGGATGGCCCGTGACAGTGACAGTTGCCTGCCGCCGATTACGATCGGGTCGCCGATGACGGTTTTCTTGCTCATGCCGGTTCCTCCGCTTGCAGCCCCGAGGCTAGCCGACACGGGGGAAACTCGATTGTCCCGAATTCGCCAACAGGTGGCGAATTTTTCTAATTTGAACTGCCGGTTTGCGAGCTAGGCTTGATCTAGGCACTTTATGGAGGAAGCGGGCATGACTGAACTCAAGCGCTACAAGATGCTGATCGATGGAGGTTGGGTCGACTCCGAAGACGGCCGGACGTTCGAGAGCATCAATCCGTCCACCGGCGACGCTTGGGCAACCATTCCCGAAGCCACCGCAGGCGACGTGGATCGCGCTGTCAAGGCGGCCTACCGGGCTTTCACCGAGGGTGAATGGGCCCGGGCCCTGCCCACCGCGCGTGGCAGGTATCTGCGCAAGCTCGGTGACCTGCTGGCCGACAGGTCGGAAGAGCTGGGCCGCGTCGAAACGGTCGACACCGGCAAGATGCTCAAGGAGACCCGCTGGCAGGCCAAGTACATTGCAGAGTTCTTCCATTTTTACGCCGGATGTGCGGACAAGGTGCACGGTGAGACGCTGCCGATCGACAAGCCGGACATGATGGCCATGACCATCCGGGAGCCGCTTGGTGTCGTTGCAGCCGTGGTTCCGTGGAATTCCCAGATGTTCCTCGTTGCGGTCAAGATCGGGCCGGCGCTGGCGGCAGGCAACACCGTTGTATTGAAGACATCAGAGCATGCGTCAGCGCCGCTGCTTGAGTTCGGCAGACTTATCGAGGAAGCCGGCTTCCCGCCAGGCGTTGTCAATATCGTGACTGGCCATGGCGATCCGTGCGGCAAGGCCCTGACGTCGCATCCGCTGGTGTCACGCATCAGTTTCACTGGCGGGCCCGGTGCCGCCAAACACGTGCTCTACAACTCGGCTGAAAACTTTGCCGAGGTGTCACTGGAACTGGGCGGCAAGTCACCCTTCATCGTGTTTGACGATGCCGATGTGGAAAGCGCCGTCAATGGTTCGATCGCCGGCATATTCGGCGCCAGCGGGCAGAGTTGCGTCGCCGGATCACGCCTCTACCTGCACGACAAGATTGCCGACAAGTTCCTCGACACGATGGTGTCGCAAGCAAGCAACATCCTGATCGGAGATCCTTTAGCGGAAGAAACCCAGATGGGACCTCTGGCGACTACCGGACAGTTGGACAATATCGAGCATCAGGTCGCTTTGGCTCAGGAACAGGGCGGCAGGCTGCTCAACGGCGGCCGGCGGCCGCCTGACATCAATCGCGGCTGGTTTTACGAACCGACCATCATTGAGTGTCCGGATCAGAAGATGCAGATCGTTGACACGGAGTTGTTCGGCCCGGTCCTCAGCGTCTTGCGGTTCAAGGAAGAAGAAGAGGCGATCCGCCTGGCCAACGATACCAAACACGGTTTGGCTGCCGGCATCTTTTCGCAGAACGGCGCGCGTTCCATGCGTGTCGCAAAACAGATTCGGGCTGGCATCGTGTGGGTCAATACCTATCGCGTTGTATCGCCCATTGCGGAGTTTGGTGGCTGCAAGGATTCGGGCTACGGCCGCGAAAGCGGCATGCAGGCGATTTATGACTACACCAGGCCAAAGACCATGTGGATCAACACATCCAGCGAGCCGATGGGCAATCCGTTCGTCATGAGGTAGCACAACATGGATGCAGACCTGATTGATCAGCTGGCCGGCAGCGATGCACAGCCCGAACTGGCGCTAAGCCTGCCACCGTCCTGCTACCGGGATCCGGAGGTGCAGGACGAAGAGATCAGACGCCTGTTCAGGCGCGGCTGGATTGGGCTGGGCCGATGCGACATCGTTGCAGAACCAGGCAATTATGCGGCAATGGAAATCGCGGGAGTCCCCGTGATATTGCTGCGCGACCAGGCAGGTGAACTCAGGTGCTTCGCCAATTCGTGCCGCCATCGCGGCGCGTTGCTGTTGCAGGGACAGGGATCCACAAGGGGCATAAAATGCCCGTTTCATGGTTGGAACTACCGTCTTGACGGCACCCTGGCCGGCGCACCGCGCATGGAAACGTCACCATGTTTCGACAAATCCGACAATGGCCTGATCGAATTTGCATGCAGCGAACGGGCCGGGTTTGCGTTTATGTCAATGGCAGGCGGACAAACTGAACTCGATGATCACTTGCGCGATTTCGAGGCCGTGCATCAGCCATGGCCACTGGCCTCGCTCGTCACCACCCGCCGCCGCCGGATTGAGGTCAATTGCAACTGGAAAATCTTTCTGGACGTGTTCAACGAGTATTATCACCTGACCTATGTTCATGCCGATACCCTCGGTGGCCTGTACCACGAACCCGACGCCGGCGATGATGCCGACGGCGCATTCGCCAGCCAGTTCGGCGAAACCCACGGCACCGGCGGATTGCTCGAAAGCCAGCAGCAACACGCCCTGCCCCTGATGCCCGGACTGGAAGGCCGCGCGGCCCGCGGGACCCGGTACACATGGGCATTTCCCAACATGACCTTTGCCGCCAGCACGGACGCGTTGTGGGTCTATGAGGCTTACCCGGTCGCACCAGACAGATGCCTGGTCAGGCAGAGCATCTGCTTTCCGCCGGAGACAGTGGCACTGCCGGACTTCGAGCAGCGTGCCGGGCGCTATTACGAGAGATTTGACGCGGCTATGGATGAGGACATCGTGGCGCTGGAGGCGCAGCAGAAGGGATTGTCGTCACCGTATGCGCGCCAGGGCAGGTTCCAGCCCCATCTGGAGGCAAACGTGGCTGCCTTCGCCCGCTGGTATGCACGTCAGATGCGCGCCTGATCCGCCGACGCGAGCAGAGACCTCCCGGGTTTCAGAACACGTTACGACCTTCAGATTGCGCTTTCACGATACCCGCTGATGGTGTCGCGGATGCAATCGCTCACCGCTTCCGGCCGGTGTCCAAACACCGAAAAATGCGCCATGCCCTCAAGCAGGTGGAAGTGACCGTTGCCGGCAGCTTCCGCCACAGAGCATCATCCCCCAGAACTTCGGCCGGGTATGACAGATAATTCGCGACAGGGCGCGCAGAGATTGTAAAAAAATCGTCATAATTCCTTTTTATCCGCCGACCCGTTCTGATATTGTCGCGGCCCCGCAAGCGGGCCTATCAACCAGGCCGCCAATGTCACGGAGCGAAATGAGTTCCCGTCCCACCAGAATAAGTCTTGTCCTGATCCCACGGTTCAACATGATGACCCTGACAACGGTAATTGAACCTATGCGGGTGGCCAATTATCTCGCGCCGCAGCAGCTGTATCAGTGGGACTTTCGTTCGCCCGTTGCGGGTCGGGTTGAGGCCAGCAACGGCATGTCGGTGGACTGCGGCCCTCTGGATGACGGCGACCAGGTCCGGCCTGATGTTATCGCTGTATTCGGCAGCTGGGGGGCGGAGCACTATGACAGCGTTGCACTAAGCAACTGGTTGCGGCGGCACGAGCGCAAGGGGACAGTCCTAGTTGCGGTGGAACTGGGTGTGTATGCGCTGGCGCGCGCCGGCCTGCTGGCGGGACAGAAGGTGACCACCCACTGGTGCTGGAAACCCGGTTTTGCAGAAGCGTTTCCCAATGTTGAAGTCTGCGAGCAATTGTTCACGGTGGGCAACAAAATCATGTCCTGCGCCGGCGGGGCGTCGGGGCTGGACCTGATCATGCACCTGATCGCGCATCATCATGGTGAAAAACTCGCCGCGGAGGTTTCAAACCAGATTCTACACTACCCCCGCAGGCCTGCGGAAGGAGCGCAGCGTTACGCAACCGGCGGCATGGATGGAGACATCCATCCCGATGTAAGGGCTGCCATGCGCATACTGGAGTCCGGCATCGAGGAGCCGTGCTCTGTCCCGGACCTGTGCCGCGAGCTGAACATTTCGCAGCGCCAACTGGAGCGTCTGTTCAAGCGCGACACCGGGTGCACCATCGTCCAGTTTTCCAGGCTCCTGAGACTGCAGTATGCGCGGGCCCTGCTGACCAGCACGCGCATGTCGATCAGGGAAGTTTCTGCAGCATGCGGGTTCAATTCGCTGTCATATTTCTCGCTTTGTTTTTCAACCACATTCGGCAAGAAACCCAGTGAGTACCGGCAGACCTGGCCCGACAACGAGACGGCACCATCATGGCCGGGCACCGTTTACTCGTTTATCAGACAACCCGGATTGCCTGATACAGATTTGTTGAAAACGGACTAGACGTCGTTGGCCGTGGCCACTGCCTTCAACACGCCGACAATGGCCCTGTCTCGCTCGGCAGCCATGTCCTCAAAATGACGTACGGCTGCAACCTCGTTGCATCCATTGACCATGCGGTCACGCAATTCCGCAAAGGCAGCTGCAATGTGCTGGCTCATCGCGATGTCATTGCGGTGACCTTCGGCTTGTTGAGTTTGACCTCCAGCAGGTGACCGTTGCGCATCAGGTCGACAAACTCTGACATGGCTGCACCTCCTCATTCGTGCCTTACGAAAACGCCGGCATGACTTCCTTGCAGAACAGTTCAAGCGACCTTTTCTGTTCCTTCAGTCCAAGGCCCATGCTGGCATAGTAGGTAAATTGATCGACCCCGAGGTCCTGATAGAGTTTCAGCTTGCCGATCACCTCGTCCGGCGTGCCGAACATCAGGTTCCGGTGCAGCATCTTCGGTTCGTATTCATCGCGGTTGGCGATTTCATTCAGGTTCAGTTGCTTTGGGAAACCATTTTTTACATCGCCGAGGTTCTTGAACAGGTTCTCGAACTGGCCCAGTTGCCGCTGTGCAGCCTTGACCGGCACCTCCCAGTCCTCCTTGCGCTCATAAACTGCGGTGTGCCGCATCATGGAAAAGACCGGTCTTGCCTTGCCCGGGTTGTTGGCCAGCGCTTCATCAAGCCTGGACTTGTAAAGCTCGGCTTCGGACATGGGACGGGTGAGCGGCCAGGACATGATATTGAAGCCGTTCTTCACCGCGAACTCATAAGTGATGGGAGCGCGCGCCGCCACCCAGATCGGCGGGTGCGGTTTCTGTACCGGCTTGGGCACGGACGTCGCACTGGGAAACTGCCAGTACTTGCCGTCGTGCTCATAATCTCCTTGCCACAAAGCCAACAGCGCCGGCAGCATCTCTTGCATGTACATCCAGGCATCAGATTGCTTCAGGCCATTGTGCATGCGGTCAAACTCGCGCTGGTAGGCGCCGGAGCCGATGCCAAACTCAAGCCGCCCGCCGCAAATCAGGTCGGTCATCGCAGCCTCGCCGGCCAGCTTGATCGGGTGCCAGTAGGCAGCCACGGCCACCGCGGTGCCGAGGCGGATATTGTTGGTGTGGGCCGACCACCAGGTCAGCAACTGGAAAGGATCCGGCGCGATGGTCATTTCAAGGGCATGGTGTTCGGCGGACCAGACGATATGAAAGCCGCCCTTATCGGCCATCTGCACCATCTCCAGCGTATGGCGCGCGACCTCTTCCATGCTGATGTCGTCAGTTATTCTCTCCAGATTGATGGCAAGTTGGAACTTCATGCGAAACCTCCCGATGACCTGATCTGTTCGATAGTTGGGCGAGATTGTCAGAGACGGGTTCAAGCAGGACTATAAATAATTCGACAGTTTCTGATAATTTTTGGCAGATCATATGACCTGTAATGGTCTGTCAGTCGCACCGCCAGCCTGAGGGTTCCGACAGTGTCAAATAGAGCTCCGGCGCCTCGTGCGCTGAACCCTACCGTTCGACTCTCGCCTGCCCGGCTTGCGTTTCCGTCCTGCTCTTGCCATGTTTCAGTCACCCTTCTTGCCTGGCATGAAGCTCTTCCACATGTAGGCGGCAACGATCCCAACAACCGCAAAACCCCAAACAAAGTTTGCCCACAGTGGCAGCTGGTCTTGAAGCTGGTAGATGTGCGCCACTATTGATGCGAACACGAAAGCGATTGCCGCTGTTTCTGCTTTTGCCATTACCCGTTAAGCCTGTGTTACTGGTTCATTGCTCGACATATCCTCCGGCAATGTACGCATGCTAGTCACTGATCGCCCTTTCCATCGCACCGACAAGTTCGGTAGACAATCACGACGTTAAAGCCAAATCTATACACGGTGCGCAAACCAAAAAGCACTGGCTGTTCGGGCTGCGAGAAAGGTCAGAGAATGAACACATAGCCCCGCATCGAAGCTAGTTGCGCAAGCATTTCAAAAAGCAGGCCTGGAGCATTTCAGACGTGTTTTGACCAACGACAGATCTTGGCCATCTGTGGATGGCCTTCAAAAGAGATATGACGAATTCTGATTGTCGCAAAAGTTTGTAGAGGTTACCTGCTTCGCAATTCAATGCGCTCGATAGTTGCCTGCAGGAGCCCTGGTGTCAGTTCATGCGGTGGCACCGCCTCTAGCACAGCGCCACCAATAGCTTCAGCAATGCGCACCGACTTCCGACATTCAGGGCAATGAGTAACATGGTTGGTGACCACGGGCAGCAGCCGTCTGCTCAATGTGCCACTTGCAAAGCTGACAATTGTGGCTTCGTCCAGATGATGAAAGCCGTTCACAGCAAACCCTCCGGTTTGCGGCTCAAGCGCTTGGAATTGTCTACTTTTCGAATTCACTGGGAGCTCCTCCACCGGCAGGTGATGTCCGTCAGGTGAAACATGAAAGCGCTACCAAGAGCCAGTGCCACGTGGGTCCAGTCTTGCCCTGTCAGGGCAAATTTCACGGCCAGCATCAGGCAAATGCCGGCGGCCAGAAACGGCAGCAAATTCCGTGGCGCAACGCCGGTCCCTGTAACATACCGCCATGCGAGAAGCGCGACTGCCTCCACCGCCATCAGCAGCAGGATCAGGTCTATGATAGCGCCTGACTGGAACAGCGACTGCAGCATGTCCATCACCTAAGCCCCCCGAACGAACTCTGATTGTACATCAACCGGCATCTTTAGTATCTCCTGGCGGCTGCGGCACCGCCGGCACAAATCCGAGGAGGTGTGCCATGTCCTTAAAGAAAATCCTCACGTGCGCCATGGGATCCGCCTTGACCAGTTCCTTGTGCATATATGCCTGCCACGTCAGCCTCTGCACATCCTTGTCAGCGCACATGGACACGAACCGCTCACGGCGCTTGTCGCTGGAGTACCAGAATTTCTGCATGATGCCGAGAACCCAGAACACTCTTCCATGTAACTTCATGAAACGTTTGCGGGCCATGGCCAGTTCACTTGCCTGCCCGGTTATCAGGAATTGCTCAACGGCCTCACCGGCCAGCCGGCCACCCAACATGGCATAGTAGATACCCTCGCCCGATGCCGGCGCCACGACACCTGCGGCATCGCCTGCGAGCAGCACTCCGCGTCCATCATGCCATTTCTTCAATGGCTTGAGTGGAATCGGCGCACCTTCGCCGCGCACCAAGTCGCACGCATCTGTGCCGGTCACGGTCCTGAGGTCGCCAACCGCGCCGCGCAGAGAAAAGCCTTTTACAGCGCTGCCGACCCCGATGCTGGTGCAGTCGCCATGCGGGAATATCCACGCGTAAAAGTCAGGTGACAACTTGCCCTGATAGTAGACATCACAACGCGTCGGATCGAATTCATCGCCATGCTCAGACGGTGACTTGACAATCTCATGGTAGGCGAAAACACACGGCATCCTGTCAGCACCCGGAACCCGCTGGCGCGCCACTTTCGACCGGGCGCCGTCCGCCCCGATTACCGCACGGGCATGAATCGTTGTTGTGACGTCGTCATTGCCTTTGGGACGGTAAGACAGAGCGATTACGTCATTATCTCCATAGTCGAGTGTCTCGAACATGCCTGTAATCCGTTTCGCCCCTGCCTCAGCAGCCCGATCGCGTAACCACTCGTCGAACCGGTCACGGTCCACCATGGCGACAAAGCCGCCATCTATTGGCATGTCCACGCTCCGGTCGGTCGGCGATACCATGCGGGCTGACGAAATTCTCGCCACGATCTGGCTGGCCGGAATATCGAATTCCTTGACCGCAATAGGTGGAATGGCACCGCCGCACGGCTTGATGCGCCCCGCCTTGTCGAGCAGCACAACATCAAGGCCTTTTGACGCCAGATCATGAGCTGCCGTGGCACCGGACGGGCCGCCGCCAACAACAATCACATCGTGGATGTTTCGTGCCTGCGCGTTCATGCTGCGACCTCCGCTGATGATGTGTCTGGCATTTGACCGGTCTTCGGGTTGGCAGTTTGAAGGTCCGGACCACCTGCCAGGTTCACCGCCGCCAGCCGCGCTGCCCAGACGAACAGCAAAGCCTCGGCAAGGAACACCGCCGCATAAGCCTGCAATGGAGACCCGGTGATATAGCGCACCGCATCAACTGCCACAGTGCCCAGGAAACCGCCTAGTCCGAACGCTATGGCCTGGGAAGCGCCCCAGACACCCATGCGAATGCCTTCCTTGCGCGGGCCTGCGGCTCCGGCCAGAGCCATCATGCCGGCAATGGCTGCCACGGCAAACGCGCCGTTGGCCAGTCCAAGCAAGAATACGTTTGCCTGCAGCGGCCACCACACGGCGAAATTGCCGCCTATGACCAAGCCAAACAGTGCCAGTGCGGACACACCGCAACCGCCGACGGCCCAGTACAGCAGTGGCACCTTGCGGAAAACTCTCAATGTCGTTGAGGTAATGGCAACCAGCAGCATGCCGGCAAAAACACCACCGTGCTGCACGCCGGCCAGCTTGGTGGATTCACCGGGTGTCATGCCGAAGATATGCCCGGCAAAAGGTTCAAGCACCAGGTCCTGTCCACTGTAGGCGAGCATGGACACAAACACGAAAATGGTGAACCGGCGCGCCCTGCCGTCAGCCCAGACCTCCTGCAGCGCAACGCCAAAGTCCGTCTGGATTTTACTTGCCTTGTCGTTCTCGGCGGCAGGCGCGTTGCCTTCAACCCCGGCTACCGCCAGGCAGGTCACCAGAAAGGCGGCAACCGCGACGACGGACGACACCATCAACAGCCGTGACGCAGAGAACGGATCGAGCAGACTGCCCGCTATGCCGGCAGTCATGGCCATGCCGAAAATCATCATCAGCCACACGATTGTTGCAGCCGCTGCCCGGCGCTCCGGCGCGACACGCGCTGCCAACAGCGCCAGCAGTGATGTGCCGGATGCCCCAACGCCTGCGCCGATCAGCACGAATGCCACAACAGCCAACAGAATACCGGCCGTCACATTTGCCGCCATCCAGACAGTAGCGAACGCCGCCAGCGATCCGGAAAGCGCCAGTACAGCCATGCCACCGACAATCCATGGAGTCCGGCGGCCGCCGACATCTGACCCGTGGCCGAACTTCGGGCGGATCATCTGGATGGCGTAGTGGGCAGCGACCAGAATGCCTGGCAACATGGCCGGCAAGGCGAGTTCCACCACCATAACACGGTTCAGCGTGGATGTGGTCAGCACGACGATTGCGCCAAGGGCGGTCTGAACCAGGCCCAACCGGAGTATGCCGAACCATCCCAGCCGGGTCTGGTTCATGGCATGCACCTTGTGCTCGGGGTCGCGGCAGGCTCCGCCTTACTGCGGTTTCTCACGGCTGGTTTCAACATGCCCCACGATAAGCCGGGGACATACAAGTGTCAATTATACATTACACTGTAGATGTAAATATTTTTTGACACTCAATTCTCGACGTTTTCCTTGTCGACAAGACCATGACGGTGCAGCTTCATATAGAAGCTTTGCCGGGACAGGCCCAGCATCTCGGCCGCCGACGCCCGGTTGTTGCGGGTCAGGTCAAGAGCTGCTTCTATGCACATTTTCTCAATCATATCAGTGGTATCGCGCACAAGCTCCTTGAGCGGAACGCGGCCGACAAGCTCGGTCAGCTGATTAGCCGAGCGCATCATCGGCGACGTTGCAGCCCGCCCGGAAGCAACAGCGGCGGCCCGGCGAATGGTGAAACCAAGACATGGTGGGTCACCATCCGGTACCGAAGCAGCAGACAGCAACACGTCTTCTGAAGACCCGTAATCATCGCGCAGGGCCGTGGCAAAGTTTCGAACCGACCCATGCTCGCGCAGATTGGCAATCAGCACGTTGAGGTCAACACCGGTGCGGCCGATCCAGCGCTCCAGCGGCTGGCCCACGGCAAGATCGGCATTGGCAAGACCGGACATGTCGCAGAACGCCGGATTGGCGAGCAGTATCTCGCCATTGAGGTCGGTGACAACAAAGCCTTCCGGCAATGACTCAACCGCCTGCATGACACGCGCACTGCGCCTTGAGCGGCCCGTGCCGGCCGCGCCCGGCTGGTGTGGCGACAGCCGCACGATCAGATGCGAGTCGCCACCCTGGGTGAAGGTGGACGCTGCCGCACTGACCGATTGGCCGCTGCCGAGATTGACGATGATCTCGCCTGCCTTAACGCCGGAACGCACCGCACCCAGCATCTCGGACAGGGCAACCCAGCTGCCGGAGTCGAAAATGGTCGGCAGTTTCTGATTGGCAATCTGGCTGATCGACCGGCCTAACAAATCAACACACGCCGGATTGGCATCAATGATGGTCTCACGCGCACTGTCCACCACCAGCACCGCCTCTGATGTCATGCGGAATAGCACACGATACCGGGCTTCCGCCTGGCGCAGCTTAGAGTACTCCTGTTCAATCTTCTGCTGGGCATCGATAACCTGCTGCTGCTGATGAGACAGCGACCGCAAATCCGTGCCGATCGCCAGCACCATGCCCGACTTGCCCAGCGGTACCGCGCAATAGCGCACCGGCAGGTCCGTCACCCCATCGCGCACGTGGTTGATCTCCCGCTTGCGGGTAAGTGGGTCGGACCTTGCCTCATCCAGCAATTGCGTGACCTTGTCCGCGCTTTCAATGGTCACAATGTCAGCCCAGCGCTGCCCTATCCAGTTTTCAGCACCTTCATCCACGAACGAGCGGTCATGAAAAGACAGGTCGACGATCACACCGTCGCTATCAAGGATAAGCGCGATATCGGCTGCCGCCAGCGCCAGCCCCATGGCCGCATTGGATTCAATTCCGTCAAATGCATGCTTGGCTGCATCAAATCGCCTGAACGGCGCCGGCGATTTTTGCGTGGTGCGGTCGGTATTGCTCATCTAAAGCTGGGACTCCGTTCCCAATTATCAAATTGCGCCCGAACATTGGACGTTATGCGCCTTCAACATGCCTTGCACCGACGAGCGACCTTGCAACTCTGATTGCTTCGGCAGCATCGCGGGCACCTGCATCTGACCCCACCGCACGTACAAGTTCAGGCTTGTCGGAAAACAACTGGCCGCCGACCATGATGTTCGTGTCATTTTTAATAGACTCACTGCGTGTCAACTGAATAACCGAAGCCAGCCCTTCTAGCAAGCCGGAGCAGCTACACGAAAACGCGACCAAATCGCACGGACTGCGCCGCAGAACATTGAGCACCTGCTCAGGCGCCAATCCGACGGTGGAAATCGTTTCCCACCCGTCACGGCGAAAAAAGAAATCCAGCATCGAAAGACCGAACAGGTGCTGCTCGCCGGGCGCTCCGCACAACACCACCCGACGCCCGCACCCAGCACCGGCGACCGCGCCATAGTGCCATCGGTCCAGACTGTGAAGAAGTGACTGCAGGTGCGCAGCACCGGTAGTGACCTGGTAGAAGCTCAGATCATCCGACAGCCAGTCACCACCCAGTCTGGCGGCGGCAGGCGCCAGCAGATCCAGGCAGATTTCCTCATCACTCACGCCCGATTCAACGTGTTGTTTCAAAATACTTTTTGGAGACTGGTCATGGAGCCCCAATACGGCCCGGACCAGATTATCGACATCTGCCAGAGCAATACGTTGCCATTCTGCGTCGGCGCCGCCTGCACCGTGGACCTCGGTGATCTTCGGTATCACACGAGCTTCGATGACATCGACAAGCGCATCCAGTTCCGTACCGGTAACGGGCTTCGGGTCCGCAAGTTGCCGGGCTTGCTCGTGCTCGGCATCGACAATCTCTGCGCTGTTGCTAAATATCGTCACCTTGCAGTCTCCCTGATCGGCTGCTGCTTGCATCCAGAGCAAAAGCACGGACGACTGCATCAGTCTCCACATCTGCGCCCGCAAGCCGGCAGCGCAGCCTCCCCGAAAGCCACACACTCACAACAACGGGCTGACTCAGCCTATGTGTAAATTATTATGTACGTCAACTATTATTGACACATTGAGATTGACGAGGTTAAGCTATCGGTCATTAGCCCGCATCGAGCACATGCCAGAAACTCGAATTGGGCTTAACGGGAGCAAACAATAATGGCCCAAGGCCTGAACTCTGCCAGTCAGGGGCGACCCCTCTACACAGCCGACGAGCGCCGCCGCCGTGACAACACCATATGGACACTGGTTCAGGGAATTCTGGCGCCTCTGCAGTTTGCCGTGTTCCTGGTTTCCCTCGTTCTGGTGATCAGGTTCCTGTGGACCGGCCAAGGGGCAGAGGCCGCAATTGCCTCTGTCGTGATCAAGACGCTGATCCTGTACGCCATCATGGTCACCGGCTCCATCTGGGAGAAGGTGGTGTTTGGCAAGTATCTGTTTGCAAAAGCTTTTTTCTGGGAAGACGTTGTGTCCATGCTGGTGATGGCATTGCACACGGCCTATCTGGCGGCCTGGATTCTCGACTGGGGCGATATCCGCTTCCAGATGCTGATCGCATTGGCGGCCTATGCCAGTTACGTCATCAATGCCGGCCAGTTCCTGGCCAAGCTGAGGATGGCGCGCCTGTCCGCCCCATCCGGCGAGTTCGACACTGCGGAGCCGGCGCAATGAACGTGTTCAACCGCACTGCACCAGCCTCACCCACAGCTACGGACGCCACAGACATGCCGGTCCTCCGCCAACGCGGCCAGCGCGAGGTGTTCTGCGGGCTGACCGGCATCGTCTGGCTGCACCGCAAGATCCAGGATGCTTTCTTTCTGGTGGTGGGTTCGCGCACTTGTGCACACCTCATGCAGTCTGCCGCGGGCGTGATGATCTTTGCTGAACCACGCTTTGCCACGGCCATAATCGACGACCGTGATCTGGCCGGCCTTGCAGACGCCAATGAGGAACTTGACCGCATCGTCGCCCGCTTGCTGGCCCGCCGGCCCGATATCAAAATGCTGTTTCTGGTTGGCTCGTGCCCGTCGGAGGTCATCAAGCTGGACCTGTCCAAAGCCGCCGAGCGCCTGTCGAAGGCATTCTCTCCTGATGTGCGCATTCTGAATTACTCCGGCAGTGGCATCGAGACCACATTCACCCAGGGTGAAGATGCCTGCCTGGCGGCCATGGTGCCTGATTGCGGCGATCCCGACCCGGCAGCGGATGACCGGCTTCTGGTGGTCGGCACGCTGGCGGATATGGTCGAGGACCAGTTCGTGCGCCTGTTAAACGCGATGGGCATCGACAAAGTCGACTTCCTGCCGCCGCGCAATTCCCGGGAAATCCCCGCGATTGGTCCTGGCACCCGATTCCTGCTGGCGCAGCCGTTCCTGACCGAAACTGCCAGACTGCTGGAACAACGCGGCTGCACCTACCTGCCGGCCCCCTTCCCGCTCGGTTCGGAAGGCACCACGGGCTGGCTGAAGGCAGCAGCCGGTGCCTGGAATGTCGATGACGGCGTGTTCGACCGCGTGACACAGCCTGGAAGGCAGCGCGCGGCCAAGGCTGTTTCTCTTTATAAACAACATCTTGCGGGAAAGAGGCTGTTCCTGTTTCCCGATTCGCAGCTCGAGCCTCTGATGGCCCGCTTCCTGTCTCGTGAGGCCGGCATGAAGCTGGTTGAAGTTGGCACGCCTTATCTGCACCGCCAGCACCTGGCGGCCGAACTGGCCATGCTGCCGCCGGGCACCATGCTGTCGGAAGGCCAGGATGTGGACAAGCAGCTTGACCGCTGCCATGCGGAAAAACCTGATCTTGTCGTCTGCGGCCTTGGCCTGGCAAACCCGCTGGAGGCCGAAGGCTACGCCACCAAATGGTCGATCGAACTGGTGTTCACCCCGGTGCAGGGATACGAGCAGGCCGGCGATCTGGCTGAACTCTTCGCACGCCCCCTTACCCGTCGACAACGGTTGAAGGTGTAGCGCGATGCAACTGGCCATGTGGACATATGAAGGACCGCCGCATGTCGGCGCCATGCGCATCGCAACCGCCATGGAAGGCCTGCACTACGTCCTGCATGCACCGCAGGGCGACACCTATGCCGACCTGCTGTTCACCATGATCGAACGCGACACCCAGCGCCCGCCAGTCACCTATACGACGTTCCAGGCGCGCGATCTCGGCAGCGACACAGCGGAGATTTTCAAACAGTCGGCGCGTGATGCCTATGAGCGCTTCAAGCCTGAGGCACTGCTGGTCGGGGCATCCTGCACCGCGGAACTGATCCAGGACGATCCCGGCGGGCTGGCCAGAACACTCGGCCTGCCGGTACCCGTCATTCCGGTCGACCTGCCATCTTACCAGAAAAAGGAAAACTGGGGCGCGGCTGAAACCCTGAACCAGCTTGTCAGGGCCTTCGCAGTCAGGTCGGACAAACCGGTATCGCGCCTCTCCTGCAACCTGCTCGGCCCGACGGCACTGGGTTTCCGACATCGCGACGACGTAACTGAACTGACCAATCTGCTCGGCGCAATGGGCATCGAGGTCAACATGGTTGCCCCCCTGGGCGCCTCGCCCGCCGACCTTGCCCGGTTGCCGGAAGCCGCGTTCAACGTGGTGATGTATCCTGAAACAGCAGGCGCAACGGCGCAGTATCTCAAGCGCAGGTTTGACATGCCGTTCACCACAACCGTTCCGATCGGTGTGGGAGCCACCAGGAAATTCATTCGCGAGGTTGCAGACCTGGCCGGTGTCGATCCGGATCCTCTGCTGGCCACCGAGCTGTCGCGCCTGCCATGGTATTCGCGCTCGGTCGATTCCAACTACCTGACCGGCAAGCGGGTGTTCATCTTCGCCGACGCGACGCACGCCATTGCCGCTGCCCACATTGCCCGCGACGAGCTTGGCTTCAAGGTCGTGGGCCTTGGAACCTACACCCGCGAGTTGGCCCGCGAAGTACGCCAGGAGGCCGAGAGCTTCGGTCTCGAAGCACTGATCACCGATGATCATCTCGAAGTCGAAGACGCCATTCAGGCGGTACAGCCCGAACTGGTCCTCGGCACCCAGATGGAGCGTCATATCGCCAAGCGTTTCGGCATCGGCTGCGCTGTCATTTCAGCACCTATGCATGTGCAGGACTTCCCTGCTCGTTATTCACCCCAAATGGGTTTCGAAGGCGCCAACGTCATCTTCGACAGCTGGGTCCATCCACTCACCATGGGCCTTGAAGAACACTTGCTGGGCATGTTCCGCGATGACTTTGAATTCAGTGACGAGGTGGCTCCCTCTCATCTTGCCGCTGAAGGCGAAACGCGGACGACCAGCATCGGCACTGCTGCAACAGCGGCAGCGGCCGATGCTGCGTCCTGGGCTCCGGATGCCGAAAAGGAACTGAAGAAAATCCCGTTTTTCGTTCGCGGCAAGGCGCGGCGCAACACCGAAAGCTATGCCGCCGAACTGGGCCTGGCCACCATCACGCTTGAGACACTGTACGATGCAAAAGCACATTTCAGCCGCTGAAGTAACGCCTGTGCGCGTTGTCTTCGTCACCCTGGACAGCCATCTGGCCAGTGCGGTGGAGCGTGCCGGTCAGATGCTGCGCAGGGAGTTGCCGCAACTGCAGGTCTGCCTGCACGCTTTGTCCGAATGGGGCAATGATCCTGATGCATCAGAGCGTTGCCGCCAGGACATCGCAAATGCCGACATCATCATCACCACCATGATGTTCATGGACGAGCATATCCGCCAGGTCCAGCCATGGATTGAAGCCCGCCGAGACAAATGCGATGCGGTGATGTGCGGCATGTCAGGCGGCGAGATCATGCGCCTGACCCGGCTTGGCCAGTTTGCCATGGACGCCAAGTCGAGCGGCATTATCGGCCTGCTGAAAAAAATGCGTGGCGCCGGCAAGAAGAAACAGACCAGCAATGGCGCCCGGCAGATGGCGATGCTGCGGCGCATCCCGAAAATCCTGCGTTTCATTCCCGGTAAAGCACAGGATGTACGCGCCTATTTCATTGCCTTGCAATACTGGCTGGCCGGATCCGACGAAAACGTCGCCAACATGATCCGCTACCTGATAACCCGCTATGCGGCAGGTCCCCGGGCACACCTCAAAGGCACGCTGAACGCCGCAGAACCAAAGGATTATCCCGATACCGGGCTGTATCATCCGCGACTGCGTGCCCGTATCACCAGCAAACTGAAAGATCTGACCGCCCTGCGTCCAAAACCGTGCGCAGGTACAGTGGGCCTGCTGATCATGCGATCTTACGTGCTGGCGGGAAACACGGCTCATTATGACGGCGTGATTTCGGCTCTCGAGGCGCGCGGCCTGCACGTTGTTCCAGCCTTCGCATGCGGGCTGGATTCCCGTCCCGCCATCGAACAGTACTTTCAGGACAAGGGAAAAACCGAGATTGATGCGCTGGTGTCTCTGACCGGATTTTCGCTGGTTGGCGGGCCCGCTTACAATGATGCAGCGGCTGCCTCCGCCACTTTAAGCGCGCTCGATGTTCCCTACCTTGCCGCGCAAGCGGTCGAGTTTCAATCGCTGGATGGCTGGGAACAAAGCGTCCAAGGCCTGACCCCGGTGGAAGCGACCATGATGGTCGCCATTCCCGAGATAGACGGCTCGACCGGCGCTCTGGTGTTCGGCGGCCGCTCCGGCGACGTCGCGCCCGGCAGCTCGCGTGACATGCAAGTCCATGGGGAGCGCGCCGACATGCTGGCGCGCCGTGTCCAGCGCCTGATTTCCCTGCGCAGGTCGTCCAGGTCGGCACGCAAGGTCGCCATGGTCCTGTTCAACTTCCCGCCCAATGGTGGCGCGGTTGGCACGGCCGCTTTCCTGTCGGTTTTTGCCTCACTGTTCAATTCACTGAAGGCCATGCAGCGGGCCGGCTACACGGTCGAGTTGCCGGACAGCGTGGACGACCTGCGGGATCGGCTCTTGAATGGCAACTCCACCAGATACGGCACCGTCGCCAACGTGCATGCACACATTGAAGTCAATGATTATGTGCGCAACGAAACCCATCTGGCAGACATCGAGAAGCAATGGGGCGCCGCCCCCGGACGTCATCAGACAGACGGGCGCTCGATTTTTGTGCTGGGCGCGCAGTTCGGCAATGTCTTTGTCGGCATTCAGCCGGCTTTTGGCTACGAAGGCGATCCGATGCGGCTGCTGTTTGAACACGGCTTCGCCCCGACCCACGCCTTTGCCGGCTTCTACCGATGGCTGCGTGAGAGTTACCAGGCAGATGCCGTCGTGCATTTCGGCACCCATGGCGCACTTGAGTTTATGCCCGGCAAGCAGACGGCCCTGTCCGCAGATTGCTGGCCCGACCGGCTGATCGCCGACCTGCCGAACTTCTATCTCTATGCCGGCAACAACCCGTCTGAAGGCACCATCGCCAAACGCCGATCTGCCGCAACACTGATCAGTTACCAGACCCCTCCGGTGACCCACGCAGGATTGTACAAGGGCCTGCTAGAACTCAAGTCCTCCCTGGAACGCTGGCGGGCGCTGACACCGGAAGCACACGACGAGCGTGGGCCATTGATGGAGATGATCCATGCCCAGGCCTGTGCCATCGACCTGGTGCCGGATGGGGACACGTGGACCCCCGACGAAGCGGTTGAAGAAATCGGCAAGCTGACCAACACGGTTCTGGAATACGAATACTCCCTGATCCCCAACGGCCTGCATGTTGTCGGTGAAGGTGTCTCGCCGGATGAACGCGCCGGCCTGTTGACGGCCATGGCGGAAGCCGGCCACGAGATCAAACTGAGCGACGACGCAGCGCTCGCCATTGCCCATGACAAGCCCGTTCCGGCAGGAGAACAGATCACTGCCGATGCGTTGGACGCCCTACGCCGCGCCAACAAAATGCTGTCGCAGGATCACGAACTGCCGGCGTTGCTACAAGCCCTCGATGCCGGTTTCATTCCACCTGCCCCAGGCGGCGACCTGATCCGCAACCCGGACGTGTTGCCGACGGGGCGCAACATGCATGGTTTCGACCCGATGCGCATTCCAAGCGCGTTTGCCATGAAGGACGGCGAGAACCAGGCCGTCAGGCTGCTGGCCCGCCACAAGCAGGATTGCAATGCGGTTCCCGAAACGGTGGCACTGGTTCTCTGGGGCACCGACAACCTCAAATCCGAAGGCGGCCCGATCGCCCAGGCGCTGTCGCTGCTGGGTGCCAGGCCCCGGCTTGACGGCTATGGCCGCCTGTGCGGTGCCGAATTAATCCCGCTGAAAGAGCTTGGCCGCCCGCGCATCGATGTGATGCTGACCCTGTCCGGTATCTTCCGCGACCTGCTGCCCTTGCAGGTCAAGCTGCTGGCTGAGGCCGCATTCCTCGCCGGCACAGCAGAAAACGAGGCACCGGAGCAGAACTTTGTCCGCAAGCATGTCCTTGCCCACATGGCCGAACACGACTGCGACATTGAAACGGCAGCGCTCAGGGTATTCTCCAATGCCGAAGGCGCCTATGGCTCAAATCTCAACCAGCTCGTCGATGCCGGGTGCTGGAACGAAGAAGACGAACTGGCGGAAACCTACACAAGGCGTAAGTGTTTCGCCTATGGCCGCGGCGGCACGCCGGTCAAGAGCCCGGAATTGCTGAATGCAATCCTGAAGAATGTGGATCTCGCCTACCAGAACCTTGAATCGGTCGAACTGGGCGTGACCACCATCGACCACTATTTCGATACGCTTGGCGGTATCAGCCGGGCGGTCAAGCGCTCCTCGGGAGCTGAAGTGCCGGTCTATGTCAGTGACCAGACCCGCTCCGAAGGCAAGGTGCGCACCATCTCTGAACAGATCGCCCTGGAGACCCGCACCCGCACCTTGAATCCGAAATGGTATGAAGGCCTGCTCGAGCACGGCCATGAAGGCGTTCGCAATATCGAAGCGCAAGTCACCAACACCGTCGGCTGGTCGGCCACGACGGGCCAGGTGCAGCCATGGATCTACAAGCAGATCACTCAGACATTCGTGCTCGACGAGGACATGCGCAGGCGGCTGGCCGAACTGAACCCGGCTGCCTCAACCAAGCTGGCCAATCGCCTGATCGAAGCCAGCGAACGCAACTACTGGACCCCTGATGAAGAGACGCTGGAGGCATTGCGCCGCGCCGGCGAGGAACTCGAGGACATTATGGAAGGCATATCTGCGGAGGCCGTGGCATGAACCTGTATACAAAGGTCAACAAGCACACCGGTAAGGAACTGGTTCCGCCAGATGGACTTGGCAGTGTGCAGGTCAAGATGGATCCCAATCTGGAGATCGGCAACGCCAAAGTGTTTGCCATCTACGGCAAGGGCGGCATCGGCAAATCGACCACCTCATCCAACCTGTCGGCGGCATTTTCGAAGCTCGGCAAGCGGGTGTTGCAGATCGGTTGCGATCCAAAGCACGACTCCACCTTCACCCTGACCAAGAAACTTGTCCCAACCGTCATCGACGTTCTGGAACAGGTTGACTTTCATTCCGAAGAGCTGCGCATCGAGGACTTCGTCTACGAAGGCTACAATGGGGTCATGTGTGTCGAGGCGGGCGGTCCCCCGGCCGGAACCGGCTGTGGCGGCTATGTTGTCGGCCAGACCGTCAAGCTGCTGAAAGAACATCACCTGCTGGAAGAAACCGATGTGGTGATCTTCGATGTTCTCGGTGACGTCGTGTGCGGCGGTTTTGCATCGCCGCTGCAACATGCCGGCCGTGCAGTGGTCGTGACCGCAAACGATTTTGACTCGATTTTTGCCATGAACCGCATAGTGGCCGCCATTCAGGCCAAGGCCAAGAACTACGACGTGCGGCTTGGCGGCATCATCGCCAATCGCTCGGCCAACACCGATGAGATTGACCGCTTCAACGATGCCATCGGCCTCAAGCGCCTCGCCCACTTCCCGGACCTCGACGTGATCCGACGCTCGCGGCTGAAGAAGAGTGTGCTGTTTGAAATGGATCCGTCGCCAGAACTGGAAGCGGTCCAGCAGGAGTATCTGCGGCTGGCCGCCAGCCTGTGGGCCGGCACCGAGCCGCTGGAGGCGATCCCGATGAAGGATCGTGAAATATTCGATTTTCTAGGGTTCGACTGACATGCCAACCGCCACCTATACAAGCCGCCGCGGCGAACTGGAAACCTATTTCGACCGCACCGCGATGGAAGCCTGGAAAAAGCTGACATCAGATGCGCCTGTCGGCCGGATACGGGCAACGGTGCGGGCCGGCCGGGAGAAAATGCGCTGCCAGCTGCTGTCCTGGCTGCCCGCTGACATGACCGGATTGCGGTTGCTGGATGCCGGCTGCGGCACCGGCACCCTGGCGATGGAGGCAGCCGCGCGTGGTGCTCATGTCACTGCAATCGACCTGTCGGAAAACCTGGTCGCAATTGCGCGCGAACAGGCAGAACTGAAACAGCTTCGCGGTCATATAGACTTCAGGACCGGCGACATGCTGGACCCGGCACTCGGCGAGTTCGATCATATCGCCTGCATGGACTCGCTGATCCACTATCAGTGCAGTGATATCGTCAATGCCCTGAGCCAGCTTACGGCCCGATGCAGCACGTCCGTGGTGTTCACTTTCGCACCGCGCACTCGCGCGCTCGCCGCCATGCACACAGTTGGCAAAATGTTCCCCCGTTCTGATCGGGCACCGGCTATTGAGCCGGTCAGCGAGAAGAAGCTGCACACGGAAATCCGCGCTGAAGCGAGCCTGTCAGGCTGGCAGACCTGGCGCAGCAACCGGATTTCATCCGGCTTCTACAAGTCACAGGCACAGGAGCTGAACCGCAGATGAGCAAACTGGCCGACAAGGCTCTGGGCGTCTGGATGGCAATCGGCACACGGTGGCTGCCGTTCACCGATGCGGCATCCAGCGACCTTCCTGTCGGCCGACTGCTACGCCTCGCAATGTTCCAGTTGCCCATCGGCATGGCCATGGTATTGCTGACCGGCACCTTGAACCGCGTCATGATCGTTGAGCTCGGCGTGCCAACATGGCTGGTCGCCATGATGATAGCCGTGCCGATCCTGTGCGCGCCTCTACGTGCCCTTATCGGCCATCGCTCTGATACCCATATCTCTGCCCTCGGCTGGCGCCGTATCCCCTATATGTGGATTGGTGCCTTCATGCAGTTTGGCGGATATGCGGTGTTGCCTCCCGCGTTGCTGTTGCTGACCGGAGAGGGCCATGTGGCCGGCGCCACCGGCACTCTGGCCGGCCAGGCCGGTGCAGCGCTTGCCTTTGCGTTGATTGGTTTTGGCATACACTTCACCCAGACTGCGGGCCTCGCATTGATGGGGGACCTGGTTCCGCCGGACAAGCGGCCACGCGGGATTGCACTGTTTTACCTGATGCAGTTGATCGGCATGATCCTGGCTGCGGTGTCGTTTTCGTTCCTGCTGCGCGACTTTACCAGTGACCTGTTGATCCGCGTTCTGCATGGCGCGGCGCTGGTTTCGCTGGCATTGAACGTGATCGCCATGTGGAAGCAGGAATCGCGTGACTGGGTCCGCGCCGCCGAAGTGAAATCCGCGCCACGCCCACAGTTCATGGAAACCTGGCGTTCGTTTTCGCAGCAAGGTAATGCCAAGCGGCTGTTGATCGGTGTTGGACTGGGCACCATGGGCTTTGGCATGCAGGATGTCCTGCTTGAGCCATATGGTGGTGAAATCCTCAAACTCTCGGTTCCTGAAACAACCCTGTTGACCGGCATCATGACCGCGGGAACCTTGTGCGGACTGATTGCCGCCATGCGCGTTTTTGCACGTGGTGTCAATTCTTGCCGGCTGGCCGCTCTTGGAACCGTCTTCGGCATTCCAGCCTTCACGATAATACTGTTTGCCTATCCGATGGACTCAAAGGCCATGTTCATTGTCGGCGCCGCATTGATCGGTCTCGGCGCAGGCTTGTTCATTGTCGGCAGCCTGTCGGCGGCAATGGACATGGCCAGCAAGGAAAATCGTGGGCTTGCCGCGGGTGCCTGGGGCGCCATCCAGGCGACCACCGTGGGTATCGGCATCGCTGCAGGCGGATTCCTGCGCGACTTCGTCGATGGCTTGGCCAAGAGCGGTGCGCTCGGCGAAGCACTGACAGGGCCCGCAACTTCATATGGTGTCGTCTATCTGACTGAAATGTTTCTGCTGCTCCTCGCCTTGGTGGTCATCGCGCCACTGGTCAGGGACCGGAAACTTCACGTCCGGCATCAAACTCGCGAGTTCGGCCTTGCCGAACTACCCGGCTAACACTCAAGGGTGAAAGGAACAGACAAATGGGCACAGGAGCTTTTACACAATACATCGACGTAGCTCAGATCACGCTATATGTCTTCTGGGTATTTTTCATCTTGCTGATCTGGTACCTGCGCAGGGAAGACCGCCGCGAAGGCTATCCGCTTGAGGTTGACGGCAAGGGCATGTCTTCACACAGTGTGTTGTTCATCCCCGATCCGAAAACCTTCCATCTGCCCCACGGCGGCACCGCTGTTGCGCCGAACCTGAAGGCTGACACCCGTCCGGTTGCTGCCAGCCGCCGGGTTGAGTATCCGGGCACGCCACTTGAACCAACAGGCGACCCGATGGCTGATGCCGTCGGACCGGCTTCATATGCTGAACGCGCCGATGAGCCGGACAGGACCTATGACGGCCGGGTCAAGATTGTTCCCATGGCCAGTGACGCGCATTTCCATGTGGCTGAGGAAGACCCCGATCCTCGCGGAATGGATGTTCTGGGCGCCGATGGCAAGGTCGCCGGTTCCATAACGGAAATCTGGGTTGACCGTGCAGAAAGCTGCATTCGCTATTACGAACTGAAGCTGCCCGGCACAGGCCGCAATCTGAACCGTTTGCTGCCGGTCAATTGCGTGCGCATCAACGACAAGGACCAGGTGCTGGTCAACTCCATCCTGGCCAGTCAGTTTGCCGGTGTTCCACGCACCAAGAACCCGGATCAGGTGACCTTGCTCGAGGAAGACAAGATCATGGGCTACTACGCCGGCGGCCGCCTGTATGCAACACCGCAGAGACAGGAGCCATTGGCATGAGCAGGCATCATGACGACTTTGATTTCGAGCCGATACCCGGCCTTCCCGAACTGCCGCCGGAGGACGAGAAGATATTATGGCAGGGCAGCCCGTCACGCAGTTCGATGGCGGTGCATGTGTTCCATGTTCGCAAGGTGACCATTTACTTCGGCTTGCTGCTGGCTTTCCAGCTCGCATCGGGAATTCACGACGGCGCGACGGCCGCCGTCATAGCAACCAACATGGCGGTACTAGTGGCGGGGGCAACGTTGTGCCTTGTCCTGCTGGCCGGACTGGCCTGGGGGTATAGCCGCAGCACGATCTACACCATCACCAGCAAGCGGCTGGTCATGCGGCACGGAATTGCGTTGCCGATGTCGATAAATATTCCGTTCAGCAAGATCGATGCCGCCCAGATGGTTGAACACGCCAATGGCACCGGAAGCATCACACTGCGGATAAACGAGGAAAACCGACTGGCCTGGCTAGCCCTGTGGCCGAGCGTGCGGCCCTGGAGCTTCAAATCCCCCGAAGCCGCGCTTCGCTGCATCGCCAACCCACGCAGCGTGGCATCTCTCATCGCCAACACAATCGCCGCTTCGGAAGGTGACTGCATCAAGCTGGCCCCGGTCGCGGTGAGCACTGTGCCTGCCAAAAATAAACAGAAGAAGCAGGACGACCCGGGTCTGCACGGCGCGGCAACAGCCTGACGGCAACTGGAGACGAGGATTATGTCAGACACAAAAGTTCAAACTTCAGCCAGCAAGCCAGTGTTGTTCATCTGTGCAGGTGTCGTTGCCATTGTGGCAATGGTCGGCGTGGCGCGTTTGTCCGGTTTTGATCCGACCCAATCCAATGAAGTCACAGTCGTTGAAAGCAGGGACGTCCTGTTCCTGGACACCGCGAAAGGCGGCGTCAGCGTGATTGACAACGAATCCGGCAACCAGCTCCGCGAGCTGGCACCGGGCACCAATGGGTTCTTGCGGGCTACGTTAAGGGGATTAGCGAAACACCGCATGACAAAAGGGTTTGGCCAGGATGTGCCGTTCCGAGTGGCACGGACATCCACGGGCATGACCCAATTAACCGATCTGGCGACCGGGCGCACAATAACCCTTGATGCGTTCGGTCAGACAAACACCCAGGTCTTCGCAAGGCTGTTAAGCACGGGAGCAAACAAGCCATGACAGCAATCACTCAACCACAGGAAACCGGCGATCAACGTCAATTCGACGTTGGCTGCACAATAGAAGTCGAACACACTTTTGAGAGCCTTCACGCCCACGTCGAACTCGACGGCAGCATCGGAATGGAACCTGGCGACACCATCAAGGTACATGGAGACCCCATCGTCGTACCTTATGGCGAGAAGCAGGTGCTGCGGCGCACTGCGACCGTAAGGCGGGCCGGTTCGCTGGAACGGGCCTGGACCAGGGCCACCGGCGATCTGGAATTCATGGAACTGCTGGAATTCAGCTTTTCTTCAGGGAGTGAGTTATGACCATAGAAAACCTTTCCATCGCACCTGCCGATACCCAACAAATGGCAGAAGAAACAACCGTTCTCAGTCCACGCTTCTACACCACGGATTTCGACGCCCTCGACAAGATGGACGTGTCTTCGGTCCGTGAAGAATGGGACGTACTGATTGACGAAATGAAGTCCGATCCCAACAAGGGGCATTTCAAGCGCACCGAGGAATGGAAGAACATTGACCTGTCTGATCTTCCCGAAGGACTGCGCACCGAACTGGTCGATTTCCTGGTCAGTTCGCTGACGGCGGAATTTTCCGGCTGCATTCTCTACAAGGAGATGCGCAAGCGCGGCACCAACCCGGACATCTGTGAATTGTTCGGCCTGATGAGCCGCGACGAGGCCCGTCATGCGGGTTTCATCAATGATGCGCTGAAGGACTTCAATATCGGCGTCAATCTGGGCTTCCTGACCAAAGCCAAGAAATACACGTACTTTCGGCCCAAGTTCATTTTCTACGCGACATACCTCTCGGAGAAAATCGGTTATGCCCGCTACATCACCATTTTCCGGCAGTTCGAACGTCACCCGGAATTGCGCTTCCATCCGATTTTCAAATGGTTTGAAAAATGGTGCAACGACGAGTTCCGCCATGGTGAGGCATTCGCGCTGCTGATGCGGGCGAATCCCGAACTGCTGCGCGGCCGCAACAAGTACTGGATCCGCTTCTTCCTGGTGGCCGTGTTCGCAACCATGTACCTGCGCGACCATGCCCGGCCTGAGTTCCACAAGGCGCTGGGCATGGATATCGATGACTACGATTACAGGGTTTTCCGCATTACCTCGGAGATCTCCGAGCAGGTGTTCCCCATCACCCTTGACCTCGACAACCCGGCATTCCGCAAGGCCTTGTCGCGGTTGCTGAAGATCAACCAGGCCATGACACGAGCCCAGAAACAGGGTGGCATCATGGGTAATATCAAGCGAACAGGCCTGGCCACGCTGGCTGCGGCGGCTTTCGTCCGGCTCTACTTCGTACCGGTCAAGAGTAACTCGATCCCCGACACCAGCCGGCTGCAACCGGCTTACTGAGGCGACTGACAATGCAGGCCTATCTCTGGCCACTTCTGTTCACCGTATTTGTCTGGTGGTTTACCACCGGGGTGATCATCTATCTGGACGGGTTGGCGAGAAGAACATTCAAGTGGACGATCACCGGCATGACCATACTGCTGGCGGTCGCCCTGTTCGGCACTGCAGAAGTTGCGCAACTGACAACCATGTGGGCCGGCTATCTTGGCTTTACCTTCGGGTTGATTGCCTGGGGCTGGCAGGAGGTTACGTTCCTTACCGGCGCCATAACAGGCCCACGCAAGGCGCCCTGCCCGGCAGACGCCACCGGCTTACGGCGCGTTCGTTACGCGATCGCCGCTATCCTGTGGCATGAGCTGGCAACGCTGGTCGTTGGCGCCGTGATCCTCTTCATCAGCTGGAACCAGCCGAACCAGATAGCGCTGTGGACCTATGTCATTCTGTGGGTCATGCGTCAAAGCGCGAAGCTCAACGTGTTCCTGGGTGCCGTCAACCTGTCGGAAGAATTCCTGCCTCAACACATGCGCTATCTGGGCAGCTATTTCCGCCATAGGCCCATGAACGGACTGTTTCCGTTTTCAATCACCTTTTCAACACTGGCCGCGGCGGCTCTGGCTCATATTGCTCTGGCAGCAGAAGCTGGCGGCTTTGTCCAGACAGGCTTCACCATGCTCACCACCCTGCTCGCGCTGGCAATCCTCGAGCACTGGTTCATGGTCGTGCCGTTGCCGGTCACCGCACTGTGGCGCTGGGGCCTGAGATCGCACAGATCCGAAGATCAGACTGTTGACGCACTAGAGGAGCGCATCACCACACCCGCTCATTGAGCAACACGAACACATGACCAAGCCGAAGGGAGGCTAAAATGGACTATAATCAGTACTTCAGCAGCGCACTCGACAGCCTGCACGAAGAAGGCCGCTACCGGATATTCGCCGACCTGGCGCGCCACCAGGGCCAGTTCCCCAGGGCCGCGCGCTACAAGACCGACGGCTCGGTGTGCGACGTCACCGTGTGGTGTTCCAATGACTATCTCGGCATGGGCCAGAACCCGGACGTGATTGCGGCCATGACCGCGGCCATCAACCAGTGCG
>JANQOK010000017.1 GCA_028289645.1 Anderseniella sp.
CTCCCATAAATTCTCTAGAGTTAGGTTTGCCCCCCGGAATTTTTCCCCTGCAAACCGGGACTTTAGGAGGACGGCGTGTAAAACCAAATCACACGCATATTGTTTTCCAACCTAAAAGTGGAGAAATCAACCAACAGATGGGCGTCCGGTGCACTATTTTGAAAAGTGTGACATATTTGCCACAGTCTATCTTAGGGGCCAAATCGGGCTGTGACAGACCCGCAGATGCCGGCGCAGCGATTCCACTGCCAGCTCAGCACCCGCAAGATCGATCTGGAAAAACCATTATTTACCTTGTAGGACACTGAAAAATATAGCGTTTAACTGATTTTCCTGTTTCGAGATGCGTGGCTCAAATATTAGTTTGTGTACGGCTGAAATGTGTTGTGCTGCCACGAATTGTCCGGTGATCTGGTACAAGTGCGCTTGTTCGGAAGATTTCTCGGGTTGCGACGCATTGTGGATGAATCGGTGTGGATAGGTGGCTTTAATGTGTTGTGACCGGGAATCAGTGCTGATTTCATTGGCGCAAAGTCGGGCAAAGACCAATTAGCGATTGATTCCCGCTGGTGACCGCCTACAAAAACGGTTGTTGGGACGCTTGCGCTTTGTCGATCCGGACGACATGCCGGACCATGCAGTTAGTGAGAGGAATACCCATGGCGAAGAACGTCAGGCCCGTGCGGTTGCTGCCATGGTTGGTTGTGCCTGCTGCGATGATAGTTACAGGTGCAGCCAACGCAACAGGCGAGACATCAAGCACCGCAGCGCAAAATGTGGCCCAGAATGATATTGCGCCGCCAGCTGCGCCCACCGTCAACAAAACGTCGGGACGCTCGGTGCGGCCTTCAATTACCGGAACCTGGCCGGAAGAAAGCGGCAACAGACTAACGGTGGAAATCGCCGGCAAAATCTATGAATTGGGCAAGGACGGTGAACTGAGCAGCGACGGCAGCGGCAACTGGACCCTCAACCTCGGCAAGGATCTCAGCGACAACACCTACGATGTTGTGGCTATCGTGACCGACAAGGCGGGAAACAGTTCCGCGGATCGCGATTTTGGAGAGGTGGTCGTGGACACGGCCGCCCCTGCCGTACCGACAGTCAACACGCTGCTTACCCGACAGCGTAAACCGGTCATAACGGGCGCTTGGCCATCCAGCGAGGCTGAAACATTAAGTATTTCAGTGGCTTCCAGAACGTATGTGGCCGGCGCCGGAGATGGCCTGGTAACCGACGGCAACAACTGGACTCTGCGTATCAGCGAGAAACTGGACGATGGCACCTACAATGTCTCGGCCAAGGCGATCAGTTCCGACGGCAGTGTCGCTGTGGATGCAAGCGAGGACGAACTTACGGTGGATGCAACACCTCCCGCCGTGCCGACAGTCAACAGCTACAGGTCCGAACACCCGCGGCCGCTGCTGTACGGAACCTATCCGGAGTCGGATGCCGCCACCATGGCCGTGACCTTCCAGGGCGTAACCTATGCCATGGGCGGATCTGACCTGCTTTCATCGGATGGCAATGGCAACTGGTCTGTGCTTACGCCCGATGACTTGCCACCTGGACGCTATGACGTGAAAGTCGTGGTCGCCGACAAAGCCGGCAATCAGAGGTCCGACACAACAACAGACGAAATTGAGATCGTGGCGCCGGGACAGGCAGAGCCGACGAAACCGGCGGCAGACGCGGCAACCGTGTCTGCTGAACAATGCCAGCGCCAGCTGGACAGTATCCAGGCTGAACAGAAAATTGAATTCTCTCCGGGAAATGCACGGATAACCGCCAAAACCGCAAGCTTGCTCAACCGGCTCAGTGTGGCGATCAAAGAGTGCGGGAACCTGAAAATCGAGATTGGCGGGCACACCGACTGGCAGGGCCCGGGAGGCTACAATCAGGCCTTAAGCGAACGGCGTGCCAACGCAGTCCGTGAAGCGCTGCTTGCCCGAGGCGTCAGTACAGACAATATATCAGCTGTCGGGTATGGTGAAAGCCAGCCAATTGCCAGCAACAGGACCAGAAGCGGTCGGGCTGCCAACCGGCGCACGGAGTTCAAGGTCTTAACCGAGGGAGTTGAACAATGAATGCCTGGAACTTCAGCGATGCAGTGATCGTCGCTAACCAAAACTGGCACTGGCTCGCAGCGGCGCTGGTGCTTGGGCTTATTGTCGGCTGGGTAACGTGCCGCAGCGCAAGCGCCCACTAAAAAATTGGAAAAATTGAGTTTTTTGGATTTCAACACTCCAGCCGCAACTCATGCCGCTGTAGAGCAACAGAACCAAAGGGAAATGGACAATGCCGCAACTCACACTTGAACTACTGCTCCTGATGTTGCTCGCTTTTCTGATCGGTTGCATCCTGGGGTGCCTGTTCCGCACGATTTTCGCAACCGACGACAGGCCCGCGGCGACGACGGCAAAGCCCGGCAGTGGCAAACCGCGGGCCGCTGCTGCAGATGCGTCCAAGACTGCAGCTGAAGCCGAGGCCGAAACCAAGGCTGAAAGCAAACCCGCACCGGCGGCGGACTCAAAAGCAGACCCGGCACCCAAAGCGAAGCCAGCAGCGCCCAAGCCGGCAGCCAAGGCCGCTGCGGAGCCGGTTTCCACAGGCAAGCCGGTTCGCCCGAAAGGACTGCCCAGCGCTCGAGACGGCAAGCCGGACAAGTTGCAGATGATTTCCGGAGTTGGTCCGAAACTGGAAAAAACACTGCACGGCCTGGGCTACTTTCACTTTGACCAGATTGCCGCGTGGGGCAAGGACCAGGTCGACTGGGTGGACGACCACCTGCGCTACAAGGGCCGGATCGAGCGCGACGAGTGGATTGCCCAGGCCAAGTTGCTTGCCGCCGACGACATGGAGCAATTCAATAAGCTTTATGGTTCAGGCGGGTCGGCAAAGACCAGGCCGGGCAGCAAGAAAACTGCTGCACGAACAGCGAAGAAAAAGAAATAACCGGTATTTCAAGCACTTGACGGTTCTGGAGTGCTGTACCTCAGAACCGTCCTTGTGTTATCAGCAATCGGAAATCAGCGAGGCGATAGTCTTCTTGCCTTCGCCGCAGCCTGATGCCGGCGAGGACGCGGCACTTCCGCGCCCGCCTTTGCCGCCCCGATTGATGTCGTGCAGCATGGTGTATTTCCGGTGACCCAGCCGGGTGCGATACACGTGCACATTCTGCATCACTTTCTGCACGTACTTCCGGGTCTCCGTGATCGGGATCGACTCAATCCAGTCGATCGTATCAACCTGACCCTTGCGCGGATCGCCATAGGCCTTCAGCCACTTGATGGTGTTTCCGGGGCCGGCATTGTAACTGGTGAAACCCATGATGTAGGACCCTTTGAACTCACGGATGAGATCGCCCAGGTAAGCCTCTCCCATGGACACATTCAGTGCGGGCTTTGATGTCAGATGGCCGGTTTTGTAGCCGCGCAGCTTGTACTGCTTCGCTATCAGCCGGCCCGTGCCCGGCATGATCTGCATCAGGCCCCTGGCGCCGGCGTGACTGCCGGCGACCGCATTGAACTCGCTTTCCTGCCGCGACAGGCCAAGAATGACCGCGCGCTCGACCTTGCTGTTTATGGTTTTCCAGGCCGGCATGGCGTTTACCGGATAGGCCCAGTTATCGACGTCAAGTCCGAGGCTGCCAAATGCCTTGGCCAGCCTGACTGCCGGAAAATGCCCGGCATGGGTATGAAGATGGTCGATTGCAGCCGCTGCTTCATCACGTGACTTGATGGCCCGGGCGATCGGAAACAGAAACGGCAGGATCTGATTCTTGCCGCCGGCCCGCGCCAGCAGATGCGCAGCGCGGAAGATCTCTACAGACCGGACGCTTTTCTTGGCGCTAGCCGTCGCGTTGCCGGTGACGATGTTGAGCGGCTTTTTTCCATGCCCCAGTTTGCCAAGTGCCAACTGGCCATAGAACAGTGTGGGCGAGGCGGCAGCCATGCGATAGGCCACCTCGGCGCGGGCGTTTTCACCTTTCGCAGCCCGCGCACGGCCAAGCCAGTACCAGCCCCTGGACCCGTCCGTACGAGTGGTCGCAGCTTCGGTCATGCGCTTGAAATGCACCGCTGCCTTCCGCGGATTCGAAAGTTTGCGAAGCGCATACCATCCGGCCAGGAATTCACCCTCGATGAACTGCTTGCCCGACGAATAGCCATGCGCAGCCATCATCTTGTAGATGCCGGGCCAGTATTTCTTGTATTTTGGGCCTGCCAGATGACGTGCGGCCAGGCGCTTTTCAACGAACCACTGTGCCGGATTGATCTGTGCCTTATGTGAAGCGGGCGCGCGCTTCAGCATGTTGAAGGCGGCCGTATGCTTGCCCTTGCGCCGCAGCCAGCGCGCATAGGCATATATCATCGGCGGATGGTTGCGGAACTTGGCCGGCAGCTTCTTGTAGTGAGCAGGACCGGTTTTTTTGCGCCGGATCAGTGCCTGGGCTGTCCGCGCTGCCCGGGCATGGGCCTTGGAGACAAAACGTGCTGCCCGGATAGCCGCGTTGGTCTCTTGCGCCATGACCAGCGCCCACATACGTGCCTTGTGATCGGAAGTGCTCAGCAAATGTTTGAAATCGTTGGCTATCTGTTTTTCCAGATGCGCTGCCAACTTCGGGTTTGACCACGCCTTGCGGATGAATTCAGTCGCAGTGGCCTTGTCACCGCGTGCCAGTGCCAACCGGGCGTACGCCACCTCGCCCTGAGGCGAAATCGGCGAAAAACGATTGTAATGGCGTGCAACGGCATCAATTGGAGTGGTTTTTCGGGCCAGTATGGCCTGCGCCATCCGCGTCAGTGGTTTGGTTGCGGGCCAATCCGGGTTCGCGAGCACGAAGTTCATGATCCTGTCGGCACCGGCATCCGTCGGGTTTTTCCGGATGTAAAGCCACTCGACAGCCTTCAATGTCGCCTGGTCCTGCGATTTGGAGGCAAGATCAAATGCCTTGCGCCAGTCTTTTCCCACGGCGGCCTTCAGCGCCCTGACCGATATGGCGTCGTTGCGGGCCGGCGAGCGTGTGTTGCTGCTGGCCAGAAGCTCCGGGATGCCGGATGTATCTGAAACGCCTGACGAACGCGCTTGCGCAACACCGGCAACGCTGCCGGCAATCGCCAAGCCCAGAACACTGGCAACTGCCGCCCGCCTGAGCGTTGAAAACCTTATGACTTTTCTGTTCATGCCGTCCTCGCGCCGCCGCCTGGAAACCGGACCCAAATACATTGATTCTGCAGTCCGCCGGCACAGTTTTCGATCAAAGCCATGTGCGCTCACGTTTTTGACTGCTTTGAACAGGTTAAAACCGGCTGAGTCTGCACACCTGCCAACAATACCAACTAACATTGCTCATCCTGCTCTGTTAAGCGGCGCGCATGTACTTGGCGGGTTCACGACTAACCACAGATTGAGGCTGCGATGTGGCCGAAACTTGCAGGGCGGAGGCCGAGTGAAGCTTTCGGTTGCCGCACCGCAGCAGCGGGTCTATGGTGCCGCGCTCACGATGAGGACATTGCGCCGCTCCGATCATGTACGCGTAACGATGTCCGCAGTGAGTAGCGCAGTAAAGTTTACGAATTGTTGAGGTTTCGAAATGGACGCACGCTTTCACGGCTCTTTTCCCGCGCTGATTACACCGTTCAAGGACGGTAAAGTGGATGAAGCGGCATTTCGCAAACTCATCGAGTGGCACATCGCGGAAGGCACTCACGGTATTGTACCCGTCGGTACAACCGGTGAATCTCCGACGCTGAGCCATGAAGAACACAAGCGCGTCGTCGAGATCGCCGTTGAAACGGCTGCCGGCCGGATTCCGGTCATAGCCGGCGCCGGATCCAATTCAACCGCCGAGGCAGTCGATTTTGCCGTGCATGCCAATCAGGCAGGTGCGGATGCCGCGCTCTCCGTGGTGCCGTATTACAACAAACCGACCCAGGAAGGCCTGTACGAGCATTTCGCAGCAGTGGCCAGGGCTGTGCCGGACCTGCCGGTGTTTGTATACAACGTGCCGGGACGGACCATCGCCGAGATTTCAGTCGAGACACTGGCGCGCCTGAACAGGGATTTTGCCAATATCGTCGGCACCAAGGACGCAACGGCGGACCTGGCCCGGCCGTCGCTGCAGCGCCTGGCGTCGGGAGAAAAGTTCATTCAACTGTCTGGAGAAGACGGAACCGCGCTGGCGTTCAACGCACATGGTGGCACCGGATGCATTTCTGTGACGGCAAACGTGGCGCCGCGGCTGTGTGCGGAGTTCCAGGAGGCGACGCTTGCGGGCGACTATGCCAAGGCGCTGACCATCCAGGACCGGCTGATGCCGCTGCATTCGGCGTTGTTTTGCGAGACCAGTCCGTCACCGGTCAAATATGCCGTGAGCTTGCTCGGCCACGCGCTGGAAGACGCGCGCTTGCCAATTATGCCGGCGACCGAAGGCGCGCGCCAGCAGGTAAAGGCCGCCATGGTTCACGCGGGACTGTTGAACTGAGCGCGGGAACGGGTGCCGGAACATGTCTTCCAAAAGTGGTGGTGCGAAACGGCGCTCGGGCAATCCTGTCATAGCTGACAACCGGCGCGCCCGGTTTGACTTTGAGCTGATGGACAAGCTCGAGGTCGGTGTCATGTTGACCGGCACCGAAGTCAAGTCGCTGCGCGCCTCCAAGGCGACAATTGCCGAAAGCTATATCCAGGTGAAGAATGGCGAACTGTGGTGGGTGAATGCCCATATTCCTGAGTACAACCAGGGCAACCGCTTCAATCACGAACCCCGCCGGATCCGCAAATTGCTGGCCCATGCCCGCGAGATCGCCCGGCTCGGCCAGGCGGTTGACCGGGAAGGATTGACCATCGTGCCGCTGAAAATCTACTTCAATGAGCGTGGCCGGGTGAAACTGGAAATCGCGCTTGCCAAGGGCAAGAAAGTGCACGACAAGCGACAGGCGGAGAAGAAGCGTGACTGGCAACGCGACAAGGCGCGCCTGATGCGTGAACGAGGTTAGGGTCGGGAGCTCAAACGCACCCCGCCGCCACAGTGCAATACGGGTTTTCCACGGAGACAGAAAATGATCACCCAGAAAGCAGGTCTTCTGGACCAGGTACGCGACCGCTTTGCCCATGTGGAGGCTTGTCCGTTTCAGGGGTCCAGAGTGTTTTTTGAGAACGCCGGCGGCGCGCTGACATTGAAAACCGTGGTCGATACATCGGCCAGATTTGCCGCCATTCCTGACAATCAGGGGCGCGACAATCCAGCCTCGCATCAGCTCGTTGACATCATCAACGCGTCCAGGGACAGGATGCGGATCATGTTCAATGCGGCAGGTGGCCAGTTTTTTGTCGGCGAGAGCGGCACCGAACTGTTGTTCCGGCTTATTCGCACCGCCATAGTGGGCGCGGCGCAGGGCGGGACCGTGCTCGGAACCACGCTTGAACATCCGGCTTCGCGCAGTGCGGCAACGAAATGGGCAGACGAAACCGGCAGGCCCTATGTTGCCGTCGCCCACGACAATGCGACCGGTACTGTTACGGCCGACGACTATGCCGCATACGTCACGCCTGATGTCCGGGTCGCCACGATCATTCACACCTCTCCGGTTACCGGCATGTCGGTTGACGTGGCAGCGGTCTCAGCGGCCATACGGGCCGTGGCGCCTGATTGCTTCGTCATTGTGGATGGCATTCAGCATGCCAGCCATGGTCACATCGACATCGATGCCTGTGATGTGGATGGCTACGTGATATCGCCCTACAAGGTGTTTTCACGGCATGGTTACGGTGTCGCTTGGACTTCAGACCGGCTGACGGCTCTGCCGCGTGAAGGCCTGATTGGCGGTCCGGCGGAGAACTGGGAGCTGGGCACACGCGATACCGGTGCCTATGCGACATTTTCAGATGTGGTGGATTACTTCAGCTGGCTGGGCAGCCAGTTCACCGACAGTGACGATCCGCGGGACCGCATCGAGGCGGCCGCTGCGGCAATCCACGATCACGAGATGGTGCTGACCAACGCCATGCTGAACGGCACCGGCAATCTCAAAGGCCTGGCCGAAATGCCGGGTGTGACGGTCATCGGCGGGGTGGACAATCCGGCCCGTGAAGGCCTGGTGTCTTTCAGCGTTGACGGTGTCGATGCCGTAGCGCTTGTCGATGTTCTCAACAGCCAGGGTATCCGCACTCATGTCAGGAAGGCCGACCATTATTCCGGCAACATCCTCACGCCGCTGGGGCTGGCCGCCTGTGTGAGAGTTTCGCTTTGCCATTACAACAGCGAACAGGAGGTGGCGCAGTTTCTGGCTGCCATGGCGGACGTGGTTGGCGGTCAAAACAAGGCGCCCTAGCCGAAGCCGGCCGTTGGATGCCGGCCGGACAGCCCAACCGGCAGCCGCGAACATCGACTGCCGGCAAACCGTACTGTGAGACTACGGTCGCCGGCAGCAGACGTCATCGGTGCTGTAAAGGCTGTGATTGGTTCAACGGTTATGGTTCACGGGATGACAACCGGCGGCGGAACAACCGGGAGGGTGCCGTTATAGCAGGGTGCCAGAGAGGCTACATTGGGTGTGTCCAGTGTCGCGCCACGGCGGTCCTGGTCCATCTTTGACGGGGCTCCCCAATTGTAGCTCAGGCCCGCCATGATGGTATGATCCATGGTATCATTGTCAGAGGCGTTGGCGAACTCGTTGCCAAGGCAACCGTCCCGGTAGGTTCCGCGATAGGCGAGGAATAGCGGCATGTCTCCAACCAGTGGCGCTTGCTCCCAAAGCGTGTCGAAACGTGCACCCCACTGATAGACATCGTAGTTCGCGGAATCACCGCTTTCGAACCGCAGGTTGGAGTACAGCCCTTCGACCTGGATACGGGTGTCAACGCCCATGAACCAGCGGCCGGCACCCCGGGCGAAGAAGCCATCTCCGGTCAGTTCGCCTTCCTGGTCGACAAAGGCTCCCTGGGCATAGAAGGTGAGATCGTCCACATAAAGTTGAGCTTCACCACCGACGAAGCGCAGATTGGTTCGATATCCCGGATCGGTGTCATTGTGGCTTGAGGCCGCGACCCCGCCAAACACACCAAACAGGCCTTGCGAGGGATCCCGCCAGCTGAAGTGGCCGGTTCCCTGGAAGCCCCAGCGTTGCCCGGAAACGGCATTGTTGTTGAACGCGCGATCATTCCACTCGACATCCACATCACTCTGCAGCGTCAGGTTGCCGCCGAGCGGCAAGTTCAATCGGGCATTGTGGCCGGATGCGAGCGCGGTATCGTCGCCGGTGCCGCCGCCGTCAATGATCTGAACGCCGTTCCAGCTTTCGCTCACGCCGCCGATGATGAGGCCGATTTCATTGTAGCGGTCCTGTGCGGTTGCAGTGCCTGCTGCCAGAACCGCTGTAATTGCCGTGCTGCCAAGTATTGTTTTTACGAACTTACTCATGGGTGTCCCGTTTACTGTCGCTATTGCCTGAGGGGTGACTAACTTGAAGTGCGCCGGAAGAGTGCACGTTTATGGTTAATCTGCCGTAAATGCCGCGGTGAATTGCGGTTTTACGAAGCGGCACGGCGGCGACTCCGGGCAGGTGGCGAGACCAGTATTGTTCGTCGCTGAAAGAAGGTAATAAGGTCTCAAACCAGTACCGGTCTGCGATTGGTCATCCCCGTCAACCTGAGGAGCATTCCTTATGCCGCTACCGTCACATCACATGATCGAGGCTGCGCCGCAGCCGGTCGCACCGTTTTCCCATGCCTGCGAGGTGGATGGCTGGGTGTTCCTGACCGGACAGATGCCGACAATGCCGGGGGCACCGGATGAACCACTGCCGGATGGCATTGAGGCGCAGACCAGGCGGGTCATGGATAACCTCATCATTGTGCTGCAGGGCATGGGGCTTGGGCTTGAGAATGTCGCGCAAGTAAGGGTCTTCATTACTGATTTCGAACGCGATTATGCCGCCATGAACGAAGTCTATTTGGGTTATTTTGCAGAAGGGAAGCTGCCTGCCAGGACCTGTGTCGGTGTGACCGGCCTTGCTGTAGGTGCTCTGGTCGAGATCGACATGGTGGCACGGCGGCCTTAGTGCGGGTTGCGGCCGGACGGGCTGCGCCGGCCGGCGCCGTCTTTATGACGGTGTGCTGATGCGGTTTCGCAAGTCGTCCAGGATGGTAGACGACTGCAGGCACTGGGCCAGACCGGGTTTGCAAATGAAATGCAAGTCCCGCGTACCTGACCGCGCCGAAATCGATGTCAGCGCAAGCTCGCCATAAGGGCCGCCGTCGAGCCGGATGAGACAGTCTATCTCGTTGTTCCGGACCATCTCGACATCGGTGGTGCGGATCGTGTCCCGGACATACGGTTTCAGGCTGTCGTCATGATTGGGCCAGTTTGCCGGCAGCATCGCAAGTGCCCTGGAACAGATTCCGACACGGAACTTGCGGCTGTTGATGTCAGGCGCGATTGCCTCGGTCGCCTCCGTCAAGTCGTCAAAGACCCTGGAAATGCGTGGCAGGTAGGCTTCACCCTGTGCCGTCAGCAGCAGTCCGCGTGGCAATCTGCGGAACAAGGCCACGCCCAGCGAGGCTTCAAGCTTCTTGACCTGCTGGCTAACAGCGCCTGCCGTAACCCCCAGTTCGCTGGCCGCGGTCGTAAAGCTCAAATGCCGGGCTGCGGCTTCAAATGCACGCAGAGTATTCAATGAAGGTAGTCTGTAGGTCATGAGTTTCTCCTGTCCCAGACATACATGAAAATCGCTGCCCTTAGCCCCAGTAATTCTATGCCTGCGCAGCAGCCTATCTGAGTTGTGCGATTGATGGTCCGACCAATAGCTTTTGCCCGGCACACGAAAGCCTACCGGCCTCGGTAACAGAGGCGGGCCAAAGACAAGGTGGTAGAACATGACCCGGAACAGTCCCAGCTCTCAGCTCTACGATGCAATAAAGGAACGCGGCAGAGCGTATCTGGTGGTGTTTCGGGAACTGGTGAAACGTTACGGTGAGGCTGAAGCCATGAGTGTCATGCGTGCTGCAAGCTATGAACATGGCCGCATGATTGGAAAGCCGCTGGCCGTCTATGCGCCACGTGACTTTGCCGGCATGGCGGAAGGCTATGCTAAGGCACCGGATGGCGGAGCGACATTTTCACCCGACATCAGACAGTTGACTGACACCTGCCTTGAAGTCCGGATGATGACCTGCCCGATAAAAGATTCATGGACGGAGGCAGGGTGCAGCGACGAAGAGATCTGCACTCTGCTGCACTGCGCGTCTGCGCTCGATGAAGGCACTTTCGACGCGGCCGGCTTCGATTACGAAATCGAACTCTGGTCGCCGGGCAAACAGGGCTGCTGCCTGACGAAAATAACCGAGAAGTCATAAACCCAGGCCCGGTTGTGATCAGATCTCGGCGAACTCCTCGAAGTTATCATTCGGCTGGCCCGGGCCATTGTCGCGCTGATTGTCCTTGTTGCCGGATGGCGTTCTGCCAATCTTGCCCTGCAGGGACTTCAGATCCACAAACTGATCAGCCTGGCGGCGCAGCTCATCGGCAATCATGGGCGGGCGAATGGCCATTGAGGAAATCACCGTGACCCGGCAGCCCTTGGACTGGGCGGCTTCGACCAGCGAGCGAAAATCACCGTCACCTGAAAAAAGGACGATGTGATCTAGAGATGAGCACAGTTGCATGATGTCGACGGCAATCTCGATGTCCATATTGCCCTTGACCTTGCGCCGGCCGGCGGCATCTGTGTATTCCTTCGCAGGTTTGGTCACGACCATGAAACCGTTGTAGTCCAGCCAGTCAATGAGCGGGCGGATCGGCGAGTAGTCTGCATCGTCAAGAAGAGCCGTGTAATAGATTGCCCGGGTCAACCGGGTGCCGTCTTCGAACATCTTCAGCATGCTCTTGTAGTCAATATCAAAGCCCAACGCCTTTGCGGTTGCGTACAGGTTGGAGCCGTCAATGAAAAGGGCCGTGCGTTCGTCTTTATAAAGGCGCATTCGAAATCTCCTGAAAATCAAAACGAACTGATAAAATTGCCAATTGGAATAAGGGCTTCAAATCAATGGCGAGTGTGTGCCACAAGATCACCATCGTTGCAATCGGGAACGGCACGCGGGCATGATTCTGATCGGATTGGGCAGCAATATGACGGGGCCGTGGGGCTCGCCGCGAACCTGTGTGGGCCGGGCCCTTGTGGCGCTCGACGAGCCCCCCCTGAAACTGCTGAAAGCGTCGACGCTGATAGAAACCACACCGTTCGGCAAGCAGGATCAGCCGAGCTACGTCAACGCCGTGGCGCGGATTGAAACCCGGCTGCGCGCACCGGACCTGCTGAAGGCACTGCGCACCATCGAACGTGCTGCCGGGCGCGAACGGCGTGAGCGCTGGGGTGAGCGGACGCTCGATCTCGATATTCTGGACTACAACGGCGCGGTTGTGGAGGAGGGGGTCGAACAGTCTTCCGACGCCGAGCTGGTGCTGCCGCATCCTGCCATTGCAGAGCGTGAGTTTGTGCTGGCCCCGATTGCCGAAATCGCGCCACGCTGGAAGCATCCGCTCACTGGCCGCACTGCCAGGTCGATGCTGAGCGAACTGAACCCGGACAAAGGTGGAACCATCATCCGCAACGGACCTGTGTCGTGAACACCCAGACGCATCTGCTCCTTGCATCGGCGCTGCTGGCCAGGCGCGGCGAGAAGGCCCGCAACATCGCCGTCGTTGTCGGTGCGTTTCTGCCGGATGTGCCGGTGTTCGCGCTGTTCGGCATCGCCAGCGCCATGGGGTACTCCAGCCAGGACGTTTTCGGTGACCTCTATTTCCGTGATGAAATGCGCAACCTCATGGGTGCGTTCAATTCGTTTTTCGTCGCCGCTGTCATTGCCGGCGCTGGATGGTTTTTTCGTGAGCGATGGTGGGGCTGGCCGCTGGTGTTTTTCGCGGCGGCCATGACAGTACATGCTGCCACCGACCTGCCGGTGCATGTCGATGACGGGCACCGGCACTTCTGGCCATTCAGCAGTTTTGTTTTCAATTCGCCGTTTTCCTATTGGGACCGGGCCCACAACGGTGGAACCGTTTCGTTGATCGAGGCGGTGCTGGGGATTGTCTGTGCGGTTGTGTTGTGGCGGCGGTTTCCCGTCATGTGGATCAGGGTTTTGTGCGCATCGGCAATTGCGGCCTACATTGCGGTTCCCGCCTACTGGATATGGATGTTTGGATAGATGCTAGCCCTGTTTTTTGAAGTGCTGCCCAGGCCCGGTCATGAAGAGCACTATTTCCGCCACGTGGGCATGCTCAAGCCGGTGCTGGAACATCACACGGGCATGACCTGGCTGGACCGGTTCAAGTCGCTGACCCGGGAACGGGTGATCCTGTCGCATCAGTTGTGGGCTGACGATGCCGCCATAGTGAAGTGGCGGGAAGACCGCCAGCATCAGGGCTCGCAATCGGCGGGCCGCAACAAGCATTTTGAGGACTACCGAATCCGGATCGCCGAATTGTTTGCCAGGGTGGAGCAGGGCGGACCCCTCGACCGTTTTGAGTTGGGCGCGGACGCGACCGGCGGCTATATCGTTGCCGGTCACAGCACGGGCAGGCCGCTGGATGGGTTTGATGAGAGTTTTGCCAGCGTCAACATTGCCGATGCCTATGTGAGCCTGGTACCGGCCAGCAGCGCCGAAGCTGCCGTCCAACTACTGGAAAAGCTGCGTCATGATCAAGACATGAGCTGGGCTTTTGCTGCTCGAATGACGCGGGATTACGGCATGTTTGAAAGAGACCAGGCTCCACAGGACTATCCGCCGGTCGAGCGCTGAGCGGTCTGCAGCGCCGACAGTTTGCCCGCCGCCAGCATCAGCGCCGCTCCCAACCCGCCGATGCAAACCGCCATTGCCAGCATCAGGTCGTAGCCGCCGGCCTGCCAGGCCAGCGACCCGATGGTCGGGCCGACTGCAAAACCGCTGATGTACACCAAGGCCGTCATGCCGGAGATCACGCCGAAATTGGCCCGGCCCAACAGTTCGGCAGTCAAGACCGGGCGCATGATGCTTGTTACGCCATTGCCCACACCCTGCAGGCAAACAAAGCTTACAAGCAGTATCGGCAACGCCGCCGCGCCCATCAGGCTCAATGCCGCGCCGGACATTGCAAGCTGGCAGGAGATGGCAATTGCGAGGCTGGGGACGCGGTGTTCAATTCCCATGATCAGCATGCGGCCGACGACCTGCATCGGCCCGATCATCGAGATGGCCAGAACCGCGGTTTCCCCGGCAAACCCGCGCTCACCTAGCAGGGGGATGGTGTGGGTGATCATGATGCCGGTGTTCATCGAGATCATGGCCAGGCCCAGCGCCAGCGCCCAGAATGCAGGTTTCCGGGCGATGCGAAGCGGCTCGCTGGCATTGCGGCTCGCCGGTTCAGATGCCGACCCGCCGAGCTGTTCTGCCCGGTTTGCCGCTGCCCACACCAGTGGCACGGCAACCACGATTATGACCGCGGCAAACACCAGCACAGCGCCGCGCCAGCCCAGGGCGCTCGACAGGAAAAATGCGGAAGGGAACGAGACCGTGCCGGCCAGGCCGGCTACCAGGGAGACGATGGTTATGCCGCGCCTGGCCCGGTCACCGAGTGTGCGTGTCAGTATGGCAAAGCAGGGCTCGTAAAGACAGCCGGCCAGTGTCACGCCAATGCCAAACCAGACGAAATAGAACTGCCACAGCTGGGTGACCTGGGTCAGCAGCACCAGCAGCAGCGCACCCAGGACGGCACTGCCGCAGAACACTCGGGTTCCCAGGCCCCGGTCGATAAGCCTGCCGGCAACCGGAGCCATGAGGGCAGACGTCATGACCGCAAGCGTGAAGGCGCCTGTCAGGCCGGTTTTGGACCATCCGAATTCCTGTTCCCATTGCACCAGCAAGGCCGGAAACGAGTAGTACAGTGTGGCCCACAGGATGGTCTCGGCGACCGCCAGTGGCCAGACAAGTTTATGGAATTGTGAAGACTGCATCGGGAGCGAACTTAGTGCGTTGTGCGGCAAGCGCACACTTGCTTTCTTGCATTTGTGTGGCTAAAAGCCCAGTTAAGTATCACCTGACACCCAAATTCGTAAGGATCCAAGCTTCATGGCACGCGTTACCGTTGAAGACTGCATCGAAAAACTGCCGAACCGGTTTGAGCTGGTTCTCATGTCCGCCCATCGCGCGCGCATGATCTCGCAGGGAGCGCCGCTGACGCTCGACCGGGACAATGACAAGAACCCGGTTGTCGCGCTGCGCGAGATCGGTGACTCGACCATCGACGTGGAAGACCTGCGTGAAGACTATGTTCATTCCATGCAGAAGCATGTTGAAGTGGACGAGCCGGAAGAGAGCGCCGTACCGCTGCTGCTGGCTGGAAACGAACCTGACCAGGCCGAACCGGCTCCAACCGAGCAGGATGGCCAGGACGGCTACGACCGCATGAGCGAAGATGATCTGCTGCGCGGGCTGGAAGGCCTGCCGCCCGCGGAAAGCCCGGGCTCGCAGCGGTCCGGCTACTGACGGACAGGCTTGCAACAGGTTACCGGCTTTTCGACCGGAGCAATCCAGTATTGCTCCGGTTGTTTTGTTTCCGGGCCCTGAATGTGTCTGCTACACTGCCACAATTGGGAATTTGAACGGGCCCTGAGCATGATGCGGCAATACGAGTTGGTGGAACGGGTCACAAGTTATGACCCCGACGCAAATGAAGCCATGCTCAACAAGGCCTACGTCTATGCCATGAAGGCACACGGCCACCAGGTCCGGGCGTCCGGCGATCCGTACTTCACTCATCCGCTGGAGGTCGCGGCCATCCTCACCGAGATGAAACTCGATGACGCCACCATTGCGGCCGCCCTGCTGCATGATGTTGTGGAAGATACCGAGGCCACGCACTCGGAAGTCGAGCAGTTGTTTGGCAGCGAGATATCCGACCTCGTCGAAGGCCTCACCAAGATCAAACGGCTCGACCTGATTTCCAAGGAGGCGGCGCAGGCAGAAAATCTGCGCAAACTCCTGTTGGCCATGTCGCGCGACGCCCGCGTATTGCTTGTGAAGCTTGCCGACCGTCTGCACAACATGCGCACCCTGCATCATGTGAAGCCGGACAAGCGCGCCCGCATCGCCAAGGAAACCATGGATATCTATGCGCCGCTGGCAGGCCGCATGGGTATGCATACAATGCGTGAAGAACTGGACGACATCGCCTTCAGGGCGCTGTATCCGGAAGCTCGCGACGGGATCATCAAGCGGCTTGAGGCACTGCGGGCCGAGTCGGGGGACATTCTGACCAATATCGAGGAGCGGCTCACCGAACAACTGGCACAGAACGGTATCGATGCGCATGTCTCGGGGCGGGAGAAAAAACCCTACTCGATCTGGCGCAAGATGCAGCGCAAGCATCTGTCACTCGGGCAGCTGTCCGACATTTTCGGGTTTCGGATCATCGTGGCCAGTGAAGTCGAATGCTACAAGGCGCTGGGTGTCGCGCATATGGCGTGGCGGGTCGTGCCGGGCAGGTTCAAGGATTACATCTCCAATCCCAAACAGAACGACTACCGTTCAATTCACACCACGGTTATCGGCCCGCACCGCAAACGTGTCGAACTGCAGATCAGAACCCAGGCAATGGATGACATAGCCGAACGCGGCGTCGCTGCGCACAGCTTTTACAAGGATGCGGCGGATCCGATGGCGGCGGAACGCGGGGTCAGGCTGCCGCATGGAGACTCCAACTCTTTCAGATGGTTGCGATCGCTTGTTGAAACCCTCGCGGAAGGCGACAATCCCGGCGAGTTTCTCGAAAGCACGCGGCTTGAACTATTTGCCGACCAGGTGTTCTGTTTCACGCCCAAAGGCGCACTGATCGCGTTGCCCAAGGGTGCCAACGCCATTGATTTTGCCTATGCCGTGCACACAGACATTGGCAACTCGTGCGTGGGTTGCCGGATCAATGGCCGGCACGCACCACTGATGACCGAACTCGCCAACGGCGACGAAGTGGATATCATCAGATCGCAGGCCCAGACACCGCCCGCGGCCTGGGAGAAAGTGGTTCATACAGGCAAGGCACGCGCCGCCATCAGACGGGCGACCAGAATTGCGGTACGCACACAATATGCCGGTCTGGGGAGAGAGATAATTGAACGTCATCTGGCGCGTTCCGATGCAACCTACAATCAGAAGCTGTTTGCCGAAGCTGTGCGAAAACTAGGTATTTCGTCTGCTGAAGACGGCCTGGCGGCGGTTGGGCGCGGAGAACTGGCGGCCCGCGACGTGATGAATGCGCTGGGCTTTGAAGCCGAGCGGGAAGTGCCCAAGCGTGACATCCGGAAGTCGCGAGCCATTCAGAAGGAAGGCGGTGCGAATTCCATACCGGTCCGCGGTGTCAACCAGAACCTGCCGCTGAACATTCACGCCGCAACCGGTGCCGTTCCCGGTGAACGGATTGTGGGTATTCTGAAACCGGGTGAAGGCATTACCGTCTATCCGATCTTTTCCGCTGCCCTGCAGAAGTTCGACGATGAACCCGACCGCTGGATTGACCTGGCCTGGGACGAAGAATCAGCGACCAGCCTGTATCCGGCCCGGTTGCAGGTTGTGCTGCACAACGAGGTCGGTGCGTTGGGACAACTTACTCAAACTGTCGCTGAAGGCGGCGCCAACATCGAAAACCTGCAGATGACCGACAGGGCGCGCGACTTCTATAACATTGACCTGACAGTTGAGGTCGAAGATGTCAGGCATCTCAATCAAATCATGAACGAACTTGGCCGAAAGCCATTGATTTCTTCGGTGGTTCGCGCCACAGGTTCTGACTGACAATTGCCGCATTTCAGGCTCAACTATCCAGGCTAGGTTCCGAATGCCTATTCTGGCTTCAAAGAAACGGTGACTTTGATGCTTACACAAGATCAGGTGCTTGACGAGTTTCGTGCTGCCGGTGCGCTTCTGGAAGGACACTTCATCCTGTCGTCCGGTCTGCACAGTCCGCGTTATCTGCAGTGTGCCCGTGTTCTCATGAATGCCCGGCGCGCCGACCGCCTGTGCGCCACGCTTGCGCAGAAGATTGACGCTGCGGGGTTTGGCGAATTTGATATGGTCGTGTCGCCAGCCATGGGCGGCGTGGTGGTTGGATATGAAATGGGCCGACAATTAAATGTTCCGGCAATATTTTGTGAACGGGTCGATGGTAATCTGGTGTTTCGTAGAGGATTTGAAATCGAGCCGGGAACGCGATGCGTCATGGTTGAGGATATTGTCACAACGGGACTTTCGTCGCGCGAATGCATTGCCGCTATCGCGCAGGTAGGCGGTGAGACGGCAGGGGCTGCCTGTCTGATCGACCGGTCGGGCGGCAAGGCCGATGTGGGGGTTCCGCTGGTGTCGCTTGCCCAGCTCGAGGTGCCGACGTTCGAGGCGGACAAGCTGCCGCCTGAGCTGGCGGCAATGCAGGCCGTGAAACCGGGGAGCCGTGGTCTGAAGGCGTAGATCAGTGCGAATTCCGTTCCGGTTGAGTGGAATTCATGTTCCTGGTTGCCTGCAAAGTGTTAGAGCAGCTATTGCGGATTCGGCGGGAACCGGTGTTGCTCTGGAGCGTCTTCGCGATGCGAACATGTCGGGTGTGTTTGAAGTATGATTTTGAAACGGCGCAAATCGATCGGTCTGTTCAGAAAGGTCAGGAATTTCTTCTGGCCCGAGATCGGCTTCCAGCGAACGGCGAAGTACATTTCCCACAAGGTCAACAGGATTTCCGGATCGCCGCACGCGATCGCCCTGGGGTTTGCCGCTGGTGCCTTTGCGTCGTTCACGCCGCTGATCGGGTTTCACTTCGTGGTTGCCGCCCTGATCGCCTGGGCGGTGGGAGGCAATCTGCTGGCGTCCGCCATCGGTACGTCGGTCGGCAACCCGCTGACATTTCCGTTTATCTGGTTCATCACCCACAACACCGGCAGTTATCTACTGGGGCAGGAGGGGCGCGAGGAAATTTCCATCTCTGCGCCCGAAGCCGGCATGAAGTTGTTGTTCACCGACCCGGTGCAGTTTTTCTCGGAGCTTTGGGCAGGGCTGGAGCCGGTTTTTTTCCCTATGTGTGTCGGCGCCATTCCGCTCGGCCTGTCGTGCGGCATTGCCGCCTACCTGCTGTTGAAACCCGCCGTTGGCAGATACAAGGAGCGCCGCCGCAAACTGCGTGAGAAGCGGATGGCCGAACTGCGCAGACGGCGCGACGCCCAGACCGCCCCGGGCCAGGGTGCAGGCACATGATCCTCGGCGTCGGCAACGACATGATCGATATCCGGCGTATCGAAACCACCCTGGAAAAGTTCGGTGACAGATTTGTCGCCCGCGTTTTTACCGATATTGAAAAAGCCAAGTCTGACCGCCGCGCCCAGCGGGCGGCATCCTATGCCAAACGGTTTGCAGCCAAGGAAGCGTGTTCCAAGGCGCTGGGAACAGGATTCCGCAAAGGCGTGTACTGGCGCGATCTCGGTGTCGTCAACCTGCCCAGTGGCCGTCCAACCATGGTTCTGACGGGCGGCGCCGCACAACATCTGGAAACCCTTGTACCAGAGGGGCATACACCCGATATCCATCTGACAATCACGGATGATTTTCCCTATGCCCAGGCCATCGTGATAATTTCCTGCGTGCCGGTCGGTGCAAACTGAGGTGCAGGAGCGGTTCACCTGCAACTGAACGTGCGCAAGATGTCGTAAAGCCATGCCGGCAACCGGGATTGTGCCCATGGAACGCAAAATTCACAAAGTCCGCTGATCCGGAGAATTCAACGGCAGTTGCAATTTCGCCAATAAGCTGCGACATGACTGTCAAAACAGGGCGACGAACAGAATCGGGCGTGCGAGTGTCCGGGCTGAAAGTAACGTAAAGAGGCGAGCAAATGTCTTCCGAAGTGGAGCGGTCACGCAAGAAATCAGAAGACAGTGGTTGGGAAACCGTCAAGGTCATCATACAGGCGCTGCTGATCGCCTTTGTGGTGCGTATGTTCTTTTTCCAACCGTTCAATATCCCGTCTGAATCCATGATACCGACCTTGCGGGTTGGGGATTATCTTTTCGTCAACAAGCTGTCTTACGGCTATTCGAAGTACTCGTTCAATTTCGCCTTCGGACTGTTTGGCAACAATCTGTTCAAGTTTGGTCCGATGCCCATAGAGGGCAGGGTGTTTGCCGACACGCCTGAGCGTGGCGATGTCGTTGTTTTCAAGCTGCCGGTTGACAACGAGACCGATTACATCAAACGGGTGGTCGGCCTGCCGGGAGACAAGATCCAGATGATCGACGGCGCGCTTCACATCAATGGCGAAGCGGTCAAGCGCAAGCAGGTCAAGGATTTCATCGATCCGGACAGGATCAGCGGGCGCCGCGCAAAACAATATATTGAAACACTGCCGAACGGTGTGAGCTATTCGACGCTGGACATTTATGATGGTGAGGCCGACAACACACAGGTCTTCACCGTGCCCGCCGATCACTATTTCATGCTGGGCGACAATCGCGACAATTCCCAGGATTCGCGCTTTCTCGACAAGGTCGGTTTTGTCCCGTACGAAAACCTGGTCGGCAAATCGACTGTGCTGTTCTTCTCGCATGGGCCTGACGGTGCTTTCTGGGAAGTCTGGAAATGGCCCACGAACATCCGTTGGAGCCGGATCTTCAACTCTGTCGAATGACCAAGGGTAGCGATCTGCGGCGCAACCAGGCAGTGACGGCTCTTGTGGGGCGGCTTGGCCATGTGTTCCGGGATGAGCAATTGCTCGAACAGGCCCTGACCCACGCCAGCGGCGCGAAATCCAAAATAGCAGGCAGCAATGAGCGGCTCGAGTTTCTGGGTGACAGGGTGCTCGGGCTGGTCGTTGCGCAGATTCTGTATGAGCAGCACGACGACGTGCCGGAAGGCGATCTCGCCCGAATGCTCAATATGCTTGTGCGCCGCCAGACGTGTGCAAAAGTTGGCGAAGCACTTGGCATTCCCGACGCGCTGGTGCTGGCGGGCAAGGGTGAAAAGCGGACAGTTGTGACCGACAATATCGTCGGCAATGCATGTGAGGCATTGATTGCGGCGGTCTACCTTGACGGTGGTCTTGAGGCTGCCCGGACAGTCATCTCACAACACTGGGCCGGGTTTCTCAAGCAGGCGCCCGATATGCGCAAGGATGCAAAGTCATCGTTGCAGGAATGGGCTGCCGCACGATCATTGCCGGCGCCGTCTTATGAGACCATTGACACCACCGGTCCGGACCACGCACCGCAGTTCACGGTGGAACTGACAGTTGAGGACCGCAAGCCGGCGCGGGGCATGTCCTCCACAAGGCGAACAGCTGAACAGGTGGCAGCAACCGAGTTCTTGCGCCGCGAAGGGATCTGGAAATGAGCAGGGAAGCGACCGGGAAAGACGTGCAGGTTGCTGAAGCAGACGCGACCAGATGCGGCTTCGTTGCCCTGATTGGAGCGCCGAACGCCGGAAAATCAACCCTGCTGAACCAACTTGTCGGTTCCAAGGTCTCGATTGTCACCCACAAGGTGCAGACGACCCGGGCCCGTATCCGGGCGATTGCGCTGGAAGGGGCGTCGCAGATCATCTTTGTTGATACACCGGGTATATTTTCGCCCAAGCGAAAGCTCGATGAGGAAATGGTTCATGCCGCCTGGGCGGGCGCGGCGGATGCTGATGCGACCGTGTTGCTGATCGGTGCCAGGGACGGTCTGAACGACGATAATCTGCGTATTATCGATGGTCTTGAAGCAGCGGGGGCCAAGGCCATACTGGCCATTAACAAGATTGACCTGGTACCGCATGAGAGCCTGTTGCAACTGGCAGCGGATCTGAATGCGCGTTACCCGTTTACCGATACGTTTATGATATCGGCGTTGAAGGGCCACGGAGTTTCGGATCTGCGGACCGCGCTGGCCGGGCGCATGCCGCCGGGGCCCTGGCTCTACCCGGAAGACCAAATCGCAGACGTGCCGTTGCGCATGCTGGCATCGGAGATTACCAGGGAGAAACTGTACCTGCGGCTGCACGATGAACTGCCCTATGCGTCCACCGTGGAAACGGAAAAATGGACCGAGAAGAAAGATGGTTCAGTTCGGATCGAGCAGGTGATCTATGTGCAGCGTGACAGCCAGAAGAAGATCGTGCTGGGCAAGAACGGCCAGACGATCAAGAAAATTGGTCAGGCAGCGCGCGAGGAAATCAGCGACACTATCGGCCAGAAGGCCCACCTCTTCCTGTTCGTGAAGGTTCGCGAGAAGTGGGCTGATGACCCTGAAAGGCTGCGCATGATGGGCCTGGAACCCCGTTGATCGTTTGCCAGCCAGTGTTTGCCTGATTCAAGTTGCTAACTTAAACTTCTGTTTTTGCTTAGTTTTGTTCGAAACGTGAAAGGCTCCGGCCATGGAGTGGCAAGGCGACGGCCTCATCCTGAATACCCGAAAGCACGGTGAAAATTCGGCAATCATCGATGTGCTGACCCGCGAGAAAGGCCGCCATATGGGGCTGGTCAGAGGTGGCCGGTCGCGAACCATGCGTCCCGTTCTGCAGGCCGGAAACCTCGTGCATGTGGTTTGGCGGGCTCGCCTTGAAGACCATCTGGGTGCGTTTACCGTCGATCCGCACCGGATGATAGTCGCCGGCATCATCGACGATGTTCATCGCCTGGCCGGCCTGACCACAATCACCACGCTGGCCAGCCTGCTGCCGGAGCGGGAACCTCATCCACGAATCTACGATGCCTCGCTGCTGCTGATCGAGCATTTGCAGGATGATGCCATCTGGCCGGCGGTTCTGGTGAAATGGGAAATGGGACTGCTGGATGAACTCGGCTTCGGGCTGGATCTCACAAAGTGTGCGGTCAGTGGCGAAACGGCGCAACTGACCCATGTGTCGCCGCGCACGGGCAGGGCGGTCTGCGCGCGTGAGGCAGAGCCGTGGAAAGACAAGCTGCTGGCGCTGCCGTCGTTTGTGGCCGGTTCATCCGGCAGCGCCTCAAACGCGGAGATTGTGCAGGGATTGAAGCTTACGGGACATTTCCTGGCCCGGCACGTCTTTGAACCACGTGGCGTATCGGCACCTGAACAGCGCCGACGCATCCTGCGCTGGCTCGATCAGGAGGATTGACCAATAACAGGGACAGGGAGCAACCTCGCCTGATCGGCGGTTGTACCGGCGGCCGCTTCGCGCAATACGCCTCATTGCTGAAAACTGATCCGATGGTACAACGGCCTCGTTGATTTGCTTTGCAGGGAGTTAGAACTGATGCTTGGACGCCTAAACCATGTAGCCATTGCCGTTCCGGATCTGGAAGCCGGATGCCGGGTCTATAAATCCATGCTCGGCGCTACCGTGTCCGAACCGCAGGCCGAACCTGATCACGGCGTCACCGTGGTGTTTGTCGAGCTGCCCAACACCAAGGTCGAGTTGCTGGAGCCGCTGGGCGAGAACTCGCCTATTCAGGCGTTTCTGGACAAAAGCCCGGCCGGCGGCATTCATCACGTGTGCTACGAGGTGGATGACATCATTGCGGCGCGTGATCATTTGAAACAGGAAGGCGCGCGTGTGCTGGGTGACGGTGAGCCAAAGACCGGCGCGCATGGCAAGCCGGTGCTGTTTCTGCATCCGAAGGATTTTTGCGGTACGCTGGTCGAGCTGGAGCAGGCCTGATGATCGTCGATTTCCTCACCGGCTTTGCGGTTTACTTCATCATCTGGTGGCTGGTGTTGTTTACCGTACTGCCGTTCGGCGTGAAGTCTGCGCACGAGGAAGGAACCGTCGTCGAACAGGGCCATGAACCGGCTGCCCCCTTGCGGCCGCGCCTCTTCAACAAGTTCGTTCTGACAACTGTTATTGCCCTGTTTGCCTATGGCTTCTATTACTGGCTGGTCTACTACAGCGGTATTACGCTGGACGATTTCCCGTTCATGCCCGACCTGCCAAAGGTCTAGGCCTTTCAACGTTACAACGAGACAAAAAAAGACAGGGCCTTGCCCTGCCAATTACAAAACTCAGTTACAATACTCAGCGCGCTTCGCGTTACATCGCCCGGCAACGGGCGTTTCCTCCCCAGACCTGAGCCCGGCGGTTGCATTTGCTGCAACTCTGGTTAGGGAGATGACACAAACTTGTGAACTTGTCCAGTCACTTTGTCGCACCTTTGCGAAAAGTGAATGCCGGTGCCGGTTTGCCGGCCTGAGTTGTCCTTTGTAAAATCTAGATTGATGCACTATGAACAGCAGTTCTTTGCGTGGGAGATGCAGCTGCGCAACACTTTTGTTTTCAGGGCATTCAGATGAGACTTAGCAAATATTTCCTTCCCATCCTTCGCGACGATCCCAAGGAAGCGGAGATTGTCTCCCATCGCCTGATGCTGCGAGCGGGCATGATCCGGCAGGAAAGTGCCGGTATCTATTCGTGGCTGCCACTGGGCTACAAGGTGCTGCGCAACATCGAGCGCATTGTGCGCGAAGAACAGAACCGGGCCGGCGCCATCGAGGTCCTGATGCCGACCATCCAGTCCGCTGACCTGTGGCGCAAGTCGGGCCGGTATGACGACTATGGCAAGGAGATGCTGCGCATTACCGACCGCCATGACCGCGACATGCTGTTCGGCCCCACCAATGAGGAGATGATTACAGACATCTTCCGCGCCGGGGTGCAGTCCTACAAGGATGTACCGCGCAACCTGTATCATATCCAGTGGAAGTTCCGGGATGAGGTGCGCCCCCGCTTCGGCATCATGCGCGGCCGCGAGTTCCTGATGAAGGATGCCTACTCATTTGATCTGTCGGTCGAAGCGGGCCGCCACTCCTACAACAAGATGTTCGTGTCATATCTGCGCACTTTTGCCCGCATGGGGCTGAAGGCCATACCAATGCGGGCCGAAACCGGGCCGATAGGCGGCGATATGAGCCATGAGTTTCTGATTCTGGCCGACACAGGAGAGTCGGAAGTGTTCTTCGACAGTGCATTTCATGATTTCGACTGGTCAGCCTTTGATATCGACTACGACAATGTTGAGGCGGTCGCAGACGTGGTCGACGAGTTCACCTCGAAATATGCGGCAACCGACGACATGCATGACGTCGCAGCTTATGAAAAACTGCCCGAAGACCGGCGGATCAGCGGCCGCGGCATCGAGGTTGGCCACATCTTCTTTTTCGGCGACAAGTACGCCAAGCCTCTTGGCTGCCAGGTGCAGGGACCTGACGGCAAGCCAGTGACCATTCAGTCGGGTTCATACGGGGTCGGTGTCTCGCGCCTTGTCGGCGGCATCATCGAGGCCAGCCATGACGAAAACGGCATCATCTGGCCGGAGGCGGTTGCGCCGTTCCGCATCGGGTTGATCAACCTGAAGTCCGGTGACGCTGAAACCGACGCGGCCTGCAACAAGCTCTACGACCTGTTTCAGGGGCAGGGCAATGAAGTGCTGTACGATGACACTGACAACCGCGCCGGCGGCAAATTTGCTGCCATGGACCTGATTGGCATCCCGTGGCAGGTCATCATCGGACCTCGCGGTCTCAAGCAGGGCAACGCCGAACTGAAGAATCGCGCTACTGGTGAACGTGAAGAGATTTCCATTGATGCGCTGGCTGCGCGTTTTACCAACTGATCGACAAGATGGATTGACTTATGGCTCAGACCGACACCGCGCCGTTTTCCGCTCATGAGCGCATGATCGCATTCCGCTATTTGCGGGCCCGCCGCAAGGAAGGGTTCATCTCGGTCATCGCCGGGTTTTCGTTCCTGGGCATTCTGCTCGGCGTGGCAACTCTCATCATCGTCATGGCGGTCATGAACGGGTTTCGCACCGAACTATTGAACAAGGTGCTCGGGTTCAACGGCCATTCCATGGTGTATTCGTCAACTGGCGCTCCGATACCGGATTTCAGGGCCAGAGCTGCCATCCTGTCCAACACGCCGGGCGTGGTCCGGGCCATGCCGTTCGTCGAAGGCCAGGCCATGGCGTCGTCCAGGCGCACCTCGACTGGCGTCCTGGTGCGTGGGCTGGAACTGGAGAACCTGGTCAAGCTTTCCAGCGTCGTGAACGACAAGCTGCGCGGGTCGCTGGACAAGTTCGATGAGCGCAACGGGGTCGCCGTCGGTTACAGGCTGGCCTGGAAACACGGCCTCAGCGTCGGTGACCAGATCACCCTGGTGTCGCCGGAAGGGCCGACCACGATCTTTGGCTCGGCGCCGCGCATCAGATCGTTCCCCGTGGTTGCCACCTTCGAGATCGGCATGTCGGAGTATGATGGCTCGGTGATCTACATGCCAATGAGCGAGGCGCAGGACTTTTTCGCCCAGGAAGACGGTGCCAGCGCCATCGAGGTGATGGTGGAAGACCCCGACAAGATCGAGGAGGTGATCCCTGCCATGAAGCAGAGCGCCGGCCAGGATCTGCAGTTCGTCACCTGGAAAACCTCGAACAAGACGTTCTTCAACGCGCTGCAGGTGGAACGCAATGTGATGTTCGTGATCCTGACGCTGATCATATTGGTGGCCGCCCTGAACATCATTTCCGGCCTGATCATGCTGGTTAAGGACAAAGGCAAGGATATTGCCATCCTGCGCACCATGGGTGCGACGCGCGGTTCCATTCAGCGCATTTTCTTCATGACCGGAGCTGCCATCGGGATCGCAGGCACCATGGCAGGCATCGTCGTGGGTGTGGCGGTGTGCCTGAACATAGAAAACATCAGGCAGGGCCTGTCGTGGCTGTCAGGCACGCAACTGTTTCCGCCGGAATTGTACTATCTGTCACGCATGCCCGCGGAGATGAATGTCAATGAAACCATCATGATCGCCCTGATGGCGATGGGGCTGGCATTCCTCGCGACCATCTATCCGGCGCGGCGTGCAGCCAAGCTCGATCCGGTAGAGGCGCTTCGCTATGAATAATTTGGCACACGGCGGCGCAACACCGGCATTGCGCCTCGACGCGATCGCGCGGACATATACCCAGGGCCCGCGCACGATCGACATCTTCAAGGACCTGTCGCTGGAGGTTTATCCGGGCGAAGTGGTGGCGCTGGTCGGGGAGTCCGGCACCGGGAAATCGTCACTGCTGCACATTGCCGGCCTGCTGGAGAAACCGACTGCGGGAGACGTGCTTGTGGCCGGGCAAAACTGCACCCAGCTGGAAGATGGCGCGGCTACCCGTGTGCGGCGGTTGGGCATCGGTTTTGTGTACCAGTTCCATCATCTGCTGCCTGAATTCAACGCCATCGAAAACGTCATCATGCCGCAACTGATCGCCGGCAAATCGCGTGACCAGGCCCATGCCCGGGCCACCGAACTGCTGACCAAACTCGGGCTGAGCAGCCGTGTCACGCACCGCCCGGCCGAACTGTCAGGTGGAGAGCAGCAGCGGGTTGCCATCGCACGGGCGCTGGCCAACCAGCCGCTGCTATTGCTTGCCGATGAACCGACGGGTAACCTCGATCCGGAAACGGCAGGGCGGGTGCACGGGGAGTTCCTCTCGCTGATACAGGAAGAGGGACTGGCAGCACTCATCGCAACCCACAATATTGAGCTGGCGCACCAGATGCACCGGGTTGTTCAGTTGCAGGGGGGGCAGTTAGCGGAGATCACCCGATGAAGGCAGTTTTTCATCACAATCAGCTTGCGCACTTTCCGAAACGGTATCTGCAGCGCGGCCATATTGTCGATTTTCCGGAACAACCTGAACGGGCGAAGCGACTGCTGAAGGGCGTCAGGGCTGCCGGATGCGGCATGCATGCAGCGCGGGCACATGGCGATGCGCACATTCTTTCGGTCCATACCGGACGCTACCTGAAATTTCTGGCCAATGCATACCGGCGCTGGAACCGGCCGAAAGGCAAGGCATTTGAAGAGGTGATGGCCAGCATTCGCCCGGTTGAGAGGCCGGCACGGTATCCAACCGACATCCTCGGCCAGGCCGGCTGGCATCAGCAGGACTTTTCCTGTCCGATTACCGAACAGACCTGGATGTCGATACGGGCCTCGGCCGACACGGCCCTGTCGGCTGCCGAACTGATCGTCGAAGGCGAAAAGTCAGCGTACGCGTTGTGTCGGCCACCGGGCCATCATGCCTATGCTGACCGGGCTGGCGGATTCTGCTATCTGAACAACACCGCCATCGCCGCACAGTTCATGCGCCGGCAATGGGACCGGGTTGCCATACTGGATATCGATGTTCATCACGGCAACGGCACCCAGGGCATCTTCTATGACCGCTCCGACGTGCTCACCGTTTCCATCCATGCAGACCCGCGCAAATACTACCCGTTTTACTACGGTTATGAGAGCCAGCGCGGCAAGGGTGCCGGCAATGGCTACAACATCAATATTCCGGTGCCGGTGAAGTCGGACGATGAAGTCTGGATGGGCGCGCTTGAACTGGCGCTGAGCGAGATCAGTGACGCCGCGCCCGGCGCGCTGGTTGTCGCGCTTGGCCTGGATGCGCACGAGGCTGACCCGCTGAATGGCGGGGCGGTCACAACCCCCGGCTTTGCCCGCATGGCCAGCGCAATTGCCAAGTTGAGCCTGCCGACCCTGATCGTACAGGAGGGCGGTTATCTGACCGATGACCTGGAAAACAACCTCGCCAGCTTCCTGAAAGGTTTCGGTGGGTAGACCGACCATGCCGGTGTAATTTCCAGGCACGGCGGACTAGACTTCGCCGGCCATGACTGATTCACCTTCCGCCAGCTTCATTCATCTCAGAACCCATTCGGCATATTCGCTGTCGGAAGGAGCGCTGAAGATCAAGACACTGGCCAAGCTTGCGACCGCGCAGGCGATGCCGGCGCTGGCAATAACAGATAGTGGTAACCTGTTTGGAGCCCTGGAATTCGCGGAAGCCATGACCGCAGCCGGCATTCAGCCGATTATCGGCTGCACGCTGCTGGTCGACAGCGAGGACGGCCCCTCCGGTCCGACACATGCCAGGAATTCACTTGACCTGTCGCGCCTGGTCCTGCTGGCCAAGGACGAGGCCGGGTACCGCAATCTCCTGAAACTGTCGAGCAGAGCCTACCTGGATGCGCCTGAAGCAGAGCTGCCGCATGTGGGGTTGTCGGCGGTCGAAGAGTTCAGTGACGGCCTGATCTGCATGACAGGCGGCCCGGGCGGCTTGATCAACAAGCCACTGGTGGAAAACCGGCACGCCGTCGCCAAATCCCGCATCGAGCGGCTGAGGGAGACGTTTGGCGACAGGCTTTACGTGGAGCTGCAGCGCCATGGCATGGACGAGGAGCGCGCGGCTGAGCCCGGGCTGGTGGACCTGGCCTATGAGCTTGAACTGCCATTGGTTGCCAGCAATCAGCCCTATTTTGCCGAAGCGGATGACTTTGCGGCGCATGATGCGTTGATCTGCATTGCCGAAGGAGAGGTGGTTGCCAATGAAAACCGCCGCCAGCTGACACCCGAGCACTACTTCAAGTCGCAGGCCGAAATGGTGACGCTGTTTGCCGACCTCCCGGAAGCAATTGACAACACAGTTGAGATCGCGCGGCGCTGTTCGTGGTATCCGCGCGCGATTGATCCGATCCTGCCCAAGTTCACTTCAGGTGAAGACAGCCGCGACGAGGCCGAAGAATTGTGTATCCAGTCCCGAGAAGGCCTGGCCGCACGGCTTGATGCCCTGGGGCTGGCGGACGGTTTCTCGCGCGAGGATTATGAAAAACGGCTTGAATACGAGCTTGGCGTCATCACCGGTATGGACTTCCCGGGCTACTTCCTGATCGTTGCCGATTTTATCAAGTGGGCGAAATTGCAGGGTATTCCGGTCGGGCCCGGGCGCGGGTCGGGTGCCGGTTCGGTGGTGGCGTGGGCACTGACCATCACCGACCTTGATCCGTTGCGCTTCAATCTGGTGTTTGAGCGGTTCCTGAATCCGGAACGGGTGTCGATGCCGGACTTCGATATCGATTTCTGCCAGGACCGCCGTGATGAAGTGATTGCCTATGTGCAGAACAAGTACGGCGCCGGCCAGGTGGCCCAGATCATCACTTTTGGAAAGCTGCAGGCCAGGGCGGTGTGCCGAGACGTGGGCCGCGTGCTGCAGATGCCCTACGGCCAGGTCGACCGGTTGTGCAAGCTGATACCGAACAACCCGGCCAACCCGGTGACCCTGCAACAGGCGATCGATGTTGAACCGAGGCTCGACGAAGAACGCCGCCAGGATGAAACCACGGCGACAATGCTTGAGATCGCGCTCAAGCTGGAAGGGCTGTATCGTCATGCCTCCACCCACGCAGCCGGCGTGGTGATCGGTGACCGGCCGCTGGAAGAGCTGGTGCCGCTGTACCGTGATCCGCGCTCGCCGATGCCGGTCACCCAGTTCAACATGAAGCTGGTTGAAAAAGCCGGTCTGGTGAAATTCGACTTTCTGGGGCTGAAAACGCTTACGGTGCTGGAAAAGGGCGTCGGCCTGCTGGCCCAACGTGGCATCGAAGTGGACTTCGCCGCATTGCCGCTGGATGACACCGCGACATATGACATGTTGAAACGGGCTGAAACCGTTGGCGTGTTCCAGCTGGAAAGCTCCGGCATGCGCGACCTGATCCGCAAGGCCGAACCGGGCAACATCGAGGACATCATCGCTCTGGTGGCGTTGTATCGCCCGGGGCCCATGGAGAACATTCCGAAATACATCGCCTCGAAGAAGGGCGAGGAAGCTCCTGAATTCCTTCATGAAAAGCTGACACACGTGGTTGAGGACACGTACGGCATCATCATCTATCAGGAGCAGGTGCTGCAGATTGCCCAGGTTCTGGCTGGGTATTCCCTCGGTGAGGCCGACCTGCTGCGGCGTGCCATGGGCAAGAAGATCCAGGCCGAGATGGACGCGCAAAAGGCGCGGTTTGTGTCAGGCTCGGTTGAAAACGGGGTTGACCAGGGCCAGGCGGAACAGATTTTCGAACTGGTCAACAAGTTCGCCGGTTATGGTTTCAACAAGGCCCATTCTGCCGCTTACGGGGTCGTTGCCTACCAGACGGCCTGGCTCAAGGCCAATCACCCGGTTGAGTTCCTGGCCGCATCGATGTCGCTGGACCGAGGCAACACGGACAAGCTCCTGGTGTTCAAGCGCGAAGCCGACCGGATGAAGGTGGTCGTCAATCCGCCGAGCATCAACAAGTCAGGCGTCGACTTCACGGTTGAGGATGGAGCCATCCAGTACGCACTGGCGGCGCTGAAGAATGTGGGTGAGCAGGCGGTAGAGCACATAATCGCGGTGCGTGAAGAGGGTGGTCCGTTCAAATCCCTGGGTGACTTTGCCAGGCGGATCGATCCACGCATGATGAACAAGCGGGCGCTGGAATCGATTTCCAGGTCTGGCGGCTTTGACGAACTCAACCCGAACCGGGCGCAGGTGGTCAAAGGCGTCGAGGCAATCCTGGCGATGGCAAACCGGACCTCGGCCGAAGCCGAGATCGGCCAGGACGATTTCTTTGGAGGCGGTGGCGATCACGGCGCCGAAGAACTGCCGCTGCAGGCGGTCGAACCATGGTTGCCGATGGACCAGCTTGCTGAGGAGTTCGAGGCGGTCGGGTTCTACCTGTCGGGTCATCCGCTGGATGAATATCTCGCCATCCTGCCGAAGCTGGGCGCGGACAGCTGGGAAGGGTTTCGCGCCAAGGCGCTGAAAGGGGCCTCGGCTGCACGGCTCACAGGCACGGTAACCTACAAGCAGGAGCGTCGTGCGAAGTCCGGCAACAAATTTGCCTTCATTGGGTTCTCCGATCCGACCGGGCAATACGAATGCGTATGCTTTTCTGAAACGCTGAACGCGTGCCGTGACCTGCTGGAGGCGGGAAAGCCGCTGATGGTGCGGGTTGAGGCGGATGTCGAAGGTGAAGACGTCAAGCTCAGGCTGCAGGGCGTGGACCTGCTGGATGAACGGGCCGACAGGGTCGAGCAGGGGCTGGAGATCTTCCTGGATGACACCAGGCCGCTGGCACTGGTCCAGTCCCGGCTAACCAATGGCGGCAATTCATCGGTGATTTTGAACCTGCGCCTGCCGGATGAGCTGGAAGTGCGCTTCCGGCTGGGCGAGAAGTTTACCGTGAACCCGAAGATCAAGGCGGCCATCAAGGCCGTGCCTGGCGTTGTGGACGTGCAGGATTTGTGACGGCCGGAACTGGAGCGTCTGACACATGGAAGAGCTGTTCTGGATCGCGCTTGTTGTCATAGGCATTTTTGCGCTGCCGATCATTCTGGCGGTCGTCGCCATGAACAAGGCCGAAAGAGTGTCGCGCGAACTGTTCAAGTTGCGCAACGAGATAGACATTCTGCGCATGTCGGCGGCTCAGCCTGCGGCGCCCGAGGCGGCGCCGGAGGTTGTCGAGCCTCCTGCCGCCGGTGAACCGGAAGCCGACCCGGCGCCTGCAGAGGACTTCGCCGCCGCAACCACAAAGGCGGCGGGCAATGCGAATGAGATCGCTCACGAGGGGGATCAACCGGCTGCAAAGGCCGCGCGGTCCACTCTTGAGGAAAATCTCGCGGGCACCTGGTTCATCTGGATCGGGGCCGTAGCCATTGGCCTGGCCGGCCTGTTCCTGGTGAAGTACATGTCGGACGCCGGACTGCTTGGTCCCGGAACCCGCGTTGTTCTCGGGCTCGTGTGCGGTATCGCACTTGCCGCCGCCGGTGAATGGCTGAGGCGCAAGCCGTCGCAGCAGCGATTCGCGGCGTTGAAGCCCGATTATGTTCCCCAGGCACTGACCGCTGGCGGACTGGCGAGCGTGTTTGCCAGCATATATGCCGCCAATGCCCTTTACGGTTTCATTGGGCCAACCCTGACATTTGTCGGGCTGGCCGGCACTGCCCTGGCTGCCTTTGCCCTGTCAGTGGTGCAGGGGCCGCTGGTTGCGATTGTCGGCCTGCTGGGAGGTTTTGTCCTGCCGGTTCTGATCGGCAGCGCGGATCCGTTTGCGCCGGGCCTGTTTGCCTATCTCGGTCTGTTGTTTGCAGCCGTGTGCGCCGTCATGCGATGGCGCTCTGCGCTGTGGCTGGCGGTGTCTGCAACCGTGCTGGCGAGCTCATGGGTTGTGTTGTGGGCCAATGCCTTTTTCGCGGCTGGCGATGGACTGACGCTCGGCCTGTTCTCAGCTCTCATCGGCACCGGTTTTGCATTTGCAGGTGCCGCGGTATCGCGCGATGATCAGCCTGCTTTGTGGCACTCTCCCTTGTGGCCGAAACAGCCGTTGCAGGCCGCATCCGCCATTGCCGGCGTGGCGGCCTTGTTGCTGTTGCTGGTCGTGCTGGTGCGCGACGGTTACGGCAACGGCGCGCTGATCGGGTTGGGCCTGTTCGCGGCAGCGGCCTGCCTGGCCGCCATGCGGGCGCAGCGGTTCGACTTTCTTGTGCTGATTGCCGGTCTGGCAGTGCTGCTGGGGTTTGCCGGATGGGGCGGCCGGTTGCATGTGGAAGGCTGGATCGATGGTTGGCTGGTGCCAGGCCAGAACGCCTGGGGGCCGGAGCCGGCAGCAGAGGCCGGCGCCTACCTGAAGTACAGCGGTTTATTCGGCGGAGCTGCGCTGGCAGCCGGATATGTGTTGTTGTGGCGGTCGGTGCGGCCATGGGTATGGGCTACGTTCGGGTCACTGGTTCCCATCGGCCTGATGATTGCAGCATATGCGACCTTGCGCTCGCTGGAACCCAGCCAGAAATGGGCCTTTGCCGCCCTGGCGCTTGCGGCAGTGTTTGTGTTCCTGGGTTCGCGGTTGCGTGGTGTGGCAGCCGACAAAGAACCGCGTCTGGCGCTCGGCATCTATGCCATGGCGGCATGCGCCAGTATTGCCATGGCTCTGAGCTTCGTGCTGCGTGATGCATGGCTCTCGGCTTCCCTGGCGGCCCTGCTGGCCGCGACCGGCTACATCTCCAGATCGCTGAACCTGCCGCAGTTGCGCTGGCCCGCTATGCTTATTGCGCTGGCGGTGCTGGCTCGCCTCGGGCTCAACCTGCACGTGCTGGATTATGCCGACAATCACTGGCTGGGCCGGTACTGGGTGATCTACGGCTACGGCCTGCCGCTGGTCATGTTTCATCTGGCGTGGGGGCAGTTTGGCCGCAATGAAACCCGCGACCTGTTGTCGAAAGTGCTTGAAGGCGGCCGCATCGCGCTCGTGACCATGTTCGTGTCTGCGCTGATCCGGGTAGTGGTCGCAGGCTCGCTGGGCTCTGAACGCCTCGGCCTGCTGGAAGCCGGCCTGCACATCACTAGCTGGCTGGTCAGTGCGGCAGCGTGCTGGTGGCGCTGGTCCAAACATGGTGGCTTTATCGACCTGTGGGCCGGCCGGATTCTCACCGTACTGGCGTGCGGTTTTCTCATCGTCGGGCCGCTGCTTGGCCTGAACCCGTTGTTTGACCGGCAGATAGTCGGCAACTGGCCGCTCGCCAACGCGCTGACGCCTGCCTACTTGCTGCCGGGCCTGTTGCTGGCCTTCATCGGCTACGTGCTTCGACATCATTCGACGCAGAAACTGTGGCGCGCACTGTGGCCGCCGGCAAGCCTTGGTCTTGTCCTTGTGTGGCTGTCCATGGAGATACGCCGCTTCTTCCATGCGCCGGATGATCTTGACGCAACTCTGATGTCCACTGCGGAGAATTACAGCTATTCCGCCGTGTGGCTCCTGTTCGCCCTGGCGTTGCTGGCTGGCGGCATTGCGGCACGTGTGGCGCAGCTGCGCTATGCGTCGCTGGCCGTGCTGGTGCTGGTGGTCCTGAAAGTGTTCCTCATTGACCTGTCAGATCTTGAAGGGCTGTTGCGGGTCGCTTCATTCCTGGGATTGGGGCTGTGCCTGGTTGGCATCGGCTTCATCTATCAGCGCTTCGTGCACCGGCCTCAGGAGGAGGCGGCCTGAACCTGGCTATTTGAAACCTGCGGTCAGCAGAATGAACAAAAACATCACGGCGACGCCGGCCACGGCCAGTTTCCAGGCGTCCTGGCGGCGCTTGAGACCGGGCAGGCCGAGCGGCTTGATAAACTGGATCAGGGCCAGTGCAGCCATGAAGAGTGCGATGAGCTTTGTCATGGCCTGCACCTTATAGGCGCACCTGATGTTCGCAAGGGCTTGCATCGCACGCCGATGCACCCTATAAGCCGCCCGTTCGCATGCGGGATGGTCCTGCAGCGAGTAATTCACACGTGTCAGAGCGGTCTGCCTCATGCGGGATGTCCCGCCACATAGAGGCAGCACCATCCGGTGCCGGTCATGCGGTCACTTTCTGTCACGGAGGAACAACCGGAAAAGGAACATGGCACATGGCTTTGCCTGAATACTCTATGCGTCAGCTGCTTGAAGCTGGCGTCCACTTCGGACACCAAACGCACCGCTGGAACCCCAAGATGGGGTCTTACATCTATGGCGCGCGCAACGGCATTCACGTGATGGATCTGTCACAGACCGTGCCGCTTCTGCACCAGGCCCTGCTGGCTGTGCGCGACACGGTAGCAGGCGGTGGCCGGCTGCTGTTTGTCGGCACCAAGCGCCAGGCGCAGGAACAGATCGCCGATGCGGCGCGGCGCTCAGCGCAGTACTTCATCAATTCCCGCTGGCTCGGCGGCACGATGACCAACTGGAAGACCATTTCCAACTCGATCAAGCGCCTGCGCGAACTGGAGGAATTGTTTGACGGCGGCGCGCAAGGGTTTACCAAGCGCGAGCAGCTGACGCTGACCCGCGAGCGTGACAAGCTGGAACTGGCTCTCGGCGGTATCAAGGACATGGGCGGTGTGCCGAACATCCTGTTTGTGATCGACACCAACAAGGAGGCCATCGCCATCAAGGAAGCCAACCGTCTCGGTATTCCGGTGATTGCGGTGCTGGATTCCAACAGTGATCCTGCCGGCATCGATTTCCCGATCCCCGGCAACGATGACGCCGGCCGTGCCATCGCCCTGTACTGTGACCTGGTGGCGCGTGCAGCCATTGACGGTATCTCGGAAAGTGCAGCCGGTGCCGGTATCGATCTCGGTGCTGCCGAAGAACCTGCCGTTGAAGCGGCTGTGGCCGAACCGGCACCTGCCGCCGAAGCTGCGCCCGCTGAACCTGCACCGGCGGCCGAACCCGCACCTGCTGAAGCGGCTCCTGCTGATGCGGAGCCGGTTGCCGCTGCCGCTGCGGAAGTGGCCGACGACCTGTCACGCATTTCCGGCGTCGGTCCGGTTCTCAGCGGCAAACTGTCTGACCTGGGTTACACAACCTTGACGCAGATAGCCAACCTGACCCCTGAACAGGCGGCTGAGATTGATGAGAAGCTCAATTTCAAGGGTCGGATCGATCGTGAAGACTGGATCGGCCAGGCCAAAGCGCTGCTGGCCGGCTGACAATGCATTGAGCGGCGGCCGCATGTTGTGATGTGGCCGTCACAATCGCTGTTTTTGGCTTCATATGGAGCTGTAACGAATTATTGAAAGGTATTGTCATGGCACAGATTACTGCTGCGATGGTGAAAGAACTGCGCGAAGCGACCGGCGCAGGCATGATGGATTGCAAGAATGCACTGACCGAATCTGACGGTGACATGGAAGCGGCCATTGACTGGCTGCGCGCCAAGGGGCTGTCCAAGGCAGCCAAGAAGGCGTCGCGGGTTGCGGCGGAAGGCCTGGTCGGTGTCAGCGTTGACGGCACTGTCGGTGCGGCTGTCGAGGTCAATTCCGAGACCGATTTCGTTGCTCGCAATCCGGAATTCCAGAGCATGGTCACCGCCATCTCGTCCCTGGCACCTGCGGCAGGAGGCGATGTCGACAAGCTGAACGGCGCAGAATTTCCAGGTGCCGGAAAATCCGTTGCCGACAAGGTCACCGAACTGGTCGGCACGATTGGCGAAAACATGACGCTGCGCCGTACTGCTTCAGTGAGCGTCGGCAAAGGGGTCGTCGCATCCTACGTCCACAACCAGGTGGCTCCCGGCGTCGGCAAGATCGGCGTGCTGGTGGCCATTGAAACCGATGCCGACAAGGCTGCTGCAGAGGCGTTCGGCAAACAGGTCGCCATGCACGTGGCCGCGGCCGCACCGCTGGCGCTGACGCCCGAGGAAATCAGCTCGGACATCGTCGAGCGTGAACGTGCGGTGTTCACCGAGCAGGCCCGCGAAAGCGGCAAGCCGGACAATATCGTCGAGAAGATGGTCGAAGGCAGGATCCGCAAGTTCTACGAAGAGTCAGTGTTGCTGAGCCAGGCCTTCGTGATCAATCCCGACCTGTCCGTCGCCAAAGCGGCCGAAGAGGCCGGCAAGGACGCAGGCGCTGACATGAAGATTGCCGGGTTCGTGCGCCTGCAGCTTGGTGAAGGCATTGAAAAGGAAGCCGACGACTTCGCGGCGGAAGTTGCCAAGGCGGCCGGCGGCGCCTGATGTGCATTCAGATCGTGCTATGGCGCGAATCGGCAATTTAAAAGAAAACAGACGGAGCTTGCGCAAGCAGGCTCCGTTTTGCTTGAGGAGGCTGCTCAATGGGTACTGACCCAAGACCTGCATTATCAAGAGTCCTGCTCAAAGTGTCGGGCGAGGCGTTAATGGGCGCCAAGGAGTTCGGTATTGACCTCGACATGGCGGGCCGTGTCGCTGACGAGGTAGTGCAGGCGGTCAAGAATGGCGTCCAGGTGGCGCTGGTGATCGGCGGAGGCAACATTTTCCGCGGGGTAGCCGGAGCGGCGTCGGGTATGGATCGCGCCAACGCGGACCAGATGGGCATGCTGGCCACGGTGATGAATGCCCTGGCGATGCAAGATGTGCTGATTTCGAAGGGCGTCGATGCCCGGGCCATGTCAGCCATTCACATGCCGACGGTGTGTGAAAGCTTCACAAGAGCCAGGGCGCTGTCGCACCTCAACAAGGGCAAGGTGGTGTTGTGCGCGGCTGGCACCGGCAACCCGTTTTTCACCACCGACACCGCGGCGGCCCTGCGGGCAGCCGAACTCAAATGTGATGCGTTTTTCAAGGGAACAAGCGTCGATGGCATCTATTCGGCCGATCCCAAGACCGACAAAAACGCCGAGCGATTTGAAACTTTGAGCTATGATGAGATGCTGGCCCGCAATCTGCGCGTGATGGATGGTGCCGCCATAGCCCTTGCGCGTGACAATGCAATTCCGGTATTCGTGTTCTCCATTCGCCAGAGTGGAGAGTTCAACAAGGTGTTGAATGGTGACGGCACCTACACCGAGGTGACAGTTTGAACCGCGTGTTTTGCCTGATCGAAACACCAGGGTTTGCCAATTCGATTGTAAAGAGATTGAACCATGAGCGCCACGATTGACTTGAAAGACCTGCGCCGTCGCATGGACGGTGCCGTTGAAGCCATGAAGACCGAGTTTTCGGGTCTGCGGACCGGCAGAGCGTCTGCGGCGTTGCTGGAGCCGGTGATGGTGGACGCATATGGCTCGGCCATGCCGTTGAACCAGGTCGGAACGGTGTCCGTGCCTGAACCGCGCATGTTGTCGGTCCAGGTATGGGACGAGACCCTGGCGCCTGCCGTGGACAAGGCAATCCGCAATTCCGGCCTTGGCCTTAATCCAATGGCCGAGGGTGCCGTAATTCGCATACCGGTGCCTGAACTTACCGAGGACCGCAGGCGTGAGCTGACCAAGGTTGCTCATTCATACGCTGAAAAAGCCCGTGTTGCGGTGCGCAATGTCCGTCGTGACGGCATGGACACGTTGAAACAAATGGAAAAGGACGGTGACATTTCGGAAGACGAACACCGTCAGCAGTCCGATCAGGTCCAGTCCCTGACGGATGAGGTCATCAAGACAGTTGATGAGTTGCTGAATCACAAAGACGCTGAGATCATGCAGGTCTAAGGTGTCGCAATGCGAGTTCCGCGCTTGCTTGAAGCCGGCACGGTGGGAAAGATTTTGAGTGGCACGGCTTCATGAAACGATGAAGTTGGTCTAACACTTTGAAAGCGATCAGGATCATGGAGTTTATTGATCCGGACAAAACCATCCTGATCCAGGGGCAGATTGAGTGAAGACTTTGATGCAGGAAAAAGCCGTGCTGGACCATGTGGTTACGCCGGGCCCGGCAAGGCAGGAGCCAGCCGCGGCGTCTGATCCGCGTCATGTTGCAATCATCATGGACGGAAACGGGCGCTGGGCCACTCAGCGTTCATTGCCGCGCACCGAGGGTCACCGTCATGGCGTGGAAGCCGTTCGGCGGCTGGTGCGTGCAGCGATTGAGCTGGGCACCGAATACCTGACGGTGTTCTCGTTTTCGTCCGAGAACTGGCGCCGTCCGAAAGCTGAGATCACCTACCTTTTCTCGCTGCTTCGACGGTTTATCCGGCAGGATGTGGCAGAACTGCATTCGGCAGGCGTGCGGATTCGCGTTATTGGGGAACGCGACGGGCTCGACGACGACATAGTCGGAATGATCGATGAATGCGAGAAGCTTACGGCGTTGAACAACAAGCTCAATCTTGTCGTGGCATTCAACTATGGCGGGCGCACGGAAATCGCACGCACCGCCAGGGCTATGGCTGAAAAAGTGGCGCGCGGGGAACTGGCTCCCGAAGATATCGACGAAGCCTGTTTTGCCGCCCACATGTATGTGCCTGATGTGCCCGAACCTGACATGCTGATCCGCACCAGCGGTGAAAAACGCGTTTCAAATTACCTGTTGTGGCAAATGGCCTATACCGAGCTGGTGTTCGTTGACGAGCATTGGCCCGACTTTGACGCCGAAACCTACAAGCGCGCCCTTGCCGAGTTCTCCCAGCGTCAGCGCCGTTACGGCGGATGTGTCAATGCAGCCGCGCTGGCTTGACACTGATCGGTGCTCCGGCACCCGGCAACTGCGCCGATGAACAAATCTGCCGACAAACCCGCCGCACGCTTCTTGACACGAGAACTGGCCGTGCGGGTTGCGGCGGCGCTGGTACTGATCCCGATTGCATTGCTCGACGTCTGGGCTGGAAGTGTCTGGTTTGAACTGGGCATAGCGATGATCGCCGCTGTCATGGCGGCCGAATGGTGCCGGATAGTGCACCGCGGATCGCAGTTTCAATTTGCTCTGCATGCGCTGGCGGCTATTGGGGCCGTGCTCGTCGTGTCTCGTGCCGGACTTGTCACCGCGCTTCAGGTCATCGCTGCGTGTTGGGCGATGAGCCTGATCGCGGAAGTGATGCGCACCCGATCCGGGTCACGCTGGGCCTGGTGGGGGATTCCCTATATTGCCTTGCCCGGGCTGGCATTGATTTTGATCCGGCAATCACCAGAATACGGCTTGTTTGCGGTATTTTGGCTGTTTGCCGTGGTCTGGAGCGCCGACACACTGGCCTATGTTTTCGGAAGACTGATTGGCGGGCCGAAGCTGGCGCCGGCAATTTCCCCCAACAAGACCTGGGCTGGCATGGTTGGCGCCATTGTCGGCGGCATTGTCGCCAGCGCCGTGATGGGGTGGTACGCTGCGCTGCCCGCAGTGTGGCCATTGTTGGTGTTGGGCGGCGTACTTGCCGTTCTGGAACAGCTTGGGGATCTGTTTGAATCTGCTGCCAAGCGGCGTTTCGGCTTTAAGGATTCCGGTCGGATCATACCGGGCCATGGCGGTGTGCTGGACAGGGTGGACGGATTGATATTTGCCAGCGTCGCTGCCGCGGCGTTTGGATATGTCCGTAGTGGTCAGGAAGCCGTGGCCAGCGGGCTTGTGGTCTGGTAAGCAGTCTGCACATTGCCAGTCTTTTCACATAGAACCGGGACAAGAGTTTCAACGAATGAGCAGTTCATCCGCGAGCAAGACATTGAGCATTCTGGGATCTTCCGGATCGATCGGGCAGTCAACTGTCGACATTATCCGGCATCATCCGGACAAGTTTGGTGTTGAAGCCCTTGTATCCAATCGCAATATCGCGCAACTGGCAGCAGACGCACGTGAACTGAACGCGAAACTGGCTGTGACGGCAGATGAAGCACTGCTCGGCGATTTGCAAGATGCGTTGGCTGGATCCGGAATCGAGGCAGCCGCCGGCGAAACGGCCGTTATCGAGGCGGCGGCGCGCCCGGTTGACATGGTCATGGGGGCGATTGTCGGGGCAAGCGGCCTGAAACCGACCTTGTCCGCGGTGGAGCAGGGTACCACCATTGCCCTGGCCAACAAGGAATGCCTGGTTTCAGGCGCGGAAGTGTTTACCAATGCTGCCGCAGCGCATAATGCAACAGTCATTCCTGTGGACAGTGAGCATTCGGCGCTGTTTCAGTGTTTCGAAGAACACAACACCGACGGTGTTGACCGGCTGACGCTAACGGCGTCAGGTGGCCCGTTCCGCACCTGGTCAATGGAACAACTGGAAACCGCCACGCTGCAATCGGCGCTGAAGCACCCTAACTGGTCGATGGGGCAGAAGATAACGATCGACAGCTCAACCTTGATGAACAAAGGGCTGGAATTCATTGAAGCATTTCATCTTTTTCCGGTTGCCCTTGAAAAGATAGATGTCGTCGTGCATCCCCAGTCGATCATCCATTCCTATGTCTCTTATGTGGACGGTTCGGTTATCGCACAGCTTGGCATGCCGGACATGCGGACGCCTATTGCCTACGCGATGGCCCATCCAGAGCGCATTTCGGCGCCGGTCGAGCGGCTCGATCTGGCGCAGATCGGCAGCCTGACATTCGAGCCGGTAGGCAATGACCGGTTTCCTGCAATCGACCTGGCGCGCTCGGCGCTGGAAAGGGGAGGCAATGCGACAACCATCCTGAATGCCGCCAATGAGATTGCCGTTGCAGCATTTTTGCAGGAAAACCTGCGTTTTCTTGATATAACCCGGCTGGTGGCTGATACAATCGACCAGGCTGAACGCGAAAACATGATTGTGTCGATGTCTTCACTTGACGATGTATGGCAAGCGGATTCATATGCGCGCAACAAGGCAGGTGAATTGGCAGGCCGCTTGCACTGTTAGCCTGCGTTGAGCATGGTTGGCACAGGTGCAGACGGCCCTGCGAACACGGCTTTGAGGAAACAGGCGTGTGGAGCCCGGTTCTGAGCTGCTTGGAACCCGATGTTGCTCTTAAGTATTGCCGTAACAACACGATGAGCGCGAATGCGCCGGATTAACGGAGATTGATTGATGGATTTCGGTGCGTTTTTGACCGGTTCTGTATTTGAGGTCGGCCTGGCAATTGTCGCCTTCATCGGGGTCTTGTCGGTTATCGTGTTCGTGCACGAGTACGGGCATTTCAAGACCGCGCGCCTGTGCGGAGTGAAGGTCGAGACCTTTTCCATTGGTTTTGGCCGGTCGATAGGCGGATTTGTAGACCGGTACGGAACGTACTGGAAAATCGGCTGGCTGCCGTTGGGCGGCTACGTGAAATTTGCCGGCGATGCAAACGCCGCCTCGATGCCGTCAGACCAGGCGTTGGCGGAAGCCAAGCCCGGAGATTTTCACTCTGCAGCGCTATGGCGCAGGGCGTTGATCGTGGTGGCCGGTCCCATGGCTAACTTTGTGCTCGCCATTGTTGTTTTTGCGCTGATGTTCATGCTGGCCGGTGTTCCCATAACCCAGCCCAAAGTGGCGACCGTCGTGGAAAATTCGGCGGCCGCGAAGGCCGGCTTCCTGCCCGGCGATATGATTACCGAGATCGATGGACGCAAAATCGAATCGTTTACCGACGTTCAGCGTATCGTTTCCGTCTCTGCGGGGACGGTTATGGTGTTCAAAATTGATCGCGACGGGCGATCCATGGAACTTACCGCCACTCCGGATTCCAAAGAAATTGTCGATCCGTCCGGCAACAAGATCCGAATCGGTCTTTTGGGTGTGTCGCGGGGAGCTGATCAGGTCGAGCGGGTGGAGAAGCTGGGGTTTGTCGCCTCGGTCAGCCGGGCCGTGGATGAAACCTGGTTCATTATCACGCGATCCCTGGGCTATTTGAAGTCCGTGATTGTCGGCAATGAGCCACCAGACCAGCTGTCGGGGCCTATAAAAATCGCCCAAATTGCGGGCGAGGCGGCCTCCATCAGCGTATTTGCACTGGTGCAGTTGGTGGCCCTGTTGTCGGTGTCTATAGGTTTGATTAACCTTTTCCCCATTCCGATGCTGGATGGCGGACATCTTATGTATTATTTTTTCGAAGCGGTGAGGGGCAAGCCGTTGGGCGCGCAAGCGCAGGAATTTGGATATAAGGTGGGATTCGCGCTGGTTATTGCATTAATGGTCTTCGCGACGTGGAATGACTTGACCTGATTGTGAATTGGTTGGTCCGAAAAAGATCCGAATTTCGCCGTAAAGCCATGAAAAAAAACAGGGACGCAGGCTTCTAAAACGTTGCAAATCAGCGTAGAACATCAGTAAGCTTCTGGCAGCGAGTGGGTAGTTGGGTCAGACGCACTTTTTTGGGGTGAGATAGCTCGTTCATGGGCAATTCGTTAGTAAAAACGGCCAAGCTGATGCTGGCAATGGGGGTTGTGTTGCCGGCTACTTTGCAGTTGGTGACGCCGCAAACGGTGTTTGCGCAGGCCATTACCGGCATCATCGTTGAAGGCAACGCACGCGTAGAACCCGACACGATTCGTGCCTATATGCAGTTCAATGCCGGCGAGCAGGTGACTGACGCACAGATTGACGCGTCCGTGAAAGCCCTGTTCCAGACCGGCTTCTTCTCCGATGTCCGGATGTTCCGCCGCGGCTCCGCGGTTGTGGTGCAGGTTGACGAAAATCCGCTGGTGAATGAGGTCAAGATCCAGGGCAACGACGAACTGGACGACAAGAAGCTGAAAGCCGAAATCAGGCTTAAGGAACGCACGATTTACACCAGGGCGCGCGCACAGCAGGACGTTCAGCGTATGCAGACCCTGTACCGCAGGTCGGGCTATTTCAACGCGGTGGTGACGCCGCGCCTGGAACCGCTCGGGCAGAACCGGGTCAATCTGATATATGTTGTCAGCGAAGGGTCCGAAACTGGTATCGAGAGCATTCAGTTCCAGGGCAACAATGCGTTCTCCGACAGCCAGCTTGCCTCGGTGATAACCACGTCTGAGTCGGCGTGGTGGAAGTTCTTTTCAACCACCGACACCTATGACCCGGACCGGTTGAATTTCGACAAGGAACTGCTGCGCCGCCATTATCTCAAGAATGGATTTGCCGATGTGGAGATCGTGTCTGCAGATGCTCAGTTGCTGGCGGACGGAAGCAACTTTGCTGTTTCGTTCCTGATCAACGAAGGGCCCCAGTACACGATCAGCAATGTCTCGGTTAATACCGGCAACACATCGATCGATCCGCGCGCCCTGCAGGATGCAGTGGTGGAAACCACAGGCGATGTCTACGATGCCAGCAAGACCGACAAATCGGTAGAACAGATGACGCTGGAAGCCGGCAAGGCCGGCTTTGCGTTTGCCCGTGCCCGTCCCAAGATCGAACGGGATACCGCCAGCCGACAACTCAGCATCACCTACAACCTCGAAGAAGGCCCGCGTGTCTACGTCGAGCGGATTGATATTGTAGGCAATGTGCGGACGCTGGACGAGGTCATCCGCCGCGAACTCAATATTGTTGAAGGCGATGCCTACAACCGCATCCTGATCGACCGGGCGCGCCGCCGTCTCACGGGGCTGGATTTCTTTGAGAAGATCGATATACGCCAGGAAGAGGGCAGTGCGCCTGACCTGGCCGTGGTGGTGATCGACGTGGTCGAGAAATCTACCGGCACGATCAATTTCTCGGCCGGTTACTCGACCACGGAGCAGGCGATCGGCTCGATTTCGGTGAGTGAGCGCAACCTGCTCGGTACCGGCAACCAGGCCAGCCTGTCCACATCGCTTAGCTTCAAGCGCCAGTCGGTGAACGCCAGTTACACTGATCCGTATTTCCTAGATCGTGATATCTCGGCCGGTGTCGATGTGTTCGGCAGCCGCACCGATATCGAAGACGAATCATCATTCACCACCCAGCAGGTCGGTGGAGCGCTGCGGCTTGGCACGCGGCTGGATGACTACAACTCGATCTTCGGCAAATACTCGTTGACCTATCGTGATATCGATGTCGGCGATGTGGAAGAGGCATCACGAGCGATCCGGGAATCTGAAGGCACCGACATCATCTCCAAGGTCGGCCTGACCTATGTGTACTCTGATCTCGACCATCCAAGCCGCCCGACCTCCGGTTTCCGCGGCAAGGTCAATGTTGAAGTTGCAGGCCTCGGCGGCGATGTGGAATGGGGCAAGATCGATGCATCCGCACACTACTTCATGCCGCTGCTGTTTGATGGCGTGGTACTGAAGGTTGAAGGCAATGCCGGACATATCGAGCCATTCCCTGGTGGCGACAAGGTTCCGATCCTCGACCGCTTCTTCAAGGGTGGCGATTCGCTGCGTGGTTTTGCACGCTCCGGCATCGGACCGCGGCAGCGCAACGAGTTTGATGGTGAATTCGACTCTCTCGGCGCCGAAACCTATGCCATTGGTACCGTGGAAGTGACTTTCCCGCTTGGCCTGCCGGAATCGTTTGGTCTTGAAGGATCTGTATTCTCTGATTTTGGTACCGCTTTCGGGGCGCCAGAGAGTACTGATGATCCAGGATGCCTGGGGCCTGGCGATGATCCTGCCGGCGATGGTGACTGTGAAGTCGTTGGCAAGGGTATTGCATTCCGTGCCGCGATTGGCGCTGGTGTCATCTGGGCATCGCCATTCGGTCCGCTGCGTCTTGATGTGGCGTATCCGATCCTGAAGGAAAGCTTCGACGAGACCGAACTGGTTCGCTTCTCGGTCGGTACGCGCTTCTAGGGGGCGCTTTGCGAGATTGATTCAGCTTGTACCTGCAAGCTGCTGTAACTAATAATCAAAGGCGGCTCCACACCGTGGCGCCGCCTTTGTTGTGGTCAACTTGTTGGGGCAAATCATGTCAGACACTAAAACACTCAGGAGCGCGGATATCGCGCGCATCATGCAGCTATTGCCGCATCGCTACCCGTTTCTGCTGGTGGACCGGATTATCGACATGGACGGTGACCAGTCGTGCACCGGCATCAAGAACGTCACCATCAATGAGCCGTTTTTTCAGGGGCATTTTCCCGCCCGGCCGGTCATGCCGGGTGTGCTGCTCATCGAGGCGATGGCGCAGACTGCCGGCGCGTTGGCGCTGGACCACATGGGGGTCGAAGCCGCAGGTCAACTGGTGTTCTTCATGACCATCGACAACGCCAAGTTCCGCAAACCCGTGGGACCCGGAGATGTTGTGCATTTCCATGTTCAGCAGACCCAGAAGCGCGGTCCGGTGTACAAGTTTTCGTGCGAAGCGAAGGTGGATGGCGTCAAGGTCGCCCAGGCGGACATAGGCGCGATGCTGGCCAGCGAAAGCTGACCAGCCTCTTCAATTTCCTCAGTCCTCGCGCTCGGTCACCGGCAGGTAACGGCGCTCGGTCGGGCCGGTGTAGAGCTGGCGCGGACGGCCGATGCGCTGGGTCGGATCCTCGATCATTTCCTTCCACTGGGCGATCCAGCCCACAGTACGCGCCACCGAGAACAGCACTGTAAACATGGAGGTCGGAAAGCCGAGCGCGCGCAGGGTTATGCCTGAATAAAAATCGATATTCGGGTACAGTTTCTTCTCGATGAAGTACTCATCCTCTAGCGCGATCTTTTCCAGTTCACGGGCGACATCGAGCAATGGATCATCGGTGATGCCGAGCTCATCGAGCACTTCGTGCGCTGTTTTCTGCATGATCTTGGCGCGCGGGTCGTAATTCTTGTAAACCCGGTGCCCGAAGCCCATCAGACGGAACGGGTCACTCTTGTCTTTGGCGCGGTCGATGAACTCCGGTATCCGGTCGACGGAACCGATCTCGCTCAACATCTCCAGGGCGGCCTCGTTGGCGCCGCCATGTGCCGGACCCCACAGGCAGGCGATGCCGGCGGCGATGCAGGCAAACGGATTGGCGCCTGATGAACCGGCCAGGCGCACGGTTGAGGTCGATGCATTTTGCTCGTGATCGGCATGAAGAATGAAGATGCGGTCCATGGCGCGGGCCAGAACCGGGTTCACCTTGTACTCCTCACACGGCACCGCGAAGCACATGCGCAGGAAGTTGGAGGCAAAATCCAGATCATTGCGGGGGTAAACGAACGGCTGGCCGATGTGATACTTAAACGCCATTGCCGCAATGGTGGGGATTTTGGCGATCATCCGACGAGCCGCAATTTCACGTTGAGACGGATCGGCGATATCCGTTGAATCGTGGTAGAATGCCGACAGCGCACCGACAACACCGACCATGATCGCCATTGGGTGGGCGTCGCGGCGGAACCCGGCAAAGAACCGGTTCATCTGTTCGTGTATCATGGTGTGATAGGTGATCGCGGTCTCAAATTCCTTGCGCTGGGCCGCATTCGGCAGATTTCCGTACAGCAGCAAGTAGCAGGTTTCGATAAAGTCGCCGTGTTCGGCCAGTTCGTCGATCGGATAGCCGCGGTACAGCAGCAGGCCGGCATCGCCGTCAATATAGGTGATGGTGGATTCGCAGCTTGCGGTGGACGTAAAGCCGGGATCAAGAGTGAAGGCGCCGGTGCTGCCGTACAGTTTGGACACATCGATGACCTCTGGTCCGATGCTGCCCTTGTGGACGGCGAGTTCATAATCTTTGCCATCGAAGCTGAGTTTGGCGGTGCGGTTTGTTTCCGTCATTTTTTATTTCCTCTCGCAAGCGGATGAATTCACGGCTGCCGAAGCTCCCGAACCGGGTATCAGCCGCCAGATCAGATTCCGGTCAGGTGCAGCCACCTGTCTGGAACTACTTTGATCGCTTGTAGGGTGTCATGAGCAACTGAAGTGTGTTGAAGAAACACAAATCGCTCTAGCGGGAGATTGTGACAGTTTGCCCTCAGGTTGTCTGCTTCACAGTTTCCGCCCAGTCACCTTGTCTGCGCTTAACACTGGCGTGTCGTGCAGTAATCTGCAATTTGCAGCGTTACAATGCAATGCGCAATTTGTTTACCTTGCATTGCAGCAATTTTCAAGGTCGTCAGGGTTGCACGTCGCGCAGGCGGCCGAGGGCCTCATCGCGCCCCAGCACCGCCAGGACATCGAAAATGGGTGGAGACTGGGTGCTCCCGGTCAAGGCGGCGCGCAATGGCTGGGCGACCTTGCCCAGCTTCAGGTCCTGCTCCGAAGCATAATCACGAACAGCCTGTTCCAGTGATTCGACCGTCCAGCCGGACTGCGCCTCCAGCACGGGCAGGAGGCCGGCCAGGACGTCACGTCCGCCCCCGTCCAGTAGTCCGGCGGCCTTTTCTTCCATCGCCAGAGGTCGCTTGGCGAACAGGAACTGTGACGAGGTCTGCAACTCAACGAGTGTCTTGGCGCGTTCCTTCAGCCCCGGCATGGCCGTGATCAGCATGTCCCTGTTACCGGGTTCCGCCAGTGCCGACAGCATGTCCTGGCCGCCGTCCATGTGCGGCAGAACCTGCATTAGCGCATCCAGCAATTCGTCGTCCGGAGTGTCGCGCATGTACAGACCGTTCAGGTTTTCAAGCTTGGCGAAATCGAATCGGGCTGCCGACTTGCCGATCCCGTCCAATGTGAACCAGTCGATCATCTGCTCGGTTGAAAACACCTCGTCATCACCATGACTCCACCCGAGCCGGGCCAGGTAATTGCGCATCGCCTGCGGCAGGTAGCCCATGTCGCGATAGGCTTCCACGCCGAGGGCACCGTGGCGCTTCGAGAGCTTGGCGCCGTCGGCGCCATGGATCAGGGGAATATGTGCCATCACCGGCACATCCCAGCCCATGGCGCGGTAGATCTGGCTCTGGCGGGCGGCGTTGGTCAGGTGATCGACACCGCGCACGATGTGAGTGATACCCATGTCATGGTCGTCAACGACGACCGACAGGTTGTAGGTCGGGTTGCCATCGGAGCGCAGAATGATCAGGTCGTCGAGTTGGTCATTGGCAAACGTGACGTCTCCCTGCACCTGGTCTGCGACTATTGTCTCGCCCTGCTGCGGCGCCTTGAACCGAACTACCGGTTTAATTCCCGCGGGCGCATCACTGACCGGCCGGTCGCGCCAGCGTCCGTCATAACGCGGCGGGCGGCCTTCCGCATTGGCCTGCTCGCGCATCGCGGTGAGTTCCTCCGGTGAGCAATAGCAGTGATAGGCGTGACCTGTATCCAGCAGGTGCTGCACCACTTCGCGATGGCGCTCGACACGCGAGAACTGCGACACCGCTTCGCCGTCCCAGTCCAGGCCAAGCCAGGTCAGGCCATCGGTAATGGCCTGAATGGCACCGTCGGTGGACCGTTCCCGGTCGGTGTCTTCGATGCGCAGCAGCATCTTGCCACCGTTCGCCCGGGCGAAAAGCCAGTTGAACAGGGCTGTGCGGGCGCCGCCGATGTGCAGATAACCGGTTGGCGATGGGGCAAATCTTGTTACGACAGGCGCACTCATGGCCAGCCTCCAAATAATCCGTATAGTGAAGTGATGCTCTCAAATCGCGTTGTCGCCCATTTAGCATAGCGTATTGGAGTTTGTAAGGCCCGACAAAGGGCACTGGGGCTTAAGATCATGGATTGGTTTGCCGCACATGCCGGCCGCTCGCAGCCCGCCCGCAAGGGTGACGGCGACGGTGACGCTGGAATGGCAGTACCGACCGCTGCTCTGGCTGCGCGAGACCGACAGGACAGCCGAGCAGCGCATCTTCAACTGCAACAAGGGCGCGCCATCGTGTGGGCGCCGGTCAGTATCGTATGCGGGTTGATGATGTATTTCGCCTTGCCGGTCGAACCCCCGGTGTTCCTGACTATCGCAATGCTGCTGCTGGCGGTTGGTCTGGTATCTGCGGCGATTGCCGGGCGGGCAGGTGCAGTGGCGGTGCTGGCAAGTCTCGCTGTGGCGGGTTTTGCGCTCGGGCAGTGGGGGACGTTTGCAGCGGGCACGAAAGTTCTACCTGCCTCCACCGGCAAGGTGACCGTCAGCGGCTGGATTGATGAGTTGGGACCTGCGAACGGCAAACGCCGGCGCATGGTTGTCGCCGTAGGCGCGATTGACGAAGTTCGGCCGCAATACTGGCCCGGCAAGGCCCGCCTGTCTGTGTCTACGGATCATCTGGGCGCCTTTGCGCGCGGTGATCATGTGACGTTTCAGGCATGGCTTTATCCGCCGCTGACCCCTGCTATCCCGGGCGGCTGGAACTATGGCAGGGTCGGATGGTTTGACGGGATCGGAGCCGGTGGCCGGGTGGCGTCGGCGGTGGCGAGATCGCAGGCAAAACCGGACCTGCAGCGCTGGTCGGACCAGGTGGCGGGTCTCAGGACACGAATTGCTGACCGTATCCGGGCGCAACTCCCGCGCCGGGAAGCAGGCTTTGCGGTAGCGCTGATCACCGGTGAACGCAGCGGCCTCGACAAAAACATGCGTGAGGCGCTGCAACTGTCGGGCCTGGCTCACATACTGGCCATATCCGGCCTGCATATGAGCCTGGTCGCCGGCGGCGTGTTTTGGCTGGTGCGTGCACTGCTGGCGCTGTGGCCGATGCTGGCGCTGAATTATCCAATCAAGAAAATGGCCGCCGTAGCGGCACTCGCGGCTGCCGCTTTCTACCTGCTGATATCGGGGCAGGCGATTGCCACGCAACGCGCCTTCATCATGTTGTCGGTGATGTTCCTGGCTGTGGTGATGGGCCGTTCCGCCATATCGATGCGCAACCTTGCGATTGCCGCCGTCATCGTCCTGCTGATTGCACCGCATGCTGTGTTGACGCCAAGCTTTCAGATGTCCTTTCTGGCCGTGATGGGACTGATTGCCGGCTATGAATGTCTCGGTGGTTGGCAATCGAGGTTTCGCGCCGGCCTGGCGACCAGGTCGCCATATTTGAGAGCCGCGACCCTGCTTCTTTTAATGCTCATCGGGTTGTCCACAACCACTATCATTGCCAGTGCGTTCACGACGCTGCCGGCGGCGTTTCACTTCAACCGGTTTGCGTCCTGGGCGCTGCCGGCCAACCTGCTGGCCATGCCTGTGGTCACCTTCCTGGTGATGCCGGCAGCGGTGGCCAGTGTCTGCCTGATGCCGCTGGGGCTGGAACACTGGCCGCTACAGTTGATGGCATTGGGGCTGGAGGCGGTGCAGGCGATCGCGGTCATGGTGTCCGGCTGGCCCGGGGCAACCAAGGTTGCCGGAGCAATGGTGCCGCAACTGGCATTTCTGTCCGGCATGGCTTTGTGTTTCCTGGCGTTGTGGCGGGGCAGTTTGCGCTGGGCCGGGGGCGGGCTGGCCGTGGCGGCGGGGTTCGCCGCCATTGCGCTTGGGCCGAGACCGGACATCCTCATTGAACGCACGGCGGCGACGATGGCTGCCCGCATGCACCACGGTGAGTTGGTGCCAGTTTATGCCCGGCGCGGCAGGTTTGCGGTTGACCGCTGGTTGCTAGCCGACGGAGACAGTGCTGATCTGGCGCAGGCTGCCGAACGTGCGGGCTGGACGTGCGGTGACGATGTATGCAGTGGGCAGGTGAAGGGCAAGAGCATTTTGTGGCTGGGACGAAAAGCAACGCCACCATCGAACTGCAGGAGCGCAGATATCGTCGTTTCCGCCAATCCGTTGCGCCGCAGATGCGGGTATCCGGCACCGGGGCAGCTTCATATCGACAGGTTCGATGTGTGGCGCCATGGCGCCCACGCCGTCAGCATCAGTGCTGATGGCAAAATGGAAGTGACTACCGCACTTGGAGTTTCAGGCTCCCGTGCTTGGGTGCATGAGCCGGTGGCACGACGCAAGATACTGCTGGTTGATCCGGGCCCATGGACCGAAAAGCCCGGCGCCGGATCAATACCAAAGACGCAAGCGAGTCAGTAACGGCGTATCAGCCCGGCCAGGGTGCCTTGCACCTGAACCTGATCGGGGCCGAAAATCCGGGTCTCGTACGATGGATTTGCGGCTTCCAGCGCGATGGAATCTCCCTTGCGCCACAGGCGCTTGAGGGTGGCTTCCTCATCCTCCACCAAAGCCACCACGATCTCGCCATTCCGTGCCGTGTCGGCCTTGCGGATCAGCACGGTATCACCGTCCAGAATACCGGCTTCGATCATTGAATCGCCTTTGACCTCGAGTGCGAAATGCTCGCCCGGGCGCAGCATGTCGGGAGGTACCGGCACATTGGTGGTGTGATCCTGAATGGCGGCAATCGGCACACCGGCGGCGATGCGGCCCATCATCGGCACGTCGATTGTCACAGGTGCAGGTGCAGCCGGGGCAGGGGCTTTTTCCTCGGCCATGCCGCGCGAGCCCTGGATAACGCTGGGGTTGAACGGCTTACGCTCCGGTTTGCCCATGACCGCAGGGCCAGCGGAGGCATCAGGCATCTTCAGCACTTCCAGCGCCCTGGCACGATGCGGCAGGCGGCGGATGAAGCCGCGTTCCTCCAGCGCCGTGATCAGCCTGTGAATGCCGGACTTGGACCGCAAATCAAGCGCTTCCTTCATTTCCTCAAACGATGGCGGCACACCGGTTTCCTTCAACCGGTCGTGGATCAGCATGAGCAGTTCGTGTTGCTTGGCGGTCAGCATCAGGTGTTTTCCTTGCCGTTTGTCAGCCGGCTGCAACCGATAGTTGCGCCAGCTGGAATCAGAACAAATGCGAAACCTTTATGACATGTTCTCTCTATGTTCGGCAAGGGGTTGGAAGAGAAATGTCTAATATCTCGGCCTTTTTCCGACTTTTCCGGATATCGTGTGCAGCTGCCAGCTTGGAGCATAGCGTGGTTACATGGCCACTGATGAGCGCGGCCGTTGACTGAATCTGTGCACAACCGTTGACGTTCAGTCGGTCGGAATCGGTCCGTCCAGCGGATGTTGCGGCACGTCCGGATAGGTCTCAAAGAATTCTGTGTGGATTGCCGTCAGATCGGGCGTGTCGGCCAATGCGCCAACAGCGGTGCGGGTTATGTGTTTGACTGTCATTCTCTCACTCCAACAAGTAGATGAATGTGCTGACGTCAAACGCTAGGGTACCAGATTGCACCGCTCAATAGTGTTAACGGGCACGTAATTGTCCGCGCATCTGCTGTTAATGTTAAGTATTTATGTGAATCGGCGGGCCGTTGCCCGGGAAGCTACGGTGTTGGTGCTATCGATAAACTGCCACCGAATTTCCAGGCAGCCGTCAACGCAACTGCTGCCATAAATCTTACGCAACGTAAAATTATAATTTACGCAAGGGAAGTTATTGAGTTAGGCTAACCCCGTAATTGATGCGCCAAAATTACTACGGGGTAGGGGAATGAGAAAAAACATCAGTATCGTAGCATTGTTTCTTACAGCCAGCTGTTCGACACATCCATTGCCGGATCAGCAATGGACCAGAGACCATACAAGAGACATCATCCAAAAAATCAGGTGTGAAACCAAGGATGCGCTAAAACAACAGTTGGTTGCACTCCTTATTGATCCCGCTTCGTCCACTGCGATCCTCAGAAGCGGCAAAGACTTGGCGCGAGACGACTTTGATATCGGTGAACTGGTTCCGAGCGACTTCAGTATTGAAAACTATGTTTTTGTAGACCGGTTTTTGAAATCGCGTATAGGCCTGAGTTTCCTTTTCACTATCACGGAAACCAACAACGGATCGGGCAAAGCAACCTTCAAGTTCCCGTTTTCAAACGGAACCTTTTCTCTTGGGGTATCAGCGGGCAATGATCGGGGAAGAAAATCCACCAGAGATATAAAGATCCAAGAGACTTTTCTTTCAATTAGTCAAACGGACTGCACTCTTCCTTACGACGTAAGGCCGAACTTTATCTATCCAATTACAGGCAAAATTGGCATCGATGAAGTCATAGACACCTACATTGGCTTGCAGTTCGACATAGACTTTCCGGATCGCAAAAGGTCCGAGATGAGAGCTGAAGAGTTCAAAACACTAGAGGCCAAACGGGGTTCCGTAGGAACTTTTTCCGACAAAATTGAATTCACGACCAAGTTTTTGAGTTTGATTGAACCCAAAATCGAACTTAGCCCTGTGGCCGACACGTTCAAACTGGCTGAAGCAACAGGGAAGTTTGATGACAGCAGGACTGACGTTCATGAGTTAACTATCATCATTCAAGGCCCGAAACAAAAGGGTACGATAGAGGTCAAACTGACTCTGGACGCTAACGGCAATATAATAACCAAAATTCCCAAAACGGCCAAGTTTGACAGGAGCCGTTCGGGAGTTCGCAGGCCAAACACCTTCTCTATTTCGCCTGAGGCAAATCAGTCAGGTCGTGAAGAACTGTTGAGAGAACAGAACTTCCAACAACAACTTGGCATACAGCGAGAAATTAGAGAAAAGGTGCAGTGAAACAGTAGCCAGCATCCAGATTTTCATGGGTTAGAAAGGATGTGGTTGCAGAGCAGAGAAATGCTGGCCAGGAGGAATATGTCAGAACGGGGCAAGCTTACTAAAAATCCAGCAGCAACACCTGAACTTGTTCACCAGCCTGCGCGGCCGGCGCATGGGGGGCTCGGATCACCAGGCAGTCGGCCTCGGCGAACACGCGCTGCATGGAGCTATCCTGCTTAGGAAACGGGGTTGCGATCAGCTGACCCTTATCGCCGCGCTGCAGTGTGGCGCGGATATAGTCCTGGCGCTGGTCGTTGGGTTTCATGCCGGACGCCAGAACAGCGGAGACCGGATCAAACGAGCGCGCATCACCGGTCATCCTTGCGATCAGCGGCAGGATGAACAGCCTTGTGCAGACCATGGCCGAGACCGGATTGCCGGGCAGGCCGATGACACGCTGGTCGCCGCGCCGGCCGAACATCAACGGTTTGCCGGGGCGCATGGCGATTTTCCAGAAGCCGATCTTGATGCCGGACTTCTGCATGGCCGCCTGGACCAGGTCATGATCGCCAACCGAGGCCCCGCCGATCGTGATCAGGATGTCGGCGCTGGCGGCCCTCTCTATGGCTTTTTCGATGCGGGTCGCCTTGTCCGGCACGAGGCCGAGGTCCACCGGCTCGCCGCCGAAGCGGCTGACCATGGCGGCAATGGCGAGCGCGTTGGATGAGATGATCTGATCATCTCGGGGGTTGCTGCCGGGTTCAACCAACTCATCGCCTGTGGCCAGCAGGGCGACAGAGGGACGGCGCACAACCTGCACCCGGTTGTGGTTCATGGCGGCCGCCAGGCCGATCTGGCGGGCGCCGAGCAGGGTTTGCCGGGGCAGCAGGGTTTCACCCTTTCTGAAGTCCATCCCGGCAGGGCGAACAAAGCTGCCCAATGTTGCCGTCTCCAGCACGGTCACCGAGTCCTTGCCATCAGTTTCGGTGTCTTCCTGGATGACAACAGTGTCCGCCCCTTTCGGCAACGGTGCGCCGGTGAAAATGCGCACTGCCTTGCCCTTGCCAACGCGGCCGGAAAAGCCGTGCCCGGCGGGTGCTTCGCCGATCACCTTCAAAGTGGCGGGAACGTCTGCAATATCGGCAGCGCGCACCGCATAGCCATCCATGGCAGAAGCGGCAAACGGTGGCTGCGCGCGCTGCGCCTTCAACGGCCCGGCCAAGACCCGGCCGCTGGCATTGGACAGCGGCACATCCTCTGCGTCGAGCGGTTTGACGCCTTTCAGGATCTGCGCCAGTGCGTCATCGACCGGAACCAGGCTCATGATTTGGCATCTGCCTTGAAGTGGCCAGACTTGCCGCCCTGTTTCTCAATCAGCCTGACGTCGGAAATGACGATAACGCGGTCTACCGCCTTGACCATGTCATAGACGGTGAGGCAGGCGACAGAAACTGCGGTCAACGCTTCCATCTCGACACCGGTCTTGCCTTCGACCTTGACGCTTGCGGTGACGTCGATGGCCTGGTCGGGCTCGTTGATGTCCAGATCGACGGTGATCTTGGAGATCGCCAGCGGGTGACACAGCGGGACTAGTTCATGGGTGCGCTTGGCAGCCATGATGCCGGCAATGCGCGCGGTGGCGATCACGTCACCCTTCTTGGCCATGCCGGATTTGATCAGTTGCAGTGTTTCAGGCTGCATGGAGACGCGGCCGGCAGCAACGGCAATGCGGGTGGTCACCTGCTTTTCCGACACATCGACCATGTGGGCGTTGCCGGCGTCGTCCAGGTGGGTGAGCTTGCCGGCGTTCATGCGCTTGCCCGCAAGCCGTCCGGCCTGGTGAGGATGGCGCGGGCGGCTTCTGCCACATCGGACTGCCGCATCAGGCTTTCGCCGATCAGAAAGGCGTACACGTTTGCCTGCTCCATCCGGGCCAGATCGGCCGGTACGAACAGGCCGCTTTCGCCGACGATCAGCCGGTCCTCCGGCACCATGGGCGCCAGCCGTTCGGTGGTTTCCAGGCTGGTTTCAAACGTTTTCAGGTTGCGGTTGTTGATGCCGATCATGCGGGTCTTCAGCTTCAGGGCACGCTCCAATTCGGCCTCGTCATGGACTTCAGCCAGCACGTCCATGCCCAGTTCAAAGGCGGTGTTTTCCAGATCTGCACACAAGGTGTCGTCGATCATCGCCAGGATCAGCAGAATGCAGTCCGCACCCCAGGCACGGGCCTCCAGCACCTGGTACGGATCAAGCATGAAATCCTTGCGCAGCGCGGGCAGGGAGGTTTGCGAGCGGGCCTGCATGAGGAATTCCGGCGCGCCCTGGAACGACGGCGTGTCGGTCAGCACCGACAGGCAGGCGGCGCCGCCTTGCTCATATGCTTTGGCCAGGCTCGGCGGATCGAAGTCTTCCCGGATCAGGCCTTTCGACGGGCTGGCTTTCTTGATTTCGGCAATCAGCGCCCAGTCGCCATTGGCACGCTTGTTTTCCAGCGCTTTAAGGAATCCGCGCGGTGCGCTGTTGGCACGGTTCAGGCTGGCATTGGTTACCAGGCTGGCCTCGGACACGGACGCCTTGGCAGCGGCAACCTCCTGGCGCTTGTAGGCAGCGATCTTGTCGAGGATGGTGCCGGTCATGCGTTTGATACCTCCACCAGCTTGTCGAGCACTTTCATGGCGGCACCTGAATCAATGGCCTGTTCAGCCTGAGCGGTACCGTCCTTCAGGTCTTTCGCCCGGCCGGCGACCAGCAGTGCCGCGCCTGCTGTCATGGCGGCGGCGTCGCGGAAGGCATTGCGGTCTCCGGTCAGCACGCCGCGCAAGGCTTCAGCATTTTGCTCGGCATCGCCGCCTTTCAGTTCGTCGAGCGTGCGCCGGGTGACACCGGCATCTTCCGGTTCGATCTCGAACGTGGTGACTTTGCCGCCTTTAAGTTCGGCCACCCAGGTGGTGCCGGTCGGGGTGATCTCGTCTAAACCGCCTTCGCCGTGGGTTACCCAGACCGCCTGTGAACCGAGCTTATTCATGACGTGAGCCAGTGGTTCCACCCATTGTTTCGCATAGACGCCGATGACCTGACGGTTGACGCTGGCCGGGTTCGACATCGGGCCCAGCAGATTGAATACCGTGCGGGTTGCTAGTTCCACCCGTGACGGGCCGACATGGCGTACGGCGGCGTGGTGTGCAGGGGCAAACATGAAGCCGCAACCGGCTTCTGCAATGCAGCGTGAGATCACGTCCGGCTTGGCTTCGATGTTGACGCCGAGCGCGGCGAGCGTGTCGGCGGCGCCGGACTTTGATGACAGGGCGCGGTTGCCATGTTTGGCGACAGGCAGACCGGCGCCTGCGGTAACCAGGGCTGAACATGTCGACACGTTGTAGGAGCCGGATGCATCGCCGCCGGTGCCGACAATGTCGATGGCATCTTCGGGCGCCGTCACCGGCAACATCTTTTCGCGCATGGTCATCACGGCGCCAGTGATCTCGTCAACCGTCTCGCCGCGCACCCGCAGGCCCATCAGCACGGCGCCGATCTGCGACGGCGTGGCATTGCCGGACATGATGATGTCGAAAGCGGTGCGTGCCTCGTCCAGCGACAGCGGCTTGGCGTCGGCAATCTTTGCAATCATCGGTTTCAGGTCAGCCATGGTCTCAAGCCGTTTCAACTTCTTTGTAGGCGTTTGCCAGTTTCAGGAAGTTACGCAATATCGCATGGCCGTGTTCCGATGCAATGCTTTCGGGGTGAAACTGGACGCCGTGGACATTCAGCTCCCGATGCTGCAGGCCCATGACAATGTCACCGGTGGATGCCGTTACTTCGAGACAGGCCGGCAGCGAACAGCGCTCGACCACCAGTGAGTGGTACCGGGTGGCCCGGAAGGTCTCCGGCAGCCCTTTGAACAGGCCCTTGCCAGTGTTTGTGACGTCGGACAGTTTGCCGTGCATAAGCTGCTGGGCGCGTATCACCGTGCCACCGAACGCCTGGCCGATGGCCTGATGGCCGAGGCACACACCCATCAGCGGCACCTTGCCGGCAGCCTTCTCAACCAGGTTCAGGCAGATGCCGGCTTTGTTCGGCGTGCACGGCCCGGGCGACAGCACAATGGCTTCAGGTGCCATGGCGATTGCCTCGTCGGCGGTAATGGCGTCGTTGCGCACAACCTCGGTCTCAGCACCAAGGTCGCCGAGAAAGTGATACAGGTTCCAGGTGAAGCTGTCGTAATTGTCGATGAGCAGGATCATGGCTGTCTATTGCCCCCTCGATGCGCGGCCGGCAAAGCGGACCGCCTCTTCAGCTGCCCTGAACAGGGCCTTGGCCTTGTTGATGCACTCGTCCTGTTCGGCCTGTGGCACGCTGTCGGCCACGACACCGGCACCGGCCTGCACGAACATCTTGCCGTCCTTGACCAGGGCGGTGCGCAACACAATGCAGGTGTCGGTCTCTCCGGTGGCTGAAAAATACCCGACGCAGCCGGCATAGATGCCGCGCTTGGTGCTTTCCAACTCGTCGATAATCTCCATGGCACGCACTTTCGGTGCGCCCGATACGGTGCCGGCCGGAAAGCCGGCACTCAATGCATCGATGGCGTCATACCTGTCGTCCAGTTCGCCTTCAACGTTGGACGAGATGTGCATGACCTGGCTGTAGTATTCCATAATGAACTGGTCGGTGACCTTGACCGAGCCGATCTTGGCCACTCGTCCGACGTCATTGCGGCCCAGGTCCAGCAACATCAGGTGTTCAGCCAGTTCCTTGGGATCTGCCAGCAGCTCTTCGGCCAGTGCGCGGTCTTCCGCTGGTGTCGCACCGCGTGGTCTGGTTCCGGCGAGCGGGCGGATCTCCACCTTGCCGTCGCGCACCCTGACCAGGATTTCCGGACTGGAGCCGGTGACGGCAAAGCGATCGAACTCGAGATGGTACAGGAACGGCGATGGATTGACCCGGCGCAGGGCCCGGTACAGCGAGAACGCCGGCAGGGTGAACTCGGTTTCGAAGCGCTGTGACAGGACCACCTGGAAGACATCGCCGGCGGCGACATATTCCTTGGCCTTCAACACCATCTCCTTGTAGTCCTCAGGGGTGGTGTCCGAAATCGGCTCACCGATCGGGGCCGCGTCCGGGTCTTCATAGCTGTGCAGTTCCAAAGGCCGGTCAAAGGCATCGACGACTGCGTCGAGCCGGTCGCAGGCCCGTGCGTAGGCCGCCTTGGCTGAGACATCCGCGTCCGGGAACACCGGGGTGATGACGGTGACCTCGTCCTTCACAGCGTCGAAAATGGCCATGATGGTCGGGCGGATCATAATGCCGTCGGGCACACCGAGCACGTCCTCATTGGGTGCCGGCAGTTTTTCCATCTGCCGCACCATGTCGTAACCCATGTAGCCGAACAGGCCGGCGGCCATCGGCGGCAGGTCGGCCGGCACGTCGAAATGATTGGCTGCCAGCAGGTTACGCAGCGACTGCAGCGGCGGCGCCTCATCGGCAACGAACGGGCGGTCCGGATCGATCAGTGCCCGCGTATTGATTTCAGCAGTTTCTCCGGTCACCCGCCAGATCAGGTCAGGCTTCATGCCGATCATCGAATAGCGGCCGCGCACGGCGCCGCCTTCCACCGATTCCAGCAGGAACCGGTAAGGTGCATTTCGGGTCAGCTTCATGAATGCGGACACCGGGGTCTCCAGGTCCGCCACCAGCCGCGTATACACGACCTGCGCCTTGCCGGCCTGATAGCAGGTGTTGAAGCTGTCGCTGTCAGGAGCGATCTGCATCGGGTGAACTTTCCATCTAAGGCATTTGCGAAATGGGTTTAGAGCAGGTTTGGCGAATGATGTGAAGCCGTTTCGGATTTGGAACGAGGTTTTTGGGTGGGAGTGGAAGAAAGTTCGAACTGAATTGGATCAACGCCTGCCATCGGCCATCGCCTCAATTGGAGGTAAAGGTGTCTTTGGCCTGGGATGTATTCACGATCAATCGCAAGTCTTCGCCCAGCAATACCGCTGCTTATGTGTGGAGTGGGAGCGATCGGATTGAAATTCTAGAAGCTGGATGCTGCTCGGCAGCAGCAATTGAATGCCCGGTTACAAGACATTGCCAAGCGAGTTCTATTCGTGATCAAACGCAGCCCGTGATATGACAAACGCAACTCAGCCCCATGTGCCTGAATCAAACTTGCTTCAAAGCTGCCGCAACATCTATCAGCCCCGGACCAGTCGCGCCGTCGCGTCCCGATCCGGCAGGCATGCCGCCATTGTTCTCGTTGCTTGCAGGGTTGGCCGCTCCATTGAGGACGTCACGGGAAGTTTGATTTAGGACTGCCTTGATGTCGTTCGCATTAAGCCCCGGGTTTTTCTGCAGCATCAGTGCGATTGCTCCGGCCATCTGCGGCGCCGCAGCCGATGTGCCGCTAATCACAGCCCAACCATCGTTAGTCGCCGTACTGTCATTGTTCTGGCGGTCGATCTCGCAATTTGGCTGGAGTGGCAGCATAATATAATGCGCACCGTTGTTGGCCAGTCCCACCAGTCCGCATGCGTCCGGCACGTCGCGACCGGGATAGATTTTCGAAGAAAAGGCGCTGGCATAGTCCGACGCTCTCATCGCGCCGTTCTGCGCCACGTAGACTCCGCCGGCTGAGATTACGTCAGGCATCATGCCGGGAAAAGCAACATGACCGTTTCCGGCCGAAAATACGACGATGGTGCCGCTTGCGGCAATCGCCTTAATCTCCGCCTCCAGCGCCTTGAGGGAATTTGGAAGCGTAGAAAGGTGTGTGTTGCTGGTTCGCTCACCTCGAATGTTTGTGGGGCACATATCGTAACCAAGGCTCACCGAAATCACCTGCGGATTGTGTTGCATGGCCGTTTGAACGCCTTCAAGGATGGTCGCGCCGTTGGCTGGGAAACTTTCGTTGTCCAACTTCACACCTGTGAAAGCCACGTCCGGCGCCATTGCCAGCAGGTTTGCAGATTCCGCAGTGCCATGGCCGTTCCCGTCGAGGTTGGACTCGGTGGCACCGGGTGCCAACACCGTATTGGTCTGATAACCGCGAGCGCTAAAGTAGGCGTGATCCATTGCGAAACCGCTATCGATCATTGCAACTCGGACGCCCTTGCCAGTGATGCCATCGCGGTGTGCAAGGTCAGCATTGAGCAACATCGTTACGTCACCCGGTACCCGAAGGTGATGGTAACCCACGGAAGGTGGCATCGCTGAAGTTGATCCCGGAAACAGTGAATTCATGTAAATGTGCGGCCATTGGATGTAGGCGTCGTCAATTATCGCCGCCAGTTCATCGTTTGGACGCCAGGGAGCATCCTGTTCGGGGAAATAGAATGCGTTTGCCTGCCGTTTTTCGCCCTCGTGAAACGGAAGACGGTGACGTTTCAACTCGGTACCGAAAACGGTTTCATACACCTTCTTCGAACATCGGGCTGTTATTGAGAACTGTCCTGAGCCGGTGACCTCGAAGCCCATTTCCGTGAGTTTCGTGATGGTCACAGCAACATGTTCGGGATCTGGCCGCATTTGCTCTAAGGTAGCTTCTGTGATCGCACCGGAGAAGGCAACAGGCCCCTTGTTGTTACCGCCACCCGGTAATGTAACGGCTATCCGGACGGTGTCTGAGGTCTTACGGCGGGTATATGTTTTCTCTTTGGATGTGGACAATGTTCACTCCTCAAACTTGTGTCAGATTAGCAACATCCAAAAGTGTTGTTGGAAATTTTCTCTAGTTTACCTTACGTTAATAAAGCGAAATGTCAAATGCTGGATTAGAAATGGCGGGCGGGTGGTGTGATCGAGACGTGTTCGATATATGGTGCCAGTTCCGACGGAATTTTTATAATAGGTTTGTCGAACGGTGCGCTTGCGCCGATGGTCTCAGAAATTCGAGGAAGCGGGTCGGGCAATTTGCGCATGCAGCTTTGGAAAACCTCATCAAAATCTTCCGGTTTGGCCACAAAAGAAAGCGTCACACGACCGCACCCGGTCTTCTCTAGTCCGCGCGCGACAAAAAAATCGACTATTTTGCTGCGCATCTCCTCTGTCTGACCTAGTTCGCTGAGGCTGAGAGAGAATCTGATCATTGCTCAATCCTTCAACCGGTTGGAAATCAACAGTGTAGCGCGTTTTCATCGGGGTTTCACACCGGTGCGTCACTATCATGTCACTGACCCGACGACCTCAGCGTTCAACGAATTTCCCATTGCTGTCATCTCGCAGCACCACAGATCCAAGAAACTTGACGTTTGTCCAATCTTAGTTAACTTTGGGCAATTGGGAACATTTAGGTTAAAGGGTACGGCCATGATAACAAGCAAATATAGCAATTAGTAAATTTATGTTCATCTGAGAGTCGAATTCTTGGATTGGTTGCATCATTCGATAAATACCGGAGAAACTGCGGGACGTGGCAGGAAAAGAAAATCTGAATTTTCTTAAAAACAGAGCGTTGCGTCTGCTTGAAGATGTTCTGATCACCTTTGGCGCAACTGACAGCACGAACTATTTTTCCGATACTCCAATCCGAGTAACCGTTTGGCGTTCTTTTGCTGCAGATCCGAGATGCCAGCATCGACTATTGATTGAGACGAACAATCGAATACGGGGAAACAGTGCGCTCACTTTGCTTCGAACAATAATTGAAGAGTACCGAGCATCTTTTGCCGCTGGCTCAAAAACCAGGTTTTCCGAACCAAAACTGGTGGCGTTGGGCAACATAGTTGTCGTAACTGCGGATATGGACGCAATGATCCGCGCGATACTTCCAAGTACGGTCTGGTTCTCTCAACTGGATCCGGAAAAAGTCCAGGGATGGATTTCCGATCTGGGATATGTACCGGAAACCAGAAACATTTTTGAGCTTAGAGAGTTTCTGACGAATTCTGATCAAATAGCCCTATGGCGATTTCTGGCGGCATGGGTCGCTATCAGGAATGCTGATGCCGAAGCCCATAAAGCAGCTACGAAGTCGGGCAAGCCAAGTCAGAGTGTCCGGTGGCGCGTTTTAGGAGATACCTGTTCTGCGCTTTTGAAGGTCGCGGCGCACGATCTGCAAAATTCAATCGACCCGTACGAGCAAAAAGCCGCCCATCGCGCTGTCAAACGCTTCTTCAAGAAACTGCTGAACGATTACATTGATGAGATTAAGCGTTTTGCTGAGATCCAAAGCAGTTCTAAAGACAAACAGCCTGCTATCTGGTCAATTGACCTGAACCGGACTGGAGATTTGGCATGTATGAAATCGCGTAAGACCGTAAAGATTGACGCGGCTGAGAACGTTTTTCAGATTTCAACCAAAGGTATTAACTGGGCGATACTCGATAGTGGTGTCGACGCTACTCACAAGGCGTTCTTGAAACCCGGTACCGATCTCAACGGAGAAACAAGCCCAGCTCAATCCAGAGTTAAAGCTACGTACGATTTCACTCGCTTGCTGAATTTTTTCGAAGGGGATTACAGGAAGATAGTACCTGAAGAACAGTTGATCGAGGCCAAGAAACTGCATCCGAACGAGACTGAAAACAATGCCGTTCTGCTATTTCTTTATACAACGGGGTTTGTCGAACGCAACGATCAGTTGTCCAGGAAAAACTTTTCTCACGCATTGCAAGATGAGGCAACTCTGACAAACGTCCGCAATTATGTGGAAGACGTCAAAAGGCGTCTTACAAACGGTGATTACCTTGACTGGTATTTATTGGAGCCGTTTTTGCGAATTCCCCATTGTCCGTCACATTATGTGCCGCCAAGAAACGGGCACGGGACGCACGTTGCCGGGATCCTAGGCGGAAACCTGCAGAAGGGTTCGCTAGGCTCCGAAGGACCTGATCACGACTTGCTCGGCATGTGTCCGGATATCGGGCTTTACGATCTGCGTGTTTGCGACGACCAGGGGCAAAGCGACGAGTTCGTGGTTATGGCTGCGATGCAATTCATAAGCTATCTGAACCGCACTCGTGACCGATTGGTAATACAAGGAGCCAATCTCAGCCTGCAGATGATACATCAAGTTCGCAGTTTTGGTTGCGGCCAGACACCCATCTGTCGCGAGGCCAACCGATTGGTTGACAGCGGGGTGTGTGTCGTAGTCGCCGCCGGGAACCAGGGTTTCCAGACGCTGAGAACCGAAACCACTCTTGTTGACAGTTATGCCATGTCGTCAATCATGGACCCGGGCAACGCTGAAAAAGTGATAACCGTGGGAGCCACCCACAAAGATAAGCCTCACTCCTACGGCGTTTCGTACTTTTCGTCTCGAGGGCCCACTGCCGATGGGCGTCAGAAACCTGATCTGCTTGCCCCTGGGGAAAAAATTCTCGCACCCGCCCCCGGACAGAAATTGCTGAGAGATACGGGAACGTCAATGGCTGCGCCCCATATCAGTGGCGCAGCGGCTATGATTCTTGGCCGCCATCCCGAGTTCATCGGGCGCCCGCATCGGATCAAAGGCATCTTGTGTGAAAACGCTACTGACCTTGGGCGACGAACTGAGTTCCAGGGGGCTGGTTTGGTCGATGTCCTGAGATCTCTTGAGTCGATCTAGTGCTGAGGAAGGAAGCAACCATGTTCGAAATTGATGTTCTTGGGTCCAAGCATGGAGATTGCCTGGTGGTAAATTTCGGTGATTCCCAAGCTCCAAAGCGCATATTGATCGATGGCGGGCCTCCCGGTGTTTATCGGCGATTCCTGCGCCCGTATCTCCGGGCTTTGAAGGCGCAGGCCGGCGGTCACGAGCCACCCGAGTTTGAACTGGCGATGGTTAGTCACATTGATCAGGACCATATTAAGGGTCTGCTGGAATTGACCGATGAAATGATTGAAGAGGAGGACAGTTTTCGTGATCCGGCACGTATAAAACGTTTTTGGTTTAACAGTTTCCCTGACCTAACCGGTGGCAGTGAAACAGCGGCTCTCACAGCCACAGCCTCTGCAGTAGCTGCATCAGAAGATGCGGGCGGTATTGCTCCATTTGAGGCGTTGGTGGGATCCGACGGTCGAGCTGCTCATATACTCGCCGGCCTTGGACAGGGAAGAAGTCTTCGTAACAACCTCGAAACGTTGGGTTTGGACGGCAATCGACCTTTCAACAACAGCCTGGTAATGGCAGGTAAGTCTGCGACTTTCGAGGGTATGCGGATAACCATAATTGGTCCGGACAAAGATCGTTTGACAGACCTTCAGCAAGATTGGAATCCCAATCTGGACCCTTCAGAAATTGCGGCGATGACGGATAGGAGCGTTGCAAATCTGTCGTCAATAGTAGCTTTGCTGGAGTTCGAAGGGAAATCACTCCTGCTAACAGGCGATGCGCGGGGGGACGATATTTTGAAATGGCTGGAGGATGCCGGCCTAAAGCAACCCAACCATCCTTTTCATGTCGATGTGTTCAAGGCGGCGCACCACGGTTCCGACAACAATGTGGATCCGGAATTCTTTAAGGCTCTGACGTCCGACATATACATATACTGCGGTGACGGAAAGCATGACAATCCGGAACCCGCTACGTTGCGGATGATGCGTGAAGCGCGTGATGGCGAAACCTATGAAGTGATATTTTCGAGTTTTGTGAGAATGGAGCATAGTCATAAGCAAGAGGACTTTGAGCGTGAACTGAGGCTTCTCAATGATGCGGGGATAGATGTGGATGCAAGAGACAATGATGAGCTCAAAATCACTGTAAAATTAAGTTGAGGTTGGTAGGAGTCACCTCGTCTGCCTCGAGCGGCGCCGCCTTCCACCGATTCCAGCAGGGATCGGTAGGGCGCATCTAGGGTCAACTTTTCAACTAAGGCATTGGCGAATGGCGTGAAGCCGTTTCGGGCCGCCAGCGCGGATATATTGGCCATGTCTCCCGCAAAACCCGTGACGCCGGCCGGCGGCCGGCCGATACCGCTGGTGGCGACAACATGGGGTGGGATCAGGTTCGGGGATCAGCCGAGTTCGAACGTGGTGACGCCGAAGACCCGCTCGTGCGCAATATCCGGCGCCGGTCCCAGATACATCCTGGCGCAGCCGAACACCTCGACCATGTCATGCCGGCGTACGAGGTCCATGGCCGCACTATTGTTCTCCGGCACGTCGAGGAACAGCGGACCATCGGCTGCGAAGCGTGCCAGATGTGCATACAGCGCCGCAGCCGCCGCCGCATCATCCGCAAACAAAGGGCCGACCTTGCATCCTTCAAGACACCGGCGAACCACGCCGTAACCGCTCAGCCGGCCATCGCGACGGCAGCCGAGCGCCAGGCCTTCAGGTTGGGATATCCAGCTTTTCAGGAAGGTTTCACGCGCTGCGGGAAAGCAGGTGCGATCGTACTCGGCAAGTTGCTCGAAGGCAACTTCGCTCAGCGCGACGATGTGTCCTCCGCCGGGTTCAGGCGTTTCAGGATCGGCTGGAATTTCGGCGCGATATCTGATGTCACGGTGCGAGAAGACAAAGCCGCCCTTGGCATAGTAGGGCTGCATGTCAAAGACACCGTCCATGCCGATGCCCGCGCCTGGTGCTAGCCTGCCAAGCAGGCGCTCGCGGCGGGCGTGCCACAGCGTGTCGCCAAAGCCGCGGCCCCGGAACTCGGGGCGGACAATGAAAAAACCCATGAACCCGAACTCGGTTCCGTAAGCGGTGATGGCGCCGCCGCCGATTAGTTCATTTTCGAATTCCGCGGCAATGAAAGCGTCAGGGTCGGTGGCCCAGAACACATCGGCATCGTGCAGGCCCGGATTCCAGCCTTCGCGCGCAGCCCAGTTGACAAGCTCATCAGCTTCTTCGCGGGACATGGAACGGATAGTCAGTTGTTCGGTCATCAGTATGCTGTACTCCACAAATCCGATTTATCACATACAACTGCGGCTGCCCACAACCAACCCAAGGACGGTGTTTGCCGGTGTTCAAGCCGGTGGTTTGCAACCCTGATAAACAATATGCTCGGAACCCCAAAGCCCGAATGATGTCTCGGCCAGTTCTACGGCCCGGGCAACCCAGGCCGAGCGCGCAGCGTCGGGCAAAGCCATGATCCGCCGATCGGACTGGGCCATGCCGCCTTCCGCGCCCCACAGACTGTGCTCCAGCAAGCCGAATTGCGCCATGAACTCTGCAATGCTGTCGATATCGACGAAGACGGCGTGGGTGAAGAAATCCTCTCCGGGTGCCGGCTCATAGCGCCCTTCGGCCTGAATGCGGTCCAACAGTTCGCCGGTCTGCTCCACGGTTTCAGGAGCGTGTTTCAAGGTGAAATGAGCCACCGCATGGCGGGCGATGAAAGCAAAGAAAGCGGTGCCGCCGGGACGCAGCACCCGCAAACTCTCCGCGACTGCCAGAGCACGGTCGTTTTCGTCCATCAGATGGTACAGCGGCCCGAGGCAGAGCACGGCATCAAACTCGTCGTCGCGCCACGCTGCAAGGTTTCGCGCATCCGTCACCTGTGTCGTGATGCTGACGCCGCGCCGCGTTGCCTCTTCCTGTGCGTATGCGATGCTGGCTGCAGAAATATCAGCCAGTACAACCGTGTGGCCGACTTCGGCGAGTGCCAGGGAGTACCGTCCAGGGCCGCCACCGATGTCCAGAATTCTTGAATTCGGGGATAGGGCCCGCGAAATCCTTGCTAGGGAGACAGCGAACTCGAGGCCGTTACTATCCAGCCGGAGCCATTCCCGGGCCGGGTTGTTGTCATAAAATGCACACACGGTCTCAATGCTCATGATGTCCTTTAGAAAAGTGCTGTTGTTCCAGACACTTGAGAGTTTGTTACAACAGTAGAATCAGCCAATGACATGATAAGGATGGGTCAGAGGCAACAATAGACTCAAACGTAGTTCCGAAGACCCAAGAAAAGTCGGTATTTGCACCGGTATTGTAGTGTATCAGTTAACCAGCTGGAAATGCCGCAAATCTATCGTTGCACGGTCGAGGGAGTAGAGCGGTGATTGTGCCATTTCACGTCATGAGTATGCTTGCGCGCCTGCGGGAGCGGTTCGACGCCACAGCGGTCGCCGAACGACTGCGTACCAAGGAACATCAAGTCAACAGGTTGCGGCCGTCGCGCAAGGCGGATGAGCCAAGTGCCAACCGGTTCTGGGAGCGCATCTTCGCCGAAGGCCATGCGACGCAGGCTGACCGGGACACGCTGCTTGATCCACAGTCGCTGCAGACGATCGAAGCTTACGGCGCAAATATCGAGAACATGATCGGCACTGTAAAGCTGCCGGTCGGCATTATCGGTCCGCTGCGGGTAAACGGTCTCAATGCCGCCGGAGATTATCTGGTGCCGCTGGCCACGACCGAAGCAGCCCTGGTGGCCTCTTACGCTCGCGGCGCCGACGTCACAGCCCGTGCCGGCGGCATCTCCGCAGCGTTGACATATGAAGGCGTGCTGCGCACACCGGCGTTTCGGTTCCATACAACGGCGGACACCGGCCTGTTCATTGACTGGGTGGTGCAGCAGGCCGAGACCCTCAAGGAAGTTGCTGAAAGCACGACCCGTCATGGCAAGCTCATTTCGCTGGAGCCTGCGATGGACAATGATGTCTGCTTCCTGCTCTGCCGTTACAAGACCGGTGATGCCTCGGGGCAGAACATGGTGACAATTGCTACAAGTGCGGTGTGTGAGCATATTGCCGCCCACTCACCGGTCAAGCTGGCAGCGTGGTATGTCGAAGGCAATTATTCCGGCGACAAAAAGGGCTCTTATCTGGGCCTGCTGACCGGCCGCGGCGCGAAAGTGACCGCCAGTGCGACCATTCCTGCCGAGATGGTCTCGCGCAAGCTGCACTGCAGCGTCGAAGACATGCTGGCCTACGCCCGCATCGCCAATCTCGGCTCGCTTCTATCGGGGCAATTGGGTTCTCAGGCGCACTATGCCAATGCGTTGGCGGCCCTTTTTATTGCCACCGGGCAGGATGCCGCCTGCGTGGCTGAATCGGCTGTTGGCTTCACGCGCATGGAAGCCCACGATGGCAACCTGTTTGTATCCGTGACATTGCCCAATCTGCTGGTCGGAACAGTAGGCGGCGGCACCGGGCTGCCGAGTCAGTCGGCCGGATTGCGCATTCTGGGGCTGCAGGGTGCCGGCAAACGAGATGCGCTTGCGGAGGTGGCGGCAGCACTTTGCTTGTGCGGGGAAATCTCCATCGTGGCAGCTATGGCGTCTGGCGATTTTGCCAAGGCGCATCAGCGCTATGCGAGGCAGAGATAGACATGGCCGCGCTCGATGAACAAGGCCTGCCCCTGTGGAAGCGGCTATGGATTTATCAGGACGAGCGCATCCCACTTATCAAGACTTCGGTTTTGCTGTGTGTGTTCAGCGCCGCCAGCATCAATGTTTCGGCGTTTCTGGCAGGGCGTGAGCTGCCCGGGTGGAGCGCCTATTTCACCGCTTTTGCCATCTCGCTGATCCTGTTCATCCAGTTGCGCGCCTGTGACGAATACAAGGATGGGCCGGACGATCACAGGTACCGTCCGGAACGACCCATCCCACGCGGTCTGGTTGATCTGCGCACCATACTGATGATCGGCGCCCTGCTGGTGCCGGTGGCCGTGGTCATTTCGCTGGCCTACTATCCGCCGGTGCTGGTGCTTTTGGCCATTATCTGGTTGTGGCTGGCATTAATGACAGTGGAATTTTTCGTGCCGGAGTGGCTCAAGGCACGGCCATGGATCTATCTCGTGTCACACATGGCGATAATGCCGCTGCTGGATCTGTTAGTGACCGGCGTTGAGTGGCTTCCGGCGGGATTCACACCTGAGCCAGCGCTAGCCTACTTTCTGATATTGTCCTTCATAAACGGCTGCGTGCTGGAAATTGGCCGCAAGACCTGGGCGCCGGAAAATGAGCGCGAAGGCGTTGAGACCTATTCAGGCTTGTGGGGTGTCAGGAAGGCCGCTGACACCTGGCTGGCCACTGTGACATTGTCGTTCGTGACGCTGTGTGCTGTCGGAATGTCCACCGGCTACACCTGGTCCACGACACTGCCGGCTGCCGCCATGCTGGCGGTGTGCTGGTACACCGGCACAACCATGCGCGCCGCGCCAACGGACAAGCGGCAAAAACAGCTCGACACGGTTGCCGGGCTGTGGGTGTTTGTCTGTTATACCGCCGCCGGTTTCGCACCTCTTGTGGGAGGCTGGCTGTCATGACTACCGCCGCGAGACATGCACCGCCGGCCGCCGAGATCATCCTGTCTGGACAATCAGGCGAGATGTCGCCACAGGCAGGCGGTAAGGCAGGGGCGCTGGCGAGGCTCAAGCGGGCCGGTTTCAACCCGCCAGACTTTTTCGTCATCCTGCCGCACGCATTCAATGCCAAAGGCCTGAAGCCCGGGCTCAGAAGAAAGCTTGATGCACACCTTGCGCAACTGGGCGCGGGCCCGTTCGCCGTGCGGTCGTCCGGTGCGCAGGAAGACGGGGCAGAGCATTCCCACGCCGGACAGTTCCTGAGTCTGCTGAATGTTGAGGTCAAGGGTGTGGCCAAGGCAGCCCATCGGGTATGGCAGTCTGGTCACGCGGGCAGCGTCAACGCGTATCGCAAGACCCGCGGACTGGCCGAGGCTGAGCCCGCACCGGCTGTCGTGGTTCAGAAGATGATCGATGCGACTTCGGCCGGCGTTGCGTTTTCCGCTGACCCGGTGTCCGGTTCGCGCAACCGCGTCATCATCTCCGCTATTGAGGGGCTGGGAGACGCGCTGGTTTCCGGTGAAGAAGATGGTGAGACCTGGCAGATAGACATTATCCAGAATTCTGTCGCTGAAAGGCCCGGCGGCGAGACGGTTCTCTCGGATGAGCAGGCGTTTGCCGTGGCAAGGCTGGCGCAGGATGTCGAAGCTGCATTCGGCGTGCCGCAGGACATAGAATGGGCATTTGACGGCAATGAGCTTTACATACTGCAGGCCCGTCCGATCACCACGAAACTGCAAGCAAAGCCGAACGATGACGAGCAGACTGTCATCCTCGACAATTCGAACATCGTTGAGAGCTATCCGGGTCTGGTTTCCCCGCTGACCTATTCCTTCGCGCGCTATGCCTATGCCCGCGTCTATCGCTCTTTTGTCCGCATGGTCGGAGTAGGCGAAGACGTCATCACCTCCAATGCACCGGTATTCGACAATATGCTCTCCCGGATCGACGGGCGGGTCTATTACAACCTTGTCAACTGGTACAAGGCGCTGGCAATGCTGCCAGGTTTTTCGGTCAACCGGGCGCACATGGAAACCATGATGGGGGTGTCCGAGCCTCTGCCGGACGAAGTGACTTCCCGCATCGGTCCTGCACCTGCGGGCGGATTTGGCAGATGGCTTGAGTATGCTCGTATGGGCCGGGCAGGGTTTGGGTTGCTCGTGCAGGCAATCAGGCTGCCACGTACAATAGACAACTTCCAGCAACGCCTCGACGCGGCGATCGGACCCGATTCGCTCGACATTGCCAGCGCCGGCGCCAGCGAGCTGGCGGCAGAATACCGGCGCATCGAAGCCTCGCTGCTGGACCGCTGGGACGCGCCCATCATCAACGATTTCCTGTGCATGATGGCGTTTGGCGCCTCCCGCAAGGTCATGGAAAAGTGGTTCGGCCAGAATGGCCTTGAGCTGCACAACCATGTGATGATTGGCCAGGGCGACATCATTTCTGCCGAACCGGCGCGGCGCATCGCGGAGATGGGCACAATGGTCGCAAACGTTGACGGGCTGGCAGAAAAGCTTGAGTCCGACGGCGCTGCAGCTCTTGCGGAACATAGGGCAGTCAAGTCCGCTTTTGACAGCTACATTGAGAAATTCGGTGACCGGTGCACCGAAGAGCTCAAGCTGGAGAGTACCACTCTTGATGAAAATCCCGGCCCGTTGCTGGCAGCCATAGCGGCAGCATCGCGCAGGCCTGCTTCAGCCGCAGATGAGCGCGTGACGACAACCCCACTGGGGTTCGATACGGTAGCGGTCGGCAAACCCCTCAGGCGCTTTGTCGCACGCGGACTCGTCAATTGGTCCAAGGCCCGCGTCCGCGACCGCGAAAATCTCAGGTTCGAGCGCACCCGGATTTTTGGACGGGCACGTAAAGTGTTTCTGGCCGTAGGGCGCGAACTTGCCTCACTGGGACACCTTGATGATGCACGCGACGTTTTTCTTCTCACCGTGGAAGAGGTTCTTGGTGCGGTTGAAGGGTTTGCCGCGTCTCAGGATCTGCGATCGATCGTTGCGTTGCGCAAGGCCGAGACCAACCAAAGTGCGACACGTCCTGATCCCGATGAACGGCTGGTTGCAAGGGGTGCTGCCATCAATGTCGGTTCCATGTTGCAGTCGGGCAGGGCGCCGTCAGACACCGGAGGAAGCGAAAGCGAGCGCACAGGCACGGCCTGTTCTGCCGGCGTGGTAACAGCCAAGGCCCGGGTGGTACGTGATCCGTCCAAACAAAGTCTGGCGCAGGGCGACATCCTAGTGGCGCGCCATACCGATCCGGGGTGGATCGCGGTGTTCTCCAACGCCTCGGCAATCGTAGTGGAGCGTGGCAGCCTGTTGTCCCACTCGGCCATCGTGGCTCGCGAAATGGGCATTCCCTGCGTCGTTGCATTGAAACACGCAACCCAGTGGATTTCTGACGGAGAAACCATCACGGTCGACGGGTCAACCGGCAAGGTAACGAGGCTAGCGCCATGACCTCGCAGATTGCAGCCAAGGCCAATTTCGAGCACATCCGCTACGCTCAATTGTGGGAAGATGCCGACGTGCTGACAGGAGCACTGGGCGACCAGAAGGGATCGACACTGGTATCCATATGCTCGGCAGGTGACAATGCCCTTGCCATGTTGACGCTTGATCCGGCGCGCGTCGTCGTGGTGGATTTATCCATGGCGCAGATCCAGTGCCTGAAACTTCGCATAGGCGCATTCCGCAATCTCGACCACCAGGGTTTCATCGAGTTGATGGGCTCCCGTCCGTCCGGCCGCCGTGCCGAGCTGCTGGACCAGGCGATCGACGGTTGTGCACCAGAAACCGTGGCTTTCTGGCAAAACCTGAAAGCAGATGTTGTTTCTTATGGTGCCGGCGGCATCGGCAAGTTTGAGCGATACTTCCGGCTGTTCAGCAAACGCCTCATGCCGCTGGTGCATTCACGCAAGACCATTGATGCCATATTCCAGCCACGCGAACCCGCGGCGCGCAAAGACTTCCTCGACAATCGCTGGAACAACTGGCGCTGGAAGCTCATGATGTCGCTATTCTTCTCACGCTTTGCCATGGGCCGGCTCGGCCGTGACAGAGCCTTCTTCGACCATGTGGAGGGTTCGGTCGCCGCCCACGTGCAGCGCCGCATTCGCCATGCTGCTGTTGACTGCGATCCATCGGTGAACCCCTACCTCTACTGGATTATGAACGCCCGCCACGGCGAGCATCTGCCGATGAGTTGGCGCGAGGCGCACTTCGAGACCATTCGCGACCGGCTTGACCGGCTCGACATACGCCATGGGTCGCTGGAAGCCTTCGTCGGCACAGGGGAGAAGGCGGATGGGTTCAACCTGTCGGACATTTTCGAGTACATGTCCGCCGACGGCTATGGAGATGTTTATGAGTCCATTCTGGAGGCCTCAAATCCCGGAGCCAGGCTTGTCTACTGGAACATGATGGCACCGCGTCGCGTGCCGGCACGGCTAGCCGGCAGGGTCAACCGGTTGAGCGCTGTCGAAGCTGCCGGCAAAGCCGCAGACAAAGCCTTCTTCTATTCCGATTTTGTTGCAGAAGAAGTAAGGGTTGAGGAGCTATGAACCTGCTCTTCGGCCTCGCTCTTCTGCCACTTTCTGTTGCCGTGCTGGTCGGTGGCATGGCCGTCATTCGCGCCGTCGGGTCAAGGCTGGGCTGGAGTGCCGAGCTGCAGCGCAAGAGCGTTCACGTAGTGACGGGCCTGTTTGCCATGTCGCTGCCATGGATCCTGCCGGAAGCATGGCTCGTCTACACGCTGCTGGCAGTTGCGGTCGTGGTCATGCTGGTGCTGAGGCTGCCGGCAATTGCCAACGGAATTGGTTCAGCTTTGCATGGAGTGGAGCGGAAATCCTGGGGTGACCTGATGCTGGTCGCGGCTGTCGCGTCGCTGCACTTCATATCTGGCCAGGCGACAGAACCAGTGCTGTACCTGTTGCCGCTGGCGGTCCTTACACTGTCGGACACGGCGGCTGCGCTTGCCGGAGTCAAATACGGGCAAATACGCTTCACGGTGGAGGACGGCCAGAAGTCGCTCGAGGGATCGGCCATTTTCTTCCTTGTCACCTGGATCATCGCCATGGCGGCCCTGTTGTTGCTGTCAGGCGTACCTCGCGCCAATGTGGTGCTGTTGTCATTCTTGACTGCGGCGTTCGCGACCCTGGTGGAAGCAGACAGCTGGCGAGGCTTCGACAACTATTTCGTACCGGTCGGTGTAATGCTTCTGATCAGCCTCCATATGGATAGCAGTCCGCAAGAACTGCTCCTGCTGGCAATGGGGTTCCTCGTAACGCTGTACATGCTGACCACTTTTGGTGGTCGGCTGCTGGGCCTGACCGATCACGCGGCGCGCGCCTACGCGGCCGGTATTTTCATGATCAGCACCGTGACGGCACCGCAGAACCTGGTGCTGCCGGTTGTGCTCTTGATCACCCATGCAGTTGCGCGCAGGCTGAACCCGGACAACGCCCGCTACCCGGATCTGGACATGCTTGCGGCGCTGGCCGCCATATCGTTCATCTCGCTGATTGGAGGATTGGCGGCCGGGCGCACCGCCATCTCGTTCTATGCCATTACCTGCGCCGGCCTGATCCTACAGATGGCTGTGCTGGCGGCAGTTCACCGGAGCAAGGCGTTCCGTTTCGGCATCTGGGCCGGCGCCGGTGCCATCCTGTTTGCAGCCACCATATCGGTGATCGGCTTGAACGGTCTGGCAGCCAACTGGCACGGTGAGGTTGCCTGGATCACTGCAGCGAGCCTCCTGTTGTGTGGTGCTGTCGCATTTGCATGGCCCGGCTTTCTAATTGACAGACGCCATGCCAAAACAACGGTCATCGCCCTGATCATCCCGCTGTCCAGTTATCTTGTTCTACATTTCGGAAAGGGAGTTGCCTGATGAGCGTTAATCCTGCTGTTGAGACAATCCATCAAGACGGCATCGGCTTTTCCATATACCGGGAGGCGCCATCCTGGGACGGCAGGAAGACAGCCAGCATTGGCCAGTTTGCCTGCGAGGAACCGGAGGCCGGTACCAAAGCGCTGGCGGACGCCATTGCCGCACTGAAAGCGGAAGGGTTTCAGGCGGTCATCGGCCCGATGGACGGCGACACCTGGCACAGCTACCGTGCCGTGGTGGAGAGCGATGGTTCCGCGCCCTTCCTGATGGAACCGATGAGCGGGCCGCATGATCTTGCGGTGTTTTCTGCTGCCGGGTTCGAGCCGATTGCGCAGTATCTGTCAACGAAGGTGAAAACTGCGGATGCGATCGGTGACACCGTGCCACCAGTTGAGGGCATTTCGCTGCACAACTGGGACGGTAAATCACCGGAAGCCTTTTTCGGCGAAGTGTATGATTTCTCCGTTGCCGGGTTTGCCCGCAACGCGTTCTACAAGCCGATCACTCGAGAGCAATTTCTCAGCCTGTACACGCCTTACGCCGAATACTTCAAGCGTGAGTTGATCTTCTTTGCCCGCCGTCCCGATGGCAGCCTGGCAGGCTTTGTTTTTGGCCTGCCCGACTACGGGCAGGGCCCTGACACCCGTACCGCAATACTGAAAACCTATGCCAGCGCCGTGCCGGGGGCCGGGCACATGCTGGCAGATGCGTTCCACAGGTCAGCGCTTGAACTTGGTTATGACACCACGATCCATGCGCTGATTCACGAAAGCAACAGTTCGCGCAAGCGCAGCGACCTTCATGGCGCGCACGAGTTCCGCCGCTATGCCCTGCTGGGCCTCACACTTTGACAACCATCCTCGACAGGTTTGCAGAGGCAGTCGCAAGCCATGGCAATCGCCAGGCAATTGTCGAAGCGGATGGCCGCGAGATCAGTTTCGATGAACTTGACCTGCTGTCGCGACACTATGCAGCCGGCTTCCGCAAAAACGGTATCGAACGTGGCGACCGCATCCTGCTGGCGATGCCGGTTGGCATCGACCTGTTTGCCTGCCTGGCCGCGGTATGGCGGCTGGGGGCGACGGTTGTGTTTCCCGAACCCTCTATGGGCCTCAAGGGACTGCGCCATGCGGCAGATACTGTCGCCCCAAAGGCATTCCTGTCGTCGGGTTGGTACAGGTTGCTTGGTTGGTTTGTGCCGGAGTTACGGGCGCTGGATCTGCGGTTGACACCTCATAGGAACATAAGCACTCCGGTTTCAGATATGCTCAGTGAACCTGACGACGTCGCACTGATATCGTTCACCAGCGGGTCGACCGAACAGCCGAAAGCCATCGCCCGCAGCCACTCGTTCATGATGGCGCAGGCCCGCGCGATATCCCCGCTGCTTGAAACCGGCAATGACGATGAGCGAGATCTGGTGGCGTTTCCGGTGTTCGTGCTGGTGTGTCTTTCTCTCGGCATCACGTCGGTTCTGCCGGCATGGAAGCTGCGGCGGCATGACAAGGCCTCGCCGGATGTGATCGCCAGTCAGATAGTCCGGCAGAAGGTAACCCGCCTGCTGGTGCCGCCGGTGATTTGCGAAACCTTGAGCAATTCGGTTGCCCCGCCTGGCCTTCGCGCCATTTTCACGGGTGGCGGGCCGGTGTTTCCAGACGTGCTGGCGCGGCTGGCATCGTTGCAGCCGGATCTGCGGCTGGTGGCCGTCTATGGCTCCACCGAGGCCGAGCCTATCGCTCACATGGATTTGGCCGATGTCGGCACTGGCGATCTGGAGGCGATGCAGTCAGGTGCCGGCTTGCTGGCGGGGCATCCAGTGGAGCAAATCGAAGTGCAGATAGTCGATGGTGAGATCCAGGTTGCGGGCGATCATGTCAACGAGAGTTATCTCGACACCGCGCACAATGCTGAGAACAAGGTCTTGCGCCAGGACCGCATCTGGCACCGGACCGGAGATGCCGGCCGTTTTGACGATCAGGGCCGGCTGTGGCTGCTGGGCAGGCTGGGCAATCGGGTTGCAAACATAGATCCGTTTTCGATTGAAACGGCGGCGCGGTTCTGGCCGGGCCTGCGCCGCAGTGCATTGGTGGCTATCGAGGGAGTAGCGGTTCTGGCCGTGGAAGGCGATCGGGTTCACATGGAAGATTGGCAACGCCGGGCCGCGCGCCTGGGTATTGACGACCTGCGCCTTGTGAGCACCATTCCCATGGACAACCGGCACCGCTCAAAGGTGGACATGGCCCGGCTGCAGGCGCAACTGCGGGCAGGGTGACAGAACTGTAAGTCGCGTTATTGTGGTGATGCGGCTGTCCTCAGTGCCTAGTAATTGCTGTGCTGTACAGGCTCCGGAGCGCCGCTGGCTATTCTGGCCCACACCGCATCGTTGATTGTCACGCCGATCTGTTCCTGCAGCGCGTTGACGTATTCGGCGTACAGGTCGTTGGACAGGTTGGTCTCCAGCACCTGGCGGATTGCCCTGGCTTCTTCGGAGGTCGGATTGAACCCGGTGCCCAGGACGGGGGTCGAGGCGATGAGCTTGGCGGATTTGCCGTCATTGGCGATGGAAAATGCCTTGCCGTCTTCTGCAACCGAGAACAGCGCACCGACATCGGCGGCAGTGAACTGCGCATTGTTCTCATTGCGCCGGACGCCGCTGACTGTTTTGATCTCGGCGTTTTCCGCCGTTGCCAGATCGGCGATGGTGGTGCCCGCACGCAGCTTGGCCACCAGCTCTTCCGCCTTCTTGCGGGTGGCGCCGGCCGCTTCGCGGGTTTTCCAGGTCTCCGCCACCTTGTCCTTGATGTCGTTGAAGGCAGGAACGGCAGAGGCAATGATGTCACGGGTCTCGAGCCAGGTGAAACCGTCATCGCCGTCTGTCAGAGGGGAAATCTCCAGCCCGATTTCGGTCTCAAACGCCGTGGTGAGGGAGGCGGTGTGGCCGGGAACCGTGATAGTCTTGCCATCCTTGTCGGTGCCGTCAAGCGCGACCGGTCCGACATTGGCGACCTTGATGCCGATCTCTGCTGCGGCCTCTTCCAGGGTGGCTCCGCTGGCACGAGCATCTTCAAACTTGTCGTGCAGGTCGAGCAGTTGGTCACGGGCCTTGGACTTGCGGACTTCCGTCGCCAGTTCCTCGCGCATTTCATCAAGCGGTCTTTCTCCGCTGGCGCCGACAATTGTCGCTTTCAGCAGGACAGTAGAGAACCGGCCCTTTACCGGATCGGAGACGGCGCCGTCCGCCAGCGCGAACGCGGCCTCGGCGACAGCAGGATCGGGAATGGCTGTTTTCGTCACGGTACCCAACGAAATGTCGGCTTCGGTCTTGCCCTGTTCCTTTGCGATATCTTCAAAGCTGGTGCCGTCCTTGATTTTCTGGGCCGCGACAATGGCGTCGGCCTCATTGTCGAACGTAATCTGCAGGACGGTGCGGGTTTCTGCTGCAGCGAGCCGTTTCTTGGTTGCCTCGTACTGGCGCTTCAGATCGTCCTCGCTGACCTCGATGCCTGCCATGATCGCTTCTGGCGTCAGGGCGACGATTGCCATCGAGCGGCGTTCCGGTTCACGGAAGGTATCCTTGTTGTCATCGTACAGTGATTTCAGGTCTGCATCGGTGGGCTGTTTCACTGCGTCAGGCAGCGTGAATTCGAAATAAGTGGCGTCGCGCTGCTCCGTCCTGTGTTTCCAGATCAGCTCGACCAGCGTGTCTGGCACGACCGCTTGGGTGGTCAGAGGCTGAGAGATGACCTGTCGGGTCATGCTGTTGCGCTCAATGGAGAAGAATTGCTCTTCGCTGAAGCCGTTCTGGCGCAACAGATTGCGGAAGCTGTCGGCGTTGAAAGTGCCGTCCGCACCCTGGAATTGCGGGCTGTCGGCGACGCGCTGGGCAACGGCGCGTTCCGGCATGGTGATGCCCAATGCGGCCGCCTGGCTGTCCAGCGCAGCATCGCGCATCAGGTCGCCGAGGATCTGCCGGTCAATGCCAAGCTGACGAGCCCGGTCCGGGGTGACCGTTTCGCCGAGGCGGCGCGAGTATACGGACAGCTGCCGGTTGAAAGCTTCGGAGAACTCATAGGAACCGATCTCGCGGTCGCCGACCTTGGCCAGCGTTTCCGACGAGCCGCCGCGCAACATGTCTTCAATACCCCACACGGCAAAACTGCCGGCCAGCAGGGCGATGAATACCTTGGCGATGATGCCGCCGGATTTGCTGCGCAGTGCAGTAAGCATGAATTCAGCCTCTTAACGTTTCGGGTACTCTCTATATAAAGCGTGAATAATGCGCCGCAAGCCGCTATCTGTGTAAGTTAAGTTTTGGTAACACGGACACTGGCAGGTCCAGCGGATGCGATTGCAAGGAGAAGAGACACGATGAGGCCATTGGCGGCAGGAAACTGGAAGATGAACGGGCACCAGGCGTCGGTTGCGGAACTGGGCGCATTGAAGGACAAGCTCGCGGCCGCCAGCCCGGCCTGTGACGTCATGATCTGCCCGCCTGCTACACTCATCACAACGTTTTCAGATGCCGCAGCGGGAAGCGTCATCCAGATTGGCGGCCAGGACTGCCATTCTGCGGTTTCAGGCGCTCATACGGGCGACATCTCTGCCGCCATGCTGAAAGACGCCGGCGCTGGCGCTGTGATCGTCGGCCACTCGGAACGCCGCGCCGATCACGGCGAGACCAGCGAACTGGTGAAAGCCAAGGCGCAAGCGGCGATTGATGCCGGACTGGTCGCGATTGTCTGTCTGGGCGAGACGCTGGCAGAGCGTGAAGCAGGCGATACGCTCAGTGTCGTTCACGCCCAATTGAACGGCTCGCTGCCCGATCAGGCGGCCGGTGCGACCACCATCATCGCCTATGAACCGGTCTGGGCGATTGGGTCCGGACTCACTCCGACGACTGAACAGGTGGCGGAAGTCCATCAGGCGATCAGGGCAGGGCTGTCGGCCCTGACAAGCGCCGAAGAAGCGCACCGGATACGCATATTGTATGGCGGTTCGGTCAAACCGTCCAACGCGGCGGAACTGATGGCCATCGACAATGTGGACGGGGCGCTGGTTGGCGGTGCCAGCCTGAAAGCGGACGACTTTGCCGGCATCATCGCGGCGTTCTGAACGGTTTACATTCGCGCTGCAAACGCCTACATGAGCGGCAACCGAAATTTTTTAGCCGTGACAAGGTTCGAGACATCCCATGATAACCGTTATCACAGTGGTTCACCTTTTGATCGTTCTGGCCCTGATTGCCGTGGTACTGATGCAGCGCTCAGAAGGCGGCGCGCTTGGCATTGGCGGTGGCGGCGGCGGTGGCGGCGGCGGAATGTTCACCTCGCGAGGTGCTGGCAGTGCACTGACCCGGACCACGGCGGTTCTGGCCGTTTGTTTCTTTATCACATCGTTGTCCCTGGCCTATCTGTCACGCGGTGACGGCGGCGGCAGTTCGGTTCTCGACCAGGTCGCCCCCAGCCAGTCACAGGGCGAGCAGGGCGGCAACAATGACGGCAGGTCGGTTCTGCCAACCCTGCCAGGCACGCCGCCTGCGCCTACGGAACCTGCGGTTCCTACGGAGTAATTTGATTTCGCTCACGCAAGCAGCCTGACGGCTGCGCTCCGCGGGGGCGCACTTCGTGCGGCGCGCAGTCGCGCTTGCCTCGGTACGTCCCGTGCCTCGGAGGGTATGCTTTAATCATGTTGTGCTGAACTCTGGAACTAGGCTCGACCGTGCCTCGGGCCGGTCAGGCCCGCCCCCGCGGAGCGCAGCCGAAGGCTGCTTGCGTGAGCGACATCAACAAGAGCGATGCAAAACCCCGCTTGCTTGGCCCTGACCGCACCTTGATAATCTCTACATGACAACCGAAACCCGAATTCGTGAGTCTTTCGCTGTGCAGGCGCACTGGTGCGAGAAACTTGGATCCCCGTTGACAGCCCGGCTGCTAGCGGGGCTTGGTGAGAAATTGGACCGTGCCAGTCAGAGCGGGCGCAGGGTGCTGACTTGGCAGGGTCCACCGGACGCGCTTGGTGATGCGGTGGCGTTGCGGCTGGCGGGTGCGTTGCATGGCCTGGCGCGACGTGGCACTTATCCGGAGCTGAGCGCGCTTTACCCGCCGAACCCGTTGCCGGACCGCGACAGGCTCGTGCAAGCCGCGCTCGACATTATCAAAGTTGCCGATGCCGACGTGATGGGCTGGCTGGATCACCCTCCACAGACAAATGAAGTGGCCCGCTCGGCAGTGCTTTTTCCCGGACTTATGCAGATTGCCGCCGAAACCGGCCTGCCGCTGAGCCTGCACGAAGTCGGCTGCAGCGCCGGGCTCAACCTGGTCGCAGACAGGTACGCGTACCGTCTCGGCGGCGTTAAGGCCGGTATGCCCGGTTCACCGGTCGTGCTGGCGCCTGAGTGGTCCGGAGCGGTGCCCGATGGAACGGACCCTGTCATCGTCAGCCGGCACGGGTGCGACCGCAACGTTCTCAATGTGCGTGATGTCGAGCACGCAGAACGCATCATCTCCTATGTCTGGCCGGACCAGGCAGACCGCATGGACCGGGTAATTGCGGCGCTGGACCTGGCTGGCCGCGATCCACCGGTTGTCGAGCAGGCAGATGCCGGCGACTGGATCGAGACAGTAATTACCGACGAAGCGCCCTCGGGCGTGGCGCGGGTGGTCCTGCATTCGATTGCCTTCCAGTATTTTCCGGAACAGGTGCAGCGCCGCATTACGTCGAGGATCGAAACGGCAGGTGCCAACGCATCATCAGCGATGCCATTGGCCTGGCTGTCGTTCGAGCAGTTCGGCACCAAAGGCCCGCGTCTTGAGCTCAGGTTGTGGCCTGGAGGCGCCACTCGCGTACTTGCGACCGCCGATGCTCATTGCCGGTCAGTTCACTGGTGCTAGGACGGTTTACAGAACACCCATTGACAGGATTGCACGAATATATAACCATATAGTTATGGAACAATCTGGTTATATTCAGCAACAACCTGATCTTGACGCGATCTTTGCCGCGCTGGCGGACCCGACACGCCGGGCCATCCTGTCCCGGCTGGCCAATGGCGAGGCATCGGTCAACGAGATCGCGGCGCCGTTTCAGATCAGCCAGCCGGCAGTCTCAAAGCACCTGAAAGTGCTGGAGCGCGCCGGCCTGATTGAGCGCGACGTTGTCGAACAGCGCCGGCCGGCCAGGCTGAAGGCGGACAGTATGGCCGCGGCCGTCGACTGGCTGGATGAGTTCAGGGCTTTCTGGGGCAAGAGCTTCGATCAGCTCGATGACATTCTGGTTCAAATGAAACAAGCCGAAGCAAAGGAAAAAGACCATGAGTGACCTACCTGAGTATATTGTGGAGCGCATGTTTGACGCGCCGCGGGCCATGGTCTGGAGGGCCTGGACCGATCCTGAGTTACTGGCGCGCTGGTACGGTCCGGGCGTCGACACCATCATTCACAAGTTTGACCTGAAGCCCGGCGGCGTCTGGCTCAACGAGATGAAATGGGGCGACAAGTCCGATCTCAGCAAGGCGGTGTTCCAGGAAGTCGTGCCTGAACAGAAAATGGTCTGGCATCATTCGTCCACGGATGCGGATTGGAACACGGTTTCCAATCCCATGATGGCTGACTGGCCGCGGGTGCTGCTAACGGTGGTGACGTTTGAGGACGACGGTGCCAAAACCAAAGTCACTCTGACCTGGACGCCGCTTAAGGCCAGTGAAGCCGAGAAGGCCTGTTTTGCCAACGTCATGGGCAATATGGGCAAGGGCTGGGAGAGCGGCTTTGCCATCATGGACGAAATGTTCGCGGAGATGCAGGCAGGCGAAAGCTGAAATTTCCTGTCGAAGCGCGTCGGCGTTGCGGGCGGGAAGTGGAAACTTCCCGTCCGGGCGGCAAGTCACAGGCTGAATATCCGGCGTGTGAGAATTCACACATCCGCCGCATGGCAACACCGCTATGGTCAGTGCAAATCGGTCAAAGCCAGAAAAGCAGGAGGCGAGAATTGACCCACATTAGCGAAACCCGGCTCCCGCGGCCGTTCAGTGGCTGATGCTTGAAAAGGATCTTCCGCTGGCCAGGTAGCCTGACCAAGGAGATCATTATGACTGACAATACACTCAGAAAGACTTTGTTTGCTGCAATAGCCACTGCCGTTGTGCTGTCTGGAACGTCCTTCATAGCCGAGGACGCTGACGCCCGGTCCGCCAGATGCGGCAGCCACAAGGACGTCGTGGCCTTTCTCGGCAAAAAGTACAAGGAAACCAGAATCGGTATGGGACTGATCAACGCCGGGCAGATGATGGAGCTGTTCATGTCCGAGCAGGGATCATGGACAATGCTGATCACCAGGCCGGACGGCGTGACCTGCTTCGGTCCCGTCGGCAAGAATTGGACCCACATCAAGGCGAAGCCGGCAAAGACGGAAACCGGCGCGTGAAGCCGGGGCCTGTTGGCTCTAGGTCTCGTGGTTATGGAAATCGATATGGATATGATTGCCGTCGAAATCGAAGACATTGACCTGTGTGATGTCAATTCCGGGCACCTTGACCACCTTGTAGTCGATGCTGCGGCTGTCGAGGTTCTCCAGAAATGACGCATAACCGGTCGCGGACAGGGCGAAATGCTCCAGTTTCGGGTCATGTCCGGCCGGTTGTGTGTCCACACCCACAAGATGCACAACCGGATGTTCTCCGGCATACATCCAGGCGCCCGGAAACGGAAACGGCGGGCGCGCGCCCGACGTCATGCCGAGGACGTCTTCATACCATTTTATCATCTGCTCGAGATTTGCCGTTTTGACGTTCACATGGTCGAGGCGGTTGAGTTGCATCAGATTTGCCTTTGCGGATGGCTGTGGGCTAATGATCATCATTCTGCATGTATCAGATGGACTTATCTACTGTTTCAACCGGCCTGGTCTGTCGAAATGCTTGCAGGAACCCAGTGCCGGGCGGCCAGTGATCGGCACCGCTGATATCTGAGAGGGGCGGGATCGGATGTTCGGAAGCTTGAAGCGCTTTGCTGATGACTGGTCACAGCGAAGATGGTCGCAACCGGACATTGCGGTTGAGTATGAAGTGTTGGGCAGCCAATACGGCGGCTGGCCCGTCGCGGTCAGCGGCCTTGGTCCGCACAGCACCGTCTATTCGTTCGGCGCCGGTACCGACATCAGTTTTGACCGTGCCGCGATCGACAGGTTTGGCTGCACCGTGCTTGTGTTTGACCCGACACCGAAGAGTGTCGCCTGGATCTCCGGTCAGGCCCTGCCAGAACGGTTGCTGTTTCATCCGATTGGCATCGATCAGGCCGACGGAGCAGCGACATTCCATTCTCCGCCCGATGCTGATCATGTTTCGTTTGCGGTAAACCCCACGCCATCCGCCGGGAGGCAGTCTTCCGTCACGGCCAGCGTCATGCGGCTTGAGACCATCGTCGAAACTGTCGCGCCGGCGCCTCCAGACATCCTGAAGCTTGATATCGAAGGTTTCGAGTATCGCGTGATCGCTGACATATTGTCGGGGCCAATCCGGCCGGCACAATTGCTGGTTGAGTTTCATCACAGGAAGTACGGATTTGACGTTGCCGATACCGCCCGGTCCGTGGCCAGCCTGAAGAACGCTGGATACAGGTTATTCCATGTGTCCGGCACCGGTCGCGAATATGGCTTCATCCGGTCATGACTGGCAGGCTGAACTGATGGACAAAATTCCTGACACCATCGTGCACTACGGACGCTACAATCCTGCGCACCGCACCGGCGGCGTGGAGGCATTCGCCACAAGCCTGCAACTTGCTTTTGAACAGGTGCAGTACCTCGACAGCAGCCAAGACGGCCCCGGTTCGCCGGCCATGCAGCGGGTGATTGCCCACCGGTTGCCGGTGGTTTGTGACAACCACCTGGTCATGGACTGGCCGGACGGGTATCCGGTTATCGGTTTTCAACATGGCGTGGCGGCTGAGAAGAAATTCGTCACCCGGTCCTGGACTGACTGGTCGCTGGCCCGCAAGCAGGCCCGTGCGGCGCGGCGGAAATCCACCGTGTGGGTCGCGTGCGCCAGGTGGATATCCGATGAGTTTGCCAGACGACACGGCAATCCGGCGCAGCACGTCATCTACCATACGGTCGACACGGATCTATTCGACGGCAAGCTCGCCAACCGGGGATCCAAACTGGTCCTTCACGATGGGCGCTCCAGGCACAAGGGCCGTGACCTCTATCCCATCCTGCAGGCGGCTCTGCCTGACTGGCGGTTCGAGCCGCTGTCGTGCCCACCGCAGCAGGTGCCGGAGCGGATGCGTAGGGCCCGCGCCTTCATGCATCTGAGCCGGTATGAAGGCAACAGTATTGTGTGCAATGAAGCTATGGCCATGGGGCTGCCATGCCTTTTTACCCGAGTCGGCCTGATGCGGGACGGCGAGCCGCTCGATGTTCGCATCGTTGAGGTCAGCCATGCTTACGGGCGCTCTTCCGGGCTGATTGAATGCGCAGGTTCATTCCTCGAAGATTTGAATGGGAGTGCCTATTCCCCGCGCGACTGGATCATGCGGCATACGTCGCAGCGGTCGTTCGTCCAGGGCTGGAAGGATGTCATGGCCAGTTGGCGGAGTATCAGCGCCGACAGCTGACAGCCAGCCCGTGAAGAGCCGGGCATCAGTCAATCTCACTCCAGACATATCTGCCGACAGATCTGGCAAATTGGTGTTTTTCACTGATTGATCGCGGACATGCAGCAGATGCTTTCGCAACAATCACCCTAGACTCAAATCCTTCTGACGACCGCGCCGGGCAGGCAATCGATGCTTCGTATGCAAGCTCCGGACTTGCGCAAGCTAACAGTGCGGGAGGGTGCAACTTGAACTCAAAGGTCGGACGCGGGGTCTCGCTGGCACTGGTGTGCCTGTGCATCCTTGGGGCAATGCCGGTCATTTCCAACAGCCGGCCTGAGGAGTTCAGCGCGCTCAGTTTCGCCTTGTTCCTGTCCATCTGGCAGGTTGTGTTCGGTCTACCGTTGTTTGTCTGGGAGTTGCGCTCAGGCCGCAGCGGCATCTTCTCTATGAAAAGGCAGGGCGACAAAACTGTGCGTGCCGTTGCGGTGACGCTGATCACCGGCATGATGTTTGGATTGTCCACGTATCTTTATGTCCTCGGCGTTGAAAAAGCCGGTGCCGTCAATGCGGCAATCGCAATCCAGGCCTACCCACTGTTTGCGATTCTGTGGGAGACCGTTTTTCTCAAACGCCGCAAGACACCTGTCGAACTGGTACTGACGTCGGCGCTTGTCGCCACGCTCTATTATCTCGGAACCGGCGGCAGTTGGAGAATAGACGGATTTTCCATATGGCTGCTGGTTGCGCTCGGCGTGCCGTTTCTATGGAGCATTGCTCACGTGCTGATCAAGGAGGAGTTGGGACGTACCGCCATAACGCCGGCGCAGGTCACGCTGTTTCGAGTGGCAATTTCCGCCGTTTTTCTGGCCGCTGTACTGGCCATGACCGAACCGGCCGGTTTCCTGGACAGCTTGATGCGGATGGACCTGCAGAAGTTCGCCGTTCTGATGGGGCTGGTGTACTATCTCGAGTTGGTTGTCTGGTTTTATGCGGTCAGGGACATTGACGTCTCGCTCGCCAGTTCGATTACGGCACCGTGGCCTGCATTGACCATGGTGCTGGCGGTGATCTTTCTCGGCGATCGGATTGAACTTTATCAAGTGCTCGCGTTTCTGGTGGCTGTTGTAGCGATCTACGGACTGATTGTCGCCGGTATCAGAAAAGGCGACAGCAGGTGAACAGAACCTGACCCCGCCAGCTTACATGCCGGAGCGTTTGTGGGAGATTGCTTCTGCAAACAGGTCATAAAGATGATCCGCATGCGCCTGCCATGTATGTGAGCTCAATACCTTCTGTCGCCCGGCCTGAGCCATTTTTCTCGCCTTGTCGGGATCGTTCAGGAGCGAACTGACTGCTTCAACCAGCCCAAGCAGGTGGCCGGGATGATAAAGCCGCAGGTGTTTATGGTCTTCGAACAGCGCTTCAATGTTCTCTGACCTGATAGTGACGGTTGGTTTGCCCATCGCCAGGTATTCAAAGACCTTTAGCGGATCCAGTACGAAACCCTCGCCTGATGGCCGATGCATGTGTGGATTGAATGGAGCGATGCAGACATCGGCCGCGGCAATGAAACCTGGCACGCTGTAGTAGGGTACTGAACCGGCAAAGTGTATGCGCGATGTGATACCCAGTTGATTGGCCAGAACCTGCATCTCTTTGCGCAATGGGCCATCGCCGACAAGCACGGCGCAGGTGTCGTTCAACGACGGTTGCTGCAATGCCTGCAAAAGCAGGTCGAGTCCGTGCCATTTCTTGAACGATCCGACATATACTAGCAGAGGAGAACTCTTGCCCTGGCCAACCGGTATCCGCGATGCCGGTTTGTCCGGGTGGAACAGTGCGGAGTTGGCCCCCCATGACACCTGAATGACCTTGGACCTGTGTTTTGCCGGGACCAATCGGGGGTTTGTGGCCACCAGCGTGTCGGCAAGCCACAACGACAGGCGGCTCACCTGTTCATCCAGCACCATAGTGACCAGCGGCAGCTTCAAACACACTGCGATCATGGCGCCGAGCCCATAGGAAGAGCCGCGCTCATAGACGATGTCGGGTTTGAATTCGCGGGCAGCCTTCAGCGCTGCGGGCAGATCGAGAGCCGACATCAATGTCCTGGTTACCGGAGCGTGTTTGTCGCGGTTGCCGACACCTGCAACATCCGATCCCAATGATCCTTTGCGGGCCAGGCAGCGAACCGGGCCGAGTGTGCGAAGGCAGGCAAGAACCTCCGTTGTATGGGTCGAGCCGCCATGTGTATCCGGCAGCAGAATCTGGCTCGCTACTATCAGAACTCGCAATGGCCGTCCAATCCGTGTTCATTGTCTGCTGACCGGCGCCAGGATCCGGATCCTGGAACCCAAAACCAATAAGACGGCACTAAACCCCTACGACTGCGGGGTTTACCGCATCGCTTGGGCTTGATGGAAGCTGAGTCGCAGGCCGTCGAAGCGACAGTCTAGTTAAATTTTGACGGCAATATGTGCAGGTAACTGGCGAGGCGCCAGCAACAAACTTGTCGGCTCGCAGATCCTGCCAACTACGGCGGAGGCCGGCTTGCTGCCTCGACCCGCATCCGGCCGTCGTTCAGAAAGCAGGATTTGTCAAACAGTGACAGGTCCAGGGGATTGGGCAACCGTACATCGCTGAGATCGGGAAGAGGTTTGAGTGCCAGGTCAAAAGACCGGTCGATCTGGGAAATGAACACGATTATCAAATCGTTGTCGCGGGCGAATGTTTTCAATGAACTGACCTGGACCATCAGTTCCGGATTGCTGCGCTTTTGATCCAGAAGCTGCAGGTAATCCAACACCGCGACGGTTCCCGGCTGTGCCGATGCGAGCCGATCCATGATGTAATAGGAGTTGATGGCGTCGGAACTGTCGAATTCAAACTGGCCGGCAAAAGTTGAAATGTCACTATCTAAGGTTCTGAAGTGGGATATGACATCCGCTTCGGTGTACTCCAGAGAGAAAAACACGCCCTGGTGGCCAAGCTTCATGGCTTCGACAATCAGCTTAAGGCCCAAAAGCGTCTTGCCCTGACCGGGACGCGCACCCAGCAGCATAAGATCGCCTGGGTTGAGCTGGGCGAGTATGTCTTTTGCCGGTGTGCCTGCAGCCGCTCGTGCGGCCAACAGACTCCAGCTGTTGAAGCCTTCTTGCCGGGCGACGCGGTTCAATGCCTTGTTGAGTGGAATGCCAGCCTCTCGGGACACGGTTCTGGCGCGGCGTTTTAGCTGATGGATTGGTGCAGACAGTTTCACGGGAAGAACCTCCTATGTCGGGCGGTTGTTACAATCCCTCCTTATGCGTGCTGCCCGAACAGTCGGTCTGTTGAAACTGGATGCCCAGTATGTTGCATACTTTCCCGGACGGAGGGGGGGGGAGGCCGGGGCTGCGGCCTATTCGGTAGTATGGACCAACGGCTCGTGATTCAAAATCCCCCTGGGACAGGAATTGCGATCTGACGCCGAGCAGGTGCCGGCGAGTGTCTGTCAGGAGACAATCTTGTGGCAGTATGACAGTTTGAGCATGCCAATCGAAACCCAGCAGCGAGAACTCAGCGATGACCGACACGTCACCAGCCTTCAAAGTTGCCGAGTGCGCTTGTCGCAAACTGTCGATCACCCTGCAAAATGAGCCCGAAATCGTGAGCTCGTGCAATTGCACAGATTGCCAGCGGCGAACCGGCAGCGTGTTTGGTGTTGCGGCATATTTTGCGAAGACAAACATTGTCGCCCAGACCGGTGACAGCAAGGTGTTTGAACGCAAGGCCGATTCCGACGGAACTGTCTCGATGCATTTCTGCCCCGAATGCGGAACGACAGTGTACTGGCGCTTGTCCATGTATCGCGAGTATGTGGGTGTTGCAGTGGGATGCTTTGGAGATGCCGGCTTTCCCGCACCGGAGCGAACCGTGTGGGCAAACCGCAAACACCACTGGGTGACGTTCCCGCCGTCAGTGCGGGTCTACCCCGAAGCACCGTGAGCACCAACTGTGTCGCGATCGGTTTTACGGCATGATCGAAGTCAATGATGACTTGTGCATTTGGAGATAGCGTCTGACTGAAATTCAGCATGTTCAATCTTGAAGTTTGGATCAGGCGATGGGGTCGCAGGTTGTTGAAAGTCCGGTCGGTTCCGGTTCACAGGATTCAGCTGACGGGCAGGGGACAAGCCCCGCCGACAAGGCAACCACCATATCGACGGGCATGCCGGTGCCTGGACCTACCGTTCAGCGGGCTGGGCACACAGTGGCTGGTCCGCACCCGTTTGAACGGGATTCGTATGCCTCGACAGCGTTTCAGGAGATCCTGGACCGGTCGTTTCACGCATTTGCGGCCCGCGCCACGGCCGGCCTTTCGCCCAGCGCGCTTGCCGGTGCCTGGGCCGACTGGGCGGTGCATCTCATGACGTCTCCGGGAAAACAGGTGCAGCTTGCCGAAAAGGCGGTCAAGAAAGCACAAAGGCTGGCCCAGTATGCCGCCAGGTGCAGGCCCGGCAAACGCCAGGTGCCTCTGTGCATAGAGCCGCTTGCCCATGACCGCAGGTTTCGCGGCAAGGCGTGGCAGCAATGGCCGTTCAATCTGATGTATCAGTCGTTCCTGCTGAACCAGCAATGGTGGCACAATGCGACCACCGGTGTTCGCGGTGTCACAAAACAACACGAGAAGGTGGTCGAATTCGCGACCCGGCAGTTGCTCGATGTGTTTTCTCCCTCCAATTATGCTTTCACAAACCCCGAGGTTGTGGATGCCACGCTCAGACAGGGCGGGCAGAACTTCGCCCGTGGCCTGCAGAACTTCATGGAGGATTGGGACAACGCGGTCAGTGGCCGGAAACCGCCGGGGGCTGAGGACTTCCAGGTGGGAACAGACCTGGCCGCAACACCGGGCAAGGTGATCTACCGCAACAGGCTGATCGAGTTGATCCAGTATGCACCGGCAACCGGCAAGGTGCATGCCGAACCGATCCTTATCGTGCCGGCCTGGATCATGAAATACTACATTCTCGATTTGTCGGTTCACAATTCGCTGGTCAGATACCTGACCGGCCAAGGCTTCACGGTCTTCATGGTGTCATGGAAAAACCCCGATCCTGATGATCGCGACCTGGGCATGGACGACTACCGCACACTGGGTGTCATGCGCGCGCTTGAAGCCGTCCAGACTGTTTCGGGCGGCAGCCGGATACATGGTGTCGGCTACTGCCTGGGTGGCACTTTGTTGTCGATTGCCGCTGCGGCCATGGCGCGGGATGGCGACAAGCGTCTGAAAACCCTGTCCCTGTTCGCCGCTCAGGTGGATTTTACCGAAGCGGGCGAACTGATGCTGTTCATCAATGAAAGCCAGGTGACGTTCCTCGAAGACCTGATGTGGGAGCAGGGATTTCTGGATACCAAGCAGATGGCCGGCGCCTTCCAGTTGCTGCGGTCGAACGACCTGATCTGGTCGCGCCTGGTGCATGATTACCTGATGGGCGACAGGGCCGGGCTGAACGACCTGATGGCGTGGAATGCAGATGCCACCCGGATGCCGTACAAGATGCACTCGCAGTATCTGCGCCAGCTGTTTCTCAACAATGACTTTGCCGAGGGGCGTTATCAGGTCGAAGGCCGTCCGGTGGCAGTTTCAGATATCCGGGTGCCGGTGTTTGCCGTCGGCACTGAAAGGGACCATGTCGCCCCCTGGCGTTCGGTCTACAAATTCCACCTTCTGTCAGACACCGAGGTGACGTTCCTGCTGACCAATGGCGGGCACAATGCCGGCATTGTGTCCGAGCCGGGTCACCCCCGGCGCCACTACAAGGTTACTACGGCTGCACATGATGAAGCTTATGTGGACCCTCAGACGTGGACTGCGCAGACAGCTGAGAAACAGGGATCATGGTGGCCGGAATTTTCGGATTGGTTAAAAGCCAGATCCGGAAAACCGGTTCCCCCGCCGCCATTTGGAAATGCAGAGTGCGGGCTCAAGGCAATCTGTGATGCGCCGGGCACCTATGTGTTCCAGGAGTAGATCCGACCCTGCTGGCGACAACACCCATGCCGCATCGATTGTCGGTATCCCCGCGGCACGGCAGATACCCTGCCAGCACAAGTGGAGCAATTGATGAAGATCAACGAGGGCATCTGCGTTTGCTGCGATCATGCGGGCTGGTAACCGACGGATGAACTGAAGCTCGTCAATTCAAGGCTGCTGGCGGAGGACGGTTCAAGTGTACTCAAATGGATGACCAATACCCGCTTTCCGTAATCGAGCATGATCGTACCAGCCTGTACAGGATTTGCGACGATATGGAACGAATTGCCGATCAGCTCGGCGGCTCCGTCGACATTCAGCTGTGCACATCAGTCCAGTCCCGGTTACGCATTGACTTGGCCCAGAATCAACAGGACGAGGAGGTTCTTTTCACGCTGCTGCGGGAACGCGAGCCCGAAGATGCGCTGCTTGAAAGATGTGTGGACCTTGCTCAATCCGAGCATGCCGCAATCGGTTCATATGCGCTGGAACTGGCGGAACCGATCAGCGAACTGTGCGCCGGCAGCAAGACCAGCAACGCTGACGCGACCGGATATCTGCTCAGGAGCAGCTTTGACTATATTCGCCAGCACCTGCGCTGGGAGGATGCGATATTCTTCCTTGGAGAGAGATACGCGGCTGAAAGTGTCGACCAGGGTGCCCTCAAGGCCGGACTGATCAGAATCCGCAGCCTGCAGGACCGGCACCTGCGAGTGGCGGACTGACATAGGGTCAGGACCGTAGATCACTCGTCATCATAGGTTTGGGCGATCTGCTGCAGTTTGGGTACGTCTCGCAGGGCAATGGACTTGGAATCGAGCAGGTCGATTATGCCATCGGCCTTGAGCTTGCTGATATTGCGGCTGACGGTTTCGATGGTCATACCGAGCAGGCCTGCAATCTCTTCGCGCTTCAGCGGAAAGCAGATTGTGGAATCGGGTTCGCGCGGGTCGCGGTGCGGACACATGTTGTGGTTTTCCCGCCACAACCACAGGATGAACCTGGCCATCTTCTCCTGCGCGCCGAGCTTGCCCAGAACGGTCATCCACTGTCTTGCCTGTTTGAGATCAGAGACAGTCTGTTCCAGCAAGCGGTGTTCGAGCTCGGGATTTGCTCTCAGAACGGCGCCAAACTGGGCCCGTCGGAAACAGCACAATTGCACATCAGTCACACATTCCGCGTTCTCATTGCTAACTGACGATACCGGATTGCCGAGGCTGTCGGATGCGGCCAGCAGTCCGACAATCTGTTCGCGGCCGTCAGGCAGTATCTGGGTCAGTTTAACCACTCCCGACATGATCACAGCAAACAGTTCGCTGCTTTCATCCTGATGCAGGATGATGTCACCTGCTGACAGGTTGCGGTGGGTCATGATGTCGGACAGTTCGCCGATGTTTGATGCGCCGAGCGCATTGCAGATCGCATGATGTCGCACAGGGCATTGCGCACATCGCAGGTCCATTTCAATTTCCGGTTCGATTCCGGGCACTCGCACCACCTCTCACTGAGCCTGAGCCGCCAGCCTGGATTGTACACACGAATTTCCCCGTGCGGAGGAAAAATTCATGTGCAGTGGGCGCATGGCTGCTGCTCCAGTCCGTCTCGGCAGGGACTTGTCTGAACCTGGTCATTTCGGCTGTTGGCCCGGTTCAGTGAGTTTGCAGGTAATTCCGGTCTAACCTTGAGTCAGATATGCAGCGGCGGCATTGCGCGGGTCCGGCATTCTGACCGCACGCGCAGCAGATGCGCGAACCAGGTCCTGTAGATAACTCACGGACCCCACAATTTAGTCCTTTTCACGATGGTCGACTCCAGCTAAACGTTAATTCCCATGGCGCGATATATTTTCATCACCGGCGGCGTGGTTTCCTCACTTGGCAAAGGCTTGGCATCGGCGGCTCTCGGAGCGTTGCTGCAGGCACGCGGATATTCTGTCCGGCTGCGGAAACTTGACCCCTATCTCAACGTTGATCCCGGCACCATGAGCCCGTATCAGCACGGCGAAGTGTTCGTAACCGACGACGGCGCTGAAACAGATCTTGATCTTGGCCACTACGAACGCTTCACCGGACGCGCCGCCACCCAGGCGGACAACATCACAACCGGCCGCATCTACCAGGATATCATCGCCAAGGAACGCCGCGGCGACTATCTCGGGGCAACGGTGCAGGTGATCCCGCACGTTACCGATGCCATCAAGGCTTTCATTGCCGACGGCAACGACGAATATGACTTCGTGCTCTGCGAAGTCGGCGGAACGGTCGGTGACATCGAGGGATTGCCGTTCTTCGAGGCGATCCGCCAGTTCGGGCAGGAGGCGCCGCGCGGGCAGTGCATATATCTTCATCTGACGCTGCTGCCGTGGATACCCGCTGCCGGAGAACTGAAAACCAAGCCGACGCAGCACTCGGTCAAGGAGCTGCGCTCGATCGGCATTCAGCCCGATGTGCTGATGTGTCGTGCCGATCGGGAAATTCCCGAAAACGAGCGCCGCAAGATTGCGCTGTTCTGCAATGTGCGCCCGAGCGCGGTGATTCAGGCGCTTGACGTAAAGACAATCTATGAAGTGCCGCTAGCCTATCACCGCGAGGGCCTGGACGACGAGATACTGGCGGCCTTCGGCATTGAAGGTGCGCCGACGCCCAAGCTCGACATGTGGCATGACATCGTCAGCCGGATCAAGGAACCCGAGGGCGAGGTCACGATTGCAGTTGTCGGCAAGTACACCGGCCTGCTGGATGCCTACAAGTCCTTGAATGAGGCGCTGGTTCATGGCGGCATTGCCAACAAGGTCAAGGTCAATATCGAGTGGATTGAATCGGAGGTTTTCGAGGCAGAAGATCCGGCACCTCTGCTGGAACATGTGCACGGTATTTTGGTGCCGGGCGGATTTGGCGAGCGCGGTGTCGAGGGCAAGATTGCTGCGGTCACCTTTGCGCGCGAGCGCAACGTGCCTTACTTCGGCATTTGTCTGGGCATGCAGATGGCGTGCATCGAGACCGCAAGGTCCCTGGCCGGTATCAAGGAAGCCTCGTCCACGGAATTCGGCGAAACCAGTGAACCGATTGTCGGCCTGATGACCGAATGGATGCGCGGCAATGAACTGGAACAGCGCGCCCAGGAGGGTGACATGGGCGGAACAATGCGGCTCGGGGCGTATGCCGCCAAGCTGGATGAAGGGTCTCGTGTCGCCGGCATCTACGGTGCACAAGACATCTCCGAACGCCACCGGCACCGCTATGAGGTCAACACCCGTTATCGCGACACGCTGGAAAGCGCCGGGCTTGAATTTTCCGGCACATCGCCGGACGGCTTGTTGCCGGAAATTGTTGAAATTCCCGGCCATGCGTGGTTTGTCGGTGTTCAGTATCACCCGGAACTGAAATCACGGCCGTTTGAGCCGCATCCGTTGTTTGCATCATTCATCGAAGCGGCGGTTGAGCAAAGCCGACTTGTGTAGGTATCATCTGTAGATGAACATCGTGCGGTCATTCATGTATGTCTGGCTTGTGCTGGCGCTGTTGCTGACAGGCAGCGTGCCGTCCATTGCGCAAGCTGATGAGCAGTCCACAGGCCAGACTGGCGCAACTGCCACCGAACAGCCTGCCGCGGCTGAAAATGCCACCGCGCCAAAGGCAGAACCGGTTGTGGCAGCCGCTGCGTTGCCGGCCGGCATCCGGGAGGCGGCGGGCAAGGCCCGACGGGTTGCCGCTGATATCAGCAAGACGCTGGAAGACCTGAAAGCCAAGCTGGCAGACCCGTCGCTGCCCGCCGGCGAGCTGGCCAAGGCGCGTGAGCAGTTGGAGATTGTCCGCGAACGGGCCAAGCTCGTTGACTTGGAGCTGGCGTCTCCATTGGCGCAGATGAATGCACAGGTGAGCAGGCTCGGACCGGCTCCGAAGGATGGTGCAACCGAACCTGCATCCGTTGCTGCCCAGCGCGCCGCGCTGGAGCGGGTGCGCGGCGTTCTGCTTGGCGCGCGTACCCAGCTCGCATTGGCGGCAGGTGCGGCTGACCAGCTGGCCAGCCAGGCAGGACAACTTGAGCGGACGCGTTATTTCGACAGGTTGTTCAAACACGAAAAATCGATCCTTGCCCCGAGCCTTTGGAGTGATGGTGTCGCCAAGGTGTCGGACATCTGGGTGCGCACGGAAAGACTGGTATCGGGGTATTACAAGCTGATTGCCGACAACAACGGCGCATGGGTGGCCTGGTTCCTGTTTGCCGTGTTCATCGCCCTTGCCACCGGCGGTTATCAGCTCTGTCGCATGCTGGCCCTTCGGGTGCGTGCCGGCAAGGCGCCAAATGGTGAACTTGGCAAGCTAGTCCGGGTTGTCGCCGTGCCCATCGGTTACGGGCTGGTTGCGGTCGTGGCCACAACCGTGTTCGGATTGCTGCTGTTTGAAGTCGGCGCCGAGTCGTCACGCATCGAGCAGTTCTATGTCGCATTCGCCCTGATGATGGTGATGTTCGCGTTCACGCGCGGCTTGGCAAGGTCCATCCTGTCGCCGACCCAACCCGACTGGCGGATAGCCAACCTGTCGACCAGGGCAGCGCAGAAGTGGCTCAACTTGCTGACCATTGCGTTTGTCATCATGGCGGCCAGCTACCTGCTCAATGAGTTGTTTGTGGTCGTCAACCTGTCGGAGGAGATGACGGCGATACGCCAGGCGATCGTGTTGCCGGCGCTTATGTTCATTCTTGTCAGGCTGATCCTGATTGCGCAGCGTGACCGGCGCAGCGAGGAAGCAAAGCAGTTCAGTACCGTATACTTTTCCTGGGCCGGTTATCTGGTGCAACCGATCTGGCTGCTGGTAATTGCCACCGGGCTGGCGCTGGTTACCGGCTACATAACACTGGCCGGCTACATCGTGGGCAACATTGTCGTGATCGGCGTCGTGGTCAGCTTCCTGTACTGCATCCGACGTCTCGCAGATGCCTTCGTGGCGCAGAGCATCTCGGAGGGCAGCCGCATATCCGACACGCTCAAGCATGCGTTCTCCATGTCGGAACAAGGTATCAAGCGGTCCGGTATTGCACTCAACGCGATTGTCGATTTCACACTTCTGCTGCTTGGCCTCCCTTTGCTTTTGAGCCTGACCGCGTTGTCATGGGTAGATGTGCGTGGCTGGTTTTCCACGGCGTTTTTCGGCTTCGATATAGGTGACATCACCATTTCGCTGTCATCGATCCTGCTGGCCATGGGCGTATTCGGCATCGGCCTGCTGTTGACCCGGCTGATAACGGGTTGGCTGGACCGGCGCATCCTGTCGGCTACGAACATGGATGCCGGCGTTCGCAATTCGATCCGCACTGGTGCCAGTTACACGGCCATCATTCTGGCACTGCTGGTGGCGTTTGCCGCTGCCGGTGTCAATTTCGGCAATATCGCCATCGTGGCCGGTGCATTGTCCGTGGGCATCGGTTTCGGCCTGCAGTCCATCGTCAACAACTTCGTCTCCGGTCTGATCCTGCTGGCGGAGCGGCCGATCAAGGTTGGTGACTGGGTGTCGGTAACCGCGGGCGAGGGGACAGTGACCAAGATCAACGTGCGCGCCACGGAAATCGAGACCTTTGACCGCTGTTCGATCATCGTACCTAATTCCAGCCTGATCTCCGACGCGGTGCAGAACTGGACCCATGGCGACCTGATGGGCCGTGCCAAGGTGCAGGTCGGGGTGAGCTATGATTCAGATCCGCAGCAGGTGCATGATATATTGGTCAAGTGCGCTCAGGATCATCCCCGGGCCATGGCCTACCCGCTGCCTTCGGTCCTGTTCAAGGATTTCGGGCCCAGTTCGCTGGACTTTGAGGTGAGGGTGTTTATCAATGATGTGAACTGGGTGGCCTTTGTTGCAAGCGAATTGCGGTTCTCCATTCACAAGGCGCTTAAGGAAGCCGGCATCGAAATCCCGTTCCCGCAGCGCGACGTCAATGTCCGTGGTTTTCAGGAAGCGGTTGCGGAGGCGGTCAAGGCGGAACCAAAACCCGCGGCCAAACCAAAACCTGCCGCCAAACCAAAGCCGAAAGGGTAGGCATGGCTGGTCTAGATCACGTTGTTCACTGCACAAGCAACTTTGAAGGCTTGCGCACCACCATGACCCAGATCGGTTTCACCCTCACGCCGCCCGCCGAACATCCGTTCGGCACCGGCAATTCGCTGGTTCAGCTGGACGGCTTTTTCCTGGAGTTCCTGCATTTGCCGAACCCGCACCTGGTGCCGAAACGCGAAGAGGGCCAGTTCGGTTTTGCTGCGTTCAATGCCGACTATATGAAGGATGGCGGCGAGGGAGTGTCGATGCTGGTGTTTGAGAGCGCCGACGCAAGCGCTGAACAGGCCCGGTTTATCGAAGAAGGCCTGGATACCTACAAGACATTTGATTTCTCAAGGCTGGCGAAACAGCCTGACGGTGAGGAAGTCACGGTCGGATTTTCACTTGCATTCGCCACCCATGCAGACATGCCGAAGGTTGCCTATTTCTACTGCCAGCAGCATGCGCCGGAGTATTTCTGGAAACCAGAGTACCAGCGCCACGCAAATACGGCCGTGGCCATCGGTGAAGTGGCCATGGTTGCGGCCCAGCCCCTGCACTACGAAGCATTTCTGGCCACGCTGAGCCAGGGCGAGACGGTTGTGTCTGCAGACAACATGGTGCGGATCAGGACGCCGCGTGGGGCCGTAGCCATGTATTCGCCGGGCGCGTTCGAGACAGCCTACGGATTTCCAGCACCGTCCCTCGATGGCGGCCCGGTGCTGGCAGGCTACCGGATTGAAGTGGAAAACCGTGAGGTGGCGCTGAACCAGCTCGACGATGCCCACGTTTCCTGGCGTGAGACGCCGTCAGGCCACGCTATCGGCCCGGACGTTGCGTCGGGAGCCGTGATGGCGTTTTCAGAGGTTTTCTGACCGGGATGCTGGATCCGAAACTTACAGGAATGCAGAACCTCGAACGCCTGCGTGACAGTGGCGGCAAGGCACCGCTTGGCAGCCTGATGGATTTCCGGCTTGTGGATGTCGGCGATGGATTTGCGGTGTTTGAAGGAAATCCCGGCGCACAGCACTACAACCCGGCCGGCACTGTGCACGGTGGATGGATTTCCTCGATTCTTGACAGTGCCTTGGGCTGTGCAATTCACTCTCGGCTTGAAGCGGGCCAGGGCTATACGACGGTCGAACTGAAGATCAACATGGTGCGCGCGCTGACCGATCAGACCGGTCCGGTGACCGCCCGCGGGGCGGTCATTCACCTGGGACGCCGGGTGGCGACGTCAGATGCCCGGCTGGAAGATGCAAACGGCAGACTGCTGGCGCACGGATCCTGCACATGCATGATCCTTTGAATACCTGCGCGGGCGATACACCTGGCAATGTCTGAGATGACCGTGGACACGCTGGTCCTGGGGGCCGGCGCGGCGGGTATGATGTGTGCGATCCATGCGGCCAGCCGTGGTGGCCGGGTCCTGATCATCGACCATGCCCGCAAGCCGGGTGAGAAGATCCGCATCAGCGGTGGCGGGCGCTGCAATTTCACCAATCTGAACACGAGTGCGCACAATTTCATTTCCGGCAATGCGCATTTCGCCAAGTCGGCGCTGAAGCGATATACCCAGTATGACTTCATCGACCTGGTTACCCGGCACGGCATCGCCTTTCATGAGAAGACACTCGGCCAGCTGTTCTGTGACAACTCGGCCACGGAGATTATCGAACTGTTGCTGGCGGAAATGGCGCAAGCCGGCGTGCAACTCCGCCTGGAAACCAGCGTCAGCAGTGTGCGCAAGACAGACAGTGGCTTTGACGTCGCGCTGACAGAGCGTGGACAGTCGCGACAGGTCTCGTGTCGTCATTTCGTGGTGGCTTGCGGCGGCAAGTCGATCCCGAAAATGGGCGCTACCGGTTTTGGATACCGGATTGCGGAACATTTCGGCCTGACGGTCACAGAGACCCGGGCCGGACTGGTGCCCCTGACGTTCTCAGATACGATGCGGTCCGGGTTCAGGCCGCTCGCCGGCGTGTCCGCAGACGCGGCGGTCAGTTGCGGCAGTACGGAATTTGCCGAAGCGCTGCTGTTCACTCATCGCGGCCTGTCCGGCCCGGCAATCCTGCAGATATCGTCCTACTGGCGCGAGACCATTCCGGTGATGATCGACCTGTTGCCGGGGCGCGATGTGTTTGGCGAGCTGAAAAACATGCGCAAGAGCCATGGCAGGAGGACCGTTGCAACGGCGTTGGGAGAGTTTCTACCCAACCGGTTGGCCGGTTTCATCGCCGGGCAGGCCGGTATCGCCGGCAACCTGGCGGACCTGTCCGACAAGGCCTTAATGGCTATATCGGCAGCCGTCGGACAATGGCAGGTTTATCCGGTCGGCACCGAAGGCTATCGCACGGCGGAGGTGACGGTCGGCGGCGTGGACACCGGCGCGCTGAGTTCGCGCACCATGCAGGCCAAAGACGTGCCGGGCTTGTATTTCATCGGCGAAGTGGTCGACGTGACCGGCTGGCTGGGCGGATACAACTTTCAGTGGGCGTGGTCCTCCGGCTGGGCGGCAGGTACGGCCATAGCAGACTTGGGATGAAGTTGATGAGCGAGCGGATGAATGAACTTGGGCAGCCGATCGGATTTGCAGTCCCGGACTGGGAAGCTTGCGCCAGGCCGCCGCGTGAACCGATGCAGGGACGGTATGTACGCCTGGAGCCGATCACCGTGGCTGACCATGCGCAGGACCTGTTTGACGCGTTCGCGGCCGATATGGAAAACCGTATCTGGACCTATCTTCCCTATGGCCCGTTTGACAGCGTCGATGGCTGTCGCACCTGGATCGAATCCACCTGCCTCGGTGACGATCCGATGTTTCATGCCATCATCGACAGCGCCAAGGAAAAAGCAGTTGGTGTCGCCAGTTACCTGCGCATAGAGCCAGCAGTCGGTGTGATTGAAGTGGGCCACATCAACTACGCACCGGCCCTGCAGAAGACGTGCGGCGCCACCGAAGCCATGTACCTGATGATGCGGCGGGTGTTTGCGGAACTGGGATATCGCCGCTACGAGTGGAAATGCGATGCACTCAATGCCGGCTCTTGCGCTGCTGCCGGACGCCTGGGATTCAGCTATGAAGGCCAGTTCCGGCAGGCCACCATGTACAAGGGACGCAACCGTGACACCAACTGGTACTCGATATTGGATAGCGAGTGGCCGGCGCTGGAACGTGCCTACGAAACCTGGCTGTCACCTGAAAACTTTGATGCCGGCGGCAAGCAGAAAACAAGCCTGGCCAGCTTGATCGCACGCGAGCAGGCATAGCTGCGAGATCCAACCAAGCCGTAAAGTTTCAGGCTGGTTGGTATTGCCTGCTCTGACTTCTCCTGTGGGCAAGTTTCCACAGGCAACAGAAGCGACATCCAACGCGATTCGACTCGATAACCAGTTCTGCGTAGTCTTGAACCTGGTTGATTTGCCCTTGCGGCAACACAACCGCCGTCAGTACTGCGTAAGCCTGTTTAGTTCGTTGTCGAGAACGCACCAAGTTGGAGGCTAAGTAGCATGTCTGATGCGAAATCCAGCCGTTTCATGTCTTTGATCATGATTAAGCCGACGCACTATGACGATGACGGCTATCCGATCACCTGGTACCGCTCAATAATCCCGTCAAATACGCTGGCCTCACTCAATGGTATCGCCGCCGACTGCAACAGGCGCAAGGTGCTGGGTGACGATGTCGAATTGCTGCTTGAACCTTACGATGAATGCAACCGGCGCATTCAGCCGAAGAGAATTATCGCATCGATCAGGGCACGGGGTGGCAAGGCGCTGATATGCCTTGTCGGTGTGCAGTCCAACCAGTTTGCGCGGGCGGTCGACCTGGCAAAACCGTTTCTCAAGGCGGGCCTGCCGGTGGCCCTCGGCGGTTTTCATGTGGCCGGCTGCCTGTCGATGCTCGATGACACGCCCCCTGAGATTCGAGATGCAATGGAGCTGGGCATCAGCATGTTTGCCGGCGAGGCGGAGGAGGGCCGGCTGGACGAGGTGCTGAAGGATGCCTGGAACGGCACGATGAAACCGCTCTACAATCACATCAACGACCTGCCGACACTTGATGGTGAACCAACGCCGGCATTGCCGGCCGCGGCGCTGGCATTCACCCACGGCAGCCGCTCGAGCTTTGATCTGGGTCGTGGCTGTCCGTTCCAGTGTTCGTTTTGCACGATCATAAATGTGCAGGGGCGCAAGAGCCGGTTTCGCACACCTGATGATCTGGAACGGATTGTCCGTGAAAATGCCGCCCAGGGGATCGTGGATTTCTTTGTCACCGACGACAATCTGGCGCGCAACCGCCACTGGGAAGCGTTCTTTGACAAGTTGATCGACCTGCGGGTGAAGGAAGGTCTGTGGGTCAGCCTCATCATTCAGGTGGATACCCTGTGCCACAAGATACCGAATTTCATCGAGAAGGCGAAGCAGGCCGGCGTCAGGCGGGCCTTTATCGGTCTTGAGAACATAAATCCCGACAACCTGCTTGAGGCCAAGAAGCGCCAGAACAAGATTACTGACTACCGTGAGATGCTGCAGAAATGGGCCAATCACGGTATCTACACCTGGGCCGGATACATCACGGGCTTTCCTGCCGACACCAAGGAATCCATTCTCCGCGACATTGAGATCATCAAGCGGGAACTGCCGGTTGACATACTGGAGATTTTTTTCCTGACGCCGCTGCCCGGCTCGGAAGATCATCGCACCCTGGCCAGGAAGGGGGAGTGGATGGATACGGATCTCAACAAGTATGACCTGCACCACCGCGTCACCCATCATCCCAGGATGAGCGATGAGGAGTGGGAGGAAGCCTATCAGGGCGCGTGGAGGAGCTATTACTCAGATGAGCACCTGGAGACGATCGCGCGCCGCCATGCGTCGATGAAAAAGCGTGGCGGCGCCAAAGTACTGCAGTTCCTGACCGAGTTCAGGGTGCTGTATGAGCTGGAAGGAATCCACCCGCTGGAGGGTGGCATTGTGCGACTGAAGTACAGGACGGACAGACGTCCTGACCGGCCGATGGAATGGCCGATTGTCTTCCACGTTAAACTGGCCGCTGAGGTGCTTTGGAAAGCCTGGCACTACGCCCGGCTCAGCCTCAAGGCGGTGCGGATTGCACGCAGGGTGAATTCGGATCCGAAGCGGTTTGAGTATACTGACACGGCGATCACGGCGGCGACGGAAAGCGAGCAGGACGCGCTTGCCATGTTTACGGAGACCTCAGGCGGCACAGGCGCGGTTGAGAAGAAGCGCGCCGCTGACCGGCGCCGCGAACTGTTTGCGCCATCGGTGAGGAAAGCGCTCGCCGCCAGAAGGCCGAAACAGCCTAGCGCCAAACGCTCAGAATCTCGGCCAGCGGCTTCTTGATCGTTGCTGCTTTCGGAATGGTGGCATTTTCGGCCGCATGTCCGGTTGCGATGATCATCATCGGTTTTTCCGATGCCGGACGGTTCAGCATCGGATTCAGAAATTTCATCGGGTTTGGCGTGTGGATCAGCGACGACAGGCCGGCCATGTGCAGGGCGGTGATCAGGAAGCCGGTGGCCAGGCCGACGCTTTCCGGCACGTAGTAGTTCTTGTATCGCGAACCGTTTTCGAACGTACCCCAGCGTTGTGCAAACACGACAATCAGCCAGGGCGCGACCTCGAGGTGCGGCTTGTCGGGCCCAGTACCAATGGGCTCCAGCGCCTTGATCCATTCGTCGCCCGCCGAACCGCCGTAAAAGTTGCGCTCTTCATCTTCTGCCGCACGCCGGATCTGCTGTTTGACCGCCGGATCGGAAACGGCCACGAAATGCCATGGCTGGTGATTGGCGCCTGACGGGGCACGGCCTGCCGCAGCGATGCAGGTCTCAATTGTCTCCTGCGGCACCGGCGTGTCTGCAAAGTCCCTGACGGTGTGCCGGGTCTTCATGGTTTCCAGGAATGATCCGGCTGCGGCAAGGCTGTCGGTATTGCTCAAGCGGATACGCTCAACCAGTGGCACGGCTTCGTATTTCAAGGCATCTTTGGAGATCATGGCGGAAAGATCCTGTGGCGATGAAGCGGCAACTCATGCAAATTTTTCGCAAGGCTGCAACCGGGCGTTAACCTTAATACGGCATCGTCCGGGATTATTGCGGTCGCATTTTGGGACGAATGACCCGGTAGCCAGCCTGTCTGGAAATGCGCGTGTGAGTGAAGCGTAACGTGTGGAGACACCTGTATGTTGGCGGTGAAACAAGAGCCGGAAGCGGCTGATTTCTGGGCCTGGTTTAGTGACAATGAAGCCCATCTGGCCGAACTGGCCGTTAAGCTCGATGACATGACAATGGACGATCTGGAACCGGTTCTCGATGAACTGGCGCTGGAAGTTCATGAAGTTGATGACCGGTTGTTTGCCGAACTTGGCGTGACCGACGACGGGATGCCGTTGCTGCTGATCACCGCTGAAGGTGACCGCGAGGCGCTGCTGGCAGCGCGCGACCTGGTTGCCGTGGCGCCGGAAACCGCAAACTGGGTGATCAGGGCGCTGCGCGAACGCGAAGAGCCCGGCGACAACCTGTCCCTGCCGGGCGGTGGTGAAATCGATATCCGTGAAGCTGTCTTCGTGCTGGAAGTGCACAAGGGCAAGGCGGAAATTGCCATCGGTCTTGATCAGTGGGACGAAACGCGCGCTGAAGACTACAGTCTGGCGGCGGAGAACCTTGTTGAAATGGCGCTCGGGGAGGCAGACTATTCAGCCGGTGTTTCCGGTGTTATGGCCCTGCCGCTGAAGGACCTGGCCGAAGAAGCAGACCCCTGGCCGTTGAAGGCGCTCACCAGTGAGTTTGACAATCAGCTCGGAGCTTAATTTTAGCGCGGCCGCCAGCGGCCGTGCGGCCGCTGATTTCTGTTGGTCGAACAGCTTGTCTTTGTCTTGTTCATGTCGCTCACGCAAGCAGCCTTCGGCTGCGCTCCGCGGGGGCGCACTTCGTGCGACGGCCAGTCGGCCTTGCCTCAGCGCTCCGCGCCTCGGAGAGGAATTCATCAGCTTCGCTGGAATAGCGGCAATACAAGCGGTTTGTTCAGGGTCGGAGAACGGCCCGAGCGCAGCGAGGACAAGCTGTTCGACCAATACAAGTCAACAAATCTCCCGTGCCGGATAGACTCCGGCGTGGGCGTTGCTTTATATGCGCCTTCAACCGTTTCAATTGAACCGAAGGCTGCCAGATCCATGACCGAAATCGTCCACGTACACGCGCGCGAAATTCTTGACAGCCGGGGCAACCCGACCGTGGAGGTGGATGTGGCCCTGGCAGACGGATCGTTCGGGCGGGCAGCGGTGCCGTCGGGTGCCTCGACAGGCGCCCACGAGGCGGTGGAACTGCGAGACGGGGCCAAGAAGCGCTATCTCGGCAAGGGCGTCACCAAGGCGGTGGCGGCTGTCAATGGCAAGATCAGTGACGCCATTCTGGGCCACGACGGTGAAGACCAGACACTGATTGACGAGACCATGATCGAACTGGACGGCACTCCCAACAAGGCCAGGCTGGGAGCCAATGCCATTCTCGGGGTCTCGCTGGCTGTGGCGAAAGCCGCCGCACAAACCTGTGGCCAGCCCCTGTACCGTTATGTAGGCGGCACCTCCGCACGGGTATTGCCGGTGCCGATGATGAACATCATCAATGGCGGCGCCCACGCCGACAACCCGATTGACTTTCAGGAATTCATGATCATGCCGGTGGGTGCATCCTCCATTGCTGAGGCCGTGCGCATGGGAGCGGAAGTCTTCCACACGCTGAAAGGCGAACTGAAAAAGGCCGGTCACAACACGAACGTGGGTGACGAGGGCGGCTTTGCGCCAGACCTGCCGTCGGCAGAAGGCGCGCTTGATTTCATCATGGAGGCTTGTGCCAAAGCCGGGTTCAAGGCCGGCAAGGACATGTACCTGGCGCTCGACTGTGCCGCTTCGGAATTCTACAAGGGCAAGAAATATGACTATCAGGGCGAAGGCGTGAAACGCTCCTCTTCGGACCAGGCCCATTACCTGGCCAAGCTGGTCAACGACTATCCGATCATCTCCATCGAGGACGGCATGCATGAAGATGACTGGAAGGGCTGGAAGGAACTGACCGATCTGGCAGGCGACAAGTGCCAACTGGTCGGAGACGACCTGTTCGTCACCAATCCGGAGCGCCTGAGAACGGGTATCGACAAGGGAGTGGCCAATTCCATCCTGGTCAAGGTCAACCAGATCGGGTCGCTGACCGAAACCCTGGCCGCGGTGGATATGGCGCACCGCGCCGGATACACGGCAGTCATGTCGCATCGCTCTGGCGAGACCGAGGACGTGACCATTGCCGACCTGGCAGTGGCGACAAATTGCGGGCAGATCAAGACCGGGTCGCTGGCGCGGTCCGACCGGCTGGCCAAGTACAATCAGCTTATCCGCATAGAAGAGGAGCTTGATTCACAGGCCGTCTATGCGGGCCGTGCAATCCTGAAATAGGCGGCGCTTTGACCACAACTGCGCCAACCCGATCATGTGGTTCGTGACCTTGGCGATGGTCCAGGAGCCGCGCGCGGGCCTGTTGTTGGTGTGATGTAAGCAGAAGAGGAAGTTCAGTGTCAGATATCGATATGAGCGTTTTTGCTGAGAAAATGGGCGTCAGCAAGAAGTACAAGCAGGGCGACATCATTTTCAATCGCGGCGATGAAGGCGACTGCATGTTCATTGTCCAGTCGGGGTCCGTGGAATTGCGCGTCGACGACAAGCTGGTCGATTGTTGCAAGCAGAATGACGCCATTGGTTACATGTCACTTATCGATGGTTCGGTGCGCAGTTCCACGGCGACAGCCAGCTCCGATACCGAAGTATCCATCCTCAACGAGCGTCACTTCCGCTACATGGTCGATGAAGTGCCCAACTTCGCCATGTACCTGATGGAGACCATGGCCCAGCGCATACGCGGGATGGCCAAGGCGCTGGACTAGAGCCGGACTGTAACCGGGCCCCGGCGAGGGTAACCGTCCCTGCTGAGCGCGTTATGAGAAGAACCCTTATCGCCGCAGCTATCTTGCTTTCAGCGGCCATAGTCGTCCTACTGGCCGCTGGCCGGGTAGCCACTGCGCCTGCCAATCAACCGGTGGGAGGGCCGCCAGAGGATCTGCCGGTCAAACCGGTTGAGTTCCGCGACCGGGCATCGCGCATGGTCAGCGGCTGGAGCATAACCGGCGCCGAGCAAAAGCCGGCTGTACTGCTGGTGCATGGCGTGCGGTCCGACCGACGTTCAATGCTGGGCCGGGCGCGGCTGCTGTTCGAGAACGGCTATTCGGTGTTGATGATAGACCTGCAGGCACACGGCGAGAGTCCAGGGGACAGGCTGACATTCGGCTATCGGGAAGCCGATAGCGTATCTGCAGCGACACGTCATGCCCGAGCCCTTTGGCCGGACAAGAAACTGGCCATCATCGGATCCTCGCTTGGCGGGGCGGCGGCGGTTTTTGCGGCGAACCGTGAACGCGCGGATGCCTATGTGCTGGAGGCCGTTTATTCGAGCCTGCGGAACGCGACCGAAAACCGGTTGCGGATCAGGCTGGGGGCTGTCGGCGCTATGCTGGCGCCGTTGCTGCTTTGGCAGACATCGCTGCAGTTGGGCTTTCACGCGGATGAACTGTCGGCGCTTGACCGTATCGGCGACCTCAAGGCGCCGGTACTCATGATAGCTGGCGAGAAGGACGATCGCACGACACTGGCAGATTCACAGGCGCTGTTTTCCCACGCGCGCGAACCCAAGGAGTTGTGGATCGTTCCCGATGCCCGGCACCAGGATTTTCATCGGTTTGACGAGGCCGGGTACCGCAAGCGGGTTCTGTCGTTTCTGCAGCGGCGATTGATGCAGGGCATAAGGTAATCCGGCACATCCTCTATGTAGACACAGCTGACACCATTTCGCCGGGATCAGTCTTGCGCGCCGCGACGCAGGCTGACGGCGCTGGTGGCGAACTCACGGCGGAAGGCCCGGCTCAGTGCCTCGCCGGAACGATAGCCGTAGCGCCGGGCGATTGTCTGAATACGGTCACCGCGTTCGGCATCCTGGTGCGCCAGCACCATGCGCCAGCGCCGCAGGTACGCAATGGGTGTTTCGCCGACGCGGGCGGCAAACAGCTCCGAGAAGCGGCTGAGAGACAGCCCGGCAATTCCAGCCAGGTCCTCGTTGCGCCAGTGCCGCCCCGGTGCTTCGTGCATGGCAACAATCGCGCGGGAAAGACGCGGGTCGGAAAGTCCGCCGAGCAGCCCGGTCCGGGTGGTTCCGGTCTCCAGCTGGCTGCGCAGCAGACGCACCATCAGGACCTCGCCCAGCCGGTCGAGGATGGTGCCGGATCCACAGCGTGGCTTGTTGCCCTCGATCTGCAGCAGGCGGGTGATGTGGAGCAGCTCGGAGTCCTCGCAAATCTCAATCTCGATCAGCGACGGAAGGGTTGACAGCAGCGGGTTGAAAGACCCGCCCCAAGCGACCTGTGCACTGAACAACACCGTATCATTGCCGGTGATGCTGGCTGCGATGGAGTGGGTCGGCGAAAACACTATTCGTCCCGGCACATTGCCGTCTGCCCCGGCCAGTATCGCCAGGTTGGAACTGCCGTGGCTGCCGGGCGTGACGCTCAGCTCAAACCTGCTGAGCAGGGCTGACAGTCGGTCATATCGGGGCATTGCGGGATATTTCGCCTTTTCGGTCAGATTTTCCGTATTTTCCTAATCATAAAAGCAGCTATCAAGGCAAACAAGCAGCCAACTATGAAAGGAAACCGACATGCTTGTGCCTCGTCAGAAAACTCCAGGACTGACTGTCAAGACTCTCGATCACGGTGACTTCGATCTCGCGGCGGAGAAATCGGAACGCGGGATCGTCATATGCTTTTACCGTGGCCTGCACTGCCCGATCTGCGCCAACTATCTGAAGGAGTTTGAGAAGCAGGTGCCTGAGTTTGCCGCGCGCGGCGTTTCGGCCATCGCAATCAGCTCTGACGGTGAAGACCGGACGCGTGCCATGGCCGAAAAGATCGAGGCAAAGCAATTGCGGTTCGGCTATGACCTTGAACTGGAGAAGGCTCGCGAATGGGGGCTTTACATCTCCACAACCCGGGGCAAGACATCGATCGGCATCGAAGAACCGGCGCTGTTTTCCGAACCGGGTCTGTTCATGGTGACACCCGAACAGTCGCTCTATTACGGCTCCACGCAGACAATGCCGTTTGTACGTCCGCATTTTGCCGAGCTTGTCGGTGCGCTGGATTTCGCCATCAAGAACGACTACCCGGCGCGTGGTGAATATACTGGCGCGGTCTAGGACCACGCCGTACCTGGCCCGCCGATATGGGCGGGCCGGGCAGTGCGATACCTTTGACGGCATATGACTGGCGGTTCATGCGCCTTGCCGGGCAGGCGCCGGCATGGCGGCCAACGCGGTTAGCAAATCGTTAATGGCTTGGTTGCTAGCCTTGCGTCCGTACCAACGGATTCGCTTCAGCCGGAAAGCTTGCCTGCGCCATGTTCAGACGCCCAAAGTTGTTTGATGTGCTGGTATTTGCCGGCTGTGTCGCCATGCTGTCATTTTTCCACTGGCATGCGTTCAAGGGACCGCGCAGTCTGGACAACCATGCGCAGCAGGTTGCCAAGCTGCAGGCCCGTGAAGCAGACCTTGCAAAAGTCCGTGCAAAGCGCGATGCTGTTGAAGCGCGGGTGAAGCTCATGCGGCCTGAAAGCGTTGACCCGGACCTGGCGTCGCAGCTGGTTCGCGAAAAACTGGGCTACGAGAAAGTTAACTCAATTGTGGTTAACTTGCCCTGACAAGCTGTATGCCGGGTAGATTTCGGCAAAAATAACTGAAATTAAGGTAATTGACCCAGATCGTTGTCATTTCTGGTACCAGTTGTGCTATGCCAAACCTCCACCGGCCCCGCAAAGAGGGTCTTTTATTGTCTCTCACGGAGGGGTCGCATGGCAAAAGCCGCCAAGAAAACGTCTGGTGCGTCAGGGAAATCCGCACCGGCGAGTGCCAAATCCAATTCCACATTCAGCAAGGACGAAGACCTCAAGGCCTATGAGGACATGCTGCTGATCCGGCGCTTTGAGGAGAAGGCGGGTCAGCTGTACGGCATGGGTCACATTGGCGGTTTCTGCCATCTTTACATCGGTCAGGAAGCAGTTGTCGTCGGCATGGATATGGCCATGGTCGATGGCGACCAGATGATTACCTCGTACCGCGACCACGGCCATATGCTGGCCTGCGGCATGGACCCGAAGGGTGTCATGGCGGAACTGACCGGCAGGCAGGGCGGATACTCGCGCGGCAAGGGCGGCTCGATGCACATGTTCTCGCGCGAAAAGGAGTTTTACGGCGGGCACGGCATTGTCGGCGCCCAGGTGCCGCTCGGCGCCGGCCTGGCTTTTGCCAACAAGTACAAGGAAAACGGCAAGGTCTCGGTTGCCTATTTCGGGGAAGGCGCTGCCAACCAGGGCCAGGTTTATGAGACCTTCAACATGGCATCGCTGTGGAAGCTGCCGGTGATATTCGTGATCGAAAACAACGGCTATGCCATGGGCACCGCCGTAAAACGCTCCGCTGCGCTGGCCGAGCAGCTGTTCAACCGCGGATCTGTCTACGGCATACCGGGCGAGCAGGTCGACGGCATGGACGTGCGCATGGTCAAGCAGGCGGCGGACAAGGCAACAGAATACTGCCGGTCCGGCAAAGGCCCGTACATTCTCGAAATGAAGACCTATCGCTATCGCGGACATTCCATGTCCGACCCGGCCAAGTATCGCTCGCGCGATGAAGTACAGAAGATGCGCGAGGAACACGATCCGATCGAGCAGGTCAAACGCCGGCTTAGCGGTGATCACGGCATGGGGGATGATGATCTGAAGTCAATCGATGCCCGCATCCGCAAGATCGTGACCGAGGCGGCAGACTTTGCCCAGGCAGACGCACTGCCTGATCCGGCCGAGCTATGGACCGATGTATATGTGGAAGCCTGAGGGAAGGTAGAGAAATGCCAACTGAGATTCTGATGCCTGCCCTTTCGCCGACGATGGAAGAGGGAAAACTTGCGCGCTGGCTGGTGAAGGAGGGGGACAATGTCACTTCCGGAGATGTCATCGCTGAAATCGAAACCGACAAGGCCACCATGGAAGTGGAGGCGGTGGATGAAGGCACTGTTGCCTCCATCGCTGTTGCCGAAGGCACCGAGGGGGTAAAGGTCAACACTGTGATCGCCGTGCTGGCGGCAGACGGCGAGGATGCATCTGCGGTGAATGCCACTCCTGTTGCCACCCCGGCCGCGGACGCAGCACCTGCGGCGCCGGCGCCATCCGCCGAGCCTTCACCGATGGCGGCTCCCGCCGCCCTGAGTGCAGTGACAGCGCCTGACCCGGAAGTGCCCGAAGGCACCGAGATGGTCGAGATGACGGTGCGCGAAGCGCTCAACTCGGCCATGGCGGAAGAGATGCGCCGCGACGAGACGGTGTTCCTGATGGGCGAGGAAGTGGCCGAGTACCAGGGAGCCTATAAGATTTCGCAAGGTCTGCTGGAAGAGTTCGGCGACCGGCGGATTATCGATACGCCGATCACCGAGCACGGTTTCACCGGCATTGCGGTGGGCGCGGCCTTCGGTGGCCTGAAACCGATTGTCGAGTTCATGACCTGGAACTTTGCCATGCAGGCGATTGACCACATCATCAACTCAGCCGCAAAAACGCTGTACATGTCCGGTGGCCAGATGGGCGCACAGATGGTGTTCCGCGGGCCCAATGGCGCCGCCGCGCGCGTCGGCGCGCAACACTCGCAAGACTATGCCAGCTGGTACGGCCATGTGCCGGGCCTGAAGGTGGTGATGCCGTATTCGGCAGCCGACGCGAAGGGGCTGTTGAAAGCCTCGATCCGCGATCCCAATCCAGTGATTTTCCTGGAAAACGAGATACTCTACGGCCGCAAGTTCGACGTGCCCAAACTTGACGATTGGGTGGTTCCCATCGGCAAGGCGCGGATTGCGCGCGCCGGCAGCGACGTCACCATCGTGTCGTGGGGCATGGGCATGTCGTACGCCACAGAAGCGGCGGAGAAACTGGCTGCCGAGGGCATCGAGGCAGAGATTGTCGATCTTCGTTCGCTGCGCCCGATGGACATTCCGGCTGTGGTGGAGAGCGTCAAGAAGACCAATCGCTGCGTGACCGTGGAAGAAGCCTGGCCGGTGTGTTCGGTGGGCTCCGAAGTGGCAGCTCAGATCATGACCCACGCGTTTGATTATCTCGATGCGCCGGTGGTCCGCGTCAACGGCAAGGATGTGCCGATGCCGTATGCAGCCAATCTGGAGAAGCTGGCGCTGCCCAATGTGGATGAAGTTGTAGAGGCGGCGAAGGCCGTCATGTACCGGTAAGGGAGCGCAAGGACATGCCAACAGAAATCCTGATGCCCGCGCTGTCGCCGACCATGGAAAAGGGCAAGCTGGCCAAGTGGCTGGTCAAGGAGGGCGACACGGTCACCTCCGGCGATGTGATTGCCGAGATCGAAACCGACAAGGCGACTATGGAGGTCGAGGCCGTCGACGAAGGCAAGGTCGGCAAGATCCTCATCGATGAAGGCACTGACGACGTGGCGGTCAACACCACCATCGCAGTATTGCTGGAAGACGGTGAAAGTGCCGATGACATCAAAGCCGGCGCGCCGCCGGCGGCAGCCGCTCCGGCGGCGCCAGAACCGGCGCCTGCACCAGCCGAAGCGGCGCCACAACCCGCTGCGCCGGCAGCGGCCGAAGCTGCGGCCCCGGCGCCGGCTCGCCAGCCTGACGCCCGCATCTTCGCCTCACCACTGGCGCGGCGTATCGCCAAACAGAACAATATCGATATTGCGCTGTTGTCGGGCTCGGGACCGCACGGCCGCATCATCAAGCTTGATGTTGAAACAGCGCTCAAGGACGGTGTGCCGGCAGCGGCTCCTGCTGCGGCTCCGGCGCCTGCGACCGAGCCCGCTCCTGCCATGGCGGCCGGCCCGTCTGACGACATGGTGCGCAGGCTGTTTGCCGAAGGGTCATTCGAGGAACTGCAGCATGACGGCATGCGCAAGACCATCGCCTCGCGCCTGACCGAAAGCCATCAGACCATTCCGGCCTATTTCATCTCGGTGGACTGCACTCTGGATGCCCTGTTGAAATCGCGGGCCGAGTTCAATGCCGCGGCGCCGCAGGACAAGGACGGCAAACCGGCCTACAAGCTGTCGGTGAATGACTTCATTATCAAGGCAATGGCCCTGGCGCTGCGCGATGTGCCGATGGCCAATGCATCGTGGACGTCAAATGCCCGACTGCTGCATAGTCATTCCGACGTCGGTGTTGCGGTGGCCATACCGGACGGATTGATCACGCCGATCGTGCGCGAAGCCGAAATCAAACCACTGTCGATGATCTCCGCCGAAGTCAAGGACATGGCAAGCCGTGCCCGCGACCGCAAGCTGAAACCGGAAGAGTACCAGGGCGGCACCACGGCGGTGTCGAACCTGGGCATGTTCGGGGTCGACAATTTCACCTCCATCATCAATCCGCCGCATGCCTCCATCGTGTCGATCGGGGCGGGGGTGCAGAAACCGGTGGTGAAGGACGGTGCGGTCGCCATTGCGACCGTGATGAATGCGACCTTCGCATTTGATCATCGCGTCATCGACGGTGCGCTCGGCGGTCAGCTGGCAACCGCCTTCCGCAACTACCTCGAAAACCCCCTGGCGATGCTGGTGTGATGTCCGAGCGTATTGCCAATCATCTCGTCATTCCCGCGGAAGCGGGAATCCAATGCCGGTAGAGGTTTATGAATGAGTAAAACGGCAACTTGCGAAGGCGCCATATGATCAGGCCCGCCACAAAACAGGATGCGTCAGAACTGGTTTGCCTTATCGACTGTGCAGGCTACGGCATGCCGCTGGAGGTATGGAACGGCATGCTTGGCGACGAAGCGTCCGTGCTGGAGGTCGGCCGCAAGCGGGCCATGCGGGAAGAGGGCGGTTTTTCCTACCGCAATGCCTGGATCGCTGATCGCGACGGAGTGATTGCCGGTGCACTGGTCGGTTACCGGCTTGATGACGAGATTGACCTTTCGGAAATTGATGATGCGCCGGCCACGTTCCGCCCGCTGATGGAACTCGAGGCTGAGGCTCCGGGCAGCTGGTACGTGAACGTGCTGGCCGTGCATGGAGAACACCGCGGCCAGGGCATTGGAGGCGCATTGCTTGACTATGCCGATCAGGTCGCCACTGCGACCGGCGCTCAAACCATGAGCATCATATTTGAAAGTGAAAATCGCGGTGCCCGGCGGCTGTACGAGTCCAAAGGCTACCAGGTTACGACGCGGCGGCCGCGTGTGGCGCTTGCAACGGACCGGACCGGTTCTGACGAATGGCTGTTGATGGTGAAGGACCTGACAACATGACTGACACAAGTTTTGACGTAATCATCATCGGGGCTGGGCCCGGTGGTTATGTGACCGCTATCCGTGCGGCGCAGCTCGGTATGAAGACCGCCATTGTGGAGCGTGAACATCTCGGCGGCATCTGCCTCAACTGGGGCTGCATTCCGACCAAGGCACTGTTGCGCTCTGCCGAAATCTACCACTACATGAACCATGCCGGCGACTACGGGTTGTCAGCGGAAAAAGTCGGATTTGATGCCGCGGCCGTGGTCAAGCGGTCACGCGGCGTATCGGGACGGCTGAACGGCGGCGTCGGCCACCTGCTGAAGAAGAACAAGGTCCAGGTGATCTGGGGTGAGGCCAAGGTAACCAGGCCCGGCGAGGTATTGGTCGAGAAAACCTCCAAAGAGCCCATGCAGCCGGCACATCCCGACCCCAAGGGCGCTGCCGGTCCCGGCACTTACAAGGCCAAGCACATCATAGTGGCCACCGGCGCCCGCCCGCGCACGCTGCCCGGGCTGGAGCCCGACGGCAAGCTGGTGTGGACATATTTCGAGGCCATGGTGCCGCCTGAGATGCCTGGCAAGCTGCTGGTTGTCGGATCCGGGGCCATCGGTATCGAATTCGCCAGCTTTTATAATGCTATGGGTGTCGACGTTACAGTCGTCGAGATCATGGATCAGATCATGCCGGTGGAGGACACCGAAATTGCCGGACTGGCCCGCAAGCAACTGGAAAAGCAGGGCATGAAAATCATGACCGGCACCAAGGTTGCGGGCCTGAAGAAGGGTGCGAATGATGTGACGGCCACCATCGAGGATGCCAAGGGCGCCAAGTCCGAGCTTAAGGTGGACCGGGTGATTTCAGCAGTTGGTGTGGTTGGCAACATCGAAAACCTCGGCCTGGAGGCGCTTGGCGTCAAGACCGACCGCGGCTGCGTGGTGATTGACGGATATGGCAACACCAATGTGCCTGGAATTTATGCCATCGGCGATGTGGCCGGTCCGCCGATGCTGGCGCACAAGGCGGAGCATGAAGGCGTGATCTGCGTCGACAAGATTGCCGGCCAGCCGGGTGTGCATCCGATGAAGAAGGAACAGATCCCGGGCTGCACCTATTGCCACCCGCAGGTTGCATCCGTCGGTTTGACGGAACGTGCCGCAAAGGAAAAGGGCATCGACGTGAAAATCGGCCGCTTCCCGTTCATGGCCAACGGCAAGGCCATTGCACTCGGCGAGGACCAGGGGCTGATCAAGACGATATTTGACAAGAAGACCGGGCAGCTGCTGGGCGCCCACATGGTGGGTGCGGAAGTCACCGAACTCATTCAGGGATTCGTTATCGCTATGGGCCTCGAAACCACTGAGGAAGAGCTCATGCACACGGTGTTCCCGCATCCGACGCTGTCAGAAATGATGCATGAAAGTGTACTTGATGCCTATGGCCGCGTGATCCATATGTAAGCCGAGATGGGGATTTACTGAGGAAGTTACATAAATGGATATGGCATTGATGGACCTGGGCGGAGGTGTCGGTATTTTCGGCACCTTGCTGATCGGTGGTGTGGCGGGCTGGATTGCTGAGAAGCTCACCGGATCCAGCCACGGGCTACTTACCAATATCGTGATCGGCATACTGGGCGCGTTTGTCGGCGGCTGGATTGCCAATGCGCTGGGACTGCAACTGGGCGAGGTGTTTGAAGGCTGGTTCTGGGGCAATGTCCTGGTGTCGGTCGTCGGGGCTGTTCTTCTAATCACCGTTTATCGTATGCTCAGGGGCAGGTGAGTCTTGCCGGCTTGCCGATTGTGAACTCAATCAGGAGGGGATTATGGAAGGTATTGGCTTGATCATGACAATCATACTCGGCGGTCTGGCCGGGTGGATTGCAGAAAAGGTTATGAAGTTCGACACCGGATTGCTGATGAACATCGTGCTGGGCATTGGCGGTGCTCTGGTCGGCAACTTCATACTTCGCGCACTTGGTCTGGCGTTTGGCGGTCTGATCGGGCAGTTGATCGTGGCCGTCGCCGGTGCCTGCCTGCTGATCTTCATCTACCGGGCGATCAAGTCGCGTTGAGCAAATTCGCAGGTGCTGGCAACCTGCTGACATAAGTTGGAGCGGGGCAAGGGATATCCTGTCCCCGCTCTTTGAACAGGAAGAAAGGGAACCGGCCTTGGCCACAGTTCTCGACACAACGACAACACCGCGTGCGCGGCACCCTGAAAAGGCCCACAAGCCCGACAACCCGGTGCAGCGTCGCAAGCCGGACTGGTTGCGGGTCAAAGCGCCGGTGTCGGCAAAATATCACGAGACCCGCCAGCTGGTGCGTGACCACAACCTCGTCACAGTCTGCGAGGAAGCCGGCTGTCCCAATATCGGCGAGTGCTGGGAAAAGAAGCACGCCACCTTCATGATCATGGGTGAAATCTGCACCCGGGCCTGTGCATTCTGCAATGTCACGACCGGCATGCCGGACGCGCTGGACGGGCAGGAACCGGCGCGGGTGGCTGATGCGGTCGCCAAAATGGGGTTGACGCACTCGGTGATCACCTCGGTTGACCGCGATGACCTCGCCGATGGTGGCGCGGAACATTTTGCGCAGGTAATCCGTGCCATCCGCAACGCGGCCCCGGATGCGACAATTGAAGTGCTGACACCTGATTTCCTGCGCAAGGACGGTGCACTGGAGGTTGTGGTTGAGGCGAGGCCGGATGTGTTCAATCACAACCTCGAAACAGTGCCGCACCTTTATGGCCGCATTCGCCCCGGTGCACGGTACTTCCACTCATTGCGGCTGCTGCAGAAGGTGAAGGAGCTTGATGCAGGCATTTTCACCAAGTCCGGAGTGATGGTGGGACTGGGCGAAAAACGTGAAGACATTCTGCAGGTCATGGATGATATGCGGTCCGCCGGCATCGACTTCATGACCATTGGCCAGTATCTGCAACCCACGCCCAAGCATGCCGCCATTGACCGGTTCTGGACGCCTGACGAATTCAAGGCGCTCGAGACCTCCGCCTACGCCAAGGGGTTTCTGATGGTTTCGGCAAGCCCGCTGACCCGTTCGTCACACCATGCCGGCGACGACTTTGCTCGCCTGCGGGCTGCGCGCGAGGCCAAGATCGCCCGGCACTCCGTCTGATCAGCCTGGCCCCCGTGACGGTTTTTCATACAACCCGCCGGATCGCATTCGCGCCGCAGCACCTGCTGGCCATCGTGGCGGACGTGGCCAGTTATCCGGAATTCCTGCCGCTGTGCACCGGCGCCAGGGTCTGGGATGAGATAGACCTCGGCAATGGCAAGAACTCGTTCCGAGCAAGTCTTGACATTGAGTATCCCAAACTGCGTCTGAAGGAGACCTTTGTCTCCGATGTCGTGGTTGACCCACAGCGCCTGACCATCCGGGCGACTTCCAATGAGGGCCCGGTCAAGCATATTGACAACCGCTGGCTGTTTTCGGCCGCGCGTGGGGGCTGTGACATAGACTTTCACCTGGATTACCAGATGTCATCAAGACTGCTGCACCTGGCGATGGGGTCGGTGTTCGACGTTGCCGTGCGCAAGATCATGGCGGCGTTTGAAGAACGCGCGCATGCGCTTGAACACAACCAGGTCTGAGCCGCAAATCCACAAGCTTAGCCCGGCGGGTTTGCCAATTGATGCGATTTTCACCTGTTTGCTGACCAAAGGGCAAATTACTAACTTCAGGATTCTTCGAGGTTTTTCTGCGTTTTGCCATTGAAACTCCGCGGCAAAAGCCTATCTCTTAACCCGAGAGAGGTAGTTGACTGCCGATTTCATCGGCGGCTTTTGTAAACGGGGGTTTACGATGAGCAAATTTAGATTTCTGGCCGGACTGGCAGGGGCTTTGGCCCTGTCAGCAGGGACTTTCGTTGCGGTACCCTCAGCCGAGGCAGGTCGCGAATTTAAAAAGTCCATTGTCCAGTTTGATGATCGCGGTGCATCCGCAGGTGAAAAGCGGGCTGAACGTCGGGCGCGGCGGGCGGAGCGCAGGGCCAACAGGTCCGAACGGCGGGCCAGGCGTGCTGAGAGACGATCTGAGCGCCGGGCAGAGAGACGATCGCAAAGGCGGGCTGAAAGACGCGCAGAGAGACGATCTGAACGCCGCGCTGAAAGACGGTCGCAAAGACGCGCCGAGAGGCGATCTGAACGCCGCGCCGAGAGGCGTGCTCAGAGACGGTCCGAAAGGCGTGCAGAAAGACGCGCGGAGCGCCGGGCTGAAAGGCGTACAAAACGCAAGGAGCGGCGGTACGAAAGGCGCAAACACGGCAAGCGCTACAGGAATCGCCGCCACAGTCACCGGCACTATTACAATGGCTTCTATTACGCCTATCCGTGGTGGCTCTATTCTGCACCTGTGGTGTATTACGGAACCCGTTATGCCGGGTCGAATTACGACCTGCACGTGGAATGGTGCGAGGACCGCTACCGGTCGTACGACGAACGCCGCGATGCGTATTTCGGCTACGATGGCTACTGGCATACCTGCATTAGCCCTTATAGCTGATTGAGTTCGTGCCTGCAGAAAGGCCAATAATCTGAACGTGACAGTGTCCCGCAAACCTGAGAATGGTTTGCGGGGCAATTTACAGCATGCCGGCGGTGCTTCGGATCCAATCGGTCGCCTCGGCGGCGGATCGTGCAAGTACCCAACCATCAAGGCATGAGCGGGTGGTGGGGTCGGACAATGTGGACTTGTAGGTTTCGGCGTCGAACATGCTGCCTGGAATAATCCTGCCCGCAGAAGCATCCTCTTGAACAATCTTGAGTATGGCCTCAAGGGGTCCGTCGTGCCGCAGATAGAAAGTTCGTGCCACGGTCAGTCCGGTCTTGTGCAGCGCTGCCGGGCCGGCAAGCAGCAGACCTGTGGAACTGTTGGGCCGAAAATTGAGGTCGAACACAACTGGTTTGCCGTCTTCCTTCTCGCCTATGTCAAAGCCGGCAATTCCCCTGTATCCCGACAGCCCAGCCTTTCGGGCGATGTCCAGGGCCAGATTCCGAATGACTGCTGGCGGGTCCCCAATTGATAACAGATTGCCGCTCTGTATGGCGGGCTTGTAAAACAACTGTATGGATGCGCCGAGCCAGTCGACCTTGTTGTCGTGAATGGCGACACCTGCGCACCAGCTTCGCACTGGTGCACAGTCTTCCTCGATGATGATGGTGTCACCAGGCTCCAGCCGCCGATTGAACTCATCAGCCACGGATTCCAGGTCGACCGGCTGACGGCAATACCTGACTGCTGCCCCGCCGCCGTTCGACACCTCGCCGGCGACTTTCAGGAACACCGGCCCGGTCCAGGAGGCTGGATATCTTTTCCCAAGCTGGCGAACAGGACACAATTCGCGATGCGGTTGGTAGCCGGCTGCAACCAGTTGCGACAGGTGGGATTTTGCGTTCAGTTGCAGGTACAGAGGCAGCGGTGTCAGAAGTCCGCCGGGAGATTCCAGTTCGGGCAGCACGCCGAAATTGTAGATCAGCTTACGGCCCTGTTTGACGAGCGTTGCCGCTTCCGCGGCGGCCTCTTGCGCCGTGCGATAGACGTGCAACCGTTTCGGTTTCGGCAGTCCGCATCGGTCAAGAAACTCGAGCGCTTCAGATGTGCAAGCCGCCTCATGGGCGAAAAACGGCATGTCTCCGGCGAACCCCAAAAGCTGGGCGGGGCTGGCGTCAAGGCGGTACGCGGGCAGGGCATCTGCATCAGCAACGTTCCAGCGCATTGCGGCTCGGGTGGTGCGGGCGCAGAAGAAACTGTCCGGCGGGTAAAGTTGGTTCAGTGTCTTGATCGGCAAAGTCACTTTGCGAGCTCTTCCAGGCCATCGGCAAGCCGGCGAACATAGGGTCCGGGCTGGCCTTTCCGGTTGAGAAAGACGGTAGGGGTCTTGTTCACGTCAAACACCACGGGACGGCCATCGTGCATGACGTAATCGATCTTGCCGAAATCAAGCCCGAGTTTTTCACGTAGCTGCCGCACTTGATCAGGTACTTCATCAACCAGATCCACCTTGACCAGCTTGCGGCTTTTGACGACCGGCAACGTACTCAGGACACGCATGCAATACTCCTGCTTGCCAAAGAACATCCACAACCGCAGTGCATAAAGTTCTTTGTCGCGTTCCGGAATGAATCGCTCGACGATCAGCCGGTCATCCCGCCACACCCAGTCCGGAACGCGGTCCTTGCTGTCCAGAATAGGGTAACGCCGCAGCGGCAGTTCCTCGATCCACTGCCACGGAACCACCCTGGCTGCCAGGATCTTCGCCAGGCGCGGGATGTCAAGCCGGTGATAGGCATACTCCTCACCTGCATGGGCGTTGGCATTGGTCTTGACGATGACCGGCCCATCCCAGTCGCTGCCCGGCGATATCAGGGCCTGGCTGACCACGCTCTTGAGAATATTGCGGGCCCGGCCATTGATTACCGGCAGGCCGTCATTGACGTTGCTGAAGAAGTCGTCCGCAACGACAGAGTGGTCGGTGTGCGCGACGATGACATCGGTCCGGGACGGCGGCCTGTCTCCGAACGACACAACGTTGCCGCTGTCCCGCCAGATTGCGGACAGCACCTTGATCAGGTGGATGCGCTGCAGCCTTTCGTTTGCGGATGTGAGAATGTGGATATGCTGGCCCATGCCGGGTTCTCGTTCGGTTCGTGCCGAAGGTCACGGAAGTTCGCGTCGGCAGGCAAGGCCCAATTTTGACGCTGGAAACACCCGACGAGAGTTATCACACCTGGCTGGCGGAAGGCTATGGTGCTGACCAATTGACCGCAAGGGGCGCTTTGGCAATGCTCGCGGTCAATGCAATTGGCGTCGGACTGGGAGCGGGACAAAAGACCTCAGCACGAACATTCTTGCCGCGATCGACGTCAGAAGGTCAGGCCTGCGGCAAGCTGCGCGCGGATTTCGTGGGAGCCGTCTGTGGCAAGGTGAGCCTCGGTCGTAGCCCTGAACAAACCATGCCCGTCCGCTGATATGCGGCTGATGCTTGCTCCGACAAAACCACTGGCGACTTCATCTTCGAAACTGGCAGTAAACTCCAGAGGCAATCCGGCTACAGTTGCCTCGACCCCTGGCCCGCCCAGGTTAAACTGCGCGTCAATACCTATACGGCTTTCGAAATTGAATTGGGCGCCATCTGCGCCGGTCTGCAGGAACGGCAATGCAAATTGCGCGCGGGCGCCTACAAGGTGCACATCCTGGTCGGAGATCGTCAGCGGTGTGGAAACACCGGTTTCGCTGTATGCGTCAATGAACAGGCCCGCATAGTGCACTCGTACGCTTGCCAGGAGAGGATTGTCCGGCATCAACTCGTCCAATCGCCCACCTAGCGTTATGGCCGGTGAGACGAAGTAGCCGTCATAGTCCGCCTGGGCTGTCTCAATGCCGCCGTCAACCAGATTGTTTGCAATCTCACGAGTGGTCTCGTGGTCTGCCCAACCACCGGTTACGACAGCCCTTACCCAGTGCGAGGTCCAGTCCTGGTGCACATATAGACCGCCGAAGGCTGCTGAGACCTCAATGTCCTGAATGGCGGACTGCAACCCGATCTGGCTGGTGCTGCCCCCGGCAAAGGCCCCGATCCGGAGGCCGCCGGCTTCGATGCCTTCAATTCCCAGGAGCATGCCGCCATAGGTCTCGTTCAGGTCGACGGTGGCGCCGCTGCCTTCCTGGTCGCGAGAGCCACCGAATGCAGCGCCCCAGAAGCGATGACCGGTGCCGGTTGCGTCAACGTTGGCAACTGGTCTGATCTGCCTGCCGTCTCCCATCAGCGAAAAAGCAGCCTCCTGGCCATCGATGCCATCACTTCTAACGCTTCCGTCAATTGCGTTGAAGATGGAGTTTGTGATGCTGCCAAGCCATACCTGAGCGGCGGCAAAGCCAGTCGGATCGACAACGATGACCTGTGAGCCATCGGTAGTGGGATTGACGACATGGGGCCCGGCAATGTCACCGATGATGGGCTCCTCCGCGAATGTCGTGGCCATGTTGAGACCGGCGCCGACATTGAGGATGTTGTCCCCCCCACCCAGATCGATCAGGCCTTCCAGATTTGATCCGGCTAGAAGGTTGAGAACCGTGTCAGTCTCCGTCTCGCCCTCGTCTTCTTCCAGGATAGCAATGCCGTTCTGACCCCAGATTTTGCCACTGTTGGTGATTTCTCCGATGCCCCTCGCAAGAATGGCGCTGTTGCCCCCTGCAATATAACCGGTGTTATGGAGCGAAATCAGATAACCTCCGTCGACTTCGGCTCCTCCGTCTTGGTCACCAAAGATCCGGATTGCGTCGCGGTTGCCACCGATAATGCTGCCGGTGTTTACGATGCGTTCGGCCTCCATGATGACGGCGACGCCAACTTTGCCACCGTTTATTGTTCCGTGATTCTCCAGAGTCCCGAGGTACCAGGTTCCGACCCCTTGCGATGCTCCGCCCACACCTTCTTCACTCTGGTTTCGTGCGATGATCGTGCCGTGATTGGTCAGAGAAACGAGAGTGCCGTTTGTCCCTAACAGGACCCCGGTGTTGTAACCGGTAATAAGCCCTGACTTGCCGTTCAAGAGGCTGGTAATCTCGAGGTCCGCATATACTCCGTGCTGGCCTCGAGTGCCTTCGGTATCTCCGCCACCGCTGATCAGGCCTTCGTTTATCAACAGGCCGATGGTGCCGAATCCTTCCGTCTCAAGACCTGAATTGCTGATCGCCGCAACGCCGCTGGAGCCATCTCCGCCAATTATCCTGCCTGTTTCATAATTGATGAGTGTCCCTATCTGTCCGCTGCCAAACTCGAAATTCGCACCGGACCGGACGGCGGCGGATCCAAACTGGGTGTTGGAGACAAACTCACCGCTGACGATGGTGCCGGAATTTAAGAGCGTCCCGATAGACTGCGTTGCCCATATCCCAAGCGAACCCCCGGCTATACGCCCGTGGTTCTCGGCATAATCAAGATTGCTGATGGTGCGAACTGCACTTGAAACCGTGCTGGTTAAATTGGCTTCAATAGTACCGGTTTCGCCGTTGACCAATGTCTCGATGTCACCGCCCAGTCGTATGGCCTGATTGTTGCCATTTATGATGCCGGTGTTGAAGACCGAACCTGACAAAGTGGCATCGTTGCCGGGTGAACCAAAAATCGCCCTGTTGCCATTGGCATTTCCCGGATCGAGGAGGCCATTGTTGATGACAACGAAGCCCGGCCCGGTTGCATTGATGGCATTGCCGGCAGCGGTATCAATCGATCCGCCTTGCTCAATTGTACAGGTTTCGCCGGCGCCGATGGTCTGGGTGGTGGTTTCGGATTCGCCCGCTGCAACCGTTCCCGGACAGGCAGCCGTTACAGATTGTTCGGAAGCTGCCATGGCCAGGAAGAAAACGGTAGCCGCGCCGGCGCTGCGTACGGCTTTGATCCTGACTGTTCCACATACGCCCCGGTACATTTGTGTTGCCCCGCCATGCCCTGCTGCGGTTCGATCGGTCCCCTTTGGGTTGATGGCTTTTGGAATCGACCGCAGTTTCGATAAGCTTCGCATACTGATTAATCTGATGCAATATTGCTCGGTACACTGTTTATATGAGTGCGGACAGATTTTCACATCATGGAACCTATGTGTCCTTGGAAGTTGATCAACCATGTCGCGGTCTGCAAAACCTGCAGATATTCCAATTGATTATGTTGCAGGGTTCCAGCACCATTCCCAAAGGCGTTGGAACAAGATCACCCATGGCACTCGACAACAAGATCACCCACGACATTCTCGCTGCAGTGGAGGCTGGATTTGCTGCGCAAACTGCGTTTACCGAGGCTCTTGTCCGGTTTCCCTCCCTGCGGGGGCAGGAGCATACGGCGCAGGACTTTCTGTTCGGCGAACTCAAACGGCGCGGTTACGCCATGGATCGCTGGTCGATCGATGTTGGCGAGATTGAAAATCATCCAGGTTTCTCGCCGGTGAAAGTCGACTACTCCAATGCGATCAATGTTGTCGGCACGCACCGGCCGCGCGATGAGACTGGCCGGTCGCTGATCCTCAATGGCCATGTGGATGTGGTGCCGGCCGGGCCGCTCGACATGTGGACGAAGCCGCCGTTCGAGCCGTGGCGCGACGGCGACTGGCTGTATGGCCGCGGCGGCGCCGACATGAAGGCAGGAATTGCGGCCAACATATTCGCGCTAGATGCGCTGAAATCGCTGGGCCTGCAGCCGGCCGCAACGGTGCACGTCCAGTCGGTCACGGAAGAGGAATGCACCGGAAACGGTGCACTGGCGGCCCTGGTGCGGGGCTACCGCGCTGATGCGGCGATCATACCAGAGCCGGAAGACGACAAGCTGGTTCGGGCAAATGTCGGTGTCATCTGGTTCAGGGTTCACGTGCGCGGGCTGCCGGTCCATGTGCGTGAAGCCAGTGCCGGCGCCAACGCCATTGAAGCCAGCTTCGAGATCATGAAGGGCCTGCGCAAACTCGAGCAGGAGTGGAACAGCAGGCAATCCGAACACCGGTATTTTGAGGACTACAATCATCCGATCAATTTCAACATCGGCAAGATCGAGGGCGGCGACTGGGCGTCTTCAGTGCCGGCCTGGTGTTCATTCGACTGCCGTATTTCCATCTACCCCGGTGTCGACCCGCGCGCGGCTGCGACGGAGATCGAGGATTGCGTGCGCAATGCCGCGCGGGAAAATGTGTTCCTGTCCAACAACCCGCCACAGGTTGAGTTCAACGGCTTCTTCGCAGAAGGCTATGTGCTGGAGGAAGGATCCGACGCGGAAGCCGCGTTGGGCCGGGCCCATGCAGCGGCCTATGGCAAGTCACTGGAGACCATGGTGACGCCAGGCTATCTCGACGGCCGGGTGTTCGTTTTGTACGGCGACATTCCGTGCCTTGTGTACGGGCCCTATTCGGAAAACATCCACGGGTTTGACGAGCGGGTGTCGCTGTCTTCAGTGAAGCGAGTGACCGGTTCGATTGCGCTGTTCATCGCTGAGTGGTGCGGACTGGAGAAGATTGCCGGTTGAGAGACTGCATTGCCGGCGTGTTCGGCGTTGCTCAACTGTTTCTGCCAAACGACTGAAATCATTCAATTTGCAACAACGGCTCATGTCGTGCTGCGCAGTTAAGGTTGTGGGCATCATGCTGTCGAAGTACTAGACAGTTGTGTCTAGACATATTTTCCATGCGGATTTACTGTGTCGCCGCAGTGGTCGCAGGGAGAAAGTGTGATGAAGTCTGAATACAGGGTTGTTGTGATCGGTGGCGGGGTCGTGGGCGCCTCGGTTCTGTACCATCTCGCCAAGATGGGCTGGAGCGATGTGGCGCTGATTGAGCGCTCCGTCCTGACTGCCGGGTCGTCATGGCATGCCGCCGGTGGCTTCCATGCCCTCAATGCCGATCCGAACATCGCCGCCCTGCAGGCCTACACCATCGATCTGCTGGGCAAGATCGAGGAAGAAAGCGGGCAATCAGTCGGCATGCACATGACCGGTGGCCTGACTCTGGCCGGGACGCCGGACCGCTGGGAATGGCTGCAGTCGGCTTACCGGATCTTCCAAAGCCTGGGCATTGAGGACGTTCGCCTGGTGACGGCGGAGGAAGCCGGCGAACTGTGTCCGATAATGTCCACCCACGGCATTCTCGGCGGCATGTGGGCGGACCGGGAAGGATACATCGACACAACAGGCACCGTGCATGCCTACGCGAAGGCAGCACGCAACAATGGGGCCAGCGTTATTGAGCACAACCGGGTACTGGAGCTGAACCAGACTCCTGAAGGCTGGCAGGTGGTCACGGAAAAGGGCACCATCAAGTGCGAGCATGTTGTCAATGCCGCCGGACTGTGGGCCAAGCAGGTCGGCCGCATGGCCGGCATTGAACTACCGGTGTCGCCACTGTCACATCACTACCTGCTGACCGAGACGATCCCCGAAATTGAAGTGATGGAAGGTGAACTGCCGCTGGTGGTCGACCTTGAAGGGTTCACCTATATGCGCCAGGACCTGAACGGCATGCTGCTCGGCATATACGAAATCAACCATGAACACTGGATGATGGACGGCGCGCCGTGGGACTATGGCATCGAATTGCTGCAGGAAGACACCGACAGGATCTCCAACGAATTGACGCTTGGGTTCGAACGCTATCCCGTGCTGCAGAATGCCGGAGTCAAGGACTGGGTCAACGGCGCGTTCACATTCTCGCCTGATGGTAACCCGCTGGTCGGCCCGGTGCGCGGCAAGCCCGGGTACTGGTGCGCATGTGCGGTGATGGCTGGCTTCCTGCAGGGCGGCGGCGTCGGCAAATCGCTTGCCGAATGGATCATCAATGGCGAGCCGGAAGCCGACGTCTACGGCATGGATGTGGCGCGCTATGGCGACTTTGCCGGCAACAAGCAATTCATCAAGGAAACCACCGGCCAGTTCTACACCCGCCGTTTTGTGATGACCTATCCCAACGAACAGTTGCCGGCGGGCCGGCCTTTGAAAATGGCGCCTGCGCACAGCGAAATGACGGCGGCGGGATGCAGGTGGGGCGCCAGCTGGGGGTTGGAAGTGCCGCTTTACTTCGCTCCGGATGGGTTTGAGGAGACGCCGTCGCTGAAACGTTCCAATGCGTTTGACATCATAGGCGAAGAGTGCAGGGCAGTGCGCGATGGTGTCGGCCTGCTCGACATATCCGGGTTCTCGCGCTTTGAAGTCTCCGGACCCAATGCCCATGCCTGGCTTGACCGGCTGATGGCCTCCAGGCTGCCGGCGCCGGGCAGGGCGCGGCTCGCGCCCATGCTGTCCCCCGAGGGCAAGCTGAAGGGCGACCTCACCGTGTTCAACTGGGGCGACGGTACCTGGTGGATCATGGGCAGCTACTATCTGCGCGAATGGCATATGCGCTGGTTCCACACCCACATGCAGGATGGCGTTACGGTGCGCGACATTGCAGATGAGATTGTCGGGTTTTCGCTGGCCGGACCGAAGTCGCGCGAGGTTGTCGAAAAACTCACGGACGGCGATATCGATGCGCTGCCCTTCATGGGATGTGGCCATTTCGACATCGGGCTGATCCGGGCCAAGGTCGGCCGGCTGTCCGTCGCAGGGGAACTGGGATATGAAATCCATTGCCATGCGGGCGAACACATCGCCCTGCGCCGTATGCTGCTTGCGGCCGGCGCTGACCAGAGCTTGCGCGAATATGGCTTCAACGCGCTGCTATCCCTACGCCTTGAGAAGAGCTTCGGCATCTGGTCAGCGGAGTTCACCCAGGGCTATACGCCGGGCATGACCGGCATGGACCGGTGGATAGACTGGCAGAAGCCGGACTTCATTGGCCGGGAAGCCGCGATGCGCGAGCGTGATGGCCGCGGGCCCGGGCAGGTGCTGGTGACACTTGAGATCGACGCCGATGATGCCGATGCAAGCGGCTATGAGCCGATCTGGTCAGGCGGACAGCGTGTCGGGTTCGTGACCTCGGGCGGATATGGGCACACTACCGGCAAGTCACTGGCCATGGCACTTGTCAATCAGGACCAGGCTGCCAACGGCACCGCACTCAGTGTTCACATCGTCGGTGTTGAGCGGCCTGCCACGGTCATTGCGCCGTCACCCTATGACCCGTCAGGCAAGGCCATGCGCGCATGACAGCTGAACCGGCATCACGCTCCGGGCGGCGCCGGCGCGGCGCACGGTCTTCTGTGGCCGCTGCGGGGCGCAGTGTCGATTACCGCAACCTGCGCAATCCGATGCCGCCAATGGCCGCGTTCAGTGATGATGAGGTCGAGGCCATTCATGGTGCGGCGCTTGATGTGCTTGAGGAACTGGGCATCAAGGTGCTGCTCGATGAGGCCAGGTCGGTGTTCCGGTCTGGTGGCGCACACGTGGACGACAGCACCGAGATGGTCCGGATCGGCCGCGATATGGTTGCGGACGCTCTCTGCGCCGCACCTCGCAGCATCAGTATGAAGGCCGGTTGCAGGTCGCGGGATATCAAGCTGGAACTGGGCCGTCTGGTGTTTCAGCCAGGTGCCGGAGCACCCCACACGACCGACCTTAAGCGGGGCAGGCGACCTGGTACGGCGGCGGATTTTTCCGAACTGGTCAAGCTGACCCAGCATTTCGATGTGCTGCACATGATCCCGCCGCTGATTGAGCCCCAGGATGTGCCGGTCAATGTGCGGCACTACGAGACCCTGCGTGCCCAACTCACACTGTCGGACAAGGTGCCGTTCGTGTTTGCCCGCGGCACCGGGCAGGTCCAGGAGTGTTTTGAATTGCTCAGGGACTTTCGTGGCCTGTCGGATGACGATTTTCATCAGCGGCCGCATTGCTACACGATCATCAATACCAACTCGCCGCGGCAGCTGGACATTCCGATGGCACAGGGCCTGATCGACTTTGCCAGGGCAGGGCAGGTGTCCATCGTCACGCCGTTCTGCCTCATGGGCGCCATGGCGCCGGTCACGGTTGCGGGCGCGCTGACACTGTCGCACGCGGAAGCCCTTGCGGCCATCACCCTGACCCAGTTGGCACGCCCCGGAGCACCGGTGTGTTATGGCACGTTTACGTCAAACGTTGACATGAAGTCCGGCGCACCGGCGTTCGGCACGCCGGAGCACTTCAAGGCCAGCCTCGGGGCGGGTCAGCTGGCACGCAAGCTTGGCCTGCCGTGGCGCTGTGCGACCGGCAGCGCCGCCAACATCAATGATGCCCAGTCCGCCAACGAAACCCAGTTCGGCCTGTGGGGATCGCTGCTTGCCGGCGCCACGGTCGTCATTCATGCCGCCGGATGGCTGGAAGGCGGCCTGACGGTGTCGTACGAGAAGTTCATCACCGACATGGAGGTACTGCAGATGGTTGCCGAACTGTGCACACAGACGACTTGCAATGTCGATGACATTGCACTCGATGCCTTGCGCGAAGTGCAGCCAGGCGGGCATTTCTTCGGCGCAACACACACCATGCAGCGATACCAGACCGCGTTCTACGAGCCGATGGCCGGCGACTGGTCGAATTTCGGCACCTGGACTGAGCGCGGCAGCAAGGACGCCAACGAGCGCGCTACGGGGACATGGCAATCGATCCTGAACGAGTTCACCGGGCCGGAGCTGGATGGTGACAGGGTTGAGCAATTGATGGCATCCATACACAAGCGGACCGCTGCGGGCGGTGCGCCACCCGAGAGTTGAGGACGGCCATGGTGCGAAAGAACGTGACACCACTGCTGCAGCGCAATGATCCGGACAGCGAACCGCTGACTGGCAACACCAAGGTCACCCGCCAGGACTGGCTCAACGTGGCCATGGATATTCTGATCAGCGATGGCGTGGAGCAGGTCAAGGTGCTGACAGTGGGTGAGCGGCTGAACGTGTCGCGGTCGAGCTTCTACTGGTACTTCAAGAGCCGGCAAGATCTGCTCAATGCGCTGCTGCAGCACTGGGACGAAACCAATACCGCGGCACTTGTGCGCCAGGCTGAGCTGCCGGCTGATACGATCACTGCGGCAATCTGCAACGTGTTCAGGTGTTTTGTCGATGACAGCCTGTTCAACACCTGGCTGGATTTCGCTATCCGCGAATGGGCGCGCCGCTCCGGTTCGGTGCGCCGGGTGCTGGATCAGTCCGACGAAACCCGGCTGGCAGCACTTGAAGCGATGTTTGCCCGCTACGATTACGCGCCGGCCGAGGCGCTGACCCGGGCGCGGGTGCTGTACTACATGCAGATCGGGTACAATCTGGCTGAACTAAACGAGCCGCTGTCACAGCGGCTCAAGATGGTGCCGGATTATCTGTTTGCATTCACCGGCTGCCATCCGGCGGCAGACGAGATTGACGCATTGCGGGATTACGCAATGACCGCCAGCAGGAGAGAAAAATCATGAGTTCAGGGTTTGATGCAATCATCATCGGAACCGGTGTCATCGGCACTGCAACGGCCTTTGAAATGGCCAAGCTGGGCTTCAAGACACTCTCGCTGGACCGCAACTCCCAGGCGGGTCACGGCTCTACGGCAGGCTCGTGCGCGATCATTCGCATGCATTACTCGACCTTTGACGGCACCGCGTTTGCCTGGGAGGGCTATCATTACTGGCGCGACTGGGCCGATTATCTTGGGCTTGAGCCGGATGCCGACCTGGCCCGGTTCCGCGAGATCGGCTGCCTCGTGATGAAGACCGACGCCAACGGGCACCTGGTCAAACACATGGAGAACTCCGCGGCGCTGGACTGCCCGTTCGAGGAATGGACGCCTGATAGGATTGTCGAAAAATTGCCGGTGTACTCGTTGGAAAGCTATGCACCGGCCAAGCGGATGAGCGATCCTGATTTCGGCAAGCCGAACGGCAGTCATCTGAACGGTGCAGTGTTCTGGCCTCATGCAGGTTATGTCACCGATCCGGCGCTGTCGTCGCAGAACATGGCCGATGCCGCGCGTCGGCATGGTGCACAGTTCCGCATGGGCGCGGAGGTTGTTGAGATACTGTCAGACGGTGGCAAGGTGAGGGGTGTGAAGCTGGCAGGCGGCGAGAAGATTCACGCTCCGGTCGTGGTCAACGTGGCCGGTCCGGGCTCGTCGATCATCAACCGCATGGCGGGTGTTACAGACGACATGACCATTGAGACCAGGCCATTGCGCCAGGAAGTGGTGCATGTGCCGTCGCCGGAAGGGTTTGACTTCGAGGCCAACGGAACCATCGTGTCCGACAGCGACATTGCCTGCTACTGCCGGCCGGAACACGGCAACAACATCCTGGTCGGTAGCGAAGATCCGGAGTGCGACGATCACCAGTGGGTGGACGACGACCGCGACTATGATGACAACTTCTCCGATCAGTGGACCACCCAGGCGATGCGCATGGCGCAACGTGTGCCGAGCCTCGGCATACCCGGCACCAGCCGCGGTGTGGTCGACCTCTATGATGCCTCGACGGACTGGATCCCGATCTACGACAAGTCTGCCCTGGACGGGTTCTACATGGCCTGTGGCAGCAGCGGCAACCAGTACAAGAACGCTCCGATTGCTGGCAAGATGATGTCGGCGCTGGTGGCCTACTGTGAAGCGGGCAATGACCACGACAAAGAGCCCTTGCAGTTCACGCTGCCGTACATCCAGCGCACCATCAATGTCGGCTTTTATTCACGCAAGCGGCCGATCAACCAGGAATCCAGTTTTTCCGTGCTCGGCTGACCGAACTAGGTGCCAGCGGGATTGTATCCGCGCAAGTGAGTGGGCCTTAGGCCGCCGGACTGCGCCGCCGCTGCCAGGGCGCGCCGGATCGCCAGCCATTTTTCGTAAGTCTCCGCATCCGATACTTCGATGATCTTTTCGCGCAGCGGTCCTTCTATCCGGGCAACCTCAAGCGGCGCCAGCTCGGCATACCAAGCGTTTCGATCGCGGGTCTCGACCAGTTCAAAGCCGGCCTGTCGCATGACCTCCGCCGTCTGTCCTGCAGTTGCCATGGTGTAGTCGAGGGGCACCAGTGACAGATAGTGCTGGAACGCGTCGTCGTCATCGGCGTCCTCGCCTGCCAGCCAGTCACTGGCGGCCAATGCGCCGCCGGGTTTCAGAACCCGCCTGATGTCTGCGTACAATGCCTGCTTGTCGGGAATGTGGATCAGCGCGTCCTTGCTGAACACCACATCGAAGCTGTTGTCGTCGAACGCCAGCGGACCGGGTTTTACCTGCCTGAACTCGATCCGGTCAGCTACGCCGGCCTGGTCTGCCAGCATGCGCGCCCTGTCGAGTAACTGGGGTTCGATGTCAATGCCGAGAACACGGGCGCCCTTGTCGCGGGCCAGTGCAATTGACGGGCCGCCCGTACCGCAGCCAATGTCCAGCACATTCGCATCATCGAGGTTCAGTCCGCGGCAGACCTCGGCGACTTCTTCCGGACCGCCGGGAGACAGGAATCCGGGACCCCATACCAGGTGCAAGCGGTCGATAAACTCATCAGCGTATTGTGCCACGTCAACTAATCCTCTCTGGAGCTGTCGCACTGGCGACAGCCTTAAACCTCTGGAGACGGCTGGGCAAACCCAAAAGGACGCCTGGTTGACGGCGCTTTGTGCACCTGCATCTTGAAGTGCGTGTTTGCCCGCTGCGCCAGCCGGGGGCTACAACCTAACCTGATCCAGGCTTGATCTACCCGAGCAAGGACAAGGAGATTGCAATGAGTATTTTCCAAGCAAGACGACATTTCATCCGAACGGTAACTGTTGGCAGTGTGCTGGCAGCCTGCGGCCACCAATCACTTGCGCTCGGCAGTGATGCGATCGTTCAACCTGCGAGCCCGGGCGCATCGGCATTCATCGACCGCGCTTTCGAGATGCGGCGGCTGGCAGTTGACAAGGGCGACCAACCTTATGGCGCGATAATTGTTCGGGACAACAGCATTATCGGCCAGTCGTGGAGCAGGGTTGTAGTGGATCAGGATCCGACCGGGCATGCGGAAGTTGCAGCCATCAGAGATGCCGCGCGCCGGCTCGGCTCGCGACACCTGAGCGGTGCGATCATGTATTCGACTTCGCGGCCATGTCCCATGTGCGAGGCGGCAGCTTACTGGGCAGGGGTCGGAGGGATGTTTTACGGCCGCAGTTCCGACGACGCCGGCGCGCCAAGGCTGTGTAAATAGAACACCCCGCAATTCCTGTGGTTTGTGCTGCAGTCATCACAGCTGCGAGTAAGTCCGCATGCATCATGTTGCAAACTCCGGTTGTCTGGTATCTATGGAAAAGTAGATTTATTACCTTTGGTCCGCTCAGATGCTGCCGCCTGGCAGCCTGTCGGCAAAGTGAATGAAACGGCACCAACCAGGTGGACTATTCAGCATCGCTTGCGGGGGCGGATGGCAATCAGCACAGCGGATACCGAGACCAGACCCAACCCGCTGCGCATCGCCCTGCCTCCGGCAATGATCGGGCTGATCGCCGGCATCGACAATGCGGCGGCTGCTCTGGCGATCGGTGCCTTGATGTTCACCGGAGCCCTGTCGGATGGCATGGGCCTTGGTGTCGGCGTGGTGTTGTGCGGCGGGGCCTTGTTGGCACTGGTCGTCGCTCTGCGCAGTGTACAACCCAACAGTGTTGCGCTTGTTCAGGAATCAACAATCGCAGTTGTCGCAGCGGCGATTGCGTCCATGGCCGTCCAATCGGTCGGGGACGCGGAAGCCAAAATTGCCACCGCTATTGTCATCATTGGTGCCGCCAGCATTGTGACCGGTGCCCTGTTCTGGATTGTCGGAAAGTTGAAGTGGGGTGGCCTTGTCCGCTATCTGCCTTATCCGGTGATGGCGGGGTTCCTGGCCGGATCAGGCTGGTTGCTGGTGAACGGCGCAGCGGTGATGCTGACCGGCCATGACTTCGGACTTGAATTTGCTCGTTCGCTGAGCGACCCGCAGGTGTTGTGGCGGGTACTGCCGGCAATAGGTCTGGCAATTGTCATGTTTGGCGCACTGAGCCGGTTGGCTCATCCTGCGGTCATGCCGCTGATCATGATCGCGGCTGTGCTCGGCTTCAACGCAGTGCTGTTTGTTGCCGGGATTGATCTGGAAGATGTGCGACAGCTCGGCCACCTTCCGCCGGTGAACATGAGCGGCGGCATTGAACTGCCGACACCGCAACTGCTCACCAGGGTCGACTGGGCCGCGGTGCTGGCTGCCACGCCCGTAATGCTGGTCATCGCCGGACTGAGTATGATTGGCCTGATGTTGAATGTGAGCGGGCTGGAACTGGCGATGCGCCGCGATATCGATGTGAATGCCGAATTGCGCTCAACCGGTGTTGCCAACATACTGTCGGGCGGCGTGGGCGGACCAAGCGGCTATGTTGGTCTGTCCATGACCATACTGGCCCAAAAGACCGGTGCGACCGGTCGCGGCGCGGGTATTGCCACGGCGATTGCGATGATGCTGGCACTGCTGTTTGCCGGGCATCTGATCTTTCAGGTGCCGGTTTTCCTGACGGCCGGATTTGTACTGTTTCTCGGTGCTGGCTTGCTGAAGGAATGGTTTTTCGATGCCCGCCAAAGCATGCCAATGTCAGAGTGGCTTGTCGTCGCCGGCATTCTGCTGACCGTCGCGCTGGTTGGTTTCATGGAAGGGCTGGCGTTGGGCTTGCTGGTTTCCAGCGCGCTGTTCATCTTCAAGTATTCGCTGTTGCCGGTGGTACGCTTCCGCGCCACCGGGGTCGAACAGAGAAGCTCGGTCGACCGGTCGCCGACCGCGATCAAGTATCTCTCGGAGCACGGTGATGCGATTGAGGTCATCCAGTTGCAGGGCTACATCTTCTTTGGCACGGCAGACCGGATCGTCAATCTTGTCCGGCGCCGGCTGATCGCAAAGGACAGGCCATCGCTGCAGTTTGTGGTGCTCGATTTTCAGAATGTGAGCGGCGCCGACTCAGCCGCTATTGCGTGTTTCATGAAGATTGCCAGACTGGCGGAAGACAACAATGTGAGTGTTTCGCTGACCCGGGTGGCTCCGGAACTGCGCAGCAGCCTGACGCTGGCAGGCCTTGAGCTTGGCGACAACCAGCTGATAAGTGTTCTGCACGACATCGATCGCGCCCTGGAGCAGGCAGAAGAGTCGCTGCTTAGCGAACATGTTGATGTGGATGGAGAGAAAAGTCTGCTGAAGCACTTTGTGCTGGCAATCGGCGACCATCCCAGGCTGCAGGCGCTGATTGACAACATGACCCGGCTGGAACTGGAGCCCGAGGATGTCCTGATCAAACAGGGTGAGGAAGCCAACGATGTCTTTTTTGTCGCCAGCGGCCGGGTCCGTGTGCAGCTTACTTTGCCCGATGGCGAAGTCATGCGGGTGCGCACCATGCTGGCTGGCGCCATTGTCGGAGAGATTGCACTTTATCTGAAGCAGCCGCGCATCGCCGATGTTATCGTCGATGCACCGTCTGAAATCTTCCGGCTCAGTGCGGCTGATCTTAAGCGGATGCAGTCAGATGATCCGGAACTTGCAGCCCTCGCCCATCAGCTGCTGGCCAGCAACCTGTCCGAAAAGCTCGCTGTGGCGAACAAGATGATCCAACTGACACAAAAATGAGTGGCGGTAACCGGCCGGCACTCGGACGGAAACCCTGAAACGGCCGGTCCTCCCTGTTCCCGGCATCTGCCTGCCGGCCAGACCGGACGTGGCTGCGGTGTCAACAGAGTTTGCCGGAATTGCTCTTTGGACGGACACATTGTTGTTGAATTGAAGCCGCGTTCCCGTCACCATCAGTTGAAGATTTGAGGCTGCGTAAAACAGTCAGTCCGTGCATCATCAGCGCCGCGGGTGGTTTTGTCCGCATCCTGCTGACGTGAGGATGCGCGTCGGACAATTGAACTATCTGAATTGATGAGGGGATCAATGACCCGATCATGTCCGGCCTGGATAGTTTTGCTTCTGTCAGGTGTGCTGCTCGCCTGTTTTTCGGCCGGTGATGTTCAGGCTGGCAAGGCGGGTCCCGCCTGCGTAGAACAACCGGGGGCAGCGCCTGTGACCAACGTGTTGTCCGATGCTGCAGAGGATCAGGTCCGGCACTTGTCCGCAGCGTATTTTGTCGACCTCAAGGGTTCAAGCGACCCGGCCGGGATTGTTTCCCAGACTTTCATTACCGACACCTGCATCGAGCGTTATCCGGTTCCGTCACCCGGCGGCAGCCTCTGGTTCCGTTTCGATGTGCACAATCCGCACGATGGCGCCAGGAACTGGTTCGTCGGAATCAGCCGATCAAACCTGGATAAGCTCGTCCTTTATGAGTATGAAAGCGGCGCGCTGCAGATAGCGTCGCGAACCGGACGCGTGACTTCGCCTGAACAAAGGTCGAGCGACCTGTTCAAGACAGGTACTCCATTTCAAATCGAGGCTGGTGCCCGCAAGACGTATTATCTGCAGGTCTCCGATGTGTTTCCTCCGGTTGCGATGCCTGTGCTGGTGTCTGCCGGCCGATTTGCAGCATGGTCGGAGACTTACAACACAGTCTCCATGCTGATACTTGGCTTTGTAGGCATGATGGCAATTGTGAGTCTGATTGTCTTCCGGCATGTCGAGCCGCGATTCTTCCAGTTTTACACGCTTTACATGTTCAGCCGGTTTGCCTTTACGCTCATTAACGACGGCTGGCTGCCTCAGGTCTTTGGATTGCCCCTGTCCGGGACTGTCGGTACGCCGCTGAGGCACCTTTTCGCCGGGCTTTGCCCCTTGTCCCTCATTGCTTTTTGCCATGTTCTGCTGTCGCAGAACGGCTACTCAAAGCTGCAGCAATCGGTTTTCAACATGCTGTTGATCGTGGCGGTTGCTGTCACCGCGCTGGCCATGCTGCGCCCCTGGACACTGTATGTGCCGTTGCACTTGTTTGCGGTGGTCGTTCCATTTGTTTTGTTTTTCATCGCATTTGGCAAACATCGCGCCGGCATTGTCCATGCACGTTGGGTTTGTGCCGGCCTGGCGTGCCTTATGGGCGGTTTGTCGGTGGCGATGTATGCCTACATGTTTCAGGCAAAGCTGCTGGTGCCGGTATCGGTTCCTGATCTGATTGCAATGCGTCCCCTGACGCTCGGCTACTTTTTCGCGGTTTTCGCCGAACCGATTTTCATGATGATTGCCATTTCCGCCATGATGGCAGCAAAAAACAGGACAGCTGTCATGCAACTGGCGAATTTACGGCGGGAGGTGATGGCTGCCGAGCAGCAGCGGGTTGAAGTCGACAAGAACGCCAACGCGCGGATCGAACGCCTGGAAGCGACCCTGGTGGACAACACCGGAACGAGTTTTCTGGCGCCAGTTGAACAACGCTTCCTTGATCGCGCCACCGACTGTGCGCTGACGCACGCGGCGGAAGAAGGGTTTGGCGCCAGGGAACTCGCGTCGGCCCTGGGGGTGAGCGAGAAGACCCTCGGGCGGCGTCTGAAACAGGCACAGGGCCTGTCACCGGCAGCTTTTATACGATTTGTGCGCCTGAACAATGCCCGCAACCTGATCCTGCTGCGTCAGCACAGTACAGTTGCGGAGGTCGCGCATGCGGCGGGATTTTCCAGCGTCAGCCATTTTGCCAAGCTGTATCGGCAGCAGTTCCGGGAAACCCCCAGCGAGACCTTCAAGCTGTTGAAGCCTGCTTCCGGATAAAGCCAATCGCTGTGTTCTCAGGCCCTGATCAGCGCACTCTTCGGATCGTAGAAAGGTGCAAACTGCACCTTTGCCTGGTAGCGTTTCCAGGCTATCTCGACTTCCCATTTTCCTGAGTCGATCCAGTCCTTTGTGACGCCTTCCTCACAGTGGGCGTACCCCATGCCAAGGGACTTGTTGACACGGTGACCCCAGGCACCCGACGTGGTCGAGCCGACACGCACGCCGTCGCGGTAAATCGGTTCTTCGTGATACATCAGCGGAGACGCCTCGCTGTCGTCTTCCAGGGCCAGGGTGATCATGCGTTTGCTGCGGATCGGTGCTTCCTTCTGCTTCAGCAGGGCGTCGCGGCCAATGAAGCCACCCTTCTTGTCCCACGCGATGGTGAAGCCGAGACCGGCTTCAATCGGGGTGTCCTCATCTGCAATGTCATGGCCGAAATGGCGATAGGCCTTCTCGGTGCGGCAGTTGTTCATGGTGTGCATGCCGGCATGGGCAAGGCCGAAGTCTGCGCCCGCCTCAACGATGGTATCGTAGACATGCAGGGCAAATTCGGCCGGGATGTAGAGCTCATATCCCAGTTCGCCGACATAGGTTATGCGGCTGGCGCGGACGCGGGCGTATCCCACTTCGACTTCACGCGACGTGCCAAACGGCTGGATATCGGTCGCGAAGTTCTCACCGGTCAGCTTTTCCATCAGCGCGCGCGCATTCGGTCCCATGAGCGATAGCATGGGCAGGCCTGAGGTGATGTCGGCCGCGGTACAGAAGCGGTCTCCAATATGGCGCTTGAGCCATGAAAAGTCGCGGATCTGAGGACCGGCGCCGGTGACGACCATGAACTCGTTTTCGTCCAGCCGTGTCACCGTCAGGTCGGCCTCGATACCGCCGCGCTCGTTGCACCACTGGGTATACACCAGCTTGTTGGCGGCCACGTCGACATCGTTGACGCAGATTTCGTTGAGAACAGCGCAGGCATCGCGGCCCTGTACCAGGAACTTGGCAAAACTGGTCTGGTCAAACAGGCCAACCGTGTTTGCAACCGCGTCGGCTTCCGCCTGGGCGTACGGGAACCAGTTCTGGCGGTGATAGGAGTATTCGTATTTCGCTTCTGCCGGCGTGGGCGCGAAGAAGTTGGCGCGTTCCCAGCCATTGACCTCGCCGAAGCAGGCGTTTTGGGCGGCAAGCCTGTCATGGAACGGAGACTTGCGCACACCGCGCGCCGTGGTCGGCTGAAAGTACGGCCAGTGCATTTCATAAAGCAGGCCGAGGCTTTCTGTGGTGCGGTCGTGCAGGTACTTCTTGTTGGACTGGAACGGATGCACCCGGCGAATATCCACATCGGCCACATCCATCGGCGGGTGACCGACCTTGATCCAGTCGGCCAGCACCTTGCCGACGCCGCCGGACGACTGGATGCCGATGGAGTTGAACCCGGTCGCCACGAACAGGTCGTCGACGAACGGGGCTTCGCCGAGATAATAGCGATCGTCCGGGGTGAAGCTTTCCGGCCCGTTGAAGAACAGTGCGATACCGGCGGTCTCCAACAGCGGCATGCGCGCGACCGCCTTTTCCAGCACCGGTTCAAAGTGATCATAGTCTTCCGGGAATGTTTCGAACTCATGATTTTCGGGAATGCCGTCCATGCCCCAGGGCTTGGCAACCGGCTCAAATGCGCCGAGCAGCAGCTTGCCGGCGTCTTCCTTGTAGTAGGCCCACTCATCGGGAATCCGGACAACCGGCATCTCCCTGGGCAGATCGGCATGGGGTTCGGTTACCACATAGAAATGTTCTGCCGCGTGCAGCGGGATCTGCACGCCGACCTGCTGACCGAGTTCACGCGACCACATGCCGCCGCAGATGACCGTCTTGTCGGCCATGATGGTGCCGGCGGTGGTTTCGACACCGGTTACCCGGTTGCCGTCTCTCAGAAGCCGGGTGACCTTGGTGTGTTCAAACACCTTGGCGCCGCGCGAGCGGGCGCCGGCGGCATAGGCCTGGGTAACGTCAATCGGGTTGACCTGGCCATCGCCCGGCAGGAAGACTCCACCGGTTACTTCATGGGTGGCGAGATGCGGCAGGCGCTCCTTGACTTCGCCGGCGGAGATGACCTGCACCTCCAGTCCGAAATTCTTGGCCATGGACGCACCGCGGCGAAACTCCTCGAAGCGGGCGTCGGTGAGGGCGACTGAGACAGAGCCGTTCTGCTTGAAGCCGGTGGCCTGACCGGTTTCCGCCTCGAGGCCCTTCATCAGCTCGGACGTGTACTTGGCCAGTTCGGTCATGTTGCGGTTGGCGCGCAGTTGGCCGACGAGGCCGGCCGCATGCCAGGTTGTGCCGCAGGTCAGTTGTTTGCGCTCCAGCAACACGACATTTGTGATGCCGATCTTGGTGAGATGGTAGGCCAGCGAGGTGCCAATGACGCCGCCGCCAACAATGACGACATCCGCCTGGGTTGGAAGTTCCTTGGCCATAACAGTTTTCCCTGATGAAGAAGTCCCGAATTGGCGGCAAACTAGCAAGGCTCCAGCCGGCAGGATAGGGCCAGAATGCGATACTCGGGTTGAGCAGATTTCACCATGCTTTGCCTGCATCCGGCATGGAGAGAGACCGGCGGTCGATCAGATTCCGGATGGTAGCAATGTTCGTCATAAGAGACACAATGTTCTTCTTACAATACGGGTTGACGCGGTGTATAAGGAGCTTCGCGAAATTCAGATTATCGGCAAGCAAGGTGACCGGGCATGTACAAAGGTGATGTCAATCCGCAGGAAGCATTTGAGCAGCTTTCCAGCAACAGCAATGCAGTGATGATTGATGTGCGCACACGGGCAGAGTGGGCCTTTGTCGGAGTGCCTGCGGTCGAGCGAATGGCGACGATTTCCTGGCAGCAGTTCCCGTCAATGCAGGTGAATGAGGAATTTGTTGACGCGGTCCGGGAGACGGGCATCAGCAAAAACGCCGACATCTACTTGATCTGCCGGTCCGGCAGCCGGTCCGCGGCAGCGGCGTCGCTGCTGACCGAGGAGGGCTTCACCAGCTGCTACAATGTGGCTGAAGGCTTCGAAGGCGATCTGGACGACAGTCGCCATCGCGGCAGGAAAAATGGCTGGAAGGCACGTGGCCTCCCGTGGATACAGAGCTGAGAGCATGAAAAAATCAGTCAAGAAACCCGCAAATCCTTTGACATGGGGCGAAGCCACCAGGCTGGTGCGTGGCGGCCTGGAGCGCTCGCATCACGGCGAAACCGCAGAGGCGCTGTACCTGAACTCAGGGTTTGTGTACGACGATGCCGAAACAGCGGAAGACCGGTTTTCCGGTGAGGCTGATGGCTATGTCTATGCACGCTACGGCAATCCAACAGTGACCATGTTTGAAGAGCGCCTGCGATTGCTGGAAGGGGCCGAGGCATGCTATGCGACCGCGTCCGGCATGGCAGCGGTGTGGGGCGCGCTGGCCTGTCAGACCCAGGCCGGCGATCACATCGTGGCGTCAAAGGCACTGTTCGGGTCGTGCTACCAGATTCTCACCGCCATCCTGCCGAAGTTCGGCATCACGTCAACTCTGGTAGACGGCAATGATCTTGATGCCTGGCGCGCCGCGGTCCGGCCTGAGACCAAAGTGTTCTTCCTGGAAACCCCGTCGAACCCCGGGCTGCAGGTGTTTGACATCGCCGCAGTTGCCGATATTGCCAGGGCTAACAACATCTGCGTCGTGGTGGACAACATCTTCGCGACACCGATCGTGCAGAAGACGTTGCCCCTGGGCGCTGATGTGATCGTCTATTCCGGCACCAAGCACATGGACGGCCAGGGCAGGGTACTGGGCGGTGCGGTTGTGTCCAGCACAGAGTTCAAGGACGAGAAACTGAAACCGTTCCTGCGCCACACCGGTCCGTCGCTGTCGCCGTTCAACGCCTGGGTGCTGGTCAAGGGTATGGAGACGCTGAAGCTGCGGGTGGCCGCACAGTGTGACAGTGCCCTGAAAATCGCCACGGCGCTCGAAGGCGCCGAGGGCGTGTCAAGCGTGACCTATCCGTGGCTCGACAGCCATCCTCAGGTTGACCTGTGCCGCAGGCAGATGACCGCAGGCGGCACCATGGTGACATTTGAGCTGGCCGGTGGAAAGCAGGCTGCTTTCGACATGCTGCGCGAACTGGAGATCATCGACATCTCAAACAACCTGGGAGATTCCAAATCGCTGATCACTCACCCGGCCACCACCACCCACCGCAATATCGGCCAGGAGGCCCGCGATGTCATGGGGGTTACCGACGGGATGGTGCGGCTGTCCGTTGGGCTGGAAGACCCGGACGACCTGATTGATGACCTGACAAGTGCCCTGAGGCCCTGACCGGAGCTAGACTTCGTTCAAACGTTTGCCGTTGGCGAACACCTGCTTCCAGCAGAGTATCTGCACGGATTTGCGCAGCCCGGTCGGCCACAAGGGATCTTCCTCGACAAGGCTGCGAACGCCTGCTTCGTCGACTGCATCGACGAGCCAAAGTCCGCCGGTCGCGGCGCCGGCTGAATTCATGAGTGGGCCGGCAGCCTGGACCGCCGCGCTATGTCGCTCCAGGAAGCAGAGGTGGTCCGGCATATGCCGGGCTCTGATATCGGCTCCTGTGCCAGGGTTGTCTTCAAAAAGAACGGCGAACAGCATGTAGGAGTCCCCTTTGTCTGTGTTTACGGTTGAGGAAAATCCTACTTATGCGTACTTGCAGCTTGAAGGCGAGAATTTGCGCAACTAATCTGCAAATATGCAGAAATTGAATTGGAACGATCTTCGCTATTTGCTGGCCGTCAAGAGGGGTGGGTCATTGTCGGCGGCAGCGCGTCTGATGGCGGTGGACGATACCACCGTGTCGCGGCGGCTTGGCGTGTTGCGACGTATACTTGGCGAAGAGCTGTTTCTCAGACAGGCGGACGGGACGCTGGCCTTGACCGATCACGGTGCGCAGGCAGCTGCTCACATCGAGGTTATGGAACTGGCCTGCGATGAATTGAGCGAGACGTTTGCGGTCAGTGCGAATGAGTGCGTTGGAACGGTTCGGATCACGTCGGTGCCATTCCTTGTCAACCGGTGGCTGGCTCCGCAAATGGGCGGTCTGCTTCGACAGCATCCAAAGCTGCAGGTCGACCTCATCCCCGACAGCAGGGATTTCAGCCTTACCCTGCGCGAGGCGGACATCGCATTGCGGTTGGCTCGACCGGTCACCGGCGGCAACAGCGTTTTGGCGCGACGTATTGGTTCGCTGACGTTCTCCGCATTCGCCGCGAAAGCTGAATTGAACCGGCCACACACCAATCTGCCATGGGTCACATATGACGACAGCATGGCTCACCTGCCACAGGCCAGGTGGCTTGCGAAGGCGGTAAGACAATCCGGCGCGAGGGCCGCCGGGCTGCGTGTACACGATCTGGAAACAGCCCTCGAGGCGGTTCTGGCAGGTGCCGGCAGATCGCTGCTGCCCAATACCGTTGCCGACCGTATACCTGCCCTGCAAAAACTGGACGGCGGGTCGGTTAAACTTTCAAGGGAGGTGTGGCTGCTTTCGCACCGAAATCAGCAGTCGCTGCGCCGCGTGGCAGCTGTCAGCGAGTGGATTGCGAGCCGGTTTCAAGATCCAGGCTGACAATTGCAGGGAGTGCACGAGTATTTTCACTCGGCCGCACGACATGCAAACACTTTCGGTTTGACTATGGCGATGCCTTTACCGACTATCCGTTCACTGCTCACGATGCATGCCTGAAATTTGCATTTTCCCCGACACTGAAGAGTTAGCTGGATGATCATCGAACCTTCGCAACTGCTGATTTTCATGATGGCCGGCATCGCGCTGAACCTGACACCGGGCGCCGACATGATGTTCTGCCTCTCACAGGGGCTGAAGTCGGGACGCAAGGCGGGTTTTGCAGCGAGCCTTGGGATTGCGACCGGCAGTATCATACATGTTCTGCTGGCCGCGTTCGGTCTGGCCGCGCTGATAGCCGCCAATCCGGTGGCATTCGAAGTGCTGCGCTGGGCTGGCGTCGGTTACCTGGTGTGGCTGGCCGTGCAGGCGCTCCGGCAACCTGTTCAGGTCGATCTGCCACACGATTTCGGACGTTCGCAGCCTGCGAAAGCCTTGCGCGATGGTGTGCTGGTCAATCTGCTGAACCCGAAAGTTATCGTATTCACACTGGCCTTCCTGCCGCAGTTCGTCGATCCCGAACGCGGATCTACCGTACTGCAATTCCTTTTGCTGGGGCTGATTCTCAATGTTACCGGCACGACGGTGAACGGATTTGTCGGAATCGGAGCAGGATCGGTGCGTGGATTGCTGGCCGGCAACAAATGGATTGCCCGAGCCCTGGGATATGTCTCGTCGATGGTGTTTCTGGGGTTGGCAGCAAAACTGGCTTTCGAACGTCGCTGAACGCGGACGGCCAGTTGATTGAGTGATGTCGTCGCACGTTCGTTCGGCATGTGAACGTAGTTGGCACAACCTTGCGCTGTACATAAGTGGAACGCGGCTCTGATCGGCCCAGAACCGCGTTCACTCTCCACCCGTTGTCTCGATCAGGCAGCCATCTTGCGCATCTGGGCCACGCTGTCATCAAACAGCGGGACACGTCTGCGCGGCCTGGTTACCGTGATGTCGTAAGGTGAACGGGAAAACACATCCATCACCAGCGGGCGGAAAAACTCCACCGGCAAACTGCGATATGCAGGGTCAAAACTAACCTGATCCCAGTTCTCACAGAAGTACACACAATCATCATAATAGGGGGCGTTGCGGTTGCGCTCGCGCTCATTGGGATGCTGGCCTGCTTCGGGACCATAGTAGAATTTCTGGAAGTTCCAGTGATTTTGTACGGTCCAGCTGCATTGCTCCCGAACGAATGGCCTGAGAACCAAAGCGGCCTGCTCGTCATTGTCGAACGGAGCGTGAACGAAACCGATGTTGTGCAACAACGCGCTCACAATCCAGTCAAGGTCGGCGCCATCGTACCAGGCGCGTGTTGCCGTTTGCAGGCAGTGCTCGAGGCGCGTGATCTCAAAGCCGGGTGCCACGCCGTCGAGTTCGAGGAGCGAGCTCATAATGCGCTCGCCAACTTTGGACGCGTACTCGAAATTGCGTCTCTGAATTAATTCGTGACCTTCCTTGTCACAGTCTCTGAGGGTTTTGAATTTCACTGCTTGCATGGACAACTCCACATTTGTCTTAGTTAAGCGAAAACCGATATGTGCAAATGCCTCCGGCGACTGACATGAGGAAAGACACTCGGATCTGGGCCCCTCAGATATCGCTTGCCGATACCCTTTTTCCCGCAATTCCACTTCGTCATCCTGCGCCGAAGAAGTCATTCGAACACTGTGGAATTATCTCCGAAACACATACTTTTGTCTGTGGATCAGAGTCTCAAATTTTGATTAATGCCCGTAATGGTTGTGTGCTGACAAACATGCAAAATTGCCGTGAAACTGGGCAAGTATGGCAATTTTTGGAGCGTTCCGCCGGGTCAATTAACACACTAATGTGGACCAGCGTCTCACGACCTCAGGATGCAGTGCAGGCCTGCCTGCCTTGCAACCGGTTGTGTTTTTCCTGTTCCTCGGCCCAGAGGCCTGAAGCATCGCTGGGAGTTATGCGAAACCTGTTTTTGAACAGACGGTTGAAATGACTGTGGTCATCGAAGCCAAATTCACCGGCAACGATTTTCACTAAACCTCTCGTTGCCGGTGTTGAGCGCAACTCGCGGAAAGCATGCACGAGCCGGCGCTCGGTCAAATAGCTGGCGATCCCTCCCTCGGACTCGAACATCCTGTACATTGTCGCGCGGGACGCACCGAATTTGCGGCACAGTTGGGTTGCACTCAAACCAGGATCCTTGATGTGTTCCTCGATATAGCCCTTGATCAAATGCAACCTAGACGACGCAATGCTGGCGCGCGCCTGTTCGTCCGCCTTTTCCTGGAGAAGCAACCCACGTACAAGACCACCGAATCCGGTCGCTAACGCTGGTGCATCCGAGCGTTGTAAATCTGTGGCCTGGTGGTGCAGAGTGCGCATCGCACTATTCAGCAATTGTCCGATCGGTGTTGTCACCGAAACCGACATGGCGGTCGGGTGAGCTGACGGGTCATAGCCAATAGCGGTGTATGGAACAAACACTGACAGTGTTAACAGGGTGTCGGGTGTCGCGAACCGTGTCGGAACGTTGAGATCATGGATGTGGATTTCGTCGGCACGCATGGACATCACGTCGTCATCAATTATCCCGTAAAGCTGTCCGCCGGGATTGATGTGCAGAGGCAGATGCAAAGCAACGCATTCGCAGAACGACCGGCGCACATGCTCAGGCCGGCGATTGATTTCTTCGGCTCCAGCCGTCGTTTCTATTATGCTGAGGGTATCGACAGTCCAGCCTGTGTACTTCCAGGCTTGAGCAAGTGGGGTTCCGCCAACTAATCTGCGGTCAGCAAACCCACTAAGTTTGTCCGCCCAGGCTTCGTAGCACTGTTCGCGTGGACCGTTTGGCAGGTCCAGAACTTCCCTTGGTACGATTTGTTCTTCCAGTCCATGAGCCAACTTTATAGACTGCATCGCTGCTTCTTCCTGCCAGCGCAGTGTGCACCCGCTAAAACGTTCGTTTCAACTGAAAATGCTCACTACACGGATTTAGCGGTCTGTTGCAGTACCAACTAATTTTTTATTTGGGTGCAGCTTGTCGTTGCAAAACCACGTCTGCACAGGATGTGCGTTCAATACTGGAATTGACTGCAATGCACTCCTTAGCACTCTGCCATTTTCAGCCAACGTCTGATGTTCCCGAATGTGGATTACCCCATAGGCCCATCGTGTCACTCGGCGCAATTTGATACTTGTTGCGAAACAACCGATTGAAATGGCTGTGATCGTCGAAGCCAAGGCTCTCGGCGACTGCTCGCACCTGACCTCTGGATGCGGGGCCCGCACACAGTTGTCGGAATGCGTGCGCAATGCGCCGTTCACGTACATAGTGGGCAACACCACCTTCCGGCGCAAGCAAACGGTAGATCGTTGCCCTCGAAGCACCGAACACGCGACAGAGTTGCGTTGTGTTGAGGTCAGGGTCGAAAATATGATCTTCAATGTAAGCCTGAATCAATTTCAGCCGCGCTGAGGAAACACATTTTCTGGCCTCGTTATCTCCGGTGCGCGGCAACAACAGCCCACTGAGCAACCCGTTGAAACCTGCTGCCAGTGCCAGTGCTTCCGTCTCCGACAGATTCGCGGTTTGACTGTAGACGGTCAGCATGGCGTCGTGCAGCATCTTCCCAATCGGCGTGCCGGTTGAAATGGATAAGGTTCTGCGGTGAGCAGAAGGATCGTAGCCAATGGCCGCGTAGGGTACATTCATGACAAGCGCCGACAGGGAGTGCATCGTGGAGTAGCGCGACGGCAGGTTGAGGTCGTGTACAATGATCTGGTCGGGCTGCATGGACAGAACGTCTTCATTGATTATGGCGTGTCTGACGCCGCTGAGAACAACGTACAACGCAATATGCTCTGTAAATGAACGTCGCACATGTTCGCGTCGCCGAATGATTTCTTCGCCGCCAGTCGAGAACTGCCTCAATCGCAGATTGCCAATGGTCCAGTCCGACATTGCCCAAACCTGGGACTTTGATGCCTGGCCAAAGTGGCGCCTGTCAGCAAACTGGCGGTTGTGTTCCGCCCAGGCTTCGAAGCACTGTTCCTGCAATCGCTGTGGCGAGTTCAATTGGTCTGCGGATGTCATTTCGGCCTTGTGCACTGAAGGAATGCTCTTTTCGTTAGCAGTTAGTATGTCACACGATCAAGTTCCGATGCGGCAGTGGTGTCAGCACTCGTCTCCATGATTGTGAGGAGTCATGCGCAGGGTATGGGTTCAGCCGACTGAGCGTGTGCCGATTGATTTTCGCACCAAAGCCCCAACGCCTCGCTCGGTGACAGATGGAACTTGCTTCGGAACAAGCGATTGAAGTGGCTGTGATCATCGAAACCTAAGCTTTCCGCTATCTCTTTGACACGACCTCTGTGCGGCGCGGTTGTTCGCAGTTGTTTGAACGCGTGCACGAGACGCCGTTCAGTCACATAATGTGCTACGCCACCGTCCTCGGCAAACAGGCGGTACATTGTTGCCCGCGACACGCAGAACCTGCGGCACAATGAAGTTGTGTCCAGGTCGGTGCCGGTCAAATTGCTTTCAATGAAGGCCTTGATGAGTTGTGTGCGGCTATCGGCTACCAGATGTTGAACCTTTTCGTCCGATACATCGTGCATGATCAGGCCACGGACCAATCCGCTGAAGCCGGCCGCAACAGCCGGGGCGTCTGACTCCTGCATTTGCTCCCGGTCAACGCGCATGGCCATCATGGCATTCCTTAACATCTGTCCGGTCGGGCTCTGCACCGGAATCGACGTGGTCGTACGATGTTTGGAAGGGTCATAACCGATCGCTGAGTACGGCACGAATACCGCCAGCGCAGACAACGGTGACGGCGTAACGAAGCGCAGGGGGCGATTGAGATCATGGATGTGGATTTCGCCAGGCCCCATGAAGAAGGCCTGATCGTCGACTATTGCATGCCGCCCACCGTGAAGCGAAAGATGCAGTGCAACGTATTCGCTGTACGACTGTCGGACATGGCTTGGCCGCCTGACTATCTCCTCGCAACCGGTCGAAATCTCCTTCACATGGATGTCGCCCAGCAGCCAGGTTGACAGACTCCAGCTTTGCGAGTCCTCCGGCTTGCTGATCAACGTTCGATCGGCAAATCCTGAAAGTTGCGCGGCCCAGCGTTCGAAGGCAGCACTCTTGTGCTTGCGCAATACATTCTGCACATCGCCCGGAATGAACGTTCCTGTCGCTTGTGGCGGAACTGTTTGTCTGGGCATGCGACACACTCTCAAACTCAATTGCTGCCGGTCAGGGAGGTTTGGGCTGTCCCAATTATGTCTCCCGGCCCGCCTATACTGTCGGTAGTCCTGCTGCAACAAGGCCAGAGTTTCGTTATTCGGAACACTTGAATCGCCGCAAGCGGATCACAATTATGCACTATAGCGCATGAATGCCGATTGGCGAGCGTTTTTACTCGCGATCATCCGGTTTTTCGTGAAACTGATCAGATAGTTACATCAAGATGAATAATTGTTTCACCTTAGTTAGATCGTTAGCGTGAATTATTGCCATCAAGGAGGCACATATGCGGTTTGACGTTGTCCGGGAGATGATTTCTACTTGAGTTGATTTCCACCTGCGTGGCTGGATGAGACGAATTTGTCTGTTTATTGCATCGGTTTCATCAGACACGTTCTTGCTGGACGTGGATTGGATGAAATCAAGGTCCGCTTCATGCATTCATGCCAGGCGCTGCCAGCGACTGGCGTTTGACAATGCGGGTCTGCAGTTCCACCCTGACCGGGTCAACAGATTCGCGGACCAGTCTGTAAAGCGCTTCACCTGCAAGCTGGCCCATCTGGCGGTGAGGGACATGGACCGTTGTGAGGCCGGGATTGACGACCGAAGCCAGTTCGATGTCATCAAAGCCGGTAATAGACACATCGCCAGGCACATCAAGGCCGGTCCTCTGGGCTTCTTGAATTGCACCGACTGCCAGAACGTCATTGCCGCAGATCACCAGGGAGGGCAGGGGCTCCGTGGCGGCAAGCCGACCGAAGGCTGCGCGGCCGTTGGCGATGGAATAGTCAGTCTCGATCAAGGGCATGGCTTCTACATCCAGGCCCGCTGACGAAATAGCCTGTCTTGCTCCCAGGACCCGCTCGCGGGCGCGGTCGTTGGCTGCGGTCGAAGCCGAGATGAATGCAAACGACCGGTGTCCCATGGCTATGGCCTTCTCGACCAGTTGCTGTGCTGCTGTGCGGTTGTCAAAGCCGACATAGGACTGTGAGGGTTCGGGCGCGCAGGCCCAGGCAACGACCGTTGGTATGTTTCGCTGCCGGAGAAACTCGTATATGGCCGGGTCTCTCTCGGTTCCGATAAGCAGCAGGCCGTCTGCACCGCGGGAAACCATTGTGCGGATCAGTTGTGCTTCCCGTTCCGGATCGTAGGCGGAACTGGCCACAAGCATGGTGGCGTTTTTCTCGACAAGCGCTTTCTGAAAGGCTTCAATGCCCCTGGCAAATATGGCGTTTTCCATGGTCGGAATGATGGCACCGAAAATACCGGTGCGGTTCGCAGCTATGGCTCGCGCGCCAAAATTGGGAGAGTAGTTGAGTTTGGTTACGGCCTGCATCACCCGTTGGTGAGTCTTTTCAGAGACTTTTCCGGGTTCGTTGAGGCAGCGCGAAACAGTCGCCGTAGACACGCCTGCGGCTTTGGCCACATCTTCCAGCGTTGGTAATCTGCGTCCTGTGGATGCCATTTCGTGTGGTTCGGTGACCAATTGTTTCGCCAATTCAGTACCTTATTGCATAGCTCAACGAGGCTTTGGAATTATTTGTTGTAATAGCTTGCATTTTTCAAAATGCAAGCTATTACATCTGGCTGGCAATTGATACCGGCCCAGGAGTTGTATGTGTATGTGGTTCTGACAATCCTGACTTTGGCTGCGTTTGGCGTAGTGTCTGTGGCCAGTGTATTCATGTCAGGTTTTACCGGTGAGACGCTGACCAGGATTGTAACCAAATTGACATGCATTTTGCTTCTAGCGCTTGGTATTCTGTTTTTGTTCCAGTGACGTTCGACAGCGAGCTGTCAGTTCTCGCAAGCAAGGAGATTGTGATTGATGTCCCGCAACTATCTGAAAAAAGCTGATTTGACCTCGGCCAGTGGCGCGGACGATGTGCGCGACACCGTCCAGGCAATCCTGAATGACATCGAGACACGCGGTGATGCGGGCGCGCTCGAGTATGCAGCGAAGTTCGACCGTTATGACGGCAACATCAAGCTGACGGCCGAGGAAATCGAGGCCGCCGCCGCTCAGGTGCCGGAGAAGCTGAAGCAGGACATCCAATTTGCCCATGCCAATGTGCGCCGGTTTGCCGAAGCTCAGATGGCCACCATGAAGGACATCGAGATAGAAGTTGTGCCTGGCCTGATTGCCGGCCAGAAGAGCATCCCCGTGCGGACTGCCGGCTGCTACATCCCTGGCGGGCGCTACAGCCACATCGCGTCTGCAATTATGACCGTTACCACAGCCAGCGTTGCCGGTTGTGAAAACATCATAGCCTGTTCTCCACCACGTCCGGACGTCGGCATAGCGCCTGCCATCATCTACGCGGCGCATGTCTGCGGCGCCGATACAATTCTGGCTCTGGGCGGTGTTCAGGGCGTGGCAGCGATGGCGTTCGGCCTGTTCGACCTGCCGAAGGCCGACATTCTCGTCGGTCCCGGCAACCAGTTCGTCGCAGAAGCCAAGCGGATTCTGTTTGGTCGCGTCGGCATCGACATGTTTGCGGGGCCAACCGACAGCCTGATCCTGGCAGACAAAACGGCCGATGCCGATATCGTGGCGGCGGATCTGGTGGGGCAGGCCGAGCACGGTTACAACTCGCCGGTCTGGCTGGTCACCGATGATCAGGCGCTGGCCGAGCGCGTGCTGGAAATCGTACCCGGGCTGATTGCAGACCTGCCGGAGCTCAACGCCAAAAACGCCGAAGCGGCGTGGCGCGACTATGCCGAGGTGATCGTATGTGATACGCGCGAGGAGATGGCCGCGACGTCGGACGAGTATGCGCCGGAACATCTCACCGTGCAGGCAGAAGACCTGGACTGGTGGCTGGGCCGCCTCAAGTGCTACGGCTCGCTGTTCCTCGGTGAGGAGACCACGGTTGCCTTCGGTGACAAAGCGTCGGGCACCAATCACGTGTTGCCGACTTCGGGAGCAGCCAAATACACCGGCGGGCTGTCGGTGCACAAGTACATGAAAATCGTCACCTGGCAGCGGGCCACCCGCGAAGGCGCCAAACCCGTGGCTGAAGCAACTGCCAGGATTTCACGGCTTGAGGGCATGGAAGGACATGCCCGCACCGCGGACATCCGGCTGGCGAAGTATTTCCCCGATGAAGAGTTTGACCTGACAGCGGCCATGTAGAGGGAGAAATGCAGAACGCCACCCACAACCCCCTGTTCGACATATCCGGCAAGACGGCGTGTGTCACGGGCGCCAGCGCCGGTCTGGGCCGGCGTTCGGCGGATGTCCTGCTTGCCGCCGGTGTCCGGGTTGTCGGGGTGGCACGGCGCGGCGATGCACTTGCCGAATGGGCCGAAGCACATCCAGGCCCGGCAGGGTTTGTCGAGGCCGACCTGTCTGACCGATCCGGCCTGGACCAGACCGTTGAAGCGGTGAAGGCGGTGTTCGGATCACCTGATATCCTGATCAACGCGGCCGGCATCAACACCCGGCAGGCAGCCGACGATGTCACGGCGGAAAACTGGGACCTGACGCTGGACCTCAACCTGTCGGTGCCGTTCTTCCTGGCGCAGGCATTTGTCCCAGCCATGAAGCAGAACGGTTTTGGCCGCATTGTCAACTTTGCCTCCCTGCAGAGCTTCAGGGCATTTCCCGGCGGTATTGCCTATGGCGCGTCGAAGGGTGGCGTCAGCCAGATGACCCGCGCCATGGCTGAAGCCTGGTCATCGTTCGGGATAACTGCAAATGCGCTGGCGCCGGGGTTCTTCAGAACGGAATTGACCGCACCGGTATTTGACGACCCGGACAGAGCGGCACGCAATGCCGCTCAAACCTGCATCGGCCGCAATGGCGAACCTGAGGACATTGATGGTCCGGTGCTGTTTTTCTGTTCGCCGGCATCTTCCTACGTCACCGGGCAGGTGCTGTCCGTGGACGGCGGCTATACGGCCAAATGAACACGCCTGACCATATTCGATTGCCACACACGAGGAGTAAATTCTGTGTCTGTTAACACCAAGATCGTGGATGACCTGGTCGCCAACAAGGTCGAGTTTGTCACCACAGTTCCCTGCAAGCAGCTTGCCGGGGTCATCGACGAAATCGACGCCTGCGACAAGATCTATCACATACCGGCCAACAAGGAAGACGAGGGCATGGGATTGTGTGCCGGCGCCTTCATGGGCGGCAAGCGCCCGGCCATCATCATGCAGAACACGGCCATCGGCGTGACCATCAACACACTGGTCACGTTGACCCAGTACTACCGCATGCCGCTGCCGATGCTGATCTCCTACCGCGGAGAACTGGGCGAGCCGGTCGCATGCCAGGTCGAAATGGCGGTGCACACGAAGGCCCTGCTCAGCCAGCTCAACATTCCGACCTACCATTTCCACCAGGAAGAAGACGCCGACGAACTGGACGCGATCCTGAAATACACCTTCATGTGCAACAAGCCGGTTGCCATCCTGACTGACGCCAGCTTCTGGAAAGGATACTGATCATGATCCGCTCTGACATTCTGCGCGACATCGCGCCAATCATTCGTGACCACCTGGTTATCTGCAATATCGGCTTGCCGAGCCAGGAGTTGCACCTGACCGACGATCAGCCGACCAACTTCTATATGCTCGGCACCATGGGGCTGTCTTCGTCCATCGGGCTTGGCCTGGCGCTGGCGCAGGGCAAGAAGGTCATCTCCATCGACGGCGATGGTTCCGTTCTCACCAACTTCGGCACCCTGCCGACGATCGCCAACAACGTCGCCGACAATTTCATCCTGTTGATCATCGACAATGGCAGCTATGGCTCCACAGGTGACCAGCCGACCTATGCCGGCAAGAAGACGTCGCTTGCTGCCGTGGCCGAGGCATGCGGATGCGAAAACGTCGTCGCATGCAGCGCCGAAGACACCGGCAAGACCATTCAGGCGGCATTGGACAGCAACAAGATGACCATCATTGTCGCCAAGTGCGAAAGCGGCAACGTCAAGGTGCCGGTTATCACCATGGATCCGGTGGTCATTCGTGACAGGTTCATGAAGGCGGTCCAGGCGTAAGGATCCTTTCGTTGTTTGCCTCGCGCGAAATCCACTCAACAGATGATGCGCGCGCTTTGGCGCGCGCGCGTCTGCCGTGGATGGTGTTCGACTACATCGACGGTGCGGCAGGCGAGGGCCATGGTGAAGCTCTAAACCGGGGCGCATTGCGCGACCTGCGCCTGCAGCCGCGCATCCTGGTCAATGTCACCGAGCGCGATCTCGGCGTGAAGGTGTTTGATCATGACGGGTTGCGCCCGTTCGGGATCAGCCCGATGGGTATGTGCAATCTCTCTAGACCCGGCGCCGATCTCATGCTGGCCCGTATGGCTGCACGCTACAAGGTGCCGGTTGGCGTTTCGACCGTGGCGTCCACGTCGCTTGAAACCATGATCGAGAAATCCGACGGGCATGCCTGGTTCCAGCTTTACATCAGCGGTGACGGCAGCAGCACCAAAGGGCTGGTGGAACGGGCTCAGGCATGCGGCTACCGGACCCTGGTGGTGACGCTTGACGTGCCGGAGGTTGGCAGGCGACCGCGCGAGTTGCGGCGCGGCTTCAAAATGCCGTTCAAAATCGGGCCACGGCAGTTCATCGATTTTGCCATGCACCCGCGCTGGTCGATCTCTACCCTGCTGAACGGGCGGCCCGAGATGGCGAACTTTACCGGGGAGGGCAATTCGTTTGACCGCACCGAAAGCCGGGCAGCCGCAGACTGGGCAAAACTGCAAAGCCTGCGCGAGCAGTGGCAGGGACAACTGGTGGTCAAGGGGGTGCTGAGCGTCGAGGATGCGGTGCGGCTCAAAAAGACGGGAGTGGACGCCGTCCAAGTGTCCAGCCACGGCGGCCGGCAACTGGACAGCGCGCCGCCCCCGATCCTGATGCTGCAGCGCATCCGCGAAGCGGTGGGAAAGGATTACCCGCTGTTCTACGACTCCGGTATTCGTTCCGGCGAGGATGTCGTCAAGGCCTATGCCATGGGGGCCAGTTTCGTATTTCTCGGACGTCCGCTGCTGTTCGCCATGGCCGCCGCCGGTGAGGCCGGCCTGTCGCAACTATGCGACGTGCTGAGTGACGAGGTCAGCCTGACTCTGGCACAGCTGGGCAGGACATCGATGCAGAACCTGTCGGATACCCTGGTCTCAGAATAGGCGGCCGGATACGAACCGGCTGTTAAGCATCACCTGCGACATGTGCGCCACGTGGAGTTGCCTTGCTTGACTTCGATACCCACATCTGTGCTTGTGCGGCCATTGGACATGGGCTGCGGCTGAATTGAGTCGCCCAACTGCGTTGATGCCCGTGACAGACGTTTTTCTTCGGTGGCGACCTTGAGCCGTCAAACTTGGGTTCATTGCCCGTTGCCGTCGAAAAGAAACCCAGATGCGCCGACCATTCGCGCGCATTGCATACAAGAAAGAACAATAACTTGAAATTTTCCGACCTCGGCCTCGACAGGCCGTTGCTCAATGCGCTTGATGCATTGGGCCATGATGTGCCTACGCCAATTCAGGTGAAGGCAATCCCTACAATTTTGGACCGCCGTGACGTTATCGGGCTGGCCCAGACCGGGACCGGCAAGACCGGCGCATTCGCGTTGCCGCTGTTGCAGCGCCTTGCTGCAATCGGCGGGCGGCCGAAACCGCATACCTGCCGCGCACTGATCCTGGCGCCAACCCGTGAGCTGGTGACCCAGATCATGAAGTCCGTGCGTGACTATGGATCGCGCCTTAAGCTGTCTGCCACGTCGATTGTGGGCGGCGTTTCCATCCGGCCGCAAAAAGCCACAATGGCGCGCGGCGTGGATATTGTTGTCGCCACACCTGGCCGCCTGCTTGATCTCATCGATCAGCGCGCCATGCGGCTGGATTCGGTTGAAATCCTGATCCTCGATGAAGCAGATCAGATGCTGGATATCGGCTTCATGCCGGCCATCCGGCGCATAGTGGCGATGGTGCCCGAAAAGCGTCAGACCCTGTTGTTTTCGGCGACCATGCCGAAGGAGATACGCAAGCTCAGCAACGATCACCTGAAGTCTCCGGTGGAAATCGCCGTGGCTGCAGTATCGACGCCGGCCGAACGCATCAACCAGTCGGTGATGCATATTGCGCCGGGCAACAAGATCGCCGCGGTAGCCCATCTGGCGCGCGAGAACATGGGCAAGCGCGTGATCGTGTTCACCCGCACCAAGCGCGGCGCTGACCGGGTGGTGAAACGGCTCGTCCAGGACGGCTTTGAGGCAGCCGCCATTCACGGCAACAAGTCACAGTCCAATCGTGAAAAGGCGCTGGACCGGTTCCGCAAAGGCGCCTGCCCGATACTGGTTGCGACCGACATTGCAGCCCGCGGCATCGATGTGCCCGGTGTTGAAATGGTCATCAACTACGAACTGCCGAATGTGCCTGAAGTTTATGTGCACCGCATTGGCAGAACGGCGCGCGCAGGTGCGTCCGGGTTTGCCGTGGCGTTGTGTGCGCCTGATGAGCGCAGCCTGCTGCGCGACATTGAACGGCTCTTGAAGCGCAAGGTGGACGAGATGCCGCTGCCCGGCGGACTGCCCGAAATTTCCCTGCGCGACCTACCGCGCGAACCGCGCCAGCGTGACCCGCGCGCCAAGCCGCAGCACAAGAAGCGGTCACGCCGTCGCGGCGGCGGCACTGCTGCCAATACCACGCGGACGGCAGGTGAGCAGGATAAGAAATCCACGCCGAGGCCGAACAGACGCCGCCGCACAAACCGCTCAAAACAAGGTGGCCAGCAGAAGTCGCATGCGGCCTGACCTTGCGGGCCCTAGTAGTAGCTGACTGAAGATACCGCTGCATCAGCATCGAATTCGCGACCGATCGCGACGATGCCGATGCGGCGGATGTTCTCTGGCACCAGGGCCTTGTCGGTTCGATGGGCTTCAAAGTTTATGAAATCGAAATGACACAGTGTCCATTCCGGCGGCGCCGTGAACACCTGGCGATAGGATTGCCATGGCCTGGCAAGGTCACTGGTACGCAGATGAATATTGTAGGTCTCGGCATTGCCGATGAGATGCAATGCAATGCCGGTTGCTTCGCCGGGCGGCGGCAGGTCCGCTGCGATCTGGATGAAGCCGCCATTGTTGTCGAGGCTGACCCGGCCGGTCATGCGGTTTGCCGGGCGGCCCATGATGACGGTCTTTTGGATCCGTCCGCTTGATACACCGCCCATGACACGGTCGGTCACCAGTTCCCAGTCAAGTGCCAGCGCGGTCATGCGAACGCCCTGGTGGCCAGAAATCCGATGGTTGCTGCGCAACCGGACAACACCGTGCCCCATAAGATGTCGACGATGGTTACCGCGACGGGCCAGTCTTTCAATGTGGCCTGATTGGTCATGTCATAGGTGGCATAGCAGAAGAATCCGAACAGGGCGCCATAGAGCGCGGCGGTCTGCCAGGCGCCTTCGTTCAAGGCCGGGGCTACGGCGAAGATAATCAGTCCGACGACGTATACTGCGTAAAATCCAGCCGCAGCGGGATAGTTTATTCTGCCGCCCAGCAGATGCGACATGCGCGAGAAATAAAATTTTTTGGCGATGGTGCCAAGCCAAAGGAAATCAATGGCGAAAAATGCCGCGGCAGTGAAAATGTAGGCGGTGATCCATGTCATTTCACTGTCAACGCAGGCGGTGAGGGTTTGGTTCAGGCGGCCCGCACAGCATCCGCTATTGCAGGATCAAGGGCAACCGTCAGACCGTCCAGCTCTTCCGTATAGATCAACTGGCAGGACAGGCGCGATGACGGCATCACGTTTGGCACCGTATCAAGCATGTCTTCTTCCTCTTCACGTGCCTCGAACAGTCTGGCTGACCAGTCTTCATCGACAATCACATGGCAGGTTGCACACGCGCATGCGCCACCGCACAGGCCTTCCATTGGCAAGCCATGTTCGCGAATGATCTCCATTACGCGCCAGCCTTCGACCGCTTCCAGCACGTGGGTCTTGTTGTTGGTGTCTATTACGTTGATAACGCCCATTGTCGCTTTCCCTGCCGATTCCAAACTTGTTTGTGTGCTAACATGTTTGCGATGATTGTGCAATGCAACAATTGTCGCAACAGGGATTGCGAACAGGACTGTGGATGTTGAACGCGATGTGCCGGAGGCCAGCCGCTCAAAGCTGAACTCAGTCAGTGAAACTTTGAACCTCAATCATGTAGCCGTTCGGGTCGCGGGAAAAGAAACTGTAGACTCCGAACTCATCCAGGTGACGTGGCGGGCCGAGGAGATCAGCACCTCTGTCCTTCAGGAGTGAGTACCAGCCATCAACGTCGTCAGTCACCAACGTAATCATGCTGCCTGACGGTTGCACGACGCGATCCTCAAACGCCAGGCAGACGCCGATCGACGCCTGCTCTCCAGCATTGAATATCCTTGCTTTTCCCTCGTCCCGCTCCAGTTCAAGGCCGAGGATGCGGTTGTAGTAGGCGCAGGTATCTTCCAGGTTGCTCGTGTACACCCAGGTTATCTGCTGTGTGATTTCGGGCAGTTTTGGCATCAGATATTCCGGATCGCGGGGAGAAGACTGAGTTGCGGACATTGCAGGTTTGACAGCAAAGGCGCAAGTTGTGTGTCACAGTCGGCCCAGCCTCCGGTCGACCGCCTGCGATCAATCAGCAAGTCGAGAATTCCGAGGATCCGGCCATGCATATCGAACCGTTCAAAGTCGAGATCTGGATGAATGAGTGGGAAACCCGATGCACCTACAATCTCGCGGAAACCTGTGTCGCCAGCATTACTATCGACGAGTTGTTGCACCTGTCCGGTCGCAACAGCAGTGATCTGTCAGAGCTGCTGCCGATGAAGATGACCTACGGAGCAATTGAGGGTTCGACTAGGTTGCGCCAGGCCATTTCGACGCTTTACGACAATCAGGACATCGACAATATCACAGTCACCCATGGCACGATCGCGGCAAACATGCTGGTGCATAAATCGCTGGTGTCCCGCGGCGATCGGATTGTCAGCATCGTGCCGACCTATCAGCAACACTATTCCATTCCCGACAGCATCGGAGCGGATGTGCAGTTGTTGCGGCTTGCGGCAAAAGATGGCTTCCTGCCCGATCTGGACCAGCTCCGCAAGCTGGTGACACCGGAAACCAGGCTGATTGCACTCACCAATCCCAACAACCCCACCGGCGCGTTGATCGAACGCGCTATGCTTGAAGAGATAGCGGGAATTGCGCGCGAGGCTGGCGCCTACGTGTTGTGCGATGAGGTTTACCGCGGCACCGGCCAGACCGGCGACGGCATGAGCACTTCAATTGTTGATGTTTATGAAAAAGGCGTTGCGACGGCAGGCATGTCGAAAGCCTATTCGCTGGCGGGCCTGCGCGTCGGCTGGATTGCTGCGCCGCCGGAAGTAACCGAAAAGGTTATCACTCACCGCGATTACGACACGATCTCTGTCGGGATGATCAACGATCATTTCGCCGCAACAGCGTTGGAAAGCAAAGACAAGCTGTTGGCCAGGAGCCACAAGATCACCCGCACCAATCTGGCCATTCTTGATGCGTGGGTTGCCGACCATCCACAGGTGTCCTGGGTCAAACCCCGGGCCGGGACGACAGCGATGCTCAAAATCGATGTGGCGATGACATCACGCGCGTTTTGCGTCGATCTGCTGCAGAAAACCGGTGTCATGCTGACACCTGGTGATGCCTTCGACATGGAAGGCTATGTGCGTATCGGTTATTCCAACAGCACGGATGTGCTGAAAGCCGGTCTGGAGCAGCTTTCGAACTATCTGGCGGGTCTTTCCAACTGACTCCCGTCCAACTGACACCCGTGCGCAGCACTCAACGCACGGCTGCCGTCGCTGCCAAGGCAAACCTGTTTGTGCGGCAGTGTACGAGGGCTGTGCGGGATTAGGCTGACATTGGCTCAAGTCCTAATACGGGATCACTGCTGACGCCGGGTTGTCAGCAGGGGCATGGTATCGTCCTTCCTCTGGATTGGTTGGTTGGGCGATGCCAGGTTACAAAACCGATACAAGTAGCCGCATGCTTGGAATCTGCCTGGTGCTGGCGTCGGCCGTGGCGTTCAGCCTGTCGGGGGTGCTGACCAAGACCATTTCCAGCAATACGTGGACGGTTGCCTGCTGGCGTGGACTGGTCGGCGCGACATTGATTGCAGCATATGTTCTGTGGCGGAACTGGAGGGATTCCGGGACTGCGCCGCCGCGCCTTGGTTGGCGGGGCTGGCTTCTTGCCAGTGTCGGAAGTCTCGCCAGTCTGGCCTTTATCGCGGCGTTCAAGATGACATATGTTGCAAATGTTGCGATTATCTACGCGATGGTGCCGTTTGCCGCGGCGTTGTTGGAATGGCTGTTGCTGCACCAGGCGGTTCGCCGCTCGACGATGATTGCCGCTGCGGTCTGCGTGGCAGGCGTGCTGGTCATGGTTGGAGCGAGTTTTGGATCGGTCAATCTCCTCGGAGATGCCGTTGCCGTGTTGATGATGCTCGGCAACGCGCTCTATATGGTTCTAATCAGGGTTTTCAGCCGGACGCCGGTTGTTCTCGCCGGTGCTGCATCCGCTTTTCAGCTGTTCGTTATTAGCTGGTTTTTCACAAACCCGCTGCAAGTAGGCCTGCATGATGGAGTATTTCTCACACTCTTTGGACTGTCTTTCGCGGCTGCCATCGTTTTGTGGACGGAGGGAACCAGACTGATAACGGCCGCAGAGTCCGGTCTACTGGGTACAGCGGAGGTGCCGCTAGCGATTTTCATGGCTTGGGTCTTTTTGACAGAAGTGCCTCCGGCGGCGAGTCTCACTGGCGGCATCATGGTCCTGTGTGCGGTCTTCTGGCATGCCGTTCGCGACTACCGGAAGTTGACGTGAGGCGGCAAGTTTGTCAGCCGCACAAGCCCGTTTCGAAACCGTGGTGAAACCAATGGGTTCCATTAAGCAATGTCGATCGAAGTTGTTTGGCTTACAGGACATTTTCGGGGTATACGTTCTGGATAACGAACAACCACGGCCGCTCGGGTTCACCTGACCCGTCAGGCTGATCTGATACCGGGGCAGGGCACAAATGGCCACTCAACGCGCACGTAAAACCCGTTCACCGTCTGATGTGACGCCAGAACTGGGCAAGACCATCCAGCGCCTGCGCAAGGCGTACAAGATGTCGCTCGGAGATTTGTCGGAGCAATCCGGCGTAGCCAAATCGATTATCTCGCAAATTGAGCGAAACGAGACCAATCCGACTATTTCCACGGTGTTCCGGCTGTCACAGGCGCTCGACACCACCATTGAAGAGGTGTTGAAGACCGGCAAGAGCGATGCGTTCATAGAACATCAGACGCGGGCGGCCGTACCGTTGCTGGAGAGTGAAGACGGACTGTGCCGGCTGGCGATCGCCGGGCCATTGAACCTGGTTGATCATCTGCAATGGTATGACTTCCATGCCAAGCCTGAAGGTGTGCTTGAATCTGAACCTCATCCGCCCGGAACCATCGAACACTTGTATGTGGTGACAGGGCAATTGCAGGTAACCGTGGACGGAGAAAGCCGTGAGGCCAAGGCCGGCGAGGCGTTGCGCTACCATGCTGACAAACCGCACAAGCTGGTGAACACCGGTGCGGTTGCGGCGCATGCCACTATGGTTCTTGTGCTGCGTCAGCCGGGCTGACTTATCGGACCGGAGCCGATCACTCGCCAATCCTTAGAACGGAGCTGCGTTGAATGAAGCCGTTGTCGGGGAAAGTCGCGATTGTTACCGGTGCATCGGCCCCCAGAGGCATCGGCAGCGCGATCGTGAGGCGGCTTGCAGATGACGGTGCCTCGGTAATTGCGACCGACATGCGCGGCAGCCTGCAGATCGGCGGTGAAACCCATCACAGAACCGAACTTCTGCATGCATTGAGTGCCGAATTGCTGGAAACCGGCAGCACTGTAATGCCGTTGAATCTGGATGTTGCGGATGACGACGATATTCGCATGTGCATTGCCGCGGCAGTGACTGAGTTCGGACGCGTAGACATTCTGGTCAACAATGCCGGGTCATTGGCAGGTTCCGACAACTTTCTGTCCACCATGCCGGATCAGTGGGAAACGAGCTTTCGCGTGAACATCCTTGGTCCGATGATGCTGTCGCAGGCTGTGATACCAGAGATGCGCAAAGTAGGCGGCGGCCGGATCATCAATATCGGATCGACCGGCAGCCTTGGCGCCGAGCCGGGGTTCGGCGCCTATACTGTGATGAAGCATGGCCTGGTCGGAATGACCAAGACAATTGCTGCTGAATTCGGCGTTGACGGGATTTTGTGCAACATCGTCTGCCCGGGATATATCATGACGGATATGCATGCCGCCGCCAATGAGCGCCTGGCGAAGCAGGCCGCAGTCGGTGTCGACGAAATCCGAAAGCAGCGCTATGCAACTGTTGCGGTTCGAGACGCCGGACAACCCGAAGATGTCGCCGAAGCGGTTTCATATCTGGCCGGGCCGAGCTCTGCTTATGTGACAGGGATTTGCCTGCCGGTCAGTGGGGGAGTGCCGTTTGGCATCTGATGTTTGCGGACGCACAACATGAAAAACCCCGCTTTCCTGGTGGAAGCGGGGTTTTTGCTGATTGAGGTGCTGCAACCTGATCAGGAGATATGTATGGTCCAGGCAGTTGGAGACTGCTGCATGGATGAAATGGCGAGGCGACGCCGCCCTAGTGACAATACGACTTGATGATCGGTGTCGTCGGCAAGGTGCTTGCCTGGTACTTGTCGATGGTGCTGTGAGCTTCCAGCAGGCTTGAACACATCCGCGACTGCTGCGACATGACGGAGAACGAATTTACACCCAGAACCACCAATACCGCGAACAGAACCACGCAAATGCGAGCCAGCGTATTGGCGACCGAGAGACGCTCGTTGGCCAGTTTCTGCCACGGAATCATCTGCTCGTTTTGCGCTACTCTCAACATTCTCTCTCCCTCTCGCTTAACTAAAAGTTCCCATGTGCCCAACGATATGTCTGGGCTTTGATGACCATTTGTTTACTACATGGAGCGGCCAACCGGTTCTTAAATCCCTTGTTAACGTTGCGCGTTCGTGAACGAAAAACGGACAATTTTAAGCAAATTTGCAGTGTATATAGCGGGTGCCCGGCAAGCGGGAATTGCACGCTGTGGCAAAATCGCTAGATTCAGCGGAATTACCGGGGGACGATTCGGGTGAGAGGGTTACGCTAACCATGATTGGTGCGTTCATTTGCGGTTGCACGGGTGTAGAGCTTAGTGCGGACGAAGAGGCTTTTTTTCGTGACGCTCAACCCTGGGGACTTATCCTCTTTGCCCGCAATGTCGATAACCGCCAGCAGCTTTGTGACCTGACATCCCGGTTTCGCGAACTTGTCGGCCGCGCCGACGCGCCTGTGCTGATCGATCAGGAAGGCGGGCGGGTGCAGCGCATGGGGCCGCCTGAATGGCGCAAGTATCCGCCCGGCCGTGCCTACGCCGACATTTATGAACTTGACGCATTGGCCGGTTTGTCCGCAACCCGGCTGGTTTACCGCCTGCTGGCCAGCGATCTGGCGGAAGTTGGCATTAATGTCGATTGTCTGCCGGTGCTGGATGTGCCGCAACCCGGTGGCCACAAGATCATCGGCGACCGCTCTTACGGCACCAGTCCTGAGCAGGTTGCCCTGCTCGGCAGGGCGGCCGCGCAGGGGCTGATGGACGGCGGCGTGCTGCCGGTTATCAAGCATATCCCCGGTCATGGCCGTGCATTGTGCGACAGTCACCTTGAGCTACCGGTAGTGGACGCTCCGCTGCAGGACCTGGAACAGACGGATTTCGCGCCATTTGCGGCCCTGGCCGACGCGCCAATGGCGATGACGGCGCACGTGGTCTACTCGGCGATTGATGAAGATGCGCCGTGCACGCTGTCGGCGAAAGCGATCGGCGACGTGGTGCGAAAACAGCTTGGCTTTGACGGCCTTTTGATGAGCGACGATCTGTCGATGAAGGCGCTTGATGCGTCGCTGACCCACATGGTGGGCGAAGAACTGTCCAATTTCAGGTCATCCATGCATGCGCGCGGCGAGTTGGCGGTCAAGGCGGGATGCGATGTGCTGTTGCATTGCAATGGCGATATGGAGGAAATGAAGCAGGTGGCGGATGTCGCCGGCATCCTGAAAGGCAGAGCGGAAAAACGCGCGCTAAGGGCCCTGTCATTTCAGCGCACACCGGATGATTTTGACGTGGCTGAAGCCGAACGGGTCCTGGACAGCATGATGGCGATGGCGTGAAGAAGCCGTGTCAGATGCGCACGTTTTCATCATATGGCGGCCACATCACTTGCGGATAAGTGCGTATCGCCGCTGTCAGAGATGGTCAACCAAGCTATATCTGGTGTATCAATTGTGACGAACCCGCGACATGTGGGCATTGAAATGCGGATTTCATGAGCAAGGAAACGACAACTCCAGCGCAAGACGAACTGTGGCCGGATGGTCAGGGTCCGGTGCGGCTGATGCCGGAGCCGGAAGAGGAAGGCCTGCCGTTGATCGTCGATCTCGACGGGTTCGAGGGGCCGCTCGATCTTCTGCTGCAACTGGCCCGCAACCAGAAGGTCGATATCACCAAGATTTCGATCCTTGCGCTGGCTGAACAGTATCTCGTGTTCATTGAAGACGCCCGCAGGATGAAGCTGGAACTGGCGGCTGACTATCTGGTCATGGCCGCCTGGCTGGCCTATCTCAAGTCGCGCCTGCTGCTGCCCAAGGAAACTGACGATGGCGACGAGCCGCCGCCGGAAGAGCTGGCGGCCCGGCTGCAGTTTCGACTGCAGCGGTTGCAGGCGATGCGGGATGCCGGGGCAAAGCTGATGTCGCGCAACCGTCTCGGGCGTGACGTGTTTGATCGCGGCTGGCCGGAACCGGTGGTTGTGGAGCGGCAGGTCGAGTGGGGCGACAACCTGATTGACCTGTTGCAGGCCTATGCCGACCGGCGGCAACGCAAAGCAGCGCACCATAGTTATGAGATCAAGCCGATGGCGGTGTGGACCCTGAAGGAAGCACGCACGGCGCTGGAGAGAATGCTGGGCACAATGGATGACTGGGGCCGGTTCGATGCGTACCTGGTGCAGTACATGGTGGAACCTGAGAAGCGCGCTTCAGTAATCGCATCGGGGTTCACCGCATCGCTTGAACTAGTGCGTGAAGGAGTGCTGGAGGTTCGCCAGGAGAAATCGTTCGAACCGATTTACATGCGGCGCTCGCGCGTGGGTTAGGCGTTACGGCCCTGGCTGGGGCCATATGGGGCAAGAGGGATTACAAGTTGGCAAAGCAAGCTGTGAAGATCGAAAACGGACAAGAGCCGTTACATGACCTGGAAGACGATGCAGTGGAATCCGCGTCGTCGGTTGATGACATCGCGCCTGCACAGGACCTGCCGCCTGCCGACGACAGCGATCTGCCGGATTACCTGCTGCGCAAGGGAGATGCGATTTCCGGCATCATGCCGGAACTACAGCAGCAGCGCGTGGTCGAGGCGCTGCTGTTTGCCGCAGCCGGCCCGCTGAGTGAAGCGGAACTGGCCGCGGCGTTGCCCAAGGATGCCGATGTGGCTGGTCTGTTGGAGACGGTGCAGGAAAGTTACCAGATGCGTGGCGTCAACCTGAAGCAGATTGCCGGAAAGTGGGCGTTCCGCACCGCCGATGACCTGAGCTTTTTGTTGCGCGAAGAGGCAATCGAACAGAAGAAACTTTCGCGGGCAGGCCTGGAGGTGTTGTCGATCATCGCCTACCACCAGCCGGTCACCCGCGCCGAAATTGAAGATATCCGCGGCGTGGCGACTGCGAAGGGTACGCTCGATATCCTGATGGAGATTGGCTGGATTAAGATGCGCGGCCGCCGGCGCACGCCGGGCCGTCCTGTCACCTACGGCACCACGCAGGAGTTCCTGGAGCATTTCGGGTTGAATGAAATTCGTGATCTGCCCGGCATGGCTGAACTGAAGGGTTCCGGTCTGCTGTCGGGCAACCTGCCGCCGGACATGTTCATTCCCAGCCCGAGCGATGACGATGCGCTCGGTCCGGACGAGGACCCGCTGGACGCTGACGACCTCGAACCGGAGCTTGAAATGCATCTGCCCGATGATGAAGAGGCAGATGATGCGGCAGCGGAATCCGATGAAGCCCTGAATATGGACCTGCCGGAAGTCCTCGATGACGAGGGCAGGGCGTAAAACGCCGCACCAGCTACTTCGGCCGATTTGCTTGCGCGAATGCTGGATAGTTGTCACGCGTTGGTGTAATCACCTGTCACAATGACGGAAGTGCTTCACAGAACGACCAGGGGCAGGTGGGGACCGCGTGGTACCGCCGCCGCTGCCTTTTCGTCCAGCGTCACATTTGATGACGTGTCGCTTGCCTATGGTGAGACGGAAGCCGTGCGCAACGTGTCCTTTGAGTTGAAGCAGGGTGAGATCGTGTGCCTGCTCGGCCCGTCTGGCTGCGGCAAATCAACCCTGATGCGGCTGGCTGCCGGCGTGGAGCGCCCCGATTCCGGACGCATTCTGCTCGACAATGCCGAAGTTGCATCGGACCGCATCTTTGTTCCACCGGAAAAGCGCTCAGTCGGCCTGATGTTTCAGGATTATGCGCTGTTTCCGCATCTCACCGTGATGGGCAATGTCACGTTCGGACTCAAGGGAGTGGACAAGCAAAGCGCCACCAATGCCGCGCGCTCGGCCTTGTTGCGCGTTGGGCTCGATCACCTTGAGCAATCCTACCCGCATGAGTTGTCCGGTGGTGAACAGCAGCGGGTTGCGCTGGCGCGGGCAATCGTGCCGCGGCCGGCGGTGCTGTTGATGGATGAACCGTTCTCGGGCCTCGACCAGCGCCTCAGAGAACATGTGCGCCATGAGACCCTGGCGATCCTGAAGGAAACCCGGTCCAGTTCCATCCTCGTGACCCATGATCCGGAAGAGGCCATGGGGATGGCGGACCGGATCGTGCTCATGCGGGCCGGGCGCGTCGTTCAGATCGGCACGCCTGACGAGTTGTATCGCCGGCCGGCGGACGCCGAAGCGGCGCGGTTTTTTTCAGACGTGAACGAGTTGCGGGTGCGTATTGTCGATGGCGCCGCTGACACACCGCTGGGCCGGTTCAAGACCGAGGTCGGTGAAGAGGGTGGCCCGGCGTTGGTCATGATCCGGCCACAGGCATTTGTACGGACAGGGGATTATCATCAGGGATCGATCATGGCGCAGGTTACCGACCAGCGGTTTTTGGGCGACAAGGTTGAGCTTTCGCTGTTGTTTGAAGGGCTAAACGAGGTGGTGTACGCCAGGGTGGCGACGACAGGATGTCCGACGCTGGGGGAAACCGCTCATTTCCGCCTCGATCCCGATCATGTGCTTGTGTTTGACAATCTGGGCGACTGACACCATTTCACATGTTAACCGCTCTGTGTTTGAAGCCGTTATCTCGTGTTGCGGCCCATAGGGCTTTCTGCAATAGTGCGCGCGAATTACGAGAGGTCCGGGTGGGGCCTTTGTGTATAGGGAGAACCTAAATGTCTATCGGACCATGGCAAATTATCATTATCGTTCTGCTTTTGGTCATCCTGTTTGGCCGCGGCAAGATTTCCGAGCTTATGGGTGACGTTGCCAAGGGCATCAAGAGCTTCAAGAAGGGCATCGCAGAAGAAACTGACGAGGCCAAGGACGCGGTTGCCGACACCGCCAAAACCATTGAGCTGGAAGCAGAAGAGATGACCGAAAAGGCCAAGGACAAGGCCAAGAGCTGATTTGTTTCGGTGATTTCTAGAGGCTGCTAATTGACAGCGGCCCCTCCAGCCAGCATTGGCAAGCTCTTTCCTTAGCGTTCGGGAAAACGGTTCATATGTTCGATTTCGGCTTAGGCAGTACGGAACTGATGCTCATTGCGGTGGTCGCACTGATCGTCATCGGGCCGCGCGATCTGCCGAAAGTGCTGCGCACGGTCGGGCAGGTGATGACCAAGGTGCGGGCCATGGCGCGGGAATTTCAGGGCCATATCGAGGATGCCGCCAAGGACAGCGGCCTTGATGACCTGAAAAAGGATATCTCCAAAGCCACAAACTTCGACATGAACGAGACGCTCAGCGATATTTCCCGCGAGCCCGGAAAAGTGTCGCCGCCAGCGGAAAAGGAAGCACCCAAGGCGTCTGCTGACGCGGCTGCCAAGCCGGCAGGCAAAGCGGCGGCCAAGAAGCCTGCCGCCAAGACTGCGGCGAAAGCAAAAGCCGCAACCAAGAAAACTGCGCCTGCCAAGGACACGACTGCATGAGCGCGCCCGACGACGACATCGAAGCATCCAGCGCGCCGCTAATCGAACATCTGGCCGAACTCCGGACCCGGCTGATACGGTCGGTCATCGGCTTTGCCGTCATGTTCGTTGTGTGTTTTTATTTCGCCGACAAGATTTTCGACTTCCTGCTGATCCCGTACCAGTGGGCCGTGGGTGAAAACCAGGAACTGAACCTGATTTTCACCGCGCCGCAGGAATTTTTCTTCACTCAATTGAAGATCGGCATGTTCGGCGGCCTGTTCCTGGCGTTTCCGCTGATTGCCACCCAAATCTACATGTTTGTGGCCCCGGGCCTGTACAAGCACGAACGCAATGCCTTCAAGCCGTACCTTTATGCGACCCCGGTGCTGTTCGTGGCCGGTGCGTCGCTGGTGTTCTTCATGGTGATGCCGATTGCCATGCGGTTCTTTATCAGTTTCCAGCAATCAGGCGCGGACGGGCGGGCGGTCATCGAGTTGCTGCCCAAGGTGTCGGAGTATCTCAGCCTGACCATGACACTGATCCTGGCGTTCGGCATCTGCTTTCAGATGCCGGTTATCCTGACACTGCTCGGCCGTGTTGGCATTGTGACGTCGGACGGGCTGAAGGAGAAGCGCAAGTATGCCGTGGTTGCGGTGTTCGTGGCCGCAGCCTTGCTGACACCGCCGGATCCGTTCTCGCAACTTGGCCTGGGTATCCCGCTGTTGCTGCTTTACGAAGCCTCAATCTGGACGGTGCGCCTGGTGGAGAAAAAACGCGACGCAGCAGAAGCCGCGCGCGAGGCGGAGCTGGACGCAGACTGAGTCTGCAGGCCAGCTGCGGCGTCATATTCCGAAAACCCTTGACCTTCCACTTACTGGAAACACGACATTGACCTCAGTGAACGTTCCGAGAGGCAATGGGTCATATGAACAACAGCGCCAGCATCAAAGACGCGTCTCACGACGATAGCCCAGGTCGTGATTCAAAAGGATTTGTGCCCGGAAAACCTCAGAAAGCTGCTATTGACCCGGTCTGTGGCATGAGTGTCGAGCGAACCGGTGAAAAACCGTCCCATGAGTGGAGAGATGAAAGGTATCATTTCTGCAGCGCCTCCTGCCACGACCGTTTCAGCGCCGACCCTTACTTCTATGCGTCGGGCAACAACCAGAAGAAGAAGCAGGCCGTAACCGAAGCCACGACCTACATTTGTCCCATGGACCCGGAAGTTCTCGAGGACGAACCGGGCAGTTGTCCGATCTGCGGCATGGCGCTCGAACCGGCGGGCGGTGTGTCCGATGAGCCCAATCACGAACTCCTCGACTTCACCAGGCGGTTGTGGGTCTCTGTACTCGCGGCAATTCCGTTGATCGTCCTCACCATGGGGCCAATGGTTGGCCTGCCGGTGAGGGACTGGATCGGAGAAACCGTCGCCCTGTGGCTGGAGTTTGCGTTGGCAACGCCGGTCGTTGCGTGGGCGGCGTGGCCGTTTTTCCAGCGCGGCTGGACATCCATTGTCACCTGGAACCTGAACATGTGGACACTGATCATGATCGGTGTCGGTACCGCCTATGTGTACAGTGCCGTGGCGACCTTCGTGCCGGGTCTGTTTCCGGCCGGGCTGAAGATGGAAGGCGGCCACATGCCGGTCTACTATGAGGCGGCTGTTGTCATCATCGCCCTGGTCTTTGTCGGGCAGGTGCTTGAACTACGGGCTCGGGAACGTACCGGCGACGCCATTCGGGCGCTGCTCGACCTGGCCCCGAAACTGGCGCGCCGCGTTCTCCCGGATGGCGATGAGTATGATGCGCCCGTAGAAAACCTCGTTGAAGGCGACCATTTGCGGGTTCGCCCCGGAGAAAGCGTACCTGTCGACGGCATCGTGCTGGAGGGTCACTCCTCGGTCGACGAGAGCCTGATCAGCGGCGAGCCGGTGCCGGTCGAGAAGACTGTTGGCGATCCGGTCACCGGCGGCACGATCAACAGTAACGGTTCGCTGATCATGCAGGCGCAGCGCGTCGGCGATGAAACCATGCTGTCAAACATCGTGGCCATGGTTGCTTCTGCGCAGCGGTCAAGGGCGCCGGTTCAGGGGCTGGCGGACAAGGTTGCCTCGTATTTCGTCCCGGCTGTGGTGCTGGTGGCAGTCGCGGCCTTCGTGGTCTGGCTGAGCGTTGGCCCCGAACCGGCGCTGACATTTGCGATCGTATCGGCCGTGTCGGTGCTGATCATTGCCTGTCCGTGTGCACTGGGACTGGCGACGCCAATGTCGATCATGACTGCGACCGGTCGGGGTGCGCAAATGGGTGTCCTGGTCAAGGACGCAGAGGCTCTGGAGCGCATGTCATCAGTAGATACGCTGGTGGTCGACAAGACCGGCACGCTGACCATGGGCAAGCCTGAACTGACCGATGTAATTGCGCTTGGCAGCGAGGATGAGAGCGGCGTGCTGGCCTTGGCCGCCGCGCTGGAACTGGGATCGGAACATCCGCTGGCGGAGGCAATACTGCATGGCGCTGCCCAACGTGGTTTAGCCTTCGGCAAAGCTGAAGACTTTCAGGCAGTCACCGGCAAAGGGGTCACAGGCAGGGTGTCTGGCCGGCCGGTTGCGCTGGGCAACCAGGCTTTGATGAACGACATTTCGGTTGACGTCGTTGCGGCGGAAAGAATCGCCGACGAACTGCGGGCGGCCGGCAAGACGGCCATGTTTGTAGCCGCCAATGGCGGGTTGGCCGGTATCGTAGCGGTTGAAGATCCGATCAAGCCATCGGCAGCAGCGGCCATCGAGGCGCTTCATCAAGCCGGCCTGGCAATCATCATGGCGACCGGTGACAATGGGCGTACCGCCAATGCGGTGGCAGCCCGACTGGGCATCGACGAAGTGCGTGCAGGCATCCTGCCGGAAGACAAGAAGGCGCTGATCGATGACCTTCACAGCCGCGGTCATAAGGTCGCCATGGCGGGTGATGGCGTAAATGACGCGCCGGCACTTGCAGCCGCAGACGTTGGAATTGCCATGGGAACCGGAGCTGATGTTGCCATGGAAAGCGCCGGCATCACGCTGCTGAAAGGCGACCTGGCTGGTGTGGTCAGAAGCCGGAAGCTCGCCCAGGCAACTTTGCGAAACATCAGGCAGAACCTGTTCTTTGCATTCGCCTACAACTCAGCCGGTGTGCCGATCGCAGCGGGCATATTATACCCGCTGACCGGCACACTTTTATCTCCTATGATCGCGGCGGCGGCCATGAGCCTGTCGTCGGTATCGGTTATCAGCAATGCTCTGAGGCTGCGGCGCGTCCGGTTGTAGAGGTTATCCCTCTTGCCCAGCGTTAGCCGGGCCGGCCAGCACAGGTTATTCAGCCGGTACACCCGAAGGCACCTGTCTTGTCTCCGTGGCACCGTCTGTCTGCGCCCGGGTCTGTCTGGCGCGGTGATAGCCGCCGTACACGACAATCGCGACAACCGCGACGCCGACGATCATTACGAAATAGTCTGTTACATCCATTGTATCTGTCCTTTGCCGACGTGCGGAAGTTCCGCGGTTGTCGGACAGAGGTATGCAGTGGAAACAATGGTTTCCAATCGGTAACAAGGCCTGTGCTGATAGAAATTTACTATTGGTCCTTGGCGCAGCCAATCAGACCGGAGTTCAGCGGATGACTGTGACTTCGCGCAACTGGTCCGATGCAGTGCGCCGGATGAGGTCCGCCACTTCGGCGAACTTTTCCGCGTGCACCGACCGCTTGCGCCAGGCGATGCCAACCTGGCGGTGCAGGCTCGGCGCCTTGATGGACAGGGTCGCAACCTCGCCCCGGCTGCCTATCTCGGAGCGCACATAAAGTGCCGGCAGAAAAGCGACACCCACTCCCATGCCAACCATCAGCCTGAGGGTGTCAAGACTGGTTCCTTCATAGTCCCGCATCGGGTTGGCACCGAACTCCTCGCAGATGCGGCGAACCTGTTCATGCAGGTGGTGGCCCTTTTCGATGGTCAGTATGTTGACGCCCTTCAGGTCATCAGGGACGATTTTCTTTTTCTGCGCGAGTGGATGGTCGTGAGCCGCGACGATCAGCAGCGGCTCTCGAAACACCCGCTCGACTTCCAGCTCGGTGTGATTGATGGGCAGCGGTGAGATGATCAGGTCAAAGGTTCCTGACTGAAGCTGCGCCTGCAATTCGCTGGGCTTGTCCTCCCTGACATAGAGCCTGAGATCGGGATGCCCGGAGTGAAGTTCCGGCACAATGTGGGGCAGCAGGTAGGGACCCAAAGTGGGTGCGACCCCCAATCGGATGGTGCCGTGCAGGCCATGCTGTGACGACATGGCCAGGTCGACGATATCGTTCACTTCGGCCAGAACGGTGCGGGCCCGGGCAGCGATTTCGCGACCCAGCGGCGTCAGTGTGACATGGGCCGAGCCACGCTCAACAAGCGCGACCTTGAGGCGTTTTTCCAACTGCTGGATCTGCATGGAGAGAGTCGGCTGGGTAACATTCACCCGTTCCGCGGCGCGGCGGAAGTGCAGCTCCTCTGACAGGGTTACAAGGTATTGAAGCTGTCGAATGCTTGGCATGGGCGGGCTCCGGCGAGAATGGCGCAATCGAAAAAATCTATCAGTATGTGGGTATGCTTTCGAATGGTTCAATGAGGTCGGGTGATCTATTTCCATGGTCAAGCGCTGTTGAAGCAACAGCACAACAAATGATGGAGGTTACTTGATGCTTGAATTCCGCAATTCCCATGATCAACCTGTGCTGACGACCTGGGCCAGCGAAGGCCCCGTCGACATAGTCGTGCAGCAAGCCAACGCCAAGACCCCTGTGGTGTTTCTTGAAGGTGACGGCTTAGGGCCGGAAATCTCCAACGCGGCCCGGAAGGTCATCGACGCGGCTTTCCCGCACATCGAATGGGTCGAGCACCTGGCCGGAGAGGTTGCGCTTCAGTCAGGCATCTCAAGCGGGGTTTCAGACGAGGCACTCGATGCGATTGCCAGGACCGGAACGGTTTTCAAGGGTCCGCTGACGACCATCCTGGGATCCGGCCGCAAGAACCCCAACACCACTATCCGCAAGTTGTTTGAGCTTTATGCCAATGTGCGTCCGGTGATGACGTTGCCCGGTGTGAGGACGGCTTACGCGAACCAGGACGTGGACATGATCCTGATCCGCGACAACATCGAAGACTATCACGCCGGTATGGAGCACATGCAGACCCCGGATGTCATCCAGTCACTCAACCTGACCAGCCGCAGCGGCAGCGAACGGATCAACCGGTTCTCGTTCGAACTTGCCCGCGCCTACGGCCGCGACCGTGTCACCTGTGCGACCAACGCCGGCGGCATGAAACTGGCCGAGGGCCTGTTCAGAAGAATGTTTGAGGAAGTGGCCGCCGACTATCCGGAAATCATGGCCAATCATCTGGGCCTGGAAGCGTGTGTGCAGACGGTCGTGACCAAACCGGCCCATCTGGATGTGGTGGTGACGTCGAACATGAGCGGCGACATTCCCGGTGATCTGGCAGCGGGCATGGCGGGCGGACTGAGCCTGGTGCCGAGCGCCAATATCGGCACCCATGCGGCGGTATTTGAACCCGCGCATGGCACGGTCGCGGATCTGGCCGGCCAGAACTTTGCCAACCCTACGGCGATGCTTCTTTCGGGCATCATGATGCTTCGCCACATCGGCGCGTTCAAGGCGGCGAGCCAGATCGAGCATGCCCTGTACGTGACGCTGGAAGAGGGCAGGTATGTCACGCCGGATCTTGCCCTGACCTATCCCGGCGTTACCACGGAGACGTTCGTGAAGGCGGTGATTGACAATCTTGGCGAGACCAGCGCGCTGGTCGTCGAGCGCGACCTCGATATGATAGTGCTGCCAACGGTGGCGGCCTGGGACACCTCCGGAATCACCAGAAGTTTTGATGGCCTTGACGTGTTCATCGAGTGGGACGGATCCGTCGACATGCTGGCCTCGAAACTTAACCTGGTCGCCTCCGCAGAGCCGTTCGCCCTTGAAAGTCTTAGCAATCGCGGCACCTCGCTGTACCCCTCGGTCAGAGAAAGCGCGGAGCCTGTCAATCACTGGTGCTGCCGTTTCAAATATACCGGCAGGAAGAAGAAGAGCGGACTGCAGAGAGATATCTGCGCCCTGCTGGAGGCGGTCGGCAAGATTGGCAACTGGATGCACATTGAACGCCTGCAGAGTTTCAATGGAAATCCGGCCTATTCGCCGGGGCCGGTAAACTGACCAGAATTCGGTAGGCGCTCAATCCCTACAACAGAGCATTATCCTACCGTCACGCCGGACAACTCCCCTCGGTTGTCCGGCGTTTACTTTCGCGATGCAGGCGGCTCCAGTGTTTCGAACAGTGCAGCCATCAGCCGGCATTGCGGAACCAGTGTAGAGATCAGCAGGTGTTCATTGAATGTATGGGCGTTGGTCCCGCCGACCCCTAGTCCATCAAGCGTGGCGATACCGAGAGCGCCGGTGAAATTGCCATCACTGCCGCCGCCGGACTGGCAGTGTCCAAGCTCAATGCCCATGGCCGAGGCAAGCCGGCGGGCGTGATCGTACAATGCCATGGTCTTTGTGTGGGGTTCAGCAACCGGGCGCAACAGCCCAGCCTCGACTTCAATGCGCACGCCATCTTCCTCTCCGGCCAGGGCGGCCATGTTGGATTGCACTTCGCGGAGCAGATCATGGGTCGGAGCAACGCACAGCACTTGAGCTTCGCAAAGCGTGGTCACGACGTTCACGAACGTGCCGCCATGCACTGTGCCAACAGCATAGGTTGTTTCCTTGTCATAGTCGTTCAATGCTTCGATGCGGGCGATGATGTCTGCCATCTTGGCAATGGCGCTGCGGCCCTGCGCCTTCTGCAAACCGGCATGGGCGGGCTTACCGTGCACCCGGACCCAGAAACGCTGCACCGCATGACGGCCCGTGACGACGTCACCCCATGGCCGCAATGGTTCGGGAACCAGCACGTAACTGTGCTTGGCCGCTTCGGCCTCTATTCGCTGGCGGGATGACGGGCTGCCGACCTCTTCATCAGGCACGAACATGAACGTGATCGGCAAAAGAGGTTGGATGTCAGCATGGCGCAAGGCTGCGAGTGCCTCGATGGCAATGCGGTTGCCGCCCTTCATGTCGAGGACGCCGGGCCCGAACAACTGGTCGCCGTCGCGGCGAATGGGAAGCTTGCCCGCCAGGGCGCCGACTTCATGCACCGTGTCCATGTGGCCCAGAACCAGGATGCCGGGCTGATCCGGATTGCCCTCCGATGGGAAACGGGACAACAGGACATCGCCGAACCCGTCAATCCCGGGCAGGCGTTCAACGGTGCCGCCCAGGTCCTGCAGGTCGTGGGCTGCGACATCCATCATCCGGTTGACGCCTTCGATGTAATGGGTAGGGCTTTCGATTTCTGCCCACTTTACAATGCCTTGTGCAATTTTTTCTGCGTCAAAGGCAGTAGCCGGCAATGCCATGACTGGAGACCTCCTGGTTCATATGGCCTGTTCTAGGCGCAAAATGGTGCGGGCAAGTGTGTGGGCGCGCGGCACCAAGGTTGCGAGTTCCATGTATTCGTCCGGGCTGTGGACATGCGCTCCGACTGGGCCGACGCCGCAGATGGTCGGCGTGCCGAGCGAGGCCGGGATTCCGGAATCCGCGCAACCGCCGGAAAACTCTCCGGCGATGGTGAGGCCGCTGTCGTGGCCTGCCTTTGTGTACAGGTTGAAAATCTCGGCGGAGGCAGGCGACTGCTCAAGTGGCTTGAACTCGCCCAGGATGTCCAACCTGGCGTCTGTCCCGGACACGTAGCTGTGGCTGGCGATCCCGGTAATCGCGGTGACCAGACGGTCCCTGTCTGCGAGCCTGATGAAGCGTGTGTCGATATCGCAGCTGGCCTCGGGTGCAACCGTATTGACCGATTGCCCGCCGGAGATGAGGCCGACATTCACGGTGATGCCGCTGTCCATATCGGTCAGGTCGTGCCAGGCAGTGATCTTGTGAGCCAGTTCGCCGATGGCACTGGCGCCGTCAGAAAAATTGGCGCCAGAGTGGGCGGCCTTGCCTATGATGGTGCACCTGAAAAAGATACCGCCCTTGCGACCGGTCACGACATTGCCGCTGATCCGGCCGGGTTCCGAATTGAAGACTGCGCGGGCGTTTTTTGTTTCGCGCGCGATCACCGGTGCAGACGAGGGAGAACCGATCTCCTCGTCTCCGGTGAACAAGCCGACGAGCGGTGCCGGCGCCCCGCCCAGTGCTGCGAATGCCGCCAGCACAAAGGCGTTCATGACCAGGCCGGCCTTCATGTCTGCGACCCCGGGGCCGTAGGCGCGGCCATCACGCACGGTAAACGGGCGCCGCTCCGGTTCGCCGCGGGGAAACACCGTGTCACGATGCCCCATCAGCACGATAGGCCGGTTGCCGCCATCGGATGCACCCGACACGGTTGCCCGGACGGCATCGCCATGGCTCTCGATCGGTATGGTGTCGCAGGCAATGCCGCGTGCCTCGAGAAACTTGCGGATCACTGCGCCCGCCGCATCGACGCCCTGCTTGTAGTAACTGCCGCTGTCGGTATTCACCAGATCTTCCAGCAGCGCGACCATGTCGGCCTCGTGATCGCTCAACCATTGCGTGATATCTGCTTCAGCGCTTGTCATGGAAGGCTCCTTCTGATCAGCGTCTTGTTGTCGTGCCTTATCCGGCGTGACCGGAGTTGAGCCGTGCAAGATCGGGGACGGGGCGAGCGGTTTCCGGATCTGCAGCCAGAACCTGCTCCAGGCTGTGAGCCACTTCCAGAACCAGGGCATCCGACCCGTTGGGACCGACGACCTGAATGCCGAACGGCATGCCGAGATGGTCCACGCCACAGGGCAGGGCGCAGGCTGCCGGAAGTGCCATGGTCAGCGCATAGCTCAGCGCCAGCCAGCGCATATAGGTCGGCATTCTGTCGCCGTTGATCTCTTCAACGAACAATTGCGAATGGGGAAACGGCGACACGGCGGCGGTTGGGCAGATCAGGATGTCCACTTCTTCGAACAACTCGATGAAATCATTGTAGATCCGGGATTGAGCCGTATGTGCCCAGGCGACATCGCCGAGACTGTATTTGAGCCCGCGTTCGGTATTGTCGATCACGTTGCGGTCGAGCAGGTCGCGGTGGTGCTCAAGCCGGTCCCGGTGCGCGCCGACGAAATTCACACCCCTGGTGATTTCAAATGCCTCGTGGACGTCGTGCATCCTCGGGTCTCGGTCGTGGGCTTCGCGAAATACATGCCGGAATTTGCCGACGCGCTGATTGAAGGTAGCTGCGATGCCATTGTCGACCGGTGCACAGCCGAGATCGGTGGAAACAGCAACACGTAAGCTGGTCAAGTCGGCGCCGGCAAGCGTGGCGGGGATGTCCATGTCATCCATGCTGGAGAACGGATCGCGCAGGTCTGTGTCCTGTTGCGCCAACAACAGCAGGTGCGTGTCCGCGACGGTGCGGCCCATCGGACCGACAACAGAGAACGGGTTCAGGGATATCGGGCGGCCAACTGCCGGAACGACGCCGGGGGAGGGGCGATAGCCGGTCACGCCGCAAAAAGCGGCTGGTGTGCGCAGGCTGCCACCGTAGTCGGAGCCCGTGGCCAGCGGTATCATGCCGACAGCGAGCGCAGCGGCAGAGCCTCCCGATGAGCCCGCACTTGTCTTGTCGGCGTCAAACGGGTTTCCGGTGGCGCCGTAGACCCGGTTGGTGGTGTTTGCGCCGGCGCCAAACTCCGGCGTGTTGGTTTTCGCAAACACATTGGCACCGGCTGCACGGACATTGGCGACCATGTGATCGTCTTCTGCCGGGACATGGTCCTTGTAGATCAATGAGCCCCACGTGGTTCTCAGACCTGCAGTCGCGTTGAGATCCTTGACGCCCACCGGCAGGCCGTGCAGCAGTCCCAGGTCGTCACCGTCGGTTACAGCTTTTTCCGCGCTCCTTGCGTTTTGTCTTGCTGACTTTTCGTCCAGAGCAACGACTGCATTGAGCATGCCGTTGGTTGCTTCGATGCGCTCAAGGCAGGAGTCGAGAAGTTCGACAGGTGACAATGCCTTGATGCCGATCAGGCGGCGCGCCTCGATGGCGGTGAGATCACATGGTTTGGTCAAACTGGTCGTCGTCCTTGCTGTTCGTTCAGGCAGTGCGTGGCGGAACATCGCCGGCGCCGATGTCCCAGTAGAGCCCGGTCATCATGTCGAGGGCCGAGCGGCACACCGACATCAGCACGTGTTCGTCGGGCGCATGTTGCGAGCAGGATGTGTAGGAATGCGGCAGCCAGATTGCAGGCAGCCCGAGGTCATCGGTAAAAATGTCATTGCAGATGGATCCGCCCATGGATGGCACGATGGCAGGCTTGGAATTGGTGGAGCGCTGCACCGACCCGCGCACGAACTCAGCCCAGGGATGGTCCGGCTCGGTACGGGTTGCCCTGAACATGCCGTCATTGACGGCCGGTGGCGGCGTTACCCTGACCATGTCAAATCCGGCCTTGTCGAGGTGGGCCTGGAGCACCGGGATAATGTTGTCGACATCGGTGCCTGCCACGAAACGCAGCTGGCAGTTGGCTGACGCCTTCGGCGGAATGGCGTTGACCGGACGCCCTGGCGTGCCGGTCGAACAGGCGAGCACGTTGAACACATTCGCGGCATAGACCCGTTGCGGCGGCGTCAGGCCCGGTTCCCCCCACCAGGTGTCGATGGAAGGACCGCTCTCGCCGCCGTCTATTTCAATGTCTTCCAGAACGTCACGCACCGCCTTGCTCATGGCGGGCGGCTTCAGGCCGTCAACCAGAAGCTCGCCTTTTGGCCCGACGATTGTCGCGATGGCATGCGCGAGAATAATGCCGGGATTGGCGAGCAGGCCACCCCAGTTTCCGGAATGATGTCCCCCGGACCTGAGGTCACAGACCAGATCCAGGTTGACCGCCCCCCTGCAGCCTAGGGACAGCGTTGGCCTGTCCGGTGTCACCCGTGGCCCGTCAGAGGCGATAAACACATCGGCAGAAAAATCCGCCTTGTTGGCTCGCACCAGTTCTGCCAGGCCCTTGGATCCGGCTTCCTCTCCCATCTCGATCAGGAACTTGGCATTGAACCCGAGCTCGCCGCGTTCTTCCAGGACGGCGCGCAGGGCGGCCATGTTTATAGTGTGCTGGGCCTTGTTGTCCGCTGTGCCGCGGCCATACAGGCGGTCTCCGTCCCGGGCGGTTATCCACGGGCCATCGCCCCTGGTCCATTGATCGTCCAGCCCGCGGATGACATCGCCGTGCCCGTATCCCAGCACCGTCGGCAGTGACGGGTTTTCCATTCGGGTTGCCAGCAGCGCGGGAGCCTGGCCGTCAACCGGATTGTCATAGCGTTTGATGGTGAAGCCCATGGCCTCGAATGCCGGGGTCATCTCCTGATCAAGATACCTGTGCAGATGCGGCATGCTGTCGGGCAGTTTCTGGCTTTCGGTGCGGTGCGCCACCCGTGCTGCCAGTTCCGCTTCGAAACCGCCGCTGTCGACATATGCCCTTATGCGATTGATCGCGCCGTCACGGTTGCCGGTTTCCGTCATGATGCCAGTTTTCCCTCATTCTCGTCGTACAGGTGACATTCGACATGGCCGTCGCCGACCGGAATTTTGCGCGGTGCAACGGCGGAACAATGCGGCATTGCGTTGACGCAGCGTGGGTGAAAGCGGCAGCCGGACGGCATGTCGAGCGGGTTTGGATAGGCAGCGCCCAGGTGCGTATCGGGCACGCCGAGGCTCGGGTCGGGTGTCAGTACCGACTCCAGCAACGCCTTCGAGTAGGGATGCTTCGGAGTCCGGAACAGGGTGTCTGCGTCGCCTTCCTCGACAATGCGGCCGAGATACATGACGGCGAGCCGGGTCGCCATGTGCTCGACCACGGCCAGGTTGTGGCTGATCACCAGGTAGGCCAGGCCAAGCTCCTCCCGCAGGTCCTGCAGCAGGTTCAGTATCTGTGACTGCACCGATACGTCCAGCGCCGAAGTGGGTTCGTCACAGATGACGATGCGCGGACGGTTGATCAACGCGCGGGCAATGGCGACACGCTGGCGCTGACCGCCCGACAGCTGGCTTGGATAGTTGTTGTAGACCCGCCGCGGCAGACCGACGAGTTCCATGATCTCGTCAACGCGCTTGCGCCAGGTGCTGGGGTCATTGTCGCCCTGGACCTTTAATGGCAGCGTGATGATGCTGCCGATCGACTTGCGCGGATTGAGCGATGAATACGGATCCTGGAAAATTGGCTGCACGGTTTGCGCCACCCGCAACCGGTCCATTGTTTCAATTGGGGTCCCGTCAAGTTCGAGCGAGCCCGATGTCGGCGGCAACAGGCCGAGCAGCATTTTCGCCAGGGTGGTCTTGCCGCAACCGGATTCCCCGACAAGGGCGAGGACTTCTCCCTTGCGGATGCGCAGGTCAACACCATTGACCGCGTGCAACGGCCGCTTGGCCTGCATGAACCCGCCTGAGATCATGAAAGTGCGGGTGACGTCCTTGGCTTCCAGCACAATGTCGTTCATGAAGCCGCTCCTTCACGTTGCGGCGTTTCAGCGCCGGCGGATTGCGTCAACAGACAGCGCGAGATGTGTCCCGGTTGTTTCGTCGGCAGAAGTTCAACTGTGGCGCTGCGACACGCGTTGGAGACCTGCGGGCAGCGGCTGGCAAAATGGCAGCCCTGCATATGACCGACCAGCGACGGAACAATTCCGGGTATCGCACCAAGGCGCTCGCCGCGCCTGGTCTTGCCGGGAATTGGAATGCACTCGAGAAGGCCGCGCGTATAGGGGTGTTCAGGGGTGTTGAATATCTGCTGCGCTGTTCCGGTCTCGACGATCTGGCCGGCATACATGACCGCCACCCGGTCGGCGATGCGGGCCACGACGCCGAGATCGTGGGTAATAAGGATCATGCCCATCTGGAATTCACGCTGCAGGTCGGCGAGCAGGTGCAGGATCTGGGCCTGGATGGTGACATCCAGGGCGGTGGTCGGTTCATCGGCAATGATCAGATCCGGTCCGCACATCAGCGCCATGGCAATCATCACCCGTTGCCGGAGTCCTCCCGACAGCTGGTGCGGGTATTGACCAAGGCGGCCGGCCGCTGCCGTGATACCGACCTTCTCAAGCAGGTATATGGCCCGCTGGCGCGCTTCATCTGAAGAGACTTTGCGGTGACGCTGCAGTGCTTCGGCCAGTTGATTGCCGATGGTATATGCCGGGTTGAGCGACGTCATCGGCTCCTGGAAGATCATGCTCATGCGATCTCCGCGAATGTCCGACATGGCCCGCTCGCCGATCTGGAACACGCTGTCGCCGGACAGCAGCATGTGATCGCAGGTGCGCTTGGCCTTGGACGGCAGCAGGTCCATGATCGCCAGCGAGGTCAGGGATTTTCCGCAACCTGATTCACCCACCACACACAATGTCTCTCCCCGGTCCACATGCAGGGATACATTCTGTACGGGCCGGAGCATGCCGGTGGGGACTGGTATCTCGACATTGAGACGCGAAACCTCAAGAACCCGCTTGCTGTCAGACTTGGTCGCCATCAGTTGCGGTTCTCCGGTGCTGTTACATCCCGGATACCGTCGCCGAGCAGGTTGATCGACAGGACCAGGGCAAACAGCGCAAGGCCGGGAATGGTGATCAGCCAGGGATCGAAGAATATCATGCCCTTGGCCTCGGAAATCATCAGTCCCCAACTGGGTTCAGGCGGCTGTACGCCAAGCCCCAGGAACGACAGGGCGGCCTCCAGCAGAATGGCGTGCGCCATTTCAAGTGTCGCGATGACGATCAGATGGTTGGTGATGTTGGGCATGACCTCAGTCAGCAGGATGCGTGGTGTCGAGCAGCCCAGCGCCTGGGCGGAGGTGACAAAATCAAGCGCGCGCACCTGTTGGGTCGCGCTGCGCATGACCACGGCAAACCGGTCCCATATCAACAGCCCCAGCACCCATATCACCACGGTCAGCGACGACCCCACTATGCTGACCACGGCAAGCGCGACCAGTACCACCGGCATCGACAGGCGGGTGGTGATGATGAAATTGACGACCATGTCGACACGGCCGCCATAATAGCCTGCCAGTACGCCCAGAGTGGTGCCGATAACGCCGGAGATCAGCATGGCGCCAAACCCGATCAGCAGTGAAATGCGCGCGCCGTAAAACAGGCGCGTCATGTAATCCCTCCCCAGGTGATCGGTGCCGAGAGGATGATCCCAGGTCGCTTTCGCACTGTCACTCCAGATCGGCGGCACCAGCTTGCGTGACAGCACCTGGTCGAACGGGTCGCCAGGCGAAATATAAGGTGCGAAAATCGCCATCAGGAAGATGGCGATCAGCACAAACGCGCCGATCATGAAGCCCCAGTGACCGAAAACACGTTTGCGCAGCATGGCGCCGGGCGATGGTTCCCCACTTTCCGATGTCACGGGTGTCTTGATGGTGTCTATGGTCATTTCATGCCACCCTGATACGAGGATCGAGGAAGGCGTTCAGCATGTCCGCCAGGAAGGTCAGCAGAATATAGAAGATGCTCAGGACCAGAACGATGGCCTGCATCATCGGCAGGTCGGCGCGCTGGATGGACTCCCAGGCCAAGTACCCCAGCCCGTTGATGGCAAATATCGTTTCAATGACGATGGACCCGCCGAGCATGAAGCCGAACTGTACGGCGGCGAGGGACACGACCGGTATGATGGCGTTGCGCAAAGCATGCTTGAACATCACGGTCAAGGGACGCAACCCCTTGGCGCGGGCGGTGCGGATGTAGTCGGACGACAGAACTTCCAGCATGCCGGCACGGGTCAGCCGCATCACGGCTGGCGTGAGATAGTACCCCAGCGCCATGGACGGCATGATGAAGTTCTTCCAGCTGTCGGTGCCGGTGATCGGCAGCAGCCGCCAAGTGATCCCGAACCACAGGATCAGTGTCAAGGCAAACCAGAAACTGGGCATGGCCTGGCCGACAACGGCAACGCTCAGGGCGACACGGTCGATGAGGGAGTTGGGCCGGATGGCGGCGACCACGCCGAGCGGAATGGCCAGCAGGAGGGCAAAGGCCAGCGAACAGGCGCCGAGCAGCATGGTGGTCGGCAGTCGCTCGAAGATAACGCTGGCGACCGGCGCCTTGAGATAGTTGGAGTGGCCCAGGTTACCCTGCAACGCCTGCACGAGCCAGCCGCCGTACTGGACTATTATCGGCCGGTCGAAGCCGTAGACACGACGCACATTCTCGATGTCTTCATTGCTGGCGCCTTCGCCGGCCAGCGCCACTGCCGGGTCGCCGGACAGATAGATCATCGAAAAGGATAATATGGACACTGTGATGGCAACCAGAACTGCCACACCGAGCCGTTTCAACGTGTAATAGAGCATCTCTACCTTGACGGTTGGCCCGGCCTGCCTTGGAGTTCGCCCTGGTGTTGACGGGAGAGCCGTCTCGGCAGGCCGGGCATCAGTTCGTCTGGGCTACGCTTTCAACCCGATGGATCAGTTCCACTTGGCCGTGTAAAAGCGCGGAATCTCATCCGGGGTCGGGGAGAAATTCAGATCCTTCGACCACGCATAGTATTTGGCGTAGGTGAACATCGGGACCCAGAACGCCTCTTCCGCAATGCGCGAGAACGCCTTGTTGTAGAACTCGATGCGCTTGTCGGCATCAATCGAGTTGTCGGCAACCGCCAGGTACTCCTTGACCTTGTCGTCCTTGGTGAGATCGTCCGGTCCGTGGGTGAAGAAGTTGCTCACAATGGCCGACACATCAGGGATCGAGTAGGAGCCCCACGTCATGTGGTTGACCGGTGTGTTGCCCTTGCGCACAACGTCACGCAGGGCGCGATACTGCATGAAGTTCAGCTTGGCCTTGATGCCCACCTTGGCCAGGTCGCCGATTACAGCCTCGGTGAACTCGCGCTCGCGATAGGCATAGATGTCAAACTCGAAACCGTTCTCATGACCGGCCTCCTTGAGCAGTGCCTTGGCCTTTTCAGGGTCATAGTCATATTTCGGCACATCCTGTACGCAGCCGAACTGATCGGGATGACAGGCTGAGGGAATGACGACCGATGCCGGACCCACCAGGTTCTTGGTGATTGCCTCGCGGTTGATGGCATGAGCAAACGCCTGGCGCACGCGCTTGTCCTTGAAGAACTCCTGGCCGGACTGGCCGAGCACGTCAAACGCGAGGTAGGACACGCGGAATGTCTTGGCGTTTTCTACCGTGATGGCCGGATTGTCGGCCATGCGTTCGGCCTGTTCTTTTGGAACATCCCAGATCCAGTCGAGGCCGCCGGTGAGCAGTTCGGCAATTGCGGTGTTCATTTCCTTGATGGTGCGGAAACGCATGTTGTCGATCTGCGGCTTGCCTTTCGGGCTGCCGTCAAAGTAGGCGTCATTTTTCTCCATCAGCACGAATTCACCAGCCTTGATCTCGGTCACCTTGTAGGGCCCGGTGCCGACCGGTTTCGCGGCGGCATAGTCAAGCTTGCCATCGGGCTTCTTGGGGACGTCGTCGTAATGGCCGGAGGGCATCATGAAGACCGCGTTGGCGAGATAGGCGAAGGCTGGCGGGAACGGCTTCTTCAGGTTGATCCGCACCTTGTGGGAGCCGAGTTTCTCGGCGTTTTCGATCCAGCTCACATTGCGGTAGGTCAGAACCCCGTTGTCCTTGTTGGACACGTGGTTGAGCGTGTAAACGACATCGTCGGCATCGAAATCGCTGCCGTCGTGAAACTTCACGTCGTTGCGCAGCTCAAGCTCAATGGCTGTGTCACCGTTCCATTTCCAGCTTGTGGCCAGCAGCGGCTTGAATTCGCCGCTTTCGATGTCGCGGAACACCAGGCCGTCCCACGCCATATGCCCCATGATGACCAGTTCGCGGGTGTTGTTGTAGTAAGGATCGACAACAGCGACTTCCCGGCCGGATGTCCAATTCAGCGTGTCGTCGGATTTGCCGGCTTCGGCGCCCTGGGGCATGGCGAAAGTTAGCGTTGCGACCCCTAGGGCAAACATCGTGTTTCGTAATTTCATGGCTACTCCTGGTCCACTGTTCACTGGTTTGACGTTGTCCTGAGCCCTCATTCTCAAGCCGTGAACCGAGGAGTGTCCAACGTTCATCCACTTAGTGCAACCCACAGACCGGAATAAAACATCCGAGATTCCGGACCGCAGCCATCTTGCGGCAGCAGATTTGTGCGGGCCAATTCGAGTGATCCAATGTCCAACATCCTGATCTGACGGCGCAGCAGGTACTGGGGCAGGACGGGAACACCGCTCTGTGGAAATTGCTATATTGTGCCGGTTTGCGATGTTTGATCTGCTTCACACGCCAAGTTTTTTAAGCTGACGGTTCGGGAGCAGGGCGGATCATGCCGGGTTTAGGGCGTAACTTATCGGACACAATTGATGCCGCCTACGCCGCCGCGGTTGGTGCCGGACGATGGGAAGGTCTGCTGGCGTCGGTTTGCGAGCTGTGCGGCGGATCAAACAGTACAATTGATGTCGTGGACATGGGTAGAGGCCAGGTTCTGGCACAATACAATCATGGGCTTGATCCGCACTTTGCCGAACTGTTTGCGAAGGAACACGTGCGGGACAATCCGTTGACGCAGGCGGTTGTACAAATGGACAATGGCCAGATCAGCAGCGGGCGGCAACTGATCGGGACGGCTGCACTTGAAGGGTCGCGTTTCTACAATGACTGGTGCGTCCCGCAAGGTTCGTTCGACAACAGCATTTCGTTGTTGGCGAAACGTGGAAACCTCTATTCGATCCTGCAAGTGACCTATCCGACATCTGCAGGGTTTGTGGATCAGCAGAAAACCGAACTTATCACCTCGATATCTCCCCATATCTGCCGGGCTGTGGACGTTTCGATCAAATACGAGCAGGAAATTGCGATTGCGCAAACCGACAAGGAGTGGATTTCGTCCAAAGGCATCGGCATGGCCGTGGTCTCAGGTTCTTCGACAATCCTGAAAATGAACTCCAACTTTGAAGAGGTTATCCGCAGACAGCCGGATATTGTTTCCGTTTCAGGTTCGGAACTGGTTCTGCATCCAATGGAAGCGGCATTTCAGCTGAAGCTCATAGCCGGAAGACAAGGAGGCGTCGGCAGTTTTCAAGCATATGTGGCAAAGCCCGTGTTGGTCAGAAGCAAGGCCGGCGACGAACTGGAAATCGAAATCTTTCCGGCATTGTCGCACAATCCCTTTCTGCAATTTTCCGACGCTCCTCCAATGGCACATGTATGTATTCGTGACCTTGGGCAAATGCTGGTGCGGGGAGCGCGTGAACTGGCCGTCAGGTTTGGCCTGACCGAGGCTGAGCGCAATGCCCTGTTGGGGATTGGCAAAGCCAGAAGCCGCACCGAGACAGCGCAGTTGCTGAACATCACCGAACATACGCTGAAGACGCACCTGAACAGGTTGTTTGACAAGACCGGGACATCCAGACAGACGGAACTGCTGGCGCTTCTCAACCGCTTCAGTTTTTGAGTGTCGAAACCAGCACTGCTGAATCCCCGGCACTGGCCCGCATCGCTTCAGCAACATCAACCTTATGGGTGATGCGATTTCCAAGCAGACCGGATAGAATTTTTCAAGCCATTGGAATTATTGGGTAAAAGTAAAAGGCTCAAACTTGGGACGGAGTGGATTTGCAGCACAACAAGTGAACGGGCGGTTCAGGGCCGATACAAGAATAGTTCCATAGACTGATGGTCAAGCAAGTAACAAGGACGCGTTTGAAATGCGCCGGCACTGAAGGAAACTATTCATGACACACTTAAGAATCGCACTGATTGTCGGCGGCCTGATTGCTGCCTCGACCGTCACTTCGTCTGCCGTTCTGGCTGCGCCACAACACAACTGCAACAACTACGCTGCGATGGCCGTTCAGGACAACGAACAAAACATTGCTCATGGATGCGGCTTCGGCGGCGCCCGCTGGCAAAGCAATTTTGCAGCCCATCATGGCTGGTGTTCGCAGTTCGACACAACAATGGCGGACCTGTCGCGTGAACACAACCGGCGCCGGGCGTCGCTGAACAGTTGCAAACAGAAGACCGCCGCCAAACCCGGCTTCCGGAGACCCGAGCACTGTGGCTCGCAAAAGACGCTGAGACGGATCAAGAAGTGGGGTGGGTTTGACACCGTGACGCGATTATCAAAATGCAAGTTCAGGGGAAAGAAGGGAAATGCGGTGCGCATCGTAATCTGGGATCTCAAGCGCAACTGGCCCAAGAAAATGTACCTGCCGTGACAATGTCGCTGTGCCCCGGCATGCCGCATGGCGCCGGGGTGCGGGCGCAATTGCGACTAATGAAAGTATGCCGGTCGGCAAAAATGAGGATCGAGAATATGAAGTTTCGGAAAAATTCAGTCCGCCCAGGTATCTGCGCAGTGCAGATTGCCATGATCGCGGCGGTCGCGACTGCCGTCATCAACCCTGGAGCGCTCGCAGCTAATAAGGCCGGTGTTCACACAATGGCAAAACAGCAGCACTCGAGGGAAGCCGGTGGCCGGTCGTGGGCTCAGCATGTGTTCAGATGCAGCATCAGATATCGCAGCTACGACAAGAGAACGGACACCTACATGCACTATACGGGCGTCCGCAAAAAGTGCCGGGAATGAGGTGCATCTGCAACGGCATCAAGAAGGATCTGCGATTATGAAAGATAAGGTTATTGCCATCGCGCTTCTGTTTGCGACCAGCGCCAATGCCAGCGCTGACTGCTATGAAAACATCGGGTGCTCGAACACAGAGATGTTTGACCGCAGCCAGCTTGAGCTGCTGAGTTGCCAGGCTCTATGGGAAGTTCGCAACCGGATTTACCACGAAAACGGTTATTGTTTTCAGACAGATCGCGGCTTGGCGGCGTTCAGCAATGATGCCTGCACCGAGTACGACGCCGGCAACATCAGCATGAACAGTTATGAACGCAGCAATGTGAACATCATCAGGTCCGTGGAGAAATCCAATGGATGCTAAATCTTGCATGACGACTGCGAGCAAGGAATGTTTCAAACTGATTGTTCTTGGCATGCTGGGATTGAGTCTTTGGCCGGCGCCCGCCCATGCATATTCGGACTGTCCGCGGTACTCCGAACCTGTGTGTGGAAAAGTGTACGGATCGCAGGCCATAACGTATCTGAACAGGTGCTTTGCCAATGAGGCGGATGCGCGGATACTGTACAATGGCCGCTGCCGGGTGCGAAAAGGTTGCCCGCGTATCAACCGTCCGGTATGCGGCAAGGTTCCGGGACAACGGGCGATCACATATGTGAACGCCTGTATTGCAGGGCAGAATGGCGCCAGGACGCTGTATCGCGGACGTTGCCGGCCATGGAAGAGGTGCTCGAAACGGCAGCGCCTGGTGTGCGGCAAGGTAGCCGGGCACAAGGCGATCACATATCTCAACGCCTGTTTTGCCCGCACGCAGGGAGCGCGGGTCTTGCACAAGGGCAGGTGTGCGAACTAAGTGGCCGGGAGCCGGGGTCCACGCGCCTGACGCGTCGGGTGTCTTAACTTTCCCATACCGCAATCCAATGGGTGGAATGTCTCGCGGGGCGACTCCAGTTTCTGGTTGCGCCGGGCTTGCGTGATACACGCGTTGCGGCGATGCTTGTTCGCTCCAAACTCTGGCGCCGCCTGGCGCCGATCCTGAAAGTTTAACGGATTGTGTGACACACAGACGACATCGCGGGTGCCGGGCATCCGCAATGACCCTGTTGCCGGTGCGCTCTGGATGCTGGTTTCATGTGCGCTCCTGGCAGGTGTGGCAGCACTTGGCAGATACCTGACCAGCGTGGATGTGCATCCGTTCCAGGTCGTGTTCCTGCGGGTGCTGTTCGCGTTTGTCACCATGTTGCCGCTGCTGGCGTTTCGCGGCATGGACCTGGTGCGTACCGCGCAACCGAAAATCTACATCTGGCGGGTCATCAGCGCGACCATTGCCATGACCACCTGGTTTTCGGCACTTGCCCTCATGCCGGTCGGCGAGGTGACGGCAATCAGTTTTCTGACTCCCATTTTCGCCACCATCGGTGCTGCCCTGTTTCTGAGCGAGGTCGTGCGGGCCAGGCGCTGGATCGCAACGCTGGTCGGTTTCGCGGGCGTGCTGATTGTCCTGCGGCCAGGTTTCGAAAGCCTCGGCGCCGGGGCATTGCTGGCGGTTGTTTCGGCTCTCGCCATGGGAGTGACATCAGTCATCCTCAAGCACATGACAGCGCAGGATGATCCGGACAAGATCGTCTTTATCTCGACCACCCTGCTTGTCCCGATAACTTCCGTTGCAGCGGTGTTCGTGTGGGAGGCGCTGACGATGCAGCAGTGGCTGCTGCTGTTCGCGATGGGCCTGACAGCAACGCTCGGGCATATGACCCTGGTTCGGGCCTTTGCCGCCACCGAGGCGTCCATTGTCATCGGCTTTGACTTCGCCCGGCTGCCGTTTGCCGTGCTGTTCGGCTATCTCGCACTGGGCGAGCTGATCGACGTCTGGACCTGGCTCGGGGCAGGGGTCATTTTCATATCAACGGTCTATATTGCGCGGCGTGAGGCGCAGTTGAAGCGCGAGACGGCCGTTGCCGGGGTCGGGGCACCTTCACCGCGTTCGTGACCTGTTGACCGGATGGTTGATACCCGGACACCCGGAGCAATCCGGGTGCCCGGTCTGTGCGGGAATTTAGTTGCGTTCCGCCAGCAGCGGTGTGACACGGCGCAGGGTAACCCGGCGGTTTTCTGCCTCTGGTTCCTGTGTGGCAATCTTCAGATATGCCTCGCCGCGCCCGACAGTGGACAGGTTGCCCTCACCGATCTCGAAGTATTCAAGCAGTGCCTGCTTGACGGCTTCTGCTCGTTCGGTGGACAGAGCCAGATTGGCCTGGCTGCTGCCCACAGCATCCGTGTGGCCCTCGATGAGGAACACCTCGTTGGGGTTGCCGGCAACGATGCGCTCGATGATGGCGCCGATCCTGTCCAGTTTAGGGACTTCCTCGGTTCTCAGGAATCCTTCACCGAAACCAAACTGAATTGTGTCGACTTCAATGCCTGGGACCGAATATCTGAGCCGGGGCTGCTCGGCAAAATCCTCTATGCGGTAGCGCGGTTTCACCTTTACCAGCGGCGGTGACACCAGCCAGTCCTCCAGTTCCTCATCATAAGCTTCCGCCGCCGTGATCGTGGGACGCGAAGCAATCAGCACGCCGGCAACCAGTCCGACACCGGCACCAATGGCGATGGCCTCTCCCGTGCTCAACCGGTTCTTGCGACGCTGGCGCCGTTCAACCAGACGCTGCCTGAGCTCATCGCGATCCTGCTCGATCCGCGATCGGATTTGCCGTCTCTCGTCGGCTGACAGGTTCTGCAATGTGAGCGCGCGCCGGTTGGCGTCGATCCTGCGCCGCAATGCCTTGCGGGTCAGGTCGCCGGCCGGGCGCGCGTCTCCGAGCAGGTCTCCCACCGTCATCTTTCCGGGATTGGCTTCAGGCAGGGTGTCCTGCTTGCCGGCATCGTCGGGATCAACCGCAGCCTGCTGATCGGAGTTGCGCTTGGCAGCCACCCGTTGCCGGATTTCGGCCCTGTCATTGTCCAGGCTTGCTCGCAGTTGTTTCTTGGATTGATCGGACAGGCCTTCAGTTGCCAGAAGGCCGCGGGTCTGCTTGATGCGCTGCCGCAACTCCTTGTCGCCCAGCTCAGCCGCCGGGCGGCTGTCGGCGGTGATTCTCTCCGCTTCGGCGTCGGCAGCTCCGGGTTCGACGGTGACTCCTGTGGCTGCCGCGATGCGGCCATTCAGTTCTGCGGTGTCGGCTTCCGCTTTGGCTTTCAGGCGGGCTTTCTGTTTCGGCTTGGCCTTGTCACCATCCACCAGTTCTCCGGCAGCCTGTATTCGCTGGCGCAATTCGGCGTCTGTCAGTTCGGCAGGTGGACGCTTGTCACGCAGTACCGACCTGACGGTGATTTCAGGCGTCGGGTCCTCTTCCGGTTGGGCCTGCTGCTGGGCCGGTTCATCCGACTGCGGCTGAGCGGCAGACTTTTTCGCAGGATCGGTTGCTTTCGGCGTCGGTGCTGCCTCCTGCTGGGCCGGTTCGGTCTCCGGCGCAGGCGCAGCTTCCTGCTTGGCCGGGTCTGTTTCCGGTGCGGGCGCGGCTTCCTGGGTTGATGGCTGCTGTTCTTCGGTCTTCTGCTTTTTCGCTTTTTTCTCTTTCTTGGCCGGCTTTGCTTCGGTGTCTTGTTTTGCCGGCTCAGATGCAGCTTCCTGTTTTACCGGCTCGGCTTCCGGTGCTGGTGCCGCTTCCTGTTTTTCAGGCTCAGGTTCGGGTGCAGGCGCTGCTTCCTCACTGGCAGGCGGTTCTTCTTCCGCCTCCTGCTTTTTCGCTTTCTTCTTCTTGGTCGGTTTTGCCTGTTCTTCCTTTACAGGCTCAGGCGCAGCCGCGGCATCGCTTTTTGCCGGCTCGGCGTCGGCTGCCGGCGCTTCCTCCTTCACCGGTTCAGGCTCCTGCTTGGCGGCCTCAGCCTCAGGTGCAGGTGCGTCCTGCTTGGCGGTTTCGTTCGCCGCGGGCTGTGCCTGTTCCTGAGCTTGCTCCTGAGTTGGCTCAGTGGCCGTGGTTTGCGCCCAGACCGACGTCATGGACGACACGATGATGGCCAGCGCCATCAGGCTGACGGAATACTTGTTCATGATGGTTTCCTCTTTTGGCGGCCTGAAAGCCGCCTGGTGCAAAATCCGGAACCCCGGCAGTCAAGCCAATGCGCATGCTCAATTCACCGCATTGTCTTGCTGTTTCCTCGGTAATTTTGCCCTTCTCGTAAGTTCAGGTGCATGCCAACTGCGGCGGCAATATGATGTACTGAGGTCTGTTACGCACATGAGAACCACGGGTAACGGCGGCTTTTGTGCCGGTTTTCCGGACCGGGCCGGCAATGTCCAAGTGTATGCTTTTCAACAACCACTAGGTATAATCCCGTAATCCGCTATAAGCGTGTTGAATGTGATTCTCGGAGATCTCGACCTCATGACACCTTTCGCCATTGCAGGCATTCAGATGAATGTCGCGGCCCTGCATTCCAACGTCGAAGGCATGCGTCATCGCCTCGACATTGTGATGGCCCGGTTTCCCTGGACGCAGATGGTGCTGTTCAGCGAACTGGCTCAGCACGGCCCGCTACACCGGTTTGCGCAGCCGTTCGACAACAAGGACATGCAGCAGTTCCGCGAAGATGCGCGCCGTCACAAGATTTGGCTTATTCCCGGGTCGTTCTTTGAGAAGGCCGATGACGGCAAGGTCTACAACACATCTGTCGTCATCAACCCTGAAGGCGAAATTGTCACCTCGTACCGAAAGATGTTCCCGTTTCGGCCGTACGAGGTCGATGTCGAGGCCGGCAGTGAGTTCTGTGTGTTTGATGTGCCGAATGTGGGTCGTTTCGGTTTGTCGATCTGCTATGACATCTGGTTTCCCGAAACCACGCGCCAACTGACCAGCATGGGGGCGGAAGTGCTGCTGCATCCGGTGCTGACCGGAACAACCGACAGGGATGCCGAACTTGCCATTGCGCGCTCCACCGCGGCGCAGTTCCAGTGCTACGTGATCGATGTCAACGGGCTGGGTGCAGGCGGCGTCGGCAGGTCGTGTGTGGTCGATCCGGCGGCGAACATCATGTACCAGGCCGCCGGCCAGGAAGAGATGTTCCCCATAGAGATAGACCTTGACCAGGTGCGCCGGCAACGTGAAACTGGCATGCGAGGACTTGGCCAGGTGCTGAAGAGTTTCCGTGACCGGCCGGTGGATTTCCCGGTCTATGACCGCTCTTCCGGCACCGATACGTACCTCAAGACGTTGGGCCCGCTGGAAATGCCGACACAGGGATCCGACGCCGGACTGACGCAGGCTTCTCAGCCGAGTGAGGAGATTGCCAATAAGAATACGGATGCACCTGTACCGGACAGTATTGCCGATATCAGGTCCAAACTAGCGAGTGTCTGAAGGTAATTTAACCGTCTTGATCGCCAGCAATGGCACAACACCAGGATTGCTGATTTACTCGCCCAACTAAGTCGGGGAGTTCTGCGTCAATGCAATCCATGAGTGACTATTACAGCGCCATCCAATTGCGGTCTGACCGCTGGAGTGCATTACAGGAAATAACCAAAAAGCTGGCGGCCAATCCGCAGGGTAAATCCGTTGCCAAACTGCATGGCAAGGCCGAGGAACTGCTTGACGCCCTGGGACCGCTTGAATCCTACTGGGCGTTTCCCGGAACGGCGGCATTTGACCATTTGCGCCGCCAGTGTGATCACAGGAACTATGAAGACCTGGCGTTTTCGGTGCGGCGGGTTCTGCGGGCGCTGACGTCGGGCGCCTATCGCAGGCGGCATATACCCCTCGATCGTGATGACACCGACAGTGAAGAGCTGGAAGATGAAGCGATGCTGTCGCCGGAAGCCCGGGCACTGACCAAGCCGTACTTCGAAGTGCTGTTTGTCGACAATGTCAGTGAACAGCAGGACCGCTGGCTGCGTTCATCGATCCAGCGCATGCATCGCACCGAAGATGCGTTCACCTACCAGCCGGTTATCGTGCCAAGCCTGGAAGACGCCCTGATTGCGATTCTGTTCAATCACAACATACAGGCCGTGGTCGTGCGTCCCGGCGTGACACTTAAATCGAAGAATGAACTGTCAATCCTGCAGCAGTATCTGTCGCGCATCGGCGATGACGAGGATGTTGACGGCCTGCGGCCGGAAAATTATGGCCCGGAACTATGCCGGCTGATTGCCAAGGTCAGGCCGGAGCTTGACGCCTATCTGGTTACCGACCGCTCGGTGGAATCCATTGCGGGCCTGGACCTGGGGCTGTGCCGGCGGGTGTTCTACAACCAGGAGGATTTTCTGGAACTGCACCTGAACATTTTGCGTGGTGTGCAGGCCAGGTTCAGGACGCCGTTCTTCACTGCACTGGTGGACTATTCGCGCCAGCCCACCGGTGTGTTCCACGCCATGCCGATCAGCCGCGGCAAGTCGATTTCGCGCTCGCACTGGATACAGGACATGGGTGCCTTTTACGGGCCCAACATATTTCTTGCCGAAACGTCGGCCACATCCGGCGGCCTGGATAGCCTGCTGGAGCCGCACGGGCCGATCAAGGAAGCCCAGGAACTGGCCGCGCGCGCCTTCGGCGCCAAGCACACGTTTTTTGCCACCAACGGCACATCGACCTGCAACAAGATTGTCGTGCAAGGGCTGGTCAGGCCTGGTGATATTGTGCTGGTGGATCGCGACTGCCACAAATCGCACCATTACGGCATGGTGCTGGCGGGTGCGCAGGTGGTGTATCTCGACAGTTACCCGCTCAATGAATATTCCATGTACGGCGCGGTGCCGTTGCGCGAAATCAAGCACCAGCTGCTGAAGCTGAAGGCGGCCGGCAAGCTCAGCCGGGTCCGCATGCTGCTGCTGACAAACTGCACTTTCGACGGCGTCGTGTATAATGTCGAGCGGGTGATGGAGGAATGCCTGGCGATCAAGTCAGATCTTGTATTCCTGTGGGATGAAGCCTGGTTCGGCTTTGCCCGCTTCGGGCCGACCTATCGCCAGCGTACCGCCATGAACGCAGCCGGGGTGCTGCGCGAACGGTTCAGGACGGACGAGCATGCGGCAGCTTTCGAGGCACAACAGGCAGAGCTTGCAGATGCCGATGAAGAGACATTGCTGGCGACAAGGCTGATACCGCCACCGACAGCCCGTGTCAGGGTGTACTCCACCCAGTCGACCCACAAGACCCTGACATCGCTGCGGCAGGGATCGATGATCCATGTGCATGACCAAGACTTCAAGGGCGAGGTCGAGCAGGCATTTCATGAAGCCTACATGACCCACACGTCCACGTCGCCGAACTACCAGATCATCGCCAGCCTTGATGTGGGCAGGCGGCAGGTGGAACTGGAAGGGTTCGAATTCGTGCAGCGTCAGGTCGAAGCGGCGATGTCAATGCGGCGCGCCATCGCCACCCATCCGCAGTTGAAGAAGTATTTCAAGCTGCTCACGTCTGGCGACATGATCCCGGAACAGCACCGCGAGAGCGGCATCAAGTCATACTACGATCCCGACCAGGGCTGGAACGACATCTGGGAATGCTGGGCCAAGGACGAGTTTGTGTTGGATGCATCCAGGGTGACGATTGCCGTCGGCGGGACCGGCTGGGACGGCGATACGTTCAAGACCAAGATCCTGATGGACAAATACGGCATCCAGATCAACAAGACGTCGCGCAACACCGTGCTGTTCATGACCAATATCGGCACCACCAGGTCATCGGTGGCATACCTGATCGAAGTGCTGGTGCAGATTGCCCAGGAACTCGACGAATTGCTTGACGATGCTTCGAAAATGGAGCGGCTCAGTTTTGAGAGGCGGGTCAAGAACTTGATGGAGGACCTGCCGCCATTACCTGATTTCAGCCGGTTCCACGACGCCTTTCGCGCCGATCAGGTCACGCCGGAAGGAGATATGCGTTCCGCATTCTTCCTGAGCTATGACGAGAACAACTGCGACTATCTGGATCTGAACGACGATGGCCTGGCCAGCACCGACAGGGACATCGTGTCGGCCTCGTTTATCATCCCCTATCCGCCGGGTTTCCCGATCCTGGTGCCGGGCCAGGTGATTTCTCAGGAAATACTGGCCTTCATGCGTGCGCTCGATGTCAATGAAATCCACGGCTACCGGCCCGATCTGGGCTTGCGGGTGTTTACCGACGAAGCCCTGGTGCGCCATGCTGCCAAGCACCTGCCGGAAGCGGCCGAGTAGGGGGCTGACCCCAAAGGCCATCAAACAAAAAGACTGCAATCAGAGGGAGACAGAAATGCCCAAAAAAGTTCTCAAGAACATCTCGGAGATCCGGCGCTATTTTCATCGCAATGAGGAACCGATCTATTTTGTCTCCGCGACGAATTTCAACCTGCTCGGGCTCGACGAATGGGCCAAGAACTTCAAGTACATCTGCTATATCGACTGCTATGACGGACGTCATCCCAACGTGTTCTGCCCGTCCGAACAGCCTCATGCCGAGTTTCAGTCCATCGAGGACATCAACAACTACCTGCTGCAGCACAAGGAGGTCGTGGACCTGATCAAGCGCCGCGGCGGCAAGCCGAAGTTCGTGTTCCTGATGTTCGACGAAGAGACCGAGCGTCTTGCCAAGGAGCTTGGCGGCGAGGTCTGGTTCCCGAAGGCCAAGCTGCGCACCCGGTGTGACAACAAGATCGAGACGGTGCGGATCGGCAACAAGGCCGGCGTGCCGTCGGTGCCCAACACGCTGTCTGAAATCAAGGACTACGATCACCTGAAAAAAGTCTGTGAGAAGGCCAAGCTGGGCAATGACCTGGTGCTGCAATCGGCATTTGGAGACAGCGGCCACACAACGTTCTTCATCAAGTCGGAAGCCGATTTCCGCCGTCACGAGCATGAGATCGTCGGCGAGGGCGAGATCAAGGTCATGAAGCGCATTGACTGCCGCGGCTCGGCAATCGAAGCATGCGCCACTTCGCAGGGCACCATCGTCGGTCCCTTGATGACGGAACTGGTCGGGTTTGGCGACCTGACGCCTTACCGTGGCGGCTGGTGCGGCAATGAAATATTTGCCACGGCATTTCCGCCAAAAACACGCTCAAAGGCCCGTGAGCTGACCTTCAAATTTGGCGAGCAACTGCGCAAGGAAGGCTATCGCGGATATTTCGAACTGGATTTCCTGGTCGACAAGAAGACCGGCGATATCTGGCTCGGCGAACTGAACCCGCGTGTAACCGGCGCATCTTCAATGACCAACCACGCCGCCTTTGCCCATGCCGATGCGCCGCTGTTCCTGTTCCACTTGCTGGAATTCTCCAAGAAGGGCTTCAAGCTTGACACGGACGAACTCAACAAGCGCTGGGCCGATCCGGACATGATCGACAGCTGGTCGCAGATGGTCATCAAGCACACTGAAGACAGCGTCGACATTCTGACAGAGGCGCCACAGACAGGCATCTACAAGATGCTGGACGACGGGACTGTCGTGTTCGATCGTTTCGACTATCATCGGCGCGCCGTTGAAAGTGAAAACGAGGCCTTCTTCCTGCGCATCCTGAAACCGGGTGACTACCGCTATGAGGGCGCCGACCTTGGCATCCTGGTCACACGCGGCCGCTCCATGACACCTGGGTTCAAGCTCAATGACCGGGCCCAGAAGTGGATCCACGGCATCAAAAACAGCTTTGCCGCCAGGCCGATGGATGTGGCAGGTGCCGTCGCTGAACCAGCTTTCAAGATCATGTAGGCGCGCGAAACGTTGCAGACCCTTTGGCGCGCCATAAGTGAAGCACAGCCTGGTCCCAAGTGGGCCGGGCTGTTTGACGAATACTGGCCGGCCTATCAGCGCTGGTGGCTGCGCGAAGGTGAGGGCGAACGGGCCACCTTCATGGAAAGCCGCAATGCGCTCAAGCAGCACATGCCGGAACTGGTTCCGCTTTATGACGATCTGTGTGGGCTCGCCGGCGGCGGTGACCTGGCAGCCAGATTCTTGAGTTTCTATTGTCCGCCGCCATACCTGTCCGGCTGTTCGCAGGCGATCTGGCCCGGCGAAGAGCCGGTGATGGTTCGCAACTATGACTATGATCCGTCTGCGTTTGACAGCCTGATCCTGCATACCGGGTGGCTGGGCCGCAAGGTGATGGGAACCAGCGACGGGTTATGGGGACTGGTGGACGGCGTCAACGACGCCGGTCTTGCCCTATCGCTGACTTTCGGGGGACGCCGGCAGGTAGGTGACGGCTTCGGCGTGCCGCTGATATTGCGTTATGTGCTGCAGACCTGTGAAACCACCGACGAGGCGGCGCGCGTGCTGGCCAGGGTTCCGACCCATATGAGCTACAATGTCACGGCTGTGGACGCGAAACGGCGCTATGCCACTGTGCAGATGGCGCCGGACAGGCCGGCGCTGGTCACCAACGCCGCGGTTGCGACCAATCACCAGTCGACTGTGGAATGGGACAGCCACGCCAGGTTCACTTCGACTGTCGAACGCGAACGCTTTCTCTTGCAGCGTCTGACGCTGCACGTCGATACCGAGGATCGGTTTGTAGCCGCGTTTCTGAAACCGCCGCTCTATTCCACGGCCTATGCGGTTGGTTTCGGCACGCTGTACACAGCGGTCTACCGCCCGAGGCGGTTAGGGATGGAAATACGCTGGCCAGGATCATCGTGGCAATTCTCCCTGGATGACTTCGTGCCCGCTGCCCGGCACATATACACACCCGATGCCGCCCGGAGCGGATGAAGAGCGAAATTGGCGACATCGGAATGTCTGAGCAACGTTATGGGTTTAGGTGAGCGCCCATGTTGCTCTTGCCGGTGATGCCGCCTATACAGGCGGTACACGCACGGCAAGATGGTCGTGTGTGATCGTTCCACCCCTTATTGCAGACAAAAACCGATGTTCGATATTCGCTGGATTCGTGAAAATGCCGACGCATTTGATGCCGGCCTGGCCTTGCGGGGCGCCGAACCCCATGCCGCCCGCCTGCTGGAGCTTGACGAAGCACGCCGGGCTCACCTGCAGAAATTGCAGGATGCCCAGTCACGACGTAACTCCGCGTCGAAGGAGATCGGCCAGGCAATGGGAGCTGGCGATACGGAAAAAGCCGAAGCCCTCAAGGCGGAAGTCGGTGACCTGAAAACCATCATTCAATCAGGCGAAGACGAAGAACGCCGCATTGACGAAGAGCTGAATGCAATCCTGAGCAGCCTGCCGAACCTGCCATTGGCCGAAGTGCCGGCGGGCCAGGACGAGGCTGACAATGTCGAGGTGCGCCGGGTCGGCGATGTGAAGCCGCTTGGCTTTGAGGCCAAGCAGCATTTTGAAATCGGTGAAGCGCTCGGCCTGATGGATTTTGAAACAGCCGCCAAAATGTCCGGTGCCCGGTTCACTGTGTTGAGAGGCGGGCTGGCGCGACTGGAGCGTGCCATCGGCCAGTTCATGCTGGATATACAGACGACAGAGCACGGCTATGAAGAAGTTAACCCGCCTTTGCTGGTGCGCGACGATGCTTTGTTCGGCACCGGCCAGTTGCCGAAGTTTGCCGAAGACCAGTTTCACACAACTGATGAACGCTGGCTGATCCCGACGTCGGAAGTACCTCTGACCAACCTCGTTCGTGAGAGCATTCTTGAAACCGACGATCTGCCGATCCGGGTCACGGCGCTGACCCCGTGTTTCCGCGCAGAAGCCGGGGCTGCCGGCAGGGATACCCGCGGCATGATCCGCCAGCACCAGTTCTGGAAGGTTGAAATGGTGTCGATCACGGCGCCGGAAACCTCGCGCGATGAGCTGGACCGCATGACCGGATGTGCCGAAGAAGTTCTGAAACGGCTTGGGTTGCCGTACCGGGTGATGGCGCTGTGCGCCGGCGACATGGGGTTCGGCGCCCAGATGACCTATGACCTGGAAGTCTGGCTGCCGGGACAGGAAGCCTACCGCGAGATATCAAGTTGTTCGGTGTGTGGAGATTTCCAGGCACGGCGGATGAATGCGCGGGTGCGCGAACAAGCCGGCAAGGGCACCCGTTTCGTTCACACGCTGAATGGCTCGGGGCTCGCCGTCGGGCGCACCCTGATTGCGGTGATCGAGAATTACCAGCAGGCCGACGGGACAGTTGCTGTCCCGCCTGCGCTGCAACCGTATATGGGCGGTGTCGACACCATTGGGCCTGCCTGATGCTGACCAGGACCAATGGTGAACCCTTCCGCATTCTGCTGGCCAATGATGACGGCATCAATGCGCCGGGTCTTGAAGTGCTGGAAGCCATTGCGTCCGAGCTCAGCGATGATGTCTGGATCGTGGCACCGGAGAGTGAGCAGTCCGGGGCAGGGCGATCGATCTCGCTGTCGCGCCCGCTGCGCATGCGCGAGTTGGGGCCACGCCGGTTTGCCGTCGAGGGCACACCGGCCGACAGTGTCTTGATGGGCGTGCGCCACATCATGCCGGAACGGCCGGACCTGATCCTGTCTGGCGTCAACCGTGGCCAGAACATTGCCGACGATGTGACCTATTCCGGTACTATTGCGGCGGCAATGGAAGGAACAGCGCTCGGTATCCGCTCAATGGCACTCAGCCAGACCTATGGCTTGGCCGGGCGCAATGTGCCGTGGGATACGGGGCGCAGCATCGGTGCACAGATCGTGAAAGACCTGGTTGAAACCGAGACGGTGCCAGGCGTGCTGATGAATATCAATTTTCCTGATTGCGACGCAGGCGACGTAAAGGGGGTGCAATACACCCGGCAGGGCCAACGCGATCAAAACCTGCTGATGCTCGACCAGCGAACTGATGCCCGTGGCCGCGACTATTTCTGGATCGGTTTCAAGCGCCAGCAGTCGAATCCGCCGACCGGCACCGACATCCATGCGGTGTACAACGGCTTTGTGTCGGTGACACCGCTGCACGCCAACCTGACGCAACTTGATCTGCTGGCTCAGTTGCAGACGGGCGGAGCCTAGGTCCTCATCCATGACGGCAACAGATCAACAGAAGATTGAACTGATCATGGGGCTGCGCTCGCGGGGCATTCGCGATACCAGGGTGCTTGAAGCAATTGAGACAGTGCCGCGCGAAGCATTCGTGCCGGACGCCTTCCAGGATCTGGCCTATGCCGACCAGGCCTTGCCGATCGAGTGCGGGCAGACCCTTTCACAACCGTTCATCGTGGCTTTCATGACCGAGAAGCTCAAAGTCGGTGAACGAATGAAGGTGCTGGAGATCGGAACCGGCAGCGGCTATCAGACCGTGATTCTGGCTCAGCTTTGCCGGCGGGTATACACCATCGAGCGGTATCGTACTCTGCTCAAGTCGGCTGAGCGGCGCTTTGCCAAGCTCAGGCAGGCCAATATCACCACGCTGCTTGGCGATGGCAACAAGGGCTGGCCCAAGCAGGCCCCGTTTGAACGCATCATCGTAACCGCAGCCGCTCCGCAGTTGCCGCGCCAGCTCGTTGAACAACTGGCTGTCGGCGGCATTCTTGTGGTGCCGGTGGAGGTGTCTCCCGGCCGGCAGGAAATCCTGCGCATTACCCGCACCGAGGACGATTTCACCCGCGAAAGTTTACTGCCTGTACGCTTCGTTCCGTTGGTCGAGGGCATTGCAAGGGGTATGTAAACCGAGGTTTTCCGCCAAATCCGAAAAAAGCCGGCAAAAAAAGAAGTGGTTCTTTAACTGATAAACTCCTCCTTAACCTAAACCGTTCACTATCGGCTCCAGTCCAGTTTGTATGTACTGTGTTTGGGGTAAGGGTATGAGTACGACTTCCAAGATTTCACGCATTTTCGCCGCGACGGCTACAGCCGCTCTCCTGGCTGGTTGTTCGGCGTCATCTGACCGCTTTGCCGACTATCCGAGCATCGCCACCAATTCAGTTTCCTCGAAAGAGACCAAGTCTGCGTCCGTTGACAAGGTCGAGACTTCGCCTTTGTCCGGTGATCGCGTCGCCAATGCGCGGCCGTCCTGGCAGAACGCACCGTCTCCTTCGGCCGGCTACACACCACCCGCACCGAGCTATCGTCAGCAGGCTGCCGCGCCGGCTCCAAGCTACCGGACCCAGGCCGCTGCGCCGGCACCGAGCTACGCCCCGGCCCAGAACGGTTCCGTCACGGTGCGTCCCGGGCAGACCATGTACTCACTGGCTCGCGCCAATGGCCTGACCGTCAACCAGCTCGCCCGTGCCAACAATATCCGTGCGCCTTACACGCTTGCCGTCGGCCAGCGTCTGACGGTGCCGGGAACCAGCAATCCGGTTTCTCCGCGCCCGACCGTGGCATTCGCCAACGCACCGGCACCACGTGCACAGGTCCAGTCCGGATCGCGCAACAACGGTGTTCATGTCGTGCGCCGGGGCGAGACGCTCTATTCGCTCGGCCGCGCCTATGAGATGCGCCCGCACAGGATTGCCGCCCACAACGGTCTGAGCATGAACAGCGGCCTGAGCATCGGCCAGCGCATCCGCATTCCCGGCAGCGGTATCCAGTCGCCTGTAGCAGACTCTGCTCCGGCACCGTTGCCGCCCCGGCAAATCGCCACAAGAACGCCTGACTACCTGGACGAGGCTGCACCGGTTACCCGCCAGCCTGCGCCTGTGATGCAGCAGGAGACACGTATCGAGCAGGTCGACCGTGGCAGTGGTTTCCGCTGGCCGGTGCGTGGCCGGGTGATTTCGAAGTTTGGCTCCAAGCCGAACAACACCCGCAATGAGGGCATCAATATCGCCGTGCCTGAGGGTACCGGTGTGCGTGCGGCGGAAGCCGGCGTGGTTGCCTATGCCGGCAACGAACTGAAAGGTTATGGCAACCTCGTGCTGATCCGTCACCAAAATGGCTGGGTGACTGCCTACGCGCACAACAGCGAATTGATGGTGAAGCGCGGTGACGCGGTTCGCCGGGGTGATGTGATTGCCAGGGCCGGCAAGACCGGCTCAGTCAAGACGCCACAGGTGCACTTCGAAGTGCGCCAGGGTGCAACTGCCGTAGACCCGATGAAGTACCTTTCGTCGCGGACGGCGTCTAACTAGGAACTGCAGAACCCCTGCACTGGACAGTTCCCGGACGAAAGCAGGCCCGGTCTCTGATGAGGCCGGGCCTGTTTCGTTTGTGAGAATGCCCGATTTGCATCGTTCGGGCAGGGACAAACCGATATTTGAAATCGCAATCTCTGCACTTGTATTCCGGTAAATTCTGCCGAATATGGCGCCACTTGTGATTCTCAACGAAGGAAAACAATATGATTGAAGTATGGGGAAGACGGTCTTCCATCAATGTGCAAAAGGTTCTTTGGGCGCTGGGTGAAACCGGCCAGCCCTTTGAACGTCATGCTGCGGGCGGCCAGTTCGGCGGCCTGGATGACAAGGCCTTTCTCAAAATGAACCCGAACGGGTTGGTGCCGGTCATGAAGGACGGCACGGTTACCCTGTTTGAGTCCAATGCGATGATGCGTTACCTGGCGCGCAAGTACGGCAAGGATAACATCCGCCCGCGCGGCCAGAAGCCATGGGCGCTGGCCGACCAGTGGGCCGACTGGACAGCGACAACGCTGAATCCGCCGATGTTCACTCTGCTGTTTGATTCCGTGCGGGCCGCGCCGGAACAGAAAAATCCGGCGGCAGTGAAGGAAGCCGAGAAGAAGGCCGGCGATCTGTTCAAGATTGCCAATCGCGCCATTGGCCGCAAACCATGGATGACTGGCCGTCATTTCAACTACGCCGACATCGCGGTTGGCGTCTATTACTGGCGCTACCTGGCATTTGACATTGCCAAGCGTCCCAAGCTGCCGAACCTTGACCGCTGGATGGAGCAGATCAAGGAACGCGACGCCTTCAAGCAGTGGGGCATGGTGCCCGTCGGCCACACGCCGGAAGAATGGAACGCCAACGAGAGGCAGCTGGGTTAACCGGTGGCATTCTGGCTTGTTCTGCAGCCCGGATCTTTCAAGGTCCGGGCTGTTTTCATGAGAGCGTCTTGCCGAGACGCCCTGCCAAGTCCTGCACATACTGCCAGGCGACGCGGCCCGACCTGCTGCCGCGAGTGGTCTGCCACTCGATAGCCTCGGCGCGCAACTCGTCCTCGGCAATGCTCAACTTGAAGTGATCGACATAGCCTTTGATCATTTCCAGGTATTCATCCTGGGAACACGAATGGAAACCGAGCCACAACCCGAACCTGTCTGAAAGGGAGACCTTCTCCTGTACCGCTTCGGACGGGTTGATGGCTGTGGAGCGCTCGTTTTCTATCATGTCGCGCGGCAGCAGATGACGCCGGTTGGATGTTGCATACAACAGCACATTGTCCGGACGCCCCTCGATTCCCCCGTCGAGTGCTGCTTTCAGCGATTTGTAGGAGGTGTCCTGGCTGTCGAACGACAAATCATCGCAAAAAATGATGAAGCGGTAACCGCTTTCAGCGCGCAACTGGCCCATCAGAACCGGCAGGCCCTCAATGTCTTCCCGGTGAATCTCTATCAGCTTCAGCGTGTTTTCATGTTGAGCCGTTATGGCCGCGTGCGCTGCCTTGACCAGCGAACTTTTGCCCATGCCGCGCGCGCCCCATAGCAAGGCATTGTTGGCCGGCAATCCCTTGGCGAAGCGGACCGTATTTTCGACCAGGATATCGCGAACCCGGTCAATTCCGTGCAAAAGAACCATTTCCACCCGATTTACCCGTGGTACCGGCTGCAGGGCGCTGGTGCCGGCATGCCAGACGAAGGCATCGGCGGCCTCGTAGTCCGCATCTTCACGGGCAGGGGGCGCAGAGCGCTCGAGCGCATTCGCAATGCGTTCGAGTCGGTTCAGAATGTCATCAAGACGGTCATTTGGCATGAAGGTATTCGCAAGCTCTGGTAGTGGCTGAACTGATAGTGGAATGGCTTTAGGGCCTGATGTGGCGTGTTGCAAGGCCGGTGGTGCTTGACCCTAGCTGTTGCATTGCACTCGTGCGGGGCTATATACCAATTCACGGATTCGGTTTCAGGAGTTTAAACCATGTTTATTTCGCCCGCTTACGCACAGGCCGGTGGCGCACCAGGCGCTGACATTTTCTCGCTGCTCGCCCCGATCATCATGATCATGGCCATCTTCTGGTTCCTGATCCTGCGGCCGCAGCAGAAGCGGATGAAGGCACACCAGGAACTTGTGTCGAATGTCCGGCGCGGTGACACCATTGTGACCGCCGGGGGGATTGTCGGCAAGGTCACGAAAGTGGTTGATGACGGTGAGATCGTTGTTGATACCGGCGAGGGCGGAAAGTTCCGCATGATCAAGAGCGCGATCACCGAAGTGCGGGTCAAGGGCGAACCGGCCAAGGCCGACTAGGCGATTGCCGTCTAACATTTTTGACGTCTGCCGGTGAATTTTTGGCCGGTCATTGCGAACCAGTAACATACCTCTATTTCGGGGACTGATCAGACTGCCATGTTGCATTTTTCCAAGCTGAAGGCTTTCGTTATTGTCGGTATTGTGCTGATGGCCGGCCTGATGGCAATGCCGAATTTGCTGGCTGAGAAGTCTCGCGAGTCGCTGTCCGACTTTTACCTGCCGAGCCAGGCACTGACACTCGGGCTTGACCTGCAGGGCGGCAGCCACATCCTGCTGGAAGTCGATGTCCCTTCACTCAAGGACACATTGGAGAAACAGCTGGTTGGCGATGTTCGCCTGCGGCTGCGGGATGCAAAGATCCGCTATGCCAACCTGAAGCGCACCGGAAACGGGGCAAGCGTCACAATTTCCGAGCCGGCCAGGGCCGAAGAAGGCTTCACCATATTGCAGGGGCTGTCACAGCCACTGGACACCGGGCTGTTCGGCCAGGGCGTGCAGGTGCAGGAGTTCGATGTTGTGCGCAATGGCCAGAACATCACCCTGTCGTTTTCCGATGGCGGGCTGCAGACCCGGATCGGCCGGGCCGTGCAACAGTCGATTGAGGTTCTGGGCGTCCGCATCAACGAACTGGGAACCACCGAACCGACCATCCAGCAGCAGGGCACGGACCGTATTCTGGTTCAGGTGCCCGGCCTGCAGGATCCGGCGCGCCTCAAGGCGCTGCTGGGACAGACCGCGCTGCTTCAGTTCAGGCTGCTGTGCGATAACCAGCCGCAAGGCGCCGGCGGCACCGTGCCGCTGGGCTGCGAAGAGCTGCAGGACAAGGAAACTCCTGGCCTGCTGTACTGGGTGCAGACATCACGCTCGGCGACGGTTGACGGTGAAGACCTCAATGACGCGCAGACAGGATTTGACCAGCGCACCAATGAGCCGGTCGTCAATTTTCGCTTCAACACCGGTGGCGCGCAGCGTTTCTGCCGCCTGACCCAGAACAATGTCGGGCGTCCGTTTGCGATCGTTCTGGACAGCGAGGTTATCTCGGCTCCGCGCATCAACGAGCAGATATGTGGCGGGTCGGGTCAGATATCCGGCAACTTCTCCACGCAGGAAGCCAATGACCTGGCAATCGTTCTGCGCTCCGGTGCATTGCCGGCCAAGCTGACGATTGTTGAAGAGCGCACGGTTGGTCCAAGCCTGGGCTCTGACTCTGTTGAAGCGGGTTTTGCGGCTTCCATCATCGGCCTGATCGGCGTGTTGATCTTCATGGTTATTTCCTACGGCCTGTTCGGGCTGTTTGCGGTTGCGGCCCTGGTCGCCAACCTGACGATGATCCTTGGTGTGCTGTCGTTCCTTGGCGCGACGCTTACATTGCCCGGCATTGCCGGGATCGTGCTCACCATGGGCATGGCGGTCGATGCCAACGTGCTGGTGTTTGAACGAATACGCGAAGAGGTGGCCAATGGCCGGTCGCCCCTGAACGCCATCGAGACCGGTTTCCGCATGGCGCTGGCCACTATTCTGGATGCCAATATCACCACGCTGATTGCCGCTGTGATTCTGTTCGGCATGGGGTCGGGGCCGGTTCGCGGCTTTGCCGTAACCCTGGGCATCGGTATCCTGGCGACCGTATTCACCGCATACACGGTAACCCAATTGATCATTTCCGGCTGGATCAAAGTGAGAAGGCCGAAGGTGGTGCCGCTATGACCGGCTGCAAGATGATCGGGAGATTGAGACCATGAGGCCGTTCCGCTTCGTTCCGGACAATACCAAGATCGCGTTCATGAAATTCGCTCGGCCGGGCTTTTATGCTTCGGTCGCCGCTGTGGTGGTGTCGGTCGCACTGTTTTTTGCAGTCGGCCTGAACTACGGCATTGACTTCAAGGGCGGCACGCTCATCGAAATCAGGACTGAGCAGCCCGCGGACCTCAACGAGTTGCGCACCACGATTGGCGGACTGGGCCTGGGCGGCTCGGAGCTGCAGGAGTTTGGCGAGCCGACTGATGTGCTGATCCGCATTGAAACCCAGGAAGGTGGCGAAGAGGCTCAGCAAAATGCTATTCAGACCGTAAAGGACGCGCTCGGGCCCAATGTGGATTATCGGCGTGTAGAAGTCGTGGGTCCCAAAGTTTCCGGCGAACTGGCCCGTGACGGCATTCTGGCCATCCTGATGGCGTTTGTTGCCATCATGATCTACATCTGGCTGCGGTTTGAGTGGCAGTTTGCCATCGGGACCGTGGCGACGCTGGTGCATGATGTGGCGCTGACCATCGGGCTGTTCGCCATTTTGCAGTTGCAGTTCGACCTGACCATCATTGCGGCGCTTTTGACCATCGTCGGCTATTCGCTCAACGACACGGTTGTGGTGTTTGACCGGTTCCGCGAGAACCTGCGTAAGTACAAGAAGATGAATTTCGATGATATGGTCGATATGTCCCTCAACCAGACGCTGCCGCGTACCCTGATGACCTCGATCTCCACTCTGGTCGCACTGATATCTCTATACGTGTTTGGTGGCGAGGTTCTGCGCGGGTTTACGTTTGCCATGATCTGGGGTGTCGTCATCGGCACCTATTCGTCGATCTTCATTGGCGCGCCGCTGCTGTCACTGCTCGGAGCCTATGTCGATCGTGCCCCGACACCGGGGCCCGGCGACAATCCGCAGGCAGAGATCGCACAGCCCTGATGAGCGCTGCGCCGTATCTGCCGGAGCGCGTGGAGATTGACGCCTATGGCAATGGCGGCTTCAGGTTTCGCGATCTGTCGCACAAAGGATCTCTGCTGTGTCTGCCGGGCGGTGTCTACGGTTGGCCCCCGGCAGATGCGGATCAGCTGCAACTGACCGATTTTGCCGAGGTCCTGGACAAGCCGGACGGCATCGGGTTTTTGTTGCTTGGCACAGGCGATAACCAGGTGTTTCCGTCCGGCGACATACGCCGGGCGTTTGTCGAGGCTGGTATCGGGCTTGAGCCGATGGCCACCGGGGCGGCTGTCAGAACCTACAATGTCCTGTTGCAGGAAGGCCGCGATGTAGCCTGTGCGCTGATTGCGGTTGAGCATCATCGGAGCGGATCATGAGCACGTTTCCGGCTGAGTTGATGGAACAGTTGCTGGACGACCTGCGCGCGTCAGACCGTGACCGGTACCTGTGCCTGTTGCTGATGCCGGAACGATCTCGCGGAGCCCTGGCCGGGCTGTTTGCCTTCAACTCCGAACTCGCGCAGATACGCGAGCGGGTAAGTGACCCGGCTGCAGGTGAAGTCAGGCTTACCTGGTGGAGCCAGGTGATTGATGCGATCTACGTGGGTGAGACCGTCGAGTCGCCGCTGGCGCAAGCGCTGGCGCGCGCAATCGAGGCTGGCGACCTGCCGCGGCATTCGTTTCAGGCGATGCTGGAGGCGCGTCGTTTCGACCTGTTTGACGACCCGATGCCGGATCTCAATACGCTGGAAGGATATCTGGGAGAAACGTCCTCCGCCATATTGCAGATGAGTGCGCTGATCATGGCCGGTGACGATGGTCTTGAATGCGCCGAGGTGTCCGGCCTTGCCGGTGTGGCCATGGGACTGACCGGTTTGTTGCGTTCGCTGCCGATACACCGGGCGCGGGGGCAGTGCATGCTGCCGGCCGACATGCTGGCAAAGCATGACCTGACCCCGGCCCACGTATTGTCCAACAAGGGCGGTGCCGGGCTTGAACTGGTGCTGCTGCAGTTGTGCCGGCATGCCAGCAAGCGGCTCGAGGAGGCCCGCGAGAAGTGGCATCTGGTGCCGGATGCGGCAGTCCAGGCCTATCTGCCGGTCGCGCTTGTGCCCAGTTACCTGAAGAAGCTGGAACGCTCACGTGCGTCGCTGATGAAAAAGGTCGTCACGTCACCGCAATGGATTCGGCAGCTGCGGCTGCTGAATGCGGTGCGCAGCGAGGCAATCTGAATACCGCTACTCTGCGGCCGCGCGCCGGGCGTGTGCCGCAAGCCAGCCGGCAAAGTCAGATTTGGCGCGTGTTGTATAGGCCAGTTGCCGGGCCGGTTTTTTTGCCTTGCCACGCAACCGCTTACCGTGTTCGTCGCGCGGCACCTCAACTTCCGGAAACAGGCCGAAATTGACATTCATAGGCTGAAAAGAGCGAGCCTTGCTGGTCATGTCGCCGCTGTCATCGCTGAGATGGCCGCCTGAAATATGCGATATCAGCGAACCATGCGCTGTGGTCGGCGGCGGCGGCGGTAGTTTTCGACCGGCCAGTTCCGCTGCCGCCATCCGGCCTGCCATCAGGCCCATGGCGGCGCTTTCCACATACCCTTCCACACCGGTGATCTGGCCGGCAAAGCGCAGGCCCGGGCGGCTCTTGAGCTGTAATGTTGCATCCAGCAGTTTCGGTGAGTTGATGAATGTGTTGCGGTGCAGGCCGCCGAGCCTGGCAAACTCGGCCTGTTGAAGGCCGGGGATGGCCCGGAAAACACGCACCTGCTCGCCATGCTTCAGCTTGGTCTGAAAACCGACCATGTTGTACAGTGTGCCCAGCGCATTGTCCTGGCGCAGCTGGACGACCGCGTAAGGTTTCTCATCCTGCTTGTGCCTGTTGGTCAGGCCCATTGGTTTCATCGGCCCGTGGCGCAAGGTTTCCGGACCGCGTTCGGCCATCACCTCGATCGGCAGGCAACCGTCGAAATAGGGCGTGCTTTCCTCCCATTGCTTGAAGTCAGCCTTGTCGCCGTCAATCAGGGCGGCAATGAACTCTTCGTACTGCTCACGGTCAAGGGGACAGTTGATGTAGTCGGCGCCGGTGCCGCCGGGACCCGCTTTGTCATAGCGTGACTGAAACCAGGCCTGATCGAAGTCGATGGAATCACGGTACACGATGGGGGCGATTGCATCGAAGAATGCGAGGCCGTCATCTCCTGTGGTTGTGCGAATGTCTTCAGCCAGGGCCTGCGAAGTGAGGGGCCCGGTGGCCACAATGGCCTGAGCCCAGTCGGCCGGTGGCAGGCCGGCAACTTCCACGCGTTTGATTTCGATGTTGGGGTGGGCCTCGAGGGCTGCGGTCACATCGGCTGAAAAGGCAACACGGTCAACAGCCAGCGCGCCACCTGCCGGCAGCTTGTGCCGGTCTCCCATCGCCATGATCAGCGAATTGGCCTGGCGCATTTCCCAGTGCAACAGACCAACGGCGTTGTGTTCGTCGTCGTCCGAGCGAAACGAGTTGGAACACACCAGCTCCGCCAGGCCGTCAGTCTGGTGCGCGTCGGTTGCGCGGACCGGGCGCATCTCGTGCAGAACGACTTTCACGCCTGCCTGGGCCGCCTGCCAGGCAGCTTCCGAGCCGGCCATGCCGCCGCCGATGATATGGATAACGTTTGTTGTCATGGCCTGACTGATTAGAGCCTATTGCGATCTACGGCAAGGTCAGCGGTTCACCCACTCGGCAATCTCCCGGGCCACAGTCTGGTTGGCCAGGTAGCCGTACAGCTTGTGCGGGTTGCTGGTATTGTAGTGCACCCAGCAATTGTACATGCGCTTGTCGGTGATCGAGTCCACGTAGCCATACTCCAGCATCTCGGCGAAGTCGTCGGCCATGTTGGGGTCGTGGGCGATAAAGTCGTCATAGGCAGCGATGTTGACCCAATCCCTGACCACGGCTTTGGGAAAGCGCCCGCCTGCATGTTCGCGGGCATCATACAGGTTGGCCCGAACGCCGGCCTCGCCGAGGGGACAACCAAGGGTGAGCCATTTGGAGACATTTGGGTTCTTGCGCTGCAGCTTTTCATACTCGCTCATCTGCGAGAACTTCCACAACACGTCATAGGCAACAATACATCCCATGGAGTGACTGACGATGCAGATTTCGTCACCGGCGTTGATGGCCCGGCGCAGCGGTTTCTGCAGGCGTTCGCGGACCTCAGAACCGGTTTTGCGGCTCATCAGATAGGCACCCATGTCAGCAGAACTGCGTTGCAGGATGATCTCGTTGGCACGGCTGCGGGTCAGTACCGACAGCAAAGTGCTGAAAGCACGCGCGGCATTGTTGAGGTAGCGCAGGTCCTTGTATTTGCTGATTACCTGATTGTAGGAAGTTTCATCGAACGTGCCGATTTCCAGCATCTGCCGCAGGCTTTGCGCGTATGGCTCATGGGGCAGGCAAGGCTCATGGCCATATGCCTTGTTGTTGCGCGCCGTCAGCCGCGCGGCGATGTCGGGATCGTGGTTTGCCATGATGGCATTGTTGATGTCGCCATAGTAGGCGAACGAGCATTTCACCGTACCTGAGCGAACGGCGTCGGCTGCGTCGCGCGACACCCGGTCGAGGCCATGCATCAAAGCATCGTTGATCAGCCTTTTCTTTCGCGATGCGGACGGTTTGATGGACCGGCCATGAACAAATATGATGTGCTTGCGTGGCATTGACGACCGGCCTGACTATTTGGTGGTTGGATGATCAGACAGGTTGCCTAGCTTCATCAAGCAACCATTCATAAAACTGCCGTGCCTGGGGCGACAACTGTCCTTCCTTGGGCCTGAGCAGCCAAAATCCCCGATCCGATTCCTGTACCGCCTCGATCGGGCGGACCAAATCGCCCTGTTCAATGAAGTCTTCTGCCAGACGCCTGCCGCACAGCGCAATGCCTTCGCCGCGCAGGGCCGACTGAATCAATACCATGTAGTTGTCGAATGTGTAGCCGCGGCCCGATTGTTCGCCCTCCACGCCCAGCGACGCCAGAAAACTGTCCCAGGTGACCCAGTTGCGGTCAAACTTGTTGAGATGCAATAGGGAGTGGCGCAGCAGGTCCGATTCCGAGTTGATCGGGGAGGATTTCTCCATGTAGCGGGGTGAGCAAACTGGCCATATCTCGTTGTCGAACAGCCGCACCGCATCTGCCGACGGCCATTCTCCGGCACCGTAGCGCACGGCGATATCGATACCCTCGCTGGCCAGATCATAGACAGGTGACGATGCGACCAGGCGAATGTCAATTTCAGGATGCGAGCCGCGAAACTTGGCAATCCGCGCCATCAGCCAATAGGACGCAAACGCAACCGACGTCGCGACCGTCAGTTCTCCGGGCCCCGGCTGGCGGCGCAGATCGGAAGACACGTTGGCAATGTGCTCGAGTCCCATCCCCACGGCGCGATGCAGGCGCTCACCTTCGCGCGTCAGCGACAGGCCACGCGACTGGCGCTGAAACACTGCAACGCCGAGAAAGTCCTCCAGCAACTGAATCTGCCTGCTGACCGCGGATTGGGTGACATCGAGTTCCCTGGCGGCGCGAGTGAAGTTCATGTGTCGGCCGGCAGCCTCGAACACCACGAGTGCATTGGTTGGCGGGAGGTTTTTGCGAAGCGCAATGGCCATGAGAATAACTTATTGCAGATGCTGTTTCAGGGCTGTTTTGCAGTAAGTTAACAGCCCCTGGCATGATCTGCAATCATGGCGCTCTATTCTGCAGCCGCTTGCTTGCCCCGCGACAGCACTGGCGCCAGATACTGGCCGGTGTAGGACCGCTCGACACCGACCACGTCTTCCGGCGTGCCGGCGGCTACGATTTCGCCGCCGCCATCGCCGCCTTCCGGTCCTAGATCAATAATCCAGTCGGCGGTCTTGATCACCTCCAGATTATGTTCGATGACTACCACTGTGTTGCCGTGCTCGACCAGTTCGTGCAGCACCTCCAGCAGTTTGGCGACGTCATGGAAGTGCAGGCCTGTGGTTGGCTCATCGAGCAGGTACAAGGTCCGTCCGGTCGCGCGCTTGGACAGTTCCTTGGCCAGCTTGACCCGCTGCGCCTCACCACCGGACAGAGTTGTGGCCTGCTGGCCAACCTTGATATAGCCGAGCCCGACACGCTCCAGTGTCACGAGCTTGTCGCGCACGGCTGGTACTGCTCGGAAGAAATCGGCACCTTCGGCAACGGTCATGTCCAGAATGTCGGCGATCGACTTGTCCTTGAAGGTGATGTCCAGCGTCTCGCGGTTGTAGCGCTGGCCCTGGCAGGCATCGCAGGTCACATAGACGTCCGGCAGGAAGTGCATTTCGATCTTGATGACGCCGTCACCCTGGCAGTTTTCACAACGGCCGCCCTTGACGTTGAACGAAAACCGGCCTGGACCGTAGCCGCGGGCCTTTGATTCCGGCAGGCCGGCAAACCATTCACGGATCGGGGTAAAAGCGCCGGTGTAGGTGGCCGGGTTTGAGCGCGGCGTGCGGCCGATTGGCGACTGGTCGATATCGATGATCTTGTCGAGCAGGTCCAGTCCTTCGATCCTGTCGTGCTCCGCCGGCATTTGGCGGGACTTCATCAATTTCCGGGCAGCGGACTTGTACACGGTGTCGATCAACAGGGTTGACTTGCCACCGCCTGACACGCCGGTCACGCAGGTGAACAGGCCCAGCGGCAGTTCAGCCGAGAGGTTCTTCAGATTGTTGGCGCGCGCGCCGGTGACCTTGATCAGGCGCTTCTTGTCGAGCTGCCGGCGTTTCGCCGGAGTCGGCACCTGCATCATGCCGGTCAGGTACTTGCCGGTCAGCGATGCCGGGTTGGCCATCACTTCATCGGCACTGCCTTCGGCGACGATGGTTCCGCCATGGGTGCCGGCGCCGGGACCGATATCAACAACATAGTCCGCTGAGCGGATGGCATCCTCGTCATGCTCAACAACAATCACCGTATTGCCGATGTCGCGCAGGTGCACCAGTGTTTCCAGCAAGCGGGCATTGTCGCGCTGGTGCAGGCCTATGGATGGTTCGTCGAGAACATACAGCACGCCGGTCAGGCCGGAGCCGATTTGCGATGCCAGTCGGATACGCTGGCTTTCGCCGCCTGACAAGGTTCCGGACTTGCGCGACAAGGTGAGATAGTCCAGGCCGACATCGACCAGGAATTTCAGCCGCTCGCGGATTTCCTTGAGGACACGTGCGGCGATCTCCATTTCCTTCGCGGTCAGCTTGGCAGGTAGTTCGTTGAACCAGTCGTTTGCGGCCCGGATCGACATCAGTGAAACCTGCGCGATATGCAGTCCATTGACGCGCACGGCCAGGGCCTGTGGTTTGAGCCGGTAGCCCTCGCAGGCCTGGCAGGGGTAATCCGACTGGAACTGGGCCAGTTCCTCGCGCACCCAGCTTGAATCGGTCTCACGCCAGCGACGTTCGATATTGCCGATTACGCCTTCAAACGGCTTTTTGGTCTTGTACGACCTTAGACCGTCATCATAGACGAAGGTGATTTCCTCCTCGCCGGTGCCAAACAGCACGGCATCCCTGATATCTTCGTCGAGATCCTCCCAAGGTGTCGACATGGATGCCTTGTAGTGCTTGCAAAGTGCCTGCAGGGTCTGGGTATAGTACGGCGATGTCGATCCGGTCTTGGCCCATGGCACGATGCAACCCTGGCGCATGGACAGCGTCTTGTCCGGCACCACCAGATCGGCCTCAAAGCGAAGCTCAGTGCCCAGTCCGTCGCACTTGGGGCAGGCGCCGAACGGATTGTTGAATGAAAACAGCCGCGGTTCCACCTCTTCGATTGTGAAGCCGGAGACCGGGCAGGCAAACTTTTCCGAAAACATGATGCGCTCATGGGTTTCATTGAGCGACTTGTTGGCACTCTTGGCCGAGGTTTCGGCATCGGGCAGGGGCTTGTCGGCGAACTCGACCACGGCCAGCCCGTCGCTGAGTTTCAGGGCGGTTTCAAAACTGTCCGCCAGTCGGGTGGCAATGTCATCGCGCACCACCAACCGGTCCACAACCACGTCAATGTCGTGCTTGTACTTCTTGTCCAGAGCGGGAACGTCGGCGATTTCGTGGAACTGACCGTCCACTTTTACACGCTGGAAGCCCTTTTTCATCAGCTCAGCGAATTCCTTGCGGTATTCGCCCTTGCGTCCGCGAATGATAGGGGCCAGCAGGTAGAGCCTGGCGCCTTCTTCAATCTCCATGACGCGGTCGACCATCTGGGTCACCGTCTGGCTCTGGATCGGCAAACCGGTAGCGGGCGAGTAGGCGATGCCGACACGTGCAAACAACAACCGCATGTAGTCGTAGATTTCAGTGACGGTGCCGACGGTGGAGCGCGGATTGCGGCTCGTCGTCTTCTGTTCGATGGAAATGGCAGGCGACAGGCCGTCGATCTGGTCGACATCCGGTTTCTGCATCATTTCCAGAAACTGCCTGGCATAGGCCGACAGGCTTTCAACATAGCGGCGCTGACCCTCGGCATAGATGGTGTCGAATGCCAGCGACGACTTGCCGGATCCGGACAGGCCGGTGAACACGATCAGATTGTCGCGCGGCAATTCAATGGAGATGTTCTTGAGGTTGTGCTCGCGCGCGCCCTGAACAGATATGATGCGTTTGGTTTCGGCCATGGTTGAGAACTAGATCAAAAAGAGAACATGCGCAACGGTGCGCGGGGAAAGCTACTGACAATCTACGCCAGTTTGGCGCTGCTGGTTTGACGTTATCCACGCCTATTTCAGGTCAGATGGAAAAATGAACCTGATGCCGGCTGACATGGCCGGTCATCAGGTCAAACGACATCAGATCCTCGCCCACAATGACCGGGCCTGAATAGTTGCTGCGCACGGCCGCAATCAACTGTCGTTCATCGGCATCGGGCGGCACGATATGGTTGAGTGCCAGGCATCTGACCTTGGCATCGTGCGCAATCCGGCCAACTTCCTCCGCCGTGGTGTGGTAGCTCGCCACGGCTGCCATTGTTTCCGCTGTCCGGGTTCCGGTGAGCTGTGATTGATCTTGATGCGCGTGAGCGAACACTTCGTGGATCAGCAAGTCGGCATTCCGCGAGGCGTCGGTGAGAGCGTCGCAGGGCCTGGTATCGCCGGACAACACAAGCTTTTTTCCGTGTGCCTCAAAACTGTATCCGAAGGCGGGGTCGACCGGCGGATGTTCGACACGCACCGCGCGTATTGTCGAATTGTCGTCTGATATGACCGCGCAACTGTCTGCAAATTCAATCACCTCGATGTCAAACGCGGCCGTGGAACTGCGTTTTTCAAACTCGATGCGCAAGGTCCGCTCGGCCTTCCAGGCCTGCATCTGGGCATCGACGAAGTCCTGTGTTCCCGGCGGGCCGTAAATCACCTGCGGCCGGTCGCGGTTCTGATGCCAGGAGGAGACAATGAACTGGTACAGGTCAACCAGGTGGTCGGAATGCAGGTGGGTGAGCAGCAGAGCGTCTATGTCAGCGCCGCTCTTGCCCGCCTCGACCAGCCGTTGCGTAACACCGGACCCGATATCCACCAGGAAGCATTTGCCGGCACATTCGACCAGCGTGCCCGCTCCGTAGCGCCTGGGGCTGACGACCGGGCAGCCGGTTCCCAGCAGGGTTGCCTTGAATGGAAAGTTATCGGACATCGGGCCAAACCATCATAGTATGCATTTGTGCCGGGTTTGTAGGCAGGTTTGGGCCTTGCTGCAACGCGCACTGCGCGCTACGAAGTCACATCAAAACTCATATCGTTTCTTCAGGACTGTTTATAGATGACCTTATTTGCGCGTGTCGCTGACAAATCTGACTGGATTGAAGGGGGAACCGGCCCCTGGGAAATCATTATCGGACTGGAAGTCCATGCCCAGGTGAGTTCCAGTTCAAAACTGTTTTCCGGCGCATCCGCCGAGTATGGCGGGGAACCGAACGACCATGTGTCGCTGGTCGATGCCGCCATGCCGGGCATGCTGCCGGTGATCAATAGATACTGCGTCGAACAGGCGGTGCGAACCGGTCTTGGCCTGAAAGCTGAGATCAACGAATACTCGGTATTCGACCGGAAGAACTATTTCTACCCCGACCTGCCGCAGGGCTATCAGATTTCCCAGTTCAAACAGCCGATCGTCGGCGAGGGCCGGGTGGTGCTCGACATGGACGAGGACACCCAGGTGGAAGTCGGTATCGAGCGCCTGCACCTGGAGCAGGATGCCGGCAAGTCGATCCATGACCAGCATCCGACCATGTCGATGGTGGATCTGAACCGGTCCGGCGTGGCACTGATGGAAATCGTGTCGAAACCTGACATGCGCTCTGCCGACGAGGCCAAGGCCTATGTGTCCAAGCTGCGCGCCATCATGCGCTATCTCGGCACCTGTGACGGCAACATGGAAGAAGGCTCATTGCGCGCCGACGTGAACGTGTCGGTGCGCAAGCCCGGCGGCGAGGCCGGTACGCGTTGCGAGATCAAGAACGTCAACTCGATGCGGTTCATGGGCCAGGCCATCGAGTATGAGGCGCGCCGCCAGATCGACATTCTGGAAGACGGCGGCAGCATCGACCAGCAAACCCGGCTGTTTGACCCGCGCAAGGGTGAGACACGGTCCATGCGTTCCAAGGAGGAAGCCCATGACTACCGGTATTTCCCCGATCCGGACCTGTTGCCGCTGGAGGTCGATGCGAGCTGGATTGCGGACATCAAGGCGTCGCTGCCGGAACTGCCGGATGAGAAGAAGGCCCGGCTGGTCAATGATTTCGGCCTGACGCCCTATGACGCCGAGGTGCTGATCATGGAACCGGCATCTGCCGGCTACTTTGAAGAGGTGGCCGCGGGTAGGGATGGCAAACTGGCCGCCAACTGGGTGATCAACGAATTGTTCGGCCGCCTGAACAAGGAAGGCACGGACATTGAGGACAGTCCGATTTCCGCCAGCCAGCTCGGTGCGATCATCGACATGATCAGCGACAAGACCATCTCCGGCAAGATCGCCAAGGACGTGTTTGAAATCACCTGGACTGAAGCCGGAGTCGATCCGAAGCGGGTGGTGGAAGACCGCGGGCTGAAACAGGTCACTGATACCGGCGCCATCGAGGCTGCAGTGGATGAAGTGATTGCAGCCAACCCTGACAAGGTGGCTGCGGTTGCTGAGAAACCGGCCATGGTCGGATGGTTTGTCGGCCAGGTCATGAAGGCCACCGGCGGCAAGGCCAACCCGCAGGCGGTCAATGAACTGCTCAGGTCCAAGCTGGGTGTGGAGTAGGCTTTGGTGAAGGTTCGTCAGGCATGTGCCGACGATCTCGCAACGGTCAGTCAGTTGCTGCATGACACGTGGCATGCCACCTATGACGCGACCATGGGGGTCGAGGCGGTCAACGACATTACCTCGCGCTGGCATTCGGTGGACAACCTGAACCGGCAGCTGGGCGATCGCGATCGTTGTTTTCTGGTGGCCGAAACTCCTCAAGGTGTGATCGTCGGTCATGCAAGCGCGGTGCGCCAATCGCTTGATTCAGTTTGCCTGTCCAGGCTGTACGTGTTGCCCGACCGGCAGGGTGGCGGCGCAGGGAGTGCCCTGCTGAGTGCGGTGACTGACTGGGCCGGGCGCGGCACGACCATGGAACTGGAAGTGGAGATCACCAATACGCCCGCCATCGGGTTTTATCAAAAGCACGGCTTTTCAGATGACGGCCGCCAGGTGCAGTGCGGCGGTGATCCGGCTGCCGGTCAAGCAATTGTCATGAAACGGCAATTGTCATGAACCGGCGAGATTTGGGCAGGGTGATTTGCCTGAGCGGTATCGGCACGGCAGGTGCCTGCCTGCTGGCAGGTTACCTGACCCGGTTCTGGATTGAGCTTGATACGTTCAGACATTTCACATTGCATCTGAGTCTTGCCACAATTGCTTTGGTTATCGCGTATTTCGCAGCCAGGCCGTTCAGGGTTCCGGTTGCCCTTGTCCTGATTGCGGCGGGTATGATCGCCATTGGAAGCTGGAGCAGGTTGAGCGCGGATCAATTGCACATCGATATGGATGTTCCGGCCGGCAAGCAAGTTCTGAGCGTCATGCATTTCAATATCTGGGGCAGGAACCAGCAACTTGAAAAGGTCGCAGCAGAAGTAAACCGGGTTGATCCTGACATTTTGTTTCTGACTGAAGTGCGTAAACGCAGCCAGAGCCTGACGGCCATGCTTGACCGGCGTTTTCCTTACAGGCTGCCGAAAAAGGGACAAGCTCCGAAGAGCCTGATGATGTATTCGAAGTATCCGTTCGCGTCATCAGGCAGGCGGCATTCGCGCGCCGGGTTGAGGTATGTTCGCGGTACCTTGGGTGCGGAATGGAATCATATAAATATCATTGGAACCCATCTCAGCCGGCCACCCGACACCAGAAGCCAGGTTGATGAGATTCAGGCCATGGCCAAGCTGGTACAGGGGTTGAAAGGCGCCAGTGTCGTGGTGGGCGACTTCAATGCCACACCTCATTCTGCCGTGCTTGACATGCTTCAGTCACGTACCGGCCTAACGCGGGTAACGATGCTTCCGACATGGCCAGCCACGGGCCCCAATCTGCCACAGTTTGCCATTGACCACATTTTCATAGGCGGTGGGCTGGCGCTTGCAGAACCTGCCATCGTGGGGCGATTTGCCGGATCGGATCATCTGCCGGTTGCGGCCAGCATACTGGTGCCGCGATGAGGCCGTGTGCGGAGCTACGGAAGGGATGAAAGTGACAAAATCGGAAATCGAGCTTTACTACTGGCCGACGCCGAATGGCTGGAAAATTTCCATCATGCTGGAAGAGTGCATGCTGCCTTTTCAGGTCAGGTATGTGAACATCCTGAAAGGCGATCAGTTTGAAGCGGACTTCCTGGAGATCGCGCCAAACAACCGCATGCCCGCGATTGTGGATCCGGATGGACCGGATGGCGAGCCGATCTCGGTGTTCGAGTCCGGCGCGATATTGCAGTACCTTGGGAACAAGACTGGCCGGTTCTACCCGGTTGAGCCCCGCCAGCGGGTGGCGGTCGAACAATGGCTTTACTGGCAGATGGCCAACCTGGGACCGATGTGCGGGCAGGCGCATCATTTCCGGTTCTATGCCCGCGAAGAGGTCGCCTATGCGACGTCGCGCTACACCAATGAGGTGGCCAGGCTCTATGGCGTCATGAACAAGCAACTGGCCAGGACAGAGTATCTTGCCGGTGATTACTCCATCGCCGACATGGCGTGCATCGGCTGGATCAAGCCGCATAAGCGCCAGGGGCAGGAACTGGAAGACTTCCCTAACCTGAAACGCTGGTTCGAGGCGGTCATGGATCGCCCAGCCGTCAAGGCTGGCATGGCCCTGGGGGCGGAGTTTCGCGGCCGTCCGGAAGACCTCAAGACAGATGACGCCGCCCATTCGATCCTGTTCGGCGGAGGCAAACAGGGCTAACGGGTTGCTGCCGAAAACCGCAACATGGTTGACAGATGGTTAACGCAGTTGCGCCTTGTGGGCACATGAAAATCGCTGTTTTTCGGGTCTCGGGGGGCGAGCCACCGCAAAGGCCGTGCCTGGGCGTACTAGATTGTGGCGCTGCCTTCATGTTCTGATAACCATGCCCCTTAACGCTGTTTGGCGTTGCTTGATGGCATGGTGGCTTGCAGTAAAGCGTAACCGGAGAGCCCTCAACCATGTCCAAGATAATAGATCTTGCTGAGTATCGCGACATCACGCCAAAAGAAGATGAAATCAGGTTGCCGGAGGACGGGTTTGTATCTCTCGGCCTGTCTTTGTGCGGCGACAACGCCAGTATGGACGACCTGGTAAGTGCCCATAAATGGTTTTCCCTTGCTGCCATGCGTGGCAGCCGGCAGGCGAGGGTACATCGCGTGGAAGTGTCAGGCCGGATGAATGGCGACGAGATTTCCCGGGCGCAGCGTGAACTGCAGGAATTTGTGAGCGCCCGGCTCTGCGCCTAGACTTCAGAGCTGGAAACAAGAAAGGCGGTCCCGTGCCACGGGCCGCCTTTTGTCGTTACGCGCGTGTTTGAACTGACCGGTGTCAGTAGTCCGGTGCCAGCCGCGGCTGACCGTCCAGGTAGGTGCCGTGGGTCGAGTTCACCCAGGTATCCCAATAGGCGCGGTCACGGCGCGCCTTGTAGATCTCGGTTTCAAACACGTCGGCGCGACTGTTGGTCTGGTCCTCATAGGAATTCAACGACGGCAGACCTCTGTTTGAGCTGTCGTAGCTATGACCCTTGGGGATAAAGCGGTCGCCGATTGAATCAATCGCCTGTGCGTGTGCCAGACCTGCAGTGCCTGCAACCAGGACTGCACTTAAGAATGCTGCTTTCACAATTGTGGTCATCTGTCCTGCCTTACCCATTTGGCTATACCTTCTTTGAGAAGATATCGAAATCGCCACACCGTCCTCATTAATCTATCAATACACCTATTTGTGGCGGAGCACACTTAACAAATGAACAATTTTGCAAGAAATTGATAACCATAATGCCGCAATTGCTCCGGAGTGCCCTTATTTTTCGAATTGGCCGTAAAGAAAACGCCGCGCCGGTGTTGAAAACCGATGCGGCGTTTGTTTCAGACAGCTGGAGAATGCCATGTCTGAGACCTGAAACAGGTCCTCAGATGTTATTGGCCGTACTGCCTGGCACACTTGCGGTAAGCGCGCCAATGGCTGCGCAGGTCCGTGGCCAGGGCCCGGTCTTTCAGCCATTTGCAGTCATAATAGGCGAAGTCTTCGTTGGCATCTGCCGGGCCAAGCTCCACGTGGCTGTGGCCGCCGTACGGGCTCTGGTGCGATCCGTAATAATTTCCGCCGGCAATTGCCGTACCGGAAACCGCGGCTAGAGCGGAACCTGCAACAATGGCTGCGGTGGTCATTTGCTTGAAGGTCATTGGTCTAATCCTCTTGGTGCCGAGCGTTAGCGCCCTTGTTGATTTGTGTTGTGTGAGGAAACCTACAGACGTTCACAACCCCGTGATGTGCAGTTGATCACATGGCGGACCGCCGACCCGGCGATTGCGATTCATGGACGCGGGGTACGATGGCAGCCGGTGTCGAACGCCAAATCATGTTGGTTCACCTGAAGCTGATCTTGTGCATGGCATTGTGCATGTTGGTGTTGCCGCTGAGCGGCCAAACGCGGCCGGTCGAGTTCGTGTTGCGCTTGGTGCGAGCAATACCTGCAGAAACGGCGTGCGCCTGGACGAAGCATGATGAGCACATGCTGAGAGCGAAAGGCGTTGCCGTGCGGGTGCTGGCGAAACTGAGGCGCTAGAGCATTCCCGGAAATCAGGCGCCCTTGAACAGGCAACCAATGGCCAGCACCGCATAGGCGATGGCCATCAACCAGAAAGACTTGATGGGCACAATCACTGCGATTCCGAGCGCTGCCAGGAGGGCGAGCAGTGCAATGACCACCGATATGACGAACAGAACCGTTGTCGGAGCACTAAGCTTCATGAAACACCTCCTCTGAGTTACCTGCCATGAGGGTACTCACATATGGTGACTTGGCAATGATTCGATGCGGCAGGCGATGCGGTGCGCGCGTGCGCCACCGAGAGGTTACTGGGAGATTGCGATCTCTAGTGCCCGGACGATCCGGTCAAGGTCCATGGAGGCAAAGTCGCAGCGCTGATGCAGTTCTACACTGGCCTCGTCGCGGACTGCGACGAGCAGGTCGGCAACCTGCTCGGGCAGGTAGGGTACATGTATGAAGCCGCATTCCACCGGCTCTCGATGCTGCTGTGCTGCCCGCAGGAAACTGTACAGGCAGATATTGCACAGGTAAGTGCCAGCGGTCGCGGACAGGCTGGCCGGAATGCCCGCCTCCAGGATGGCACGTTCGATAGCGCGGTTCGGAAGTGTTGACATCAGTGCGGCCGGGCCTGAGCTGTCCACATGTTCATCGATGGCGAGGGTGCCGTCATTGTCCGGAATGCCGAAGTCGGCGATGTTCACCCCGACCCGTTCGATCCTGATCATGCTTTCTCCCGGCCACAGGCCAAGGCCGATAACTTTTGATGGATTGAGATCGGCAATGAGGTCTGCGGCTATGGCGGGAAACCGGCCGGATGCAACCGGCAGCCCGCGGCCGACAATTGTCTGGCCCGCGATAGTTCGCCCATCCAGCTGTTTCATGACCTCGTAGGCGGGGTTGCTGCCGCGCCCGCCATAAGGTTCAAAACCGGTAATCAGAACGGGGCGGTTTTCCATTTTGGGGGTGCCTTTACTGGAGAGAGCTAGGGGTCATTTCGTCAAACCTTAAGCAGCGGGAAGCCTGATGTCATCGGTTGCCCTTGACCATCATCAGAAAGCCGCCAGACTGTCCGATAATGTAGATGATGATCGAGAGGCCGAGCAGGAGATTGGGGGAGGTGCATGAGCAGTATTGGACCTGGGCATGATGATATGCTGCTGGTTATCGATGTGCAGAACGATTTCTGCCCGGGCGGAGCGCTTGCAGTTCCGCGCGGCGATGAGGTTGTGCCTGTAATCAACGACCTGATAAACCGTTTTGACCATGTCGTGCTGACCCAGGACTGGCACCCGCGCGGGCACAGCTCGTTTGCCAGTTCTCATCCGGGCAAGGAACCGTTCAGCGAAGTTTCGATGGACTACGGCCCGCAAACGCTTTGGCCGGACCATTGCCTGCAGGGCAGCAGGGGGGCTGCGTTCCATGATCGATTGTCCCGAACAAAAGCGGAGATGGTGATCCGCAAGGGGTTTCGTCCGGGAATAGACAGCTACTCTGCATTCTTCGAAAACGACAAGATCACACCGACCGGCCTGACCGGCTATTTGCGCGAGCGGGACATTAAGCGGGTGTTCTGTGCCGGGCTGGCGTTTGACTTCTGCGTGCGCTATTCGGCAGAAGATGCCCAGCGCCAGCAATTTGAAACCTTTGTTATCGAAGATGCCTGCCGCGCGATTGACATGAATGGCAGCGCAGCGGCAACCCGCGACAGCCTCTCACGACTTGGTATCGGGCTTGTCAATTCGGCGGATATTCGGTAGCTGGCGCCGCCGGTACGCAATTCAGTCTGCTGCTCACAGGCTGTTGTGGCTACCGTCGCATAATGGCTGGCCGGCGGTTTGCTTGCAGGCACAGAAGAACTTTCTGCCCGAGGCTTCCGCTGTCCACTTGAGTGGCTGCAGTCCGGTGCCCTCGTGGCTGCCGTCGCAGAAAGGTTGTTTCTTTGATCTTCCGCACGCACACCAGAAGTAATTCTTGCCGGCCTCCACTTCGACGGCGACTGGTGCCTTGTCGGCAATAACTGGATCTGTCACGAGACTACCTCTGTTTCAGTTTGTTGGCTTCCTGGTCTCACTATATAGCAAAATGCCGGCGAACCGGTTCACTTGGTTCGGGACGTTTCATTCTACTCTCGGCGGGCGCGTCGCGCTTCGGCGATTTGTTCAGGTGTCATTTTGGACAGCAGGTATTGCAGCCTGAACTTTGCCTCGTAACCTCCTTTTGCCGCGGCGAGGCTCAGCCACATATGGGCCTTGACGAAGTCGACTGTCACACCCGTGCCGCGGGCGTAGGCATCGCCAAGATGGATCTGCGCCTCCACATTGCCCTGCGTCGCCGATTTCTCGAACCAGTGCAAGGCCTGGGAAAAATTCTGAAGCTCCAGATACTTCATGCCGACAATAAGCTGGGAGGCGGCATCGCCTTTCTGGGCGCGCTTGAAGCGCTGCGATATTCCGACTGTATTGTCTTTCTGGGTTGTCGAGAGCAGCCAAAGCGGGAGCGGTGTACGGTCTGGTATACCGGGTCCTGCTACCAGCGGTATCGCCATGAGTGAAGCTATGAGGACACTGGTCACGGCATCGGTTCTCCTGAGCGAAGAAAATGATGCACGCCGCTCATGATGAGGTCAAGCGGGAGCGGACTGTCGGACGGCGATGTTCAACACTAAACAATTGCTCATTATGCAAACATCAGCCGGTGTTGTATGGCACGGCGTGTGCCCAATCTGACCGGAGTACTTGCATGCAGCGATGTTTCACAAATGTGTTGACTAGCGATGTTGCAGAGACAGCAAGCTTTTATGAACGCCTCCTGGGAATGACACGGCATTTTGACTCCGACTGGTTCGTCATCCTGACCCATCCGGATGTCGATGAACTGGAGTTCGGCATCCTGCAGCGCGACCACGCGGTCGTGCCGCCAGAGGTCCGGGCGTCACCTGCTGGTGTCATCGTCACCTTCGTGGTTGCCGACTGCGACGAGGTGCACCGCAGGGCAGTTGCAGCCGGTGCGATTGTCATCGAACCGCCGACGGATATGCCCTATGGCCAGAGGCGCATGCTGCTGCGCGATCCCGACGGTACGGTACTCGATGTAAGTGCGCCGACGGCACCGGTTGCCTGACGCGGATGACCTTGTTTCGGGAAACCGCTGGCGGTTTTTGGGCGTGTTTTTGACGACAATATGCCGATTTTGGCAGCGTGGTTTGGCAAATTCGACCAAGCCGCCACAATTGCCTGCCACATTAACTTTGGATGATTGTTGAATCGTAACAGCCCGCACTCAGGTAGGGCTAGGGCGTTAGGGCAACCAGCAAGGCCCGACTTGTGGCGACATTGTGCCGGTCCGGCGGCTGCAACTGCCACAATTCCGCATGTTCTGTTGGCCGCGAAACACCTCATGTGTCTTGCCGATGATCGGTAGCTCCATGACCTGTGAATGGCGAGCCTCGCAGAGTAGGGACGCAAGTCCCCATGTGCAAATCGGCTGCCCGATCCATGATCATCTGGGTGGGGTTCTTGTGATCTGAACCCTGCTCCAGGTTCCGGCGCCGAAATACTTGTCGCCGGCGTCCCTGGTAATCTTGATTGAACCGTCCTCGTCAATGTGAATACCGGTCGCCTCGAAGTCATCCTCGGCCGCTTTGTTTACAATTTCGTCGAGCCTAGCCACCGTAACCTTGAATCGCATGTCGCCTCCGCATCGTCAGTCGCTGCTGAAATGGTAAAGCCAGACAGTGCCGCTACGTCAGCCCCGAATTTGCAGTTTGCGAAAATTTCTGATGGCGACTGAAACCGTAATTCTCAAAAACGAACAAATGCGCCGGTGTGGCAGTTACGCAACACTTTTGCATATTCATCTGTGTGCGTTGTATTTCTGGTTGACACCGTGCCTTTGCTCAATAGGTTGGATGCAGCGGGACGGCGCAACCACGCAGGGTGCAACAAATGAAGAAACTTGCAGCGACTTCGGCAGTAGCGTTCGCACTGGCCGTTTCGGCCAACAGCGCCAGAGCAGCCGATTACGACGTGCAGATCCAGCAACTGGTTGTGTCCGGCGTTGTCGAGAGCTGGATCGGCGGTAGTTTCCTCTCCAATATCGAGAATGGCGATGAAGACAATCTTCAACCTGACCATGACAGTTATTTCACCAGCGGTCAGGCCGGTCGCTTAAGCTTGCCCCTGGGTGACATGATGTCCCTGCAGATGGACGCCAGCAACGAGATTGCCAGCAACGCATTTGGAGATGCCGATGACGACTTCGCCTATGCATTTGATTTCGGTCTTCATCTAAGTGCTCGCGATCCGTCGCGTGGACTGTTTGGTGTGTTCGGTGCTTTTGGCGGCGCCAGGGGTGATCAGTCTAATGACGGCGCCACGGACCGGCAGAACTTCTGGGCCGTTGGAGGCGAGGCTCAATATTACGCCGACGCCACCACGTTTTATGTCCAGGGCGGTTATCTGGATTCAGAACCTGATGACGGTGATGCTGATCAGGACGGGTTGCATGATGCATTTTTTGTGCGTGGTGTTGCGCGATGGTTCATGAGCCCGGACAGCAGATTGCAGGGTGAGGTTGCCTATGCTGATGGAAGTCAGGATGGTCCTGAAAATGATGTAGAGGATATGGAGGTCATTCAGTGGGGCGTTCGCTATGACACCGTGATCAGCGGATTGCCTGTGATCGGAGATAGCGCCGTGTTTGTGGGCTACAGGGGTATACACTTTGACAATGGGTGCTGCGGCGAGGACGACGCGTCGAGGTTTACCGAACACACGATCATGGCCGGCTTTTCCTACCACTTTGGGGGCCAGACCTTGCTGGAGTTTGACCGGGTAGGTGCAACTCTTGATATGCCGAACTTTGGCCGCTGGGTCGCTGCAGGCGATCAGATCGACTGACGGTCGGCAACTGAACCGGGGCTAGTCACAACTGCACTGCGAAGCAGTAGACCGACACAATCAACTGCAGTGACGAACCTTGGCGAATGGTTTGATAACAGGCTTATGGACATCAATGCTGACATGCTGATTGGGGGTCTGATCTATTGCCATGGCAAGACGCGGACACCTGAATTTGGCAAGATCTATAACACAGTTGCATTGAGTTCAGACAGGCATCTCGCCACACGCTCCCGAAACTCAGAGTTGGTTCAGCAATGTATCATGTTGTGATGCTCCGTCGTTCTCCAGTTCTAGGTTCAGTTCGGCGGCACGTCTGAAAAAGCGTCTGCGCACGTCGGCTGCGTACGGGTTGGCCTTTTCGATGGCGTCGAACACTTCTGGTGCATCGTTCTGGACCATCGAAATAGCCTCGACGAGCAGGTCGAAGCTTTTGGTCGTCATGCGGGTCGGCAATGGCCCCATGTCGAGCAACACCTTTGCAATCAGATGGGTCAGCCCCTGCACAGTGGCGGCTTCACGGTCGTGTTCCTGCGGCGTTGTCTCTATCACCTGCAGGCCGAGTCGCGTCCGCAGGAAAGCCGCCAGCAACCGATGCCGGAAGCCACGGATCGGGCAGATCGCTATTTTCAGGCCCTTGATGCCGTTGCGCGAACTCTCCGGCCCGAAAAGCGGATGGGTTGCAACGATGTGCACGTGACCGGGAAGATGCCTCGCCATCACTTCGGCGGGCCGGACCTTGACGGACCCGACATCGACCACCAGTGCGCCCGGGCGGCAGAACGGCGCGATGGACGTCACGATTTCCGCGCAACGCGAAACCGGCGTGGCCAATACAATCACATCACATTGTGCAACGGCCTCCAACGAGGCGAGTGTCACGCCCAGCTCAGCCGCCTGGGCCGTCAGATCCGGCGCCGTGTCGTAGGCGAATACATCAAAATGGCTGCCGATATGGCGGGCGATGAGCATGCCGAAGGCGCCAAAGCCGACAATGCCAACTGACTTTTTTGTTAAACGTAGTTTCTCAGAATTCATCCCGTCACCTCTATTGCGCTGCCGCAGAAGAGGTCAGTAGATGAATGTCGACCGCTGTCTCGGCAGCGGGAACAATCACGACAAAGTCTCCGCAGCTATGATGGCTGCGGATAATAGCTCTGTGAGTTGTTGAGCGGCTTTGTCATGGCGGGCTTCATAGTCCATTTCCTTTTCGAACGTCAAGCTTATCGCGAAAGTGCATTTTGCACCCACCCATCGACACCCGATTCATTGTGGCAGACCTCACCATGGGGTCACTAACACAGTGCTTCTATGTCATCCTTGCTGAGAGCACCCGGAACGACGACATAGGGCACAGGGAACTGGCCAGCTGCCGCCGTGCCAAGCCAGTTCACCAATCGGCCAGGTCCTTGTTGAGACGTGGAGGCGCCTAAGACAAGGAATCCGACGTCTTCATCCTCGTTGATCAATCCAATGACTTCATCCTCGATCTTGCCCGAGCGGACAATCTGCTCGACTTCCAGGTCTTCAATGCCCAACTGGTCGAGTTTCCGCTGATACAAGCGAAACACCGCAGCGGACTTTCGCTCCTGTTCCTGCTGGTGAACTGCCTCGACTGAAGACCAGTGCTGAAATTCCACCGGTTCGATTACATACAACATCGCCAGCGAACTGCCGGTGTTGCGGGCACGAAACGCTGCAAAATAAATTGCTTGTTCGCATTCAGCTGTTTCGTCAGCAATGACCAGGAACTTTCTTTTGTGCCCCGGTTCATGAATGCGCCGTTTGGTGTGCGATGCCATTTAGCTTCCTTTCAAACCAGCAGTGTCATGCCTGTCGGAAAATGTATGATGCACCCAGACCAGATGCCAATGCGACGAGGACGGCGAGCACACCATACAACAGGGAATGGTCTTGAGCGGTGTTGTAAATCCAGCTCTCTACGCCCTCCTTTTTGATCTGGAATCTGGTATCGTACTGGGACAACAGCTTGCCGTCTCTGAGCAGATGAACCTTGGCCACATACTCGCCGGTCTGTACATCTGCGGGTAGCCGCAACTCGCCCCGGAACAGGCTTTTCCCGATCAACGTTATGCCATCTGAACTTGCTGCGTAGTGCTTGCGCCGTTTCTTGAGGCGCACAAACGCCTGGGCAAACTCATCAAATTGATCGCCGGAAAACTCCGACAACGGCACGTCATCCAGTCCGAACCTCAACAGACGAGATGTCTCGGCGTCTGTGATCTTGCTGACCGGACGGTTGGAGATCACGTGGTAATAGCTGGGCAAATTGTGCAGCAGTTTGCTTGCTCCATTGATCCAGACCCCTGCAAAGTTTTCCTTCATTCTCACGCGAACAGAGTCTTTCGGACCTGCGATGGTGACAACAATGTCCGGCTTGCCCGCAGCGTGCAGCGCAGTGTCTTCAACGGCGCCGAACAGCGTCAGGTCCGCACCTGAAAAGTCAAACTCGACAGAGATGTGGTGCGATGTCAAATCAGCCACGACCCGTTCAGCCCGAAGATGGCTGGTCCACATTGCGAGCATCAGCAAAGCCAGGACGAATGCAGTTAACTTGCGCATATCAATGCCCTCCTGCTTGCAGCGGCAACATCGAGAACAGCTCCGAGGGAGGGATGGCCAGATCGGCCGCCATTTTCGCGCACACCCCCAACACCAGCAGGGCCAGGAAGGCCCGAAGCTGTTCGCCATTGAGATATTGGCCGACACGGGCGCCAAACTGGGCGCCCACAACGCCACCTGCCATCAGCAGGAAGGCGAGCACCGCATCCACGGTCTGGTTTTGCGTGGAGTGCAATACCGTGACCAGAGCCGTAACGAACACAATCTGGAACAACGATGTCCCCACCACAACGTTGGTCGGCATCCGCAACAGATAGATCATCGCCGGAACCATGATGAAGCCGCCACCGACCCCCATAATGGCGGCAAGCACACCCACCACCGCCCCAATGGCGATCGGGGGGATTACGCTGATATGGAGCTTTGACCTGGCAAACTGGGTTCTGAACGGCAGGCGCGACATCCATGCACCTGCATTACTGTCGCGCGTGGGAGCAGCGGGCCCGTCGCGGCGTTTGCGCCAGATCGACTGGGTACTCTCAATCAGCATCAAGGTGCCGATGATGCCGAGAAACCCGACATAGGCCAGGGAAATGAACAAGTCGACCTGCCCGGCGGCGCGCAGCCAGCTTACGATCTGGACCCCGGCAATTGCCCCCAGAATCCCGCCGACCAGCAAGACCAGTCCCATCTTGACGTCGACATTGTTCTTACGCCATTGCGCCAGCGAGCCGGAAACCGAAGAAGCGACGATCTGGTTGGCTTCCGTGGCCACAGCGACTGCCGGCGGAATGCCTGAAAAGATCAGCAGCGGTGTCATCAGGAAGCCGCCTCCGACACCGAACATTCCCGATAGAAAACCGACGCCACCACCCATGCCAATGATCAGGAAAAGGTTCAGCGACTGCTCAGCAATAGGCAGATATATGTTCATGACGAACTCCGAGCGGGGAGAACAGATCGCAGCCTGCGGGCGATTCCCCCGACCCGTGCGACCAAAATCAGGCTTCTACTGCTTTGCTTCCGCCCACTGCCACTTGACTAATTGTCTTGTGTCGAACTGTCGCAGATTTAGGGCTTTGCCGGCTTTCAGAATCCGAGTGGACGGCGCGTCACAGAGATTGCGTGGTTACTGGGCCAGGTTGACGGGGTGATAGCAGGCTGCGCAGTGCTCGCTTGTGGCCGGCGACCCTTTCGTGCCCAGGCCGATCGGATGTCTGCCATCAGTTGAGGGTTGCCACCCACCTGCAGGCAAGTGGATGGCAAGATGTGTCGGATCACTGCCCTTGCTTGAAGGCGCTGTAAGTTCCACGTACTTGCAGTTTCACGGTCAGGGCAGACTTGTCTCGGTTGCGCCAGAACCAGCCGTGATCACCATCAAATTTTGCGACCAGTTCACCTTCTGATCCGGTGGAGCCTCGGCCCTTTTCATAAGTCGTGGATTGTCCGTTTCCATGAGCGTGAAGATCAAAATTCACCCGCCCGCCTTCGACCTCCATCTTGTACTCGGCAACATCGCCTTCTTCCATAACCAGTTTGAGCTCATGGGTTTCGCCGGGTTGCAACGTGAATGTTGCTTCGTCGTTCCAGGGCGCTGGGGACTGCGCATAGGCGGAACTGAAAAACGTTCCCAGCACGCCGTCGAAGAGGCTGGTACTCTTGTCTCCGCCACCGTGTTTCAAACGATCCTGCTCAGCCTCTTCATGCAATTGTTCCTTGATTTCGCCCATTTCGGTCAGTTCAAGAACGCGCCCCACGCCCGTCGGGTCAACTCCATATTCTGCAGGCAGGATGACCGTGACGAGAATGACGACCGCTGCGAGCGCAGCAAGAACAGTGGACTTGAGAAGTTGTGCTGAACTTGGCAATTCCTCAAGACTTGGTTTATCGGCGTTATACATTTTCTATCTCCAAAGACTTAGGTGGCAACAAAATAGCCAGTGATGTGAAGCCCAATAAGCATGAAGCCCATGGACATCATGACGACGTTGGTGGTGTAGGCCTGACGCATGAAGTTTGTTGATTTCCGCCAATAGCCCATAACAATCAAAATGACAGCCAGAGCTGCCAACTGTCCCAACTCCACCCCGACATTGAATGCCAACAGGTTCGGCAAGAGGCCGTCGTCCGAAATCTTGTAATCAAGAATTTTGCTCGCAAGACCCGTGCCGTGGAACAGGCCAAAGATCAGCGTTGCCGCCTTGGTGTTGGGCTGAAAGCCAAACCAGCGTTGATAGGCTCCCATGTTGTCGAGTGCCTTGTAGACCACTGACAGTCCGATAATGGCGTCGATGATGTAGGCGTTGATGCCCCAACCATACCAGACCCCGGCCAGCATGGTGATCGAATGGCCAATGGCGAACAGGCTCACATAGATTGCAACGTCCTTCATCTTGTAAAGGAAGAAAACAACACCTAGCAGGAACAGGATATGGTCGTATCCCGTCACCATGTGTTTTGCGCCCAGATAGGCGAAGGGAATGAGTTTCACTCCCCAGATTTCCTGAATGTAACCTGCGTCACCCGGGGTCACGTTATGGGCATGCGCAAGGCTTGAGCCTAGGAACAGGGCTCCAGTACAGAGAATGAAGAGTTTTATCGCTCTGTCCAAGCGCCACACTCCCCATTCCGAATTGGAATGGATCATAAGTCATCTCCATCAGAATTTGATTGATTTGGTTTGCCGCGCAAACGGCACAATCAGACTCTGGGAGGGCGCTCTATGAGAAAGTTCGGTGAGCTCACAAAGTTCGGAGGCGTCTGCCTCCAATCCCTATGGATGGACAGGGAAAAGTCATGCCTTGCCGAGCTGAGCACCACAGGTGAATGGTCATGATCCATCTTGTCATGCTCGTGACCGTGCATCGCCCACAACAAGTCCTCGACAAACCCGTGCGAGTGTCCGTGCTCTGCTACCATCTCCACATGATCCTGGACTGTTTCCAAAACCCGGGGCGCATGATTGAAGTTGGGCAACATTGACCAAAGTACGAATGATGCCACCAACAGCAGCGTGAAAACCTTTTGTTTAGGTCTGTCGATCAACGTCATAGTCAACCTTCACAAGTTCGAAGATGACCGAAAGCCACCGCTCGTACTGAATATCAAAGTACTTTCTGACAAATACAAACTAGTCGATTTGGTAGATTTCGGACGTCATACCCTGCCGTCCTCGTGCAAACCTTTCAAAAAAGGTAGCACGGTTGACGAAGGGAGTCATGGAGGATGTGACTAGTCAGATTTCCGCTCGCACCACTTTTGTCCGCATGGCTGCCGTTTGGCATGGGCAATTGCCGCTATGTCAGTTTGTTGTTACTTTTTGGGCGTTAGTTACTCGCGGGAGGTTGCAATGATAGACTATTCGCCAGAGCCTACAGACGATTCAGAGACGCCACAGATAGGGAACTGACACGGTTTGAATTGACCAAACCGTGACGGTCAAACTAGCGAAGTTGAGCAGCGGCTCCATGGAAACATGGGGCCGTTTTTGGTTATGAGCAACGCATCGTTATTGGCGCATTAGCCAGTGACAGCGTTGCGGCTGATCATACGGAAAATCACCAGCGCGATTACCGAGAACAACAAATTGAATGCCAACAATGTGAGCCACGGAGCTCCCGAACCGAAGGCAAACCGCGACAGCATCGACGGGATCACCGAGCCAGCAACAAGCGACGCGGCAAGTGCCTGCGTCTGGTTCAATGTCTTGTAAAAGGTGCAGAACAGGGCCACCAGGGCGATAGCAACGACATAGCGCCCCCATTTGGTGATCAGCGCCATGTAAGGCACGCCGACAATCGCCGAGACGGCCACACCTTGCAACAGCAGGGCGCCGATGCCACCAGCGAAGATACCTGCCAGGTCGGATTTCGAGACGGATTTGGACATAGGAAATGCTTTCAAAGTTGGGAGCAAGCGCGCGAGCTCAAGTGCCATCTTCATGCAAGCCGATAGCAGGTTTTTTCACGCCGCGATGACACAACTCAGTCACGATCGGGTGAGGGTGTTCCGGAGAGTGGCAGCCTATGTCAGCAAGCTAGGACCGGTGCAGGCTGGTCACCTTATCAGCAATGGGACTGCGAAGCATTTGTCAGCCCTTCGTGACCACTTGCAAGCTGTTTTCCAGTTGATAGGTTGCCCATATGACACGCTATAAATATCTGCGGCGTCTCGAACGCGCCATCGATAACTCCCATCGAGACGATCTCGAATGGGCTGCATCATGGTGTCAACAACGCCTTGCTGCCGCTACTATGAAACATCACCAGAACCATTGGAGAAAGCTTGCAAGACGTGTGGATGATGCGCTTGAGCAGCTGCGGGATTAGTCTGCAAACTCCTGCTGCGGTTTCTACAGGAAATTAAGCGATGCCCCAAATGTAAGAGCCTCAATTTCCTGGTGATGTTCAGTCCGGTGCAGAGGTCATATGTGACGCTACAGAACTAGATGTCTGCTATGCGGACATCCGAGGCATAATACTCATGAGGGTGTGCATTTCCTCGGCTTTTGTCAGGTGGCGACTTGCACCACCATTTCCACCTCGATCTGCAGATCCGGCCCCGCCAGTGCGGCCACGCCGATGCCAGTCAGGCTCGGCTGCGCGCCATCGAGAAAGCGCATGAGTTCGGCCATGGCAATCTCCTGCGTCTCAGACCGCAGATCGGTCATGTAAATGCGCATCTGAACGATGTCGTCTGTCGATGCCTGAAGCGCATCAAGGGCCTCCTGCAGGTTGCTGACCACGATGGCGGTCTGCTCGGCCAGCGATGCGGGCGCAGCAGTGCCGTCGGGGCGCCAAGCCACCTGGCCGGAGACAAAGGCCAACCGGCCCGGTTGCGCGATCGAGATCTGCGAATAGCCAATCTTGCCGGCATCCGGCAGACCCGGAGGGTTCATACGATCAATTGAAGCGGACATGTCTTTCTCCTTTCGTTGAATGTTATGCCGAAAGGCCTGGATGCATCATATGACGAACAACATTCGGCTCAGTCACGATCTCCATGCTACAGATGCTCATGATAGGATCGAAGGTGAACAATTCTTGGGAAATGATCGGAAAATAAGGCGGAAGCGTTTCGATGAACTGCTGACACAGTGCATAGGGGCGTGGAATGAATTTGACCCCATTGGGGTATATGTCGGTGATGATGATGGTACCCGAGATGAATATGACTCCTATGCCCGGCAATCCGTGAGGATGGTGCACGCGGGCGCGGACTTATACAAACACACAGCATTCGTGCGCTCAGTTGTTCATGTGTCGATGGGATTATCCGACTTTCCAGACGAAGCGATTGACGCCTTTGCCGAAAAACTGGCGCGGGTCGATGCTTCATTGATTAGCAATGGTGCCAGTTGCAATTGCTCCATTTCAAAGACGGATGGGGAGTAAAGGAACCACTTAAAAAGTGAATTTCTTTATTTCATATGTTTATGAAAACATGGCTGGCGGAGACGGAGGGATTCGAACCCTCGATACGCTTTTGACGTATACTCCCTTAGCAGGGGAGCGCCTTCGACCACTCGGCCACGTCTCCTCACCACCAACGAATTGCTGTATGCCTGCGAACGATGCTGGTTTCAAGGGCCTCGCGCCGGAATTCTCGCAGGTGCCGGAGGGAATTCAGTCGAGCTTGATGATCTGGCCGTCGCGGGCAGCACTCGCGCCAGCGAAATTCCGGTGTGCCATGGCTTCGATTGCTTCAAGCTGGTTGTCGGTGCGCTCGGGCGCGTGATGGAACAGCAGCAGCTGCTTGACATCTGCCTTCTGCGCGAACTCGCAGCCTTTGCGCCAGGTGGAGTGGCCAAAGCCTTTCTTCAGGGACGGGTATTCGTCATCGGTGTACATGGCGTCGTAGATCATGACATCGGCGCCGCTCGCAAATTCTGTCAGCTTCGCGTCCACCTTGTCGTCGCCGTGCTCATGGTCGGACCAGTAGACAATGGAATGGTTGCCGTCGGTGACCCGCCAGGCGAAGCAGCCGCCGGGGTGGTTGGTTGCACATGATACCGCCGTGATGCCATTGCCCAGGTCAATCTCGGCGCCCTCCTTGACATCATGGAAGTTCATGTTGGCCTTCATGATGTCGAGCGACACCGGCAAGTAGGGCTCGCGCATGAAGTCTGAGATGATATCGTGTGTGCACGGGTTTCGGTGGGTGTGGCCGGACCAAAGATGCAGGTGCATGCCGGTCTTGTAGACGGGATAGAAGAACGGCAGCCCCATGATGTGATCATAGTGGCCGTGTGACAGCAGCAGGTTGGCGTACTTGGTGCCGCGCTTGAGCAGTTCGGTGCCCAGCTCACGAATGCCAGAACCGGCATCAATTATGGTAATGTTGTCGTTGATGTTGATCTCTATGCAGGCGGTGGAGCCGCCGAACTTGAGATGATCCGGGCTGGAGACCGGTATGGACCCTCGACAGCCCCAGATCTTGATTTCAAAACTCATCAGCAACCCACTTGTCTTGAACTGGCAGACAATCTACGCCCGCGGTTGATAATCGCCCAACCGCCGCGCTGCCTCTTCCATGGCACTGGCATCTACATTTGCAAAAGCGAGCCTCAAATAGCCGTCCTGTTCTGGCCCGAACATTGATCCTGGTAGTGTAAGCACACCGCAATGTTGTGCAAGTCCCATGGCAACAGCGCGCGCATCATGGTTTACGTAAGGGTGGGACAGATAGGCAAAGAAAGCGCCGGCACTGACAATCCGGTAGTTGGCTGCATGGGCGGCGAACGCCGCCTTCATGGCCTGCAGCCGGTCCGCCATGATCAGGCGCTTTTCACGCTTCCAGCCATCTAGGTTCTGCAACCCGAACAGTGCCGCCTTCTGCCCGGTATGGGGCGCACAAATGGCCACGCAGTCGATGATCTTCTCAACCGCCTCGATCATCTGCGGACCGGCGATCAGCGATCCAACCCGTGCGCCGGTCAGCGCGTAGACCTTGGAAAATGAATATAGCTGTACCAGTGTCTCCCCCCAGTTCTCGCGTCCGAACAGATTGTGCGGCGGTGATGCAGGGTCGAGGAAATCCTTGTATGTCTCATCGACCAGCAGCGCGATCTGCAAAGTCTGGCAGGTATCGAAGAATGCATCAAGTAGCTCTGGCGGGTAGACGGCGCCGGTCGGATTGTTGGGGCTGATCAGCACCATGGCGCGGGTGCGTTCATCGCACACAGATGCCAGATCCTGCGGGCGGGGCAGGGCATCTGTTTCATCAATGGCAGGGATGGCGCGCACCTCGATGCCCTGCATTTCCAGCCACATCTGATTGTTGAAGTACCACGGTGCTGCCAGGACGATGTTGTCTCCGGGTCTGGCCAGTGCCAGGACAGCGGCGCAAAATGCCTGGTTGCAGCCTGCGGTGATGGCAACGTCGCTAGCGTTCACTGTGCCGCGATAGGCCGAACTCATATGTGCCGCAAGTGCCTCGCGCAGGTCGGGCAACCCCAGAATGTCGGTATACAGGTTGGCGCTGCCGTCCTTTATGCATTTGGCCACATAGTCGGCCAGCTCCGGGGCGGGCAGGTAGCTCGGCACGGCCTGGGACAGGTTGATCGCCGGCAGGTTGGAGGAATTGCCTTCCAGCCATGCGGCGGACTCGGCGATGGGTGGTGCCGAAACTTTTCCGACAGACGAATTGAGATGATAGGTCATTGATGGCTGGTTACTATGGCGGTCAGAGTATGAAGTGATTATGATTTCGGCAGACAACTCCAGCGAACCATAGTTATTACCGTCCGATATGCAAACCATAGAGAACATTCTGACCGGCCGTTCCGCCTTCCTGAAAGGATCAGGCGGCGACAAGCATCTGGCTGAGCAACGCCGCGACCTGACCATGGCCATTCAGCAGAACTATCCGGCCTTCGAAGTCTTGCGTGACAAACTGCTCGGTAACCGCAGCGCAAAGGATGCCGAGCAGCCCGAAACGGCAGGTGCTGCCCACTCGGCACGGGACACCGAGCTGCTTTTTGAGCACCTGCAGCAGCATGACCTGCTGAAGCTGGACAAGGGCGAGGTGTCACTCAACTCCGTTGATGCGCGGCGCTTCATGACCGGTGGCTGGCTGGAAGAGCTGGCCTGGCTTGCTGCGATGGAGGCAGGCGCCCACGAAGCCCACTATTCGCAACTGGTTGGCTGGGATGTGGAAGGCTATACAGGCGAGAACGAGATTGACGTGATCTTTCGCCGTGACGACAAGCTGGGCTTCGTATCGTGCAAGGCGCTGCGCTCAAGCCTGCAGTCGAGTGATCGCAAACATCGTGCGAGGATGATGGATGCCGTCCATGAGGCGGACAATCTGGCCGATCATTTCGGCCAGCCGGGCGAGCGCGTTGGCGTGCTGGTGACGACCGATCTTTTTGACGAAGAACGCGGCGAGGCCCGCTACCAGGCGCTGATGGGCAAAGCCGCCGTGCTGGATGTGCGGGTGATCCCGCTGGAGGATATTCGCTGGGACCGGCTTGTCGGTGTCATGGAATATCTGATGGACCACTGACGGCAGGCCGGCAGACAACCAGAAACAGACGCGAAATCCCAAACAAACATTGCACAGGAACCATCCATGAAAGCGATCAAGTTTCACCAGCCCGGTGGCCCGGAAGTCATGCAGTATGAGGAATTCAACCTCGAGGCGCCGGCTGCGGGCGAAGTCAGGATACGCCACACCGCCATCGGTTTGAACTACATCGATACCTATCACCGTTCAGGTGCCTATCCGGTGCCGCTGCCCAGCGGTCTCGGGCTGGAGGCAGCCGGTGTTGTCGAAGCGGTCGGGGACGGTGTCTCCCACCTCAAGGAAGGGGACCGGGTGGCATATGGCGCAGGGCCGATCGGCGCCTGTGCCGATGCGCGCAACATGCCCGCCAGCAGAGTGTCGGTTCTGCCCGACACGGTATCGGATGAGACGGCGGCCGCGATGATGCTGAAGGGCATGACCGCGCGTTACCTGCTGCGCGAAACCTATGAGGTCAAGGCGGGCGATACGATATTGTGGCATGCGGTTGCCGGCGGTGTCGGTCTGATTGCGGTGCAATGGGCCAAACACCTGGGTGCCCGGGTGATCGGCACCACCAGCTCGCCTGAAAAGGCGGCTCTGGCCAAGTCGTTCGGGTGCGATGAGGTCATCAACTATACGCAGGAAAATGTTGCCGAACGAGTTCGTGAACTTACCGACGGCAAGGGAGTGCCGGTGGTCTATGACGGTGTCGGCCAGGCGACATTGGAGGCATCTCTCGACAGCCTCAGCCCGCGCGGCCTGCTGGCCAGTTTTGGGTCCGCATCCGGTCCGGTGACCGGTTTCGACACCGGCATACTTGGCGCAAAGGGGTCGTTGTACCTGACCCGCCCGACCCTTATGACCTACGTGGCGGCTGATGAGGACCTGCAGGCAAATGCAGCCGATCTGTTCGATGTCGTAGGCTCCGGCGCGGTCAAGATAGAAATCAACCAGACCTATCAACTGTCGGATGCAGTAAAGGCCCATCAGGACCTGGAAGGGCGCAAGACAACCGGTTCGACCGTGCTGATGCCATAGTTTGATTTCGCTCACGCGAGTTGGCTGGCGCCAACCGCTCCGCGGGGGCGCACTTCGTGCGGCGCGCAGTCACGCTTGCCTCGGCACTTCGTGCCGGGGTTTATTCCGCTCACGCAAGCAGCCTGGCGGCTGCGCTCCACTGGGGCGCACTTCGTGCGGCGCGCAGTCGCGCTTGCCTCGGCACTTCGTGCCTCGGAGGGTTTTACACCAACGGGTTACCTGTTCAAAAATCCTCTCCGTTTGTCATCCTCGGGCTTGTCCCGAGGATCCATACCACGTCGCATTAGACCCTCGGGACAAGCCCGAGGGTGACACCATTGAGATTAATTTGAGGTTCAACCTTCTTTCGGGCTCGGAGAACGGCCCGCCGAAGGCGGATAAGCTGTTCGACCAGCAAAAATCAGCAGCCGTCAGCCTGCTGGCGTGAGTGGAAAATACAGACCGAGATCCAACTCAGGTTGCCGGGCAGGACAGTGACCTTTGGGACAGTTTCTGCCAGGTGCTGGAGCACTGGGTGTTGGAGCACAGGAACTGGGCCAGGGCGGGTGTTGAAATCGCATGGGCCAGATTCAATGGTCGGCCATTGGCGTCCGACAGCGTGCTGACCAGCATGCCTGTCAGTCGCCCCTTGTCGTTGAACAGCGGACCGCCTGACTCGCCTTTTTTGGTGGCGAGGCGAAGTTCGATTGCGTCCGGATAGCCAAAACCGCTGTACTTTACGGCGCGTCCGAAGCTCATTGAGTTTACCGAACCGATACGGGCGGTGTCATTGCGGGCATGCGGCTTGCCCAGTGAGAACACCGGAGCGCCGCGCTGCATGCAATGGTTTGCGGACGGCGTCACCGGTGCCGCATTGAAGCCGCGCAGTTTTATCAGCGCCATGTCATTGTCCGGCTTAACGGCGATCACCTTGCCGGCATATATGCGGCCGTCAGATGCGCGTGCGTCAACCGAGTTGCCGCGTTTCACCGCGACGTGGCCGGCGGTCATTATAATGCCGTTGGACACGACGAAGCCGCTGCCGGATGTCAGTGCATCGGGCGAGCCTTTGGCTTTCGATCCGGCACGTTTCTGCTGTTCGTGGACCACAAGTGTGACGTAGCTTGGTCCGGTTTGGGCCTGCAACTGCTGAATGTGACTGGAAATCACGCCGCCCGCAGGCTCGGCTGCCGCATCAACCTCAATCGTGCGGGGTTCAAGCAGCGCTTGATTCGTCTCGCCCCCTACACAGCCTGCCAACAGCAGCAAAAAAGCTAATATGCAGTCTTGTTTCCGCACAAATGACCCCAATTGAATATCGAGAAACTCCGAACCCTATAAATACAGACTCAGCCCGCATCCGGCCAGTCCAATGTCTGCAACACAAAGGCGAATATGTGGCTGTTTTGGCCCTGTCTCAATTGCAGAGTGACTCTCCGGCGCTTTTTTTCGAAAGTGTTGCAAAATAGACACACCTTCAAACATCGTTCATCCAGGCTTGAAGTGCCTGTTTGCCGGATGAGGTGCTGCACTACGCCAGGTTGCAGCTGAAAATGGAGGCCTCGACCAGAATCGAACTGGTGTACGCGGATTTGCAATCCGATGGATAACCACTCTCCCACGAGGCCTTCGCGGCAGGCTTTTCATGCCCGGGCGGCGTCTTATAGACGACACTGCAGCGGGTTACAACGCCTGGGTTCTGTCTGTTATGTCAATTTATGATGCAATATGGTGGCGCAACAAATGACAAACAGGCTTGGCGAGAACGCCGGAGTTGGGTATGCAACCCCTGTGACCACGCCTTGCAACGGTGCGAGGAGCGGGTTTTGCCGGTTTGCGCCGCTTGAACATCAGGAGCCAGCATGATCGACTACGCTACAGCGCGCGAAAACATGATTGAATCCCAAGTTCGCCCGAACGGCATCACCGATGCCCGGGTGATCGAGGCCATGTCGGAGATTCCGCGCGAGGTGTTCGTGCCAGACGATATCAAGTCACTTGCCTATATGGATGAAGATGTGCCGCTCCGCGTCGGCAGCGACGGTCGAAAACGTCACCTCATGGAACCGATGGCGTTTGCCCGCTTGCTGCAGGCTGCCGTGATCCAACCGCATGAATGCGTGCTGGATGTGGGATGTGCGGCCGGATATTCATCCGCGGTGCTGGCCAGGCTGGCGCAACTGGTGGTAGCGGTTGAAGAAGACGCCGAACTGGCGGAGGCGGCAAATCAGAACCTGTTGCGGCTGCAGATAAACAATGTCGCCGTGTTCAACAGTGCCATGCATGAAGGCCATCAGGCCGAAGCGCCTTATGATGTCATTGTCATCAATGGCAGAGTAGGGCAGATTCCAGACGGATTGCTGTCGCAGCTGGCTGACGGTGGACGTCTGGTGGCGGTTGTGGGCGAAACGGAGACGGCCCAGGCGCTGGTCTACACGAAAGCCAGGGATGTCACCGCACCAAGATATGTCTGCGATGCCAGCATTCCGCGGTTGCCGGGTTTTGAGAAAGCCGATCCGGGGTTTGTTTTTTAGCAGCGCAGCCAACTGTCGCAGTCTCGACGTTTTTGCTGAGTATTCTCGGATTCATCGGTTACAGTAGGAGCGGGTGGAATGATTCTTGGGCAGATTTGTTACGCGCGGGATTCATTGCGGCTGATTCATTAGGTTAATGTTTCGTTAACCGTAAAACACCCATATGGAATGGGGCAGATTCGTCAGGGGCTTGACTGTGGTGTATTTGAAACGTCCGACGCTGAGGTTGCATGCCAGCTGGCTTGCCGCCACATGCATGGCCGTGGCTGCAATCATGAACCAGCCCGCGACGGCCAACGCCGAGACTATCGCATCCGCCCTGGCAAAAGCGTATGTAGGTAATCCGCAACTCAAGGCTGACCAGGCCCGCCAGCGCGCCACCGACGAACAGGTGCCGCAGGCGAAATCCGGATGGCGTCCGACCGTGACGACCAATACGGAAGTGTCGAAGAACTATCAGGACAACTCGATAACGGGTAAGTCGGATTTTCTGACCCGGAGCTTCAATATCACTTTGTCGCAACCGGTTTTTGACGGGTTTCGGTCCGAGAATGCCCTGCGCGAAGCAGAAGCTACCGTGCTTGCCGGCAATCAGAATCTGCTGGCGGTGGAGCAGGAGGTTCTGCTCAACGGCGCAACCGCGTTCATGAATGTCATCCGGGACCGCGAGATCGTAAACTATCGGCGTGTGTCGGTGGAAAATTTCAACGAACAGCTTCGTGCCGCCCGTGCGCGGTTCGAAGTTGGCGAGGTCACACGCACCGATGTGTCGCAGGCGCAGGCAAGGGCCTCGCAGGCCCGGTCGGATCTGGCAGTGGCGATCGGCAATCTGCAGACGTCCGTGGCAAACTACGTCCGGGTTATAGGTGACAAGCCGCGGCGACTGAAATTCCCGCGCCTGTCGCCGCGGGTGCCGAAAACCCTGCGTGCCGCGATCGAGATATCCGGTGAGACCAACCCGCAAATTCTGGCAGCTGCCTTCAATGAAGAAGCGGCTGCTGCCAACATCGGGGTGCGCAAATCCGATCTGCTGCCAAAGCTAAATTTTGAAGCGCTGTATCAGGTCAGCAGAGATGCAACGTCCACGTCGGGCAGAACTGAAACGGGCATTATTCAAGGCACGCTGTCGGTTCCGCTTTATCAGTCGGGATCGGTGTATTCGCGGATTCGGGAGGCCAAGCACACTGCCAGCCAACGCAAGCTGGAAGTGCTGGATGCGTTTCGCCAGGTTCGGGAACAGGTGGTCAGTGCATGGCACCTGTTAAAAGCCGCAACGGCGACAATCGCGGCGGCCAGGGATGCCGTGGCCGCCAACCGTGTGGCACTGGACGGCGTGCGGCAGGAAGCCCAGGTCGGTACCCGAACAACGTTGGATGTGCTGGACGCGCAAAACGAACTGGTGAATGCGCAGGTAGCACTGGCTAATGCCCGGCGGGACCGGATTGTTGCCGGCTACCAGCTTGTTGCAGCAATAGGACGGATGACTGCGGCTGATCTCAGATTGTCGGTGCCAATCTACGATCCACGCGAAAACCTTGAAGATGTCCGGGACAAGGCGTTTGGCGCACGGGTCAACACTTACGAATAGATTGGACCGTGTGGCGGCATCCGAGTTGTGATCGCTTGATTATTTATGGCGGTTTTGTGGCGGAATCTGTCGACAAGTTGCCGATTCGCAGGACATGGGCTTGTATACCCGCGCTGACAAGTCAATAATCTGCGATCGTTTTCACCGTACTGTTTCAGAAATCGCATGCAGATCATGGGCAAGCAGGACAGCAAACCGCCGGACGGGACATCTGTCGATCAGCTATTGTCTTCCATCCGGGAGGCGATCGAGTCCGACACGGCCAATCATATTCCGGTGGCCGGCAAGACGCCCTTGAAGCCCATAGGCGCCCCCAGGGCACCGCGTTTGGTTGCCGCACCGGATGCGGAACTGCAGGCCGATGCCACTGCGGTGGCGGATGCAGCCGCACCGGATGCATCAGAGGGTGACGGCAAGCGCCGTCCGGGTTATGTTTCCACCAACCCCTACCGCTATCGCCACTCGCTGGAGACTTCACCAAGCTACATGTCCTTACGCAACCGTCTTGCATCATTGAAGTCACGGACCAGATCCGGCACCAGCCGGTCGATGGCCAGCCTGCTCGGCGGAGATGTGCGCCAGGAGGAAGCCCGCGCGCGCGACCAGCAGCAGCAATTGCAGGCCCATGAGGTGAGCGAAGCCGGCCCGGATGTCGAGGCGGACACCGGGCTGCGCACCAGCATCAGCGATGAGCAGGCCTTTGTGGACGACTTCATCACTGGTGATGTGTCGTCGGGAACGGTTTCCTACACACCCGACTATAGTGACTGGTCGCTGGAAAATCCGCTGGTCAGCGTAGACGCGCCGGGATCTGACACTGGGCAACAGGACATGGCTGTCCCGCTTGTGACAAGCAGCCAGGTGACCATTGAGGATGACTCCGGGGAACCGGTCGACTTGGATGTTGCGGCGGAAGCCGACACCAATGAACCGACTGAAGCCGACACTTTGTCCGATGCCGACGATGGCGAGCCGAGTTTGCGGCTTGAGGCGATGATCCGCCAGGTCATCGAACCGGAACTGGTTGTGTGGATTGATCAGCACCTGCCGGACCAGGTGGCGGCGGCCATGCCCAGCGAGGAAGCGTTTACCGCCATGATACGGCCAATGATCGAACAGTGGCTGGCCGACAATCTCAGCCCGATTGTCGAAGTGGCTGTGCGTGAGGAAATCGCCAGGATCACCGGCCTCAGGCGGTAGTGCCAAAGGAAAACACTGCTGCTACTGAGGTCAGTGAACCGCTGATTGCCGCACACCTGTTGCATGTCGCGGGCGCGTAGTGTTTAACCGCGCTACAAGTCTACAAATTCCACAAAAGATTCCAGTACTGCGATGCTCGACAAGCACTTTACTCCTGCTGACATTGAAGCCCGGCTTTACGAAGCCTGGGAAGCCTCCGGCGCGTTCCGCGCCAACCAGAGACCGGATGGCGACCCGTTCAGCATCGTCATTCCGCCACCGAATGTTACCGGGTCGCTGCACATGGGCCACGCGCTGAACAATACAGTTCAGGACATTCTGTGCCGGTTTGAGCGCATGCGGGGCAGGGATGTGCTGTGGCAGCCGGGCCTCGACCACGCCGGCATCGCCACCCAGATGGTTGTCGAGCGCCAGATGATGGAGCGCCAGGAGCCGGGACGTCGTGACATCGGCAGGGAAGCCTTTCTGGAAAAGGTCTGGACCTGGAAGGCGGAGTCCGGCGGAACCATCATCGGCCAGCTGCGCCGGCTGGGGGCATCGTGTGACTGGTCGCGCGAGCGCTTCACCATGGATGAAGGCCTGTCGCAGGCTGTTCTGAAGGTATTTGTCCAGCTGTACCGTGAAGGCCTGATCTACAAGGACAAGCGCCTTGTGAACTGGGACCCGAAACTGCTCACTGCGATTTCCGACCTGGAGGTTCAGCAGGTCGAGACCAACGGCAACCTATGGCACTTCAAGTACCCGATCGAAGGGGAGACGGACCGCTTCATCACCGTTGCTACGACGCGGCCTGAAACCATGCTGGGTGACAGCGGAGTCGCGGTGCATCCGGACGACGAACGCTACCAGGACCTGATCGGCAAGCATGTCGTGCTGCCGCTGGTCGGGCGGTTGATCCCCATCGTGGCGGACGAGTATGCCGATCCGGAAGCAGGCTCCGGCGCGGTTAAGATCACGCCGGCGCACGACTTCAACGACTTCGAGGTCGGCAAGCGCAATGACCTGGCCCGGATCAATGTCATGGATGTGGCCGGGACCATTGTCCTGGACGGCAACGAGGACTTCCTCGCCGGTGTGCCGGAGACGGATGAACTGAAAGCCACAATCGCCGCACTGCATGACCGGGACCGGTTTGAGGTGCGCAAGCGGGTTGTCGCCATGTTTGAAGAGAGGGGGCTTCTGGACAAGGTCGAGCCGCATTCCCACATGGTCCCGCATGGCGACCGGGGCGGGGTGCCGATCGAGCCGTTCCTGACCGATCAGTGGTATGTCGATGCTGCGACTCTGGCAAAGCCGGCCATCGAGGCGGTAGAGCAGGGCCAGACGGTGTTTGTGCCGAAGCAATGGGACAAGACCTATTTCGAGTGGATGCGCAACATCCAGCCCTGGTGCATTTCGCGGCAGTTGTGGTGGGGGCATCAGATCCCGGCCTGGTACGGCGAGGACGGCACGGTGTTCGTCGCCGAGAACGAAGCGCTGGCCGAGGAGCAGGCCGAGGCCCATTACGGCCACCGGGTCAAGCTGACCCGCGATGAAGACGTGCTCGATACCTGGTTCTCGTCCGCCCTATGGCCGTTCTCCACGCTGGGCTGGCCGGAGAACACGCACGAGCTGCAGCGCTATTATCCCACCAACACGCTGGTCACCGGCTTCGACATCATCTTTTTCTGGGTCGCCCGCATGATGATGATGGGCCTGCATTTCATGAAAAAGCCGGACGGCTCGCCGCAGGTGCCGTTTGATACGGTCTATATTCATGCGCTGGTGCGCGATGAGAAGGGCCAGAAGATGTCAAAGTCGAAGGGCAATGTCATCGATCCGCTGGACCTGATCGAAGAATACGGTGCCGACGCGTTGCGTTTCACGCTGGCGGCCATGGCGGCGCAGGGACGCGACATCAAGCTGTCTGCACAACGGGTTGAGGGCTACCGAAATTTCGGCACCAAGCTGTGGAATGCGGCACGCTTTGCAGAGATGAACGAGTGCGCGCGCGTTGACGGGTTTGATCCGGCCCGGTGCAAGGTCACGCTGAACCGCTGGATCGCCGGAGAAGCGGCACGGACCCGGGATGCGGTGACGTCAGGCATTGCCGAACATCGCTACAATGATGCGGCCGGTGCGCTGTACAGTTTCATCTGGCACACCTTCTGTGACTGGTATGTGGAACTTTCCAAGTCGATCCTGAATGGAGAAAATGAAGCGGCAAAGGCCGAAACCCGGGCAGCAACCGCGTGGGCACTGGATCAGATATTGCTGCTGCTGCACCCGTTCATGCCGTTCATCACCGAAGAGCTGTGGCGTCAGACTGCCGGTGAGAGAGGGCGCGACAACATGCTGGTGCAGGCATCCTGGCCGGATTATGCGGGCCTGGAGGCGAGTGATGCTGCGGACGAGATCGGCTGGGTGGTGCGCCTGATCACCGAGATCCGCTCGGTGCGTTCGGAAATGAACGTGCCGGCCGGCGCAAAGGTGCCGTGCGTTCTGGCCCATCCCGGTGATCAGTCAAAGGCTCGCGCTACCGCATGGATGGCCGAGATCTCCAGGCTTGCCCGGCTCGACAGCCTGACTTTCGCAGACGAGGTTCCGGAAAGCTCCGCCCAGATCGTGCTGGATGAGGCGGTTGTGGCCCTGCCGCTGGCCGGCGTCATCGACTTCGGCGCGGAAAAAGCCCGGCTTGAAAAGGAGCTCGAGAAAACCGCCAAGGACATCGCGTCGATCGATGGCCGGCTCAACAATGCCGGCTTCGTCGCCAAGGCGCCGCCAGCGGTCATCGAGGAAACCAGGGAACGGCGCGAGGAGCTGGACCAGAAGGCAGGCCAGGTCAAACAAGCGATCGCGCGACTGGCTGCGATGGGGTGACGGGCCATGTTGAACCATAAATCCGTGTCAAATGGCGCGAATCCGGTTCTTCTTCACTTAGACTGTGTTTAAGGTTGATCCTAGAATACAGAAGCGACTGAATGCAGGACGGCGGCACAATGACCAAATCAATTTCCGAACTCGCGATTGAATCAGTGAGAAGGCTGGCGCCTGATTATGAGGGTGACCTGAGCCTGTCAACGCCGATCGGCGAGGGAGGTGCAGAACTTGATTCGATCGGATGTCTCGAGCTGTTGCTGGATATCGAGGCCAAGACAGGCCGGACCTTGAGAGATGAGCATCTGACAACGGAATGCCTGGCAAGTATCGGCAACTTGGTTGCGTTCATGGAGCGAACCGAGAACGGGTAACCGATCCGTGTTGTTACCTCATATCCTAACCGGGTTCGGGCTGCCGATTACGGCTCAGTTGGCTTGCCTGAAACCGCTGTCGACCATCTTGCCGAAAAAACGATTGCTGCTTGAATGGGGCCGCCGGCACGTGAATTTGCTGCCCAGTCAGGAACGCGGCTGGATACAGCGTGCGACATGGGGGTTGGTTGCAGGCGAGGTGGTCCGGCTTCGGCTCAGTGATGCGAGGTACAGAGCCGGAGCGCTCGATCTGGTTGATTGTTCCGGTTGGGACGATATTGAGACTGCCCGCACAACCGGTGGGGTTATACTGGCGGCGGCTCACCTTGGTCCACCCAAGATGGCAATGAATGTCTTGATGGCAAAAGACATTCCACTACATGTCTGGACCATGTCGGTTGCCGCGGATGTCCCGTCCAGACCGGGGCTTACGCTTTTTGGTCCCGGCGATTTGTCTCAAAGATCACAAATGCTGCTGAACTCTGCCCTGCATCTGCGGAGAGGCGGGGTATTGTTCGCTGCTCCGGATGTGTGGACTGGCGAGAACCTGATTACGCTGGATCGGCTGGGCACGAGTTGGCGTTTTTCGAGAGGGGTTCCCGCCTTGGCAAGATCGCTCGGGGTACCGACATATCTCGCCACTGCGTTGTGGCAGGGCGACACAGTCAAGATGAGTTTTACCCATCTTCCCGCCCCGCAGGATGTGTCGTGTCCTGATGAATGGGATTTGCGCTGGATCGAAAGCTATTGGAGCGCGCTGGAACCGATCATTCTGAATTCACCAGAGAACCTGCGATTTGTACGCGGTATCAACTGGGCCGACTGGAAGAAGGAACAGGGCTTGTGATTTGGCGGGATTTCATGCGGCGGGTAGAGCAGTGCCCGCAAACCGTTGCGGTCGAGGTCAATGACATCCACCTGACCTACAGGGAACTGGCATGTCTGTGTCAGTCTTTGGCAAGCCAACTGCCTGCTCCGCAAGAAGGCAAGGTCAACCGAGTTCTCATCAAACAGGAAGATCAGCTGTCCTACCTGCTGCATATACTGTCTTGCTGGTGTGCAGGCCTGGTGCCGGTTCTGCTGCGCAGCGGCATCACGCCGGCAGATGAAGAGTATATCCGCTCGTTGCTGAAGCCGATTGGCTTCAGGTACCATGTGGTTGACCCTAAGGAGGTGAAGCCGACGGAGTTTTCCAGACCAGCAGATGAGATGTTTGCCAACCGAGATGAGGGTATGGTGATGGGGACATCAGGGACAACTGGTGCGCCGAAACTGGTGGCGTTACCCGCTGAATCTGTTGCCCTCAATGCCGCGGTCATCGCTGCAGAGCTTGAATTGAAAACAGATGATCGCGTGGCTGTGTGCACACCGCTGAGCTATATGTATGGCCTGATGGGCGGAAGCATCGCCACTTTGTGGGCGGGCGCCACGCTGCAATTGTTCAACCCCAAGGCGCCTTTAACCGAGCTTCAGTTTCACATCAGAAACAGCGGTTCAAGTGTGGTACAGGGGCCACCATCCCTGCTGCAACTTTTGCTGGCCTACTGGAACGGTAAGCCATTTCCCAGCGTGCGGATGGTGACAACAGGTGGCGAGTCCATGCCACCTTCATTGAAGGAGGGGCTGGAGACCGCGTTTCCCAACGCCGAAAAGCAGTTTCTGTATGGCATGACAGAAGCTGGTCCCAGGGTATCGCATTTGTCATTCGACGATGGCGGCGGGCAGGATGGTTGTATCGGTTCTCCGTTCGACCACATCGAATGGCGGCTCGTCGCCCAATCAGAGAAACACCGCGATGAGAACGTTAGCCGGCTGGCACTTAAAGGCCCGTCCGTGTTTTTGGGTTACATTGGCGAGGATGGTTCTTATGAAGGGCTTGATGAAGACGGGTACTTTGTATCCAACGACTTTGTCAGGCCTCTGCCAGATCGTCGGCTGTGTTTTGTCGGGCGCTCGGATCGCATCTTCAAGAGCGGCGGAAAACTGGTTAGTCCGGACTTTATCGAACAGGTTCTGTCCAAGTTCGAAGGAGTTGTGGAGGTCACATGCCGTGCGGACCCGCACAGGATACTGGGGCTGGTGCCGGTTGCAGAGATATATTGCACCTCTGAAGATGTGTTCGACAAAACGGCTTTTCGCAAATATGCGAAGGCCAATCTGGAACCACATAGCGTGCCGCGCACCATTTCGTTTCATGGCCGCGACAAAGGTGCGAGGGAAACGACCGAAAACCGACTGTCCGAAAGCGGAAAACGGCTACAGCGAAAACTGTGATGTGATGGGCCCTCATTGAATGGCTATCTCACCGGCCAATCCCACTTCGGTTTTTCAATGCCGTCGACAATGGTTTCGCCGAGTTCCTTCTTCAACTCGTAGCTGGCAATGCCGGCCTGCTGATTGAGGGCTTTGACCAGCGCGCCGGCGTGGGAGACCACGATGACCTGGGATGTTTCGGCGGCCTTGGAAATCAGCCTTGCCAACGGTCCAAGCAAGCTCGGATGGAGACTGGTTTCGGGTTCATTCAGAACCAGAAGCGGCGCCGGGCGAGGGGACAGGAGTGCGACGGTCAGCAGCAGGTAACGCAGCGTACCGTCCGATAGCTCTGCCGTGCGCAGTGGCCTGAGCAGGCCCTTCTGGTACATCAGCAGTTCGAACAGACCGTCACTGACCGAGAGTTCGACAGAGCTTCCCGGAAACGCATCTTCGATGGCCTCATCCAGCGCATTCGGATTGCCGATCTCGCGGATGGTCTGAAAGGCGGCCGCCAGGTCCGCTCCGTCCGAGGCCAGTGTCGGGGTGCGGGTGCCAAGTTGCGGCGTGCGCGCCGGCGCATCCTGGTCGGTTCGAAGATGGTCGTAAAACCGCCATTGCCGCATGCGCTCCCGGATTGCCAGCAATTCAGGGGCGGATTTGGGATCGGCGGCATGGGTCATCATGCTGTCGAAGCTGGCCAGGTTGGAGATCACCGGTGTGCGGGCGCCTTTTTCGGACAGCACGCGCACGCCGGGACCGCGGCGCCCGGCAATCTCGTTGGACCGGCGCAGGTTTTCGCCGACCCACAGGGCTTCGGCCTTGATGCCCGGATCGGCATTGAAACTTGAAGTTCCATCCTGCTGCGGCAGACCTAAGTCAATGGCGTAGCCGTAGTCCTGATCGGCAAAACCCAGCTTGAGGCTGACCTTGTCACGCCGTACGGTGCCCTGAACCGGCACCTGTCCGGACTTCATGGCGCGCGAAATGATTTCAGGGCCTGCCCACAACGTCGACTGCAGGCCGCCCTCGCGTGCCAGCGCTGCGATGACGCGACCCTGCGCAACATCCGCCAGCAGTCGGATGGCCCGGTACAGGCTCGACTTGCCGCTGCCGTTTGCGCCGGTGATGAGCGTGAGCTGTTCCAGCGGCAGCACCAATTCGCGGATCGAGCGGTAACCGGAGATGGCCAGAGTGATAATCATGACGGTGCGCGGTTGTTCATCTGTGACGCCGGCCACGCCTGCATTGCGCGGCACATGTGGATGCCGGCCAGCTCAATCCTCGTGATGCCAAGTGGTTGAGACATAATCCTCATCCTTCTGTCCGGCACGCTCAAACTTCAGGAAGTCCCAGTAGCCGCAGGTCTCGCCAGGGAAATCCCGGCACGTTGACGGCCGTGCCTTGTAGATCGAACAATTGCGCTGATCGGTGTCAAAAAACTGGCAGATGCGGGCATAGTGTTCGTCATCCTTGCGGTTCATCAGCCGCTTATAGCCGTGATCAGAGTGCAGGTAGCGTTCTTCGACCTGTTCCAGCGTGATGCCGAAGTGTCTGGCGATGCGCTGTGCGTCACGCTTGGTCACGGTGATGACCGGGTAGGAACAGCAATAGCCCGGGCACCGGGTGCAATCGTATTTGGGTTTGGTCATTGCGGCCGGGCCTTCAACTTGTCATAGGCGGCATTGGTCTTGCGCAGTTCTGCAACCAGCCATTGCCGGAAGGCCAGGCCGGTGGAATTGAGCTTAAGGCCCTTGCCCCAGACCAGCCAATAGCCCTCGTCTTCGCTGGTTTCAAAATCGAGCGGTCTGACCAGACGGCCTGCCTGCAGGGCATCGGTGGCAATGATTTGATCGGCCAGCGCGATACCCTGTCCGGCCTCTGCCGCCTGAATGGCCAGGTAGTTCTGAAACAGCGGCCCGGCCCAGGCGAGATCGGCGTTCTTGCTGCCGGCTGCGCGCAACCAGTCGGCCCACCACTGCCGCGAGTTCTCGTGCAGCAGAGTGAAGTTCTCCAGGTCATCAGGCTTTGCAGGCGGGTTGTCCCGGATCAGATCTGGCGCGCAGACCGGAAATATCCGTGCCTTGCACAGGAATTCCGCCTCCACTTCCGGCCAGTTGCCGGCTCCGTAGCGAACGGCAATGTCGTCTTCGCCGGCGTAAAAGTCAGAAATGTATTCGCCCGGACTGACATCCAGCTCGATGTCGGGATGGGCCGCGTTGAACTTGCCCAGCCGCGGCACCAGCCAGCGCGAGGCAAATGCCCCATCCGGCGCCACCGTCAGGTGCGAACTGTCGCCCTCGATCATGGCATCCCTGGTTGCCTCGGCAATGGCATCAAAGATGGGAGTTAGACGGGCGGCATAACGTTTGCCCGCGTCGGTCAGCACGACGCCTCTGCCGGTGCGCACGAACAACGGCGTGCCGAGCCATTCCTCGAGCTCGCGAACGTGGCGCGAGACCGCTGCATGGGTGACGAAAAGTTCCTCGGCAGCCTTGGTGAAGCTTTGGGCGCGGGCAGCGGCTTCAAAGGCGCGGAGCTGGTTCAACAGGGGCAGACGGCGGCGCATGGCATGCATTCATGAATTTAGTGTTACAATTATTCACACATTATATGTGATATTTTCTTACATGTCAGGTCAGTATTTGCCGTTTGCGATGCAGCATGCGCGCGCCCATATTCAGTTCATCAGACACGGCCAACCAAACAAGGAGACAGGTTATGAGCTGGATTTTTGAAGCTTATGCAAATGTTTACAATGCCGCTCTTTTCGGTGGCGAGGTATCCCGCGGCAATGCTGCATCCGCGAAAGCCGGCGCCGACGGCTGCCGCACCGCATCCTATCTGGCATCCATGCGCTAATCGCTGCTGTCAGCGGATACAGACTGCCCGCTTTCCTGGCCCACCAGGAATGCGGGCGCCTCGGCCACGACACCGATCTCAACCAGCCAGTCCGGGTTCGCCAAGCCGGAGATGATCAGCAGGGTTGAGGCGGCTTCGTGGCCGTCGAGCATTTCATCGCGCACCTCCCTGTAGATGGGCACGCCCTCCTGGGTGGTGATGTAAACCGTCATTTCGATAATGTCCTTCGCGCCGAGACCCTGGTCGGCGAGGATCGCGAGTATGTTGCGCCAGCACTGTTCGTGCTGACCCTTCTCGCTGTCGGCCAGATTGCCGTCCGTGTCGACACCGACCTGGCCGGAGACAAACACCAGGTCTTTGCCGGCGCTGACCCGCATGGCTTGCGAATAGCGTGAAAACGGGGCAGGGGCCTCACTTGTGTTGATTTTTACGGGCATGGGCGTGGTCTCCCTTTACTTGATTGCCGACTTGAAACGGTGTAGAACAAAAAATGAACAAACTTGTCTGGCGGCTGTGGACAAGGTTTCCAGCACGCTGGCAGGGCATGGGCGAAAAGTCTAGTGTCTGGCGACAAACAGGTATGAGGAGTGAGCAAGATGGCGGGTTCGATTAACAAGGTTATCCTGATTGGCAATCTGGGCGCCGATCCGGAAATCCGTCACACGCAGGACGGCAGGCCGATCGCCAACCTTCGCATCGCGACGTCGGAGAGCTGGCGCGACCGCAATTCCGGCGAGCGCCGTGAAAAAACCGAGTGGCACACCGTGGTGATTTTCTCCGAAGGGCTGTGCAAGGTTGTCGAGCAGTATCTGAGAAAAGGCTCCAAGGTCTATCTGGAAGGCCAGCTCCAGACCCGCAAATGGCAGGACCGGGACGGCAATGACCGCTATTCCACCGAGGTCGTGCTGCAGAATTTCAATTCGACGCTTGTCATGCTGGATGGCCGGCAGGGCGGGGCCGGTGACAGCGGCGGGTATGGCCAGGACAGCGGTGCCGATTTCGGACGCTCAAGCCCGATGCAACGCCCGCAGGGCGGTTCCGGACGCCAGGGGCAGGATGCACCGTCATTTGCCCGCGATGATATGGACGATGAAGTTCCGTTCTAGCAGTTGGATCCGTGACGTTCCGTGAGCGAATCGTTCGAAATTGATAGGTTTTGTTAACGTTTCAGCAACCATGCCGGGCTTCACCCAATGGTAACCATGGAAAATGCTGCGCTGCGGCATTTTCGACCGCGGGTTGCCACATGATGAGCACATTTGGTGCTCACTGGTGTCCGTCGGGTGTATCTATTTTAGAGACTGGACTGGCTGCCTGATTGCGAGAGACACAGGCAGCGAAAACTAAACCGGGGAATATTGTACATGAGGAAGTTTGTGATCGCTGCTGCGTGCGGCGCATTGATCTTTGCGGCCAATTCAGGGGCGGCGACAGCCGGTGATGTGCTGTCGGCCAAGCAGATAAAGAAATTCATTCCCGGCCGTGCCAAGGCCAAGATCATGGGCTCCAAAGTCACCATGCGCATGAGCCGCGGAGGCTACCTGTCAGCCAAGTGGGACGGCGAGCGTGACACCGGCATCTGGCGGGTGAACAAGGACCAGCTCTGCATCAAGTTCAAGAAATGGATGAACGGTGCGACCCGGTGTTCGTCGGTGACCAAATCCGGAAACTCCTACCGGGTGGCCGGCATTACCTTCTCGAAATACTGACCGGTGCCGGTAGCCGGCAGCTGGACCGACAGCCCGGCTTGAGTTGCGACAACCACACCTGCTCGGTGTGGTGTTCGCCGGGCTGGATTTCAATGAACAGCCGTTTCACTTCAGGGTGCGCGGTGCCGATGTCCTGCTCAAGGGCGTAAATGGCATTCTCAAGCGTGCCGGTGTCAATGTCGTCGCGCACATCCAGTGACACGGCCAGAAGCACGTCTTCCGGCCCCATGTGCATGGTGCGCAGTTCGTTGGTCTGGTTGACCGCCTCCGAAGCGTTGATGATACGGTTCAGGCTGGATGAGAATTCTTCCGACACGGCTTCGCCGATGAGCAGGCCCTTGGTTTCGAAACACAGGAAGATGGCAACGCTGGCCAGCAGCAGGCCAATGCCGATGGAGGCCGCGCCGTCCATCCATGGCAGGTCGAGATATTCCACGGTCAGCAGTGCTGCCAGCGCAATTATCAGTCCCGCCATAGCAGCGGCGTCTTCGAACTGCCTGAGGCCATGGTGTTTTCCTGATCCGGTTTTGTGATTTGCAGGCTGCCGACAGGAGCCGGTAAGATTCGGCATAATGCTAAAAAGCTAGGGAAAACCCATGAGGATACAATGTCTGGTACAAGCGCTGGTTGCCGTAATGATCGCCGCAGGTGCCGCATTTGCCGGGGAGGCGGACGTCATCGGAGTGAAGGCAACCAAATCATCTGACGGCACATGGTCATTTGACGTAACCGTACTGCACGCTGACGAAGGCTGGGATCACTACGCAAACCGCTGGGATGTGGTGGCGCCCGACGGCACAGTCCTGGGCACCCGGACACTGCATCACCCGCATGAAACGGAACAGCCGTTTACCCGCTCACTGCGCGGTGTGAGGGTGCCGGACGGCGTCGCGTCGGTGTCGATTCGCGCCAATGATTCGGTTCACGGAACCGGCGGCAAGGAGTTCCTGGTTGAGTTGTCGAAATAGCTCTATTTTTTATCTTTAGATCAATGGCTTACCGGCGCGATTTTAATCCCGGCAAAGATTGTGGCGAAGTTGCCTGCAGTCGCCATATTTGCTAGGTTTAAGGCGACTGAATTGCACTGCCGCCATGCCGCTTTTTGTAGGTCTGGCACGCCACGAGGAGCCGCCGTTTGAGCGACGACAACGAGATCACACCGCCACCTCAACCTCCTATGGACGAGAGCGGCGTCAGCAGCATCACGATCGAAGACGAAATGCGCCGCAGCTACCTCGATTACGCAATGAGCGTGATCGTTAGCCGTGCCCTGCCGGATGTTCGCGACGGGCTCAAGCCGGTGCATCGGCGCATCCTGCATTCGATGAACGAAAACGGCTATGACTGGAACAAGCCGTACCGCAAGTCGGCTCGCGTGGTCGGCGATGTTATCGGTAAGTATCACCCGCACGGTGACCAGTCGATCTATGATGCGCTGGTGCGCATGGCGCAGGACTTCTCGCTTCGGCTGCCGCTGATCGACGGGCAGGGCAATTTCGGGTCCGTTGACGGCGATCCGCCGGCGGCAATGCGCTATACCGAGGTGCGGATGGCCAAATCGGCTCATGCGCTTCTGGAAGACATCGACAAGGACACGGTCAATTTCCAGGACAATTACGACACCACCGAAAAAGAACCCACAGTCCTGCCGGCCCGGTTTCCCAACCTGCTGGTAAATGGGGCAGGTGGCATTGCCGTCGGCATGGCCACCAACATTCCTCCTCACAATCTCGGTGAGGTGGTTGATGCCACGATCGCGACAATGGAAAACCCGGCGATTTCCATGGAGCAGCTCAACGAGATTGTCCCGGGTCCCGACTATCCGACCGGCGGTATCATTCTGGGGCGGGCCGGTATCCGCCAGGCCCAGAGCACGGGGCGCGGCTCAGTCGTGACGCGCGGGCGGGCGACGATTGAAGAACTGCGCAAGGACCGTGAGGCGATCATCATTCACGAGATCCCGTACCAGGTGAACAAGTCATCGATGATCGAGAAGATTGCCGAACTGGTGCGTGACAAGCGCATCGAGGGCATCTCGGACATACGCGATGAATCCGACCGGCACGGCATGCGCGTGGTGATTGAAATCAAGCGCGATGCCGTCGGCGACGTGGTTCTCAACCAGCTCTACAAATACTCGCAACTGCAGACGTCGTTTGGGGTCAACTCGGTTGCGCTGACCGGCGGCCGTCCCGAGGTGATGACGCTTAAGGATATGCTGGTGGCATTTGTCGCCTTCCGCGAGGAAGTCGTCACCCGGCGCACCAAGTTCCTGCTCAACAAGGCCCGTGACCGGGCCCACGTTCTGGTTGGTCTTGCCATTGCCGTTGCCAACATCGATGAAGTCATCGCCTTGATCCGGTCCGCGCCTGACCCGGCCGCTGCGCGTGCCGGCCTGATGGGCCGCGAGTGGCCGGCCAAGGATATGGCGCCGCTTATCCGGCTGATCGCCGATCCGCGCCACCAGTTGAGCGAAGACGGCATGTACCGGTTGTCGGAGGAACAGGCGCGCGCCATCCTCGATCTGCGGCTGCAGCGCCTGACCGCGCTCGGGCGCGATGAGATTGCGGACGAACTGGAAAAACTGGGGGCGGAGATTTCCGACTATCTTGAAATCCTCAGGTCCCGGGCCCGGGTGCAGGCGATCGTTCGTGAAGAACTGATCGCGGTAAAGGAAGAGTTTGCCACGCCACGGCGCACCGAAATCGCCGACTATCTCGGTGAAGTGGATGACGAGGACCTGATTGCCCAGGAAGACATGGTCGTGACCGTGTCGCACACCGGCTACATCAAGCGGGTGCCGCTTGCCACTTACCGGGCGCAGCGCCGCGGTGGCAAGGGCCGCGCCGGCATGCAGACCAAGGATGAGGATTTCGTCACCCGGCTGTTCGTCGCCGATACGCATACGCCGGTGCTGTTCTTCTCGTCGCGCGGCATGGCCTACAAGATGAAGGTCTGGCGCCTGCCTCTGGCGGCACCGCAGGCCCGCGGCAAGGCGCTGGTCAACCTGCTGCCGCTGGACGACGGCGAGCGCATTACGACCATCATGCCGCTGCCGGCCGATGAGACCACCTGGGCTGACCTGGACGTGATGTTCGCCACGACCCGCGGAACGGTGCGGCGCAACAAGCTGTCCGACTTTGTCGAAGTGCGCCAGAACGGCAAGATCGCCATGAAGCTGGACGACGGCGATGGCATTGTCGGGGTTGAGACCTGTACCGATGACGACGACGTGTTGCTGACCACCGCCAAGGGCCAAGCCATACGGTTCAAGGTGACCGATGTCCGGGTGTTCGCCGGCCGCAACTCGGTCGGTGTGCGCGGGATCAATCTGGCCGACGGTGACGAGGTCATTTCCATGACGGTGCTGCGTGGTTTTGAGGCCACGTCGGATGAGCGTGTGGCCTACATCAAGATGCGCCGGGCCATGGAAGGTGACGACGGCGACAACGGGGATGTGGAAGACGAAGCAACCGAAGATGCCGCCATCGACCAAGACCGCTACATCCAGATGGGGGCAGCGGAACAGTTTATCCTGACTCTGTCTGAAAACGGTTTCGGCAAACGGTCCTCGGCCTATGAGTATCGGGTTACGGGCCGCGGCGGCAAAGGCATTACCGCCATGGCGGTCAATGAACGCAATGGTGACCTGGTTGCCTCATTCCCGATCGAGGAAACCGACCAGATCATGCTGGTCACGGACGGCGGCCAGCTGATCCGCTGCCCGGTCAATGACATCCGCATTGCCGGCCGTTCAACCCAGGGCGTCACGGTGTTCCGCACCGGGGAAGATGAGAGCGTTGTGTCTGTCAGCCGTATTTCGGAGGACGTGAACGGCGACGATGGCAACGGCGAAGATGGCGGACAGCCTGCACCGGATGGTCCGGCCGACGACGGACCGGTCAGCGAATAAAGGCCGTCAGCACAACTTCTCGGCTGATCGCGCGCGGGAAACGGGGAGAGCCGTCGCTGTTGTGACCGAGGCACAGGACCCGGCGTTGGCGCAATTGCCGCAGGATCTGGGTTTCCCGGCTTTTCAGATGTCGTGAGGCTCCCCAGGCTATTACAACATCGCCGCGCTGCCGCCTGATCCAGCCCAGCGCGCGCCTGATTGCCAGATCGTTGACAGCATCGGCGGCACCGTCCGTTGCGGTCAGCTTTGTCGAGTCCGGTTCGATGACCGCGCTCAGGTTGACGACGCCGTGGACATCGTAACCGTGCCGCCGGCTGATGTTGGTGGTCATCGCCGTCGTTGCGTCGTTGCTGGTTTCATCCGCCCGGCTCGGGTTCATCATGATCCAGAGCACATGCCTGTCGGTGCGGCCGGTCAAGTTCCGGCGCAGCCAGTAGCGGTTTTTGCCGCAGGCTGAAAACACCGCGAGCCTGCTGGTCATGTTGCGGGGCAAGGTTGTCATGACTGGGGTTTTATCCCGCTTGACGTACGCTGAAAACTGTTGATTGCTGGGCATCCGTATCTGAGAGAGGCATCAATGACCATACTAGGAATTCCAATCGAACTTTATATCGCCTACGTGCTCGCTTGCGCAGCGGTGATCATCGTTCCCGGCCCATCGGTGACTGTGATAATCGCCAACTCACTGCGACACGGTGCCAGGGCGGGCCTGCTCAATGTCGCCGGCACCCAGGCTGGCCTGGCAATCATGCTGCTGATCCTGGCGGCGGGGCTGCAGTTCATCGTGGAGAGCCTGGCACACGTGTTTGACATCATCAGGTGGATAGGTGCGGCTTACCTGATCTGGCTTGGCGTGAAACTGCTGCGATCCGACGGCAATATGGGAGACGTGGCTGATGTGCCACCTGCAGGCGGCTCGTTTTTCTGGCAGGGATTCCTGGTGGCAATGTCAAATCCGAAGGTCCTGTTCTTCTTCGGCGCGCTGATACCGCAATTCCTGACGCCGGGCGGTGACGCACTGGCGCAGACGGTGTTGCTGGGCGCAACGTTCATCGCCGTGGCCACGCCACTGGACTCCAGCTACGCGTTTCTGGCCGGCGGTGCCGGGCGGTGGCTGTCGCGCACCCGTGTCAGGACGCTGGAAGTCGGCAGCGGGCTGTGCCTGATCGGCGGCGGCGTCTGGCTGGCGCTGGCGCGCCGCTGAGCCAATTGGGGCGCACAGGTTTATGGACAGGGTTTGTGCGCATGCCGTGCCAATGCCGGGTCAGCCGTTGTTGAGGCTGGCTTCCAGTTCAAAGTCCCAGAAGGCGGCTTCGATCTTGTGGCCATCGAGGTCGCGCACAAAGCAGCCATAGTAGGGCTCGCCATAGTCCGGGCGGGGGCCGGGTTCACCGTCGCAGGTCGCCCCATGCTTGAGAGCTGTCTCGTAAAAGTGATGCACTTGTTCCTTGGAGTTTGCCCAGAAAGCGAAATGTACGCCATTGCCGATGGTCGCAGGCTGCTTATCGAACGGTGTCTGCACCCAGAACTCGGGAAATTTCTTTCCGAACGCCACAGCATCCTCATGCTCCATGATGATATGAGCGTCGACGGTTTCGAGAACAGCGACGTAGAATGCCTTGGCTTGCGGGAAATCGTTGGTGCCAACTGACATGTGCGACATTATCGAGGGGTTTTCCATTTCTTGATCTACCTGTTGGATTTGGCTCCCGTGCCTGGGAGGTGATCTTTGTTGACGGGCCAGCGTCGTGCCTAGTGTGCAATCAGTTATAGCAACTTTATGGCTTCAAACTGAACCCGTGTTGCTTTAAGTGTCTTGGGCCATGACACGCATAGGTTTTTATCCCGGCAGTTTCGATCCTGTCACGTTCGGACATCTGGACGTGATTGCCCGCGCTGCGCGATTTGTGGACAAGCTGGTACTGGGCGTTGGCGTTCATCACGGCAAGGCGCCATTTCTGGAGACCCCGCTGCGGCTGAAGCTTCTGGCCGAGGTGTGCGAGCCGGTCAGCAATGCCACCGGGTGTGAAATCTGCATTGAAACCTTCGACGCGCTGGCCGTCGATGCGGCCCGCTCCGCAGGCGCCGGAATTATTGTCAGAGGCCTTAGAGATGCCTCGGATTTTGACTATGAGGTGCAGATGGGTCAGATGAATGCCGGCCTTGCACCTGATATCGAAACCGTGTTTCTTGCAGCCAGCCCTGCAACCAGAATGATCGCGTCATCGCTGGTCAAGCAGATCGCAAAGATGGGCGGAGATATTTCAACCTTCGTGCCGGAGGCGGTAAGTTCGGCAGTTCTTGACGCCCTGAAAACCAAATAATTGCAATTCCTTGGAGAGTTATGTTGAGAAAAGAACTTGGTGCGGCCCTGGCCGGATTTTGCGCGGCGGTAAGCTTGGCTTTTTCACCCGCCCAGGCGGCCGACAAGATCGTCATGGATCTGAAATGCGGCCCTGTAGTGATCGACCTCAGGCCGGACCTGGCGCCCAAACACGTGGCCCAGATCAGGACCCTGGCGGCGAAGGGATTTTATGACGGCATTGTGTTTCACCGGGTGATTGACGGCTTCATGGCCCAGACCGGCGATCCGACCGGTACCGGCACCGGCAAGTCGGACCTGCCGAACATTCCGGCTGAGTTTTCCGCTGAGCCGTTCAAGCGCGGCACTGTCGGCATGGCACGGTCGAGCAATCCCAACAGCGCCAACTCGCAGTTTTTCATCATGTTCGCTCCCGGCGACTTTCTGAACGGCCAGTACACCGTGTGGGGGCAGGTCGCCTCCGGCATGGAGTGCGTCGACCAGATAAACAAGGGCGAACCGCCGGCAAATCCTGACAAGATTCTGAAGATGAGCGTCAGGTAGCCGGTGCCGACACGCAATCCGTTTCATTCATGGACACAACGAAGGAGAGCCTTGTGGCCGATCTAGATCCAGAAAACACACTCATCATGGACTCAACCCAGGGACGCGTCGTCATCAGGATGCGCCCCGACCTGGCGCCGGGTCATGTTGCGCACATCAAGGAACTGGCCCGCGAGGGGTTCTATGACGGAACGCCGTTCCACCGTGTCATCGACGGCTTCATGGCGCAGGGCGGTGACCCGACCGGCACCGGCACCGGTGGGTCCAGCAAGCCGAACCTGAAGGCTGAGTTTTCCAAGGAACCGCACAAGCGCGGTACTGCTTCCATGGCGCGTTCGGCGATGCCAGATTCGGCCAATTCGCAGTTCTTCCTGTGCTTTGGCGATTGCGGCTTCCTCGATGGCCAGTACACGGTCTGGGGCGAGGTCGTTGAAGGCATGGAGAATGTCGATAAGTTCAAGCGCGGCGAACCGGTGCAGGGCCCGGACCGCATCGAGAAAATGCAGGTCATGGCCGACGCCGAATGACCTGACTGCATCTCGCTCTGGCAATACCTGGCGGCAATCCGGATGAAAGTTGACCTGTTCGATTTCGAGTTGCCGCCAGACCTGATCGCCCTGCGACCGGTGAGTCCGCGCGATGCGGCCCGGCAGTTGATCGTTCATCCCAACGGACAACTGACTGATTATCAGGTGTCCGGCCTTGCCGATCACCTGAACCCCGGCGATGTGCTGGTATTCAATGATACCCGCGTCATTCCCGCCCGGCTGAGCGGACGCCGCACCGGGCGCGGCGACAGCGAACCGGTTATCGAAGTCACACTGCATCAAAGAACAGCCCATGCGACGTGGCTGGCTTTTGCCAGGCCGGGCCGCAAGCTGAGTGTCGGCGACAAGATTGCGTTCGCCGTGGATCTGGCTGCCACGGTGCGGGCGAAGAATGCCGGTGGTGAAATCGAACTGGGTTTCGATGTTGGCGGCGCTGAGCTTGACCGGGCGATCGCGGCTCACGGTGTCATGCCGCTGCCGCCCTACATTGCCTCGAAACGGGCCACCGACGAACGCGACACTGAAGACTATCAGACCATGTTCGCAGCCCGCGACGGTGCCGTTGCAGCTCCTACCGCATCATTGCACTTCACCGATGAGCTGATGCGCCGTATCGAAGAACGCGGAGTCTCCCACGAGTTTGTAACCCTGCACGTCGGCGCCGGCACCTTCCTGCCGGTCAAGGCTGACGACACGGCCGACCACAGGATGCATTCGGAATGGGGCGAGGTTGATGCGGGCGTGGCAGAGCGCCTGAATACGGCGCGGGCCGCGGGCGCGCGGATCATTGCCGTTGGCACAACCGCTTTGCGTCTCCTCGAAAGTGCGGCCGGCGAGGACGGCAAATTGCAGGCCTGGTCGGGGGCGACAGACATTTTCATCACGCCGGGCTACCGGTTTGCCGCAGTGGACGGGTTGATGACCAATTTTCACCTGCCGCGCTCGACCCTGTTCATGCTGGTGAGCGCGTTCTGCGGATTGGAGACCATGCAGGCCGCCTATGCCCATGCCATCGCCAACCGCTATCGTTTCTATTCCTATGGCGACTCAAGCCTGCTATGGCCTGCTCCACAATGACCGACACGTTTTCTTTCACCCTGCACAAGACCGACGGCCTGGCGCGGCGCGGCACCGTGCACACCCTGCATGGCGACATCCGCACACCGGCATTCATGCCGGTCGGCACCGCCGGCACCGTAAAAGCGCTTTACATGGATCAGGTGCGCGATGCCGGTGCCGACATCATCCTCGGCAATGTCTATCACCTGATGCTGCGGCCTGGTGCCGAACGGGTCGCCAGACTGGGCGGCCTGCACAAGATGACCGGCTGGACGGGGCCGATCCTGACCGATTCCGGCGGCTTCCAGGTGATGTCGCTGGCTCAGTTGCGCAAGCTCACGGACGACGGGGTGACGTTCCAGTCGCATATTGACGGCTCAAAGCACTTTCTCAGCCCGGAACGGTCCATGGAGATCCAGCGCCTGCTGGGATCGACAATTCACATGCAGCTGGATGAGTGCGTGGCGTTTCCCCACACCCGCGCGGACGCGGAGCGCGCCATGAAGCTGTCGCTGCGCTGGGCGCAGCGGTCGCGGGATGCTTTTGGCGAGCAGCCGGGCAGGGGGTGCTTCGGGATCGTGCAGGGCGGCGCTGATGCCGCACTTCGTGAGCAATCGGCCAAGGGGCTGATCGACATCGGCTTTCATGGCTATGCGATCGGCGGCCTGGCGGTGGGTGAAGGCCAGGAGGTGATGCTTGCGACCATCGAGGCAACACAGCCGCACCTGCCGCACGACAAACCACGCTACCTGATGGGCGTCGGGACGCCGCTGGACCTACTGGAAAGTGTTGCTCGTGGCATCGATATGTTCGACTGCGTGATGCCGACCCGCTCAGGCCGGCACGGGCAGGCCTTTACCAGCGCCGGAAAGATGAACCTGCGCAACGCGAAGTTCGCCGAGGACGAACGTCCGCTGGACGAAACCATTGATCATCCGGCATTGCGGGACTATTCGCGCGCCTACCTTCATCACCTGGTGCGGGCCGGGGAGATACTGGGCATGATGATCGTGTCGTGGGCCAACATTGCCTACTACCAGCATCTGATGTCCGGGATCAGAGCTGCGATTGACGAAGGGCGCTTTGAAGCCTTCAGATCAGACACCAAGGCAAAATGGCGGGCCAGCCAGCCGTCTGCATGACGGGAGGCGTTGTTGACGCTCGTGCTGCGGGCATGCGACATAATGCTATTCTCATTTTTTGCAGGAGTTTTACGACATGAAAATGACCGGTGAAGAAGTCATTGCGGCGCCGCGCCAAGTGGTTTGGGACGCGCTCAACGACCCTGAGATCCTGAAGCAGAGCATTACAGGTTGCCAGGAAGTCAAGAAGAAGTCCGACACGGAGTTCGAAGCCAAGGTGACGGCCAAGGTCGGACCGGTCAAAGCATCATTCATCGGTGACGTGAAGTTGTCGAAACTGAATCCTCCGCGCAGCTATGTGATTTCCGGTGAAGGCAAGGGCGGTGTTGCCGGTTTTGCCAAGGGCGGTGCGACAGTAAGGCTGAGCGATACTGGCGACTCGTCGACCAAATTGTCATATGATGTTGATGCTCAGGTGGGCGGGAAGCTGGCTCAGATCGGGTCCCGACTCATTGACTCCACGGCCAAGAAGATGGCGGCGGACTTTTTCAAGAAATTCAACAAGATTGTTAGCCAAGGTTCAGAAGACACTGAGATGACGAAAAAACCGACTGCGAAGAAAGCTGCTGCCAAGAAGCCGGCGGCGAAGGCGACCAAAGCAGCTGCAAAACCGGCCGCGAAAAAGGCCGCAGAGAAGAAAACCGCTGCCAAACCGGCAGCCAAGGCGAGCAAGACGGCAGCCAAGGCCAAGCCAGCGGCAAAGTCAAAGCCCGCCGCGAAAGCGCCGGCCAAATCGGCTGCCGCTACTGCTTCGAAAACCGCTTCTGCTGCCCGTGAATCTGCCGCCTCCACTGCCAGCGCCGCAAGTGCTGCGGCAAGCAAGACGGTGTCCAGCGTAACGGAAGCTGCAAATGAGGCGGCAAGTGAGGTGAAATCAGCGGCGCAGTCGGCAGCGTCAAGTGCGGGCCAGGTGGCCGAGACGGCCAAGTCCGGTGCCAGCGACAACATGCCCCCGCAGATCAAATCCATGTCTCGCATGTGGACCTGGGTGATGTTGGCAGCTGCCGCAGGGCTGGTACTGCTCTGGGCGACAGGCAATTAATCGGAATACTGACCGTCAGGCTCTTACCGGATGTTAACCATGTTTGCGTTTTATCCCTAATACGGCATACATTTCATCTGGGGAGGTGTTCGCCGTGGTGTGGGAGCACAAGGGGGCAGGGTGAAAAGTATGGCGAGCGGTGAGCAGCAGAACGCGCAGGACATTTATGCGGCGTTGAAGAGCGGACGAATGGCGCTGGTATCCACCGGCGTCTTCAGTTTCATCATCAACCTGCTGATGCTGACCGGCCCGCTATTCATGCTGCAGGTGTATGACCGCGTATTGAACAGCGGCAGCATTTCAACGCTGACGGCCCTGGTGCTGCTGGCGGCCACCCTGTACGTCCTGTACGGTTTCCTCGAATTCATCCGCAGCCGGGTCATGATGCAGATAGGGCGCCAGCTCGACGAGGGTTTGCGCGCGCGGGCCTTCGACATGATGAGTTTTCACGCCACCAAGGGAAACCCGCAGGTCCGCAATTCGCCAATTTCCGATTTGCTGACAGTACGGCAGTTCGTCTCAAGTCCAGGTCCGTTTGCCTTCTTCGATATGCCCTGGGCGCCTGTCTATCTGTTTGTCATCTACCTGATGCATCCGTGGCTGGGCATCGCAGCGGCTTGTGCCGTCGTCATCCTGGCGGTGCTGGCGGTGATCAACAACCGGATTATGAAGGAGCCGTCCGCAGAAGCTCAGAAAGCCATCGCCCAGGCACAGGTGATGTCCGACGAGAGCCTGCGCAATGCGGAAGTTTCCAGCGTTCTCGGCATGTCGGACGTGCTGAGAAACCGCTGGGAGAGCGTCCAGTCGACAGCCCTGGACGCACAGACTTCGGCCTCCAACCGCGGCGGTCTGATCTCCACCATGTCACGTACGCTGCGGCTGATGTTCCAGTCCGGCATACTCGGGCTTGGCGCGCTGCTTGCCGTGCAGCAGGAAATCTCTGCCGGCTCGATGATCGCTGCGTCAATCATCATGGCGCGGGCTCTGGCGCCGGTCGAACAGGCGGTCGCTCACTGGCAGCCCTATCTTGGGTTTCGCCGGGCCTGGTCGCGACTGTCTGAGTTGATGAAGCAGACACCGGCGCCGGCAGAGCCGATGCCGTTGCCCGAGCCGAAGGGGAACCTGGAGGTTGAGGGCGTAAGTGCTTTTGTTCCCGACAGCGACAAGCCGATTGTTTTCAATGTTTCGTTCAAGGTCGCTGCCGGGACCGGTCTGGGCGTGATCGGCCCCACGGGAGCTGGCAAGTCCACGCTGGCGCGGGCCATTGTCGGTGCCTGGCCGCGTATGCGGGGCAAGATTCGCCTCGATGGCGCGGACGTACGGCAGTGGGATGCGGTGAACCTCGGCAAGCATCTCGGCTATCTGCCGCAGGATGTAGAACTGTTCGAAGGCACTGTTGCAGAAAACATTTCCCGCTTCGACCCGGAGGCAAACCCGAAAGACATTGTGGCCGCGGCCCAGCAGGCAGCCGTGCACGAGATGGTGCTTAAACTGCCGGACGGCTACAACACCCGGGTGGGGGCTGGCGGGCACCGGCTTTCCGCCGGCCAGCTGCAGCGTATCGGTCTGGCGCGCGCCATGTACGGCGACCCGGTGCTGCTGATCATGGACGAACCGAACGCCAATCTTGACGCTGAAGGCGAGGCGGCGCTGGTTCAGGCGGTGGCCAATGCCCGCAAACGCGGTGCAACCGTCATTGTCGTCGCCCATCGTCCAAGCGCACTGGCCGCAATCGATACGCTGCTGATGCTCAAGGACGGCAAGCAGGTGGCTTTCGGACCGAAGGATGAGGTGCTTGCCAAGGTGCTGCACAATGGTCCGGCCAAGGCGGAACAGCGGCCTGGAGCGATGGCCGGGCGGGGCACGGCGGCTTCATCGACCAGACCTGCGGCACCAGCCGCAGGCGGACTGCAGACTGCCAGCAGTCTGTCAATTGTCTCCGACACAGGAAAACAGTCATGAGTGACGCCACCCGCAAATCCATGCGCCGCTATCAGTTGGCCGGCTTCGCCGGCATACTGGTCATACTGGGCAGTGTCGTCGGATGGTCAGTGCTGACCGAAATCCGTGGTGCGGTGATTGCGCCTGGCACTATGGTTGTGGACGGCAACACCAAGCGCGTGCAGCACCGCGATGGCGGCATCGTGGCCGAGATCAAGGTGCGCGACGGCGACATGGTGAAGGCCGGTGACTTGCTGATCCGCCTCGACCCGACTGAAACCAGGGCCGAGCTAGCCATCATCGACACGATCCGTACCGAGTGGGTTGCCAAGGCAGCGCGCCTGCGGGCGCAGCGCGACGGCCTGGACAGGCTGGTATTCGAGGAGGAGCTTGAGGCGCGGCGTGATGAGCCAGTGATCGGCAAGCTGTTGTCCGGCCAGGAAAGCCTGTTTGTCTCGCAGACGGCCTCGCTGAAAGGGCGGATCAAGCAGTTGCGCGAGCGCATTGCGCAGTTGAAGCAGGAAATCTCCGGGGTCGAGGCACAGCTCAAGGCCAAGGAGAACCAGAAGCGGCTGATCGAAAAAGAACACACCGCCATGAAGGAACTGCTGAGCCAGGGGCTTGTCCAGATCACACGGGTGCTCGGGCTGGAGCGCGAGCAGGAACGGCTTGCGGGGGAAACCGGGCAGCACCAGGCCGAAATTGCCCGAGCGCGCGGACAGATCGGCGAGGTGGAAATCCAGATCCTGCAGTTGCAGGATGATGCGCTGACAACGACGCTCACGGAACTGCGCGAAGCAGAGGCCAAGATCGCGGAGTTTGACGAGCGCCGCATTGCCGTTTCAGCCAAACTGAGGCGAATCGAGATCCGGTCACCGCGCAACGGTTTCGTGCATCAATTGGCCGTGCACACGATTGGCGGCGTGATTGCCCCGGGCGATGCGGTGATGATGATCGTGCCGGAGGAAGATCCGCTGATAGTGGAAGCCAATGTGCGCCCGCAAGATATCGACCAGGTGTTCCTGGGCCAGGAAGCGATCATGCGGTTTCCAAATGCGGTCTCGACCGTCACCCCGCAGATCATGGGCCGGGTCAGCCTGGTGAGTGCGGACCTCAAGCAGCCGGAGCCCAGCCAGCCGCCATTTTACACCGTCCGGCTGAAGCTGGACGACAAGGAAAAGGCGAAATTGAACGGTCTTGAACTCAAGGCGGGCATGCCAGCGGAAGCTTATATGCAAACCAGTGGCCGTAGCCCCTTGAGTTATTTGTTGAAACCGTTTAGGGACCAACTCAATCACGCGTTCCGCGAACGCTGATTCAGGTTCAGGCCTGAAACCGGCCTCCGCCAGGAGGTCACATACCCGCCGGTTGCAAAGCGTTTCTGACGTAGCCTGCCGGCTTTTGGGAGCCCGTAGCTCAGTTGGTAGAGCAACTGACTTTTAATCAGTAGGTCCACGGTTCGAACCCGTGCGGGCTCACCAAAAACTCCAGCAGGAATGACGTTTTTGGGTTGTAACGCTGGGTAGTTTGTACCGAACTCACCGAACGCCTTACGGCAACCTTGGTTTCTTTCCGGAATTATTCGCGGATAGCTGCCAGGTGGCATGAAAATGGCGCGGAACATTCGGTGGACCTGCTGGATGCTAATCAATTGGATTTCGCGGCTTTGACCGGCCAAGATTTTCGAAGAACCGCCAGGTTGCGTCGGCTGAGCGCTCGTGCACAATGTCCGACTTGACGACCTTCGTTATGGATCCAGATTTAACCGATGGAACCATTCAAGTTTATTGGGATTGCTTTGGATGTTCGTATGTTCCTTCAAGATCCCAACACGGCAGCCGCGCAACCGGAACTCAGTTGTTTCTCATAGGAGTTGACCTGTGCCTCAACCCATGATCCTGCCGGTGACGGAAAACTGGAACGAAGGTGAAAGAGACTGGTCATTCGTCAAGGATGCACGCGAAGACATCAAGGTCTGGGAAACCAATGCCGGCAAGAAGCTGCCTGATGATTACCGGCGGTTCATGCTCAAGTTTAATGGCGGGCGTGTCTATCCCTCGCTGTTGCGGCACAATGTGACCAGTTATTCGGCTGAACCGACAATCTTGGAGTACTTCTACAGCTGGGACGACGTGGTACGGCACGCGAACAAGGAAGTGTATTTTTCAGGCACACCGGAAGGTTTCTTGATCATTGGCGGTGATCCAGGTGGTTTAGAGGTCCTGTTGTCCTATCGCGATGAGGATGCTGGAAAAATTTTCTGTTGGTATCACACAACGACTTCCTGGGGTACGGAAGACAACAAGGTAGTCTGGCATCAAGCGGAGTCATTCAGTGAATTGCTGGCCTCCCTTTACGATGACGAGAGCGAAACCAGCCATCAACACTGGTACATGCCGGTTTGCGATGTACTTGCCCGCCCTTTGCAGTTCTGATCCATTGGGTGGGTAACAATACGTGCTGTGACATGTTTCGAGACATCAAAACTGCAGGAGTGCAAATTGCGGGAATTCATGCATGACCGGAAAGTGAACAATGGCATCGCAGCGTGTCGTCGCTCCGTGGTCCTGATGGCCTTTGTGGCACTGTCTTTTTCCGGAACGGTCTTCGCCGCTGACTATCAGCGCGGGCTCGAGGCCTTCCGGGCAGGAGACAGTCAGCGGGCATTGGAGCTGTGGCAGCCACTTGCTCAGGCCGGCGACGCCAACGCGCAGCAGGCCATCGGTATGATGCATGAGTATGGCCGTGGCCTGGCCCGCGACGATGTAGAGGCAACGAAATGGTACAGGAAAGCGGCAGAGCAGGGTGTGTCAGAAGCGCAATATCGCCTTGGCGTCTTTCACGAGAACGGGTGGGGGGTTACGCGTGATGCCGGCTTGGCAGCACAATGGTACGAACGAGCTGCACAGCTTGGTCACACCTTCGCGCAGCACGATCTGGCCTTCATGTACCTAAGTGGTGCGGGCGTGCCGGTAGACAGGATTCAGGCCTATAAGTGGTTAAAGATAGCGTCCGCACAACGGGGGGATTTAATGGTCAAGCACCTCCGGAACGTTGCGCAAACAATGACTGCCGACCAGATAGAACGAGCTGAAAAACTTGCTCGCGCATGGTTGAATTCACAAAAAATCTAGCAGTCCGCCGTGCAGTGTCCGGTAGCGTGTTATGCCTCATTCGCGTCAGAAAGGCTCGCGTACGAAACACGTCAGATAGTTGCGGATGTTGGCAGTATCCGGAGTAGCTTCCCTGCGGTCGACATCCAGCATCGACCTGGAAAACCGAGATGGTTGTGCCAGCCATTGGCGTATGAGCCGTCCGATCAGCCGTGCCGAAATCGTTGCAACCGTCTCTCAAAACATGTCGACAGCCGACAAACACCGGGAAACCCAAGGTGTGGCTTCTCAGGCAACACCATTGCGACAATAAGAGATGAATCCCGGTCTGGATGACATCCTAGCCATCCATGCATCTACTGCTGGTAGCAAAGGGCGTTGCATCGGCGTGAGCTCCCAACGGTTGGTAGACAGACCCAGAACCACGTCGGCCAGTGTGAATTTGTCACCGCACACAAATGCGCCTGATTGGTCCAGGTGCATATCCAACAATGACATCGCCGAATTCCATGCATGAATGCTTTTCTCCTGGCTTTCCGGACTCTGAAATTCCGGATGCTCTCTGACGCGTCCCATGAACACCGCGCGCCATGCAGAGTTCAGCTCAGTGGCCTGCCAATCCATCCAACACTCGACCTCCGCCCGCAAGTCAGGCTGTTTTGGCAGAAGGTCGGTTTCTTCTTCCCGTGCGGCCAAGTACCTGCAGATCGCATTCGATTCGGACAGGACCAGGCCACGATCAACCAGGACTGGAACCAACCCTCTCGGATTCAGCTTGAGGAATTCCGGTGTCGTCGTCTTTCGGGTATTGCCGCCCCAATCCTCGCACTGCGGTGCCAACCCCAGTTCGGCGCAGGTCCACAATACTTTTCTCACATTTATCGAATGTTTGTGCCCCAGAAGCCGCATTTTTTGACTATTGGGAATTGCGGAAAGCGACGCAAGTTAAATGTCGGAGCAGAGACCGAAGCAGCTTTTCGGTGCAATTGTGATGAGTGACTGCATCAAACCCCTGGTCGCGATAGGCCTTGGCGGTCGATCATGCGGCATTTCATCCAGCGGTTATTGAACCGTTTTGTACGTTGGCCTGCCACAATGCATCAATATCGTTGCAGTGAGCAAACTTCCGAGGAGGAATACGCAGCATGATTGCCTATGTTACCGTCGGTGCTGACGACATCGTTCGCGCAAAGCGGTTTTACTCTGCGTTCCTGCCAGCCCTTGGCTACCAACTGAAGGAAGGTCCTGAGGGCTTGAGCTATGCGTTGCCCGAACAACCGGGTCAGCCTGCCACTCCGCCCGAGTTCTACGTCAAACCAACTTTTGACGGACGTCCGGCCTCGGCTGGCAACGGTGCCATGATCGCCTTCGAGGCCCGCAGTCAGAAGCAGGTTCGAGACCTTCACTCCGCCGCGCTTGCCGCAGGTGGGCTTGACGAGGGTCAGCCGGGCTTCCGCGAGATGTATGGGCCGCATTTTTATGTTGGCTACCTTCGCGACCCTCAAGGCAACAAGTTCGCACTGTTCTCCAGCGACCCGAACGAACCCGGACGAGACGGGTGACGCCAGTTACACGGCAAGAACCTCCTTTGAACAAACTTGCAGTGCCGACACCTTGAACCGATGTCAGGCTGGCGAGTTGTCATCCGGGCTTTGCCAACCGCTGCTTTTCTGGGCCTTGTCGCGTTTGGAAAGATAGATGTTTATGCGGGTCAGACTGGTGTAACTGCCGTTTGAGGGGTAGTCGGGCCTGTTCAGGGCAATATCCAACAGCCTGTAGCCGTCGTTTTCATCCTGCAGCAGTTCAAGCCCGTAGCGGTCGAGGGCATGACGCCTGATACGGCGCGCAAGTTCCGCATTGAAGTCTATTGTGGTCATATGGTTCCGCTCTCGCCATATCAGTGGACATTCAGGTTTTCGTTTCGGACGGACGTTATTGAGCTTGTAGTGAGGCAACGAAATCCACCAGTGACTGAATAAGCCGTTCTGCTGCTGCCTCACCTGATGTGTCGGCCTGCTTTCCCGTCATGCCGCCGGCATCATGGTTGAGGCTGAAGCGCAATCCCCAGACCGGCATCTCGGGCGGGCCGTGTGGAGCTACCGTCAGGCGGCCATCGATTGCCTGGCGCACATAATCGGCCGGGTACTCATCTGAGAACCGCCTAGTAAGGTCATCCAGCCGGGGCACGACGCCTTGCAGTGACGCAGCTACCGGACCGTCTCCTGCGCCACGTTCGCCATGACACGGTGCACAGGCCGAGCGATACAATAGGTCGGACCGGAAGTTCTGTTTGCCATCGGCCACGGCGCTGCTGGCCGGTTGCAAGACCGCGGCAACGACCATCGCACCGATCAGTATGAGGCTATGATGTTTCACCAGAACGACTGCCAATCCTGTGTACTTTCAGCAACAGTGCAGCATCTTCGCTGATGCGCTTTGATGCACATCAAAAAGCTCTTCATCAAATTGAGTCGTGCAGACCCGGTTGTTGACCGAGGTCAACATGTCCCGCCGAGCAATTGACTACGCTGTGTTCATGGGTCGGAAACTCACCTTATTGATGCTGGGCACAGCGCTGTTTTGGCTCGCTGCGGCCAATGCCGGGATCGGTGCGGAGGTTGAACAAGACGTGGATGCATGGTTCTCAGGCCATGGCACCGCCGCAAATGCTGAGGGCAAGGAGAACTTCGATGCTGAAAGCCTGTATGTGTCGAGCTGTTCACCGTGCCACGGCATCTCCGGAGACGGCAGGGGACCGTTGGCCGGGGGGTTGGAAACGAAAGTGCCGGCGCTCAACAATCTGGCCGAGCGTTACAGCGGACTCTACTTTCCGGAACGGTTTCTGATTGAGGTGATTGATGGTCGTAGAAACGTGGGATCACATGTCAAAAGGGAAATGCCGATCTGGAGCAGGCGTTTCGGCTTGGTGAAGGGCACACAGTCCGGTCGTGGAGGGGATGCCGCAGAGGATGCCGCGGTGCGGCAGAAGATCGAAGCCCTGGTCGAGTACATCAGATCGATTCAACTCAGGTAGCTCAGCTTGCCCCGGTTTGACGGCCATCCAGCCGCACCTTGACGGCGGCTTGATCAGTCGTCCTCGATCGGGGCCAGCTTGCCGGCCCAATAGACCAGCAGCAGAACCGGCAATCCCAGCAGTGCGGTGAAAACAAAGAAACCCGGATATCCGGTTGCCGTGACGATTGAGCCGGAATAGCCGGCAAGTGCCTTGGGCACCAGCAGCATGATGGAACTGAACAGCGCGTATTGAGTGGCGGTGAAGGTGATGCTGGTCAGGGCAGACAGATAGGCAACAAACGACGCGACTGCAAATCCGGCGGACAGGTTGTCGGCGGTGATGACGGCGATCAGGAGGCTGACGTTGGCGCCCTGGGTCGCTAGATAGGCAAACAGCAGGTTGCTGGCAGCGGCCAGCAGCGCGCCGATAAACAGGCCGCGCATGACGCCGAGGCGGCCGGCCAGTATTCCGCCCAGGAAGCCGCCGGCAATGGTGGCCACGAGACCGTAGAATTTCGAATAGGTGGCGATCTGCGCAATGTCGAAACCCATTTCCAGGTAAAACACATTGGCGACCGCGCCCATGACGATATCGGCAATGCGGTAGATGCCGATCAGCGCCAGGATCACCATGGCCGCCTTGCCGTAGCGGTCGATGAAGTCGGTAAACGGTTCCACATAGGACTTGCGGGCTTCCGCTGCCGGCACGAGCGGGGTCCTGGCCAGCCCCCAGATAACCACACCGGCAACCGCGAGGCTGGTGATCAGGCGGGCAGAATTGAAGGCCAGCTTGGCGAACGGCCCGAGACTGTCCGGCGTGTCCGGGAACAGGTTGAACATGGCAATCAGGCCGGCAACACCGGCCAGGAAAGCCAGGAACAGTTTCAGTTGCACGATCTTGTCGGTTGCCACGTCGTGAGCGACATCCGGTTCGGGCGACAACAGCGTGGCGGCGATGCCGACCAGCATGAAGCCGGCCATGACCTGATAGACGGATGTCCAGATCGCCGGATTGTAAGTCTCTTCCGCGCCCATCCAGGCGGCAAACCACAATGCGCCAGCGCCTGCCGTCAGCATGGCAATGCGATAGCCGGCCACATAGGTGGCCGACAGGAAGGCTTGCATGCGCGGCGGCGCGGATTCGATGCGATAGGCATCAATTATGATGTCCTGGGTCGCGCTGGTGAAGCCGATTGCGACGGCACCGACCGCTGTCCAGACCAGTGAACTGGCCGGGTCGGTCGAAGCGGTGAACAGGATCGCGGCCATGATGCATAGTTGCGATACCAGCAGCCAGGCGCGACGGTGGCCAAGGCGTTCGGCCAGGACGGGCAGGGGGATACGGTCAATAAGGGGCGACCAGACAAACTTGAACCCGTACGCGATGCCGGCCCAACTGAAGAAGGTCACCACGTCACGCTGGACGCCGGCCTTGATCAGCCACACCGACAGCGTGGAGAACACCAGCAATATGGGCAGGCCCGATGAAAACCCGAGCAGGAGCATGCGCAGCGACCGGGCACTCAGCAAGAGCGTCAGTGTTTCCTGCCAGCTATCTGGTCTGGCGGCAGTGTCGGTCTGCATTCAAATACCCGGATGCTGTTGTACAACCATGAAGAACGCTGCACTTTTCATGGTGATTCCGCCCGTCGCGCGAGACTGGCACAGGCTGTAAGGGTTTTCCAGTAGACTCGGCAGGTATGGCCTGGCTTTGCTGACGCTGTGGCGCTACCATGGCAGCACCCAGGCGCGCCGTTGCAGTTGATACAGCAGAATGGCAGCAAATGAGACCAGGGCAGTCTGTGCGGAAGCCAGGATACTTCTTCCAGCTCAGACAGAGCTCAGTAAATCTTACAATCGCCATGCTCTCGGCAAAATGTGTCAGTTTATGTGGCGATAATTTGCCGTATACGCACTACTGTCTTGTTGGAGTTGCTGATTGTGCTTCACCGTATGTGCCAAGTGCCGAAAGGATTGTTTTTCCTGTTCGCTGCAAGTGCCTTAATACCGGGAAAAAGTGGAGCAAGGACAACGGCATACACGGTATCCGGCCGCAACTGTTTCATTGAGCGGGATTCAGTTTTTCCACCTGCCAGCGGTGATTTTCGCCGCGTCCCGGGTTAACGCCGCCGCGAACACGCCCTTCTTTCAACACAATTTCACCTAATTCTCTTCCTGTTTACATCGCACTCGGTGCATAGAGTTAGTGTGTTAGTTGACTGCAGAGGGACGGCCTTTGTGATGCGTAAGTGTTTAACCGCTTACCCGACATTCTGGTGTTCAGCCAGATGGAGGGGCAATGTGATTGGTGAATCTGGTGCAGTTGCTGCTGCGCTGTTTCCTATCCACTCGACAGTGTCGTATTACGGAGCGCTTTTCGATTAATTCGTTCGCGAAGGTGAGGGAACTTCGGAAACACACATAAAGACCGTAAGAGTCGTGTGGAACTACCGCGGAGCTGATCCAGGCGGATCGTTGGCGGAACAGGGGAACAGCGTTATGAGTAACAACAAAAACGACGGTCGAAATGGGTTTAAAAGCAGCCGGATTGATTTGAGCCAGCTGGGTGACGACACCTGGAACAAACCCGTCGGCCGCAGGCCGGCATCACCTGGCCCGCGCAGAAGGCAGACACAAACAACTCCGATCGCGCCTGACCAGCGAACTCACCTTGACGAATTGTTTGAAAGCCGGGTGAAGGCAGCTGCTGCGCGGCGGTCGGTCAAGCAGAGCAGGGGACAAAACCGGGTCTGGATGTTCGCCGGCGGACTTTTCCTGGCCAGCGTCGGCGGTGTCGCGGCAGCCTATTATCTGGTTGGACCTCCCATGGCTGCGACCGCTTACACCACGGATGGAGCTGATTACCAGGCTGCGCAAACGTCATCACTAGAGGTCGACGGAAACATTGCCGGCACCAGCTCGCATTTCCAGGGTGTGCCGGTACCCGCATCGGTGACAGCCGAACCTGAAGACGATGTCGCCGCGGCGGTGGTCGCAGCGCCGCCACCGCCTGCGGACAACGTGTCCGACCAGGATGCTTTGGTGCGGGCCCCGGTCGCCGCCGCGCCGGAAACGCAAGCCGAAGCGGCAGAGCCGGATCTAGTTGTGAATGAGCCACCGCTGCCGGCGCCGGAGGAAGTGGCTGCTACGCCACAGCCCGCGGCAGACACCACGCAGCCGGCAGGGGCTGTCCCGGTTGAAGAGCGTTTGGTGCACATTGTGCCGACGTCGGTGTCAGACGAAATCAAGACCAAGACCAACGTGAATACAGCACAGTCGGCAGATGTGTCTGGTGGTTCTGACGGGCAATGGGTGGCCCTGCCGCCGGAACAGAAGCCAGCAGCACCATCTCTGGTGACGGCTGCGGCGACGCAGCAGTCAAACGAAATCAAGCCGGTCGATGGGCCTGTGAAGACCCAACAGGAATTGTTCGAGGCGTTTCAGGCATATTTGAAAAGTTCAGGCCACACTGCAACCGGCGACCAGGACAACCAGGAAGCGCTGTTCAACAAGTTCATGCGTTGGAGCGTGGAAGCCCCGAAAGAGAACTGACTTCGACCTGGACCGGGGTCTACGCGTTGCGATGACCGCCTCGGCCCACGGTTGAATCCAGAAAAAACTTGAGCGCGGTTTTGACTTTGGCAAAACCGCGCTCTTGTTTTATCCGTGTGGAAATTTGCGGACTACTTGGTCTTGGCGCGGTGCTCCGCCAACTGCCGGGTAACGATCCGGAACCATTCGCCTGACTCTTTCAGCTTGGTAATACCACTGTCCAGCGTTGCCAGGTACTGTTTGGCGTTCGGGTTGGTCTTGGCGATTACCGCATGCATGGTCGCGACATAGGACAGATGATCCTGGAACTTGACCTTGTCCTTTGCTCCCAGCTCGGCAATGGTGCCTTCTGCCACATCTGCTGCAAGCACGACCCCGTCATACTTGCCCGACAGAAGGCCCTCGAAACAACCCTTGGGGCTGTTTTCCTGGGTGAAGCTGATGTTTGGCTCGACGAGACCATACTCCTCCATCATGAACGTCGCATACCCGGCCGGCCGGCACATATGAGTGCCGAAAAAGTCGCGGTGAGCGGCAGGTCGGGGATGATCGATGCGGGTGTAGTAACCGATAATCTGCTCGAACAGTGGCTGAGACCAGTCAAGGTTGTTGCAGCGGAATTTCGAACCGTCGCCCAACTTCTCCACAACGTCGCAGTTTGGCCGGAACCAGACGAGGCTGAAATCATAGGCATGGTCCGAGATCAGGGGCTGCAGGTGGGCTCCCCAATCGTTGATGAAGTCAATCTTGTAGTCCGGCTTGCCGTCGGCAAGGGTCATGGCGACATTTGCGACTTCGGTGATCATGCCACCCTGGGCCTGGTCTTCATCGGTGAACGGTGCCCAGTCGGTTCCGACGACGAAACGGATCTGGCGAGGTTTGGGTGGCGGCAGGGCTTCGGTCGTGGAGGCCTGACGCAGCACGGAAGCATCGGCAGCAGACGGAGACGCACTGTCCAGGCACGGGATGCTGAGGACAGAGCCTTCCTGGATGAAAGAAGGATTGCGCCCGATGATGTTTGAGTTGACGCTGTACAGAAGCTGGAAGCTGGCAGCATTGCCGTATGCGCGCTGGGCTATTGCGCTGAGACTGTCACCGCGCACGATCGTGTAGGGCTCGCCGCATGTTATGGACTGTGCGCTCGAAGGGGTTGAACCGAATGTCGCGCCTGCGGTCAGAACGCCCGCAACGGCAAATGCTGAAAACAGATTGTGTGGTTTCATATTTTTCTCCAGTAGTCGGATGCAGGTAAGGTTTTTTGATCGGTATTCGATCGGACATTTGAAACAGGACGTGTGGGGATATTGGTCCGGATAGCGGCGACAGGGCCAAAGTCAATTTCCCGACACGGAAGACCGTGACGTCACCGGGTCCCGGTTAGGAACGAGACCGGTGAGGCTGCTTTGAGCTGCAAGACCAGATCTGTCAGCGCTGTGATTCGGATCGCTGTCTTCCCGTGTTTCGGGATATACCGTCTTGCCACCTCGGTGTTTTTCCGCCGTGCCCTCTTTTCCCGCCGTCCCGATTTTAAATACTTCATGCATCCGGCCCTGTCGCGGAGCCAGGCTTTCCAATGGCCGTTTCTAATTCGGGTTGTTCTTGCGCCACTCGAGAAATTGTTCGAAGTCCTCGTTGTTCTTGCGCCACTCAAGGAAGGCGCGGAACAGTTCCAGCTGCTGGTCCTGGGAGAGTTCGTTCTGGGGCTGGGCTGCCGGCTCCGGTGTCGGGCCGGGACAACCTGCGCCATCGCATTTCACGTCGGCGATGGGAATTCGAATTGTGCCGACGGACGTTTTGACGACATAGAATTCGGCGTCCATCTCGATCAGGTCGCCTTCGATGCGGGTGTATCCGTCATTGGTGACGAGCACTACGGGCTTTGCCTCCGCGACAGCACCGAAGCTCATTGCACCCAAAACGAAAATTGTAAAAACCGCCGCACGCCGCATCTTGATCTCCCCTTATCACAGCGTCATTCAGTCTTCTGCACAATGCGCAAAACAGCACCTAAAGATGCCATCTAAAACTGTAACGGGAACGCTGCAACACCAACCGCCACGTAAGCTCTTTGAATAGTCATATTCAGCTCACAGAAAGGTCTTTGTTACACCCAAATATGTCGAAAATGAGCAGGGTAGGCGGGCTCGCTTGTGTTCTGGCACGGTACCGTAAATGCGGTGCTCGTCGGTCCCGAAATGGCATGACACAAGCTCCGATATTTCGAAAACTGAATGGCGCTGTTTGCGGCTGGCAACGTGTCCACAAACTAACTTGCTGGCGGAAGAACTGAGTGGCAGGCATGGGCGTCAGCGAGGTGCGGACGGGTCATGAAATGCGTGAGCAGAAGTCGGCAATGTGCTGGTAGGCATCAGTGCTTTCATGAATGAAATTGTGACTGCCGGCAACTTCCACAAGACTGCAGTTCGGGATCCGCTCAGCCATCCGATGCTGGGCCGCCAAAGGAGCCTGGCCGTCATAAATCCCGGCCAGTACCAGTGTTGGTGTGGAGATCCGGTCAAGCCGGACGTAGGCATCATGGGTGGAGCGGGCCAGCAGCTGCGCCTTCAGGGCGTCGGTCACGCCGGTTTCGTGGGCGTATTCGGTTTGCCGTCTCGCCCGTTCGGCAATTCGCCTTTCCGCCGCTTCCGCATTGCTGGCCTGCCATTGCGGAGTAAAGCGGGTATCTGCGATCTCAAGACCGCGGCGGGCACGCTCCAGCGGCTGCAACTGCAGCAGGTCCTGAATAGGATAAGACGAACCGCCCTGGCCGCCAGGGGTGGTTGCTGCCAGCACCAGCGATGTTGTTTTTTCAGGGAACCGGATAGCAAGTTCCTGGGCAACCATGCCGCCAAACGAGTACCCCACTGCATGAGCTCGGGTCCAGCCCATCGCATCGATGAGTTGCGCAGCATCCTGCGCATACTGTGCCATCGAGTATGGGCCTTGCGGCTTGCCGGACTGTCCCATGCCACGCTGGTCATAGAGGACGAGGTCAAACTGGCGGGCCAGTATGGAACCGAGCGGATTGGGATGCTGGCGCATGTCCCAGCCGGTACCGCCGATAAACAACATTGCGGCGCCGGATCCGGTGCGCTCGAAGTTGATTTGGATACCGTTAATCTCTGCGCTTGGCATGCAGATATATCTTCAGCTGTGCCTGGAGATGAACGACAAAACCTTGTGCCAGGCTTCATCGGCAGCGGCGGCGTTATAGGCCTCGCGATGGTCATTGAAGAAGGCGTGCTCGGTGCCGGGGTATACATCGACCTGGGCGTTTGGATTTCCGGATAGTCCGGCCCGCAGGCCGGCCACATCCTCGGGTGGGATAAGGCCGTCTGTCTCTGCAAATGCTCCCAGATAGGGTTTGTCGATCAACCCGGTAAGTTCAATGGGCAGAAAGGGCTTGTTCTCCATGCGCGGAAAGTTGACACGTCCGTAGAAGTTGATCACTCCAGAAACAGCATCGGAGACGGCGCCCAGGTTGTGGGCGAACCGGCCGCCCATGCAAAATCCCCAGGCAAATACATGTTCGATATTGCTTCCGGCTCCGCCGTTCTTCAGCCAGTTGGCAGCCTGCCTGCAGTCATTGGTGCATGACACGTCGTTGAAGCTCTCAAAAGTGCTCGCCCACTTTTCCAGTGGATCCTGAGGCACCGGCGGCGTTGTGCCGCGAAACAGATCACACACCACCGCGACATGACCCGCCCCGGCCAGGCGCTCGGCCACTTCCTTCATGTGCGGTGTCATTCCCCAAAGCTCCACAAACAATAGAACGCCTGAACGGGCACTGGCGGTCTGCGGCTTGGCGACGTAGGCATCCATCGTGCCGTCGGTCACCGGTATCGCAGAGTTCGGGTCAATCAGGTTGGCCATGAAATCGGTTCCTTTTTCATAGGGTCCTCTGGTCAAGGCCCTTTCTATTTGAACAGCACGCCGGGCAGCCAGGTTGCCAGTTCGGGAAAGCTGAACACCAGGACCAGCGCAACAAGTTGAATCGCGATAAAGGGCATCACACCGCGATAGATGTGAGCTGTGGTTACTGCCGCCGGCGCCACTCCCTTGAGATAGAACAGCGCGAAGCCGAACGGGGGCGTCAGGAACGATGTTTGCAGGTTCAACGCGATCATGACTCCGAACCAAACCGGGTCGATTTCGGAGCGCAGGATGACCGGAGCCACAATGGGCATGATGATGAAGACGATCTCGATGAAATCCAGGAAGAAACCCAGGATGAACACCAGAAGGCTGACTGCTATGACGGCTCCCATCACACCGCCGGGGATGTTGTCCATGGCATGAGTGACAACTTCATCGCCTCCAAAACCGCGAAACACCAGCGAGAAGATCGTGGCACCGACCAGGATCACGAAGGCAAGGGTGGTGATGCGCATGGTGCTGTTGACTATATCGCCGAGCAGGCGGCGGTTTGCGAGTATCGCAATCGCGGCGAAAGTTCCGGCAAGGAGGATGCTGCTGGCAATGACGGCGACGATGATCATCAGCCCGTTCCATCCGGATATCGTATCCAGCGTCACCCGCAGGTCAGCAATAGAACGCACAAGCGGCAGCAGGAATGCACATACAAGTGCTGCGGTCACCAGCTTGTCGGTCCATGCCGGCAGCGATCGCGCTCCATCTTCCCGGTTGGAGCGATCATTTCGGAAACTGCGAGCAGCCAGCAAAAGTCCGCCAAGCGCGCCGACACCGGCTGCCTCGGTAGGTGTGGCGATGCCGGACAGGATGGAGCCGAGTACAGTCAGGATCAGCAAAATGGGTGGCAACAGGCTGGCCAGGACGTCTCGCCACACGATGCCCTCCATTTCATTCTTGCTGAGTGGCGGGCAGAGTTGCGGTTTGAACAGACCAAGCGTCAGCTGATACAGCATGTAGAGCACTGCCAGCCCGAAACCCGGAATGAGCGCACCTGCGAACAGGTCTCCTACGGACACCGGCTCAGGGGAAAAATTGCCAATCTCGCGTTGTGCTTCCATGTAAGCGCCCGACAACTGGTCGCCGAGCAGCACCAGGACGATGGACGGAGGAATAATCTGTCCAAGCGTGCCGGCTGCGCAAATTGAGCCCGCTGCCAGGGATGGATCATAGCCGCGTTTCAACATGGTCGGCAGGCTGAGCAGCCCCATGGCTACGACTGTGGCGCCGACAATGCCGGTTGACGCGGCCAGCAAGGCGCCGACGAAAGTTACCGATATACCCAGTCCTGCCGGCAGGCGGCCGAATGCTTTGGCCATATTGTTCAAAAGATCTTCCGCAATGCGGCTGCGTTCAAGGATAACCCCCATCAGGATAAACAACGGAACGGCAGTCAGCACATCGTTGAAGATCGCAGTGCCAAAGACGCGGGATGGAATTGCGCCAAGCAAAGACAGGTCGAACAAGCCGAAGAGACTTGCTGCAAAGGCCATGATGATGGCCGCGCCGCTGAGCGCAAACGCTACCGGTATGCCGGCGAGGACAGAGCCGAATGCAGCCATGAACAGCAGCAGGACCAGGATGAGTTGTGTGCTTTCCATGGCCCGCGTCAGTCCTGATCTATGGAGTCGCTGCCGCTGCTGCGCCAGCAATCGACAACATCATTGTTGATCAGGCGGACAGCGGTGCAAATCGCCTGCAGGCCAACCGACACGGCAAACACAACGATCGTCGATTTCAGAATGAAGATGGCGGGAATGCCTCCGGCCTGCCTGGATCCCTCCAGCGTCGCCCACGACCGCGCCACGTAGGGAAACCCGAACCAGCCAATCACCGCAGCAACCGGCAGAACGAAGAACACCAGGCCAACAATGTCTATGCGCCGCCGCATCGCCGCGCTGAGGTTAGCGTAAATCACGTCGACCCGGACATGTTCATTGAGTTGCAACACATAGGCAGCGCCAAGCATGAACAGTGTCGCATGGCAGTAAATGACCGCTTCCTGAAAGGTGATCAATCCGTAGCTGAACACGTAGCGCACCAGGACGGAAACCATCTGGAACAGCATCATGGCCAGTGCGCACCATGCGGCGGCCTGTCCGAGTGCCTTGCTGGCGGTTTCAATCCTGTTGATGATCGCTTTCATGCGCGCCTTGCCGGGAATGCCGCAGGGCAGGGGAGGCCCAGGCTCCGGCCCGAAACATCCCCTGCAATCTTTTCTATTGCCGGGTCAGGCTTTCATAGCCATTGAACGCGCTGCCAGGTAGGCCTGTTCAGATTGTTCGGTCCAGTTTGCCGCTTCGGCCAGGAATGCCATATAGCTGTCATAGACCTTCTTTGTTTTGGGATCCGCCGCGGCGGCTTCAGCAAGCACCTTCCTGGACGCCACTCCCAGTGCTTTCATCACCTCGTCCGGATATGACCTGAGCTGGACATCATGCTCTTTGAGGAGGATGTCGAGCGAGCGGGAGTGATTGGCAATGAAGTCTGCAGGGTTCATGACGTTTTCCTGGGCGGCCGCCAGTTGAATGACGCGCTTGTCGGCTGCTGACAGATCGTCCCACAATTGCAGGTTTACACCGAGACTTTCGGCCGAGGTGGGTTCCTGAAAACCGGGATTGTAGAAATACTTGGCAGCCTTGTAGAAGCCGAAACCAAGATCGATCCATGGCCCGGCCATTTCTGCCGCGTCGACGGCGCCGGACTGCAGTGCGGCGAAGATTTCGCCGCCGGGCAGGGTAACTGCGGCCCCGCCGACCTCCTCGATCACCTTGCCGCCGAAGCCGGGGATGCGCATCTTCAATCCCTTGAGGTCTTCAACGGAGTTGATTTCCTTGTTGAACCATCCGCCCGCCTGGCAGGAGCTGTTGCCGGCCATGAACGCTTTCACACCGTAACCGGCGCTGAGTTCCTCCCACAGTTCCTGGCCGCCGCGATGGTAGACCCAGGCATTGTGCTCCGCAGTGGTCATGCCGAAGGGAACGCCGGCGAAAAAGTTGAAGGCGCTGGTCTTGCCCTGCCAATAGTATTCAGCGGCGTGGTACATGTCGGCGGTGCCGTTGGCGACAGCATCGAAGGCCTCGAACGGCGGTACAAGTTCGCCGGCCCCGAACACTTTCACGTTGAGGCGGCCATCGCTGGCTTCTGTTATTGACGCGGCAATGCGTTCTGACGCCGCGCCAAGGCCGGGGAATTTTTTCGGCCAGCCGGTGACCATTTTCAGCTCACGCTTGCCTTGCGCAATGGCCGGGGCGGCGAGTGGTGCGGCAGCGATGGAGACGGCACCAGCTGCAACGAATTTACGTCTCGTGGTATTGATGGTCATGAGATCCTCCCTGGATCATTCTTTGGTTGGTGGTTGTTGCGGGAATGACGTATTCGCCGTTGTTCCGCGGATGATCAACTCGGTTCCGAAGCGAACCAGCTGTGGCTCTGCTTCGCTGTTTTCGATAGTGCTGATGAGGGCTTCAACCGTTGCAGACGCCATGGCATCCAGCGGTTGCTTCATGGTGGTTATGTCAAATACGTCCCATCCAGACATTTCGATGCCGTCAAACCCGGTCACCCAGATGTCGTCCGGCACCTTTGCCCCGGCCGCCTTCAGTCCACACATGACGGCAAACGCGATGACATCGTTTCCGCATGCGATTGCGTCGGGAGGGCAGGGCTGGGACATCATCTCGATGGCAAGTTCGCGGAAATTGTTATGGGCGAAATCTGAACTGGCGTAATAGTTGTCCGGCAGCTCGATGCCGGCATGATGCAATCCTTGCCGTAAGCCCGCTTCGCGGTCGGCCAGCGTGCTGCGGTCGAGTGGCCCGTTGATGATGGCTATCCGCTTGCGGCCGGCGGCTATGAGATAGTCGGCCATGGTCCTTGCACCTTCCAGATTGCTGCAGGCAAACTGGTTGAAGCTGGCGCCGTCGATGTGTCGGTTTATGCAGGCAATCGGCATTCCGGTTTGCTGGGCAGCTTCAAGGGCGGCGGACTGGTGCCCTGCCGCGGTGAAAATGAGACCGTCAATGACCCGCTGGCGAATAGCATTGAGAACTCCGTCTTCACCTTCCGTATCAGTGTTCCAGACAACCATGCGCTTGCCGCGCGCCGTTAGTTCGTCGCCGAGATGGAGCAGGACTTCGGGTACAATTGGATTTGTAATGCGTGAGACGACCACGCCGACGGTGCCGCTTAACCTGGTTTTCATGGCCTGCGCGAACGCATTGGGCCGGTAGTTCAGTTTCTCGATCACCTCAAGCACGCGCTGTCGGGTTTCTTCCCGCACATTGCTGTTGCCGGACAGCACGCGAGAGACCGTCGCTTGGGACACCCCGGCATGGCGCGCAATGTCATTGCTGTTAAGCTTCTGTGAATACGTATGCATTTTGAACCGAAAGGTGTGCACGGCAGCGAACACACGGACAAATAGTTTATGAATACGTATTCATGCTAATGACAGCCGATACTGTGAGTCAATCACAAAGTGAGTGTCCAGGGTCGGGTTGGCGTGCCGGCGAGCGTCGAGGATGCGTGAAAATGCCGGTTTGGGCAGGTTCGCCAGTCGATGACTGCAGGTATCTGTTCGCTTGCTATGTCAGTTGACGGCCTTGGTCTCCGCCAGGATCTTGCGGTGCGTTTCCTTGCCGGAAATCCAGTACTGCATGAGCGTGTCGCCGGTGGCAAACTGGCCGCGCAGGCTGTTGGAGTTCATGTAGTCCTGCCATTCCTTAGACTCGTAAACCGCCTGAAAAATCTCCCGGTAAAATGCAATTACGTCGGGAGACAGGCCGGGCGGCCCGACAATGGACCTCTGCATGAAATAAGTCATGTCTTGACCCAGTTCCGCGAAGGTCGGCACGTCCGGATACTGATCCAGCCGTTCCGGTGTGAAGGCGGCGATCGGGCGCGACTTGCCCTGCCTGTAATACTTGTCCTGTTCGGACGGATTGTTCACCGTGGAGTTGGCTTTGGCCTCGATCAGTTCCTTGGCCACCGCACCGCCGCCTTTGAACGGCTTGTACGCCATCTTCAGGTTGTAGGTCTGGTTCAGCAGGTCGGTCAGCAGATTGTCCTCGCCGCCCTTGCCAGTGCCGGCCATCAGCCACTGCGGACCCTTGGCCGAAGCCTGCTTGATAAACTGATCGAGATCCGAAATGCCGCTGTCACTGGTCACCCAGAGCAAAAAAGTATCTTCGGCCATGCGTGCGATGGGGGCAAATGTCTCGATGTCGATACCCAGCTTGGGCTGGCGCAGTGGCGTGGTGAAAAAGCTGTTGAGTGTCACCATCACCACATGCGGATTGCCCGAGTTGGCTTTCATGTACTGAAGTGCATCGCCGCCGGAATTTCCCGGCATGTTTACCGGCTCGAACGGGACTGGCGACATCTCTTCGTCATTGATGATCTGGATGAACCTGCGTGCCATCTTGTCGGCGCCGCCGCCTTTGCCCGCCATAATGACCAGCTTGACCGGCTGTTCCGGATACCATTCAGCGGCAGCCTGACCGGCGGTCGCAATTACGAGGCTGAACACTGTCGCTGCAATCAGGCTGAGACGTGAAAAGAGACGGAATGAATACATGGCGAGGTTCACAATAATCTGGTTGGTTGGTTGTAAGCCGGGCGGATGGGGGCGTCACTGGTTGGCAGTGCCAGTGTTGACCCAGTCCTTGAAGCCCTTGAAAATCTCCTCAGCGTCGGTTTTCGAAATCTCCCCCGCGACACGAATGTTCGCTTCAGCAAGGTATTGCGTGAAGGCGGCTCTGAGGTCAGCAGCGCTGCAGCTGCCGAAGTCTCTGGCAACGACCGGTTTAGGTGCGGCATCAACTGCCGCCTTGACTCGAATCCAGTTGTCGAGACGGGCTGCCATGTTGAACTCCTGCCACTTCGGGTGGTTGGGGCGCTTCTTCAGTTCAGATGCCTTGGGGAAGAACTGGTTGACGAATTTTGACACCTTTCGATAGCGCTTGGTGTCCTGTTTCCAGTTGAAGGCCAGGAGCACGTTCTGTACGGACACCGTTGAGATGCTCTTGCCGGCCGGGATCAGTCCGGGGTAATCGCCGGCCCCGATCGTTGCCGGTATGTAGTCGGGCATTTTCTCAAGGTCGATGGGCACCGGCAGCAGCCGCAGCCCGGTCTTCGGCAGGTTGGCGTACATTCGCACCGGTTTTCCCGACACGCTGATAACCGCGTCCAACTCGCCTTTCTGGAGTTTCAGCAACGCCAGGGCGTAGTCATCATACACAGGTGTATATTGAATATTGGCCGCTCCGAAGATGGTCCGTGCGGAGTAGTCGCCGCTGCCGTCTTTCGGGCCAACGCCAATCCTGCCGCCAGCAAGGTCCTGTATCTTCGACTTCTTGTCAGATGCCAGCAGGTGGACTTCTTCATTGAACAGCTTGGTCACGTAGGCGACACGGCGCTCAAGCTTTGGAAATGTGTTTTCGGCCCTGATCCTCTCGAGCGTGTCGAGTGACACAATGGCCAGATCGATGTCGCGCAGGAACAAAAGGTCGGAAATGTTCTCCGCGCCGCCGCGGCCCGAAATTGTCATCAGCCTGAGGCCGTCATCACGTGCCAGCAAGGTGGCGATTTCGGATGCAGCCCGGAACGAGGTGCTGTTGACGTCCTCGGCGACGACCCGGATTACATTGTCGGCTGCCTGCTTGCGCAGTTTCCACTCGGCGGCCGTGGTGGCTTGTTGAGAATATGCGCCAGGGGCCAGCAAAGTGAGAAAGAAAGTGAGGAAAATCAGTATGGTAGCTATTGACAGCGGGTATCTTTTCGCCATGACGAACCTTTCATCCACATACCAGCAGCGCAAGGCCCCCGGCACTCTCGAAACCGCCCCTGTCCGCTCGTTAGATCAAACGTGCCGTCGGGACGGACATTCGCTTTAGGAAGTGACCTTAGTTTGCGGATTTCGCGTCATAAATTAGGCGAAAACACGGTCAAGAAAAGGCGAACCCGGTTTCGCGCCTCGTGGTAAACTAGACTGAACGATGCTCGCTTAAGCATTGCTCAGGCGCGCAGATCGGCAAACAGGTGAGGAACTCACATGGCAAATTCGTCAACGCCGAAACGCAACGTGATCGAAGGCCGCGCGGCGCTGATCGTCATCGATATTCAGGCCAGCACGTTCATTGACAGCAGCGACACGCGAGCCATTGACAACATGCCGGGCTACAAGGAGCGGATGGCGCAAGCACGGGTTGCCATCGATGCAGCGCGTGAAAACGAGATACCGGTGATCTTTATTCAGGAAGTGCATCGCCCGGATTTGATCGACTTCGGCCGTGAGCTTGATGGTGATGAGGACGTGCACTGCCTTGAGGGCGATCCGGGCACCGAGATTGCCATACTTGAGATGGGGTTCGTGGCAACGGACTACCTGATCAGAAAAAGGCGATACTCGGCCTTCTTCGGCACGGACTTTGAGATATTGCTGCGAGGGCTGAAGATAGACACACTGCTGCTGTGCGGAGGGCTGACGGATGTGTGTGTGCATTACACATTTGTCGATGGCCATCAGTCAGATTACTTTTGCCGGGTTATTGAGGATTGTGTCGCCGGATCCAGCCTCGAGGCACATGAGGCCTCGCTGCGGGCCATGGAGTATCTGCAGTCAGGGGCACGCAGAACGTCGGCGGAAGTGGTCGCGGCAATGAAGGCCGCTACACAATTGCGTGTTCCGGCATGATGGCTCGCCATGACATCTTCCCTTCACAAGGAGAAGCATTATGATGCCTGGCAAACTCATGTGCGCAAGCGTGTGACCAACCCGGGGGATGTAAAACACCTGTCACGGAAGGTCGGAAATGAAAACAAGATTGTTGATGGCAGCACCGATGGTGCTGTTGGCTGGTGGAATGTTTATGGCCGGGGGCGTGTTGGCCCCTGATGCGGCACACGCGGCCAAGTCCTGCGGTTTTGGATGGGCGAAGCCGGGCAAGTACAAGGTGTCGGGCAATTTCCGGGGCCGGGTGGAGTCAACATCGGCCCGCCTGACGACCGATTGCAGGGTGTCGCTGCAAATTCCCGGTGTGTTTACTGGTGGCCGGGTCAAAAGGTCCGGCAAGTGCCTCCGATTTGCCCTGAAAGTGGAGGGTCAGCGCAAGGTGTTCTTTGCCAAATGGTGCAACACCTATGGCCTGGTGCCCTGGAAAGGCAAAAACATTCGGGCTGAAATCAAACGGATTTCCGTTGAAGCTCCGAGCGTGCGTCCGAAGACCAACTTCAATAATTGATCTTGGCGTCAGTTGGTGTGTGACCGGATGGCTTCACGCAACGGTACCGTGCGGCTGTCCGTATATTTGGCAACGATCTGCCTGGGGTTCGCGTGAACGGATGCTTCATTCGACGGAGCAATCGTTGAATCGACAACATTACAAATGTCAATTTTGTAAACAACAAGGTTTTCATATTGACCCGGTTTGGCTCGGGTTTTGTTTCCGCATGACATAGACACGAAGGTGACGAAAAGCCGTTTCTGCGGCGAAGGCATTGCCGCGCACTGGAGGAAGCATCATGAAAACCGGTCAATCTCACCTGTTCATCCCGGGGCCAACAAATATACCGGATCGAGTACGCCGCGCAATGAACGTCCCGATGGAAGACATGCGGGCGCCGGATTTCGGTGACCTTACACTGCCGTTGTTTGCCGGCTTGAAGCGGGTGTTCCAGATGAATTCGGGGCGGGTGTTCATGTTTCCCGGTTCCGGTACCGGTGCCTGGGAAAGTGCCATCACCAACACGCTGAACCCCGGTGACAAGGTGCTGATGTCCCGGTTCGGGCAATTCAGTCATCTGTGGGTTGATATGGCGGAACGGCTGGGCCTCGACGTGCACTGCCTCGATGTGGAGTGGGGCAAGGGCGTTCCGGTCCTCGAATATGCGAAAATTCTCGATGCCGACAAAAACCACTCCATCAGGGCCGTCTTTGTTACCCAAAACGAAACGGCGACCGGCGTGACGTCAGATGTTGCCGGTGTACGCGCGGCGCTGGAATCGACCGGCCATCCGGCAATGCTGTTTGTTGACGGTGTCAGTTCCATCGGATCCATCGACTTCCGTTTCGAGGAATGGGGCGTCGACCTGGCCGTGGCCGGATCGCAGAAGGGCTTCATGCTGCCGGCCGGCTTGTCGATGCTGGGTGTCAGTGATAAGGCGCTTGAAGCATCCAAAACCGCAACCATGCCCAGGTGCTATTTCTCTTTCGAGGATATGCTCAAACTGAACGATGACGGTTACTTCCCCTATACGCCACCAACGCAATTATTTCACGGGCTCCGTGAGGCGCTGGCGCTGATTGAGGCGGAGGGGTTGTACAACGTATTTGCCCGCCACAAGCGGCTTGCGGAAGGGGTCCGCAGGGGCATCGGAGCCTGGGACGGCTGCCGGTTGTGCGCGCACTCTCCACAATGGTATTCAGACACCGTATCGGCAATTGTGGTGCCGGAAAGCATTGATGCGCGCGATGTCATCAAGTTTGGCTACGAACGCCATCGCACCAGTTTCGGAACAGGCCTCAGCAAGGTCATGGGCAAGGTGTTCCGCATTGGCCACCTGGGCGATCTGAACGAGGTCATGTGCCTGTCTGCTCTTGCCTCCGCGGAAATGGCACTGCGTGATGCGGGCGCCAAGATTGAGTTCGGATCCGGGGTCGCAGCTGCCCAGGCGTGGTACGAGTCCAGCAGGGTGGTGGAACTGGGCGTCGCAGCCGAGTAGCAATATCAAATCCCAACAGCCATTGCTCTAGAGTGGCATTTGGAACGGGCCGACAACCATTCAGGTTCGGCCCGTTTCTTTTTGCTTGGCAGCAGGGCCGGTTTCAGAGAAGTATCCCGGCAGGGTATGGCTGGTTCAAGGGGTTTGGCCATTGCAGTACGATCCGCAGGTATTCGACTATGTGATTGTGGGAGCGGGATCCGCCGGTTGTGTGCTGGCTGGAAACCTGTCGGCTTCCGGCAAACACTCCGTGCTGTTGCTGGAGGCAGGTCCGGACCGGAGCGGCTTCTGGATAAAGACACCACTTGGATATGGACATTCGATTGTCAATGACGCGGTCAACTGGATGTATGCCAGTGAGCCTGAGGCAGGACTTGGCGGTCGAACGGTTCCGGTACCACGGGGAAGGATCGTCGGCGGGTCGAGCGCCATCAACGCCATGGTTTACATGCGCGGCACCAGATCCGACTACGACGACTGGGAAGCGGAAGGATGCCCGGACTGGGGCTGGGACAAGGTTCTCGCCAGTTACAAGACAATCGAAAATCACTGTGTTGGCGGCATCTGGCACGGTACCGGCGGACCATTGCAGGTTACCAGCAGGGCGAGTGCCGCGCACCCGATCTGTGATGCATTTCTGGAGGCGGGTCAGCAATTGCAGATACCCCTCAATGACGACTTCAATGGTGAGGCGATTGATGGGCTGGGCTACTATCATCATACGATCTGCTCCTCGGCAAAGCGCATGTCCGCCGCGCGCGCCTGGCTCGATCCGGCCCGCCGACGGCCGAATTTTCGCCTCCAGGCGAATTCGCATGTGGTGCGGCTAGAGATCAGCGACACGACTGTGTCCGGTCTGGTGTATCGCCGGAACGGTCGCCTGTTCACGGTCAGGGCCCGTCGCGAAGTCGTGCTTGCAAGTGGTGCAATCAACACACCGCAACTGCTCATGGTGTCGGGTATCGGGCCTGGTGCGGGATTGCAGCGGCTGGGTGTTGAAGTGCGTCACAACCTGCCCGCCGTTGGGCAACACCTGCAGGATCACTTTGCATACGACATGCATTTCCGGTCGCGGGTGCCGACCATGAACCAGCAACTGAATTCCTGGCATTCTAAACTGCGTGCAGGGCTCCAATATTATATGTTTGGCTCAGGCCCGTTGTCGTCCGGGACGACCCACGCCGGCGGCTTTGTGAAGTCTGCCCCGTCGAGGAATACGGCCAACCTGCAGCTGTATTTTTCTCCACTTACCCGCGACCTGCAACCCGGCGGGCCAGGGCGCATGGCGCAGGCTGACCCTTACGCCGCATTCTCAATAGGTGCCTGCAACACGAGACCAAAGTCGCGCGGGGAGGTTTCGCTGGACAGTTCCGACATGCGCGATGCGCCGGTGATCCGGTTCAACTTTCTCGATGACCCGGACGATCTGGCTGAAATGATCGAAGGCGTTCATGTGATTCGAGCCCTGGCGGGGGCGCCGGGGCTGCAGGAGATAATTGCCAGTGAGTACCTGCCAGGACCGCAGGCCATGTCGGATGACGATTTTGAGCAGGACATCCGGGCAAGGGGATATTCGATCTACCACCCCTGCGGCACCTGCCGAATGGGCGTCGGCACAAACAGCTCTGTCGTCAACTCACAGCTCAAAGTTCACGGCGTGGATGGTTTGCGGGTCGCGGATGCGTCCGTTTTGCCATTTGTTCCGACCGGCAATCTGAACGGGCCAGCCATGATGATTGGCCAGCGCGCCAGCGAAATCATCCTCGAAAATTCAACAACTTGAGTTCTTCCGGCATCGGCAGTTTGGAATTATTCCAATTTTAAGTTAAATATTTCAAGCAGTTACGAGCAGTCAAAATGTCGCAAGACGGCATTTGGTGCTTGCAATTGTTATTTCCGACTGATTTAGTCGGTTTATAAATTCACCAATTAGGGGAAATTCCTATGTCAGTCGTCAGTTCGACTCTCAATCGACGCCGCTTTGTTCTCGCCGCAACCGGATCAGCGGTTGGCCTGCTCGCAGCGCCTGCAATTCTGCGCGCTGCAGGTGAGATCAACCTGTACTCCTCTCGCCACTATGACACTGACGAGGCGCTGTACGCCAATTTCACCAAAGAAACCGGCATTGGCATTAACAGAATTGAGGCAAAAGCTGATCAGCTCATTGAGCGGATGAAGGCTGAGGGGGCCAATTCACCTGCTGATGTGTTGATTTCGGTGGATGCCGGGCGGATTGAGCGTGCAAATGTCGAGAACCTGCTGCAGCCCATCCAGTCCGAGGTGCTGAGCTCACGCATCCCGGCCTACCTCCGGCATTCAGACGGAAGCTGGTTCGGTTTCTCCAAGCGGGCTCGAGTGCTCATCATTGCGAAGGACCGCATGGATCCGAAGGACGCGACCAGCTACGAAGGCCTGACAGCAGATGCCATGAAGGGCAGGGTGCTGATCCGCTCTTCGAGTAACATCTATAACCAGTCGCTGATGGGGTCGATCATTGCAGCAAATGGTCCCGACGGTGCTGCCGAATGGGCGAAAGGCGTAGTGGCAAACATGGCACGTTCGCCAAAGGGCGGCGATACGGATCAGATCATGGCGGTTGCGGCCGGAGAAGGTGATATCGCCGTAGCCAACAGCTACTATCTCGGCAAGATGTTCAAGTCGGGCAAGGAAGCCCGGCGCAAGGCTGCGGAGAAGGTTATGCTGGTGTTCCCGAACCAGGCCGACCGGGGCACCCATGTAAATATTTCCGGCGGCGGCGTGGCCCGCCATGCCAAGAATAAGGACGGTGCCGTCAAGTTCCTCGAATACCTGGCGTCCGACCAGGCGCAGGAGTACTTCGCCGCAGGCAATGTGGAGTATCCGGTCGTTAAAGGCGTACCGCTTGCCAGTCCGCTGGATACGTTCGGCGAGTTCAAGGAAGACACGCTGGATGCCCAGAAGTTCGCCTCACTAAATGCGGAAGCTGTGCAGATCATGGATAAGGCTGGCTGGAAATAGTCTGAATTTACCGGTCCGCCGGATGAAGATTTGACCCCGCCTATCGGTACATGGCGACAATTCAGGACTTCAAGGGCAATCCGCGCGGATTGCCGGCAACAAAGGGGCGGGCCCTAAAGGTCCGCCCCAATGGCGTTTTTGTGGCGACAGGTGTGCTGGCGCTGCTGGTTTTGCTGCCTATCGCCTCGGTGCTGTCCAGCCTGTTTGACACCGGCAGTGGGTCACTGTCCCACCTTGCCGCTACTATTCTTCCGGATCTGGTGCTCAACACGCTGGGGCTTGTGCTCATGGTTGGGCTGGGGACCGCGATCATTGGCACAGGTACAGCGTGGCTGGTGAGCGCCTGCCGGTTTCCGGGATCCGGCATCATGCAATGGATGCTTTTACTGCCGCTGGCCATGCCTGCCTACATAATCGGATATGCCTACACCGACTTTCTGGTGTTCGCTGGGCCGCTGCAAACCGCGTTGCGGGACCTCTTTGGCTGGACTAGGCACGACTACTGGTTCCCCGACATACATTCCTTGTGGGGCGTCAGCCTGATGCTGGTGCTGGTGCTTTATCCGTACGTGTTCTTCCTGGCTCGTACAGCGTTTCTGGAGCAGTCACGCGGTCTGCTTGACGTGGCTCGCACACTGGGTCGCGGGCCGTGGAATGTGTTTGGCACCGTGGCGCTTCCCATGGCCCGGCCTGCGATTGCGGCCGGGGTGGCACTTGCCCTGATGGAGGCAATTGCGGATTTCGGCACAGTTCAGTATTTCGGCGTGCAGACCTTCACAACGGCTATCTATCGAACCTGGTTCGGCATGGGGGACAGGATCGGGGCCGCACAGCTGTCTTCTGCCCTGCTGACCTTCGTTTTTCTTCTAATCGCGCTGGAACACTGGTCGAGGTCGCGCCAGGCCTATTACGACACCTCCAGCCGCGCGCTGAAACCGCAACCGGTGTTGTTGCTGGGTTGGCGGGCGAGGCTGGCTTTCATTGCGTGCGCTATTCCTGTCTTGCTCGGATTTGTGTTGCCCGTGCTGATACTGCTCGATCTTCATATTGAGGCAGGTGACGGGTTCATCGGCAACCGCATCATGATTTATGCCGGCAACAGCTTTTTGCTGGCCGGCATGGCCGCGTGTGTTGTTACCGCCTGTGCAATCCTGACCGGATACTGCCTAAGACGTTCCGACAGCGGGGTTGGGACTGGTCTCGTCAGACTGTCCACCATGGGTTACGCAATTCCGGGAACTGTTATCGCCGTCGGTGTGCTGATACCGCTGGGTGCGTTCGACAACTGGCTGGATGGTCAGATGCGCGATTGGCTTGGCATTTCGACAGGCCTGATATTGTCGGGCAGCGTCGTGGCACTGTTGTTTGCCTACACGGTTCGGTTTCTGGCGGTTGCCAATGGTGCCGTTGAAACCGGATTCAAGCGCATTCCTGTGCACATTGATGATGTGGCGCGCACGCTGGGCCGCACCCGGCGTGGTGTCATTGCCATGGTGCATCTGCCGTTGTTGCGGCGCTCGTTGCTGATGTCGGCAGCAATCGTTTTCGTGGATGTATTGAAAGAACTACCGGCAACCCTGATTGTGCGGCCATTCAACTTCGACACGCTTGCGGTCAGGGTATATCAACTGGCATCCGACGAGCGGCTGTCAGAAGCAGGAACCGGTTCTTTGCTTATTGTCGCGATCGGACTGGTGCCGATTTTCCTGCTGACGAGATTCACGGATCGGGGACGCCAGCAAATCTCTGCTTCACCAGCGATAAAAATTCCGCAATAACTACACGAGTAGCTTGCGCTTCTGGCAGGACACTCCCGAATCAAGCCACACAGGTCAATTCTTGCGGACGAAGCAACGGAACCATGACAGATATCGCTTGTATTGTACTGGCCGCCGGTATGGGGACGCGGATGCGTTCCGACTTGCCAAAGGTGTTGCACAAGGCTGCCGGGCGTTCGCTGGTCGGCCATGTTGTCAGTGCTGCCGGTGAGCTTGGCGCGGCACGTATCGTCGTGGTTGTCGGCGAGGGGGCGGACGCCATCCAGCGTGACGTGCGTAGCTATTCTTCTGACGCCGTCATGGCAGTTCAGTCTCCGGCGTGCGGCACTGCGGACGCGGTGAGCAAGGCCTTGCCGGCCCTGGACGGTTTCGAAGGAACGGTGCTTGTGCTGTTTGCAGCGGACCCGCTGATGACGCAAGCTTCCTTGAGCCGCATGGCGGCGACCATTTCCAATGGCACGCGGTTGGCGGTACTGGGATTTGAGGCACAAGATCCAAGTGGTTACGGGCGCTTGCTGACGGATGGGCCTGATCAGGTCGCGGCCATTCGCGAACATGCCGATGCGACGCAAGACGAATTGGCCATCACGTTGTGCAATTCAGGCGTCATGGCGTTCGATGCCGGCCTGCTGCGCGATCTCCTGCCGAAAATCGGCAACGACAATGCGAAAGGTGAGTTTTATCTCACCGACATTGTCGACCTGGCCAACAGGGCTGGAGAGAACGTCGCCCTGGTTACCTGTCCTGAACAGGAAGTTCTGGGCGTGAACACCAGAGCGGAACTGGCGGTAGTGGAGGCTGAGTTTCAGCGCCGTTACCGGCACAAGGCCATGGCGGAAGGAGCGACGCTGATAGCACCAGAGACCGTGTTCCTGAGTGCGGATACGGTCATCGGGCGTGATGTCATTATTGAACCGCATGTGTTTGTCGGTCCGGGTGTGTCCATCGGTTCGGGTTGTGTCGTGCGGGCATACTGTCATATCGAAAATGCGCGGATTGGCGACGGTGTCGAACTTGGCCCCTACGCCCGCATCCGGCCTGGAACAGAACTTGCCAACAATGTGAAAGTCGGCAATTTCGTCGAGGTGAAGAACGCCCGCCTGGAACAAGGAGCTAAAGTCAACCACCTCAGCTATGTTGGGGATGCACTCGTGGGCGAAAAAGCGAATCTGGGAGCCGGCACCATCACCTGCAACTATGACGGATTTTTCAAGCACCGCACGGATATCGGTCCGGGCGCGTTCGTCGGCTCCAACTCTGCCCTCGTGGCGCCGGTTAAGATTGGCGAAGGATCCTATGTCGGGTCGGGCAGCGTGATCACCAGGGACGTGGAGCCCGGTGCACTGGCGATTGCACGGGGTTCGCAGGAAACCCGCGAAGGCTGGGCTACCCGCTACAACCAGGCGCAAGCCGCGCGCAAACAGAAGTCAACAGCCCAGAGCAAGAAGAAGGAATAGGCATTCATGTGCGGTATCGTGGGCATACTTGGGACTGAGCCTGTTGCCATGCAACTGGTCGAGGCGCTGCGCCGGCTTGAGTATCGCGGCTATGACTCGGCTGGCATTGCGGTTCTGAAAGACGGCGAGATCGACCGGGTCCGGGCGCCCGGGAAGCTGGACAACCTGTTGACCAAGGTGACTGGCAACGGATGGGACGCGACCACCGGTATCGGGCACACCCGGTGGGCAACCCACGGCGCCCCGAACGAAACCAATGCGCATCCGCATCAGGCGGGCAATGTTGTCATCGTTCACAACGGCATTATTGAAAACTACCGCGCGCTGAAGGACGAACTGGCAAAGGACGGTATCGCCTGCGACACGGAAACCGATACCGAGGTTGTTGCGCAACTGGTCAACCAGAAACTGGAGGCCGGCGTGTCTCCTACAGATGCTGTTTCGCAGACACTGAAGCAGCTTGAAGGGGCATTCTCGCTAGGGATACTGGTGCGCGGTGAACACGACCTGATGATCGGGGCCCGCCAGGGCGCACCCTTGGCCGTGGGACACGGCGATGGCCAGATGTTCCTGGGTTCCGACGCCGTGGCGCTGGCGCCGTTCACCAATCGTGTCAGCTATCTGAACGACGGCGACTGGGTGGTGCTGAGCCGCGCAGGTGCGCAGATATTCGATGAGAACGACCAGCCAGTGGATCGCAAGGTCAATTTCAGCCAGGCATCGACCATGCTGGTCGACAAGGGTAACCACCGCCACTTCATGGCCAAGGAGATTGAAGAGCAGCCGGAGGTTATCGGCCATACGCTGGCGGAGTATGTCAATTTCTCAGACAGCACAGTCATGCTGCCTGACGATCTCCCGTTCGATTTTGCAGATGTGTCATCGGTAACGATTACAGCCTGCGGGACGGCCTTTTATGCGGCTCTGACGGCGAAGTACTGGTTCGAAAAGATTGCCCGGCTGCCGGTGGAAGTGGACATCGCGTCGGAGTACCGGTATCGCGAGGCGCCGCTCGATGAGAACGGCATAACGATTGTCATTTCGCAGTCCGGTGAAACTGCCGACACTCTTGCAGCCGCCCGTTACAGTCAGTCGCAGGGCCACAAAGTCGTTGCTGTCGTTAACGTTCCGGAGTCGACCATTGCGCGCGAGAGCTCCGCGGTTCTGCGCACCTTTGCCGGGCCCGAAATCGGGGTGGCGTCAACCAAGGCATTTACCTGTCAATTGAGCGTGCTTGCGTGCTTGGCGGTCGCAGCAGCCCGGGCCCGGGCAACCATAGACAAGGCCGAGGAACAGCGCCTGGTGAAGGCATTGATCGGCCTGCCGCGGATCATGTCCGGCATGATGGCCATGGAAGGCCATATTGAAGACGTTGCCCGCAAGATTGCCGTGGCCCGCGACGTTCTTTACCTGGGGCGGGGTGTCAACTTCCCGGTTGCCATGGAAGGTGCGCTGAAACTGAAGGAGATCTCCTATATCCATGCCGAAGGATACGCAGCCGGCGAACTGAAACACGGTCCCATCGCGCTGATTGACGAACATGTGCCGGTGGTGGTCATAGCGCCGCGTGACGAGTTGTTCGACAAGACCATCTCCAACATGCAGGAGGTCGCGGCCCGTGGCGGCCAGGTGATACTGGTGACCGACGAAACAGGGGCTTCGGCTCATGCTGCGGATGCATTCGAGACCATCGCAGTGCCGGAAGCAGATCCGTTCATTTCGCCGATGATCTATGCTGTGCCGATGCAACTGCTGGCCTATCATGCAGCGGTGTTCATTGGCACTGACGTTGACCAGCCGCGCAACCTGGCCAAGTCGGTGACCGTGGAGTAGGTGTTGCCAAGGCGCAATCGTACTCTTTGAAAATTTTCTGTTTTTGCTTAGGCATTGTTTAACCATGTCGCGGCACTATCGCCGGCATGAAAGTACAGTTAGTTGTTCGTGCGTCTGTCTTAACTGCGTTCCTGGTTGCCGGAGTGGCAACCAATGCCGTCGCAGCCGCCTCAAAAACCACCGGGGTCAGCTCCGCCGCGCCGGCTGCCATCATGCAGTCAGCCTATACACACCTTGTATCCGGCAAGCCGAAGCAGGCAATTGCCGAATACTCCACCGCCATTACTCACACGGAGATCTCGCTTGCCGACAAGGCGCGCGCACTTCTGAACCGTGCGCTTGCGCATCAGAAACTTGCAGCCTACGACACGGCGATTGCAGATTACAGCCAGGCAATTGAGCTCAATGCGCTCAGTGCAAAGACACGAGCAGTTGCATTGTACAATCGTGGTTTGGCCAATTCTCATTCGGGCTATCACTCGGCGGCGATTGATGACTACACCAACGCCCTGTACCTTGATCCATACCTGTCGGAAGCGTTTTACTCGCGCGCCGTCGCGCTGCGTGAGGCCGGTCAGTATGAGTATGCCCTGATCGATTTTGCACGCGCGACCAAATTGAATTACCCGCATAAGCATCTGTCACTATATGGCAAGGCGCTGACCCTGGCCAAGCTGGGGCACCGGGATGAAGCAACCGCGGTTCTGTTCCAGGCCTACTCGGTAAAGCCGGATTTTGCGCCGGTTCGCGAACGGCTTGCCGACCTTGGCCTGGATGTGCCGGAAAATCCCACCGAACGTCAAATTCGCCTTGCCGTGCTACCGACACAGAATCTGATGGCCGACGACATTGTAACCGGGTCGACCAAGCCGCCGTCTGGCACGATCACGCGGGTGGCGCTACGTGAGCCGGTGGCTCCGCCTGCCGCGCTGTCCGGTAGCAATAAACTGGACGATACAGCGCCCGTTGCCCTCGCTTCTGCCGGCAAAGTGGAAGCACCAGCTCCATCGATTGCGCAAGTGAAGCCTGAAGATATATCGGTCGATCAGGTTGCTGCGGTTCCGGAAATTCCCTCTAAAGTGACAGGCAATCAGGCTAAACCTGCCACCGCGGCCAAGCCAGCCGAGTCGGTTACCGTCGAGCCGGTATCTGCGCCAGTTGAAACCGCTAAAGCGACCGCCGACGTGGATGATGCCAACGTTACTGCCAAGCTTGAAGGCTGGACCGTTCAGTTGGTGTCGCAACGCCAGCCGCAGAAAGCCTGGGACAACTGGGACTCGCTGAAAAACCGGCACGGCAAACTGCTGCGCAACAAGACCGCAGCCGTAGTGCGTGCCGATGTCGAGGGGCAGGGCATCTACTACCGGCTCCGGGTTCACAAGCTGAAGAAGGGCCAGGCGAAGCGCCTGTGCCGCAGCCTGAAACGCAAAGGTACCGGTTGCTTTATTGCACGGGCAACGAGCTGACCCGGGAGCCTACCGGCGCGTCGTCGGCCTGGTAACGATATACAGTGCAACGCATATCAAGACTGCGCCTGTCATCCAAAGTGCGATGGCGGGCGCGCTTGTTCCCAGCACCAGCCAGGCGAAACTCGCCGACATCATCACAATTGATGTGATTTTTGCCGCCATCGGTATCGATCTGTCACGTTCCCAGTCAACGATATAGGGGCCCAGTATCCGGTGGTTGATCAGCCAGTCATGTATGGCCGGAGAAGAGCGAGCAAAACAGGCAAGCGCCAGCAGCAAGAAGGGAGTGGTCGGCATCAGCGGCAGGAACACGCCGATGAATCCAAGGCCGACGAATACCACGCCGAGACTCCGAAATATGTGCTGGCGTACCGTCAACCGACCTGACAATATTGGTGACTCCTGCAATGATGACCGCTGATTGGTTATGTTTTGCAACAGGGTTGTAGCAGTCGCGCTGAGAGCATGCTATGGCAGCGCAATGACAGATTTGTGCATGATTTGCATTTTTGAAGTTCGGGGGTTTTTCCGTAGTCGATGCTTGGCAGGCTGAGAACATATTTCCTGACCGGCGTTGTCGTCGCAGCGCCTATCGCAATTACAATCTGGCTGGTGTGGTGGTTCGTATCGCTGTTCGACAGCCTTGTGAAACCGTATATCCCGACGGTCTATAATCCGGATTCCTATCTGCCGTTCACAGTGCCCGGTGTCGGACTGGTGTTTGCCTTAGTCGGAATCACACTGATCGGAGCGCTGGCCGCCAACCTTGTGGGCAGGACACTGCTGAGCTTCGGAGAACGCACGCTGGACCGGATGCCGGTCATCCGCTCGGTCTACAAGGCCGTCAAGCAGATATTCGAAACAGCCCTGTCTTCCAACGCCAGCAATTTTTCCTCGGTAGGTTTCATTGGATATCCGCGTGAGGGAGTCAATGTGGTCTGCTTTATCGCCCGGGAGCTAGATTCCGGCGAGATCGGTCTTGAGCCTGGCACGACATACTATTCCGCCTTCATGCCTACAACGCCCAACCCGACGTCCGGGTTCCTGTTCTTTGTCGAGAAAGACCAGGTCACCATTATGGACCTGACCGTTGAAGAAGCTGCGAAGCTGGTGATTTCAGCGGGTCTTGTCACGCCGGAGCAGATGCGTGCGGCCAATGAAACTGCAGCCGAAGACGACGATACACTCTCTATGTTGCTGGCGCACCCGGAGCAGGTGCTGAAGCCGGCAGACAAAGCCTCTCCGGCACGCAAGAAGCCGGCAGCAAAGAAGCCTGCAAAGAAGCGTTGATTGGATCGCGCGGCGGCCTGATAGTCGACCGTCCTACGGCTTTGGTCAGCCGGCCGACAGCAGCCGGATGGCGTCGTCTCGCTCAAACAGGTACAAGAGTATGCGCAGCGCATTCGACCTGGGTCCGGTCAGGTTCGAATCCGTTTCCAGGATCATCTTGGCATCGTCACGGGCTGCCTGCAGCAGTTCGCCGTGCAATGCCAGGTCCGCCAGCCGGAAGCTGGCGACACCAGACTGTCTGGTGCCGAGGACTTCGCCGGAACCGCGCAGTTTCAGATCCTCTTCCGCAATGACAAAGCCATCTTCCGTTTCACGCATGGTTTTCAGGCGCGCGGCAGCGGTTTCCCCCAGCACGCCATCATAGATCAGCACGCAACTCGATGCGTCCGATCCCCGCCCGACACGGCCGCGAAGCTGATGCAACTGGGCCAGTCCGAAGCGCTCAGCGTTCTCTATGATCATGATCGAAGCCTCCGGCACATCGACACCGACTTCGATCACCGTAGTCGACACAAGAATGGATAATTCTCCGTCCTTGAATCGTGTCATCACGGCGTCTTTTTCAATCCCCTTCATGCGGCCGTGCACCAGGCCGACGCGGTTGCCGAACCGGGATTGCAGGCTGGCGAACCGTGCTTCGGCGGCGGTCTTGTCGATCAGGTCACTTTCCTCAACCAGGGGGCACACCCAATATGCGCGCTTGCCTTGTGAGATTGCGCGGTCCAGCCCATCGACCACCTGGTTGAGCTTGTCCAGCGGCATCACACGGGTGTCGATCGGTTGGCGTCCGGCCGGTTTGCCGGTCAGCCGGGTAATGTCCATGTCGCCATATGCTGTCAGCGCCAGGGTTCTTGGAATAGGGGTTGCAGTCATCACCAGCAAGTCGCTTGGACGTTTCGACTTCGATTGCAGCGCAAGGCGCTGATGCACGCCGAACCGGTGTTGCTCGTCAATAATGACAAGACCGAGATCTGAAAAATCGACGCCTTCCTGAAACAGGGCGTGTGTTCCGATCAGGATGTCTACGTCTCCGACTGCAAGACCGTCGAGAACCTGCTTACGTACCGCCCCTTTTTCACGGCCGGTCAGCACCGCTGCCCGCAGGCCCGCGGCACGGGCCAGCGGCTCAATGCCGGCAATGTGCTGCCTGGCCAGAATGTCGGTGGGCACCATCAGCGCCGACTGAGCGCCGGCTTCAGCGGCAGTCGCCATGGCGAGAAGGCCGACAATCGTCTTGCCTGCGCCAACGTCACCCTGCAGCAAGCGCAGCATGCGATCCGGCGCGGCCATATCGGCAAGGATTTCAGAGACGGCAAACTCCTGGCTGACGGTGAGTGAGAACGGCAACGCATCAACAATTCTCTGGCGCGCCTTGCCATCGCCCTTGAGCGGCCTGCCGGATGCCCGTTTCATGTGCCGGCGCACCAGCGACAAAGCCAACTGGTTGGCCAGCAGTTCGTCATAGGCAAGGCGCTGCCGGTTCGGGCTGTCAGCCTCCAAGCCGGTTGTGTCCTGCGGATTGTGCAGACTTTCAAGCGCATCCTGGAACGCTGGCAGTCTGCGCGCCGCCATCCAGGCCGCGTCCTGCCATTCGGACAGTTCCGGCACGTCGCCGAGTATCTGGCGAATCGCCTTGCCCAGAACCTTGCCCGATACGCCGGCGCTCAGCGGGTAGACAGGTTCCAGCAGCGGCATGTCGGCAAATTGCGCGGCAGTCAGGATATGGTCGGGGTGAACGATCTGCGGTGTGCCGCCATACCATTCGATCTTGCCGGAGATAAACCGGGTCTCGCCTTCCGGCAGGGTTCGCTCCAGGTACGGGCCATGGGAGTGGAAAAACACCAGCGGCAGCGAACCGGTCTCATCGAAAACCTCGACACGGTAAGGTACGCGTTTGTTATGCCTCGGTGGGGGCTTGTGCCGTCCCACCTGCGCCTCGATGGTGATAATCCCGCTCTGGGGCAGGTTGGCGATGGTCGGGCGGTTGCGCCGGTCAATGACACCGACCGGCAGATGGAACAGAAGATCGACCAGCCGGGCCGGCAAATCGGTCGTAGCGGCTTCACCGCTCTGCGGGCGGACCAGCGCGGCCAGGGTTTTCTCGACCTTGGCGCCGATGCCTTTCAGCGTGCTGGCTGAGGCAAAGTACCTGTTCAGGATTTCCGGTCTCATGTGTTCGGTTTTTCAGTTGAATTGTCAGGACAGTCGTGTTGTCCGGTTGCGTTTCATGAGCGGTTCTTTCATAAACCGGCGGGCACTACATTTCCAACCTCAACACATCCTCTGCACAGGACACAAGCTGTGACTGTAACTGATGAAAACCGGCGCAAGCGTATCGTCTGGCGGGCCTGCCATCGCGGCATCAAGGAGATGGACATTGTTGTGGGCACGTTTGTGAAAAACAGGATTGCGCTGTCGGATGAAGTTGAACTGCTGGAGCTTGAGCGCATTCTTGACATTCCCGATCAGGACCTGCTGGCCTGGCTGACCGGCACGCAACCGGTGCCTGACGATCAGCGGTCGCCCCTGCTGCAGGAGATGCTGTCGGCCCGATTTGATGAAACGTTTTTCGGAAACCCGGAATGAAACCTGTCGAGCTTAAGAGCGCCATGGCATCACCCGGCAAGGTGGTTATCTCCGGCGCGCCGGAAGGTATCGACGGCAAGGTCGCAGGTGACATTGCCAGGTTGGCCGAAGACCGTCTCGTGGTGCATGTGGCGCGTGATGACCAGCGCGCGGCCATGATCGGTGAAGCAATTTCGTTTTTCGCACCGGATGTGAACATCATCCAGTTCCCGGCCTGGGATTGTCTGCCCTATGACCGGGTATCACCGGTGGCGGACATTCTGGCCCGGCGCATGAGCGCGCTGAGCAAACTTGCGGCGGGCAGGATCGACAAACCAGCGGTTCTGCTGACCACCGCGAACGCGATCGTTCAAAAGGTGCCGCCGCGCAATGTCATCAGGTCAGCCAGTTTTGAGGCCTTGCCTGGCAACCGGGTGGATACCAGGCTGCTGCAGGAATACCTGGCAGTCAACGGGTTCTCACGCACCGGCACGGTTGTCGATCCGGGTGATTTCGCGATCAGGGGTGGGATCATCGACATATATCCGCCCGGCAGCGAGGAGCCGGTCAGGCTGGATTTTTTCGGCGACACGCTGGAGTCGATCCGCAGTTTCGATGCCCAGTCGCAGCGCACCACCGGCCAGTTGCATGGCTTGAAACTGGATGCGGCGAGCGAGGTTCTGCTGAACGCCGATACCATCGCGCAGTTTCGCACGGCGTACACCGCCCAGTTTTCCGGCTCTGGCATGAACGATGCCGTCTATGAGGCGGTTTCCGCAGGCCGGCGCTATCAGGGTGTCGAACACTGGCTGGCGCTGTTTTATGACCAGTTGGAGACCGTGCTGGACTATGCAGGTGACTGTGTCATCAGCATGGACCACCTGGCGGATGAATCGATCGAAGCCCGCAACGCGCAGATTGATGAGTACTACGAGGCCCGCATAGAGGCGCTCAACAAGGATACGTTCGGTGCGCCGGTCTACAAACCATTGCCACCGGACAAGATGTTCCTCATCGGGGACGCATGGTCCGACCTTGCCGCACAATACCCGGTGATAGCGCTGACGCCGTTTGAAGCGCCGGAAGCTTCAAGCCTGCGGGTAATCTCGGCGCAAGGCCGGCAGGGCCGCAGTTTTGCCGCTGAAAGGGCAGAGGCAGGCCGCAATGTCTATGACGCGGTGGTTGACCACGTGCGGGCGCAGCAGAAGTCCGGCAAACGGGTGTTGCTGGCGGCCTGGACCGAAGGTTCGCGCGACCGCTTGCTGGGCATTCTCAAGGACCATGATCTGGGCCTGGTGGTGGCGGCAAACGATGGCCCGGAAGCGCTCAAGCGGTCCAGGGACATGGTTTCCGTCGTGGTGCTCGGACTCGAAACAGGCTTTGAAACCGATGACCTGGCGGTGATCGCAGAGCAGGACATTCTCGGCGACCGGCTGGTGCGCCGTGCCAAGCGCCAGCGCAAGGCCAGCGACTTCATTTCCGAACTGGCATCGCTGAACTCCGGGGACCTCGTGGTCCATGTCGACCATGGCATTGGCCGCTTCGAAGGGCTGAAGGTTATCGATGTGCAGGGCGCACCGCATGACTGCCTGTTTCTGCAGTATCACGGCGGCGACCGGTTGTTCCTGCCGGTGGAAAACATCGAGCTGCTGTCGCGCTATGGCTCGGATGAGGCCGGTGTCAATCTCGACAAGCTCGGGGGCGTGGCCTGGCAGGCCCGCAAAGCGCGGCTCAAGGAACGGGTGCGGGAAATCGCCAGCCAGTTGATCAAGACCGCGGCGCAGCGTGAACTGCGCAACGGTGAAATCCTGAGCCTGCCGGACGGTATCTATGATGAGTTTGCATCGCGGTTCCCTTACGAAGAAACCGAGGACCAGCTGACTGCCATAGATGCGGTTGTTACGGACCTGTCACGTGGCCGGCCGATGGACCGGCTGATTTGCGGTGACGTTGGATTTGGCAAAACCGAGGTGGCACTGCGCTCAGCCTTTATCGCGGTCATGGCCGGCAAGCAGGTGGCCGTGGTCGTGCCGACAACTCTTTTGGCGCGCCAGCACTACGCAACCTTCGTGGAACGCTTCAAGGGGCTGCCGGTCAGGATCGCCCAGGCGTCGAGGCTGGTCAGCCGCAAGGATGTCAACGAAGCCAAGAAGGGGATTGCCGACGGCACCGTCGATATCATGATCGGCACCCACGCACTGTTGGCAGAAGACGTCAAGTTCCGGGAGCTCGGCCTGCTGATTATCGACGAAGAGCAGCACTTCGGTGTCAAGCACAAGGAAAAGCTGAAGGAGATGCGCGCCGACGTGCATGTGCTGACACTGACCGCCACGCCGATTCCGCGTACGCTGCAACTTGCCCTGTCCGGTGTGCGGGAACTTTCGCTGATTACCACTCCGCCGTTGGACCGTCTGGCAGTGCGCACCTACATTTCGCCGTTCGATCCAGTCATCATCCGCGAGACCCTGTTGCGTGAACTGTATCGCGGCGGGCAGAGCTTTTACGTGGTGCCGCGCATATCCGATCTGTCGGTGGTCGCCGATTTCCTCAGGGCGCAGGTGCCGGAGGTCAAGTTCGCCGTTGCCAACGGCCGCATGGCGCCGACCGAACTGGATGACATCATGACCGGGTTCTATGACCGGCAGTACGACGTGCTGCTGGCCACGACCATCATTGAATCAGGTCTCGACATACCAACCGCAAACACCCTGATTGTGCACCGGGCGGACATGTTCGGCCTGGCACAGCTGTACCAGATCAGGGGCAGGGTGGGGCGTTCCAAGCAACGCGCCTATGCGCTGTTCACCGTGCCGGCGAACAAGACCCTGACGGCGCCGGCGGAAAAGCGCCTCAAGGTGTTGCAGTCGCTCGATTCACTCGGTGCCGGCTTCACACTGGCCAGTCACGATCTTGACATTCGCGGCGGCGGCAATCTCCTGGGTGAAGAACAGTCCGGCCACATCAAGGAAGTCGGGTTTGAGCTGTACCAGCACATGCTGGAAGAGGCGGTGGCGTCCCTGCGCTCCGGCGAACTTGACATCGAGGCGGACGGGCAGTGGTCTCCGCAGATCAATGTGGGGACTTCGGTACTGCTGCCGGAGAGTTTCATTCCCGACCTGCAGGTCCGCCTTGGTGTCTACCGGCGGTTGGCCGATTTGCCGACACAGGAGGACCTGGACGGGTTTGCGGCAGAGTTGCAGGACAGGTTTGGCCGACTGCCGGAAGAGGTCGAACACCTTATCGATATCGTGTCGGTCAAACTGCTGTGCCGCACGGCCAATGTCTCAAACATCGATGCCGGGCCGAAGGGCGCCGTGTTCACTTTCAGGGACGGCAAGTTTCCCAACCCGGATGCGCTGGTCCAGTGGATCAACGATCAGGGCAGCCGTGCCAAGATACGGCCGGACATGAAGCTGGTGATCATCAGAACCTGGGAGACCCCGGCAGACAGGCTGGCCGGTACCCGTCAGCTAATGCAGACCCTGGTGAAACTGGCGCAGCCTGAGAGTTAGTTTCTAGGGTAGGGCGGCTCAAACCCAACGTACACCGTCATTCCAGCGAAGGCTGGAATCCATCTCTGCTGGAGAGCCTGACGTCAATGTCGTAGTGGATCCCAACTTTCGTTGGGATGACAGTAATGTTGGAACTGCACCGCAGATCAGATACCCTATGCATTACCCGCAGGTGCTGCACGCTCCTTGGCCACTTCGGCAATAGCCTGCGCGATAGCTTCGGGTTCACGTGCGCCCATGACGGCATATCTGCTGCCGATAATGAAGGCCGGCACGCCGGTCACGCCCATCTGCTGGGCCTGGGATATTTCTGCCTTGGTCTCTTCCAGGTCGGCCTCACTTTCAAGCAGTCGTTCGACCACGGCCCGCTCAAGGCCGGCCTCAACGGCTGCGTCTGCCAGCACCTTCTTGTCGGTCAGGTTGGCGCCTTCGACGAAATACAGCTGGAACAGCCGCTCAACTGCTGCGTCCTGCACACCTTCGGCCATGGCCCAGCGAATGATGCGGTGGGCATTCAGCGTGTTTGGCGAGATGGTTATCTTGTCGAATTCGAACGGTATTTCCTCGTCCTTGCCGGCGGCGCGAACCGGCCCGTAAACCTGTGCCGCCTGTTCGTCAGAACCGAACTTGTTGCGCAGGTATTCTTTCCGGTCCATGCCGGTTTCCGGAATCGTGTGGTCCAGCTGGAACGGGCGCCAGCGGATATCCACGGGCACGTGGGGAACCATGGCAAGCGCCTTCTCGAGACGGCGCTTGCCGATATAGCACCACGGACACATGACATCTGAAATCACGTCGATTTCGATTACGTCGGCGGGTTCAGTCGTCATTGGCGTGATCCTTGGTTTGCTTGAGCAAGGTTGCGAGGTTCTTCCTGATGATCTTGCCATTGCCGGATTGCGGCAAAGCCTCGACGAAGAACACCTGCTTTGGAACCTTGTAGCGCGCCAGTGAGTGGGATGCAAAATCGATCACGTCTGCCGCTTTCAAGGTTTCGTGTTCATGCATCACCACGAACGCCGTGACCAGCTTCATGCCGGGGTTCAGTTCCACCTCTGTAACGCCCACCTGCTGGATGGCGGGGTGGCGCATGATGGCGATTTCCACTTCCAGCGGTGAAATGCGGTAACCGAACGATGTCATCACATCATCATTGCGGCCTTCATACCAGATGTAGCCGTCGTCGTCGAAATGCCCCAGGTCTCCGCCGACGAACCAGTCACCGCGATACACCATGTGATCGTCGTCCGGACGGTTCCAGTAGCGCAGCATCATGCCCGGGTCGGAACGGTGAACGGCTATCAGACCGGTTTCGCCGGCCCGCAATGGCTCGTCGTCACCGGACACCGGCAGAATTGAGACGCTGCGGCCCGGCTGCGGCTTTCCGGGGCTGCCAGGCTTTGTCGGGACGCTTGGCGAGCTGGAAATATAGGTGGAGATTTCGCTCATGCCCAACGCCTCGTAGAGCTCGATGCCGGTTGTCTCCAGCCATTCTTTCTGCAGGCCCGGGAATATAGCCTCTCCCGCCGTCAGGCCGTGGCGCAAATCGCCGATTGTGTCAGGCGACAGACCGCCGTCGCTGAGCATCTGCCGATAAAGCGCCGGGACCGACGCCATGATTGTGGGATTGAGGTCGGCAATCAGTTTGAGCCAGATCGACCGGTCGCGCGGGCCAGTGTAAACAATGGAAGCGGCACCGTTGGCCCAAGGGTCAAAAAGGCCGGTGCCCAATGTGTAGGTCCAGTTGAAGGCGCCGGTGTGCAGAACGGTGTCTTCCGGTGACAGGCCATACCAGCCCTGATACATGGGGCGTCGACCCCAGACCGCACGCTGGGCGTGCAGGACGCCTTTGGGCCTGCCGGACGTGCCTGAAGTGTACACCATATAGGCAGGCGTGCTGGCGGTGGTATCGGCGTACTGGCCACGTTGGCCTGACTTGAACGCAGCAATGTCAGCCGGCGTAATCAGCCGGCACGGGTCGGGCAGGGGTGGCAGGTCGAGTTCGCCGTCGTGGATAACCGCTGCTGCCTGGCTGTCTGACAGTATGAGGGAGATTTCGTCGGCCGACAGCATCGACGATGCAGGTATCGGGACCAGTTCGGCTGCGTTTGCTGCGAAGAACACTGCCGCATAATCGAAACTGTTGCCCATGCGGATCAGGATGCGGGAACCGGGGTCAAATCCAAGCAGCCGGAACGCGGACGCCAGCCGCAGGACGATATCCTCGATCTCGGCGAAACTCAGCGTCTGATAGGCGGAGCCGTCGGCAATGGTGAGGGCTGTCTTGTCGGGCCGTTCCCTGGCGCTTTGCGCAAGGCAGTAGCGTGCAAGATTGAACCTCGCCGGTGGCAGTTCGCCGCTAAATCCGGTCATTGGTCTTCAATCCATCCGGTTTCGGGCAGGAAGCCGGCCAGCGACGGTTGAGCAGGCCGTCTGACCTGGTTCCACCGTGCCAGCCACTGTCCCGGGGGATGGAACAGCTGCAGCGCGTAATGTCCTTCGAGCAGCAACCGGTCCAAGCCGCGGGCGGCATCATCGAACGATGCCTTGTCCCGCGCCGACAGCAGCGCGTTTATCATCTTGTCGATGGCCGGATCATCGGCTCCCATATAGTTGCGTGTGCCTTCCTGGGTGCGGCCCGCCGATCCCCAGTAAAACGCCTGTTCATTGCCCGGCGACAGGGAATTGGACCAGGTGAACGGGATCATGTCGAAGTCATAGGTCTGCAGGCGGCGCTGGAACTGAGCTGAATCGACCTGCCGGATGGTCATGTCGGCGCCTATTGTGCGCAGCATGCGCTGCCAGGCCAATGCGATCCGCTCCTGAGGCCGGTTTGCCACCGTGATTTCAAATGAGAACGCCTCGCCCTTGGAATTCCGGAGGCCGGAAGCTCCGGCCTTCCAACCCGCTTCATTGAGCAGTTTCAATGCTTTGCGGAGGTTGTTTCGATCGCGTCCCGATCCATCGGATACCGGCAGGGAAAATGTTCCGTCCAGTATGCTGACCCGGATTTCGCCCCCTGCCTTTTTGAGCATGTCACCTTCACTGGCGCTGGCGGCACGGCCGATGGCACTGAGATCTGAGCCGTAGAAGAACCCTTGCGTGCGCTGCATCTTGTCGTGAAACAGGTTCTTGTTGATCCATTCGAAATCGAACGTGAGGATCAATGCTTCACGGACCTTCTTGTCGGCAAAAAGCTCACGGCGGGTGTTGAAGACCAAGGACCAGGCCGGTTTCGGCAACCCGACCTTGACGGTTTCCAGGGTTACCGGCTTGTCGGCGACATCTGCGTAGCCCGCTGCCCAGCGCGATGCGTCACCTTCGGTTCGCAACATCGCCTCGCCTTTCTTGAAGGCTTCGAAAGCACCTTGGGTATCGCGGTAATAGTCATACCGGATCGTGTCATAGTTGAACTGCCCGCGCGCGCTTGGCAGATTCCTGGCCCAGTAGTCCGGGTTGCGGCGATAGATGACATGATCGCCGGCATCAATCGTGTCGAAGACATAAGGTCCGGAACCGACGAGTTTGTCCAGCGTGGTCCGTTCGAAATCGCGTTTCTCAAACACATGCTTTGGCAACACCGGCATGAGACCCAGTATCAGCGCCAGCTCGCGGTCGCCGGGCTCCAGAGTCAGCCGGACTGTGAGCTTGTCGGGTGTCTCGATTCCCGTGACCTTTGAATAGTAAGTGCGATGATTGGGACGCCCGTTGTCGCGCAACGTTTCCAGCGAGTAGACGACATCATCGGACTGGACCGGCTCGCCATCGGAAAATCTGGCTTTTGGATTTAGGCGGAATGTGACTTCGGTGCGCTCGGCATTGACATCGATGGTTTCCGCGATATGGCCATACAAGGTGAACGGTTCTGCCTGGGAGCGGGCCAACAGGCTTTCGAACACCAGCTTGCGCGGTCCGGCCACGGCCTGGCCTTTGATGATGAATGGATTGACGCTGTCGAAGCTTCCGGTCCGGGCCACGCGCAGGGCGCCGCCCTTGGGCGCGTCCGGATTTACATAGGGGAAGTGTGTGTAGTCGGCCGGCAGCGTCGGTTCGCCCTGCATGGCAATGGCGTGTTTTGGTTCGGCGTGGGCAGACGCCGTCAGCGCTGCCCAGACCAGGCATCCGACGACCAGCCTGTTGATTATGTTCATGCGGACAATCTAGAGCGGATTCGCGGACAAAAGCGATAAAAACCATACCGTTGCATAGCGGTACAATGTGACGATCAGATCATGAAAAACAGGAGCGGCCTTGGAGCGCAACCAGCGACTAGTGGGTTGCACTGTCCCGGGGCAGGTAGGTGTGCCGTTCCGGATCATAAGTTTCGAAAAACTCAGGGATCTGCGGATGGCGAACCGGGTCGCCGGTGTCGTCCGCCAGCAGGTTCTGTTCCGACACATAAGCTATGTATTCGGTCTCTTCGTTCTCGGCCAGCAGATGATAAAACGGCTGATCCTTTGACGGGCGGGTCTCTTCGGGAATCGAGTCCCACCATTCATCGGTGTTCGAGAACGTGGGATCCACGTCGAAAATGACACCACGAAACGGGAACAGGCGGTGTTTTACCACTTGTCCGATTCCGAATCGTGCCTGTCTGTTGATCGCGATCATGGCCTATAAATGCATCCAATTGCGGCTTGATTCAAGCGTGCTTCAAAAAATTAAGTTGATAGTTGCTGAACGGCAAGCTGATCATAAACCATAAACCGCCGCCATGTCGGGCTCCTTGGCAGCCACCAGCCGGGCCAGATCGGCGATGACGCGGGCCTGCTTCCAGGTGGCATCGTCCTGCATCTTGCCGTCAATCATCACCGCGCCGGTGCCGTCCGGCATGGCTTCCAGAATTCTCAGCGCAAACTTCACTTCTGCCGGATCGGGCGAGAACACCCGCTTGGCAATCTCCACCTGGGAGGGATGCAGGGACCAGGCGCCGAGGCAGCCCTGCAGGAAGGCGTTGCGGAACTGTGCTTCACAGGCGTCGGGGTCCGAAAAATCGCCAAACGGCCCGTAGAATGCCTTGATGCCGTTGGCTGCGCAGGCATCCACCATCTTTCCGACGGTATAGTGCCAGAGATCCTGCTGGTAGAACGCCCGCTCACTCCCGGTTTCATCACTGTCTGCCAGCACCCCGTAATGCGGATGTCCGCCGCCGACACGTGTGGTTTTCATGCCGCGCGATGCTGCCAGGTCGGCTGGTCCCAGAGACATGCCGTGCATGCGCGGACTGGCAGCGGCAATTTCCTCGACATTCTTGACCCCTTGCGCGGTTTCCAGAATGGCATGGATCATGATCGGCTGCGTGATGCCGGCACGGGCTTCCAGCTGGGCGAGCAACTGGTCGAGATAATGGATATCCCAGGAGCCTTCGACTTTTGGCAACATCATCACATCCAGCTTGTCGCCGGCCTCAAGTACGATCCTGGTGATATCGTCGAGTGCCCACGGACTGTTCAGGCAGTTGATGCGCGTCCACAATCCGGTGCTGCCGTAGTCATGCGCCAGCGCCATCTCGATAAAACCGTCACGCGCGGCAATCTTGTCATCGGCGGGTATGGCATCCTCTAGATTTCCGAGAATAACGTCGACCTGGGCGATCAGATCCGGCACCTTGTTGCGCAGCTTCTCGATCTGCGGCGGCAGAAAGTGGATCATCCGCTCGATTTTGACCGGCGCTTCACGCATCGGATCGGGAGCGCCAATGGCAAGCGGTTTGTAGAATTGCGATGGAAGTTTCATGATACCTGCTGTCATTCGGGCCGCTGTCGGCCAGCCTGAAAATTGTTGCGATGCACAAATTGTTTAGGGCAGGTTCGGTCCATCCACAACGACTTATTTATATTTTGCAATCGGCGTGTTGCACGCAGTAGGGTTGGCCGCTACACGAATACGGTAGTTTGGGTTTCCGGGTCAGCACTTAAAGAATATGACAGGCACATCAGCATCCGCACAGCCATTGAGCGGGATCAAGGTTCTCGACTTTTCGACACTGTTGCCTGGCCCCATGGCCACACTGTTCCTGGTTGAAGCCGGTGCGCAGGTCATCAAGATAGAACGGCCCGGCGATGGCGAGGAAATGCGTTCCTATGAACCCAAATGGGGCAGGGATCCGGCCAGTTTTGCCATGCTCAACCGCGGAAAACAGTCCCTTGCCCTGGACCTGAAATCTGATCGTCAGCTTGAGTTCCTGCTGCCGTTGATCCGTGAGGCAGACATTGTCGTCGAACAGTTTCGCCCCGGTGTCATGGAGCGTCTCGGGCTCGGTTATGACGCAATGGCGCTGGTCAATCCGCGACTTATCTATTGTTCCATAACCGGTTATGGCCAGACCGGCGACCGGACACAGAAAACCGGGCATGACCTGAACTATATCGGCGATACCGGCTTGTTGTCGCTGAGCATGGGACCCGAGGCGAACCCAACCGTTCCACCATTTCTGGCCGCGGACATTGCCGGCGGCACCTATCCGGCAGTGGTCAACATACTGCTGGCATTGTTGAATCGGGAAAAGACTGGCGAAGGCACCCATATCGACATCGCGATGGCCGACAACATGTTCATGCTGATGTGGTGGGCGATCGGCAATGGCCTTGCCACCGGTTTCTGGCCGGCAAACGGCAGCAGCCTGCTGACCGGCGGGTCACCGCGCTATCAGATCTATCCAACGTCTGACGGCAGGCATGTCGCGGTGGCGGCGCTGGAACAAAAGTTCTGGGACGGCTTCTGCCAGGCCATCAATCTTGCCCCGGAATACCACCAGGACCAGCAGGATCCCGGCGGTACGATCCAGGCGGTCAGGACGCTGATCTCGGAGTTTCCCGGATATCACTGGGAACCCATACTGGCGCAGGCAAACTGCTGCTGCACGGTGGTAAGAACCCTGCCGGAAGCCATGCGTGACATGCATTTTCATGGCCGCGGGCTGTTTGACCACACGCTGGTCAATGAGGCAGGCGACACGCTGCCGGCAACTCCGGTGGCGGTGGCGAAGCAGTTCCGCGACGACGCCAGCGTGGAGAAGGCAGCACCCGGCGTCGGCGCACACAACGATATTGTGCTCAATCAGAAATAGGGACGTGGAACCCCTTCAAAGAGTCATGCAGCAATGCTGCATTCCGAGTTGGATTCGTAATTGAGTCCATCTACAGTTTCCGGGTACTCGCATCGCGCGCCTGCGGCGACATAACAGGCCGTGATGCCAATGCGGAGGAAGTCCGGCTATGTCCCCGTTTCCCAATCTGTTTTCGCCCGTCAAGCTGCGTCATCGTGAATTGTCGAACCGCGTGGTGTTCGGTCCCCATACGGTGAACATGAGCAATGAAGGCCTGCCCGGGGACAGGCATTTTGGCTATTATCGGGAACGGGCCCGCGGCGGTGCCGCGATGATCGTCGTCGAGCCGGTGCCAGCACATCGCACCGGTGTCCTGATCCGCGGCAACTTCCTGGCCGAAAGCGATGAGGTCATTCCGCATTTCCGGCACATCACCGATGAATGCCACGACCACGGCACCACCATGATCCACCAGATCTACCATGTCGGCGGCCATGGTGATCAGGACAACTCCTGGGAGCCGTACTGGTCGCCGTCCGGCCTGCCGTCGATGCATGATCCCTGGGGCAGTCACGCCATGAGCGAGGCTGAAATAGAGGAGATCATCGAGGCGTTTGTCTCTGCGGCCCGGCGCGACAAGGAGGCCGGCTTTGACGGTGTGGAAGTCTATGCCGCCTACAATTGCCTGACCGACCAATTCTGGTCGCCGTTGACCAACAAGCGGACTGACAAGTGGGGCGGCAGCCTGGAGAACCGGCTGCGCTTTTCCGTCGAGGTGCTGCGCCGGATCCGCGAGATGGCAGGAGATGATTTCATCATCGGACTGACTGTGTCAGGGGCAGAGCCGGCTCCCGGCGGCCTAAGCATTGAAGACAAACAGGAAATCCTCAGTTATCTCGATGAGCGCGGACTGATCGACTATGTTTCCTGTGGCACCGGAAGCTACCTGCATGACTTTTCCAAGATCGTGCCGAGTTTCCATTTTGGCATGAAACTGGGGGTTCCCGACGCGGCAGCCTACAAGCAGGTGCTCCGCCATGCCCTGGTGACGGCGGAGTCACGCATCAAGACGCCAGACAATGCCGAAGACGTTCTGGTGCAGGGCCACTCCGACCTTGTCAGTATTGTGCGCGGACAGATTGCCGATCCGCATCTGGTCAGCAAGGCGCGCGAGGGCCGGCCGGAAGACATTCGCCCGTGCATCTCCTGCAATCAGCTGTGCATTGGCCGCCGCATGCGCGACTATTGGGCAAGTTGTCTGGTGAATCCATCGGTGGCGCGTGAGGCCGAATGGGACGGCGATAAGGCGCCGGCCGCCGTGTCTCCCAAAACGGTACTCGTCGTTGGCGCCGGGCCGGCTGGTCTTGAAGCCGCTCGGGTGGCGGCAGAGCGCGGCCACAAGGTGCGGCTGGTCGAGCGCAGCGGTGAACTTGGGGGGCAGTTCCGCCTTGCTGCCGGACAACCGGAACGCGGCGAAATCGGTGGACTGCTGAACTGGTATCAGACCCAACTTGAAAAGCTCCAGGTCAAAATTGACCTGCGCCACGAGATGACGGCCGAAGATGTCTTGCAGGCAGGGGCGGACACGGTCGTTGTGTGCACCGGTTCGAAGCCGTCGCGGAACGGATTCCAGCGGGTGTATCCGCACATTGAAAAGCTTCCCGGCGTGGACCAGGACAACGTCTGCACCGTGCACGACGTGCTTGACGGTGGTATTGTGCCGGGCAGCAACGTCCTGCTGCTCGACGATATCGACGGCTGGTGGCCGGCGACCGGCACCGCGCTGCACCTGGCCCAGCAACGGCATATGGTGACTGTCGTTACCGGATCGGAAAAAGCAGCTGCCAAGCTCGACCTGAGCCTGACCGGCGATACGGCCCGCGCCCGGTTGATGGAGTACGGCGTCGAGGTCCTGCTGGCGACGGCGTTGAAGTCATGGGAAGGCAAGACGGCTGAACTGGTCAACCTCTATACCGGAGACGTGGAAAACCGTGAGTTTGACTCACTGGTGCTTGCGACCACCAACACGTCCGACGACGCCCTGTTCGAGGCCTTGCAGGACAAGGACATCACCGTGCACACAATCGGCGACGCGGTGGCCTCGCGCACGGCACACATGGCGCTGTACGAGGCGCGCAAGCTAGCTTTGACGTTGTAGGTTTTGTCGTTTGCCCGGTTCGCCTTGCGGAGGGACTGTCCAGTATTCGGCTCGAACAGCATACTGTCGTAGCTAACTTTCCTGGTTGCCGGCTTGTTCGGTCGGGAGTATTGCCAGCTGGCCAATCTCCAGCAGTTCTTTCTCCGATTGCTGATCAAAAAATGTAACCTTTATCTCTGATTTTGAGGAATCAAGCCTGGCCACCAGATGATCGGAGGCGGCGAGACCTTCTAGGTTGAGGCGCTGGGCGTCTACCGACGCGACACTGTATGTGCCGGGTTTCAATTCGCTTGCTTGCAAAGTGACGGCCAACTGGAAGATTTCCGGTGACTCATCGAAGAATCCGAACGACGCGTTTTCGATGCCGAGCTTACAATCAATTGATTTCCATGGTTCCCAAACAAGCATTGGAAACTTGTGCTCCGCAGCTGTTATCCGCTTTACGAACCACACAATCCGGTCAGGAGCACCATTGGGTTCCCATGGCCCCCAATCTTCGGTAGATGAACCCTGCGGCCGTCGAGAAATTTGCCGTTCTCGCCACTTCCGTTTGTATAGTCGTCCTGAAACCTTATAACCACCTGGATAGTATTTCCCCACACGCATGTATCGCCGTTTTGCTGACGGTGCATCCACATTGTTGTCGGGGTGGGTGTGAACCCCGCTTTGCTGTACGCGGTCACCACCTGCAATGAAGCGGGGACTGGCATCGGGATTTGGATCACATCGGTCCCACGCCTGAGTAACGTCAACGGCTCCGTTTGCGGGCTTGCCAACGTAACTCAGTGCTCCAAAAACTTGTTCCTGCATTCTGAAACGACGCCGGACCAAAGTTGGCGGGTTACCTGGTTCAGTAGCGCCAGCAACGGATTGCCCCCATTCTTCCTCGCTGGCCAGAGGTCCCGGCTGCAGTTTTCTGCGAGGTGGATTTCCGGGTATTTCTCCGCCATTCAAGGCACTTGCGTCATTATCTCCAACCGCTTGCCAACTCGCCATCGCCATCTCCTTGGTCTTAATGCTCAGGATTGAATATATCGATCATGCGCGATATAATGACGTAAAGTCAATTTATGCCAGTAGCGAACAAATGTCCCTCCTGTTTCGGCCACCGAGAAATCTACAGCAACTCATGTCAGAAGGTTGCAACTGCTCGCATTGCACGCACCACTGATTGATTGATCAAAGTTGCCGGATTTACCTCCCGTGGGTCCACTGCATCAATCCCGTACATGTCAGTCGCGTGGTTCAAGCCTGCTTGTCGTTGCTCTCAAACCCCGGAATGGCCGAGCGCTTGAGGTCCACCCGACTTCCGACCTCGCCGTTGGCGCTGAAGAAATGCATCAACCGGGCATTGCCGATCATGGCTGCAGTCATTGAGCAGATACTCACTCTGACCTTGCAGTTCTGCACACAAATCGATTGCCTAGAGTCTTGTAAACTTGAGACAAAACTGCCACACGTGCACTGATCGCTGCAACGGCTTGCGCACGGTGAGTCAAATCGGCTGCAACATGTTCGGCGAGTAGGGTGCAGGTGTTGTGATACAGGATGTGAGTTAGGTATGAGCAACAAGACGGCGCTGGTATTCGGAGCCGGCGGTTTCATAGGCAATCATTTGGTGACACGACTCAAGAACGAAGGGTTCTGGGTGCGGGGCGTTGACCGCAAGTACCCCGAGTTCGGCACTTCTGATGCGGATGAGTTCGTCATCGCGGACTTGCGTTCGCGGCAAGAAGCAGAAAAGAGCTTTGATCGCCGTTTTGACGAAGTCTACCAGCTCGCCGCAGAAATGGGGGGCGCGGGTTATGTTTTTGTTGGTGACAACGACTTTGATGTCATGTCCAACTCATCCCTGATCAATCTGAACGTGGCCCGTTTGTGTACCAAAGAGAGCACAGGTAGGGTCCTTTTCACCTCGTCGGCGTGTGTCTATAACGAGAACAACCAGTCTGACCTCAGCAGTTACACATGTGAAGAACACACAGCCTATCCTGCCCAGCCTGACAGTGAGTATGGCTGGGAGAAGCTGTTCTCCGAGCGCCTGTTCCAGACATTGGAGCGCAATGTCGGTGTTCCTGCCCGCATTGCGCGATTGCACAACATCTTCGGCCCGCGCGGTTCGTGGTGTTGCGGCAGGGAAAAGGCACCGGCCGCGATTTGCAGAAAGGTCGCCGAGGCAGCTGTTGGTGGCGAAGTTGAGATCTGGGGCGACGGGAAACAGATTCGTTCGTTCCTGTACGTGGAAGAATGCCTGGACGGCCTTCGCAAACTGATGCAGTCCGACTGCAACGAACCGCTCAACATTGGGTCTGACGAGGCCATTTCTATCAATGAACTGGCTCTGATGGCCATCGAGATTTCAGGAAAACGGCTGTCGCTTCGGCATACGCCCGGTCCACAGGGCGTTCGTGCCAGGTGCTCCGACAATGAACTGGTCGAGCAACTGCTTGGCTGGCGACCGAGCGAGCCGCTGCGGTCCGGCATGGAAGTCACATACTCTTGGATAGAGCAGCAAGTGAAGCTGACGGCTTGAACAGCTACCCTATGCCCGCATCGCCCGCGGCAGTGAGCCTGTCGGGTTCATGCCTTCCAGCATTGCCCTGCGTTTCAGTGGCGGGATGTTCTGCAGCGCCGTCATGCCGATGGTACGGCCGAGGTGCAGCGGGAAGAAATCTGAAATCAAGGAGCGGTTCATGGTGTCGATGGCAGCCTGGCGCGGCATCACATCTGCCCGCCGTGCGGAGTCATAGGCGGCGCACAGTTTCTCGCTGCCGGGGTCTTCGTCAAGGCGGAAGGCATCTGCGATGGCTTCCGCGGCAAAGGCGGCATCGCGCAGGCTCATATTCAGGCCCTGGGCACCGATGGGCGGCACAACGTGGGCAGCTTCACCAACCAGCAATATACGGTTGGCAGCAAATTTTCGCGCCGCCATGCCGGCCATCGGGATGGCGGCCGGTGTTGTGACGTCTTCAACCAGGCCCAGATCGCCGTGCATCTCCAATTGCAGGCGAGCCGCCAACTGATCCTGGGTAAGCGAGCATATGGCATCCACTTCCTCCGGCCGAACCATCCAGACCAGGCTCGAACGCTTGCCGGGCAGAGGAACGGTGGTAAACGGTCCTGAACTCTTGTGATATTCGACCGACATGCCGTGATGAGGGGAGGAGTGGGAAAAGCTGAGTGCAAGTGCGGTCTGGTCATAGCGCCATTCGTTCACCGCAATACCCGCATCGCGGCGCAGGACGGACTGGCGGCCGTCGGCGGCAATGACAACGGCTGCTTTCAGCGTTGCGTCCGTATCGACAGACAATTGTGCCTGGCCACCGTGTATTTCGCAGCCTGACACCGAGCCATCAATAAGAGAGACGGGGGCACCTTTTGCCGCTCTCGCCAACTCGTGAACCAGCAAGTCGAGCGGAATGTTCCAGCCAAACGGGCCGTCTCCGAGTTCACCCGACGAGAACGTCACCGTGGGAGCTGAGAATGTTGCCAGGGTGTCGTCGACGATTTTTAACAGGTCGAGGGCTTCGCTGCCGCCCTGCAATCGGTCCGGCCAGACGCCGAGCGTCTCCAACAACCGGATGGACGGCTGCATGAGCGCGACCGTACGTCGAATTGGTTCGTCGGACTGTGGAGCCGTCAGCAGGTCAATTCCCGGTGCGACACAGGCGGTGCGGCATCCGGCCTGGGCCAGCAGGCAGGCCGATGCGAGACCCGCAGGGCCGGCGCCGGCAACTATCACATCGTAATCTGTCCCGTGAGGCATTTGTCTTCACCTTGCCGATTGCACGCAGCCGCAAAGCTGAGGCACACTTGCAGTCACTTAGTTCAACCCAGCGGCACCAAAGAAGCACTAGGACCTCTAAATGGCATACTCCGACATCACATTGGACCTCAATGACAATCTGGCGGTTGTGACGCTTAACCGCCCCGACAAGCTCAATTCCACAACCCGCAACATGCATGCGGAATTGCGCGGTGCGTTCGATGAGATCGAGGCTTCAGGTGCGCGTGCGGTGCTGATCACCGGAGCGGGCAGGGCGTTTTGCGCCGGCCAGGATCTGGCTGACCTGCGCATGGACGGGCCGGAGGAGATCACTGAAATACTGGAAAATGACTTCAATCCGCTGGTGGCGCGCATCCGCTCGCTGGCGATGCCGGTTGTGTGCGCGGTCAACGGAGTTGCGGCCGGGGCCGGTGCCAACCTGGCGCTTGCCTGCGATATTATTCTGGCCGCCAGGTCGGCTTCTTTCTTGCAGGCCTTTGCGCGCATTGGCCTGATCCCTGATGCCGGCGGCACCTGGACGCTGCCGCGGCAGGTGGGAGAGGCACGGGCCAAGGGAATGGCGATGCTGGCCGAGCCATTGCCGGCGGAAAAGGCGCTGGAATGGGGCCTGATCTGGCAGGTGTGCGACGACGACGAACTGATGAATGACGCGATGCGCCTGGCCAGCCGGTTGTCGAGGCAGCCGACAAAAGCATTTTCCCTGATAAAACAGGCCATTAATGCGTCGTCTGCACACGGATTCGAAGCGCATCTCAAAGTCGAGGCAGAACTGCAGGCTGCGGCCGCGGCAAGCCATGACTATGACGAAGGTGTCAAGGCGTTCCTGGAGAAACGCAAACCGGTGTTCAAAGGAGAGTAGGGCGGCTGAACTGTGCCGGGCAGAAGTTCCCATTGCGCTGTCATCCTCGGGCTTGTCCCGAGGATCCAGAAATGGTTGCCGTGGACCCTCGGGACAAGCCCGAGGGTGACAATGTGGGACAGTTGCAGGCTTTTTGTCCGCGAAATCGTTCGACCAGTTACGGCCCGGACCACTCGATGTTGCACAGCTCGGCAGACTTGTCGTCGAATGTCCACACCCGGCCGAAATCGCGCACTTTGGCTTTGACGCCCTGGGCCACGATCACTTCCGGGCCCATCCAATAAGACGTGTTCTGGATCGTCACCGGTTCGCCGGGCCGGGCGCCATCAATCTGCCTGATGCTTGCCATCACCTTGCGCCCGGCTGTCACGGAGCGTTCGGTGCCGTTGGTTTCATAGGTGACCGGCATGCGCTGGGTACCGAGGAAATTGGCGACCAGCAGCTTGAACAGCCCGGTGGTGCCCTTGGCCGAGCCCGACATGATCATCTCGATGGCGCGGGTCTGCTCATCGCTGGCCTTGTCATCAACATAGAGGCCGACTGACCATCCGCCTTCGCCCATGCGACCGGGAATATCGAGCAGGGCCGCCACATTGACGCCCTTGAGACTGGTCGTTCCCCAGTGGCCGTCGTCGATGCGTACCGCCATCCAGGCCTGACAATAGCCGTGCGTGGGCTTGGCGGCGCCGAGCGACACGACGCAGGGACAAAACAGGTCGCAGTTGCAGTTCAGGGCCAGTTCGCCCTTGATTTTCCAGTCTTCAATTTCGGCCATAGTCTTTCGTCAACTCCAAAGTGTTCCAGCGAGAACGTACAAGCCCGCGGCAATCAGCACAATGCCGATGACACGTCCCCAGGTTTCCGCGCGCGGTATGGTTTTCTCGGCAACAAAGTACAACGCCAACACGGCCATCCACCACACTGTCATGGCGCCGAAAACGAACATCAGCCCCATGATCATGCCGCAGCATCCGACGCAAAACGCGCCGTGGTGCAGACCGAGCGGAAAAGCGCCTTGCAGCCCGCCTTTCCAGTGGGCCAGCAGGAACGCCATCGGGCTGCGGCAGTGCTGCAGACAGGTGTCCTTTATGGGCGTTAGTTGCCAGGCGCCCGCTGCAATCAGCAACACGCCCGATGCGACAGGCAGGGCCTGCGTGCCACCTTGCTCAAACCAAGGGGTTTGCGCCAGGGCTGTCTGCAGAAAGGCGGCAGCAACGGAAAATACAGCCCATAATGAGAAGTAACCGACCGAAAACACTACCACACGCAATGCCAGGGCCGGGCCTTGCACCTCATTTCTGGACACCAGGGCATAAGTTGCAACCATCGGCACCATGGCAGGCAGCATCATTGCCAGCATCATGAACAGCCACATGATGGAAGTACCGGTAAGACTCTTCGCACTCCAGTTGACCATCATTGCCATGTCGGACATTGCGGCGGCGTTGCCCATATGGGCCCACATCATCCACCACAAGGCCGCGGCCAGACTGAGCATGATGGTGCCGGGCAGAAAGCCGGGATGTTCAAGAATGCGGATCATCGGTCGTCAGCTTCACGCAGGTGGCGGGGTTGCGGTCATTGAGGATCGCTTGGCAAAGTCGTCATAGAACCCCGCCAGTTTCGGTCGGCTGTCACGCCACGCCAGGTCGGCATATCGGAAGTCGAAGTAAGCCAACACTACGGCGGTGGCGATTGTGCCTGCGTGCACGGAACTGAATTCGTCCGTCCAGTTGTTTTCCAGATCATCCATGCCGGCTTCCATACGGGCGTGCTGGCGTGCCACCCAGTCCGGCCAGCGCTTCTCTTCAGGCCGGACGGCGGTCTCGTAGCGTCTTGAGACGCCGGCATCCATCAAGCCAACAGCCAGCGACTGCATGGTGAGAATGCGAAATCTTGATACAGGTTCGTCCGGCAACAGTTCCTTGTCGCCGGCGTGATGGCACAGGTACTCACAGATCACCCGGCTGTCGTACAAAGGCGTTCCGTGATCGGTGACCAGCGAGGGAATCTTGCCAAGCGGGTTATCGGCGGCGACGGCGTCATTGACCCTGTCTGGCAGGAAAACGCCGGTGTCGATCAACTCGATCTGGTCGGCAATGCCCAACTCATGGGCGGTGACCATGACCATGCGGACAAATGGCGATGCCGGATTGTGGTGAAGTTTCAAGGCAAAGGCCTCCGGTCTGAATGTGAGTTCGATGTGCCGACAAACCTAGCGGAGAGTGGAGCGGTCCGCCAACTGAAAAAGGCCAGACAATCGCGTCTGGCCCTTCAAAAAGCGAGTTGTCACCGACAGTTTCAGTCTTCGGGCTGACTGACCAGGCGGATGTACGGTTTGGGAGATTTCCAGCCCTGCGGGAATTTCTCCTTGGCTTCCTCGTCAGAGACCGCCGGCACAATGATGACGTCTTCGCCGTTCTGCCAGTTAACGGGTGTGGCGACCTTGTGCTTGGCAGTCAGTTGGATGGAGTCCAGCACCCGGAGAATTTCGTCAAAGTTGCGGCCGGTGCTCATGGGGTAGGCGAGGGTAAGCTTGACCTCCCGGTCGGGACCAATGACGAATACGGTGCGGACCGTCTTGTTGTCGGCTGCGGTGCGTTCTGCCGCCTTGCCAGTCGCGTTCGGGTGGATCATGCCGAACAGCTTGGCCACCGTCATATCGGTGTCTCCGATCATCGGGTAGTTGACAGCATTGCCGGTCGCATCCGCGATGTCTTTTTTCCAGCGCTGATGATCGTCAACGCTGTCGACGGAAAGACCGATTATCTTGGTGTTGCGGGCCGCAAACTGGTCGGCAATCCCCGCCATGGCGCCGAGTTCGGTGGTGCACACGGGAGTGAAGTCCTTGGGATGGGAGAACATCACGACCCAGGAGTCTCCGGCCCAATCATAGAAGTTGATATTGCCTTCCGTAGTTTCAGCATCAAAGTTCGGGGCGGTATCGCCAATCTGCACAGCCATTATAGCCTCCTGTCATTGTTATCGTTCCTGTACGAACGTGTTTTTACTCTAAAAATGAGAAAATGTTTTTGGTAGACGATCAGTGCAAAAGTAGGTCACAAATAGGTGATCGGGCGGGGCCCAGTCTACAGCAAGGAGAATACTATGGGAATTTTCGATTTCATCAAGAGCGCCGGAAAGGCGCTCGGCATCGGGGGTGATGATGAAGCGCCAACTGCTGACGCGTTGAAGAAGGAGCTGGATTCCCACAATCTCGGCACCGAGAACGTGAAAGTCGAAATCGACGGCGACAAGGCGATTGTTACCGGCGATGTGGCCGATCAGTCTATTCTCGAAAAGGCCATCATTGCTGTCGGCAATACTCTCGGAGTGTCCAAGGTTGAAAGCAATCTGACTGCGCCGTCCCAAAAGGATCCGGTGTTCTACACGGTGAAGAAGGGCGACAACCTGTGGAAGATTTCCGAGGCTCACTACGGCAAAGGCAAGGGCGGAAAGTACAATGTGATCTTTGAAGCCAACAAGCCGATGCTGAACCATCCTGACAAGATTTATCCAGGTCAGGTGCTCCGCATTCCTGAACTGGATTAGTTCAAACTCAATATGGCCGCAGGGATAACCTGCGGCCATGTTTTCAAGTGTGTTGGTCGCTGCTGGTCAGCTGCGCATTTGTTCCACGCGGGCGCGGGCTGTGTTGCGCAGTGCTTCGTCAACCACTTCCAGGTCCTGCACGGTCTTGCCGACCGGGAACAGCGAGGCGCCGGCCAGCTTGACGTGGGCCCAGGCAAACGGAATCCCGATGATGGTAATGGCATTGGCCACGGCAAAGGTCAGGTGCATGACCGCCAGCCACCAGCCGGCCAGAATAAACCACAAAACGTTGCCGATGAAGCCCAGCACGCCGGTGCCGATGTCTTCGCGGCCGTAGAGTTCGTCACGGGCTATCACGTCCCGTCCGAACGGCCACAATGTATAGTTGGCCAGCATGAAACAGGACCGGGCCCAGGGCAGGCCGACAATGGTGATGGCTGCCACGATTCCAACCAGGAACCAGGCAATTGCGGACCAGATTCCGCCGAACAGCAGCCATAGAATATTCAGTATCAGTCGCATAACGAAGTACCCCCGTAAGATGTCAATTAAATTCTATATGGGGGCTGTATCGGCGAATTTCCAGTTATCGAGGTCGCATGGCGGCCCATCGGCATTATTGGCTTGCGAGGCATTCAAGCATGCATGGCCTCGGGGTTACGCCAGCATGCCACCGCCCTTGCCAACGGACTGCCGGATCATGGCCAGTGCGGTGCCAATGGCGGCATGGCGAATTTCATTGCGGCCGATGTCGCCGTAAGTCATGCGGACATGATGGATATCCAGGTCGGACCGCGCACAGCCGAAGTGTACCAGTCCAATCGGTTTTTCTGCCGAACCGCCGCCCGGCCCGGCAATGCCGGTTACAGAGACCGAAACATTGGCGCGAGAGTTTCGCAGGGCACCTTCCGCCATTTCTCGGGCGACCTGCTCGGACACGGCGCCATGTTGCTCGATCAGGGTCATGGGAACACCCAGCATTTCAGACTTGGCTTCGTTGGAATAGGTGACGAAACCGCGATCGATCATGCCGGAAGACCCTGCAATGCTGGTCAGCAGGCCCGCAACCAGTCCGCCGGTGCAGCTTTCAGCGGTCACCAGCATCAGTCCTCCCTCGCGCAGCATGTCGAGGGTGTCCTTCGCTTCGATGATCAACTGGCGATCGAACATATGTTCACTCCGGCAGGCGGATGGTGGCGGTGGCTGCGGCTGCTATGCCTTCTTCCCGGCCGGTGAAACCCAGCCATTCCGTTGTGGTTGCCTTGACCGATACTCGGTCGGCAGCAATACCGATGATCCGGGCCACGTTCTCGCGCATGGCATCGACGTGGGGCCGGATTTTTGGTGCCTGGCAGATCAGTGTCAAGTCTACGTGAGAAATGACGCCGCCTTTGTCGCTGACCAACTGGGCCGCATGCTTGAGGAATATATCTGATGCGGCGCCCTTCCACTTCTCCTCCGTCGGCGGGAAGTGCTTGCCGATATCGCCTTCGCACAGGGCGCCGAGAATGGCATCGGTGAGAGTATGCAGGCCGACATCGGCGTCAGAATGCCCCTTCAGTTTCCGGCTGTGCGGTATCGTCAGCCCACACAGGATAACATGGTCGCCATCTTCGAAGGCATGGACATCGTATCCGTGCCCGACCCGTACGTCATTGAGCATCTTGGGTTTTCCTGTGTTGAGTCGGGTTTCTGCCTCGTGCAGGTCCGCACTGGTGGTGATCTTGTAGTTCTCCGGGCGTCCTGGAATTATGGCGACATCGAGTTCGGCCCATTCGGCTATGGATGCATCGTCGGTGAAGTCGGTGCGGTTGCTTGCGGCCGCTGCCGTGTGCGCATCGAATATGTCCCTGAAACGAAACGCCTGCGGGGTCTGAGCTCCCCACAGGCCGGCCCGGTCGACCGTTTCTGCAATGATGCCGTCACTTTCCCGCTTCAGTGTATCGGCAACGGGAACCGCCGGAATGCAGCCTGGCGCTTCTGACAATTTCGCCACAACAGCCGAGATGGTGTCCGGATCCACAAACGGCCGGGCGGCATCATGTATCAATACCCTTGCAGGTTTGAGCGCTGCCACAGCCTTTAGGCCATTGTAGACCGATGACTGCCGCGTCGCACCGCCCCTGACGGGCTCCGGCAGGTCCATGCCGGAAACGGCTTTCATGTAAAGATCATCATGGTTTTCGCCGATAACGACCTGTATGTGGTCAATCTCATTGTGCTGCTGAAATGCCCGCACTGTGCGACGCAATACGGCTTCGCCGCCTATGTGCTGGTACTGTTTGGGAATTTCTCCGCCGACGCGCAGGCCGGCACCTGCGGCAACAATAATTACGGCTGTGGTCATGGTGACGACGCCCCGGTTGGAAGTCATAACTGTGTGAGAAGCTCTATCAGGCTGATTGCCTGCAGGGCAAGCTGCGCGCGCGACAAACATAGTAATTGCAATGTCGCAGCCAGATGCTAATGTGCCTGAAAATTAAACGAAAATGTCGAGCGTCTAATTTATGGGCATTTCTATCGGAGGGCATGAGACCCGCAATCGCGTCTTCCTGGCCCCCATGTCTGGTGTGACAGATGAACCGTTCAGGGTTGTTGCCCATGAACACGGTGCCGGGCTTGTGGTGTCGGAAATGGTCGCAAGCAATGCGCTGGTTCAGGCCCGGCCTGACATGGTGCGCCGTGCGACCGGTGCAGGCCGGGTGTTTCCTTTCGTCCTGCAACTCGCCGGCCGCGAGCCTGAGTGGATGGCGCGGGGCGCGGAACTGGCCCAGAAAATAGGTGCGGACATCATTGATATCAATATGGGGTGCCCGGCGCGCGAGGTGGCCGGCAAGCTGTCCGGCTCTGCGCTCATGCGTGATCTTGATCATGCCTGCAGCCTGATTGATGCGACAGTCAGGGCCAGCAGCGTGCCGGTCACGCTCAAGATGCGACTGGGCTGGGATTTCGATTGTCTGAATGCGCCGGAACTTGCCGCGCGTGCCGAACAACTCGGCGTCCAGATGATTACGGTGCATGGCCGAACCCGAAACCAGTTTTACAAGGGAAAAGCTGACTGGGCGGCTATCCGGGCCGTCTGCGAGGCAATTACCATACCTTTGATTGCGAATGGCGATGGTGCCAGCATCGATGACGTTCATGCCATGCTGGATGCGTCGGGAGCTGACGGCGTGATGATCGGCAGGGGGGCCTACGGAAGGCCGTGGTGGCCGGGGGTGCTTGCCAATCAGCTGGACCCAGGATGTGGTATTGATGAACCCTCTATTGAGCGTCAAGGCGCAATCGTCTTTAACCACTATGAGCGCATGATCGACCACTACGGCGAGCGCAACGGCGTGCGGATTGCCCGCAAGCACATAGGCTGGGCGCTTGAACGCTGGCAGGACAAGGGCCTGTACGATCAGGCGGAGACGAAGCGATGGCGCGCCAGATTGCTGAAATTGGAGACTGCCGATGAGGTCAAGTCAGGGCTGAGCGAGTTGCGCAGCCAGCTTAGCCGCGCAGCGGAAAGTCTGGCGGCATGAACGCACGTGTACAGAACGTGTTTTCCGCCGACGTCATGCTGCAATCACTGCCCAGTCCCGTTGTGGTGATCTCGGCTGACGACAGGATTGTTGCGGCCAATGCAGCAGCGGAGGAGTTCTTCTGCGTCAGCCAGTCAATGCTCAAACGCATGGGGCTTGACGACATTGTGCCGTTTGCAAGCCCGCTTTACACGGCCACTTCAAGGCTGCGTGCGACCGGCACCACACTGTCTGAGTATGGTGTGAAACTTGGAACGCCGCGCACAGGTGGCGGGCGCACGGTCGATATTCAGGCCGGAGTGATACCTGAGGACCCGGGCAGCATCATTCTGGTTATTCTGCAGCGCTCGGTTGCGCTGGCGTTTGACCGCCAGCTCAATAACCTGCAGGCCGCCAGGTCGGTTTCCGGGATGGCGTCCATGCTGGCACATGAGATCAAGAATCCGTTGTCAGGTATCCGAGGTGCCGCGCAGTTGCTGGAAACGAATGCGCCGTCCGAGGACCGCGAACTGACCCAGCTCATCTGCAGTGAGACTGACCGCATTCGCGAGTTGGTCGACCAGATGGAAGTGTTCTCCGACGAGCGGTCGCCGGCAATGGAGCCTCTGAATGTGCACACGGTGCTGGAGCATGTCCGCAAGTTGGCCGCCAGCGGATTTGCGTCGCACATCGAGTTCGTTGAGGACTATGATCCTTCGCTGCCGCTCATCAGCGGCAATCGGGATCAATTGATCCAGGTGTTTCTCAACCTTGTCAAAAACGCATGCGAAGCTATCGACAGGGGCCAGACTTCGGGAAAGATAACCCTGTCGACGTCCTACAAGCCGGGTATACGCATGCAGATTTCCGGCAGTGACGGCTCCGTTTCTCTACCGCTTGAAATCGCAGTTCACGACAATGGCTCCGGCATTTCGGAAGATGTTGCACAGCATCTTTTCGACCCGTTCGTGACATCCAAGGACAGTGGGCGGGGCCTGGGCCTGGCGCTGGTCGCCAAATTGGTGCGTGATCATGGCGGTATTGTCGATGCTTCTACGCATGATGACGGAACCGTCTTCAGGGTTCTGCTGCCGGTGTCAGGGAAAAACAAGCAATGAATGTTGAAGTGAAAGGGGCCGTTGAATGACGCCTGGAACCGTACTTGTAGCCGACGATGATGCTGCCATCCGGACCGTTGTGACCCAGGCGCTTACGCGCGCGGGATATGATGTGCGTGCGGCCAGCAATGCCGCATCATTGTGGCGCTGGGTCAGCGAAGGCCAGGGTGACGTGGTCCTGACAGATGTGGTGCTCCCGGACGAAAGCGGGTTTGACGTTTTGCCCCGCATAAAGGCGAAGCGTCCGCGACTGCCGGTTATCGTGATGAGTGCACGCAACACAATCATGACCGCGATCACAGCAAGTGAGCGGGGCGCCTATGACTATCTGCCCAAACCGTTCGACCTGAGTGCGCTGGTTACGACGGTCGGGCAGGCTCTGGAGGACGCCAGAAAGACCGATCAGCCGGTACGCAAGCAGGCGGTTGAGGACAGCGACGCGCTGCCGATCGTCGGTCGCTCGCCGGCAATGCAGGACATTTACCGGGTTGTGGCACGCATGACGCAGACTGACCTGACCGTGATGATCCAGGGGGAAAGCGGCACTGGCAAGGAGCTGGTCGCGCGTGCACTGCACGACTTCTCCAGGCGCAAGGCGGCGCCGTTTGTGGCCATGAACATGGCGGCAATTCCCAGGGAACTGATCGAGTCTGAACTGTTCGGTCATGAAAAGGGTGCTTTTACGGGTGCGGTGTCCCGATATCTCGGCCGCTTCGAACAGGCCCATGGCGGCACGTTGTTCCTCGATGAAATCGGCGACATGCCGATGGAGGCCCAGACCCGTCTGCTGCGTGTTCTTCAGGAAGGCGAATACACCTCGGTCGGCGGTGTGAGGCCGATCAAGACCGATGTGCGGATCGTGGCTGCAACGCACCGGGACCTGAACCAGCTGATTGCCCAGGGCATGTTTCGCGAAGACTTGTATTTCCGCCTAAACGTCGTGCCGCTGAGACTGCCGCCGTTGCGCGAGCGGGCTGACGACATTCCTGACCTGGTCAATCATTTCCTGCGCCGGAACGAAATGCAGGGCCTGCCGTTCAAGACGTTTTCAGCCGGCGCCATAGATGCGCTGCGACGTGCCAGGTGGCCTGGAAACATCCGGGAACTGGAGAATTTTGTCAGCCGGTTGTGTGCCGTGCATGCCGGCGACGAGATTTCGGCGGCCACTGTCGAGCAGGAATTCGCGATACAGAACTCACCCGGCAGCGACAAGGACCCCGGATCATACAATTCACTTTCGGAGTTCGTGGAGAACCACATGGTTCAGTATTTTGCCAGCTTCCAGCCAAATCTTCCGCCTGACGGGCTGTATCACCGGGTTATCCAGCAGGTGGAGGTGCCTCTCATCAATGCCACGCTGGCGTCCACCGGTGGCAACCAGATAAAGGCTGCAAACCTGCTTGGTATCAATCGGAACACTCTGCGAACCCGGATTAAGGAACTTGGCCTCAGTGTGGTCAAAACACCCGGCGCGCGGCAGTAACACAGGTTGGTTGGAATTCGATCCGAATCAAGAATCCTTTATAAGCTTATGTTTTATTGATCTAATTTTCGATACTTGATACCGGTGACGATAGGCTGAGGCCGGCTCACATCAAATTGTACCGGTTTTCCCGGAAATCAACCCTGTGTAGACAAGGTGTCACATATTTGCCACATTGGTGTTGCGTTTTTGCAACACCGCACGGGGGTGCAGTTATTACCTTGATTTCGGGTCCAGCGCTCCATGACTGTGATGTCGGACATATCCAGCCCGCAGACACCTGACAGCTTTCAGCATCAGGCCGCCGAGGCGTTTCTTAGCAACAAGTGGGTGAACTGGGCGGGCATTTGTCTGGCCAGCCTGACGGTATTGTGCGGATTGGGAACCTATCTTTATCTTACCGGCCTTACCCATCTGGAGCCGCAGCCTGACAATGCGCAGCTGTTGCTGGTGGTCAACGGTGTCTTGTTGACACTGATGGGCGGGCTGATTGCGTGGCAACTGACAAAACTGACCATGGCGAGGCTTCGGCGGGTACCGGGGTCAGGACTTCACATCCGCATTGTCGCTCTGTTGTCGCTGTTTGCGGTGTTGCCGGCAATTTTGGTCGCGGCGTTTGCAACCGTGACCTTGAACAGAGGGCTGGATATATGGCTGTCCGGGCAGACCCAGTCCATCGTTGATTCCGCAGAAGCCGTCGCACAGGCATATATCCGCGAAAATCTTGAAGTTGCCCGAAGCGATGCCGCCTTCATCGCCAATGACATCAATCAGCGCGCAGATGAGTTCGCACTTAACCGGGACAAGTTGATCCGCCGGGTAGCGACTTTCGGGTCGGTTCGCGGTCTCTCGGGATTGTTTGTGATGAACCCGACCACGAAGGAGCTGGCGGTGTCCGCTACAGCCAACAAGCTGGTCAAGTTCCGTCCGCCACCGCCGGAAGACCTGGCACAGGCAACCACCGGTGAGATGGTCGTGCGGCAGCCGGACGAGGGCAGCAATGTCATCCGTGCGCTCATCCGGCTGGAGAAGATAGACGGCTATTACCTGTACCTGTATCGCCTGGTGAATCCGGAAGTGATCAAACAACTTGGCAAGGCGAAGTCGCAACGCACCGAGTTTGACAATCTGATCGCACAACGCCGGTCGCTGCAGCTGAACTTCGCAGCGCTATACGCCGGCATCGCATTTATCTTCCTGTTGTCAGCCATTTGGCTGGGCCTGCTGTTTTCCAACAGGCTGGTTCAGCCCATTGTGTCTCTGGTGTCGGCGGCCAGGCAGGTCAGCGCCGGTGAACTTGACACCAAGGTATCGGTAGAAAACGCCACCGGCGACATGGCGACACTGGGCGCGACCTTCAACCAGATGACGGACCGGCTGCAATCGCAGCGCCAGGAATTGACCACGGCCAATGCGGAACTGGATGAGCGCCGCCGGTTCACAGAAGCCGTTCTGGGTGGCGTCAGCGCGGGCGTTCTGGGCCTGAATGAACAGGGCATCGTGACATTGTGCAACAAGTCGGCGCTGGAGCTGCTCAACCTGCAGATGAGCGACGTGACCCACAAGCCGGTCCTCGACGTACTGCCGGAGATCAGATCGATCTTCTCCAAAGCAAAAGGGCGGTTCGACGGTTATGCGGACGGTACCATCACCCGCCGTGTAGGCGACCAGGAGCGGACGTTCATGACCGGTGTGACCACCGAACGCGGCGATGAAGGCACCGACGGATATGTTGTGACTTTCGACGATACAACTGAGCTGGTTTCGGCGCAGAGAAACTCTGCCTGGGCCGATATTGCACGGCGTATCGCTCATGAAATCAAGAACCCGTTGACCCCGATACAGTTATCGGCAGAGCGGTTGCGGAGAAAATACGGCGATCAGATCAGCGGTGACCGAAAGGTATTTGACCAGTGTACCGACACCATCGTGCGTCAGGTCGGCGACATTGGCCGCATGGTGGATGAATTTTCCTCTTTCGCCCGGATGCCAAGCGCGCAGTTGGAACCAAACAACCTGACCGCTCTGGTGCAGGAGGCACTGGTTCTGCAGAAGGCCAGTGATGAAACGATACGGTTTGACACCAGTTTCCCGGAAGACCCGGTGGTATTGCCGCTGGACCGGCGGCTGATCAATCAGGCCATGACCAACCTGGTCAAGAATGCCAGGGAGGCCATTGAAACCCGCCTGCTGTCTGATCCGGCCACGCCGGCGGAAATCCGGGTTTCCATAAAACAGGCCACAAACAGCGTTATCGTTTCAGTCGCCGACAATGGTATCGGGCTGCCCGATGAAAACCGCTCGCGGCTGACCGAGCCTTACATGACCACCCGTGAAAAGGGCACGGGCCTTGGACTGGCAATTGTGACAAGGATCATGGAGGAACATGGCGGCAGGCTGACCCTGAGCGACGCACCTGCGGATTTTCATGATGGACGCGGTGCCTGCGTGAGCCTTGAGTTTAAGAGAATGCCGGATGAGGACGGGGCCAAGAGCGAGCCGGCAAACGATAGTTCGGATGGGAAAACCAGCGATCACCTTGCGGAAAGGGCCTGAAAATGGCGGTTGATCTACTGATAATCGATGACGAAGAAGACATACGTGAATTGATTGGCGGTATCCTTGAAGATGAAGGCTATGAAGCACGCCTGGCCGGCAATAGCGATGCTGCCCTTGCCGCCATTGCGGAACGGCGTCCGGCAATGGTCATACTGGATATCTGGCTGCAGGGATCTCGCCTGGACGGGCTCGACCTGCTGATCGAGATCAAGAAGGTCCACACCGACCTGCCCGTGGTGATCATATCCGGCCATGGCAACATTGAGACCGCTGTTTCCGCCATCAAGCGGGGTGCCTATGAATATATCGAGAAACCGTTCAAGGCCGACCGCCTGATACACGTGGTCGGCAGGGCCCTGGAAAACTCCCGCCTGAAACGTGAGAACGAGCAATTGCGCAACCAGAGCGGGGAGAGTTCCGACATTATCGGCTCGTCCAATGTCATCCGTGACCTGACGCTTGAACTGAAACGCGCTGCGCCCAGCAATGGCCGTATCATGCTGTTTGGGCCGATGGGGTCCGGTAAAGAACTTGCAGCCCGCAGTATTCACAGCTGGTCAACCCGGGCCGAGGCGCCGTTTGTGGTCTTGCCTGCAGCCACAATGCTTCCCGAACGCATGGAAGAGGAGTTGTTTGGCGTTGAGGACGAGGATGGAAATCCGACACGGGTAGGCAGGCTCGAAGCGGCGCATGGTGGCACATTGTACCTGGATGAGGTCGCCGATATGCCAATCGAGACCCAAGGCAAGGTCCTGCGGGTTCTGGTCGACCAGACCTTCAACCGGGTAGGGGGCGCAAAACAGGTTAAGGTCGATGTCCGAATTGTAAGCTCGAGTTCCAAGGACCTGAACGCGCTGGTTCAGGCCGAAGCGTTTCGCGAGGACCTGCTGCACAGGCTCGCAGTTGTTCCGATCCATCTGCCGTTCCTGCATGAGCACCGTGAAGACATCCCGGAACTGGTGCAGCATTTTTGCTCGCTGTACTCAACCCAGTCAGGCAAGCCGCTAAGGACGTTCGCAGACGATGCGCTGGCGGTTATCCAGACCATGGACTGGAACGGCAATGTCCGGCAGTTGAAAAACTCTGTCGAGCGGCTGCTGATCATGTCCGGTGGCGAAGCAGAACAGCCGATTTCGGCCGACCTTTTGCCGTCCGACCTGACCGGAGCGGCAGGTGGCAATGGCAGTGCGAACGGGATTGAAAACCTCATGTCTCTACCTCTGAAAGAGGCACGTGACATGTTTGAAACCGAATACATCAGGGCGCAGCTCAGCCGCTTTGGAGGCAACATCTCGAAAACTGCAACGTTTGTCGGCATGGAGCGCTCAGCACTTCACCGGAAAATGCGGGCGCTCGACATTACCGTGACCGAGCGTGAAGACACCGATGCAGCGCAGTCTGCGGTCGGCGCCTGAAGATTGCGGGGCAAGCCACCGGCTTCACTAACCGTCTTTCAATAGCCGCCTTGTCTTTGCAGGCCTGTTGGCCCAATGTCCGGTGAATTCGGTTTGTTTTTCCTGCCTAAGAGCGATTCGGGAATCTGAATGAAGATCATCATTTGTGGTGCTGGACAGGTCGGCAGAGGCATCGCCGAACGTCTGGCCATCGAAAACCATGACGTGACGGTTATCGATATTTCAGCGCAGCTTGTGGAGGCAATTTCCGGCAGCACGGACGTGCGGGGCATTGTCGGGCATGGCGCACATCCCGATGTGCTCAACGAGGCCGGAGCAGATGAGGCCGACATGATCATTGCGGTGACCTTCGTGGATGAGGTCAACATGATGGCCTGTGAGGTTGCCAAGGCACTTTTCAACATTCCCACCCGAGTCGCGCGCGTCAGGGACCAGTCCTACCTGCTGCCGCAATATTCCAGCCTGTTTACCCGCGACAACACCGCAATCGACGTAGTGATTTCGCCGGAGGTTGCGGTTGGAGAGATGGTGTTGCGCAGACTGGCGCTGCCGGGCGCGTTTGAGGCCATCTATTTCGCTGATGAAAAGGTACTGACACTCGGCATAAAACTTGAAGACGACTGTCCGGTGGTCAATACCTCGCTGTCCCAGTTGACCGGCCTGTTTCCCGACCTGAAGGCGGTTGTCTGCGGCATCGTGCGCGATCAGACTCTTTTTGTACCGAAATCGGATGATCAGATGTTGCCGGGTGACCGGGTCTATGTGGTCACCGACCAGACCCAGGCTGCCCGGACGCTGGCCCTGTTCGGCCATGAGGAACGTCCGGCAAACCGGGTGCTGATCGGCGGTGGCGGCACTATTGGGATGTATGTCGCGCGCAAACTTGAAGAACGCGACTCCACCATCAAGGTGACGATCATCGAAGCAGACATCAAACGGGCCGAGAACGTCGCCAATCGGTTGACCAATGTGGTGGTCTTGAGCGGAAGCGCTCTCGATGCCAGCCTGCTTCAGGAGGCTGAGATCGGGCGCACCGAAACCTATATTGCCCTGACAAACGACGACAAGGTGAACGTGCTGTCGGCGATGCTTGCCAAGCAGCACGGCGCCGGTTCGACCGCCTGCCTGGTGTCGAACCTGGATGCCCGCCCGCTGATTTCGCCTCTCGGGATTGATGCTTACATCGATCCGAGGTCGGTGACGGTTTCCAGCATACTTCAGCATGTCAGGCGCGGACGTATCCGGGGTGTGCACGGTGTTGAAGGTGGCGACGGCGAAGTCGTCGAGGCCGAAGCGCTGGAAACCTCGCCGATGATCGGCAAGCCATTGCGCGAGGCAGATCTGCCTGAAGGCATCCGGATTGGCGCAGTGGTTCGCGATGACCAGGTGATCATACCGACCGGCGACACTGAAATCAGACCGAAGGACAGGGTGGTCATGTTTGCACTGCGCGACAAGATTGAGGAAATTCAGCACCTGTTCCGTGTCAGCATCGAGTACTTCTAGACTCTGGTGCGACGCCTTTGTGCGATCATACTGCCAGCAAAACCGGACATATTATCAACAGGTTGTAGTAGTTTGGTCGAAGGCGCCGACCGGCGAGCACTCCGGCCGGCAACCTGTGGGCAGTTGACGCTGGTGCGCGCCGGGTGCAGTCTTTATAGTGGAAAAGTCGGCTGGCAAGTTCCGCGGCTGGTCATTCGAAATCCGTCGGGAACGCTGAAGCGCACAAAGAATAAAAAAGAGAGACCAAAATGGCGCAAGAAAAACAACAGAATCTCCAGGATACATTTCTGAACACGGTGCGGCGCAATAAAGTGTCCGTCACGGTGTTTCTCGTAAACGGGGTCAAGCTGCAAGGCGTCATTACATGGTTCGATAACTTCTGCGTGCTGTTGCGGCGTGACGGGATGTCCCAGCTGGTGTATAAACACGCCATCTCGACCATTATGCCGGGTCAGCAGATTTCGCTTTATGATGACGATAACAGCGACTAGCCAACCGGCGGAACGTACATCATTGCGCAGGACGAAACCGGCAGAATTGCTGATGGTTTTGTTCAGAGCAAACAGTAAATCTGACACATGAACACTCAAAACGGCGGTGGCGTCGATTTTCAGATTGAAGGGCCTGTGGTCACACGGGCATTCGTTATTCACCCTGATGTGAAGAGCAGGCAGGCCGCTGCCGGCTGGCGCGATGCCAGCGACAAGCTGGAAGAAGCCGTTGGGCTGGCGCTGGCGATCGACCTGGAGATTGCCGATGCCATTGTGGTGCCGGTGCCCAGCCTGAACCCCGCAGCTTTCTTCGGATCCGGCAAGGTGCAGCAGCTTGGCCGGCAGATCGAAGACTCAGAAGCCGACCTGGCTGTGCTCAATGTGCAACTGTCGCCCGGTCAGCAGCGCAACCTGGAGCGGGCCTGGAAGGTCAAGGTTGTGGACCGGACCGGGCTCATCCTAGAAATATTCGGACGCCGCGCCAGCACCAGGGAAGGTACGTTGCAGGTTGAACTGGCTCATCTCGACTACCAGAAGAGCCGGCTGGTCAGGTCATGGACCCACCTGGAGAGGCAGCGCGGTGGACACGGTTTCATGGGCGGACCGGGTGAAAGGCAGCTGGAGGCAGACCGGCGCATCATTCAGGACCGGATCACACGGCTGAAAAAGCAGCTTGATCAAGTCATCCGGACCAGGACCCTGCATCGCCAGAGCAGGGCAAAGGTACCTTATCCGGTTGTGGCACTGGTCGGGTATACCAATGCCGGCAAGTCGACGCTGTTCAACCGTCTGACCGATGCCGGGGTCATGGCCAAGGATCAGTTGTTTGCCACGCTTGATCCGACAATGCGCCAAATCGAGTTGCCGAGAGGCCGCAAGGTTATCCTGTCAGACACGGTCGGTTTCATCTCCGACCTGCCGACCATGCTGGTTGCAGCGTTTCGCGCGACTCTGGAGGAGGTGCTGGAGGCCGACATCATCCTGCATGTACGCGACATAGCCCATGCCGAAAGCGAAGAGCAGGCAGGCGATGTCATGGCGGTGTTGCGGGATCTTGGGGTCAGCGAGGAACGGCTGTCCGCGGTTGTGGAAGTCTGGAACAAGATCGATCTGGTGGCGCCTGAAGATAAGGAGGCGCTCCGCGAGGAGTGCGCGCGCAAGGACAATACCCTCATGGTCTCCGCACTGACCGGACAGGGTGTTGCCGCGATGCTGGAAATGCTTGAAGGGCGGTTGACCCATCGCAATCCGGTGCTCGACGTCTCGCTCGCAACCGGCGAAGGTGCGGACCTTGCGTGGATATACGAGCATTCGGAAGTTCTGTCGCGGCAGGACCATGACGACGGCCGGATCACGCTTACGGCACGGTTTGACGACAGGCAGGCAGGTGCGGCGCACAAGCGTCTGGGAGACCGCCTGAGCCCTGCTTCAGCAGCCGAATGACGTTTCCCGGTTACTGTGCCGAGTTGTCCCGCCGGCGTACTTCATTCCAGATTTCGTCCATTTCATCGAGGTCGGCCCGCTGAACCGAACTGCCCCGGGCTTTCAATTCATCTTCGACATAGTTGAAGCGGCGGGTGAATTTTGAGTTGGCCTTGCGCAGGGCATCTTCGGCATCGAGGCCCAGGTGCCGCCCCAGGTTGACCATAACGAACAGCAGGTCGCCAAACTCTTCGGCTTGTTTCTCGATGGAAAGTCTGTCGCGTGCCTCGGTCAACTCCTGTGCCTCCTCGATGATTTTGGCGAGAACTCTGGTCACATCGGGCCAGTCGAAACCGACCCGTGCGGCACGCTTCTGCAGTTTCAGGGCGCGGGTCAGCGCGGGCAGGGCAGCCGGGATATCATCCAGCACCCGTTTGCGCTGTTTCTCGGTGCCTTGACGCTCGGCATCCTTGGCGCGTTCCCAGAACCCGGCTTTGACACCGGCAGCGCGGGCGGCAGGATCGCCAAATACATGCGGGTGTCGCCGGACCATTTTCGTAGTGATGGCCTCAACCACGTCGGCAAATTCGAAATGATCTGCCTCTGTGGCCATCTGGGCGTGGTAAACCACCTGCAGCAACAGGTCGCCAAGTTCCTCGCGCAGGTCATCCATGTCGCCGCGTTCAATGGCATCCAGCACCTCGTAGGCTTCTTCAAGCGTGTAGGGAGCGATCGATGAAAAGTCCTGCTGGAGATCCCACGGACACCCGGTTTCAGGCGTCCGCAGGGCTTTCATGATGGCGAGCAGGGTGGCGACGTCCCGTCTCGGCAGGGTCTCCGGCGCCGCCGTAGTCAGGTCGCCGGGGCTTTTGGTGTTTCCTTCAGGTGATCTGCCTTGATCCATACCTTGCATCCATTCTTGCCTGCGGTCGCGTGCAAAGTAGCACCGCATGGCAGCCGGAGCCATGACTGAGGCCGGAAGGTTTCACCGTTTTCTTCAAAACTGCCGTCCATGACAAACAGCTCAACACCGAACGGAACATCAAGTTCGACAGCCGCGCCGGCATCCCAGATTTCCATCCGCACGTCTTCGCGCTGATCGTGAAACAGCGGCATGACCGAAACGCCCGGACGTTCGACTACCGGCAGCGCGCGCATCTTGTTGGTGTCGATGCGCACGTGGGTGCGATCCTCAAGGTCGAACTGCCAGAGCTTGACCATGATAACACAGCCCGGTTCCGATCCCGGCGTATGGCTCGATTCCGGCGGGTTTCGGATGTAACTGCCAGCAGGAAAATCGCCGTGCTCGTCCTGGAACACACCGTCCAGCACGATGAATTCCTCACCGCCGGTGTGCACATGCGGTGAAAACTTGCTGCCTGGCGCGTAGCGAACGATGGTGGTGGCTCGCGCCACCTCCTCGCCGAGCCGGTCCAGCATACGCCTGTCGACGCCCGGCATGGGCGACTTCACCCATTCGATCTGGTCACCGTGAACTGCCGCGCGTTTTGAGAAGTCTGCGTTAATCTGCATTGGATTTGCTCTTTCGTTTTCGCATGTTCAACCGGCTGTGCTCGGGCGTTGCGCGACTTTCTGATGCCAGGCTTTCAGGTTTGCACAGTCGTCAGGCACGTCAATCTTGGCGAAGTCCGCAAATGCCAGGCCGGCGAATGCCGTAATGTCCGCTACGGAAAAATCGTCACCTGCAATATACGGCTGATCTGCGAGAACCTTGTCAAGGTAGCGCATGCCGTCAATGGCCCGCTCACGCTGCAAGGTACCCCACGGCTCGCACTGGTTTTTTTCGATGTCGGGACCAAGCCCCGGCGTGGCATGGTGAAAGTAGGCGGCCACGGCATCAAGCAGGCCGGCTTCGGCGCGACGCTGCATCATGGCTGTGACGGCGCGTTGCTTCGGAGTCGAGCCGGTCAGGGTAGGGGTGCCGTCGAGATTGTCGATGTATTCGGTGATGGCGGTGCATTCGGAAATCATGGTTCCGTCTTCCAGTTCCAGCACCGGTACGGCTGCGGACGGGTTCTTGCGGCGGAAATCGGCTTTCTGGTGCTCGCCAGCCGGTACGTCGACATGAACAAACTCGATCTTGTCGGTCAGGCCCTTTTCAGCAAGGGCAATCCGGACGCGAGCCGGGTTCGGGAAACCGGGGAAATCATGAATTTTCATAGGGCTCTCCTGTTTGTTTACCTATCAGTAGGTAGACAAACATTATAACCTATGCAAACGGCCGTCAATAGCCTATCTAATGATAGGTAGATAAACCTGCAGGAGTTGATCATGTCCATGCACGACAAAATTCTGGAGGCTGCGGAAGCCAGATTGCGGTCAGGCGGTTACGGCGCGGTGAGCTTTCGTGACCTTGCCAGCGATGTCGGGGTCAAGAGTGCCAGTGTGCATTATCACTTTCCTCGCAAGGAGGACCTCGGCGTGGCCGTGGTGACGGCCTATACGGAAAAGGTCTTTGAAGCGCTGGGTATGGCGATGCAGGCCAGGACTCCGCGCGACAGGCTTGCAGGCTATATCGGCGTGTTCAGACATGCGTTGGTTGAGGAAGATGCCATTTGCCTGTGCGCCATGCTGGGTGCCGAGGCGAGGGGACTGCCGCACCAGGTTGCAGAAGCCGTCAGAGTGTTTTTCCAGGCCAATATAGACTGGCTGGACGAAGCGCTGGCCAATGCCTCCAGAAAACCGAAATCAGCAGAGATCATTGCCGCCCTTGAAGGCGCGATGTTGCTTGCCAATACGATGGACTCCATCGCTGTGTTTGAAGATGTTGCAGATGGGTTGTTGAGCAGGACCGAGTGACCCTGGTCGGCCGCTCACTTTGTGAGCAGCAGCCTTGAACGTGACTTGTACAGTCCGTACTGTGACATTCAAAGACAACTCGGCAGTGTGCCGAGGCACGCCAGTAAGGCAAGAGAGTAGGGGGCTCGCCATCCAGCTTACATTGTGATTGGGTAATCCGGGTGTGATGCGCTGGCCGCACAACTCTCAACTGGTACCGGAACGGACGGCACAGACCAAGCCTAGCCACCTGGCGGACAGGTGGCAGGTGTTCGACCACGAAGGGAAGCAACATGTCGAGAGTTCAAAAGTTCGGTTCGATTGATTTGCCGGAGAAGGCGGCCAAGGTCTTGGAGGCCGGGCGCAGGCTAGACCGACGCAGCTTTCTCGGGGCAGTGGGTGCCGCTGGCATGAGCGCTGGCGCCATCACTATCGGTGCCCGGTCGGCGGCGACGCAGGACCTGGGTCCAGTTGCACCGCCTACCACAGTTACCACGCCGCCGCGTGACTTCGGGCCCGGCGGAGCACCGACCACGTATTTCTGGGATCCGGATGTGATTGCGGTCGATCCGTCGTTCAATGGTCTGGCGCAACCGAACAGTGCAATTAAGCGGCTGTGGACCGGGGCGTTGTGGGCCGAGGGGCCGGCCTGGAACAGCGTCGGCCGCTATCTGGTGTGGAGTGATATTCCCAACAACCGTCAGATGCGCTGGATCGAGGACGACGGGCATGTGAGCATCTTCCGCAATCCGTCCAACAACAGCAATGGCAATACGTTCGACTTCCAGGGCCGGCAGATTTCCTGTGAACATCTGATGCGGCGCGTGGTGCGCTATGAATTGGACGGGTCCGCGACGGTGCTTGCGGATTCGTACGAAGGCAAGCGGCTGAACTCTCCCAACGACGCTGTCCCACATCCCGACGGCAGCATCTGGTTCACCGATCCGCCTTATGGCAGCCTGGTCTACGAAGGAGCGCCGGACATTGCAGGCGGTCCGACCAATCCTGATGGCAGGCTGAACCCGACGCTTGGCCAACCGGCCGGCATTGGCACCGAGTGGCAACGCGCGCTGCCGACCCAGACCTACCGATTGGCAGCGGACGGCACGCTGACCGTGGTTGCCACCGAGGAACAGATACCCGACCCCAACGGCTTGTGTTTTTCACCCGATTACAAGCGGCTCTATGTGGCGAGCACCGGCAAGGGGCCTGGTGACACGGGGCCGGGCGGGCAGGGCAACGTGTTTGTGATGGATGTCGGCGATGACGGCAGCGTCTCCAACCACCGGCTGTTTACCGATTGCATGGTTGATGACATCAAATGCGGTCCCGACGGCGTGCGTTGCGACGTGTCCGGGCATGTCTGGATATCCAGCAATGCTGGCCGCAATGTCGGCTATAGTGGAGTAACTGTGTGGAACCCGGAGGGCAAACTTGTCGGCCGTATCCGGCTGCCTGAGATCTGCGGCAATTTGTGTTTTGGTGGACCCAAGCGCAACCGTCTGTTCATGGTGGCAAGCCAGTCACTTTACGCGGTCTATACGCAAACCCAGGGCGCAGCGCCAAGTTGAGTTTGGCTGTATTGTTGCCAAGAGTGGTTGAGGGTGCGCGGCAGCGCGCCCTCTCATATTGTCAGGAGCGATGGGGTGGGCATATGCCGTCTCTCAAGGTCAGGAAGTTCGAGGCGGCGGATGCTGGGGCAACTGCGCAAATCTATTTCGACGCTGTCCGATTTGGCGCTGCCGGGCACTATGATGAACGCCAAAGGAAAGCCTGGACAGAGAAGGTTCCTGACACCCGACAATGGCTCACCCGGCTCAATTCGCAGCACACTTTTGTCGCGGAAGTGAATTCAGAACCGGTCGGCTTCATGACCGTCGATGACGCCGGACACATTGACCTGGCGTTCGTGGCGCCGGACCAGATGGGCACAGGCGTTGCAGATGCCCTGTATGCGGCTGTTGAAGCGCAGGCGCTGCAAACGGGAGCAGGGCGGCTGGACACGGCTGCCAGTCACCTGGCCCGCAGCTTCTTTGCCCGGCACGGCTGGTCCGTGGTCAAACAGCAATCCGTCACCATAGGCGAAGTTGAGCTGACGAATTTCATCATGGAAAAGAACTTGAACTGAAAGCTTCCATCTCAACCCTGAAACTCGATCATCACCGACCGCGCACTGCGCTGCGCGTCGCCATGGTGCACGGCCTCGATATTGTTTCCGTCCGGGTCTAGGACGAAAGCAGCATAGTAACCCGGATGGTAAGCTCGTTCGCCGGGTGCGCCGTTGTCGCGCCCGCCATGGGCCAGCGCCGCACGGTAAACCGCATCGACTGTTGCGCGGTCCTTGGCCTGGAAGGCCAGATGGTGGCGCCCGGTCAGCACGCCCAGCACCGCCGGACTTTCGGCCGAGGAGACCACGAGTTCGTCGGCCCAGAAAAAGTTTTCGGTTGTCCCGACAATAGGGATGTCCAGCACGCCCAAAACCGCCGTGTAGAAGTCCTGGCTGGCCTTGAGGTCGCGGACCACGAGCTGGAGGTGGTCGATAAGCCGGCCGCGATGTAACTGGCTGGTTTCCATGGCAAGACTCCTCTAATGCGTAATTCGCATAATATATATTATGGAATATTATTGTGTGACGAAAACCCGGTTTCCGGAATTTTCAGTGTGTGAGCACGAATTAGTCCTATTCCGCTGCTGCCTTCGATGCCCCTGGCGTCGGCAGCTTATGCGGCAGCGCCGTGACCGCAGCAAGGATCAGCAGTGCCGCGCCTGCCAGAATGCGGAACAGCATGTCGAAGCCCCAGTTGTCATAGACAAAGGCGATCAGCGGCAGCGACACGGCAAGTACGGAGAATGCCACAACATACCTGACGCCGTAAATGCGCGCCCGGTATGGACCGCTGGCCATCTTGCCGATCATGTAGTCGTTGATCGGAATTTGTCCGAAGGCTCCCAGCATGAAGCCGAGCGCGACAGCCAATGCGACGGCATCCGTCAGGCCAGGCATCAATGAGAAACAGACCAGTTGCATGGATGCCACGGTCATGAACACCAGCCTCGGGCCATAGCGGTCAAGCATGCTGCCGACAACCAGCTGGGCAATTGAGGCTGCTGCAAACACGATGAACGCAAGTGAACCGATCATGGTGGCTATGTCGCTTTGGCCGGTCTCGCCTAGTGTCCTGGTTAACGCCGACAGCTGGTTGGCAAAGCCTTGCAGGCGTTCGTCAAAAATCTTCGGCAGTGCGAAGGTCGTGGACTGGAAGATGATGGATGAAACGGCGGTGGTCAGGAAGACGATTGCCGACACACGGATCAGCAGTTTGCGACGTGCCGGCGCTGGTGTGGCCTGCACTTCCCGATGGCCAGCCTTGCTGTTCACACGATCAGCCCGGATAGCGTCACGGCGCAGCGCGAGGTACGCCAGACCTGTGACAATGGAGAAGATGCCGGGCAGCACGAAGGCCATGCGCCAACCGCCATTGTCGATCATGTAGCCGGTGATCAGGGCTGCGCTGGCCACACCAAGATTTCCCCAGACGCCATTGGCCGCGATGCGCATGCCTGTGTTGCGCCATGTCATGGTGACGATTGCCAAGCCGACCGGATGGTAGATGGCCGCAAACATGCCGATGATGAAGAGACCGATACCGATTTGCAGGGGCGTTGTGGCGAAACTGGTGGCAATCGATGACAGGCCGATGCCGATGAAGAAGACCACCATCATACCGTCCCTGCTCCACTTGTCCGCGAGCCAGCCGGCAGGCAGCGAGAAAAGCCCGAACGCAAAGAAGCCCGGCGTGGCATAGACCAGCAATTCGGCGTACCCGACACCCCACTCCCGATGCAACGCCAGCGCAGCCACGGTTGCGAATATGAGTGTGAACAAGTGATCGAGAAAGTGCCCGATGTTCAGCAGCAGGAAGTAGCAGCGATCTCTGGTCACGTTTATGAAGCCTCATTCATGCCGTTTGCGGCATCATTATAGATTTGGCCTGTTTTCGATGTCGTGCCACAATTCGTCGAAATTGGGCCAACCGCAATTCACTTCACTGCATGAGGAGAAGCCATGAGCGTAGCCGGCGTTCGCAGTACCGATCCTGGAGACTACCAGGACCTGCCGCAACCGATTGTGGTGATGGCCAAGAGTTTTGCTGACGGTTTCTCGATCCCGTCCCACGATCACCAACGCGACCAGTTTCTGTATGCGGTCAGCGGTGTCATGAGACTGCGAACGGATAGCGATGCGTGGCTTGTGCCGCCGGACGGGGCCGCCTACATCCCTGCCGGCCTGATGCACTCCGTGAGCATGCACGGTGATGTCGACATGCGCACCTTGTACATAGACCCGTCGGTTGTGCGAAGGCGTCGGCGCGAGCTGAGCGTGGTGGCAGTGCCTGCCCTGCTTAAGGAACTGATCCTGGCCCTGGGACATGAACCCGTGGCCTATGGTGCGGGCAGTCGCGGCAGTCTCATTGCACAGATGATCGAACAGGAAATACATCTGGCCAAGGCGCTGTCGCTGCATGTCCCCCTTCCCCGCGATCCTCGCCTTCAAAAGCTGTGTGCTGAGCTTCTTGCAGATCCTTCAGACCGCAAGACACTGGACCAATGGTCTGAGGTAACCGGCGCCTCTGCGCGGACGCTGGCGCGGCTGTTCGACAGAGACCTCGGCATGAGTTTCGTTCAATGGCGTCGGCGCGTGCGCTTCCAGAGCGCTCTTGAGGCGTTATCCCAGGGCGTGCCGGTGTCGATTGTCGCCCGGCAACACGGCTATCGCAGTCCCAGTGCCTTCACCGCCGCCTTTGGAAAAGCGATGGGTCATTCGCCGTCCAGGCTAATGCCCGGAGGTGAAACTTAAGCGGTGCGTGACGCCAGCCGGCACCGCGTCAAGCATCCACTCCGACAATACGGTAAGTGCTGTGGCGGATATCTCCCTGCCAGAACCACATAGCCAGCATTGGTTCCTGCTGGGTCGTTGTTGCATGTGGCTGGTTCGAGGCATGGCAGATGTGAGTGCCAGGAGGCTGCGCGACAAACTCATCATTGTCGATCTGCCACATGGCGGTGCCACTGAGCACCAGATAGTCTTCTTCTGCGCAATGCCAGTGGCTTGGATAAGCGGTGTCTCGCTGTTGCAGATACAAGCCGAAGTTGACGTCGGTACTGGGAAGTATGCCTTCCGGTCCTGCCAGTTCGACATAGGCGAACCTGCCCTGAAAGCTTGCAGGCATCTTCATGCTTCCCTGCTTCCAGGGCAATGAGACCCCGGTGTCTGAAAGTTGCTGCTGCAAAACGGGAAAGCAGGTCAGCGATGCAAGTGCCTGATCATAGTCCAGTTGAAGAGCATCCGGTACATTGCGACCGGCGAACACTTTTCGTTCAGGCGCAACCACCGACTTGACCAGACCTGCAATATGCGGAGCACCGGCTTGTGACCAGGCATCGGCATAAGCCCCTAGAAGAGCGATCATCAGCCGATCTCCAGCACCATCCCGTCATAAGCGGGCACAACGTTATCCGGCAATTCGCTGCACAGAGTCTGATAGTCCATGTCGACATGCATGTTGGTCAGTATGGCACGTTTTGGTTTCATGCGTTCAATCCATGCCAATGCATCATCGAGACTGAAGTGACTTGGATGCGGGGTGCGTCTGAGCGCATCAACAACCCAGATGTCCAGACCTTCAAGATATTGCAGTGAATGTTCCGGCACCTTGATCAGGTCCGGCGTATACGCGGCGGCGCCGATGCGAAACCCGAGCGCGTCGATATCACCATGGTGCACGGAAAACGGCATCGCTGTGAGCTCGCCGGCGTCGCCGGTTGTGGCGACCGGCTGTTCCGGCTCGATGCCGTTCATCTCCAGTATCGGAGGATAGGATGAGCCCGGTGGCGTGACGAAACAATAGCTGAATCGGGACAGCAACATGTCCGCCGTGTTGCGCTCGGCCCAGACGCGGACCCGGGACCGCATATTGATCGCCACCTGACGCAGGTCATCGATGCCATGTGTGTGGTCTGCATGCTCGTGGGTGAACCAGACCCCGTCCAGGGTGGCTGTGCCGGCACTATTGAGCTGCGACACAAGGTCAGGTGTGGTGTCGACGAGTACACGTGTGTGGGCGTCCCCTTCCCGCTTATCCAGCAAAACTGAGCACCGCCTGCGCCGGTTTTTGGGCTCGTTCGGATCACATTGCCCCCAGTTGTTGCCGATACGGGGCACGCCGCCTGACGACCCGCAGCCCAGGATGGTGAACGTCAGGCTCATGCGGCAACCCCGTAGGCGGCCGGCCGTGGCGCCTTGTCAAACAGCCGGAAGAAGTTGTCCGAGGTGATCTCCGCCATCTGCTCGACACTCATCCCCTTGACGTCGGCCAGGTGTGCCAGCGTGTGGGCCGTATAGGCCGGTTCATTGCTCTGTCCGCGATGCGGCTCAGGGGCCAGATACGGAGCGTCGGTTTCCACCAGCATCCTGTCGAGTGGACATAGCCTGGCGGCGTCGCGGATGGCTTCAGCCGATTTGAAGGTGAGGATGCCTGAGAATGACAGGTAAGCCCCGATGGCCAGGCCCCGCTCAGCAAGATCAATTCCCGAGGAAAAGCAATGCAAAAGCGGCTTGAAGGCCCCCTTCCCCATCTCGTCCTCCAGAATGCCGGCCGTATCGGCTTCCGCGGAGCGTGAGTGTATGACCAGCGGCAGGCCGGTCTCGCGGGCGGCTGCTATATGGGTCCGAAATCCGCTGGCCTGTGCGTGGCGCGGTGAATTGTCGTAGTGATAATCCAGCCCCGCTTCGCCAATGCCGATGCACTTTGGGTGCTGCGCCAACGCGGCCAGTTGCTCCGCGGTCACATCCGGTTCCTCTGCCGCATTGTGCGGGTGTGTGCCGACCGTGCAGTAAACCTCATCATGGGTTTCGGCCAGGTTGCGGATGGTGTCGAAGTTTTTGACCCTGGTGGAGATCGACACCATCATGTGGACGCCCGCTTCGTGGGCGCGCGAAATCACGCCTGCGAGATCGTCGCGCAGGACATCAAAGTCAAGATGGCAATGGCTGTCTACGATGGCAGGTTTCATCTGACGTCACGCTCTTTGGTCAGTCTTTGTCGTCTTCAACGTAACGTGGAAACACGCCTGCCGGTTTTGGCAATGCAATGCCGGATTGCAGGCGTCCTGACTCACCCAGATGTGCGAAACTCCGGGCCTCGTCCGGCACCATGAGCAGATCCAGCAGTTTGCCTGCAGAGGCCGGCATGTAGGCCTGCGCAAAGATCGCCACCTGCCGGATGACTTCGGCGGTGACATACAGCACCGTTGCCATGCGCTGCGGGTCGGTCTTCTTCAAGGCCCACGGCTCCTGGCCGGCAAAGTACCGGTTGGCGTCTGCGACAACCTTCCAGATGGCGTCGAGAGACCTGTGCAGCGCCTGCACCTCGTGATGCTCACGGCACTGCGGCAGCAGCGCGTCCGCCGCGGCCAGAATCTCCCTGTCGTCGGCGGTAAACTCTCCCGCAGACGGCACAATGCCTTCGCAGTTCTTTGCGATCATCGACAATGAGCGCTGCGCAAGGTTGCCGAGGTCATTGGCAAGATCGGCGTTCACCCGTGCCACAATGGCCTCGTGGCTGTAGTTGCCGTCCTGGCCAAACGGGACCTCACGCATGAAAAAGTAGCGCACCTGGTCAACACCGTACCGGTCGATCATGGATTGTGGATCGACGACATTGCCGACCGATTTTGACATCTTCTCTCCACGGTTGAACAGGAAGCCATGTCCAAACACCCGCTTTGGCAGCGGCAAGCCCGCGGACATCAGGAACGCCGGCCAGTAGACGGCGTGAAAGCGGACGATGTCCTTGCCTATGATGTGAATGTCAGCCGGCCAGAATTTCGCCAGTTTCGGGTCGTCATTGAGATAGCCGGTAGCGGTCATGTAATTGGTCAGGGCGTCGACCCAGACATACATGATGTGACCGGGTGCGTCCGGCACCGGTATGCCCCAGTCGAAGGTCGTGCGCGAAACCGACAGGTCCTTCAGGCCGCCCTTGACGAAACTGACAACCTCGTTGCGCCGTTCAGCCGGTCCAATGAAGTCCGGGTGCTCGTCATAAAGTTCCAGCAACCTGTCCTGGTATTCGGACAGCTTGAAAAAATAGCTCTCCTCCTCCACCCATTCGACAGGCGTCCCGGTCTTGATCGCGAACTTGCCGCCATCGCGGTCTTCCAGCTCATCCTCGCCATAGAAGGCTTCGTCCCTGACCGAATACCAGCCGGCATATGTGTCGAGATAGATGTCGCCGGCAGCCTGCATCTTTCTCCAGATGGTCTGGACGGCCTCGTGGTGACGCGGCTCGGAAGTGCGGATGAAATCGTCGTTTGAACAGTTCAATGCCTTGACCATGACTTCGAACTTGGGCGCCATCTCGTCGACAAACTCAGCCGCCGAGCGATCCAGCTTCTGGGCCGTTTGCTGAATTTTCTGGCCGTGTTCGTCCGTGCCGGTGACGAAAAACACATCGTATCCGTCCAGCCTTTTGAAACGCGCCATGGCATCGGTCGCGAGTGCTTCATAGGCGTGGCCGATATGCGGGTCGCCGTTCGGATATGAAATGGCGGTGGTGATGTAGAATGTGGGCTTTTCGGTCATGTGAAAGTCTTCATGCCTTGCGGGCTTGCTCGATGAGGTCAAATGCCTGCAGCAGCGTCAGGCGCCGGTCGAGGTTTAGGGCATTTGTTTCACGAATGGAATGCCCGATTAGCGCATGGGCATCGGCAAGTGCATGGCCCTGCCGTCGGTCCGCCGGTTGCCTGATGGCCGTCGCGGCAGCCGCAGTGATCCAGCCGTCAAGCAGCGCGCAAAACACATTGAAGCGATCATCACTGCCGCGGCCGTACAGGGCGTTGGCAATCGTCATCCTGGTCTTGGTGTCCAGTCGGCCGGCCTCCACGGCCTTTGTAAACCTGTCAAAGACGGCACCGGCCCCGGTTTCCGCAAGGGCCAGCGCGAGGCCGGGTCTGCCATTGGCTATTGCAATGTGCGGCAGCGCCGGTTTGCCGAGCCCGTCCGGCAACAGCTCAAGCGCCGATGCGGTATCTTGTGGCGACAGTGGTTGCAATGCCAGTTCAATGCACCGCGACCTGATTGTCGGCAGCAGTTTTCCGCGCTCATGGCACAACAGGATGAACAGGCTTCTCTCTGGCGGTTCTTCCAGGGTTTTCAGAATCGAATTGGCCGCTGCGGCGTTCATTTCATCCGCAACATCAACGATGGCAATGCGCCAGCCTCCGGCACCGGCTGTCTTGCTGAAAAAGTCCGCGGCTTTTCGGCTCGCATCAACCGTTATGCCAGCCTTCAGTTTTCCCTTCTCCACGTCTCGCTGCACAACGAGCAGGTCAGGATGCGACCGTGCCGACACCTGTGAGGTGACAATGTCATCGGCGGGTATTGCAAGTGTGTCGCCGGGAGCGGTCTCATGATCGGGATAACGCAGCAGGTAGCGCGCCAGACGATAGGCCAGCGTGGCCTTGCCCACCCCCTTTGGCCCGGTAATCAGCCAGCCGTGATGAAACCTGCCGGATTGGTAGGCCTCCAGCAGATGCCGTTCGGCTGCATCGTGACCGATGAGAGATTGGGCATGGCGTGGATGCAGCTGGGTTTCGCGCGGATCGATCTGCTCATCGTCTTTTGCGCTCATTGCCGGGCATCCTCAATGAGCGGAGAAAGCGCCTGCCAGACCTGAGATGCGACGTCGTCTTTGGAACCGGAAGCATCAATGACTGTGCATCGGGCTGAAAACTCATTCGCAACAGCGAGGTAGCCCTCCCGTAACCGGTCGTGGAACGCCAGCCCTTTGCGTTCGAAGCGATCATCACCGCCGCGCGTCCCGGCCCTTTCAAGCCCGATGCGCGGATCCAAGTCGAAAACCAATGTGAGATCCGGCTGTGTTTCGCCGACGATGTTTTGGTCGAGTTGATCAATGAGCTGGCTGTCACCCTCGCCGGCGTAGCCCTGATAGGCCCGTGTCGAATCGGCAAATCGGTCACAGATTACGACCGCTCCTTCCGCGAGCGCCGGCTTGATTGTGTGGCGCAGATGGCTTTCCCGTGCGGCGTAGTTGAGCAATATTTCCGCCGTCACGCTCCAGCGTCCGGTTTCGCCACTAACCAGCAATTGTCGGATGGCATCGGCATCTGCAGACCCGCCGGGTTCGCGGGTTGCAACAACTTGATATCCAAGCTGGCGCAATTTCCCAGCGAGCACCAAGGCCTGTGTGCTCTTGCCGGTGCCTTCACCGCCTTCAAATGTAATGAACAATGCCCGTTTCATGAGGAGATGGTTTTATCAACCACCGAGGGCCATGAAAAGCGCCGAATCCAGAGCCTTCTTCCACATGCTGTCAGTTGCCGCCACGCTACTCTTGGTGTGCACCGGCGCCTTGTAGACAAGCTTGCCGTCACTCAGTATCCGCACCACGCCGATTTCGGTGCCAGCCTTGATCGGCGCTTTCAGAGGGCCTGAATAGACCAGCTGGACTTCGGCAGTGGCCTGCTCTTCTTCCGACAGCAGGGTCAGGATGTTGTTCTTGGTGATCAGCTTGACCGACGGTTCCTCGCCTCCCCAGACACGGGCCTGACCGACGGTGTCTCCTGCGGAAAACAGCCGTACAGCGCGAAACTTCCTGAAACCGAAGTCAAGCAGGCGTTCGGTTTCCTGGGCGCGGTCGCGCCTGGTTTTCATGCCGCCGACCACCGTGATCAGACGCCTGCCTTCACGCTCGGCAGATCCAATCATGCCATAACCTGATTGCCTGATGTAACCGGTTTTCACGCCATCGGCGCCGCGGTACTTGCCCAGCAGCGGATTGCGGTTTTGTTGCGTGATGTTGTTCCAGGTAAACTCCCGGATGCCGTAGTACTTATAGTATTCCGGGAATACCTCGATGATGTACCGGGTCAGGCTGGCCAGTTCGCGCATGGTGGTCAGATGACCATCCGCAGGCAGGCCGGTGGCGTTCTTGAACGTTGATTTCGGCAGGCCCAACTCCCGGACACGCCTGGTCATGTCGTCGGCAAAACCGTCTTCGGTGCCGCCTATGGCTTGTGCAATTGCGATTGCGGCATCGTTGCCGGAGTGAACCACGACGCCCTTGATCAGATTCTCCAATGAGACCTTCGACCCCACTTCGGCATACATGGTGGAGCTTCTGGATGGTGCCCCGCCCCGGCGCCAGGCGTCTTCGGTAATGGTGAACTCATCGGTGAGCTTCAAACGCCCCTGTTTGAGCCGCTCGAACACCATGATCATGGTCATGACCTTGCTCATGCTGGCCGGGGGCACCAACTCATCGGCATTTTTCTCGAAAAGGACCTTGCCGGACCTGCTGTCCATGACAATGGCATAATCTGCAATGGTCTCGAACTCCTGGGCCGCAGCGGTTTTCCAGGACACAGAAACAAGCAGCATCATGGCAATTGCCGCTACGGCCAGGAAAAACCTGGCTTGAGCGTTACCATAGTACCTTGCCTTATCTAGCATGGTGACCGCCGTTGTCTTTCAAGTTGATGGATTCTTCCTCAACATTACCCATAGACATGGGTGCAATCAACAGGCGCCAGTCTAGACCATTCAGTTGATTGCAGAATTCACAACAGCGTCATGATGGCCACGGGCCCGTACCTGCTGCAGGGCCGACTGCGCGGTGGCATGGTTGTCGAGCGGACCGACGCGGACCCGGTACAGCGGACCGAAGGAACCGTTGGCGGGCTTGATCTGAACACTGCCGAGGTCTGCCAGGGCTTCCTTGGTGCGCTGAGCGTTGCCGGGGTCAGCAAAAGCTGCAACCTGAATGTAGTAACCGCCGCTTCCGGTGGGGGCAGATGCCGCGGTATTGGCGGTGTGCAGTTGCGGTTGGCTTTCACCGTAGCGGCCGTCTCGCAGATTGGCGTTGGCGATCATCTGGTTCAACGGCGTACGCCGGTTCAATTCCTGGTTCATTGCTGCCAGATGGCTGTAGGTCGGATCTTGTAGCGGTGCTGGACCAATATATTGTACATGGGTCTTCGCTTTGCCTTTTCCCCGGAACCTGAGAAGATCGGCCGAACGTTTGGACATGTCTATTATACGGTCGTTGACGAATGGGCCGCGGTCGTTGACCCTCACAATCACCTCACGACCGTTTTCAAGGTTTGTCACCTTCGCATAGCTCGGCAGTTCCATGGTGGTGTGGGCAGCAGTCAGCTGCTCCATATCGAACCATTCGCCATTTGACGTCATGCGCCGGTTGAACTTCGGTCCGTACCATGACGCGACGCCTGTCTTGCTGTAGTTCGGCTCATGCTTCGGATAGAACCAGTTGCCGGCGACCTGGTATGGTTTGCCGACATGACGCCGGCCGCCGCCTTTCGGCATTGGACCTTTGGCATCATCCCAAATGGGAGAGCCAACACCTGCGAACGGATCCTTCTTGCCGGAGCCGGAACATCCCGCCAGGGCGATGGCAACCGCACACAGCACCCCTGCCCCGATAAAGTAATAACCGTTGTTCCTGCGTGTCGGCAGCCGCAAATTCTGATCTGTCATGACCGAAATGTTCCCAGGTTTAAACGCCGTGCTGTCACCGGCACATCCTTAACGGATGCGCTAAATGTTTAACGAGTTTGCAGCAATGACGGTAAAGGCGAGGTTCAGAAACACGGTTAACAAATTCTTGCAGCCCCGCCGGCCTTCGCGCTTTTCTGAGCGCGCCGGCCAAACTATAGTCTGCACCATGAACCAGATCCCCTCTCCGGTCGAAATGACCTCATCATTGAGCTTGCAACTCGGTAACGCGATAATGGCGCGACCGGTGTCCGATCATGACCTGCAGGCTGCTGCGCTGTTCACTCTTGACGCGGTTGCGAACATTGTCGCGGGCCGGAATTCTGTACAGGGGCGCAAATTGCTGGCGTGGCAAAGCGTCATGTCGGAAGGCTCGAACCGGACGATTGACAAAGCAAGATTGTCGTTCTTGTACGGAGGTTTGTGTCATATTCTTGAGGTGGATGACCTGCACCGGGCGTCGGTGGTTCATCCCGGGTGTGTCGTGGTTCCGGCTGTATTCGCGATGGCAGCGGGAACAGATGGCAAGTCAGCCCTGACCGCCGTATTGCGTGGATTTGAAGCCTGTTGCCGTGTGGGCATGAGCGTCGGGCCCGAACACTACAAAATTTGGCACAACACTGCCACTTGCGGCCCGTTCGGATCTGCGATGGCCGTTGCCAGTCTGCTGGACCTGGATGAAACGGCCTGCGTGCACGCGCTAGGAAATGCCGGCTCCCAGTCTTCCGGTTTGTGGCAGTTTCTCGATACCGGGGCTGAGACCAAGCATCTGCATGCCGGGCGCGGGGCCGAGGCCGGCGTAGTTGCAGCCACGCTGGCTGCGCAGGGTTTTACCGGGGCGCCGGAAATCCTTGAAGGTAACCGGGGTTTCTACAAGGCGACCTGTCCCGACCCAGACCAGTCCAGGCTTCTGCCCGGCATGAACGAACGGTGGCAACTGCATGAAACGTCGATCAAACCATGGCCATCGTGCCGGCACACCCACCCTGCGATAGAGTGCGCGATGGCACTTCACCGGCAATTGCAGGACGGCCGTGCCATCAAGGCGGTCAGGATTTCTGCCTATCAGGCGGCATTGGACCTGTGCGACCGCAGGGAAGTCGAGACTGCCTATGCCGGCAAGTTCTCGCTGCAGCACTGTGTGGCCACGGCGTTGCTCAGGGGTTCGGTGGTGTTTGACAGTTTCGAAGCCGAAGCACGATCGGAGGCCCGCGACCTGCGCCATAAAACCTCCGTGTCGTGTGCAGACGAGTATCAGTCCGCCTATCCGGTGCACTGGGGCAGCCGGGTTGAGGTCGAGTTGCAAGATGGAAACTTCATTTCCCATGCGGTTGCCGATGCTCGAGGTGACCCGGAACTGCCACTGTCACACGATGATATGGTTGCAAAGGCGCGAGGCCTGCTCGCCCATGGCCGCTATCCGGACCCTGAACGCCTGATCGAGCAAGTTCTGGCCATGCCTGCGGGCGGGCTCGTGCCTGACCTCTCCGGGCTGATGAGCAGCGCTGAAAAGAGCACCGCCTGACGCTTGCATGCAGACCTAGTTGGCCGTTGAGCCACCGAGGATTTCGGCTTCTGCCGGAGGATTGGCGGCGCCAGTGTCGGGTGTCTCACTGGTCTGCGGTTCCGAACCGGTGACAGTATCTGGCGTGTTGCCTGTTTCCTGCTCGGCTGCTTCCGCCTTGGCGGCAACCTCGAGAACCGCACGCAACCGCACCATGTTGCTGGCACCGTGAATGTTTCCGGCAGCGGCTGACCGCTGGTAGAGTTGCAGCGCCCTGTCGGTGTTCTTCACAGTTCCCCAGCCCATCTCATACATGCCGCCGAGATTGTTCTGGCCCCAGGAATTGCCGGACTGCGCCGTGTCGCTGAACAGGCGAAAGGCGGTCTGCAGGTCGCGGTCCACACCTTTGCCCTGCAGGTACATCAGGCCAAGATTGTTCTTTGAGGCGACATGGCCGAGGTCGGCTGCCTTTTCATAGAAACTGATTGCCTTGCCGGGCACTGCCTTGACGCCCTTTCCGTAATGATATGCGTCAGCGGCCCAGTAAGCCGCTTCCATGTGACCCTTGTCGGCAGCACTGGCATACAGCGTAACGGCGTTTTTTGGGTTGGCTTTCAACCCCTTCGCGCCTTCACGCAACAGGTTTGCCAACAGAAACTGTGCTTCTGCGTTGCCTTTCTCCGACGCCGTGGTCAGCCAGCGCGCCGCGTCCACCGGACGCACGGGTGTGTCGTTGTCACCGGACAGATAGTCTTTGGCCAGCGATATCTGGATGTCGATATCGCCTTCTTGCGCCAGTTTGAGTTTTTCTTCGAATGACGGGGGCGGATCCACGGCGTCCTGGGGCACTTCAACAAGCGGACTGTTCTCGACGACCGGGTTGTCCTCGACCGTTTGCGACCAGGCGGGTTGTGTCAGCCCCAAAGTCAGGGCCGCCGCGCTGACCGTTATTACAAGTTTCGCAAGTAGTTTCATCATTGTCCCCAAGTGGCCCCTCAAGATATCGACTTGTTACATGCAGGTGCCTTGTTTGGCCAGCCCCCGTCCGCGGCCGTGTTTGTGCTCAGACAGCTACTGGACTCTTGTCCAGGTCTGTGAACCGCACAGAATAAGTGCAAAACAGCCCTCCACCTCCATGGTGGTGCGTTTCGGCTTCAGGTAGAGATCGTACACTTTGCCGTCTTCGGCATTGTACACGTAACCCCTGAGCTGGGAATCATCGTCCGGCTGCAGGCCGCTGATGATTGTCAGCCCGAGCAGTGGCCGGCCTCTCTGCGTGGCGTCAGGATTGTTGATGTCGGTCTTGGGCTGACCGTTTGCGTTGTTGGGTTCCCTGAGCCAGACCACGCGGCCGCACAAGGCGCCGCCGCACTGGGAAATCTCGATGTTGGATTGACCGTCCTCATCCGCCCATATGCCCAGGGCCCGCTGCGCTGGTTGCCCAACCGCAGTCTGCACTCCCGTGGCGAACAACAACACCAAACCTAGCAAAAACTTATTCATCGTCGTAACTGCGCCGCTTTCGATACTTCTTCGATCAAGTCCACTACGATTGATCTGTGGCCACAGTAGGACAACTGTGGTGAACGTAATATGAAAACACCGGCCGACCGGTTTAAACTCTTGCACACCAGCACCGGGCCGATTAAACACTTTTGGCATCTGACAGGTGATCAGCCACGATCTCGTTGCGGAGGGGTGGCAGAGTGGTCGAATGCGGCGGTCTTGAAAACCGTTGGGCTTCACGGTCCCGGGGGTTCGAATCCCTCCCCCTCCGCCAATAATGTTTATTTAAATATCTGAAATAAAACAATATTGTTTGGTTAAGTCACCTGTTAACCCCACATTTCAACCCACAACCGTCATTGAATTGGGCGCACCGCAAACCTGTCTCTATGTCTTGAAGTAAAGAGATGCTGCGGCGGCCAAGGCCAACATTCCCGGAACCGCCACATGCAGGCCGAACAGGATGGCAAAATTGAGCCACTTTGATTGCTTGGCTGCAATTTCTGAATCTATCGCATTCTGCATTACGAGACGGAGTTTGTCTGATGATTCTCCTCCCGTCTCATAGCGCACCCTGCGGGTTTGCGGGCTCTCTCCCGCAGGTGTATCGTTCAGCCAGTCGGTCGGGTCAAAGAGTGGGTTAGGTCTATTGCGGATGTGATGTTCATGTGAGGTGTACAATCTCGCCTTGCGTTCGGATACCACATCATTGGACCAGTTGAGTCCGTGAACGACTGCAAGAAAGGCCAGCAGCCCTGCCAGCAGCCAGTAAACGTTCGTCGCAACCAGGTTGAAGCCGCGCAGCAGCGGCAATTGAGTTGGGTCTGTTTCTGTCCACACTACGATTAGAACAGTTGCTGCGAATACTGTCAGTGCGCGACTGGATGTCAGTGTTGGCCCGCTCAGAAGCTCTCCTACCTTCATTGCCGTACTCCTATAAAACTCGCATTCCCATAAGACCTATGCACCGGGCTGAACATCACCAGGAACCTGCGGCTCTTGCACTTGGGGCATTTCAGCACGTCATACAGCGCGGCGCTCTCGAACTGCGGTCCCAGGTGGTCAATCATCCTGTCCAAGTTCACAGACGTGTTGAAATAGCAATCAGGTGAATTGCTGCAGTTGAAGTGCAGGGTGTAGTTGCCGGGCAAATCGGCAAGGGTTCTGTTTGAGCCAATCACAGTCATGAATTTCGCAGGCGGCACCACTCGCCACGAGTGATTTCGAAGCCAGGGAAACGCCCGGCATAAGCTCGAATGAGACCCAGATCTCTCATCCCGCATTTCCTCAGAACGCTCTGAGATGCCAAGTTCATTGGATCGGTTGTAGCAACGACGGAATTGAGATCCGTTTCAGTAAACGCAAACTCCAGCAAGCGATCACATGCCTCTGTAGCGTATCCCAGACCCCAGTGGCTCCGTTTGATCACATACCCAACCTCTATATCCCGGTCTGGCATCTGATTGCTTTCCAGCAACTCGAACTCTGTGTCGTCAGCCTCTACTGGTAACGGCAACAAGAGCGCGTGCCCTAATTGTTCTTGGGAGGCCTTGTCAGTGAGACTCCAAATACCGATACACCCATTACCAGCTCGCTGAGTAACGACAGGCATCATTGCGGCGATCTTTTCTGCCGGTAGTGGTTCGCCGGTGATGTACCGAGCTACTTGTGGATCGCTCCAGAGTGCCATCTCAAACTCCAGATCGTCATTGCTCAACGGTCGGTACAACAGTCGCTCGCTTTCGAAGCTCAGTTCCATATCCTTAATTCCACACCACCGCCTTTGCGCCGATTCACTCACTGGCAAATTCACGATTCACCGTTGTCTTGGTTGCCGCCCTCCATAGCAATGTGCACTGTGACTAGTCCCGAGCCAGCTTTCCGCGTCGTTGCGCACACTAGCACCGAAGCAAGCTCGTTAGCTGGCGTCATTCGGAGAAAAATAGAAAGTTGGACCTGGCTCCTGTGGACACCATCCCGCCTTGATAGCTTCCTTGATCCATATCGCAACATCTGACGGCACAACTGGTGTCACCGCATTTATCACTCCACCTGCAGCCATGTCTTGCGGATGTGGATAGCCAGTTTTCACCAGCAATGTTGCCCCACAACCATCAGCGTGCTCAATGGCGACATTGATCTCGCCAAATCCGAAGTCCGATTGACAATCAGTGGCCTTCCTCCGGATCAACCAACGATAGTCATCTTGATTGACTACAATTTTCCGGCTGCCTTTTTTGGGAATGGCCATGCGTTGTTACCCCTTACCTTTCTTGATCATCGTCTTTGCCTCCTTCCAGTGCAATATGCATTCTGTCCCCATCAAACGGCCTAAGCAGCCCCGCCGCTTCATCCGGCGTTCCAATCAGCCAGTTGTCGTAATCGTCTGCGTCCAGTATCACCGGCATGCGGCTGGGATGAATGGGTTTCACAACTTCATTCGGCGTTGTCGTCATCATTGAGTAGACGTTCATCTCGCGAAGCTCGCCCCTATAGTTGCCTTTCCAGGTGCGCCAGATACCGGCGAAGGCAAACGGCGGTCGTGGTTCGTCTCCCTTCATTGCAAACCACACAACCGTCTTGTGTCCGTTCTCGTCTCGGTTCTTAGGGTGATATTCTGCAAAGCTGCTGGCCGGTATCAGGCAACGGCGTTCCTCGAATGAGGATTTCCAAAACCTTGAGGACGTGGCCTTGTCGTCTCTGGTGTTGTTGACAACCTTCGGGGCCTTGTCGCGCTGAGGGAGAATAAAACCCCAATGCATCATGGACAGTTCGCGTTCGCCATCCACCTGCCGAACGACCGGAGCGCCGTAAGCTGGGAAAATGGCAGGCAGTAACGGAAAGTTACCGGCACTCGCATCAACCACAGTGACACCAAAAAGGTTGCGGATCGCCTCAACGTTAGTGGTGATGCTGTATAGATTACACATAAACTCAGGCTGACACAGCAACGGACAAGTCGGCAATGGATAGTTCACAAGATGCAGAACTGCTTGCGGCGATCAAGCATGACCTTCCTAAATTTCCAGACCAAGTGATTGAGACTTGGTTGTTGCCAATCGCCTCAGAAGGATATGGCTGGCCTCCAAATCAAATTGAGCAAGACGATTGGCTATTTGTCTTACATGCAAAGTCACTAGACTACTGGCAGCAGACAACGTGGGCTCTAACGTCAACAACACTGGAATTGAACGAATTCACTGACTTGGATCAAAAAACAATTGTGGAACTGTTCCAAGCTCACGTTGAGGGCAAACAGAACGCCTTCAGCGCGATAACAAACGGTGCTCAAAGGATAGAGTCGGCATACAAATTTCTTTGTCAAAAAGGCGTGTTGCCGGTTCCTGTTGTAGTTACGGAGACTGAAGGAGGCCTAATACTAACTGACGGCAATCATCGTGTTGTCGCCTTGACGATGCTCAGACATGTTTTCCGAGATGACAGTCAACAAGATTTTTTTGGCGAACAAAACTGTAGGCTTCCAGAGAAGCTACAGCCAGCATGGATATACACCCCACCCAGTGATGGCGATTACAACCCTCACCCCTTTACCGCTGCTTCGGAAGTAACTGCCAGGCTAATGCGTGAATTTGCGGACATCCAGCCCGTCAGGAAACGCAAGCCCTTAAAAGTGCCAATTCGAAAGAACAAACCGGATTGACGCAATGAGTTTGCACAGAGAATCGTGCAGGATGTAGACCTCTAACAAGGAGCGACAAAATGTTTGAACAAAACCCCCTTCAACCACCCACCGGTGTGAACGCCTTGCCACCAGTGGCCCGCATCGAAGGTGCAATGTTCTTGCCAGACAAAACCCCTAAAGAATCTTGGGCGACATTGCAGTATTCAGATGATAAGGGACAACTACATCAGCTAAACGTTCCATTCTTGGACGCCATGTATCTCTTGAATCTGCTTAAGGGAATGCAGGCTCAATCTGGTTTCAAAATGCCAGACGATCCATTTGCCTCATAAGAGATTGCAGCATTTTGCGCCAGAAAAAGAGGACGACGTTTCTGCCGAAGGAAACGAGTCAATTGACCTCTCTGTGAGCAGAAGCCAAAGACTGAAATCGGACATTGAGGTTCCGCCAATCCTTCGGGATTTCCTCTGGGACAAGTGGAAACAGGAATGACGGCTCAACACCGCGAGAACGTCAATGCATGGTTTGTGAGCAATGGCTTTGCGAAATATACTTTTGCTGTTTTGTGATCCACTTCTGCTAGCATCATTGGATGCATCAGTTAGTGGATGGTTCAAACTTCAGGTAGCGAGGTTCATATTTCTTGAATGAAGCACTATCATAAAAATGCGCTGGGAGTATAAATCGCTCTCCATTCACCAGCATATCGTATTCCTCAACCATGAGCTTTCCTGCAGCCGCGTAACACTCAGTGACAAATTCACTACATATTGCGCGATCGGCCGGTTTTCCATGCCACCTTTCATCTGGATTAACGGAGCAATTGGACGCTCCCACGTAGTCGTATTTGGTCCCTCCGACAGCTCCACGCAGCAATGCGTATCTTGCAATCCGCTGGAGAAGCAACGAGGGTGTGTCAATCCCGATATCGTCTTGGGGAAATTCGTACCGCAGTACCATCAAGTTGTATTCAGTCGAATAGGCCGTTAAAGGACGCACTTGTATGCCTGCTGGTATGACATCGTCGGGCTCGTCCGCTTCCGCGCTTTTCAACTTGGTTGGGACTGCCTGAGTTTCCACCACAAACATGTTGCCGACGTAGAGCATTACGTGGCTCCAGTAGGATGCCTCGGGGCTGCAACGATGTCTCTTTTGAACAGCTGGGATCGGGCTTGAAACCGGATCGCCATTTCCTTTGATCTGGCGGGATAAAATCAGGTCTCCGGCCAATAGATGCTCATGGTCTACGATGTATGCTTCACTGTATTTTCGAGCTTGAGCTAAAGCACTCTCAAAGTGCGGCCCGGTACCGGTGCAAAGTTCAAGTGCTGCTTCTGTTATTATGCCAGAACACTCGCGCGACGGAAATGTCGTTTCAACTTTTCGATCCACGCCTGTCCCGCCGGTAAATTGAGCTCAATTATGACTTAAGCCGCCTCCACCGTTGTAGCGCTCAATGCTTCAGGGCCTATTGTAGCTTTCCCGGACACGCGCTTATTGGGTTGGAGTCGACCAACACCATTCATTACTTTGATTCTACCAACAGTGTCATGCGAAATTACAACATACTTCCTGCCGGAAATAGGTTGATCAAGTTTTACGAAGGCGGAACATCCGTCAGGAGTGGTTGAACTGATTACCCCAGAATAATCGAGAAGGTTGCGTGCCATGGTAGGAGCCTCTGTAATAGGACGCGCCGACTTGATGCTGTTGCGATACTGCAGATTCGAGTCAGCTTGCGACTTCATGTACGGACCTTTCACCACGGATGTCAAATATTTGGACCGACGCAATAGTCGTCCGAATCCAGTAAAGGATTGGTTTAGCGAGAAAAACGCCTTATTTTTCATAGCTTTACGCATTTCACACGTCATCCACAAGTCAGATGTTTTTGATCCTATCAACTGAAAGTGTCAGACAATAAGGCGTCCTTTACGGCTGAATGTTGTGTCAGGTCACTTCACTGTTGCTCCCTACCCTAGTTCGCAGCCTTGCCTGTCCGCAGTACCTGCGTTGCTGCGTCCATCAGCTCTGCGACCTCCAACGGCAATGCGGTTTGTGGCTCGCCTCGCAGTGTCCGATAGTGTGGTGCACTGGTTGCCAGCACTTCCATAAGGAATGCCAAGCGGTGAACCCTCGGCGTGTTGTTCCATGCTCGGCGAAGGCGCACCAGTTGGCGGGTCGACTGGCCAGTCATAGGTAATTCACCCCCTCCGTATCTGTGCAGATTTCCCGCTCATCATCTGCGCTGCCGTCCAAGTCCGAGTCAGCGTCTGCATCCCAGTGCGTGATGCAATCAAACAGGTGACGCGGAATGTCTGCCGATACCCTGACAGTGCGAACTGGCGGGTTGTGATTGATTGATGCGGGAACCATGACACGCGGTTGGTGTACGCACCCGGCGTCATCAACATGCAGGTGGTCAATGAGCGTATGCAGTATGGCAACCGCCTGTTGGGTTGCATGTGCGCGGCGTTCAGCGTCAGCAGTTGGTTTTGGTTTCTTGGCTATCATTACTGTCCGCCTGTGCTGATTGATTGCTCGTCAGCCCACTTGTGGAATGACTGCGGGTCCATGCCACGCGATTGAGCTTCCAACACGTCGAGTGACTTGCCGGTGCTGGTTGCGATGGCAAGCAGCAGGTCTAGGCGAAAGTCATCATCTACGCCGGGGCTTTCGTGCAGGCCGTGAAACAGTTTCTCATGGACTTCAAAAACTTGCGTTGTCCGTCTCTTGATTTCACTGGAGACCATGAAAAGAACGCCCGTGTCTGCGTAGTCTTTCATGGACTTCGCAATGCGATCCAACACATCGGCCAAAGTCTCTATTTCACCGATTGGATTCTCCATGTTGGAAGCTGCTTCGAATAATTCGCTACGCTGTTTGTCTGTAATGAATCTGGTCATGACCGGCCTCTTTCAGTTTCAAAGTTGGTGAATTGCCCGAGCCGCCGCGCAGGCAGTGACGTGTCAATCTGCTGGCTGGGCTGGTGCTGTCTCTTTGAGAACTTCTCTGACGATGTTCCGGACGTTGGCATTTGCCGCGTTCTCATTCTCGGCAATCATCTGCAGGCCATCCAGAACGCGCAAAACAATCTTGTCCAGACCGGCTTGGCCTTGAAGGATTTTGCTTGAGGTTGGCAAATTTGTCTGCAGCTTTTTCCAGTCCTCAAGCGTGCTAATCGCAGCGCCAAGCGTCATTGGTGGAAACGCCTGATGCATCGCAAACCTAATGCGGTCCCGTTTCCGCTTCTCCGCTTGTGCAGCTTCCTCGACTTGTGCTTTCTGCAATTCGGCAACGCGGTCAGCATCAACACGCGCTTTCTTTTCGCGGCGCGCATTTAGGCCAATGGTTGGCGTGTCTTTGGTCACATGCTCTTGCAAATCTCTCTCAATAATTTCGCTGTCAGTAGTCATGGTATAGGCCTCCGTTTCCATGATTGAAGTGAGTGTCAGGCTGTTGGAGTAATGCCCATTTCGGTAAGAACCTCCGTCACAACAGCGCGGATGCTGGCCAAGTCCATCTTGGTCAAAGTCTGTCTGTCGCGATCCCATCCATCTGGAAACAGGTCCTCCAGCTTCGCTCTTATCCTTGCCTGCTCTGGATTGAGGTCAGGGTAACGTTCCTCAGGGGTCTTGGTACGTTGTGAGCGTTTTCTTTTTTCAACCAGTTTGAGATTGGGAACTACTGTGTCAGGTGTTTTCTTTGCCATATGCGGCTCCTGCTGTGAGGGTGGAACTTTGCTCTGAAGCGATTCACTCTGCAGCGATGGCTTCCCCGTCCCGCTCGGCACAGGGTGTGCTTTTAGCAGCAAGGGTGGTATCGGCTGGCTGGTATGAGAGCGGGGAAGTGACAAGCCCCATTTGCTCGCAGAGTTGCAAAACAGACGTGGCAATTTCAAAACCGCTGGCGTCCTGAAACTCAGCGGTGTGGCAGAAAAGCATCACTGCCAGTTTAGCCTTCACGTCACCTAGGCTGATGACTGGAGCAGCCAGAATAGCATCTTGCATAGGCTCTATTGACCTGCAGCGAAGGGTCAGTTCCCCATCGCCGTCTGAGGCTTCAATGCGGTCCCGCAAGACCACGTAGCCATCAAGCATTTCTGCTGCTGTTGTTGGTGGGTTCCTTGGCATCTAGTGAGACTCCTCAATCAAGGGTTGATGGAAGCGGCTGCCAACTGCTGAGCACACGCACAGCGGTGCCGCTGCCGGCCGCTACTGCGACCGATCTGGTAAATGCGTTCTTGCCTCCAGTGATCTGTAGTTTCCTTGCAACCGTTGGTTCGGGTTTGGGCAAGGCTGTGATGACCGCTCGTCGCGCGTCAACGAAACGAGTGTTTCATTTGATTCGGGTACAGATGAGTCCACAATGAGTCTCCTTTTAGAGGGTTGAGGGGTGCCCCGGCACCGTCAGGGGAAACGGCTACCGGGGCTTGGCGGGCGGTGTGGGAACCGCCCTGCAGGGTTCAAGCTGCTAGTTGTGAAATCTTGTCCTTGAGGACGGCTGCACGACGGCTCGCATTCATGCCTACAGGCAGGTAGTTCAATCGTGTCAGTTGGTTTTGAAGCTCAGTGCGGCGGGTTGCCTTATCGCCTACAGGCAGTGCTGCCAGCTTGGCGGTTTCCATTTGCTCGCGGGCCTGCTTCCACATAGCCGCAAGCATTTGCGCAAAGAACACCCGGTTGAACTTGAACCGCTTGCGGTCGCCGCCACAGTTCACGCGGTCGTATGCAGCCCAGGCTGCGCGCATGATTGCTGCAGTGTCGTAGGAATGTCCTGCTGGGGAAGTGGTAACTAAGATCCGCATCTTGTGTCGCCCTCGCCTTTGTTTCTATGGCAATAGTTATTACCATTGTTATAGGCGTGTCAATAGATATGTGCAAATTTATTGCAATAATTATTGTGAGGGCTTATTAAGGGCGTGACAGATACAAGAGTCAGGAGTCGCAATGGGCAGGAAACCAGTACCCATGAACTTGAAGCGTGATACTCGCTTGGTGGTCATGCTCACCTCCGCAGAGATGGAACAACTTGAAAATGCAGCGGCAAATGATGGCGCTGAAAGCTTGAGTGCCTGGGTTCGCGACTGCTTGTTGGCTGGCAATCTCAATTCTGCTGGCGTAGAGACCGACGGCTAGCTGTTTTGCTCTGCCGTCTGCTGCATCTTTCCTAAAACGGCTTTCAGCTTGCGCCCTATTCTGTGTTCCGAGGCTTCTCCGGTATTCACGCCCATTACGCTGGGCGCGTCCCCACCATGTTTTTCCTCTGCGGTATATCCCGGCCACTGCGAACCCCTACGCATACTTCTGCCCCACCAACGCCGAAAGGCGGCTTCATCAAACACCCACTTACCACCAGTCCCGGACGGCTGATACGCGCCGGGCAACTTTCCAGCAGCAGCTAGGCTAGTCCAGTGCCGGGCAGAAAAGCCATAGCGCTCTGACAGATCCTTTGAAGTGAAGTAGGGCTTAATCACTTGCGCTTCCCCTTCGCCTCTGCCTTGTGTCTTTCCTTCTCTTTCTCCTTGCGGAAATACTCCTCCATGGACGCACGAACCGGGTCATGCTCTGGCGACCGCCCACGGTCATCAATAGCCTCAACAACTGCCTCAACCTTCCACAACGAGTTACCGCCTATTTTGACTGGCTTTGGAAGCTGGCCGGTCGTCACCAGATTGCGAAACGTGCTTTCAGCAATGTCAATGAGTGAAGCCATTGTGGCGGCCTTGGCGTAGATTGGCGTCATGGAAAACCTCGGTAGCTTGACTGGGAGTTCAGGTGCAAAGCACAACCAGTCATAACCGGCAATCTGTTTGCATCCTGCCTGTGGATAGCGGGCAGAACGTAACGGTGATCATTGCAACGACATATTGAACCGGCTCTCTCGCCAGCATGAAAAAGCCGCTTCCAGAATGGGTCGTAGAGCCTTGCGACATAGACCAAGCAGCGAGGGCCTTGGGCATATGTAAACGTACCCTCGTGGATTTCATTGGTTTGCATCCGCATTACGAAAAGCACGGAAACAAGAAGCTGTTTTATCCAGAACATATTGAGGCACTACGTGCAGCCAGACAGCCCAGCAATCCCATTTCATCTACTGCCAGCAAGGCAAACTCTGGCGCTTTGGAGCGGGCGTTGCGGATGTGTGAAACACCGGCACAAAGGCGTCGTAGAGCAAGGTCTGAACGCTGATGCCGCGTACTCCCGCCAGATGCACAGAAGCCGACATCAACCGCGCTGCCAAGGTTGCGAAGCGACACGGCATGAATATGTTTCTGCTACCGGACGGAACGATAAAGCTGTCAGTTGTAGCGACGGAGCAATCCGAACCGCCAACAAATAGCGAACGGGATTTCACTCTAGGATGACAACACGCGCGCTACTGACTGCAGACGATGCCAAGAGGCTTACACAGGCCGCCAATGAAAGCGGTTGCATTATCGAGGTGAAGCGTGGGGACACGGTGGTCACGATCATACCCGATGGCTTCAAGAGTAAGTTTAGCGAACCTGAGAAACGACAAACCGTTGATTTAGACCAATGGAGGGTTAAGCCGCGCCGCAAAAGCAAGTGAACCTGTAGAGGGATTGAACACAAAGCGTAATACGCGATCATCCGATTGGGCCGCTCTTACTCCATAACTGGCTGACAATTGATTGCACGCGTACTTCCTGCAACACTGCGCTTACCTTCAGTGCGTGCTGCCTAGCCCCCTACTTAAAGGTTGGTTGAAAATGAGCGTGATAAATCAAAAGGACAAAGAGGAAGCTATTGACGTCGAGTACCATGTCGTCGGCGAATTCTTGGCTATTGACAAAACGCGGGCATACAAGGCGGCGGCGCCCTACCTGCGGCTCGCTATTACTCTGACTGCTGCGCTCTTGACTTCCTGGTTACTGTGGCACTGGATGATTGTCGGGCTTCGGCAAGATGTCACTCTGTTGATTGCGTTGTCCGCTGGAGCTGCTGCTGGAAGGCTGGCGTATTGGCTATGGGATGTTGTGCTAGTTGGGCTCATAGGTATTGTTTTGATTTACGCTCTGTTTCTGTTGTTGCTCGCGCAGGCCTAGCTGTTTGGGTTGCGGGCAGTTTGAGTTGTTGCGCCGGCGCAACAATCTGAGTTGATCCCACCATAGAAAGTTAGCTTGCTGAACCGCTGTCCACACCTCTGAAAGGTTTCGGTGGGTAGACGGCATGTTCCCCTTTTGTGCAATTCACTTGTTCAGTACAATGCGTGTCATTGCACCAGTGGTGGACTCAGACTTGCCCGCAGCGCTGGTGCTCTTACTCCGGTACTGTGGGGAGTGTGGATACACCGGAACGGCAGCGCGAAAGTCCAAGGCCGACGCCACACGGATAGTCCGATACAGCTATCCAGAAGCAGTGGACAACCAAACAGAGTGTTCGGATTCATGTTTGGGCCTGACGGCGACGGGCGGCTCCGGTGAACATGCCAAAGAGCAAACCTAAACGCTAAAGGCTGGCGACGACCTCACCCGAAACGGTGGGGAAGTCTCGCTACGCCTTTTTGGCTCTGGAACTCTCCAATGAACATACACCCCCTACTCCACCACAGCAGCAAGCAACCACAGCACTCTGGCAGGCAATATTGGGCTTAAAATCGTATTTGGCGCAAATTTTGGCGCGCGCTCCAGGCGCTCTGACCAACCCGCAGATTTGCGGAATGAAAAGGCGTCGCCTGTCACGGTGCGGACTGAGTAAACAAAGCCATTGCCAATAGGACTGACTAGGACTATATTCCTGTCACAGCGTTGACCCCCAATCGCGCTGTTCCCACTGGCCCCCGTCAACTCACCGGATGGCGGCAGGCCAGATAGGCAAGTCAAGCAGGCCGCTAGCTCCCCGCTGGTGGCCTGTCTTTCACTCTAGACAAGCGAGCTTGGACAGAACTTGTGATGTATAACCTATTCAGCATGGGTTCATATTGAACATGTCATACTGCCTTGGGTTTTGCGATTGGGATGAAACGGAATCAGGGAGTATTCACTCATGTCAGCAAACTGGGAAAACTGCCGGACAGACCTTGCCTGGGGAGAGAGCCAAGAACGCGATTCCCACCTGAATGCCCTTAAATGGCATGGAAAAGGGCAGGAAGGAATCGGATTTAACGTACTCTTGGGCATTCAGGACCACAATCCAGCTACACAGAAAAACTATGTCGATTGCAGGGCTGAGGACCAGGACAAGTATTGGGACATCGCCTTTGATGTAGCCAGAGAACCATAATCTCCATGGGCAAGTCGTAGCTACCGATACAAGAGAGTTTGCCGGGCACATGTTGATGCCCGGCAACATCCAATTCGCGCGCCGCTTCCCGCTGTCCCTTTTCACTAGGTTGAGCGCCACCAACAGGTGCGCAATCTTTGCGCACCTTTGCCAATTCAACCCAACGCGCGATCTGTTCCGATTTCGCGCGTGAGCGCTGACGAAAACTGCACCTTGTGGACTGAACCTATGACGCACGCGTTGGCGCTTCTAAAAACGTGGTTTTGACAAGTCGGGAGGATGCTAACATATGTTAACAGGTTGGTGGCAGGTGGAGCCGCTTGCGTTGCCCGCAACCTTAATATTTCTAACTGTTTTTTGACTGTATTGTCGGTCTCATTGCCGGTTTTCCCCCATTAGAAAACGGCGCTCAAACACCTGTTTTTGACCTATACTAACAGGCGTTCATGCCCTGGCCGACTGTCCGGTATTTCCCGCCAGAAATTGCACCCCTTTCAACAAGCCCGTGCCGCGCGCACCTGCGCGTATGTGTCCAGAAATTGCACCCTGAACAACACCCCATAGAGGCGGAACAACTTGCTCAACCCGGTGGAATGATAGCTTAGCCGCACCGGCAACTCATGCCCGTAAATCGCCAGAGAACGCCGTCAGTGAGCTTTAGGGGCTTGTCGGGCAATCAACACCACTGAGACGCCTTACGCGCGTCCTGAGTCACTTATGGGCCTCGCGGAATCTCTATTGCGTGGACGGCAGGTGTAACCGGGCAAATTTGCACCCTTATCCAGGCTCCCGGCCCTTTAGGGCGTCGCAAAACTGCACCCTCCGGCAACACCCCTACACGCGGGCGCGAATGGACTCAAAAAAAGCGGCCATGCTCCGTAAATGTGGACTGACAAAAAGCGGTGGCACTTGCGCGCGCGTTGGTGCTTCTAAAAAAGCGGCATACACCGCCTGACATAATTGCACCTTTGCCCAACAGTCCGTGACGCACACATGCGTATGTACCGCGCAGCAAAACCTAGCCAACATGACTGCCTCGCAAAACTGATAGCGCACCAACTATCGCAAGTCAGTTGCAAGACGTGTCCGGCTATCCCCCATTGTTAAAATGCACCGGGGCATTGTTCTCAAAGGGCTGCGTACAAGATTTTGACTTAGACTGTCGGAATGCGGCGTCATCACGACGCTGCGGGGATTAGTGCTGCCTTTGTTAGTTTGGCTTTGTCAGCAAATCAGATTACGTTTAGTCAGAGTACAAATAGACGATTGGAAAGGTTTATGGCTACCAACCCTGAAATTTTGAAATTCGGCTACAACTCATTTGTAGATCAACGCGATAGGTTGATTGAGGAAATTGCTGACCGTGAGAACCTGCAATATAGAGTCAGCAAGAGAGGGAAAGAGCTACCTTTTGAGGACTCAGGCGCTGTTGATGTCAAGCAGCTAAAGAGTGAACTCAGCAATGTGATATGCGCAATTGAAAGCCTTGAGGCTGAATATTCCTCACTACTCACGGCATGATCCTCAACCGCCACCTTCTCCCCCCTTGTTAGCTAAGATGCTTCTGAAGTGTTGCGAGGGGTGGGTTGAGGAAACTGGCACCGGCGGCGGGATTATCGACGCCATGACTGAGATAGTCTCGGTAGTACCGAGGTTATTTAAACGATATGCCTGCCACCGTCGTTTCTGTACCTGACCGATTGCCAACCTGCCGCGCTCAGTTGTCGGCCCGGTGCTGTTCCCGCCGTGTTGCTTACATCTTTGCTTGCCGGGCACTGGCCGCTTGCGGCATTTCCGGCCGTCAGGACATCGAGCATTACAGTGCCTTGGCGTGTCTGGTGCCTTGGTTTTGAACAAGCGGGATAGTCCAAACTTTGCAGCCATATCTGCCAGTTCGTCGTCTGAGCAGTCATCCTCAATAGGCATTGGCTCCAGCTTCATTGCCCGCGCCATTTTCCATGCTGCTTTGCTATGCAATCCACCCTCGTCTTGCCTGTCCTGAGACTCCCAAAACTTCACAGTCTGGACATGCACCCCGGCCTTGTCTGCAAGCCCCTGCTGTGTCCAGCCGTTGACCTCACGCACTGCCTTAAGCTGGTAGCCCGATATGAACGCTACCGACTTCACTCTGCCCAACCATCGAAAGGTGATTTCAAATGGGGTTTCTCTCCTGCGTAACAATGGCTTGTTGAGCTGACTCCCCCTGGAGCAGTTTGCTGTTTCGGCGCTGTATTAACAGCAGCGGTCTGCTTGCGCTTCAGTGCTGCCCTGCGCTGTGCTTCAGCAATCCGGGCCTTGCCCTCTGGCGTGCGCGGGCCAGTAGACAATCCGCCATGAAACTTGCAACGGCGCTTGCCGGGAATAGGCTTGCACATGCATGTTGTGCCTCTACGGGTTCGAGCATCACATGTCTGGTAATGAACTACCTGTTTTCGATGTGCCTTGAGCTTCTGCTGACGGCGCCCCCGTTCTGCGGCAAGCAACGGCGCCATGCCTTCGGTTATCCCCTCATCTCTGAAAGCTTCCACCATCTCACTGACAGCAACGCCGCCAATGCGTCCAGGTTGAGCTTCCCAATACTTGATCGTGCGAACATGCCGGCCGATTTTCTCTGCCAGATCCTTTTGCGTCCAACCGCAAGCGGCTCTCATGGTTTTCAGGCATTGTGCGCTTTCAAGGCTCATGAAACTTCGCTGCTCCAATGTCAGGTTTTGTCCAGTTCCAATTTGCTTCTGGATTTCAATTTGTCGCATCCTGCTTACCTGTGAACCCCTCGGCAGCAAGGCCGGTGTAGGTTTCCAAGAATTCAACACACCTGGCAGTCAAGAAATCCACATGTCCCACCAAGCCAGCAACGGTTTCAGTGTGCCCGCCCTCTGCATTGCGCAGTGCAGCAGCCGAGAGGATCTGACGGCACACCGCTAGCACCGCCAGGACATCTGTAGGGCTTGCCATGCCAGCAACCCTGATGGCATCTAAACATGTCCCGTATTCATCTGTCTTGAACACGCCGGTCTCTTGAGACTCAGCAACTAATTCGGCGAGCACAACACCAAAGTGACTTGCTGGGATCGCCTGACAGGCAGCCACCCACTCATCTGCGGACAATTGCTCAGGTTCAACGTTTTTGTCTGAAGCGGACATTCACTCACTGCCCAGCAGCGATTGCGCCCAAAACCCCGCCAACGCGGGTTGAGCCAGAACCCAATGAATCCAGCAGCGAATTTCTGCCCCTTGTCTGGCGGGCTGCTTTTGCAAGTCGGTTACTGGCTTGCCCTGTCTTATCAAACAGCAGCTTATTTGTTGCCGCGGCTTGTTTGCTGGTATTTCCGCTAATGCCTCTAACGGCTCCCCTCGCTCCACTAATTGCAGCGCCGCCAAAGTCACCTCTGAACAATTGGAACCAAAAGCCGGGGTCCATCAGTGCGCTGTCTGCGAGTTTGTCTGCGGTTTGGCTCCCGCCCTGAACAGTGTTAGCAGTCATTTTAAAGCGGGCCTCTTTGTGCAAGGTATGCATGAACTTTGAGAAATCCCGTTGACTGCCAAACATCGCCTTGAGCGCTGCCCGTTTGACTGGTGAGCCAGAAACGAGCTTAACTATGTCTCTGCTATCCGCAGCCCGCTCGATTTGCGAGCGCAGTCCTTGCGCATATCCCAACCTCAGAAATTCCCGCTCGCTGGGCGGCATCCGTGAAATCTCGGCTGGTTTCATCAGAGTTGGATTGCGCGCCAACTTAGCGCCTTGCTCTACACTGCGCTCACTTGCAGCGGCATCAGCAAAGGTCCGGCGGGCCTCTCTGTAGTGGGGGCTTGCCTTGTCCATCGCATGCAGCAATCGCGTTTTGACGTTCATCAATACTCTGGACTTGTTGCCTTCTCCTGATCGGACAGCAGTCCCTATGGCGTCATCCAGTGACATTTTCGCAGAGTGAACTTGTTCAACACTGTGCTTAAGGTTCCCGCTCTCATCGGTTAGCGATCGCGCAACGGACTTCAGAGCGTTGCCTATTGGTGTATTGCCATGGTTGGTCAGTTCTTTTCGGATGGTGGCTACAACCGGATCCAGGCGCACCGGCGCATTTGACTGGAATGCCCGCTTATACATTGGCGCCGCCATTTGCTCGCGCTTCGCAGCCAAATCATCAAGCGTGCGAACAAACTGCCCGCCATCGCTCAAGCTGCTATCAATGGCACTGGCTATCCGATTGCTTTGCTCTGCACCACGCTCTGCAAGAAACCCGGCCACATTTTCGTTTTGCGCGTTCGGTGTTGTGCGGGCGCTCCTGGCCAAGCGCAACGTACTCTCGCCGCCCATGTCAGCAATCACTTCTCCGCCACGCTGTTGCAGTCCAGCTGCAATGTCATCGAGCGGCACACCGTCATCGGTTAGCGCCGATATAACCCTGTTCGCTGCTGTAGCTTCCGGCCTGAACAAACTAGACGCAGCGTTGGTGATAGGCTTTGCAACGGTTCTTATTGTGGATCCCGCTATAGGCAAAGCTGCACCACCACCAGCACCAAAGGCCGCGCCAGTCTTTGCGTTCTCAAGACGGCCTTCAAGTCCACCGGAGCCAGTGTTGAAGCCATGGACACCGCCAAATGCTGCGCCCTCGGCAGACCTGGCAAGAATTCGACGGCCAAGGGAACTTGTAAGCCTTGAGGGCAGTGAGGCCGCGCCCGTAGTAAACGCACCACTGAGTTCAAGCCCCGCTGACGCAAATGGGTGCTGTTCACGGGCTGCAGCGAGCTTGGCGTCCTCATGCGCTTTGATTTGTTCGAAATTCTCGCCAATGCCCGTTGGCCCTTCACGTCTGACTAGGTTCATTGCAGCAAAGGCTGGCGCACCTACTGCCGCAGTGATTTCGTCCCCTGCGCCGAGGGTTATTCCCTGCGTGAACATCTGCGAAGCATCAGGCTGCACCCTGTCGCCTGGGCGCCGATGCCCCTTGCGAGAGATGTTAGACTGCTGCTGGCTGGAGCTTTGACGTTCTGGTTGCTGGTACTTGGTCCAAGGGCCGGAACCAGACTGAGCACCCGAAGCGGGAAACTCTTTTCGAAGCACTTGCGTCATTTCGGCATCCGACATTCCCGCCGGAAACTCGACTTCCACCGTTTGTCCGTTCTGCTCGACTTCTACTATCGTGGGCTCTCCGCTTGGTTGCTGGTATTTCGTCCACGGGCCAGCCTTCTGCCTGCCGTCAGCAAGGTCATCAAACAGCCCTGTAGTCGGATGATTGCGCATCTGCTCGACCGTCGCACCCTCGCTGGCGATGTACTGGTCAATCTCCTGCTCGCTAGCGTTTTGATTGATCATGCGAGTAACGTTTCTTTTCACCTTTGGAATATCAACGCCTGAGGGTTGAGAACCACCGGCCCCAAGCGTAATGCCAAGACCACGTGCAATCTTGTCAACCTCCGCCGCCTGCTGTTGCGGTGTCATGTTTCGGAAAGCGCCGTCAACCTCCACGCGCCTGCCTTCAATTTTAAGCAAAGCAGGGTCGTTGACTTGGCCCGACTGCGCACCTGAACCAACCAGATGCGGCCCTTTGAAGTGGCGGCTTGAAGCGCGATTGTTGCCCGGAATCAAATCATCGAAAATGCCGAGCTTCGGTTGCCCCTGTGTGTCGCCCAAGTGCAGCTGAAGCGCAGCCACGGCACCCTCTTGCCCGCCGTCTCCGGTGACATGAAACACACGGCCGTCAGGTGCTGTGATTTTGTACTGTGGCATGGTTCTATCCTTCCCTGCCCTTTGCGGTTCGTTCACCGCGTTCGATTTGCGTTGCCAGTGAACGAAGTTGTCTGGCTGCCCATGCCGGGTCAGCGCCTTCCGAAACCGTCACCTTGAGATTCTCTGGGACTGCTGCGTGTGGCCACTTCATGGTGAAGCAATCCACTTCGCCATTGTCGGCAATGCGGTAAACGTCAAAGGCTTTCTGCGCGGTGTTTGTCATGACAACACCCCCAACTCCCTCGCCTTGGCCTCTGCGTCCTGAAGCGCCTTGATTAAGTCTGGCAGTTGTTGCGTTTGAATGCTCACATACCGGGCCGTCTGCTTCATGCTGCCCACGCGGTGCTTGCCGGTGCTGTCGCGTTTGACGGCGAGGTTCGTCAGGTCAATCCCGTTGTATTCCTCCAGGCTGATATGCACGCGCTCGCACGAATTTTTGCGAAGGGCTGCTACCTCGTGTTTGTAGCGTGGTGCGCGGCCCATTGCCGGAGCTGAGTGTCTGCGAAGTGCCTTGCTCACGCGCTCATGTCCTCCGCTGTTGGGTATGCAGGCTCAATCTCAACCAGCCCTGCCAAGTATTCAAAGTTGCGTTGCCAGTCTGCCTCCGTTTCCTCCTGCCAGCTTGAATACAGGTTACTGCCGACGCTCCATTTCAGCTTATGCAGTGCGCAGTGATACCAATGCTCTGAGCCAACGTTCAGATACCCGTCGTGGCGGTGACACTTCGGACACACACCGTCTCTGGTGTATGTCTCAGTGAGCGGCGCAGGGAATTGAATAACGTTGCTCATGCGCTGGCTCTCCGTCCCCGCACGGCGGCGACAAGCTGTTCCGTGACAAGTTCAGGTGGAACCTTGCAACCGGGCTGTCCTGGTGCTGGCCCGAACACGTCAGACCATTGGCCTGCCCTCATGGCGTTGCTGCAATGTTTGCCCCAGTCAATCGCTTTCAATGTCTCAACTGCGTTGTCCTGGGCGTACCCGTCAAAGCGGCGATACTTCAGATACCGTTCAGCGTAGACTGCCTTCAGCCACGTCTCTTTGGCCAGGTGCTTGCGATAGGCTGGCAGGGTATCGGTAGCCGTCTGCTGGTCTGCTGCATCCAGCTTGCCCCACTCTTTGAAGGCTTCAGACTTCGAATTGTTCTTGGTATCTGGATAGGCTTTCCAGAAAGCTTCAAACTCAGGTGTATAGGCGATACGCCTTCGTGGTTTTGAAGTGGAGTCCGTTACAGACTGTCCCGCTTTTTCGGAAGCGGGTTTGCTATTATCAGTACTTGTTATCTTTCCGTCTTTATTATGTGACGGATTTTCCGGCGACGGCTTTCCAGGCGCTGGATTTTCAGTCACTGGCTCTGTGGTATCCAAAGACGGGTTTTCAGTCACTGGCTCGTCATAGACGACATACTCGTCAGAAACGAACACCTGAGTTTCAGGGTCTCGCACCTTTCTGCGTACAATGTAACCGGCTTCACATAGCGCCCTTATCAGCCTGCGGGTCTTGTCCCGGCCAATACCACCGCGTGAGCGCAACTGCTCCACCCAAACCGTCCAGTTGTCCGGGCGGCTCAGTAAGTAGGTCAATAGCCCTAAGGCGTCATAAGAAATGCCTTTGTCGTCTATAGGCTGGTTCGGAACCACGGTGAAATTCTTGCTGTGCTTGCGACGGATAATCATGCTGCGCGTGCCTCCATGTCCATTTCATGAAGTTCACGCGGGTCACGAATGACGTTGCACGGCAGGTCGCACCAGACGTCAACACTGGCTATCGGACCTTGCCGGTTTTTGGCCACGAGCAAATCCAGCCGGTCACGGCAGTGTGCAAGCTCTGCAAGCCTGTCAGCCTCGTCCTCATAGTCTTTAAAGGTCTGCCGTTCGAGGTAGTAGCTTTCCCGATAAGTGAATATCACCGCGTCCGCGTCCTGCTCGATTGAGCCAGATTCGCGCAGGTCCGCCAGTGTTGGTCGCTTGTCCTCGCGTGCCTCTACACCGCGATTGAGTTGCGCCAGTGCCAGAACCGGGCAATCAAGCTTTTTGCTCAGGTCGGCAAGGCGCGCTGATACGTGTGTGAATATCTGTACAGGCTGCGTGTATTCTGTCGCGGTGCATTTGTGCAGATGGTCAATCACAACCAAATCCAGTTTCTTGCCCTCACGCTGATAGTTGCTCGCCCATACCCGCGCCTGTGCCTCAATCTGTGCAGCGGTGAGTGCTGGCCGGTCGTCAATCCTCAAGGGCAATGCCTGCACATCGTCTCGTGCCTGCCGCACCCATCGGGCTTGACGTTCATCAAGCCTGCCGTTGGCAATATCGACATAGGCGATCTGCGTTTCCGGCATCCACAGGTGATTTGCCATACAGCGTTCGGTCAGGCTGGCTGCTGGCATTTCCAAGCTGAAGTAACCAACGCCATGCCCAGCCTTGGAGACGTTCAAAGCAATCTGAACACCAACGGCGGTTTTACCCATACTCGGGCGACCAGCCAGGATTACGTAATTGCCCCGACGCAAACCGCCGGTTACCTCATCGAGCACAGGTATGCCGGTACTGATTGCGTTCGGGTCCGCTTCGCCGGCGGCCATGCGGTCCAGCCGTTCACACACAACGTCCGCCGCTTCGCCGAGGGTGAATGAATGTTTGCGCTGCGTACTGCCTTCCAGCATGTCAGAAACCGCGCTGACGTGTTCAGCAGCCGACTTGCGGTAGTCGCCATTGTCTGACGTGTCAGCCGCATCCTCTGCCAGCCGTTCACCCTCTACAATGAGTGTGCGCCGGTCGGCAAGCTCACGAATTTGCCGTGCATGACTGGTGGCATTCAGGGGCACCGCACAACCTGATAACTGAGCCAGGTAGGCCACGCCGCCAAGCTCTGCCATGGTCGCGTCATTTTCAAACCGGGGGATGAGTGTCAACGCGGTCGCGTCCGTACCGTCATCATGCATCCGGCACACGGCATCATAAATGCGAGCGTGTAGAGGTTCGGCAAAGTGGCCGGGGCTTACAATGCCCCGCACCAGTGCGATGGTGTCATTGTTGACAAGCAGACTGCCAAGCAAAGCCTGCTCTACGTCAAGGTTCTGAGGGGGTGCAGTATCGGTCATGCCGCACCCCCTTGCGGTTCGGCCAAGCGTCCGTTCCACTTGGCCATGTCTGTTAGGTACTGCTCAGGTGATTTGCAGGCCATGCCAGCCGCATAGATGACGCGCTCGGCATCACGACCATGAAGGCGGATTGTGACGGCTAGAAACTCATGAACATTCTTAGGGCTATTCCTCATCCCGGAAGCCCCCGATCTGAATGCGGGCTGTCCGGTGCAAAGCCCGTTCAAGAGGCGTTGCCAGCCGGCTGCCTTGGCGGGTCGCAAGGTATGTGCGCCCGTCTGTGGCAACAAAGCTCTTGTTTCGAGGGTCGGGATTGAATACATTAGACATATCAATTCGGTCCTTTTTGATTGATTTGATGTGCGGTCCAAGCACAAGTTTTTGCAGCCGCCGGGTCCCACGCCCGGCGGTTTTGCATTTTCAGAAACAGTTGAGATTTCAGGTCCCATCAGGCAGCCGCCTGCGCTGACTGTTTGCGTTCGGCAATCCAGTCTTGGATTTCTCGAAATGAGAAAACCGTCTTATTCGGGCCGATGCGATATGGTGTAAACTCACCATCTCGCGCCCGATACCAAACAGAGGTCACGCCAAGGCCGGTAAGCTCAGAGACATCCTTTACGGGAATGAATCTGTCAGCCCAAGACGGAAGCTCTGCTGAAAAGTCAGGTGGGTTTTGGTGCGGTGCTGTTTGCAATGGGTAGCTCCTTTCATTGACCACAACCGGCAGCAAATCACTGCTCGTCTGTGTTCTCGTGATTGGAGCGAAATTCGGAAATTGGGGCAAACGTTCCCCAAACAGCGGGAATTAGTCCTTTAAAATCAATCGATTGAAAAACCCACCCAATTTGGGTAGCGATTTACCCAATTTGGGGTGCCCAAAAGGCCTTGAACAAACCTGTCTCTGCGAGCCTCTTTGCCCGGTCATTTCTGCCGCGTAAAACTTCCCGCATTGTGTCCGGAGCATACGACCCGGTCATCCCCTGCACTTCTCGACAGATTTCCTTAGCGATTTCAACAACACTTTGACCGCGTTGCAACGACGGAAAACTTGGATAGTGCTTAGCCAAGTATGCAGCAGCATCCTGTAGAGCGATTACCTTCCTTTGGTCATCGTCACGCAGATCCTCAAGGCGCGGCAAGTCCCGCTTTTTCTTTCCTTTCGGCTTTTTGTGTTGCTGCCGCTCAGATTCGGTTGGGCTGTCATCAACACTACCCACATCAGATACGCTTGAAGCCGAAGGGCGTGGTGTACGGTCTGTTGATGGTTGGTTGTGGTGGTGGATTACAGTCTCGTGAATGTTAATGGGTGGTTCTTGAGGGACTGACGTGTCTGCAGGAAACGCGTCATCAACCTCAATCAATATCGGTGGTGGCAACCTGGTCTCTGCCTTTGACTTCAACCACTGCTCATCATCATCAGATAGCCGCTCTGCCTTGAATCCGTCCAGCTCTGACGGGCCAATGCGCTCCGCTTCATTCTCTTGCCTGATGCTGAGAAATGCCCGCGAATACTCAATCTCAAACTCGCCTAAGAGGGATTCGATTTGTTTTCGATGGAATGCAAGGTCAGTGTAATAGCCGGGCACAAGTCCCTTCTTGGTTTTGCGGTGCACAGTGCCGTTTGACACATCAATCTCCAGGTTTTTCCATGCCTGCTCGGAGATGGACACATCCCGGTCATCTCTGGTTACGGCATTTATTGACAGCCTACCTTTTCCGGCACGTGACTTGACGAAAACTGCCCCAAACAAGTAACCCACAATGTCGCCAGTCCATGCTTCGTAAGGGATAGTCTTGCAGAGAATTGAAATCGCCTGCTCATAGGTCATGCGATTTCCAACCGGCTGAGAACCGTCATAGGTCGAAAGTGGTTCCGGTGGAAAACGCCAATCAAGCCAAGCTTCAAACTCGGGCAACTTCATATAAGCCGCGACACCTGACAGGTGGGCAATGTCCCTACCGCTGCGATAGTCGCCAAAGGTTCCATCATAAAAGCTATGCGTCAGAATGCGGTTCTCTTTCCATGTCCTACCCTCAATACGATAAGTTTCCTGGTCGCCATCTACTTTGTAGAGCGCGACTAGCTGCTGTTGCTCAAACGCCTCGCCAAGCTCTCGCATTGAATTGTTGTAAACCGCGTGGGTAACTCTCTCCCATTCATGCCACCTGGCATTGCATTCAGCGTCATCAGGCTTACAGATCGGTTCGTCCTGAAACCGCACCCCAGCACTGTCGTACTTCTCAATAAATCGGCTGTAGGCCTCCTGCATTGAAATGTGCCCATCAGGAATCTTTGTCATGCGCACTTTCCGTCCAGTGCTATCCGTATTGAGGGGTTTGTGCGGAAACCGGGTACGGAAGCCCGGCTTTCAGTAGCGAACCTATCCGCACAAACGCTATTACCGGCCAGCCGCTATGCTGACCACATTCTGACTGCCGTCCACTTCTGACAAGGCATAAGCCTGCCAAGCTGACATGATTTCTTTTCGCCGCTCCAGGTAATCAGTCCTGTGATACGCGGCCTCAGATTTGTTTTGAACGCCATGAGCTAGGCAACGCTCCACGGCGGCCGGTGGAAACCCTGTTTCATTCGCGCACCAATCCCTGAAACAGCTTCGCATACCGTGAATCGTGAACTGCCAACCATGGCGTTTGAGCAACTGAAGCATAGCCATGTTCGACATTGGACGCCGACTGCGGTTGCTTTCGAACAGCCACCCGCCCCGCTTTGTAACAGGTGCGACGACTTCAAGAATTTCTAGGCACCGTGACGTAAGTGGAATGCAGTGTTCCTCGTCCATTTTCATCCGCTCCGCAGGGATTGTCCAAAGCGCCTTGTCCATGTCTATCTCTGTCCACTTGGCACCTATCGTTTCGCCGGTCCGACACGCACACAGAACAGTGAACTCCAACCCTAGCCGGCTCATTGTCGGCAATTCGTCATTGCGCAGCCACTTCATGAACTCTGGCAAGTCTTGGTATCGAATTGCCTTGAAATGCCTTGGCCTGTTTTTCTTGCGGTCCACCTTCAGAATATCGCCAACGCCATTGACCGGGTTTTCACCACTGAATTGTCCAGGCTGTCCCTTGGCGAAATTGAACACAGTTGCTATGCGCTGTTTCACACGCTGCGCGGTCTGCAGTTTAGTATGCCATATCGGGCTCAGTGCTGAGACGATTTCAGGCGTAGAGATTTCATCAATCCGCCGGTGGCCGAGGCTTGGGAATGCGTATTGAGTTAGCGTGTTTATCCACTGCTGGCGGTGTTTGGGATTTTTCCAGTGCGCCTTGTGCTTGGTGTGATACTCCCGTGCCAGCTGCTCAAAGGTCTTTATGTCCGCGCTCTTGCGCTGCGTCACTGTCGGGTCCAGCCCTTCCCGCGCGTCCCTGCGGTAATCCCGTGCCCGGTCTCTGGCCGCCGCAAGGCTCACGTTCTTGTAGGAACCCAAGCCAATGTCGCGCCGCCTGCCCTGCACTATGATGCGCAGCAGCCATCGCTTTGCGTTCTTGTTGTCCGCAACCAAATACAACCCGTCGCCGTCTGAGTAACGCCCAGGTTTTGAGATGGCCTCAATCTTTTTGACAGTCAGTTGGCTGGTTTTGTGCCGTCCTGTAGGCTTGTTCACGTTCGCCCCACATAAATAGGTGTTTCATGGCAATTCACCCCACATTCTACATTGGTTCGTAGTGAACGGCAATGAACGGGCATGAACACATCCACATGATTTAACATTGTTTTTCAGCTAAAATTGTACGGTACTGAATGAGCCTGGACAGCAGTTAGAAAGACTCCCCCTCCGCCAGGTGTTTTTGCACAAACAATTGTGGTCACCCGCACAATGACTTGTGGACGGGAGGTTTACTCCCCGATTTGCTTTCCAATCGTCGGAAAGTCAGGGAACGTCAGCAGTTAAGCAGGCGATTGATTGCGATCTTCGTCGAACTTGGATCTAAGATATTTCGCGTAAATCCCGCGCCATCCGGATTGGGGCGTGGTCAAAAACCAGGAATGCCGGATGTCCCAACTGGTTTCCCAAACACGCCGTAAACGTCCTTCCGCATAGGGGAAGCCAGCCACCGAGTAGACCGTTATTTCACAAAAGTAAATGACGCTTCCGCACAGGTAGAAATCGCAGCGAATATGATCGAAACCGGCACCCAGGCGTTCGGCCATCCTCACAATCTCGCGATACTGCGCCGGCGGGTCGGTGGCCTCGTACACAAATGTCGGGCTGTACTGCGCTTCAAAGCGGCTTCCGTCCCTGTCATATCTTGTATTGGTCGGGTTCGGACCGTGACTTTGTCTTAAACATTGGGTGTGCTGGACGATGCCGTTCATCACATAGACGTTGTAGTCTTCCAGCGGCTCGCCGTTCACACCTGTGACCAGTTCTTCAATGAAAATTTTGCGGTCTATGTCGCGATACGCCCATTCACCGTTTCCCTGACCATATGGCCTGGCCAGCCAGTTGTCTGTCATCGCCTTCAGCTTGTCGCGGTCCACAGCCTGTCCGCGAAGAAAATAGAATTGTCCAGAGGCGTGATTGCTTTTCAGGACTGCTGGGCCCTTGAGCAACTCTTCGGGTATGTCATTAAAGTCAACGCCAACCCACAGGGTTCTGGGAATCGAGACATTTGGCAGCCTCGACGCCGCGAACCGCTTTGCCAGCAGCTTGTCACTTATCTGCTGGAACAAAGGATTTCGGTCGAAGATCTTTCTCCACAGGAATTTCTCTTCGAAACTGACAGGCACAGCAACGTTTGGGTAACGCCCCATCTTCTGCCTGCATTGATGTGTCAGTCGGAAATGCCTGACGTAGACAAATGCATTGACTGCAACTTGCCACATGCAACAACCTCCGCCGGGCAACTATCTGGTAGCGGCACACAATTCGGCAAAGCAGCGCCCGTTGTAAAGTTCCTACTGCAAACTCTTCAACCAGAAACGCTGTGCGATCTATTGACTGCATGCTGTTCCATGGCATGCGAAGGCTTGCCAGTTGGCGGGTTGACTTGCCTGTCATGTACTGGCCAGCCGTCGCAGCTCTGCCTGTACACTGAGGCCGGTGCTGCGTTCGCATGTGTATGCTCCGAAAAAGACTGCCGGTCGTTGCACACTAGATGGCCAGGCCAATTGCCCGGTTGATTTTCCTGCCCGCGTTGACCGCATGGTAAGTCGGATACGGCGAACGCTGGGACAGATCTATATCGCGCTGGAGCCACTCGTGCTCTTCCAGAAGGCCGAGTGAGTTGGACAAGGCACGATCTGTGATCGCGCCCAACCCCGATCTGATCGTCGAAAAGCGTTTCGGGGTTTCAGTGACTGCCAGAATGGGCACCGACCAATTCCGCCTGACAACGGCGAATGAGTCTTCTTCAGGCACGAGCGTCATGATGCCGTTTGCCATCGCGGCTGCGGCCTGTCCGGTTTGGGTCAAGCGGAATTCCGGCCGCAAGGGATGGCCATGGCCCGGGTTTCGCTCAAGCAGTCCAATCTGGAGCAGATTGTCCAGGCTTGATGCAAACGAGGACCGGCTGGCCTGAGTTGCCGCTATCAACGGGGCCTGACGGCCCGGAACACCAGAGTGCAAAAGCGCCAGGATTTTTAGTGACCAGGCCCTGGATGTGATGTTGACAAGCAATCCGATATCCATAAATTATAGTTACTATATTTTCGCTACATGAGGAAGTGCCATGCCGGTAGTTACTTTGGACGATAAAATCACTTTGGCACTCTCGGTTCGTGACAGGCATGCAAGTGCACAATGGTATGAAAAACACCTGGGCTTTGAGTTGCTGGTTCACATCGATGAAGCTGGCTGGAGCGAGATGCGAACCAACACCGAAGGCGTCACACTGGGATTGGGCGAGCAGGCAGGGCCTAATCCCGGCAACACTGTGCCGGTGTTCGGCGTTGCAGACATTGCGGCGGCACGCGCGGCGCTGGAGGCTGTTGAGGTCGAATTTGATGGGGAAACCGAAACCATCGAGGGAATGGTCAGCACCGCGACATTCTATGACCTGGATGGCAACGCCCTCATGCTGGCTCAGGACCTGACAAACTAAGCAAAACGGTACAGAAAACTGAATGGCAATCCGCTGAACTTGCAAGTCCGCATCGCGGTCGATGTGGACTGGCGGCAGCGGCCAACATGGATGCCCCGGTTGCCTGCGCCTTCAATATCAGAAGTTAAGGCTCAGTCCGGTGATCTGAAGCGCGGTCGCGCTCATACTGCTTTGCAACAGGAAATGGCGGCAGCCAGGATTCACGGCGGATTGTCCAGAGCTCATAAGTCGGCGTCAGTTGGTCTGGGGCATCGAGAGCGCCGAGGTTCACTTCGATTTCGTCGCCACTGCGGGCGAAAACCGAAGAACCACAGCGTGGGCAGAAAGCCCGTCCGCGGTATTCGCTGGTTGCACCCTCAATCGTTACCGCATCCTGAGGAAATATCGCGGAAGCATGAAACAGGGCACCGTGGTGTTTTCGGCAGTCGAGACAGTGGCACAAGCCAACCCGGTATGGTTCTCCCTCAGCGACAAATCTAACGTGGCCGCACTGGCAACCGCCGGTGAACCGGTCCATGGCGCAACTCCTTTTGAAATCAATTTTTCGGCGTAGTTACGATGAATATCAAGTTGATTGCAAATGACCGGACCGAGCCAGGGCACGTATCATGATGTTTTCATCCGCAATCGGTGCTTGGCCTAGAAACTGACCGACAGGCGGCCACCGCCGATGACCGACAGGTAGTTCGGTTTCGCCAGCCCGCTGACTGTGCTGCTCAGCGACAGCGAGACGGAGTTGGAAAGCTGGAAGTCGGACCCTGCAGTGACGTTGACATCGAACTCCTGGGTATCGGCCTCAATGGTGCTGGTTGCAGTGACGGACCTCAGGAACGTCCACTCGCCTTCTACACTGACCACAGGCTGAATGGTCACTCCGTTTCCCAGCACATGGGTGTATGTGGCGGATCCGCCGAACGCCATTGTGCCGGTGCGGGTCGTCGATGCATCAAACTCGGTCGGGGGGGCCTCGCTGTTGGCGTACGCGTCATCGCGTTCCTTATTGAAACTTACCCCGATGGTTGGCGCGATCAGCCAACTGCCGGCCTGATGATAACTGGTCAGCGACCCGTTCAGGCCCCAGCTTTCCGAGTTGTAATCGGCGGTAACACCGCCGCTGCCGGCACTGTTGTCCGTCCAAGTGTACAGGAACGAGCCGGTGAGAACCAAGGTGCCGGTCAGGAACAGGGCCATGTATGGGCCGACACTTATGGCGCTGGTTGCCGATGTGCCGGCAACGAATGCGTTGGAGATGTCTGTTGCAGCGTGATTGAGGATGGCGCCCAGTGTAAGTTTGCTGTTGATCTGCGTATCTGCACCGAGGCTGACGGACAACTGGCTGCCGTCATAGGCGCGCAGTTGTTCTCTGTCTTCTATGTATCCCGCACTGCCGTCGAGCCAGACATTCCATCCGGCTGCCGTCTGTTGCGTCATCAGATCAGCGGTCGGGACAATGCTGTATCCGGCTGGCTCCATGACAACGCCGTCCTGCAGGCCTCCGCTCGTCGCGGAGGCCCAGCGCTTTCTCCCGACATCCCGCACGATCTGCCGAATGCGCCGGGACTGTTCGATATTCAATTGCGGCTTAATGATCGCCTGGATGAAGTCGAATTCCTGGGCGGCGGTCCTGTCTGGCAGGAACGTCACTCCAATCGTCACCGATAGGCACAGGGTGAGCATTCTCGCAAGATGTCTGAACACCAACAATCCAGCCTCCACCGCTCGTCATCTCAGCTATGTTGATGATAACAGTGTCCGGCGCGATTGACCACCTGATGCATCTGTTTGAGGCATATGAGTAGCCCGCCAAGCAGGAAGGTACTGCAGGACCGGAGCTGATCCTTCGACTGTTTTCAGTGATGCAACTTCACAGCTCAGCGGCGCCGGACGAGGCAATCACGCTCGCCGGCGGCGATGAGCTTGTTGCACAATTCGGTTGCTGCGCGCTTTGAGGACATTGGACCCATGCCGAGACGGTAGAATGTGCCGCTGGCGCCGAGATTGGTCTGCTGTACTGCCGGTGGCAGGTTTCCGATAATATTGCCATGTCTCGATCGCAACTGCTGGAACTGTCCGAGAGCCTCCTGCTCAGACCTGTAGGCGGCCAACTGCACCACATATCCCGACCCGGCGGGAGCGTTGGCTGCCTGGTTCTGAGTGGCAGGCGGCGGAGAGAACGATTGCAACGACTGCTGGGTTATCGGCTGCTGCGGCGCCGGTGGCGGTGTCGGCAGCGGTTGTGGAGCAACGACGGCCTGCTGCTGGAACGGCTGTGGCGCCGGTTGCTGAACCTGCTGCGCAGGTTGACCTGGAGAATTCAACGGTGCCCGAAAACCGGACAACGGGTCATCGTCACGAGATGGATTCCGGGTTTGCGGTGCAGCTGGTGCCAGTACCGGCGGCGGTATCTGACTGGTCACTGGCGGCTGCACCTGAGGGTTCACGATGGCCGCCTGCTGCTGCAGGTCAATCGGTGCATTCAGTTGCTGGGACGGCGCCGGAGCTGGTGTCGGCTGCAGTACCGGCTGGAACTGCGTCGAAGGCGCCTGCTGTACCGAGGCTACAAGATTACGCGGTTTGCTGCGCGGTATGGGCGGCTGGGTTATTGACCCCTGTCGGACCGGTTCTGCGGCGGTCGGTGGCGGCAGTGCAGGAGATTGCGCGGCCGCAGGCGGAGGTGCCGGCGTAAAAACGGCAGAAGCCGCCGGTTCATTGCCGGCGGCCCCCTGATTTTCGTTATTCTCCCTCGCCGCGCTGGCTGTCTGCTGCGCGGGGTCCGGCCCGGCGTTTCCGGGTGTTAGCGAGCCCTGTGTCTGCGGCGGCGGCGGCAGCGGCAGGGGCAGCAGGTTGCCTTCGCCCGAGTTGCCGGCCGGCGCCTGCGGGGTTTCCTGCCGCGGCACGATCCGCTCAGGTTCATTGGCGCTGCCTGTGCCGAGAATGCGGTCGTAGATCAGTTTCTTGCCCTGCGCAGGTGCGGCGGCCGGCGGATTTGCCGTCGCATCGGGCTGCGCCTTGGCCGGGGTTTCCGGCGCAGTGACCGTCGGAACTTCCGTTGTTGCGCCGCCTGTCGTGGTTTTCTGCTGCGAGTACCAGTAAATCAGGCCGGCAGCGATAGTGCCGATAATCAGCAGGGCGAGGACGACCATAATCAAACCGCCCCAGCGGCGAGGTTCGTCCTCTTCGTAATCCTCATCGTCGTATTCGCGATAGGCCTGTGAATAGTCACTGGCCGTGCGTCCGCCATATTCGCGCTGGTCGTCAAACGGGTCGTCGAAATCAGGGCGCAATGGTTCATTGCGCCCGACTGGTGGCGACGAGCGACCCAGCGGCGCGGCCGGACGATATCCGTTGTCCTCGAACAGGTCATACTCGCTGGACGGAGGCGCAAAGCGGCCACCCTGCCCGGGTGCACCAGGAGGAGCCGGTGGACGCGGTGCGGCGTATCCGCCACGCCCATACGGATCCGCACCTTGTGGCGGGTACCCCTGAGGTGGCTGCGCACGCGGGCCAGGCGGTTGCCCGTAACCGGGTACTGCCTGCCCCGGCCGGTAAGCCGGTGACGGGTGTTGAGGCGGTTGCGGCTGTCCGTACTGTGGCTGTCCGTACGGTGACTGTGGCGGTGCAAACTGTCCGGGCCTCGGAGGTGCCCCGGCAACGCCTGGAGCGCGAACCGGTTGCAATTGCGTGGGCCGTGGTGCCGGTGCGGCCGGTCTTTGCGGCGGCGCTGCAGCAGGTGCAGGTGACGGTGCCGGCGATGACAGTACCGGCTTGGCAGGCGCTGGCGGCGGCTGAACCGGTTTGGCGGCCGGCTTCTTCGGCGGGGCTGCCTCTGCACGAGCGGTCTCGACCTCCTTCTTGGCGAAAGAGAATTTGTCGAGGCCGGGAGACGCGCTGCGTTTTTTCACGGCTTCTTCGGCCGCGGCGCGATGCTGGCGCAGACGCTCGGCAAACGCGTCGTCTTTGGCGCCAGATGCCGCCTGGTGCCGGTCTGATGCAGCGGTCGGCCTTTCCGAGCTTGCCGCAGCTTTCGCCGATTGCGGCTTCGACCGCTCGGGCGCCCTGGCGGCCGCTCCCGGTCGAGGTGCCATCGGAGCCGGTTTTGAAACCACCTTGGCATCGCCGCGCGCAACCGGCTTTTCCGGTGCCTTGGCAGGTGCTGATGGCGCTTCCGGCTTGGAAGAGCTGTCCTCGGTTATACCGAGACGATCGCGCCAACTACCGCGACTGCCCGGTTTGCTATTTGATTCCTGATCCATCCGGTTCCCATCAAACCCTTACATCTCATCGACAGGTTTTACGCCCAAGATGCTAAGTCCGCTAGACAAAGTATAGCGGATCATTTGCAACAATGCGAGACGTGCTTGTGTAAGATGCACCTGTTTAGGCAAAATAAACCTTAATTGCGGCTGATCTTTGCCCTTGTTGTAGTAGGAGTGAAATTCCGCTGCAATTTCATATAGATAGAACGCCAACCTGTGAGGCTCCCGATTTGCCGCCGCCAACTCCACTGCGCGCGGCCATCCGGCAATAAGGCCAATGATTCGCTGTTCGGTCTCGTCATCCAGCGCAAGAAGCGATTCTTCAGGGATGTCCGACAGGTCAACTGCGGCATCGCCGATCTCCTGTTTCGCCCTGGCAAAGGCCGATCCGATCCGCGCATGTGCATACTGGACATACCAGACCGGGTTGTCGCGCGACTGCTCGGTGACTTTCTGGAAATCAAAATCCAGCGGTGCATCATTCTTGCGGGTCAGCATCATGAAGCGCAGAACATCGGATCCGACTTCGTCGACCACTTCGCGGAGGGTGACGAATTCGCCGGCGCGTTTTGACATCTTTACCGGCTCTCCGGCCCGGAATAGCCGCACCAGCTGGCACAACAAGACGTCAGCCCTGGCATTTCCCTGTGACAGCGCCTTGGTAACCGCCTGGAGTCGCTTGACATAACCGCCGTGATCAGCGCCCAGAACGAATACAAGTTCGCTGAAACCACGGTTGATCTTGTCGCGGGCATAGGCGACGTCGGCTGCAAAATAGGTGAACGAACCGTCTGACTTCATCAGAGGCCGGTCGATGTCGTCACCGAACTCGGTCGCCCGGAACAACGTCTGCTCACGGTCCTCCCAACCTTCCGGCAACTGTCCCTTGGGCGGCGGGAGCCTGCCCTCGTAGACAAGTCCGGCATCCCGCATGGATTGAACTGTTTGCGCTATCTCCCCGTTTTCATGGAGAATTCTCTCAGAAAAGAAAACATCCTGATGAATGTTGAGTGTTGCCAGATCTTCGCGGATCAAGTCCATCATCGCTGCGATGGACCGATCCTTGACCAGATCTTTTCGCTGCGCTTCATCCATGTGCTTGAGCTTGTCGCCGAATTCTGTGGCCAGCTGTTTGCCGATCGGCACCAGGTAGTCACCCGGGTATAGCCCCGCCGGTATCTCGCCAATATCGTCGCCGAGCGCTTCGAGATAGCGCAGGAAGACACTGTCGCCAAGCGTGTCGATCTGGCTGCCGGCGTCATTGGTGTAGTATTCCCGGGTCACCTGGTGACCGGTCACCTCGAGCAGGTTGGCCAATGCATCGCCGAACACCGCTCCTCTGCAGTGACCGACATGCAGCGGACCGGTTGGATTGGCTGAAACGTACTCCACATTGACATTACGGCCCTGCCCCAGTGATGACTTTGCAAACGTCTCGCCGGCGGCCAGCACGGAGCGCATGAACCCCGGCCAGAAGGATTTTGATATCCGCAAGTTGACGAAACCCGGACCGGCAATGTCTGCGGAAGCCACATCGGCATGTTGCGCCAGCACAGCGCACAGGCTTGCCGCAATGTCCCGCGGTGCCTTGCCGGCAGGCTTGGCCAGCACCATCGCCGCGTTCGTGGTGACGTCGCCATGGGCCGGATCGCGCGGCGGTTCCACCACAACTCGTGATGCATCCAGGCCTGCCGGGAGCACGCCGTCATCTGCAAGTCTAAGCAGTGCGTCGTCGACGATCGTCTTGATATGGCTGAAGGGGTTCATCGGGATCCCGGTCATGCTGTGATTATGGGGTGGTGCGATGGCATCCGTTTGTCCGGATGTGCCGCGCGGGGCTTAACGGAAAAGCGGATCGAGGTCAAACAGGCGCTTGTGCTCATCGAGGGCGTAACGGTCCGTCATGCCGGCGATGAAGTCGCATATCTGGCGGGCCTGACGGCTGTCGCCGCGCGAATAGCCGTGTTCCTGCCAGTCTGCCGGTAGTTGCTCGGGATCCCGGGAGTAGGCCTCGAACAGATCCCTGACCACTCTCCGGGCGCGACCCATGATGGCGATCACCTTGTCATGCTGATACATGTGGGATGCCAGGAACGCCTGAAGCTGTGCATTGTCCTGTTTCATCTGGGGCGAAAAACCGACGATTGCCGTTCGGGTCCTGCGGACCGCGTCTGCACTGTCGACATTGTTGCTTGCTGCGTTCGCCTGAGTTTGGGCGATGACATCAAAGATCATCCAGGAAATCACCCGCCTGACGGTTTCATGGATCAGCCGATGTCTGTCCAGTTCAGGCCACATCTCCTGAACTTCACGAATGGCCTTGCCGGCGATCGGCACATCCAGCAGCGCTGTGACCTCGAACAGTCCAGCCCGCAAGCCGTCATCTATGTCGTGCGCATTATAGGCAATATCATCGGAAATCGCCGCAATTTGCGCCTCTGCCGATGCATACCGGTCCAGGTGCAGATCATGGTTCTGGGCAAACTCGACAATGGCATGGGGCAGACCCAGTTTTGCATATCTTCCCGCGGGATTGCCGTGGGTGTCCAGAACCGGCCCGTTATGCTTGACCAGGCCCTCAAGTGTTTCCCAGGTCAGGTTGAGCCCGTCAAATCCGGCATACCGCCGCTCAAGCCTGGTTACTATGCGAAGCGCCTGAGCATTGTGGTCAAATCCCCCATGTTCCGCCATGCACTTGTCCAGTTCACGCTCGCCAGCGTGCCCGAACGGCGTGTGGCCGAGATCGTGGGCCAGCGACAGAGCTTCGGTCAGATCTTCGTCGAGCCGCAAAGCACGCGCCAGCGAGCGCGCCACCTGGGCGACCTCCAGCGAATGGGTCAGACGGGTGCGATAGTGATCGCCCTCGTGGTAGACAAACACCTGGGTCTTGTGCTTCAGGCGCCTGAACGCGGCAGAGTGTATGATGCGATCCCGGTCACGCTGAAACGGCGAGCGGCCCGCCGCATCATGGTCTGCTACGAACCTGCCTCTGGAAGCGAGCGGATTGCTGGCATAGGGTGCTAATTCTGCCATGTGGTTTCTTCCATATGAGACAAATTCCGGACGTGCATTGACAAAGCACCCGTCTCGACCAACATTCATAACTATCGAACACAGCTTCAAACAGGACTGCTTTTGCCATGTCTGCCGCAATTACACTAACGGAAAACGCTGCGCGACGGATTCGCGAGATTGTCGCCGGCGAAACTGACAAGACCGCTCTGCGGCTGGCTGTCAACGGCGGCGGCTGTTCCGGATTTTCCTATGAGTTTGAACTGGACGACAAGGCCGGTGACGGGGATGCAGTGATTGAACGCGACGGCGCCACACTGCTGATCGATTCGGTTTCGCTGGTTTATGTGCTTGGATCCGAGGTTGATTTTGTCGACGATCTGATGGCAGCGCAGTTTCAGGTGAACAACCCGAACGCCACTGCGTCGTGCGGCTGTGGCACGAGTTTTTCCATCTGACCGGTTTTCCGCCCAGTAAGCGCCCCAGATAAGGCCAAAACTGCAGTTTTTGGTTTCCACCGCTGTAACTCATCCTGATGCAAGCCCACAATTGCGCCATGATCGTGCGCAACATCGATGCTGAAGGGCTTTTCAGGGACGCAATATTATTCATGCTGAACTCACATTTCTGGCTTCGGCCTTTCTTCACCGCCGTTTTTGGCGTGGTTCTTCTATCGTTACCGGCAAACGCGGCTCGTGACGGGTCAACCGACCGGCCAGGGCTTGATTACAAAACCATAGAATTGTCGGCACCCAACCCCGACCTGTGCGAGAACGCGTGCAAGAAGGATGGCAAATGCCGCGCATGGACCTATTCGTGGCCGGGCGCTAAAGGCCCCAAGGCCATGTGTGCCCTGAAAACCGGCGTGCCGCCGAAACGGTCCGATACATGCTGTATTTCAGGCGTCCTTTCTACGACCAGCCCAGTGACCAGGACCGACGATCCGGCTCCCGCTCCAGCGCCGAAGAAACCCGCCGTGGCGGCAAAGCCGGCCCCTGCCCCCAAGAAACCGGTGGTGGAAGCTGAACCTGCCCCTGCTCCGAAGAAGCCGGTGGTAAAGGCTGAGCCTGCGCCCAAGCCCGTGCCTGAGCCTGAAAAGCCGGTTGTAGTTGAAAAACCGGAAGCTGAAGAACCCGAGATCGCGGCAAGACCGATCCCGGCGCCAACCCCGGTCCCGCCGCCGGCGCCAAAAAAACCGGTTGAACCAGTAACACCCCTGCCCGAAGAACCTGAGGATGAGACCGTTGAGCAACCGGTTCCGGCGCCGCTGCCACCGGTTGACGATCAGGAAACGGTAACCGTTGCGCCGACACCGAGGCCAAATCCGCGCCCGCTGCAGGAAGACGAACCAGTTCGTGAAACACCGCCCGATCCTGCCAAGGTTGCCGCCTGCAATGATTACGCGTCGCGGGCCATGGCTCAAAACGGTGAGAACAACCGGTTGAGGTGCGGTTTGTCGGGCAGCCGCTGGGGTTTTGGCCGGAACGCCTATTACAGTTTCTGCATGCGCAATCCATCTTCGGTTTACAATGCTGCCCGGGCAGCGCGCGATCGTGAACTCGAGAGTTGCCAGCGCCGGCTGGCCAGCCGTGGTGACGACCGGGACGAACCGGTGTTGCCGGACCTGGATGATGTTGAACCCGACGACGTGATTGCCGACAACTCGCGGCCGGCTCGTTTTTGCCGCAACTTTGCCGACCAAAGCATACGCCAGGCCCGCCAGGCCCGTCGCTACAGGTGCGGTTTCGGTGGTGAGCGCTGGTCGCGCAGCCGGGTTCGTCAGGCACGATTGTGCCGGCGCATCGGCGCGCGCGCAGCGACACAGCTGCTGAACACCCGGGCGCGCCAGATTGCCAATTGCCGCGCCGCGGGACGCGAAGGCGGCCCGGGCCGTGCGGCCTGCCGTGAATATGCCAGAACCGCTGTCTCGCAAGCCCGCGAGGCCCGGCGTCTGGACTGTGGCTACGGTGGCCGCCGCTGGAGCCGCAATTACCAGCGGCACCTGAGATGGTGCAGTTCAACGTCCCGACGCCAGGTGCGCCGGGAGTTCAGGATCCGGGAGCGTTTGCTGGAACAGTGCTACTAACCGCCTGGCAGGCACTGCAACAGTCTGTGATTGATGGCACGGATCTGGTGACGATCGGGCCTATGGTCTTGACGCGGCAGGATGTCTGCAGTGACTGTAGTGCGAGGATCGCTGCTTACAATCGGGGTGCACATGCAGATCGCCACCTGGAATATCAATGGCGTAAAAGCGCGCCTGGAAACGGCCGTGGCCTGGCTGAAGGAAGCCCGGCCGGATGTTGCCTGCCTGCAGGAGATCAAATCGGTCGACGAAGGCTTTCCCCGGGCTGCGTTTGAAGACATCGGGTACAATGTCGTGACGCACGGGCAGAAGGGATTCAATGGCGTCGCCATGTTGTCGCTTGCGCCGCTTGACGATGTGGCAAGAACGCTTCCCGGTGACGAAACGGATGAGCAAGCCCGCTATATAGAGGCAGTGGCGAGCGGGGAAAAGGCGGCCTGCCGGGTGGGATGTCTTTACCTTCCAAACGGCAATCCGGTCGACACCGAGAAGTACCCTTACAAGCTTGCCTGGATGGACCGACTGATTGTGCACGCGAAGGCCAGACTGCTGTTGGAGGAGCCGTTCGTGCTCGTGGGCGATTACAATGTTATCCCGGAGCGGCGGGACGCCGCGAGGCCGGAGCAGTGGACCGAAGACGCCCTGTTCAGGCTGGAAACACTGGAAAAATACCGAGAACTCATTGCCCTGGGATTTACCGATGCCGTGCGCAGTCTCGATCAGTCAGATGGTGTTTACACCTTCTGGGACTACCAGGCCGGCGCGTGGCAGAAAAACAACGGCATTCGAATTGACCATGTGTTGATGTCGGCCCAGGCAACCGACCGGGCGATTGGCTGTCGCATAGACAAGCATGTGCGCAGCTGGGAAAAGCCATCTGACCATGTTCCGGTGATTGTGGAATTGGACGTGTAGGCCCAGGCCAGTTTTGGCCTGAACCTGCCGAATGTACGCAGGAATGCAGTTGCGCGAAGCCGTAAAGACCGCAGCGGCGCTAGTTTTGTGCCTGCCGGGTGCGCACCGGAAACCGCCTGGACCATTTTGAATACAGCCGGTTCGCTTCGCCCAGACTTTTCTGGTTGAGTTCTGACTGCAGAGCTTTGTTTTTCTTGGCAATCCTGCTGTTGAGGGACCCACCGGCGGTGTCCGCGGCAATTCGGTACCAGACCAGCGCACGCACCTTGTCGCCGCTGTCACTATATATGTCACCCAACAGAGCGGCAGCAGGCGCATAGCGCTTCTGTGCCGCTGTGCCGAGCCAGCGCATACCGTAAGAGCGGTCCCGAGCAACCCCTTCGCCGTTCAGGTACATCAGCCCGAAACCGTATTGAGCACCGGCGTGGCCGGCCGAAGCGGCTGTCTGGTAGTAATGCAGGGCCTTGTGTACGTTCTTTCTGACGCCTGCCTTCTTGTTGCCAGTCCGCAGGGAGTTGGCCATGCGGGTCAGGCTGTCCAGGACAAAGTACCGTTCATTGCCGGACACCTCAGACCTGTGATCAACGTAATCCTGGGCAACACGACCATAGTGCTTGAACGCGGTCACCTGATCGACGGGCACTCCCAGCCCCTTTCGGAACATGTGCGCCAGCAGCCAATTTGCCTGGATGCTTCCCTCGCTTGAGGGCAAATCCAGGTAAGGCAGCGAAGCGCCGAAGTCCTTGGCCCGGTAGGCCACCAGCGCGGCATCCAGATTGGCCTGCGCCTGCGGAGACAGCTGGCCAACAGGCACCTCCTGCTTGCTTGGCGCGAATGAATAAAAGCCGGGCGGCAGCTGTGCCTGCGCCCATGTCTGCCCCGACGACAAGACGGCCACACCTGCAACCAGCATGATGCCGGCGGCTAGCCGCAATCTCGTCAGTCCGAAGCCGTTGTTGGTCTGCTGACCCACCCCACCCATGGAACAACAGTAAGAGCAGTGCGGCGCGTATTGCGTGCCTCCCGCCAAGTGCCGGTTCGGCACCTTGTCCTTACGTGTTGAACGTGCATTCATCGGATTTATTTCGCCCCTGGCGTACCTGTTAACTTCCACATCTACCGCTAAGCGCACAGTACTTACTAACTGTATAATTATTCTGTTATCGCTACCTTAGCGGACATCATCCTCTTATAATCTTGATTTGAGCGCGATTAAGGCAGGAAGTTGCCGCCAGTGCAGAATTCTAAAAAGTGTGACATATTTGCAACACCTGTATTGCTTCCGGCTTGGCTGTTGCCGACGGCGGTATTTAGGCTAGGCTTTCGCCAATTCCCCATGATTTGAGCGGCTTTCAGAGCAAAAAGGACTCCATCAAAATGTCTCCTCCCATGTTTGGTCAGCAGTCGGCAGGAAATCCGCCGGCCGGCCCGGAACCGGTGCGAATCGACTATGTCGCGCATCCGGGTTTGGGCGGAATTGCCATCTCAAACTTCTTTCTAAACCTGATTACGCTGTCGTTTTACCGGTTCTGGGCCAAAACGCGGGTCCGCCGCCATATCTGGTCCAGCGTGCAGGTCAACGGTGAGCCCGTCGAGTATACGGGAACCGGCAAGGAACTGTTTTTCGGGTTCATCGTCATCATGGCCCTGGTATTTCTGCCGCTGACCCTGATCGGTGTCGGATTGGCGGCGTACTTTGGTCCGGAAAGCGCCGCAGTGGTGGCCTTCCAGATGATTTTTGCCCTTGCACTGATCACCCTGTACGGGTTTGCGATCTACCGGGCGCGGCGATATCGGCTGTCCAGAACCGTCTGGCGCGGGATTCGCGGTGCGCTGCCCGGCTCGGCAATGTCATACAGCGGAAAGTACTTCGGCTCCCTGCTGCTCGCTCCGATGACGTTGGGATGGTCTACCCCGGCCATGAATCTGATCCTGGCAGAGCAACTCACCAATGACATGCGTTTCGGCAACGTGCCGTTCAGTTTCAGCGGCCGTTCGGGACCGCTTTATGCACGTTATGCAATGTGCTGGTTCGGATCCCTGCTGGCGCTTCTCATCGTGATCATGTTAGCGGTCTGGCTGTTCGCATCCGGAGCTTTTGACGGACTGAAACCGGTGTTCGACGCCATGGTCAGTGACAACCAGGCATCCGGCTCTGGTGACACCGCTGCCGGGTTGGCCATATTTGGCGGAATCGTGTTCGCTTACCTGTTCTATGTTGCAGTCAAGTCAACCATCTGGTCATTCTATACGGCCCGCGAGTTGAATGTTTTCGCCCAGTACACCAGGTTTTCCGGAGCGGGTTTTGAATTCAATGCCACCGCCTGGAGCCTTATCACACTGTGGCTGGGCAACATGGCGTTGATCATTCTGACCCTGGGCATTGCACAACCATTTGTGGAGCAACGGGTGATGCGGTATTTCGTGGAGCGCCTGAGTGTCAACGGTGCGGTAGACTTTGCAGCGATTGAGCAGTCCAAGGCCCGGCTCGACAAACGTGGCGAGGGCCTTATTGACGCCCTCGATCTGGACGCGTTCTAGGCCATGGTCACGCAACAGCATAATGCCGAATTCTTTGACGGCAAATCAGCCATGGCCAGACTGGTTCATGCCCGTGTCGTGGGGGACACGCTGGTCATTTCCCAGGCCGGAACTGTGGATGTCCAGTGGCCGTTGAACAGTGTTGAACTGGTATCCGGCGGCAAACCCGGCCAGGCGTTGCGATTGAAGCTGCATGGCGATCATGGCAGCCGGCTCACGCTGCCTGAAGGCAACGCCGCAGATGTGGTGATCGCGGCGGCTCCTGCCATACTCACCGGACATAAGCGCCGGTTCTGGAAAGGTGTTGGGATCTCTGTTGCAGTTGTGTTCGCCCTGGGCGTCGCCGGCTACGCCACCCTGGCTGTTGCGCCGCAGGCGCTGGCCCGTTTCATCCCCGATGAGGTGGTCAACTCGTTTGCTGACGGGCTGGAAAAATCGGTCATCAAATCATCCAAGCGCTGTGATGCGCCGGCCGGACTGGATGCGATCAACAAGATCGCCCGGCGCATCGTGTCCGGTGCTGAGGATCCGCCAACATTCTCCCTGCGGGTATTTGATATCCGGCAAGCGGGAAACAAAAAGCTCGTCAATGCTTTTGCCCTGCCTGGAGGGCGCATGGTGTTCAGTGCTGGTTTGATCGAGAATGCCGGCAGCGCCGATGAAGTGGCCGGGGTGCTGGCTCACGAACTGGGGCACGTCGCCCTGCGGCACCCGGAAGCCGCCATTGTCAGGGTGTATGGTTTGCAGATGCTGTTGTCACTGTTCACCGCCGGCCAGGGAGCGGACAGTCTCGGCAGCATCGCGGGTGTCATCGCGGTGCTTCGCTACAGCCGGGAGGCTGAGGCAGAAGCCGATGCCTACGCCGTTGAGGTCATGGAAAAGGCCAATGTGGATCCGAAAGGCCTGCGGAACTTTTTTGCGCGTCTGATAAAGAAGAATACGAGCACCGCAGGCGAAGCGAAAGCAGACGACAGCACGTCGTTTAGGAAACGCATCGAGCCGCTCACCGATCTGTTTTCAACCCACCCGGGAACCGATGACCGCATCGCCCGGTTGGTGCCGCGCCCGGGTGGTACCGAACCGGCCATCCTCAGTGATGCGGAGTGGCGGGCACTGAAAGCCATCTGCAAGTAGTCGGGAAGCCCGGTCAGGCGTTTTGCCTGAGCATTCTGTGGACACCTATCAGCAGCGCGCCGGAGATCACTATCAGACCGGCAATGAAGGAGAACAACCAGATGTCGGCGCTGGTCAACTGCCCGTCGGCGCGGTCCTGAAATCTTGTTATTGAATACCAGATGCCGCCTCCGACGAGTAACAGCGCGGCAATGCAAAACCATAACATGACGCGCATGACTTTGAGGATCAGCAACAGGAACGGCTGCTGGCTCAGGTCACCTGGCATTGCCGGACCTCATGGTTCACTAGCTAAGGGTGCCGGAACAACCCGACCTGACCCACCGGCGATTGTACGCATGCAGCTTCAGTGCCGCATTGTATATTCTCTTTGCATCGGAGCGGCATTTACTGGACGAACAACTCTTGGCCGTCACGCGGTACGCCTTGCGCATTTCGGCCCTGGTCGGCGCGTCATCAGATTTCAGGCGCCGCAATGTGGAGTTGTAGTAATTGGCAATTGACCGGTTGCGATTGACCACGCGCAGGAAACGGGGTTTGCCCTTTCGTTTGAATTCACTGGCCAGGGAGCTGCAGGAAGCCGCCTGTGCAGTTGCCGAAAGCGGGCCGCCCTGCGGCGCGAACATTACCGTTGCTGACGCAATGACCGTCATTGCTGCCAGCCTGACTATTCCTGAATACATGCCTGCTGAAATCCTGCCGTTGAAACCTGCCCCAATCGAATCCGCTACGGCAATATAGAACGAACGCAGGGTCGGTTTCAATTTCGTTGTCAGTTTTTCATGACCACCATTTGTCCGGCTGGAAACTGCCTGCCTGATCTTCGATCACCTTGCCGACCTGGAACAGGGTCGCTTCATCAAATGGCTTTCCGATCAGTTGCAGTCCCAGCGGCAGTCCCTTGGCATCGAGGCCGGCCGGTACGGCAATGCCTGGCAATCCGGCCATATTGACGGTTACGGTGAAGATGTCGTTCAAATACATCTTGACCGGGTCTGCGCTCATGTCCTGATCGGCAACGCCGAATGCAGCCGACGGTGTCGCCGGGGTCAGGATGGCATCCACGCCATCTGCAAACGACATCTCGAAATCGCGCTTGATCAGGGTGCGCACCTTCTGAGCCTTGACGTAGTAGGCATCGTAATATCCCGCCGACAGCACATAGGTGCCGATCATGATGCGGCGCCGCACTTCGGCACCAAACCCTTCGGCGCGGGTGTTTTCGTACATGGCGACAATGTCGTCACCGGGCACACGCAGGCCATAGCGTACGCCGTCATAGCGGGCCAGGTTTGAAGACGCTTCGGCCGGTGCCACAATATAATAGGCAGGCAACGCGTATTTGGTGTGCGGCAGGGAGATATTGACAATTTCAGCGCCGGCATCCCGCAGCCAGTCAATTCCCTTCTGCCACAGGGCTTCGATGTCATCCGGCATACCGTCCATGCGGTATTCGGCAGGAATGCCGATCTTCATACCCTTTACGGATTTGCCAATGGCGGTTTCGTAGTCTGGCACTTCCATGTCGACGGACGTGGTGTCTTTCGGGTCGACGCTGGCGATCGATTTCAAAAGTATGGCGGCATCGCGCACGTCGCGGGCGATGGGGCCGGCTTGGTCAAGCGAGGACGCAAATGCAACTGTGCCCCAGCGCGAAACCCGACCGTAGGTTGGTTTTATCCCGACCGTGCCGGTGAAGGCCGCCGGCTGGCGAATGGATCCGCCGGTGTCGGTTGCTGTTGCGCCCGCACAAATATGCGCTGCGACTGCGGCGGCTGAGCCACCGGACGATCCGCCCGGAACCAGGTCGGCATTGGATCCCTTGGCCCGCCAAGGATTCTTCACCGGACCGTAATACGATGTCTCGTTGGACGAGCCCATGGCGAATTCATCCATGTTCAGCTTGCCCAGCATGACAGCACCGTCGGCCCACAGGTTGGCGGTCACAGTTGACTCGTAAGCAGGCTTGAACTGGTCAAGTATGTGACTGCAGGCCTGGGTGTGGACGCCTTCGGTGGCAAACAGGTCCTTGATGCCGAGCGGGATGCCCTCGAGCGGCCCGGCCTCACCCCTGGCGATGCGTTCATCGCTGGCGGCGGCCATCTCACGCGCCTTGTCTGGCGTTTCAACAATGTATGCGTTCAGGGAGCGGGCTGCTTCGACCGCGCCGATATAGGCTTCAGTCAATTCAGAGGCTTTGAACTGGCCGGTGCTCAACGCGTCGCGAGCCTGGGCAATTGTAAGGTTCAAAAGATCGGACATCGGTTTTCCGGAAAATCAATAGATCTGGGATGTGGTGAATCTGGTTGTCGGGCGCTGAAACTATTCGACGACCTTGGGCACCATGAAGAAATTGTCGTCGCTCGCCGGCGCATTGCCGGTCACCCGCTCAGGGTAACCACCATCATTGGCCTTGTCCGCGCGCAGACGCATCTTGTTTTCAACCACCGACGTCATCGGTTCGACATTGTCGGTGTCAACCTCCCCGAGCATCTCGATCCATCCGAGGATATGGTTCAGTTCGCCTTCCAGTTTCGGCACTTCATTGTCAGAAATACGGATGCGGGCAAGCCGGGCAATGCGGCGCACTGTTGCCTGATCGACAGACATGATCTCTTGTTCTCCAATTCGATGGCTGAATTGTCACGCGTGATACCATTGTCACCTTGCCGCTGCAATGGCTGATGGCGGCACGGGTTGCGCAATTCAGACGTTCAGGGTCTGGCCGATAAACGGTACCTTGACCTTGCCGGCGTCGTCCCCCATCGCCTGCACGAACGGGTCTGCATCCGGAACCAGCAACGGAAATGTGCCGTAGTGGCAGGGAATGACGGTTTCGAAGTCGAAAAAGTTCCGGCATGCCATGGCCGCTGTCACCGGATTCATGGTGAACCTGTCGCCAATCGGAACTATGCCGACGGCCGGTTCGTGAATACGGGCAATAAGCGCCATGTCACCGAAAATGTCTGTATCGCCCATGTGATAAAGCGGTTTACCGGAGCTGTTTGGCCGGATGACGATGCCGCACGGATTGCCCAGATACACTCCGTCTGAAGAAGACGAATGATCGGCCCTCACGAATGTGCACATGAAGTCTGGATGGTATACGGCACCGCCGGTGTTGGTGGGGTCGAAGTTCTCCACGCCCTGACCGTGCAGATGAACGGCCAGTTCATAGACGGCGACAAGTGTGGCACCGGTTGCCCTGCATATATCGACGGTATCTCCGATGTGGTCGTCGTGACCATGGGTGAGAATCACATGGGTGCATCCTGACGTGGCATTTTCCACGCTGCCTTCGAAGGTTGGCGATCCGGACAGAAACGGATCGATCAGGATAACCGTGTTGTCGAATTCGACCCGGAAGGCCGAATGTCCAAACCATGTGATTTTCATGTGTGTTCCCCTTTTCGCATGGCAGATGCGCGTTGAACTGTTTGCACCTGCCCGTCTCAACGCTTAAGCAGACAAAATGACAAGCATTCTGTCCAGTCCTGATGAACTGCGCGACCTTCTGACGGGTCCGGCCAGCCTGGTGGGACTGGATCTCGGCAGCAAGACCATCGGCGTGGCTGTTTCGGACCGGCTGAGGACCATCGCGTCTCCGCGCCTGACCATCAAGCGGACGAAGTTCAAGGCCGATGCTGCCCAGCTGCTGGATATTGCGGCTCAGGAACAGGCGGCCGGGTTTGTGCTTGGATTGCCGGTCAACATGGATGGCAGCCACGGGCCCAGGGTTCAGGCAACCCACGCGTTCGCCCGAAACCTGGCAAACCTTACCGACATTCCAATCGCCTTGTGGGATGAAAGACTGTCCACCGCGGCTGTGGAGCGGATGCTGATAGACGCAGACCGGTCGCGGGCCAGGCGGGCGCAACTGGTGGACAAGCTGGCAGCGGCCTGGATACTGCAGGGGGCGCTGGACCGGCTGGCAAACCCGGCGGCCCGATCGCCCGAGACCTGACGGTAATGGACGTTTTCAACAGCATTCTGCCGATTTTTGTGCTGGTGGTCGTCGGCAACGTGATCCGACGCACCGGCATTGTGCCGATGGATGACTGGAAAGGCGTCGAACTGATCTGTTTCTGGCTGTTCTTCCCGGCAATCCTGTGCATCACCCTGTCAACCGTCGATCTGAAAAGCCTGCCGATCGGGTCACTTAGTATCACTGTACTGGCGGTGACCGCCATAATGTGGACGATCCTGTTTACCCTCAAACCTGTACTGCAATCCAGGTATGCGATGAGCAATGCGCAGTTCACCTCGGTGTTTCAGGCCGGCTCCCGGTTTCATGGCTTTATCGCGCTGGCCATTGTGCTGAAACTCTATGGTGAAACCGGTGCGGCTTATGTGGCCATCATCATGGCTCTGCTTGTGCCGCCTATCAACGTCGTGAACATCGTCGTGCTGGCGGCGTTTGGCAAAGGCCAGACCCCGGGTTTCAGAAACGTAATGCGGGTGGTCATCCGAAACCCGATCATCTGGGGCGCACTGATCGGTTTGAGCATCAATTTCTCCGGTCTGGGCCTGTGGGAACCGGTGCACACAACTCTTGATCTGCTCGGCCGGGCTGCATTGGGCGCCGGCTTGTTGGCTGTCGGCGCCGGCCTGCGCATAAAGTCAGCTCTGAAGCCGAGCCTGCTGGTGTGGACAGGTGTGGTCTCAAGACTGGTGTTAACCCCCATGCTGGTGGTGCTGCTGGCCTGGGCAACCGGCCTCAGGGGCGAAGCCTTCGAGGCAGCCATGATCTGCGCCGCCGTGCCGACGGCAATGAACGGCTATGTGCTGGCCCGAACGATGGGTGGCGACGCGGAACTGTATGCAGCCACGGCAACTGTGCAGACCGTGCTTTCCTTCGGATCCATCCCACTGGTGATCTGGCTGGCGCGTCAACTTCAGTGGCTGGCATAAGCTGTGCACAACACTAACCAAGTCGCCGCATTCCTGCTTGCACTTGGAACAAAGCGTGCCTATAGACACACCTTTAATGGCCAAGACTTCCTCAGCATCCCGCCCGTTTATCAAGAGCGACAACCTGCTCTCCATTGCAGACCTTTCGCCAACAGAGATTGGTGCTCTGCTCGACCTTGCCGACAAGTATGCCGATGACACCCGCAAGGGCAGCAAGCATGGCAAGGTTCTCAAAGGCCTCACCCAGATAAACCTGTTCTTCGAGAACTCGACGCGGACCCAGAGTTCGTTCGAGCTTGCGGGCAAACGGTTGGGAGCCGATGTGCTGAACATGGCGGTGAGTGCATCCTCGCTTTCCAAGGGCGAGACCGTGCTGGACACGGCCATGACGCTCAACGCCATGCGCCCTCACCTGCTCATCGTGCGCCACCAGTCATCCGGAGCCGTCGAACTGCTGGCCCAAAAGGTCTCGTGCGCGGTGATCAACGCCGGCGACGGACAGCACGAACACCCTACCCAGGCCCTGCTTGATGCCCTCACCATCCGACGTCACCTGAAGCGTCTTGAAGGACTGACGGTAGCCATCTGCGGGGATGTTGCGCACTCGCGCGTTGCGCGCTCCAATATCGCACTGCTGTCGAAAATGAATGTTCGCCTGAGGCTGATTGCGCCTCCGACGCTGTTGCCGTCAGGCGCGGAAAACCTCGGAACGGAAATTTTCACTGACATGCGTGAAGGCCTGAAAGGCGCCGACGTGGTCATGATGCTGCGGTTGCAGCTTGAGCGCATGAACGGCAGCTTCATTCCGTCAGCCCGTGAGTACTATCGCTTCTTTGGTCTCGATCAGGAAAAACTGGCGATAGCGAACAAAGGTGCACTGGTTATGCATCCGGGACCTATGAACCGCGGCGTAGAGATCGATTCCATTGTCGCCGATGGTGTCCAGTCGGTGATACGCGAGCAGGTTGAAATGGGGGTTGCCGCCCGCATGGCAGTGCTTGACGGCCTGGCGCGAAACCTGGACGCGGCCAGCAAGGCGGGGGCGTGATGGTCAGGACCCCGCTCAACACCTCCGAAAGGCGCGCCTTTGTCAATACCCGGTTGTTTGATCCGGCCCGGCAACTGGATGAGGCCGGCGGTATCCTGATCGAGGACGGCGTCATCAAGTGGATGGGTGCCGCCGTGACCCGCGCCAGCCTGCCGGAAGGCACCAACATCACCGATGTCAAAGGTGCGCTTCTGGTGCCCGGGCTGATCGACATGCGTGTGTTTACCGGTGAGCCCGGGTCGGAACACCGCGAAACACTGCAGACTGCCTCTCGGGCCGCGGCGGCAGGCGGCGTCACGTCAATCGTCATTCAGCCCAATACGCAACCGGTCATGGACGATGCCTCGATCATCGACTTTGTCCGGCGCCGGGCACAGGATACGGCGGATGTGCGGATCTATCCGATGGCTGCCATCACCCAGGACCTGGCCGGACAGAAAATGACCGAGTTTGGTCTGCTCAAGGAAGCAGGGGCGGTTGCGGTCACCGATGCCGTGCACTCGGTGCGCAATTCCAAAGTGTTGAGCCGGGCCATGAGATATGCTGGCAACTTCAACCTGCTGCTGGTGCAACACGTCGAAGACGGTGACCTGGCCGGCGGTGTCATGCATTCGGGCGAGTCGGCAACACGGCTTGGATTGCCGGGCATACCGGCTGCCGCCGAACTGATCGCCCTTGAGCGTGACATTCGGCTCGTCGAAATGACCGGTGCCCGTTATCACGCAGCACAAATATCGTGTGCGGCTTCGCTTGACGTCATACGCCATGCCAAAGATCGTGGCCTGCCGGTATCATGCGGTGTCTCCATCAACCATCTGACGCTCAACGAGCACGATATCGGTGCCTACCGCACATTCTTCAAACTGTCCCCTCCCCTGAGACGGGAAGACGATCGCAAGGCGTTGGTTGCCGGCGTGGCGGACGGAACTATTGACGTCATCGTTTCAAGTCATGATCCCCAGGATGCCGACACCAAGCGGGTCCCGTTTTCCGAGGCGGCCTTCGGGGCAATCGGACTGGAGACACTGCTGTCAGCGGGGTTGTCGCTGGTGCATTCCGGTCAGTTGCCGCTTGAACGTCTGGTGGAGGCCATGACCGACGCCCCTGCCCGACTGCTCGGCATTCAGGGCGGATGTCTGGAACAGGGCGGCAACGCAGATCTGGCCATTGTCGATGTGGCGGCCCCGTGGCTGGTCGACGCAGATCTGCTCAAGTCCGCTTCACGCAACACGACCTTTGAGACGCGGGCGTTTGAAGGCCGGGTCAAGGAGACCATTGTCGGCGGCCACAGTGTGTATAAACTGTCTGACCACTGACAGGCGCTGTGCATTAGAAGCTGGAGCTTTCCGCGAATGGATTCGGTTTTGGGAATGACCCCACAATGGCTTGGCCTGCTTTCGCTTTGGTTCGGCCTGGGGTATTTGTGCGGATCGGTCCCCTTCGGCATCGTGATGGCCCGGGTGTTCGGCCTTGGAAACCTCCGTGAAATCGGTTCCGGCAATATCGGCGCCACCAACGTGCTGCGGACCGGCAGCAAGCCGGCCGCCGCCGCAACCTTGCTCATGGATGCCCTTAAGGGAACACTTCCTGTAGTCGCTGCGGTGCAGTTGGCCGATGTAAACATGGCTATTGCCGCCGGGTTCGGCGCCTTCATTGGGCATATCCTGCCGATCTGGCTAAAGTTCAGGGGTGGCAAGGGTGTTGCCACTTATGTCGGCGTCTTGTTGGGTCTTGGCTGGCCGCTTTTGGTTGTTTTTGCGTTCGTCTGGCTGACATTGGCCGCCGTGTTGCGGTATTCATCACTGGCGGCACTGGTGGCGTCGCTGGCCGTGCCAGCCTACGCCTTTTATGCCGGCGACATGAAACTGGCCGCTGCCCTTTTAGCCATGACGATGATTGTTTACCTGACGCATCGGGAAAACATTGCTCGCCTGGTGAAAGGTGAAGAGACGCGGATCGGTTCGAAACCCAAACCGTCATGACCGACCATCCGGAAACCGGGGGGATTTCTGATGAAGAACGGTTATGCCGCCTGCAGCTTTCGCAGAGTGATAATATCGGTCCGGCGACATATCATCAGTTGCTGGATCTTTACGGAACTGCTGCCGAGGCGATAAACGCCTTGCCCGATCTGGCCTCCCGGGCCAGCCGTGGACGCCGGGCCAGGCTTTATCCGCGGGAACGGGCCCTGCAGGTCATTGACAGGACACAGGCCTGCGCCGGCCACATCGTAACCCATGGCGAAACGGGGTTTCCGCAACTGCTTGCTCAAACCGTCAATCCGCCACCAGTGTTGTTCGTTGCCGGCAATGCCGACCTGCTGCAGCAACCGACATGTGCCATCGTCGGATCACGTAATTCATCTGCCAATGGCAAACGTTTTGCCCGCGACATTGCGAGAGAGCTTGGGCAGCGCGGCTGGAAAATTGCTTCCGGCCTGGCGCGCGGTATCGATACTGCCGCGCACGAAGCATCTTTGGACCTAGGCACAATAGCGGTTATTGCAACCGGTCTTGATCTTGTGTATCCGCCGGAAAATGCCGGCCTTCATGAGCAGATTGCGTCGAGCGGCTGTGTCGTGACAGAGATGCCGCCCGGCACCCAGCCGAGGGCGGACTTGTTTCCGCGGCGAAACCGGATCATCGCCGGATTGGCAGCGGGTACCGTAGTGATTGAAGCTGCGTCGCGGTCCGGCTCCCTGATCACCGCCCGTCTTGCAAATGAAATTGGCCGCGAGGTGTTTGCCATGCCTGGTTCGCCCTTTGACCCAAGGTCTGCCGGCACCAACAAGCTGATTCAGGACGGTGCGGCGTTGGTGACGTCCGCCCGCGATGTTCTTGATGTGCTGGAACGGGGTCACTTTTATTCAACCAGCACGCACCAGGTCAGTCCGGCAACGGTGTCCGAAACAGCCGGACACCGGTCCGCAAACACTGCGAGCTCGGATCTAGCGCCGGCGACAGTGGATGACGCGCATCGCCGGACCATAATGGAACTATTGGGTCCTGATCCGGTTGAGGTTGATGTTGTCGCGCGCGAGTCTGGGCTGCCATTGCGACTGGTGCAGATAGTCATCATGGAACTCGATCTGGCCGGGCATCTGGAACGGCATGCCGGCCAGAGAGTGTCACTTCTTGGCCAGAACAAAATTTGAGACAACAATGCCGCCATCGAGGTCATTTCAGGCACGTTAGCCAAATATCATTGACCAAGGTTCTTGCGCGAAGCGGTGCTTTGGCCCTATGACGCTTGACCTGAAACAACCCCGCCACCATGTGCAGGGTTCGCTTTAAGCACAGGATTATCCGCCTCACCATGAATGTTGTCGTAGTAGAATCGCCCGCAAAAGCAAAAACCATCAATAAATATCTGGGCAACGACTATCAGGTCCTGGCCTCCTATGGGCATATTCGCGACCTTCCGGCAAAGGACGGGTCGGTCAAGCCGGATGACGACTTCTCGATGTTGTGGGAAATGGATTCCAAGTCATCGAAAAGACTGGGCGACATCGCCACGGCACTCAAATCGGCTGACAAGCTGATACTGGCCACTGACCCGGACCGTGAAGGTGAGGCCATTTCCTGGCATGTACTGGAAGTGCTCAACCGGAAGGGCGCTATCAAGGACAAAGGTGTCGAGCGGGTCGTTTTCAATGCCATAACCAAGGCTGCAGTGCTGGACGCAATGAAAAACCCGCGTGAGATCGATGATGCGCTGGTTGAAGCTTACCTGGCCCGGCGTGCGCTTGACTATCTGGTTGGCTTCAACCTGTCACCGGTGTTGTGGCGCAAGCTGCCGGGCGCCCGTTCCGCCGGCCGCGTACAATCGGTTGCCCTGCGCCTGATCTGCGAACGTGAGCTGGAAATCGAAGCGTTCATCAAAGATGAGTACTGGACCATTGAAGCCGCCATGAAGACCGGCGCCGGCCAGTCGTTTGCGGCCCGACTGCAGGCGATAGACGGCAACAAACTGAACAAGCTCGATATCGGCGACGAAACCGCTGCACGGGCCATCGAAGCTGCGCTGAAAGATGCCAGGTTCACGGTTGGCTCGGTCGAAACCAAGCCGGCAAAGCGTCATCCATCGCCCCCCTTCACAACCTCGACCCTGCAGCAGGAGGCTTCGCGCAAGCTCGGCTTTTCTTCGCAACGCACGATGCAGGTGGCGCAGAAACTGTATGAAGGCGTAACCCTCAATGGCGAGGTCACCGGCCTGATCACGTACATGCGTACAGACGGCGTCCAGATGGCAAACGAGGCAATTGCCGCAGCCCGCAATGTCATCCAGTCGACTTATGGCGAGCCGTATCTGCCGTCTGCGCCCAGGATCTACAAGTCGAAGGCCAAGAATGCCCAGGAGGCGCACGAGGCGATCAGGCCCACGGAGCTGTCGCGATCTCCTGAAGACGTCCGTAGCGTGCTGGATGCCGACCAGTATGCGCTTTATGTGCTGGTGTGGAAGCGCACCATGGCCAGCCAGATGGAGAGCGCCGATTTTGAGCGCACCAGCGCCGATATCACGACCACCGGCAATGACGGCAAACCCTATTCGCTGCGCGCCAATGGATCGGTTCTGAAGTTCGACGGCTTCCTGAAAGTCTACGAGGAAGGCAAGGACGACACGGAAGACGAAGACGACAAACGGTTGCCCCAGCTGATCAAAGGCGATGTTGTGGGGGCGGAGAAAATCGAGCCCGTTCAGCATTTCACCGAGCCGCCGCCACGATATTCGGAAGCCTCCCTCATCAAGCGGATGGAGGAGCTCGGCATCGGGCGTCCATCCACCTACACAGCCATTCTGACGGTGCTGAAGGACCGCGGCTATGTGCGCATGGACGCCAAGCGGCTTATTCCAGAGGACAAGGGACGGCTGGTTACCGCATTTCTGGAATCGTTTTTCAGGCGCTATGTGCAATATGAGTTCACCGCCGACCTGGAAGAACAGCTAGACCTTGTGTCCGCCGGCGACAAGAACTGGAAACAGCTTCTGAGCGATTTCTGGCGGGATTTTTCAAACCAGATCGACGGCACCAAGGAACTTCGGGTGACCCATGTGCTGGATGCCTTGAACGATCTGCTTGAAAACCATGTGTTCCCGGAACGCGAAGACGGCACTCACCGCCGGGCATGCCCGTCGTGTGAAGATGGCCAACTATCCCTGAAGCTGGGCAAGTTTGGCGCCTTTGTCGGGTGTTCCAACTATCCCGAATGCCGGTTCACCAAGCAGTTGGGAACGCAGGGAGACGGTGATGGATCACTGGTTCCCGCTGATGGAATTGTTCTGGGCCAGGATCCGGAAACCGGTCAACAGGTGACCCGCCATGATGGTCGTTTCGGGCCGTATGTGCAGTTGGGCAAGGCTGAAGACGGCGAGAAACCGCCGCGCTCATCAATTCCGAAGTCGGTGAAACCCGATGAAGTTGATCTGGATTTTGCATTGCGGCTGTTGTCGCTGCCGCGGGAAGTCGGCCAGCATCCGGAAAGCGGTAAACCCATAACGGCGGGCCTGGGCCGGTATGGCCCGTTTGTGCTGCATGAGGGTGTTTATGCCAACCTCAGTGACTTTGAGGAGATCTTCAATGTCGGCCTCAACCGTGCCGTCGACCTGATTGCCGAGAAAGTCGCCAGTCGCGGCAAGCGCGGCCAGCAGAGCGCCCTGAAAGATCTCGGAGCGCATCCGGACGGCGGCGGCAATGTATTGGTGATGGACGGCCGCTACGGCCCGTATGTCAAGTTCGGCAAGATCAATGCGACCCTGCCGAAGGAAATCACGCCTGAGGACGTGACGATGGACCAGGCCGTCGAGCTGATCGCCGCCAAAGCCGGTGCCAAGGCGAAAAAGAAAGCGGCAAAGAAAAAACCGGCGAAAAAAGCCGCAAAGAAGAAAGCTGCCAAGAAGACCGCGACGAAGGCAGACGGCTGAAATGGCACGGAGCCGCGGCCTGCCATCGCCGGACCAGATCGTGGAGTTTCTGAACACCTCGGGTTCAAAAGTCGGCAAACGTGAGATTGCGCGGGCGTTCGGGGTTAAGGGTGCAGACCGGGTTGAGCTGAAAAAGTTGCTGCGCAAGATGGCTGACGATGGGCTGATTGCGACGCGGCGCAAGCGAATGTCCGATGCCAGCGGCCTGCCACCGGTCACCGTAGTGCGGGTCACAGGCATTGATTCCGATGGCGAGCTTTACGGCGAGCCGGCTGAGTGGGCTCGCGAAGGTGAAGCAGTTCCGAAGGTCATTATTGCTGCCGGTTCCGGACGCAGGCGCCAATCATCAGCAAAACCGCCGGGCATCGGCGATCAACTGCTGTGCCGCATCTCACGGACAGATGATGCAACCTATCCCTACGAAGCACGCATCATTCGCAAGCTGCAGGGCTCCAAGGGTCATATTGTCGGCGTATACGAGCCCTCGCCGCGCGGAAACGGCCGGGTCGTATCGGCCAACCGCAAGGACCGGCTGGAGTTTGAGGTTGCCCGCAACGATGACGGCGATGCAAGGAAAGGCGAACTGGTCCGTGCTGAAATTACCCGGGAACGCGGGCGCGGCTTTGCACAGGTTCGAATTGTCGAACGCCTCGGGGATGCATCGGATCAACGCAACGTTTCACTGATCGCCATCCATCAGCACGGAATCCCGGACCAGTTTCCAAGTGAAGTAACGCAAGCGGCAGACGCGCTGAAAGCGCTCAAACCACCAAAAGGCCGCAAGGACCTGAGGCATGTTCCGCTGATCACCATCGACCCGCCGGATGCCCGCGACCATGACGATGCGGTTTGGGCAGCGCCGGACGACGATCCTGCCAACAAGGGTGGCTTCAAGACCATAGTGGCCGTTGCCGACGTTGCGGCCTATGTGCGCACCGGCAGCGTCATTGACAAGGAAGCCCGGGTTCGTGGTAACTCGGTCTACTTCCCTGATCGTGTGGTACCGATGCTTCCGGAACGGCTGTCGACCGATTTGTGTTCGTTGCGCGGGCTTGAAGACCGTCCCGCATTTGCCTGTTTCATGACGTTTGACAAGGCCGGACGCAAACTGAACCACAGCTTTGACCGGATCTGGATGAAGTCGGCAGCGAAACTGTCCTATGCCCAGGCTCAGGCCGCCATCGATGGCCGTAGCGACGATGTGACCGGCCCCCTGCTCAAACCTGTACTGCAACCGTTGTGGCGGGCCTACAATGTTCTGAAGAAAGCCCGCGACAAGCGCCAGCCTCTGGAGCTCGACCTGCCGGAGCGCAAGCTGGTGCTGGATGAAGATGGCCGGATAGATCGGGTAACCACGCCTGAACGTCTAGATGCCCACAAGCTGATCGAAGAGTTCATGATCCAGGCCAATGTCGCGGCCGCCGAAGTGCTCGAAAAGAACCGTACACCACTGGTGTTCAGGGTGCATGAGGCACCAGCACCGGAAAAGATTGACGCACTGGCGAAATTCCTGGCTACGCTGGGGCAGTCAGCGCCCAAGGGTGTTGTGATGAAGCCGCAGCACTTCAACCGGATACTGGAAACGGCCCGCGGCGGACCCAATGAACACCTGGTGTCGCAGACCGTGCTGCGGTCGCAGGCGCAGGCCGTGTACACGCCTGACAACCAGGGGCATTTCGGCCTCAATCTGCGCCGCTATGCCCATTTCACATCGCCGATCCGGCGTTATGCCGACCTGATCGTGCACCGCGCGCTGATCAGCGCGCTGAAACTGGGTGACGACGGCTTGAGCAACGAGGACATGGCTTCGCTGGAGGAACTGGCAGGTATCCTGTCCATGACCGAACGCCGCGCCATGCTGGCGGAGCGTGAGACAATCGACCGGCTGATCGCGCACTATCTGTCCGGCAACATCGGGGCTGATTTCAAGGCGCGTATCAGTGGTATGGTCAAGGCCGGCCTGTTCGTGACCCTGACAGACAGCGGCGCCGACGGCTTCATTCCGGCTTCCACATTGGGCCAGGACTACTTTGTGCATGACGAGCAGGCCATGGCCATGGTGGGTGAGCGCACCGGCGAAACCTTCCGCATGGGTGATCTGGTGGATGTGCGGCTGCTGGAAGTTACCCCGCTGGCGGGAGGACTTCGGTTTGAGATGCTGTCAGACGGAGCGAAAGGCAAGCCCGCCGGCGGCAGACGGCCAGCGGGAAAGCGACGCCCAGGTGGCAAGGCCAAGAAGCCCCGTGCACGACACCACCGGCATGCCGGCAGGCGGTGAGAGCACTTGGCAATCGTATATCCGGTCAGTCAGAAATGTGGCATCCTGACGCGCGGCGGAAGGCGGGATGTGCGAACCAAGCAAAGCAAGTGACTATTGGCGCGAACAAACCTCCAAAAGAATTGATTGTGCCGCCGATGGCTTACCAACTCGATCAGAAATCCATGACAACAACAGTTGATTCCGCTTCTGCAGGGACTGGCAGGTCGGTTTGGAGAGCGATGTGGAAAGGCTTCCGATGCCGCTGTCCCAGGTGCAACAATGGCAAGCTCTTTTCCAGCTATCTGAAAGTGGCGCAGGAATGCCCGTCATGTGGCCAGGCCCTGCACCATCATCGCGCCGATGATGCACCGCCCTATTTCACCATGTTCATTGTCGGTCACCTGCTGGTGCCGCTGGTGTTCTGGGTCGAACGTGTGTGGAAGCCCGATCTCAGCATCCATGCCGCGCTTTGGCTGCCGTCGGCGATCCTGTTGACGCTGTGGCTTCTGCCGATGGTCAAGGGAGCCATTGTCGGCCTGCAATGGGCGATCGGCATGCATGGTTTTGGACTGTCGGATGAAGAGTCTTCGCTGGTTGATCCGGAAGCCCTTGAGCAGGACGGGGCCAGGTTCAAGTAGTTTTCGCTCGCCTGAACCCTCCGACAGCTTGTACATCAGACACCGCAGACCTAATCTGAGTTCATGCAGGACATTGCCGATAAACCCCACCCCAGCACCATTCGTCCGCGTGATGCGGCGACACTGATTCTGGTCAGGCGCGACCGGGCCGTGCCCCGTGTCCTGATGGGCAGGCGGCACGAAGCGCACAAGTTCATGCCCGGCAAATTCGTGTTTCCCGGTGGCCGGGTCGATGCCGGTGATCGCCGGATAGCTGCCCAACATCCGCTGCCTGCCGACGTCACTGAGAAGCTCACCTGCGCCATGAAGGGCAAGCCGTCAAATGCCAGGGCAACGGGCATCGCGCTGGCCGCTGTGCGCGAGACCTTCGAAGAGGTTGGTCTGATAGTCGGACAGCCCGGAAGCGCGCCGCGAACCCGCAATGCCGCGTGGCAGCAGTTCTATGCCACCGGTTATGTTCCCGATCTCCGAGACTTGCGGATGCTGGCCAGAGCAATAACGCCGCCCGGGCGGCCGCGGCGCTTTGATACCCGTTTTTTCATGGCCGACGCGTCTTCGCTAGTCAATATCGATGCGCCGATTGTGCCAGAGACGGATGAGCTTCTGACACCACACTGGGTGAGTATCGACGAGGCGCTCAAACTGGACCTGCCCTGGATAACCGGTCAGATACTGAACCGCCTCAAGTCCGTTCTTGAACAACCTGATCCGTTTGGCGAGCAGCGGCCTGTGATTTATCAATACAAACGCGGCAATGAGTGGAAATATCAGACCTTGTAAGCGGCATCTTGTTGACTTGACAATGCACATCGCTTGAGCGATACCGCGCTTCAAGAGTTTCATCATCTGTCACCATACACCTGCGCCGCGTCTGCATGGCATGAGCGCAACCAGAAAGGTCCGGCCATGGCCAAGGCAACCACCATCAAGATCAAACTGCTGTCAACGGCAGACACCGGCTTCTTTTACACTGCCAAGAAGAACTCGCGCACGCAGACGGAAAAACTGTCTTTCCGCAAGTACGATCCGGTGGCAAAGAAGCATGTAGAGTTCAAGGAAGCCAAGATCAAATAGGCACACATTGCACCGCCAGAGCGGTGGTGTGTTTCGAAATGACACAAGGCGCTGCCCGGACCGGGTGGCGCCTTTTCATTTGTCCTGTAATCTGCAGAAAATAGGGTGACCGGCCCGGCAACAAGTTCGAGGAGGCCTCTCAAACAAGGCCGGACCGGTCAGACCCCGTGGTTTTCAGGAGATGCGGCGGACCTGAAGAGCCTCGGGGCAAACTGACTGATGCAAATTCGGGGCCAACTGGCGGATGCGGACCTGCGAGTGCCCTAGCTTGTGCAGCATTCAGCAATGAATTCAGGTTCAGGCCGGGTTGTTCACATTAGATATTGAGCCCACCCGAGCGCCCCTGAACACGTTGAACAAGGTACTGGAAACGCCGGTCAAATCCAATGACGAGACGGTCAAGCTGGAGCAGATTTTCGTTTTATCGTATATTGTTATGGTAAATGGCTAAGGGGATATTGAGGGCAGCTGGAACCGTAAACACGCCGAAAAAAGGTCTCAGGCGGCGTCTGAAACGACGCGATTGCGCCCTGCCCTCTTTGCCCTGTACAAGGCATCGTCAGCACGCTTCAGAACTGACTGTGGCGTATCGGCCGAGGTCTCGTAACTGGCAACACCGATTGAAACCGTGATGGCCAGCGGACCAGAACCGGCGCCGACATCAAACGGAACGGCTGATATCGTCCGGCGCAGGCGTTCGGCGACGGTGAAGCCGACCTGCAACTCTGTGCCCGGCAGAAGAATGAGGAATTCTTCACCGCCGATGCGGCAGCACAGGTCAATCGTGCGCACCTGCTCCTTGAGACGTCTGGCCAGTTCCCTCAGCACCCGGTCACCGACATCATGGCCATGGGTGTCGTTGATCGGCTTGAAGAAGTCGACGTCGAGTGTGAGTATGCACAGTGGACTGCCGCGCGCATCGGCATTGGCCAGTTGTATCTCCAACTGGTTGTCCATATGGCGGCGGTTGTACAACCCGGTCAGCGGGTCGGTGACGGCCATTTCCATCGACCGGGCCACGTTGGTGCGTAACTTGTCGGTGTAGCGCTTGCGCTTGATCTGGGTATTGACGCGAGCGCGCAATTCCATGCGGTCGACCGGCCGGTGCAGATAGTCGTTCACTCCCATGTCGAGGGCACGCATCAGCCGGGCGCCATCTTCCGGATCCACGACGATCAACAGTGGCAGTTGCCGGGTTTTCTCGAATGAGCGCAGCTGCGAGCATAGCCGGAGGCCATCGTGATCAAGCAGATCTAGGCTGACGATGACGAGATCGAATTCGGTTTCGAGGTTCAGGTTTACCGCCTCTTCCGGTTCCTTCAGGGTCACCAGGTTGTGCAACTTCGCCAGGGACTCTTCTATTCTTTCAGCAACGATGCCGCGGTTGTCGACAATCAGGATATTGGCGTTCTCTTCGACTGCGGCCAGATTGACCGCTTCTTGCTTGCCATTCACGGCGACTTGCGAGCTGCGGCCGCGCAGTTCGTCGATCAGCATCTTGAGCCGCACAAGGCTTTTCAGCCGGCAAAACAGCGCTGCATCGGCTACCGGCTTGGTAATGAAATCGTCGGCGCCGGCTTCCAGCCCCTGAACGCGGTCTTCCGGCTGGTCCAGCGCGGTTACCATAATCACGGGAATGTGCTGGGTTTCCGGATTGGATTTAATTCGCCGGCAGACCTCAATGCCGTCTATGCCTGGCATCATCACATCGAGCAGAACGATGTCCGGCTTGAAACTGCCAATGGCCTCGAGCGCATCGAGACCGTTGGACGCTGTCTCAACCTCAAAGTACTCGCTCGTCAGCTTTGCTTCCAACAACCGGACATTGGCGAGAATATCATCCACCACCAGCACGCGGGCTGTCATGATGGGGCCTCGAAAAAGCCGTTGATGGTGGACAGGAAGGAGGCAACCGAAATCGGTTTGGATATGTAGGCCTCGCAACCACCTTCGCGAATCTTCTGCTCATCGCCCTTCATGGCAAAGGCGGTCACGGCAACAACCGGAATCGACCTCAGATCGTCGTCTTCCTTGAGCCACTTGGTGACTTCAATGCCCGACACTTCGGGAAGCTGGATGTCCATCAGGATCAGGTCGGGTTTGTGCTCACGCGCAATATCAAGCGCAGACAGACCCTCGCGGGTTTGCAGGACACGATACCCATGCGCCTCAAGCAGGTCGTTGAACAGTTTCATGTTCAGTTCGTTGTCTTCGACAATCAGAACCGTTTTGACCGCGCTGGCGTCTGGTTGTTCAGATGTTTGAGCCATTGCTCATCCGGCCTTCTTACGTATTCTTTTTTCCGGCAGTGGTCCTGTCACGCAGTTGACAAAAAATAGGTCGCGCGCCAGCAATCTACCAGTGCTATATGTCTATGCTGACCAATGTGTCGGAAGAAAGTTACACAGAGCTTAAATTTTGACCTGTGAAAGGTTCTGACGGCGCGCTGGTTAAAGCCTTTTGGAGCAGATTGTTAGACTTGGATGTACACCCCCGAACAAGCAGAAATACTGGCAATTCAGGCGCTTGGTTACCTTGCAGGCACTGAAGAGGAGTTGCAGCGGCTGCTGATTGCAACAGGTATGGATAGCGAAGCTTTAAAACAAAGCGCACAATCACGCGCCGGGCTGGCAGGTATTCTTGATTACATCTGCCAGGACGAATCGATTCTGCTCGGGTTCTGTGAATCAGCAAGAATTCGGCCCGAAGAGCCAATGCGGGCCCTGCATGCCCTGCAGAAGACACCCGAGACAGGAGCGGCCTGACACATCGATGGACCTTAGCAAGACGACCCTGGAGCAGATTTCTGAACTGCAGCTCGACAAGGCCCGGCCTTTGCTGCTGTGCGACGTCGATGAGGTTGTCGTGCACTTCCTCAAGGGCCTGGAACAATGGCTGGATCAAAACGGGCTTTGGCTTGACCCGGCCAGTTTTGCATTGAACGGAAACATCAGGCACAAGCATGACAACCGGCCGCTTGAAGACGAAAAGGTCGGCCCTGCTATCATGAGTTTCTTCGAGGAATTCACGCACACGCTTGAGGTCATCGAAGGTGCGGTTCCGGCTCTTCAGGCGCTATCGGAACATGGTGACATAGTCATGCTCAGCAACCTGCCGTCCCAGTTCAGGCAGGAGCGCGTCGCAAACCTGGCCAGCCACGGTCTCAGTTTCCCGCTGGTAACCAACTCGGGGCCAAAGGGCCCGGCGGTTTCAGCGATTGCAGGCGACCACTCCGGTCCCGTTGTGTTCATCGACGACCATACCGGATATCTCAAATCGGCTTCGGAGTACCTGCCGTCCACCAATCTGGTGCATTTCATGCAGGATGAACGGTTTGGCCGTCACGTGGCAGATCAGCCGTTCATCCATCACCGTACCGATAACTGGACAGATGCTCACCGCCACATCGGTGCGGTGTTTTCCGGGACCGGGATCCAGGGCTGATGCGTATCGGCATCGATCTCGGCGGCACCAAGATCGCAGGAATAGCCATTGGTGCAGACGACACCGTGGTGTCTGTCGCCAGGGAACCAACGCCGCGCAACAACTACGATGCAACGATAGCCGCAATCGCCGCCATGGTCGGCGAACTGGCTGAGCCGGCCAAAGGTCATGACTACAGTGTCGGCATCGGGATGCCGGGCTCCGTGTCCCGGCTCACCGGCAAAGTCCAGAACGCCAACTCGACCTGGATCAATGGCCGTGCCTTCCAGGCCGATGTTGAGACTGCGTTAGACCACAGTGTCCGGCTGGCCAACGATGCCAACTGCCTGGCCGTTTCGGAAGCCCATGACGGTGCCGCACAAGATGCGGAATCGGTGTTCGGTGTCATCCTCGGAACCGGATGCGGCGGCGGTCTGGTGGTCGACGGACGACCTGTCTCCGGCCATCACAGGATCGGTGGTGAATGGGGTCACAACCCGCTGCCGTGGGCCAGACCCGAGGAACAGCCCGGCCCGCCGTGCTGGTGCGGGCGAACGGGCTGCCTGGAGACCTGGCTGTCCGGACCAGGTTTGTCCAATGACCATCTTGCCCACACAGGCGTTGAGCTGTCGGCTGAAGACATAGGCCGGGCCGCGGAGGCCGCAGACATGCAGGCTCTTGCGACTTTAACCCGGCACCTGGACAGGTGCGGACGCGGTATGGCGCATGTGATCAATGTCTTTGATCCGGAAGTCATCGTAATCGGCGGTGGCCTGTCCGGCCTGAGCGGCCTGATCGAAGGATTGCCCGATGCAATTGCGCCACACGTTTTTGCTGACGCGGTCGATATTCGTGTAAAAGCGGCGATGCACGGTCCGGAGTCCGGCGTGCGTGGCGCGGCCCGTCTGTGGCCGCGGTGACAAAGACTTGGAGCACTTGAAGTGACAGGATTTTCACACGTCCAGGATTCGCGACTGCTGGGTCATCTGTTCTCGACAACCGCCATGAAAGACGTGTTCAGCGATGTGGCGACGCTGGGTTGCTGGCTTGAAGTTGAGGCCGCGCTGGCCAATGTTCAAGCGAATCTCAAGCTGATACCTGAAGATGCGGCGGATGCCATCACCGCAGCCTGCAAGCCGGAACACTATGATCTTGCGGAACTGGGCGCAGAGATTGCCGCCGCGGCCCATCCATTGACACCGGTCATTGCCGCGATTGAGGCCAAGGCGGGGGATCATGGCCAGCATGTCCATTTTGGCGCAACGACCCAGGATGTCATGGACACCGGTCTGGCGCTGCAGATGCGCGCCGGCCTGAACCTGCTGATCGAAGAACATCAACACCTGATGTCGGCCTGTGTGACCCAGGCGAAGACCTGGCGCAGTCTTCCCATGGCCGGCCGCACCCATGGCCAGCACGCCGTTCCGATTACCCTTGGCCTGAAGTTTGCCCTGCTCGCCAGCGAGGTCCAGCGCCATCTGGTCCGATTGCGTGAGTTGACGGCGGTGCTGCCGGTTCAATTCGCAGGGGCTGCCGGGACTCTGGCGACCCTGGACGGTGACGGAGCTCCGGTTCGTGCGGCTCTGGCAAAATTATTCGGCCTCGTCGATCCGCAACAGAGCTGGCACACGGCCAGGGACCTGATCGCCCACATCACCAGCCAATTGGCCATTTCAGCGGCGACGTGCGGGAAAATCGCCCATGAAGTCGTCAACCTGCAACGAACCGAAATCGCGGAACTTGCAGAAGGTGCCGCGCCCGGCACAGGCGGTTCGTCGACCATGCCGCAAAAGCGCAATCCGATGCTGGCGCAAAACATTGTGGCGCTGTGCAGGCTGCTCAGCGTACAACCAGCGCTGTCTCTTGAAGCTATGATGCACGAGCATGAGCGCGATATGTCTGCCTGGTCGATTGAGTGGGCCGCAGTGCCGGAGAGTTTCATCTATGCCCACGCAGCCGTTGCCCAGTGCGCGCAGCTGGTGAAAAACCTTCAGATCGATGAAAGCCGGATATCCCACAACCTCGACCTGACCGGGGGCCTGATTTGTGCGGAGGCGGTGATGATGGACCTGGCCGGTGACATGGGACGCTCTGAAGCGCACCACGCCGTGGCAGAACTGATTTCACAAGCCCGTCAGACCGGTGTAAGTTTCTCCGAGGCCCTGAATAGCGACGCCAGGATCAGCGCGCTGCGCACGCCTGAACAGATCGCCAAGCTGCTGGATCCGGCCAACTACACAGGCGACGCCGTTCACACCGTCGACCGCATCGTACGCGAACTGGAATGAGCAGATGCAGACCATATGCCGCGATTGCCTGGCAAGTGTTGCAGAAACGGAGGCGCGCTGCCCGCAATGCCATGGACCGAGGCTGATCAGTCACCGGCGGCTGCATGAACTGTCCATTGCGCATCTCGACTGTGACTCGTTCTACGCTGCCGTCGAGAAGCGCGATAATCCCGACCTCGCAGACAAACCGGTGATTATCGGCGGCGGCACCCGCGGGGTGGTGTCGACAGCTTGCTATGTGGCCCGCATTCACGGGGTCAGATCCGCAATGCCTATGTTCAAGGCCCTGAAGGCGTGCCCGAAGGCGGTGGTGATAAAGCCGGACATGGCAAAGTATGCCAGGGTTGGAAAACAGGTACGGGAGCTGATGAAACAGCTCACTCCCCTGGTTGAACCGATCTCTATCGATGAGGCGTTCATGGATCTCACCGGCACTGAACGGCTGCATGGCAAAAGCCCGGTCCGGGCGTTGTGTGGGCTGGCGCTGAAGATAGAAGACGAAATCGGCATCACGGTCTCCATCGGGCTGTCTCACACCAAGTACCTGGCAAAGCTTGCCTCGGATATGGACAAGCCCAGGGGCATGTTCGTGATCGGGCCTGACGAGTGTGTCGAGTTCCTGCGGGACCGGCCGGTCAGTTTCATCTGGGGTGTCGGCGCGGCCATGCAAAAGAAACTGCACCGGGATGGCATACGCCTGATCGGCCAGTTGCAGCGCATGGAGAAAAACGAACTGATGCGGCAGTACGGCTCCCTGGGCTCGCGTCTGTACCATCTGTCGCGCGGTGAAGATGCCAGATCGGTTCAGGGCCGCAGTGCGTCCAAGAGCATCTCGGCAGAAACCACGTTCAATACGGACATCAGCGACTATCGGGAGCTTGAACGGAGATTGTGGCGGCTGTCTGAAAAAGTATCCAGGCGTGCCAAGAAAGAACACATGGCTGGCACAACCGTGGTGCTGAAACTGAAGACTGATCAGTTCAAGACCAGAACCCGAAACACCTCCCTTTCTGATCCGACGGCACTGGCGACGCGCATCTTTGATGCCGCCAAGCCGATGTTGCACCGGGAAGTGGACGGCAAGACCGCTTTCAGGCTGCTGGGTGTCGGCATTACCGGCCTGAGCGAGCTGGTCGCCGACGGAGAAATCGGCGGGCTCGACCTGCGCGCCGACGCCAATGCCAAGGTCGAACTTGCAATGGACAAGCTCCGTGAAAAATTCGGCACCGATGCGGTCGAAAAGGGTCGCGGATTGAAGGGCAGCAGCAGATGACGCCCTCCACGATCAACTGCTGGCACAAGCGGGTTTTCGAGGCCGGCCCGGCGACCACCGCCTTTCTGGCAATAGACATGCAGCGCGATTTCCTGATGGACGACAAAGGCGAGCCGAACGAGATGGCGCGGATTATCCCGCGCTTCTCAAGGCTGACATCCGCGTTGCGACACTGGGGATGCCTGATCGTCCACACAAGGGAATCCTATGCGGAAGACTTGTCCGACGTGACGGCGCACAAGGCCAGCCAGGGATATGTCGGCAGGCCGGGGCCATTTGGCAGATACCTGATACGAGGCCAGCCTGGTTGCGAATTCGTTGACGAACTCAAGCCGCTAGCCAATGAAGCGGTTATAGATCAGCCTGGTTTCGGCAAACTGCATGGCAGCGGCCTGTCCGACGTGTTGCGCACAAACGGCATCACCCACCTGATCCTGGCCGGTGTCACCACACAATGCTGCGTTCACTCGACCTTGCGCGAGGCAGTCGACGCTGGCTACTGGTGCCTTACCGTGGCCGACTGTTGCGCGTCACCGCAACAGAAATGGCACGATGCTGCCCTGGACCTGATTGCCTCTGAAAGCCACCTGTTCGGATCGATATGCAACCTGCGGGACCTGGAATCCGGCCTGCAGGCCGACCATCCCCGAGACTAATTGCAAGCCGCCATTTCCAGCAGTTTGATGTCCGTCAGCTTGGCGTCGAGAACGAAGTCGCCGTAGTTGAGGCTCATATCCCCGGACACGCCGTTTTCATACAGCACCATCGAGACCTGGTATTCGGGGGTTTCCTTGTCCTGATTGTCAGGCTTGAAATACGAGATCGACACCGGCCAGCCGGACAAACCGTTGACGTCCTTCATTTTGGCATCTGTCCGGTCTTCGCCGGCATCTCTTTTCGTTCCGATAAAGGTGATGGCGATGGCCGGGTTCGAGCCATCGGAGCCGTCATACAGCAAGGTCTCGTCCCGCGACTGGCCGGCTTCAGCCGCTTTGACGATCTTAAGTTGATGGTCAACCGGGAAAGTCACGCCTTCCGGTAAGGAGAAGATTTCCTCCTTCGGCTTGGTGATGGCGCCTGATCCGCCGGTTCTGCCTTCGGCAAGCCTGGCCCGCAGTTCCTTTTCTTCCTGCAGCTTGCTGTCGACGAACTGGCGCTGGACGTAGCGCATCTGGTCGCTGTCGCCGGACTCCCACATGGATGACCTGCTGTCGAGAATGCGTGACTTGCCACCCGACAGGAAAAACTGGTTGATCATGCGGAAATTCACCGTCCAACCTTCGCATCCGCTGCCGCTGAACTCGATGACCATGCGCCCCTTGGCGCCAGAAATGCCGGTCCTGTCCTCGGCAGACTTCAGGGAAATGTCGTAGACGGCACGATGCGCGGCCAAAGGCGATGCTGCAATCGCAGGCAATGTGAAACACACGCCCGTCGCAACGATCACCGCCCCGCCCAGAAAACCGGTTAATTTGCTCAAAATCTTTCTCCGTCTGTTTTGTCCAGATATCGCAAATCGATGGTCAAGTTACCAGATTCTTTGCTTGCCCCTCGAAAAAGGCATTTACATGGTCAACGGTCTGCCGCCAGCATTCCGTCTGGGCCTCGAAACTAGCCCACGCAACATGCGGCGTGATAATCACATTGCTGCGGTCGGCAATCGTCATCAACGGGTGATCGGGTGCCGGCGGTTCGGTTGTCAGCACGTCGAAACCTATGCCGCCAACAAGACCTTCGTCCAACGCGGCGACAAGGTCTTCCTCATCCACCAGCCCGCCCCGCGCCGTGTTGATGATCAGCGGCTGCCGCTTCATTTTCCTGAACTCCGCACTGGCCAACATATTACGGGTCCCCGGCATCAGCGGGCAATGCAGGGTTATCACGTCCGCTCTCTCGAGGACCTCGTCAAACGGGGTATACAAGGGTCCAAGACCTTCCACTCCCTTGTGCGCGGCGAACAGCACCGTCATGCCGAGCGCGCGGGCTATGTTGGCAACGGACTGACCCAGGTTGCCTTCGCCGAATATGCCAAGTGTCGAACCGTTCAGATCCTTCATGGGATGGGTATGGAAGCAGAACTGGCCGGCTTCCTGCCATTTGCCGTCAACGACATCCCGGGCATAACCGCCAATGGCACGGCGCAGTGCGAAGATCAGCGCGAAGGTGTGCTCAGGCACGGTATTGGCGGCGTAGCCGCGCACATTGGAAACCACGACGCCGTGCTCACGACAGGCCGGCACATCGATAACATCGAAACCGGTTGCGGCGACAGACACCATTTTCAGGTCCGGCAACTGGGCCAGCGTGTCGGCCCGGATCGGCACCTTGTTGGTGATGGCGACAGTCGCTCCCTGCAGCCGTTCGACAATCTTGTCCGCAGGTGTTGCGGCGTATTCGACCCAATCATGCTCGATCTCAGGCCGCACAAGATCTATCTCCGGTGCAAATGTGCCGCGATCCAGAAATACAATTTTTGTCATCTTTCAAAACCCCTGATTTTGCTGTCAGGCACGCTAACGTGACCGACCTCGCAATCGCAAGCCGTGACTTTCCAGGGCTATCAATTTCCGGGCTGGTCAAGCGCCGCATCCCCCCCTAGATTGCGCCGCACCTGTCATCAATGAACAAGTCAGAGGACATCACCATGGGTACTATCGACGACCGCCTTGCCGAGCTCGGCATAGAAATTCCGACACCGGCTGCACCGGTGGCCAATTACCTCGGCTGGGTTCGCACCGGCAATCTGGTGTTCACCGCCGGCCAGGTGCCGTTGAAGGACGGCGAGTTCATGTATCAGGGCATAGTTGGCGATACGGTATCGGTTGAAGACGCCACCGAGGCGGCAAAACTATGTGCAATCAACATCATAGCACAGGTAAAGCAGGCCTGTGACGGGGACCTGGACCGGGTCAAGAGGGTTGTGAAGCTCGTTGGGTTCGTAAACGGCGTGCCAGGCTTTGGCGATCAGCCCAAGATCATCAACGGGGCGTCCGACATGATGGTCGAGGTGTTTGGCGACAAGGGCAAGCATGCCCGTTCCGCCGTTGGTGCGGGATCCCTGCCGATTAACCTGTCGGTTGAGATCGAGGCTGTTGTAGAGATCGAGTAGAGGTCAGGCGCCAATGCGGCGACCATTCGACCCCGATTGCGACTGGCTGACGCAGGTGGCCATCGCACATCGGGGGCTGCACGATGTCGGAAACGGTATCGAAGAAAATTCGCTGCCGTCTTTCGAAGCGGCCATCCGGCATGGGTATGCCATCGAACTGGACGTTCAGTTGTCCGGCGATGGCGAGGCCATGGTGTTTCATGATCACAGCCTGGACCGGCTGACCAGCGAAACAGGTTCCGTCCATGACCGCACGGCGGACGAACTGAACGCGATCAGCTACACAAACGGCGCAGGCACGATTCCGACCCTGGCCCAGGTGCTTGACCTGGTAGCGGGTCGGGTCGGCGTGGTGGTTGAAGTAAAGAGCCGGTGGACGGGAGACACACGGCTGGTGCAACGCACCGCCCAATGCCTGTCGTCTTATCGAGGCAATGCTGCGGTCATGTCATTTGACCCGGTTCAGATCGCATGGCTGGCCCATGACGCCCAGCACATCCTGCGCGGCATGGTGGCAGATGGCGCGACACAGGACGACTATCCCTGGCTGCCGCTCGCAACACGCCTGTCTCTCCGGCAGTTTCGCCATGCCGACATCACGCGGCCGGATTTTCTGTCACTGGACAAGCACTGGCTGCCCTGCCCCGTGTCGCGCAGGTACAGGAAAACCCGCACCCCGATGATCTGCTGGACCGTGCGTTCCGAACAAGAAGCATCAGATGCGCTAAGATGGTGCGATCAGATTACGTTTGAAGGGTATTCGCCCAAGGTCCCGACCCGATAATGACGAAACCGGAAAAAGACCAGTTTTCCATCGAGGTTCATCAGTCCATAACCGGCATTGAACCGGAGACATGGGATATGTGCGCCAATCCGTCGTGGCGTCCCTACAACCCATTTGTGAGCCACGCCTTCCTGAAGGCGCTGGAAACTTCCGGTTCCGCGGTGGCGGAAACCGGGTGGCTGGGCCAGCACATGCAGCTGAAGGCAGATGACGGGAACACCATTGCGGTTATGCCGTGCTACCTTAAGAACCATTCCCAGGGCGAGTATGTGTTTGACTACGGCTGGGCGGAAGCCATCCAGCGCGCTGGCGGGCGGTACTATCCAAAACTTCAGATTTCGGTACCCTTCACGCCGGCGTCCGGCCCACGCGTGCTTGCCGAAAGGCGTGATCACCTCCGTCAATGCCGCGCTGCCATGGCGGATGCAACAGATCAGTTGGCCGCCCGTCTTGGAGCGTCGTCAGCGCACATGACATTCATTGACGAAGACGAATACAGAGACTTCGGCGATTTTGGCTGGCTGCAGCGCAACGATACGCAGTTTCATTGGCGCAATGACGATTTTTCATCGTTCGATCAGTTTCTTGCCGCGCTTTCCTCACGCAAACGCAAAAACATCCGCAAGGAGCGTGATGCTGTGGCCAGAGCCGGGCTGGAGATACTGATCATGACCGGCAAGGAGATCACCGAAGAACACTGGGACCACTTCTTCCATTTCTACATGGACACCGGTGACCGGAAATGGGGAACCCCTTACCTCACGCGCGACTTTTTTTCATCGGTCGGAGACAGCATGGCCGACGACATTGCCCTTGTCATGGTGCGCAACCAGGGCAGATGGGTGGCCGGCGCCATCAATTTCATCGGTGGCGATGCCCTGTACGGCCGCAACTGGGGCTGCATCGAACATCACGACTGCCTGCATTTCGAGGTCTGCTACTACAGGGCAATCGAGTTCGCCATTGCCCGCGGCCTGAAACGGGTGGAAGCCGGCGCGCAGGGCCCGCACAAACTGGCGCGCGGCTACCTGCCGGTCACCACACGATCTGTCCACATGATACAGGAGCCGCGCCTGCGAGCGGCAGTGGCTGACTACCTGAACAGGGAGCGCCAGGCAGTTGCGCGCGACAACAAGGTGATTGAAGAGCAGCACTCGCCGTTCAGAAAAACTGAACCTGGAGCAGACAATTGACGCTTGGCGCCTGCCTGCTTTCAAGTTAGTGGTTTGACGGCAAGTACACAGCGGGGACGACATATGACCACCTACGACGAAACGAACATCTTCGCCAAGATCCTGCGCGGGGAGTTGCCCAGCCACAAGGTCTACGAGGACGACAACACCATCGTCATCATGGATATCATGCCGCGCGCTGACGGGCATTGCCTGGTGATTCCCAAGGCGGCGTCGCGCAACATGCTGGATATCGCGGCAGACGACCTTAACGCAGTGATGGCAACCGTCCAGAAGATGGCGCACGCCGTTCTCAAGGCCTTTGATGCCGATGGTGTGACCATCCAGCAGTTCAACGAAAGTGCCGGTGGTCAGGTGGTGTTTCACACCCATGTGCACGTGATTCCGCGCCATGAGGGCGTGAAACTGCGGCCGCCTGCCGGTGACATGGCCGACCAGGATGATCTTGCCGACTGGGCGGAGAAGCTGCGCGGCGTGCTGGCCGCATAAGCGATTGCGTCGGCCTCGCCGGTTTTACCCCAGACCCAGGTCCAGTAGTGCGAGCGCGATAACCGTGGCGAAGGTTGCAATCTGTGTTGAGCGGGAGGTGACATAGAAGACGCCGATCCCTATGGCGACAGCGGCGAAACGGTGTTCAACCGCGATTGTTGCCAACACACCTGACGGTGCAATGATCATGCGCATGACCAGGGCCGCGACCAACGCGGTGGACACCGCCCTCACCCATAACAACAGGTCGCTTTCCGGATCAATGCGGGTCACTGCAACCACGGCCAGCGCGCGCCAGATATAGGTGGCGAAGAACCCAGCCGGTATCATGGCGGCGGTGATGAGCACGGTGTGGTTCATTTCAGCAAACCCTTGCGCCGCGGCCGCAGGAAGATGAAGGCAAGCGTGCCACCGCCGACGCCGGCAATCAGCAGGTCGAAATCCGGCGCAAAATGGCGCGCTATCGGCAGCATCATGCAGCCGAGCGCGATGGCCGCATAGTCGAAGCGCCAGATGGCGCCGGCAAACAGCGACAGCAGGAAAAATGCCGGGGTAAAGAAAACCATGGCGGCGGCCAGTGTCGGCGGCAGGCTGTCGGCAAGGTAATATCCGAGAGGCACAACCAGCATCATCGACACCATCAGGGCGGTGCCCAGGCCCACAAGCCATGGCAGTTGCCTGTTTTCCGGAACGTTGCGCAGGCTGGTCAGTGACAATACCCAGATCGTCACGGCGGTGAAATGGCCGAGCAGGAATTCAGGCAGTCTTGATGCCTGTTTCAGCCGCACCTGTGCCAGCACGCCTATGGTCATGGGCAGAAGCCTGACCGCCGTCAGGGAAACAGCTGCGGCAATCAGCGGCAGTGCAACACCGGACTGCCACATGGTCACGAACAACACCTGGCCGGGCAATGCCCATATCAGCGGGGTTGTCGCCATACCCGCAAGCAGCGGGAAACCGACATCGTGTATCAAGGCGCCAAAGCCGATGAATGAACAGGCCATGACCAGGCCAGGCAGGGAAAACGCGGCCCGGATTCCGCCTGCCATGCCGGCCCAGTCATAGGCGGTTGCTTCTTGCTTGGTGTCCGAATGTGCAGGTTGCCCCATGGCCTCCTGTTTACCGGCACCCGACTGCAAACAGCAACCCGTGCGCCTGCATGGTCTGCATGCGAAAACGCCGGACCTGGTCAGGCCCGGCGCAGATTCCTGTTGTACTGTCGGGGGGCCCCGCCAGCTGCTACTTCACCTTCTCGGTACGGCCCGGCGTGCCACCGCCGCCCTTCTTCTTTTTCGGAGCGGCCTTGGAAGCAGGCGACGGCGTACGCGGTTTCTTGGCCGCAGGTTTCTTGTTGCGCGGCAGGGATTTGCGTTCAACCGGTTTAGGCAGGGCCTTTTCCTGATCGCGCGACAGGAACTTGAACTTGAGCTCATCGAGCCCCTGCTCATCCTTGCCGAGCAGAACGCTTACCGTGCCGCCCTTGACCAGCTTGCCGAACAGCACCTCGTCGGCCAGCGGCTGCTTGACATACTTCTGAATGACACGCGACAGCGGTCGGGCGCCCATCTGCTCATCATAGCCTTCACGGGCCAGCCAGTCGGCAGCATCGTCGGACAGCTCGATATTGATCTGGCGTTCGTCAAGCTGGGCTTCCAGCTGCAGCACGAACTTCTGCACAACCATGCGCACCACCTCAGGCGGCAGGTGCCCAAAGCCGATGATGGCGTCGAGACGGTTGCGGAACTCCGGCGTGAACATCTTGGAGATGGCCTCGCTGTCGTCGCCTTCGCGCCGGGACCTGGTAAAGCCGAATGCGGACTTCGCCAGATCGGCAGCGCCTGCATTGGTGGTCATGATCAGGATCACATTGCGGAAATCAATCGACTTGCCGTTGTGATCCGTCAGCTTGCCGTGGTCCATAACCTGCAGCAGGATATTGAACAGATCCGGATGCGCCTTCTCGATCTCGTCTAGCAGCAACACGCTGTACGGATTCTGGTCAATGCCGTCAGTCAGCAGCCCACCCTGGTCAAAACCGACATAGCCCGGAGGCGCGCCGATCAGGCGGGACACCGAATGCCGCTCCATGTATTCGGACATGTCGAAGCGCAGCAGTTCGACACCCAAGACGGATGCCAGTTGCTTGGCGACTTCTGTCTTGCCGACACCGGTCGGGCCGGAGAACAGATAGCAGCCGATCGGCTTTTCAGGCTCGCGCAGACCGGCGCGGGACAGCTTGATGGCTGAAGACAGGGCGCCGATTGCATCATCTTGGCCGAACACGACGCGCTTGAGTTCCTTGTCCAGGTCCTTGAGCAGGTCCTGGTCGTTCTTCGACACGGTTTTCGGCGGAATGCGCGCCATGGTGGCAATGACATCCTCGATATCTTTGACATCAATCGTCTTTTTGCGCTTGTTTTCCGCGATCAGCATCTGCGAGGCGCCGGTTTCATCGATCACATCGATTGCCTTGTCGGGCAGCTTGCGGTCGTTGATGTAACGGCTGGACAGTTCCACGGCCGACTTGATCGCATCGTTGGTGTAGCGGACCTTGTGGAACTCCTCGAAATAAGGTTTCAGGCCGGTCAGGATCTTAACGGCGTCGGGCACCGACGGTTCCTTGATGTCGATCTTCTGGAACCGGCGCACCAGCGCCCTGTCTTTCTCGAAATGCTGGCGGTATTCCTTGTAGGTCGTCGAGCCGATACAGCGTAAAGAGCCAGACGAAAGGGCCGGTTTGAGCAGGTTGGATGCGTCCATGGCCCCGCCCGATGTGGCCCCCGCCCCGATCACGGTGTGAATCTCATCAATGAACATGATGGCGCCATCAAATTCCTCGATTTCCTTGATCACCGCCTTGAGGCGCTCTTCGAAATCACCGCGATAGCGGGTGCCGGCAAGCAGCACGCCCATATCCAGCTGGAAAATGGTGCATTCCTTCAGCACTTCCGGCACCTCGGCCTTGACGATCTTGCGGGCAAGGCCTTCGGCAATGGCGGTCTTGCCAACACCCGGATCGCCAACGAACAGCGGGTTGTTCTTGGAGCGCCGGCACAACACCTGGATGGTCCGGTTGACCTCGTCTTCGCGGCCGATCAGCGGATCGATCTTGCCGTCGGCTGCTTTCTGGTTGAGATTGATGCAGAAATTGTCCAGCGCATCGCCGGACTTTTCCCCGTCGATGACATCTTCGCCCTCGTCCGCGTCTTCCTCCGACGACGCCGCGCCCTGAACCGAACGGCTTTCCGACAGTCCGGGTTTCTTGGCTATGCCGTGGGAAATGAAATTGACCGCGTCATACCGGGTCATGTCCTGCTCCTGCAGGAAGTAGGCAGCATGGCTTTCACGTTCGGCAAATATGGCGACAAGGACATTCGCGCCGGTGACTTCTTCACGGCCGGACGACTGCACATGAATGACCGCGCGCTGAATGACGCGCTGAAACCCCGCCGTGGGCTTGGCGTCGTCGCCGGTTGCCATCACCAGGCTGGCGAGGTCGTTGTCGACATAGTTTTCCAGGCTGCGGCGCAACTGGTCAACGTCCACGCTGCACGCGCGCATGACCGATGCAGCGTCCTTGTCATCGACCAGGGCGAGCAGCAAATGCTCCAGCGTTGCATACTCGTGGCTGCGATCGCTGGCCAGCGCCAGCGCCCGGTGCAGCGCCTGTTCGAGACTACGAGAAAATGTGGGCACGTGAGGCTCCTATTCCTTTTCCATGGTGCATTGCAGCGGATGCGAATGCTGCCTGGCGAAATCCATGACCTGTGTAACTTTTGTTTCAGCAATTTCGTAGGTGTAAACGCCACAAACACCGACACCCTTTTGATGCACATGCAACATGACCACGGTCGCCTCCTCCCGGCCTTTGCCGAAGAACCGCTCGAGCACATGCACCACGAATTCCATGGGCGTGTAATCATCGTTCAAAAGAAGCACCTTGTACATGCTGGGCTTCTTGGTTTTAACCTGTTCGCGCGTGATGACGCCGGTCTGGCCTTCGCCCCCGCCGTCTTCACCATCCTTGTTGTCTTTGTCAGCCAGATAAATAGACATTGAAAAACCATACACGAATTGAAAGCCATACACGATTATACAGACATCCATCTGAGATGGACCATTATGGTCACCGGACAGCGCAATCATTCATGCCCTAGCATATAGGCGTCAATGGGTGAGATACGAGGGCTTGCGGTAAACTTTCCTGTGTAGAGGAATAATACAGCCAAATTCAGACGCAAAAAACCGCCCGACACCAGGTGTCGGACGGTTTTCATTGGCAACTGAAACCGGGAGGGTTTGTCTCCCGATACCTGATGCAGCTTACTTGGCAGCCTTAGGAGCGAACTTTTCGATCTCTGCTTCGATCGGCTTGTAGGCGTCCTTTGCAGCGTCCATGTAGAACTGGTTCATCTTGGTGGCCTGCGCCATGAAGCCTTCATAAGACTTGGTGACGTGTGCCTGCTGCAGTTCAACAGCCTTTTCGATCGACTTTGCAGCAACGACCTTCTCAGTCAGAGCAACTGTGTCTTCAAAAGACTTCTTGGTGAATTCAGCAGCTTCGGTAGCCAGTGTCTGGAAACCCTTGTTGAACGCGTTTGCGCTGGCGATATAAGCGTCGAAACCCTGTTTACCTGCAGCCTGCATTTCTTCGAACGACTTGAACATGTTAAAAATCCTTGGTTTGTGTGACCCCGAACTCTTCGGATGACACTGATATATGCACTGCAGCATTTCCTGTCAAGTAATTTTGTGCACTGCACCATAAAAAGTTTTTCCCAACAAGAAACCTCTGCCCGATCGTCGCCCCGTTTACCGGTTAGTAAGGCTCTTGCTTCATCATTTGTTTCGGATGAAATGGGGAATATCGGGCGTTTCGGGCGAGTTTTCGCCTGCATCCCTGAAAATGCGGGCGCGTACTTGTCCGAACTGTTAGTAAATGTCAGGATTTTGTTGGCCAGCCGATTAACCGGCATCATTGTCCCGTAAGCCAAACAGTTCCATAGCGCACCTGCGAACGGTCACTTTGCTGGTTCGAAGAAGAATCAGCTATGTGTCTCAATCAGGTGGTTCACAGTCCGCGGATCGCCAAACTTGATGGGTAGTGGGTGTCATGGGTATTTCATCAGTCAACAAATTCAAATCGCAATCGGGGTTCGACAAGGGCCTAGCCGTCGTGATGGTTCTGATCCTGTCTCTGTTCCTGGTGGCCAGCGCCAACCGCCCTGCTCTGGCGAGACCGGCTTTCAGTGCTATTACCGTTGACGCCTCCAACGGAAAGATCATCTATAGCAGGAACATCGATTCAAAGCGGTTTCCGGCCTCGCTGACCAAGGTCATGACGCTTTACATGATGTTCCAGGAGATTGAAGCCGGGCGCATGAGCTTTTCCACCCGCATGAAGGTGTCGAAACATGCAGCGGCCCAGCAGCCTTCAAAGCTTGGCCTTAAGATCGGTTCCACCATCACGGCGCGCGATGCCATGTTCGCCCTGATCACCAAGTCTGCCAACGATGCGGCCATGGTCGTTGCCGAGCACATTGGCGGATCCCAGAAGGAATTTGCCAGGCGCATGACCCGGCAGGCTCGCGCCATGGGCATGACGCGGACAAAGTTCACCAATCCGAACGGCCTTCCCGACCGGCGTCAGGTGACCACTGCCAGGGACATGGCGACACTTGGTCTGCGCATCCAGCGGGACTTTCCGCAATACTACAAGCACTTCGCGACCCGCTCTTTCAAATACGGCAAACGCAAATACCGCAACCACAACCGGCTGCTCGGCCGGGTCAAAGGCGTTGACGGCATCAAGACAGGCTATACCCGCGCTTCGGGTTTCAACCTGTTGTCGTCAAGGTCGCTTGGCAAGCGCCGGGTTGTGGCTGTCGTCATCGGCGGGCGCACCGGACGCTCGCGCAATGCCTTCATGACCAAAATCCTGAAACGCGATCTGCGCAAGGCCTCGCGCGGCGGCAGCAAGATTGCCGTCGTTGCCGGTAACCCGCCGGGCTACAAGGCCTCAGCGGCTGCCAAGACCAAGAATACCAAGCAAAAGGCAAACGCCGCGCCGGCGTCGGACTTCGTGCCGATCCCCCGTGACAAGCCGTCTCTGAAGTCTTCCGATGCTGCGCAACTTGCCAAGCTTGCTTCTGCCTATGAACACACTGTGCCGGTTGCCGATCCCGTCGGGCAGTTGCTGGCCAAACGAGCCCAGACCGCCGGTAATGGATTGCCTGCCGATGCACCGCCGGCCAAGGGCGTCACGTTTACTTCGGTTGTTGTGCCATCCACAGCCAACAAGGCAGACAGTCTCACTGCAGCCGACCCGGTCGGCACCCTGACTGCATCCGTCGCCCAAACGGTGAAAGATCAGTCTCGCATCATGCCCACTTCAGAGGCTCCGTTGCGCGGTTACGTCGACGCCAGTTCCGCGACCAGGCCCGCGCCGGGGACCGGCCCTTTCAACCAAGACGCTGAAGCGCAGCAAGCAGATTCAACGCATCAGGATTCCTGGAATATCCAGATTGGGGCATTTCCGACCCGCGAGGGCGCGCGCAGCAGGCTGGCTGCGGCAAAAACCCGCCGGGTAAAAGAACTCAAGACTGCAACACCGTTCCTGATGGCAGTGGACAAGAATGGCAACAAGTTCTATCGCGCGCGCTTTTCCGGCCTGAGCAGGAAGCAGGCAACAAGAGCATGCCGCCAACTCAAACGGGCGGGCGTTGGTTGTTTTCCTCTGGCGCCAACCAGTTGACTCCAATTTTTCTCACTTGTTTTCAACCCGTTCGGCAGGTTGCCGGGCGGGTTTTTTATTGGTCCGCCGAGTTACCGCCAGTGAGCACGTCGTTGGCTTCATTGATTCGGGCTGCCAAATACGCTGAACCACCGTTATCCGGATGATGTTTCTTCATCATCCTTCGGTAGGCGGAACGGATTTCCTTTTCGGTTGCGCCCTCCTTGAGACCGAGGACATCAAGCGCATCCTCCCGGCTCATTGATCCGGCAGCCGCGTTGCCGCCGGCAGTTCCTGCCTGCTCCCGCCACTGCGGGTGAACCCGGTCGAGATAGGCCATCAACAACGCCTCGCTTTGATCGCCAGCAGAAACGCATTCACTGAGCAGTTGCAGCAACTCTGCGAGCCCGAGCTCCGAAAGCTGGCGTCCGGTGTAATGGCCGGACAAAACGGTTCCGTCCATACTGCCGTCGTCATGGTTGAGCCACATATCGAGGACCGATGTGCGCACACTTGATTTCTGACCTGGTGATTTGCTGGTACGGTTGAAGCCGCGCTGGGCACCCAGCAGAAACAGTCCGAACAAAAACAGCGGTATGGCGATGGGCAGCAAGCCCCGAAGAGCGAAGAAGGCGGCAATTGCGAAAACCGTCCCGGCAATGGTACCGCGGCCTGCACGTGCCAAGGTTGCGGGATTTGCGTTGGCCAAACGCGGTAGCAACAAGACGACCATGACGAATATGGCGATTACGGCAATTGCGTACGGCATCAGTTTAGTTGCTCCAGCAACCCGCGAGGCCCCTTCCCTTTCGACCCGGAGAAATTTTCAAGCGCGGCTCGCCCGCCGGCCGCATACACGGCGACCGCTGAGAGCAGTTCGCGCAGATGATGGGCTGAGCTTGAATCAAACCGGCTGTAGGCACCGCCGGTCAAACGGGCGATTTCCCTGAATGCTCTTTCAGCGATTGCGTCGCGGCCTTCCTGGAACATAAACATGCGCACGCCCAACAGGCCGATCTCACCAGCCTGCTGGCACAACTGGTCGATATTCTCCTCCATGCAGTCACCCACATATACAACCGCATTTACCCTGCTGGCCTGGGCTTCCTTGCGCACGCGTTTGAGCACTTTTTCGATCTGGGTATTGCCGCCACGACACTCCACCGTCGTCATAAGCCGGGCCAGGCCTTCAGCATCGGAAACCCATTTTGATGCCCGGCATTCGCCAAAGCCGCGAAAATAGATAAGTTGCACGTCCAGCCCGCCGATACGGCCGGCTTCGCGAAACATTTCGGCCTGGGTCTGCAAGGCGGCGTCCCAACTGGGCTGCCGCGACATGGTGGCGTCCATGGCAAACACCAGTTTGCCGTTTCCGCTGGCTGCAGGTGCCGGCGTGGCCTTCAACTGCGCCAGGAAACCGTCAACGTCACTGTTCACAGCAGGTGAGCGATCCGACTGTTGCTCCACAATCGGATTTGCGCCTGTTTTGCTGCGATCCTCGCTTGCCAATGCAATACCCCCGGAAAACGTTGTTTTCAAAGAGATAGGTATTTTTGCGCCAAATACAAATAACACCGCCGTGTCAGGTGACCCTTTAAGCGATTGGCGTCACCAGATATTCCTCGTCTGTCACGTGCTCGAGCCAGTTTGCATGAGTGCCGTCCAGCGCCTCCTGGAAGGCAATGTGCACCATGCCGTTATCCGGTGCTGCGCCGTGCCAGTGCTTTTCATCGGGCGATATCCATATGACATCCCCCGGTTTCAGCACCGTCACCGGCCCGCCTTCGGTCTGAAACAAGCCAAGACCTGACAGTATCACCAGCGTCTGGCCCAGTGGATGGGTGTGCCAGGCCGTCCGGGCGCCAGGTTCGAATGCGACCCGCAGGGCGCGGATACGGGCGGGTTCCGGTGCTTCAACAATCGGATCCTGCCAGACGGTTCCGGTGAAATAGCTGGCCGGCGCCTGCTTGGTTGGTCTGGTGCCTGCCTTGTAATGCTGCATTTGCTTGTATCCCTGGTCGTGCTCTGGTCTTGTTGCAGGCTCTGAGCCTATAGCAACCACGAGTTTGAATACCAGACCATGAACAACCTGATGCGAGAATTTCCACCTGCCGGTGACGGACAGGTCACGCTTGCCAACTGGCGCACTGCCCCGTTCAGTGCATGGGCGTTTTCCCATGTCCGCGAGATCATTGCGACAGCCGATATTCCCAACAGGCCCGGAGACATCTGGGCATTAGCGTCTGAGCCCGATGACCTTGCCGATCTGGCGGTTGACGGGGACATGAGCCTTAATGGCTATCTGGATGCCACCTACACTGACGCTTACCTGGTCCTTCATGACGGCAAGGTTGTGTTCGAGGAGTATCGCAATGCATCCGGGGCGGACACACCTCACATCCTGATGTCGGTGTCCAAGTCTATGCTGGGAGCGCTGGCGGGCATCCTGTCCGACAAGGGCATGCTGGATCCGGCAGCCGCTGTCACGCAATACGTACCCGAGATAGCCGACACGGCCTGGAATGGCGCAACTGTGCAGAACCTGCTGGACATGAGAGCCGGCGTCCAGTTTGACGAGGATTACGAAGCTGTCAGCGGCGCGATCATCGAGTATCGCAAGTCAACCGGATGGAATCCGCTGGAGCCCGGAGACAATGTCACCGATCTGCGCAGTTTCTTCAGTCAGGTTCGCGATGGCGACGGCGCCCATCTCGGACGCTTTCACTACGTATCGCCTAATACTGACCTGATGGCCTGGGTCATCGAACGCGCCACAAGCACCCGATATGCCGATTTGATGTCAGAACATCTCTGGCAGCCCATGGGCGCCGAAACATCCGGCTACATCACCGTTGACAGGCTGGGCGCGCCAAGAGCGGCTGGCGGCATGTGCGTCACACTGCGCGACCTGGCGAGAGTAGGACTGCTTGTCGCCAATCGAGGCGAGCGCGACGGTGTGCAGGTATTGCCGGAAGCCTGGGTAAACGACGTCTTGCACAATGGCGATCCGACAGCATGGGACACGGGAGATTTCGCCGAGTATTTTCCCGGCAGAAGCATGCACTACCGCAATAAGTGGTATGTGGAACGCGGCGACAACCCGATGGTTTTCTGCATCGGCATTCACGGCCAGAACCTGTATGTCCTTCCCGGGCAACAGCTTGTTGTGGCAAAACTGTCGTCACGGCCAAAACCGCTGGACCCGCAGGTGAGCCTGCTCAACTTGAAAATGATTGAAGCGCTCAAACAGCACTTCAAAGCCGGATAATCATCTGGCGGGTTCCATGCTCATCAATGCCGCATTACCGCCAGATGCGGTGGTGTCAACGGACACCACCCGTTCGGTGGCAAACTGCGCAAGGTAATGCGGCCCGCCCGCTTTTGGTCCGGTGCCGGACAAGCCTTCGCCTCCGAACGGTTGCGAGCCGACAACGGCGCCGATCTGGTTGCGGTTGACATACATGTTGCCGACCCGAACCTGTCGCTGGATCTGTTCGATCGTGTCCTCAACCCGTGAGTGCACGCCCAGCGTGAGGCCGTAACCGGTGTCGTTGAGCGCCTGGCAGACCTGATCGAGCTTGTCGGCCTGGTATTCGATCACATGCAGGCAAGGGCCGAACACCTCTTCATGCAGCGGAGCCAGCGACTCCAGCGCATAGACGCCGGGCGTGACAAAAGTGCCGGCCTTGCACTCAGCTGGCATCGAAAGGTCAATCAGGGTTTGCGCCTCGCGCGCCATGCGGGCCTTGTGGGCCTCCAGACGCTCGCGGGCCTCTTCATCGATAACCGGCCCTACATCAGTCGAATAATCGAGCGGATCGCCGACTTTCAACTCACGGACGGCACCGCATAGCATGTCGATAGTTCGTTTCGCCGCGTCTTCCTGGACGAACAGAAGGCGGGCTGCGGAACATCGCTGGCCGGCGGAATCAAAGGCCGACAGGACCAGGTCGCGGACGGCCTGCTCCGGCAAGGCGGACGAGTCGACAATCATCGCGTTCATGCCTCCGGTCTCGGCAATGAGCGGCAGGATTGGCCCGGTCCGGGCAGCCAGGCTCCGGTTTATGATATGCGCGGTCTGGGTCGAGCCGGTGAACGCAACCCCACCAAGGCCGCCATGGCGCAACAACTGCGCGCCAATGCGCGCACCGTCGCCTGGCAGCAGAGACAGCACATCTTCAGGCACGCCGGCCGAATGCAGAAGTTTAACCGCCTCAAATGCGATCAGCGGGGTCTGTTCGGCGGGTTTGGCCATCACCGAATTGCCGGCAGCAAGAGCGGCGCACATCTGGCCGGTAAAGATCGCCAGCGGGAAATTCCACGGAGCAATGCAGGCAAACACCCCACGGCCGCGCAGGAACATCTGATTTGTCTCGCCGGTCGGGCCCGGCAAGTCATCCGGCTTGCCGAAATTGGCCCTTGCCTCGCTTGCGTAATACCTCAGGAAATCCACCGCCTCCCTGAGATCGGCCTGGGCATTGTCGAGTGTCTTGCCCGCCTCACGGATCAGCAGGGCAAACAGCCGGGCTGCGTTCTTCTCGTAAAGGTCGGCAGCCTTCTCAAGGCACTTGGCGCGATAATCGCCGCCAAGCGCGTCCCAGGCCCGCTGCGCGTCAGATGCCTGCTTCATGGCAGCCTCGACCTGGGCATCTGAGGCTTCCGACACCTGTCCCACGATCACCGAGCGGTCATGTGGCGATGTGATTTCGCGTAGCGCCTCACCAGGCACATCGCCCGGCACCAACGCGGTCGCCCTGACCTGGGTTTCGAGGGATCGTTCTATTTCCGCCAGCAAGGGTGTTCGGGTGGCGTCATCCCACAGGGGCATTCCGGCCGAGTTCCGGCGTGGCGCGAAGATGTCGCCAGGTGGCGCTATGCGTGGATGAGGTAAGGTGTCCAGCCGGCGAACCACCGTGACCGGGTCTTCCACTATGTCATCCACCGGTGCTTCGTCGTCTGCCAACCGGTTGACGAACGACGTGTTGGCACCATTCTCCAGCAACCGCCTCACCAGATAGGCCAGCAGGTCCTCATGGCTGCCGACCGGCGCATATATCCGGCATGGCTGGGCAATGCCGTCATCCGCGGTTACGGCATCGTACAGTGCCTGACCCATGCCGTGCAGGCGCTGGAACTCGAATTCCCTGTCATTGCCCGCCATAACTGAAACGGCGGCAACCGTGTGCGCGTTATGAGTGGCAAACTGCGGATAGAACACGTCACGCCGGCGCAGCAGATAACGTGCACAGGCCAGATAGGAGACATCGGTGGAGACTTTGCGCGTGAACAGCGGAAAGTCCTTGAACCCGGCAATTTGCGCAAGCTTGATTTCAGTATCCCAGTAGGCGCCCTTAACCAGGCGGACCGGTAGGCGCCGGCCGGTTGTTTCCGCCAGTTCAGCCAACCATTCAAGGGCTGGCATGGCGCGGCGGGAATAAGCCTGGACGGCCAGACCCAGACCGTTCCAGTCTTTCAATGCCGGATCATGGGCCAGCCGGCCGAAAATCCTGAAAGACAATTCGAGGCGATCGACCTCTTCTGCATCTATGGTCAGGGCAATGCCGCCGTCCCGGGCCTGTACACACAATTTCCGGATCTGCGGATAGAGTTCGTCCATCACCCGCTGCTCGGTGCGCGCCTCATAGCGCGGATGCAGTGCGGACAGCTTGACTGAAATCGACGGCAACTCGTGTATGGGGCGTTTGGCTGCGGACTTCCCGCTGCTGGCGATGGCGCTGATGGCGTCGCTGTAGGACTGCCAGTAGCGCTTGGCATCCGCCATGGTGCGGGCGGCTTCGCCGAGCATGTCATAGGAAAACCGGTAGCCATGCTCCTTGAACGGTGATGACACATCAAGTGCTTCGGCAATGGTGCGCCCGAGCACGAACTGTTTGCCCATGATCCGCATGGCATGGCGCATGGCCTGGCGGACAATGGGTTCGCCGGACCGCTTCACGATTTTTGAGAAATAGGTAGACGGATCGCTGGTCGCCTCGCCACCCAGGCCGACGAACTTGCCGGTCAGCATCAGTCCCCATGTGGATGCATTGACGAACAACGAATCCGATGCTCCAACGTGCTTGTACCAGTCCCGCCCGCCAATCTTGTCGGCAATCAGCTTGTCGGCAGTGTGATCGTCAGGTATGCGCAACAGTGCTTCTGCCAGACACATCAGAACCACACCTTCTTCGCTTGAGAGCGAATACTCCTGCATGAACTCGTCGACGCCGCCCTTTTGCTTCCTGCCCTTGCGGACGGCGGCAACGAGTTCCCGGGCCAGTTTTTGCGTCTCATCAGCCGCGTCGCCATCTAGTTCCGCCTGCGAGGCCAGTCTCCGAACCAGCGCAGTCTCGTCAGCGAACAACTTGCTGTACAACTTGTCCATTGATGGAAGCGGTGAAGCGGTCATGACGCATGGTCCTTCTTGCAAACAATTTCTGGCTATGTAATTGATCTTGCGTGGTGATATTCACTTATATTTGTTATGTTTGTGGTGTTTTTCCCTGTCAAAGGTGAGATTTTCAACAATGACGCTCGATATGCACGACCTCAAGATACTGGATGTTTTGCAATCTGATGGCCGCATCAGTGTCAGCGATCTGGCGCGCCAGATCAATTTATCTTCCACGCCGTGCGCGCAACGGCTGCGCAAGCTGGAAATGGGCGGTTACATTTCCGGTTACAAGGCAGTCGTCGAACCCGATGCCATCGGCCTGGACCTTCTGGTGTTTGTCCAGGTGACATTGAAAGAAACCGATGAAACGACCCTTCGATCGTTCAATGCGGCTATTGGCAGGGTAGCGAACGTGCTGGAATGCCATATGGTTGGCGGCGACTTCGACTACCTGTTGAAAGCCAGGGTGGCGGGAATGAGTGAATACAGGAAACTGCTGGGTGGCGAAATAGGATCACTGCCGATGGTTCAGGGGACGCATTCGTATTTCGTCATGGAAGAGGTAAAGGATGGCACGCCCCTGCCCCTCAACCCGGTACGGACTTCGCCAAAAAAATGATAGGCTCTGGCGCGTCGTAACAAGTTGATTCCTGACTGATGCCGGACAGACTCAAAACAGTTCGAACTGTTGAAGCCCTTAGAGCGCAGGTCTCCCAGTGGCGACGACAGGACATGCGAACCGCACTGGTTCCCACAATGGGGGCACTGCACGACGGGCATTTGCGTCTGGTGGAAATGGGCCTGCGCACCGCAGATCGTGTCGTGGTCACCATATTCGTCAATCCGCAGCAGTTTGCGCCGGGCGAAGACCTGGATGCTTATCCCAGGACCGAGAAGACGGATGTCAGGAAACTGCGCGCGGCCGGCGCACACCTGGTCTACGCACCGGCATTGCTGGAAATGTACCCGGAAGAGTATTGCACTTCGGTTTCCCTGGCTGGACCGGCAAAAGCAGACCTCGAAGACAGGTACCGCCCGCAGTTCTTCGATGGCGTGGCTACGGTTGTGGCAAAGCTGTTTATCTCCGCGGGCTGTGATTATGCCATGTTCGGTGAGAAGGATTTTCAGCAGTTGAAGGTTGTCACCAGGATGGCCCGTGACCTGTCGATCCCAACCGGCGTGATCGGTGTTCCGACGGTGCGCGCTGCCGACGGCCTGGCACTGTCATCACGCAATGAGTATCTGTCCGATGAAGAGCGGGCAATCGCTCCGATGCTGCACCAGACACTGCAAGACGTTGCTGCCGATGTCCGTGCGGGCAAAAACATTGCACGCTCGTGCGCTGCCGCAAAGAAACGCCTGAAACAGGCCGGCTTCAAGACAGATTATCTGGAGGTCCGTGTCGCCGAGACCCTGGCTCCTGTGAAAACAAGAACCGAAACCGAATTGCGGATACTGGCGGCATCCTGGCTGGGCAAGACCCGCCTCATCGACAATATCGCGGTCTGACAAAGCGCCTAGAGCAAACCGAGCTCTGCCAGTTCATTGCGCATTTTTTCCGGCATGTCGTTTGCCGCGGCGCCAGTCGGCAGATCAAGTGGAGCATCCTCGTCTTTCAGATACCGCCAGCCCTGAAACGGTCGTCGCGGCTGCGGCCGAACCGGCACCAGCTCCGGATCAAATATGAACTTGCACCGCGATATGCCTTCATTGTCCTGAAACTGTTCGATTTCAACAATGCGCTGGCGCACCGAAACCATGCCCCTGATGACCCAGTACAGCGAGCCGCCGGCGATGATCTCATCCGCCCGTTTCGGCATCATCCGGGTGACATGCCAGATTTTTCCCACTGTACGCATGCGCATCTGCTGCCATTCGGCAAGTTGGGGGATGTCGTTCACACCGACACAAAGTTTCAGAATGTGCACAGTCATGCCAACCACCTTCCGCCCACATCCGGCAACAGGCAATGTCGAACCGTCAAGTGTGCACAGGAATCGGTTCACTGGATAACGGCGACATCTGCGGAGTGGATGTCACCTTGCGTTACCCTCTATCTTTTCTCGTGCGGGACTATCGGAGCCTCTGCGTCACGCCAGGCCCCGAATCCGCCGATCAGGTTATAGACAGGCTTGAGGCCCATGCGCTGGGCAATCTGGGTTGCGAGGGCTGATCGCAGCCCACCTGCACACATGAATATAAATGGCCTGTCTTCAGTGAAAATGTCTTTGTGATAGGGACTGTCAGGCGCGATCCAGAATTCTACCATGCCGCGCGGCACATGCTTGGAATCGGGCACTTTGCCATCCCGCCACAATTCGCGAACATCACGGATGTCGACAAGCAAGGCATTGTCATTGTCTATTAACTTGCGTGCAGCAGTGACATCGACCTCGGTTATCTCGGCTTTGGCCTCTGCGAGCAGGTCTTTGATGCCGGTGGTAATTTCCTGAGGCATGTAAGTTGTTTCCAATGCTGGTGAGTTGGCTCATTGAGGAATATCACTGCAGTTTCATATCGATAAGCCAAACGGGTCAAGCCCCAAACTAGCCGCGCCTGACTCAAGGTGAGAACAGCAACCTTTCGTTAGCTAAAGCTGGATATCCTGCAATATATCAGAATTTTTCAACTGTTCGGGATCGGCGGAACATGGGTGAAAGTCTCTTTGGCAAGTTGCGCGATGTGCTGTCACGCGAGAAGACATCTGACATTGACACAGCAGTCAATATCGCAGCCTCACCAGCCAACCTGGCGCGTATCGGCCTGGCAACCGGTACACCTGCAAGCCCGGCACCTTCCAATCTCGGTGCACCGGAACCTGAAATGCCTGTTGCCGGCATCCAGAAGGAACCGGTAGCAGCCGATATTGCGCCGGTCGGCATCCAGTTCTTTGCTGAAGTTCCGACACAGGAATGCGCCAACGAGATTGTGTCAGTTTCGCAAGCTGCCCAGAACTGCCTGTCGGCGGAAGCGCAGCCAGTTGACGACAGCATCTGGACTGTCGCAGTGACCCTATGCATGATGCCGGTTCCCCAGGAAATCCACGCCATTGAGACGGTGTTCCAGACCTGGGCACAAAAGCTCGGCGGGACGTCAAAAGGCTGGGGTCTGAGCCAGAACCAGGCTGCCTGAATCCGGATTGCGGTTCAAATCGCATCCCAGTCAGGACGGACCCCTTCAGGGTCCACAAGTCGCATATTGCGAGAATTCAAGGCAGTGATCTCAGCCATCTCGTCTTCCCCCAGGGAAACATCCAGCGCCTTCAGGTTGTCCGCAAGCCGTTCAGGTTTGGATGACCGCGGTATTGATATGACGTCACCATGGCCGGCGAGCCAGGCGAGCGCAATCTGTGCCGGACTGGAATCATGGCGCTTTGCGATGCGCGTGATCAGCGGTTCATCGGCCACCTTGTTGCGGGCAATCGGGCAATAGGCGGTTACGGCGAGGCCGTGACGCGCGCAGGCTGCACGAACCTTGTCCTGATTTATCAGCGGATGGTACTCAATCTGATTGCACACCAGTGGCTCGTCCGACAGGGCGACGGCTTCTTCAACCTGCCTTACGGTGAAGTTGGATATGCCGATTAGGCGTGTCAGACCTGCCCGCTTTGCCCGGTTCAGGCCCGCGACCGCTTCCGCCATGCTCACCGCTCTTGGAGGCCAGTGCAGCAACAATAGGTCCACAGTGCCGCAGTCGAGCAGGTTAAGCCGTTCATCCACGGCGCGGTCAAAGTCGCTGCCGGCGTAGTTGTCCGGCCATATCTTGGTTGTCAGAAAAATGTTGGCGCGATTCTGGCCGGATGCCCGGATGCCTTCACCAACCTCCGCCTCGTTCTGATACATCTGTGCGGTGTCTATGTGGGTGTAGCCGCCTTGCAGTGCAGCCGAGACAAGTTCTGCGCATTGCTCGCCACGCAGTTCCCAGGTGCCCAGCCCAATGGCGGGAATCTCGGCCCCGTTTGCGGATACGGTTTTCATGCGCCTTCTTGCCTCCTTTGGTATTACAGGTTCAGGTGGCATCTTTGCTTTGAACCTTCAAAGAAAGCAACTGCACATGGCTGACAAAGCACCGAACACCCTGCCCTGGCCGCCGATGATTTTCGGCGGGCTGGTTATTGCCGGTTTGCTTCTGCAGCGTGCCCTTCCGATTGACGTGCCGACGACACTGGTGTGGCCCGGTTACGGCGTGTTGGCAGCCGGTATCATGATGGATATCTGGGCCATGGCAACCATGGCCAGGGCACGCACCAACATTCTGCCGCACCGGGCCGCAGACCGACTGGTTACATCCGGACCGTTCGCGCACATGCGAAATCCGATTTATGTGGGAAATACAATTGCGACCGCTGGCCTGGGGCTGGCCCTGCAAAACGGATGGCTGCTGCTCGCAACACCAGCCGCGGCACTGGCCACCCATCACCTGGCTGTGGTCCGTGAACAAATCCATCTGCAGGAGAAATTTGGCCAGGCCTGGTCCGACTACGCAAGCAGGGTGAAAGCCTGGTGGATCGTCTAGAGCAGCCACCAGGCCGCCAGGCCGAGGAATGCGAAGAAGCCAACAACATCGGTAACGGTTGTGACGAATACGCCGGAGGACACTGCTGGATCAACCTTGAAATAGTCTAGTGTCAGGGGAATGAGAATGCCGGCCAAGGCAGCGGCGAACATGTTGATGATCATCGCCACGCCAATCACAACCCCGAGCTGATCGGAACCGAACCACCACCAGGCGAACAACCCCATGATGAGTGCGAATGCCACGCCGTTGAGAACACCGACGGTGCTTTCGCGAACCACAACACGCATCGCATTGACAGGGCCAAGGTTTCTCTGCGCGATGGCGCGCACGGCCACTGTCATGGTCTGGGTTCCGGCGTTTCCACCCATGGACGCCACAATTGGCATCAGGATGGCAAGGGCCACCATCTGCTCAAGGGACGCATCGAACAGAGAGATGACCCAAGACGCCAGCACGGCGGTTGCCAGGTTGAGCACCAGCCAGCCAAAACGCGACCGGGTTGTCGACCACACGGTGTCGGTAATCTCTTCGTCGCCGACACCACCCAGGCGCAGGATATCCTCGCTGGCTTCTTCCTGGATAACGTCGACGATGTCGTCGATTGTGATGGATCCGACCAGGCGCTGGTTTTCGTCTACCACAGCAGCCGATCCGAGGTGGTATTGCTCGAACTTGTAGGCCACGTCATTCTGCTCGTCGGTTACCGTGAAGATGACCTCATGTTCGCGCATGATCTCGGAGATCTGCTGGGCTCGGGGATGGCGCAGCACAAGGCTGACAGGAACGAAGCCAACCGTATGATAGGCGGGATCGACGATGTAAATCTCGATGAAATCCTCCGGCAGGTCTTCCTCGTTCCTCATATAATCAATGGTCTGCCCAACCGACCAGAATGAAGGAACGGCCACAAAGGTTGTCTGCATCAGGCGGCCGGCGGAGTACTCAGGATATTCAAGACCACGGGTCAGTGCGGTTCGGTCTTCACGCGACACCTTGGCGAGGATTTCCTGCTGATCCTCCTCATCCATATCTTCGATGAGGTAAAGAGCGTCATCAGTGTCCAGCTTGCGCACCGCAGAGGAGATGAACTGGTTGGGCAAGGCGTCCATCAGTTCGTCACGGACGGACTCGTCCAGTTCCGGCAGGACCTCAAAATCGAACGTGCGGCCCTGCAGTTCAATGAACTTGATGCGGTCATCAGCGGGCAGAAACTCGATCAGGTCGGCAATATCTGCGACATGCAGCTCCTTGATGAGCTTGCGCAGCTGACGGGAGTCTTCCTGCTGGAGCGTGTCGGCAACGGCACGGACGTATTCGGCACGCAAAGCGCCGTCATCGTCATGTATTCCGAACTCTTCCACCAGTTCCGGCATAATGGCCTCGCGTCCCCGACAAACCCTTGCGCATGATACATACCATGCTCAGGTTACCGGACAATCAGCGAATTTACTGTGACAGCGCCTGTATTTGCCCAACTCGTATTGAATGGCAGTTCCCGCAACATTAGATGCATATGATATACATCTTATGTGACCGAGCACAATGGAGCCTGACATGGGTGGAGGCAACCGCCGCAGCAACGCCGTGAGCCATGTTGAATTTGATGAAGATGGTCCAGTTGTAGATGCGAGTTTAGTCGCAGATCTGCTGGATATCGCGGCAGACCAGGTTTCAAATCGTATCAGGCATGGAACTATAACAACGATGTGCGAAGCAGGTATCGATGATCACGAGGGTGGCTTTCGTCTGAGCTTCTTTCACCGCAACCGGCGCGCGCAGATCGAGATCGATCGGCAAGGGTTGATCTTGAGTCGTACGGTCATTGACTTCGGCGACAGACCCCTGCCCACCTCACTGCGCGGTCCGGCGCGAATAAGTCAGCCAAAACAACCGGTAACCGGCAATCGCTCATAGAGTTTTGTCGAACTGCAAGTCAGACAGTCGCCGCGAGGAAGTCACTGACTGCGCCTATTTTCAGAAACCAGATGAACGTAGTTGTGAGCCCGATGGCCAGCACCGGGCGGTAAATCGCCTGGGCAAAGTTCTCAACCGGTTCACCGTCGGTTGTGTGCGCCAGCTCCGCATGGGTTCTCGCGATCAGATACTGTTCCGCTGCTTCAATCGACCGCAATTTGTCGACCGCAATGCGTTCGTGTGCATTCTTCATGTCGCCGTGTCTCCTGTCAGCAGCCAGTGTGCAGGAGAGTTGGAAACAAGCGGTGGAAACGGTCAGTCAGTTTTACGCGGTGCGCTTAAGAAACGGGAAACCAACCATGCAGCCGCTACGCAGAATCCGGCGGGGTTACAATTATCTTTATGCTGGCTGCGCCCGTGACCTCGTCAAGGACGGCAAGATCCACATAACCGGCATCGGTTCCGGGTCCGTCGGCGTCAATCTGAACTGTGGTGTCGGTGCCGTCGTCAACCACCTTGACATAATCCTCGAGAGAGCTGCTGCCTGGTGTGTACCCGGCCCCCTGCAACAGGTTGGACAGATCCAGCACGTCTTCGGTCGGCACAAAATCGGTGACGACAAAAGGTTCAGGAGGCGGTGTCAATGCGCTGTCCAGGAAGGAGAACAGGTCGGGAGACAGCGTCTCGGTGCCATTGATCGTATCTGGGACGACGTTAAAGAAGGAAAACTCGAAGTCTCCGCGGTTGACGATGCTCAGCGCCGGTCCATCATCGGATCCGGTGATGTCAATATTGATCGTGGAGGTTGCCGTATCGCCTGCATCTTCCCCGTTCTCAATCGTATAGTTGAAGCTGTCGGTCACCGATTGGCCGCCTGTCAGGGCCTCGGTATCCGGGTCAGCGTTATCGAGCACATAGCGATAGGAACCGTCCTGCTTGATGAACAGCGAGCCGTAGGTGCCGGCAATCTCGGCTTCATCACCAGTTCCGCCGTCAAACGACAATACCAGTTGCGGCGAGACACCTGCCGAGCCACCGACAACTTTGAGCAATGCCTGTTCGCCCTGGTCAACGTCGCTCCAGGAGCTCGCCACACTGCCGGAGACGGTATCGATACCAGCGCCAGAGGCACCGGCTTCAATTATTCCTGTGGCGGTTTCCGCCGCGGCGATTGCAGGCGCATCATTGGTGCCGGTGATGGCGACCACGAAGGTCTGCGGCGTCACACCGCCGTCGCCATCGTCAATCTCGACCGTGTAGGTCAGCGTCACAACCTCGCCGGCAGACAGGTAGTCGAATGCGGTCGAGGCAGCCGAGAACCCAAGCGTCACTGAACCGGCGTCAGACCCGGATGCCTTGGTCACCGTGCCCGGTGTCACCAGTGCAATCAGGCCGGCCTCATCCAGTGCCAGGCCGGTTGTCACCCCGGTGGCCTCGACCTCGGTCACTTCAGCGGCATGGCCAATATCGGTCAGGTCGACATCGGTGAACGATACGGCAATATCCGTGGTCAGGGCCGAGGTGTCGGTCTGCTCGATCAGGTCAGCCTGCGTGATGGCTGCAACCACCGGCGCATCATTGGTGCCGGTGATGGTGACTACGAAGGTCTGCGGCGTCACACCGCCGTCGCCATCGTCAATCTCGACCGTGTAGGTCAGCGTCACAACCTCGCCGGCCGACAGGTAGTCGAATGCGGTTGAGGCAGCCGAGAACCCGAGCGTCACCGAACCGGCGTCAGACCCGGATGCCTTGGTCACCGTGCCCGGTGTCACCAGTGCAATCAGGCCAGCCTCATCCAATGCCAGGCCGGTTGTCACCCCGGTGGCCTCAGCTTCGGTCACTTCAGCGGCATGATCGACATCTGTCAGGTCCACATCGGTGAACGATACGGCAATGTCCGTGGTCAGGGCCGAGGTGTCGGTCTGCTCGGTCAGGTCGCTTTGTGTGATGGCTGCAACCACCGGCGCGTCATTGCTGCCGGTGATG
>JANQOK010000001.1 GCA_028289645.1 Anderseniella sp.
TGGTGCCGGCTGCAGGATTCGAACCCGCGACCCCCTGATTACAAATCAGGTGCTCTACCAACTGAGCTAAGCCGGCCTGATGGCGCGCCATGATAAAGCGCGGTTGCCGTGCGGCGTGGCGACTGAATACTGGTCCCTTTGGTGAGTTGCAAGCCCATTTGAGACATCGCGCGTCGTTTTTGAAGACCATTGCGACTTTAGGAGATTGCCCGCGACAGCTAATAGGGGCGGGGGCTTTCAGCGTTTCAGGGCATACAGACATAAGGCCGCCGCGTTCGACACGTTCAGGCTGCGGATCTCGCCGGGCAGGTCCAGCCTGGCAAGATGGTCGCAGTTGTCCCGGGTCAGCCGCCGCATGCCTTTGCCTTCGGCACCCAGCACGATGGCGTAGGGCGGACTGATCTGGATCGAGGCGATATCCTCAGGTGCTTCGCTGTCCAGTCCGATCAGGGTCACACCGGCGTCGCGCAGCTGCGCCATGGCGCGGGCCAGGTTGCTCACCCGCACGAACGGCACATGTTCTGCTGCGCCGGAAGCCGACTTGACCATGACCGCAGAACTGTCAGGGCTGTGGCGCGCGGTTGCCACCAGTGCGGTGACCGCGAACGCAGCACATGATCGCATGATGGCGCCGACATTGTGCGGGTCGGTGACCTGGTCGAGGATGACCAGGGTGCCGTCCAGGTCGATGTCTTCCAAGTCAGGTTGCTGCAGCGGCCGGGCCGTCAGCACCACGCCCTGATGCACCGCATCACCGCCGGTGATCCGGTCGAGCTGGCTGCGGTGCACAATCTCCGGCTGCAGGTTCTCATGCCTGGCCAGGGCAGGGGCCAGCCGGTCTTGTGCATTGACCGTGCATTTCAGGGAAACCAGTTCGCGGCGCGGGTTGTTCAGGGCTTCGGTGACCGAACGCAGTCCGAAGATAATGTCATCGCCGCCACCTGCCGTGCCCGACGCTGATCCGGGCCTGTCGCGGCCCGGCGACCGGTCACGTTTTTTGCGCTTGCGGTCGGATTGTTTGAAACTGCTCATGACTGTCTGTATAAACCGGCTGTGTAAATTGAACAGCCCTTGCGGCAAACAGGTGCTCAGGCGACCGGCAAGTGGCTGGCAGGCTTAAGTATTTGTATGGATTATTGCGACCGAATCCTGTTGACACACCTAGGTCTCATGCGCATAACACGCCTCTAAAGCGCCCGGTTAATCCCCGGGCATAATGTTTTGCGCGCGAAAGTCATCTGAGCAAGGGTTTTGTGTTTCGCTTCAAGTCATTGATTTGTCAATGATTTGTGGTGTCGGCAAGTTCCGGAGGGATGCCCGAGTGGCTAAAGGGGACGGGCTGTAAACCCGTTGGCTATGCCTACGTTGGTTCGAATCCAACTCCCTCCACCACTTGTTCTGGTTGGTTGGCGTGCGCAAGAAGCGATAAAACAAGGAAGATGACCGAACGGTAGTTGCAAGTTTTTTGGCGTGTCCTGAACCGAAGGCGGGTGTAGCTCAATGGTAGAGCAATAGCCTTCCAAGCTGAAGACGAGGGTTCGATTCCCTTCACCCGCTCCAGGGCATTTCAGACTTAAGAGTTTTAGGCTGGACCAAAATGCCGACCACTGCTGCTTCATAATTTTTAGTGTCCCAGGCAAAGGTAGAGACTGTAAAATGGCCAAGGCAAAGTTTGAACGTAACAAGCCGCACTGCAACATCGGCACGATTGGTCACGTTGACCATGGCAAGACGTCGCTGACGG
>JANQOK010000004.1 GCA_028289645.1 Anderseniella sp.
GCTTTATCATGGCGCGCCATCAGGCCGGCTTAGCTCAGTTGGTAGAGCACCTGATTTGTAATCAGGGGGTCGCGGGTTCGAATCCTGCAGCCGGCACCATACAAATCAATGCCTCGCAAAAAGTCAGCGGGTTGATGCTTCAACCGGCCATGCCCGCCATTGATGCCGCTGTTGTCCAAGTGCCAGTTGCCAATGCTATTTGACATCGCTGCATTGGGGAAGTGAAGGTGTGGCCAGCATGGACCTCAACGAATTTATGCCATTCATTGTGCTCTGGATACCGTGGTTACTGGCGGTGAAGGAACTTCGCAGCCATCTTCGCCATGGTGTAATGAATGAGTACCTGCGCCGCAGTTCAGATCCTGACAATGACCAACCGGGAACTCGGCTGACAACGCCTGAAGAACATCCGATCAGCTATCATCTGCTGTTGCTGTTTTACGCATCAACAGCCGTTGCCATACCGGTAGTGACTGCGGTCGTGATGTATGGTCGATAGTTGAGCGTCCAGGTTATCGTTACCGGCAATCGTCTCAACGACTGAATTTGGGAATGCGCGGCAGAGACGCAACGAATGTGGACCTGGGTACAAATGGAATTATGGCTGCCGTCTTATGGGTGGCGCTGGAAATACGCATACAACAATCTCCACGGGTAAGTGTCTGTCAGCTCAAACTTTCACAATGCCGCCCGTGGAGATGTGCAATTGATCACAATCCATATGAAGCGCTCTCGTTGCACAATCCCATTCTGGCCCGTGGGACAGAATGGTATGGCAGCAATGAACAACGTAGTGCGTTGAGCGACTGCAGCATTTGCCGCGCAGGTCCGTGCAACGCTCAAGTTAAGTGTCGTGGACCCAAAAAAGCCCCGCCGGGGCAAACCCAGCGGGGCCAATCATTTGCGGTGAAGGCTGATACTAGCCCTGAATTGCAGCAAACTCGTCTGCGCTCAGTTCGCCGTTCTGGTCACCGTCGGCGGCTTTGAAGGCGTCTTCGGTGAGCTCAGGCATGGCGGCCTTGGCTTCTTCCATGGTCACCGAACCGTTCTGGTCAGCGTCTACAGCAGTGAAATCCGCCGCAAGTGCCGCGGTTGAAGCAAAACCGGTTGCGAGAATGATTGCGAGAAGCTTTTTCATGTTGGTTCTCCATTTACACTGTGTTTCGATGAACTGCACTTGGCCGTTTACAGGCCAGCAGAATTGTGCAGTTACCATCCGCTGAGCAGTAAGATGATCTGCCAATGCGGCAGCGAAATGCAGGTCGCTGGGAGATATCGGGGTCAATTTGTGAAGGAATATGGCACGTACGGGGTGCGACACAGATCGCTGTTACCAGCATAATTTCCGCCGGTAAACGATCAGAAAAGTCTGTTTCTCATGAAGATGCGTAAGAAAAGCGAATTGCCGAGCAAGATTTGCCTGGCTTGCGGCCGGCCATTTGCCTGGCGCCGGAAATGGTCCAGGGACTGGGACGCGGTCCGGTATTGCTCAGACAGATGCCGCAGGAGCAAAGGGAAACACAAACAGGCATGACGACGCCATCCATAGCTGATGATCCGGCGCAGATGACTGTGCGCTGGCTGCCGACGCGCCGGGCTGCCCGGGAGCGGATGGCGGCCTTCCTGCCACGCGCCGGAAAGGCCTATTCGGCAACCCGCAATTATGATCTCGGGCCTGATGACCGGTCGAACGTCTCTGCCCTTTCCCCCTGGGTACGGCACCGGCTGATCACCGAGGACGAGGTGATCCGCCATGTGCTGGCGCAGCACGCGCCGGCTGCAGCGGAGAAATACATCCAGGAAGTGTTCTGGCGCAGCTATTTCAAGGGCTGGCTGGAACAACACCCTGCAGTCTGGACAGCCTACAAGACGGATCGGGACCGGTTGATTGCGCAACTGGACCGCGACACTGCGCTTGAGTCCGCTTATTGCCGGGCCATTGGCGGAAACAGCGGCATTGAGTGCCTCGACTGCTGGGTGAACGAACTGGTGCAGACAGGGTACCTGCACAACCATGCCCGCATGTGGTTTGCCAGCATCTGGATATTTACGCTGGACCTGCCCTGGCAATTGGGGGCGGACTTCTTCTACCGGCATCTGCTCGACGGCGATACTGCCTCAAACACGCTGTCCTGGCGCTGGGTCGCCGGTCTGCATACGAAGGGCAAGACCTATCTCGCGCGCGCCTCGAACATTGCCAAATACACTAATGGCCGCTTTGACCCTGCAGGTCAGCTTGCAGTAACCGCATCAGAATGTACGGAAGCTGGCGAGGCAGCGTTGGTTCCGTTTCGCCTCAGGCCGTTTGAAGCCGTCACTGAACCTTTTGGCATGCTGGTCACGGAAGAAGACTGTTCGCCTGATAGCCTCGGCCTGCCATTTGCGCCGTCGGCGGCGCTTGGCTTGCTGGCGACCAATGGCCGCTCACCGCTGCCAGTGAGCGGCATCGTGAACAACTTTGCCAAAGGTGCTGTCGAGGATGGGCTAAGCCGCTGTCCGTGCCCCGCCGACTGCAGGGAGGCGGATGATTGGCCTGCCGCGCTTGCGGACTGGGCATTGACAAACGGTCTCAAGACCATCGTCACCGCTCGAGCACCCACTGGTCCTGTTGCAGAGCGATTACACGCTGCGCGTCCGGGATTAAACAACGCCGGCCTGCGACTTGTCGAAATGGCACGGTGTTATGACACTGTGGTATGGCCGCACGCCACAAAGGGATACTTCAACCTGAAGAAACGTGTTCCTGGCTTTATATCCGAACTGGGCCTTGGATCGGGTTGAAGCCTGGAAACACCGGTCAATGTGCCTGTCGCCGGTGTTCAGCGACCCTTTATTCCACCGATGCAACTTGTTCGGCCAGTTTGGACAGCCAGCGCTGGATACGGACCTTGTTTGCACCAAGATCGCTCTCCCCGAGCTGAGATCGCGAATAGATGGCAAGCGTGGACTGGCCTTCCTGCAGGTCAAAGAACCGTACGATTACCGTATCGGGGAACCCGAGCCACTTGCTGCGCTGGATGTAGCGATCCGTCAACGTGGCTTCATCGGTATTGACGGTCGTCATGCGCGGCTCCGCGGCGATCACATTCGCAAGTGCGGCGCGCAGTTGCGGAGCGGTTACCGGATAGCGCGCCGACATGATGTCGGCTTTGGCAGCACAAACCTGAGGTGGACAGGCAAGTGCGTCGTTAGGTGACTGACGCCGTTCGAGCTGCTCGAACGGCACCGGCCCAAGGTCCGCCTTGCCGGCGAATCCCCAGAAGCGCTCCGGTCCCACGAGCACAAAAACCAACACGACCGTAAGGCACGCAAACCCAAGCCCGATGCAAATGGCGGCAAGCACTTTCATTGTTTGTATCCCGGCTTGTTGGCGATTGTTGTTGCCGTCGCGGCGAGATCAGACCATCAGGTCCCGTGCCTTCAGAACAATCGCGCTGACGCTGAAGATAATGGTGATGACCGCAACCTGATGCGCAAACCAAAGATACACTTCGCGCAACGTGCCGCCAATCAGCCGCTGTGCGACATCTGCCCGCGGCCGGTCACCAGGCGGCAGGATCAGCCAAGTCTCCGTTCGCTTGTAATTGCGGGTTGGCGCGCGCCAGGCCATCACCAGCAGGATGAGGCTTAGCGTTATGGTCAGCTTGCCACCCACCTGCGCTGCCAGCCCGGCATCGAAACTCAAGCCGGCCACTATGCAGAAAATACCAAGACCGGCGAAGCCGCACGCCCGCCCGACTGAGACATAGGCTGCATTTTCAACCGGGTTTGTCATATCACCAGTCACCTGTTCAGCAGCCCGGCGGCAATGCTACCTCAAGCATGGCCGCTCCCGCAACTTTATGACCATTCGCGTCAGCTGGATGCATTAGGATTGTTGTGGTGAAACTTGAAAATGTGATCAGCTAACCGCTGCCGACACATTGAATTTCCTCCGTACAAGGCACACATCTTGAAATGCGACTATGTGTCGTTCGGGCCGGTGGGCATCTGTATTCCTTTGAAAGGAGGATGACATGTGTGACTACTCGCTCGAAATGTATCGCAGTCAGCCCGCGCGCGAAGGGGTCAGCTACGAAACCCATCGGTTCCCAAGCCACAGCATCGGTTTCGTTGATCCGAGAAACCCGACAACCGCGGTGTGCATGGCCTGCGACATGCAGCTCAAGCTGGACGGCATTCCCAAACAGATCCAGTCGACCTATGGCGTATCTGCCAGTGAAGTTGTGACCTTTGCCAGCCTGGATAGCGGCACGTACCACGATGGTGTGCGCTTTGCCAAAGGTGCCGAGATCACGCTTCAGCAACTGGGCACGGGTGTGAAAGCGCGTGTCGTCAACGCGCTCAAGACACCGCACAAACTGCGTGAGAACGCCGGCGCCATATAAGCCTGGCCGCAGACTCCTGTTCAGGGGTTAGAGGTCATCATGTGTTTCCGGCACATGTCACAGTCAGTCCAACGGCCCCTGATTTTTTTGCACCGCCATCAGCCTGATAAACGACACTTTGTCGCCTCATATGAGTCCGGCGCTTCTGGACCAACGCGCCAGCAAAACCGACATTGCCGCTGATAAGGATAAAAAATACTCCGGACTTAATGTGCTGACCGATTGTGACAGGCCGCGCAGCAACAGGACGCGGCACGATCAAAACACCCATAATATTGCCAAAAAACCGCCAAATTTGACCAGCTTTCGACGCCTTACGGACTTCACTTCTGCGCTGGTACGATTTCCTGAAGCGCTGAGCCGGACTTCATCTTGACGCAGATCAACGACGAACAAGGAGTTGTCGGTAGCGTCATGGTCATTGCCGACCAGGCAAGTCGGCGAAAAGACTTTGTTGCATCAGAAGGCTCACGGCAATGGCAGGACCAGACGACGAGAAACCTTGGACAGACACGCTGCCGTTTCCCAGGCGCTGGCTCGGCTATATCGCCATCAAGCTGCTGGTCGTTGCGCTTGCCGTCTTCCTGGCGCTGCGCTGGAAAGGCGTTCTCTAATTTCCATTTTCATGCCGTCGGTCACCGCCGGTATTGGGGTGACAACCTGACTGGCTGAGGCAGCGAGAGCGATGGCAGGATGTATTGCCGTTGCTGCTGGCTGACTGTACGCTTCCGTCCGGTTCGGATAGTCATCGGCAGGTGCAATGATGAGAAGGTTCACTGCGACGAAACGGGTCGTAACCATGCAGGTCGCGGCGGTGGTTGCGTTCACCGCCCTGTATGCCGTCTGGTACCTGTTTTTCTAACGTAGGATCGAAGGCCTCAATATTCAGTGCGACATCAGCACAGGTGCAGTCATGTTCTGCAGCAAGCTCCTGGTGACACCGCCAAACACAAACTCCCGCAGCCTCGAATGACCGTAGGCGCCGATAACAATCAGGTCGGCGCCGTTGTCGGCGGCTTCGTTCAACAGCGCATCCGCCGGCGCCAGGTCTGACGCAGAGATGCTTCTGGTGAAGACCTTGATGTCATGTCTGGCCAGAACCGCGGCCAGTTCGGCACCCGGAAGGTCGCCGGCAACATCCGGTTCATCACGGGCGTTTGCCCACAGCAGTTCGACCCGTTTTGCATCCTTGATCAGGGGCACCGCGTCAAATGCCGCCCGCATGGCTTCACGTGTTGCATTCCAGCCCACGATTACATTTGTGCCCACTGTTTTGAATTTGCCCATGTTGGGAATGATCATCACCGGTCGCCCTGATTCAAGCACCAAGCGTTCAACATAGTCGGGTTCAATATGATTGCTTGTCGACGAGTTCACCTGGCCGGCAACAATGAGGTCCGCATAAGGCGCATGCTTCAGCATCGCAGTTGCCAGCAAGCCGGTGTCGCCGTCCACCCGCCGCCATTCGGCGCGCACATCATGCCGGCGTGCAGCATCTTCAAACCGGGCTTTCACATCTTCCAGCTTACCCTCAAAGTGCTCGCTGTTCATGATGTCCGCGGACATGGCGCCAAAACTGGCGGGAACCGCAATGACGTTGGGGCTTGGGATCACGTAGACCCCGAGCAGATGCGCATCATGAATTGCCGCAAGTGAGAACGCCGCATTCATGACTTCATCCTGACGCTCGATATCAACCAATGACACGGCAATCGTTTTGATCGTCATGCTGACCTCCAATCTGTCTGTCTCTTCAACTTCAGACTAGGGGTTTGAGCGGCGAACACTCTTGACCTGCGTCAAATGAGTTGCCGCGCAGTTGCGAACCTGCCCGGAATGCTTGCATGCGGCACTGAGCGAGATGCGATCAATGCGCCTCTGGCCCCGATACTGCATTACCTCAACAAAATACAAACGAGGTGTATTATTATGAAACAGCCCCTTGCCGTCACCCTCACCAGCATCATCGTTGCAGCGATGGCCAGCTTTGCATCCAGTGCCGCGACTGCCGGCAACAGGATTGACACGTCGGGCTGCTTCAAGACGACCACCTACACCGCCGCCAGCGGCAAGACCTACCGTGTCAAAATGCCAAAGGGCCAGGCGTGTTTCGATCACCGCTACGGCATCCACGGCGGCGCACATATTGCGAGGGCAAGCGGGGGCGACAATCCTAGCGGTGCAATCAACGCTGCGAGGTCCATGAACCGCCGCAACGTTGTGTTCGTGGTGATGGGGACATGCGAGTCTTCCTGCTGGATACAATGGAATTTCATGAAGAACAAATGCTGGGTCGGCAACCGGGCTCCAGTGTTCCGCCAGCACGCCACCACAGCCAGCGGGCGCAAGATCAATCCGCACTCCAGGTCGCGCACCTATTGGATCAATGCAGGCCGCGAAGGCCCCGGCCATGACTGGACCACATGGCGGCCATCGAGCAAGTACCGCTGCTCTGAAACGGTGATGAACATGCACTCGACCAGCGGGAACGCGTCCATCGAGGGTCGCGGGCGCTTCCTTTATGACCGCGGGCGGACTCCCGGCCTGTTCGAAGTTCGCGGCTACCGCTGATCGGGTCACCCGTCCTATTTCACGGTCGTGGTCGGTTTCCGGACGTCGGCATTCAGGTTTTCGAGCGCTGTCTCTATCTTTGACAGGCGATCCTCCAGCATATCACCATCACCGCCGGACTTTGCCGCCTGTTCGATGGTCTTCAGAAGCTGTTTGGGACGCCTTTCCTCGTTGCCGAAAACGTGGAAGTCGAGCACGGCGCTTTGCCTGGGAAACAGATTGACGACGATACCATTGAGGGCCTCACTTTCGCCGGTATAGCTGCCGACGTTGACCAGATTGCGCAATATGGCCGACTCGAGTTGACCGAGTCCGGTAGTCGTACGGGCCAGATATTCATCGATCTGCGCCCTCACGTCAGCAGTTTCAATATCGTCCAGGTTGCGCACGTGCTCGAACTCGATCGACAGATCCGGCACTACACTTATCCCCAATTCAACACTGACGATTGAATACCCTGCTTCGCCTACCAGCCGGTTGAACTCATCGAACGTGCCGTCGTGCAATTTGAGGACAAACTCATCAAGGGTACTGGCAGGCCAGTAAACCGATGCCGTGACGGTGTTTGACACAGTGCTGACGGTTGATTTCACGCCACCGTACACAGCGCTCCAAGCGGACTGAGACCCATCCCAAAACCAGTAGAGGGAACTGCCCGCCAAGTCTATTGCGGGCTCGATTGCCCGCAAATGCACAAAACTTCCAGCATCTGTCACGTACCGGCTGATTGCCTCAACTGTGCCCGAAGTGCTGACTTGCTCACCAGTAAGTTCAAGGCTGCCGGCCCGCACCCGTTCCGAACAAAGTGGTTGCGCGGCGGCAACTGGTAGCGAGATGCACAGAACAGCCACAAAAACAAATGCAGACATCGCGGTTCGTGACATTGATCAAGCGATTCCCTTGGCGGGCAGACGCTCAAGGTGTTCGCCCCGCCCGTACCGGCCGATGTAGCCAACCGGCAACAAGTTTTATTCAGTATACGTTATATATCTTTCAAACACAATCTGACGCCTGGGTTGCCGGCAATTTCCTGATCCACTCTGCATCAACAATGTGCGAACCGCATGCATTTGCCCTTCCCGCTCACGCGGCACCGATAGTAGGCTGCATCCCATGTCCCCAACTGCCGATGCGATTCCACAACACAAAAACAAGCGAAGCGGGTGGCGCCGAACGCTTAGCGGGCGAAACCTGCGGCTGATATCCGGGCTGATCCTGTTCGCCTTCGTCCTCACGCACCTGCTCAATCACAGCCTCGGCCTGATCTCGCTGCAGGCCATGGAGGATTTCCGGACTATCCGCATCGCGATTACGAGGTCGTGGGCAGGAACCGCCATCCTGCTTGTTGCGGCAGTGGTTCATGCCATACTGGGTGTCGAGAAAATCATCTCCCGGCGACTGTCGGCGATTTCCACCCGCGGCCTGCTGCAAATAGCGACAGGCATCCTGATCCCGGTGCTGCTGGCACGGCATCTTATCGGCATGCGCATTTCGCATGAACTGTTCGGCGTCAACGACAATTACGACTTTGCCCTGTGGGCCATGTGGCCAGCCGAGGCCTGGCGGCAGGCGGGACTCATTACGCTGGTTTGGGGTCACGCTACCATCGGCCTTTACATGTGGATCAGGTTCAAGGGCTGGTTCAATTATCTGCAAGCGCCTCTGCTGGTCACAGCTGCGCTGGTTCCCGTCCTGGCGTTTGCCGGATTTCAGGTTGCCGGCAAGCAATTTCACGCTACCCGAACCTTTGACAGTCCGTTGAACAGCGAGCAGTACACAACCATCATCCGGATTATGGACATTGCGTTGTATGTTTCGCTGGCCCTGATCGCCGCGGTGGTGCTGATCAAGGCCGGTCAATGGATTACAGCCGGCTTCAAGCCGAAAGTCTCGGTCACCTACAACAACACGGTCAAAAAGACGGCACCGGCAGGCCTGACACTTCTGGAGATTTCCCGCGAATCGGGGATTCCGCACGCATCGGTGTGCGGCGGCCGCGCCCGGTGTTCCACCTGTCGGGTTCGGATTGTTTCGGGCGGTGAAACCCTGGCACCGGCAGACGCCCAGGAACTGAAGGTTCTGCACCGGGCCGGCATTGACACTCCCGACGTCCGCCTGGCCTGCCAGATCAGACCCCGCGAAGCACTTTCCATCATCCCGCTGGTGCCGGCGGGACGGATAAACCGGCGCCAGTCCAGCCACGACAAATATGCCGATGGTGTCGAGCAGATCGTTACCTTGATGTTTATCGACATCCGCGGCTTCACGAAATTCTCCGAAGGCCGCCTGCCGTATGACGTGGTCTACATTCTGAACCAGTACATGGGTCGGATGAGCGAAGTGATCACCTCGAATTCAGGTTATGTGGACAAGTTCATGGGTGACGGGATCATGGCGATCTTCGGCATGGACGATGAAGACGGCCACGGCGCCGCCGACGCACTGCGCGCCGCAGTCGAAATCAGCCAGGCGCTGGACGAATTGAATACGATCCACGAGGCCACCCTGTCTGAACCGTTGCGTATCGGCATCGGGGTTCATACCGGCGAAGCGATACTGGGCCGCATTGGCACCAGCAAGGCCCATTCGGCCGGCGAGCGAATTACTGCCCTGGGCGACACTGTCAACACCGCCAGCCGACTGGAAGCCCTCACCAAGCAGCTCGGCAAGGAACTTGTGGTCTCGGCCAGCGTCTTGCAGACGGCCAATGCCGGGCCACCCGAACTGGCGAGCGAGACTTACGAAATTCGCGGCCGCGAAGACCCTATCTCAGGCGTTTCCTTTGCCAGTGCGAGCGAGTTGTCAGCAGTCATCTCACCGTAGCAGCGGCAATCTGGCGCTTGGCGCAAATCCATGACACACTATGGACCATGAAAGCGTGGTCATAGCAGATGGACACCAGCCTCATAAGCTCCTGTCTCAATGGAGAGTACCACTGGTACAGCAGGCAAATCCTCGAACTCTATCTTGATCACGTGATCAATACAGGGGATTTCTTGCGCTGGTTCCACATGCCCAACTCCAGCTATCTCCCGACCTCGGAATGTATCGCCAACTCGCTTGACCCCGACTATGACTACCGCCAGTGGAAGCCTGGCTTGCTGGACGGGTTTATGGAAAAATCCGGCTGAGACCGGTCCCGGAGCCGTTGACACAGGGCTGACCGGCAGCCAAACATCTTACCTGACAAATCCTACTGCGGTGTCCCCCGCACCGGCACACAACGGAACCAATCCATGAAGTTTGCACCTGACGTTATTTCGGCCATCGGCAACACTCCACTTATCAAACTACGGAAAGCCTCCGAGCTGACCGGCTGCACGATTCTGGGCAAGGCCGAGTTCATGAACCCCGGCCAGTCGGTGAAGGACCGCGCCGCGTTGTTCATCATCCGTGACGCCGTTAAATCGGGCCGGCTCAAGGCCGGTGGCACCATTGTCGAAGGTACGGCCGGCAATACCGGTATCGGGTTGACCATGGTGGCGAATGCCATGGGCTTCAAATCTGTAATCGTCATTCCGGATACCCAGAGCCAGGAGAAAAAGGACACCTTGCGCATGCTCGGAGCCGAGCTGGTCGAGGTGCCTGCGGCTCCTTACAAGAATCCCAACAATTTCGTCCGCTATTCCGGCCGCTTGGCCGAGCGGCTGAATGAAGAACGCGAGGGCGGCGCAATCTGGGCAAACCAGTTTGACAATGTTGCCAACCGGCAGGCGCACATAGAGACCACGGGGCCAGAGATCTGGGAACAGACCGATGGCAAGATCGATGGCTTCATCTGCGCGGCAGGTTCAGGCGGCACGATTGTCGGCACCGGCATGGCGCTGAAACAGCGCAACAAGGATGTTCGCATCGGGCTCGCGGACCCGCACGGCGCGGCCCTGTTCAGCTATTTCACCACCGGCGAATTGAAGGCGGAAGGCAGTTCGATTTCGGAAGGCATTGGCCAGGGCCGGATCACCGCCAATCTCGAAGATGCTCCCATCGACCACGCCTGGCGGATTGGCGATGCGCAGGCTGTTGAGATTGTCTTTGACCTTCTCAAGGAAGAAGGCCTGTGCATGGGTGCATCAACCGGTGTGAACATCGCGGGTGCCATGGAACTGGCCCGTGAAATGGGCCCGGGTCACACTATCGTGACGGTGCTGTGCGACTTCGGCTCGCGCTATCAGTCGCGTCTGTACAATCCGGAGTTCCTGCGCTCCAAAAATCTGCCGGTGCCGGAATGGCTGGAGGCTCCGCTGAACGTTCCCGATGTCACCGTCGACCCTGAAGCCTGATCCAAGATGAGACTGCACAGATGACCGAAGCCTTGTTTCGCGACAACGCCTATCTGAAAAGCTGCACAGCCACGGTGCTGGAGGTCAATGACCGCGGCGGCATTGTGCTCGACCAGAGCAACTTTTACGCAACGGGCGGCGGCCAGCCCGGTGACAGCGGCACCATGACACGGGCAGATGGCTCCAGCATCGTAATTGCCACGACCGTGTACGGCGAAGACCGCACACAAATTGTCCATGTGCCGGCAGACGGCACAACAGCGCCAGCGCCCGGTGAGACCGTCGAGCTGGCGCTCGACTGGCCGCGCCGCTTCGGCATGATGCGGGTTCATACTGCATTGCATCTGATGTGCGCGCTGGTGCCCTTCCCTGTCACGGGCGGTCAGATATCACCGGACGGCGGCCGGCTTGATTTCGACATCGATGATCCCGGTGCGATTGACAAGGACACACTGACGGCAGGCCTTCAGGACTTGGTCGTGGCAGATCACGCGATTTCGCAGCGCTGGATTACCGATGCGGAACTGGAAGCCAACCCCGGCCTTGTGCGCACCATGTCGGTGAAGCCGCCAATGGGTTCCGGCAAGGTCAGACTGATCGCCATCGGTGATGACGGTGTCGTCGACCTGCAGCCATGCGGCGGAACGCATGTTGCTTCCACTGCCGAGATTGGCAACATTGCGGTTACCAAGATAGAGAAGAAGGGCAGGAACAACCGACGGTTCAGGCTCGCCCTTATGGACTAGGGTCGCTTGGACCCTGTTTGCAGTTTTTGATTGAGACGAGAGTAGATACATGCCGACACTTCTGGACGAGCGCGAGAACCTGGTCTCAACCGCATGGCTGGAACAGCGCCTCGATGCACCTGACATAGTCATCCTGGATGCCTCCTATTATCTTCCCGATGGCGGCCGCAATGGCCGCGAGGAATATGACGAGCAGCGTATACCCGGCGCGGTATTCTTCGACATCGACGAAATTTCAGACGACGCAAGCGCACTTCCGCACACCATGCCCCCGGCGGAAAAATTCTCCTCCCGGATGAGAAAGATGGGCATTGGGGACGGCATGCGCGTGGTGGTGTATGATGGTGCCGGATTGTTCTCTGCCGCCAGGGTATGGTGGATGTTCCGCACTTTCGGGCACACCGATGTTGCCGTTCTCGATGGCGGCTTTCCAAAATGGCTGGCAGAAGACCGGCCCGTTGAGGACGGACCGCCCATGATGCGGCAACCACGCCACATGAGTGCGCGCTATTCCGCATCCAGCGTGCGTGACAAACAGGACATCCACAGCGCCATCAGCACCGGCTCAGCGCAGATCGCAGATGCCAGGTCCCCGGCCCGGTTCTCGGCGCAGGAACCTGAGCCGCGCCCCGGCATGCGCGGCGGCCATATGCCAGGGGCCCGCAATGTGCACTACAAGACGCTGCTCAACGACGACGGAACGGTAAAAACGACCAAGGCCATTGCACAGGTTTTCGAAGATGCCGGCATTGACCTGGCCAAACCGGTGATTACCTCTTGCGGATCAGGTGTTACCGCTGCAATTCTCACCCTGGGCCTGACACTCGTCGGGCACAACGCCAATTCCCTTTATGACGGTTCCTGGGCCGAATGGGGCAGTGATCCCGACACGCCCGTCGAAACAGACTGACGACACAGAAAGCGGTCGCTAAATGAAGCGCAGGATTCCATCTTCAGGGTTTGGCAATGCAAAGAAGTCGGCGAACGTGAAGCAGCAGACACGGGATATCGAAACGACGGTAACGTACCTGTCCATGGACCATCCGCCGTCCTTGCGGGTCATGCCGCCGGCCAATCTCAAGCTGGCTTTGATGCATGTGCTTGACCCGACGGTCAGCTACTACCGGTATCTGTATGATGCAGTGGGCAGCGAGCACCACTGGATCGACCGCAAGCTTTTGAACGACGACCAGTTGGCAGCCGCCATCAATGCCGATGGCGTCGCCGTCTATGTCGCTTATTGCGCCGGCAACCCGGCTGGGTATTTCGAGATCGACGCGCGTGACAGCGAGAGATGCTGGCTGGCCTATTTCGGCCTGCTGCCGGAGTTTCACGGGCTTGGTATCGGAAAGTGGCTGCTGTCGGAAGCGGTGCGCACTGCCTGGGCCGGCAAACCGGAAAGCCTGCACGTGGAGACCTGCACGCTGGATGCGCCGCATGCGCTGGGGCTTTATCAGAAGATGGGGTTCATTCCCTATGAGCGCCGCAGCAAAACCATGACAGTACCGGCGTAACGCGGCCATGCTCCCTGCCCGCACCCGGAAACTGATTGGGACCTTCGTCTTCCTGGCATTCCTGATCATCTACTCGCTGATTGCCATGGCCCTGGGCGCGCGCTACCTGGCAAGCGTGCACGGCATCTGGCAGTTTCTGTTTTACGCCATTGCCGGGCTGGCGTGGCTGCCGGGCGCCATGGCGATCATCTCCTGGATGGCGAAAGCCGACAAACAGTAGACCGCCGAACAACGTCACTCGCATGACTTGGAATGTTGTTTCAGCCCAAACCGGTTTTGCTATCGTGTAGCGGCCGGCTCAACAGCACCACGCTTCCGCCAAGCATCGAACAGATTTGCGGCTTACCTGTAGCACTGCTTGGTGTGGGCTTTGCCACAGACATATAGCTGGGCCCTGTTGGACACTAAGCCTGCTGCATCGCCAAGTGGCCAGCGATCACCCGCATTGGCCAAGCCGACAGTGCGGACACAGCCAAACCCGGCGAAATTACGCTTCAGCCGCAATGACTGACACGCCCGGGTACTGCCACACATTCAAGTACGGAGGATTGAGAAATGGTCGCCATTCCTGTTCTGGTCGTTATCCCTGCAACCGACACTGCGCGTGAATCCGCCCGCGTTTCCGCCGAGTCCTTTGCCTCCGGTTCCCGGGCCGCCACAGGCATCGACAAGGCTGCGGAAAGCGACTTGCCGGACGGCGTTGTGCTCGACACGAGTTTCGCCGCTGTCCCAATGGGGATGGCGGTTCCGACGCGCGAAAGTTTCAGCATGACCGCGACCAGCGATGACCGCCAGTACGTTGTCCGCGGCATGGTCGATTCCGATCAGATCGCTTCGCTGACCGACACCAGCGATGACGGACCGCGCGTGTTTTGTGATGCTCAGGTCGGCCTGATGCCGATCTGCCCGGGAGACCCGGCCCGCGGCAATGCCGCCGACGTGCGCGGGCTGCTCGGCGTGAGCCAGCTGTCGCGCCGGCACCTGAGCGGCGACGGTGTTGCTGTTGCCATTGTCGACACCGGCATCAACCTGGCTCACCTGCGCCAGCGCGGGCTGTCGGCACGCCTCGATCCACATATCTTCTGGACCCCAACCCCGAACATCAAGCCGGGCGAGTATCCGGTCGACCACGGCACCATGTGCGCCTACTGCGTATCGATTGCCGCGCCGGAATGCACCCTGCTCGACTTTCCGCTTCTGGGATCGACGACCAGCGGCGGTTCGGTGATGGACGGGTTCCTGAGTGACGCGGTTCAGGCCTACAACGTCATGCTGACCATGATGCGCAAACCGGAAGCCGAACGCCCCTATCACTCGCTGGTGGTCAACAACAGCTGGGGCATGTTCCATCACAGCTGGGATTTCCCCGCCGGCCACCCGGGCCGCTATGCCGACAATCCAAACCATCCGTTCAACCTGATCGTCGGCAGCCTGGCGCAATCGGGCGCCGACATCCTGTTTGCAGCCGGCAATTGCGGCACCGACTGTCCGGACGGACGCTGCCAGGGTGTCACGACAGATGTGATCACCGGCGCCAACTCGCATCCGGACGTCCTGTCCGTGGCCGGTGTGGACACCAACCGTGACCGGGTCGGCTATTCGTCCATGGGTCCGGGACAGGCACCGCTGGCGACGGAAAAGCCAGACATCGCCGCCTACACTCATTTCAACGGGTCAGACGCTTTCGGTGTCGGCAGTCCCGACGGCGGCACGTCGACGGCGTGTCCGGTCGCGGCCGGATGCGTGGCGGCGGTGCGCACCAGCCTGCCGCCGAGCATGATGTCGTCGGCCGATCTTGCCGAGGCTGTCAGGACCAGCGCGGTGAAGCCGTCAGGACCGGCTGGATGGGACAACGAAATCGGCTTCGGCATCATCAACCCGACAGAACTGGCCAACCAGGTCAACCCGATTGTGTAAACACGTGGAAGCCCGGGATAACTTCCGGTAAACTTTTCCAGTGCCGGAAACTGCCCCAGGCAAGTATTGTCAGTTGAGAGTACGTTTACATGGGTGAAATGGTGATGATGAATGTGGAGTGTCCGGGCGACACGCCGTCCATCGCAGTTATTGCGCAGAAGCTCAATGTTTCCGTGTCCGCCATCGACACCAAGTTCGGTGTCATCCTGGTGGATGTGAAACGCCACATTTACACGGTGCGCGTTGACAAGGACCAACTGCCGGAGGACATGCAGCAACAGTCAGAGGGCGTGTCCGGCCCCTACTCCGATCCGAAGATCGCACCGTTTGACACACCTAAACCGGATGACAAGTAGGCATCGTCTCAGCGATCTTTGCAGCGGGTGCTTTTAAGAGAAAATGGTCGGAGCGGCGGGATTCGAACCCACGACCCCTTGTCCCCCAGACAAGTGCGCTACCGGGCTGCGCTACGCTCCGACTGGAGCGGGGTATAACATTC
>JANQOK010000018.1 GCA_028289645.1 Anderseniella sp.
GGGAGAGTTGTCGGTGATCACATTGCCGGTGACCGGGCCGAACTGGCCGGCGGCAATGGCATCGGTATCGTCCTCGGCAGTGGGCACATCGTCGATGACTTCGAAACCGACCTCGCCATTGGTGGTTTCACCATCATTTGCCGAAACCACAATGGACACGTTCGTGACGACCACATTGCCGTCGCCCGGCAGGTTCTTGAGAGGACCGAGCAGTTCGGCAGTTACAGCCGCCGTTCCGGTGTTGCCAGCTGGAATGTCGCCGTTCAATGCAATGGAGAGTTCAATGACGGGTATGCCATTGACGGTGCCTATCAGATTGCCGGTACTTGTATCCACTTCCCAGACAATGGTCTCGCTCGGGTCCAGGCCGGACACCTGGATGCCCGACTGAACCGGGCCAAAGCCTATATTGTTGACAGTGCCTGTCCCTGCCGCAATCGTCACTACGGAAGTGTCTGTCTCCTGGGATTCATTTGCCGTCGAGCCAATTCCGTCCAGGTCAGGCTCTTCAACGGAAAGGGCGGCAGGTGAGACGCTTACGATCAGCGGCGGTTCCGTTTCGCCATCAATAATAAAGCCTTCGAACTCCACAGGGTCTGTGAACGAACGGTCGAACGCGGTTGGCGGCAGCAGGTCGGTGAGGTCGAACGGATCTCCGATCTGACCGGGGCCGGTTGCAAAGTTGCCGCCGCTGCTCGGCGTGGCCTGTTCACCGTTTTCCTCGCCTTGTGCGGTTTGCGTATCGGCGGAATTGATGGCTGCGGTCAGCGTATCGGCTGTGATCTCAATGCCTGCGGCAGTCTGCACCGCCGGAACATTCACGGCTCCATCCTTGATGACAATCAAGGAACCATCCGATCCACGCAGAATGAGATCATCACCGGCCACCAACACCGCCGCCATCTGGAAATCTGCCGGCAGGACGACCGGTTGACCTGCTTCTACAGCAACAATCTGCCTGATTGCAGCAGCGTCCAGCCCTCCGGTGTCAGCAGTTGCCGAACGGTCTGACTGATTGGTTTCCGCCACGGGCTGTTCGGAATCGTTGTCCAGCAAGCGCGTGCGCGCTTCACGAAACTCAGGTGCGACGCGCACCTGAACCGACGTGTCCGACGCCGACGGGCTGGAAAGGATGATGGAATAATCTTCCGTCGGTTCAACACGACCATCGTCAAAGCTTTGCAAAGTAAAGCTGAAACCGCTGTCTTTGGCGTCTGCGTCAATTGTCAGCATCACAGGGCCATTGCCATCGCCGGTCACCGTGAACCCGGCCGGAGCGGCAGCTTTCAGGGCATCTGCAAATCCGGAAACGAAATCGGCGTTCTCGACAGGGGGAAACGATCCGCTGTTGTCGAACTGCAACTCAATCTGAACCGAGTAGGACTGGCCGGTGTCGGGAGCCGGGCCATCTGACAATAGTGTGTAGGTCAGGTTGCCGCCTTCGACAACGCTGTCTGTTCCGGTGATCTTCCACTCGACCATCTTTGCGCTTTGCGCATCGGAAGACGTAGCAGCGGTTGACTGTGCGACCTGATAGGAAGTGGAACCTGAATCATCGTGTGTCGAAGTCGCAGGAGTTTCACCTGTCTCCGCAGTGTTTGCGGAGCCATCCGTAAAGTCCGTCATTGATCACCGTCCCTGCAACGCATGTCTGTACGCCAGCGTGCAATTTTAGTTTTAGTGTTTACTTTTTGTTAAGCGGATAATGTTGGTACGGACACCAAAGAGTCCACAGGCGGGACGAAAAAATTGATCCAAAAAATCATATTATGATATATATAATGCGAATTCCTGATAACGAGATCGGGATTTCTGCAGGTGTTGGTTAAGTAGTATGGAAAACAGAACATATCATTGTATGTCTGCATTGTTGAGTAGCTTAAATGCAGGCACGCCTGATTGCCCGGGGATCAAGCGACAGAGTTGCCATGTCCAAGGTCATTGTCCAGGCGCAGAAGATTGTGCGGTTTGAGCTATCCGGGTTGCTGTTCCCATAACCTGCAAGAGATGAAACACGGCGGGTCTCCTGCACAACTATGATGGTACGGTTGCCAGTCTTTCCTTCAGCGCGTTGAGCACTTGTTGTTTCGGTCCGTCAGCAGCCACTTTTCCGTTCTTTACCACTACCAGACGGTCAATCACTTCAAGCATGCTGTAGCGATGCGTTGACACGATCAGCGTCTGATGGTCGGCAAACGAGTCTTTCAGATGACCGATAAGGGCGCGTTCGCTTGCCAGGTCCATCGATCCGGACGGCTCATCCAGGAACGCGACCCGGGGCTGTCGAATAAGCAGGCGGGCTAGACACACTGCCTGGCGCTGCCCGCCGGACAGCAAGGAGCCTCTTTCACCGACATCCATGTCGTAGCCGGATGGATGCTTCATTGCAAAATCATCTACACCAGACAGCCGGGTGGCATTTAGAAACACTTCGTCGGAAACATCTCCGGCGCCAAAAAGGATGTTCGATCTGATGGTGCCGTAAAACAGATCAGCGTCCTGAGCTACGACGCTGATTGCGCGCCGTACTGTGTGGGGATGATGTTGACGGATGTCGACGCCGTCAATCAGCAGGTGTCCGGCTTCGGCATGGTAAATCCCGGCCAGAAGACGGCCGATCGTCGTCTTTCCGGATCCGATCTTACCGATAATGCCGACCCGCTCGCCCGGATTGACCGTAAGGCTGAAGTCGTTGAGCGCGGGGGTAGGGGCATTTGGATAGGTCATCGAGACCCCGCGAAATTCTATTTGCCCCGGGTCGATCTCAGTGTTGACAAATTGCTTGCCTGCAGGGCGCTCGCTTTCCAGGCGCATCAGGGAATTCAGTGTCGACAGTGCGGCAAACGATTGTTGCGAACGGGCAAGCAGTGACGCGAACTGGCCGAAGGGTGCGACGCTGCGTCCGGCAAGTATCACCGACGCAATTATCGCGCCCATGGTAATCTGGCCGGCATCGAACAGGTAAGTGCCGAGTAACACGACTCCGACGGTTACCATCTGTTGCACGGCAACCGTTACATTTGTGATCAGGGCCTGCAGTTTTCTGGTTTGCTCCATTGTCCTGGCTGTCTTGCCGACCAGGCCCTCCCAGACCCGTTGTAGAACACCCTCGGCTTTGAGGGTCTTGATGGTCTCGAGGCCGGCTATGGACTCTACCAGCAGCGAGTGTCGCTGCGCTGTTTCTTCCTGCGTTTTGCGGGCCGCCGAGCGCAGCGGAATCTGGATTATCAACCCGAAGATCACCACCAGCGTGGCGCCAATCACCGGCACGGCTGCAATAGGGCCGGCAATCTGGTAGATCACGAATACGAACAGGCCAAAAAAGCAAAGGTCAGTAACGGTCGCCAGTGTGCTTGATGTAAAAAAGTCACGTACAGCATCGAACTCGCGCAATTGACTGGCAAAGCTTCCAGTTGTTGTAGGCCTGTTGCCCAGCTTCAATGCCATGGCGTGTGAGAACAGTCGGGTGGCTAGCAGCACATCGGCGCGGCGACCCGCTGCATCCGTCAGCCAGTTTCGAATGTTCCGGAACAGAAAATCGAACAGAATTGCCAGGCAGACCCCGGTTGCCAACACCCACAATGTTGAAAGGGATTTGTTCGGCAGTACCCTGTCATACACGTTCATGATGAACAGCGGAGACGCCAATGCAAGAACGTTGATAAGCGCTGCAGCGAGGACGACCCGCAGATATGAGGGCCAGAGCTTTGCAATTGCGCCCCAAAACCAATGCCCCGAAATTTCTCTTGATGGCTGTGCTTCGGTCAGGTCGAGCTTCGTCTCTGGCTTGATGAGAATTGCGTGGCCTGTATATGAGCTGGCAAGACTGCGCAGGCGGATTGTGGTTTCCGAGCCGGTTACAGGGTCATAGACTGCGGCCCGCTTGCCCATTTTCTTGCGCAGCAGCACACAGGCGCTCTGGTCCTCCAGCAATAAGATGGCGGGCAATGCAATGGGGTGAATCTTTGCCAGCGGGCGTTTGACGATTGCAGCATTGTACCCGGCCCGTTTTGCGGCCTCCAGAAAGAGGCCGGGGGTCAATTTGCCGTCTACCAGCGCAATTCCGGCAAGGGCCGCGTCAACCGATACTTTCCGATCAAACTTAGCTGAAAGGTACAGCAGCGACTGCAACAATGGGTCTTTGCCGTCAGTCGGCAAATCTGCATCGTTCGCGTGCACATTCATCTAGCAGTCATCCATGCTGTCACAGCAACCAAATGGCCATGAGCCAGAAACCTGGCAAAAACACAGTCTGGCAGTCAGTACAACGGTCCCAGACCTGTACTGGTGCGATCGGGCTCATGCCGCACATGGGTCTCTGCATCTGGAGTAGGCGGTACTTTCATCAGTTCCCGCGCGTATGCATCGGCAGCCGGGCGGGATTTCAAACCTAGAGTATCCAATAGCTGACCTGTTGCAGCCAGAATCCTGTACTGGGAGAACTTGACGGCGGTGTCAGCAGTGACAACCGAGCTTTGTGCAGAAAAACGTGTGTTCTGGGTGTCCAGCACATCAAGCAGCGAGCGCTCTCCGATGTCAAACTGCTGGGTGTAAGAACCCACAAGACGCCCGATGGTGGCTTCCTGCCGGCGCAATTCTCTAAGCCGACGCTGCTGCTGCCTGTAAGTGTTCCACGACAGTCTGACAGCCTCTTCCACGTCCCGCGAAATCTGGTGCAGCTTCATCCGGCTTTCGTCCACGCGGCGCACCTGTTCCTGGATATTCGCCCTGTCGATGCCGCCGTTCAGAATGTTCCAGGACATAACCACATTGCCCTGGACGTCATTGTCCTGGCCGCGAATGCCGGAAACATCGTCACCTGCCGAGGCGCGGCCTTCGAGGCTCAATCTAGGCGCAAACCTGGCTTTTGCCTTTCGTACAAGCGCATCGGCTGCGTCAATATCGGCCTGAGCGATCCTGATTGAAGGGTTGTTTGTCCGCGCAATTCCAATTGCCAAACTCAGTGATCTCGGCAGTCTCTTTGTCACCCGCGCGGGCTCGCTTGTCCTGCCGGAAGGACTGCCTACCAGTTTCAGGAACCTTGCTTCTGCCGCGGTGAGATCTTCCTTGGCTTCGGCCAGTCGGGCGCGCGCCGCGAACAGCCGCTCCTGAGCCTGATCCTTGTCTGCTGTGCTGACCGACCCGCCACTGGTACCTTCGCCGATCCGCCCCAGCAGACGCTGATGATACGACACGTTTCTGGATGCAATGTCGACAATCCGCCTAAGCCGACGAATATCCAGATATTCACGTGCTACAGCCAAGGCGATGAATTCAGTGCGCTCATAAACCCGGAACGAAGCGCCATCTACACGCGCCGCCTGACGTTCAACTTCGGAACGACTCTCGAAACCGTCGAACAGCAACTGCCGCGCAACTATACTGGCATCCCGGCGCAGAAACAGGTGATCGTCGTCGCCGTTGGCCCTGGTGGTTGCACTGTCCCGCAGTTCGCCGCCAATGCGCGCTTCGATGTCCACTCTCGGTCTGAACAGGCCACGTCCCTGTTCCAGTTCGAACTCTATGGCTTCCCTGTTGGCGATGGCTTGACCAATTTCCGGGTTACTGTCCACGGCGATGCTTACGGCTTCCGACAGCGACATCGCACTCGCCTGGGTGGTCATAAGGGCTGCGCAGCCTGCCAAGGCCAAAATCAGTTTACGTCTCACAAACATTGGCCTTCCTCGCCAGACTCATCGGTCGTCTTGGTCCCATCGCTCAAACGCTACCGATGTGACCATTTTATACTTAACGCACGGTTAATACACATTAGGACGGGTACTGACAATCTTTGCGATCGTCGCAGCAATGTTTGACAATGTGTGTCGCCGTGCGCGCACTATAGGATTCCGCGCGCATGATGTAAACTAACGTATTGATTTGCAGTTAAAACTCTCAACCCGTTCGATTTCAAATGTCCTTGTCCTGACGATATCAGAAGCCTCAGGTTGCCGTTGGAATGAGCAAGCGGGATTGCGAATCCAAAACTGATTTGCGGCATGAACTGAAGATTCGCCGCTCAGAACATGAGGTGGTCAGTCAATTCGCGCAGCGCCCATGTCATCCAGGATTGTATAAACCGCCGGCACGATGAGCAGCACCAGCACCGTGGTGGCCATCAGGCCGAACGCGAGGCTCGTCACCAGAGGCACCAGCACCTGGGCCTGCAGGGAAGTTTCGGTCAGCAACGGCATCAGCCCGACAACCGTTGTCAGCGACGTCAGCAGGATGGCCCGGAACCGCGCCCCGGCAGCCAGCGGTGCGGCTTCGGCCACGGATTTGGTATCACCGTGATAGTGCTTGATGAAGTTCACCAGCAGAATTGAGTCATTGACGACAATACCGGCCAGCGCCACGAAACCCAGCATTGACGGCATGGTGAAATCGAGGCCGAGCAGCATGTGGCCGCCGATCGCACCGATGAAGGCGAACGGGATTATGATCATGACCACGAACGGTTCAATGTAGCTGCGAAACTGGAACGACAACAGCAGGTAGACGCCGATCAGGCCGAGTATGAAACCACTCAGCATGGAGGCCTGGGTTTTTGCGGCGTCGGCATTGGCTCCTTCGAAACTTGAAGAAACGCCGGGATGCCTTTGTTTCAGTTGCGGCAGGAACTGGCCCCGGGTGTCGGCCAGTATCTCGGTTGAATTTCCGAACCTGCTGTCAAGCTCACCCTGAATGGTGACGGTGCGACGTCCGTCCACGCGCCGGATCCGGGAGAAGCCACGGCCGTTTTCCACGTTGGCGACAACACTCAGCGGAATCTGGCTGCCGTCAGCTGCGGTAACGGTGAACGTGTCCAGATCAGCCAGTGAATCCGAGCTTGCGGCGTCGAACTTCACGTTGATTTCGTAGCTTTCCGTACCGGATTGTATTTCGTCGACCTTGAAACCGTAGAAACTGGACCGGATCTGGTCGGCAATAGTCCGCCCGTCCACTCCGAGCGTCGCGGCTCCGTCACGCAGGGTGATACGCAGTTCCGGTTTTCCCGGACGCAGGTCATCGGTAACGTTGTAGACGCCTGAATAGCGCCGCAGCCAGTTCGTCATTTCCTTTGCCGCAGCCGACAACTCCGCCAGGTCGCTGCCCATCAGCCGGATGTCGATGGCCCGTCCGCCGGGACCGAACGTGCCCTCGGTGAAGTTAAGGGTCACCACGTCGGCGATTTCGCCGGTTTCCGTGCGCCACTGCTCGATCACATCGGTGATCTGTGAGGTTCTGGTTTCGGAATCCAGCAGGTCGGCGATCACCGTGGCCACGTGCGGGCCAGTCTCGCCGGCGTCCGAATTGAAGCTGAACCGGTGGGTGATGCTCCGTACCAGTTTCTGGCCGTCGGGCTGTTGTGGGCCGAGCCTGGCGTTGACCGTTTCCAGGGCCGCATCGATACGCGCGACCACGGCTTCGGTGCGCTCAAGCGGTGTTCCCTGGGGCATCATGATACGGGCTTCCATGACATTGCCGTCCAGATCTGGAAATGGCGAGAACTTGATCAGCCCGCCGGCCATGGCGCCCACCGCCAGAAGCAGCACACCGACTGCGGCGCCGAATGTCAGATAGCGCCAGGTGACCGCCACCCTGGCCAGCGGTATGATGAAGTTGTCGCGGAGCCAGTTCACACCGGCATCGACCGCCTGCTGTGTGCGGCCTTGCTTCGAGCCTGATTTCTCAAGTGCATGATACAAATGGTTGGGCAGAATGAGAAAAGCCTCGACCAGCGACACGATCAGGACGAACAGCATCACCACGGGGACCACGCGCAGGATCTGGCCGATGTCGCCTTTCAGGAAGGCCAGTGAGCCGAAAATGCAGGCGGTTGTCGCAAACGATGCGAACACCGACGGCAACACCTGACCGGCGCCGTCTATCGCTGATTGCTGCGGCGAACCGCCGGCTGAATATTTGCTGGCGATGTTTTCGGCGATCACAATGGCGTCGTCCATCAACAGCCCGATCACGATCAGCAGCCCGACCATGGTCAGCATGTTGATGGAATAGCCCACAAGCACCATCAGGAAGAATGCACCGGCAAAAGAGACCGGCAGCCCCGCGGTGACCCAGAACGAATAGCGGAATCCGAAAAACAGCCAGAGCACGAGAAACACCAGCACGAGGCCTTGTCCGGCATTGCGGACCAGCAGGCGAAGCCGGTCTGAAACGATCGATGAAACGTCATTGGTGACAGCCATCTTGACGCCGGGAGGGGCCTTTTTCCGAGCCTCGTCAAGGAAGCCGTTGACCCGCTCGATCACTGTCAGCGTGTCCTGGTCCGTGGTCTTGGTGATGGACAGGATTGCGGCGGGTTTGCCATCAAAATCGATACGTTGCTCGTCCAGTTTGAATCTGTCTGTGATGCGTGCGATGTCGCCGAGGCGTATCTGGCCGCCATTGCTGGCCGACACCACCACAAGATCGCGGAATTCATCCACCTTGCGCCGCTCGCCGGCATAGCGCACCAGGAACTCCCGGTCCGAGGTCTCCAGGTTGCCGGATGGAAGGTCGATGGATTCCTTCTGCACCGCTCGCGCCACATCCTCGGCGGAAACACCGAGGCTGCGCAGGTTTGGCCGCGACAGTTCGATGCGTATTTCGTGGTCGGAGAAACCCAGCACCTCGATTTTCGGAATACCGCCCCACAGCTGCATCTGGTCCTTGATGTATTCGGCATAAGCCTTGAGGCTGACCGGATCCTTCGGCCCGGTAATCGCCACCGATGCAACGAAGTCGGTGCGCCCAAGTTGCGAAACCACCGGCCGTTCGACGTTTTCCGGAAACTCGGTGATGCCGTCGACAGCATTGGTCACGTCCGACGTGAAGCGGTCCAGATCAACGGTGTCGGTTTTCTCAACAGTGACCGTTGCAATGCCTTCAAGGGCTTCGCAGATCACTTCGGCCACGTTGTTGACGCTGTCTATCGCATCCTCGATGCGCTGACAGACAGCCTGTTCGACCTCTTCCGGCCTGCTGCCCGGCCACACCGCCGTGATCTGCAGTTTGCTCGGGGCGATACGCGGAAAGGTCTCACGTTGCAGGGACGGGTAAGAGAAGATGCCGAGCGTGAACAGACCCAGCATAACAAGCATGGCAGCAGTGGGATGTCGGACGAAATACCCGATCATTTGAGGTCGTCCGACAGTTGCCGCCGTAGTTCGGCCTCCAGGTTCTCATCCCTGGTAACACGCAGCAGCATGCCTTCGATTGCCGGCAGCAGGTCGGACACGACGATCCTGTCACCGGCCTCAACACCAGATCGGATGACAACATTACCGTCCTGTGTCAGGCCAGTTTCAACGGCTCTGATGACCAGCCGGTTGTCCTTGTCAGCCAGGTACAGGGTGTCGCCGTGCAGGGCCGATCGCGGAACAACAATCTGGTCTTGCAGCTTGCCGGCCCGGATTCTGACTTCGACGAACATGCCCTTGGACAGCGGCGGGCGTTGCCCGGGTCTGGCCGTTTTCCAGGTGTCCTCAGCGGCGACAATAGCGCCGATGGAGCGGGTTTTCAGGTCAATCGTGTCGGAAACACGCGAGAACCTGGCCGGCCACACGATCTCCGTCTTTCCGGCGTTCAGGTGAATGGTTGCGGAGAATCCCAGCCGCTTGACCACTTCGCCAATGGTCTCCGGTGTGATGCCGATCGGGGTGTCGTCGCGCGCTGTCGCCCGCGCCAATGCTGAAAACTGCGCCAGTGGCACCTGTGCTTCAACCTCGGCTGTCTCGATCCCGTCGGCGTTGACAAGCACCGATCCAACCTGCGCGTACTGGGCAATTTCCACCGACACTTCGCTGATGCGGACGTCGAACGGCAGCACGATGCGGGTGCGCGCCAGGTTCAGTTTCGCCTGGTCCAGTTCGATCTGGTTGAGCTTTTTCTGCTCCACCAGTGCGGCGCGTTGTGACGGTATCAGTTTCAGGGTGTTTTCCAGGTCCTGGACCTTCTTGCGCTGCACCAGGGTGTCACGGGTTTCCTGGTCGAGCACAGTCCTGGATGTGGCACCGCTGCGCACCAGGTCTTGTTTTCTGGTCAGCTCCCGCTCGCTGATGGTCAGCGCCTGGCGTTCGATTTCGAGACTGGCCCGGGTGTTTTCTTCAGTGAGGTCAAATTCGGTAATCTGGGCGTCTGCCCGGCTAATATTTGCCTCCGCCTGGGCGATGGCCAGTTCATAGTCGCGCGGTGAAATCCGGATAATCTCAGTGCCGGCGGGCATGATCGCGCCGCGCTGGAGGCGCGGATGCTTATATTCGACCTCACCGGCTGCCTGCACGACAGCCTGCCAGGTTTTTGCCGGCTGGACCGTACCGAAACCGCTGACCGACGGCGTCAGGTCGGCACGCTGTGCCTGGATGACGCGGACATTGCGGATTTCTTCCTGTGGCGCGGTTGTCTGTGGTGGCTGGCGCTGGCCGACAAACCACCAGACCACCAGTGCACCCAGCAAAATCGGGGGCAGTATCAGAAGTTTACGCCACATGGTCCGCGCCTTTTCTTCCAATGTCGGTAGGACTGCTTAAACGCCGCCATAGTTGCAGGGAAGTAGGAGGTAATCCAGTCTGCAAGTGTCTGGAAAATTGTGAAATTGTAATTTTCTGTGACAATCGGAAATTACTTTTGTCCGCTTTGCAGCGTGGCACGGATCAGATCTCTCAAATCTTCTACGATCGTCTGTCTGTTGTGATGCGCTCGAACGAACTTCTCCAAATTGTCAGCTCTTCTTTGCGATTGGCGCCGATCACTCAAACAAGCTACGCAGGCGGCGAGCAACTCACCGGTGTCAGTAGCACACACAAAGGCATGTTTCTCGCTATCCAGATTCAGGCCTTCAGCGCCTTTGTCAGTGGTGATGACAGCAGTCCCGTATTGTCCGGCTTCGAGAATCTTGATCCTGCTGCCGCTGCCGAAGCGCAGCGGAACCACGCTGGCAACGGCACGCTGGTAGAGCGGACTGACATGGTCCGGATTTGCCACCAGCTCAATGTTGTGCCCGCTGCATATCTGCCTGACCTCAGCCCCGGGATTGCTGCCGGCCACGGTCAGACGGGCATCGGGAAACTGCAGTTGCAGGTCAGGCCACACGCCGGTCAGGAACCAATGCAACCCATCGATGTTTGGCCGATAACTCAAATTGCCTACAAACAGCAGTTCTTTTGTTGCTGGACCTGGCGTGTGCAAGGGTTCCGGATCAGGCGCGGCGTTGCGTACAACCCGGACGTTCTGCAGCCGAAGGCGTTGTTGCAGTCCGTTGGCGACAGTATCGCCGGCACAGGTAAACGCCGCCACATCACGCGCGGCACCGATGATCTGGTTATCTGCCACGTCGGCTTCTGCGTCATGCCACTGTCGTTCGGTTCGGTTGTCAGACGCGCTGGCCTGTCGGGCGTAGCTGCGGTGCAGTTCGCCGTCATCGTCATCGAGATCTGCAATCACTGGTACGTTCGGCAAGGTGGCCTTCAACGGATCGACAAGCGGTAAAAGGTAACTTCGCGAAACTATGATCAGGTCAGGCTGATACTGTTGCAGGCGGTCTACGGTTTCCTGAGTTACAGGCAGTGACAACATGATCGATGCCGATGGCCTGCCGTACTGCCGCAGCAAGTCCGGCCTTTGCTCCGGTGGTGCATGGCTGCTGATCAGCCTTAGCTTCGTGTCCGGCCGGTTGAGCCCATCGATCCCGGTGACGCTGGCTCCGGAAATGCCGTGGTTGCCTACCGGCCCCTGATGATTGCCAATGACCACAATAAGGGCTTCTCCCAGACCCGCCGCGGCATCAGCAAACATGCTGGTGCGCATGGCAAGTCCGTTGCCGTGCCGCACCGGCAGAATCGGGCAGATGTGAGCTACACGCATGCTCAATCGACAAGACCTGTTGCGCTAAGGCCGAACATACAGCCGCTGGTCGCCAAGTTGTTCAGGCGGAGATCTTTTAGCTGGTGAAGTGCCGTGTGCCCGATCGCCGGCGCTCAAGTCGGATGCGAGCGAACGTAGATTATCCGACAGTGCCGGTTCTGTGGCGGCATGGGTCTCGGCGACAATCTGAACCTGCTCGGCAATCCCGGGATCGATGCGATGCATCAACGCAATCGCATCAGTGAGTTTTTCCAGGTACGCGCTGTCATGGTCGCGTGCCAGCAGGCTTGCCCGCACCAGGTCGCCGACAACTCCTGCATTGGACTGCCGGTCCAGCGAGGTGGTTTCGCGGCTTTCGAGAGGTTCCAGGTAAACCATCTTCGATGGGAATGATGATGTCTCGCCCTGGCAATAGCCGTCCTCGCCGACATTCAGCGTCGCAACCGGTTTGTGATGGTCAAAAAACGTCAGGCGGTTTTCTCGTTCGGAGCTGCAGACGCACCAGTTCATCAGGCTGGCACAGCGCCCGGCACCGATCTGATGTCCCGGCAGCAGTTCAATTGTCTGTGCGCGCTCGGATCCGCGCACATATGTAAAGCGGCGGTTCCGGACGAGGTTGTCTTCAATCTTTCGCGCCGCTAGGTCGCGATTGGGAGGGATGAAAATCTGGCCGTTCCAGATGCGTTTCAACTCGTTCAGAAAGCCTTCACATTCATCGAAGAGCTTGAAACCGGCTGCATTGACGTTGGCCTCGTTGAGCGACCACTTGCAGTTGGTCCGATGCTGGAACAAAGGTGTGCCGTCGAAATCTCTCTGGCAGAGAAACCGTTCGCTCTGAAACGGAGAATGCGGCACCACCATGCATTCGCTGCCGCCGAGCCGCCATGCCAGCAGAAATGTGTCCTTGTCGCCGTAAACCAGACGGTAGAAAGTCTCGGCCCGCTGGTTCATGGCAAGCGCGATGTTGATAGCTTTCCAGTGCCTTCTTCTATTGACACACAACTGCCCGCTTTCCCACGAGCGGACCTGCTCGGGCTCCAGGCCGAGCATGGGCCAGATCGGATTTTCGGCAGCAAGATCAATGATATCTGGCCAGAAGATCGCGCCTGTTTCAAGATATTGTGGACAGTCGAACAATACTTTAGGGTCGGCTAATGGAACCTGGTCGGCATCCAGCAGAAGAACGTCCTCGAACCCGGAGTTTCTGACAGCATAGGATTTGAGTTGCCAGCCATCGTGAATGGACGCGGCGGTGCCGCCGCAGATGCTGCTTGCATCGATAACCTTGCATCCCAGTTCATTGAAGATGGCTGCCAGCAGTCCAGGCATTTCCTGCGCCCCCAGATGCCATATCTCGATGGGCAGGCGCGATTTGTGAATGTCCCGCAAGACCCGCACCAGCACATAGGCGTTGGTCAACATCACCGGGCCACCGGCACATGTTACGATGCCTCTGCCCTCGCTTGAGGTTTCCGGATATGGCCCGGCCGAGTTCGCGTCATCAATCAGATCGCGAACCAGGGAACTGTCAGTTTTTGACGGCACGACTACTCCCGAAATGTTTTCGGCCTTCCAGAACCCGCATATCTTTCAAACTGCAATAGCAATTCCAAAAAGTGAAGGGCTTGTTGTTATAGACCGGAACGCATTGTTTTTCTGGATACAATACACCAACGTCGGTAATCAGGATAACCATCCGGCGTGCATTCCTTGTCACAGGTTTTGTGACTATGTTGGTGGCAAGTCGGACCAGTAAGACGAAGTTTGGGATTCACCTGTGCAAAATGTGCTGATACTGACACCGGTCAAGAACGCTAAGCAGTATCTGCCCGGATATTTTCAGAAACTCCTTCAACTTTCCTACAACCGGAAACAGCTGTCTGTTGCGTTGCTCGAGAGCGACAGCACCGACGGCACGTACGACGATTTGCAGAACCTCGCTCGAAAATACCTCGGCGACTTCCGTTCCCTTCAGGTCTTCAAGAGAGACTATGGCTTCAACATGCCCGCAGCGGTGCCACGCTGGGAGGCCGGGCTGCAACTGGCGCGCCGCAGCGTTCTGGCCAGGTCCAGAAACCAGCTGTTGTTTCGCGCTCTGTCGGACGAGGACTGGGTGCTGTGGCTGGATGTCGATGTCGTCGACTACCCGGAGGATCTCATCGAGCGATTGCTCAGCTATGATCTCGACATCCTGCACCCTGATTGTGTCCAGGAACCAGGAGGAGAGAGTTTCGATCGCAATGCCTGGAAAGACAATGGCAGGTTGCATATGCATGACTTGCGGGGAACCGGTGGGCCGGTCCGCATTGACAGTGTCGGTGGAACGGCGTTGCTGGTGAAGGCGGACCTGCATCGTGACGGATTGATATTCCCGCCATACAAGTACGGTGTGGAATCTTCCGTGATCCGTCAACAGCATCCTGTGTGGGGGAAGGGAGAGATCGAAACCGAGGGCTTGGCGGCCATGGCGCGCGACATGGGTGTCCAGTGTTGGGGGTTGCCGGACCTGGAGCTTGTGCATGCCTGAGCCTGCCGACAAGCAATTGGCGGGCCGCCTCCGGTTGACGCGCCGTAAATTGCTGCTGCTCGCGCCGGTGGCGATCTTGTCAGGTTTTCTGGGTATCAGTACCTGGCGTACGGACAAGACCCTGACCGCGTTCGTGGATACGCTACTGCCGGCAGATGAATATGGTCCGGCAGCGTCTGCCACGGGGGCGGTGCAAGTGCTGCAGTCCGCCTTTTCGGGGTCATTGGCGCGAAACGCGGAGTTGCGCATTTTGGTCCTCTGGCTGGATGTCGCGGCTGGCGGCTCATTTGCCGGTGCTGATCCTGAAACCAGGTTCCAGGTTGTAGACCGGCTGGACCAGCGGTCCGAACATACCACAAGCTGGAAGATCTATCGTCGGGCAAGGTCAAGCGTGATGTTGCACTATTTCGGCAGTGCAGAGCGTGTTCTGGCCATGGGGTTGCCGGGCGCGCCGCAGCCTGACGGATACGATACGCCACATTTGCCATGGACGGGTGCCGGGCGTGACTGATCGCGATAAACGGGCTGCTTTGCCCAGGACAACTGATGTGCTGATCGTTGGCGCCGGAGCAGGGGGGGCGGCCGCGGCCTGGGCACTTGCCAAGCAGGATGTGCAGGTTGTTCTGGTCGATGCCGGACCTGAGTTTACCGCAGATGAGTACAAAGTCTCCGATGATGACTGGGAACGACAGGGCTTTCCGTACAAGCCCGGATCACGGGGGCGCCACGAGATAGCTGCCGGCCAGGAGCTGCTTGATCGCTGGTCCGGGCTGCGCAGCTTCTACGCGCCGCGCCAACGCCGGTCGTCGCGCACCCATCGCGGCACGCGCGAATATTCCCATGTCCGCGGCATAGGCGGCACTACCCTTCATTTCACCGGCTGGATTCATCGCCTGCGGCCCGAGGCGTTTGAGATGAACACCCGGTTTGGTGTCGCCGCAGACTGGCCTGTGAGCTATGCGGAACTGGAACCTTACTACCTGCAGGCTGAGCAGATGATCGGCGTGGCCGGGCCGGCAACGGTCGCCGGCAGGCCGAGAAGCGGTCCGTTTCCGACCCCCGCCCATCGCCCTTCCATGCTGTCCCAGGTAATAGGTAAGGGGGCTGAGCAGCTGGGTCTGAGTTTTGTGCCCAATTCGGTTGCAGCACCGTCAGTTGATTACCTGGGACGCCCGGACTGCAACTACTGCGGTTGCTGTCACAAGGGGTGCCCGCGCGGAGACAAGGGCAGCGCTGAACTGACATTTGTGCGACCTGCACTGGAGACCGGCAATTGTCAGGTGTTCCCAAGGCATACTCTGGTCGAGCTGATGCGCGGCCAGCATGACGAACTGACCGGGGCAGTGCTGGTGGATGGCGCGGGGACCAGACATTCGATTGTCGCAAGGCACTATATCCTGGCTTGCGGCGCCGTTGAGACACCACGGCTGCTGCTGGCCATGGACGGGCTCGGCAATGAATCAGGTCAAGTCGGGCGCAATTTCATGGAAACCCTGAGCAGTGATGTGATCGGCCTTCATCCGGATCAAATCGGCAGTCACCGCGGGTATCCCGAAGACAGTGTTTGTTGGGACTATAACAGCCCTGACGCAATCCCGGGCACGCCCGGTGGTGCGTTACTCGTCCCCCTTGCCGCGTCTGCAGACTATATTGGCCCGGCACGTTATGCCTCTCGGCTGGTCGAGGGGTTTGGCACGAGTTTCAAGCAACAACTGATCGAGACTTTTGGCAAGGCGGCAGGGGTCGCCTTGATCTGTGAGAACCTGCCAAACCCGAGATCATTTGTTACCTTGTCAAAAGATGCTGTCGACGAGAACGGCATGGCAATTGCCCGGATCAACTCCTTCCTGCCGGACATGGAGCTTGAACGTCTCGCGTTTGTCACGGCGAAAGCGGAGGAAATCCTGCTTGCTTCTGGCGTGCCCAAAGTACTGGAACGTGTCACCACGTACGAGCATTTTGCCAGTTCGCACGTAATGGGGACTTGTCGGATGGGCGCCGATCCTGAGAAGTCCGTCGTTAACGGCTCACAACGCAGCCACCGTTGGAAGAACCTGTGGATATCCGACACTAGCGTTTTTCCGTCGTCAGGAGCCGGCGAGGGGCCCTCGCTTACTGTTCATGCTCTGTCACTGCGTATGGCGGATGCAATCGTTGCACAGGTAAACGGAGCTGTTTGAACCATGAGCGGCGCGTCCTTGTTGCAGCCCAACGAGCGGCATGACTTGCTGGTCAGGCTCCTGCGCTTCGATCCTCACCCGGAACAAATCAGCGCGCTGCGGTTTGAACTGCTCGGCGATATCCGGGCCTTGGAAGCCTTGATGTCTGCGGCGTCCCGACGCCAGTTGATTTCGGCAGCAATAAGCCGGCTGAAGCTCAATGGCATCCTGCTTCCGAGACCGGCGCGTGAAGACGAGCGAGAAACGATTGCCACGCAGATTGGCCACCTTGACGCAGAGCTGTCCCGGCGCCGGGGAGCTTTGACGCAGGCGCTGCAGGACGTTGTTGCCCAGCTCAACAGCGCCGGTATTGTGCCGTTGATCCTGAAAGGGTCGATGTCACTGGTTTCAGGCGAACCTGACTGGCGCTTCCAGCGCGATATTGATTTTGCCGTCGACCCGGCGCAGGCCAGCGCGACGGTTGCGGCCCTGACTGCGGCAGGGTTTGTCGAGTGTGCGAATGGCGGCGCGCGTCCGCATCATTTGCGGCCAATGGAAAGGGCCGGTCTGCCGGCGACCATTGAACCTCACGTCAAGCTGGCCGGCGCGCGGGCCCGGGCCGTCCTGCCGGATCAGATATTGTTGCAGACTGAAACAGTGGAAACCTGGCGCGGTCTCCAATACCGGCGATTGAGCGATGCCGGATCTGTCCTGCATGGGCTGGCGCATCATCATTTTCAGAACAGGGGATACATCTACGGAACATTCAGCCTGAAGGGCTTGTTGGAATTTGCATCATCGGTTTCCAGGCTGGACGCGGCAGCCGTCTCGCAGCTTGCCGAGATCACCGGGCCGCGCGCACGGTTGAGTGCGGGGCTGGATTTGTGGTGCGCTCTTGCTAGACGTGTCCTGAACTTGTCATTGCCGCAAGGCCTGGAGACCGGTGACGTTGCTGAGCGCAATGCTGAGATCGTTGCACAGCGATATCTGAACGGGCACACGGTGTCGCCGGTTAGGGGGGTGCAGGAGCATCTCAGGCTAACAAGAGATCAATTGTCGAAAGGCGCTATCGGAAGCGATGTGCTGCAGACGGTTTTGGATGGTTGCCACTCGGCCGTATGGCTGGATTACCAGGATCAAAGATGCAAGGCGTCAGGCATCATCGAAGTTTGAAGCCAACCCGTCATCCAGATTTGGCGCGGGCTTTGCTGAGTGCCAGTTTCGTCCGGAATTCGAGTGAGTCAGGTGCGAAGCGCATCGCGTTTGCATAGCTTTCGCAGGCACCGACATAATTGCCTGCGCGAAACCGGGCGGCACCTAGAAGCCCGTGTACGTCTTCGCCGAAAATTGATTTGGAGTACGCAATGCGCCGGTCAAAAAAGGTTTCGGGATCGTGCTGGCTGAGCGGTTCCAGCAGGCTGATCGCCTCGTCCAGCCGACCTAGTGCAACCAGGCATCGGGCCTTGCCCCAATGCAACGCCATATTGTCCTTGAACAACGCCAGCCCGTCGGCGGCTGCTGACATTGCGTCATCCACTTTCTCGGCATCAAGGAACATCGAAACCAGAACCTGGGCACACATTGATCCTTCGACGCGCTGCTGTTCCGACGCTCCTTTGCGCGCTGCCAGCCGCATACCGATCCTCAGGTGCTCGGCCGCGTCCTCCTTTCGTGCCACTGCGTCCAGCCTGTAGCCCAGATCATACCGCAAATAGACGCGATCGGGATTTTCCAGGACCGCCTGGAGCAGCAGCGGAATGTTCCTGTGATGTTTGTGGCGCTGGTTGCCGTCGTAACCCAGGTGGTCGATCGCAATAGCGTATTGCCTTGCGACCTGGCTGTTGTCTGCATCGCAAACTGCCCTAACCGAAGGCACAATGGATTCGTGCATCGAGCCTTTGAACCGTATACGAGGGTCGCGGCGGAAGAGGCGCAATTCATCGTAGCAGGTCATATCAGTTCGGGGGCGGAACTTAACTCTGAGGCCGGTCACATCCGCATCGGGCAAAAGCGAGGCCAACGGCACGTTGCCCGTGCAGCTCAGTCTTTCATCGGCATCAATGTACAGTACCCAGTCACTGGACGCATTGTCGATGGCGAAATTACGGGCGGTGGAAAAGTTGTCCTGCCATGGCTGATGCAGCAAGTTACAATCGAACTGGCAGGCAATGTCGAGCGTGCCATCGCTCGACCCGGTGTCCACAATGACAATTTCGTCCACATGGGTCCGCAAACCAGAAAGGCAGCCTTCCAGGAAAGCTGCCTCGTTCTTGACGATCATGCACGCAGAGACGGTTGAAATGAGAAGCCGCTAACTGTTGCTCGCCATGACCTTGCCAGCCAAAGCTGAACTCATCTTGCCGTCGATCGCAAACGTGGCGATCACGGGTGCAGTGAAAGCGGCTGTACGAACCAGGGTGCGGATTGTTTCACGCTTGTTTTCGTCGATGGATTGCACGGATTTTTCAAATTTCTCAGTCATACCAAACCCCTAGCTTTTACTGCCTGACAGCAGGAGACTTATCATGATCTTGAAAGTTGACGCAAGTGCCATATTGCAGTTTTCAGGCATCCCAACCGCATTTCCAGGCATTTGGCTGCCCGTGTCAGATTGTGCAGGCGTGCCAGGGCGGCAGGCTTTCCCGTCTTCGGCAGAAACACAGATCTGGTAAGCCTTTCAAACGCCTGATTCGGTGATAGCGGTCTGGTTGCTGTCAGCCCACCGTGGTTTGGTGTGAGAAATAGAAGTACGTCAGCCGGGCCCTGTTTGATTGTCCAGCTTGTTTCCGGCGTCTGTGGCGTAACCGAGTAGATCGGATTCCCGTCCCAGTCGATAATGGCCGGGCACGTGCGGATATGCTCTTCAAGTTCCGGGACATGAGCAAGCGAACCTTGCTTTATGCGCAACGTACGCGGGCGCGCCAGGACATCGGTCTGCCCAATGACCACATGCTCGTCCCCTTCCACCGTGAAGCCTTCGGCAAGGCATCTCAGACTCAGGGTCGTTTTGCCGGATCCCTTGTCTGCCATGATCAGGAATCTGCAATCGTCGACCACTATGCTGGCCGCATGAGCGATAGGTGCCCCGGACGTTTCAGCCAACATAGTGTCCTTGAGGATTTGATGTCCCCGATTGAGCATGTGCTCACATGTGCCAGGCAATCCGTCATGCGGAGGTGCGAAGTCATAGTAGCCGTCAGCGAGTATCGCCGACTCTATGTCGATCGAACCGACCGCCTGATTGGGCATGTTCGGGGCTGCAGCAAGGAAAGCGAGGCGCTCGGCGAGCATGCCATCGGCGCAATGAAAATGGACAATACTGGTGATGGATCGTGTTGTGACTACTTTGCCCGGCAAACTAGCCCTGCCTTTTCCAGGTCGGCAAAGAAACCGTCAAGTTCGACCTCCTGGTCGAGATCGTAAGCCTCGCGGACGAAGGCCTGGACCTCGCTGACGGGCATCTTGCCATCACATACCGTGTAGATGACGGCGGCTGTCGGGTTCAGGTAATGAACTTTTTCACCTTGCTCATCATAGATGACAAAGCCATCCGGTACTTGGGTCACTTCCAACTCTCCTGTGACTTGAAAGACTTCGGTCCCGGTGAGTTTCGACATTGCCCCTGCCTTTTTCGCTGATATCACTTTACGGCATATTGCCTAGCGCCAAACCGGCTGGGTTTGCAACCGTGTTGCATGACCGATAATTCAAAGGCGCTTGCCGGAACCTGACACACAATTCGCGAGGGACCCAGATGGCCTGGATCAAAACTGTTGCCTATGACGACGCAGAGGGAAAGTTGAAAGTCTTGTATGACCGGGTCAAGGGCCCGGGCAACAACGTCGACAACATCATGATGATGCACTCGCTCAGGCCGCACACGATGGAAGGCCATATGGCGATCTACAAGTATGTACTGCATCATGCTGGCAACACTGTTCCCAAGTGGTTTCTTGAGACACTCGGGGTCTGGGTCAGTTCGCTCAACGAGTGCCAATACTGCGTGGAGCATCATTTCTGCGGCTTGCAGCGGCTGCTGGACGACGATGACAGGGCAACCGCGATTCGCGCTGCCATCGAAGCGAGGGCCATCCACGAAGCACCACTGGACGACAGGCAAAAGCTGGCCATGGAGTATGCCCGGCAATTGACTGACGAGCCCGCTGCCATCGACAAACGCATCGTCGAGCAGCTGCGTTCGGCCGGTTACACAGACGGTGAAATCCTGGAGATAAACCAGGTCTCAGCCTACTTCAGCTATGCCAATCGCACCGTTCTCGGTCTCGGGTGTTCGACTGACGGCGACATCCTGGGGCTTTCCCCCGGCAACTCCGACGATCCGGATGACTGGAGCCACGCCTGATCCGGCTGTGCAACATAGGTTTGCGTCAATTGACTTCTGGCGCGGGCGCCGCATTATGGTCACGTAGACGGGGCGATCGTTGTTGGACGGAGAATGGACCATGAGGTCGAGTTCCCAGAACGCGCTTGCGTTCGCCCTGTTGCTGCTCACATTGATTTTCCTGCCGGCACAAGCCGCGGCCGCTGAGCGAACCATCGTCACATCGCCTGATCTGGACTATTTCGGATTTGACCTGAGCACACAGAGCGACGTCTCGCTCGACCAGTGCAAGGCATTATGCCTTGAAGATCAGCAGTGCCGTGCGTTCACCTACACCAGCAAGCAGAAATGGTGCTTCCTGAAATCCGACCACGGGATTGCGAAACCGTTCGCTGGAGCCGTTGCCGGGCGGGTCGTGCAAACGTCTTCGCAGCGAGAGCTTGGTGCACCGCCGCCGCTGGCATTCCTCCCTGAACACGTGACAGCAGAAGTGCGCCAGACGCGAAAGGAGATCGGTGCACCTGATCCAGGCGAGGCGCGTGGGTTCGTCGCGCTCAGGCAAGCCGGTGACTCCGGGCTCAGCTCTGGCGAGGTGCGCACTGCGCGCGATGCCTATCTGGGTGCGCTGAGGCTTGATGCGGATGACGCTGCCTTGTGGATCGGCTTTGCCAGGGCATCGCTTCGGGTCATTCCCGGTCCGGGTGAGAACAACTACCGGCTCAAGCAGACCGCTTCGTCGGCCGCTCAGATCGCCTATCGCAGGAGCACGACCGCTGACGTTAGGGCAGAGGCACTGGCGGTGCTGGCCAATGCTCTCGACAAGCGCAGCCTGTTCCGTCCGGCGCTGGAAGCCTACAAGGCCAGTCTTGCGCTGGTGTCGTCGGCAGAGGTGCGCGCGGCGTACAAGGAACTGCGCGAACGTCAGGGCTTTCGGGTGGTCGGCCATTCGGTGGACAGCGATGCGGCGACCCCGCGCATCTGTGTGCAGTTTTCCGAAAGCCTGGTGCGTTCCGGAACAGATTATGCGCAGTTCGTAACGGTGAATGGCGCTGCCGCCAAATCACTGGAAGCCAGGGACAAGCAGGCCTGCGTTGAATGGCTGTCACACGGGCAGACCTACAGAATTGGATTGCGTCAGGGCCTGCCGTCCTCGGTGGGCGAAGTGCTGGAGCAACCGGTGACCCTGAATGTCTACGTGCGCGACCGTGCGCCTTCAGTGCGTTTTACCGGCGACCGATTTGTTCTGCCCCGCACGACCCGGCGCGGCATACCGCTGATCTCCGTCAACACCGACAGTGCCCGGCTTGAGGCCTACCGTATCGGCGACAGGGCGCTGGCGCGGCTGCTGTCCGGCAGTTCGTTCCTGCGCCAGCTGAAAGGCTATGAGATAGACAATATCAGGCAGGAACTAGGAACACCCGTCTGGCAGGGCAGTATCGACATTGCCAGCAAACGCAACCAGGAAGTGACGACTAGTTTTCCAGTCGATCAGGCCATTCCCGACAGAAAGCCTGGTATCTATATCCTGACCGCCATGCCGAAGGGCGGCCAGGCCGACAACTGGCAGGCCCGTGCCACGCAGTGGTTTGTCATTTCGGATATCGGCGTGACCAGTTTCACCGGCGACGACGGCCTCAACGTGTTTGTGCGCAGCCTGGCGTCGGCAAAGCCACTGGCAAAGGCGGATGTGCAGCTGCTTGCCCGCAACAATGAGGTGCTCGGCTCCGCCGTCAGCGATGAAAACGGGCGTGCAAGTTTTGCTGCCGGCCTGGTCCGCGGCAAGGATGCAATGGCGCCGGCCGCCATTCTGGTGCGCCGGGGCAGCAGTGATTTCGTATTGCTCGATCTGACCCAGGCCGGGTTCGACTTTGCCGACCGCGGGGTGGCGGGCCGGGCATCACCTGTGGCAGTTGACGTGTTCTCCTGGACAGAGCGCGGCATCTACCGGCCCGGAGAGACCGTCCATGCATCTGCACTTGTAAGGGATGTGTCGGCCCATGCTCTCGGCGGGTTGCCGCTTACATTCGTCTTCCGCCGTCCCGATGGTGTTGAAGACCGGCGCATAGTCTCCGCTGAAGACCGGCTCGGTGGCCACGTGGTGGACTACGAGCTTCAGGACAATGCCATGCGCGGCACCTGGTCGGTACGCATGCACACCGACATCAAGGCCGACCCAGTGGCCGAAATGCGCTTCCTGGTCGAGGATTTCGTGCCTGACCGGCTTGAGTTCGACCTGACTGCCTCGCCGTCGGAAATCGCCGTCACGCAGCCGGCGACTGTGGCAATCGACGGCCGGTACCTGTACGGGGCGCCGGCGGCGGGCCTCGGGGTTGAAGGCAGTGTCAGGATAAAGACCACACGCCAGTGGGATGCCTTTCCGGGTTATCTGTTCGGTCTGGCGGAGGAACAGATACAGACGGTGACGCGCACGCTTGACGCGGTTCCCGATCTTGATGCTGTCGGCAAGGCTCAGGTTCCTGTGGTTCTAACGGGAGCGCCGGCTACTACACAATTGCTGGCTGCCAGCGTCGTCATGCGCGTGCGCGAGCCGGGTGGCAGGGCTGTTGAAAAGGATGTCGATCTGAAGGTCAGGCCTGAGCGCATGGTGATCGGCATCAGGCCGGATGCAGGCGAGGCACAGGTTGCTGAGAACTCGACCGCCGGATTCCGGGTCATTGCTGTTGAACCGGATGGCGGCAAGGCTCAGGTCAACGGTCTGAAATGGCGCCTTATCCGAATTGAACGCAACTACCAGTGGTACCGGACAGGTGACAGGTGGAGCTATGAAGCCATTGACCTGACCAAGCAGGTTGTGGACGGACAGGTTGATGCGCCGGCCGAAGGCGAGGCCAGGATATCGGTTCCCGTCTCATGGGGCCGGTACAGGCTGGAAGTGACCGACCCCCGCACCGGAGGTGCCGCCGCGAGCGTGGACTTCAACGCGGGATGGGTTGTCACTGCCGCCTCGCTTGATGCCCCGGACGGTTTGGAAATGGCTCTGGACAAGGCGGCCTATGCGGCAGGGGACACGGCGCGGCTGACCATTTCGGCACGTCATGCTGGCGAAGTTCTGGTCACAATCGGTACCAACACGCTGTCAGATGTCAGGACAGTCAGCGTCGACGCCGGCGATACGGTGGTCGAGTTTCCTGTCGGCATGGACTGGGGCGCCGGTGCCTATGTGACGGCCACCCTGTATCGCCGCGGTGACACGGAGGACAGCCGGCTTCCGTCACGTGCCATTGGCGTGAAATGGCTGCAGGTGGACCCCGAACCGCGCAAGATCGACCTGGCACTGGACGCGCCGGACAAGGTCGCAGCAAGGAGCCGGCTTGAGGTTCCGATGACGCTCACGGGTCTGGCCGACGGTGAACAGGCTTTCGTGACGGTCGCGGCCGTTGACGTCGGAATTTTGAATCTGACCCGCTATGAGGCGCCTGATCCGGCCGGCTGGTATTTCGGCCAGCGCAGGATTGGCCTGGAAATCCGCGATATCTACGGTCGCCTGATTGACGGTTCGCTCGGCGTTCAGGGACAGATCAGGAGCGGCGGCGATGCTGCTGGGTTGTCGTCCGACGGCAGCCCGCCGACACAGAAGCTGCTGGCGCTGTTCTCAGGTCCGGTGGAAGTCGGCCCCGACGGCAAGGCAGCGGTGAGTTTTGACCTGCCGCAGTTCAACGGGACGGTCCGGCTGATGGCGGTGGCCTGGTCGAAGCATCAGGTGGGCAGTGCCTCGCGCGACGTCATCGTTCGCGATCCGATCGTGTTGCTGGCGTCTGCGCCAAAGGTCATGGCTCCCGGCGATACATCACGCTTACGGTTGGACATCGCCAATACCGATGGTCCGGCCGGGGATTATGTGGTCGAGATCATCGCGGATGACGGATTGTCCGCGGAGCAGGGGCTGCTGCCCAATATCGTGACACTCTCGGAAGGCGGGAAGGCGTCCTTGTCGGTGCCTGTTTCTGCAACTGGCGTCGGGTCGGGCCAGGTGAATGTACGCCTGACCCACGAGAGCGGCATTGATCTTGCCCAGACGCTTTATGTGCCGGTCCGGCCCGCTGCGCTGCCGGTTGCCCGGCGGCAGGAGATGACCCTTGCTGCGAACGGCGGGACGATTGCGCTGGATGAGAAATTGCTCGCCGGCAGCCAGCCTGACGGCGCATTGGTGACGGTCGATGTATCGAGAACGCGCGGCTTCAACACCGCATCGGTTCTGGCATCCCTCGACCGCTATCCCTATGGCTGCACCGAGCAGACCACCAGCCGGGCGCTGCCGCTGCTGTATCTGAGTGATCTGCCGGGGGATCCCAAAGCTGACGATGCCGGCGATGTCAGGACCCGGGTCCAGAAGGCAATCTATCGCGTGCTGGCCAACCAGTCGTCGTCCGGCAGCTTCGGCCTTTGGAACCCTGGCTATGGTGACCTTTGGCTCGACGCCTATGTCACCGATTTTCTGACACGGGCCCGGGAAAAGGGTTTCAAGGTTCGCGAAAAGGCCATGCTGGCGGCGCTGGAGAACCTGCAGAACGTCCTGTCCTATGATCAGAACGTCAAGGATCGCGGCGGCGGTATTGCCTATGCGCTTTATGTGCTGGCCCGCAATCGCCGCGCCTCGGCCGGAGACCTGCGCTATTACGCCGACACCAAGCTGGACGAGTTCAGGAGCCCCATGGCCCGGGCGCAGCTAGGCGCGGCACTGGCGCTTTATGGCGATGCCAACCGGTCGGGAACAGCGTTCCAGTCGGCTTTTGCCCAGGCACGCCAGGACAAGGGCGATCTGTCGCGCTCGGATTACGGGTCCAGCCTGCGCGATGCATCGGCCATGCTGGCGCTGGCATCGGAGACACAGCCGCTGCCGCAATCAATCCCGGCGATGGTTGACCTAGTTTCGGCAAAGGCGGCACGTGACCGCTACTCCACCACGCAGGAAAATGTCTGGATGCTGCTTGCCGCGCGCGGCGTAAAACAGGCCGACGCCACGATGAAGCTGGCCATTGGCGGGGCTGATCATGCCGGCGGTTACTCCGGCACGACGTCTGGCGAAGACCTTGCCATCATGCCGCTGGAAATTGTAAATCGCGGCGAAAACCAGGTGCTGGCGACCGTCAATGTGCTTGCAGCACCGCTGGATCCGTTGCCCGCCGGCGGCAAGGGTTTCACCATTGAGCGCAAGTACTACACGCTCGATGGCGTTGAAACCGACGTCAGCCAGGTCAACCAGAACGATCGCTTCGTTGTGGTGCTCAGCATTGTGCAGCAGAACAACTGGCCGTCACGTATCGTCGTCAGTGACCTGCTGCCCGGCGGCTTTGAGATCGACAGTCCCAAACTGGTGGGCAGTGCCGATCTCAAGTCTTTTGAATGGCTGGGCAATGTCAGCGCGGCGCACAGCGAGTTTCGTGCCGATCGCTTCGTCGCAGCCTTCGATGTGCGCAAGGGCGGTAATCGCGAGTTCACAGCAGCCTACGTGGTGCGTGCGGTTTCACCGGGCAAGTTCGTTCAGCCCGCCGCTTTGGTCGAAGACATGTACCGCCCCCAGTTTACCGCCCGCACGGCGCAGGGTCGGCTTGACGTCAGTCCGGTTCAGCCATGAGGTGTAAACCGGTCATTGCCGCGCTGGCCGCCGCCGTCGTCCTGGCGCTGGCGGCGCTGCCCGGCCTGTCGGCATTGGATCAGGCCTATCCACCGCCGCTGCCACAAGGCTCGGCACAATCTGTTGAGGTCGTGGACAGAAACGGCGATCTGCTGCGAGCGTTTGCTGCCCCCGATGGACGCTGGCGGCTGCCGGTGCACCTGGACGAGGTTGATCCGGAATTTGTGCGCATGCTGGTCGCCTACGAGGACCGGCGTTTCTGGCAACATCGTGGAGTGGACCCTCTAGCCATGATCCGCGCCGCCTGGCAGGTGCTGCATCACGGACGGATCGTATCCGGCGCATCGACTATCACCATGCAACTGGCGCGGTTGCTGGAGCCGCGGCCTGAACGGTCATTGGCCGCCAAGTTGCGCCAGATGGCCAGAGCACTGCAGATTGAACGCCGGCTGAGTAAACAGCAGATCCTGGAACTCTACCTGACCTATGCACCCTATGGCGGCAATATCGAGGGGGTGAGGGCTGCCTCGCTGGCGTGGTTCGGCAAGGAACCGAAGTCACTCGATCTGGCCCAGGGCGCGTTGCTCGTCGCCTTGCCGCAATCGCCAGAGCGGCGCCGACCGGACCGTTACCGCCAGCGGGCGAAGGCAGCCCGCGACCAGGTGTTGGCGCGCATGGCCGAAGGCGGCTTCATTGCCGCCGGCGAGGTGGCACGGGCTGCCGCTGTTCCCGTCAATGCACGGCGCCTGGCGTTGCCTGCATTTGCACCGCATCTGGCACAACAGGCGCGCCGCCTGCGGCCTCATGTGCAGCGTCATCAGGTGACGTTGTCCCGACCGATACAGCAGGCGCTGGAACAGTTGGCGTCAGAAACCGCACGACAGCTGGGACCTGGCCTGTCGGTCGCCATCATGCTTGCAGATGCCCATACCGGCGACGTATTGGCAGAAATCGGTTCCGCAGGCTTGCTAGAGGAACGGCGTGCTGGCTGGATTGACATGACGCGCGTGCCGCGATCGCCGGGGTCTGCCCTTAAGCCCTTCATTTATGCGTTGGCACTTGAGGACGGGCTGGTGTTGCCGGAAACCTTGATTGAAGACCGTCCCGCCAGTTTTGATGGTTACCGGCCGCGAAACTTCGATCTGACCTACCAGGGTGATGTGAGTGTGCGCCAGGCACTGCAACTGTCGCTCAATGTGCCGGCCGTCAGGTTGCTGCAGGCAACGGTGCCGTCCCGGCTGCTGGGCCGCTTGCACAGGGCAGGGGTTGTGCCGGAGCTGCCGCAGAACAAGGCGCCGGGCCTGGCAATTGGTCTGGGCGGCGTGGGGGTTTCCCTGAAAGACCTTGTGCAGGCATATACCGTGTTCGCCAACCGGGGACGACCGGCAACACTTGGGGACGGTGTAACAGCCAAGCCGCTTGTCACTGGCGGACGGTCCATGTTCCCGGCTGTGGCCGCCTGGCACGTGGCAGATATTCTGTCAGGCGTTGCGCCTCCGCGCGGTACGGCGCGACTGCCGATCGCCTACAAGACCGGCACCAGTTATGGCAATCGCGATGCCTGGTCCATCGGGTTTGACGGGCGTTATGTGCTGGGCGTGTGGGTTGGGCGGGCCGATGGCGCCCCGGTTCCCGACCTCAGCGGGATCACCGTCGCCGCACCGGTCCTGTTCGACGGCTTTGCGCGGTCCGGCCTGAAGCTCGAACCGCTGCCGCCGGCGCCTGCCGGTGCAGTGCATATAGCAGCGGCGGATCTGCCGGCAGCGCTCAGGCGGTTTACCGCGCCTGACGCCGGTCTGCCGCAGGTCGGTCCGCAAGAAGCGGCATTGCACATTGTGTATCCGCCGGACGGCGCGCATGTCGATCTGGGTCTGGCCTCGGGCAGGGTTGTGCAACCGCTGATGCTGAAACTTCAGGGTGGCCGCGCCCCGTTTCGCGTGCTGGCCAACGGCGTGCCGGTCGGCGAGCCGTTGCGGTCGCGCAGCGGCTTATGGGACGCAGGCGGTGTCGGATTTTCTCGCTTGTCCGTGATCGACGCCCGCGGCCGGTCCGCCAGCATCAACGTGTATCTGGAGTAGGCGACAACAAGTCAGTCTGTAAGCAAGAGGAGGAACTGATCATGCCAACTGAAGTACTCTACAGCACCCAGGCCCGTGCCACTGGCGGGCGGGACGGAACCGCCAGCACCCTGGATGGCGCGTTCAAAGTGACGTTGTCCACGCCGAAGGAACTAGGTGGAGACGGTAAAGACGGCAACAATCCCGAGCAAATGTTCGCTGCCGGATATGCAGCATGCTTTCTCGGCGCGATGAAGTTTGTGGCCGGCCACTCGGAAGACCTCAAGATGAATATCCCTGATGACACCAGCGTCACGTCCACCGTCGGTATCGGACCCCGCTCGGAAGGCGGCTTCGGCCTGGATGTGAAGCTGGAAGTGTCGTTGCCGGGCATTGACAGGACAATGGCCGAAAAGCTGGTGGAGGAAGCCCACCAGGTCTGCCCATACTCCAATGCGACCAGAGGTGCGTTGGATATCAACCCAGTGGTTGTTTAGAGCACTAGGTTGAAACTCACATTTCAATGTCATCCTCGGGCTTGTCCCGGGGATCCATGCCCCGTTGCTGTGGACCCTCGGGACAAGCCCGAGCGTGACAAAGTCGACATAGGTGAAGCTTCCAGGGGTATACCTGGCGGCAAGCTTCAGTCGTCACGCAAGCGGAAGCGCTGTATTTTGCCGGACTCATTGCGTGGCAACTGGTCTACAAACCGCACCGCGCGCGGGTACTTGTAGGGTGCGATGGTAGTCTTGACGTGGTCCTGCAAGTCGCTGGCCAACGCCGGTCTGGCTTGCTCGGCCACCGGCGTTACCACATATGCCACCACGATCTGCCCGCGTTCATCCGACGCTTCGCCCACAACCGCACATTCACGGACATCCGGATGCAGCAGCAGGGCATTTTCCACTTCCACACCGGAGATGTTGTAGCCGGATGAAATGATCATGTCGTCCTGGCGGCTGTGATAGGCAAGATAGCCGTCTTCGCTCAACGAGCAGGCGTCGCCGGTTATGTTCCAGCCATCGCGCACATACACTTTCTGGCGCTCGTCATCCAGGTAGCGGCATCCGGTTGGCCCGCGCACCGCCAGTTGTCCGATCTGGTTGGCCGGCAGCCTGCGCCCGGCAGCATCGACAACGGCGATCTCAAAGCCTGGAATTGCCGGCCCGATGAAGCCCGGGCGTACATCGTCACCTGCAGATCCGGCAAACGCATGCAGCATCTCCGTTGAGCCCAGCACTTCTGCCAGCTCCTTGCCGGTCGCGGCCGCCCAAGCCTGCCTCACCGGCAGCGGCAATGCCTCGCCGGAAGAAACCGCCAGGCGCAGCGTGTTCAGCGACTGGCCCGCTTTCAGTTTTACCATCTGCTGAAAGAACGTTGGCACGGTGAAGCACACGGTCGCGCCATAGGCCTCGATGGCATCGAGCAACTGTTCCGGCGAATAGCGTGCATTGAGCACACTGCAGGCGCCCGCATGAAGCGGAAACACCAACAGTCCGCCAAGGCCAAACGTGAACGCCATTGGCGCGGTGCCGATGAAAACATCGTCCCTTGAAGGTGCGATGATGTGGCGGCACATGGTCTCGCAGATGGCGATGACATCGCGATGGAAGTGAACCGTGGCCTTGGGCCTGCCGGTCGTTCCGGACGTGAATGCGATCAGCGATATGTCATCCGGCAGGGTGGTGCAGGTTTGTTCGTGCGGCGAAGTGGCGGCCATGAACTCGAACAGTTCACCGTGGCCGGCTTCGAAGCTGATGACAGGTACATCCTTGCCGGACAATCCGTTCGCACGCGCCAGGTCCGGCAGCAGGCTGGCCTCGCAGACAGCGAGCGCGGGACGCGACATCTCGATGATCACCTGCAGCTCGCTGTCACGCAGCAGCGACATGGTGGTGACTGCCACTGCGCCGATTTTTTGCACGGCCAGCCACACCAGCGCGACCTCGGGGGAATTGCCGCCACGGATCAGCACGCGATTGCCGGGTTTGATGCCATAGTCACCGACCATCACTTTGGCTGCGCGGCAGACATGATCGTTCAACTCCTGATATGTCCAGGTCCGCTCGCCGCTTCTGAAGGCCGGCCTGCCGCCATGACCGTCTGCAATATGCCGGTCGAGCAGCAGTGATACGCAATTGAGACTGTCCGGATCGGACACGCCCGCCAACGGCACTATCTGCGGCCACTGTTCTGCCGGCGGCAACCGGTCATGGACAAACCGGTCTTTCTGCGGGCTCACCGGCGGCGTCATTCAGGTGTCCAGTCCGGCGCTGTCAGGCGGCGTTTGCCGTCCAAGGACTTGCGCACGCCCGGGTCATCCAGTTGCACCCTGTCCCAGAGCTTGCAGGTGACCTGCTTGTGGTTCTGGTCGAGTCCTTCGCAGTAGTTGGTATACTCACACAGCCTGATGTCACTGCCGTGGCCGGTTTCAAGTTTTCTAAACCAGTCCGGGTCGGCAAGCGTCTGCCGGGCCGCACCGATAATGTCGGCAGTGCCGTCATTCAGGGCGGCTTCAGCCGTGTCAAAACTGTGGATGCCGCCGGCGGCCACCACCGGCGTGTCGAAGCCTGCTTCGCGGACCGCTTCGCGAATGGCCCTGGTCGCCGCAAGGTTGCGGCCGAACGGGCCTTTCTCGTCGGAGATGTATTGCGGCATGCATTCATAACCGCTCGGCCCGGTGTAAGGGTAGGCGGCAGCGCCAACCTTGGGTTGCTTTGCGTCGTCGAATTTGCCGCCGCGCGACAAAGACAGGAAGTCCATGCCGGCGCGGGCGAAGGTTGTTGCGAAGTGGCAGACATCCTCAATCGTGCTGCCGCCGTCAATTGCTTCCGATGCCAGGAACCTGGAGCCGACTATGAAATCCTCCGGCACCGCCTTGCGCACCGCTTGATAGACCTCAAGCGGAAGCCGCACCCGTGCCTGTGCTGTGCCGCCATAACCGTCATCACGCCGGTTGGTGGCCGACAGGAACGACGCCATGGTGTAGGCATGGGCATAATGCAGCTCAACACCGTCAAATCCGGCTCTGGCGGCGCGGCTGGCCGCTTCGGCAAACAGGTCCGGCAGAACCCGGGGCAGCTCCCTGATGTGGTCAAGGTGCATGTCATTCACCTGTTCGCGGTAGCCCTTGGTCAGTGCCTCGAACTCGCGCGCATCCAGAACCTGTTCCAGGTCGCTGTCATCCCTGGCGATCATGGCCTGGCGTACATCCGCCTCGTCGGCATCGGGCATGTCGAGCGCCCGGCGATGCGCATCCGTAATGGTGAGAAATCGCTCAAGGAACTTGACCCGGTCGGGCCGCCGCTTGATCGCCAGGAAGTCGATCAGTTGAATGAACAGCTTTGTGGTGCCGCCGCTTTGCGTGCGTACCACCTCGACCAGTTGTTCCAGCCCGTCCAGAAACCGGTCATGTCCAATGCGCAGCAACGGCCCTGACGGCACGTCCCTGATCCCTGTCGCCTCGACCACAATGGCGGCAGGTCGGCCCTTGGCAAACCGTCCATACCAGTCCAGCACCTCGGGCGTCACATGGCCGCTTTCGGTAGCCCGCCACGGCACCATCGCCGGCACCCAGGTTCGGTTGCGCAGCGCAAGCCGGCCTGACTGCAGGGGTGAAAACAGAATAGCTGATGCGCGTTCTGCGGCATCCGGCAAATGGCCGGGATCTGGGGTCCATCTTATCTTCTCAGGTGGTTTCCACATGATGTTCCGAACCGTCTATGTTGGCGACTGATCGGCAGGCGGCACGACGGCCGTTGCCTCGATTTCCACCAGTGCATCGTCTTCGACCAGTGCCACCACCTGAACCACTGCCATGGCAGGAAAATGCCGCCCGATCACCTCTTTGTAGGCGGTTCCGAGTTCGCGCTGACTGGCCAGGTAGGCCTGTTTGTCGGTGACATACCAGGTCAGGCGCACGATATGCTCTGGCCTAGCATCGGCTTCTGCCAGCACGGCGACAATGTTGCGCAAAGTCTGTTTAGCCTGGCCGGCAAAATCCCTGTGTTCAAACACCTCATCCGCGTTCCAGCCGATCATGCCCCCGGTGAACACCATGCGCCCTTCGGCCGCCACGCCGTTGGCGTAGCCTCTCGGTTGCTTCCAACCCTCAGGTTGCAGAAATTCCATGATGTTAGTCCTCCCTCAGCCGGAAGCGTTGGATCTTGCCGGTCTGTGTCTTGGGCAATGTGCTGGTGAACACCACCGAGCGCGGATATTTGAACGGCGCGATGGTCTGCTTCACATGGTCCTGCAGGCGTTTGATGCAGTCGGCATCTGCGTTGATGCCCTCCACCAGCACCACATGCGCCTGCACAATCTGGCCGCGATCCTCATCCGCGACGCCGATGACGGCGCATTCGACGACCTCGGCGTGAGACAGAAGCGCTGCCTCCACTTCCGGGCCGGCAATGTTGTAGCCCGACGATATGATCATGTCGTCGCTGCGCGCAGCGAAATGGAACACGCCCGCCTCATCCTGGATGAAACTGTCACCGGTCAGGTTCCAGCCATCGCGCACATAGTTGGCCTGCCGGTCATCGTTCAGGTAACGGCACCCGGTCGGGCCCTTGACGGCCAGCTTGCCGATCGTGCCGCGTGGCACCTCTTTCATGTCTTCGTCGACTACCATGGCCTGGTAGCCTGTGACCGGTGTGCCGGTCTGGGCGGGCGCGGCTGACCCAAAACGATTTGAGATGAAAATATGCAGAAGCTCGGTCGATCCTATGCCGTCGAGCATTTCCTTGCCGGTTTTCTCCTTCCATTCCTCGAACACGGGGCCGGGCAGGGTCTCTCCGGCAGAAACCGCGACCCGCAGCGACGACAGGTCAGCGCCTTCGTCCATGGCCCGCATCATGGCGCGGTAGGCGGTCGGCGCGGTGAAGCATATGGTCGCCTTGTAGGTCTCGATGATCTCGATCATGTTGGGCGGTGACGCGGTTTCCAGCAGGGTTGCGGTTGCGCCAAAGCGCAGCGGGAACACGGCCAGCCCGCCAAGGCCAAAGGTGAAGGCCAGCGGCGGCGAGCCGACGAAAACGTCATCCGGTGTCACGCCGAGAACCTCTTTGGCATAGCCATCTGCAATGACCATCAGGTCGCGATGGAAATGCATGGTCGCCTTCGGCTCGCCAGTGGTGCCGGATGTAAAACCGAGCAGGGCGACATCGTCCCGGCTGGTCTGCACGGCATCGAAGGCGACCGGCTTGTCGAGACCGGCCCGGTCCAGTTCCGCATCATGGTTGGCGGTTCCGTCAAAACCGATCACCTTTTCAAGTGACGGTGACGTCTTCGCGCACGCCACGATCTCGTCCATCATGCGGGTGTCGCACAAGGCAAGACTGACCTCGGCCTTTTCGACAATCTTCGACAGTTCGCCGGCGCGCAGCATCGGCATGGTGTTGACCACCACGGCGCCGGCCTTGGTTGCCGCCAGCCAGCACGCCACCATGGCCGGATTGTTGGCCGACCGGATCAGCACCCGGTTGCCCGCCTCGACGCCGTAATCCTCCACCAGCGCATGGGCCAGTCGGTTGGTCCAGTCGGACAGTTCCTTGTAGGTGCGCCGGCGGCCATTGCCGATCAGGGCCACGTGGTCGCCAAATCCTTGTTCGACCATCCTGTCTGTCAACTCCACCGCCGCATTGAGGTGTTCCGGATAGTCGAACCCGTCAAGCAGGAACTCCGGCCACTGCTCTGCTGGCGGCAGGTTGTCCCGGCTGAACGTATCTGCATGAGCGCTTGGTAACAGGTCCATCTGTCTAACCTCCTGCCAGCATCTGGCGTGCAATGACCACTTTCTGCACGTCAGATGCGCCTTCATAGATGCGCAGGGCCCGGATCTCCCGGTACAGGCTCTCCACGATGTGGCCGCTGCGCACGCCGTCGCCGCCGTGCAACTGCACGGCGCGGTCGATCACCGCCTGGGCGGTATCGGTTGCATGCAGTTTCGCCATTGCCGCCTCGCGGGTTACCCGGGCCGCACCGGTGTCCTTGGTCCACGCCGCGCGGTACACCAGCAGCGCGCTGGCATCCACGTCCAGCGCCATGTCGGCCACGTGGCCCTGGACCATCTGCAGTTCAGCCATTGGCGCGCCGAACAGTTCTCGTTCGCGCACCCGGGCCAGGGTCTCGTCAAGCGCGCGCCGCGCAAATCCGAGAGCGGCAGCTCCGACGGTTGAGCGGAACACATCGAGCACCGACATGGCGATCTTGAAACCTTGTCCAGGTTCACCGATCACTGCATCGGCACTGACGCGGACATCGTCAAACTCCAGCCGCGCCAGCGGGTGAGGGGCAATGACTTCCAGGCGCTCGGCGATGTTCACACCGTCCGTATAGGCAGGTACCAGGAAGCATGACAGGCCCTTTGCCCCCGGCGCTTCGCCGGTGCGGGCAAACACACAGTAGAAATCGGCGATACCGCCATTGGAAATCCAGGTTTTTTCACCATTGAGCACGAAGTGATTGCCGTCCCGCGTCGCCGTCATGTCCATGGCTGCCACATCTGAACCGGAGCGGGGTTCACTCAATGCAAATGCAGACAGGGCGGTTCCGGCCCGCGTCTGGCGCAGCCAGTTCTGCTGCTCCACTGTGCCGAACAATGAGATCGCACCGGTGCCGAGGCCCTGCATGGCGAATGAAAAATCCGCCAGGCCATCATGACGGGCCAGCGTTTCGCGGATCAGGCACAGGCTGCGCACGTCCAGCACACCGGGCGCGTCAGGGTCGATGGCGGAGTGCGTCAGCCAGCCATCCTGCCCGAGCTTTGCCACCAGCGCCTTGCAGGCCGCATCGACATCCGAATGGTCTGCCGGCAGGTTGGCCTGGCACCAGCAATCCAGCGAGGCAGCCAGTTCACGATGCCTGTCTTCGAAAAACGGCCAATTGAGGAAGCTTGCATCCGGCATGGTCAATTGCCCTCGAACACGGGTTTCTTCTTGGCCACAAAGGCCTCATAGGCCCGATGGAAGTCCCGGGTCTGCATGCAGATGGCCTGAGCCTGAGCCTCCGCTTCGATGGCCTGGTCCGGGCTCATCGACCATTCGTGGTTGAGCTGTGTTTTGGTAATGGAATGAGCGAAGTTTGGCCCCGCGGCAATTCTGTTCGCCAGCGCAAGCGCTTCCGTTTCCAGGTCTTTCGCGTCGACCAGTCGGTTGAAATATCCCCAGCGCTCGCCTTCTTCGGCACTCATGGCACGCCCTGTGTACAGCAGCTCCGCCGCGCGTCCCTGGCCGATGATGCGCGGCAGCATGGCACATGCACCCATGTCGCAGCCTGCAAGCCCGACACGAGTGAACAAAAATGCGGTTCTCGCATCCGGTGTTGCAAGGCGCATGTCCGACGCCATGGTGATGATGGCGCCCGCGCCCACGGCTACGCCGTCCACTGCCGAGATGACCGGTTTGCCGCAGCCCAGCATGGCCTTGACCAGGTCTCCGGTCATACGGGTGAAATTCAGCAGGCTCTTCATGTCCATTTTTGTGAGCGGGCCGATAATGTCATGCACATCGCCGCCGGAGCAGAAATTGCCGTCGTTGGGCAGGAACACCACCACATCCACATCATCGGCATAGACCAGGGAGCGAAACGTGTCGCGGAGTTCCGCGTAGCTGTCGAAGGTCAGCGGATTCTTGCGTTCCGGCCTCGCAAGGCGGATCGTGGCGACCGTATCGTGCATCTGCCAGTGGAAGTGCTCAGGCTTAAGTCCGCTCATGTCACTCATGTCTGCTCTCCCAGAGACTGGTTGAGGCGGTCCATGCTGGCCATCATCGCCTCGGCCTCGTCCGTTGACAGTTCGCCGAGCAGGTCGTCGACCCAGCTTTCGTGCACGCTGGCCATATGGCTGAAATCATCGCGGCCCTTGTTGGTCAGCCGCACCACCATGGCGCGCCGGTCGCCCTTCACCGGCACGCGCACCACGTAGCCGTCGAGCACCAGGCGGTCGACGATACCGGTGACATTGCCGTTGGAGACCTTGAGGACCGAGGACAGGGCGCTCATCCGTAAACCGCGTTCGTGATGGTACAGCGCGGCCATCACGTCAAACCTCGGCAAAGTAGTGTTGAATTCAGCCCGCAGTTTTTCGCGTATCACGGCTTCCATGTGCCGCTGCAGTTTCAACAGCCGCAGCCAGAACCGCAATCGCTGTTTTGATGCCGGGCGCTGTTCCGGTTTCTTCAGAGGTGTTGTCATCCTGTGATCCCTTCCGGCATGGCAATCGCTTCACCATTGCGCGACGATGCCCCGTCGGCGCACAGCTGCACCACCACGTCCGCGATTTCGCCAGGCTGCACGAATCTGCCGGTTGGAGATCCGTGCAGCAGACTGGCTGCCGCCTTATCGCGGCTCATGCCGGTTTTTTCGACAATATTGTCCAGAGTCCTGTCCAGCATTGGCGTCTCGGTATAGCCCGGGCAGACAGCATTGACGGTAATGCCCTTGGGGCCGAGTTCTGCGGCCAGGGACCGAGTCAGTCCGACCACACCATGCTTGGCCGCGCAATATGAACTGACATAGGCGCTGCCACGCAGACCGGCCACCGAAGCGATGGCGATCATGCGGCCCCGACCTGCGGCCAGCATCGGTTCAAGCCCGCATTTGAAGGTGTTGAACACACCGGTCAGATTGACATCGATGGTGTGCTGCCATTGCTGAAGCGTCAGCCGGCTGAACGGCTGGCTTTCTGCAATGCCGGCATTGGCAACCACGATGGTGGCCGGCCCGCGCTCTTCCGCGGCCATGGAAAAAGCGGCGTGCAAGGCGTCGGCATCGGTCACGTCGGCAATGGCCCAGCCCATATTGGCGTGCCCGGTGGCGGTGGTTTGCAACGGCGCCTCGCGACGCCCGGTGATGGTAACGGCGGCACCGGCTTCCGACAGCGCAACAGCAATGGCGGCGCCCACACCCGTGCCGCCCCCTGTCACCAGCGCATGCTGTCCGTCAAGGTTAACTTGCATCACTACACCTTCATTGTCTGTTGTTCGGACCGCTCTGCCAGCCGATAGGCTTGCTCGCGACCGGCCAGATAGGGATCAGGCCATTGTGCCTGCGTGTCGCCCAGTGCAACCGCGGCGCGCAGTGTCCAGTACGGATCAGCCAGATGCGGCCGTGCCAGGCAGACCAGGTCGGCGCGGCCGGCCATCAGGATCGAGTTGACGTGGTCAGGCTCGTAGATGTTGCCGACCGCCATGGTGGCAATACCGGCTTCATTGCGGATGCGGTCGGAGAAAGGTGTCTGGAACATGCGGCCGTAAACCGGTTGGGCGTTTGCCGATGTCTGCCCGGCGGACACATCACAGATGTCGACCCCGGCGGCCTTCAGCATGCGGGCGATGTCCACGGCATCTTCCGGGGTAATGCCGTCATCGTCCATCCAGTCATTGGCGGAAATCCGAACCGATATCGGCTTGTCGTCGGGCCACGCGTCCCGTATGGCCGCAAACACCTCAAGCGGGTAGCGCATGCGGTTTTCAAGGCTGCCGCCATATTCATCGGTGCGGCGATTGGTCAGCGGCGTGATGAATGACGACAGCAGGTAGCCGTGCGCACAGTGCAGTTCAACCATATCGAATCCGGCGCGGTCGGCCATCTGCGCCGACGCCACGAACTGATCGCGCACCAGGTCCATGTCGGTGTGGTCCATTGGCTTGGGCAGCTGGTTGCGCGGTGACCAGGCAAGTTCGGATGCCGCCAGCAAGGGCCAGTTGCCGTCCGCCAGCGGCGCATCCATTTCCTCCCACCCGACCTGCGTCGAGCCCTTGGCGCCGGAATGGCCCAACTGGCAGCACACCTTGGCCTGGGTTTCAGAATGGATGAAGTCCACCAGCCGGCGCCAGGCGGCCTCATGCTCCGGCGTGTACATGCCGGTGCAGCCCGGCGTGATCCGTCCCTGCGCACTGACGCAGGTCATTTCCGTAAAAACCAGTCCGGCACCGCCCTTGGCGCGTTCGCCGTAATGCACCAGGTGCCAGTCTGTCGGACAACCGTCCACGGCCTTGTACTGCGCCATCGGCGAGACCACGACACGGTTTGCCAGCTTCATGCCGCGCACGGAGTAGGGGGCAAACATCGGCGTCCGGACCGGTTCACCGTCAGGCACGCCGGCCTGCGTCTGGAACCAGTGTTCGGCCTGCTGCATCCATTCCGGGTCGCGCAAGCGCAAGTTCTCATGACTGATGCGCTGCGACCTGGTCATCAGCGAGTAGTTGAACTGCACCGGGTCCAGGTTGAAATAGCGCTCGATGTCCTCAAACCATTCCAGGGAGTTGCGTGCTGCCGACTGCAGCCGCAAAACCTCCAGCCGGCGCGTGTCTTCATACTTCTCGAATGCTGCCTGCATCGACGGTTCCGAATGCAGGTAGTCGGCAAGCGCGATGGCGCTTTCTAGCGCCAGCTTGGTGCCGGATCCGATCGAGAAATGGGCGCTCGCCGCAGCATCGCCCATCAGCACCAGGTTGTCATGGCTCCAGCATTCGCACAGCACGCGGGGAAACCGGATCCAGGCCGAACCGCGTATGTGCCCGGCATTGGTCATCAGCGAATGCCCGCCGAGATAATCCTTGAAGATCGCCTCGCAGGTCGCAATGGATTCCTGTTGGCTCATGTGCTCGAAGCCGAAGCGCTGATAGGTGTCGTCGGAGCATTCGATGATGAAGGTCGCCGTGTCGGGGTCAAACTGGTATGCGTGCACCCAGATCCAGCCGTGTTCGGTCTCCTCGAATATGAAGGTGAAGGCGTCGTCAAATTTCTGATGCGTTCCCAGCCAGATATAGTGGCATTTGCGCACGTCGATGTCGGGCTTGAACACGTCCTCGAATCGGGTCCGGGCAATCGAGTTGACGCCGTCCGGCGCCACCACGAGATCGTGTGAGCGCATCAGTTCGTCGATATCCTTGACCTCGGTTTCATAGCGCAGGTCGACGCCCACGTCGCGGGCGCGCGCCTGCAGGATCTGCAGCAGCCGCTTGCGGCCGATACCGCAGAAGCCATGGCCGGTCGACACCTGCGTCGTGCCTTTGAAATGGACCGCAATATCGTCCCAGTAGGCAAAATGCTCACGGATGGACGCAGCACTTGTAGCGTCGTTGGTTGCCAGATTGTCCAGGGTTTCATCCGAAAGCACCACGCCCCACCCAAACGTGTCATCGGCCCGGTTGCGCTCGTAAACAACCACGTCGTGGCCAGGATCGCGCAGTTTCATTGAAATGGCGAAGTACAATCCCGCCGGTCCGCCGCCGATGCATGCAGCTTTCATCCGATCCAACCTCCTGCCAGCAACAAAGCTGTGTAAGACGCCGCAATCATGCATCAGGTGAATTTACTTTAAAAGTAAAATATTCATACATGAAGCATATCTAGATTCTTCATTTAGGTTTTTAATCGGTGTAACAGCGGCTTATATGGATGATTTAACGTAAAAACAGCTGCAGCAGCTGGTTTCGTGATCGGGCCACGGCGTAAGCAAGTGCCTAGATATTCTTCTCCCGGTCGTGCCAGTAGGGCTCGCGCAGGATGTTCTTCTGGATCTTGCCGATCGGCGTTTTCGGGAATTCTTTCACGAACTTGACCAGGCGCGGCCGCTTGAACTGGGCCAACCGGTCAGCGCAATGGGCAACCAGGTCCTGCTCGGACAACGCGGCTCCATCTTTCAGGCAGACATATGCTGCAGGTACTTCGCCCCATTTGTCGTGCGGGATGCCGAAAACCGCACATTCGGCAACCGCCTCATGGGCGTAGATGGCGTTTTCGATCTCTTTTGGATAGATGTTCTCGCCACCGGAAATGATCATGTCCTTGGACCGGTCGACCAGTGTGATGAACCCGTCCTCGTCGATGGTGCCGACATCATCGGTGTGCGCCCAGCCGTGCCGCCAGAAGGCAGCCGTCTGCTCCGGCTCGCCATAGTACTCCAGCATTACATTGTCGCCGCGCGAGACGATTTCGCCGATTTCGCCGACAGCAACCGGATGCCCGTCCTGATCGATCACTGCCACATCCACATTATAGGCTTGCCGGCCCACGGAACCGAGTTTTTCCGGCAGATACCAGTGCCGCAGTGAGGTAAGCACACCCATTTCCGACTGGCCGTAGATCTGGGTCATCTTCACATCCGGCAACACCTCCAGCATCTTATGCTGCACCCAGTCCGGCATTGGTGCTCCGGCAAATGACAGCTTGTGCCAGCTCGCAAACTTCGCGGCATCGAACTCAGCGTCGCTGACTACCATCGCCACCTGTGTCGGCACCATGAAGGCAGCGGTCATGCCGGCCTTTTGCGCCATGTCCGCAAAATCACCAGTGTCCCATTTGCTTAGGAATGTGGTGGTTGCACCTGCCAGAACAGCCGGCTGGAACATAATGTTGAGCGCCGCGACGTGGAACATCGGCGTCACGATGCCGACCACGTCGCGCTCGTCTATTGCCTCTTCCACCATCACCGTATGAGCCGTGACCGCCCGGTTGCGATGGCTGACCAGCACACCCTTTGGACGGCCCGTCGTGCCGCCGGTGTAGGTCATGCAGAACGGATCATCTTCATCAATATCGATAGCAGGGGCGTCGGCCGGCGAGGACGCGCAAAAGGCCGTGAACTCATCGCCGTCGTCCCCTGCAATGCGGACCGTTTCGCGCAGCTTGGGCAACCGGTCCCTTACGGCCTCAACCTTGTCGCCGAACAGATCTTCGAAGAACAGCAGTTCGATGTCCGCCTTGTCCAGCACATAGGCCAACTCATCCGGCGCATAGAGCACCGAAACGTTGACCAGGACCGCGCCTGATCGCGCCACACCGAAGAAGCTGATGCCGTATTCGGTTCGGTTGCGGCTGATAATGCCGACCTTCGCGCCCTTGCCGATGCCGTGGGCAATCAGTGCGTTGGCCAGCCGGTTGGCCGCCTCGTCCAGCGCCTGATAGCTCAGCGAGTTTCCTTCCCAGACGATGGCGGGTTTTTGAGGAAACCTCTCGGCAGATCGCCGCAACATGTCGCCAGTGAGCATGGCCGTCTTCTCCCGTGTCGCATCCTGACTGCCGGTGACGATGTCAGGATTTCGGACAACTCTCCGGCAAAAGTCATCACGCTGCAAACATGTTTTCCAATTCCCAGGTGATCCGATCGCCGGGATGCGTCTCTGCGTGTCGGGTTGCCTGCAACATCATTCAGCAGAAACTGGCATAAGCCAACAAACCGGTATCGCGCCAGCCGAAGCCGGCGCAATTGCGCGGCCGGAGTTTTCCCGCATGGTGCCAAACGCCGTCGAGACAAGGTAAAGCCTGTTCAGGTGCGCGTCCCGTACCATCCAGAAGCTCTATTGTGTCTGATCAAGGATTTGGCTCAGCGACTGCCGCTCAGTTCAGGTAACAGTGACTCAAAGTAATCGATGGTCCAGCCGAGGCCTTTTTCCAATTGGATTTCCGGTACCCAATCAAGCTCGTGCTTGGCAAGGCTGATATCCGGTTGGCGTTGTTTGGGGTCATCCTGTGGCAGGTCCAGGTACACAATGTCGGAACTGGACGAGGTCATATCGACTACTTTCTCAGCCAGTTGCCGGATGGTGAACTCGTTTGGATTGCCGAGGTTGATTGGGCCCGTCGTATCCGATCCGGTCGCCATCAGCCGCAGGATTCCTTCCACCAGATCATCCACATAGCAGAATGAGCGGGTTTGCGATCCGTCGCCGAACAGTGTGATCGGCTCACCTTTGAGCGCCTGCATGATGAAGTTTGACACAACGCGGCCGTCCGCCGGGTGCATGCGCGGTCCATAGGTGTTGAATATGCGCGCTACCTTGATCTCAAGATTGTGCTGACGGTGATAGTCGAAGAACAGGGTCTCGGCACAGCGTTTCCCTTCGTCGTAACACGAGCGCTGCCCGATCGGGTTGACATTGCCCCAGTACCCTTCCGGTTGCGGGTGCACTGAAGGATCGCCATAAACTTCACTGGTCGACGCCTGGAACACCTTGCATCCCAGGCGCTTTGCCAGGCCAAGCACGTTGATCGCGCCGTGTACCGATGTCTTGGTGGTTTGCACTGGATCATGCTGGTAGTGAACCGGGGATGCGGGGCAGGCTAAATTGTATATCTCGTCCACCTCCACATAGAGCGGAAATGTGATGTCGTGGCGCATGAACTCAAAACGCGGGTGATTGTGGAACTGATCGATATTGCGTTTGGTGCCGGTAAACAGGTTATCGGCGCATAACACGTCATGTCCTTGCTCGAGCAGCCTGTCAATCAGGTGCGAGCCGATAAATCCGGCACCTCCGGTCACCAGGATCCGTTTCCGGCTGTCGTAGAGTCTCGCCATCGATTGTCGCCTTTGCCTGCAAAACTATTTCTTGTTTGCCCGTTCTACACTCGCGGCTGCAGGTTGGGTAGGTGTATTGGCCCGGATGCTGTCGCCTTGGGCATCGGCCCGGACTGTCAAGGCGGCAGCATGGAGGCTGCATCCGTCCGCCGCATTTGGAAGCGTCCGAGGGCATTTCTTGCGTCAATGCGAAGATATGCCGGCCGGTGGCCCAGGTGCCGGCACGTGCCTTTTTCGTACCCGGAAACATGAGAAACGATGAAATTGGCTGAGGGTTACCTGATGGCGGCAAGAAGATAGGGCCTCCTGCCAAGGAAGTATCAGTTTTGAGACAGCCATTGCTGCATGTTGCAACGATAAATGGCGCAACCTGGAATGCTGCGGGCTGGTCAGGGACCGACACTGCCTTTGGCCCCGGGCTGTTGTCCTGGCACCCAGTGTTAATCGGCCGCAACGTTCTCGGCTATCATCGATATCATTTCAAACATGATCGAACCTGCCGCCAGTGAGGTGATGTTGTTGCGATGATCTTTTGTCGGCATCAGACAAACGACATCGCCGCCGATGATGTTCATGCCGCGAACCGAGCGCACAAGCTCGATGGCTTCATCCATGCTGAAACCTCCTTCTCCCGGCTCCAGATTTGCCACCCCCGGAGCGACGGTCACATCCAGGCAGTCGAGATCGAAGGTGATGTAGACCGGCTTTCCGTCGAGCGTCTTTCTGATCTGGTGAACAACATCCGCTGCGCCGCGCTCGCGGTATTCAACCATGGTGACGACGTTGTAGCCATACTCATACGAAGGCTCCAGCCAATCCAGGGTTCGCGCATGGCCGCGTAAGCCGATCTGCATAGAGTTTTTTGGGTCGACCAATCCGTCGTCGGCCAGGTAGGCGCCCCAGTGGGCGGCGGATTTTTTGGCTCCAAGGAAGTGATCAACCTTGGTGAAGACATCTGTGTGGGCATCAAGATGAAGGAAACAAACCGGCTCGCCGCCGGCCAGCTTACCCTTGCCGAGCGCCTGCACAATACCACCGGTGATGGAATGATCGCCGCCGATGGACACCGGTCTGGCGCCGGCTTGGTCGACCTCCCTGTAATACTCGGTTATGCGCTCGATACAGTCTTCGTTGTCATTGGCGCGCGGGAAGGGGACATCGCCGAGATCTCTTATTCTGGCGCTGTTCCACGGGTCAACCTGGAAACGGGAATGGACACGCCTCTGCACGGCAGACATGTTGCGGACCGATCGCGGTCCCAGGTGCTGGTCTCTTTCCGTCGTGCCGTTGCCCGTGGAATGGGGGACCCCGACTAGCGCAATGTCGGCTTCCGCCGCCTTGCCTACTTCGCATCGAAACAGTGTCGGAACTCCCCACCAGTAGAGGTTTTCCATCACTGCTTCATCATGTTCACGCGACATTCGCTGCCCCAGGTCTGATCAATCCGGACAAACACACGGGCCGGTCCGATGTCGTTGAAACCGGGCCGGACTGCCGGTTACCCCGGCAGCCGGTCAGGTTCATGCACGGCCAGCGCTTCTGCGATACATGCCCTGTGCAATCCGGTCGATGACCATTGCACAGAACAGGATAGCCAGACCGCCCAGCAATCCTTGCCCTTTCGCGGCATATTGCAGAGCCTCAAGAATGAGGGCCCCCAAGCCTTCAGCGCCGATCAGCGACGCAATCACGACCATCGACAGCGACATCAGGATCGTCTGGTTGATCCCGGTCATGATTGAAGGCATGGCCAGAGGAATTTCCACATTGCGGAGCAGTTGCCACTTTGAGCAACCGAACGCAACTGCAGCTTCCTTTGTAGCTTCCGGCACACCGCGCATGCCCAGGGCGGTCAATCTAATGACCGGCGGCATCGCAAAGATGATTGTCGCCAGAACGCCCGGCGGCTTGCCGGTGCCGAAGAAGGCGATAATCGGTATCAGGTAGACGAACGCCGGCATGGTCTGCATGAAATCCAGCACCGGTTCCGCAAAGGCGTATGCCCGTTTCGACTTGCCGAACCAGATCCCCAACGGAATGCCGAAAAACACGCACAGGAATGCGCCGGCACCAATCAGGGCGACCGTGATCATCGAAATCTCCCACAGGCCCATGAACGCCAGGTACAGCAGGGATGCGGCCGAAAATATCGCCACCCGTATGCCCGCAAGCCTGAAGGCCATGACGGTGATCACAACCATCACGACAGGCCAGGGGGTTTCAATCAGGATAACCTCCAGGCCGTCCAGCACCGCCTTGATGCCGGCCGTGATACCGTCGAAGACGTTGCCGAAGTTGCTTGCCAGCCAGTCAAACCCCTGGTCTCCCAGAGTGGCCAAATTGGCAAAATACTCCTTCTTGATGGGAAACTCGGTAATCGGAATGCTGCCGCCCAAAAGCCCGCCGGTCATCGCGTTGAGTTTGGCATCCGGGTCAGCGACGGTAAACCGGAACAAGGTCAGCGGCCAGATGGCGATCATCAGCAAGGCGCCGAACACCACGTTGTTTGTGCTGGTGCCGGACTGGGTGGTGGTGGGGTTTGCACGCCATTTCAGATACTGCTTCTCATAGGCAATATTGGCATAAAATCCCTCGACCAGTTTGACGAGCACCAGCAGCACCAGGCCGGTAATAAGGATGGTGGTACCCTCGGTGGCCGCTTCGGCTGCCTGTTCCTTGGCAGTTTCGGCGACTTTCTTCAGGTTGTCGGCGATTTTCTGTTTGGCTTCCGCGTCTACTGCGTCACCGGCTGCCAGCGCTTCCGCGGCTTGCTGTTCGCGTCTCGCGATATTGGTCAGCAGGCGCTCATAGCGGGCCAGCTGATCAGCGCCAAGCTCGCCCCATAAACCACGCCCCAACTGCACCAGTACGAACAGTTCCAGCACCAGGAACGACCAGAAGAAACCCCAGGCTCCCCGCAAAGCGCCCCACAATGGACCGAACAGAGCGGCCATCGGGTTCCACGACCACGGAAAGCCGGTGGTGCCCTGTATTTTCTCGAATTCCTTCGTGTAGTAGGCTTCGTTTTCCTTGGCAAACTCGCCAATGGAGGCATCCAGCTTGCTGGCACCCAGTTCAAGGCCTGTATCAGTCATGCTTTGCCTCCCTGAATGCCTTTAAGCAAGGTGGTCTTGTTGATCACCCCGACGTCTTTTCCGTCGTCATTCTGGATGACAATCGGGTTGTCGGTGGTTGTGGCGATGTCGATCAGTTCATCCAGGTTGGTGCCGTGATGCGCGCGCGGACTTGCTTTCAGATCCTGTCCCTTTGCCGGCTTGTAGCTGGATATGTCTTCCATGATGGAATGTGCAAATACCAGTTTGAGCTTGGAAATGCCTTCGACGAAATCCTTGACGTAGTCATCGGCAGGTTTGGTTACGATGTCTTCCGGGGTGCCGATCTGAACGATACGTCCATCCTTCATGATCGCGATCCGGTCACCAATGCGGATTGCCTCATCAAGATCATGGGTAATGAAAACAGTCGTCTTCTGCAGTTCCGCAGAAAGCGCCATGAACTGATCCTGCAACTGCCGCCGGATCAGCGGATCAAGCGCCGAAAACGGTTCGTCCATCAACAGCACTTCCGGATCAGATGCAAGCGCCCTGGCCAGCCCCACGCGCTGCTGCATACCGCCTGACAGTTCGCGCGGAAACCGGTCTTCATAGCCATCCAGGTTCACCAGGCTGAGGCAGCGCTGCGAGGTTTCCCAGCGTTTCGACTTGGGTTCGCCGCGAACCTGCAGCGGAAACGCCACGTTGTCGCGCACGGTCCGATGGGGCAACAGGGCCATGTGCTGGAACACCATGCCGATGTGCATGGCACGCATCTCCCGCAGCTCTTCGCCCGCGAGGTTGACCATGTCCTTGCCGAGAACCGTAATCTTGCCGGAAGTCGGAGCGATCAGCTGATTGAGATGGCGAACCATGGTTGATTTGCCGGAGCCGGACAGCCCCATGACGCAAAAAATCTCGCCACGCTTCACTTCAAATGAACAGTCTGCAATCCCCACGACTGCCCCGAATTCGGACAGCACCTCCGCTTTCGACAGCCCCCGGTCCTTAATCGCCGCTAATGCCTCTTCGGCTTGGTCGCCGAAAATCTTCCAGACATTTTCGAGCACAATTGTATTGTCATTCAAAACGCCCCTCCCGTACCGCCAATTTTTTGCGGTTTATCTATTATGGGTAAGTCCAGGCGGGAGGATGATACAGAGCTCCCGCCTAGGCTTGCATTGTGTGGAAAGCTACTTCAGCCAGCTGTCAACGAGGCTGCCGTTCTTGGAGACCCATTCCTTGGCGAACTCAGCCGGGTCCTTTTTCTCAACCACGAGCGCGAAGGTCATTTTCGACACCGCTTCGGTATCAAGCTTGACCTGCGACAGCAGCTTGGCGACTTCCGGGTTGCTCTTTTCGAGGCTTGTCGCGTAGTGGATTTTCAGCTTCGCGGTGTTCCACGCAACCGGCGCTGAGGAGTTTTCCAGCCACTGCGGATCATCTGTGGGCTGCTTGACGTTCCATTTTGCCTCGTCATATGCAGGCTCTTTCAGGATGACCAGCTCGTGCAGGGCGAACATGTGGTGAGGCGTATAGCAGAAGAACACGATGTTCTTCTTCTGCGCCACGGCGTTGTCCACTTCTGCCAAGGCAAGGGTTTCATCCATTTCCTTGAGCTGCATGGTTTCTGAATAGCCATAGGACTTGGCGCGGATTTTCTCGACATTGGTGGATGCCCAGCCGGCAGCACCAATCCAGATTTCACCCTTGCCGTCACCATCGGAGTCGAAATTCTTCGCCATGTCCGGATTGGACAGCTCGGAAAGCTCCTTGATGCCGGTGCGCTCTGCGGTTGACTTGGTCACGCACATGGCCTGGTCGCCGTTAACGCCATTGGGGTTCTGGCGTACAGTACCCTTTTCCTTGACGAATTTGGTTTCCAGGTTGGCCTGGTTTGGCAACCAGACTTCCGGGTGCACATGCATGGCGCCGGAGTCCATTGCTTCAAACACAACCGGGTTGGTGCCGTTCTGCAGTTCCACTTCCACGCCGAGATTGTCCTCCATAACAACCTTTAGCACATGTGCGGTAACCCGAACGGATGGCCAGTTAGGCACGCCGATTACGACGTCCGCGGCCTGGGCCGCCGGGCCCAGTCCCATCACTGCTGTTAGCGCCGCAGCTGCGGCAGTTTTTTTGAGTTTCATGGTTTCCTCCCTTACTCAAAGTTCACTATCAAACAATTTTGCCCATCAAGCCAGCCTTTGTACCGGATCGATCGAATAATGTGCAGTGCCAGATAAATGAAAGTCGTGTGGCGCGATGATGGCCGAAGCCGATAGCCGGCACGATTGCGCCACCGCAATCATACATCTTCTCTGCACAATGCCTGGGCCAGGCAGTGCACGCCGCCGCCGCCTAGTGTGAACATGGACATGTCCGGTTCGTGTACTTCGAACCCAAGTGCCCGCATCTTGCCGTTGAGTTCATCAGCGCCTTTCATGGAGAGCACTTTCCCATTGCCGAGGGCGACAAGGTTTACGCCGAGGTTCTTTGCTTCGCGATATGGCACATCGACAAAATCAAAGCCCCAGTCGCGCAATTGCTGGACGACCCAGGGTTCCAGAGCGTCAATGCATGCAACCAGGAGCTTTTCGGCGAGCGGCACCACCAGTCCGTCCATGTGAACGAACTCCCGGCTGATCGGTGCGGTTACCGCTTCCCATCCTTGCGCGCGGACAAACCCTGCGACCTGTTCAGAACCTGCCTGTTCCGAACGCTCGCCGCAGTAACCGATCAAGACCTTGCCGGGCTCCAGAATGACAAAGTCGCCACCTTCAAAATGGCCCGCGGTGGCATAGTTCCAGATCGGGATATCGTTGGCCTGATAAAACTTGATGACACTCACATAGTCGGCGCGTCTGCACTTCAACTGCATATGGCAGATCAGGGCGCCCCATGGGGTCATTGCCGAGCTGTCCCGGGCAAAAAAGTTGCGGTGCAGCGCCTCGTCTGCCTCCAGGTAATGACAGTTTACGCCGGCATCCTCATAGATACGCACCATTTCTGCATGCTGCGCCATGGCCAGCTGGAGATCAAAGCTCACCCCGGTCTTGTGGGCATTGGCCAGCGTACGTCCGATCAACGGACCGGCATCAACCCACCGGTAAAACTCCGGCTTGCCCAGCAACACGTCATGAAGCGGAGCGTAGTCGTTGTTGATGCCCCAGTTCGTGTGCGTGCGCTGCTTGTTCATTCCAAAACCTCAAAATCTAGATAGATGGATGGATATGAACATTAATCGTCCGATATACGAATTGAATGATATAATTCTGATCTTTAGTTGTATGAGTTTACAAGGAACATGTGAATGCTGCCGCCCCGCTTGTCGAAGGTCGACATCCATCTTCTGTATGTGTTCGTTGCCGTCGCTGAAGCACGAAGCTTCTCTGCCGCGCAGGCGGTGCTGAACACGTCGCCGTCCACCATCAGCCGGCAGGTGTCTGATCTGGAAAAACGGCTTGGCGCAACTTTATGCCAGCGTGGAAGAGGCGGTTTCCAGCTTACGGATTATGGACACCGGGTGCTGGAGGCAGCCGAGAAGCTTTTCCATTCGCTTGAGCAGTTCAGGGAGTCGGTGGCCGGACGGAAAAAAGCGCTTACCGGTGTCTTGTCCATCGGCGTCATCGACAACTGGATTTCCAACGCGAAGGCGCCAATTGTCAACGCCCTTTCAATGTTTCACAAACAGGCGCCCGAGGTTGAGATAGACATCCATTCCATGGCTCCCAACGGCATCGAATATGGCCTTCTTGAAGGCAGTATTGATGTCGGAATCGGGGTCTTTCACCAACCCAAGAAAGGGCTTGTTTATCAGCATGTTTCGAGGGAATACATGGATCTGTTCTGCGGCAGTACGCATCCTTTGTACTCGGCGCAGGATGACGATCTCACGACTGTGCTGCTGGAGGAGGCGAACCTGGTCAGGCGCGCCTACCTGAACGAGAAGAATGTGGCTCCGATCACGTCAAACCTGAAATCGTCAAGTCAGGCCCACCAGATGGAGGGTGTGGCCATGCTGATACTGACCGGACACTTCGTTGGTTATCTGCCCGAGTCATATGCCTTGCCCTGGGTGCAGGACGGGAAAATGAAGAGCGTCGCTGCAAGGAGATACAGCCTTCCTTCCGAGATAAAGCTGGTTACCAGGAGGGGAAAGTTCCAGTCGGAAGTCTCGGAACTGTTCATCAGGATTCTTGAACAGGAGTCGAAGGCTGCGGCCCCGGCCTGACAAATTTTCTGATGGTCAAAACACGCAATTGAGCAGATAGTTGCGTGCGCGATCCTGAAAACACTTTCCCGGAGGTTTGTCATGAGTGTTACCACGCCACGCAGAACCCGGGCAGGCGGGCGCGCAGCCCGGGTGGCATCGCGCCGGAATCCCGGTGACGAGGTGCCGAACGCGGCGCCAAGCGGTCTGCCGGGCGGCCAGTACAGGCCCCTTACTGACGGCCAGTGCCGTCAGATTATCGATGCCGCGTTCACCCTGCTGGCCACGGTCGGTATTGGCGACGTGCCTGATCTGATCAAACGGCTGGCGGTTGAGCGCGGATGCCGGATCGACGCCCATGGACGGCTGTTGTACACGCGCGGTTTCATTGAAGACATTATTGCGGCCACGCCCAAATCATTGACTCTGTACGGACAGGATCCGCGCCACGATTTCGAGGTCAAGAAGCAGCATGTCCGCTATGGAACCGGCGGCGCTGCCGTGCAGACGCTTGACCTGGATGATGGCACTTATCGCCCCTCGACCTTGCGTGACCTTTACGACTTTGCCCGCCTGGCCGACCAGCTGGACAACATCTGCTGGTTCACGCGCTGCTGCGTGGCCACCGACGTAACGGACATCTTCGAGCTGGATGTCAATACCGCCTATGCCATCGCCAGCGGCACCACAAAGCCCATCGGCAACAGCTTCAGCTTCGGTAGCCATGTGGATGCCTGTATCGAGATGTTCGATATGATCCTGGGCGAGCCTGGAGCGTTTGCCGGGCGTCCGTTCTGCAAGGCACATATATCTCCGATCGTCTCGCCGATGCGCTATGGTGCGGATGCTGTGGAAGTGGCCGAAGCGGCATTGCGCCACAACATGCCGGTGAACACCATCATTGCGGCCCAGTCCGGTGCCACGGCCCCGGCGCCTCTCGCAGGTATGCTGGCACAGTCTTTCGCAGAAACCCTGGCCGCCCTGGCGCTGATTGACCTATTGAAACCCAGCCATCCGGTGATCTTCTCAAACTGGCCGTTTGTCGTTGATCTGCGCACCGGCGCATTTGCGGGCGGCAGCGCCGAGATGGCCATATTGAATGCCGGCTCGGCGCAGTTGAGCAACGCCCTGGGACTGATCTCAGGCGTTGCCGCGTCGATGACCGATTCCAAACTGCCGGATGCCCAGGCCGGATACGAGAAGGGTTTGACAACCCTGGCTGCAGGACTTGCCGGCGGCAATCTGATTTACGAATCCGCCGGTATGTTCGGGAGTTTGCTCGGAGCGTCCTTTGAAGGCTTTGTCATCGACAACGACATCCTCGGTTCGGTGCAGCGCATCATTCGCGGTGTTGAGGTCAATAGCGACACACTGGATCTGGACGCGATTGAACAGACCATTCGCGGCGCCGGACATTTTCTCGGAGGCGACCAGACATTGGCGGCCATGCAGCGCGACTATTTCTATCCGCCGCTCAGCGACCGGGCCAGCCCGGACGCATGGTCTGAAGCTGGCAGGACGGATATGCAGACGCGGGCTCGCGAGCGCGCCCGATCGCTGCTTGGCGAACATTATCCGTCACACATCAGCCGCGCCGTCGATGAGCAAATCCGGTCCCGCTTCAAGATACACCTTCCTGCAGGGCTGATGCAGTAGGTGAACGAAGTGGTTTGCCAAGGTTAAGGATTGATCTCTGTTGTTGGCAAACACTGCGAGGCAGAAAACATGTGACGTGCAGTATTCCAGACGCATTGCAAGCCAATGTTTACCGGGAGTGCGTATATTGAGTTTTTTTTGAATTGCAGACACGGCACAAGATGCATAACCACCACTTCAGGAAAATTCTGGACAGTGTTCTGTCCGGAAAACGCAACGATGTTCAGGCGGCGGCAAGCCACAATCGCGCCGTGAACCGGCTTCTGGCCGCGTCCGCTACTACTGTCGAGTTGCAAAATCAGGGAGTCTCAAGGTTCTCAGCGAATGGCCGGTATCTGCTGAACACTGCAGAGTTGACTGAAGAAGCCTGTCGCCGTGGCCCCGGGCCAGCAGCAAATGCAGGCATGACCTTGCAACAGTTGAAACAGGCACTGAGGACTAGGCCGGCGCGCGCAGAGCTCAATCGCCTTCGTCGCAGGTTTGCCCTTGCGAACCATCCCGATCTTGCCTGCGGCAAACGCCGGGAACTCCTGTCTGCCAGGCTGTCAATTGCGAACAGCCTGATAGACGACGCCCTTAAGAACACTCGCGGTTAGCCTCCGGCAGTCTGACTGTCAGTGCCCGTACACAGCCAATGGTAAGCTTCGGTCAAGCACCGTCAGTTATCGCCACTGTCGGGGAGTCTCATTCATCACCGGATGAGACTGTAGGGGAACCGTATCTTTGGCGAGATGAATTGCATGGCTCCAGCAGCGGATGATCTAAACACCTCAGTGACCAACAGCAACGCTGACAGCGTCCTGAAAACTCTCAAGCAACTGGGCCTGGCTCCATTGCCTCGCAACTACGAGTTTCTCTATGACCTGTACAAGGATGCTTCGCCGGAGACGTTGCAGCAGGTCATCGCAAAACTCGGTCATCACCCTCCCCAGGAGAGTTTCGACCGCCTGATTGAGAGCCATGCAGATGTTACCGCCACCGGCAAGGCGCGCGCAAAGCAGCGCGAGAGTTCTGCAACCCTGGCACGGGTCTCGGTCGACCTCGCGGTGCTGCTTAAGGACGAAATCGACCGGCTGCAGGGTTTCAACGACGAAATTGATGCGCAAGGCAAAAAACTGGCATCACAGGCCTACGAGCAGACGGTGTTGTTCGAGCTGTCCAAGAACATTGCCGACACAATTTCAAACAACATCATCCAGGGTGAGGTTGTGCTGAAGAAGCTGCACGAAACCAATGCCGAGCTGGAGCGTGTTCGCGGTGAACTCACAACGTTCAAGCGCCTGTCTCACGTCGATGCGCTGACAGACCTGAACAACCGCCGGTACTTTGACGATGTCCTGGGGCGCCTTTACTCTTTGGAAGGGATCGAAGATACGGCTCTGCTGCTTCTGGACCTCGACTACTTCAAGGACATCAACGACACCTTCGGACACCAGACCGGTGACAACGTACTGAGAAAAGTTGGCGAACTGTTAAAAGGCCATGTGCGGGACACGGACCTGGTGGCCCGCACGGGCGGCGAAGAATTCGGCATTGTCCTGTTTGGCATGACAAGGGCACGTATTATCGAGATCGCCGAGCGATTGCGGCATGTCATTGCCGCCGCCAGGGTTCAGACTGATCAAGCAGGTGCACCGCTGACGATAACGACGTCAATTGGCGTTTGCATAATGGCCGATGCCAAGACCCATGAGCAGCTGTACCAGTTTGCAGATGAGGCACTCTACATGTCCAAGCAGAATGGCCGCAATCGGGTGACTGTGTACGGTCAGGATCCACATGAGAGTGCGTTGCGCAAGCAGCGGCTGAGGATATATCAGGAGTTCTAGGGGCGGTCGCCTAAAGTGCCAGAACCGGTGCTGCGGCGATGCATGCAATCATCCCGCCGAGCACGACGCCGATGGCCAGTCCGACGAACAGGCCATTTGGTCCGTGGAAGTTCGCCGCATCGCCTGTTTCCAGCAACTCTTCGATTGCTGCCCTGAGCTCCATCGGGCTAAGCGTGTCGATGCATTTCTGTCGCCAGTAGATTTTCACGTTTCTCTGTTCCGGTTTGAAGCGGCGCTTCATTGATCGACTGCTGCTCAGCAAGTTTCGTGCCAGCCGCCCGAATCGGTTTGGCCAGTCTCACGCAAGCTGGCGCCGCTATCTTCCTGACCAGAGGAGGAATTTCCGGAATGACTATCGCAATCGGATTGTTGGTAACCCTGGGCTGCCTGCTGGGTGGTTTTGCCGCCATGGGTGGTCATATCATGGTGATTTGGCAGCCGTGGGAATACGTGATCATCTGCGGTTCTGCGCTAGGGACGTTCATCGTCGCCAATCCAATCGCCACGATTAAGGACACCGGCAAAGCCTGCATGGAGGTGATCAAGGGGGCGGGGCCCAAGGAGCGGGATTACCTGGACCTGCTTTCCGTCCTGAACGCCCTGATGCGGGCGCTGCGGCAGTTGCCCGCAAACAAGGTTGAAGAGCATATCGACGATCCTGAATCATCTGACCTGTTTGCTCCTTATCCCAAGCTGCTTGCCAACAAGAACCTTGTCACTTTCATTTGCGACTACTGCCGGCTGATTATCATCGGCAATGCGCGCACCCATGAAATCGAGGCCTTGATGGATGAGGAAATTCAAACCATCAATTACGAGAAGCTGAAGCCCTATAATTCCATGGTGACGATGTCGGAAGGCCTGCCGGCCCTGGGCATTGTGGCGGCCGTTCTGGGTGTGATCAAAGCCATGGGCGCATTGGACCAGTCGCCGGAGTTGCTCGGCAAGCTTATCGGTGCGGCGCTGGTGGGGACGTTTGCCGGCATCTTCTTTTCCTATGCGGTCGTCAGCCCGATTGCCAACAACATCAAGATGATCCGTGGCAAGCAGTTGCGCTTGTACATTCTGGTCAAGCAATCGCTGTTGGCGTTCATGAACGGGGCCATGCCGCAAGTCGCAATCGAGCACGGCCGCAAGACCATTCCGTCTTACCAGCGCCCGTCCATTGAACTGGTTGAGCAGGAAACGGCTGCGGGCGGCCCGGGCCCCGGAGCGGCTGTTGCTGAGGCCGCGTAATGAGTGTGTCGCAAACCCGGGAGCCGGAAGGACGGCCTGGTTCACTTTCAGTACTGCTGCGCAACGTATCTGAAGCTCAGGACATAATTACAAACTTCGGCGAGGCCGTCGTGCGGTCCTGCAAGCCGCTGAAATCCAGCCTCGAGAACCTGTTCCCGGACGTTGAGAAACTGATCGTGGGCAAAGTGGAGCCGGCTGCGGTTGCCGATTTTCGAGCCAGCCACGGCGAAGCTTCGCAAATCTATGCGATGCGCGGCCTGGAGGATCAGCAGGCCTGCCTGATTGCGATATCCGGCAAGGCGCTGGTTGCATTTTCGAATTGTGCTTTTGGTGCCTCGCGCCCGGCTATTGAAGGTGACGGTGAAGTGGTTCCCGGCAAGGCAGAGCAGGCCATAGGAAAGTGTATTGCAGAAATCCTTCTGGCGGAGCTGATGCTGCATTTTGACGGCGCTTTGGCCAAGCGAGCGCCGCAAGTTTCGCAAGCCACTGCTGACTATCTCGACAGTCCCGAAGTAAAGGACCTGGATGGTGTCCGGGTCACGTTTGACCTGAGGTTGGCCAATGGCACGGGGGGTGTGGATATTTTTGTTTCAGAAACCTGCTGTCGGAAACCCGACACGGCGCCTGCCGGCGCTGCCAGGCAGTCAGGTCTGCTTGCCTTGCAACGTGAGGTGCAGCGCACCGGCGTGAAGCTGGAAGTCCTGTTGCAGGAGCAGGAAATGACTCTCGGCGACATTGCCGGGCTGGAGCTGGGGCAGGTGCACGAACTGGACTTTTGTCTGGGGCAGAAGGTGCAGGTCCAGGTTGAGGGGGTGAAATTGTTCAACGGATTGCTGAACCAGGCAGCGGACCATTATGTCCTGAAGGTTGCCGAGTTCCTGAAAACTGAAGCGGTGTACTGAATTGTCCGTACTATACCTTGGAATAGTTATCTCGATCACGGCAGCATTAATGGTGCTGTTTGCGATATTCATCGTGTGCTGGATGTTGAGCCTGAACAAGGCGCAGCGCCAGATTGTCAAGCTCGGCCAGTCAAACCGCCAGGTCATAGAGGAATTTGATCGCAAGCTTGTCGAGCTTGCAACTCACTATGACGCTCAACCCAAGGTTCTGAATGACAGCATAGGTTATCTGCGCAGCGTGGCAGACGACATGCGATGGCAGGTGACCAACAAGGATATATCCCTGGCAGACCAGCTCGATACGCTGACCCGGCAGTGCCACAACCTGTCGCATCAGCAGGTTGAAGTGACCAGATGCATTGCAAACCTCAGCAGCACAATTCTCACCAGTGGTTCGCGTGAGGGGCGTCTTTTGGACCCGGCACTGCCGAACCGTACCTCAGCATACAATTCCGGGCTGCCATCGACCGAACAGTCCCGTACCCAGGAGTTTCATCACCCTGGTCCGCGGCCAGCGCCGGCCAAAGCCTTGCAGGCAGCCCCGGCCCCGCAAGCACGGACGGAGCGGCATTTTGAGACGCATCCCAGTCGTAAGGTTGTAACGCTTGGTGACCATCTCGCACGCCAAGCAAACTAGCACCGGTCGAAAAGACAAAGGTAAAACCGCAGATGACCACAGAAACCCCAACTGAATCTGGAAGTGAAAATCGTTCCGACATCGAATCTGCTCTGGCGGCCAAGACTGCTGACGACAGTTCAGGTCACTCCAGGATCATGCAGATCCCGGTCCAGGTCCAGGTAGTGCTGGGCAATATGCGAATGTCGGTTGAAGAGTTGATGAAGCTGACCCCGGGCAAAGAGGTCGACATGAACGCGCAACTGGACGATCTGGTTGAGTTGGTGGCAAACGGCCGGGTTATGGCACGTGGAGAAATTGTGGTCGTAGATCAGCAGACTTCCAGACTCGGAATGCTGGTCACCGAACTGACCGACGGCTCAGGCTTGGACTAAACCTATTAGCTGGATCAATCACAGACCATGACCGGGACGAAGCCGAATTTGGAGGGCGGTGTAAAGGCAGCCCTGATGCTGTTGTGCATCGGCAAGCCTGTTGCTGCGAAGCTGATAGGCAAGCTCAGTTTTGAGGAGGTGAGGGCGGTTGTCGCAAGCGCAAGTCTGCTCAACAACGTTTCCCGCGCCGAAATAGACGCAATGATAGACAGCTTCAGTGAGTTGTACGGGCAGGGGGTCAAGTTTCTCGGCACGGAGCAGGAAGTCATGACATTGCTTTCAGAAGTGATACCTGAGGAGATGGCGGCGAAGCTGGAGGCTGACGGCGCGCTGCCTCCGGCTGTCGACGTCTCTGAGGAGGTGGAGCAATCGGTGTGGGACCAGGTGAAGTCCGTAAACACCTCCCGCATCGTTGACTTGCTGGACAACGAACAGGTCCAGACATCGGCGGCGATACTGGACGCCATGGACCGCGAACAGGCTTCCGGCGTGATTTCCCTGCTGAACCGGAAGCATCGAAGTGAGATCTTGCGCCGGATGCTGATTTTGCAGCCGTTGACGCCAATGGCGATGGAGCTGCTGAAAGGAATTGCAAGAACCGAGCTGCTGAGCGATGACGGCAGCGCCGGAAAGGTGCTTAAGCGTAAGGAAGTTGCCGGCATCATCAATGCGATGAGCGGCGATGACGCCAAGTCCGTCATCGAGGAATTGAATTCTGCCGAGCCCGAAGAGGCTGTCGAATTGAGCAAGTTCCTGTTCAGCTTCGCTGACATCGAGAAGCTCGATGAAGACAATCGTTCGGTTCTTCTCGGTACAGTGGATGCCGAGATGCTGACCAATGCACTGCACGGCAGTCCGGCAGAGTTCCAGCAATTGTTGCTGTCGTCATTGTCGGCCCGCACGCGCCGAATGATCGAAGGCGAGCTGCAGTCAGCAGCGCCTAAGGACGATGCTGTTGCTGCGGCGCAACGCGAGATCGCAAAGACTGCCCTCGCGCTTGCGGCTGATGGAACAATTTCACTTCCGGTGCGGGAGCAGGTGGCTTGATGCCCCATTTGAGGCGAAATGTCTGAGCGGCCCGACGAAGACAGCAAGACCGAAGATGCCACGGAAAAGAAGCAGCGTGATGCGATTGAGAAGGGCAACACGCCGCAATCCAGGGAGATGGCGACCCTTGCATCATTGTTGGGCGCAACCTGTATCCTTTTGTTCATGGCCACCCAAAGCACCTATGGGCTCACCGGCAATCTCAAGCACGCATTCGTCCACATCGATGTCATCAAGCTTTCGAACTCTGCCGATGCGATCAACATAATGGTTCACTTTGTCGGCAAGGCGGGTGAACTCATGCTGCCGCCGCTGTTGCTGCTTTCGCTGGCGGGAATTGCCGCAAGCATGGCACAAAATCCCATAGCAATCATTTTGGAGCGCGTGCGCCCCCAGGCATCTCGGATTTCCATTTCGCAGGGCTGGAAGCGCATTTTCGGCAAGGCTGGCCTTGTTGAACTCTTCAAGGCTGTTGCGAAGATCGCCGTCGTCATCTCTGTGTGCGCCTTTGTCCTCAAGATGGAAACCGGCAGAATTGTAAACAGCATGTTGTTGCCGGCCGGTTCCATTCCCGGCCTGGTGCTTGAATTGTGTGCCAAGCTTTTCGTCGGCGTCATGCTGGCTTCGCTGGTCATTGTGATGGCGGATTTTGCATGGTCGCGCCACAAGTGGCGGTTCGACCTGCGCATGACCAAGCAGGAAGTCAAGGATGAGATCAAGCAGGCCGACGGCGATCCGATCGTGAAAGCCCGGTTGCGCTCGCTCCAACGTGACCGAAAACGACATCGCATGATGGCAGACGTACCTACGGCCACCGTAATAGTTGCCAACCCAACGCACTATTCGGTGGCGGTGCGATATCAGGCCGGTGTCGATATTGCACCGGTTGTGGTTGCCAAGGGCAAAGACCTGATCGCATTGAAAATCAGGGAGATCGGCAAGGAAAACGGCGTCCCGGTCGTGGAGAGCAAAAGCCTTGCAAGAGCTCTGTACACTGCTGTAGAGGTGTCACAAATGATACCTGCGGAATTCTATCACGCAGTGGCTGAGCTGCTTCATTTTGTTTATGGACTTGAGAGTAGGCAGGAAAATGAGCGGTAGTATCAGCTTTGAGATCATGGAAACAGCAAGACGGCATGACCCGATGAGTGAGTTGCTAGGCACGAGAGAGACTCTGATATCAGATGCTATTCGCGACTTCGTTGCTGAATTGGGACTGGTCGATCCTGCGGACCTGATCGCCTATATTCGACTGGAGCGATATGCAAACCTCAATGATGTGATTGACTCATCTCTGGAGATGCACTTCAAGCCTGGTTCATTCAAGTTTGGCTATGGCGCTGAGTGCCATGTGGACTGGGCCGCTGACATGAAAATCAGCCTGGACATGGAGTTTTGCCATCAGGCGGTGAACGCACAGTTTCGTCTGCTGCTTGACGGCAAGGACGGCAGTGTCGAACTCGACCAGATCGTGTTCACCGATAACACAGACGACGTCCCGACAAATACAGATGCCTTGAAAAAAGCATTGCAGGAAAGCCGCTTGAACCAGGTTTCGGCCTGAAACCACCCGCACGCCGGCGTGGTTCCGGCGGCGATTGCTGCGGCCAGTCACCAGCTTCGGACAAGTTAGTTTCTATAGCCTCGTGATCAGTGCAATTGAGGCGATGGATCATGAGCGAAATCTACCTGCTGAGTCTGGCTGCGCAACAGCGCGACTGGCTTTCTACGCGACAGGCGGCGATAGCGATGAATGTGGCCAATGCCGCGACACCGGGTTATCGAAGCGCCGATGTGCAGTCTTTCGATGCCGTCATGAAACAGCTGCCGGTGTCCATGGCGGCTACCGACCAAAATCACATATCCAGCCGTGGTGGGGTATCGCCCAATTCATCTTTCTCCAAGCAGGCCTCCTGGGAGATATCTCACTCCGGAAACTCCGTTTCACTTGAACAGGAGATGCTGAAAGCCGGCCAGGTGAACCGTGCGTTTTCAATGAACGTCAACATGACACGAGCATTCCACGACATGCTCCTGTCCGGGCTGAGGAGTTAGGTCGATGATTGATCCTCTTGGCGCATCCCTCATCGCAGCATCGTCGGGCCTGGAAACGCAGTCGCAGCGCATGCGCATAATCTCACAGAACCTGGCCAACGCGAACTCTACCGGCAAGACGCCAGGCGCAGATCCCTACGCCCGAAAGACTGTAACGTTTGCGGAAGTTGTCGATGTCGAGACCGGAACCCGCCAGGCGAAAGTGTCCAAGTTTGGTGTGGACCCAAGTCCGTTCCGTGTCGAGTTTCGGCCAGACCACCCGGCAGCAGATCAAAAGGGTTATGTGAAATTTTCCAATGTCAACCCGATCGTCGAGATTGCCGACATGCAGGATACCGCCAGGATTTATGAGGCCGATCTGCAGGTCATCAAGCAGACAAAGCAGATGTTCTCAATGCTTGCCGATCTGATCAGGAGATAAGCAGATGATATCGTCCATTAGCCCGCTGCAGCCGTCCGCCGTTTCCGAGGCGGCGCAGAACACCTTGTCGCCGGGAAGCACGGCCGGTGCTCCGGAAGTGGATTTCGCAAAGCTGATGTCGTCCATGGCGACGTCTACAGTGTCGGCTCTGCGCGAAAGCGAAGCTGCAGCCATCGGTGCCATGAACGGGCAGGCATCTGCTCAAGACGCCATAACGAAGATCATGGAGGCCGAACGCAAGCTGCAGCAGGCGGTGGCTGTTCGCGACAAGGTGATCTCGACTTACACCGAACTCACACGAATGCAGATTTGAGGTTGCGCCAATGTTGAAAGCTCTTGCCATTGCGGCGACTGGAATGAACGCCCAGCAGACCAATCTGGAAGTGATCTCCAACAATGTCGCGAACATAAACACGACCGGTTTCAAAAGATCCCGGGCTGAATTCACTGATCTGCTCTACCAGAATGAACGCACAGCCGGAATTGCCGGGACTACCGGGCTTTCCGTTGTGCCTGAAGGGGCTTATGTCGGGCTTGGTGTAAAGACGGCCGCGGTTCGGAATCTGCATCAGCAGGGTGGTCTTGCCAGCACTTCAAACAAGCTGGACCTGGCGATTACCGGTCGAGGTTGGTTCCAGATATCGGGTGCGGATGGTGAAACCCTCTATACCCGCGCCGGTGCCTTTAACCGCAATGCAGATGGTCAGCTGGTGACGATCGACGGCCTGCTCCTGCAGCCCGGCTTCACGGTTCCACCGGAAACCCTCGAGGTTCATATCAACAACACCGGTGAAGTCTTTGCGCAGCTTGCGGGTCAGGCTGAAATGCAGAGTCTGGGCCAGATTGCGCTGGCCAGTTTTGCCAATGATGCCGGCCTCGAGGCGGTTGGAGACAATCTGTTTCGTGCCAACGAGTCCTCCGGACAGGCAGCAACCGGTGTGCCGGGAAGCTCCGGTCTTGGCACCATTCGGCAGGGCTATCTTGAAAACTCGAACGTAGATGCCGTTAAGGAGATAACCGAGATGATAGCGGCGCAACGCGCTTACGAGATGAACTCCAAGGTTATTCAGGCGGCCGACGAGATGTCCGCCACAATCACGCAGGGACTCCGCTAGGAACATCATGATGCGATGGGGTCTGAATTTTGTTGGCCGGTTAGCCTGTTTGTCGGTCCTGGTGTCAGGCTATGGACCGCTGGCCCGGGCTGCTGATCAGATGGTTGTCCCGTCAGTCACCCTCTATCCCGGGGACAAGATCAGCACCGAACAGATTCTGGTAAAGCGCAGACCTGCCTATCTGAACTCGGTACAACGTCTCGTTCAACGCGCGGATCAGATGGTCGGCAAAACGCCGGTCCGGGTGTTGCCGGCTGGCAAACCGGTGCTGACTTCCTTTCTGGCCCTGCCGAAACTGGTCAAACCCGGAACGACCATCAGAACCTATTTTCAATCCGGCGGCATCACCATCCTGGGGGTTGCCCAGTCTCTTCAGGCCGGCTCTTACGGAGACCTTGTTCAGGCCAGGAACCTGGGCAGCGGGGTGGTCATAACGGGTTATGTGCAACACGATGGTTCGCTGCGGGTTATGCCATGAAGTGGCTTTGTGTTGTTGTTGGGCTGGTCGCGGCGGTGTTCAGTTTTGCGCCTGCAATGGCCGGAAAAATGGTGCAGTCGGGTCCCACCGTGCGGATCAAGGACATCACCACCATAAGCAGTGTCAGGGATCTGCAGCTGGTTGGCTATGGCCTGGTCATCGGCTTGAATGGCACAGGCGACAGCGCCCGCAGTTCACCGTTTACGACACAGTCCATCAAATCGATGCTGGACAGGCTTGGCGTCAATGTTCCGGCAGGCGCCCTGCAGGCAAAGAATGTTGCCGCTGTCGTTGTCACCGCAAACCTGCCGTCAAATGCTGCGGTTGGGTCGAGGATAGACGTCACCACATCTTCCCTGGGCGATGCCAAGTCGCTTGAGGGCGGTATGCTGGTCATGACGCCTTTGACCGCCAATGACGGGCAGGTTTACTCGGTGGCGCAGGGCCCGGTCAGCGTTGGCGGTTTCGCTGCTGAAGGCGAAAGTGAGACGCTGACCAACGGAGTGCCGACCACAGGTCGAATTCCCAATGGCGCCAATGTCGAGCGCGCCCTGCCGGACCAGATCAACCGGTCTGACTTCATCGCCCTGGAATTGAACAATCCGGACTTTTCCCTGTCGGTGCAGATTACCGATCTCATCAACCAGCACTCGAAGAAGCGCTACAACTTTGCCGCCGCCAGGGAGAAAGATGCTCGGACCGTTCTGCTGAAGAAGCCGGGCAACATTTCCGTAACCCGGTTCCTGGCTGAGATCGGAGGCCTGTCCGTCGTGCCGGACGACCCTGCCGTTGTGGTCATCGACGAACGGACGGGTACCATCGTCATTGGCCAGAGCGTCCGCATTTCCACTGTCGCGGTGACGCATGGAAGTTTGACTGTGCGAGTGACTGAGACCCCGGCGGTGTCGCAGCCCGAACCGTTTTCTGACGGCAGGACGGTCAAGACAAGCGAGACCTCGATCTTTGATGAGCAACCGCCGGGGCAGATGGAGATACTGGGCGGTGCCAATCTTCAAAGCCTGGTTCAGGGGTTGAACCAGATGGGCCTGAAACCAAAGGGCATCATTGCCATTCTGCAGGCAATCAAGTCTGCCGGCGCGCTTCATTCAGAGTTGATCATACAATGACACATATCAGGATAACCACGTTCGCATTCATGTTGGCGGCAATGCTGGCAAGCTCCCAGGTGGCCCGGGCGCAAGAGGCCGGCATTGACCACAAGGCCGACCTACTGCTGATCACAGGATCGGTATCGACACCCGGCATGCCCGAGACGGCGATCGACTATTGCGAGAGCTTTCGCGATGTTGCCTCTGAGGCCCGTTTTGGGTGGCAGGCCTCCAGGCTTGAGGAGCTTCAGACCGAGGTTGCCAACGCAACTGACAAACTGGAAAGCGAGCGGCAGCGGCTGCAGCGGTGGGTGGACCGCAGAGACCGGTTCATAAACCGCGCCAATGAACAACTGATTGCGATCTATCAAAAGATGAAGCCGGATGTGGCCGCGGGGCACATCAGTGAACTGGAGGATGAGACTGCAGCCGCATTGCTTCTCAAGTTACAGCCGCGAGTGACCAGCCTGATCTTCAATGAGATGACCGCTGCACGAGCTGCGCGGCTTGTTTCATTGATCAGCGGCGCATCAAAGTACGCCTCTGTTGGCGCAAAGAACACCAAATGAAATCGAACGTCATGCCGGCAGCAATACTGCTGCTTCTTGCTGGCTGCAGCAACACGCTGGAGGATCTGACACAGCCGCCGAACCTGCAACCCGTAGGTGCCGGCATGGTTAGTCCGCCCATGGCGAAAGCGGTGAATTTTGCGCCCAGAGCCAAGACAGAGCAGGTTGTTCCCACATGGCAGGGCCATTCCGCAGACCTGTTCAGGGACCGCAGGGCGAAGACGGCAGGCGACGTCTTGACCGTTGCCATCTCGATTGATGACCGTGCATCGCTGAACAGCAATATTGACAGATCGCGGAAATCCAATATCGGGAGCGGTTTTGACCTGGCGCTTGACTGGCTGGGGCTTGCCCACTCGGGCAATGCCGAGCTGGATGCCAATACCGACTCCTCGGCGACCGGCAACGGCTCGGTCTCCCGCTCTGAACGCATAGAACTGTCCGTGGCCGCGATAGTGACCGGCGTGCTCCCGAACGGGCACCTGGTGATCAGCGGCTCGCAGGAGATCCGCGTGAACTTTGAAGTCAGGGAACTCACGGTGGCGGGCATAGTCGATCCGCTTCACATCTCCAGCAACAACACAATTGCCTACGACAAGATTGCCGAAGCGAGGATTTCCTATGGCGGCCGCGGCCGCGTCATGGATGTTCAAAAACCTGGCTTCGGACAGCAGTTGTTCGATCGATACACTCCATTTTAGCGCATTGCACTCCAGGTCTGTGAATGGCTGATACCGATACTGACGTTGACAATGATGGGCCCGATGCATCCGGCAGAAGCGTTGTCTCCTTCATCGTGGCAATTGTTCTTATGACGCTGGTCTCAGCTGGCGTCGGCTTTGCCACCGGTGGCTTTCTTATAGATCAGCCGGCACCAGTGGCCGAGGCGAAGAAGTCCGAGGCCGCAATGGCGGGTGTTCCCGGCAAGCCGACCCGGCAAGGTGAGGCGAAATCTGATGGCGACGAAGAAAGCCAGGCAGTGCAGGCCATTGAGATCATCGACCTGGAACCGATTGTAACCAATCTTGCCAAGCCGGACACCACTTGGGTCCGGATAGAGGCAAGCCTCGAACTGGTGGCGGCCTACGATGGCGACAAAGACCTGCTGTCGAGGACAATCGCCGAGGATCTCCTCATGTTTACCCGCACATTGCCGCTCGCAAGCATCGCCGGCAGCAGTGGTATCACGCACTACAAGGAAGATATTTCGGAAAGAGCCAGGATCCGCTCCGGCGGTGCCGTAAACCAGGTCTTGCTAAAAATGCTGGTGATCGAATGATCCGTCTGACCTTGATCACCATGGTTTCGGCGTTGCTGCTGATGACTGCTGACGCGCATGCGCAGGTGCCGCAGCTGGACGATCTGCTGCCTAAGGGAGACGCATCTGCCAGCGGCCGCATAGTCCAGATGTTTGGCCTGGTTACGGTGCTGTCGCTTGCGCCCGGCCTGCTCATCATGGTGACCTGTTTCACCCGCTTCATTATTGTCCTGTCATTTCTGCGCTCGGGCCTGGGGCTGCCGTCGACACCGGCCAACATCATCCTTGTCAGCCTGGCCCTGTTCATGACTTTTCAGGTTATGGCACCGACATTCGACAAAGGGTGGCAAGAGGGGGTGTTGCCACTGACCAATGGCGAGATCACCGAAGAAGTCGCATTCGAGCGAATATCCGACCCGTTCCGGCAATTCATGTTGAGCCAGGTCCGCCCGAAAGACCTGGAACTGTTTCTTGAGTTGTCAAACTCGCAGGCCGGCACCACCCAGCCGACACCTATCGCCGTGACACCGGAAGAGACAGGTTTGAGGGTGCTGATACCCGCGTTCATGATTTCAGAGCTGCGGCGCGCTTTCGAAATGGGCTTCCTGGTCATCCTGCCATTCCTCGTGATTGATCTCGTGGTGGCGACCTTGACTATGTCGATGGGGATGATGATGTTGCCGCCAACGGTTATTTCACTGCCGTTCAAGGTTCTGTTCTTCGTATTGATCGACGGCTGGAGCTTGCTCGTTGGAGGTCTGATGAGGTCAATTTCCTGAAGCGGCTGACATCACCCGGCGATATTCCCGGCAATTAACTTTCACTTTACGTTTTGCCACTAGAAAGAGCCCATCGAAGGCAGGGCAATGAGATAACGAATCTGCATTGTAGGCATGATGCCGAGCCGCCTTACCGGTAAAGACCGGTATGTCCCAATTACTACATTTCTTATGGGGACATAATTCCATGTCGAGTATCATGACGAACACCGCCGCGATGACGGCGCTGCATACACTTCAGCAAACCAACAAGAACACCGAGATGACGCAGAACCGGATTTCCACCGGTCTTCGCGTTGCAACGGCTACAGACAACGCGGCCTACTGGTCGATTGCCACGACCATGCGGACAGACAACAATGCTCTGTCGACTGTGCGTGACGCGCTTGGCCTCGGTTCAGCTACCATTGACGTGGCTTACACCGCACTTGAGAGCACAATCGACGTGGTCGATGAAATCAAGTCGAAGCTGGTAGCTGCGCGCCAGCCCGGTATCGACCGCACCAAAGTTCAGGCAGAAATTGCCGAGCTGCAGAACCAGCTGGTCAGCATCTCGTCGTCCGCTGTTTTCTCCGGAGAAAACTGGCTGTCGGTTGACTCTTCTGACGCTGACTACAATGCCACCAAGACGATTGTTTCTTCGTTCTCCCGCGCCGGTGACGGTTCAATCTCAATCGGCACTATTGCGGTGGATATCACAGCTACTGAACTGTTTGACGCCAACGACCAGTCAGGCATCCTGGACACCGAAAGCACCACAACCAATGGTGCCGTTACCTACTCGGTGGCAACTCTGGATATCTCGGCCTACACCGACACCGACGCTGATCTGGCAGACCTGGAAGAGATGATCGCAACAGTGGATGGTGCAATCGGTTCGATCACCACTGCGGCAAGTAATCTGGGTGCAGTCAAAACCCGGGTGAATCTGCAGCAGGACTTCGTCGGCTCGTTGATGGATGCGATTGAGCGCGGCGTCGGCCAGCTCGTCGATGCCAACATGGAAGAAGAGTCGACGAAACTGCAGGCTCTGCAGGTTCAGCAGCAGCTCGGTATCCAGGCTCTGAGCATTGCGAACTCAACCAGCCAGAACATCTTGTCACTGTTCAGGTAAGACAACAGCAGTTGAAGTTCATCTAGGGCCTTAGTCACGTCATTTCAGCCTCGACACCAGTCTGCCTTGCCCGGGTAGCATGGTCACATTCCCTTCGGGCCCACCGAAGCGAATAGGGTGACAAGCCTTAGGTGTGCTTCACAAAAACCACCCCGGTCCGGGTGGAGTCAAGGATCGCTTCCTACCGCGGGAGGCGATCCTTTTCTGTTGCAACCTTCAGGCAAGCTTCAGCGGTGATAGTGGCGAGAGTCAAAACAAAATCAAAAGCTTCCATGAGTTTTCTCGACCAACTATCACAGCTCTGGCGAAATCTGGCAACGCTGGGCACCCGGCGCCTTTTGGCGCTGGGACTTGTAGCGGCCGTCACCTTTGTGACGGTCGCCGGCGGCGCCTATTACATAAGCCGGCCCGCCATGATCGTCTTGTATTCTAATCTGGAGCCCGGCGACGTCAACGCCATAGGATCGGCACTCAGGGAGACCGGATTTGCGTTTGACGTCAGTGAGGATGGCAGAACCGTACTCACCGGCGCAAGTCAGGCTACGCAGGCGCGGATGGTGTTGGCGGAGCGGGGCCTGCCGCAGTCTTCCAGCGCCGGCTATGAGCTGTTCGACAAGATGGGGTCGCTCGGCCTTACTTCCTTCATGCAGAATGTCACCATGGTGCGCGCGCTTGAAGGTGAGCTTGTGCGCACCATTCAGGGCATGAAGGGTGTCAAGTCGGCGCGCGTGCATCTGGTCATGGCCGAGAAGAGCACATTCCGGCGAAAATCAGCGGCTCCGTCAGCCTCTGTCGTCCTTCGCCAGGCAGGCATTGCCGCATCCGAAACCGCAGAGGCTATCCGGTATCTGGTTGCTGCCGCCGTTCCCGGCATGAGTGTCGGGCAGGTGACCGTGCTCAGCTCCAACGGCAAGGTTCTGGCCACCGGTGATGACAGTGTCAGTGCTGCGCCAGGCCGCCTGATGGAGCTGGAACGCACGCTGAGCAATCATCTGTCGGAGAGCATTCAGCAGACATTGGCTCCGCATATCGGGATGGCGAACTTCAACGTCTCGGTACAGGCCAGGCTCAACATTGACCGGCGGCAGGTGAACGAAAAGGTGTTCGATCCGGACAACAGGGTTGAGAGATCGATCCGCAGCGTCAAGGAAACGCTCGACAGCGAGGACTCCTCGAAACTGACCGCCGCCACGGTTACAACCGACATTCCCGAACCGGCGACCGACAGTTCCGGACAGTTGACCAAGCAACAATCTGAAAAACGCGACGAACTGACCAACTACGAGATCAACACCAAGGAAATTCAGTCGGTTTCCGAGGGCTACAAGGTTGATAAGATATCGGTTGCCGTGTTGATCAACCGGGCCACGTTGCTCCAATCCCTGGGTGACGGCACCACCGACGAACAGATCACGTCCTACATTGGTGAAATGCAGGAACTGGTGTCTTCAGTTGCCGGCCTGTCTGTTGAACGAGGTGACCAGATAGTCATCAAGGCGGTGCAGTTCGTTGCGGGCGTAACTGATGCGGCGCCGGTCGGCGGCTTGGGCATCGCCAGCGTCCTTGGGGCATATACAGGCGCGCTGATTCAGGCGGTGGTTGTTCTTGCAGGCCTGCTGATTCTGATTTTTGCCGGCATCAGGCCGGCAGTTCGTCTGGCGTTGCAAAGCCCGCAGCATGATCAGGCGCCGCCGGCAATTGCACCACAGGGCGGATCCGCCGGGAGCGAGGAAATAGCCGCTCCTGATGACGTCAAGCTGCTTGAAAACGAAGACCGGCCGTCGGTCGCGCCGGATCTGCAGGTCATTGCCGAACTGGCCGAGCGCGAGCGTTTGAAGCCTGAGAACAGGCTCGAGCAGTTGGTCAGCCATGATGTGGACCAGGCCACCGTGATCCTCAAGCAATGGCTGCGTGAGGGTGAACGGGCATGACCGGACCCATCCCGCTTGCCCAATTCATTCAGGCACGGCGCGAGCTGGAACCGCCTCCAGGTTGCAGTGTGCCGCAGGCTCCGGCCGGTGCCGGAACCAGCGGCGCGTTGGCCGAAGATCTGGCAGCGGATATGGCTGAGAGCTTGCCCGAAGATTTGCCGGATCAGGGGGCAACTGAACCGGAAAGTGACGAAGCGAATGCCGACCGTCAGCAGGAGCTCGAGGAGGCCTACGCTCGTGGCCGGGCCGAGGCTCTGGCGGAGATGCAGCGGTGGTGGGATGACCGTGTAACTGCGGTGCAGGAGATTACCGGCAGGGCGCAAAGCGAAATCGAGGCCGGGATACTGGCTTCGGCCCTGAACCTGGTGCACGCAGTATCCGCGCGCCATGTCCGGGAAGCGGCAATTGATCAACTGGTCCGGCAGGTGAAAGAGCATCTGCAACAGTGTGCAGACGCTGTTCCCCTGGTTACCGGTCAATCGGATCTGGGCAGGGAGGTCGCCGACCAACTGCAAGATGCGGGCATTGAGGTTGTTTCCAGTTTCGAAGCTGGCAGCGAGGAGGTGCTGGTCAGGTTGGGTGACACTGCATTCGAGACGATGATCGGCATGTGGACAAAAGAGATCGAAAGTACATTGCCATGAGCGGTGATGAGGCAAAGGAACCGGTCCCGGAAATCGTAATCATCAAGCGCGGTCGCGGCGGCGAAGAGGGGCATCATGGCGGCGTCTGGAAAATTGCCTACGCCGATTTCATGACTGCTATGATGGCGTTCTTTCTGGTGATGTGGTTGGTAAACGCCGCCAACGAAAAGACCAAATCTCAGGTCGCCAGCTACTTTAACCCGGTCAAGCTGATTGATACCAGGACCAGTAACAAGGGCCTGCAGTCGATGGATACGGGCGATGGGGAAAGCTGGGACAAGCGTGACACCGCCGGCGTGAGCAAAAAACCTCCTGACGAGAGGAAAAAACGCACCTCGCGCACCTGGAAGACGCCGTTGGTCGAGCCAAAACCGAAGCGGAGTTCGGGAAGCGTGCTCAAGGATCCGTTCGTCGTTGGGTTGAATGGCGGCGATACCTCCCGATACCAGGGTGAATCAGTCCAGACCGGCAAAGATGGAAAGCCGTCCGAAATTGGCGAGCCGCCGAATGCAGAGGCAACCAGGGTGCTGGAGGCTTTGGTCCAGAGCGACAGCGTGCTTGCAGGCAAGAACATGCAGGCGCTTGTCGCAGCCCGGTCGCAAGCAGAGGCCCGGGACCGGCCAGACACTGGCGCCGGGGACCTGCCGAACCGGGGCAAGGGGGACAAACCCGACATTGGTTCCGGAGACAAGCCTGATCTGGGCATGGGCGACAAGCCCAACGTTGGAGCAGGAGAGGAGCCCAATGTGGGCAACGGAGAGAAACCCAACATCGGCGCGGGAGAGAAGCCCAATGTGGGTGCGGGAGAAAAGCCCGATGTCGGCTCGGGCGACAAACCCAACGTTGGGGCCGGAGAAAAAACCAATCTGGGCATGGGCGACAAACCCGATGTCGGCGCCGGAGAGGAGCCTGACATTGGCGCTGGAGGTAAGCCGGAAAGTGACCCGTCGGACAGATCAGGTCGGGAGCCTGGGAAGAAGGATGTTGCCGACTTGTCTCCGGCTGGCGGTGAAGCGCCGAGAGGTTCCGGTGCCACTGCCGACAAGAAAGCCGTGGGTGAACTGGTAGAGGCAGCGGCGGAGCAGGAAACAAAGCTCGGGCGTGCGGGGGAGCGGATTCAACGCAAGCTGGCGCAGTCGAAAGAGCTGGGAAGTCTCAATGGTGTCGATGTCACAGTCAGTCCTCATTCCGAGGGCTCGCTGATCTCCCTTGTGGAAGGCGAGGAATACCCAATGTTCGGTATCGCAACTTCAACGCCATCACCGGAACTGCGAGACACGGTCAGGAAGGTTGCCGAAGCGTTGAAGGATGTTGACGGCGACATTGTCATCAGGGGTCACACGGATGGCCGCGCCTACTTCACCGAAGACTCAGACAACTGGCGCTTGTCCAGCGACAGGGCACATGCAGCGTACAGGTTGCTGGTGTCCAACGGCGTGGCCAGCAGTCGGTTCGTGAGGATTGAGGGCTATGCCGATACTGTGTTGAAAGTGCAGGGCGATCCCAAGGCGGCGCAGAACCGCAGAATTGAAATACTGTTGAAGAATTCAACGCCATGAGAATGCTGATTGGCAACATTCTGGTGCGCTTGCTGCTGATTCCCGGTGCAGTGCTGTTTTCATGTTCTGCAATGGCAGAGCAGAAGCCGGTTCAACCCTACGAGGTCATTCGCTCCCTTATGCTCCTGCAGGACGACCTGGTGGCAGGAAAGGCACGGGCAATGCCGCTGCATGCATCGTTCATGCAGAAGATCAACAACCACTTTCAAAAGGCTGATGACAGCGCCTGGACAGATCCGCGAAACATCAATGCCGCACTGATTTATGTTTTAAGCGGCGGTGATGCGGCAATTCTGTCAAGGCTGCAGAAACTGGGGGAAGCCGTTACAGTTGATCAGCATGTGCTTGAGATCGTTTCGAGTATTTCTTCCGGCAGGCACGAAGCAGCGCGGAACGAAATTGCCAAACTGAGATTGCTGAACCTCCCTCGGCAAGTCGGAGCCTTGCTGGCATTGGCCGCGGCGCAGATGTGGCAACACAAAGATGCAGCGCGGGCAGTTGATTATTACGATCAGGCGCGGCTCATTGGCGGAAGCGGGTTGATTGAAGAGGCGGCATTGCGACGGCAACTGGTCGTTGAGGCAAAACTGCGGGATTTTGACAAAGTTGAATCCCTGGTTCGCCAGTACAGCACACGAATGGGCAATTCGGTTTTCTCAGAAAACATGGCCCAACAGGTTGGTGCAGCCGTTGTTGAGTTGAACTATGAGGCTTCATCGGACAGGTTGCCGGGCCTGTTTGCGTTTGTTGACCTGGCGCCACCTGGGTTTCGCCGCAAGGTTTACCTTGAACTTGCAAGGCACGCTGTCGCTGTTGGTCAACCGAAGGTTGGAACTCTGGCGGCAAAAAAGGCGTCGAGCCTGCCTGACATGTCGGCATCAGAGACCGCTACTGTCAAGCTTTTGGAGGTTGCATCCAGCCTTGCAATTGCAGATCCGGAACGCCTCATGACGGAACTTCGGTCGTTGCCCGAAAACCAACTGAAGGGCTCGGACAAGCAGCTTCTTTTTGCATTGCACCGGATCATTGAAAAAGTGACCGAGCAGCCCAAAAAGCCGGCCAAGAGCAAGCGGCCAAGCCGTTATCGCCCGGCCAACCGACTGAATCTCGGAGGCAAGGAGAAAAAGCCCGAACTCGACAGCGCCTCGGCCCGTGCGCTCAAGGAACTGGAGCTGGCATTAACAGCAATGAGGCAGGTGCAATGACCATGAACATCTCAACGTTGCCGCTGGTGCCGAGAGGTGAAGCCAGGACCACAATGCGCAGCGAAAATGGAGCGGCAGGATTTGACGTCAAAACCCTGATGAGGAGCGAGTTGGCGGTCGAACACTCCGGACCGCTAGAGGCGGAGACTGAAGAGAAACCTCAGCGGGAGACCAGCGAAGAGTTGCCGACAGACGGCGGGCAGGTGCCGACAACGGAACTGCACCAGCTGCTGGCGCAGCAGCAACTGCAGCCTGAGGCTAGCAAAGAGTTGCCGGCAGACGGCGGGCAGGTGCCGACAACGGAACTGCACCAGCTGCTGACGCAGCAGCAACCGCAGCCGGAGACCATCTCTCAAACTGTCAACCTGTCGCTGTCTTCGAGACTGAGCCCGTCGCCCATCCCGCAATGGAGCTTCACGCCTGAAAACCCGGTCAGCGTTCAATCCGGCTTGCAGGCTCCAACGGAACAGCTGCCATCCAAAGGCGGTGGCGGACCGCTTGTGATGCAAGTGCCGGTCGCAACCGACACCAAAGCTGCAATAGTCAAAACCCCCGCGCTCGCAGACGGTTTGCCCAGCATGCAACAGGCGGACAAATTGTCTTCGCTCCCGGCGCCAGCCCCAGCCCCGATCCGGGTTGTGGACCCGGACCGGGTCTCTGGCCTGGCGCCAAAACCCGGAGCTATGCCGCTGCAATCAGTGACCACCATCTCGGCCCAATTTGCACAGTCGGTCACAATCCTGCCGTCTGCTGATCCATCCAAGCGGGCACTCGGCAAAAATGATATGGCTGCATTGGCCGACGTGACACATCGACCGGACATGGAACCGGCCGTCACGGCAAAGTCCGGCAACAGCTCCGAGACAGCCAGACCACCTTCTATCGGAGACCGACCGGCGACGCAGGCGTTGGCGCAGCAACTGTCCGGCGCCAATGTGCAGGCGCCCGGGAGCGAGCCTGCGGCGTTTTCCCCTTCCCTGGAACACCAGATAGTCGAAGCCATAGACGACGAAGTATCCACCCTTGGTGCCCGGTTGAGAGCACAGACCGCATTGGTGGCTGAGAATCCAGCTTCCGGCAAACTTCCACTGTTAAACCAGATCAAGGTCGAACTGAATCCTGCGAGCCTTGGGGCTGTGCGCATTGAGATTGCGATGTCCGCCTCGGGGGAAGTGGAACTGAATCTGATCACCGCTAAAGAGGCCACCGCAACGATGATTGCAAGTAACAGGGAAGAGGTGCTCGGCGGCCTGCAGTCACGTGCCGTGGAAGTCCGTGGCTTTACCGTCAGCACCGCCGACATGGGCAGCAGTACCCAGACCGGATCCCATCCTGATGGATCAGCGGCGCGCTTCTCCGGTCATGGAGATGGCCAGCAGTCTCGTCACTTGCAGAACGGAAGAGGTGATGCATATGGAAGTGGGTCAAGACAGGAAGCAACCGCAGAAGAGGGGGAGACGCTGCAGCAGAATATGCGCAATTCTGGTTCTGGGATTTATATTTAGCGCGCCTTTAGGCGTTACCGGTCATGCCACAGCCAATCTGTGTGAAAGAGAGATTGCGGCAGCTTCGTCCAAGCACCTAGTGCCATTGGCTGTCCTGTATGCGGTGGCGCTGAATGAGTCCGGCCGCAAAGGCCAGCTGAATCCCTATGCCATGAACGTTGAAGGTACGAGCATCTATTCGGCAAGTCTTGCAGAAGCGGTAACGGGGTTTGAGCAAGCCTACGCCAAAGGCAAACAGTTGATCGATGTCGGATGCATGCAAATCAATCACTACTGGCACCACCGGAAATTTGTGTCCGTGCGGCACATGTTCGATCCGCACGCCAATGTGAACTATGCAGCTCAGTTTCTCCGACGGTTGTATGAGAGGGAAAAGTCGTGGACGAGGGCTGTCGCGATCTATCATGCAGGCACTCGCAACCGCGCCGCCCAAAAACGTTATATATGTGGTGTGGTCGGCAAGCTTGTCCGCAGTGGGTTTGGAGCCTGGACCAACAGCGCGCGAGCATTTTGCAAGTGAAAATGTGGCAGGTATGTAACCCAGCGTCAGATTTGTTTTCATGAACGAACGTTCACGTTGGCAAATTATTCTTCATAAAGAATTTCAACTTCAGGTTGCAAAATTGACTGGTTTAGCTACTTTTTTGATAGTGTGATATTGACTGAACACGTAATCGTTACGAAACATCGCAGCTAGTTCGACTGCAATAGATTCGGGGGCGACGATGATTGCTGTAATTGAAGAACGTGAAAGTGTGGCTGAGGCGTTTGTTCAGGGTTTTAAGAAAGAAGGAATCCCTTCAATTGGAATGCAGTCAAACGAGTTAATTGACTGGATTAGTTGTTCAAATAGCGCTGACATTGTTTCTATTCAAGGTTTCATCCTTGGAGAATGCGGTGAAATTCCCAATTGTCACAAGTCGATACGGCTACACTCGGATGCGCCCATTATTTCGGTGCAGGAAAACAGAAATTTGCGTTCAATGCTTGATTTGTTCGCTGCCGGAATCGACGATGTTGTTGCAAAACCCGTCCATTCCCTAGAACTGCTTGCGCGTATCAGAGTAATTGCAAGCCGTGCTCAACAATTGTCAGTGCAACGCGGTGAGACTGACATTCTGGTGTTTCCGGACGGCCGTGATCCCGTGGTTGGCGGGCAGACGCTTCAACTGCCGCGGCGCGAGAAGCATATTCTCGAATACCTTGTGGCCAATCGTGGGCGACGCGTTACACGGTCCCAGATTTTCAATGCCATCTATGGCATTTTTGACGACAACGTCGACGAGCAGGTGGTCGAGAGCCATATCAGCAAGCTCCGGAAGAAGCTGCGCAATCACCTGGGTGAAGACCCGGTCGATAGCCAGCGTTATCTTGGATACTGCTTGACGCGCTAACTGGCTCGTACCCCGGGGCAGGGGTCACAGTGCGATTGAGGTGACAATGGTTCAGGCACCAACGAGCCGGCCAGTCTCATGGCTGACTAGTCGTTGGCCTGGGCCAGCAGGTAGTCGCTCACTTTGTAGCCCGGCGCCACGCCGGCGACTATGTGAATGCCGGCACTTTGGCCAACGCTCCAAACCACATGGCCGTTCAGCACGTGGTCTTCACACGTCGTGATGACGACACTGTCTCCCAGTTGAAGACCAGGGCATTCATCGACACCTATACCGAACTGCGACATGTCGGTGATCGTCGCCTGCATCGGCTGGCCGTTGACTTCAATCATGGCCGCAATGGCACACGTGATCCGGTCGTTGCGTCGCCTTTCAGCCCACCCGGGAATTGAAACCGCCATATGTTCATCCAGGCACGGCCATTCGCCATTGGTGCAGTCCTTGAGCAGGCCGAGCAGCGTGATTGTGTCCGGAAGTACGATGTCAAGATCGGCTGAGATCGCCGCGGTGGTCTCCAGCGCGCCAAGGAATCCGTCACATACCTCTTTCCAGCGGTCAGCGAGAAACTCCCGTGATTCCTGTGAACTCGTGGAATTTGATTTCTGGGTCAACTGGATGGCAAAATTGAGTTTGGCCTCCAGCGACAACAGCTTCATTGACAGCTCCTGGTCGCTTGACATCGACGCCAGGTGGGTCGGTAGCGTCTTCAACGACACCGGCAGATCAGGCAGAAAGCAGCTCACCGGGTCTGCGAACGACAGCTTTCCATTGCCCGCGCACTGCGCGTTGGCAACACTCGAGCCGATTGTTGCAGTGTAGGCATTTCCCAGCAGCGTGCTGAAACAATCCAGAATCTCGAACGACAACTGTTTTCGCCTGGAGGCTTCACCTGGCTTTTCGGCGAAATCGAAAGCCACATCTTCACCATAGTAGTCCAGAATGTAGTCATCGATCGTGTCCTCATTGTCTGAGGATTGTTGAGGGGCCGAATAGTTCATGGGGCAATTCCTGCTAAACACAACTTGTACAGACGCAGTTGGCAAAGTGACCAGCCACAATGGCGATGAATGAAACCTGTCCTGCCGGGCCGATAGCAAGCTGCGTTTCTCAACACTGTGCTTGCCGTTACAACAATGCCTTCAAGCTCAAGGCGCAACGAACTTGCGCAGGACAAGATGGTGAAAGGTGCCGACGCGCGGCCTGAACGCACAGTGCTGGCCCATGCTCACAATGAACGAAAAGCATGGCAAACGGAACCTTGCACGGCCTCGGATTGCTGTGTCTGCACCTGGGAAGAAATGCCGAGCTGATCGGCTCACAAGCAGCGGCATCATGCCTGTTCAGTGCAAAGCCCACTGAAGTCTTGCGATGCAAGCAAGGTACTGAACCTGAGTTACCAAGTCATTAATCCCAGGCGGTGGGTCAGCTGAGCTCCGCCGGTCGCATTTCTGCCTAGCATGGCCCGGCAAAATCCATCTCACACCGCAATGACCAGCTTCGCGCAAGCTCCAAAATGATTAATGGAATCATAGCGATTCGAGTTTTGAGAGGCGGCAAAATGAGTTTGAATGGAATAATGCGGTCCGGTGTATCTGGCATGTCGGCACAGTCGACCAGACTGTCTGCGATTGCCGACAACATCTCGAACAACGACACAACCGGTTACAAGCGCGTCAGCGTTGAATTCTCGACTTTGTTGTCCAGCAGCGGTGCGCATTGTCCTGGCAGTTACGACGCCGGTGGTGTGTCGACGCATGTGCGCAACAGCATCTCAGAGCAGGGTACGCTGGAGTACACAACATCGCGCACCGACCTGGCCATCAATGGCAGTGGTTTCTTCATGGTCACCGACGCGGGCGGGGTTCCGTCGATGACCCGGGCCGGCGCTTTCGTCCAGGACGGCGAAGGGTTTCTGGTCAATGCCTCTGGTCAGTACCTGATGGGTTATCCCGTTGTGGACGGGCAGGTGGGGGCGGTCGCAAATGGTACATCGGGGCTCGAGCGGGTTGCGATGGATAACCTGTCTTTTCAGGCCCAGCCGTCATCAACCGGTGCGCTTGTGGTCAATCTGCCATCCGAGGACGCCGACATAGCCGCGGCGAACCTGCCTTCAACCAACAGTGCAACCAGTGAGTTTTCGCAAAAGACCTCGTTGGTTGCTTACGACAATCTTGGGGCCGAGCAGATTGTCGATGTGTACTGGGCCAAGACGGCGGACGAGACCTGGGAAGTATCGGTCTTTAATCGCAGTGAAGCCAGTGCTGGTGGTTTTCCCTACTCAGGGCCGGCGCTGACCACGGCGACGGTCAATTTCGACCCCGCAAACGGGCAGTTGTTGGGCCCGACCAGCCTGGCGTTCGGTGTGCCGGACGGCCAGCCGTTCACGCTCGACCTGTCGGGCTCCAGCCAGCTTGCCGCTGACTTTGCGGTGCTGTCCTCCGAAGTGGACGGGCAGGCACCTGAAGGCGTGCAGTCCGTGAGCATCGAAGACGATGGCTCGGTTGTGGTCAGTTATCTTGATGGAACGCTTTCCACGGTGTTCCGGATACCGCTGGCAACGTTCAACGGCACAGATTTTCTGACCACGGCTTCAGGCAACATCTTCTTCGCCAACATTGATTCCGGCGACATCATGATCGGTTTTCCTCAAGATCCCGGCTTTGGATCGATACAGTCCAGCGCCCTTGAGCAGTCCACAGTAGATCTGGGTGATGAGTTGACCCGGATGATTGAGTCACAACGAAACTATTCTGCAAATTCCAAGGTTTTCCAGACCGGGTCTGAGTTACTGGAGATTTTGGTGAACCTGAAGCGTTAGTTCTGGTTCACGCTTGACGGCCTAACTTCCAGGGGACGGGGATGTCTTTATCGTCTGCGCTAGACGCGTCACGGTCAGCACTTTCTGCTTTCGGACAGCAGACAGGAGTTCTGTCCCGTAACATCAACAATGCCTCCAACCCGGATGCGACGCGCAAGATCGTAAGTCTTGTCACGTCACCTGACGGTGGCAGCACGGTGGGCCGCACCTCGCGCGCTGTGGATGTGAGCCTGTTCAACGCCTCATTGCGCTCAACATCGCAGTCTGAGCACAGTTCCACGGTGCTGGACGCGCTCGACCGGCTCGACGCGCTGATCAACGATCCCGAACTCGGACGGTCGCCGGGCGCTCTGATCGGCACGCTTCGCGACCGACTTGCGGTGTTTGCAGCCCAGCCGGACAATTCAGTGCTTGCCTCGTCCGCAATCTCCAGTGCGCTGTCGCTGTCCGGTGCGCTTAATTCCATGAGCTCGCAGGTGCAGTCAATTCGCATGGATGCGGATGCAGGCCTTGCCCAATCCGCAGCCGCGCTGAACACGATGCTGGCGGACCTTCATGAACTGAACGGGCAGATTGTGTCCGGCACCCAAATTGGCCGCGACGTGACCGACATGCTTGATCAGCGCGATGTCATCCTCAAGCAGTTTTCCCAGGAAATGGGCGTTTCGTGGTCAATAGAGAAAGACAACGACATCACCGTCTACACAGAAAGCGGCGTTGTTCTGTACGACCGGGTGCCCCGTGAGGTCTCGTTCCAGCAGTCCAACCTGCTGACGGCATCGACGCCCGGCCAGCACATGTACATAGACGGCGTCCAGGTGACCGGTCCCGGCAGCCCGATGCCGGTTACGACCGGCAAGATTGCTGGTCTGATTGCTGTTCGTGATGAGGTGACGCAGGGCTTCCAGTCACAACTGGATGAAATCGCCCGCGGCCTGATCGAAGCGTTCGCCGAGAGCGATCAGTCTGCCGTGCCTTCGCTTGCACCGCAGGCAGGCTTGTTTACATGGCCCGGAGGGCCGGGCCTGCCGGCGGCAGCGACTGTCTCGACCGGCCTTGCGTCTTCCATTTCAGTCAATGTGACGCTGCAGGCCGGCGGAGATGATGCCGCGACGCTGCTTCGTGACGGCAGTATCAGCGACCCTGGAAATCCGGCATTTGAATATAATACCAGCGGCTATGCCGGATTCTCTGACCGTCTCGACGAGATGGTTGAAAGCCTTGAAGGTGCCCGGTCATTCGATCCGGCTGCAGGGTTGGATGTCAGCACAGACCTGGTGTCGTTTGCTGCCAACAGTGCGTCGTGGCTTGGCGGTTTGAGAGCCGACACATCACGCGATGCGGAGTACCACAATATAACAGCGATCAGGGCCAATGAAGCCCTGTCCAATGCAACTGGCGTCAACCTGGATGAAGAAATTGCACAGATGCTTCAACTCGAAAGAAGCTATCAAGCATCCACGAAACTCATCAGCGTAGTCGATGAACTGCTCGGCTACCTGATAACTTCGATAAGGTAACGTCATGGAACTTTCACATGTTTCTACCAGCGCACTTTACAACAATGTGAAACTGACCCTGCAGCGGTCGCAGGTTGAACTGGCTCAGCGGCAGACCGAAGTCACCACCGGCCGGCATGCCGATGTCAATCTGGCGCTGGGACCAAGGTCCGGCGGGCCGATTACCCTGCGGGCGGAGCAGGATCGCCTGGAAGGGATCCTGAACTCAAACGCCCTGGTAAGCACCCGCCTGGATCTCATTCAGTCTTCTGTCGCTGCCGTGACGTCCAGCGCCCAGTCGGTGGTTTCCAGCCTGACCACTGCACTTGGCTCTCAGGGCACCGTCGGCATTGCGATTGCTGAAACGACAACGCAGTTTCAGAATATCACAACGATCATTAACTCCTCCGCCAATGGCCAATATCTTTTTGCCGGCATAAACACTGATGTGAAACCAATGGCGGATTTTGTGGGCGACCCGGGTGGCAGCGCGCAAACCGCAATCAACAACGCCTTCATTGCCGAATTTGGATTTGCACCCGGTGACCCCGCCGTATCCTCGATCACCCCGGCAGCCATGGAAGCCTTCATCGACGGCGCATTCGCAGCGGTCTTTGAAGACGATGTGCAGTGGATGGCGGCTTGGTCGTCGGCAGAGGACAAAAACATCAGCAGTCGCATCGGTCCCAATCTTAAGGTTGAAACCGGCATCAATGCGAACGAGACCGGAATCCGCTCAATCTCAGCCGCCTTGACCATGGTTTCAGGCCTCGGCGGAGAGGCGCTCAATGCCGAAACACTGGCTGTGGTTTTCGAAAAAGCCCTGTCCAAGGTGTCTGAGGGCATGGCCAGCCTGAATGACGCCAGTGGACGACTTGGACTGGTTCAGCAGCAAATCACCGAACAGAACGAAGTCATGACGATCCGCAAGAGAATTAGCGAAAGCTACGTTGTGGCGCTGGAAGGAGTGGATGCTTTCGAGGCTGCCTCGCGGGTCAATGAACTCACCACCCAGATCGAAACGTCTTACTCGCTCACTGCCCGGCTGCAATCCCTCAGCCTGCTCAACTACGTCTGAACCCTCACAACCAGAATAGGCTGTTTTTTGATCCATGTATTCACATTCATATTCCGAGACCTCTGTAGATTGCGAAGCTCACGCACGAGGGGCTGAGGCGGAAGCCCTGGGCCGGTCGATGGAGCTGCTGGAAAAGGCGCAATCCAAGGGCGCCAGATCGCCGGAGGCTGCAGAAGCCCTGCACGTCACCCGGCAGCTCTGGTGCATGTTGATTGACGACCTCGGCAAGAAGGAAAACCTGCTGCCGCCGGAATTGCGCGCCAGCCTGATCTCGATCGGCATCTGGATCATCAGGGAATGTGAGGTCATTCGCCAGGGCGACAATGAGAATTTCAAAGGCATCCTGGACGTCACTCGCATGATCAAGGAGGGATTGTCTTGAGTTCAAGTTTCAAGTTGGCCGTACAAGCCAACCAGAAGGTGTTCATTAACGGCGCCGTCATACGGGTCGACCGCAAGGTCGGTATCGAGTTCCTGAACAATGTGACATTCCTGCTTGGCTCCCATGTGCTGCAGCCCGAGGACGTGACGACACCTCTGCGTCAGCTGTACTTCGTCGTTCAAAGCATGCTCATGGACCCGGCTAACCGGCCCAACATCATGCATCTGTATCGCAGCATGTCGTCGGCAATGCTTGCGGCTTACCGCAACCCTCAGATCCAGCATGGCCTGAAGATCGCCGACAGCGACGTCATGAGCGGCAGGGATTATGACGCTTTGCGTTCGCTGAAAGGACTGTTTCATCTCGAAGCGGAAACCTATGCGGATGCATTTTCGTCGCTCGGACTGCTGGCTGCGGGTCAGGCAGGCGAGGTCGCAGCCACTGCAGATGCTTCAAGGAAAGGATAGACACTATGGAAGTCAATGGAACCAGCCCGGTCGCCGGCGCTGCATCATCACCCAGCGCCACTCCGGCACCGACCACGGTGGACTATGATGCATTTCTCCAGTTGCTGGTGACCCAGATGCGCAACCAGGATCCGACAAACCCTACAGATTCAGCAGAATATCTTTCTCAGCTTGCATCTTTCTCCTCGGTTGAACAGCAGTTGCAGAGCAATGCCAAGCTGGATTCCTTGTTGAGCACCATGGCGTTCGGCCAGGGCGCGGGCCTGATTGGCCGATCCGTAACCAGCAGCGACGGTCAGACCACCGGCACTGTGGCGAGTGTCAGCCAGGTCGCAGGTCAGACGACCGTCAATCTCGACTCCGGCGCCGTGCTCAACGTGACCGATATCGCAACCGTCGGGTGAGCGGGTTTGAACGAGGTAGACGCGCTCGAACTCATTCAGGCAGCCATCTGGACGGTAATTGTAGCATCCGGCCCGGTCATCGGATCGACGATGATCGTCGGAGTGGGCATTGGTCTTTTGCAGGCACTGACACAGGTTCAGGAAATTACTCTCACCTTTGTCCCCAAGATCGTTGTGGTTCTCGTGGTTATCATTTTCTCCGCCCCGTTCATCGGCAGTCAGATGCAAACTCTTACCCAGCTCACCTATGGCCGAATTGAGACCGGCTTCAATTGACAATCACCGTGATTGCTGTGGCCGGCAGGATCGCCGGTCAACGTTGGCTGCTCTTTTCAGATTGAAGACATGACGGATCAGTACAAGACACATCATGAGCTGACCATCCTGACATCGCGGAAAAGTGACGTCGGCCTTGCCATTGGCGTCACCATTATTCTGTCAACACTGTTTCTGCCGGTCCCGGCGGTTCTCATAGACCTCGGGCTGGCGTTTTCGATTGCCTTGTCGGTGGTGATCCTGATGGTCGCCTTGTGGATCAAGAAACCGCTTGATTTCTCCGCTTTTCCGACGATTTTGCTGATAGCGACCATGTTGCGGCTGTCATTGAACATTGCAACGACGCGGCTCATCTTGTCCGAAGGCAATACCGGCACGACCGCTGCAGGTTTCATCATCAGCGGCTTTGCGGAACTGATAATGGGCAACGATTTCGTCATCGGCGTCATTGTGTTCATCATCCTGATCACCGTGAATTTCATGGTCATCACAAAGGGGGCGACGCGTATCGCCGAAGTGGGGGCTCGCTTCACCCTCGACGCCATCCCCGGCAAGCAGATGGCGATTGACGCAGACCTGTCCGCCGGCCTCATCGATGACAAGGAGGCCCAGCGCCGGCGCATGGAGCTTGAGGAAGAAAGCTCGTTCTTCGGTGCCATGGACGGCGCTTCAAAATTCGTGCGCGGGGATGCGGTTGCAGGTCTTATTATCACCGCGGTCAACATCTTCGGCGGCATCGTCATTGGAGTGACCAGGCACGATCTGCCCCTTTCAGGAGCTGCCGACATATTCACTAAGCTGTCTGTGGGCGACGGTCTGGTGTCTCAGATCCCGGCTCTGATCGTTTCCCTTGCTGCCGGTCTCCTGGTGTCCAAAGGCGGCACCCGCGGGTCTGCAGAAGAAGCGCTGCTGGGCCAGATTGTGCGCTATCCGAAGGCGCTCGGTGTCTCAGCCATGCTGATGGGAGCGCTGGCGCTGATGCCGGGGCTGCCATTCCTGCCATTCGTGGTTCTGGGTGCGACCCTCGGCGGCATCGCTTATGTCCTGCCGTTGCGCCGCAAGCGGGAGGTGGACGAACGGCAACGGCAGGAAGACCGCGCCAACGAGGAAAAACAACTGGAGCAGGAAGGCTCCATCCAGAACCAGCTCAAGACAGCCGAAATAGAACTCTGTCTGGGCAAACACCTGGCCGCGAAACTTGCTACTCCCGGCGGCGAGTTGGCAACAAGGGTCGCCAAGATGCGCCGCAGGTTTGCCAAGGAGTATGGATTTGTCGTTCCCGAGATTAAGGTGAGCGACGACATCGAGCTCGGGCAGAGCAATTACCTGATCAAGATTCACGGAACACCGGCGGATCGCGGGCAACTGCACCTTGGTCAGATGCTGATCATTCTGGATCAGAACCAGGAGCACGACTTCCCGGGCGATGAAGTGCTGGAGCCGGCATTTGGCATGCGGGCCATGTGGCTGCCCAATGTGCTTGCCAAGGAAGCCAGCAGGGAGGGCCTGCAGACGATTGATCCACTTTCGGTGCTGTTGACACATCTGAGTGAAATAATTCGCTCCAACCTTGGCCAGTTGTTTTCGTTCAAGGATCAGCAGGCCCTGATCGACAACCTAGAGCCGGCTTACCGCAAACTGTTTGACGATATCTGCCCGTCCCACATTACCAGTTCCGGGCTGCTGGCCATATTGAAGCTGCTGCTCAACGAGCGGGTGTCAATCCGCAACATGAACCAGATACTTGAGGCGGTCGCCGAGGTTGTCGCCTACACCCGAAAATCTGAGCTCATCCTGGAGCAGGTGCGCACCAGGCTTGCGCCGCAGATCTGCGGCGACCTGGCAACCGATGGTGCGCTGAACGTTCTTCGCCTGGGCGAAAAGTGGGAAATGCTGTTTCACAAGGCTCTGCGCCGTGACGCGAAAGGTGAGGTCGTGCAGTTCGACATTGACCCGCCGCACATTGAGGAATTCTGCGCCGACCTCAAATCCAAGGCAGAAGGACTGCAGGACAAGGGATGCAGGTTTGCGCTCGTAACCGCGCCTGAAGCCAGAAACTATGTTCGAATGATAACCGAGCGCCTGTTTCCGGCACTGCCGGTTTTGTCTCAGGTCGAAATTGCCAGGAATGTCCAGACCGACACCATAGACAGCCTGTCCTGATGATCCTGCAGGCGACAGACATAAACATGGCAATTCTGATTTTTTGCCGCCTTGGCACCTGCCTGATGATCATGCCCGGACTGTCGAGCATGCGGGTTCCGATGCGGGTGCGTTTGCTGATTGCCCTTATGCTGTCCATCACGCTGGTGCCGCTTGAACCGGGCGGCCTGCGCAGTCTTGCAACCGCGGCCCGGTCTTCAGACTTCCTGCAGTACGTCGTCAGCGAATGTCTGATTGGCGGATTTATCGGATTCCTTGGCCGTCTGTATTTCGGCGCGTTGCAGTTCGCAGCAACAGCTGCCGCCAATTTTATCGGCCTGGGGCAGATATCAGGCTTGCAGGTGGTGGATGCGGATCCGGTTCCGCAACTGGCGACGATAATGACACTAGCGGCAACCATGCTGATGTTGCTGCTCGACCTGCACTGGGAAGTGATTCGCGCGCTCCTGGCCTCTTACACGGCGATGCCGCCGACCACGGGTTTTGACCGGGAGTTTGCGATCATCTCGATCATTGATGGGGCGGGCAGGGCCTTCCTGCTCACACTTCGAATAACGTCACCGTTTCTGGTCTATGCGATCGTGGTCAATGTTGCAGTGGGCGTCAGCAACAAGCTGCAACCCAACATGCCGGTGTTCTTTGTTTCCATGCCGTTTGTTATATTCGGAGGCCTTCTTTTGACATATTTCACCCTTCCCGAAATGCTGGTTTTGTTCGAAGACTACTTTGCCAACTGGTTGCGCAATGGCTAGAGGATCACACAGAATTCAGCGCGCAAACCGTCTGGTCAAACTTCAAAAGGCGTTGCGGGACCTGGAAGAACGCCGGCGGGTGATACTGCAAACCGAGCTGGACACCCTTCAGCACCGCGAAAGGCAGACACTGGGGCGACTGTCTGGCGCGCTGAACGATAGTATGTCGGGCGGCGTTCTGCTGGCTGACATGCTGCGTTCCTACGTGCAGCGGCAATCCATCATAGTTGATGTGCTCGAAAACCAGTTCGAGACGGTGCGCGAACATGCTGTCCGATTGGAGCTGGTAAGGGCGCAACACACAGATGCCCTGCGTTCAAGGGCCTCGCAACAACACGAAACAGACCAGGATGAGGTCATGGAAACCAGCGTTCTACGCGCAAGCCTCCCGAAAGCTTGATCAGATACTGTGATCAAATCGAGTATACCAAGTTGGAGGCGTGGAGATGAATTTTGGCTCAGGGTCTGACCTCATAGCAGGCGTTATCCAAAGCGCTGATCCAGGCAGGATGAAGCAGGCGACCGTCCGGCTGCATCATCTGGCGAACCCGTCACCGACATTCCAGCTTGCACACAATGCAAACCACAAGGCCGGGCGCGACGTGCAGGTCGAAGCTGCCAGCTTCGTGCAGGTGCTGGACCAGGCGTCGGAGCCGAGAGTTAAGCGCAATTACAATATCGTCCGAGCCACGGCAGCTGCTGACGGAAGTGCACAGACATTGCACGGTGCTTCGAGGCTCACTGCATCGTCCACACAGTCTGTGCAATCACCTGAACAGGCGGCCGCAAAGAAGGTCGAGGGGTTCTTCCTGCAGCAGATGCTGCAGTTCATTTTGCCCAAGGACACCTCGGCGGAAGGTAGCGCGGCAATGTCGAAAGACAGGGCGCGTACACAGATGGCGGCAGTTCTCGGCGAACAACTTGCCGAAACTGGCACACTGGGCATAGCGAACCAGATCCTGCCGTCTCCGGCGGCTGCGCCAGCTACGCCTTCTGCGGCGGAGCAGGCATCATTTTCCAGAAGTTCTGAAGCTGGCAACGGCCAGCTCAACCTGAATTTTGCGACCATGCTCAGTTCAATTCAGAACTTTCTTTCAATACTGGGTGAGGAGCGGGAAAGCCGCGAAAGGTTGCCTGCAACAGATCGCTAGGCCGCCTTGCAACCAGCTCACAAACGCAATGGAACAAATACAATGCAACCTTCAACCGGCATTGAATACAACAGAGAAGCAGCTTCAAAAGTAGGTAGAGTCAATCCAGGCACTGTGTTGCCGGCAGCCATCCGGGCATCGGCCGCTTCACAGGTTGCAGCCATCATGCGGGTTGCGCAGGGGCTGCGGAGGATTCTGGAGGAAGAAGTTGACCTGCTCAATAAAGACCCCCTGGCCGATATCTCGGAAATCACCAACAGCAAAACGCTCTATCTGCTTGAGCTGTCGCGGATGACACGCCGCATGGCTGAATTGCCTGTGGATCAGCACGTCCATGGCCAGATCATGGAACTGCGTGAGGCGCTTAGTCTTAATGGAGAGGCGCTGAAGGTTCACCTGGAAGCATCGCGCAGCGTTTCCGAGACAATCAAGAAAGCCATTCGTGATGAGGAGTCCGATGGCACATACTCGGTGGACCGGTAGTTTACATGATCCGGTACCTGTTCATCGGCGTGTGGGTGATGCTGATTGCTATTGGCGGGGTTTATGGCGGCCTGATGTGGTCATCGAACTATGCCAACAATTCCACGGAAGACGAGTTCCTTCCCGGTCTGGATTATGTGAAGACAGCCCCGATAACAGTGCCGGTTATCAGGGACTACAAGGTTCAGGGGTATGTTCTGGCGCAACTGGTCTACACCGTCGATGCGCATCAGAAAAAATCCCTGCCGGTGCCACTTGATGTGTTTCTGCTGGATGAAGCATTCAGGACGATCTATGGCAGCACAACGATAGATTTTGAAAAACTTGAAAAGTACGATCTTTCGGAATTCACGGACGGCATTCTCAACAACGTCAACAGCCGCTTCAAGTCAAAACTGGTGCACGACGTCCTTATCGAACAGCTGAGTTTCATTACCCTGGATATGGTCCGCAACAAGCTGGTGCAAAGACACTAGGTCTGAAAAATGCTGTGAGCCCGGTTGTTTTCATTGCCGGCATCATTCCTCGATAAGCAGGTTGGACAGGTGTGCAAAGGCGTCCTGGATCTTCGCCGACTGAGGGTGCTGGATCAGGCCGTTGTACAGCTTGGGGACCAGCGCAACACACTCATCAAGCTCAGGATCGGTGCCAGGCTTGTACCCGCCAATGGAACGAATATCGCGACTGTCTTCATATCGCTCAATCATTGAACGCAACTTGACGATCAATTTTCTTTCCTCGGCGCTCCACAAGGTGTCGGCCAGTCTCGATATCGACGTCAGCAGGTCGATGGCCGGGTATCTGCCTTCCTGAGCCACCTTGCGGTCAAGCACCACGTGCCCGTCGAGGATTCCGCGAAGAGTGTCGGATACCGGTTCTTCAGTGTTGTCGCCGTCTACAAGCACCGAGAAAATTCCCGTTATTGAACCGTCTTCTCCGGTTCCCGGTCCGGCTCGCTCGAGCAGTTGGGCGATCTCCGCAAATGTGCTTGGTGGATATCCCCTGGATACCGGCAACTCTCCCGCACTCAGAGCGACATCACGGCAGGCGTGCGCATATCTGGTGATGGAGTCCACAATCAGCAGCACGTTCTGTTGGGCACTGCTGAAATATTCCGCAATGGCCATGGCTGTGCGCGGTGCCAGACGCCGCCGCAATGCGCTTTCATCGCTTGTTGCAACAACCACTACGGTTCGCTGCAGATTGTCGCCCAGTGCATCTTCAATGAATTCGCGAACCTCGCGCCCGCGCTCTCCAACCAGGGCCACGACAATCGTGTCGAACCCTTCTGTCTGCGAGAGCATCGACATGAGCGTTGATTTGCCGACGCCGGATCCGGCAAACAACCCCATCCGCTGGCCGGCGCAAACCGGTGTGAAAAGGTCTATCGCGAGTATGCCGGTCGTCACCATTTCACCGACCCGGTTGCGCGATAAGGCAGGCGGTGAAGCTGACTTCACCGGCAGGCCGTGTCCACCTTTTTTCAAAGTGCCCAGGTCATCAATCGGATTTGCAAAAGCATCTACGATGCGGCCCTTCCAACTGTGATCGGGATGGATCAGGTGTTGCCCGCATACCGTTACCCGCGCGCCGATCTTGCAGCGCAGCTCATCGCAGAACAGCTTGATTGTCACCCGCTCTGGCTGAATCGAGACGATTTCTCCAAAGCTCACCCGATTGCGGCAGTCAATCTCCACATGATCACCGAGCTGGGCGATGCTCGAAAGCCCGGTAGCAAAAACCTGCGAAGCCTCAATGCTGCAGATCTTGCCGCTGGTTCTTATGCAACCGCCTTGCCGTGCAGATTGAAATATCGTTGCCAGCCGGTCGAGCCGCTCGGCACCAGTGAGGTTCTCCGTGTCGGTATCGGCCACGGTTGACTGGCCTCGTGCCCGCATGGCTGCCGTGCTCAACGCGTCAAGCTCACGAAACTCCGCCAATGTCCCTGATCGCATCGCGCCTGGCGTCATTGACCTTCTTGATCATCTCGGTGACGGCTTCGAATGCCCTGGACACGGTGATGAGGTCGGTGATCTCGCCGACACCGTTGACATTGGAGCGCTCAACAAATCCCTGATGGACAGTTGCTCTGGAGCCTTCAAGTAGCGGTTCGGCCGGCTGCTCTGACACCACGGAAGAGTTGTCGAGGCGGTCAAGGCGGACATTGTCCGGGAACACGTACAGGCCGATACCGCCAATGCGGCGGCCGGCCTGTCGAATTTCACCGTTCTGGGCGATGGACGGCGGGCCGCCGTTTGGATTGAGCAGCAGGGGCGCGCCACCGGGATCAAGCACGCTATAGCCGTTCAGGGTCTGCAGCTCGCCGGCGGGGGTGATCTGCATTCTGCCATCTTTGGTGTAAGCCAGGCCCGCGGGTGTTTGTATGGCCAGCCAGGCATCCCCCTTCACGGCCACATCCAGCGGGTTGTCGCTTTGAATGAACGCACCGGTTTTAGCGGACAGGTAGCTTTCTCCGTGGTTTGCAAAATGCACCGGATCGTTGGTGAACCGGCTTATTATGCTGTCGAACTTGACCTGTTCCGCCCGGAAACCGGCGGTGTTGGTGTTGGCCACATTGTCGGCAATCGTGTCCAGGCGCTTTTGCAGTGCAAGCTGCGCCGAAATCGCCACGTCAAGAGTTACACTCATGTCAGCGCCGCCGTGAGTTGAGGGATTGAATGGCGGTCAAGATAGACTCGCTCAATCCGAAGGTGGGTTGCGAATTGAATAATGCTGCCACGGACGAGGCAGGTCCCGACTGCGGGTTCTCCAGGTCCCATAGAGTGGCAAAGCGCTCAAGAAACTCCTGAACCTTCTCAGGCGACTGGAAATCCTCGTAGTCCAGCCTGTCGTCCAGCAGGCCGGCCTGGCGGTCAATGTCGGTTGCGGAAATCGACGCCGGAAGGCCAAGCGCGGTTCTGGTCACGTCGAGCAGGGCCCGGTCCGACAAAATGTCGTATGCGCTTTCGATTGAGCCGGCCTTGCGTTCAAAATAGAGCGCCAGCCGGACCCCTTCGCCTTGCTGGCCCGCGTCCACTTCAAGGGCCTGACGAAGATACTTGCCGACAGTTCCTTCCGTCGCCCGGTCAAATGAAGTGGTGGCGGTGTCGTACCTGACAAAATTGAACGTCTCAACGAACTCGGTGTAGCGCCTGTCAGCCAGCCGGTTGGCCAGGGCGGTGTCTTCGTCGATGCCTTCCTCCAGCACCTTTCTGATCAGGCCTTTTGCGTAGGAGATATCCTCCATGCCATGCGCGGCCATGGCAAAGTTGACCAGCCGGGAGTCCGCCATGAAGTCATCGATGGTTTTTACATTGCCGATGTTCTCACGGTAGTACTCCACCTCGCGATTGATCTGAGGTCTTGCCGCAACCAGGTCAATCGACCTTTGCAGATCGGTTGATATCAATCGATAGTTGAGGGGAGTTGATAGCATGGAAACCGCACTCTTATGGCTTGACCCATGCCAAGCCTAAGGCGGCAAACTTGCGCGAAACTGACAAGCCGACAGGTTTGCCGCTAGCTCAGGTGAAAATGCTGTTTGAACTCGTCGAATGACCTGAAACGGATCCAGCCATCCCGCGTCGCGGCTTTCACGGAGCCGTCGGAATACACCCTGACGGGCCGGCCACGATAACTGCCCTTGTCGATCAGCTCTCTCTGCCCGTCCGCCGACAGGTGTCTCTCATTGCCCTTGTCTGTCGTCCGTTCATCCAGCTTCCCAAACCAATTGAACATCATGTGTTTGCCCCTGTTTTCCGTGTTTTTCACAGCACGACTCGGACGCTAGTCACTTGAGCTTGCGCGAAACTGGCACAGCGCACGCAGGACATCGGCAATGTGCAGGGCTTGGGCATTGCAGGGCAGGTCCAGTTTCGCGCCAGCCAATCGTGCGCCAATGAACAAGATTTTCGAACCGGCATTGTGGAGTGCATGGGTGAAGCGACCTGTTGAAGCAAAGACAATTGGCGGCGCGGAAGTGCAGCGCCGCATCGGTGTTGCCGCGTTGACCCGAGCGGCTTTCACAGGACAGGATCTGACGCAAATCGCCACAGGCTTGCTGGTTGCGACGGCCCAGGATCCGAGCAACGCCGGCGCGCTGATGGATCTCTCCGCAGTCGAGCAACTGAAGGGAAATCAGGAACTGGGCCGCCGGCTTCAGTCGGCTGCGTTGAAGCAATGCCAGCTTTACAGGACAAACCCGACCACTACACAGCCGAGACTCAGGCTGCTGGCGCTCGCTGCCCCGATTGACCTCGGCGGGAACACCCCTGTCGACTTTCTGCTGACAGGATCAGACATCTGCCTGACTACGCTCTATGTGTCTCCGGACCTGCCGATGCCAACGCCGATACCTGAGCATGATCTGGCGATTGTCGTTGCACCGGGAGACTCAGACACAAGCAGGCAATTTCTGGATGAAATTGAACGCCAACTGACAAATTGGCCCCGGCCGGTTCTGAACAGGCCGGACCGTATTGTAAATCTGGAAAGGGACCAGTTGTACGACATGCTGTGTGATGTGCCTGGCCTGGTGGTTCCGAGGATGGCACGGTGCCAGCGAAGGTCGCTTGTGGCGGTGGGCGATGGCAAGGCCGGCATCAGCGATGTTCTGGATGACGTCGCATTTCCGGTAGTGGTTCGCCCAGTGGGGTCTCATGCGGGACGAAACCTGGAAAAGCTGACCTGCCAGCAGGATGTCTCCACCTACCTGAGCCAGTGTGATGATCAGGAGTTTTTCGTTTCTGACTTTGTTGACTACAGCAGTGAAGACGGCGCCTTCAGAAAGTGCAGGATTGTCTTTGTCGGTGGGGTCCCTTTCGCCTGCCACCTGGCCATCGCCGATCAGTGGAAAGTCTGGTACCTGAACGCGGACATGGAACGAGATTGCGCCAAGCGCGCGGCGGAAGAGCGGTTCATGGCGCGGTTCGATGACGAGTTTCGCAAGCGCCACGATGCGGCGTTCGCTGAGTTGGCCAGGCGTGTGGACCTGGACTATTTCGGCATAGATTGCGCCGAGAACCGGGACGGTCAGCTGGTCGTGTTTGAAGCTGACAACGCCCTCATTGTGCACGACATGGATTCGCATGAGGTGTTCCCCTACAAGAAACCTCAAATGCGCAAGGTGTTCTCCGCGTTCGCCAAAATGGTGTTTTCCCGTAACGGCGCACGGTCAATGGACCGAAGTGTCAGAGTCACGCATAATTTATGAGCGATGTCAGCCGCGGAGAGAGGCACGCTGAGACCGCACTTCGCACCGCCCGAACTGCATACAATCATCAGGCCGGTTCCGTGTAAGCGGTTGAAATTACTAGCCGTTTCAGATGTTGCAGTGTTTGTTCAAGATGCCATGGGTAAACGAGTTGACCACCGGAGGATGATCTCTGCACGTGAAGGGCCAAATGTGAGCCTCACACATAAACAGAAATCAGCAGTTGATATTGGTCATCGCAATGTCAAGTGTCCTGCCCAAGTCACGATTCCGAATCGCGTGACGGCAAGAAAAAGGGCATTTGGAGGTGGCTGGTATGCAGGGGCTGGAAGCGCAGTTCAGGGCTTTGTCTGTAACGTTGTCAGAGATGTGTGAAGCGGCTGAGACCGTGGGCAACAAGGCGGAACTGGAGAAGTTGGGGGCGGCAGCAGACAAACTTGATGAAATTATCGAGTCCCTGTGGGGAGATGAGTGATTTTCTTTCCTAGACTGCAGAGACGCTCAAGACAGTGCGAACTGTGGCGCTGCCTATCAATTCCATTCCGAAGAAGCTGGGCCCGTCATGGATCGCAGCCCGTCTGATCTGGCCCGAACCTGGCCAGGTCGCCAAAGGCCCGTTGTGCCGGGAAAACAGCATATCAGTCACTTAAAGCAGGGAAACAGCGCGGACGGCTGGCTGGGGAACCTGGATTCGAACCAGGACTAACGGAGTCAGAGTCCGTGGGTCTACCGTTAACCTATTCCCCAGTGCTCATAGCCGGGCAGGCGATGTGACAGGTGGCTTAGCCAATTCGGCTTGCCGGTGTCAAGACCGGCAATGCGGCTGCGCGGTCGAAAAGGTTCTAGTTGCGCAGTTTCTGTAACAGCGAGCCGAGACCGGTGTCTTTTCGCAGCGATGCCGCGGCAGTGGCTGCCGCCGGAGCTTCCGCTGCCGGCTGCTGCGGTTGTGCCGCGGTCGCTTCGGGTTGTGCTGCTTCCGGCTGTCCAATCGACATGCCGGACACATCAAGCGGCTTTTTCAGCAGGGATGAGCTAGCGCCGGCCACGGCCGCCTGTGGAGCGGCGGCAGCGGGGGTAGGGGCAGCAGCAGGTGCCTGAGCAGGTGGCGGGGCAGCGGCTGCCTGAGCAGCAGGTTGCGGCGCTGCCGCCGGTGCCGCTGCATCAGCGGGCGCACTTGCAGCGTCTGTTTCGCCAAACTGGCCGGTTTCCGGATTGAAGTCAGCGGCTTCCGGTGCTGAATCCTCATAACCGACATCGTAAGACTGCATGCGCCAGCGCGCCACGATGGCTTCCAGGAAGCCTTCATCCGGCACATCGATGCTCCAGTTGCGGGTGAACGATGCGGTGGAACTCTTCGGCAGCGCATGGCGCGGCAGCAAATCGAACTTGATGCGGGTCGGCAGCGACACGCCTTCACCAAAGGTGACGGCCTCGCCGGTCCCCATGGTCGGCATGAATTCCATCAGCGAGGCGGCGGCGTCGGAAATGCCGGCTTTCAGGATCTCCTGGTCGCGCTCGTTGGTCAGGCGCATGGAAAACACCGTATTGCATTGCGACAGGATGGTCGGATCAAGCTCTGACGGGCGCTGTGTGATAATGGCCAGCGACACGCCGTACTTGCGGCCTTCCTTGGCAATACGCGAGATGGCTCGCTTTGTCGGCTCAAAACCGCTGGTCTTGTCGGACGGCACATACCTGTGGGCTTCCTCGCACACAAAGGTAATCGGCACGCGGCCCTGGCTCCACAGGCCAAAGTCAAAGGCCATGCGCGCAAGCACCGATACGCAGACATTGATCACTTCTGACGGCAGCCCGCCGAGCTCGAGCACGGTGATCGGCTTGTCGTTCACCGGAATCCGGAAGATGCGGCCGACCACCTCGGCCATATTGTCGGAAATGGTCATATGACCGAACATGAACGCGTAGCGTGGATCGCGGGTCATGGTTTCAAGGCGTGCCTTGAGCCGCTTGAACGGGGCCAGTTCGCCTTTCAGGTCGAGCTTGCCGAGATGCTCCTCAATCAGGCTCATCAGATCTGACGACCGGTAAGGTACCGGCGTGTCGACTCCCAGGTTGATGGTGTCGGCAGGGTCTCTCGAGCGCAGGCTCGGCGTCGCCTTTTCGCGCCGGGTGCTGGCGGCATAGCGGGTTTTCGCCAGCGGGATGAGCTCGCGCAGGATTTCGATGTCCTGTTCGCGGTTCGGCTGGTTGCCGATCAGGATTTCAACGACTTCCTCGAAATTCAGCAGCCAGAACGGCAGCGACATGTTCGCCGGTTGAATAACTTCGGCGTACTCCTTGAAAGAAGACGCATATTCACGGTGAACGTCGAGCAGAAGGATGTGTGCTTTGGGGTTCTTTTCCAGGATACGGCGCAAGATCAGCGCAACCGAACATGACTTGCCGGTACCGGTGGTGCCCAGCACCGCGAAGTGCTTGCCGAGCAATTCATCGATCTTCACCATGGCAGGAATGGTGATGTCCTGCTGGATGTGACCGATGCGGATCGAGGTGTCCTCGTCGCTGGCATAGGCCATCGACAGTTCGTTCTGCGACGCGCGCGAAACGATGTCGCCGAGACCGGGATAGGATGACACGCCACGCCGGAAGGCCTTGGGGTTGCCGTTGTCGTCCTTCGGCAACTCGCCGATGAACTCGACCTCCACGATACGCATTTCCTGTTCGGGATTTTCGAGCGACGGTGTTGGAGAACTCAAGGCCGACACCAGCGCCAGCGTGACTGTCGCCTCGGTGTCCACTTTCAACAAGGTGCCGATTTCCGGCGATCCGTCGTTGCCTGCCGAAAACGCATCATCGGCATCGAGCAGGATGATTGCGTGCGCACCTGTAACGGCCACAATGCGGCCAATGCGCTCACTGGCCATATTCATGGGTCCGCGCGAAGATGTAGCAGCAATGGGTTGCGTGGTCATTTGGTGTGCCTTCTAATGAGCCGGCTGTTCCGGCAAACTTGTCTCAGCCTGCGCTGTATTCTGTTGTGTAGCGGCAGTTTTGGTTCCGCTGTGCGTCACGTCAAAATTACCTATCGGAATGGTAAAGCTGGCACAGGTGCCGGCATTCTGCTTGCTTTCCAGCGTGAACTTGCCGCCGTGCGATTTCACAAGCGCTGCAGAGATCGGCAAGCCCAGCCCGGTTCCCTCATTGGTGCCACTGCGGCCGTTGCGCACCTGGCCAAACGGTTGTGTAGCCATCTGGAGCTCTTCCTGGCTCATGCCGCGGCCCGTGTCGGTAACCGAAAACACGACAAATCCGTAATCGTCCTCGACCACGTCGATGGTCACCGTGCCGTTCTCTTCGGTGAACTTGACGGCATTGCTCATCAGGTTCAGCAGCACCTGTTTGAGCCGCAGGGGATCGGCCTTGATGGGAGGCAGGTTGTCGGTGATGTTGCAGTTCACCGTGACGCCCTGAGATGCCGCGCGCATCTCGACAAAGTGGACGCAGCTTTCCACCATCGGTTTGACCTCCAGCGTCTGCAGGTCGACGGTCAGGGCGCCAGCCTGAATCTTGGACACGTCGAGAATCTCGTTGATCAACTGCAACAGGTGCTGCGCCGCCTCGTTGATATAGGTGGCGTATTGATCGGTCTGCGCGTCGGGCAAGTCCTTGTGCGACTGCATCATGTCCGAAAACCCGATGATGGCGTTCAGCGGGGTGCGCAGTTCATGGCTCATGGATGCGATGAATTCAGACTTTGCCTTGGAAGCGAGTTCCGCTTCGACACGGGCGGTGTTCACAGCCAGCGCGGAGCGCTCCTGCGTAACCGACATCCGGATCTGTTCGGAGAAATCTCCGATCAGCGATCCGGCTGAAAACCAGCTTTTTCCATAGCTATTCATTCGACTATCCCTTGCGGGACTAAACATACCTATCAAGGTCTAACCATGCGTTAATGAAATAGGGCTCAATCTAACTAGGGCTGAAATAGACTTAGCCCTTGAAATCGAAGCACTGACGTCTGCCTGGTGGTCAGCAACGCCCGGCATGGCGGAGAGAATTTTCTTTCATCTTTTCAACAACATATGACTGATTTTCAGCAAGCGGAATTGTATGGCGTTGACCAGTTCCAGCCCTGGCGAAATTCCAGCTCGCTTTACCTTGCCTGCAAAACTGCTACACTGAACATAACGAAACGTATTGAGGCAGGTTGCCTTTACGGTTGCCCCCTGGAAAAGCTGAGCATGCTGGGGCCAGGCGCGGGCGACAGGTGACCTGACAGGGTGTTGATTTGGGCGCTGAGGGCAAAACCGGCGCGAAACCGGCCAAAACGCGCCGGCGTCACGGGTGGCATCTGCGCCGCCCGCCGCGCCGTCGTGACGAGGCGGTCGAGCCGGAAAAACAACAGAAGTCCGGCGCTTCACCACCCGGAAAACCATCCGCCAGGTTCCGCAAGATTCCCGGAGAGACCATCTACGGCGCACTAGACCTGGGCACCAACAATTGCCGTCTGTTGCTGGCGCGGCCGGCAGATACCGGTTTTGAGGTGGTTGACGCATTTTCCCGTATTGTCCGGTTGGGTGAGGGCGTGTCGCAATGTGGCGAGATATCCGAAGACGCTATAGAGCGCACCATGAAGGCGCTCCGGGTGTGTTCCAACAAGCTGAAATGGTGGGATGTGAAGCGCTTCCGCCTGATCGCCACGGAAGCCTGCCGTACCGCCGGCAACGGTGAAAATTTCATTGAGAAGGCCCGTTCCGAGATCGGGCTTGGGTTGGAGGTGATCGACCGGGAAACCGAGGCAAGTCTGGCTGCGGCCGGCGCGTCTCCCCTGATTTGCGGCAAGGCACAGTCGGTGGTTGTGTTCGATATTGGCGGCGGTTCCACGGAAATTCTGTGGCTCAACATCACTGGGGGCCGCTACCGGATCGATGATTGGACTTCGATTCCGGCAGGCGTCGTCACGGTTGCAGAAAAGTTTGGCGGCAAGCACGTCAGCTCTGAAAGTTTCGCGGCCATGCGTGCCCATGTGGCAGATCTGGCCGGTCCCTTTGCCGACCGGCTGCGCAACGGTTCATCCAGCAACCCGGTGCCCGATCACCTGTTGGGAACATCTGGAACCGTCACCACCGTGTGCGGCATCCATATGAACCTTCGCCGCTACGACCGCGCCCGCGTCGACGGCGCATGGATCATGGGTGACGAAGTGAGCGCCGTAACCAAAGAGCTCCTGGCCATGACCTATGAGCAGCGCGCTTCATCGCCATGTGTCGGGCCGGAACGGGCTGATCTCGTACTTGCCGGCTGTGCAATACTGGAGGAGATCCGCAATCTGTGGCCGGCAGACCGTATCCGTGTAGCTGACCGCGGACTTCGTGAAGGCATTTTGACTTCACTCATGAACGAGGATGGAAACTATGCCAGGCCCACGTAGACCGATAGGCAAGAAGCCCCGATCTTCAGGCACCTCGGGCCGCAATCCGACCAAGACGGCACAAAGGGTCAAGACCGCGCGCGGACGCAGGCTGTCCTCCACCCGCTGGCTCGAACGCCAGCTGAACGATCCGTATGTGTCGCGCGCCAAGCTGGAAGGCTATCGTTCGCGATCAGCTTTCAAGCTTGCCGAGATCGATGACGAGTTCCGGTTCCTGAAACCCGGTGGCCGGGTCGTGGATCTCGGCGCTGCGCCGGGAGGTTGGTCGCAGATAGCTGCGCGCCGGACACATGCTGATTCAGGTGAAGGCCAGGTGGTTGCCATCGACATGCACGGCGTCGAGCCGATCGCCGGTGTCACCATTTTCAAACAGGACTTTCTGGAAGATGGCGCCGCGGAAGCGCTGATCGAGGCGCTCGGCGGTGACAAGGCGGATGCAGTCGTGTCCGACATGGCGGCCCATGCCACCGGTCACCGGCAGACAGACCATTTCAAGATCATGGCGTTGGCAGATGCCGGACTGGTATTTGCCCGCCAGGTCTTGAAGCCCGGCGGCACCTATGTGTGCAAGGTGCTGCGTGGCGGCGCGGAAACCGAGTTGCTGGCTACACTGAAGCGCGAGTTCAGAAACGTCCGCCATTTCAAACCGCAGTCCAGCCGGGAAGATTCGGCCGAATTGTTCCTGGTGGCCACGGGGTACCGCGGCACATCCGCATGATCCGATTGTCGGCCTGCATCGAGCTCAGGCATCTGTTGATCAGCTCCTGAATCCGGCATCTGCCAACATGCCACACCCGGTGTGGAAAACTGCCGCTTGCCGCGCCCTTCAACACGGTGTTACAGACAGTCGTCAATCTGGTTGCGAGTCGTGTCTGGGGCCAAGCCAAACACGGTGCGACCTTCCTTAGATCAACATGGCTTCTGGCAAAGCCATGAAGTTGCTCTAACACTTTAAAAGTGCGAAAGGATTGGCAATGGCCGCCAAACTGCGTTCCGACTCGATCCCCGAATATCTGACATTTGACGATGTATTGCTGAAACCGGCCGCTTCTGCCGTGTTGCCGGGCGACGTGCAGACGCGCACCCGGCTTACCCGCGACATCGAACTGTCGCTGCCGATCCTGTCTGCGGCAATGGATACGGTGACCGAAGGCCGCCTGGCAATTGCCATGGCGCAAGCAGGTGGTCTCGGGGTTGTTCATCGCAATATGGATCCCGAATTGCAGGCCAATGAAGTCCGCCAGGTCAAGAAGTTTGAAAGCGGCATGGTGGTCAACCCGATCACCATCGGCCCCGAGGCGACGCTCGGCGATCTGCGCGAGCTCAAGGCCCAGCACAGGATTTCCGGCATCCCGGTGGTCGATGATAACGGCAAGCTCGTTGGCATCATCACCAACCGCGACGTCCGCTTTGAAGACGATCTGAACCGCAAGATTGCAGACCTGATGACCCGTGACCTGGTCACGGTGCGCGAAGGTGTTGACAAGGACGAGGCGCGCAAGCTCTTGCACAAGCATCGCATTGAAAAGCTCATCGTGGTCGATGATGATTTTCATTGTACCGGGCTGATCACCGTCACGGACATGGACAAGGCGGCGTTGAACCCCAATGCGGTCAAGGACGAGCAGGGCCGCCTGCGGGTGGCAGCGGCGACCGGAACCGGAGAGGGCAATTACGCCAGGGCTGAAATGCTGGTCGATGCGGAAGTCGATCTCGTTGTGGTTGACACCGCGCACGGTCATTCGCAGTACGTGCTGGACCAGGTGCGGCGCATCAAGAAACTGTCCAACAAGGTCCAGGTCATCGCCGGCAATGTTGCTACGGCCGACGCGACACGGGCTTTGATTGATGCCGGCGCCGACGCTGTCAAGGTCGGCATCGGGCCCGGCTCGATCTGCACCACCCGCGTTGTCGCCGGTGTAGGCGTGCCGCAGCTCACCGCCATCATGGACTGCGCCGAAGGGGCGAAGGAAACCGGTGTGCCGGTGATCGCTGACGGTGGCATCAAGTTCTCCGGCGATCTTGCCAAGGCGCTTGCGGCCGGCGCGTCGTGCGCCATGATCGGCAACCTGCTGGCGGGTACGGATGAAAGCCCCGGTGAAGTCTACCTGTACCAGGGCAGGTCCTATAAGTCATACCGCGGCATGGGCTCGGTCGGGGCCATGGCGCGCGGTTCCGCTGACCGCTACTTCCAGCAGGAAGTCAAGGACCAGCTCAAACTGGTGCCCGAAGGCATTGAGGGCCAGGTGCCGTACAAGGGCCCTGTAGGTGCCGTGCTGCACCAACTGGCCGGCGGCCTGCGCGCAGCGATGGGGTACACCGGATCGGCGAGCATCGAGGACCTGCAGTCGCGGGCCGAGTTCCTGCGGATTTCCGGCGCGGGACTTCGCGAAAGCCATGTTCACGACGTGCAGATCACTCGGGAATCGCCGAATTACCAGCGTCAGGGCTGAAGCGTGGCCAGTCATCCGCAATTGCTGGTGCTGGCGGCATGCGCGCAAGCCTTGCTGACCATTGTCGTGCTGCTGGTGCTCGGCGCCCGGCGCCGCACTGCCTACAAGGCGGGCAAAGTGGGCCGCGAGGCAATGCTCGATGACCGGGTGTGGCCGCCTCACGTGATGAAGGCCAGCAACAACTACAAGAACCAGTTCGAAATACCGGTCCTGTTTTTCGCCGCCGTTGCAACCGCACTTGCCATGCAGGCTGTGACCGTGATGTTCGTCTGGCTTGCATGGGGTTTTGTCGCGGCCCGCATCGTGCATTCTGTCTGCCACTGCCGGTCGAACCGGTTGCCGGTCCGGTTCACCAGCTTTTTCGCCAGCGTGTTTGCGGTCACCATCATGTGGATCATCCTGGCGTCACATGCTCTTTCAACGGGAACCACCTGATGCATCTGTCTGGCAGGCTTGCCGCCGCTATCGAAGTAACTGCAGACGTGACCGACCGGCATCGCCCAGTCAACGCGGCCCTGTCCGATTGGGGCAGGGCAAACCGGTTTGCCGGCTCCAGCGATCGCGCGGCCATCGGCAATATTGTCTACGACACCATGCGTCAGCGTTCGGTGCTGGCATCCACCATGGGATCGGACGCACCTCGGGCGCTGGTTTTGGCTTGCGCGGTCCGGTTCATGGACATCACGGCGGCCGAACTGGCTGACCTGTGCGAGGCGAAACATGGTCCGGGAGAGTTGACCGAGGAAGAAGCCGCGGCGTTGTCACGCGACGCGGCAGCCGACACTGCGCCTCACATCCAGGCCAATGTCCCCGAATGGCTGATGCCGTCGTTTGTCAGGGCGTTTGGCGACGATGCGGTGCGCCAGGGCCAGGCGCTCAGCATGCGCGCGCCGGTGGATGTGCGCGCAAACACGCTGAAAACGACACCGGAAAAACTGCTTGGTCAACTCGCCAAGTTCAACGCGCTGGAAGCGGCGTTGGCCCCGGATGGCATTCGTATCGAAGTGCCGGCCGGACTGAAACGCACGCCGAACCTGGAAGCCGAACCGTCCTTCCAGCGCGGCGCGTTCGAAATCCAGGACGCCGCATCGCAGGTCGCTGCGCGCCTGTGTGCAGTGGAGGCAGGCCACCAGGTTGCAGATATCTGTGCAGGCGCCGGCGGCAAGACATTGGCGCTGGCCGCAGCGATGGGCAACAAGGGGCAGATACACGCCTGGGATGCTGATCGTAACCGGTTGAAGCCGATCATTGCGCGCCTGAACCGGGCGGGGGTTCACAACGTCCAGGTCATCCCGGCTGACGAACCGCAAAAACTGGATGAACTGGCAGGCCGTATGGACCGGGTGCTGGTAGATGCGCCATGTTCCGGCTCCGGCTCCTGGCGGCGCAAGCCCGACGCAAAGTGGCGATTGACGCGCGAAAGTCTTGCCAACCGCAGTGATGATCAGCGTGCCGTGCTGGCCCGGGCGGCACCACTGGTCAAACCGGGCGGCCGGCTGATCTATGTGACATGTTCCCTGCTGCCGGAAGAAAACATCGACCAGATTGAGGCATTTCTGGCGTCCAATGCGGAATTCTCCATCATGCCTTATGCAGACGTGTGGTCGCAATGCCTTGCCGGCGATGTGCCGGCATCATCGGATGGCGGCACGAAAGGGCTGGTGTTGTCGCCCGCCGACCACAACACCGACGGCTTCTTCATTGCCGTCATGCAGCGGCAGGGCTAGCGAACGTGCCGGGTGTTGCGTTGCGGAAATGCAACACTTCAGGGTTTTTTGCTCCGGCTACTTGGCAATTGCGCTGCGCCTGTGGCATAAGCCGTGTCTCGATTTATGGAGTAAGGCACATGCATTTCAATCGCCAATACGCGATGCTGCTGGCTGCGACGGGCAATGCGCCTGCCGCATGTGCCGCTCTTGTGCCTGGAACTGCCTCTGCAGTTTTCTAAGGCGATGCGCGGCGCCAGCCGGCATTTCTGATCTTTCACAACAAATACTGATTGTACCGACCTGTCGGGCCTGAGAAGTCGCGCGCTCGCATGCGCGTGCTCCTCGGTCCACTGCGACGGGACACTTTCAATGAACTGGAGTTGACGCAGCATGGATATCCGTGATGCCAACGAAATTATTGCGTGCCTGCCCAAAGAGCGAACTGTTTATCGTTACTGCAACGACGAATATGCCGCTCAGTTGCTGGCACCGAAACTGGGCGCCACCGGGCTGCCGGTCCGCGAAATCCGGGCCAGCCGCTGGGGACGCCTGCTTGATCGCAAGCCTGTTGCTGCCGTGCTGAAGCACTGTGGCGCGGCTGTCCTTTGTGACCATCACTTGCTGGCCATGCCACGCGAGAACGACCGGTCATATGTCCTCACCCTCGGTTTGTGGGGATGGCGGCGAGGCAACCGCGGCTACTACCAGACCTCGCGCTCCGGGGTGAATCTGGTACTGCAGGTGAACTTTGACCGCGGGCACGACAGAACATATCAGCGCATGGTGCGACCTGTCTCGAAAAGGGATCTGAACCAGTCATCGCATCCGATCTGTAAACGCGGCCGCACGACCATGGCATGGGTGCGCCTGGACATTGATCTTGCCAGCGGGCAAGCGCTGATTGAAGAAGTGCAGACTGATTGGCTGCGTGGCGCCGGATGGGCTCGTTCCTCAGCCATCCGCGCCATCAAACAGGGCCGCCCAAACGATGTCATCTGGGAGGTTGGCGCTGCAAAAAGGCTGAAGCCCTATTGCGATTATGTTCTTGAACGCCACGCCGGTGACTGGGCGGAAGTGGCATTGTCTGCCGCAATCGAGTTTCTCATCGGTGAGATCGGCATATCGCAAATCTGGTATCATGACAGCGAAACCGGTGCGCGCCTGAAAAAGATAGAGTGGTCAAAACCACCGCGTTCAATATACACCAGCCTGCCGCGCAGCTTCTGCCTTGAGAAGACCTCACAGGCACCGGACTTCGTCGTGTCAACCGCACCCAAAGTCCTTGCGTGCCGCATGAAACGGGGCCAGGAAAGTTTCTGGCACATGGATGCAACCCGCAAACTCAATTGAGTTTGCGGGGCGGGCCGCATTCAGCTTACATGTGATCCACGCATCTGCATGATGGCCTTGCGAACCTGCATCCAGGCTTCGGCATGCTGATGCTCGCCGGAATTGCGCAATTCGTTCGCCTTCTGCGCCGCGTGCGCTTCTGCCTTCTCGCCATACGCATCAATCAGAGCGCGGGCGTGTTCGGCGGTTTGTATCGCGTTCATAAACAGCGTCTCCTCTCAACTGAGCAAACGCCCCACCAGCCGTAATGGCCCATGATACCATAAAATTCGCTGGAACTGTGAATAGCCGGCGGTGTGACGGCCTGTTTATCTTGCGGACTCGTCGGCTTTTCTGTATCCGCTCGCTATGACAGACCGTCTCCTCATTATCGACTTCGGTTCACAGGTCACCCAGCTCATCGCGCGGCGCCTGCGCGAACTGAGCGTGTATTGCGAAATCCACCCATTCCAGAATGTGACCGACGCTTTCCTGAAGAAGTTTTCGCCTAAGGCGGTGATCCTGTCCGGCGGGCCGGCATCGGTATTTGATGACGGCGCGCCGATGCCGCCGCCCTCGGTGTTTGAGCTGGGCATCCCGGTTCTGGGCATCTGCTATGGCCAGCAGGCAATGATGCATTGTCTGGGTGGCCTCGTCGAACGTGGTGAAGGCACGGCTGAGTTTGGCCGCGCCTATGTGACACCGGCGGATGGAAAGCTTGCATTGCTGGACGGATGGTTTGACGCCGGTGACGAGCAGGTCTGGATGAGCCACGGTGATCATGTGTCCAGGCTGGCGCCGGGCTTTGAGGTTTTTGGCACGTCGCCCAACGCACCGTTCGCCATCACCGCCGACACCTCACGGAATTTCTTCGCGGTGCAGTTTCATCCCGAAGTCCACCACACACCGCACGGCTCTAAGCTGTACGAAAACTTCGTCAGGCTGGCCGGTTTCACCGGTGACTGGACAATGGAAGCCTACAAGGATCAGGCCATTGCGGCCATCCGCGAGCAGGTCGGTTCCGGCCGGGTCATATGCGGTCTGTCAGGTGGCGTCGATTCATCGGTTGCCGCCGTGCTCATCCACCAGGCCATTGGCGATCAACTGACTTGTATCCTGGTGGACCATGGCCTGATGCGCAAAGACGAAGCTCAACAGGTCGTCGCGATGTTTCGCGAGAACTACAATATTCCGCTGGTGCTGGTGGATGCCGCTGACACGTTTCTGGATGCGCTCGAGGGTGAGGCCGACCCCGAGAAGAAGCGCAAGACCATTGGGCGTCTGTTCATCGAGGAGTTTGAACGCGAGGCGAAGAAAATCGGCGGCGCGGAATTTTTGGCTCAGGGCACGTTGTATCCGGACGTCATCGAGAGCGTGTCGTTCTCCGGCGGCCCGTCCGTCACCATCAAGTCACACCACAATGTCGGCGGCCTGCCGGAGCGGATGAACATGCAACTGGTCGAACCGTTGCGTGAATTGTTCAAGGACGAGGTGAGGGCGCTTGGGCACGAGTTGGGACTACCCGACAGTTTCATCGGACGGCACCCGTTTCCCGGACCCGGCCTTGCCATCCGCTGCCCCGGCGGCGTCACCCGCGACAAAGTAAGGATCCTGCAGGAAGCCGACGCGGTCTATCTCGATGAGATTCGAAAAGCCGGTCTATACGATGACATATGGCAGGCATTTGCAGTCCTGCTGCCGGTCCAGACTGTTGGCGTCATGGGCGACGGGCGGACCTACGAGTTCGTCTGCGCCTTGCGCGCCGTCACTTCCGTCGATGGCATGACGGCGGACTTCTTTCCCTACGACATGGAGTTCCTGGGCCGAGTCGCAACCCGCATCATCAATGAGGTGCGGGGCATCAACCGGGTTGTCTACGACATCACCTCAAAACCACCCGGGACCATCGAGTGGGAGTAGCGAACGGCGCCACTGAATGTGGCAGGAGCAGCACCTGACGCCGGTGCCGCCCGTGTCCGGCATTGACACTGGAAACCTCGAAAAAAAAGATGCAGAGTACAGATTGTTTCTGTACGATCTAATTTTTTGAAATCCAGCGACAATGAGGGACAGTTGAACGCAAAAGCCGCCATCCCGCAGCGACCGCGCAGTCAGGAAAACCTCGACACGAGAGTGGTCCTTATTCCCAGCGCACACAAGTACCTGACTGCAGTGATTGCAATCGTGATGCTGGCGGTCGTCATCTGGAGCGTTGTCGGCACCATCCCGAGCAAGGTGACTGGAAGCGGAATAATTATTCGGTCTTCCCAGCAGCAGTACGTGGTTCAGGCGGCAACCAAAGGCCGTATCGGCACGATACTGGTCAGCACGGCTGAAACGGTGCAAGCCGGTATGGTGCTAGCAGAGATTTCCCAGCCCGAAGTCGACTTTCATATCAAGCTCGCACAGCAGACACTTGATCACATGAAAACTGACCTGGAAGAGCGGAACAAGCTCAAGCAGGAGGCTTTTCAGGCCCGGGAGGCGGCATCGACCGAATTGATGAACTCGATAACCTCTGCTTTGAAAAAAGCTCGAGCCGAGTGGCAAATCATCGAAAAATTGATTGCCGAGGATACCGGTGTTGCCGGCCGCAAGGAAGCCAACATTGCACGCAGCGATGCCATTTCATCTCATATCACTGACCTTCAACTCAAACTGTCCCGCGTCAGGATCGAGCAGCAGGCATACAAGGTCAACCTGGCCGTGGAACTCGAACAGGCTCACGATGAATTTCGCAAGCGCGAGGTTGAACTGATCGAACAGAAGGCCCGGCGCGAGCAGGATCGCTATGTCCGCGCGCCAGTGTCCGGCGTGGTCGAAGAAATACGGGTTGGTACCGGGCAGGTGGTGGACAATGACGATGTCATTTTGACGATCGCCGAGGCAGAAAAGGGCAATCAGGTCCTGGCATTTCTGGATATCACGCACGGGCCCCTGGTTGAAAGGGGAATGGATGCCCACCTGATTCCAATGACGGTGGAAAAGGCGGAGTTCGGCAGCATGCGGGGCACCGCCATTTCAATTTCCGAGGCCCCGGTATCAAAAGCGCAGATAAACGCGCTGCTGCGAAACGAGCAACTGTCCGAACTGTTTTCCAGGGATTACACGCCATACTTGGCGCACATAAGCCTGCAGGAAAGCGAGACTAACGCTAGTGGGTTTGAGTGGTGGACCGGCAATGGACCGCCGTTCCAGATACATGTCGGCACTCTTGCGCAGGTCGAGATCGTGGTGCGTGAACAAAGGCCCATAACCATCCTGATACCCGCACTGGCATCGGTGTTCGACCAGTGAACGCGATGCTCTCAAGGCTGTCTGCAATGGTTGGGTCCAGCACGCGGGTCCGCACACCAACAGTATTACAGATGGAGGCGGCAGAATGCGGTGCCGCTGCAATTACCATGGTGCTGGGCGGGTTCGGCCGGTTTGTGCCATTGGAGGAAATGCGCGAGGAGTGCGGTGTTTCTCGAGATGGCAGCAAGGCCAGCAATCTGTTGAAGGCAGCGCGCCGTTATGGCCTTGTCGCAACCGGTTATCGCAAGATGGCAAAATCTGCACTTGAAGGTCCGTTTCCCTCAATCGCGTTCTGGAACGCGAACCATTACCTGGTTATCGAAGGGGCATCCAAAGACAGGGTTTATCTCAATGATCCGGCAAGTGGTCCCAGGACCGTGTCACGCGATCAGTTCCAGAGCTCATACTCCGGCATCCTGCTGTGCTTCGAAAAGGGCGAAGACTTTGTGCCAGGTGGCCAGCCGCCTAAACTGCTGTCAAGGCTGGTCCAGGAAGCTCGTGAAAATTTCAGGTATATCGCGATCATACTGACCGTCGGATTTCTGATCAGCATCCCGAGTTTTGTCGCACCGGCACTGACCGGTGTGTTCGTCGACAGCATCATAGTTCCGCAATCCACTTCTTGGATGGCGCCGATAATTTTGATCCTTGCTGCCGCGATAATCATCCAGGTGCTGCTGTCCTGGGTCAAGGATCTGGCCTTGCTGCGACTGCAGATGGATTTGTCATTGACCCGGTCGGCAGACTTTGTCTGGCATGTTCTGCGACTGCCGGTGTCATTTTTTGCGGTCCGCTATCTGGGCGACATTTCAAGTCGTGTCAGCAGCGTTGAGCGGGTGTCACGACTGCTCACAACCGAGCTAGGATCGGCGTCGATTAATGCGCTTACCGCCGCTCTTATTTTGGGGTTCATGATGTTGCTGAGCCCGCTGCTTGCCGGTATCGCGGTTGCCGGCGCACTGCTGAACGTTGTCGCATTGCGGGTTTTCCGCCGTGTTCGCACCGACACAGCGATGCGGTTGCAGACGGACCAGGCAAAACTGTTTTCAACCACCGTCACCGGATTGCGGTCAATTGAGACACTCAAGTCAACCGGTACGGAGGATGATTTTTTCGGAAAGTGGGCCGGATACCATGCACGGGCAATCAATTCTGAGCAGGCGCTTGCCAGGCTGGACGAGATATCCACCATTCTGCCTCCGCTGATCGCGACCATGACTGTGGCCGTTGCGCTGGGTCTGGGTGGTGCGAGTGTCATGGACGGCGCATTGACCCTGGGGGCGCTGCTGGCCTTTCAGACGCTGTTTGCCTCAATCACCACCCCGATTCAGCACATGGTCCAGGTCACCGGTCAGGCCCAGGAAGCAGCCGCTGATCTGGCGCGGATGGATGATGTGCTGGGCAACCAGTTGGACTGGCGGCACCAGCCTACATCAGAACTCCCGCAAGAAGATCATGTTGTCGAGCCTGGCCTGAAGCTGGAAAACATCAGCTTCGGTTACAGCCCGCTTGAACCGCCTCTGATCCGGGAATTGAACCTGTCAGTCCGACCGGGCGGCTGGGTGGCGCTGGTTGGTGTGTCCGGCAGCGGCAAATCAACGATCGGCAAACTGATCAGCGGGCTGTACGAACCCTGGGATGGTGAAGTGCGGTTTGATGGCCGACCGCTGCAGTCGTTCTCGCGCACAGAAATGTCACGCGAAGTGGCAACCGTGGATCAGGACATCACCCTGTTCGATGGGACTGTTCGCGACAATATCTGCCTGTGGGACAAGACCATTCCTCATGCAGAAGTGGTTGAAGCCGCCCGCAATGCCGATATTCTGGAAGAGATCTCCCGCCTGCCGGGGAACTTTGATGCAGTTGTGCAGGAAGGTGGCCGCAATCTCAGCGGCGGCCAGCGCCAACGCATTGAAATTGCCCGCGCTCTGGTCAGGCGGCCGTCTGTGCTGGTTCTTGACGAGGCAACTGCAGCGCTGGATCCAACAACCGAGTTGGAAATCATAAAATCCCTGCGCCGGAGCGGCACGACCTGCGTGCTTATCGCGCACCGGTTGAGCACCATTCGCGACTGCGATGAGATACTGTTGCTGGAAGACGGCGTGGTCGCCGAACGCGGCGATCACGACAGTCTGATGGCGATCAACGGCGCCTATGCCGAGCTGGTCGGGGACGGTGCCAAATGACGAGGGCTGCCCGCGCGTCGCGACAATCCAGTCGCAAAGGACCATCCGGTCCGGGGACGTTTACCCAGACTGTGCGTGCTTATGTCCGGCCGGCCGGCGAGGCTCTGCTGGCCGCGCCCAGGCGATATCTGGGAGAGTTCCCCAAAGGTAGTGCCAACCTGCCGTTGCAGGATGAAGACGCGGTATTCGAACTGGTTTGTGAAGACCTGAGCGAGTACGACATTGGCGCACCCACGGCCGCCGCCGATGCCAAGGCCGCAGTTGGCTGGATTGCGGCTTTGTCTCAATTTGTGCGACCGGTAAATCAGTTGGTTCCGCCAACCGAATTGACTGCTGGCAACGCGGTCACGGTGAGAGCCGGCCAGCCAATGTCAGGGCGATCGCCGCTGTGGTTGGTTGCGGATCAGCCGGTACTCGCAATGTACCTGCCTGGTACTGAAGATGTTGTGCCGACGTCACATTTGCCAATTGGCAGCGGACTGTCCGTAGTACTTAGGGAGACCGGGCCGGTTCGGGTTCTGGACTCTGCGCAGTTCATCAAGGAGTTTGGTGCTTCGTCATTGCTGGCGGTTGCAGCACACGTCTCTGCCGCGCTTGCCGCCTGGGACAGTCATCAGAGAGCTGCGGAGGCAGCCCGCCGGGAAACCGCTGCTGCCCGTGATCAAGATGCGTTTGGAGCCGCGCGAAAGCAGATTGGTGTCGTTACTGCAGACACGCCCTTTCAGTTCAACGTAGGGGCGGGCGAAGACTCCCTGCTGGCGTCTCTGAAAATCATTGCTGCGCATGACAGGTTCACGATCATCGAACCTGCCAATTACGAGCAGTTGCCAACGCTGCAGCAGAAACTTCGCCACATCGCGACGGAGTCGAATTTCCGGTTCCGGGAGGTCGAGGTGCAGGGTGCCTGGTGGCTCGAGGAGGGGCTGCCGATACTGCTGCAGCAAAATGATGGCGAGTCCACGGCTGCCGCAATCTGGCATAACGGTGTATATTGCATCGTCGATCCGCAGAGCGGTTCGTTTCGTCCCTTAGATGATGTCTCTGCCAGCCAGTATTTCGGTTTCGGTTTCATGCTGTATCCGAGCTTGACGGGCCAGTTGAGCGGTCGTGAATTCGGCTGGCTGGCCCTCACCAGCGTCGGCTCCGACGTGCGCACATTGCTGGTATCTGGGCTGCTGGCGGTGATGGCCGGATTGATTGTGCCCATCGCAACCGGCGTGATCGTCTCGACCGCCATTCCGGACGGCAGGCCGAACCTGGTGACCCAGATGGCTATCATGATCGGCATCGGCGCCATCAGCACCACTGCATTCACGGTGGTGCGCTCGCTGGCCAGCATCAGGGCCAGCGGGCTGATCGATATCCGCTTGCAGCCCGCACTTTGGGACCGGGCGCTGAGATTGCCGTCGTCGTTTTTCCGCGAATACACGACCGGTGATCTAACCATGAGGGTGCTCACCGTGACTGCCATGCGCCGTATCATCGCCGGACCGGTGCTGAACGGCCTGCTGAGCGGCGCATTTGCCGGCATCAGCTTCATTTTGATGTTGGTTTATGATGTGGAACTGGCGCTGTACGGTTTCGGTTTCGCAGTGCTGTCCGGCGTGTTTTTCATTGCTCTGGCCCGCCGACAGCTGGGTTTTCAGCGCCGCATCCTGAATGCTCAGGGCGTCGTGACAAGCCGGGTGCTGGACATGCTGTCGGGAATCTCGAAATTGCGCGTCGCCGGAGCAGAGGAGAGAGCCTTTGCCCGGTGGGCGGATTCATTCGCCATCCAGGAGCGTGCGAACTGGAGTAGTGGCAGGGTCCGAGCCATCCAGTCGACGGCCGGTGTGATCCTGCCGTCCGTCGGGGTGCTGGGCATGCTGCTGGTCGCCGGATATCGCACGCAGACGATCGATCTCGCATCCTTCGCGGCTTTCAATGCGGCGTTTGGCCAGTTCATTGCTTCAATTTCCGCGTTTTCGCTGGCGCTCGGCGCCACGGTGGAGGCCATGCCGCTGCTGGACCGGGTCAAGCCCATTCTGGAGACCGAACCCGAGGTCGTGGAAACACGGACTGATCCGGGCAAGCTCCATGGTCAGGTGTCCATAAGGGACCTCACCTTCAGGTATACGCCGGACGGAGCTGATGTTCTGGATGGCGTGGACCTGACCATTGAACCAGGTGAATTTGTTGCCGTGGTCGGGCCGTCAGGTTCTGGCAAATCGACGCTTTTGAGGTTGCTGCTGGGGTTTGAAACACCAAACTCCGGTGCCGTATTCTATGACAACAAGGACCTTGCGCAACTGGATCTCAGGCTGGTGCGCCGTCAGATCGGCACAGTCATGCAGAACGCCTCCCTGATACCAGGCAGTCTGTATGACAACATTGCCGGTGCGGCTGCGCTGTCGGAACGTCAAGTGATGGAAGCTGCCGAGATGGCCGGCCTGGCCGACGACATCAGAAAACTGCCCATGGGACTGGAGACGTTTGTGATGGAAGAGGCCGGTACCCTGTCTGGCGGGCAGCGGCAGAGGACCATGATAGCGCGTGCGCTGGTGCGCAAACCCAACATCCTGTTTTTCGATGAAGCCACCAGCGCACTGGATAACAAAACCCAGGCCATCATCTCCGAAAGTCTCAACAGCCTGAAGGTCACCCGGCTGGTAATTGCGCATCGGCTCAGCACCATCCGTGAAGCTGACAAGATTGCGGTGGTCTCGCAGGGCAGGATTGTCGAACTTGGCAATTATGATGCGCTGATGAAGAAGAAGGGCGAATTCTACCACCTGGCAAAGCGGCAACTTCTGTGACTCCAGGTCCGAAAACGGGGGTACGCGCCATGAAAGCTGATTGTCTGCGCAAATCGACCTTGTGGAATGTGAATCCGCTCGTCCTGACAATTGATCACTTCATCTGCGCTGATGATTGTGATGCCATGATTGCGGCGGCGGCAGCACGCACCAAACGGGCCACTGTTTACTCTGAAAAAGCTGGTCACGAACGATCTGCGGTCCGGTCGAACTCGACTTGCCTTCTCGATCCGGCCGAGTATCCGTGGGCTCTCAGCTTGTTCAGTAACGTCGGATCACTGATTGGCCTTCCTTGCGAGAACGCCGAGGGTGTGTCGGTATTGCATTATCGTAAAGGAGAACAGTTCAAGCCACATTTCGATTCCTTCGCGATAGATGGAACTCCCCGGCACAAGATGATCTTGGAAAAGGGCGGAGGCCAGCGGTTGTATACGGCAATCTGCTATTTGAACGATGATTTTTGCGGCGGCGGCACTCAGTTTCCTGATCTGGGTCTCACCATTGAACCCGGCAAGGGCAAGCTGCTGCTGTTTGCAAATACCCGCGCCGGTTCAACTGAGCCATCTCCTGCATCACTTCATGCTGGCCTGCCGGTAGCAAATGGAGAGAAATGGGCAGCAACTGTTTGGTGGCGGGAGCGCAGGTTTCCGTATGAGCTGTTGCGAGCGGCCAGTTCAGACAAGATCACAAGTCCGGTCGCTTAAAACTCGTCGAGATACCGTAACAGCTCCGCTTCCAAGTCGCCGCTCGCCTCGAAACGGAAGGCTCCGTCTGGCGTTTTCGTCACGTTGTGCAGTCCGCTTTTGAACAACAGCAGCTGCGCGGTTTCAGCGCTGCGTCGCCGATGATGCTGGCGTATTTCGTCGCGCCGTTCCGGTGGCACGTCCGGGTGGTGAATATCACAGATCAACACCACCCGGGGAGTGTTGCCGAAATGCCAAACTTCGTGCTCGAAAGAGTCGTCGAACACAAAACACTTGCCGTCCTCCCACGTCTGAAATTCGTCGTTTATGCGAATGACTGCCTTGGGGTCGGATTGCAGACCAAGCTGGATGCGCAATCTCGCATTACTGGCACCGCAGTGGGACACAATGTGCGAGTTTGGATACAGCCAGTTGATCGAAACCACGCCGGCACCGTCAGTTTCGTCAGGAAGGGCTGCTACGATTTCGGATGTTCGCGGCATCAGTCTTGCGGCATCTTCACCTTCACTGTCGAAATGCCTGAAGATTAGTGCGTCCCATTTTCCTGCCTTTACAAGATACTGACCGGCAGGATCCATTTTGGCGACAACCTCTGCTTGCAGCGTGTCCAGTTCGGATCTGATGTCGGATGCATGTGCTTGCAAGTACTTGACGGTTTCAAATTGTGTCGGCTCATGCAGCGCGGACGCCCGCAGGTTTTCAACGAGATGAGTAGGCCGTTGTTGCGGCCCGGACCACAAACCGCACGAAACCGCGAACTCGGCACATGCCCTTGACTTCTCCTGATCACCTGCTCTGGCGAACATATGGGCCATCGCATTGATGTTGCTTCGAAGCGCCTCTTTGTTCATGTCTTGGAAACTCTCCGTTTCATTGTTTGTTGTTGATGACCGGCCCTGGGCCAGTTGGCCGGCCTAGGCGGCGTGCAGCCTCCGTCTATGCTGCACAACCTGTCTCTGGTCCGCGGGATTGGTCTCTGGGCAGTATTTGTCTTGTTGTCGGCATCCGGAAAGGTTGGCCGTTTTTGGGGTGATCAGGGTTCAGGCGTGAGTGATAAATTGCATCCTCACCAAAAAATCTCAGCGTCTGGGTGCGGCGCATCTGGTGCGGATTTGTCGGCGCGCCGCCGTGTACCGCCGCGAGGTGGAAGGCAACAACATCGCCGGGTTCGCATGCGTACGATACCACGTCAAACTCATCCGGGCGTTCTTCCACTCTGGGCATATCGCCTGCGCGATACTGCCCGAAGACCGAGGAATAGATGGGTCCCTTGTGGGACCGTCGCACCACATACAGGCTGGTATCCGCCGAGACCGGATCAAACGGAATCCACAGTGAAACAAGATTTGATGTATTGGCAGCTATGCGAAAGTCGGTGATATCCTGGTGCCAGAGTGTCGCTGGCGTTCCGGCGTCTTTCAGCAACGCCTGTTCCCCCAGATACCAGGCCGATTGGCCGGCGCCGAACAGCAGCTCGACAGCATCCTGTATGTCGGGCCGGCAGACCAGTGACTGGTATATCTCCTTGGCCGCTGGATTTTGTGCATCCTGATAGAAGAATCCCGGACCGTCCGAGTTCAGAGAACGCGCCGTGTCAAGACTGTCCACGGGCTGCGCACCGCCGTCGGCGAACAATCGCGCAGCGGTGGGACCGGAGTGACCGATGCTCCATTCCCAGCATTTAAATGCTTCATCCAGCGTCAATTGGCTGAGCGCGCCCGGAAGGTGAACCACACCTTCGGTCAGAAAGGTCTGCCGGAAATCTGTTTTCATGGTTTACCTTGTACTGATTAATTGCTACGAATTTAGTATGTACAAAGATTATATGCAACAGGCTGTATGGCGAATGCCGCAAGTTGGCATCGAGCCGGACAATGATGTTGCAGTGTTTATTGAACTGTTGCTGGCCGGGACGTCACCGCAGCTCATCGAAACCGAGGTCAGGCCGGAAATTTTCGACCGAGTTCGCGGGCTGCCGGTGAACCTGTGCCGCGGACCCATGGGATTTGAGTTTCATCTGGCTGAAGAATTGGGGACCTGCGGAATTGGGTTTGGCTTGTACAATGAGGGAACCGACCTGGACTCGCTGCATCTTATACCGTGCGAGAACTATGGTGCTCATGCTGCGGACGGGCGTGCCGCTTTGGCATTCCTCAAGAAACTCAGGAAGGATGTGCCGCAAGTCTGGCGTGCCATCAAGGCGGCGTGGCTCGAGTTTGACATTGGTACAGACGGATTCCCAGGCTTGTTTTTCAGCATGCCCGGATATCGCGCTCATCGGGCTGATCAGCCGGATGGTCCGGGCGCTATGGAGATATGCTCACATCTGATTGAAGGGCTGCCCGGCCCCGGCCGAAACAGCCCGGTTGCGGACCGCCTGGCAAACCTGATCTCAGAGACGGCTGACATTGCGACCCTCAATCATGTGGGATGGATGATAGGGCGCGGCGTCGACCGGTTGAAAGTCGACCTGCGGGTCGACGGACCTGAGCGGGTCATGAAATTGATTGAAAGAACCGGGCTGGCCGCCATCCGCCAGGACATCTCGTCCATCCTGGCAGAGTTCCGCAGCGTCGATGATCCAATAATGGTGCAGCTTGAAGTGGGTCCTGAAGTGGCCCCGAAGATTGGACTACAGTTCTATTGCTTCGACTCGGCAGTTCGATTGGCATCGATACTGGACACACTGACTGACATGAATTTGGCCTGCGCGCACAAAGCCGAAGCGCTGGCGCGTTTTGCCAGGCCGCGCACCGTGCCGGCTTCGTCCTGGCCGCAGGCTGTCTGGAAACGCTACCGGCCGAGTGGGCATGAGGTCTTGCTGATTGAACATCGCACGGTTTGCCATTTCAAACTGACGCTGCGACCCGACAGACCGGTCTCCGCCAAGTGCTATGTCAACGGTGACTACCTTTGGTACGACCGAACAAATGCCTCGAGCTGCCGAATATAGGACTGGCGTCATTAGCCAAACTGGAGAGATGGAAAAACTATGAACAAGGCCATTGCGAGAGCGGATATCGACGAGTTTTATTCGGAAAACTCCATCGCGGACTGGCGTGCCGTGCTCGGTCCGCGAATGCACTATCATTTTGGCCTGTTTCGCCCGGGCGCTTCGGCTGTGAGTGATGCCGATATGGATGTGGCGTTGGATCGGGCTATCCAGGTGCTTTATCCGCATATACCCAAAGGATCCAGCGTGCTCGATATTGGGTGCGGCTGGGGCGGGCCTTGCGGGCTGCTGCGGGAGGAACGCGGTTGCACCGTCAAGGGTGTGACCATCAGCCATGCGCAGGCAGAGTATTGCCGCAGCCTGGGTATGGATGTGATCCATGGCAACGCAGAACAAGACAGCACCATGTTTCCGCAACAAGTCGATGTCGCTTTGATGATGGAGTCACTTGGGCACATGAAGGACAAGGAGAAGCTGTTGCGCAGGTTGCGGGCCTGCGCGTCCAAGCTTGTAATTCGAACACATTGCAGCCTTGTGCCTCAGGATGCTGCCTTTGCCGGCACAGCATATATTGTCACGCCTGAGACCATGCGCGAATGCTTGCAACGTGCGGGATGGAATATCGAAGTCTGGTTCGACCGTCGTGTCGAGTCCATGCCGTCGATTGACGCCTGGCAGGCAAGGGTTGAACGCCTGAGCGACGACGCACTTACGGGTCATCTCAAGTTGTTTCGACGCTGGTGCGCCCACATACTGGCCAACCCGCGCGCATGGGCGCATTCTCATCCACACCTTGAAATCGTCGCCACATGAGTACCGCGTCGGCATTCGACATGGACGACTTTTTCTCCAGTAACGAACTGGAGAACTGGCGCCGTGTGCTCGGCCCGGGCATGCATTACCATTTTGGCCTGTTTCGCAAGGCGATGCCGGATGGCGTCAGTGATGCAGAGATGGAGGCAGGTCTCGAAAGAGCGGTACGCTTGTTGTACCGGCATATTCCGCAAGGCGCATCGGTCTTTGATGTTGGCTGTGGCTGGGGAGGTGCGGCAAGCATGCTCGTCCAGGAACATGGTTGCAGGGTCCACGGCATAACCATAAGCAGCAGTCAGGCTGCGTATTGTCGAGGCAGAGGAATTGACGTCTCTCTGGCCGACGCCGAAGCCTCGGCAACGGTTTTCCCAGAAAAGGTCGATGTAGCGTTTCTTCTGGAGTCACTCAGCCACATTCGGGATAAAGAGACGCTGTTGTGCCGTTTGCGGCGCTGCAGCGACACGCTTGTGCTGCGAACCCATTGCAGCCTGCAGCCCATTGACGACGCATTTGGCGGCTCCATGTCCATGATGCCGCGCGGTGATCTGGAGAAAATGATCACTCGCGCCGGATGGCGTGTTCGACAGTCGGTTGATCGCAGAATTGAATCGATGCCGACAGTGCAGGGATGGCGCGAACGTCTGAAGTGCCTGCCAGAAGAATGCGTTACCGGACAGTTGCAGGTATTGAAGAAGCTGTGCGCGGAAATGACGGAGCGGCCGCAATTCTGGGCCCGTTGGCATCCGCTGGTCGAGATTATTGCTGACTAGGTCTTTCAATGGACCGGACAGGTCGCCGAAAGGCAAAAATCCAGCCAAAACATCAAATGTTGAGCGGTGTGCTATTGCCAGATAGGGCGTGTACGGATATATTTAATCTGTATGGTAACAAACTCTCACATGGGTACAGCAAATGTCACAAGATCAGAATCCCGATGCCGTAGCGGCGAAAATCATCTCCAAAGCCTGGAGTGATAGTGATTTCAAAGCACAACTCCTGGATGACCCGCGCGGAGCGTTGGCCGGAATGGGAACAGAAGTGCCTTCCGACGTCAACATGGTTGTGGTTGAAGACACCGCCGACACGGTCCATTTTGTAATACCTCGGGCCCCGTCTGATTCCGAGCTCAGTGAGAGTGAACTGGATTCGATTGCTGCTGGGGCCGGCGCCGGCAGCGCGCCTTGGGTCGCCTGAGTATCATACTGACCTGCGGCTTTCGCGACGGCGGTGCCAGGTCGCTTGTGCTCACAGACAATGACACACGAACTGGCCCGCCTGTCGCCAGGCAGCGACACGGTAGTGTTTCTCGGACCAACATTGCCGAAGGACGAAGCGCAGCGAATTCTGCCGACTGCAGATATCTTGCCGCCGGTCAGGTTCGGAGACTTGTACGCTCTGATCGCCTCACAAGTCGATACGGTCATCATTATAGATGGTGTATTTCACGGACACCCGCCGGTCTGGCAGCGTGAGATTGCTGCCGCGCTGGCCGCTGGTATGCGAGTGGTTGGTGCTGCGAGCATGGGGGCATTGCGGGCGCTCGAACTAGCTCCGTACGGGATGATCGGAATTGGTCAGGTCGTGCGCTGGTACCGTGACGGCCAGATTGAGGGCGATGATGAAGTAGCCTTGTTGCATGCCGATGAAGAGATGCACTATCTGCCATTGAGCCTGCCTCTCGTGGATGTTCGCGCGGCACTGGATGACATGGTGCTGCACAATGGACTGCACAGCGACACCGCTAAGCAGATTATCAAAAGACTCAAAAGCCTGAGCCACGCCGACCGGGCACGGGATAAGGTGTTGGCGATTGCGGAAGAGGCGGGTGTGCTGCCAGCAGCAAGGACCGAAATCGCCGAGCGTCTAGGCCCGTCCTGTCCGGGTCTCAAGGCGAGGGATGCGAAAGAAGTCCTAACTCTTTGCCGCGATCCGGATCAGGTGGCGTCATGCAACGAACTGATCCTCGACCATCCAGTTCGGGCTATTGATATGCCTGTCAGACTGTTGGAACCCGTCATGATGCGGGCTGCGTGCGCCAGAGATGGGGCACGGGTTCGATTGTTGGACGTTCTGCAGCTTGCCAAGAACAATGAAGCTGCCTGCGCGAAGCGGGTCCAGGACGAGGGTCGGCGCTGGTTTCTGCAGGACTGGTGCACGCGGACCGCGATTGGCCCGGATGAACAAGCATTTGCGGAGTTTGTGGAAACCTGGATCGGACTGCACTGCGCTGGAAACCTGGATACATGGCTATGTGAGAACGGGCTGTGCAAGGACGAATTGCGGCCGCTCCTGGCTGGTCGCTGCGTTGAAGACTGGCTTGCGGGACAACCTGTTGAGACACTTCCGTTGACTGCTGCGGCAAAACAGGATCTCACGATTGATTTCATTCTCGCCGATTGGGCGCGGCGCCTGCAGATAACGCCGCCTGATGAGTGCAATGGCAGCACAGCGACCGTTGCACAATGGCTGATACGGCGCACTCCGGGGCATTTCGGTGCCATAAGTTGGCATCCGGATCGCGCGCTGATCGAAAGCCTTCAGGTTGAAGGGGAGGTAGCCCGTTTGGCTTTGGGGATGTGTGCGCAAGGTGGCGTTGATGGATGCTGAGACGTTTATCGAAGCCCTCAACGCCGAGGCCGTCAAGCAGGAGCAACTGCGTAGTCGCTCGTTTGCAGACACATTGGACTGGATCGCGCCATTGCTTTCGCGTTGCGGAGTGACGCGCGTCACCTCGGTTACCGGCCTCGACAGTCTAGGTATCCCGACCTACTGCTCGGTTCGCCCCGGCGGCATGATCCTGCAAGTTTCAAATGGCAAGGGATTGACGACGGAAGCTGCTCAAGCATCGGCTGCGATGGAGGCGATCGAGCTCTTCCATGCCGAAACACCTGACCCGGCCAAGTTGCGGACAATCAGCGCAGCCGGACTTTCTGCGAGAGCTGAAGGAGCGCGTCTGCTCTGCCCGGATGAACTGCCACGGCCTCGCGATGTCTATTTTTCTCCGGACTTCCTGGGGGAGTGGACCCACGGCACGGACTTGCTTACGGGACAGGAAGTCTGGGTGCCTTCCGGGGCGGTATACCTGTTTCGCCGGCCGGCAACACATCACATCCACACCAACGGGATTGCGTCGGGAAACACCGTTGCGGAAGCGCAGCTGCACGCACTCTACGAACTGGTTGAGCGAGACGCGATGGCCAGGCTTTACTCGAATGGTGTTCTGAAAATTCGCGAGCGAGCGACGATTGTCGACACCACAACTATCGATGAACCGGTATTGCGGGCCCTGCTGGACCGCTGCCATGCCTGCGACACCAATGTAGTGCTGTTGTCGCTTCCCAGCGCCATACCGGTTCACTCATTTTGGGCCGTATTTCTGGGAGAGACGTCAATTGCAGAGGTATCGACGTTTAACATAGGCAGCGGCTGCCACATTGATCCGGTCGTCGCAGCAACCAGAGCTTTGACGGAGGCTGCGCAGGCCCGGCTCGCCTTCATTCATGGCGGCCGCGATGATGTTGTGCAAAAGCCGGTCAGCCGGGCAAAGCATGTCAAGCAAAGTACTGCTTACCGGTTTTTTGCCGACCTTACTCCTGATGGTTCATGGCATGACATAGTGAAGCTTGATACCATCAAGGCGAGCTTGGATCCGGGCGCAATGTCCGAGATCATGGTGACCGCTCTTGCCGATGCCGGGCTAGGGCCTTTGTTTGCTTTCGACCTCACAAAGAGCGGCATTGAAATTCCGGTCGTTCGGGTGATCGGCCCTAAGCTGGGTTTCAGGCCAGCGCTGCATTGATCGAAGGCAACGGCTGCCAACAGCGACCTCACCCATTTCCTTGACAGATGCCATTGCGATCCGTGAACGGATGATGTAAATTTGTGACGAGTACTGATCAATTCACGGAAAGGTTACCCGCATGGCTCACCAGGGAAATTACAAAGCAATCCAGCAGGAAATCATCGCTCAGACATTGGTTGATCCGGATTTCAGGGCAAGATTCGTCGAAGATCCCCGTGGTGTGCTCGAAGAAAAGGGGATTCCACGATCTGAAACACCTCATTTCGTGCTTGTCGAGGATTCCGCGGAAAAGTTTCACATGATTCTGCCGCCGGCTCCGGTTGAAGGCCCACTGGATGACGATGACCTCGAAGCCATTGCCGCAGGCGGAAGTTGTTGCTCGATGCACTGTCTGGGCAGTTGGTAACTGGGATTTCCAGGTGCTGTTAAGGCGCGCCGGCAGGTGCGCAGCCTTCAGGATCAGTTGAATTGATTGACATGCAACATTCACCGCTTGCAGGGATACGGCTGGCCAAAGATGGGCCAACGGTATTGGCCTGGCCTGAACGGTTTCAGGTTTTCCGGGGTGCGGCCGGCGATGCTGTTGGCAGGTTTGAAGGCCTGGAAAACAGTGAGTATCGCGTGTTCAGGCAGTTGCTGTCAGGATGTCTCGCTGCTGCACTGCCGGCCACCCTGTCGAACGGACGATACCCACCTGATACATCTGCTGATCGGGATCAACAGATGTTGCGAGACCATGTCTTTGGGCAGTGCGTAAACCACGAGGCTATGCGTCATACTGCGTCGGCGCTGGAACGGGCCAGAAAACGCTTTGAGCAAATCGGAGATACTGCGTCCGCCAGATTCTGCACTCATGTTGCGGCCGAAGAAGCCGGTCACGACAAGCTGGCCCTGCTTGACCTTGACGCCATGGGCCTGCCGGGATCCGAACTAGTGGCGCGCTTTGTTCCCCGACACACGCAGCGTGTCGTGCAACTGCTCGTCGACTACTCTAAACAGGACAATCCTTGCGGCATTTTCGGATATGGCTATGCCGTGGAGCGACTTAGCCTGCTGATCTCCAAGGAGATGGTTGAAGCCGTGAGAAGCCTAGCCCCGCCGGGTGTTGAGATTGCCCGTTGTCTTAAGGTTCACAGCAATGCCGGTGCTGAAGTGGAGCATGTTCAGGACATGGTAAAGTTTGTTGCGCAATTGGACGCCGGCGCCAAAAGGAGGGTTTGTGACGCGGTGTATCAAACAGTGCAAACCATCATGGATGACCGCACAAATGGCGAGGACCGGCTGGCGCTGGATACCTTGCTCGATTCCTGGAACTGGGAGCCCTTCGTGGGAGTGCAACGCGAACGTCTGAGTGCCAGTCAGCCGTTTCAGTGACAAGTGCTGGTGTGCACCATGTTTTAGCGTATTTCGCGCCTTGTGGCGATCAGCGGACGTCGCAGGATCGGTGAAACTGATATGACCTGGCAAAACACCCTGACAATTGCCGAGCGGAAGTCACTCCTCCTGCGGGCCGTTAGCGAAGCTGATGAGCAGACCGCTTTGGACCGCGGCCGGAAAAAGCTTTGCAGATGGCAGGAACTCGGGGTTCTCAGTGATGCGCCGACACTGGCGGCGCGTCTGGCATCGGACGCGCTGCAGCATGACGAATTTCTGTATCTGCTCGGGGCACCGGCAGGGAGCGCGGCGCCGGGTGGTGCTGATCCCGAGTGGTTGGCCGACCTGAAAGACATTTATGCATCTGGCACTGATTGTTCTGACTTGACCGCACTGCGTCAGCAGGAACCGGCGCTGGGGCTGGTGGCTCCCTTGGTTCAACATGGCAAGCGCATGCTCGTCCAGAATATCGGAGAACTCCCGGCGCAATTCCCGCATCCGCCTTTTGATCCCGACAGTGTCAGCGCAATCATGATGCCGGGTTTAATAGGCCGGTTGAAAGCAAGCATCACACCGACGCTTGTCCAGCAACTGAATGTCGATCGAATACTTGGCAAACTGGATGGTGATACGCCGGCAAGGCGATACGAGAATTTCCTGGCATCCATCTGGACACACGATCGGGCTGCGGCAATTCTCAGCGACTACCCTGTGCTGGCGAAGTTCATATTGGCCGCCACGCGTCAATGGCTTGAGGCGAGCATGGAGTTTCTGACCCGGCTTTGTGAAGACTGGCAGAACATCCGGAAGAAGTTTGAACTTCGCGGCACAGATCGGCTTGTCAGATATCAAGCCGGGGCGGGCGATCCCCACAACAGTGGCAGAAGCGTCGCAATCGTCGGGTTCAGCTCCGGTCTGAAACTTGTTTACAAACCTCGCCCGGTATCCGTTGACCGGCATTTTCAGGAGCTTGTGAAGTGGCTCAATGATCGCGGTGACCACAGACCTTTCCGCACGCCTGCAGTCATGGAATGCGGACAGTACGGCTGGGTGGAACATGTCGCTGCCAGACCTTGCAAGTCCGCAGCGGAGGTCCGCGATTTCTATCGGCAGATGGGGGGCTGGGTGGCCCTGTTCTACGGCCTGAGGGCGAAGGACCTGCATCATGAGAATTTCATCGCCTGCGGCCAGACCCCCGTTCCCGTGGATGTCGAGTGCCTGTTTCAGCCAGCCCTTGGGCATTTCGGACCTTATCCGGCCTCCGAAGATCCAGCACGCCGACTGGTTGAGGAAACTGTGCTGCAGTCGGACATTCTGCCGCAAAGAACCTGGCGATCGGACCAAGCTGCCGAAGGTGTGGACCTGGGTGCGCTGGACGGGCCTGCCGGCACGCTGTCCGCCCACCGGATGCCGGTCATGGAACAAAATGGAACAGACGCAATACGCCTGGTTCGCAAACGTGTTCGGTTGCCGGCTAGCAACAATACACCGAACTTGAACGGCGCGTCCCTGAAACTTGCCGACTACGGAGATGAGATAGTTGACGGGTTTGAACAGGTCTATCGCCTGTTGATGGATCATCGTGACAGTCTTCTGGCGCTGGAGGGACCGTTGCAGGCATTCTCGCAAGACCAGGTGCGTCTGATATTCATCTCGACCCAGGCCTATGCAAACTTGCTGAACGACGGCTTCCATCCGCACATGATGCGGGACGGGCTCGAACGGGGCCTTTTGTTTGACAGGCTGTGGAATCTTGCCCGGCCATCGCCCCGAGACGTCCGGCTGGTAAGGAGTGAGCAGTCAGCGCTTGAGCGTGGCGATATCCCGCTGTTCTTCACGGCGCCGTCAAGCCGTAACATCTGTGCGGGAAGTGATGTGTGCATCGCAAACGGCCTCGAACTGTCGGGTCTCGATGCCGTGAGGCAGCGCATTGGCGATCTGACTGAGGCAGATCTGGTTCGGCAAAAGTGGCTCATCACGGCAACCGTGTCCTCTACACAATCGTCGCCACGCCCTCGTGCCAGGATACCTGTTCACGATGGTGCTGGTGGTGAGCCTTACCGGGAAGATTGCCTCGACATGGCATGCCGGATTGGCGATCGGCTGAGTGCCTTGGCGTTCAGCGACAGCAAATACGTCAGTTGGTTTGAGCCTGTCATCCTATCGAAACGGCGAACTTCGATCGAGCCGGTCGGCCTGTCACTGTACAACGGACTGCCGGGTATCACCCTTTTCCTGGCCTATTTGGGCAAGGTTTCCAATCAGGCGAGATACACCGAACTGGCGCAACAGGGATTAGCGACCATCCTTCGGAAACTTGATTGCAGTGCTCAGGCGCGGGAGGGAATTGGTGCATTCTACGGCCTTGCCGGCATTGTGTATCTGTACGTTCATCTTGCGGCTCTCTGGCAGCGCCGCGAGGAGCTCGAACAGGCTCAGTCCCTGATGCCGGATATCGAACGCCAGGTCGCTGACTCTCAGATGTTCGACATAGTCGGCGGTTCCGCAGGCGCAATTCTGAGCCTGATGGCTCTTCACGCGGTGAACCCTGTCGGAGGTTGCAGGGGCACAATGGAAAGTCTCGGAAATCACCTAGCAGACCACGCAAACGAGACCGGGTTCGGGGCAGGGTGGAGGCAGCCTGGCCTTCCGGTTCCACTCGGTGGCTTTTCGCATGGGGCCGGCGGAATTGCGCTGGCCTTGCTGACATTGGACGCTGTGTCAGGCCATCGCCGTTTTCGTGACACGGCGGAAAGCGCACTGGCCTACGAACGGTCGACCTTCAACCCTGAGCTGGAAAACTGGCGGGACCTGAGGCAACAATCGGAAAGTTACATGACCGCATGGTGCCATGGAGCTGCGGGCATAGCGCTGTCGAGGCTGGCCATGCTGCCGTATCTGGATGACAGTCTTGTAGCCGAGGAGCTGTCAGTCGCACTGAAGACAACGTCCAGGCACGGCCCGGGCCGCAATCACTGTCTGTGTCACGGTGCTCTCGGGAATCTCGAGGCGTTTCTGTTGGCAGGCCGATTGGGCGGTCAGGCCGGCGTTTCGACTGAAACTCTGGCCCAGACAGTGCGCCGATTTGTTCGCGGCATCTTTGCAAGCATCAGCAAGGATGGTTGGATCTGTGGCAACAGATCCGGGATCGAGGGTCCTGGGTTGATGACCGGCCTCAGCGGCATAGGGTATCAGATGCTGCGACTGGCTGATCCCGACCGGGTTCCGTCGGTTCTCGTGCTGGAACCGCCCAAACTTGTGACAGGCGAGGTTTAGCCCTGTGCAGTTTCCTTAAGCCAGGGGTCCGGATGCAACATGGATCATTGCGCAACTTAAATGCTCCGTATAAACACTAATAACGATGATGTTGTCACGTCATCCCGAACGGAATGGACCATCAGACCCAATCGCGAAAGCTGGAGAAAACCCATGAGCGAACAGGAAATCGAGCGTTTCACCAAAGACCTTGCCAGTGACGAAAATCTGCGCGCAGCAGCGGCCGAAGCGGTTTCGGACCTGCCCGCCATTGCGGAAATCGCCAAGGCCAACGGCTATGACTTCACGCTTGAAGAACTCGAGGCCTTCCAAAACCGCCAGTCTGAGCAAATGTCAGACGAAGACCTTGAGAAAGTCAGCGGTGGAATATTCATGGACCGCATGCCCTGATCGTCGTTCCATTGTTTTCCAAGGCCGAGATATCGGGCGAAAGCTCCGAACAAGTGACTCCAGCTCAGTCTGCCGCGATTGTCGCCAATGATCGGCAAACGACAAATCGTTCCCGGCACGATGCCTTGCGTGGTTCGTCGCGTTCGCAGGTCGCGCAGGTGAAGCGTTTCTATGAACGATTTGTAAGTGACCCGAAATTCCGGTCCGAGCTGTGCGATGCATCTCTGGCCGGCCGGTCTGAACATGCCCGCGAGATCGCGCGGCAATATGGTATCGAAATTGATCCGTGGGCCGTTGCGCCGTTGTGGTCGGCAGGATTGAGGACGTCTTTCGAGACTGCGGAACTGGAGGAATTTCCGGTACTGAAACGATGGAAGGACTACAGCAGTTTACAACTGGACGCACTGAGGTCGAGGCGGGAGTTTGACCACGCCGATTGGGCAAGCTCCTGTTTTGCGCGGTGGCGGCAGCGTCAGATCAACCGTGCTGAGAGCGAGCTGGGGACGGCGGGCGGCGTTGCAAATCGGTTTCCTGTGATTGCAGTAGAGTTGTCGGATGGATGTTCCGTCGGCTGCTGGTTCTGCGGCGTCTCTGCCAGCAGGTATGCGGGAAGTTTCCCATACAATCAGCACAATGCCGGGATCTGGCGCCAGGTCCTTGCAACGGTTGTTGAGCAGATCGGAAAACCTGCACGCGAGGGGTTCTGCTACTGGGCCAGCGACCCGCTCGACAATCCCGACTATGAACGGTTTGTATCCGACTACCTCGATATTGTGGGCGCCCTGCCATCAATGACGACTGCCGTACCGCTGCGTGATGTGTCACGCACCCGCAGACTGTTGGTCTGGCGTCAGCGCGCTGGCAGTGGTCATGACCGTTTCTCCATACTGACAGTGAAAATCCTGGACCGTGTTCATAAGGAGTTCACAGCCGAAGAACTGATTGACGTTGAATGTGTTCCGCAGACGCGGGGGTCTTTGCTGGTCAAAACCCAGACCGGCAAACTCTATGGTCATGAAAGTTCAGACAACTCGCAACCAGGTTCACAAGCCACCGACAAACCGAGAACGATAGCCTGTGTGGCCGGTTTTCTCGTCAACATGGTCAAAGGAGAATTACGTCTGATCAGTCCATGTCGGGCAAGTGATAAATGGCCCGACGGTTACATTGTTCATCGCCAGGGTCATTTTGAAACCGCCGATGACTTCAACCATGTCATGCGGTCAATGATTGATCAGGTCATGGATGTTTCACTGGCCTCCCGGTCGGTCGTCCGCCTGCGCGCTGACCTTCGGCTGGAAATGCCGCCACAAGGAGTGCAGCTGCGTTCGCCGGGCACCCTGCACAAGCTGGGCCGGAACCGCGACATGATGGTGCTTGCCGGTGAGTTGGCCAAGGGACCGCAACGCCATCAGGACATCATGGCATCGGTGATGGAGGCGGGCGCCAACTGTTTTGCGGTCAGCAGGACAATTCAGAACCTGTTTGACCGCGGGCTGCTGAGTGATCATCCGGACGATGTGAACGGCGTCGCCGGCATTGCCTGACTGAACGCCGACACGGGTTGACCTAGTCCCGACCATCACCGATCGGGTCAACCGGCACATCCGGTTCCGGTGGCGAAAATTCGGGTTTGTCATCGCCCGGTTTCGGCGGACCCGACTTGCCACTGGCGAGTTTGGCTTGCGCGCATTCCGCCCATTCAACAGCCTTGGTCAGTCCCGACAATGAAAACCGCACCTTGCTGGTTTCGCCGGACGTGAGCGTGTAGCTCCAGCCGATGTTGTCGCCGGGCTTTGCTTCTGCCAATGCCTTGTCGCTGAGGCCCGCATCGATCGCATATTCGTTGACGGAGATCGGGGTGGTTATCGCCGTATTGGAGACAGCCAGGGCAGGGTTCTTGTCTATCTGCAGAGCGAACCCGGCTTCCGTATCGGCAAGCTCAAGCACGTCCACCAGCAAAATCTGCCATTTGGATTTGGGATCAGAGCGTTGAAACGCCAGCGTATGGCTGAAGCCCAGCGGCGCTTTCTTGTCCAGCCTGTGGGTAACCACGCGGCATTGAGCGCCTGGTTTGCAGCTGGCGATGAAACTGCGCGAATAGATGCGGGTTTCATCGAATTTCTGGTGCACTTGCTGGTTGCACAATTGTTCAGCCTGGGCACCGGTGCCTGCGCCGAAAACGGCTGCCACTGCAAGCCAGATGGATAGTCGCCGCATCATGTTTTCCCGCCGCCGGCACACTCAACACACACTGCAGCCGCCGGGTCCACTTCCAGGCGCGCTGCCGCAATCTCGTCCCCGCAGGTGGCACACCACCCGTATTCGCCATCTTCAAGCCGCCGCATGGCCTGATCCAGCCGTGCCAGTTCAGCCGTGCGCGCACGTTCCTGGGCCTGCGCCATTGCCTGGCGCTGCATGGCATCCATGCGCGACAGCCGGCCAACCGACTGCTGATCCAGTTCGACGGCATCGCGGTCGTCGGCCGAGATAGATGACAGCCGGTTGAGTTCATCGCGGCGCGCAGTGAGCCGGGCCCGTGCTTTGTCCGGATCAGGTGTCATTGGGCCTGCGCACAGTCAACCCACTTTCTGGCCGCCGGCAAATCGCCAAGCGAAATGTCGTGAACAACTCTCTTGCCGCCGATCAACTGCACGGTTGCATTCATCGTCTTTGATTCCAGCATGGTTGTCAGGACTATGTCCGAGACGTCGTCGTCAATGCGCACGCTTTTCATGTCTTCCGCCGCAATCAGGAAATCCGGCGCAATCCGTGTTTCATCATCGCCATCGAAAATCAGATCGAAACCCGCACCTGAGTCAATCGAATAGGTGCTTGTGACCAGAGCCAGCCAGGATCCCGAAACCGACGCCCTTTCAAGTGCGATACTGACATCGTCGACGCTGGACAGGGAGATGGAACACTTGCCCTTTGGCATGCATTCGGCCGAGAAATTACCGGTCTGGACTAGCATGCCGCCATTGCTGGCCGTCGCCTCGATGCCGCAGATCTCTGCGCTCAGAGCGGGTGTGGTCAGCCCGATTGCGCAAATGGCGGTCAGGGCTGTGCTCAGACGTCTGTTCACGGATAGTCTCCTGTGCGTGGAGGCAGCAGATGCCGGAAGTGTTTGTGTGTCGCCAGTGGTCGTCGGCGCCAGGCGGTCGATGCGACCTATTGATGCCATGCCCAAGATGTCATGGTCAATCACTGTGGCAAGAGTTAGAATGAGGTTCAGATTCTTTGCCAGTGTATGAGCAATCCGGAGCGGACAAGAGCGCGATGACGAAATTGATCTGGGGTATGGTCCTGTTCTTTGGTGCGCACTTGATTTCACTCTCGCCGCTGCGCGCTGCGATCGTCTCAAAGATGAACGAGAATGCCTACAAGGGCGTGTATTCCCTGATTGCCCTGGCCGGCCTCGGCTTGATGATCTGGGGATTCATTCTGGCTCGCGCCGGGCCGGATGCTGCTCGCATCGTATATGATCCGATTGTCGGCAGCAGTCATGGCACCATGTTGCTGGTACTGGTTGCACTTGTGCTTCTGGCCGCGGCGCATGGCAAAAGTCACATAAAACTTTGGGTCAAGCATCCGATGTCGCTCGGCGTCGGGCTGTGGGCCATCGGCCATCTGCTGGTCAATGGCAATCTGTCGGAAGTCCTGCTGTTTGGCGGCTTCCTTGCTCTCAGTGTGCTCGACTTCATCGTCAGCACCGCCAGAGGCAAGGTGCCCTCCTACGAACCACGACTGAAGTCCGACATCATCGCCGTAGTCGTAGGGCTTGTGCTGTACGGGGTGTTTATCAGCCTGCACCAGACACTGTTCAGCGTATCGCCGATTTACTGATCCTTCGGTGTTATCGAAAAGCGGGCTTTCATCATCGGATGGAAGGCGCAGAAGTACGTGGTTTGCATTCCGCTGACAACTGTGACACTTGCCTCTGCGTCCTTGACCAGTTCTCCGGTGTTCCAGCCGCCGTCGGTTGCGGTTGCCGTGTGGGGCGCAATGTCCCGATTGATCCAGGTGATCGTATCACCGACAGCAACCTCGAGGCGGTCCGGTGTGAACCTGAAGCCTTCGATTTCGACGCGATGCCGGCGGGGCCGGGCAATTGCGCGGCCGGACAATGATAGGTAGGAGGCGGGAAAGGTGGCAGCAGCAATCGCTGCCGCCGCCTTCCTGATGAACAAACGCCGTATCATGGCGTCTATTTGCTCACGGCCTTGACCATCATCTCGGCGTGATGCTCATGCGCTTTGAAGGTTTTCAGGCCGGCTTCAAACAGCGATTTCACTTCCGCATTCTCGATATTTGGTATGAAGGCATTGCTGACGAGGTCGTTGACCGCCTTGTGGTAGGCCAGTTCGTTTTCCGCATAGCGTTTGTCAAACTCCGCGCCGCGCAGCTTGCTCATCTCGTCGACCAGCTTTTCCGAGTTGGCCGTCAGCTGCCTGCTGAGGAAGTTGTCCTGCGGCTGGGCGTTGAGCTTCTTGAGCAGCGCAAGAGCCTGTTCATTGACCGCCGTGTGGTCACGGATCATGGTGCGGGCAAATTCGTGAATGGCAGGGTTGGTGGATATGGCCAGTGCCAGATGGGCATAGCGGATGTCGATGTTGTCCGCCACATAGGCGACATGGGCAATCTGCAGGTCGTTGAGTTCGGCCGGCGATTGTGCGGCAGATGGCGTTGGCTGCAGTGCCAGGGCAAACAGCGAAACGGCAAGCAGTAAGTGCTTTTTCATGGTGTGTGTCCTTTCAGTTCGACCGGCACAGAGGGATCTGAGCGGTGGGCGCAGTAAAGCCAAGCTGTGTTGGACGTTCAATTTCAGATCGTCCGGATTTCTTGACCGTTAGTCCCATTTCGTTGTGAAGCGCTGGATTTTCGTGTAGTAGGCTTACATGGATCTTCTGAGCGACATCCTGTCCCGCATGCAGCTGGCCGGTACATTGTATTTCCGCACCTCTTTCACCTCGCCGTGGAGCATTGCCGTGCCGTCGTTTGAAAACGTGGCGCGGTTTCATTTTGCTCACCGCGGCCGCTGTTTTGTGAGGGTCGACGGCGCAGATGAGCCGGTGCAGCTGGAGCAGGGCGACTTGATCATCATCATGCGGGGTGCCGGTCATACATTGTTCTGCGACCCGCGCACCGAGAACCTGGCTGTTCAACTGGACCGGGTTGTCCAGGAAAGCGGTTTCAGCGGTACCGGCACACTGGTCTACGGGGAGCTTGGGACGGATCAGGAAACGCAGCTGGTCTGCGGCCATTTCGCATTTGAAAAGAGCGCGCGCCATCCGCTGCTGGACGCGCTGCCCGATCATATTCATGTCCGCAACTACGGCAGCGCATCTGGGGCCTGGATGGAGAACACGCTGCGGGTGATCGGTGCAGAAGCCGGCAACGGTCAGATGGGCAGTGACATGATTGCCCTCAAGCTATCCGAGATTGTCTTTGCCCAGGCGCTGCGCACCTACCTGGCGTCCAGCGGAGCCGACAAGCCGGTGCTCGCTGGGTTCGCCGACCCGGCAATCGCCCGGGCGCTCGAGGCCATCCACAAAGACCCGTCGCATGGCTGGTCGATCGAGGGCCTGGCCAGAACTGCCGGCCTGTCCCGCACCACGTTTGCTGCCCGCTTCACCGAGACCATGTCAAACACGCCAATGGGCTATGTTACCCAGTGGCGCATGCAGATCGCCCGTCAGCGGCTGGCCGAATCCCGCCTGCCGATCATCGATATTGCAGAAGAGGCGGGCTATCAGTCGGAAGCCGCCTTCGGGCGGGTGTTCAAGAAGCATCTCGGCGTGACACCGGCCAGCTACCGGCGTCAGGTCCGGCAGTTGTCAGTGTGACTTCCCGTCCATTGGCCAGGCGGCTGGCTTCCTGTATCAGTCAACGCAATGACCTGTGTCCAACCCGGATTGAATGAGTTCCGATGCTGCTGTTCCTTGCTGTTGTCCTGTTTGCCGTCATCCACCTGATCCCGGCCTTTCCGTCCCTCAAGACCCGCCTGAAGGGCAGGCTCGGCAAGGCCTACGGCATGTTGTTTGCCGCCGGCTCGATCCTGTCGCTGGTGCTGATCGTGCTTGGCTGGCAGTCGGCGGACCGGGCCCAGGTCTATGATCCGCCCACCTGGGGTTTCGCGGCCAATCTTGCTTTGAGTTTCGTCGCATTTCTGCTCATCGGCGTATTTCTGTTCCGTGGCAAGGTGCGCCAGTTGCTGCGCCTGCCGCTGGCCATGGCGGTGGTGTTGTGGGCTACGGGCCACTTGCTGGCCAATGGCGATCAGGCCAGCCTCATCCTGTTCGGCGGCCTGCTGGCCTATGGTGCGACCCATCTCATCGCCGGCCTGGCCCAGGGCTTCAGGCCGTCTCCTGAAGTTCGCGCCGGCCATGATGCCATTGCCCTGTTTGTCGGCGTTGCGCTTTATGGCGTGATGATCCAGATGCACCAGCACATTATCGGCGTTGCGTTGTTTTCCATACAGGACATGGCGATCTTTGCCAGGTGACAAGGACACAACCGGACGCCTGATCGGCATTGCACGCCGCCCGGCGCGGCTTGTGCCAATGCAGGAAATTCAATCTGGAAAGATCACCGTTGCCGCCGGCCTGGAAGGAGACCACAAGGGGATAAAATTTCCTGACCGGCAGATCACCGTACTGGCACTGGAGGCCTGGCGCGCGGCTGCAGACGAGGCAGGTGAGCCGGCCCTGTCATGGACAGCGCGCCGCGCCAACCTGTTGGTGCAGGGGGTGCACTTGCCGCGCGCTGCAGGCGGTGTGGTGCGCATCGGCCAGGTACATTTGGAAGTCACCAATCAGACCGTACCGTGCAGGCGCATGGACGATGCACTGGATGGCCTGCGCAAGGCGCTGCATCCTGATTGGCGCGGCGGGATCACGTGCCGGGTGCTGGAGGGGGGCAAGGTGGCGCTCGGTGATCCGGTCGAAGTGCTGGTTTCTCCCCCGCAACGAGTGATAAGATTGCCTTGAATGACTGATGCCTAACCGGGAGCACGAATACAAATGTCCGTCCAGAAGCAGGTCCGCCGTCTGACGGCCCCCGACATCGCAGGCCGCAAGAACGCTGAGCCTGTTGTCTCGCTGACAGCTTACCATGCCCATACCGCCAGCATCGCCGACAAGTATTGTGATTTTCTGCTGGTGGGCGACTCGCTCGGCATGGTGATGCACGGCTTTGAATCGACGGTGCCGGTGCCGCTTGATCTGATGATCATGCATGGCAAGGCTGTTGTGCGCGGCTCCGCGCGCGCCCTGGTGGTCGTGGACATGCCGTTTGGCACCTACGAGGAGAGTCCTGCCATTGCCTTCAGAAACGCGGCCCGCATCATGAAAGAGACCGACTGCGGTGCAGTAAAGCTGGAAGGTGGTGCCCACATGGCCGAGACCATCGGCTATCTGGTGCAGCGCGGTATCCCGGTGATGGCGCATATCGGCCTGACGCCGCAGTCCATCAACACCATCGGTGGCTTCAAGACGCAAGGCCGGCAGCGCGACCAGTGGGCCGCAATTGAAGCCGACGCCAGGGCGGTGGCGGATGCCGGGGCGTTCAGCGTGGTGCTGGAGGCCATGGCTGAACCGCTGGCGGCGCGCATCACCAAATCTATTGCCATTCCGACAATCGGCATTGGCGCGTCGGCTGCCTGCGACGGCCAGATCCTCGTCATGGAAGACATGCTGGGTCTGAGCCCGCGCGTGCCAAAATTCGTCAAGGAGTTCGGCAAGGTCGGCCGCGCCATCGAACGCGCCATCAAGCTGTATTCTGCGGACGTGCGCAGCCGGTCATTCCCGGGTCCCGAAAACACCTACGACGTGAAGGATTGAACACCGCCATGCGCCTCGACCGCCGCCAGATGCTCGCCGGAAGTGCCGCGGCTTTTGCCGTGGCCGGCGGCGTGCCTGTGGCGCTGCAGGCGCAGCAGGCGAGCGATGGCTTCACCGAACTGAAGATCTCGAAGGTGCCGCACATCTTTCTCGAAGGGGGCAAGGAAACCAGGCTGTGGACCTACAATGGCGTCAATCCGGGTCCGGAAATTCGCGTCAAACGCCATGGCCAGGTGAAGGTCCGCCTGATCAACGGGCTGGATGAACCGACAATGCTGCACTGGCACGGCATCCGCATTGACAACGCCATGGACGGCTCGCCATTGACGCAGAACCCTGTAGAGCCGGGAGAGACATTCGAGTACGTGTTTACTGCGCCGGACGCCGGTACCTACTGGTATCATCCGCACTTCAGGTCTTCCCGGCAGGTCGAACACGGCCTGTACGGTGCTCTGATCGTTGAGGAGAATACCCCGCTTACCGATACGGTGGACCTGACACTGGTGCTGGATGACTGGCTCATCAATGATGACGGCACTATCAATCAGCAGGCGTTTGGCGACATACGCATCGCGGCGCATGGCGGCAGGCTCGGCAACTGGTTCACCGTCAATGGTCAGTCCCGGCCGCGCCTTACGGCCCCGGCGGGAAAGCGCCTGCGGCTGCGGCTCATAAACTGCGCCAACGCGCGTATCATGAACCTGCAGGTAAAGGGCGTCGATCCCTACATCGTTGCGCTGGATGGCCAGCCACTGGCGATGGCGCGCAGTCTTGGGTCAACCCCTCTGCAGCTTGGGCCCGGGGGCAGGGCCGACCTGATGATCCGGCGCGGTTCCGATGAAATCGTTCTGGCGAACCTGAATAGGGCCAACGAGCCCCTGGAGGTTGCCTATGTCGACCGGACCGGCAGCGTCGCAGAAGATGATACCGGCGACATGCCGGCATTGCCGGGCAATGGATTGCCGGAAACCGTGGACATTGCCGGCATCACTGCCAGTGAACTGGTGATGGAGGGCGGCGCCATGGGCGGCCTGGCGGGGGCGAAACTGCGCGGCCGTGACGTTGACATGCGCGAACTTGTTCAAAACGGCATGGCCTGGGCGTTCAATGGCGTGGCCGGCATGACGGAGGAACCGTTCGCCAGTTTAAAAAAGGGAGACACGGCGGTCTTCGACTTCGTCAACAACACTGCCTGGCCTCATGCCATGCATCTGCATGGCCATCACGTGATGCCGCTGGCGGTTGACGGCAAGCCGTTTGTGAATCTGGACTGGCGTGACACGGTCGTCACATCGGCGAACAGCCGGGTGCGCGTGGCGTTCGTCGCCGACAATCCGGGCAAGTGGATGCTGCATTGCCACATGCTGGAACACCAGTCGGCCGGCATGATGACTTGGATAAACGTCGAAATTTGAATGTGGCCGTGAAACTGCATATATCCCGATCAACTCAATTTGCCTTGATCGGTTTGAAAGCCTGCTTTACCCAAGGCGCAACGAAGCGCGGTGAAAGCAAGTTGAACTGCCCTTTTTAAACACGTGGATTGACCGATGAGTGACGATGGACTGTTTCGTGAGGTGGATGAAGAGGTCCGCCGCGACAAGCTGACCCAGTTGTGGGACCGCTTCGGCACCCTGTTTATTGCCGGCTGTATCGGCATCGTTGTCGTGGTCGGCAGCTTCAAGGGCTGGCAGTACTGGCAGGCCCAGCTGGCGGAAAAAGCCGGCATGGACTGGTACAACGCCATCACGCTAAGTGCCGCCGGCAAGATCGCCGAGGCAGATGCTGCCTTTGACGAAATCACCAAGTCCGGACACAAGGGCTATTCAGTGCTGGCCAAGCTGTCGCAGGCAGCCCGTCTGGGCCAGGACGGCAACAAGGCTGAAGCGGTAAGAATCTATGATGGCGTGGCGGCGGAAGCGGCTGTGGACCAACCTTTGCGTGACTTGGCGCGGGTGCGCGCGGCATATCTGCTGGTGGACACGGACAGTGTGTCCGATCTGTCTTCCCGCCTGTCCGGCCTCGATAGCGAGAATTCCTCGTGGCGGCACGCGGTACGTGAAATTATGGCGCTGGCCCACGTCCGGGCATCTGATTTCAAGGCCGCCGATGAGCAGCTCAAGCTGATCCTGGCTGATCCGGCAACACCGGCAGCTCTGCGTGCACGTACAGTGCTGGTGTCAGCACAGATCCAGCCGCAATTGCCGGCAAATACCAACTAGAAAGCCACATCATGGCCTCGCAGACGGCTCAGGCCAAACGGCTTCCCACGCTTGCCATAGTCGGCAGGCCCAACGTTGGTAAATCGACACTGTTCAACCGGCTCACCGGCAAGCGCCTGGCGCTTGTCGATGACCGCCCCGGTGTCACCCGCGACCGGCGCGAGGGTGATGCCAGCATCGGCGGCCTGAAATTTCGCATTGTCGACACGGCCGGCCTGGAAGACGCCGGCCCTGATACCCTGGCGCGGCGCATGACCGAACAGAGCCGCGAGGCCATCCAGCAGGCAGATGTCTGCCTGTTCATGATTGATGCGAGAGCCGGAGTCACGCCGTCCGATGAGCATTTTGCCGACCTGGTTCGCAAGACCGGGAAGCCGGTTATCGTTGCCGCCAACAAGGCCGAAGGCGGCAAGGGCGAGGCCGGCCGCCTGGAAAGCTATGCGCTGGGGCTGGGCGACCCTGTGGCGATTTCGGCAGAGCACGGCGAAGGCCTGGGTGATCTGTATGATGCGCTGGACGAGGCGTTTAGGCTGCACAGTCCCGTTGCCGATGAAACGCCCGAAGAAGAAGGCGCGGATGACTTCGACGATGTCATCGACTTTGATCCTGACGACGAAGATGCGGACGACGACCTGAAACCGGACCGGCCCTTGAGACTTGCAATCGTTGGCAGGCCCAACGCCGGAAAGTCCACGCTGATCAACCGGCTGGTCGGCGAAGAACGCATGCTCACCGGTCCGGAAGCCGGCATCACCCGGGACGCCATCGGACTCGACTGGGAGTGGAAGGGACAGCGCATCAAGCTGTGGGACACTGCCGGCATGCGCAAAAAGGCCCGTGTCAACGACAAGCTCGAAAAGATGTCGGTGTCAGACGGCCTGCGTGCCATCAAGTTCGCCGAGGTCGTGGTGCTGCTGATCGATGCGACCCAGCCGCTGGAGAAGCAGGATCTGCAACTGGCCTCCCTGATGGCGCGCGAGGGCAGGGCGATGGTGCTGGCGATCAACAAATGGGACCTGGTTGAGGAAAAGGATGCCCTGCGCCGCGACATCGAGCTTGAGGTGACCCGGCTGCTGCCCCAGGTCTCCGGCATTGCGGTGGTGACGTTTTCAGGCCTCAGCGGCCGCGGTGTGCATAAGCTGATGCCTGCCGTCATGGAAACCTACAAGCTGTGGAACATGCGGATACCCACCAACAGGCTCAATGACTGGCTTGAGGAGCAGGTTCAGCGCCATCCGCCGCCGGCACCGGGCGGCAGGCGCATCCGGCTGCGCTACATAACCCAGGTCAATGCCCGTCCGCCCACCTTCGTGGTGTTCTGTTCCAACGCATCCAGCATGCCGGAAAGCTACAATCGCTACCTGATCAACGGTCTGCGCGAGGATTTCGGACTTTGGGGCGTGCCGGTGCGCATCAACCTGCGCGAGGGCACCAAAAACCCTTACGCCCATAAGGCGAAGAAACAGCGCTAACCGCTTGATGCGATTCTAGTTGTAGCGCGCGCTAACCTCGCCCAGGTGCGCGCACGTGCTGATGATCTCGTCACCGGGTTCAACATAGACCAGCCCCGTGACAACGCCGGTTGTGACCACATCTCCCGCCTTCAGCATAAGGCCATGCGTGTTGAGGTAATTCGCCAGCCAGGCCAGCGCGATGTCCGGCCCGCCAAGCGCATTGGCGCCGATACCGGACGTTGCCGGCTGATCGTTCTTGCTGACACTGAGCTCAAGTGCCGCGTACTGGCCGGCCGGCAGCACGTCACTGCCCGGGCCAAGCACGAAGGCGTCATTGCACCCGCCATCGGCGATGTTCCACATATTGCCGTCTTCGAGGCCGCCTGGCAGCCGCCGGTTGACCAGTTCCAGTGACAGGTGGACCGATCGGGCCGCGGCAATAACGGCCTCGGTTGTGTGTTCCGCTGTTCCGGCCGGCAGGTCGCGCGCCATGACGAAGGCAATTTCCGGCTCCACCAGCCGGATGGCCGCATCGCTCACCGGCACGTCGCCATCGTCTGGAAATGTGCGCTCGGCATAGACCGGGCCGGGGAACGGGCCGTCAGTCCGCAGCATGTCCTGCGCCATCTTGCTGGTGCAACCGATCTTCCAGCCGGTTTGCGTCCATCCGGTAAGCCGTGCCGCATCACGTTGAACCTGGAAAGCATCAGCCTCATCGGCCGGTGCGTCGCCCGGATAGGTATCCAGTTTCCGGCCACTTATGCGGGCGTCCGCCAACGCTTGTGCAATGCTCATCTGTTCATGTCCGTGGTGTCAGGGTGCCATCGTTGAAATCAAAGACGGCACCGTTGCTGGTCTCGTCCGGCGCACATAGCGATATCATCGCATTTGCCACCTGCTCCGGTGTGGGCAGGGTTGCTTGATCTTCACCAGGCATTGCCTGGCGCCGCATTCGGGTGGCGACGGGGCCGGGGTTCAGCAGGTTGGCTGTCGCGTTGGTGGTCGCAAGTTCTGCCGCCCAGGTGCGCACCAGCATTTCAAGCGCTGCCTTTGAGGCTGCATAGCCGCCCCAGTAGGCGTGTGCCTTGTTGGCTGCTCCGGAGGTTAGGAAAATCGCGCGCCCGGCGTCTGAGGCTTTGATCAATGGCTCCAGCGAACGGATCAGCCGGTAGTTGGCGGTAACATTAACGGCCATCAGGTCATCGAAGGTCTCCGGCTTGAGATGCTGCAGCGGCGTCAGCGACCCCAGTATGCCGGCATTGCCGATGAGAATGTCGAGCTTGCCCCAGCGTTCCGCGATCGGCGTGCCCAGCCGGTCGATACCGGCAAAGTCCTTGATGTCCAGAGGGACCAGCGTGGCAGATCCGCCGGCGGCCTGTATTTCGTCGTCAAGCTCTTCAAGTCCGCCGACGGTGCGCGCCGTGGCGATCACATGGGCACCTTCGCGCGCAAGCCGCAGCGCAATGGCGCGCCCGATGCCGCGTGACGCGCCCGTAACCAGCGCAATGCGTCCCGCCAGAGATTTTGCCATGCATCGTTTCCTGATGTTCAGATGGAGTTTGAAACCGGCGTTGCGACCGGTCGGCCCGGCTTACCCGGCTTCCGCTAGCAGGGAAAGCTGATGTGGATTACCGCCGTCGCTATAGTCGGTCAAGGCAGTCGGATAATCGCCGGTGAAGCAATGATCGGTGAACTGCGGGCGCACGGGATCGCGCTTCTCATACCCGGTGGCGCGGTAGATGCCGTCCACCGACAGGAAGGTCAGCGATTGCACACCGATGTATTCGCTCATTTCCTCGATGGTGTGGGTTGCCGCCAGCAGGGCTTTCTGCTCGGGCGTGTCGATACCGTAAAAGTCGGGATGCGTGATCGGAGGTGAGGCAATCGCCATATGCACTTCCTTTGCGCCGGCCTCGAACATCATCTGCACGATCTTGACTGAAGTCGTACCGCGTACAATGGAATCATCCACCAGCATGACGCGCTGGCCCTTGATGATGGCCCGGTTGGCATTGTGTTTGAGCTTCACGCCCAGGGCGCGGATCTGCTGCGTCGGCTCAATGAACGTACGGCCGACATAGTGATTGCGGATAATCCCGAGCTCGAACGGCACACCGGCCTCCTGCGAGTAGCCCAGTGCGGCCGGTACGCCGGAGTCCGGCACCGGGATCACGACATCGACATCCGCGCCTGCCTCACGCGCAAGTTCGCGGCCCATCTCCTTGCGTACCTGGTACACCGAACGTCCCCCGATGACGCTGTCGGGCCGGGAGAAGTAGATATATTCGAAGATGCACGGACGCGCCTGTTGCGGCGGGAACGGTTTGATCGATTGAACCCCGTCTTCGGTAATGACGACCACCTCGCCGTTCTCGATCTCGCGAACGAAGCTGGCACCGATAATGTCCAGCGCACAGGTCTCGCTCGACAGGATATACGCGCCGTTCAGTTCTCCCAGCACCAGTGGCCGGATGCCGAGTGGATCGCGTACGCCGATCATTTTCTTCGACGACATGCAGACCAGCGAGTACGCGCCTTCCAGCGCCTTGATGGCATCGATGAAGCGGTCAACCAGGTGACGCTGCCTCGATCGGGCCACCAGGTGAAGCACGGCCTCGGTATCAGACGTGGACTGGCAGATCGCGCCGTCGGCAATCAGCGACCGGCGCAGTGCCAGGCCGTTGGTGATATTGCCATTGTGCGCCACGGCGAAACCGCCGGTGGACAGTTCCGCGAACATCGGCTGCACATTGCGCAGCACCTGCTCGCCGGTTGTGGAGTACCGGGTATGGCCGACGGCAGCGCGTCCCTTGAGCCGTTCCATGGTGGATGGTTTGGAAAACGCATCGCCGACGAGTCCGATCCGGCGTTCCGAGTGAAACCGTGTGCCATCGAAGGAAACGATACCGCAGGCTTCCTGGCCACGGTGCTGCAGTGCATGTAGTCCCAGCGCCGTCAGAGCGGCGGCATCGTCATGGCCAAACACACCGAAGACGCCGCATTCTTCGCGCAAGGTATCGCCGTCCATGTCCAGTTCGAAGGTCAGTCTGTCGTGAGCGTCCGTCATCATGCTCTGCCTTTTTGGCTCTCAAACCTTATATCTGGCCGCAGACCGTATCATTTACTGCTGACCTTGCGTACTTTCAATAATCTGGTCGAGAGTGTTGCGCTGGTTCGACTGATATCCGGTATTGCCTTCGCCGCTGCTGCCGCGAGTGGTTTCGCTGTTTGCACGCGATCCGCCCGAAATCCTGATCTTGCCATTGAGGTCCTCGGCAAGGGCTGGCTGCATCCAGCCGATGGTTAGCATGGTGTCCACCAGCAGGAACGATGAATTCTCCACCAGTGGTAACATGGCTGCATCGCGTAATTCGTTAGGTACCTTTTCGCGCGGGATATACCAGACGAAAAGCGTGAACATGATGACCATCAGGACCAGGCCGCGGGTCAGCCCGTACATGAAGCCCAGTGTCCGATCAATCGGGCCTGCGCCGGATTCGAGCAGCGAATCAGACAGTTTCACGGTGATGATCGACAGCACGATCAGCATCACCAGAAACACGATTCCGGCGATGGCGATGATGATCAGGGTGTCATTGTTGTCCAGGTAGGGCTTCAGGACGTCAGATGCCTGCTGGCGCAATTCCGGCACCGACAGCACAAGTGCGGCTGCACCTGCTGCGCCGCCCCAGGCCACAAGTGACATTATTTCGCGGAAAAATCCTCGCATCACTGCCAGAAAACCGGAAATCAACATGATTGAAACCAGCACAACATCGAGCCAGGTAAAAGACATGTTCAAAAAACTCCTCCGGCATCAGCCGGCGCGGTCAAAGCGGCAAACGCACGTCCACACAATGAACACTTACAGGACAAGCTCGCCAACTGGTCAGCAAGTCGGCTCTGTGTGGCATGGAAGCCCGCCAAAATCAATGTGACAGAGTGGTTACACACACCGTAATTTGAATAATTGGTATACGGTGCTTCGGGTTTGCGCCGGTGTGTTTGTCAACCGCGGCGGTGCGGATGGGCCCCGCGCAATGTTCCGCCTTCTGGCTTAACCCTTCGGCAGTCCAGCAATATAGGCGACAAGGTCTGCGACGCTGGCCATTTGCCGCAAGGCAGGCGCCGACCGCTGTTTCATTTCGCCGCCCTGCGCCACAATGGCGGTGTCCAGCCCCAGCTTGGCGGCCTCCCTGGCGCGCTGGTCACTCTGTCCAACCGGGCGCAACGCGCCGGACAGTGCAATTTCGCCGAACAGGGCGCACGACGGCGGAATGACAGCCCCGGTCAAGGACGACACCAGCGCCGCGGCCACCGCCATGTCGGCAGCCGGTTCCTTGACGCGTATGCCGCCGGCGACGTTCAGATAGACATCCTGCTGGCCCACATTCACGCCGCCATGGGCTTCAAGCACCGCAAGGACCATGGCCAGTCGGTTCTGGTCCCAGCCGACCACGGCCCGCCGCGGCGTGCCCAGCGCGGAAGGCGAAACCAGCGCCTGAACTTCCATCAATAACGGCCTGGTGCCCTCCATGCCGGCAAAGATCGCAGAGCCAGGTGTCGGCGTTTCGCCGGATCCCATGAACAGCCGCGATGGATTGTCCACCTGCAGCAGGCCGGCGTCGGACATTTCAAACACACCGATTTCATCGGTCGGGCCAAACCGGTTTTTCACCGCACGCAAGATACGGAACTGATGGCCCCGGTCGCCTTCGAAGTAGAGCACCGTGTCGACCATGTGTTCAACGACCTTCGGCCCTGCAATCTGGCCGTCCTTGGTCACATGCCCGACCAGCAGGACCGCCGCTCCCTTCTGCTTGGCAAAGCGGATCAGCGCCTCGGCCCCGGCCCGGAGTTGCGACACGGTGCCTGGTGCACTCTCGATCACCGGAGACCACAGTGTCTGGATGGAATCGATCACCACCACGGCCGGCGGCTCGCCTTCGCTCAATGTGGCCAGAATGTCGGAGACGTTGGTTTCCGCCGCCAGCAGGACAGGCGAATTACCTAGGCCGAGACGGCGGGCCCGAAGCCGGACCTGGTCAATGGCCTCTTCGCCGGAAATATAAACTGCCTTGTGCCCGGCATTGGCAACGCTTGCCAGGGCCTGGGTCAGCAGGGTGGACTTGCCGATGCCCGGATCGCCGCCGATCAGGATGCCCGATCCCGGCACAAAGCCACCGCCTGCCACCCGGTCCAGTTCGGCAATGCCGGTCATGATGCGCGCCGGTACCGGCGTTTCGCCTTGCAGCCCGACGAGCCGGGTTGCGCGGCCCTTTGGCATGGCGGCGCCCTTGGCGCCTGACACCGGCACCTGTGTCGAGGTTTCTTCGGCAAGCGAGTTCCAGTCGCCGCAGTTCTCGCAGCGCCCGGCCCATTTCGAATATGCAGCGCCGCAGCTCTGGCAGACGAATCTCAAAGTGATCTTTCCCATGCCACGTCATAGAACATAAAGAGAACAAAGTCGAGGCCAATCTTTAACTTCATGCGCTGGCGCCGCATGGCGGCAACCTGATGGCGGATCACCCATGGCGCTCAATTCGGTGTTATCCGGTGGAGGATTTTCGCTCCGTGAAATGCCCGCATCCGGTGCCCGGCGATGCTCGTTGAACCAGTTACTCGGGACAATCGAATTCACCAGACACAAGGGATTAATGACATGACACGTATTCGTTCGCTTCTGACGGCAACTGCCGTTGCTACTTCTCTGGCCCTCAGCGTTGCAAGCGCCAAGGCAGCAGACATCGTTGATACCGCTGTAGCCGCGGGCTCGTTCAACACGCTGGTTGCTGCGGTCAAGGCGGCAGGGCTGGTTGACACGCTGAAAGGTGACGGGCCGTTCACCGTGTTCGCCCCCACCGACGAGGCATTCGCCAAACTTCCGGCCGGCACCGTGGAAGACCTGCTCAAGCCCGAAAACAAGGACAAGCTTGCCGGCATTCTCACCTATCACGTGGTGCCGGGCAAGGTGATGGCTGCTGACATTGCCGGCAAGGAGACCATGGCAAAGACCGTTCAGGGCTCGGAAGCAAAAATCGTTGCTGACGACAGCGGCGTGATGATCGACGGTGCCAAGGTGGTCACCGCGGATGTGGCGGCCGACAATGGCGTCATCCACGTCATCGACAGTGTTATCTTGCCGAAGTAACAGCCCCGCCAACAACTGCTTCTGTGCCCCGGATCTGGTGAAAGCCCGGTCCGGGGCACGTGTGTCTGACAGTCTTCTTTGCAGCGGAACATCCCGAAGGTTGCGGCGCGGGCGGAAGCAGGCTTGACGTTTTTGCTTTCGCAATACCCTCAGTCATGAAATATTTTCCCGACATGTGGTGATCGCTCATCGCCCTGACGCGATCTGGTCTGAACCTGTTACAGAAACGGTGGGATCATGGCAGTTGACGTGTTGGACCTCGTTGATGTGGACAGATATCCCGTACATTTGCCTGCTGCCGACGCCTATGGGGCATTGCTGGCGGAAACCCGGGCCCAACTGAATGATGACGGCTGCGCGGTGTTGCGCGGCTTTGTGAGGGCTGACCGTGTCGCCGATCTTGTTGAGGAGGCTGACCGGGTGGCCGACAAGGGCCACCGCTCGTTCAACCGCACCAATGTCTATTTCACCAGGGACGATCCTGACTATCCGCAAGACCATCCTTTGCGCCGCTTCTACGACCGGTCCAATTCGTTTGTCCCGGCCGACAATTTCGGAGCCGACAGCTGCATCAGAAGTATTTACGAGTGGCCATGGTTTTCCGCCTTTGTGCAACAGGCACTCGATCAGGACCGGTTCTTCAGATATGCCGACCCGCTCGCCGATGTCATTGTCAATGTCGCAGAAGAAGGTGCCGGGTTTCCCTGGCATTTCGACACCAACAATTTCACCGTCACACTGGCGATCCAGAATGCCGAGCAGGGCGGCGAGTTCGAGTATTGCCCGAACCTCAGAACGCCGGACGAAGAAAACTATGCCGGAGTTGCCGCAGTGCTTGATGAGCAGAGCCCGCACGTGAAGACACTTGTGTTGCAGCCGGGCGACCTTCAGATTTTCAAGGGCAGGTATTCACTGCATAGAGTTCGCCCCCTGACGGGGCCGCGCAAGCGGTACGTCGCAATCTACTCATTTGTCGAAGAGCCGGCCATGGTCGGCAGTCCGGAGAGAACCCGGCAATTGTACGGACGCGTTCTGCCCGTCCATCTGGAGCGCGCCGGCATGCGCTCCGACACGCTGGTCGACTGAGGCAGGTGACGCGACAGGCGAACATATTGTGGCAGTTCAACATTAGAAAACGCACGATCCCGCTATCTCCCGACAAGCCTGAAAACAAGACTTGGGCGTCCAATAGGGGACGAAAAGTTTGAAACCTGCCGCTGGTCAAGATGTGCCGAAGACCTCGAAGCGGGCGCTGTGGGCGCTGGCGCTGTGCATGTTCACCGTCGGAACAGGATCCTTGATTGTCTTGGGCATTGGTCAGGAGGTGACCGAAGCCTTCAACCTTCCGTCGGGCGCAGCAGGTTGGCTGATGACGGTCTTTGCCGGTGTGTTTGCCGTGGCGGCGCCATTGGCGCAATTGGTCCTCGCCAAGCGTTTTTCTCAACTCAAGCTGGTCGGCATGGGCCTGTTGCTGCTTGCTGCAGGGATGCTTTGGGCGTCTGTGGCCACAAGCTATTCTGCCCTTTTGGCGGCGCGCGCGGGCATGGCGTTGGGCGGCGCACTGATAGCGCCTGCCAGTGCCGCATTAGCGGTTCAGCTCAGCTTGCCGGAACACAGAACACAGGCGCTGGCGACCGTTTTTGCGGGCTTCACACTGGCAAGTGTCGCCGGAGTGCCGCTGGGCACATGGCTTGGAGTTGCGTTCGGATGGCGGGGTGCGATGTTGGCGATTGCCAGTCTGACCCTGATTGCACTGGCGGTTGTGGTTGCCTGTTTCAGGACGTTGCAGCGGGACACGGTTGGCGATGAAGACAGTGGCCCGCCGCTGCAGCGCTCATCCAGGATCACCGCAATCGCAGTTCTCGCAACCACCGCCTGCGTCTTGAGCGCACAGTTTGCGATCTACGCTGTGATGGCTGCATTTCTGGTGGAGGGGTTTGGTCTGATATCAAGCGCCTTGCCCGTTGTTATGCTTGTCTTCGGCATAGCAGGTGTTGTCGGGAACGCGATATCGGGCGTCTGGGCCGATCGTGCTGGCATTGAAGCTGTAATCTGGCTCAGCCTTGCCGGGCTTGCCGTGATGATGACGGCACTTCTCGTGGATCTGGGCCCGGTGTTTGCTTCTATCCTGGTGGCCGGGTGCGCGTTCTGCGGGACCTTGTTTACGGCGCCTCAGCAGGCCCGCCTGACCATGGTTGTTCCGGCGAGATATCACGGCCTTGCCCTGGCGCTGAATTCATCCGCCAGTTACATCGGTATCGCGATCGGGTCTGCCACGGCCAGCCTGCTTTATGCGGCATTTGGTGTTGGCGCATTGCCGGCAGGTGCGCTTGCACTTCTGGCACTGTCTGCCGTTTTGAATCTTGCTGCTGGGTCAAAGGCTCGTCCGGCGGATACGCCAGGATAGGGCCGCACTTGTTTGCGGTTGCGGAAGTAGTGGATCCGGTGCCGTGCATTGGTCCGGCACAACAGGGCGGTCACGTCACAACTCTATTTCAATCGGACCTTCTTCGCGGCCGTGGATGAACTGGTCCACGTACGGGTTGTTGCTGCGGTCGATCTCGTCTGCCGGTCCGCACCAGACGATCTTGCCCTTGTAGATCATGGCTATGTCGTCGCCGATCTTGCGGGCCGAGGCCATGTCATGGGTGATGGTGATGGTGGTGGCGCCCAGTCGCTTCACACTGTCGACAATCAGGTTGTTGATGACATCGCCCATGATCGGGTCCAGCCCGGTGGTCGGTTCGTCAAAGAAGATGATTTCAGGTTCAGGCGCAATGGCGCGGGCCAGACCGACGCGCTTGCGCATGCCGCCGGACAGTTCTGCTGGTGAGATATCGGCCAGTTCGGCGCCAAGTCCGACCTCGGCCAGTTTGTCGATGGCGATGGCGCGTGCATCCGACGGTTTCATTTTCTTGCCCTGGATCAGCCCGAACGCCACATTGCGCCATACGCTCAGGCTGTCGAACAGGGCTGCGCCCTGGAACAGCATACCGAACCGGCCCATCATTTCGTCCAGTGCCTGGCCCTGCAGGCCGAGAATCTCCTGGCCACCCACCCGGATCGACCCTTTTTCAGGATGCAGCAGGCCCAGGATGCATTTCAGCGTGACCGACTTGCCGGAACCGGAGCCGCCGATAACCACCAGGGAACGGCCCTTGCCGACTCCCACGTTAACCCCTCTGAGGACATGTTTGGGGCCGAAGGATTTGTGTACGTTTTCCAGAACGATGTGTGGCTCAGCCATCGCTCGCCTCACTCGGTAAACAGCAGCGATGTCAGTGCGTAGTTGGCTGCCAGGATCAGGATCGAGCCGGAGACGACCGCATTGGTAGTCGCTCTGCCGACGCCTTGTGCGCCGCCTTTGGAGTTGAAACCGTGATAACAACCCATCAGAGCGATGATGAAACCGAACACCGCAGCCTTGATCAGGCCCGATGTCACGTCCGCAACCTGCACGAAGTCGGTGGTGTTCTTGATGTAGGCCGCATAGTTGAAGCCAAGCGATGACGTGCCGACCACAAAGCCGCCGAAGATGCCAATGATGTCGGCAATGCCGACGAGTATGGGCATTGTGATCACCGCCGCCAGAATGCGGGGCCCGACCAGGTATTTGAACGGATTGGTCGACAGGGTGGTCAGTGCATCGATCTGCTCGGTCACGCGCATGGTGCCGAGTTCAGCGGCAATGGCGGCTGCCACCCGACCGGTAACCATCAGGCCGGCCATCACCGGGCCGAGTTCACGGGTAATCCCCAGCGCCACGATCGACGAGACCAGGTTCTCCGCATTGTAACGCGTGCCGCCAATGTAGATTTGCAATGCCAGTGCACCGCCGGTAAAAAACGCTGTCAGTCCGACCACCGGCAGAGAATTGTAGCCGATGCGGATAATCTGCTCGAACAACTGGCGAAAATACCATGGCGGCAGCAGCCCGCGAATCACCGCATCGCGGGCAAACAGGGACACCCGTCCAACCTCCGCAAACATGGAAAGAATGAAACTTCCGATGGTAGCCAGAAAAGTCACCGGTGAACGTTGCCTCTTGATGCCGTTGCGGGTCGCACACTCATATTGATGCAATTCCGAAAGCCCCGCCGCCGAAATGCACTCAAGACGAGTACACTTTTGCGTAGCGTCTGCCAAGAGACGTCAGAATTTCATACCCAATCGTGCCCGACCAGCGCGCCCAGTCGTCGACAGTGATATTGGCGCCCAGCAGTTCGGCGCTGGTGCCGCGGCAAACCCGGTCGCCTTCCAGATCGGTGACGTGGATGGTGATCATGTCCATGGATACCCGGCCGACAATCGGGGCCATTTGCCCTTCGATAAACACCTTGGCGGGACCGTCGCGCTGTGCCGGCCACGACATGGCGCGCAGCAGGCCGTCCGCATAGCCGACTCCGACGATGGCAATGCGCGACGGTTTCTCCGCCCGCCACGTTGCGCCGTATCCGACCCCGTCTCCCGCGGCAACATCGCGGACCTGCAGGATCGGCGCGGACAGTGAAACCACCGGTTGCATCGGGCTTGGCCTAGTGCCCAGTGGAGTGCCGCCGTAAAGGGCCACGCCGGGGCGGACGACGTCATGGAAAAACTCAGGTCCAAGAAAAGTGCCTGGCGCGTTGGCCAGTGACGCGGGCAGGCCGGGAAACAGTGTGCGCAGGCTAGTGAACCGGTCGCGCTGGCTGGCATTGGACGGATTGGCCTCATTGTCACCGCTGGCCAGATGGCTCATCAGCAGGCACAGCCCGGCACGCTTTATCAGCGCAGCATCCGCAGCGAGGGCTTCTGCCTGTTCGCGGTCCAGTCCGAGCCGGTTGATCCCGGTATCAATGTGCACAGCGGCCTTGTGCCTGCCCTCAGTGGCGTTGGCCCATTCGGTCAGCTCTGCAGGGTCCATCAGGCAGGGACGCAGGTCATGGGCAATGTAGAATTCCGCCTGTCCGGCCAGCAGGCCATCGAGGACGTAGATGATTGCCTCGGGCAGGGCGTCACGCACCTGCTTGCCTTCCAGTGGCAGCGCAACGAAGAAGGTTCTGCAGCCGGCCTGCCACAGCGCCTGCGCAACTTCGCGGGCCCCGCAGCCATAGCCATCGGCCTTTACGGTGGCAGCACACTCCGCCGGAGATACTGTCTCGGCAATCTTGCGCCAGTTCCCCACCAGCGCCGCAAGGTCGATTGTCAGTGTGGCTCCGGCCAGCTCGGGTGGGATGGTCATGCAGCCGTCAGTCGCGGATATCTGGCGTGTAGTCGGGCCGCGCCAGGTTCTCAAACCGGGTCAGGTTCGCGTCAAAATGCAGTGACACGGTACCAGTCGGGCCGTGGCGCTGCTTGCCGATGATCACGTCAGCGATGCCGACAACGCCGTCCATGCGCTCCTGCCATTGCAGGTGTTCTTCGGTGTTGGGCTTGGGTTCGTCGCGGCCCAGATAGTATTCCTCGCGATAAATGAACATCACTACATCCGCATCCTGCTCGATCGACCCGGATTCACGCAGATCCGCCAGTTGCGGGCGCTTGTCATCGCGGTTTTCGACCTGACGCGAGAGCTGCGACAGTGCCAGGATCGGCACGTTAAGTTCCTTGGCCAATGCCTTGAGACCGGTTGTGATTTCGGTCACTTCCTGAACCCGGCTTTCCGATGCACGGCGCGCCGACCCGGTCAGCAACTGCAGGTAGTCAACCACAATCAGGCCCAGCGTCCCGCGCTGCCGTTTCAGTCGTCGTGCCCGCGCCGCAAGCTGCGCAATGTTCAGGCCACCTGTCGCGTCGATGTAAAGCGGCATCGCCGACAGCCGCTGGCTGGCTTCCACCAGCCGGTCGAACTCGTCCGGGGTGATCTTGCCGCGCCTGATACGTTCGGATGAAATTTCCGCCTGTTCCGACACGATACGGGTTGCCAGCTGTTCGCCGGACATTTCCAGCGAGAAGAACGCGACAATGCCGCCGTTCTTGACGTTCATCGTGCCGTCGGCATTGTGTTCTGCCTGATAGGCTGCGGCAACGTTGTAGGCCAGATTGGTTGCAAGCGATGTCTTGCCCATGGCCGGACGTCCGGCAAGTATCAGCAGGTCGGACGCCTGCAATCCGCCGAGTTTCTCATCAAGGTCTTTCAGGCCTGTAGAAATGCCCGACAGCCCGCCATCGCGCTGATAGGCGGCCGCGGCCATGTCAATGGCTTCCGTGAGTGCGGTTCCGAACGGCTGAAAACCCTGGCCGTACTTTTCCGACTCGGCAATCTCGTAAAGCTGCTGTTCGGCCTCTTCGATCAGCTGCCGGGAGGATTTGTCCACCGGCGTGTCAAAGCTGTTGTTGACGATTTCCGAACCGATGCCGATCAGGGCGCGCCGCTGCGCCAGTTCGTAGATGGTGCGGCCATAGTCTTCGGCATTGATGATCGTGGTGGCGGAGGCGGCGAGCCGGGCCAGATAGGCCGGGCCGCCGATGTCCTGCAGGGTCTCATCCTGCTCGAAAAACGACTTCAGCGTGACCGGTGAGGCCAGCTGGCCGCTGCGAATACGGGTTGAGGCAGCTTCGAAGATGCGGGCATGCACACCCTCGTGAAAATGTTCCGGCAGCAGAAAGTTGGTGACCCGGTCGCATGCCTCGTTGTTGACCAGAATGGCGCCGAGCAACGCCATTTCCGCCTCCAGATTGTGTGGAGCGGTGCGATAGCCGTCGGCGTCAGGCTGGTCATTGCCGTCCTGATCGATCTTGAGAACTGATTCCATGCCCTTGTTGATAGCGCGCCCGGCCTAATGCCGCGAGGCCCAATCCGCCGTGGCGCCGACCTTTCCACTATTGCTTTCCAACCTGTGGATAATGCCGTGATTCGCCGGGCCGGGTCTTCACAACCCGGTTTCGCGGAGCTGGCCTTCTTCGCCTGTTGTACACTTTGGCCTCGATTGCCTTAAGCCGGGATTCTTCCCGGGCGATGTAATCTCTCGTCAACGGCAAGGCATGCTGGTTGTCTGCAGCCTGAAGTTGAAAATTGTTCAGGCCCAGATAACGGAAGCTCAACTCGGACGAGGCCAGGTAGAATTCCCACATGCGGGCAAACTCCTCGTCATAAAGGGCAACGGCCTGTTGTCGGTGCGCAGCAAAGCGTTTGCGCCATTCCGCCAGTGTCCGGGCGTAGTGAAGCCGCAGTATCTCTACGTCCGTCATGTACATGCCGCTGGTTTCGACCTCCGGCAGGACCTCTGACAGGGCAGGGCAGTAGCCGCCTGGAAAGATATACTTCTGGATCCATGCGCTTGTTGCCCCGGGTCCTGCGGCGCGCCCGATCGAGTGCAGCACAAACACGCCATCCGGCGCCAGCAGTTCGCGGACCTTGCCGAACAGTTCGCCGTAGTGGGCCACTCCGACATGTTCGAACATGCCCACCGAAACGATCCGGTCAAACTTGCCGTCCAGTTCCCGGTAGTCTTTCAGATGAAAGCCCACCCGGCCTTTCAGGCCGGCCTTGTGGGCCCGTTGGCTTGACATCTTGTGCTGCTCTTCCGACAGGGTGACGCCGGTAACCTGGGCACCCGCCACCTGCGCGAGATAAAGCCCAAGTCCCCCCCATCCGGATCCAATGTCGAGCACTTTCATGCCCGGTTCGATGACCAGTTTGGCGGCGAGGTGGCGCTTTTTGGAAAGCTGTGCCTGTTCCAGGCTCTGGCCGGATTTCTCGAAATAGGCGCACGAATACTGCCGGTCATTGTCCAGGAAAAGATCGTAAAGCTCGCCCGACAGGTCGTAATGGTGCGCTACGTTGCTGCGGGCTCGGCCGATCCGGTTGTCCTGCTGCAGCCGTTTCAGGCGTTTGCGTATCGCATAGGGTATGCGCACCGGAACTGGCGTCTGCGTGGTTTCCAGATTGGCCATCAGCAATTTCAGCACGTCATAAATGGTGCCTGCGGTCATGGTCAGCTGGCCGCTCGTATAGGCCTCGCCCAGATAAAGGTCAGGGTCTATGAGAAGGTGCAAAACCGTGGCCTGGTCGTGAATCCGGAATCCGGTCGGTTTGCCGGTTCCATCACCAAATGAAGTCTCGCTGCCATCCGGCATGAAAACACTCAGGTTTCCGTGTTGGACGACATGGCTTAACATCTGCTTGAGCAAAGTCTGCATCGGTTCGATTCCTCGATCCATTGCGTCCCGGTCTCAACAATACCGGCAATTTTGGCAAACACTTTGCTCCCGGTCAAATTCCCCAAGGTAAGCATTGTCGGTAGCAAAAAGCCGCCTGCGCATGGCACAGGCGGCTCCAACCAGCGTACTTCGCCCGCCCGGGGCGGGTTGTCAGTCGTCGGTTTTTTCCGTGTCGGCCGCAGCAGACTCTTCTGCTGTGTCCTCAGCGCCGTCTTCGCCATTTTCTTCTGCCGCTGCATCGGCTTCGGCCTGTTCGAACAGCTCCTCTGCCGCGCGGCGGATCTCGTCGCGCTCATCGGCATTGCCGGTCAGGTCTTCACCGCGGGCCTGGGCTTCGGCTTCATCCTGGGTGCGCGCGACGTTGATCTGCACCGTTGAGGAAACCTCGCCGTGCAATGCGATGCGTACTTCGTACAGGCCGATGGTCTTGATCGGGTCTGGCAGCACAACGTGGTTGCGGGTCACGCTGACACCGGTTTCGCTGGCCGCAGCCGCGATATCGCGAGTGGAGACCGAACCATACAGCTGGCCGGATTCGCCGGCCTGGCGGATCAGCACGAAGCTGGCTCCGTCGAGCTTTTCGGAATCGGTCTTGGCGGCCTCAACGGCTGCGGCGTTCCTGGCTTCGAGTTCCGCACGCTGGGCTTCGAACTTCTCCATGTTCTTGGCCGATGCGCGCAGCGCCTTGCCGCGTGGCAGCAGGAAGTTGCGGGCATAACCGTCTTTGACCCGGACCGTATCTCCCATGGCGCCGAGCTTTTCGACCCGTTCCAGCAGAATGACTTGCATGATGTGTTGCTCCTAGTTGGTTCGTTGATTTCGATGTTGGATTTGAAAAACACCGGCCTTAGTCGGGCGGCTTGTTTCGTTTGCGGATGTTGAAGCTCTGGTCGAACATGCCGAGCATGATCAGCGGGACTATCGCGATGGCCGACAAAAACAGCATGGACAGGTAGAACAGGCCGAGCAGAATCCCGCGCATGGGGTGGTTCTCGAGCAAACCGTGCATCACCGCCAGACCCAGTATCGCATAGGCCAGCATCAGGGCGGCTGTGAACACCCAGGCGATGGCGCTCAATGTGCCGGGCAGGAATGTCGCCACTGCGGACGCAGACAGTATCCAGATCGCCCAGCGCGGAAAGGCCATTTGGCCGAACGGCGCCCACGGCCGCAATCCGGCCGCGGTGCTGCGCAGAACGGCACCGGCCAGAAACATGTTCACCATGGTGGAAATGCACCAGACGATGCTCAGTGCAGCGGGCAGCACCAGGACGAAAAACGATCTGATCTGTTCAATCTGATCGCTCGTCGGCGCATTCGGCTGTTTGGCCACTTCATCGAAAAACGGCTGCAGGATCTTTCCGGCCTCGGCACGGAACGTTGCCACATCAGGGCCCAGCGCCAGAATGACAAACACACTCAGAACTGCGCTGGCGATAGCAGTCCAGACAACAAGACGTCCTTCGGGATACCAGACCACGCCGGTGTCGGAAACTTCGCCTTCGTCGGACGGGGCAGCCGATGCCGGCCGGTTCTGCAACGCCAGATGGCTCAGGACCACCGGCGCAATGCCGGCGCTCAGCGCCACGAAGAACGCAGCCTTCCAGCCAAAGCCGATAAGGTAGCCAACCGTCATAACCAGGGCGCCCAGTGCCGCTGTGATGGCACCCCAGCCCAGACCTGCGACAAATAGCGGGAAAGGTGCCAGATAGATCATCATCAGGCCGACAGCATTGCCCATGCTGCCGCCTGCCTGCAGCAGTCCGGCGGTCAGTCCGGCGATAATGCCAATTACGATCCAGTTGTTCGTCATCTGGGCTGTCCCGCATCTCGCGATGGGTTAGAGACAGGTCCGAATGCCTGCCCCAACCGGTTAATACCGATAGGCACCTGACCAGGCTGAATTGCCTGATCAGGCGAAACACCTGTGTTTTACTTCACCACGTAGGGCAGAAGGCCCAGGAAGCGGGCCCGCTTGATGGCCTTGGCCAGTTCGCGCTGCTTTTTTGCCGAAACCGCCGTGATGCGGCTTGGTACGATCTTGCCGCGCTCCGAGATGTAGCGCGACAACAGCCGCGAGTCCTTGTAGTCGATCTTCGGCGCGTTGTCGCCCGTGAACGGGCAGCTCTTGCGACGGCGGAAGAAGGGTCTGCGTGCACCTGACATCAGCTGTCTCCTTCTGGTTTGGCGGCCTCGTCACGCGCCGGACGCGGGGGCCGGGGGCCCCTGTCACCGCGGTCGCCGGGACGATCGCTGCGCTCACGGCCGGTGCGCATCTGGACCGATGGCTCTTCTTCATGTTCTTCGACGCGAATTGTCATGAACCGGATGATGTCTTCGTTGAGGCCCATCTGGCGTTCCATTTCCGCAACCGCTGGTGCCGGCGCATCGAGGTTCATCAGCGCGTAGTGCGCCTTGCGATTCTTGCGAATACGGTAGGTAAGTGGTTTCAGGCCCCAGTATTCGGAGCGCCCGATTGAACCGCCATTATCCGTGATAACGGCCTTGAACTGGTCTGTAAGTGCATCCATCTGCGCGGTGGAAATATCCTGACGCGCCATGAACACATGCTCATACAATGGCATGAATTCAGCCTTTCTGTTTGATTCAAAGTCTTGTTCTAAAACAAATTTTCCGGCGCATAGCCTCCCTCGAGCCCATCGGAAAGAAAGGCTCGAGACACCGGTTCCTCGAAAGAGCAGAGACACGGGAAGCCGGGTTTTCAAACCCTGTCATGCCCAGGTAACGAACATGACCTTCCGTTCAGCCCCCGACCGGAAAACCGCTCAAGAACGGGCGCTTTATACGTCAATCTGCCTAGTTTGCAAGATCAAACATGCGCGCGATGTTGTCATGGCGCCGGCGTCCTGCCTGCAAGCACGGTTGCCATCTTGGCAGTGTCGATATTGCCGCCGCACAAGATGACGCCGACACGCTTGCCGGCCATAGCGTCGCGCTGTGACATCACGCCGGCGAGCGGTGCCGCACCGGCACCTTCGGCAACATTGTGCGTAGCGCGATAATACAGCCTGATCGCATCGGCCACCTGGTCATCCGACACCTCGACAATCTCGTCCACGCCCTTGGAGATTATTTCAAGCGCATCGGGATGCGGCACCCTGACAGCCATGCCGTCGGCAAATGTGTTCGCCGAGTTGGTTTCCACGGCCCGGCCGGCCTCGACCGACAGCTTGTAGCAGTTGGCGTTTTCGGACACCACCGCGACCACCCTGGTCTTCAGGCCCAGTTGATCGCGGGCCGAGATGACGCCGCAGCAGCCTGACCCCATGCCGATCGGCACATAGATCGCGTCCAGCTCACCGGCGGCCTCGAACAGTTCATGGGCATAGGTCGAAACTCCCAGAACCAGTTCGCGGTGAAACGATGGCACCATGTCCAGGCCACGGTCTGCCGCCATCTGCATGCAGGTAACCCGGGCTTCATCGAAATCCGCCCCTGTTTCAACCAGATCTGCACCCAGTGCCCGGATCGCGGCGTTCTTCTCGACCGAGTTGCCGTGCGGAACCACGATGGTGGCTTCCACGCCGTTGCGGGCAGCGGCATAGGGAATCGACTGGCCGTGATTGCCGCGGGTCGCAGTGATCACGCCATTGGTCTCCCCGCGCTCGATGCGCCTGCGCATATGCACCAGGCCGCCTCGCACTTTGAACGCACCTGTGGGCGTGTGGTTTTCATGCTTGACCCAGGTCTCGACGCCCAGTTCGGCCTGCAGCAGCGGCCAGGCATATTGAGGTGTCGGCGGCATCGCCTCGTGAATGATGGTACGGGCGTCGGCAATTTCGTCGGCTGTAAACATGGAGGCTCGTCTGCTGCGGAAGTTGAGCCGGGACGCTGGCACAAGCCTGACTGCTTGACAATACATGTCCGGCCATGCTGCAAGCCCGCTACATCCTTTTCACATCTGTTCTGACTGGAGACTGCTGACGTGACAGTTGCATTTACATTCCCGGGCCAGGGGTCACAGGCCGTAGGCATGGGTAAGGATCTTGCAGATGCGTTTCCCTCTGCCCGTGCGGTCTTCGATCAGGTCGACGACGCGCTCGGTGAAAAGCTGTCGGTTGTTATGTGGGAAGGGCCTGCGGAAACTCTGACACTGACCCAGAATGCTCAACCTGCCCTGATGGCCGTCTCTCTCGCCGTCACGGCGGTGCTGGAACAGGACTTCGGCATTACGGTCGCCGCCAAGGCCGGCTACGTGGCCGGTCACTCGCTGGGCGAATATTCGGCGCTGGCAGCGGCGGGAACTTTTTCAGTGGCGGACACCGCCAGGCTGCTGCGTACCCGCGGAGAGGCCATGCAGGCTGCGACGCCGGTGGGCACCGGTGCCATGGCAGCCTTGCTCGGACTGGATTTCGAAGCGGCCATGAAAGTGGCGGAAGAAGCTGCCCAGGGTGAAGTATGCCAGGCGGCGAACGACAATGCGCCCGGACAGGTCGTCGTGTCCGGCTCGAAATCCGCCGTAGAGCGCGCTGTGGATATTGCCAAGCAGCATGGTGCCAAGCGCGCCATGCTGCTGCCGGTTTCTGCACCGTTTCACTGTGCGCTGATGCAGCCGGCTGCAGATGTCATGTCCGGTGCTCTGTCGCAGGTTGACATGAGCGCGCCGTCGGTGCCGCTGGTGGCCAATGTGGTGGCCGGCGCAGTCAGCGACCCGGACCAGATTCGTGACAACCTTGTAGCCCAGGTGACTGGAACCGTGCGCTGGCGGGAATCAGTGTCATGGATGGTCGAAAATGAGGTCGCAAGTTTCATTGAGGTCGGCGCCGGCAAGGTGTTGACCGGCATGGCCAGGCGCATGGCGCCTGACGCAACCTGCATGCCGACGACGTCGGCCTCCGATATTGAGGCCGTTGCTCAAAGCCTGAATGCTTAAGCCCGTCCACCCGTAGAACGAGGAGAGAAGAAAATGTTCGACCTGACCGGCAAGAAGGCCCTGATCACCGGCGCCACCGGCGGTATCGGGGCTGCGATAGCGAAGGCATTGCATGCAAGCGGCGCAACAGTTGCCCTGTCCGGCACCCGGGCCGCGGTCCTTGAGGACGTGAAGGCGGGCCTGGGCGAACGTGCCCATGCGCTGACCTGCAATCTGTCTGATCCGGACGATGTCGAAAAACTGATCCCGGCTGCCACCGATGCCATGGATGGCCTCGACATTCTGGTCAACAATGCCGGCATTACCCGAGACAACCTGGCCATGCGCATGAAGCCGGAAGACTGGCAGGCCGTGCTGGACGTCAATCTGACAGCCGCGTTTACGCTGACTAAGAACTGCATGCGCAACATGATGAAACAGCGTTGGGGCAGGGTGATCAACATAACCTCCGTGGTTGGTGTGACCGGCAATCCCGGTCAGGCCAACTATGCCGCTTCCAAGGCAGGCATGATCGGCATGTCCAAATCGCTCGCCCACGAGCTTGCGTCGCGCAACATCACGGTCAACTGCATCGCGCCGGGTTTCATCGAAACGGCGATGACGGATGAACTCAACGACAAGCAGAAGGAAGCCATTCTGGCCTCGGTTCCCGCCGGGCGTCTGGGGCATGCGGACGAAGTTGCCGCGGGGGCGGCCTATCTGGCCAGCGAGGAAGCAGCTTATGTCACCGGCCAGACCTTGCATATCAATGGTGGTATGGCCATGTTGTGATCCGCTGCCTACCTAGTCCACAACCGCACACTGTTTCGGTTTTCGGGCTTGGAGTAGCGGGTAAATGTGTGATAATAGGCGCGTTGTAGATGTGGGAATGCTCAGCCTGTCGGGCTGAAAATCCGGTATAAACAAAGGCTTACCCACTGGAAATTTTACTGAACCGGATTCGGTTCCCGCAGGGTGCGGGGCAATCTCGAATGCCGGATCAACTTAACGAGGGTTATATTGAAATGAGTGATGTTGCTGATCGGGTCAAAAAGATTGTCGTTGAGCACCTCGGCGTAGACGCTGACAAAGTGGCAAAAGAGGCCAGCTTTATTGACGATCTCGGCGCAGACAGCCTTGATACCGTTGAGTTGGTGATGGCATTTGAAGAAGAGTTCGGAATTGAAATTCCTGACGATGCAGCTGAAACCATCCAGACCGTTGGTGATGCTGTCGGGTTCATTGAAAAGAATGCGGCCTGATCTGGTCAGGCCATGCGTGTGTCGCTGCGCGGCACACGGCATCAGTTACGGGGTTTGGTACGGTGGCAGTGTAAAGCATTGCCGCCGTATTTGTTGAATGCCGATAACAGGCAGGTATTGCCGGAACAGCTAGGGCTCGCGTGGTCCTTGTAGAGTTGCTCCGGCACTATGAAATCGATCAGGCCTGAGGTTTTGATTGTAGAATCACAAACCGTCCTGATCTAGGGCAGAGAAAAAGCGGTCGTCCTGATCCGGGAGTGTTTTCATGCGCAGAGTCGTAGTCACAGGTATTGGCATGGTGTCGCCGGTCGGCGCCAATGCGGACGATAGTTGGAGCAATCTTCTGGCCGGCAAGTCGGGTGCGGCCCGAGTGACCCGCATGGATGTGTCCGACATGGCCTGCCAGGTCGGCTGTGAGGTGAAGACCGGGGACGGCAGCAACGGCACTTTCAACTGTGACGACTGGATGGACCCGAAGGAGCAGCGCCGCTGCGACACCTTTATCAGGTACGGGTATTCCGCCGCGAAAATGGCGGTTCGGAACTCCGGCTGGGAGCCGAAGACCGACGAGGATCACTGGCGCACCGGCGTTCTGATCGGTTCCGGTATCGGCGGCCTGCCCTCCATCGAAGCGACGACCCATCTGCTGGCCGAGAAAGGTCCGCGCCGGGTCAGCCCGTTCTTTATTCCCGGCTCCCTGATCAACCTGGTATCCGGCATGGTGTCTATTGAGTTTGGTTTCAAGGGGCCGAACCACTCGGTCGTCACGGCCTGCTCAACAGGTGCCCATGCCATTGGCGATGCGGCACGGATCGTGGCGCTTGATGATGCCGATGTGATGATAGCGGGTGGCGCAGAAGCTGCCATCAGCCGGATCGGCTATGCAGGCTTCCAGGCCTGCAAGGCGCTTTCAACCCATTTTAATGATACGCCGGAAAAGGCGTCGCGCCCCTATGACCAGGACCGCGACGGTTTCGTCATGGGTGAGGGGGCTGGCGTCGTAGTGCTCGAAGAGTACGAACATGCAAAGGCCCGTGGCGCGACCATATATGCCGAGGTTGTGGGATACGGCATGTCCGGTGACGCGTTTCACATCACGGCACCTGCTGCAGACGGAGACGGCGCCTTCCGCTGCATGACCGCAGCGCTGAAACGCGCGGGCATTTCCGCCGCCGATCTCGACTATGTGAATGCCCACGGCACATCGACACCGATGGGAGACGAAATCGAGTTGAAAGCCGTTGAGCGCCTGCTTGGCAACCAGGCGGACAAGCTGTGCATGTCGTCGACCAAGTCTGCCACCGGTCATTTGCTGGGCGCGGCCGGGGCCATAGAAGCCATCTTCAGTATTCTCGCCATGCGCGACAACACGGCACCTCCAACCCTCAATCTGGACAATCCGTCGGTGGAAACTGCCATTGACCTGGTGCCGCACACGGCCCGAAAAAAGGAAATCAACACAGTTCTGTCCAATTCATTTGGTTTTGGTGGCACCAACGCTTCGCTGATCTTCCGCCGCGTGGATGCCTGACGTCCTGCGCCTGAACGTTGGCTAGGCGGGATCAGGATGAGGGGCATCTGTTTCACTCGGTCTTGGCCAGCCTGATCAATGCCGAATTGACGGGGCATCTTCGCGGTATCGTCTGCGCCGGATCGCCTCGCAGCAATAAGACAGGAATGCAGACCTGAATGAGTGCGTTACCCAACCGCAAGTCGAAACGCCGCAGGGGCCTGTTTGGCCGGCTGATACGGTGGACGTTTGCGCTGGCTTTTGTTGGCGCGCTGGCCGGCGGTCTGCTGTGGTTTTTCGCCTCCATCGAAGGTCCGCTGGCGAAAAACAAGGTTGTCAACATTCCAAAGGGAAGTTCAACCGTCGACATTGCCATCAGGTTGAACGAACAAGGCGTCGTGGACAGCAGCATCGTAACAATGATTGGCATAACGGCTGTTCGCGTTGCATTCGACATCGATCCCAAGGCAGGCGAATACGAGTTTGCAGCTGGTAGCTCCCTGATCGACGTGTTGCGCAAGATCAAGACCGGACGAACCTTGTTCTACAAGGTGTCCATGCCAGAGGGGTTCACGTCCTGGCAGGTGATGGAGCGGCTCAAGGCCAATGAAATCCTTGTTGGTGAAATAGAGAACCCGCCGGCGGAAGGAGTGCTGCTGCCCGACACCTATCTGTTCACCCGCGGCAGCACGCGCCAGTCAATCATTGACCAGATGAGTTCGGCCCAGAAGAAGTTTATCGAGGAAAAGTGGCCGACGCGAGCCGAGGGGTTGCCGTTCAAGACGCCGGAAGAGGCGCTGATTCTTGCCTCGATCGTGGAAAAGGAAACCGGCCAGCCCAATGAGCGGGCCCAGGTAGCCGCAGTTTTCGTCAACCGGATGAGACGCGGCATGCGGCTGCAGTCAGATCCGACCATCATTTACGGAATTACCAGGGGGCAGGGGAAGCTCGACCGACCCATCAGGCGTAGCGACATCCGCGAAAAGACCGACTACAACACATATCAGATCAATGGCCTGCCACCGACACCTATTGCCAATCCGGGCCGGGCGTCCATCGAAGCTGTCCTCAATCCGGTTGAGACCGAGCACTTGTATTTTGTGGCAGATGGCACCGGCGGACATGTGTTCGCGAAAACCCTGGCCGAGCACAATGCCAATGTGAGGAAATGGCGCAGCTGGCTTCGCGATCAGCGCGAGCAGCAGCAAACCGAAGAACAGGCCGCGACGACCGGGCAAGCGGAGACGCAGCCGGTCGTGGAAGAGGCGCAGGCAACAGCGGAACAAGAACCAGAAGGCGAAACGTCGGGCAGTTCAGCGGCTTCTGTCCCGGCTCCGACGCAGTCAGCCAGCCAGCAACAACAATCATCAGTGACCCGTGTGGTTGAAGTTGCCGGGCGCAGTGTACCCATTCCCAAAAACAAGCCGCAGCGCCAGTGATGCATCCCCCGCATGGCATAACGAGCACGCTGCCGGTAAACTGAAACGGGGGAGTGATTCTAGGTGGACCGGCGTCCGTGGCTTGATGGTAGCCAGGCCGGTGCAAGGGGCGAGTTGAAATGACGATTTCCAGTATGACCGGCTTCGGCCGCGGCGAGGGACGTTCCGGTCCGTGGACGTTCCAATGGGAAATGCGGTCGGTGAACGGCAAGTCGCTGGATATCCGGTTGCGGCTCCCTGCTGGCACGGAAGCTGTCGAACAGGCGATTCGCGCCACAGCGGCCAAGCATCTCAAGCGAAGCAATGTGCAGGTCTCCCTGCAACTCGAGAAGGACGAAGCGGTTTCCAGCATTCGGGTGAATCCCGACGTCCTTGCCGCAGCCATTGACGCAGTACGCACGGTGGAAAAGGCGAATGGCGGCGTGCCCGCTTCAACCGATGCCATTCTGGCGATGCGCGGTGTAATCGAGCATGCCGGCGAGGATCCCGACGAGGAGGCCTTGCAAGCGCGCGACAAGGCTCTGGTCGATGCTGCTGATGAGGCGATCAGGGCTCTGGCCGCAGACCGCCTGGCCGAAGGTGAGCGTCTGTCGGCGATTGTTTCCGCCCAGCTGGATCGGATCGAGGAACTGACCGCGCAGGCAATAGCCAACCCGTCGCGTTCACCGGATGCCATACAGGAGCGGCTGACCGCGGCGGTTGAACGAATTGTCGGTGCCACTTCATCGCTGGAGCCTGAACGATTGCACCAGGAAGCCATGTTGGCGGCTGCCAAGGCCGATATCCAGGAAGAGCTGGATCGCCTGGTGGCGCACGTGGCGGCGGGGCGGGAACTGCTCGACGCCGATGGGCCGGTCGGCCGCAAGTTCGATTTCCTGGCACAGGAATTCAACCGGGAAGCTAACACCTTGTGTTCGAAATCCACCGATACATCCCTGACCCACATCGGGCTTGAACTGAAAACCGTGATTGATCAGCTCCGCGAGCAGGTACAGAACATTGAGTAACCCCGACATTTCATCGGACATAGCCCGCCGCGGCCTGTTGTTTGTGCTGTCTTCACCATCAGGTGCCGGCAAGACCACCCTGTCCAGGCAGTTGCTGGCGCGAGAGCCCGACATGGTCATGTCTGTATCCGTCACAACCCGCAAACCGCGCCCGGGGGAGACGGACGGCAAGGACTATCATTTCATTTCACGGGCCCAGTTTGATGAAATGGTGAAGAAGGGCGAGTTGCTGGAATATGCCGAAGTGTTCGGCAACGGATACGGCACGCCGATCAAACCGGTCCAGGACTGGCTGGCGGACGGCAAGGACGTGCTGTTCGATATCGACTGGCAAGGTACCCAGCAGATACATGCGCGCATGACCGACGATCTTGTGCGGGTGTTCATTCTGCCGCCGTCGGCTGAGGAGTTGCGGGAGCGGTTGGTCCGACGGGCACAGGACACAGCAGCCGTGGTTGCCAAACGCATGGCTGAAGCGTCAAACGAAATCAGTCACTGGGCAGAATATGATTATGTGCTGATCAATGATGACCTGGACCAGTGTGATCGCTCAATCAGCGCTATTCTCGATGCCGAGCGATTGCGCCGGCATCGCCGCGTCGGCCTGGACACTTTCGTGAAGCGGCTCAGAAAGCACCTGTGACTCAAGTTCGCCGGCTTCCATACGTCAACCGGACAGAACCTTGGCCAGTCTGCAGAATCCGGCAACATCGACTTCTTCGGCCCGCATGGTTGGTTCAAGCCCGGCTTCAGTGATGAGCGTTGTGGGATCGCTGCCCAGCGTCTTCAGGCTGGACCGCAACATCTTGCGCCTTTGTCCAAACGCGGCAGCCGTTACCTTTTCGAGCGCGGCAACATCACAGTCAGCTATCGGTTCGGTCCGTGGTGTAATGTGGATGATGGATGAAGTTACCTTGGGCGCCGGCGTAAACGCCTTAGGAGAAACATCGAACATTCTTATCGCGTCACAGCGCCATTGCGAGATCACCGACAAACGACCATAGGCATTGTCACCCACGTCCGCGCAGATGCGATGTGCTACTTCTTTTTGAAACATCAGGGTCAGTGATGACCAGAACGGTGGCCAGGGATGTTTGGTCAGCCAGCCTGTCAGCAGCGGCGTTGCAATGTTGTAGGGCAGGTTGGCGACAATCTTGACGGGAGCCTTGCCCGCAATGGTTTGCCAGTCCGCTGTCAGGGCGTCGCCGCTGATCACAGTCAGTCTTTCCGGCCAGGCAGAGGCAATTTCAGCCAGTGCCGGCAAGGCACGCTCATCGCGCTCAACAGCAACAACCTTGTCGGCACCTTCCATCAGCAGCGCCCTGGTCAGACCGCCTGGGCCGGGCCCGACCTCAATGACTGTAAATCCTGCAAGCGGTCCGGCTGTCCGGGCAATTCGCCGGGTCAGATTGAGATCAAGCAGGAAGTTCTGGCCGAGACTCTTTTTTGCCGACAGCCCATGACGGTCAATAACCTCGCTGAGACGGGGTAGATTGTCGTTTGGGGATTGGGTCATATGGCTGGCGATGAGGCGAGGCTGCGCGTCCCAAGCGTGGCGCCGGCCATGCGCTCGGCCTGTTCCAGGGCGGCAATGAAGCTGGACGGATTGGCTTCGCCGGAGCCTGCCAGGTCCAGTGCCGTGCCATGGTCGGGCGATGTGCGTATGAACGGCAGGCCCAGCGTGGTGTTTACACCTTCGTGAAAGCCGATGGCCTTCACTGGAATCAGTGCCTGGTCGTGATACATGCACAAAGCGGCATCATATGTCTCGCGGGCCTGCTCGTGAAACAGTGTATCTGCCGATACCGGGCCAAAGGCGGCAATTCCGCCTTGCTTGAGTGCCCGGACGGCCGGTGCAATGATGTCCCTGTCCTCAACGCCAATAGTGGCGTTTTCGCCTGCGTGCGGGTTCAGCCCCGCAACTGCGATGCGAGGCTGTGCAATACCAAAATAGCGCTTCAAATCACGATCGATGACCTGGGCCTGGGTCACGATTGCGGTGTGCGTTACCGCCTGCGCGGCCTGCGCGAGGGGGATGTGGATGCTCAGCGGGATGGTGCGGAATTCACCGGCTGACAACATCATGACCGGGTCCGCCTGGTGGCCGGCCTCAGCGGCCAGGTGGGCCAGGTAGTCAGTGTGGCCTTCGTGCTTGAAACCTGCCTGGTAAAGCGTTTGCTTGTGTATCGGACCGGTTACGATTCCCGACACGTCACCGGCAAAGGCCAACTGCACCGCTGTATCGACCCATTCGACAACCCTGCTGGCGGAATCCGACTTTGCAATACCTGGCTGCGGTTCAGTTTCCAGGGGAACATCAATTACTGGCAGGCCCCGTTTGAATGCATCGGCGATTTGCGATGCGTCGGAAATCGCGATGATGTCAACCGTCGCATGCCCTGTCAGCTGAGCGCGATGACGAAGCGTCACGGCACAGCCGACCACACCGTATGTCGGCAATGCATGTGTCTTCGATCGCTGGTAACTGGACAATATGATGTCCGCGCCGATACCAGCGGGCTCGCCCATGGTTGCAATCAGGGGTAAGGGGGATGGTTTGTTCGTCGTCATTGCCGTCCCGGGGCCTTTTGCCCTTGGATGGAGTGCTCCAAGGCATGTGGTCGCGAGAGATCCTATTCGATCCCTACGGTCTCAGCGCCGGGTCCTTATAGTCAATATAGCTGTCCTTGCGGGCCTCAGCCATCGCCTGTTGAATTACTGCTTCGAACCGTTCGTTGCGCAGTGACGCCTTGACCTGTTCACGGCTTGGCCGGGGCGGGTTGATTTTTCGGATGCCGCAGTTGGCAATAAGGCGGATGCCAGACTGTCCGCGGATCGGGCCGATCATCTTGCGGGTGCCTGCCTGGCGCAGCGCTTTGCGCAGCGGTTTCGGTAGCTTGCTGAGGTCCGCTTCAACACGCTTTCCCACCTTGACGTTGAACACATCCTTGCTGGCTGCCTTTATGGTTCTGCAACCCTTGTATCGCTTCATGATCTGTTGGGCCTCAACACTGCGGGCATACAGGAGTTGTTGGTGCATGGCCTCAGTGGTTTTTTCCACCGGCAGTTCGATCTGCCTCAAAGTCACCACCGAGACGGGCTGCAGGCGCGGGTCGGAGATAATCTCGTTGTACTTCGCATCGACCGCAGCTTCATCGACTTCAACCTTGGTATCAGTCTGCTGTTGCGACATGACCCAGCGGATGTAAAGAGTGCCTTCAATTTGGTCTTTCAGTGTACCTTGGTCTACACCTTTTTCTCCAAGTCGCTTCTCCAGATCAGCACGCGAGACTTCCAGCCGCTTGACCATGCTGTCAATGCGCTGCTCCAGATCCCTGTCCGGAATCTTGAAGTTTGCCTTACTCGCTTTGGACTTCGCCACCTTTTCGTTGACCAGTGTTCCAAGAATGCGCTTTCGTGTTGCAAAGTCAGCGGTAAGCCGGCTGCCCAATGCGTTCTCCAGGTTGATCCGCTGGGAAATATCGAAATTGGTTACGGGGAGATCGTCGACTGTGGCTGCAACACCCTGGGCGTTCTTCAGGCTGACTTTCTCAATGCCGTTTGATGGCCGCGCATTGGCCAGGGCAGCGTCAGTGGCGCCAAGCGTCGAATTGTTGACAAGTGCATTTGCCGGTTGCGCTCCGCCCGTATTCTGGCCGGGAACATTGACGTTTGCTGACGGATTTGCGGCAGGCTTGTCGTCTGCGAAATAGTCGTACAGATCAACCTGCTTACCGCAGCCTGCGAGTAACAGAATAACGGCCGCCAAAGTTCCGGCTGTCCGGATTGATCTTGCAGGGCCGCTCGGCCGCAGCGTTTCCATAGTTCCACCTGTTCTTCACTCACCCGACAGACTTGACCCGATCGAGGTGCTGCCAAGCGTAACCAGCTCAACATCGAGAAGGAACGATCTGTCCCTCACGAGATCGCGGTCGGTCAGGAACTCTTCCTTGTACTTGAACCTGACTTTGGCGCAGTCGCAATTGAAGCCGAGGCCAACATGACGATCGATGAATTTGTCATTGATTATATCGTACCGACCACCGCCAAAGACACTTACACCTCGCCCGATGTTCAGTTCAGCCGACCCCCAGATTTGCTGGAGATCCTCAGGGCGACCGTATGCCACCGCCTGATCCACTTTCACGTAATTCAGGGCAGTTTTAAGGCGTGAGAATGTCGCTGCCACGCCGACATCTTGCTCGCGGATCGACAGGTCGTCCTCGTCGAAGCGGGCTTGATAGCTGAACTTGTAGTTCTGGGTGGGCTGCAGCCAAACCGCGGCGACGAGGTCGGAAACTGTCTCTTCGAGGCCGGAGCCCACTACAAAGCTGTTTTGCCCGGCAAGGTGATATGACTGCCCGATACTTGCATTGAATGAACCGCCGTTTGCAAAGCCCAACGTATACAGGAAGCCCGCATTGACACGGGTACCGCCTTCATATCTGTCATTGCCCGTGAAGCGGTTTTCAAGGAACAGATTGGTTGTTGCGTAGTTCAGCGAGATTGCGTCCTCGTTGCCCCATTCGGAGATATCGCCTTCGTCCCTGGAAGATATGATCTGCGCAATAGGCGTGAGCACATGAGTACCCATGCCGTCCACCTTCAACAGCGGTAACCGGATATCCACACCGCCTGAAGGCAGAATTCGTCCGTCCACTTCTTCACCAAATGTGGGGGCCGGGTCTGCATTGACCACTTCCTGTTCCGGAACACCGTTTGACAACAGCAGGTCAGCACGCACACGTCCGAACGGTGTGATGATCACACCCGGATCGGTCACGATTTCCTTGCGCCAGTGAAGCTGCGTCGTTGCCCGGAGCTGGCGAGTGCCCTGCACGACGTCAAGTGTCTGCGGGTTGGTGTCGTAGGCGACGAATGACCTGTCGCGGAACAGGCTGTAAACGTCGGTGTTCAGACCCAGTTCACCGCCCAGCACGGGAAAGTCGAATGTGTAGTCGTGCCGGAAGTAGGGAGCTGCCGTCGGAAAGGTGTCCTGGTTGTCTGTCTGAAGCAGGCCCTGGAAGTGATACGCCCGTATCGTCGCATAGTTGCGGTCGTGTATACCGTCCAGATAGATATAATTCGCAATCTCGGTGCGCTCGTCGAAGTCGTACTGGCGGCCAAACGTGTCATCCGACACGACAGTACCGTCCCAACCCCATTTCCAGCGCCGGTTGATGGCGAACTCGCCCTCGGTCCGGACCCAGCCGCGCCAACGCTCATTGCCGGGTGCCGGCAGGTCATCCGGTTCAAACTGATAAACGCCCACCCCTTTGACGTAGTATTCGCCCTTGGCCAGCCGGTGCCGGAACTCCGCTCCCAGCACGGGACCCTGTTCCGTCGTATACTTCGGCAACAGTGTCAGGTCTGCATTGGGCGCAATGTTCCAGAAATACGGTTGTTCATAGCCGTAACCGAAGACAGTGGAATGACTGAAACGCGGGATCAGCAGACCGGACTTCCGTTTCACCGTCGGGTCGGGATGTGACAGATAGGGCCAGTAGAACACTGGCATGCCCAGGACTTCCAGCCGTGCGTTGGTATGCTCGATTACGCCTTCACGTTCGTCGTGCACGGATTCACTTGCCACCAGCTGCCAGGCTGGCGTGCCGCTGTCTGTCACACAACTTCTGCAACGGGTGTAGGTCGTGCGTTCATAGGTGGTCAGATAACCATCGCGCCGCTTACCGTATTGGGCGGTCACGACCGCCTCGTTGGTCAGCAGCAGGCGAAGGTGTTCGGCAAATCCGTCACGGAACCGGTTCTGCAGTTGCAGGATATCGGCTTCGAGAATGTTGCCGCCCGGTTCGCGCATCCGGATTTCGCCCTCGGCGCGCATGGTATCGGTGCGCCGGTTGTAGGTGACCTTGCGGGCAATCAGGATGTAGTTGCCGTAGGTCAGGACCACGTCGCCGGTCGCGATGGCTTCCCCGGTGCGTTCGTCGAAGACGATCTGATCGGCGTCCACATCGACGCGTGTGCCCTTCGGTGGCGTCTTGCGGGAGGTGCGTGGCAGGTTTGACAGGTCCGACTTGCCGCTTGTGACTGACTGAGCCTGAACGGAATTAGCCGACACGCCCAAGCCGCCAAGCGCTAGCATGCAGACCAGCGCCGCAGCGACCGTCGATCGTACGCGCGTGGGCGCAGGAGCGTGCTCACGCGCGCGCGCGTGGAAACTCCGTTCCGCAGAACCATATCTGGGCCGTTGTGCTATCCTGCTATTCCCCTGTATCCCACTTGCCGTTCATTGCGCCATCCTCTGGCTGTTTCCCCGCTTTCGGCGTCACCAACCCTCCCACAGGCCGGATGCGAAACTGATGCCATGCACGCGCAAGCTGAAGCCCACACACTCAAAATCAATCCACCATTGGAGTTTTAACCTGTTTTGCCCTGCAATGAGAAGGGCTTGACAGCAGTTTATTAGTAAATTTCCTGCCTTGATTCGGCTGACCGCGGCAGTCTGGTAAACACATGGTGAACACGATGTCGTGTGCAGCACAGCCAACATCATCCGCGGCCCATTGCCAGCACCAAAACAGGCGGGTACAAATTGCCGCTAAGCAAGACTCTGCCGGACTTTCACCCATCTTTCCCCGTTAACAGGATTCTCCAATGAAAATCAGTTTTTCCACCTTTTCCGCACCGAAATCGGGCATTGCAGTTGTACTGGCAGCCGAGGGCGGAAAATTGTCCGACGACGGTGCCGAAATTGACAAGGCGCTGGGCGGTGCAATCAGCGATGCCATGAAAGTCGCGGATTTCAAGGCGGAGCGCGAAAAATCCCTCGACATCATCCTGCCGAAGGGGTCGGGCCCTGATCGGGCTATTGTTATGGGTGTCGGTAAAACCGAGGAACTTGATGAGGCCGGAATTGAATATATCGGCGGTGCTATTGCCGCCGCGGCCGGCAAGATCCAGGCGACCGGCCTTACGGTGTCAGCAGCGCTGCCGGGCAAGTCGGACATAGAAGCTGCATCGGTCTCGGCCAGGCTCGCCTCCGGTATCCGATTGCGCACTTACAGTTTCACCAAATACAAGTCAAAACCGGCGAAGACGAAAGAGCTCGCCAGCGTGAAAGTGCTGACGGCGTCCGTCGCTGCCGCGAAAAACCGCTATGGCGCGCTGGATGCGGTTGCAACCGGCGTACACCTGGCCAGAGACCTGGTGAATGAACCGGCGAACATCCTTCATCCGGAAAGTTTTGCTAGTGAAATCAAGAAATTGTCAAAGCATGGGCTGATCGTCGAGGTGCTCGATGAAAAGCAGATGAAAAAGCTGGGCATGGGTGCATTGCTTGGTGTTGCGCAAGGGTCCCGCCGCAAGCCAAGGCTGTGCGTCATGCGCTGGGAAGGCGGCAAGAAGGGTGAACAGCCGGTGGCGTTTGTCGGCAAGGGCGTAACCTTTGATACCGGCGGCATCTCCATCAAGCCATCCGGTGGGATGGAGGACATGAAAGGCGACATGGGCGGGGCCGCCTGTGTTACGGGGCTGATGGCCGCGCTGGCCGGCCGCAAGGCCAAAGTCAATGCGGTTGGCATTGTCGGGCTGGTGGAAAACATGCCGGACGGCAACGCCCAGCGCCCTGGCGATGTGGTCACATCCATGTCCAAGCAGACCATTGCGGTTCTCAACACCGATGCCGAAGGCCGCCTCGTTCTGGCAGATGCGCTCTGGTACACTCAGGATCGCTTCAAGCCGAAGTTCATGGTCAATCTGGCAACCTTGACCGGCGCCATCCTGGTTGCCCTGGGCAAGGAACATGCCGGCCTGTTTTCAAATGACGACAAGCTGTCGGAGCAGCTTGCCGGTGCCGGGCAGGATACCCGTGAACGGGTCTGGCGCATGCCGCTGGCGCCTGAGTATGACAAGTTGATCGATTCAGATATTGCCGACATGAAAAACATTGGCGGCAGAATGGCCGGTTCCATAACTGCCGGGCAGTTTCTGCAGCGCTTCGTGAATGACGTGCCTTGGGCCCATCTGGATGTGGCGGGCACGGCCATGGACGCGGTCAAGTCGCCAATCAACCAGTCATGGGGGTCCGGTTGGGGGGTGCGGCTGCTCGATCAGCTGGTAGCCAGGCACTATGAAAAGTGAGGTCTGAACTCCATCTGAAACCGGGCAGGCGTCAACCATGACTGAAGTGCTGTTCTATCATCTTGAGCGTGCGCGCCTGGAGGATGTGCTGCCTCAACTTGTCCAGAAAACCCTGGAACGAGGTTGGAAGGCCGTCGTGCAGACCGTTGATCCAGACCGCCTGAAAGCCCTGTCGGACCGGTTCTGGCAATGGCGTGACGATGAATTCCTGGCGCACGGAAGTGGGGCTGACGGCAACCCGGAACTGCAGCCGGTGTGGCTGACCACGAGCGATGAAAATCCCAACGGATCCAAAGTCCGGTTTCTGGTGGATGGTGCCCGCTTTGACAACCCTGCCGGGCTCGACCGGTTGATCATACTGTTTGACGGTCATGATGAGGATGCTCTGGCAGCGGCGCGCGAAAAGTGGAAAAGCATCAGTTCGCAGGGGTTGACGGCCACATACTGGCAGCAGGACGATCGCGGCCGGTGGCTCAAAAAAGCTGAGTCCGGCTCCGGTCCAATGCAACAGAAAACCGCTCCGGACTAGCCCATGGCAGAGGAATTTGCTTCCAGGCGCCGTCGCGCGCGGGAAAGAACCGGCTCAATTCAGGCACAGGCCGAGGCTCGCGGTGATCCATTGGGTTGGTTTGACGAGGTGTATCGCCGGGCTGAGGGCGATACCGCCATGGTGCCCTGGGCCGATGAGGAAACCCACCCCGGTCTTGCGGAATGGATCGCCCGTTCCGGCACTATCCATGAAGGCCGTGCACTCGATGTCGGCTGCGGGCTTGGCGACAATGCGGAGGCCCTGGCAGCGACGGGCTACGACGTGACCGCGTTCGATGTGTCACCGATCGCGGTACAGTGGGCTGCCAGGCGGTTTCCGCATTCCAGTGTGAACTATGTGGTCGCCAGTGTTCTGGATCCACCATCGGACTGGATTGGCAAGTTCGATCTCGTGCACGAAACCTACACGCTGCAGGCGCTCACAGGCCCGCAGCGCGACGTTGCCTTTCCCGCCATCGCCAGCCTTGTTGCGCCGGGCGGCATGCTTTTGGTCATCGGCCGGATACGGGATGAGGCGGATGAGGTCGAAAGCCCGCCATGGCCGCTCACCAGATCTGAGTTCATGCGGTTTGAGCTGCTGGGACTGACGGCGCGCGCTTATCAGAGCTTCACCCTGCAGGATGGGAAAGACAGTGCGGCGCATGTCAGGGTTATGTTTGAACGCCCAGGGTGATCCGAAAAAAACTATTCTAATACAGAGGGTTGAGAATGAGCGATAAACTGCGTTACCGGGTTCTGACCGGACGGGATGACCGCAATTTCTGCGAGCGTATATCCGCCGCGCTCGATGATGGCTATGAGCTCTACGGCTCGCCGTCAATCACCCACAATGGCGAGCATTGTGTGGTCGCTCAGGCGATTGTTCTAAAGGGTTGTGCAGGAGGCCGGGAATGAAACTCTATGAGCTTTGTGGCGAAGACGGGCGGCGGTTTTCACCTTATTGCTGGCGCACCAGGATGGTGCTTGCCATCAAGGGGATTGAGACCGCATCCGAACCGGTAGGGTTCACCGAGATACCGGAAATTTGCAGCGGCGCCGGCAAGACGGTTCCGGCCCTGGAAGCAGATGCTGGCATCATCTTTGACAGTTTCGATATCGCCCGGCATCTCGACGCGGTTCATGCCGCCAATCCACTGTTCCGCGGCGAGGCCGCTGCAGCCCATTGCCGGTTGATCCAGGGCTGGGCGGACACAGCGGTGATTTCCGGCCTGGCGTCGATGATCGTGCTGGACGTCTGGAGCGCCCTGCGGCCGCAGGACAAGGACTACTTCCGCACCTCCCGCGAGCAGCGCTTCGGCAGGACCCTGGAAGAGTTCCAGGCCGGACGCGAGAACCGCGTGGCCGGTTTCAATTCGATGACGCTGGCACCGGCCAGGCGGGCTTTGGCCACCGGACAGTGGCTTGGTGGTGACCGGCCCGACTATGCCGATTGCATCCTGTTCGGCACATTGATGTGGCCGCACGTGGTTTCCGACTTCCAAGTTCTGGAACCGGGACCGGTCATGGACTGGTTCCGGCGTTGTCTTGAACTGATGACGGCAGAGGCAGAGGTAAAGCAGCTGCTTGCCAGCTAGGGTCCAGACCCTAATGCTGCAAAACCGAATTGCGGTCAGGGCCGATAATCTGCTCGATCAGTTGGCGCGCGTCGGGGATGTTTTGTTCGACATCGGGCAGGTCGTTCACACACAGGAACTTTATGCCCGGCGCTGCCGCCTTGAGCAGGTGATCAGTGACTTCGCGCGTCGACCATTTTTCAAATGCACCGGACGCCAGGTGAATGTGGTCGCGCCTGCCGACGGTCTTGTATGTCCCGCTTCTGATGCTGGCGTGATTGTACAGCCCCTGTGGCAGGAATTGATCCGTGACGCGGAACCGGTGCGCAATATTCCGAACAAATTCGGCACGGTAGTCTTCAAATAGCTGAGCCATGACCGATTTGTTCATTGGGTGAATTGCATGGGCACCGTGGAACAGGTTGCTGGCATCGAAACCCATCAGTTGCGCTGACCGGATTTGGTTGTAATGGTTCATCAGTGCTGCATCCTCACGTTGCTCGCGAGACGCTGCCAGACCTGAATAATCCACCCACTTGCCGCGCAGCACCGGTGCTCCATCCCGGAAAAAATCTGCCCTGTCCACTGGCGACGCAACGAACACATCATCGTTGAAATATAAAAAGTGGTCAGCCAAGCCGGTAATTCGCCAGATCAGGCTTTCGATGGCCAGTGAGTTGAAGGTTGGCAGAAATTCAGTAAAGCCGGCGAAGATCTCCGCATGATCCACAATCTGTATCTTGCTGCGAAAGCTTTGCGAAAATGGCGAAAGATCAGGGGTTTGGTTGTCGGTGACAAGCCAGATTCGACGTATCCACGGTGCATTCACATGAATTGAGCGCAAGCAGTAGTACAGCTCGTTATTGTCCACCCAGCGATGCGGATTGATGGCGTTTTCATGGAGTGCTGAGCTGGATTGTTTCATATAGCGCGAGCGTTTTTCCGCATGGGCTATGTCGGCGCCGTCCACCCAGGTCACCACGGCATCTACGTCAATCATGCGTTCGTCCAGTTACCAGTGTGACATTCGTATAACAGGATTGTTTGAACGAAACCAACGTACATCCGGTTCTGCCGGCTGCAGGCGCGCTAGCACGGAAATGCTTTCAGCAGCGCTGCGCGGATCACAGTTGCTGCCGGTAATCCCTTGTCGTCCGGGTGCCGTGCGACATAGCGCGTTACCAGCTTTGAGAAATCCGAGGTCGACAGGTTTCGCGGCATGCACAGACGGTCTGCCATGCCCGGTTCACGCAGCAGCACGTCGGCAATCGCAGTAATGTAACCGGCGCAGACACCGTCGTCGTAAGGTGCGCCATGGGGTGAATTGCAGAACTTGGACAGGACGTCCGCGCTGAACAGGTGCTTGTCCACAGCCCGCGCCGGCAACACAGCAACACCCGATACAATGACCGTCAGCAGTAGTAATCGTCTAATCATACAGCAGCTTGCCTGTCCGATGAGCAAGAACTTCAATGCCCTGCACCTTGCCGACGGTTTCGCCGGGCCATGCCAGCCGCTGATTGGAGCGGGCAAAAAATATCCCGTCTGCTGCAGCGGTGATGCGGTCCACAACCATGTCGTCATCTGACAACGGGTCGATGATCTCGGCCAGGATGTCTCCCTGTTTCACGGCCTGACCGATATCGGCGGTGTAGACCACGATGCCGGCTGCCCTGGCCGTCAAAGTGTCTGTCGCGGAGAATGGTGCTGCAACACCGGTAAACTCGGGCACCAGTCCGGCGTTTTCCCGTATGGCGCCGCGGTGACACAGAAAGCGGTATATGGCATCGGCATCAAGATCCGAGAACTCGTGGCTGGCGTCGTATTCGCCGCGCAGTTCAACCACCACTGTCAGCGGCAGCTCAACAGCATCCGCGCCATAGACTTCACGTGCCTTGACATAGGGCCAGGCGATGGTTTCCTCGAACGGACCGCCGCCTGATGCGCGGGCGAACATCACCACGCTGGCATCCAGCAGGCCGGCCAGGTCCGACGCCTGGGGCCAGTGGTCTTCATCCAGGTACAGATGCATCTGCGCTTCGGAATCCGTGTGCAGATCCAACACAATATCGGCATCGCAGGCCATCCGCATCAGTTCCAGCCTGAGTGCCTGCGCTTCATTGGACGGAGTTGCGGTGGCCAGCGCCCGCGCCACTTCCGCTTTTACCAGGGACGTATCCGCTTCCGGGCCGTTTGCCATCTTTCCGTCAATGGCCTTGAGCACCTCTTCGGAGACATCATGAAATCCGCGATTGTAGTTTTCGCCGGTCGGAAGATGGTGACGACCATTGTGGTTGCGCAGGCTGACATTGTTCAACCCGATCGGGTTTGCCACCGGCACCAGGATTATCTCACCAGAGATCCTGTTGGCTTCATCCGCCGATGTCAGCTTGGGCAGCAGTTTTGCCGCTGTCAGGCTGGCCGGCAGTTCATCTGCGTGAATGCATGCCTGGATGTAGACTTTTGGAGAGCTTCCCGGTTCACCAAACCGCCAGACTTTCAAGCTGTGTTGTGTGCCGACCGCATGGCGTGGCAGGTTAATTGTGCTACAGGTGACCATGTATGCAGTGCACTCCCGGGATAACAAAAGATGGATACAGTCAGCTGATGTCTAACAGGTCTGAAAGCAAGTTACACCATGTCTTGATCGTCGGTGCCGGAGCGGGGTTGTCCGCCAGCATCGCGCGCAGGTTTCACGCCGGTGGCGTCGCGGTGTCACTCGCCGCGCGCAATACAGACAAGCTGGGTGGGCTGGTCAAGCAAACCGGGGCGGACGTCTACACATGTGATGCTTCGAAAGCGGACCAGGTCGACGTGCTGTTTGCGAATCTGGACAAGTCGAAATCGGGCGCCCCGGATGCAGTTGTCTATAATCCATCATTCCGGGTGCGCGGTTCCATCACCGAGCTTGATCCGGAAGACGTAAATCGTGCCCTGATGGTCACCGGCTTTGGCGGCTTCCTCGTCGCACGACAGGCCGCGATACGCATGTCAACCGCGGGCCGGGGGGTGATTATCTTCACCGGTGCTTCTGCTTCCATGAAGGGCTATGCCATGTCGGCGCCGTTTGCCATGGGGAAATTCGCCCTGCGTGGCCTGGCCCAGTCCATGGCGCGCGAACTGCAACCGAAAGGTGTGCATGTGACCCACGTCAACATTGACGGCGGAATTCGAAGTGAGGCTCGCCCGGAACGCCAGGATGCGCCGGGCCAGCCGGACAGCATGCTCGACCCCGATGCCATCGCGGACACCTATTGGCATCTGGCAAACCAGCACAGGTCAGCCTGGACCCAGGAGACCGAGTTGCGTCCGTGGCTGGAAAATTTCTAGGGGCCCGGTCCCAGGGCCAATCTCTTCTTACTCGAAGAAATCGTCGGGAAGCGATTCTTGCACCGGCAGTGGCAGAATCCAGTTCGCGCGGTTTTCTGGCTTGTCCGTCTGCAGTATGAATTCTATCCCGAGGCGGAAGCTGTCACGCCACGCCACGCGGGCAGGGCGGCGGTATTTGTCACCGTCCACGGCCAGCATCAGATCATCACCGATATCGTCGGCCCATTCCACCTCAACCAGGGCGCCGGTCCTTGACTGGTTCAACACCAGGCATGGCGCCGTGAAGTTGCCGCACGGGCTGATCAATGTGCCAAACTGCTTGCAGTCATAGCGCTCAGCGCGCTGCTTCTTCTGTTTCTTGCCCTCGGTGTCTTGCTCCGTTCCGAACATTGCCATTGCCCTGTCTCTCCCCGTTCTATATCAGCCTTCTTCGTGGTCAGGTGGAAACACCCATCCGTTGTCCGTGGTTTCGGCAGCCTGTCTGGTTACAAAACTGATCGCTACGCTGCTCTTGTCACGCCTGACGACATGAGCCGGACGCTTGTTGCTTTCCCCGTCTATGACCAGAACCAGTTCACCCGGCAACTGATCGGGCTGCTCCACAAACAGCAACGCGCCGGTGTTCGACAGATTGTCGATGACGCACGCCTCGCGCCGCGTTCCGTCAACGGTAACCGCGACACCACTCTTCAGCACCTTGTTCCGTGCCGTGCCGCGTCTGTCTTCGACTTGACCCAGAATATCCACTTCGACCTCTCCTCCACCTCGCCGCGTTTGCTTCAGATGACGCTGGAAAGCTATCAAGTCCGGGCTACTGTTGATTTAAGGCGGTCGCTAAAAATTTACGAGAATCGCAGCGTCAGAGTCCGGAAATCCGGGGTGTCGTCGGTGAACTGCACTAGAAACGCAACAACCGCAGCCATCGCATGACGTCAAGCAGGCTGACCATAGCGGCTGCCACATAGGTCAAGGCAGCGGCCCGCAAAACCTTTTTCGCGCCTGGCAGGTCGTCCTTCCTGAGGTATTCCCCATGCTTCAGAATCGGCAGGGCACGAGAGAAGCTTGCATCATACTCGACCGGCAGTGTTATCAGGTGCACCAGCACCCCGGTGGCCATGATGGCCAGCCCGGCACCAATCTCGATCAACAGGATGGAAGGCTTGCGGGTAATCGCCATAACAACCGGCGCGCCAATCAGCAATATCGATCCGATGCCCTGTATTTTTTGAGCCGCGGTCGCCATCCTTGTCCGCAACGCAAGTGGCCGGTAGCCGTCAGCGTCCTGCATCGCGTGGCCCACTTCGTGGGCTGCAATTGCCACAGCCGTCACCGATCGCCCGTCATGATTGGACGGGCTCAGGCGCACTGCCTTGGCGACCGGGTCATAGTGGTCGCCACCATCGGCAGGCAGAACTTCGACTGGCACCTGATCGAGACCGGCCTCATCCAGAAGATGCCGCGCAAGTTCGCCGCCGGTGCCTGGAAAATCCGGCCGGTCGTCGGCATGCTCGGCAATGACGTGGCGCACCCACATTTGCGGGCCGAACATCAGGGCCAGAAAAACCACCGCTATAAGTGCATAAATCATGTTTACTCATTGATATACTGGCCGGAATTGATCTGCCATGTGGCACATGATGCACGATCAATTTCTTAAAACTTACGGAAAAGCATTGACGCTAGTGCCATAAATGGCGAACAACTGTTTATCTTCAAGGGGTAGTGGATGCTTCAAAAGCTAGGGTTGTTCGTGGCGTTGTGTGTCGGCTGGATTTTGTGGTCCGGCTATTTCAAGCCGTTGCTGCTCGGCCTGGGCTTGGCGTCGACGCTGATTTGCACGTATCTGGCACTGCGCATGCGCCGGGCGGACGGTGAAGGCTCGCAGTTCAAAATCCTTCAGCACGTACATCAGCTCGCAACCTACTGGCCGTGGCTGCTACTGGAGATTGCAAAGTCAAACGTGCAGGTGGCCAAGATCATGCTGTCTGGCAAGCCGGATATCGATCCTGTCATGATACGGTTGAAGGCAGGGCAGAGGACGGAAATGGGCCAGGTCATATATGGCAACTCGATTACCCTGACACCCGGCACCATTACCGTCGACATCGAGGACGGCGAACTGCTGGTGCATGCACTCACCCAGTCCGGCGCTGATGGGCTTCACGAAGGCGAGATGGACCGTCGCATAACGGCGTTGGAGCGGTAGCCGGCATGGAGTGGGTTTATTTCGGCACCTGCATAGCGATACTCATCACCATGGTTCTGGCCGTGGTGCGCGGCCTCATGGGCCCGACCATTTTTGACCGGGTGCTGGCCGTCAACATGTTCGGCACCAAGACGGTGCTGTTCATTGCCGTGATGTCCTTCCTGTCCGGGCGTCCGGATTTCCTGGATCTGGCGCTGGCGTATGCGCTGATCAATTTCATCGGTGTCTTTGCCGTTCTCCTGTTCTTCCAGTCGCGCGGTGTTCGCCGTGAGGCGGAAGCTGAAAGGGAGGCCGGCAAGTAATGGACCTGCTGCTCGATATCGCCTCGGCAGTTCTGCTGCTCACGGGAGGATTCCTGGTGTTTGTCGGTGGAGTTGGCGTTATGCGGATGCCGGAGTTCTTCACCCGCATGCACGCTGCCTCGGTCACTGACACCGGCGGAGCGGCGCTGATCCTGGCTGGCCTCATGCTGCAGGGCGGCTTGACACTGGTGCCGCTCAAGCTGGCAGCGATCTTCTTGTTTCTGTTCCTGACGTCACCGACGGCGTCCTATGCGCTTGCCAATGCGGCCCTGCTGTCAGGTGTGGCAACAGCGTGCCGCAACCAAACCGGCAAGCAGTTACCGGAAGATCGAATGGATCCCCCGTCTGCACCAAACTCGGAAAACTCGCTGGCTGCCGAGGCGCCTGCACCCAAGACGGTGGCCAGGAAATCCGCGAAAAAGGCTGCGCCGAAAAGGCCGACAAAGAAAGCTGCGAAGAAACCGGCAAAGAAATCCGCCAAAAAGGCAGCGAGGAAGAAGTCATGATAACCATCGTGTTCTCCCTGTTTCTGCTGACCATGCTGGTGATCGTGGCTGTTGCCATATTGCGGACCGACAACCTGTTCACTGCCGTCATGCTGTCCGGCATTTTCTCGCTGATCATGGCGGCCAACTTCTTTATTCTGGACGCAGCCGATGTGGCGCTCACCGAGGCGGTAATCGGCGCCGGCATTTCCACCGTGTTGTTTCTCAGCGCCCTTGCTTTGACCGCGGAATACGACCGCTCGCCGCCGGTGGGCACCTGGGTGCCTCTGCTGACGTCCTCGGCGCTGGGCGGAGTCATCATATTCGCCACCTTCCAGGCCCCCAGACTGGGTGACCCCAATGCCATCGTTCACAAGCACGTTGCCCCCTGGTACCTGGAAAGAACCCCGGAACTGATCGACGTACCGAATGTTGTGACCGCGGTGCTGGCGTCGTTTCGTGGCTATGACACACTCGGCGAGGTATTCGTCGTCTTCATTGCGTGTATCGGTGTCATGTCGCTGCTTGGCCGGGTGCGGCCGCGACGCGACTCGATAGAGGAAGGCGAGTTCGAGAAACGGAGCGATAATCTGCGCCATCATCTCATTCCGCGTGTCGTCGGCAAGATGCTGGTGCCGTTCATTGTTCTGTTCGGCCTCTACGTTCAGTTTCACGGCGACTTCGGGCCGGGCGGCGGCTTCCAGGCCGGTGCTCTGATTGCGGCTGGTGTCATCCTGTATGCGCTGGTCGAAGGCGGGCCGCGCGGCCGCGAACTGGTGCCGGAGTGGTTTTCGAGCATGCTGGTCGCGCTGGGTGCTCTCACCTACACCGCAGTCGGGGTTGTCAGCATGATGAGAGGCGGCCGTTTCCTGGACTATTCCGCCTTGTCTCACGACCCCATCCACGGCCAGCATATGGGGATCCTGATCATCGAAGCCGGTGTTGGCATGACCGTGGCCGGTGTCATGATTACCATCTTCCATGCCTTCTCGAGACGGGGGATCAGGTAGTGGAAGTGCTGGGGCTATATAACTATTTCGTCTTCGCTGTACTTTTGATGGTTGGGCTTTACTGCATTCTGGCTCGAACCAACATTATCAAGTCGCTGATAGGGTTGACGATTTTCCAAGCCGCTGTGTTCTTGCTGTACATCTCGATGGACAAGATCGATGGCGGCACTGCACCCATTATCCTGGAAGGTGTGGAAGACCAGGTATTTGCCAATCCTTTGCCGCAGGTGCTGATCCTCACCGCCATTGTGGTTGGCATTTCCACAACCGCTCTGGCATTGGCCGTCACGGTGCGTATCAAGGAAGCCTACGGCACAATCGAAGAAGACAAGATTCAGGAAATGGACCGCGAGACGTGACATTGTACGACCAGCTTCCGGCACTGGTGGTTGCGGTGCTGTTGTTTACTGCGCCGATTGCCTACATGTTGCGGCTGCACGGGTTCCCGTGGGTTGTGGCAACGGCAGGTGTTGTCACTTCCTTTGCGGTGGCATGTTCGCTTGCGGCTACGGTTATTGGTGGTGAAACCATCATCTACGAAATGGGCGGATGGCCGGCGCCGTACGGCATTGTGTTGAGCATCGATGCATTGTCGGCGCTGATCGCCATGCTGATCACCGGTGCGTCCTCCGCGGGCCTGATTTTCGGTTACAAGAGTCTTGCAGACGAGGTGGGCGAGGAAATAGCGCCGGCCTTCTTCGCGGCCTGGCTTTTGTGCACCGCCGGCCTCGTCGGCATGGTCGTGAGTGGTGATGCGTTCAACATCTTCGTGTTCATGGAAATCTCGTCGCTGTCGACCTACGTGCTGATATCAGCCGGGCCTGACAGGCGCGCCCTGATCTCCACATACCGCTACATCGTCATGGGAACTGTGGGCGCCACATTTTACCTGATCGGTGTTGGCTTCCTGTACATGGTGACCGGTACTTTGAACACTGCCGACCTTGCCGCAAGGGTCGGGCAGGTCGAGGATATCCGTCTGCTGCTGGTGGCCGCCGGTTTTGTCTCCGTCGGCCTTGCGGTCAAGGCGGCGATTTTCCCGCTGCATTCGTGGATGCCAAACGCCTATACGTTTGCGCCCAACGCGGTGACTGTTTTCATCGCTGCCGCGTCCACCAAAGTCTCGCTGTACGTGTTGATGCGCGTTGACTACGCCATCTTCCAGAACAGTATCTCGAACCATGATGTGCAATTGACGTTTTTCCTGGTCCCGCTCGGCGTGCTGGCGCTGTTCTCCGGCTCCATGCTGGCAATTTACGAGAAAAACCTGAAGCGGCTGCTGGCCTATTCATCTGTCGCGCAGATTGGATACATCGCGCTCGGTATCTCCATGACGTCGGTTGCCGGATTGACCGGTGCCATCGTGCACATGTTCAATCATGGCCTTATCAAGGGTGGAATGTTCATGGCTGTCGCCTGCCTTGCCATACGGTACCGCACGGTGAATGTCGCCAATCTGGCGGGCGCGGGCAGGGCGATGCCATGGACCATGGCAGCCTTTGTCATCGGTGGCCTCGGCCTTATTGGGGTGCCGCTGACACCGGGCTTTATCTCCAAGTGGTACCTGGTGCTGGCGGCGCTTGGTCAAGGCTGGCTCGGCGCCTTGCTGGTTGCAATCATCCTGTTCTCGTCACTGTTGGCAGTGATCTACGTATGGAAGGTGATCGAGGTCGCCTATTTTCGCGAGCCGCGCTCGAACGCCGTGCCGGTGACCGAGGAGGCACCGCTGGTCATGCTGATTCCGACATGGATCGTTGTGTTGGCCGGTATCTGGATTGCCCTGGACACCAGCATGACTGTCGGTCTTGCATCGGTCGGTGCTAAAATCCTGCTCGGTGTTGCCCTATGATATTCAGCGAAGCCGACACCATTCTCTATGCACTGGCCATCCCCCTGGTCGGAGCCGTCGCCATCGCCCTGACCGGTCGCTGGCCCAATGTGAGAGAAACCGTCACCCTGACGACAGCGGTCTGCCTTGCAGTCGTGGTGTGGAGCCTGGTTCCCGCCCTGCAGGCCGGCGGACGCCCTGAACTGAAGCTGGGCGAAATGCTGCCGGGCCTGAGTATCGCCTTCAAGGTGGAGCCGCTAGGCATGTTGTTTGGCGCATTGGCCTCGGGTCTGTGGATCGTCAATTCGGTCTATTCGATCGGTTACATGCGCGGCAACAACGAGCAGAACCAGACCCGGTTCTATGTCTGTTTTGCCATTGCCCTGGCTGCAGCGGTCGGTGTCGCGTTTTCCGCCAACCTGCTGACTTTGTTCATTTTCTATGAAGTGCTGACCGTTTCGACCTATCCGCTGGTGGCCCACAAGGGTGATGAAGCGACCGTCAAGTCGGCGCGGGTCTATATGGGCATTCTGCTGGGAACCTCAATCGGGCTGCTGCTGCCGGCGATGATCTGGACCTACTCGGTGGCCGGGACTCTGGATTTCACGCCGGGCGGCATTCTTGAGGGCAAGATCGCCGAACCGCTGGTCGGGCTGCTGCTGCTGATGTTTGCCTTCGGCATCGGCAAGGCGGCGCTGATGCCGATCCACCGCTGGCTGCCCGCTGCCATGGTGGCGCCGACGCCGGTGTCTGCACTCTTGCACGCCGTTGCTGTCGTCAAGGCAGGTGTGTTCACCGTCACCAAGGTATTCGTCTACATCTTCGGCATCGACTTCCTGTTCGCCCAGCCCAGTCACCGGCTGATCATCTGGTTTGCCTGCTTCACCATTGTGGTGTCCAGTTTCATCGCCCTGCGCCAGACCAACCTGAAACGCCTGCTGGCCTATTCAACCATCGGCCAATTGTCCTATGTGGTGCTGGCCGCATCCGTGTTGAAACCGCTGTCGGAAGTCGGAGCGTCCATGCACATGATGGCACACGCCTTCGGCAAGATAACCCTGTTCTTTGCCGCGGGTGCGATCTACGTGGCCTCGAAGAAAACCGAGATCACGGATATGCGCGGCATCGGCAGACGCATGCCGTGGACCATGGCTGCGTTCTCCGTTGGCGCACTGTCGATGATCGGCGTTCCGCCTACCGGCGGCTTCATCTCCAAGTGGTACATTCTCGGCGGCGCCATTCAGGACGACAACTATCTGGCCCTCGCCACAATTGTGGCGTCGACCTTGCTGAACGCAGCGTACTTCCTGCCGTTCATTTTCGCTGCCTTCCTCTACAAGGAAGATGTCCAGCCGGTAAAGCAGCATGGCGAGGCGCCTTGGCAAATAGTGGCGGCCCTGACCTGTACAGCCCTGTTGACCTTTGCATTCTTCCTCTTCCATCAGCCGATTGCCGACCTCGAAGCGCAGATACTGGTAAGATAGATCATGGCCCGCACTCCGAAAGAACCTGAAACTGCTCCCGATCACGATCACTGGCTGGTGCGGCCCGAGACAATCCGCAAGATATGGACTGGGTCGATAGTGGTGCTGGTGATTACCGTTGCCCTGGAAGTGTTCACCGGAACGGCAGGTCATTTTCACGGTGTAGATGAGTGGTTTGCCTTCCCGGCCGTGTTCGGTTTCCTGTCCTGCGTCGCCATGGTGTTTGGAGCAAAGGTGTTGGGTAACATCCTGAAACGGAAGGATGATTATTATGATCTTTGAAACCTTCCCACCGGCACTGATCCTGTTGTTTGCCGCCTTCATGGCGGTGATATCGCGGCCCAACGCCCGCGCCATTATCCTGCTCGTCGCGCCGCTCATAACCTTGTGGGCGATCTGGTCGCTGCCGGACGGCGTGCTGCTCACCACGCGTTTTCTGGGCTATCCGATCGAACCGCTTGAGGTATCGCCTATACGGCGCATGTTCGCCACGGTGTTCACGATCATGGCGTTCACCGGTGCGTTGTTTTCGTTCCGCACCGCCAGGACCGCCGAATTGGGGGCTGCGTTTGCCTATGCATCCGGCGCCGTGGGCGTGTCATTTGCCGGTGACCTGATCACCTTGTTCATCTGGTGGGAGATCATGGCGATCTTTTCCACCATCGTCGTGTGGTGCGGAGGAACCGAGGCTTCACGCCGGGCCGGCATCCGATATGCCATGATGCATCTGCTGTCCGGGATCTTGCTGAAAATCGGCATTGAAGGCGTTTACATTCACACCGGATCACTGGAGATCGAGGCCATGCTGGCCACTGATCTTGACCGCTGGCTGATCCTGATAGGTATTCTCATCAACGCAGCTGCACCGCCGTTTTCGGCCTGGCTGCCGGATGCCTATCCCGAGACCAGTCCTACCGGAGCCGTGTTCCTGTCAGCGTTCACCACCAAGACTGCGGTGCTGGCCCTCATCCTGCTGTTCCCGGGCGAACAGGTGCTGATCTGGGTCGGGCTGTACATGATATTCTACGGCATCATCTACGCGCTGCTGGAAAACGACGCCCGGCGCATTCTGGCCTATTCGATTATCAACCAGGTCGGCTTCATGGTCTGCGCCGTCGGAATCGGCACCGAGCTTGCCGTGAACGGCGCCGCGCTGCATGCCTTTGCCCACATCATCTACAAGGCATTGCTGCTGATGAGTGCCGGTGTCGTGATGTATCGCACCGGCATGCGCAAGTGTACTGATCTTGGCGGCCTGTTCCGCACCATGCCGGTCACCTGTATCTGCGGCATTATCGGCGCGCTGGCCATTTCGTCGTTCCCGCTCACCTCGGGCTACACCACCAAGACCATGATTTCGGTGGCCGCGGAACAGCAGCACCTGGTGTTTGTCTGGTACATGCTGGCTGCCGCATCCGCCGGGGTGTTCCTGCACGCGGGCATCAAGTTCCCGTGGTTTGTGTTCTTCCAGAAAGATTCCGGTCTGCGGCCCAAGGATGCGCCCTGGAACATGGCGGCAGCGATGATCTTCTTCGCTTTCCTGTGCGTGGCGCTGGGCATATACGCAGACCCGCTTTATGCCATGCTGCCCAACACAGCCATTGTGCCGGTCTACAAACCCGAGAAGGTTGTGTTCTACCTGCAGTTGCTGTTGTTCTCGGGGCTGGCGTTCTTCCTGTTGCTCAATTACATGAAGCGCACGCTGACCATCACCCTTGACCTCGACTGGATCTGGCGCATTGCGGTGTTCCGGGCAGGGGACCTTGTTTACGATGCCCTCACAGCGGCAAGGACTGCAGCGGAAAAGGCCGTTCTGTCGTTCCTGAAGTCGGGCCAGGAGAGGCTTGATGACCTGTCTGAACGCGATGGCCTGATCCTGCGGGCGACTTCGGCAACCGGTCTTGCAGCGCTCTACGCCATGGTCCTGCTGACACTCTACATTCTGGTCTACTACCTGGACTGACGGCGTGCCGCGCCAATTGGGTCGACCGGGTCGCGGCAGGTGAATATTAAGCCTGTTCCCGGCATCTCGTTGAGACACATAGGGAATTTCCGTACTCGTCCTGTTCTACGGTTAGGAACAGTGTGAGTAACGGCCTTGAGTTTCATGGGAAAACTGCAGCGGTATTTTCCGTTGGTAAGCGTGAGCAGCAGTGCGCTTTCCCATGCTACGGCGGAAATGCGCGCAGTGCGCGAACGCTATGCTGACCAGATCGACCGGCCGCCTAAACCGGATCATCTTCGTGGTGTGGACTACTATGATCCGGAAGACCTGAAGCTCGCCATCGCGCGCGGAGCCGACTTCTTCCACAAGGTGCACGGGGTCATGCCGAGCCTCTCCAATCCGAAAACCTACAATGAAAAACTGTTCTGGATGAAAGTGTTCTGTGATATTCCGCAGCCGTCGCCCGGCAACAAGCTGGCGGTGGGTAACTTCATTCCAAACGAGATCTCGCATCTGGTTTCTCCCGTCAAACCGCAATGGTTGTCGGATGAAATTTCCCTGCCTGCCAACGAGGAAGTGCCGCCGGGAGATTATTTCTTCAAGGCCAATTACGGATCCGGGTATCAGTTGCGCATCACGTATCCGATTTCAGACACCACCCGTCGCAAGGCATTGTCACAGGCCCGGCGCTGGTCTCGCCGGACCGACATGGAAGGCTTGGGTGAGTGGTGGTACTACACCTATCCGAAAGAGTACTTCCTTGAGCCATCGGTTTGCGGGCAGGGATCGCCGAATGAATTTCAGTTCAGCGTGCTTGGCGGCAAGACCGGTTTCATTCAGCACATCCGGCAGCGGTTCGAGGACTATCAGCGCAATTTGTATGACCGGAACTTTCGGCCGCTGAAACTGAACATTGACGGTACAGCGCAGGGCGAGATCATTTCTGCCCCGGCGGAGTTCTCCATCATGCGCAAGGTGGCAGAGGTGATCGGCAGCCAGTTCAAATATGCCCGGGTTGATCTTTTCCTGCTGCCGGACGGCGATCTGAAACTGAACGAGATCACCCTGTGCCCTGGCAATTGCAGCGGTGTTTTCGATGATCCGGACCTGGATCGCCGGTTCGCAGACATGGCTGACGACCTGACATTTGCCAGGTGACTATCTGTCGATCAGTCAAGTTTCGTTCCTGACGGCTGATCTGGCTATCGCATTTGACGGATGTGCGGGCTATGGCCACCTGCGCAGCCATCGGCAACGGCGATTGGCATGCACTATTCATCGAGGAAGTCATGCAGAAGGCGGGCGTACCGCTTCCAGGCCGGATCGGTAACCGGAAGAATGTGGTTTGCCGTCTCAAGGGTCACAAACCGCGCATCCTTGATGCCGGCCGCCAGTTCCTGGCCCTGTTCGTAAGGCACACCGGACTCGTTTCTCGAGTGAATTACCAGTGTCGGTGCCTGCACATCTTTGAGAAGGCCGCGGACGTCCACATCGCCGTGCGCCATAAGAATTGCGGCTGCATTGTCGGCAGACGCCGTCTTCTTCTGCAGATCGGTGAACCAGGTCTGGCTCTCCGGCGGCGCGTCGGGCATGTAGATCGTTGTAAACATCTGCCGGACGGCCTGGTTGTCACGTCCCCATCCGGCCCGGATCAGCGCACACCGTGCTTCGCCCTCGGTCACACAGTGAGGCCCGTCGCGATGCCGCCAGCCGCGGGCGTAGCCGCCAAACAGAATCAATTTGCTCACTCGCTCGGGATGTCGCGCAGCGAAAGCGGCGGCCTTGGCGCAACCTTGCGAGACCCCCAAAAGCGGAAATCGCTCCAGTCCCAGTGTATCGACGACCGCTTCAAGATCCTCGACCTGCCTGTCCAGGCTGAAATCCGTTACATTCCAGGACGACAGCCCATTGCCGCGCGCATCGTAATGCACAAGTTGGTTTGCGCTGGCCAGTTCCTTGAAAAAGTGCTTCCAGACCGGGCTCTCCCAGTCAAACTCCAGATGGCTAAGCCAATTGGCCGCCTTGACCAGCGGCGGGCCATGTCCGGCGGTGGCGTAGGCAATGCGAGTGGCGTCAGAGCTGTGGCAGAAGCGGATGTTCTGGTTCGGCGGCTCACCCGTGGCGCCGCCGCCCGTTGCCGGCGTGTCGCGTGTATCGCCGGTTTCGACAACCGCCGCAACGAAGCGAAAGCCGTGCCCATGTACTGTCTTGACATAGCGTTGGCTTTTGCCGTCGTCCCCTAGAGCCCTGCGGACCGAGCGAAGCGCACTCGACACTGCGGCATCGGAAATAAACCGGCCCTCCCAAACCGACGCGACAAGTTCGTCTTTCGAGATCAGGCGGTCCCGGTTTTCTATGAGGTGCAGAAGTAGTTCGAACACCTTCGGTTCGATGCCCACCACCAGACCATCCCTGGACAATTCTTTCAAGGCGGTATCCAGGACAAATCCATCAAATACGTATTTCATGCGCCTAGCATACCATTCCAAAGCCGCCCGTCGCCGACAGGTAACAAATAACAACAAAAACAATAATTTAGCCTGGTCATCAGGGTTCTGCACAAATTCTGCAGAAGTTCTCCAGATTGTCTGCAAGACCTACCAGTTGAGCCGGTCTATGCCTCTCCCCGTCGAGCTGTCAAGCCATAGCTCTGCTTGTGGATTGACGTCGTTCACGTCGAGCGGCGCCGCAGGCGAAGAGCAACATGATGTGTTTCGCAGGAAGCGCAGCGATTGGCGGACAGGAAAGTGGGCATTGAACCTGCCCTGGAATTTTGAACAACAAACAGGAATTTCAAATGAACAAACAAATGGAAACAGCGAACGTCGACAATGGCGTTGACGTTGAGGCGCTGCTTGGCGCGAAGAAGGTAATCGAGTCTATGCCGGAAGCCGGCCAGTTTACCTGGCGCGCGCACTGCAAGTGGTCAGACGGTGTACGCAGCCAATCGACCGTGCAGGGCTTCTTCGGCCTTGGCGAGGAACAAGCGCGCAAGGCAGCGTTTGTAGTGGAGGCAGACCACCCGGAGCAATTCGCCGCGACAGATGCAGCGCCGACTCCAGTGGAGATCGTTCTCTCCGCTCTGGCGAGTTGTCTCACTGCTGGTGTGGCTGCCGTGGCGCAAAACCGCGGCATACAGCTCAAATCGGTTCAGGCGACGGTCGAAGGCGACATGGATATGGCCGGCATTCTCGGTGCAGACGCTGACGTTCGCAATGGTTTCAATGCGGTCCGGGTGTCCTTTGACATAGATGCCGACGCCAAGCCCGACGAGATCGCGGCGCTGGTAGCGCAGTCGCAAAAACGCTCGGCGGTGTTCGACATTGTCACCAACCCGACCAATGTGCATGTGAGTGTTGTCTGATGTTTCGTGTACGACGTGTGCTTCAGGCGTTTCGGTGCGGTCGGCCCCGCCGGCGTGACTGCATCATGCCGTTGGGTCTCAATGACCATGCCATGAAAGACATTGGCCTCACGCGCATGGACGTGGAGCGCCTGCTGTCGAAGCCTGCCGACTGGCGGGATCGATAAACTTCGATGCCGCGGGGCAGTCCCTTCTGGCCCGCGGCAGCCAACTCAATTTGTGCCGAAGAACAAATAGTCCGCTGCACTGCTCAGCGGAGACCGTGAATTGCTGCCCCCACAGAAGGAACCAGCGAAATGCAGAAAGTAACGACCGTCATCATTGGCGCCGGACAAAGTGGACTGGCCATGAGCCGGGAACTCACCTGTTGCGGCGTCGATCATGTGGTACTCGACCGCGGCGCTGTCGCCAATGCCTGGCGCCGGGATCGCTGGGACAGCCTCAGGCTGCTGACCCCGAACTGGGCCAACGGATTGCCGGGGGCACAATACCCCGGCTCCTATCCTGACGGCTATATGCCTGTTGCGGAGTTTGCACGGTGGCTGGATGCCTACGCGAACATGATAGATGCGCCGGTTCAACGTTATACCGAAGTGCACCGGGTTTCAGGAACCGGAACCGGCTTCAATCTGGAAACCAGTTCCGGGCCGCTCGGTTGCCGAACCCTGGTGCTGGCCAGTGGTGCCTGTGCCAGGCCATACGTGCCGTCACTGTCCGCTGCTGTGCCGACCAGGATTCTGCAGACTACCCCGGCAACCTACAAGCGGCCGCACGATTTGCCGCCGGGTGGAGTGCTTGTCGTCGGTGCATCGGCATCAGGCGCGCAAATTGCGCGCGAGATTCAGACCTCAGGGCGGCCGGTGACACTGGCAGTTGGCTGGCACACCCGTTTGCCGCGCACCTATCGGGGCCGTGATGTGGAGTGGTGGCTCGACCTCCTGGGTATCCTGGACGAGCGGTTTGACGAAGTGGACGATCTGCAGCGTGCCCGCCGCACACCATCGCCACAACTTGTCGGCGGGCCTGAGCCTGTTGACCTCAACGCTCTGCAGGACTGCGGTATCGAGATCGTTGGGCGGCTGGCGGATATCCGTAACGGAAGCGCTCTGTTCTCGGGTGGACTGGCGAACGCATGCGTTTCTGCCGATCTCAAGATGAACCGCCTGCTCGACGCCATTGATGGCTGGATTGAAGAGCGCGGCATGGGCAATGAGCTGCCGCCGCCGGACAGACCCGAGCCGGTCCGCTTGCCTGCGACGCAGCCTCTTGCTCGGGGCCTGAACGATGGCACCATCCACACGATCGTCTGGGCAACCGGTTACCGGCCTGATTTCTCCTGGTTGGACCTGCCGGTTTTCGATGCACGCGGCCGCCTTCGTCATCATGGCGGGGTGGTCGCCGCGCCAGGGCTCTATGCCATGGGTCTCAACTTCATGCGCCGGCGCAGATCGCATCAGATTTCCGGAGTTGGAGGAGATGCGTGCGAGTTATCTGACCACCTGCACGCATATCTCAATGGACGGATAGAAACCGCTGCCTGAGAAGGAAAACAAAATGCACGATACACAGTCGATCAAGAGCGCCCTGGAGCGGGCGGTCAAAGTTGTCAGGTTGCAGCCGGCACGAGGTCAGAGGGTCTATCGCAATGTCGCTTCAGTCGGTGATGGTATTGCGTGCCAGGTGGAGGAGGCGGGTCGCTCCTTGTGTCTGGATGTCGGCAAGGCAGTTGGAGGCGACGATTCAGCTCCTAACCCGAGCATGCTGTTGCGTTCCGCCTTGAGCGGGTGCGTGGCCATCGGCATCAAGCAGTGGGCGGCGCGGCGTGACGTGCAGATTGATTATGTGGAAGTGGTGCTGGAAACCGATGTCGATGCGCGCGGGCAACTGGGTGTCCGCGATGATGTCACGCCCGGTTTTCAGGAGGTTCGAATGATGATCACGGTTACGTCGCCGGCATCTCGCGAGGATGTCGAGGACGTGGTTTCAGTGTCGCTGAGATACAGCCCGCTGTTTGATGTGTTTCAATACCCGCAGCCGGTGGTGCACCAGGTGCAGCTGGTTGGTTCGAGCGCTGGTGCGCAACGTTCGGAGCTCAGCTAATGGACGCCCGACTGCAGAGACGTGTTCAACGCTATGGCTGGGACAGGGCGGCCGAGGCCTACGAAGCGGGCTGGAAGGAGAGCCTGGCCGATGCCCAGACTGAACTATTGCGCGTGGCGAATGCCAAACCGGGTGAACATGTACTGGACATCGCGTGCGGCACTGGATTGGTCAGCCTGCCGCTGGCAGAGGCCGTGGGATCAATCGGCCGCGTCGTCGCGACCGACATCTCAGATAACATGATCGAGCGGGTCCGGCATGCAGCCAAGACGCAAGGCTTCACCCAACTCGAAGCTGTTTGCAGCGGGGCAGAAGCCCTCGATCAGTGGCCTGACGCCACTTTCGATCTTGTCACCTGTGCGCTGGGTCTGATGTATGTTCCCGACACTATTACGGCATTGAATGAGGCGTTCCGTGTTCTGAAGCCCGGCGGCCGGGCCGTGATTGCGGTATGGGGCGAACGCAACAAATGTGGCTGGGCTGACATTTTTCCGATTGTGGACGCGCGGGTAAAATCGGAAGTCTGTCCCTTGTTTTTCCGGCTCGGCACCGGTTCGGTATTGCAAGACGAGATGGCTGCGGTGGGGTTTCTCAGACTTGAGACGTCGCGATTGAAATCGAAACTGCCTTACGCGGACGACCATGCGGCCATCGAAGCGGCGTTCATTGGTGGGCCCGTCGCACTGGCCTACAACCGGTTCGATGCGCCGACACGCGCCGCTGCGCATCGGGAGTACCTGGCGTCGATCGGTCCATTCCTGACCTCTGAAGGGTACCGTATTCCGGGAGAATTCGTTGTATGTCGTGGCCACAAGGCAGCGACAGATTGACCGGACCCCAGGGCACTGGCTTGCCATCGGACCAGATCTGTTTACCCTTAGCAGGATGAGAGTTCTCGGGGTTTTGCTGGTGTTGTTTCTTGCGGCTGCTGCTGTGGCCCAGGATAGGCGCGAAGCCGGGCTGGAGCTGGTGTTGCTGGCCGACGCCTCGGGTTCGATTGATGCTGAGGAGCTTGCGTTTCAACGCCAGGGCTATGCATCGGCGATGACCGATCCGCAGGTTGTGGCTGCCATTGAAAGTTCGATTTACGGGTCAATTGCGGTCACCTATGTGGAATGGGCGAGCAACACTGCCGTGGTCGCCGACTGGGCGATCATCGACAGCCTGGAAACCGCGCAGGCCTTTGCAAAAGCCCTGACCGGCCCGCCCCGCCAGGCTTATGGCAGCAACGCCATAGGCGGTGCCTTGCTGGATGCCAAGCGGCTGATTGAGGTCAATGATATCCGTGCGCCACGCGCCGTGATCGATTTTTCAGGCGACAGTATCCGCAACTTTTCAGGCCCGCCCATTGCTGCTGCCCGGGCCGAGGTGCTGGCTGCCGGCATCACGATCAACGCGCTGCCCATTCTGCGTCCCGAAGACGGCAGGCGCGCCGGTGCAAACCTGGAGCAGGAATACGCTGAACGGATCATCGGCGGTCCAGGCGCTTTCATGGTGACGGCGGAGGGCCGGGCAAGTTTTGCCGAAACCGTGCGGCGCAAGCTGGTGCTTGAGATATCGGGCCTGACACCGTCAACATACGCGATCGTGGCTGGCAGCGAGTGACAGTCGCGTTAGTCCGACCTGGCGGAGGCGTTTGAGGCGGTGTCGAAGGTCTCCTGCATGCGCAGCCAGTCGAGTTCGGTCGCCTCGAGGTCTTCCGCCAGCTTGGCCCTCAGTTTGGCAAAGTCAGCCGCCTTTTTTGGTTGCGTGGCATACATCTGCGGATCTGCCAGAGCTCGGTCGAGAATGGTGATTTTTTCCTGCAGTTCCAGCATCTTGCTGTCGCTTTGTTGAATCTGTTTCTTGAGATGTACCAAGTTTACCTTGGCTGGTGCCGGTTTCGGCTTCGCCGGCTCATTGGCGGTGTTTGATGCCCGAGCGCTTTTCTTCGCCTCACGTTTTGCTGTCCGGCTTTTCTCCAGCACCATTTGCGCATAGCTGTCCAGATCGCCGTCGTACGCCTTGACCGTGCCGTCGTCGACCAGCCACAGGCGGTCGACCGACGCCTCGATCAGATGCCGGTCATGGCTGATCAAAATGACCGCGCCTTCATAGTCGTTGAGCGCGTGCACAAGCGCCTCGCGGGCTGCCACGTCAAGGTGGTTGGTCGGCTCATCGAGCACCAGGATGTTCGGTCCGTGAAATGCAGCCAATGCAAACAGCAGGCGGGCCTTCTCGCCGCCCGACAGGGTCTCCACCTTGTTGTGGGTCAGGTGGGCGCCAAAGCCGTACGCCCCGAGCTTTGACCGGCGCTGGGCTTCGGTCGCATCGGGCATCAACTCGACGAAATGGTCATAAGGCGTCTGGCCCGGGTTCAGTTCGTCAAGCTGGTGCTGGGCGAAGTAGGCCACATTCAGCTTCTTGTGATGGCGCATATGCCCGTCCATCACGTCCAGGCGGCCGCACAACAGCTTTGCGAATGTGGACTTGCCGTTGCCGTTGGCGCCCAGCAGGGCAATGCGGTCGTCGCCATCGATGCGCAGATCGATATTGCGCAGCACCGGTTTGCCTTCTTCATAGCCAACCGCAGCCTTTTCAAACCGCACCAGTGGCGGATTTATCGGGCGCGCCGGCTCGGGAAACAGGAACGGCGACACACGTTCCTCGATCACGTCGGCAATCGGCTGCATCTTCTCCAGGGCTTTCAGCCGCGATTGCGCCTGCTTGGCCTTGGATGCCTTGTAGCGAAACCGGTCCACGAACGCCTGCATGTGCTGGCGCGCATCTTCCTGCTTGCGCTTCATCTTCATCTGCAGCGCCTGCTTTTCGCGGCGAATGCGGTCGAAGGTGTCGTAGTTTCCCTGATACAGCGTCAGTTTGCGCTGCTCCAGATGCAGGATGGCGCTGACGGCGTCATTGAGCAAGTCGCGGTCATGGCTGACAATCAGCACCGTGTGGCGATAGGTGCGGATATAGTTTTTCAGCCAGATCACACCTTCCAGGTCGAGATAGTTCGTAGGTTCATCCAGCAGCAGCACGTCGGGTTCGGCAAACAGGGCTGCAGCCAGCGCGACACGCATGCGCCAGCCGCCGGAAAAAGCGGAGCAGGGCTCGTTCTGGGCTGCTTCATCGAAACCTAGACCGGCCAGTATGGCGGCTGCGCGCGCTGGCGCCGAGTGGGCATCGATATCAGCAAGACGCATCTGGATTTCGGCAATTCGGTTCGGATCGGTTGCTGTTTCGGCCTCCGCCAGCAGGCTTGCCCGTTCCCGGTCGGCTTCCAGCACCACCTCGATCAGGGTCTCAGACCCTCCAGGCGCTTCCTGTGCGACAGTGCCGATACGGGCATTGCGCGGCACCGTGCAGGAGCCCGATTCTGCCTGTATCTGGCCGAGGATCAACTTCAGCAGGGTCGACTTGCCGGTTCCGTTGCGCCCGACAAAGCCGACCGTGTGGCCGGCCGGCAACGCAACAGTGGCGTTGTCGATCAACAGGCGTCCCTCGACGCGGTATGTCAGCGCATTGATGTGAAGCATGCGGGGTATTTAGCGATTGTCGGGTGAATTGTCATGTCCCGATTGGAGGCGAGGTGCGCAATGTGATGAATTGCACATTCACATCTTCAATCCCCGCCTAGTGTCGTCATCAACAACAAGGCGTTGGACAACAAGAAGACGAAGCAAAGGCAAGCCCCCCGATCCCCTGCAAACGTATCCGGGCATTGCGA
>JANQOK010000019.1 GCA_028289645.1 Anderseniella sp.
GTGGCGCCCAGTATCACGCCGGTGACGGCGCCGATGCCAAACTGCAGCGATGCGCCGGTCGCCGTCATGACATAGACCAGCGTGTCTCCGGGCGGACCGGTGAAGGTGAAGGATTCCAGCCGGTGCGGATCAAAGGGATCGTTGGCCAGGTAGCCGGTGACAAACCAGCCGGCGATGATCGCAGTGCCGACGATGACGCCAGCCGTCAGGTATCGGGGTGAGGCTCTCAAGTCGCGGCTGGTGAGGGCAATGGCAGCAATGGCTGCCGCCGTCAGGTAGGCCCACAAATGCTCTGTGCCGCCCAGGTGCGTAGCGGCCGTGTGGGCAATTCCGGCAGGCTGTTCCAGCTGTTCGGGCACGTCAAACAGGTAGACGCGCAAATAGGCGGAGAGCCCGTTCATCGTGGCATAGGCGGTGATGCCCAGTACCAGGAAAGTGACAACGGACTTCAGGTCGCCACCGCCGACACGGGCCAGTGTTCCGTAGCCGCAGGTGCCGACCAGCGACATCCCCAGACCAAACAGGAACGAGCCGAACGCCGTTGCCAGAATGGTCGTCGGCGAGATCAGGTAAAAGCTGCTTGCAATGTCAATCAGTCCGGCCTGATCCAGTGCATAGGTGCCTGCCACGGCTACCGCAATGGCCAGCCCCCATGCCGACAATCGGCCCCGGCTGCCACCCAGGCACGCATCTTCAACCGCGCCGAGCGTGCAAAACCGGCCCCACCGGGCGGCGAAGCCCAGTGCCATCCCTCCGGCCAGGCCGCCAATGGCGGCGATCGTGCCTGGAGACAGCTCGATCATCTCCTGTTCTCTCCCTGGATCGGGCAGGTTGGCCTGCCTTCTTCAACGCCGCCGTTTACCGGCAGCGATCTAAGATACAACCTCAGTAGGTTTTGTCATCTTCGTTGCAGAACATGTCGTACAGCACTGAAATCATCTGTTTCACGCGCTCGTCGCCGATGGTGTAATAGATTGTCTTGCCGTCGCGGCGCGCATTCACAAGCCCTTCCAGCCGCAACCGGGCAAGCTGCTGCGATACGGCAGCCTGGCGCGCCGAAAGAAGCTGTTCAAGTTCTGTGACCGTGCATTCGCCCTGAGACAGGCGGCATAAGATGGCCAGCCGGCCCTCATGCGCCAGGGCTTTCAGAAAATCTGTGGCATCCTTGGCACTCGACATCATGTCGTCGAGCGAGTGCTCGAATTTCAATTGGGCGTTCGCCATGGTGAAATTCCTGTTTCCTTACGATTTTGGTTCGGCGGCGCCCGGAGCACTGCTGTTCTCGATAACCGTCTTATCTATTTTGTCCAGCATCTGCTGCAGCATCGGCCAGAAGAAGTGATCGCCCGGATAACCGCGCAAACGGTCAATTTCGCGCCCATTATGCCAGACCACGAACGTCGGCGTGTAGTTGGCCTTTTTCAGCCCCTTCAGGTCTGCCGGCAGCGGCGCATGGATATCGACCCTGCGCAGCGGTGCAAGCTTGCCTTCATCGGTCTTCGGATAGGCGATGCCGATCTCTTCGTTCCACACTTCACACCAGTGACAGCCGTCCTGTTCCAGCATGATGAGCTCGGCAGCGTTTGCTTCCGATGTGAGGCCAGCAAGGCCGACGGCAATTGTCGCTGCTGCGCCGAAGAATCTGTTGCGAAGACTTTTCATGCGTGACACCTTACAACAAATTACAAAAATTGAATATGAACTTCTTGTGAGTTTCTTGGGAGCGACTTGTGGACCTGGAAATCAGTTACGCAGCAGCATTGGTGGCAGGGTTCCTGTCTTTTGCCTCGCCGTGCGTGCTGCCGCTTGTTCCACCATATCTGTGCTTTCTCGCCGGCACATCCATCAATGAACTGAGCGATGAGGACATGCCCACCGATGCCTGGCGCGCCGTGATCATGGCCGCCGTGGCATTCGTTGCAGGCTTTGCAACCGTATTTGTCGCCCTTGGAGCCAGTGCATCCTTTATCGGTAGTTTTGTGACCGACCATCTTGATGTTCTGGCCAAGATCGCCGGTGTCATCATCATCGTGCTGGGGTTGCATTTCATGGGGGTGTTCCGGATACCGTTTCTGTATCGCGACATCAGGATGCAGGGGCCGGCCAAGGCGGTCGGCCTGCTCGGCGCCTACGTGGTCGGACTGGCTTTTGCGTTCGGCTGGACGCCGTGTGTTGGCCCGGTCCTTGCCGCCATCCTGTTTGTGGCCGCCCAGGCGGCTGACGCGCTGAAAGGTGCTTCGCTATTGCTGGCCTATGCGCTCGGCATCGGTATACCATTCATTCTGGCAGCGGTATTCTTCCGGCCTTTCATGGCCCTGATGAAACGTCATCGCCATCGCATGGGGCTGGTCGAGAAGATCACCGGCGGCCTTCTGGTGGCAACGGGAGTCCTGTTCATTACCGGCGGCATGTCCGCCATTGCCTACTATATGCTGGAGCTGTTTCCGGGGTTGGGCGCAGTTGGATAAGGAGAAACTGAAATGCGATTGTTTATTGCTGTAACTGTTTTGCTGGCTGGGCTTTCTGGCGCGGTCGCGTCTGAGATTGGGGATGACGGCTTGCACAAACAGGCCTGGTTCGCGACCACATTTCGCGACATCAAGGAAGACATGGCCACTGCCAAAGAAGAGGGCAAGCGCCTGGCGCTGATCTTCGAGCAGCGCGGCTGCATCTATTGCCGCCAGATCCATGAGGAAGTGCTTGCCGACCCGGAAGTTAGGGACTTCATCAAGGACAACTACATGGTGGTCCAGTACAACCTGTACGGCGATGAGGAAGTCACTGACCTGGACGGCGAGACGCTGACCGAAAAGACTGCCGCCCGCAAATGGCGGGTAACGTTCACGCCGACCATTTTCTTCCTGCCGGAAGAAGCCGCCGACAACAAGGATGTTGGCGCCTCCACCGTGGCGGTCATGCCCGGGGCTTTCAGGAAGGGAACCTTTCTCGACATGTTCCAGTGGGTCCACAAGAAAGGGTACGAAACCGACGAGGGTTTTCAGCGCTATCACGCGCGCCGGATTATCGAGCGCCGCGAAGCCGGAGAGAAGAATACCGACTGACTGCAACGACTGGCTTGAGTGCCGGTAAACATCGCGGTTGTGGATCGTTCGGATATTCATTCAAAAATATGAATTTGTCTTGATATCCGTCAAATCGTGAACTAGGCTTGCGTGCAATAACAAAAGGGTACTGGAGGAAATTGATGAGGACCATTCTGAAACTGGGATTGGCCGGAGCCTGCCTTGCAGGTGCCGCAGTTGCCACTGCTCATGCCGGCAATGTGGCGCCGATGGATGTCAAGTTTACCGACGACGGCGTGACACAATCTCTGACCGGAGCCGCTGGCGATGTGGCAAAGGGCAGGGCGGTGTTTTCCAACCGCAAGCTGGGCAATTGCCTGGCCTGCCATGTCAATGCCGAGCAGAAAGAGCATTCGTTCCACGGCGAAGTGGGACCGCCGCTCGATGGTGTCGCAGACCGTTACTCCGAGGCAGAGTTGCGCGCCATCGTCATCAATTCCAAGAAGGCACTGACGGATGAAACCATCATGCCGGGATTCTACAGCCTCGATCTGGGTGTGAGGGTCAACAAGAAGTTCACCGAGAAAACCATTTTGACGGCCGAACAGGTTGAAGATGTCGTGGCCTATCTCACCACATTGAAAGAATAGGAGTTATTTCCATGAAACTAGACAGGAGACAGGTACTTGGCCTGACCGCTGGTGCAGCTGTCCTGGCCGTGTCAGGAATTAAGGTCAATCCGGCCGATGCCGCAACGGATGAGACCAAGAAGAAGATTATGGAGTTCACCGGCGGCAAGGAGCCGGCATCCGGAAAGATTGCCCTGAAGACTCCGGAGATTGCCGAGAACGGCAACACCGTGCCGGTGTCCGTATCGGTTGAAAGCGCCATGTCTGGTGACGACCTGGTGCAGTCGGTGATGATCCTGGCTGACGGCAATCCGAGGCCGGACGTGGCGACATTCCACTTCACAGAACTCAGCGGCGAGGCGTCTGCCACCACCCGCATGCGGCTGGCGAAAACCCAGAACGTGATTGCCGTTGCGAAGATGAAAGACGGCTCGGTCTACTCCGACACCAAGCAGGTCAAGGTCACCATCGGCGGCTGTGGCGGCTAGGAACTCAAGAGGATAAACGAAAATGGCAAAAGCAAAACCACGCGTGAAGGTGCCCAAGTCGGCCTCAGCCGGCGAGGTGATCACCATCAAGACGCTGATCAGCCACAAGATGGAATCCGGCCAGCGCAAGGACAAGGCCGGCAAGGTCATCCCGCGCAAGATCATCAACAAGTTCACCTGCGAGTTCAACGGAACCAAGGTGTTCGAGTGCGATATCGATCCGGCCATCTCGGCCAATCCCTATCTCGAGTTCACGGCCAAAGTGGCTGAAGCGGGCGAGTTCAAGTTCACCTGGGTGGACGACGACGGTTCGGTTTACGAAACAAGCAAAAAAATCGAAGTCAAGTGACGTGTACCGCGAGCAGCCGGAGCCCCGGCTGTTCGTCCCCTACATGAAACACTTAAGAACTTCGGGAGGAAACATAATGAACTCGACAACATTCAAATGGGCCGGACTGCTGACTGCGGCATCTGTATTCGCTGCCGGCGCGGCAATCGCCGAACCGGACAACAACACCCTCGTTATTGAAGGCCAGGAGATGGTCACGGACGTGGCGGCTCCCGAGGGCAGTCCGCTGAGCCGCGTCTATTCCGGCTGGCGTTTCCGGTCACCGGAAACCCAGGCATTCGAAATGGATGACTTTGAAAACCCGGCGTTTCCGGCGGTAGAGCTGGGCGAAGCCCTGTGGAACACTGTTGAAGGCGAGGCCGGCAAGTCGTGCGCGACCTGTCACGAGGATGCATCTGAAACCATGAAGGGCGTACGCGCGTCCATGCCCAAGTGGAACGAAAAGCGCGGCAAACCGCACACCCTGGAAACCCAGATCAATGCCTGCCGCACCGACAACATGAAGGCTGAGGCCTGGAAGTGGGAAGCGCCCAACATGCTGGCCATGACCGCCTATGTCGGTCTGCAGTCGCGCGGCATGCCGGTGAATGTCCAGACCGACGGACCCATGCAGTCGTGGACAGACAAGGGCAAGGAACTTTATTACACCCGTGTCGGTCAGCTCGACATGTCGTGCGCCAATTGCCATGAGGACAATTACGGCAAGATGATCCGTGCCGACCATCTCAGCCAGGGCCAGATCAATGGGTTCCCAACCTACCGCCTGAAGTGGGGCGGCCTGGGCTCCATTCACCGCCGGTTTTCCGGTTGCATGAAGAACATCCGCGCAACTCCATATAAACGCGGATCCGACGAATTCATTGCGCTTGAACTGTACCTGGCATCGCGTGGCGCGGGCCTGTCCGTGGAAACGCCTGCCGTTCGCAACTGATCGTCTTCTGACAACATTTGTGGTGGGCATTGTTTGCAAGATGCCCACCCTTTTTTTACCCAAATCCAGGGATCAGGCCGAGAAGATGCCTGAAAAACGAAGTTTTACTGAGGTTTTTGGCCATGTTTACCAGACGTGATTTTCTGCAGTACACAGTCAACGCCGGCGCCGCACTTGGCCTGGCGGGGTACGGTGCGAACGTGACCCGCGCCCTGGCGCAGCAGAAACTGACCCAGGACGATCTGCTGAAATTTGACTCCAAAGGCCAGGTCACCCTGCTGCATTTCACTGACGTGCATGCCCAGCTGAAGCCGGTCTATTTCCGCCCGCCGGACACCAACATCGGTATCGGGGATTATGCCGGTATTCCCCCGCATCTGGTTGCCGAGGAGTTCCTGACCCATTTCGGTATCGAGAAGGGTTCGCCGCTCGCCTATGCCCATACCATGGTCGATTACGTGGAACTGGCGCGCGCCTATGGCCGCCTCGGCGGACTGGACCGCACGGCGACCCTGGTCAAGGCAATCCGCGCCGACCGCGGTGACGACAGGGTGCTGTTTCTCGATGGTGGCGATACCTGGCAGGGCTCTTACACCTCGCTGAAAAGCAACGGCCAGGACATGGTCGACTGCATGAAACTGCTCAAGCCCGATGCCATGGTCGGGCATTGGGAATTCACCTTCGGGGAAGACCGGGTCAAGGAAATCATCGACGACATGGGGTATCCGTTCCTGGCGTCCAACATCTTCGACAATGAGTGGGATGAGCCGGTGTTTGACAGCACTGCCATGTTTGAGAAGGGCGGTGTGAAGGTCGCCGTCATCGGCCAGGCGATGCCTTACACGCCCATAGCCAACCCGCGCTGGATGTTTCCGAAATGGTCATTCGGCATCAGGCCCGACACGCTGCAGGAAAATGTCGACAAGGCCCGGGCCGATGGGGCCGAGGTGGTGGTGCTTCTGTCTCACGACGGGTTCGATGTCGACCGCAAGCTGGCTGGCGTCGTCAACGGTATCGACGTTATCCTTACCGGTCATACCCATGACGCCGTCCCGCAGGCTATCGAGGTCGGCAATACGCTGCTGCTGTCGTCGGGCTCGCACGGCAAGTATCTGGGCCGCGTTGATCTGGAAGTGAAGGACGGCAAGGTGGTCGGTCATTCATCCAACCTGATCCCGGTGTTTTCCGACGTTATCCAGCCGGACGCCGAGATGGCTGCCCAGATCGACGAGGTGCGCAAACCTCACGAAGCTGAGTTGAACCGGGTAATCGGCAAGACCGAGACACTTCTGTATCGGCGCGGCAATTTCAACGGCACCTGGGACGACCTGATCTGCCAGGGCATCATCGAGCAGCGCGACACGCAGATCGCCCTGTCACCGGGCTTCAGGTGGGGAACGACACTGCTGCCGGGCCAGGATATCACCATCGATGATCTCTACACCGAAACCTCGATGAGTTACCCGTCCGTCTACCGGCTCGAGTTCACCGGCGCGCAGATGAAGGAGATTCTCGAGGATGTCTGCGACAACCTGTTCAACAAGGATCCGTTCTTCCAGCAGGGCGGCGACATGGTCCGGGTCGGCGGCATGAGTTACACCTGTTCGCCCAATGCTGACATGGGCGGACGCATCTCCGACATGCGCCTGACGTCCACTGGCGAACCGCTGCAGGCCGACAAGAAGTATGTCGTCGGCGGTTGGGCGTCGATCAACGAGAATGTCGAAGGCCCGCCGATTTACGAACTCATGGAAAGGCACATCATGAGCAAGCAGGTGGTGAATTTGCCGGATCAGCCGACCGTCAAGGTCAATATGTAATGCGTTGGGTCTTTCATATTCATATAAATGAATGTATAATGCGGAGCAGCACGAGGAGTGACGCTCATGTCTGATGGAACCGGGAAACCGAAAACAACAACCAGCCGCCGCCGCTTCCTGGGAGCCGGGCTGGCACTGGGCGGCGCCGCGATTGCCGGCAAGGCTCACGCCGGTGAGGGCGAGGCTGCCATTCTGGAAAAGAAGGACTGGAACCAGTATCTCGGCGACGGTGTCGATGCGCGCCCCTATGGGCATCCTTCCGAGTTCGAGAAGTCGGTTGTGCGCCGTAACGTGGCCTGGCTTACGGCCGATCCGGTTTCGTCGGTAAATTTCACACCCTTGCATGATCTGGACGGCATCATCACGCCCAACGGCCTGTGCTTTGAGCGCCATCATGCCGGCATTGCCGAGGTCGACCCTGCGCAGCACCGCCTGATGATCAACGGACTGGTGGACAAGCAGATGGTGTTCACCATGGCCGACATCATGCGCTTTCCGCGTGAAAACCGGGTCTACTTCCTCGAGTGCGCCGCCAATTCCGGCATGGAATGGCGCGGGGCCCAGCTTAACGGCTGCCAGTTCACCCACGGCATGATCCACAACGTCATGTACACCGGTGTGCCGTTGAAGCTGCTGCTCGAAGAGGCAGGTGTGAAGACCAATGCAAAATGGATCATGCCGGAAGGTGCCGATGCATCCGCCATGACCCGTTCGGTACCACTGCAAAAGGCCATGGAGGACTGCCTGGTCGCCTTCAAGATGAACGGCGAGGCGCTGCGCCCGGAACAGGGCTATCCGCTGCGCCTGGTCGTGCCCGGCTGGGAAGGCAATATGTGGGTCAAGTGGTTGCGCCGCCTGGAAGTTGGCGATGAGCCGTGGCATCACCGCGAGGAGACTTCGAAATACACCGACCTTCTTGAAAACGGCAAGGCACGGCGCTTCACCTGGGAGATGGACGCAAAATCGGTCATCACCAATCCCAGCCCGCAGGCGCCACTGCTGCACAAGAAGGGCCAGACCGTGATTACCGGTATTGCGTGGTCCGGCCGCGGCACCATTGACCGGGTCGATGTCTCAATCGATGGTGGTCGCAACTGGATGCCGGCGCGCCTTGACGGGCCCAGCCTGGATAAATCCATGCACCGCTTCTACGTGGACTTTGACTGGGATGGGTCGCCGTTGCTGCTGCAGTCGCGGGCCATGGACTCCACCGGTTATGTGCAGCCGACCAAAGACCAGTTGCGGGCCGAACGCGGCACCAATTCCATCTACCACAATAACGGTATTCAGACCTGGCATGTAAAAGCCAATGGCGAGGTTGAAAATGTCGAAGTATCTTAAGCCTGCACTCATCGGCCTGTTTGCACTTGCGGTTGCAACACCGGCATTGGCCGGCAAGTTCGACCTTGGCCGCGAGGCGACCGAGGCCGAAGTGTCTGCCTGGGACATTGATGTGCGCCCGGACGGCAAGGGTCTGCCCAAAGGCAAGGGAACCGTGGCCCAGGGCGAGGAGATTTACGCGGAAAAATGTGCCTCCTGCCATGGTGATTTTGGCGAGGGCATAGACAGATGGCCGGTGCTGGCCGGCGGCCAGGACAGCCTGAAAAGCGAACGCCCGGTCAAGACCATCGGCTCCTACTGGCCGTATCTGTCGACTGTGTTCGACTATGTCAATCGTGCCATGCCGTTTGGCGAGGCCCAGTCGCTGCAACCGGACGAGGTCTACGCGATCACCGCTTATCTTTTAAATCTCAATGACGTTGTCGACGACGACTTTGAGTTGTCGAACAACAATTTTGTCGAAACCCGGTTGCCGAACGAAGCCAATTTCATTGCCGATCAGCGCCCGGACACGCCGCTTGTTGCCAAGGGGGCGGAGCCGTGCATGAAAGACTGCAAGCCTGGCCCGGTTGAAATCACCGGCAGAGCCCGGGTTCTGGACGTGACGCCGGACGAGGACAACAAGCAGGCCGGTTCACTGGATTGAAGCTGCCAGCCTTTCCTGTATCCTCTGTGCTTGCCTGGCTGATGTGAATCGGCCGGGCAGTGCCGAGATCAGGGACATCTACCAGATGAACTTTCAAGCCAGTCCGGACCACGCTGCTGTTGTTGACGGCGTTACGCGGGTCTGCCGGGAATTCGACGACGGATACTGGCTTGCCCGCGACAGTGATGGCGAGTTTCCCTTCGAGTTTCATGCCGCGATGGCCAAAGGCGGATGGCTCGGCATTACCATGCCGGAGCGATATGGCGGTTCTGGCCTGGGTGTCACCGAAGCGGCCTTGATGATGAAGGCGGTCGCAGCCTCCGGCGGGGCGCTAGCAGCGGCTTCTGCCATTCACATCAACCTGTTTGGTCCGCATCCCATTGTGGTGCATGGCTCGGAAGATCAGAAGCAGCGCTGGCTGCCGCGGTTGATCAGTGGTGAGGACCGCACTTGTTTTGGCGTCACCGAACCTGATGCGGGCCTGGACACGTCGCGGATCAAGACTGTCGCCAGGCGCGGCGGCGACGGTTACCTGGTGAACGGCCAGAAGATCTGGACGTCGACAGCCCAAAGCGCCACCCACATCATTCTTCTGGCCCGCACCACCCCTTACGAGGAGTGTGACAAGAAAACCCGCGGGCTCAGCCTGTTCTACACGCCAATGGACCGGTCCTGCATCGAGGTGCGCGAAATCGACAAGTTGGGACGCAAGGCGGTTGATTCAAACCAGGTGTTCATCGAGAACCTCACAGTGCCGGAGCACGACCGCATCGGAGAGGAGGGGGCGGGGTTCGAGTACCTTCTCGACAGCCTCAACCCGGAGCGCATTCTGATCGGCATGGAAGCTATCGGCATCGGCCAGGATGCCGTGGCGCGCGCTGCCGGATATGCCTGCGAGCGTGAAGTGTTCGGACGCCCGATTGGCCAGAACCAGTCTATCCAGCATCCTCTGGCTGAAAGCTGGATGGAGCTCGAGGCCGCCGAACTGATGGCAATGAAGGCCGCCTGGCTGTATGACAACGGCCAGCCCTGCGGACCGCAGGCAAACTCAGCGAAATACCTGGCTGCGGAAGCTGCGCTGAAGGCGTGCACCCGGGCGGTAAAGACCCACGGCGGCATGGGCTATGCCAAGGAGTTTCATGTCGAGCGCCTGCTGCGCGAGGTCATGATCCCGGTGCTAGCACCGGTCAGTCAGCAGATGATCCTGAACTATGTCTCCGAGCGGGTGCTTGGACTGCCGCGTTCATACTGAGGGCCAGTGGATGACAAATGAGCCAGATCAGGGCCCGGCACCAAAAGGTGCCTTGCACGGTTTGAAAGTGATTGACCTGACCAGGGTTCTGGCCGGGCCCTATTGCACGCAGATACTCGGTGACCATGGTGCAGACGTGCTCAAGGTCGAAGCGCCTCAGGGCGATGAGACCCGGAGATGGGGGCCGCCTTTCATTGACGGGTCTGCCGCCTATTTCATGGGCGTCAACCGAAACAAGCGCGGCATGGTTCTGGACTTCAATGATGAACATGCCCGCACCACGCTTGCCGGGCTGCTCCAGGGCGCCGATGTGCTGGTTGAAAACTTCAAGACCGGCACGCTGGAGCGCTGGGGATTCGGGCGCGACGTGCTGGAGCGGGATTACCCGGGCCTTGTTCACTGCCGCATCACCGGGTTTGGCGATGACGGACCGCACGGCGGATTGCCCGGATATGATGCAGCGGTCCAGGCAATGACCGGCCTGATGAGCATCAACGGTGAACCGGAATCAGGTCCTATGAGGGCTGGGGTGCCTGTCGTGGATCTGGTCACCGGCCTGAACGCCGTCATCGGCATTCTTCTGGCCTTGCAGGAGCGCACAAAGAGCGGTCTCGGCCAGTTGGTCGACGTGTCCCTGTTCGACAGCGGCCTGTCGATCCTGCACCCTCATTCGGCCAATTACCTGTTTACCGGCGATCTGCCGGCAAGAACCGGCAACGCCCATCCAAACATTACGCCATACGATACATTTGAAACGGCGACCGGGCCGATCTTCCTGGCGGTCGGAACGGATCGGCAATTCGCCAGACTGTGCGAAATCATCGATCTGCCTGGTCTCGTTTCCGATGAGCGGTTTACCACCAACGCGCAGCGTGGCTCGCACCGGAGTGAATTGAAACGTGAGCTTGAGGCAGCGCTTTCAGGGTTTGAAGTTGACGATCTGTCCGACCGGCTGATCCGCAATGGTGTGCCGTGCGCACCTGTTTTCAATCTTGCGCAGGCGCTGAACCACCCTCAGGCAAAACACCGCGGCATGGTGTGGCGCGACGGATCCTATCTTGGTGTGGCAGCGCCAGTTCGCCTGTCGAGGTCTCCGGCCGGCCTCACTCTGTTACCGCCAAAACTGGAATGACCTGAGAATTTGACGTCTTATTGAACATCACGTAGGTCATGCGGCAACCATCTTCTGAGCTTTGGGCTGCGCCTGAATGGCTTTTGGAGTATTCTTCCCAAATGCAGCATGACTGCAGGTTGACGGTAAGGACAGATGAGATACCACGAAGAAGATCTGGAATTTGCCAGGGAGTACGATGCCGCGTTGCACCAGGGACCGCCGCGACGCACAACCGCGTTCCTGATGGCGGTTTTGTTGCTGTTCGCTGCCTTTATCGGCTGGGCCTATTGGGCCCAGCTTGATGAGGTCGCACGTGGTGACGGGCGTGTAATCCCGACCGGCAAGAACCAGGTTGTCCAGAGCCTCGAAGGCGGCATTGTCGAGGAAATCATCGTGCGTGAAGGAGCCATCGTTCAGGAAGGCGACTTGCTGCTTCGGATTGATGACACCGGATTTGCGTCCAACCTGGGGGAGTTGCAGGCCAAGAAGGCGAGCCTCGAGGCGCAGATTTTCCGCTTGCAATTGGAGTCCGCAGGCGAGTTTTCGAAGGGTATCAAGTTTCCGGCCGAGATGGCGAAGGCCAGTCCCCGTACCATTGCCGCGGAGGAGGAATTGTTCAATGCCCGTCGCCGGAGTCTTGACGGTCAGGTCGCGATACTTCGTGAACGGGTCAAGCAGCGGCAGCAGGAACTTGCGGAGGTTGATGTCAATCTTAAGCGGCTTAGAGAGACGCTGAAGCTGGCAAAGCAGGAAGAGAAACTCAAGGCGCCGCTTGCCCGTTCGGGTGTCATCCCGAAAACCGACTTCATCAGGCTGCAGCGCGAGGTTGCGGACATATCCGGGCAACTGCAAAGTGCGGAACAGTCACGGCCACGGCTTGAAGCTGCCATCCGTGAGGCCGAAGCTCTGCAGAACGATCAGCTGCTGACGCTGCAACAGAAATCACGCACTGAATTGAGTGACAAGGTAGCCGAGCTTGCGGTCGTGACTCAGTCACTGACGGGTGCAACGGACAAGGTCGAGAGAACAGAAATACGCGCGCCTGTTCCCGGCATCGTCAACAAGCTGAATGTCAACACAATTGGCGGCGTGGTGAGTGCGGGGCAGGCTCTCGTGGAAATCGTTCCGCGCGAGGAAAGCTTGCTTGTCGAGGCCAGGATAAGGCCCAGCGATATTGCTTTTGTTCACCCCGGACAGAAGGCTCTGGTCAAGATTACCGCATATGATTTTTCGATTTTTGGCGGCTTGGACGGTACTGTGGAACAGATCTCCGCAGACTCCGCAATTGACGAGGCCACGCGTGAAGTTTTCTACACAGTCACGGTTAAAACTTTATCGAATAAATTAGATAGCCAGAAAAACAATCTCTCTATTTTCCCCGGCATGGTCGCCAGTGTCGACGTCATTACGGGGAAGAAGAGTGTCCTGCAATACTTACTCAAGCCAATCAGAAAAGCTTGGGGAGAGGCACTCAGAGAAAGATAAAATTCGAAGTGTTTTCTTCGCAAAGCACTCATCAAGCCGTTTCAATACAACATCACGCTCCCGAACCTCCAGACTGGCCAAGTGGCTGGTTGGCGCCAACTTGCTGGTTCTGTCGATGTTTGCAGCTGCCAATCCCGCTTTTGCCGCAAAGAGTGATTCAATGGCCAGTCGCGCAGTGCCCGGGTCCAGGGTCGACGCGGGTGGGGTCTTCGGTTCTCTGGCCCTGAGCACAAACATAAACCTTGCTTCGCGGCATTGGGCCGGGGTTGTCCGCAAGATGCGCAAAGATGCAGATCTCGTTGCCGACTGTGTCTCGAACAGCAGCAAGTGTCGGCAAAGTGTCCGATTGTTGTCAGGCTTCATCGAACGGAACAAGGGTAAACCGGTGGACTCTGCACTGCTGGATCGGGTCAACCGTTTCGCCAATCGCGGCATTCGCTACTCAAGTGACCGAAAAGTGTTCGGCTTTGATGAGTACTGGGCCAGCCCGAGTGAAGTCATGGGTGGGCGCGGAGACTGCGAGGACTACGTTACGACCAAGTTCTTCATACTGTCGCAGCTTGGGGTACGTGACCGGAACATGAAGGTTGTCGTGGTCCGCGATCTTGTGAGTGGGATAGGACACGCCGTGCTGGCTGTGACGGTTGCTGGCCGGACTCTGATTCTCGACAATCAGTCCACCCGGGTGCGGGATCACCTCAAGGTCTCAAGATACCAGCCATTATACTCCATCAACAGGAAAAGTGCGTGGCTTAACCTTGCGGTTAAGCGAGTGCATGCGTCATCGCCTTTGGCCCGAGAGGGCGTCTCCGACAACAATGCACCGCCTGTCCGGTTTGCCAGCTTGCACTACAATATCGCCGTTCACCTGGCGAAGCGGAAACCGATGTTGTTCGTTCGCTCAAGTGCCGGGTCGCACCATTCCGAAGCACATTTCTGACTGCCGCTGGCTTGATTGTTGGCTGCCGCCAATATCACCATCTTAATAGTTAAGTCATAGTATGATATGTATATGGCGATGACCGCCGGCCATGCCGCCCGGTCTGGAGGGAACCGGCAGGGTGACCACGCGGGGAGGTACGATGTCTCGGAATCACCGGGCGCAAGTGTGGAGACTGAATGAATACAGCAACATATACAGGTGTTGAACCAGAAGCTCTGGAGATGGAGACCAAGGTCCTCCAGCACAATAATGCGCGCCTGGCGGTTCGTCTGGAGAAGCTGTATTGGCGACAGTTGGAAGAACTTGCTGCTGCCGAAGAACAGGGACTGTCGTCTCACGTTCATGCGCTGTTGGCGGCACTGCCGCGGAGACAGAACCGGGCGTCTTTCCTGCGTTCCCATTGTCTGCACAAACTACGCAGCCGGCTGGATCAATTCACCGCGATGCGTGGAGAAACAAATCTGGGCGAAATCATTTCGGCGTGCCCTTGCCCAGTGTTCGTGGTATCGGCAGAGCGCAAGATTCTTGTGTTCAATTCCGTATTCATGTCGTCTGTGCTTGACATGTTGAAGGACAAGTCAGGAGCCAAGCCATCCTCTCCCAGGCTGACTTTCAGCCAGCCGTTCAGGAACATTGTCAGCTACCTGGTCTCCAACCGGAACAAGGTCGTCTCAGGGCAGGTCGGGTTTATGTCGGACACCAAATCCCTGCAAAGGCAGGTGCGGTTTGCACTGCTTGACCGGGCGCTCGGCGAAAACAGTCCGGTGGTTGTGTTCGTCGAAGACAAGTAGCGGTCCGGAATTCAGGACATCTTACCCCGCGTCTCGGCAGGTTCCAGTTGCCGCCGGCCGTTAGTTGACTCGGTCAATTGCCATCAGCATGCGGCTGTAGAAGCAATCACACTGGCTGATCTGCGGTCCGTTCACATCATTCGATTTCAGAAATCCGATGGCCTTTGCACAAGCCACCTTGGCTTCGTTTGACCAAGTGAACACGGTCGACGTACCGGCTATCGCCGCATCGCGTTGGGAAACATCCAGTGCGCGTTCATACATGCCGTTGACAGCTTCATCGATCTGGACACGCGACATGTCTAGCAAGCCGGAGCGATAATCGCCAACACATTGGGCGTATCCTTCCATTCGAGATAAATCGGCGGCCTGCGCATGGGCACTTGCCATAATTGTCGTGAAGACCAGCGCGCCGAGCAACTTGATAACTCTCATCTCGTTTCTCCTAATCTGTCGTCTAGACAGTGCCCGATATGTCGGTATTGCCGTTGTCATCGTCATACAGGACATTCACGCCACCTGAAGTGTCTAGATTTGCCACCGTGGTCGTAAATGTTTGGTTACCGTTGACATCAACTTTCAGCTCACCCTCGCTCGCCTCCACATAGTCGGCGATTGTCTTGCCTCCATCAACATCAACGTCGAACAGTTCCTGCAGATCCACAACGTCATCGGCAATCAGATAGTCAGTTATAACATCTGCTTCCGTCAACGCGGATGCATCCAGGACAAATGTGTCCTGGCCATCGCCGCCTGTGAGGGTGTCTGCACCCAGTCCGCCGGCAAGAATATCGTCGCCATCGCCGCCGAGCAGCACGTCGTCTGCATCGGTTCCGATGAGGACGTCATTGTTGTCGGTTCCCTGAATGGCCTCAGGGTTTTCGGTTTCACCTCCAACAGAGGCAGCGGCCGCGTCGACGTTTCCGGTTGTCACTTCAAAGCTCTGTGTCGTGCCGTCGCTGAACGTCACGGCAAGACTGACGGTTTCCGGAGCCAGAATACTGTCATCGCTGGCGGTGAGCTTAATTGCCAGCGTTCCGCCTTCCTTGATCTCGCTGTCGGGCAGGGTGACTGTCAGCACGTTGCCGTCGGAAGAAATTTCCTGTGCTGCATTTGCCAGCTCGCTGTCGGTTTCGCCACTGACAACGATTTCTGCCTGCTCAAGCGTGGCTGCAGTTGCCGATATGTCAACCTCGATGTTGCTGATGAACTCAGTCGCAAGTGCTGCCGCCAGGAATGTCAGCACAATCTGATTGTTATGCAGGCTGGTTTCAACTTGCCGGTTTGCAGCAGCCGGTGTCGCACTTGCCAGGTTTGCCAACAGCGCATCCAACACTTCTTTTGGCGGATCGACAGCATCGATGTCCCCACCGCCATCATCGAAGAAGTCGTCTTCATGCAGGATAATGGTCGCGGTTGTTCCGTCCCAGTGGACAAGGTCGCCATCCTCAAACGACACGCCACCGAGTGATTCCGAGCCAGTAGTGGAGAAGATGAACTCGTTATTGCCGAGAACGTGTACGGCATCAATGTCAGCGCCGCCCGGGAACCCGGGGCTCGCTCCGCTGAATCCGTTGTCTTCATCGAAGAACAGGCTCGCATTGCTTCCGTCCCACTCGATTAGGTCGCCATCTTGATAGGATGTGCCGCCAATCGAGAAACTGGATGATACCGAGAACACAAGGTTTCCGGTTGCCGGGTTGATGCTGATGGCATCTATGCCTTCATCACTATCGAGATTGGACAGAACGCTGGATCCGTCAAACAACAGCACAGCACCACCTGCACTGACATCCCAAAGTGCAATGTCCTGGTCTTCGATGCTCAGTGGTGATCCGCCGCCGGCTGCCGGAACCGACTCATCGCTTGAGGTTGTGAACAGAAAATCGCCCGCGACGAAATTCAAAGAACCTGACGATCCGCTCACGGATCCCGGCCCCGTGAACACATGCACGCCCTTAATGTCCAGACTGGTGCCGAAGTCGTCGTCTTCGTCAAAGAATGGCGTGACGGTGTCTCCGTTCACTTGCAGGATATCACCATCTTCATACACGACACCGTTGATCGTCTCTGTCGTGCTGGTGAACGACAGGGTCAGCGTGGATTTTTCCGTGTTGATAACGACAGTGTCTGAATCCAACCCGCCCGTGTTGCCGCCCAGATCCTGGTAGTTTCCGGTAACGGCCACGGTCCCGGTGCCGATAAATCCATTGTCGGCGGTAAACGTTGCTTGATAGCTGTCGCCGTCAATCTGGCTGAAGCCGGAGAGGGATCCATTGGTCGCGGATATGTCGTCAATCGTAAATCCTTGAACCACCTCGTCAAATTCAAATGTCACAAGTGAGCTGTTGGCGCTGTCGTTTAGCGTGTCTTCCACAATGTCGACGAATACGCTCGGTGGTTGATCCGGCGCCACGTCGATGGTCAGCGTGGTCGTCGACAGGTCGCCGTCTCCGTCTCTTATCGTGTAGACGAACACGTCCTGTGTCGGTGATACAATTGTGTCGGCGTTGGCCTGATAGGTGTACGATCCATCCGCAGCCACCGTCAAAGTCCCCAGCGAGGTCGCAACTGTGAGCAAGCCATTGGTTACATCGGTCGTCGGATCGCCGCCTTCCGACCGGACACCTGCAATTGCTGCGCCATCTGCACCGGCGATGTCATTCGCCAGAATGCCATTGGCCTGCACGACTGTCAGCAGCGCCCCTTCCTGAACCGGACCGCCATTGTCGGCGGTTGCTGTCGGCACGTCGTCAACTATGTCAATCGTGACCGAGCCGTTGAACACCGTAGCGTTGCTGTCTGTCGCGGTGTAGTTGAACACTTCCACAGCGCTTTCCCGGTTGGCGCCGTCATTGGCGTCCGGACCATCGACCGGAACGATCAGCGTATATGTGTAATCGCCGTTCGTTTGCAGCACGAACCTGCCATTGGCAGTCGTGACGTCCTGCGCGGTAAACGTTACTCCTGTGCTGTCGATGACCAGCGTGCCGGTCACCGTTTCGGTCGTTTCTGTGGGATTGCTGCCGGTAACCGCGCTGGCTGCGAGATCATCACCGTCCTGATTGGTGTCAAGAGCGGCTTCGTCAACCCGCAGGGCCGGCGGCTCAATGCTGAGTGTCAGGGTGGCATCGGACGTGTCACCATCGCCATCAGTCACGCGATAGGTGAAGATGTCCTGCAGTGACTGTCCGGCTGCCGCGGCATCAATGACTGTCTGGTTCTCCAGGTCCAGCTGATACAGGTAACCGCCGTCTGCATCGACGGTGAGCGTGCCATAGGTCCCGACAATCTGATTGTCGGTGTCGATGCCGCCGTTTTCGCCACTGTCCAGCCAGACAAGGCCTGCAAGTCCGTCGGCACCTATCAGGTCGGCGTTGGCGATCGTGCCATTTGTGCCTTCTCCGGTTACCACGTTGCCAACAGCCGGCACGGCCGAATTTACGATGCCGCCCAGTGCGTCGACCAGGTCAGCAAAATCATCAACCAGAATGGTATTTGTTGTGCCATCCGCGGCAAATTGATCATCTCTGTCAAGGTTGTCGATGTTGGCCTGGTTCAGGTTGTTGCCGATGCCGATGCCAGTGAAATTGACATCGTTGTCCTGCAGGAATGTTGCCCAGTTTCCGAGCACATTGTTGACATCGCCTCGATTCGGGTTGCCGTCCGTCAGGAAGAAGATTTCATTGAAGGCGCCGTCAATTGGCGCATAGCCGGTGCCGCCCGGGGCGCCGGGGATGGTTTCTTCCAGCGCTGCTTCATAGTTGGTGAAATCGTCGAATGGCCGATTGTTTTCCAGGGTGGTAACCAGCGTTTCGAAGCTAGCGAGGTCATTGACCGCGGCATAGCTGATGGCCTCTGCGGCGGTGCTGCTGCTGCTGTCATTGCCGGAAAACACGATTATGGTGATCGTGATGTCGCTCTCGTTGGTTGCCGAACCGTATAACTGTTCACCTGCGGCGCGTACGGCCTCCATGAGCTGGGTGAACTCGGTGTTGTCGATACTGCCGCTGAAATCCAGAACAAATCCGGCATTGATGGGCACGTCTGTGCTCTCCAGAGTTACGGTGTCGACATCATTGTTGGCACCGATCCTGTCATCATCCACGTCGAGCTGTAATGTTCCGGTGGCTGTATCACCATCATTGTCCGTGGCAGTGTAGCCCAGATCAATCAGCAGGTTGTCTTCAGTCAACGGGTTCGAATGAACGACCGGCGCATATTGCTCAAGAGTGTAGTTGCCGGTGTTATCCGTGGTCAGTTCAAAAACGATGTTGCCGGACTCGTCTCCAGTGGCAGTTAGGGTTCCGCCTACGCCATTTTGCACCCAGTTTAGTGTGACACTTTCCTGGTTGGGCGTTCCGTTATCGTCCCAGATTGCGTTGAAAGTGGCGGCGCCGCTGTCAAACACAATGCTGGCGAGGCCGTCGGCGCCTGGCGTGATGCCGAGAGAGCCACTGGCTGTAACCGCGGTTCCGGACACATCTGTCCCGCCCTGGGTGCCGTCCGCGTCCTGGTTGCCGTCGAAGGTCTGGTTGGTCACCAGCCCCACCGTCTGGTCGGCGGCAATGCCGTCTTCATCCAGGATGACCGGGTTAGGAGATATGATGCTCGGCACATCGTCGATGATGCGCACGTCGAGAGAGCTGTTTGTTACATCGTCGTCCTGGTCTGTTAGGACCACGTCGAAGTTCTCAAACAGGTCGTTTTG
>JANQOK010000022.1 GCA_028289645.1 Anderseniella sp.
ACGTACAGGCCCTGCCGCTTGGCGCCACATTGAACGATGTGGTGGCCATCACTGCCATCGACGGCACCACCCACGACATCACCGTCACCATCACCGGCACCAATGATGCTGCCGTGATCGGCGGTGTCGACACCGGTGATGTCACCGAGGACGGCGGTGCGCTACAGGTGACAACCGGCACCCTGACCATCTCCGACACCGACACCGGCGAGGAGCTGTTCACGGTTGACACCGTCGCCGGCACATACGGTTCGCTGGCCATCGATGCCGCAGGCAACTGGACCTACACGCTCGACAATGCCAATGCGGATGTTCAGGCATTGGCGCCCGGTTCCAGCTTGAACGATGTGGTGACCGTCACGGCTGCTGACGGCACCAGTCATGACATTACCGTAACTGTCAACGGCACCAATGACGAAACCATTGCGGCCGATGAAGCACCTGTGGTTGTCGCACCAGGCCAGACCGTCAATGTTGACGTGCTTGCCAATGATTCCGACGTTGACGACGTCACCCTGGCGGTGACCGGTATAATCGACCCCGCCAACCCGACCGTCGTACTCGCATTTGACGGCTCGTCCCAGGTCACCCTGTCATCTGGCACGGTTGTTGAACTGATGGGCGATGGAACCCTGAATGTGACCGGTGGTTTCGTTCCTGATGATGTCGAGACTTTCCAGTATGAAGTCACCGCCAGCGATGGCGGCACCGCGCAGGCGACCGTCACGCTCAACATCGACACCGATGGTGACGGCATTGCCAACCTGACCGACATCGACGACGACAATGACGGCATCATCGATATCAATGAAGCGGTACAGTCAACCGGCTCCGACAGCGGTATCGACGGCGCGCTGTCCGCCGGCAACGTCTCCTTCGGCGTTTCGAGCGCCGACCTGAACGACCAGGACGGCGATCACGTACTGACCTCGGTTACCGTGAACGGCAAGACCTTCACCGACTTCGTACTGCCTGACGGCTATGACCACAACTTCACCGCCAATGTCCAGCTGACCTATCAGAAAGACGGATCGACCGAGGCGTCATTCTCCGGATCGGCAGACTGGAACGCGGACATCCTGCCGGCCTTCCAGTCCACGGACCTGAACGACTACCAGGAATCCAGTTCTGACTTTAACGCCGGCGACTACTATGAGCTGAGCTACAACACACCGCTGTTCGTGACCGCAGACACCTTTGTCGGCGTGACGGAACGTGGCGGCAACAATCCGGTGGAAATCCAGGCCTACGACGACCAGGGCAACCCCCTTGGTGCCAAGATCCTGGTCAGCGGATCGGATTACCTTGACACAGGAGCCCGCCAGAACAGCACCCAGAATGCCGAGATGGCGATCTACGCCCTGGATGACCTGGCCCCCGTTGGAGCCAACATCGCGTCTATTCGCGTGTTCATTCCAGACAACACCGGCGGTCCTGACGGCAAAGTGTTTGTCTTCGGTGACGGCGTCGCCATCAGCGGCGGCAATCGCCTTGATATCGATTCCGACAATGACGGCATCACTGACAATGTCGAAGCGCAAGCCACTGACAACTATATCGCGCCGTCCGGCGTGGACCTTGACCAGGACGGCCTGGATGACGCTTATGATGCCGATGTTGGGTCAACCGACGCCGCCCTGAGCGCCGGCCTTACACCGGTCGATACCGACGGTGACGGCTTTGCCGACTACGTTGACTCCGACTCCGACAATGACGGTTTGAGCGATGCCGAAGAACGCGGCGACGGCGGCCCCACGTCTCCAACCTCGACAGCCGACGCAGACGGCGATGGCCTGCTCGATGACTTCGAGGGCGGCAACGCCAATGACGGCTTTGACGTCAACGATGAAAACATCGACGGTTCCGGCGATTTCAATCTTGGCGGTGTTCCCAATCTCCTGCCCGACGGTTCCAACGCCGATGCCTCGATCGACCTATTGTTCCGCGATGTCAACGACGCGCCGGTCGCGCACGACAATGCCGCGGGCGTCACCGAAGATACCGATCTTGATCACACCGGAAACGTGCTGACTGATGATGATGGATCGGGCACAGACAGCGATGTTGAAGGTGACAGCCTGATTGTCACGAGTGTCGGCCAATCCCCTGTTCCAACGTTTGGGGCGGCGACAATCGTCGGCGCCTACGGCACCCTGCAGATCACCCGAGATGGCGGTTACACCTACACGCTGGACAACAACGACCCTGCGGTTCAGGCCCTGGCGGCCGGTGAGACTCTCACCGAGGTGTTCGAATACGAAATCAGCGATGGATCACTGACCGCAACCGCCAGCCTGACTGTGACTATCAATGGCACGGCTGATGCTCCGGTCATCACGCAGGGCGATGGCAGCGACAATGACCTGTACGGTGCTGACAATGATGATGTCATCGATGGCCTGGACAGCAACGACACCATTACCGGCTTCGGCGGTAATGATACGCTGAACGGCGACGGCGGCAACGACACGCTGGACGGTGGTGCGGGTGCAGACACGCTCAACGGCGGCAGCGGATCGGACACACTGATCGGTGGTGCCGGTGCCGACAACATGAACGGCGGCAGCGGGTTTGACTGGGTGTCCTACCGCACCTCGACCGAGGCTGTCACAATCAACCTGTCAGACACCAGCCTGAATACCGGCGATGCGGCTGGCGACCAGTATACCGCATTGGAGATGTTTGAAGGCACCGACTTCAACGATACCATGATCGGCGACGATGCCTCCAACTTCCTGGTAGGCGGCGACGGCGACGACACACTGTCAGGAGGCGCTGGCGTTGATGTACTGTTCGGCGGGGCCGGCGCTGACATTCTGGACGGCGGCGAAGACTTTGACAATGTCGCCTACGTCTACGCCACCTCGGGAGTCACAGTGGATCTATCGAACTCTGCCAACAACACCGGCGATGCCTTCGGTGACATCATCACCAACGTCGAGATGGTTCAGGGCAGCAATTTCGACGACACCATTACTGGTGACAGCGGCGACAACTGGCTCTACGGACTCCAGGGCGATGATGTGGTCAACGGCGGCGCCGGTGCAGACGTCATATTCGGCAACGGCGGATCGGACACGTTGAGTGGCGGCGCGGGAAGCGACACCTTCTTCTTCGTTGTCGGCGACACCGGTACAGATACGATCACGGATTTTGAAAATGACGTGGATGAACTCAATCTGCAACATTTCGGGTTTTCTTCGACCCAGCAGGTCTTCGATGCCGCATCGGTCAGTGGGTCTGATACGGTGATCGATCTGGGCGGCGGCGCTTCCATTGTCCTGCAGAACTTTGCGTTCTCAAACTTCGACGCGCAAGATTTCTTGATCTAATTTTTGGTTTTATATCATAAGGTTAGACGCTGTAATTGGATTACAGTTTAATCCCGATGCGGATCTTTAATCGTCGATTAACCAGAATCGTCAATTCTACCTCCAACAAAGTAATTTGACCTGGATGGTATGTTGTGGCTTCAGAAAACGATGTGCGTAGGGTTTGGGTAAGGCCAAAACTCATGTGTGTGAAAATCGCAGAAATCACAAAACTGTCGTGTGGCAGCGGCCCTGACTTCGCCGTCAACCCCGCCAGTAACAACTCTCCGATTTGCTGACTGCAGGCTTCAAGGAATCTGCGACGTGGGCAAATCGCTGCAATCACACTTGTGGGCTTGCGGGTGTCGCAGCCGCGAAACTACATAAGCTCTTTACTATCTCATCTCGCTGATCAGATCCGGCTTTTGGCTTACTGTCGAGCGCGGTGGGCCATGGGCCGAAAGACAGCTGTCTTCGAGAGTATAGAGCCTGTCAGTCCATGACAGTGACGACAGTCTGTGTGCGACTACAACGATCGTCGTGTTCGGGCGCAGTTCCTGCAATGTTGCAACGATTGCTGATTCGTCAGCCGGATTGAGCGCACTGGTGGCTTCATCAAGAAACAGCACTGCAGGCCTCAGGTAAAGCGCCCTGGCCAGCGAAATGCGCTGGCGCTGGCCGCGCGACAATCTGTTGCCCCGGTCGCCCAGCACCGTATCCAGCCCGTCCGGAAGCGCTCGGACAATGTCTGCGGCCCCGGCCTTTTCAAGCGCGATCCAGATTTCCGCATCCACCGGGGCATCGTCAAACGGGGCAACATTGTATCGGACATCCTCATTGACCAGTTGGGCATCCTGCAACACATACGCCACCGTCTGCCGCCACGCCTTGCGGCGTGTGTCATCGAGAACTTCACCATCGATGTAGATTCGCCCTCTGGTCGGGATCAGCAGGCCGGACATCAGGTCCAGCAATGTGGTCTTGCCGGCGCCCGACAGCCCGACAATGCCAACCGCCGCACCTGCGGGCAGTTCGATTGAAACATCCTTCAGAACCTGTGTATCGCTGTTGGGATAGGCATAGGCTATGTTCTCAAGCACCAGCGAGTTGCCGAGCGATACCGGAGCCGTCGGTCCGCCCGGCAGGTCTTCGCTGCAGGCGTCCGCCGCCGCACGCAAGTCATGTATCCGCTTCCACCCGGGCATCATTGCAAACAGATCCCGTACCGAACGCTGCAGTTCACCGGCCCGCGGAAACAGTCGCGCAAATATGATGATCAGTGCTACAGGTTCAACGCTCAGGGTCTGCGTATAGGAAGACACCAGCCAGATCAGCGCGGCCAGCAAGAGGACCGCTGCGAGCTCATGCACCAGGCCGGCCTGGGCACTGTTGTTGGCCCGTGACACCATGGTCTCGACATAGCGTTGCGACAATTCGTTGAACCGGATATCAGCCTGCTCTTCACCGGCTGCAGACTTGATCGACTTGAGATCGTCGAGCTGGTGACGAAACCTTTTGAAGAGGTTCTCCAGAAGGGATACAGAGCGCTTGCTGAGGCGATAGGCTCTGAAATCGAAGCTCAGAATCGGCAAGGCCACGACGAGTGCCAGTAGCGTGACGATCAGTGTCATGCGCGCATCGATCAGCAATGCGGTCGCCAGGCCTATCGCCACCGCAAATGTGCTGGAGGCAAGCCGGGCTAGAGCATTGACACCGAATGCAGCGTTCTCTGACTGTATCGACAGGGAATGGTTCAGCACTGCACTGTCCTGGGCCGCAAGGAACGGCCAGTTGGACCGTGTGACCGCACGATGGGTCGATGCCCTCAACTCATGCAGAAAGCCGAACTGCAGGCGGGCAGAGGCAATGTTGTAGGCAAACCCGACTAGAGCCCGGACAACCATCAAACCTACGAAAACCAGCAAGACCGACCGCAGCGACAAATCAAACCCGACCCGGTCAAACCCGGTTCGGATAAGGGCGGTAAACCAGCTCGCCTCACCTTGAGAAGCGACACCGACCAGGGCCAGCAGGGGAATTAGCAGGATCAGGCCAAGTCCTTCCGCCAGGGTCCGTGCCACAAGCAGCACAACGTTCAAAGCCAGCAGGCCCGGGCGGAATTTCCACAGTGACAAGATGAAGCTTGTAAATGACATCCCAGCGTCCGCCCAGCCGATTCGGTTTAACGCCTAGCCTAGAACAACACAGGAGCAAGTGAACGCGTAAAGTTTTGCCGACACACAACACATTGCGGTCGGATCCGGTAAGGCGAGACCATCAAAACTGAAGATCAATCCTTCAAGTCGTAGTAGTCACGATACCAGCGGGCAAAGCGCTCAATACCGTCATCGACGCTGACTTTCGGCGAATACCCGGTCAACTCGGACAGTCTTGACACATCTCCCCAGGTATCGCGCACGTCGCCAGGCGCCATGCCGGTAAAGTTGACCTGGGCTTTTATGCCGAGTGAGTTTTCCAGGCACTGGATATAGTCCATCAGTTCAACACGTGTACCTGACGCAATATTGACAAGCCTGTGCGGTGCAACCGGGCTTGTGCCGAGCACTGCCGGTTCCCCCCCGGCCGTTGCCACGGGTTCCGGCGTTACCGACATCAATCCGACCACTGCCTCAACCACATCGCTGACGTGGGTGAAATCGCGGGTCATCTTGCCGTGGTTGTACACTTCAATCGCTTCGCCCTTGAGCATCGCGTCAGCGAACTTGAAAAACGCCATGTCCGGGCGGCCCCACTCACCATAGACCGTAAAGAACCGCATGCCCGTCATCGGCAGTCTGAACAGGTCTGAGTAAGAATGCGCCATCATCTCGTTGGACTTCTTTGTGGCGGCATAAAATGACACCGGATGTTCCACGGGATGGCTTTCCGACCACGGCAGCGTGGTGTTGGCGCCATACACGGAACTGGTTGAAGCATACAGGAAATGCTCCGGCTTTGCCTCGCGAACCAGTTCCAGCATGTTGGCGAAACCGACAAGATTGCTGTCAACATAGGCCTGCGGATTGTCGAGACTGTAGCGAACCCCGGCCTGCGCTGCCAGGTGCACCACGACCTGCGGATTAGCTTTCCGCCAGGCATCCTGCAACGCGTCCTTGTCGCAGAGATCGGCTTCCACGACGGGAATCTGGGCAAGGCGCAACTGCTCCAGCCGTGTGCGTTTCAATGCGATGTCGTAGTAGGGTGACATGTTGTCGAAGCCGGTCACCTGGTGTCCTTCGGTCCTCAGGCGATTGGCCAGATGAAATCCGATGAACCCCGCTGTACCGGTAACCAGAACACGCAATGGAAAGCCTCCTCAGTATCGCGGCTGCCGCCGTCACGGCCGAAATTTGATGCGGCCGCGAGTGCTTATAACGCCCCATCCGCAGCATGTCGTGTACTGATTTCAGACGTTGGCAAGATTGGCCGTAAAGTCTGAGACAGTTGCATGAAGGAAGCGTTAGCGGTTGGAGCCCTTCGTGCGCCTGACCAACCGTCCAGCCGCAATCGCTGAACCGATACCGACGGGTATGAAGGCGTAGCCGCGGTCACCTGAGCCAAACGGAGTTTCGGCGGGCCACTCATCCAGGTATTTCCGGATCAGCTTGACATCAATGAACCTGGCGGTGTCCGGATCGTCGGACAGGGCTTCCAGCTCATCGCGAAGACGCGGCAGGTCCCAGGACATACGTGTATGCCAGTCGATCACTTGCTCGCCGCCCTTTCGATTGTTGAGAACCGAGGCCGGCAACTTGTCTTTCATCATGCGGCGTATCAGCCAGCGGCTCTGTCCGAACCGCCGTGACTGCGCCTCGGGCAGCCCAAGCGACCATTCGATTAGACGGCGGTCAGAAAACGGATCCCGGGTTTCGACCTCATGCATCGCCCGCAGGGCCTGATGGATATCGGCGCGCTCGTGGGAGAAGCTGCCTGCCACAAGTTCCGCCCTGACCGCCTTGGTATCCCGTATCGGCTTTGAGAAAAAATCCCAGCCATAGTGTTCCAGACGCTCTTCGACCCGCATGTCGCGGGCAAAATCGGGGTTGATGGCAGACCGGCTGCGCCACAGCGGCAGAGTATTGCGACCGCCTCTAAATTCGCTGTAGCGCCGGTGCAGCCAGTCCGGCGCGATCCGGAATACCAGCAACTGGGTCAACCTGCGGTAGACGCCCTTGGCGCCGCCGGGACCTGCAAACAAATCACGCACCAAGTTTGCATAGTCCCTGTGCCGCCAGCGCTCCAGCACAACCCCTTCACCGCTCCAGCTCAGCGACATGTTGCCCATGCCACCTTCCAGCAGGACACCGAGACCCTGATCACGGGCAGCCATGTTGATATCATGTATCCAGCACAGGTTGATCGCATTGCGCGGGGCCACACCGGCATAATCCAGAAAGTCGTCAAGCTGGTGGAACAGGCCGTGCCCCTCTGAGCGGACAAAATGCGGCTTGATGCGAGGATGCTGCCTGCAGATGTCTTCAACGAACGGTGTTTCGTCGCCGTACACTCCATCCCGGCAGCGTCCGTCCCAGTCTTCAGACGGCACCCAGGTGAAAGCCGGCAAACTCTGACCGGCCGGCAGGTGATCAAGGGCGGTCACTGCAACCGACGATGAATCCAGGCCACCGCTCAGGAAGGCGCCGACACGGTCGCCATCGTCCAGTTTGGCCCGGACCGCTTCGTTGAAGCGCTCCAGGCCGGCCTCGGCATATTCCTCATCGCTGCCATAACGAATCTCCGGCACATCGTCGAGACTCCAGTATTTTACGCTTCTCGTGCTTGCCTGCTGCACCCGAAGCATGTGCCCGGGCAAGACACGTTTGATGCCTTTGTAGTAGGTTCGCGCGCCGTCGTGGAACAGCTGTACAAGCTGGTCAGCAATTTTTTGCTCGTCGATCTTGCGTTCCACATCGGGCAGCGCCAGCAGGGCGCGCGGCGCAGATGCAATGACGATACGCTGCTGTGTTTCGTGATAACAAAGCGCTCTCAGACCCAGATGGTCGCGGCCGGCCACAAGCGTACCTTCACGCGCGTCCCAGCACACGAACGAGAATTCGCCGCACCACCTGCGCACCGCAGCTTCACCATCCCTGAGCCACGAGTGAAACGCCAGTTCGGCATCACACATCTGGTTTGGGCAGCCGCCGGCTCCCGACATTCCCCGCGCAATGTCAGCCCGGTTGTCGAACCGGCCGTCAAACACGAACAGATGCCGGCCGTCATTCATCTGCAGCGGCTGAGCTGAATGTAACCCAAGACCGGGAGCGCTGCTTGACGCAAACACGACACCGCAACTGCCAGAAATGCCGAGCGTCTGCGCCTTGCGGCCGTAAGGACGCAGCCCCTGCCCCAGGCGTTCAATTGTTGCGCGCTCCGCGGGCCGTCCATCTTTCCAGAAAATCGCACCTATGCCGCTCAATAAACCATCCCCATGACGGCGTTGCTGGCCGTTTTTGCAAACGTATATCTCCCCACACAATAGTGTGTGTAGCGGGTGATTCGGTTGTCTCCGTGCCACGCACGCCGTTCCAGTCAATTACTGCGCTGCGGCTATGAACGGCTCAGATAGCGCCACACGGCGAACGGCAGGCCCATGGCGGCATAAAGCGGCTGCCAGCTGAGCCCCAGCCCCAGTGCCCGGACATCGCGCGGGTCAGCAAGAACCTGGAAAATGTCATGCCAGGCAGCTTTGCAGGACCCCCCCAGCATTGCCCGGCGGGCAATTCCGGCGAATTCTCGCGGCAGGTCGCTCATACGACGGGTTTCATCGCTGAACTCTGCTGTCTCGATCCCGGCAATAGCCGCGCCAATCCCCGCCCGGGCAACGTCTCCGTGACCCGGTTTCAGCGAACCGCTCTGCTCCCCTGCGGCAAGAGCGCCGATGATCTCCCTGGCGCGGACAACTGCCATAGTCGCCTTGAGTTCACGCGGCAACCAGTCTGGACTTGATGCCATCTGATCGGCTCTGGCAACGGCCTTTGCAGCGTCATCAATCCACTTCAGGACAAAGTAGTCGTGGTCTACAGCGTGGCAACACATATAGGCAGCCATATCTGCCGGGCCGAGCGTGCGAACAGTGCCGACTTGCAGGGAAACTTCCTCGGCGGCGTCCCACAACCGGTCAAACCGGACATCAAACCAGTGCGGATTGTGGGTCAGTCGATGATGCAGCTCAACAGCAAGCCCCATGTCCGGCGAAATCCAGGTGAATGCATGTGCCAGATACATCAGGGTCGGTTGCGCGCGGGACGAGACTTCGAACCCGGGCCAATCCTTTCGATAGCCCGCCGCAGCGAGCGCCGCTTCAGCAGGTTGGAGGTCTTCAGGGTCAATCAGTATGTCGATATCACTGGATACACGCTGGTCATGCACGTCGCCATGCAGCAGGCGGGCTGCAGCAACACCTTTGAACGCCAGTGCATGAACCCCTGCGTCTGCAAGCAGCTGGGCCACCTGCACGGTCCCCACTTCCTGTGCCAGATTGCGGGTGACAATGTCACGCCGGTATGCCTCCAGCATGAGGAACACATCCTCAGGGACCGAATCCAGGTTGGCGCGGCTGATCCTGGTAGCCGCCAACGCCCCAAGCTTGTGAGACCGCGCCAGAAAGCCGAACCTTTGCCAGTCAATCCGGTCACCCATCCGGTCATGGACCGCAACAAAGTCCACGTCCGACCTGCAGGCCGCCAGCAGCAGCATAAGTTCGCTGGAAAGATGAGCCGCCATCAGCTTAGGACACTTTCGTGATTATATCGTCAGCTCCGTCATTCGGCCCTCCGTTGACACGGACAGTGCAGATTGGGCCTGGCTATGCCTTTACTATGTGGCTGGCGCGCAATCCGCGTCGGGCAAAAGCATTTCGGGTATCGACAACAAGCTTGGCATTCTCTGCAACGAGTCGATAGTCGATCCCGTCATGGTCCGTCGAAACCAGCACTGCATTGTATTTGGCCACTTGTTCCGCCGTAAGCTCTGTCGACTTGCGTCCAGCAAGGTCCGAATGCTCCCGGGTCATCGGTATCTCGTCCACATGCGGATCGTGAAAATCCACCTTGCTGCCACGCCTCTCAAGCAGTTCGATCAAAGCAAATGACGGGCTTTCCCTGATGTCTGATACGTTCTTCTTGTAGGCAAGTCCAAGGACAAGGACGCGCGCCGCGCCGAGCGCGACGGATTGTTGCTCATCGATCTCGTCACGCAATCTGCCGACCACATACTTCGGCATGGCTACGTTGATTTCACCCGCGAGTTCGATGAATCGGGTCGGCAAATCGTATTCCCTAGATTTCCATGTCAGATAGAACGGGTCAATGGGAATGCAATGCCCGCCCAGCCCAGGGCCCGGATAAAACGGCATGTATCCGAACGGCTTTGTGGATGCTGCATCAATGACCTCCCACACGTCGATGCCCATCGCGTCGTAGATCACCTTGAGTTCGTTGACCAGCGCGATATTGACCGCCCGGAATACATTCTCGGTAATCTTGACGGCTTCTGCGACGGATGGTGTAGACACTGGTACAACAGTTTCGACAACCGCCCCGTAAAGAGCCTCCATCAATTCCGAGGCCTGCTCACCGTCTCCGGCGATCACTTTCGGAATACTGGTCGTGTTGTACCTTTCGTTGCCCGGATCTTCACGTTCGGGTGAAAACCCAATCCAGAAATCCACACCGGAACGCAAGCCGCCGGTTTCCAGTAACGGCTTGAGAACCTCAAGCGTCGTACCCGGATAGGTCGTCGATTCAAGAACAACCAGCTGTCCGGGTTTTAGGTGGAGAACGATCTGTTGTGCCGTTCGGGTAACGTAGGACAGGTCAGGCTCACGTTGTTTGGACAGTGGTGTCGGTACGCAGACTACAACAGCGTCGCACAGTTTCAGGTCAGCGAATTCCGTTGTTGCTGTGAACCTTGCTTCTGCCACATGACCGGAAAGCTCCTCAGAAGCCACTGCTTCGATATACGATTGCCCGCTGTTCAGAGCTTTGGTCTTGGCATCATCTATGTCAAAGCCTATCGCATTGAAGCCAGCACGTGCGCAGGCCACGGCAAGGGGCAGGCCGACATAGCCGAGCCCGATCACCCCGATGGTAGCGGTGCGGTCTTTCAGCTTGTTAGACAGTGCAGCAAACACTGATTCTGGTTCAGACTGGCTCATGTATGAGAATCTCCCGAGGCATTTACTGGAGCATTACAGGCCCCCGCCGGTAACCGCAAGGCAATGCCCAACCTGCGCAAACCCACAATTGCATCAACTGAATTTGAACTGACCAAGCTTACTCAGGTTTTTCCACAAAAGTGCCCCGGGTCCACCGACTTTGTTGGCTTTCAGGGCCCGATAATCCTCGCGGCTCTTTTGCAGAATCCGTTCGATAGACCGGTTGCTTTCGCCACCGACCCGCATCTTGACAAAGACGTCCGGGACATACCTTGCGCGGATGCGGCCTTTGCCGAACCAGCGAAGGATGGCGTCATAATCCGCCGCAATCTGATAGCTGGTATCATACCCACCCCAGCGCTCAATCACCGAACTGCGCACATACAGCGACGGATGCGGCGGCATCCATCCGCGTCTGAGCTTCGAGACAGAGAACTCGCCGGCCGTCCAGTGGCGGATAACCCGATCGGGATCCTTGGCGGACACGTACTGAAGGTCGCCATAAACCGCATCCACATCACTATCTTCAAACGCATGCGCGACCAGTTCCAGAACCGATGGCGATGCAAAAACATCGTCAGAGTGCATCAGTCCAATGACATCGCCCGATGCCCGTTTCATGCCCTTATTGAGCGCGTCGTAAATACCGTCATCAGGCTCGCTGGTCAGTGACATTCTGGGGTCTGAAATCTCCCTCAACAGCTCAAGGGAACCATCGGTCGATCCGGCATCCATGACTACATGCTCGAAATCGTCATGGGTTTGCGCCTGCAGTGACCTGATCGCGTCGGCAAGCGTGTCACGACGATTGAAAACGGCGGTGATGACTGAGATTTTCATGCAGTTGGAGTAAACGATTTGGACGCCAACAGGCAACCCGCCAGTTTGGTTTCCCATCGTTGACATTTATCCGGCACGACCGATCAATATGCGCCGCCTTGCGGGTCCCGGATATGGTTAACATTGGCCGCACGGAAAGCATCGGATTTTCAGTTTTCGTGGCACACAACTTTAGGGCGGATAGGGCATTTTGTACGCAACGATAAATTTTTAGATAAATCTGTCGAGGCGACAATGTCTGAACCATCTGCTTATGAGCAATTCGCTCTGGAGCTCATCAATGCTCAACGGCTTAATCCGCACGGCGCTGCTGACGCCTATGGCGCGTCAACAGCCACAATAACCGCTGCCCAGTTGCAACCACTTGCGTTCAACCTTCTGCTCAACGACGCGACAGAAGATCACGCCGCGTGGCTGCTGCAGACCAACAGGTTTTCCCATACTGGGAGAGGCAACTCGACCACTGAAGAGCGAATGGAAGCTGCCGGATACGAGTTCAGCGGAGACTATGCGTCGGAAGCAAACATCGCCCTGTACCGGGTTTCCGGCAATGTCAATCCATTGTCTGCCCTGGAAACTATCCGGGAAGCCTTGTTCCTCAACCCGACCACCCGGGCGAGAATGCTTGATCCGCAGTATCGCGAGATCGGCATAGGGTACGAGCTCGGCAGACACACCCAGTACAACGCAGCCTTGCTGAGTGAAAACTTCGCGGTCTCCGGCGACAACAAGTTCATCACCGGCGTCATATACAGCGACAGCGATTTGAACGGCCAGTTCTCGTACAATGAAGGCGTCGGCGGAGCTACTATCCGTATCCAGCCCCAGGGCGGTTCGCAGGAAGAATTCAACAATTATGCCACCGGTGGCTACACTGCCTCGACTACGGCTTCCGGCCTGATCGATGTTGAGTTTTCCCTGAACGGCGCCACAGTTGCCGTAACCGTTGAAATGGGTGTCGACAATGTCAAGGTCGACTTGCGTGACACCAACTTCATCGCATCATCGGCATCCGCATTTCTCGGAGAAGGCGCTGTCGGCCTTGAACTTCTTGGCATCAACGACACCTATGCATTCGGCAACGACGCTGAAAACACCATCATTGGCAATGCTGGCGACAACCGCATTGCAGGTGGTGAAGCATCTGACGTACTGACCGGCAATGGCGGCAGCGACACGTTTGTGTTCGACAACTGCCATGACGGCGTTGACCTCGTAACTGACTTTGTGTCCGGCACCGATGTCATAGAGATCGGACGCCTGGGCTTTGCGCAGAACATGCAACTCGGCCAGCTTGGCGTAGACAGTCTCGTATTCGGCACAACCGCCACACAAAACCAGGCTCAGTTCCTGTACGATCAGTCGACCGGCAATCTGAGCATCGATATGGATGGCACCGGATTCGGCGAAGCGCTGGTGTTCGCCAATCTTGGCGCGGGGACGTCACTTGCGGCCAGCGACATTGTCATTACCGCCGGCGGCCGCGCACATGGAATCATAGATGAAAACCTCACTGTGATTGAAAACAACGGCGCATATCAACTCGCTGTGACTGGCGACGGTGCGTATCTGATCAGCAACGGCCTTGGGACATCAGTTACCCTGAAGATGAATTCCTGGGATGTCACCACCGCAACTTTCGCAGGGTGGTCGGCACTTCAGGCGGAAGCTACGGCCACCGGGTTCACAGCCTTGTGGCAGGGTCCTAATGGCGACTACGCAATTTGGCAGACCGACTCTGACGGCAACTACCTGGGCTCGAAAGCCTGGCCGGCATCGCTCATAAAAGAGATCGAGCCTCTGTTCGTTGCGGATGTTGACGGTGATGGAAACATCGGCGCCTCAAAACTCATTGAGGACGCTGGTGCATACGAGTTGTCGACCAATATTGTCGGCGCATATCAGATCAGCGATGGCTCTGGGACACCAGTTACCCTGAAACTCAATTCGGCTGACGTCACTGTAGCGACTTTCGCCGGATGGTCGCCCCTGCAGGCCGAGGCCACTGCGACCGGTTTCAAGGTCTTGTGGCAGGCTCCTGACGGCGGTTATGCGATCTGGCAAACCGATGCTGCAGGCAACTACCTGAGCTCAAAGAACTGGCCGGCGTCGCTGGTCAAGCAGATAGAGCCCTCATTTGCCGCGGACATTGACGGCGACGGGCAAGTTGGCGCCTACGAACTCATCGAGGACAATGGCGCATACGAGTTGTCGATCAGCAGTGTTGGCGCATACCAGGTCGACAACGGTGCTGGCTCTTCGGTGACACTGAAGATGAACTCCGCAGACGTCACCCCCGGTACCTTCCCGGGTTGGTCTGCTCTGCAGGTCGAGGCTACGGCTTCCGGGTTTACGGTCTTGTGGCAGGCTCCCGATGGCGGTTATGCGATCTGGCAAACCGACGCTGCCGGCAATTACCTGAGCTCTAAGAGTTTGCCCGCTGACTCGTCGCTCCAGATAGAATCTCTTTTCGCTGCAGATCTGGACGGTGACGGCAAGGTCGGGGTGATTGAGGACAACGGTGCCTACCAACTGTCAATAGGCGATACCGGCGCCTATCAGGTTGGCGATGGCGTCGGCTTACCAGTCACTCTGAAGATAAACTCGGTCGACATCAAACCAGCAAGCCTTGCCGATTGGAATGTGCTTCAGGCCGAAGCTACGGCCACCGGATTCACGGTGCTGTGGCAAGCTTCTGATGGCAGTTATGCGATCTGGCAAACCGATGCTGCAGGCAACTATGTAAGTTCGAAAAGCCTCCCGGAAGCATCGGCAATTGAAATCGAAGCCCTGTTCGCAACAGATCTGGACGGTGACGGCAAAATCGGCGTGATTGAGGACAATGGAGCTTACCAGCTGTCAATAGGCGAATCCGGCGCCCTGCAGGTTGGCGATGGCGTTGGCGCACCAGTTTCGCTCAAGATCAATTCGGTTGACATCAAACCGGCCAGCTTTGCCGACTGGTCTGCGTTGCAGGCGGAAGCCAACGAAACCGGATTCACGGTGTTGTGGCAGGACCCCACTGGCGGGTATTCGGTTTGGCAAACTGACGCGGCAGGAAACTACCTGAGTTCCAAGAGCAAGTCGGATGCCCAGGTAACAGAGCTTGAATCCCTGTTTTCGACGGATCTCAACGGCGACGGCGGCATCGGGCTTGTCGAGAATAACGGAACACACCAGCTCTTCGTCAACGCCAGCGGGGCGTATGAGATCAATGATGGTGAAAGCGCGCCTGTGGTGGTCAAGCTTGGAACTTCCGGCGTTGGCCCCACCACCTTTGACGGCTGGTCTGCGCTTCAGGCGGAGGCAACGGCAACAGGTTTCGCCGTGCTGTGGCAAGATCCCAATGGCGGCTACACGGTTTGGGAAACTGACCCGGCAGGCAACTACCTGAGCTCAAAAAGCAAATCAGATGTTGCGGTAAATCAGCTTGAATCGCAGTTCTCCGCTGACCTCAACGGCGATGGAGGGATTGGGCTAATCGAGAACAACGGTGCATACGAGCTTCTGGTCAACGCGGCTGGCGCATACCAGTTCAGCAACGAGATCGATGCGCCGATCGTACTGGAGATGAATTCCGCCGGAGTCGGACCGACTACGTTCTCTGGATGGTCAGCCATTGAGGTCGAAGCCAACGCATCCGGGTTCGCCGTTCTGTGGCAGGATCCAAATGGTGGATTTGCCGTCTGGCAAACCGATGCGTCCGGCGGTTACGAGTCTTCCTACGCCTTGCCGGCAGCTTCGCTGGCTGGAGTTGAATCCCTGTTCGCCGCGGATCTCAACAATGATGGCGAAATCGGGCTTGTCTAGCAGAGGCGCAACACACCGGTGTGCTCAACCGAAACTTTTGTTGAGAAGCATGTCCCAGTGCAAGAAGACGGAGAACGAACCTAGCTATGTGTCAACACTGCTTCGAATACACAAGTCAGTCTCTGACGATCTCGGCCCTGCTTGACCAACTGGCAGAGAAAGTGTCCGGCGCACCTTCCCAGTCCGGCCAGTCCGGTTCGGAAGGATGGCAACAGATCACCCTGCCTGGCACCGGGTCACTCGGTTTTGCCTCTTCCATCCTGTCGGAAGATAGTGCCCCTGCCCCACAGCAGGCAGGTTCAGGCGAAGGGGGTACGGCGAACGGGGTTTCTGAAACCTTCAATCAGGCGCTGGTGGATCAACTCGACAGTGACTATGACTATGGTGGAGGCTTCACCGCACCAAACGAATGGCGGGAATTCTCGGGAGAAACTGCCCAGACAATCACCTATGGATTTCCGACAAGCGCCAGTTTCGCATCCGGATTCGGTGAAGCATCCGGCTGGAGCGAGCTTGCCGAAACGCAAAAAACAGCTGCCCGGCTGGCGATGGAGATGTGGGACGACCTGATTGCAACCCAGTTGGTTGAAGCCACCGGCAGCGCTGCCAATTCAGCGGACATCAAGCTGTCCAACACCACGACCAGCATTGGCTATGCTCATGCCTGGGGAACTGGTTACGTTGGCTACGAGGGAGGCACCTACGGCCGCATCGACGGCTCCGTGTGGTTCAATTCCAATTATGACAGTTCAGACCAGTCAAATGACCTGACCACACCAACCCTGAACAGCCACGGGTTCGCGACGTTCGTGCATGAGATAGGACACGCACTGGGGCTGAGCCATGGCGGCAACTACAATGGCGGCAGTCCGCAATATGGCAATACATCGACCGGTTGGGAATTCGTCGAAGACAGCCAGCAGTACACCATCATGTCCTATTTCGATGCGGACAATACAGGTGCTGACTGGGGCTACAACCAGACCTGGTACCCGAGCCTGTGGGAAAATGCGGCCCAGACCCCAATGGTGTACGACATACTTGCTATCCAGCAGATGTACGGTGCCGACTATACGACCCGCGCCGGGGATACGGTGTACGGCTTCAACTCAACTGTCGGCGGCGGAATCTACGATTTCAACAACAACCTCACCCCAATCTTGACCATCTGGGACGGAGACGGCATCGACACGATCGACCTTTCCGGATGGACGCTGTCATCGACTTTGTCGTTGGTCGCCGGTTCCTACTCAAGCACCAACGGTCTCGATTACAACCTTGCCATCGCATATGACGTTGACATCGAAAACGCCATTGGCGGTTCTGGCTATGATGTGCTGACCGGCAACGACCTGGACAATGTCCTGACCGGCAATGGCGGCAATGATACGCTGATCGGCAATCGCGGCAACGACACGCTGTTCGGGGGTCAGGGCGCCGACAACCTCCAAGGCGGGGAAGGCAATGACTGGCTCGATGGCGGCAGCGACAGCGACATCATCAACGGGGGTGCGGACAATGACACGATCGTTTTCGACGTGGCAGACAATTTCGCCAACCTGAATGGCGGCGACGGCTGGGACACGCTGTTCTTCTATGACAACTGGCAGGATGTCGATCTTGCCGCCCAGGGCTTTGAGCAATCACAGGTGCAGATCAGCGATAATGGCAGCGAAGTCTGGGCCACAATCACCGACACCTACGATCTCAATGACAACCTGATCGAGCGTCTCACTGTGAACGACGACTTGACCAGTTCGTTGACGGTCTATGACTACTACCTGGTGGAAGACTGGTCGGAATGGACCCGGACATACGACAGTGCCGGAAACCTGCTTTCAGAAACCTTCCTCAGCGACGCCGATACTGTTGAAGCTAACGGCGATCATCAATTGCAAGTTAACGCCGATGGTGCCTACCAGGTCAGCGATGGAGTTGGAACTCCGGTAACCCTGAAGATGAACTCCTCAGATATTACGCCCAACACTTTCGCAGGATGGTCCGCGCTTCAGGCAGAAGCCACCGAAACCGGATTCACCGTCTTGTGGCAAGGTCCCAACGGCGAGTATGCGGTTTGGCAGACTGACGCCGCAGGCAACTATGTGAGTTCCAGGAGTTGGTCGGCAGCGGCCATCAAGGAGGTCGAGGCCACGTTCGCAGCAGATATTGATGGCGACGGGAACATCGGCGCGTCGAACCTTATTGAGGACAATGGTGCCTACCAGTTGTCGACCAATGGCAGCGGTGCCTATCAGGTCAGCGACGGCGAAGCAGCGCCGATCACCCTC
>JANQOK010000005.1 GCA_028289645.1 Anderseniella sp.
TTCGGCCGCGGTGGCGATGGCACAGGCCGCCTTCTGCAAATCCGGCACAAACTTTTTCAGTTTGCCCAGAGATGTCCTGGCCGATGTGCTGGTGATTGATATGGCGCCCATCATCTGCTGCGAGCCGGACAGCACGGGAACCGCGACACAGATGATGCCGGGTTCATGATCCTCCCGGTCGAGCGCAAATCCGTCCTTGCGGATCTGCATCAGTTCCTTGGACAGTTCCTCCTGGGAACAGATCGTGGACGGTGTGAAACGATGATAGGACTGCTGCGGGAGAATACGCTTCAAATCCTCATCCGGCAGATGGGCAAGCATTGCCTTGCCGACGCCGGTGCAATAGGCGGGCCCCACCTTGCCGGCTTCCGAAAACATGGTCACGCGCCGGGCCGCATCACGTTTGTCCAGATACAGCACATGGGGGCCGTCCAGCTGGGCAAGGTGTATGGTTTCACCCGTTGCTTCGCTGAGCGCCGTCATGTGCGGGCGTGCCACCGGTGCCAGTGACGACTGGGTCCAGGCGGAATGGGCAAGCCGCACCAGCCGCACACCGAGCGCGTAGGTCTGCCACTTGCGGTCAAACGTTAGCAGGTCTTCGGTCACCAGGTTCTGCAGGATGCGGTAGAGCGTTGCCTTGGGGAAAGGCGATTCTTCCAGAATGTCGTTGAAGCGCACCGGGCGTTCAAACGACGCTACCTGGTCCAGCACACTGAGCGCCTTGCCCACAGTCCCGCTCGACTTGCGATCATTCGGCACGATTGTTCCTCCCCACCCTCACCAGACCGCCTTTGACCTGAGAGGATATTCTTGACAAGCCTATGCCAACCATGCTCCAATTTCAATATGTAAATATTAGTTTCATTATTCGGAACCAAAGGGAGGACACCATGCGTTCCATTTTGAAGGCGTCAGTGCTGGCGCTTGCGACGAGTGCCGTCGCACTTTCAGGGGCCTTTGCTGCTGATGAAAAGCTCAGCGGCGAACTGAAAATCTTCCTCGACACATCCAACCCTGCTCCGCGCGCGACCTTTGAAGGCGTCATCGCAGAGTTCGATGCCCTGCATCCGGATCTCAACATCGAGACCACGATTATCGACCGTGAAGCCTACAAGACACAGATCCGCAACTTCCTGACCGCCAACCCGCCGGATGTCGCCACCTGGTATGCCGGTAACCGCATGCTTCCCTACGTCTCGACCGGCCTGTTCGACGACGTGTCGGATCTCTGGGAAGGTCAGCTCGGCGAAGAGCTGGCATCGACCAAGGCGGCCATGACCATTGATGGCAAGCAGTGGGGCATTCCCTACTCCTACTACCAGTGGGGTGTTTACTACCGCAAAGACATATTCGACGAGCTGGGCCTGAGTGTTCCGACGACATTCGAAGAGGAAAAGGCCAACTGCCAGAAGATCATCGATTCCGGCCGCAAGTGCTACACGATCGGCACCAAGTTCCTGTGGACCGCTGCCGGCTGGTTCGACTATCTGAACCTGCGCAC